>NZ_CP051685.1:2400000-4800000 GCF_012849555.1 Massilia forsythiae
GACCTGCGCGCGTTCTGGAAGAATTCGCTGACCAGCGCGGTGCTGGCGCGCGAACTGGCGCGCCGCATCGGTTATGCCCAGTCCGACGAAGCCTACCTGGCCGGCCTGCTGCACAACGTCGGCCGCCTGGCGCTGCTGGCGGCGGCGCCGCGCGAGTACGCCTTCAATTTCACCGCGCGCGACGACGCCGACCTGTGCGCGGTGGAAGAACGCACCCTGCAGATCACCCACGTCGAGGCCGGCGCCTGGCTGATCGAGCGCTGGCAGCTCGATTCCTTCCTGGCCGATTCGGTGCTGTACCACCACGAGCCGAGCGAGCGCCTGGAAGCGGCCCATCCGCTGATCCGCCTGGTGCGCACGGCGCACGTGCTGTCCACCCATGCCGACGATGCGCGCCAGGTGCTGGAAGCCTGTGCGCTGTGCGGCATCGATCCGGACGAGGCCGGCGACATGCTGACCGCCGCCGCGCGCCAGGTCGAGAAGTCGGCGATCCACCTCGATATCGACCTGGAAGGCGCCGACGACGTCCCGGCCCCGAGCGCGCAGGCGCAGGTGCAGGCGGCTGCGGATCCGGTGCAGCAGCGCCTGGATGAAGAGATGCGCAACCTGGTGCTGGTGTCCGAGATCGGCCAGACCTTCGCGCGCCAGACCGGAGAGGGCGACCTGCTGGAATCGGTGACCCGCTCGGCGCGCATCCTGTTCGACTTCGAGAATGCCGTGGTGCTGCTGGAAAACCAGGCCGGCCAGGCGCTGGTGGGCGTGCCCGATGCCGGCCGCCAGCGCATCGGCGGCTTCGCCATCCCGCTGGCCAGGAACGGCGGCGCCGTGGCCAGGGCCGCGCTGGAGCGGCGCATGTCGCTGGTGCGGCGCGGCGCCCCGCTGGCCTTGCCGGAAGAGCAGCTGCTGCGCATGCTGGGCGCCGAGTCGCTGGTGTGCGTGCCGCTGGTATCGGGCGGACGCTGCCTGGGCGTGCTGGTCGGCGGCGTGGCCGGCTGGCAGCTGGCCGCCTACCAGAAGCGCGAACGCTTCCTGCAGTCGTTCGGCGCCCAGGCCGCCAGCGCGCTGGAAAACGCCATGGCGGCGCGCAACCGCACGCGGCGCCAGCTGGCCAGCATGGCCGAGGAATACCGCGAAGCCTCGCGCCGCGTGGCGCACGAGGTCAACAACCCGCTGGCCATCATCAAGAACTACCTGTCGGTCCTGGACAGCAAGCTGGAGCGCCAGGAATCGGTGGGCAGCGAACTGTCGGTGCTGCACGACGAGATCGACCGCGTCGGCCAGCTGATCAACGGCCTGGGCGATTCCGGCACCGGTGCCGGCGGTCTCGGCGCCGGCGGCGGCGGCGCCATGGCGGCGTTCGCCGATGTCGCCCGCGTCGCCGACGACGTGCTGCGCCTGTTCCGCGGCACCGGCTTCGTGCCGTCCAACGTCGACATCGCCACCAGCTTCGGCGGCCACGACAACCGCGTCGCCGGCGACCCGGACACGCTCAGGCAGATCCTGGTCAACCTGGTCAAGAACGCGGTCGAGGCGCTGGGCGCACACGGCGGGCGCATCGAGATCGCCAACCGCGGCCACGTCACCCGCGAGCGCAGGCTGTACCTGGAGCTGGCCGTCGCCGACACCGGCCCCGGCCTGCCGCCGGCGGTGCTGGCCAACCTGTTTTCTCCCGTGGCGAGCACGAAGGAGGGGCCGCACCGCGGCCTCGGCCTGTCGATCGTGCACGGCCTGGTCAAGCAGCTGGACGGGCACATCGCTTGCCGCAGCGGCAAGACCGGGACCAGTTTCGACATCCTGCTGCCGGCGCATGCCGGCGCCGGCGCCCCGGCCGCGTTGCCGGCGCGCGCGCTTGGCCCCGCATAAGACAACAATGAATCCACATTCCGCAGGCCTTACTTCCACCAACGTTTCCCGTTCCACGCCGTCCGCCGAGAACCTGCCGTCGAGTGCCGTCTCCGGCGCCATCGCCGGACCCGGTTCCCAACCTCGCCTGCTGCTGGTCGACGACGAGCCGCTGATGCTGGCCACGCTGCACGAGCTGCTGCGCGGGCGCGGCTACCAGCTGGTCACCGCCACCACCGGCGGCCAGGCGCTGGCCCAGCTGTCGGCGCAGCGCTTCGACCTGGTGCTGCTCGACCTGCGCCTGCCCGACATCAGCGGCCACCAGGTGATGGACTACATCAACGACAAGCGCCTCGGCGCCGACGTCATCGTGATGAGCGGCGAGGTGGGCATCGACGCCGCCATCGGCGCCCTCAAGCGCGGCGCCTACGACTACCTGCGCAAGCCGTACAGCCGCGAGGAACTGCTCAAGACGGTCGCCAACGCGCTCGGCAAGCGCACGCTGGAACAGGCCAACGCGCGCATCGCGACCCAGCTGGAAAACTCGGAAAAGATGTACCGCTACCTGGTCGACTCGTCGCCGGACATCATCTACACGCTCAACAACGAAGGCCGCTTCACCTTCGTCAACGACCGCGCCTACCAGCTGCTCGGCTACCAGCGCGACGAGCTGATCGGCCAGCACTACTCGATCCTGGTGCACGACGAGGACCTGGAACGGGCGCGTTACCTGTTCAACGAGCGCCGCGTCGACGAGCGCGCCGCGCGCAACGTCGAGCTGCGCCTGAAGTGCCACGCCACCGCCACCGACGAGCGCACCTTCAACACCACCCTGATGACCATCTCGCTGAACGCGATGGGCATGCACGTGCCCGACCAGGCGGTGCGGAAGCTGGAATTCTTCGGCACCTACGGCGTGGCGCGCGACATCACCGACCGCAAGCGCGCGGAAGAGGTGATCTCGTACCAGGCCTACCACGACATCCTGACCGACCTGCCGAACCGGATCCTGTTCAAGGACCGCCTCGGGCTGGCGGTGATCCAGGCCAAGCGCAAGCGCACCGAACTGGCGGTGATGTTCATCGACCTGGACCGCTTCAAGCTGGTGAACGACACCCTCGGCCACGTCAAGGGCGACGAACTGCTGCAGCAGGCATCCCAGCGTCTCAAGGAGTGCCTGCGCAAGGGCGATACGCTGGCGCGCCAGGGCGGCGACGAGTTCACCATCGTGCTGCCCGAGCTGCGCTCGCGCGACGACGCGCGCGCGGTGGCCGACAATTTTCTCGAACGCCTGCAGCAGCCGTTCGACCTGGACGGCCACGAAGTCCACATCTCGGCCTCGATCGGCATCGCCATCTACCCGGGCCACGGCGAATCGATCGACGAACTGCTGCGCCACGCCGACATCGCCATGTACCAGGTCAAGGGACAAGGCAAGAACGGCCACGCCTTCTACGACCCGTCGATGCAGGACGTCTCGCACCAGAAGATCGCGCTCGAGCAGAGCCTGCGCAAGGCACTCGAGCACGGCGAGCTGGAGATGTACTACCAACCGCAGATCGACGCCATCAGCGGCCGCATCGTCGGCGCCGAGGCGCTGATGCGCTGGAACCACCCGACGCGCGGCATGGTCTCGCCCGGCGAGTTCCTGCCGTTCGCCGAAGAGAATGGCCTGATGCTGCCGATCTCGGACTGGATGATCGGCGCCCTGTGCCGCGACATGCTGAAGTGGGACAGCGCCGGCAACGGCGTGCGCCTGTCGCTCAACCTGTCGCCGCAGTACCTGGACCGCGGCGACTTCTTCGAGAAGATGCGCGGCGCCCTTGCCCAGCACGCGATCGCGCCCGGCCAGATCGAGATCGAGATCACCGAGAACATCTGCATCCGCAACCCGCAGCACGCGATCGAGCAGCTGAACAAGCTGGGCCAGCTCGGCGTGTCGGTGGCGATCGACGACTTCGGCACCGGCTATTCGTCGCTGGCCTACCTGCACCGCTTCCCGGTGCACACCATCAAGATCGACCAGTCCTTCGTCAAGGAGATCCACGACGAGCACGGACACTATCCGGTGGTGCTGGCGATCATCTCGATCGCGCGCGGCCTGGGCCTGAACCTGGTGGCGGAAGGCGTCGAGACCGACGCCCAGGCGCGCTACCTGCGTGCCAACGGCTGCCTGACCATGCAGGGCTACCTGTACCACCGCCCGATGCCGCTGGAGCGCTTTGCCGACGTGCTGCGCGTGCAGGGCCAGCCGGCCGGCGCCGCCCCGCTGATGGCGTTCCGGGCTTGAGCGCGCGGACCGCCAGCGATGCCGCCACCCATCGCCAGCGGCGGCAGCAGCGCCGCCGCTAGCACCGACCATGGCCTGCACGGCGCGCACTTCCTGCGCCTGAAGGACCAGGCCGAGCGTGGCGACCCGGCCGCCCAGCACGGCCTGGGCTTCATGTACGCCAACGGCCAGGGCGTGGCGCGCAACGACGCGCTGGCCCTGGCCTGGTACCGCATGGCGGCCAGCGCCGGCCTGGCGCAGGCGCAGTACAACCTGGGCGTGATGCTGCAGAAGGGGCAGGGCGCCGCCGCCGATCCGGCCCAGGCCGGCCACTGGTACCGCCTGGCGGCCGAGCAGGGCTACGCGCCGGCCCAGTACAACCTCGGCTGGCTGCACGCCAAGGGACAAGGCACGCCGGCCGACGTGCAGCAGGCGCTGTTCTGGTTCGGCCGCGCCGCCGAGCAGGGCGACCCCGGCGCCCAGCACAATCTTGGCATGATGTACGAAAGCGGCAAGGGCGTGGCCCAGGATGCCGTTCGCGCCCTCGATTGGTACGGGCGCGCTGCCGGCCAGGGTTATGCGCGTTCCCAGTTCGCGCTGGCGCTGCGCTACGACGGCGGCCAGGGCGTGGCGCGCGATCCGGCGCTGGCGACCGACTGGTTCCGCAAGGCCGCCGACCAGGGCTACGCGCCGGCCCAGTTCAATCTCGCCCTGCGCTACGACAAGGGGCAGCACCTGCCGCAGGACAGCGGCCAGGCCGTGCTGTGGTACGGCCGCGCCGCGGAGCAGGGCCATGCCAGCGCCCAGTTCAACCTGGCGCTGATCCACGACGGCGGCCAGGGCGTGGCGCGCGACCCGGCGCTGGCGCTGGCCTGGTTCCGCAAGGCCGCGGACCAGGGCCACGCCGGCGCCCGCAACAACCTCGGCCTGCGCTACGAGCACGGCCAGGGCGTGCCGCAGGACCACGTGCAGGCGGCGCACTGGTACCGCCTGGCGGCCGAGCAGGACTTCGCCGCCGCCCAGTACCACCTCGGCCTGCTGCACGAGGCCGGCCTCGGGGTGGCGCGCGATGCCGCCGCGGCCGCCGCCTGGCAGCGCCGCGCCGCCGAGCAGGGCCACCTGCGCGCCCAGTTCGACCTGGCGCTGCGCTGCGAAAGCGGCAACGGCGTGCCGCAGGATGCGCGCCAGGCGCTGCATTGGTACCGCAAGGCCGCCGACCAGGACTACGCACCGGCCCAGTACATGGTGGGGCAGATGCTGGACCGCGCCGATGCCGGCCCCGGCGGCGCGGCCGATGCGCGCCAGGCGTCCGGCTGGTACCGCAAGGCGGCCGAGCAGGGCCACGCGCTGGCCCAGTTCGCGCTCGGCCTGCGCTACGACAGCGCCCGCGGCGTCGAACGCGACTATCAGGCCGCCCATGCCTGGTACCTGTGCGCGGCGCGCCAGGGCCATGCGCGCGCCCAGTACAACTTGGGCGTGATGTACGCGGCCGGCCAGGGCGTGGCGGCCGACCTGGCCGAAGCGTATGCATGGCTGCAGCGCGCCGCTGGCGCCGGCCTGGCGCCGGCCGCGGCCTACCTGCAGCGCGTGGCGGCGCGCATGGAGCCGGCGCTGCTGGAACAGGCGCAACGGCAGGCGGGAGCGGCATGAACCGTAGTCCCCGCGAAGGCGGGGACCCATGCTCAGTATCCAAAATCGGTATCTTGAAACATGCGGTATGCTTCTAATGTATCGAATCCTGTTACTCGGCATGGGTCCCCGCCAAGGGGGCCGCCGAGGCCGGGGACGACGCTTCTCGAGTCAGCAATATCATTGGTATTACCCGCGCGCGTGGCTGTGCACCTCCACCTCCCTGAACTCGACCAGCACCGTGGCCCCGCTGGCATACAGGATCTCGTGCCGGAAGAAGCCGTCGCCGGCATCGGTCAGTTCATGGTAGCCGAGGTCGCCGAAACCCTCGCCGTCGCGGTACAGCAGCGGCGGCTCGGCCGGGAAGTCGACCAGGATGCGGCGCACCGTGCGGTAGCGCAGCGTCCACACCAGCTGGTCATACACGTCGAGGATGTCCAGCGCCACCCGCACCGGGTGGTTGCCGGGCGCGACCCACGGGCGCGGCGGCTGGCCGAGCGGCGCCGGGCGGCTGCCGTCGGCGATGTCCAGGCGCAGCAATTCGCCTTCGTAGATGTCGACGCGCTCGAAAAAGGCGAACACGTGCTCCGGCAGGCGCGGCCGCATCGCTTCCAGCTGCGCGTGGTAGGCGCGCAGCACCTTGCCGCGGCTGCCGGCAGGGTTTTCTCCCTGCTCGGCATCCTCGCCGTCGCGGGTGCTGGCCCAGAATTCCTTGGTAAAAAATTTCATGTGATTTCAGCCGTATGGGAATTGCGACATGAGTGCGTTCGCGCACCGCAGACGGCATGCGAACTGGGGTATACTGTACATCCATACAGTATTTCTGCCAAGATGGAACTCAAAGACAAACTCGAGATCCTGGCCGATGCCGCCAAGTACGACGCATCCTGCGCCAGCAGCGGTGCGCCCAAGCGCGACTCGGTCGACAAGGATGGATTGGGCGCCACCACGGGCATGGGAATCTGTCACAGCTACACGCCGGACGGGCGCTGCGTGTCGCTGCTGAAAATCCTGCTGACCAACTTCTGCGTCTACGACTGCCAGTACTGCGTCAACCGGCGCAGCTCGAACGTGCCGCGCGCGCGCTTCACGGTCGACGAAGTGGTCAAGCTGACCCAGGATTTTTACCTGCGCAACTACATCGACGGCCTGTTCCTGAGTTCCGGCATCATCCAGTCGAGCGACTACACGATGGAGCAGCTGGTCGAGGTGGCGCGCCGCCTGCGCGAGGACCACAAGTTCCGCGGCTACATCCACCTGAAGACGATCCCGGATGCCGACCCGCGCCTGATCGAACTGGCCGGCAAGTACGCCGACCGCCTGTCCGTCAACATCGAATTGCCGACCCAGGACAGCGTGACGCGGCTGGCGCCGGAAAAGAGCGTGCACACGATCAAGCTGGCGATGGGTTCGATCCGCACCAAGCTCGACGAAAAGGACGACCACCCCAAGGCGCCGGTGTTCGCGCCGGCCGGCCAGAGCACGCAGATGATCGTCGGCGCCGACGCCAGCGACGACCAGACCATCCTCAACACGGCGCAGACGCTGTACGGCAGTTATAAACTGAAGCGGGTGTATTACTCGGCCTTCAGCCCGATCCCGCAGAGTCCGTCCAGCGTGCCGTCGGCACCGCCGCCGCTGCTGCGCGAGCACCGCCTGTACCAGGCCGACTTCCTGATGCGCGGCTACGGCTTCAATGCCGGCGAGATCCTGCCGCAATCCGGTAACCTGGCGCTGGATATCGACCCCAAGCTGGGTTGGGCGCTGGCCAACCGCGAACACTTCCCGCTCGACCTGAACCGCGCCGACGAAAGCATGATCGCGCGCGTGCCCGGCATCGGCCTGCGCTCGGCCAAGCGCCTGATCGACCTGCGCCGCCTGCGACGCATCCGCTGGGAAGATCTGTCGCGCCTGCGCTGCAGCCTGAAAAAGCTGGCGCCCTTCGTGGTGGTCGCCGACTACAAGCCGGCGCAGGGCATGGCTTCGTCCGAGCTGCTGCGGCGCCACCTGGCCGACGCGCCCGAGCAGATGAATCTGTTTCCGGAGCTGCAGGCCGCATGAACGACGACCGCCCGGCGGACCGGTCCGCGCATTCATTCCCGCCGGCGCACGCGCCGGCGGCCGATCCCGCGCCGGCCGATCCCGCGCAGCCGGCTGCGGCCCGGGCCGGCGCGGCCGGTGCGCCGGCCTTCCTCGCCGTGCGCCTGGTGCTGGCCCGGCAGCCGCTGCTGGTCGCTTCCTTCGCCGAATGGCGCGAGGCGGCGCGCGCCTTGCTGGCCTACGAGATCGCCCCGGAACGCGTGACCTGGGGTTCGCCGCACGGCGGCGGCGACCTGTTCACGAGCACGCCGCAGACCGACCTGGCGCAGGACGCCGCCATGCCGGCGCAGGCCGGCGCCGCGCCGGAAGGCGGCGCCGATACGGCCGCCGACGCCGTTGCTGCCGGCGCGCCCGATGTGGCGTCGCTGCCGCCGCTGCCGGCCCGTACGCCGCGTCCGACTCCGCACCTGCCGCGCTCGTTCATGGAGATGCTGCAGAGCGCCGCCTGCTGCCGCGTGCCGGACCGCTGGGCCTTTTTGTACCGCGTCATCTGGCGCTGGCAGCTGGGCCAGCACGACGTGCAGTCGCCCGCCGACGAGGATGGCGCGCGCCTGCAGGCGATGGTGAAGGCGGTGCGCCGCGAAGAGCACGACATGCACGCCTACATCCGCTTCCGCGAGCGGCCGGAGGAGGCCGGCGCGCCGCGCTTCGTGGCCTGGTACGAGCCGCAGCACGATGTGCTGCCGCAGGTGGCAAAGCACTTCGTCAACCGCATGGGCAAGGTCAGCTGGATGATCGCCACGCCCGACGCCAGCGTATTGTGGGATGGCCGCACGCTGCACAACGCCGGCCCGCTGGTGAAGGGAGAGGAAGAGCTGGAAGACGGCGGCGAAGCGCTGTGGCTCACCTATTACCGCAGCATCTTCAACCCGGCGCGCCTGAACACCACCGTGATGCAGCAGCATATCCAGTCGCACCGCTGGAAGAACCTGCCGGAGGGGAAGATCGTGCCGCACATGGTCAGCGAAGCCGCCATGGGCGCGCGCAAGATCGGCCAGTTCCAGGCGGTCGGCCAGCGCCGCGGCACCACCATCCCGATCGCCCCGGAAGCCGCCCAGCCCGATCGCCAGCAGCCGTCCAAACTGGACGAATGCCGCCGCTGCACGCTGTGGGAATTCGCGACCCAGGCGGTGCCGGGCATCGGCCCGCAACAGGCGCAGATCATGTTCGTCGGCGAGCAGCCGGGCGACCAGGAAGACTTGTCCGGCCAGCCTTTCATCGGCCCGGCCGGCCAGCTGCTCGACCGCGTGTGCGCGAATGCCGGCGTCGACCGCGAGACCATCTACGTCACCAACGCCGTAAAACATTTCAAGTGGGAGCCGCGCGGCAAGCGCCGCCTGCACAAGACGCCGGCGCAGCAGGAAATCGAGGCCTGCCACTACTGGCTCGACAAGGAACTGGCGCAGGTGAACCCGACCGTCATCGTGGCGCTCGGCGCAACCGCGCTGAAATCGGTGCTGCGCACCGCCAACGTCACGCTGCGCAATTCGCTCGGCAAGCCGATGCGCGTCGGCGGGCGCTGGGTGGTGACGACTTACCACCCGTCGTACGTGCTGCGGGTGCCGAGCGAAGAGGCCAAGCGCGAAGCCTTTAATATCATGGTCGACAGCCTCAAGCTGGCCCACCAGTTGCTGGAGCGTCCGCTGGAAGAGCCGGACCAGCAGGACCGGCTCATCTAGGATCGCCTGCCTGCCGGCCATCCGGAACGGCAGGCATATGCATTCAAAAAACATAACAATGCGTGCGTAACTACGCTAAGCTTGCTCATCGATTCTCTTGACGTACAACAACAAAGGGATACATATGAGCAAACGAAGCCTGTGCGCATTGTCGTTCGGCTTGCTGGCGCTGCCGGCGCTGGCCCAGGATGGCGTGCAGCCTGCCGCTGCGACGACTGCCGTGCCCGCCGTGGTCGCCGCGCAGCCGGTGGCACAGCCGGCCGCTGCCGACGTCGTGGCGGAAGCGCCGGCGCAGCAGGTGCTGGTGTCCGGCCGCCGTCCCGGTCCCGGCCTGTGGAAAGTGTCGAAGGGCGAGCACGTCCTGTGGGTGTTCGGCCTGTATTCGCCGCTGCCGCAGAAAATGCAATGGGATGCCGGCCGCGTCGAGCGCCTGGTGGCGCAATCGCAGGAAGTGCTGCTGCCGCCGTTCGCGGCCATCGGCACCAGCTGGATCGGCACCCTCACCGTGCTGCCGGCGATGATCGGCATGAAGAAGAACCCCGACGGCGCCAAGCTGCACGACGTCGTGCCGGACGACGTCTATGCGCGCTGGCAGGCGCTCAAGGGAAAGTACATCGGTGACGAGGACGGCGTCGAACGCTACCGGCCGATCTTTGCGGCGGAAGAATTGATGGAAGCCGGCCTCAGGAAGAACGGCCTGGTCCGCTCGGGCGAAGTGCGCGAGCAGATCGAGAAGATCGCCAGGCGCCACGACGTCAAGACCACCAAGACCGGCTTCACCATCGAGATCGACAGCCCGGGGCGTGCGCTGGCCGACTTCAAGAAGTCGCAGATGCAGGACGTGGCCTGCTTCACCAAGACCCTGGAGCGCTTCGAGGGCGACATGGATGCGATGCGCACGCGCGCCAACGCCTGGGCCAACGGCGACCTCGCAGCCATCCGCAACCTCGACTTCGCCGAGCGCGAGGACACCTGCAACGATGCCGTGTTCAGCAGTTCCTTCGCGAAAAACAACCCCGCATTCCAGGGCATGCGCGAGCGTCGCCTGGCGACCTGGCTGACGGCCGCCGAGCGCGCCCTTGCCGGCAATGCGTCCAGCGTCGCCATGCTGTCGATGAACGACGTGCTGGGGTCGAAGAGCTACCTGGCGGCGCTGCAGGCCAGGGGCTACACGGTCGAGAGCCCGAAGTGAGCGGTGCGGCAGGCATGACGAAGCGGATGAAGGCAGCAGGAATACAGCGTACGGTGTGCCGGCTGGCCGGGCAGGGCGCCTGTGCGCTGGCGCTGGGCGCGGTGCTGGCGCCGGCCCTGGCGCAGCACGATGCGGCCGGCGCCCCGGTAGCGGCAGCACAAGCGCAGGGCGGGCAGGCGCAGCCAATCCAGGTGCTGGCGCAGCAGGCGGCCGCCGCGGATCGGGAAGCCGCGCGTGCGGAAGCGGCGCAGCAGCAGTCGATGCAGCAGCCGATGGAGGAAGATGCGGCGCCGGCGCAACCAGCGGCCCAGATCGTGGTGACCGGCCGCCGTCCCGGCCCCGGCGTCTGGAAGGTGTCCAGGGATGGCCACGTGCTGTGGGTGTTCGGCCTGTATTCCCCGCTGCCGCGCAACATGGAATGGGATGCCGGCCGCGTCGAGCGCCTGGTGGCGCAGTCGCAGGAAGTGCTGCTGCCGCCGTCGGCCCAGGCGAAGCTCGGCTTCTGGAAAGGGTTGACCCTGCTGCCGGCGTTGCCGGGCCTGATCGGCATCACGAAGAACCCGGACGGCGCCACGCTGCAGGAGGTGCTGCCGCCCGACGTGTACGCACGCTGGAGCGGCCTGAAAGCCAAGTACATCGGCAAGGACGACGACCTGGAAACCCAGCGTCCGCTGTTCGCGGCGCAGCGGCTGCTGCGCGCCGGACGCGACCGCAATGGCCTGGCGGACAGCGGCGTCGTGCGCGAGCAGATTTTCCAGATCGCCAGGAAGAACAAGGTCAAGCTGGTACCGACCGGCTTCGAGCTGCCGCTGGAAACCGCCCAGATCAAGCAGGGCATCAAGGATTTCAAGGCGGCGCGCCTGGAAGACGTGGCCTGTTTCGACAAGACGCTGGCCAGCCTGGAAGGCGACCTCGACGCCATGCGCACGCGCGCCAACGCCTGGGCCGACGGCGACATCGCCGCCATCCGCAGCCTGGATTATTCCGCGCGCGAGGATGCCTGCGATGCCGCCATCCTGACCAGCAACATGGCGCGCAACAACGCGGATTTCCGCACCGTGCGCGAGCGCCTGCGCACGACCTGGCTGGACGCGGCGCAGCAGGCGCTCGACAGGAACAGCGTCACCTTCGCCATCCTCGATATGAAGGACCTGGTGGAGCGTAACGGCTACCTGGCAACGCTGCAGGAGCGCGGGTACACGGTCGAGAGCCCGAAATAATACCTGGGCGCCCGCCTCAGGCCGTATCGCCCGCCGGCCCGAACATGTCTTCGCGCGCCGCCGCCTGCGCCACGCGCGCGCCCGGCGCCACGTCGTGGGTCACCCACACGTTGCCGCCGATGACGGCGCCCTTGCCGATCGTGATCCGCCCCAGCACGGTGGCGCCGGCGTAGATGACCACGTCGTCCTCGACCACCGGATGGCGCGGCAAGCCCTTCTGCAGGGTGCCGTCGGCGTCCGCCGGAAAGCGCCGCGCGCCCAGCGTGACGGCCTGGTACAGGCGCACGTGCTGGCCGATGACCGCGGTCTCGCCGATGACGACGCCGGTGCCGTGGTCGATGAAGAAACCGGCGCCGATGGTGGCGCCGGGGTGGATGTCGATGCCGGTCTGCCCGTGCGCCAGCTCGGCGATGATGCGCGCCAGCAGCGGCAGGCCGAGGCGGTACAGGCTGTGCGCCAGGCGGTGGTGGATCATCGCCAGGATGCCCGGATAGCACAGCAGCACTTCGTCGACGCTGCGCGCCGCCGGGTCGCCCTGGTAGGCGGCCAGCACGTCGCTGTCGAGCAGCGCGCGGATGGCCGGCAGCGCCGCGCCGAAGGTACGCGTGATGTCCATGGCACGCGCGTCGATGTCGGCATCGGCGGCGGCGTCGGCAGCGGCATCGCCGCGCTGGCGCAGAGCCGCGTTGTAGCGCAGTTCCAGGCGCACCTGGCGCAGCAGCGCGTGCAGGGCCGCGTCGAGCGCGTGGGCGACATGGAAATCCTCGCTTTCCGGGCGCAGCTCGGGCGGGCCCAGGCGCATCGGAAACAGCAGGCTCTTGAGTTGCCCGACGATGGTGCCGAGCGCGTCGCGCGAAGGAAATTCGATGCCGCTCAACTCGCCGGTCGGCCGGTGCGCCGCGCGCCAGCGGCTGCGCGCCTCGTGCAGGCCGTGCACGATCGCGCCGATGTCGAAGTCCGCCATCAGTCCATCCTTCGCGGCAGGGCGGGCAGGGGTGTTGTCGGTGAGTCAGGCGGCACGGTCGTTCTCCAAAACGATATGGACAAATTTTTAATATACGCGGGGGCGCGCATGCCTTCAAAAGAAGAAATCCGTATGAGGACATGCGAAAAACATGCTTGGCGCATCATGAGACAGTCCAGTGTAGCGGAGCGGCTAGCCGTACAAGTTGTGGCGTATCGCGTGCGCATAATGCTGGTCCAGCTGCGCCGCCTCGGCCTGGTCGGCCGGACGGCCTGCGGCGGCGGCGTTCAGCGCGACCACCATCTGGCCGGGCGTCGGCAATGCATGGCGGTCGAGCCGCGCTTCCTCTTTCCACAAACCGGCGCGGTTGACCGCTTTGCCGCAATGGAACAGCACTTCGTCGATCGCCACCACGGTCGCGGCCTTGGGTATCTTGCTCCCTTCGGCCAGGCACGCCAGCAGGCCGGGCTCGACCGTGGCGCGCGCGCGGCCGTTGATGCGCATGAAGATATCCAATCCCGGAAACAGGAACAGCATGCCGGCGCGTTCGTCGCACTCGAGGTTGCGCAGCGATTCGATGCGGTTGTTGCCGGGCCAGTCGGCAAAGGCGACGTGGTGGGCGTCGAGCACGTGCACGAAACCGGGCGGCCCGCCGCGCGGCGAGGCGTCCAGGCCGCGCTCGCTGCCGGTGGCCAGGCAAAAGAAGGTGGCCGCCTTCAGGTAATCGACATGGAAGTCGATCAAGCGATCCAGCACGCTTTTCTGGATGCGCTCGGCGGGCGGATCGTACAGCGCGTCGAGGTCGGGGCGGGTGGCGGCAGGGGGCAGCGAATGGTGCTCGGACATGATGGGTTCCTTTCGATAAACGGCAAGCTCGAAGCCACTGTAATCCGCGCCTGGATGGCGCCTGTACAATAGCCGAGCCAACTTGTATCGATTCGACGCCATGCCCGAACTCAGCAAGGCGCTTGCCGCCATCCATTCCTCCGACGATGGGCCGATCCTGATTGCCGTGGCCGGCACCGACGACGGCGAACGCGCTTCGCCGCCGCACAGCCATAGCCGCGGACAATTGTTCGCATCGACACGCGGCTTGGTGACGGTCGGACTGGACACCGGCATGTGGGTGCTGCCGACCACGCACGCGGTGTGGGTGCCGCCGCACCACCGGCACTGGGCCGGCTCGCATGGACCATTTCAGGGTTTTGTCGTATATGTGGCGGAAGACCAATGCGCCGGCCTGCCGGCGCAACCGTGCAGTATCCGCCTGTCGAACCTGCTGCGCGAAGCGGTACTGCGCGCCGCCGTCTGGCCGGCGGGGCCGCTCGACGCCGGCGCCGAACGCATCGCCGCCGTCATCCTTGACGAGATCCGCACCCTGCCGGTCGATGCGCTGGAACTGCCCATGCCGAAGGAAGCGCGCTTGAACCGCATCGCCCAGGCCCTGATCGCCGCGCCCGACGACGGGCGCAGCCTGGAGGAATGGGCGGCCTGGGCCGCCATCGGGTCGCGCACGCTGAGCCGCCGCTTCGTGGACGAGACCGGTTTTACGTTCACCGCCTGGCGCCAGCGCGCGCGCCTGCTGCGAGCGCTGGCGATGCTGGCCGACGGCCACGCGGTAACGCGCATCGCGCTGGAGCTCGGCTATTCGACGCCGAGCACCTTCATCGCGCTGTTCAAGCGCACGTTCGGGGTGACGCCGGCGATCTATCGCATGCGGATTGGGGTCAATTAAACTATTGCCATCATATTCATGATGCCGAAATGACATAGCAGTGACTGTGGTATCGCATGTATTTTTCAGCGACATGATTGTGAAAACCGATACAGAAGATCGCTTGTGTTGATACAATGCAATATTGTATTGGTATCTCGCTAGCCTATCATGCTTATCAAAAGCGCAGACAGCAAGGATTCGCAGATCGCAATCCTTCAAAACCTCCTTTCTCACGAACGCGTTTCTGCAGAAAAAAAGAAACTGCTGGAAAAGCAGTTAAGGAACTTATCGATTGGTATTGCGACCGAAAAGCAGGCTGCATTCGAGATCGATTTCTACGCTGCCCCCAGTAAAAATTTGTTTGTCATCCATGATCTTCGGCTTGAAATCAATGGACGCGTAGCGCAAATCGATCATGTGTTGATGAACAGGCTCTTGGAGGTGTTTGTTCTGGAAACCAAGAGCTTCAGTACCGGTCTTGCAATCAACGATAGAGGAGAATTTTCCACCTTTTATGATGGAAAGGAAGTGGGCATTCCTTCTCCAGTAGAACAAAACGCCCGTCACATATCCGTCTTGAAGGATGCTTTCAAAGCGATCGGTCTGCCGAAACGCTTGGGCATTACTTTGCAGCCATCGTTTCACTCCGTGATTCTTGTATCGCCCAAAGCACTCATCAACCGTCCAAACATAGAAAATTTCGATGCGTCGATTATCAAGCTCGATCAATTTTTCTCTTGGTATAACGAAAAAATGAATGCTGTGAGCTTGAAAGACACTGTAGGGATATTCAAGGTCTGTTCGAGCGAAACGGTCAAGAGTCTTGGTGAAAAATTACTATCTCTGCATAAACCTGCCTACGTCGATTACATCAAAAGTTTCGATTTGGGACCGACTTTGTTGCGTAAAGAGCCAATCAGGGTTGTAGCTGATGAAACAAAGATCGACTCCGATATAAGCCCAACGAAGGACAAAGAAGAAACGAAGTATTTCTGCGCGAATTGCAAAAAGCCAATCGTTCAAGTGGTAGCCAAATATTGCTGGAACAACAAGCAACGATTTGGTGGTAAAGCGTATTGCCGTACGTGCCAAGCGAAGATGTGATGCAGCGCGGATTTGTCAAGCAGGTGTAAATCCGCGTAGAATGCAGGCAACGCGGGTGTAGCTCAATGGTAGAGCTGAAGCTTCCCAAGCTTATGACGAGGGTTCGATTCCCTTCACCCGCTCCATCCCGCAGACCTTCCTCCATTTAGCGCACCGCTCGACCGCCGGCGCGGTTACTGCGACAGCAAGCTCCCGCTCCGCCACGCCTTTTCACCCGCAATCTTGCACACGTTCATCCCGCGCAGCAGGTGCCGGTGCGCCGTGCTCGCGAACAGCACGCCGGTCTGCGTGGCGCGCAGCGTCGTCACCTTGCCGCTGACCGGATTGACGATGTCGGCCAGTGCATCGCCGGGCTGCACCCGCTCTCCCAGATTCTTGTGGAACACCAGCACGCCCGCGTGCGGCGCCGCCACCGGCTCCACGCCTTCCAGCGGTGTCGGCTGGGACAGCGGCGCCGGCAGCGGATCGAGTGCGATGTCGAGTATGCCCTGATGCCCCAGGTATTGCAGCAGGGCGTGCGCATCCTGCTCGGCCAAGTGGTAGCGTACGTCGTTCTCGCCGCGCAGTTCCACCGTCACGCCGATGCAGCCCATCGGCACCGCGGCGTCTGGAAACGCTGCGGCCAGGTCCCACCACAGGCGGCTGCAGGCTTCGTCGAACGGTTCGCCGCCGGATTCGCGCGCCAGCAGCGTGGCATGCGCGCCCATCAGTGCGGCCAGCGGTTTTACTTGCTCCGCCAGCGGGGTACCGGTGTACAGGTGCAGCACCGCTTCGTTGTCGCAGTGCAGGTCGAGCATGACGTCGGCGTCGATCGCCATGCCGAGCAGCGTCTTTTTCAGTTCCTGGGTTGCGCTTTCCGGCTGCCAGGCGGCCACCGAGCGGCGCGCGTGGCTGCGGATCAGGGCGGCGTTGGCATCGGCGTCGTTGCCCAGCTGGCCGCGCAGGCTGTGCTCGAGGTCGTTCGCCACGTGCTTGTAGGAGCGGTTGAAATTGATGCCGCTGGCGATGTCGAAGCGGCCGAACGGCGCGCCATGGATGACTTGCGACAGCCCGATCGGATTCGCCGCCGGCACCAGGATCACCTCGCCGACGACGCGGCCCTCGCGTTCGAGCCGTTCCAGCTCGCGCCGCAGCACGTGGGCGACCAGCATCGCCGGCACTTCGTCCGCGTGCAGCGACGCCTGGATGTACGCCTTCCTGCCGCTGCCGTCATTGCCCCGAGGCGTGCCGAAGTGGAACGAGGTCAACTGGAAGCCGGCGACATGGTCTTCGGTGGCGATCGGGTGGGACTGCTGGCGCATCGGGACATCTCCTCTGGTCGGACACACATTATGTCCGAGATGCCGCAGGCAAAGCGCAGCGCTCGCCACGTGCGCGGCCGGCGAGGGCGGAAATGCGCGCGCACGCTGGGGTATAATGACGCCCGTTTTTTCTCATCTTCTTTCCCCATGTCCGCAGACACGCCCACCAACGGCCAAGGCCGTCCCATGCTGTACGATCCGACCGAGCACCGCATCCGCAGTTTCGTCACGCGCGCCGGACGCCTGTCGACCGGGCAGGCGCGCGCGCTCGAGGAATTCGGTCCGCAATTCCTGGTCGAGTACCGCAAGGAAGCGGTCGATTTCCACGCGCCGTTCGGCCGCACTGCGCCGCTGGTCCTGGAGATCGGCTTCGGCATGGGCGACACCACGGCGCACATCGCCAAGGTGATGCCGGACAAGGATTTCATCGGCGTCGAAGTGCACACGCCGGGCGTGGGTAGCCTGTTGAAACAGATCGGCGAGCAGGGCATCACGAATCTGCGCCTGATCCAGCACGATGCGGTCGAAGTGCTGAACAACATGATCGCCGACGCATCCCTGGCCGGTGTGCACATCTTCTTCCCGGACCCGTGGCACAAGGCGCGTCACAACAAGCGGCGGCTGATCCAGCCGGAGTTCGTGAAACTGCTGTGCAGCAAACTGGCGCCGGGCGGGTATATCCACTGCGCCACCGATTGGGAAGACTACGCCGTGCAGATGCTGGACGTGCTGGGCGCCGAGCCGGCCTTGCAGAACACTGCCGAAGGGTATGCGCCGCAGCCGGCCTACCGTCCGCTGACCAAGTTCGAGAACCGCGGCATCAAATTGGGGCACGGCGTGTGGGACTTGGTATTCACCAAAAAATGATGTGATGGATGGGTGGGTGGGCGTCGGCCGTCACATCATGTCGGCGATCAGCGCGACGATTTCCTCGCCATACGAGGCCAGCTTCTTCTCGCCCACGCCCGACACGCCGCGCAGTTCTTCCAGCGAACCCGGCTTGGCCTTGGCGATCTCGCGCAGCGTCGCGTCGACGAAGATGACGTAGGCCGGCACGTTGTGGGCGCGCGCGGTTTCCATGCGCCACCAGCGCAGTTTCTCGAAGATCGCCTGTTCCGACTTCGACAGGTCCATCTCGACGTAGCTCTTGGCCGGCCGGTCCGCGCGCTTCTGCTTGACCGGTTTCTGGTACTGGCGCAACTGCACCTTTTGCTCGCCCTTGAGCACCGGGCGCGCCGCATCGGTCAGTTTCAGGGAACTGTACGACTCGTGGTCGACCGTGACCAGGCCGAGGGAAATCGCCTGGCGCACGATGGCGCGCCATTCCTGTTCGCCGCGGTCGGCGCCGACGCCGTACACCGTCAGGCGGTCGTGGTGCCATTGGGTGATGCGTTCCGTCTGGGCGCCGCGCAGCACGTCGATCACGTGGCCGGCGGCAAAGCGCTGGTCGACGCGGTAGATCGCCGACAGCAGCTTTTGCACGGGCACCGTGGCGTCGAACGATACCGGCGGCATCAGGCAGGTGTCGCAATTGCCGCACGGGCCGGAGCGCTCGCCGAAGTATTCCAGCAGGCGCATGCGGCGGCAGCTGAGGGTTTCGCACAGGCCGAGCATGGCGTCCAGCTTGGAGGACAGCACGCGCTTGAAATTCTCGTCCGCCTCCGACTCGTCGATCATCCGGCGCTGCAGCACCACGTCCTGCAAGCCGTAGGCCATCCAGGCGTTCGACGGTGCGCCGTCGCGGCCGGCGCGGCCGGTTTCCTGGTAATAGCCTTCCAGCGATTTCGGCAGGTCGAGGTGGCAGACGAAGCGCACGTCCGGCTTGTCGATGCCCATGCCGAAGGCGATGGTCGCCACCATCACGATGTTTTCCTCGCGCAGGAAACGCGACTGGTTCGACGCGCGCAGCGCGTGGTCCATGCCGGCGTGATAGGGCAGCGATCGGATGCCGTGCTCGTTGAGGAATTCGGCTGTCTCTTCGACTTTCTTGCGCGACAGGCAGTAGACGATGCCCGAGTCGCCCGGATGCTCGCTCGAAATAAAATCCAGCAACTGCTTGCGGCCATTGCCCTTTTCGACGATCGAGTAGCGGATGTTGGGGCGGTCGAAGGACGAGACGAACTGGCGCGCTTCTTCCAGCTGCAGGCGCTGGGCGATCTCGGCGCGCGTGAGCTGGTCGGCGGTGGCGGTGAGGGCGATGCGCGGCACGTGCGGGAAGCGCTCGTGCAGGATCGACAGGCGGATGTATTCCGGCCGGAAGTCGTGGCCCCATTGCGACACGCAGTGCGCCTCGTCGATCGCGAACAGCGAAATGTGCGCCGACTCGAACAGGTCCAGGCAGCGCTGCGTCATCAGGCGTTCGGGCGCCACGTACACCAGGTCGATTTCGCCGGTGCGCACCAGGCGCTCGATGCGCAGGGTTTCCTCGAAGGTCTGGGTCGAATTCAAGAAGGCGGCGCGCACGCCGACCTCGGCCAGCGCGTCGACCTGGTCCTGCATCAGCGCGATCAGCGGAGAAATGACCACGCCGACACCGTCGCGCAGCAGCGCCGGGATCTGGTAGCACAGCGACTTGCCGCCGCCGGTGGGCATCAGCACCAGCGCGTCGCCGCCGGACGCGACGTGCTCGACGATATCCGCCTGCTGCCCGCGGAAGGCGGGGTAGCCGAATACCGTCTCCAATACGTGCAGCGCGCGCTCCTGGAGTTCGCTCGCCCGGGTTTCGCCCGCTTGGATCTCGCTCGTCATGGTGTCGCTTTGGTTCTCGATAGCTCTTTAATCAATGCAATTACTCGGCCCAGACCACCCAGCCGAAATGCGCCGTGACCAGCACCAGAATGCCGAACACGATACGGTACCAGGCGAAGATCGTGAAGTCGTGCGAACTGATGTAGCGCAGCAGCCAGCGCACGCACAGGAAGGCGGACACGAAGGCGGCCAGGCCGCCGATCAGGAACAGCGGCAGGTCGGCGGCGTGCAGCTCGTGGCGTGCCTTGTAGACCGAATACACGGTGGCGGCCAGCAGTGTCGGGATCGCCAGGAAGAACGAGAATTCGGTGGCCGCCTTGCGCGACAGGCCGAACAGCATGCCGCCGATGATGGTGGCGCCGGAACGGCTGGTGCCCGGCACCAGCGCGAACGCCTGGGCGCAGCCGACCTTGAAGGCGTCGAGCACCGTCATGTCGTCCACGGTGGCGATGCGATGCGAACCCGGCAGCACGCGCTGGCGGCGCTCGGCCCACAGGATCACCAGCGCGCCGACGATGAAGGCCAGTGCCACCGGCACCGGCGCGAACAGGTGCGCCTTGATCGCCTTGTTGAACAGCAGCCCCAGCACCGCCGCCGGCAAGAAGGCGACGACCAGGTTCAGCACGAACTTGCGCTGGCGCGGGTCCGAACCCAGGCCGGACACCACGGTCGCGATGCGCGCGCGGTATTCCCACATCACGGCCAGGATGGCGCCGGCCTGGATGGCGATCTCGAACACCTTGGCCACTTCGCCCGTGAAATTGATCAGGCTGCCGGCCAGGATCAGGTGGCCGGTGGAAGAGATCGGCAGGAATTCGGTAAAGCCCTCGACGAGGCCCATGATGATCGCCTTCAGGGCGAGGAGGATGTCCATGGAATTGTGCTGTGGTGACAATGGGTTGATGAGAGAACCGGAAGCGGAAGGGTGTTGCGGAGCCTCGCGGCGGGCAAGGGCGCAAGCTTACCATGAGGAAGTGTTTTACCGCCGAGTTCCCCGCGCCGAGATGGTGGCTTTTTTGCTGCAGGCAAGAGCCCGAGGCATCATGCGGGCGCTGCTGCGCTTGCCCGGCGGCGTCCGCTCCGTCCCGGGATGCTTACGCGGTCAGGCGCTCCAGTTCCGTCAGGAACAGCATCGCCTGCGTGCGCGACGCCCCGCACATCTCGTGCGACGGCTGCAGGCTGGCGCACACGCGCGGCCGGCCCGGCTGGCCGAAGATGCGGCAGCCGTGCCGGTCGTCGAGCTGCACGCAGCGCACGCCGGCCGGCTTACCGTCGGGCATGCCGGGAATCGGCGACGAGATCGACGGCGCGGTGCAGCAGGCGCCGCAGCCGGGGCGGCAAGAGACGGGTTCGGATTCGCGGGACATGGTGCGCAAACAATGGACAGGATGGGCATAGGCAACGCGCCAGTATACTCCCTGTGGACGCGCGTGCCGATGTCCTTGACTGCCCCCAGCCCCGGGTCTATATTTGTCCCACTCAACATTTAGTTGCCGGACAGTAGCATGCCATGCCCTTTTGACGCCAAGCCGCGCTGGGAGCGCCGCAAGGACGCGCGGCCCCAGGAATTGCTGGAGGCCGCGCTCGACTTGTTCGTCGAGCGCGGGTACGCCGCCACGCGCCTGGAAGACGTGGCGCGCCGCGCCGGCGTGTCCAAGGGCACCTTGTATCTGTATTACGAGAACAAGGAAGACTTGTTCAAGGCGGTGGTACGCGGCAACATCGTGCCGGCCATCGGCGCGGCCGAGACCTCGGTGGCCGAATTCGACGGCCACAGCGCCGACCTGCTGCGCCACCTGATCCATTCCTGGTGGCAGCGCGTGGGCGCGACCAAGGCATCCGGCATCATCAAGCTGGTGACCGCGGAGGCCGGCAATTTTCCCGAACTGGCCACGTTCTACCAGGACGAAGTCATCAACCGCGGCACCCGCGCCATGACGACCATGCTCGAACGCGGCGTGGCGCGCGGCGAGTTCCGCCCGATCGACATCAACCTCATGACACAGGTGCTGGTGGCGCCGATGCTGATGCTGATCACCTGGAAGCATTCGGTCGGCCCGTGCCCGCGCGCCGAACTGGAGCCGCTCGCCTTCCTCGATACCTTCCTCGACGTGGCGCTGCATGGCTTGCTGCCGACCGGCGCCGGCGCCACGCAGGCCGCCGGCGCCGGTGCTGCCAGCGTGCACGCGGGCTGATTCGCGTTCGCGCCGGCTTGCCTGCCGGGCGTCGCCACGCCGGGCGTCGCTACGCCGGTTTTCCGGCATTTCATCCCCGCCAAACTGCAGACTGTCGCAATTTCCCTCGGCCTTCACTGTCGTATCACTAAGATATGCTTGTTGAAGCCGTTCAACGATAAAATATCGGATTATTTATTTTCCCGCCGAGTACTGAGATGAATATCGAACAAGCCCGCTTCAACATGATCGAACAGCAGATCCGTCCGTGGAACGTGCTGGACACGGAAGTACTCGACCTGCTGCACGTGGTCAAGCGCGAACAGTTCGTGCCGGCCGCGTACCAGAACCTGGCGTTCGCCGATGCCGAGATCCCGCTGCCGGGCGGCGAATCGATGTTCGCGCCAAAGATCGAAGCGCGCATCATGCAGGAACTGCAGGTGCGCAAGCACGAGAGCATCCTGGAAATCGGCACCGGCTCCGGCTACATGGCGGCCCTGCTGGCGCACAAGGGCGCCAGGGTCACCAGCATCGAAATCAACCAGGAAAGCCGCGCGCTGGCGCAAAAGAACCTGGCGCGCGCCGGTATTTCCAATGTGACGGTGGAGCAGGGCAATGGCGTGCAGGGTGAGGAAAAAGGCGCGCCGTACGACGTGATCGTGATCTCGGGCGCGCTGGAAGTGCTGCCGGAAGCGCTGATGAAGCAGGTCAAGGTGGGCGGACGCATCGCCGCGTTCACCGGCGTGCCGCCGGTCATGGAATTCAACATCATCACCCGCACCGGCGACAATACCTTCAGTGCGGTCAAGGTGTTCGAGACCAACGTCAAGTACCTGAGCGGCGCCCCGGTGCCGTCGCATTTCCAGTTCTGATCGGGACCGCACGCCATGCAGCACATCACCGCTCCCGAACTGGCCGCCTGGCTGGCCGATCCGTCGCGTCCGCAGCCGCTGCTGCTGGACGTGCGGGAAGACTGGGAATTCGCCACCTGCAGCATCGCGGGCTCGACCCAGATCCCGATGCGCCTGGTGCCGGTCCGCGTCACTGAAATCGATGACGACCGCCCCATCGTCTGCGTGTGCCACCACGGCGCACGCAGCATGAACGTGGCCGCCTTCCTCGAACACAACGGTTTCAACAACATCACCAATTTGACGGGCGGAATACACGCCTGGGCAGTACAGGTCGATCCTTCGATGCCGAAGTATTGACGGCCTGCGTCCCTGACTAGACTTGATGGAGAAACGAATGCGGAAACCCCTCATCGCCGCGCTGCTGGCCAGCGCGTGCTGTTCGCTCACTGCCCAGGCGGCCGACCTGATCCAGGTCTACCAGCAAGCCCTGGCAAACGATGCCACCTACGCCAGCGCGCGCGCCTCCGCCGCCGCCGGCCGCGAGCGCATCATCCAGGGGCGTGCGGGGTTGCTGCCGACGGTCGGCATCACGGGGTCGGTCACCAAGAACAACCAGGGCTTCTCTCCCTGGAACGACGGCCAGTTGCTGGGCCAGTCGGCGGGCGCCGACGTCTACTCGCGCGGCAGCAGCCTGAACGAGCGCAGCAGCGACATCACGGTGGTCCTGCAGCAGCCCCTGTTCCGCTGGGACCGCTGGGAAACCTACCAGCAGAGCAAGCTGCAGCAGGCCATTGCCGAAGCGCAGTTCGCCCAGGCCGAGCAAGACTTGATCACGCGCGTGGCGCAGGCCTATTTCGACGTGCTGGCGGCGCAGGACACGCTGGAATCGATCCGCGCCCAGAAAGTCGCCACCACCGAACAGCTGGCCTCGGCCAAGCGCAATTTCGAGGTCGGCACCCAGACCATCACCGATACCCATGAGGCGCAGGCTGCGTACGACCTGGTGGTGTCGCAGGAACTGGCGGCGGTGAACGACCTGGAAAACAAGAAGACTTCGCTGCAGGCCATCATCGGCACCCCGCCGGCGGCGCTGGCCACGCTGCGCACCGGCGTCACCCTGGCGCCGCCGCAGCCGGTCAACGTCGACCAGTGGGTGTCGGCCGCCGAGAACCAGAACTACGCGGTGACCGTGGGTCAGCTGGCGCTGGAATCGGCCAAGCGCGACATCTCGAAGAACCGCGCCGGCCATTACCCGACCGTGGACCTGGTGGCCAGTTCGCTGCACCGCGACCTGGGCGGCCAGGTCGCCGGACAATCGGGCAAGACCACCAGCAACGCCATCGGCATCCAGTACAGCATTCCGATCTTCAGCGGCTTCGCCATCACCAGCCGCGTGCGCGAGACGATCGCGCTGGAAGACAAGGCGCGCAACGACCTGGAGGCGAACCGCCGCAACGCGGCGCTGACGGCGCGCCAGGCCTTCCTGGGCGTGAACACCGGACTGGCGCAGGTGAAGGCGCTGGAAGCAGCGGAGGTATCGAGCAACTCGGCGCTGGAATCGAACAAGCTCGGCTACCAGGTCGGCGTGCGCATCAACATCGACGTGCTCAATGCCCAGCGCCAGCTGTACCAGACCCGCACCGACCTGGCGCGCGCGCGCTACAACACCATCCTGGCCGGCCTGCGCCTGAAGGCGGCGGCCGGCGCGCTGCGCGAGGAAGACCTGCAGCCGGTGAACGCGCTGCTGATCCAGCCCTGAGCGGCCCAGGCCGTCGTTCCCGGCACTGCCGGAAACGACTCCCCGCGAAGGCGCACTGCTGTCCAAGATAATCGTTATCTCTGCCTTAAGCAGGTTTTGTTGCTAGCAGTAACGTAAAAATCATTCCTAGCCAATAACTCGTCGTCCCCGCGAAGGCGGGGATCCATACTGAGCAAGAAAATTTGGTAGCCGGAAGCAATCAGAATGCTTCAAAAATACTAACTTTTTACACTCGCTATGGGTCCCCGCCTTCGCGGGAACGACGGTCTTTAGGCCAGCAATACTATCTTGGACAGTAGTGCGCGAAGACGGGGACCCAAGCTGACGCATCATGCATCCCGATGCCGATGCGTCGCCGGAACGCGTCAAGACGCCAGGCGGCTCAGGCCGCCTGACGCTCGTCGCGCTTCCTCCACGCGATCATCTCGGCGATGGTCAGGATCGGATAACCGCGCTGGCGCGCAAAGCCTTCGATCGCTGCGCCGCGCATCATGGTGCCGTCCTCGTTCATCAGCTCGCACAGCACTGCCGCCGGCTGCAGGCCGGCCATGATCGACAGGTCGACCGAGCCTTCGGTATGGCCGGCGCGGGCCAGCACGCCGCCCGGGTTGGCGCGCAGCGGGAACACGTGGCCGGGCCGTACCAGGTCGTGCGGCGTGGCGTCCGCGGCGATGGCGGCGCGGATCGTGGTCACGCGGTCCTGCGCCGAGACGCCGGTGGTGACGCCTTCGCGCGCCTCGATCGAGACGGTGAACGGGGTGCCGTAGCGGCTGCCGTTTTCCGGCGCCATCGGCGGCAGCTCGAGCGCGCGCACCGTGTCGCTCGACAGGCACAGGCAGACGATGCCGCTGCATTCGCGGATCATCACGGCCATGGTTTCGGTGGTCAGCTTTTCGGCGGCGACGATCAGGTCGGCCTCGTTCTCGCGGTCGAAATCGTCGAGCAGGATGACGGGGATGCCGGCGCGCGTGGCTTCGATGGCGGCGGCGATGCGGCCGTCGATGTTGTCGCTGTCGAGCACGAAGGCGCCGGGGTAGGTGGTGGGATCGATGGTGGTGCTGGTCATTGAAACGCTCCTCGCAATGGGAAAGATAAAAGCGAAAAACGCATCAGGGCAAAGCGAAACGGCGCAGCCGGACACGCTTGAACCGCGCGGCAGCCTGCGTAATGACGCACATCTTCTTTCATCCGGACTATACCGTCGGCCCTGGCTTCTCACCAGGTCTGCTGACCCTGCAACGCAGGCGCTCGCGGGCTCGGCCGTGATGGCCATACCGCCGGTGGGGAATCGCACCCCGCCCCGAAGACGTAATTGATTGTGTGTCCTTTTGGTAAAGGACGCAGGGATTGTAGCAGGGCCGGCCGCAAGCTGCCGGGCCGGCCCGTTTTCAGCGCGACCGGGGCGTGTTCACGCCCGCTTGTCGATACCGCCGCCGCCGGCGTGATCGGCGCGCTCGATCAGCTCGACCTTGTAGCCGTCCGGATCGGTGATGAAGGCGATCACGGTGCTGCCACCCTTGACCGGTCCCGGCTCGCGGCTGATGACGCCGCCGGCCGCGCGCACTTCGTCGCAGGTTTTATAGATGTCCTCGGTCGACAGGGCGATGTGGCCGTAGGCGGTGCCCAGCTCGTAGGCGTCGACGCCCCAGTTGTAGGTCAGCTCGATCTCGGCGTGATCCGGGTTGCTGCCGTAGCCGAGGAAGGCCAGGCTGTACTTGTATTCGGTGTTTTCGCTGGTGCGCAGCAGCTTCATGCCGAGCACCTTGGTATAGAAATCGATGGAGCGCTGCAGGTCGCCGACGCGGAGCATGGTGTGCAGGAGACGCATGGTGGTCCTTGGGAGAAATGAATGAAGCAGGGATTCTATGCGCTCGGGCCGAAGTTTGCAGGCGGGGCATATGCCGCGATCGGTGTCATGACAGCTGCGTAGCGTGGACGGGGGCGCCTAGCTGGCTATGCCGTCCACGCGTTCATGCAAGGTTCGAAACCTTACGCCTGCAGCTTGGCATCCAGCGTGATGTCGGCCTTGAACAGTTTCGAGACCGGGCAGCCTTCCTTGGCCTTGCGCGCGGCTTCCTGGAAGGCGGCTTCGTCGGCGCCCGGGATCGTGGCCACCAGGTCCAGGTGCACCGCGGTAATGGCGAAGCTGTCGCCATCCTTGTCCAGCGACACGGTCGCCTTGGTTTCCAGTTTTTGCGCGACCATGCCGGCCTTTTCCAGCTGGCCGGACAGGGCCATCGTGAAGCAGCCGGCGTGTGCTGCCCCCAGCAGTTCTTCCGGATTGGTGCCCGGACCGTCTTCGAAACGGGTATTGAAGCCGTATTGCTGCTGGTTCAGCACGCCGCTCTGGGTCGAGACGGCGCCCTTGCCATCCTTGAGGCCGCCGCTCCAGACGGCGCTGCCATTACGTTTGATCATCGAATCGCTCCTTATTTCTTGGTGGGGGTGGTTGCCTGCGCGGTGGTGGCCGGCGCAGGCGCTGTGGTGTTAGCGGCTGCCATGTTGCCGGTGGGCGTGATGCGCCACACGATGTTGCCGACGTCGTCCGCCAGCAGCACGGCGCCGGCCTTGTCGACGGCGACGCCGACCGGGCGGCCGTTGGCCTTGCCTTCCTTGCTCAGGAAGCCGGTCAGCACGTCCTGCGGCGGACCGCTGGGTTTGCCGTTGGTAAAGGGGACGAAGATCAGCTTGTAGCCGGAATACGGCTTGCGGTTCCAGGAACCGTGCTGGCCGATCAGGGCGCCGTTCTTGAATTGCGGCAGCAGGTTGGCGTCGTAGAACGCCAGGCCCAGCGATGCGGTGTGCGCGCCCAGCGCATAGTCGGGCACGATGGCCTTGGCCACCAGCTCCGGGTTCTGCGGTTTCACGCGCGTGTCGACGTGCTGGCCGTAGTAGCTGTACGGCCAGCCGTAGAAGCCGCCGTCCTTCACGCTCGTCATGTAGTCGGGCACCAGTTCGTTGCCCAGTTCGTCGCGCTCGTTGACCGCGGTCCACAGCATCTTGCTCTGCGGCTGGAAGCCCATGCCGTTCGGATTGCGCAGGCCGCTGGCGTAGATGCGGTGCTTGCCGCTGGCAATGTCGTATTCCCAGATCGCGGCGCGGCCTTTTTCGATCTCCATGCCGTTGTCGGCGACGTTGCTGTTGGAGCCGACCGTGATGTACAGCTTCTTGCCGTCCGGCGAAGCGATCACGTTCTTGGTCCAGTGGTGGTTGATGCCGGCCGGCAGGTCGAGCACCTTGGCGCCCTTGCCGCTCAGGGCGGTCTCGCCGGTTTTATACGGGAAGCGCCACAGCGCGTCGGCGTTGGCGACGTACAGGTTGTCGCCGACCAGCGTCATGCCGAACGGCGAGTTCAGGCCCTGGGCGAACACGGTCCTGGTTTCGGCCGTGCCGTCCGCCTTGACGCCGCGCAGCAGCGAAATGCGGTTGGGCGATTCGACGCCGGCGCCGGCCTGCTTCTGGGCCATGCCCTGTACCTTGGCGCGCACGCCGCTTTCCTTCGGGGCGTTCGCCGGCTTGTTGCTCTCGGCCACCAGCACGTCGCCGTTCGGCAGCACGTACAGCCAGCGCGGATGGTTCAGGCCGGTGCCGTAGGCGGTCGCCGCCAGGCCGGTGGCCGGGGTCGGGCGCGCGCCCTGCGGCCACGGATCGGCATCGGCGATGTTCAGGGTCGGGATCAGCGATTTTTCCGGCGCCGGCAGGGTCGGGTTGGGACCGAAGCCCTGGGCGTATTGCTGCGCCATGGCGGGCGCGTGCAGGGCGGCCAGGCCGAGCGAGGCCAGCAGGCAAGCGGTGAGGGGACGCGGTGTCATCGGTTTTTTCCTCCCTCCGGAATCGTGGCATCGTGGTCGCGCATGCCGTCCCCGCGGTCCGCCTGCGGGTTGGCCTGGCCGGCGTTGACTTCCGGGTTCGGGTTCACCGCCTGGCTGATACCCGGCGTGCCGTGCAGGTCGGTATCGACCAGCCCTTGCTTGAGGTCTTCGGCGGCCTGCTTCATGATGCCGCGCGGATCGGTATTCTGCCCGTCGGGCGATTCGTCGCGCTCGTGCGGCTCGCGCTTGTAGCTTTGTTCCTCGATCTTGCGGTCCGTGTTCACCACACGGTCTTTTTCTTCCTGGGGCATGACGATCTCCTTCGATTCAATTGTCCAAATCGTAACGCGTCGCCTGGAAGGTGGTCGCGCAATTGGATGATGCATTTTTGCAATTATGTGTTTACCATGGTGTCTGGTCGTCAACCATGCAGGAAGCCGCGATGCCGGAACTCGTCGAGACGCACGTCCCCGCTCACCACCACGCCAGCGATTGCCCGAATTGCGGCGCCGTCCTGTCCGGCAAATTCTGTCACGGCTGCGGCCAGCCGGGCGAACTGCATCCGCCCAGCGCCGGCGAATTCCTGCACGAATTCATCGGTCACTACGTGGCGCTGGAAAGCAAGCTGTGGCGCACGCTGCGCCTGCTGGTGCTGAAGCCGGGCGCGCTGACCCGGGAATACCTGGCCGGACGGCGCGTGCGCTACATCGAGCCGCTGCGCGTGTACCTGACCCTGAGTCTGATCTTCTTCGCCCTGTTCAAGTTCATGGGGGAAGACCACGAGATCGCCGGCATCAAGTTCCACAGCGTCGACGTGGTCAAGATCGATTCCGACAAGGAGGCACGCTCGTCCGCCAAGGATGTACCGGCCAGGCTGCGCGAGGACATGCGCGCCGAGCTGGCCAGGGACCAAGACTTGAAAGCGCTGCACGACCGCCATCCGGGCTTGAGCGGCCTGGGCGACAAGCTCGACGCGCGTTTCAGCGGCAGCGACGAGCACAAGCTGAAGGCGGCGTTCTTCGCCTATGCCCCGTACGCGGTGTTCGCCTTGATGCCGGTGTTCGCGCTGTACCTGAACTTGCTGTACCTGGGCGCGCGGCGCCGCTACGGCGAACACCTGCTGTTCGCGCTGCACGCCAACGCCTTCGCCTACCTGATGCTGAGCGTGCTCCTGCTGGTTCCTTCCTTCGTCCCCTGGCTCGGCACGCTGCTGGCGATGTGGCTGGCCTTCTACCTGCCGCTGGCGATGCGCCGGGTCTATGGCGGCACGCGCCTGGCCACCTTCGCGCGCTGGTTCGTGCTGATGGCGCTGCACCTGGCCAGCGTCCTGGCGGTGATCGTCGCCGTATTCTATGTCGCGGCAGGGCATTGACGAGCGGCCGGACTGTACGCTTGCCGGCGGACCGCTTGCCCAACTATACTGTGTGTTTGTACAGTATTCGCTGAGTTGCGATATGGCAGAAGCCGGACGAATCGGTTAATCTTCCCGTGTCCCCGATCGGGACCGCGCGTCGTATGGGTCTTTCGTTACGTAAATCGTGCCCCATATCAGCGTCCGACGCCTTCCATTACTGCCGAGATCCGTATGCCCGCATCGCCTGAACCGCAACAAACTATCGCGCTGGTCGTACGGCACAATACGGCCGGCATCGACGAGCCGGTCCGGGCGATCGTCGATTTCCTGCGCGGCGCCGGCTACCGTGCGGTGTTCGAAGCCGAGACCGCCACCCACGTCGGCGTCGACGGGGTCGAAGCGATGTCCGTGGAACAGATCGGCGAACAGGCGCACACTGCGATCGTGATCGGCGGCGACGGCACCATGCTCGGCATCGCGCGCCAGCTGGCGCGCTACCATACCCCGCTGATCGGCATCAACCAGGGCCGGCTCGGCTTCATGACCGACATCCCGATCGACCGCATGCTGCCGGCGCTGGGGGAGATCCTCAACGGCAAGGCCACGGCCGAGGAACGCAGCCTGCTGGAAGCGAGAATACTGCGGGAGGGCAAGCAGATCCATTGCTCGGTGGCGGTCAACGACGTGGTGGTGGCGCGCGGCACCGGCGCCGGCATGGCGGAACTGAAGGTGACGGTGGACGGCCAGTTCATGTACAACCAGCGTTCGGACGGCCTGATCGTCTCCACGCCGACCGGCTCGACCGCGTACGCGCTGTCGGCCGGCGGGCCGCTGCTGCACCCGACCCTGGCCGGTACCGTGCTGGTGCCGATCGCGCCGCATGCGCTGTCGAACCGCCCGATCGTGGTGCCGGACACCAGCGAGATCGTGGTCGAAATCATGAACGGGCGCGACATCAGCGTGAACTTCGACATGCAAACCGTGGCCAGCCTGCAGCACGGTGACCAGATCGTCATTTCCCGTTCGCCCGACACCATCACCTTCCTGCATCCGGAAGGGTGGAGCTATTACCATACGCTGCGCGAAAAGCTGCACTGGAACGAGTATCCGTCCAGCGACGGCAAGCTCAAGTAAGAAGCCGGGCAGGCCGCACCGGCACCCCATTTTCAGGAGATTCGTATCTTCATGTTGCGCACACTGACCATCCGCGACTTCGTCATCGTCGACACGATCGAACTCGAATTCGCGAACGGATTCTCGGTATTCACCGGCGAGACCGGCGCCGGCAAGTCGATCCTGATCGATGCGCTGCAGCTGGCGCTGGGCGGGCGCGGCGACGCCAGCATGGTGCGCGAAGGCGCGCCCAAGGCCGACATCAGCGCCGAGTTCGCGCTCACGCCGGCCGCCGTGGCCTGGCTCGAACGCAACGAACTGGCGGGCGAGGACGGCGGCGTGCTGCTGCGCCGCGTGATCGACAATGCCGGCCGTTCCAAGGCCTACATCAACGGCATCGCCGCCACCGCCGGCCAGCTGCGCGAACTCGGCGAGATGCTGGTCGACATCCACGGCCAGCACGCGCACCAGTCGCTGCTCAAGCAGGATGCCCAGCGCGCGCTGCTGGACAACCAGGTGGCGGTGCGCGACCCCGCCGCCGTGGCCGAGGTGCAGCAGGTGGCCGCCTGCCACAAGGCGTGGCGCGCGCTGGCCAAGCAGTGCGAGGAATACGAGACCAACGCCAGGAACGTGCTGCTGGAACGCGAGCGCCTGGAATGGCAGGTGAGTGAACTGGACAAGCTGGCCGTCAAGCCGGGCGAATGGGCCGAGATCAGCAACGAGCACAGCCGCCTGTCGCACGCCGCCAGCCTGCTCGAAGGGGCGCAGGAAGCGCTGAATGCGATCTCGGAATCCGAGCAGCCGATCCTTTCGCAACTGTCGTCGCTGAACCAGAAGCTGTCGAAGCTGGCCGACGTCGACGCCGGCCTGCAGGCCGTGCTCGACTGCATGGAACCGGCCCGTATCCAGTTGCAGGAAGCGGTGTACGCCCTGAACAACTACGTCGACAAGGTCGAACTCGATCCGGAGCGCCTGGCGCAGGTCGATGCGCGCATGGACGCCATCCACAGCACCGCGCGCAAGTTCCGCGTCACGCCGGACGACCTGCCGGAAGAGCACGCGACCCTGAAGGCCAAGCTCAAGCAATTGGCCGACGCCTCCGACGTCGAGGGCCTGCGGCGCCAGGAAGCCAAGGCCAAGGCCAGCTACATGGAGGCGGCGCGCAAGCTGTCCGCCATCCGCGCGGCGGCGGCGCAGCGTTTGTCCGGGCAGGTGTCGGAAGCGATGCAGGAATTGTCGATGAGCGGCGGGCGCTTCGTGGTCGGCCTGAACCCGTGCGAGCCGGCCGCGTATGGCCTGGAACAGGTCGAGTTCCTGGTGGCCGGCCACGCCGGCGTGGCGCCGCGTCCGCTGGCCAAGGTGGCCTCGGGCGGCGAACTGGCGCGCATCTCGCTGGCGATCTCGGTGATCACGGCGCACGCCACCGTGGTGCCGACGCTGATCTTCGACGAGGTCGATACCGGCATCGGCGGCGGCGTGGCGGAAGTGGTCGGGCGTCTGCTGCGTCGCCTGGGCCAGAGCCGCCAAGTGCTGTGCGTGACCCACCTGCCGCAGGTGGCCAGTCAGGCGAACCAGCACTTCCAGGTGGCCAAGGGCACCGTGGACGGCGGCAAGACGGTCTCGCGCATCGACGTGCTGAACGCCAAGGCGCGCGTGGAAGAAGTCGCGCGCATGCTGGGCGGCATCGAGATCACCGAGACCACGCGCAAGCATGCGCGCGAGCTGCTGGCCTCCTGAAGGCGCCGCGGGCGCGGCTATCGCACCGATCAAGATTATCAAACCGGCAGCATCGCGGCGGCCACTTATAATGGGATTCCAACCCGTTTACCGCCGCGTCCATGCCATTTCGAAAAGAACCCAGTCCGCCGCCGCACGGCATTCCCCTTAAAAGCGCCATCGTGCTGGTCAACCTCGGCACCCCGGATGCGCCCACGCGGCCGGCGGTGCGGCGCTACCTGAAACAATTCCTGTCGGACCCGCGCGTGGTCGAGATTCCGCGCGCGGTGTGGAGCCTGATCCTGCACCTGGCGATCCTGCCGTTCCGCTCCGGCCAGTCGGCCAAGAAATACGAGATGGTCTGGACCGGCGAGGGTTCGCCGCTGAAGGTGTACACCGGGCGCCAGGCGGCGCTGCTGCAGGGGGCGCTGGCGGCGCGCGGCCACCGGGACGTCGACGTCGTCATGGCGATGCGCTACGGTTCTCCGGCGCTGGCGGACGTGCTGGACGAACTCAAGGCGCGCCATGTCGACCGTATCCTGGTGCTGCCGGCCTATCCGCAGTATTCCGGCACCACCACCGCCTCGATCTGGGATGCGGTGTTCGCCCACTACAAGCGGGTGCGCAACATCCCGGAGCTGCGCCTGGTGAAGCACTACCACGACCACGCCGCCTACATCGAGGCGCTGGCGCGTTCGGTCGAAACCTACTGGGCGCAACATGGCCGCGGCGACAAGCTGGTGCTCAGTTTTCATGGGGTGCCCAAGCGCACGCTGGAACTGGGCGATCCGTATTTCTGCGAATGCCAGAAGACCGGCCGCCTGCTGGCCCGGCGCCTGGGCCTGGGGCCGGACCGCTTGATCCTCAGCTTCCAGTCGCGCTTCGGCCGCGCCGAATGGCTGCAGCCGTACACGGCGCCGACCGTGCAGCAACTGGCGCGCGACGGCGTGCGCCGCATCGACGTGATGTGCCCAGGCTTCACCAGCGATTGCCTGGAGACGCTGGAGGAAATCAACATGGAAGTGCGCCACGATTTCACCTCGAATGGCGGCCAGGAATATCACTACATTCCCTGCCTGAACGACAATCCCGACTGGATCGACGGCATGGCGGCCATCGTCGAGCAGCACATGCTGGGCTGGCCGACGCGGCTCGACGGAGAGGCGCGCGAGGTACAAAAGCGCGAGCTGGAAGCCGGCCGCGCGCATGCGGCCCAATTGGGTGCTTGAACGCTTCGATCGGCGCGCCGTCGGCATGATGGACGCCGCACGTGCACGCGCCCGCGCCACGCGCGACAGGCAGGCCGGCCTGTGCCCCGAGGCCGAGGATGCCGCTGCCGATGCTGGCGGCGCATCCTCATGATGGCGCCTGACTGATAGCGCCTGACATCCATGTTAATTCCATTGACAGCCGGTTCGTCCGCCTCCTACACTGGTTCTCACCAATGCCAATGAGCCTGTTGCACGCCGCCTTACCGGGCGGGGAAGCAAGGCCATAAAGAGCGCCGCTGCGATCGGCCGCATGCCGTGCCGGGTGGCGCCGTGTTTGCGTACGACACGGTCGTCGCCCCGGACATCCCGGCGCCCCTTGCGCCGGCGGCCGCCAAGCTTTTTCGCCATCAGTCAAACCGTTTTCTTCACGCACTGCCGACCGTTCCCGGCAATGCGCCGGGCCGCGTGTCGCCTGCGGCCCGGTACCAGGGACGCCATAACGAGGAGACAACATGCACCATACGCTTCGCGCCGCCGCGCTGTTGCTGGCCGCCGCTACCACCACCTTGTCCGCGCAGGCGGCCTCTTGGTCGTCGTCGGACCAGTACGGCAGCACCACCATCGGCGCCTACAACTTCAACAACGACGTCTGGGGTGCCGGGGCCGGGCCGCAAACGATCTGGGCCAATTCGGTGGCGGACTGGGGCGTCTGGTCGAACCAGCCGAACACGGGCGGCATCAAGTCGTATCCGCACGTGACCTACCGGGTCGGGCGCGCGCTGAGCGCATTGACGCGCCTGACGTCGACCGTGAGCGCCACCACGCCCGCGGGCGGCGCCTGGGAATCGACCTACGACATCTGGGACACCAACAACGCCTACGAGATCATGCTGTGGCTGAACTACACCGGCACCGCCGCCGGCTGCGGCAACGTCAAGCCGATCTCGTACAACTGGACCGCCGCCGGCTGCGCCATTCCGGTGTACAGCAACGTATCCGTGGGCGGCGCCACCTGGAACGTCTACCGCGGCAGCAACGGCGGCAACCAGGTGTTCTCGCTGCTGCGCACGTCGAAGTCGAACAATACGACGGTGGACATCCTGGCCATCCTGAAATACCTGCAGAACCAGGGCTGGATGGGCAACATCACGGTGGGCGACGTCCAGTACGGCTTCGAGATCACGTCCTCGGCCGGCGGCATGGATTTCGCCGCGCGTAATTTTTCCGTGACGGCCAACTAGCACACGCGGTCCTGGCCGGTGTTGCCAGACCGGCTGTAGCCGGCGCCGGACCGATTCCGGCGCCTTCGATTGCGCGCAGGCCGCGCTTCTTGCCTTGGCGTGACAACGCCGCCCCAATCCCGGTGCTTCCCGATCCGGCTGTTAAAATGGCATGTTTTGTGGCGCTGTGCCAAGTTCCGTCAGGCGAGTCCACGTCCTGCAGTCTTCATGAGCGTTTGAACAATTCCCCTTGAAACTGTAGGAGATCGCCTTATATGGGGGCTTGTGAGATAACCAAGGCAATGTCGCCTTGTCAGTCAAGTCCTTGATTTCAGGAGTTTTTTCGATGCAAGACCAAGAAAACCAAGAGATGGCCAATCAGCCGCAAGGCGATGATGCCGCCCAGGCGCAAACTGTTTCGGCAGCCGAGCCGGGCCTGGAAGAACAACTGAGCGCGACCGAAGCCAAGCTGGCCGAGATGCATGATGCTTTCATGCGCGCCAAGGCCGATGGCGAAAACATCCGCCGCCGCGCCCAGGAAGACGTCAGCAAGGCCCACAAGTTTGCGATCGAAAGCTTCGCCGAAGCCATGGTGCCGGTGCGCGACAGCCTCGAGATGGCGCTGAAGGTCGAGGCAGCCACCGTCGATTCGATCAAGGAAGGCGTCGAGATGACGCTCAAGCAGTTGACCACCGCATTCGAGAAGAACCGCCTGGTCGAGGTGATGCCGCAGGCCGGCGACAAGCTGGACCCGAACAAGCACCAGGCCGTGGCCGTGGTGCCGTCCGAGCAGGAAGCGAATACCGTGGTGACGGTGCTGCAAAAGGGCTACATGATCGCCGACCGCCTGCTGCGCCCGGCCATCGTGACCGCTGCGGCACCGAAATAAATGTTGCACGAGAGCTGAACAAGCTCTTGAAAGCAAGCGCTATTTCCCAATATTCGACACATCTGAAAACTGAGTACTAAAAAGGAAAATATTATGGGCAGAATCATCGGTATCGACCTGGGCACCACCAACTCCTGCGTCGCGATCATGGAAAATGGTCAGCCGAAGGTCATCGAGAATGCGGAAGGCGCCCGTACCACGCCTTCGATCATCGCATATCAGGAAGATGGCGAGATCCTGGTGGGCGCGCCGGCGAAACGCCAGGCCGTCACCAACCCGAAGAACACCCTGTTCGCCGTCAAGCGCCTGATCGGCCGTAAGTTCGACGAAAAAGAAGTCCAGAAGGACATCGGCCTGATGCCGTATGCGATCGTCAAGGCCGACAACGGCGACGCGTGGATCGGCGTGCGCGACAAGAAACTGGCGGCACAGCAAGTGTCGGCCGAAGTGCTGCGCAAGATGAAGAAGACCGCCGAAGACTACCTCGGCGAAGAAGTCACGGAAGCCGTGATCACCGTGCCGGCCTACTTCAACGACTCGCAGCGCCAGGCGACCAAGGATGCCGGCCGCATCGCCGGCCTGGACGTCAAGCGCATCATCAACGAGCCGACCGCGGCCGCGCTGGCCTTCGGCCTGGACAAGACCGACAAGGGCGACCGCAAGATCGCCGTGTACGACCTCGGCGGCGGCACCTTCGACGTGTCGATCATCGAGATCGCCGACGTCGAAGGCGAGAAGCAGTTCGAAGTGTTGTCGACCAACGGCGACACCTTCCTGGGCGGCGAAGACTTCGACCAGCGCGTCATCGACTACATCATCGACGAGTTCAAGAAGATCAATGGCCTCGACCTGTCGAAGGATCCGATCGCCCTGCAGCGCATCAAGGCTTCGGCCGAGCGCGCCAAGATCGAACTGTCGTCGTCGCAGCAGACCGAGATCAACGAGCCGTACATCGCCATGGCGAACGGCGCCCCGGTCCACCTGAACCTGAAGATCACCCGCGCCAAGCTGGAAGCGCTGGTCGAGGAACTGATCGCCAAGACGATCGAGCCGTGCCGCATCGCCATCAAGGATGCCGGCGTCAAGGTCTCGGACATCGACGACATCATCCTGGTCGGCGGCATGACCCGCATGCCGAAGGTGCAGGAAAAAGTGAAGGAGTTCTTCGGCAAGGATCCGCGCAAGGACGTGAATCCGGACGAAGCGGTCGCCGTCGGCGCCGCGATCCAGGGCTCGGTGCTGTCGGGCGAGCGCAAGGACCTGCTGCTGCTGGACGTGACCCCGCTGTCGCTGGGCATCGAGACCCTGGGCGGCGTGATGACCAAGATGATCCAGAAGAACACCACGATCCCGACCAAGTTCTCGCAGGTGTTCTCGACCGCCGACGACAACCAGCCGGCCGTGACCATCAAGGTGTACCAGGGCGAACGCGAGATCGCCGCCGGCAACAAGGGCCTGGGTGAGTTCAACCTGGAAGGCATCCCGCCGGCAGCGCGCGGCACCCCGCAGATCGAAGTGACCTTCGACATCGACGCCAACGGCATCCTGCACGTCGGCGCGAAAGACAAGGCCACCGGCAAGGAAAACAAGATCACCATCAAGGCGAACTCGGGCCTGACCGAGGACGAGATCCAGAAGATGGTGAAGGACGCCGAGCTGAACGCGGAAGAGGACAAGAAGGTCAAGGAACTGGCCGAAGCCCGCAACCAGGGTGACGCGCTGGTCCACTCGACCCGCAAGTCCCTGACCGAATACGGCGACAAGCTGGAAGGCGGCGAAAAGGAAAAGATCGAAGCGGCGATCACCGACCTGGAAGGCGCCCTGAAGTCGGGCGACAAGGGCGACATCGACGCCAAGGTCGCGGCGCTGACCACCGCCTCGCAGAAGCTGGGCGAGAAGATGTATGCCGACATGCAGGCGCAGCAGGGCGGCGCCGGTGCGCAGGCCGGCGCCCAGCCGGGTGCGGACGCTTCGCAGAAGCAGGACGACGACGTGGTCGACGCCGACTTCAAGGAAGTCAAGGACGCCAAGTAATCCGTCCTCATGCGGGACCGCCATCGAGGCGGCCCCGTTGCACCGAGCCGAGCCGATGCGACCCCAGGGTGCTCCGGCTCGGTTTTTTTGCAAGATGCGGTAGGCCGGGAGCGTTTGGCACGCCGCGTGCGCGTTGTATTTCTGATGGGCATGCGCAAGCCCGAGTTGCTCACTGTATACTCGACCCTTTTGGACTGTGCGCGCCGGCCGGAACCGCTGCCACCACGACGGGGTTTCGGTCCACTTACAGTTCGTCCAGTAAAGTAGATAACAGCAAGGTGCCGACAAATGGCAAAGCGTGATTTTTACGAGATCCTCGGGGTCGCGAAAAGTGCATCGGAAGATGACATCAAGAAGGCTTATCGCAAGCTCGCGATGAAGTACCACCCCGACCGCAATCCCGACAACAAGGAAGCGGAAGAGAAGTTCAAGGAGGTGAAGGAAGCCTACGAGATGCTGACCACACCGGAAAAACGCGAGGCGTACGACCGCTACGGTCACGCCGGCGTCGATCCGAACATGGGCGGCGGCGGCGGTTTCGGCGCGGGCGGCTTCGGCGATGCCTTCGGCGATATCTTCGGCGACATCTTCGGCGGTGGCGCCCGTCGCGGCGGCGGCGGCGGCCCGCAGGTGTACCGCGGCGCCGACCTGCGCTACAACCTCGAGATCACGCTCGAGCAGGCCGCGGGCGGCTTCGACACCACCATCCGCGTGCCGAGCTGGGACAAGTGCGACACCTGCCACGGCAGCGGCGCCAAGCCGGGCACCTCGCCGGTCACCTGCACCACCTGCGCCGGCCACGGCCAGGTGCGCATGCAGCAGGGTTTCTTCTCGATCCAGCAGACCTGCCCGAAGTGCCACGGCAGCGGCAAGATCATCCCGGAACCGTGCGCGGCCTGCGGCGGCGCCGGACGCATCAAGCGCAACAAGACGCTGGAAGTCAAGATCCCGGCCGGTATCGACAACGGCATGCGCATCCGCTCCTCGGGCAACGGCGAGCCGGGCACCAACGGCGGGCCGCCGGGCGATTTGTATGTCGAGATCCACATCAAGCCGCACGAAGTCTTCCAGCGCGAAGGCGACGACCTGCACTGCGAGATGCCGATCTCATTCATGCAGGCGGCGCTGGGCGGCGAGATCGAAGTGCCGACCCTGGCCGGCAAGGTCTCCTTCACCATTCCCGAAGGCACGCAGACCAGCAAGACCTTCCGCCTGAAGGGCAAGGGCATCAAGGGCGTGCGCTCGGGCTACTCGGGCGACCTGTTCTGCCACGTGGTGGTCGAGACCCCGGTGAAACTGACCGACAAGCAGAAGGACCTGCTGCGCGAATTCGATCGCCTGACGGTCGAGGGCGGCGCCAAGCACAGCCCGCAGAGCAAGGGCTGGATGGACAAAGTGAAGGACTTCTTCGAGTAAGTCCGCAGACCGCTGAACGGCGAAAGCCTTCGGCGGTTTTTTTTGACTCACGCCGTCGTCCCCGCGAAGGCGGGGACCCATACACACTCAAAAGACCAAATTTACATCTGCATCACCCATGTGCGATTTGGAGGCGATGCATGGGTTCCCGCCTCCGCGGGAACGACGTGGCAGCAAACGAAACAAAGGAAACACATGAACGAAAGCACAGGCGTCACCGCCGCAGAACTCTTCGAACGCAACCGCAAATGGGCCGCGTCGATGATCGACAAGAACCCGGATTTCTTCAAGTCGCTGGCGGCGCAGCAAGCGCCGGAATACCTGTGGATCGGCTGCTCCGACAGCCGCGTCCCGGCCAACGAACTGCTGGGCATGGCACCGGGCGAGCTGTTCGTCCACCGCAACATCGCCAACGTGGTGGTGCACTCCGACCTGAACGCCTTGACCGTGCTGCAGTTCGCGATCGACGTGCTGAAGGTCAAGCACATCATCATCTGCGGCCACTATGGCTGCTCGGGCGTGCAGGCGGCGCTGATGAACACCCGCGTCGGCCTGGCCGACAACTGGCTGCGCCACGTGCGCGATGTGCACGACAAGCACGCCCAGTACCTCGGCAACGTGGCCGGCGCGGTCGCCGCCAAGCGCCTGGTCGAACTCAACGTGGCCGAGCAGGTCATCAACGTGGCGCAGACCACCGTCGTGCGCGATGCCTGGGAACGCGGACAGCCGCTGACCATCCACAGCTGGGTGTACGGCCTGCAGGACGGCCTGCTGCGCGACCTCGGCATCACCGTCAGCAGCCACGAGGAAATCGCGCCGAAGCTGGAATCGGTGCTGGCCGGTTACCGCGAAGGCGGGGAACGCAAGTGAGTTCGTCCGGGCCGTACGGCGCGGCTGAGGCGGTGCCGCAGGCCGGCGCCCGGCAAGTCGGCGCCCAGCAGGCCCAAGCGGCCGAACCGGCCGTGGGCATGCAGCCCGGCGGCGAGCTGGAGCAGCTGCGCGGCATCGTGCGCGCGTTCGTCGACGAGCGCGACTGGGACCAGTTCCACTCGCCCCGGAACCTGGCGGCGGCGCTGACGGTCGAGGCGGCCGAGCTGCTGGAACACTTCCAGTGGCTGCAACACGGCCGGCCCGACGAACTGGGCGCTGCCAAACTCGCCGAGGTGCGCCACGAGATGGCGGACGTGCTGGTGTACCTGGTGCGCCTGGCCGACAAGCTCGACGTCGACCTGCTGGCCGCGGTGCAGGATAAGATGGTGCTCAACCGCGCCAAGTACCCGGCCGACCAGGTGCGCGGCGATGCGCGCAAGTACCACGAATACAAGCGGTAGCCGGACGCTTCATCTCCACGATGGCTGCCGGCGCTGCCCGGAAAATCACGGTCGTTACCGATGCGGGTAGGGTGGACGTGGCCGGCGAGGCGGCTCCGCCGTCCACCCTACGCCATCCGCGACGCCGACGCAAAGATCACATCCCGCCCAGGTAATAAGCCAGCACCCCATCCGCACTGTCGATGCCGAGGATGGCCATCAGCCGCTCCAGCTCGCTGCCCACGTGCTCGCGCGCCTCGGTATCCTCTTCCTGCACCGCTTCCAGCGTCTTGCCGAACTGGCTCAGCACCCACACCTTGGTCGGATGCGCCTCGATCCCGGACAGCAAACGGTCCGCCAGCCGCTCCAGTTCGAGCGCCAGCCGGTCGCGCTCGGCCGACGGATTGGCGCCGGGCAGGTCGGCCAGCTTGGGGCCGGCGCGGAAGGCGCGCAGTTGCTCCAGCGTGCGCGGCACGATGAACAAGGGCGCGTCGCGCACGAACTCGAACGGGCCGGCGCTCACTCGATGCCTCCCATGCAGATGTACTTGACGACCAGGTAGTCGTCCATGCCGTACTTCGACCCTTCGCGGCCCAGGCCGGATTGCTTGACGCCGCCGAACGGCGCGATCTCGTTCGAGATCAAGCCGGTGTTCACGCCCACCATGCCGGTTTCCAGGTGCTCGGCCACGCGCCACACGCGGCCGATGTCGCGCGAATAGAAGTAGGCGGCCAGGCCGAACTCGGTATCGTTGGCCAGCGCCACGACCTCGTCCTCGGTCTTGAAGCGGAACAGCGGCGCCACCGGGCCGAAGGTTTCCTCGCGCGCGAGCAGCATCTGCGGCGTCACGTCGGCCAGCACGGTCGGCTGGAAGAAGCTGTGGCCGAGTTCGTGGCGCTTGCCGCCCAGCAGCAGGCGCGCACCCTTCGACAGCGCATCCGCCACGTGCTGCTCGACTTTCACGACCGCCTTTTCCTCGATCAGCGGACCCTGGGTCACGCCGGCGTCCATGCCGTTGCCCACTTGCAGCTTGGCCACCGCCGCCGCCAGCTTTTCGGCGAAGGCGTCGTACACGCCGTCCTGCACGTACAGGCGGTTGGCGCACACGCAGGTCTGGCCCATGTTGCGGTACTTCGAGGCGATCGCGCCCTCGACCGCGGCGTCCAGGTCGGCATCGTCGAACACGATGAAGGGCGCATTGCCGCCCAGTTCCAGCGACAGTTTCTTGACCGTCGGCGCGCATTGCTCCATCAGCACGCGGCCGACCTGGGTCGAGCCGGTGAAGCTGAGCTTGCGCACGACCGGGTTGGCGCACATTTCCGTGCCGATGGCCTTGGCGTCGCCGATGACGACCGAGAACACGCCCTTGGGCACGCCGGCGCGCTCGGCCAGCACCGCCAGCGCCAGCGCGGAATAGGGCGTCAGTTCGGCCGGCTTGAGCACGATCGGGCAGCCGGCGGCCAGCGCCGGCCCCACCTTGCGCGTGATCATCGCTGCCGGGAAGTTCCACGGGGTGATCGCGGCGCACACGCCGATCGGTTCCCTGGTCACCACGATGCGGCGGTCGCGTGCCGGCGCTTCCAGGGTGTCGCCCTCGATGCGCTTGGCCTGTTCGCCGAACCATTCGAGGAACGAGGCGGCGTAGGCGACTTCGCCCTTCGATTCGGCCAGCGGCTTGCCTTGTTCCGCGGTCATGATGGCGGCCAGGTCGTCGACGTTTTCCAGCATCAGGTCGTTCCACTTGCGCAGGACCAGGGCGCGTTCGCGCGCGGTCTTCTTGCGCCAGGCCGGCCAGGCGGCATTGGCGGCCTCGATCGCACGGCGGGTTTCCTGCTGCCCCATGTGCGGCACGGTGCCGAGCGCTGCGCCGGTGGCGGGGTTGATCACGTCGACGGTGTGTCCCTCGGCGGCGTCGCACCAGGCGCCATCGATATAGGCTTGCTGGCGCAGCAGGGAAGGGTCGTTCAGCTTGAGCATGGGTTCCTCGCCGGTTTCTCGTGTGAGTCAGACAATTACCTTACCACGCGGCGCCGGATCGGGCAGGACACTGATCGATTTGCCAGCCGTAACGAACCTGCCGGCATCTGTCCTTAACGTCGTGAAACATCGCCTCATCCCTTTTGTGTTGGCATGGTTTTGAAGTTGAAGTTAAGCTTTTGCTACTGGTTTCCAAAGAACGAAACCACTCCCCTGGCAGATTTCTGGAATGCATGCCGAGTGCACATGCATTTCTTGATCTGGAACAACGGCCACCGCATGCGGAACTGTTTGCAGTAAGATGGTTCGCGTGCGCCTCACTGAAAGGTAGAGACCATGCGCCCGATCGTTATCGTCCCCGCTTGCACCCGTGACTTCGGCGAACATCCATATCACGCGGCCCAGCACAAGTATGTCGACGCCGTCGTCCTCGGCGCCGATTGCGCTCCCATGATCCTGCCCTCGCTGGGCGCTTCGCTCGACCTCGAGACGATGCTGGAACTGTGCGACGGCATCATGCTGACCGGCTCGGCGTCGAATGTGCACCCGAGCTATTACTCGGAAGAAGTGCTGGACCCCTCGCTGCCGCAGGACCCGGCGCGCGACCAGACCACGCTGCCGCTGATCCGCGCGGCCGTGAAGCGCGGCATTCCGATCATCGCCATCTGCCGCGGCTTCCAGGAAATGAACGTGGCGCTCGGCGGCAGCCTGTACCAGGCGGTGCAGACCGTGCCCGGCCACTTCGACCACCGCGAGAACCCCGAGCTGGGGATGGACGAGCAATACGGCGACGCGCACAAGGTGCGCCTGACCGAAGGCGGCATGCTGCACACCGCCCTGGGCGTGCCCGAGATTCCGGTGAATTCCCTGCATGGGCAGGGCGTGCACGAACTGGCGCCGGGCCTGACGGTCGAAGCGGTGGCCGAGGACGGGCTGGTGGAAGCCTTTTCGGTGGCGTCGGCGCCCGGCTTCACGCTGGCGGTGCAATGGCATCCGGAATGGCGCATCGTCCACAATCCGTATTCGATGAAGATGTTCGGCGCCTTCGGCGATGCCTGCCGCGACTATCACGAACGCACCAAACGGAACCGATTATGACCGACTGCATCCACGACGCGGCCGGCCCGGTCCCCTAGCTCCCCGTTCCCGCTCCCGCATCGCGCGGGCCGCGCCTGTGCGCGCGTCCGCTTTTCAATCCAGAACGAGGAACAACCATGGCAATCCGCGACAATTTTTCTTACAACGACATGGAAGAGTGGCTCAATGCGAAGCGAGTCACCGAAATCGAATGCCTGGTCCCCGACCTGACCGGGGTGGCGCGCGGCAAGATCCTGCCGCGCGTAAAATTCACCGAGGACCGCGGCATGCGCCTGCCGGAAATCGTGCTGGGCATGACCGTCACCGGCAACTCGCCGGCCGACGACGACGCCTTCGACCGCGCCATCTCCACCACCGACCGCGACATGATCCTGAAGGCCGATCCGGGCACCATCACGATGGTGCCGTGGGCGGTGGACCCGACCGCGCAGGTGATCCACGACTGCTATTTCGCCGACGGCCGCCTGGTCGATTTCGCCCCGCGCAGCGTGCTGCGGCGCGTGCTGAAGCTGTACGCGCAAAAGGGCTGGAAACCGCTGGTGGCGCCGGAACTCGAGTTCTATCTGACCGCCAAGAACATCGACCCGGATTTGCCGCTGGCCGCGCCGATCGGCCGCAGCGGCCGCTCCGAGACCAGCCGGCAAGTGTATTCGATCGACGCCGTCAACGAATTCGACCCGCTGTTCGAAGACATCTACGATTACTGCGACATGATGGGCCTGGACGTCGATACCCTGATCCACGAGATCGGCGCCGGCCAGATGGAAATCAACTTCCAGCACGGCGAGCCGCTCGGCCTGGCCGACAAGGTGTTCTATTTCAAGCGCACGCTGCGCGAGGCGGCCCTGAAGCACGAGATGTACGCCACCTTCATGGCCAAGCCGATGGCCGGCGAGCCGGGTTCGGCCATGCACGTGCACCAGAGCGTGGTCGACGAGGACACCGGCAAGAACATCTTCAGCACCGCCGATGGCGCGCCGTCCGACCTGTTCCGCTGGTACGTCGGCGGCCTGCAGAAGTACATGACGCCGGCGATGGCGATCGTCGCGCCCTACGTGAATTCCTACCGCCGCATCGTGCGCCATACCGCCGCGCCGATCAACCTGCAATGGGGCGTGGACAACCGCACCGTCGGCCTGCGCGTGCCGGTGTCGGGCTCGCAGGACCGGCGCGTGGAAAACCGCGTGATCGGCGCCGACGCCAATCCGTATCTCGCGCTGGCGGTGACGCTGGCCTGCGGCTACCTCGGCATGACCGAGCAGGTCGAGCCGACGCCGATGGTCGAGGGCAGCGCCTATAAGATGCAGGTCGAGCTGCCGCAGGGCCTGTCGGAAGCCCTGACGCTGCTGCGCCGCGAAGACCGCCTGCGCGACATCCTGGGCGAGCGCTTCGTCGACGTGTATTCGGCGGTGAAGGAACTGGAGCACCAGGAGTTCATGACCGTCATCAGTTCGTGGGAACGCGAGCATTTATTGCTCCACGTATAAAACAGCAGGGGCCTCGGTGCGGTTTCTCGAGGCCCGCAGACGCACGTAACGCAAGACCTGGGAGACCGGTATGGCAAGCGGCAGCGTGGGAATCGGCAACGGAGCGATCAACGAGGGCATGACCGGGCAAGCGGGCGAGGCCTTCGACACCGCCGAGCTGCAGCGGCTCGACAGCGCCCATTACCTGCATCCGTTCACCGACCACGGCGCGCTGCGTGAGACCGGGGCGCGCGTGATGGTGCGTGGAGAGGGCGTCTACCTGTGGGATTCGGAAGGGCGGCGCGTCATCGACGGCATGTCGGGCTTGTGGTGCGTGAATGCCGGCTATGGACGCAGCGCCATCGCCGACGCGGTGCACCGGCAACTGCTGGCGCTGCCCTTCTATAACAGCTTCTTCAACACCACCAACGTGCCGGCGGTGCGGCTGGCGGCGAAACTGGCCGGCCTGGCGCCGCCGGGCTTCCAGCATGCGTTCTTCACCAGCTCCGGTTCCGAAGCCAACGACACCGCGGTGCGCATGGCCTGGCGCTACTGGCAACTGATGGGGCAGCCGCAGCGCCAAGCCATCATCAGCCGCCGCAACGCCTATCACGGCAGCACCATCGCCGGCGCTTCGCTGGGCGGCATGGACGCCATGCATGCGCAGGGCGCGCTGCCGCTCCCCGGCTTCCACCACATCGGGCAACCCAGCTACGCCGAGCATGGCCGCGGCATGAGCGAGGCCGAGTTCGGCCTGGCGGCGGCGCGCTGGCTGGAAGACAAGATCCTGGAACTGGGACCGGAACGGGTCGCCGCCTTCATCGGCGAGCCGGTGCAGGGCGCCGGCGGCGTGGTGATCCCGCCCGCCACCTACTGGCCCGAGATCCAGCGCATCTGCGACCGCTACGGCATCCTGCTGGTGGCGGACGAGGTGATCTGCGGCTTCGGCCGGCTGGGCGCCTGGTTCGGCTGCGAGACGATGGGCATGCGCCCCGACCTGATCGCCTTCGCCAAGGGCGTTACCTCCGGCTACGTGCCGCTGGGCGGCGTGCTGGCGGGCGAGCGCGTGGCGGCCGCGCTGATCGACAAGGGCGGCGATTTCAACCATGGTTTTACCTACTCCGGCCATCCGGCGGCGTGCGCCGCGGCGCTGGCCAACCTGCGCATCATGCAGGACGAGCGCCTGGTGGAGCGGGTGGCGAAGGAGACCGGGCCGCATTTGAAGGCGCGCTTCGGCGCGCTGGCGGCGCACCCGCTGGTCGGCCATGCCGAGAGCATCGGCATGGCGGCGGGCCTGGACCTGGTGCGCCGGAAAGGCGCCACGCTGCACGATGGCGAACCGTTCGCGCGTGCGCTGGCGGTGGGCATGCTGTGCCGCGCGCACATGTTCGACAACGGCGTCATCATGCGCGCCGTGGGCGACCGCATGATCGTGGCGCCGCCGCTGTCGATGAACTGCGCGCAGATCGACGAGATGATCGACCGGATCCGATATTGCCTGGACCTGACGCTGGCCGACGTCGGCAGGCGCGGCTGGATGGCGTAGGGAACTACACCCCGACCGCCGTCTTGTGCGGCTCGCTGCGGTTCTTCAGCACCTGCGGCGCCAGCGACCCGGCGATCATGCCGGCGAACGCCATCAGCAGGCCCGCCAGCTGTCCCGGAAAGCGCTCGCCCAGCGGCGACAGCTGCGGGAAGAACGCGATCCAGGTGACGATGCCGGCCGCGATCGACAGCACCGCGCCCTGCGTGGTGGCGCGCTTCCAGTACAGGCCCATCACCAGCGGCACGAAGGCGGCGACCAGCGTCACCTGGTAGGCCGAGGACACCAGTTCGTAGATCGAGGTGCCCTTCATGGCGATCGCGTAGCTCAGCACCAGCACCGCGAACACGACGATGGTCACGCGCATGGCGAACAGCTGCTGGCGGTCGCTCATGCCCGGGCGCAGGTTCTTGAGGATATTCTCGGTAAAACTGGTCGACGGCGCCAGCAGGGTCGCCGACGAGGTGCTCTTGATGGCCGAGAGCAGGGCGCCGAAGAACAGGATCTGCATGATGAGCGGCATCTTCGACATCACGAAGGTCGGCAGCACGCGCTGGTAATCGTTCTTGGCCAGCTCCATCGCCTCGTTGCCCATCACGATCACGGCGCAGGCGACGATGAACATCGGCACGAAGGCGAACAGGATGTAGCTGGCGCCGCCGATCACGGCGCCGGCGCGCGCGGTCGGCGCGTTTTTCGCCGACATCACGCGCTGGAACACGTCCTGCTGCGGGATCGAGCCGAGCATCATGGTCACGGCCGCGCCGACGAAGAAGGCGATGTCGGTGAAGCTGGACTTCGGCAGGAAGTTCCACAGATCCTTTTGCTGCACCATGTGCAGCACGGCGCCGGTGCCGCCGGCCAGCTCCGACGAAAACACGGCGATGATCGACATGCCCACCACCAGCACGATCATCTGGATGAAGTCGGTGATCGCCACCGCCAGGAAGCCGCCCACCACCACGTAGATCAGCACCGCCAGGGTGCCGACGATCATGCCGGCGGTTTCCGACATGGCGCCGCCGGTCAGCACCGAGAACACCAGCCCCAGCGCCGTGATCTGCGCCGCCACCCAGCCGAGGTAGGACAGGATGATGGCGGCCGAGCAGAACACCTCGATGCCGCGGCCGTAGCGCGCGCGGTAGTAGTCGCCGATGGTCAGCAGGTTGAGTTTATACAGGCGCGCGGCGAAGAACAGGCCGACCAGGATCAGGCAGGCGCCGGCCCCGAACGGGTCTTCGACCAGGCCGTTCAGGCCGCCCTGCACGAAGCGCGCCGGAATGCCCATCACGGTCTCGGCGCCGAACCAGGTGGCGAAGGTGGTGGTGATCACCATCACCAGCGGCAGGCTGCGTCCGGCGACGGCGAAGTCGGTGGTGTTCTTGATGCGCGAGCCGGCCCAGACGCCCAGCCCGAGGGTGCCCAGCAGGTAGAGCACGACGGATGAAATCAGAATAGTGTTCACGAGGAGGCTCTCCGGGGCAGGGAAGATCGCGCTCGGCGGCGGCGGACAGGGCGCGGCGAGCGGGTCGGGGTTCTAAATGTTGGGCTGGAAAAATTCGCGATTATAGCGGCAGACCACCCCGATCGGATCGATTTTATCGGGCCGTCTCGGCGCGACAACGGCATCCTCGTATGGCGCTGCGCAGCGTGAAACGCCAATCAAGTCGTCGGCCTCAAAACGTCGTCCCCGCGCAGGCGGGGACCCATGCCGAGCTTCTGGAATCGGCATTCTTGAAATATTTGTGTCGCTTGCGACGTATCGAATATTGTTACTCAGTATGGGTCCCCGCCTCCGCGGGGACGACGGTTTGAGTTACGGGTGAAAGCAGCGTTCGAAGCGCGCAAACTGCGCTCGCATCATAGCGCCATCTCCCGCAACACCTTCGACGCCTCGCGGCTCGCCGCCAGCACGCTGCCGTCGCGCATCCGGATCAGCAACTGCGACTGCTCGTCCGCCTTCATCGACTCGACGAAATCGAGATTCACCAGCGTCGAGCGGTGGATGCGGATGAAGCGCGCCGGATCGAGCTGGGCCTCGAGTTCCGAGATGCCGATGCGCACCAGGAAGGTCTGGCCGCGCGCGCTGATGGCGGTGTACTTGGCGTCCGCCTTCAGGTATTCGATCTCGTGCAGCGCCAGCGGGAAGATGCGGCCGCGGTCGCGCACCAGGATGCGTTCCAGCGGCGCCGGTGCGCGCCGCACCGCCCGTTCCAGCGCCTCCAGCGGCGCCGCGCCGTGTGCCGCCCCCTGTGCCGCCCCCTGCACCGCTCCCTGTGCCGCTCCAGGCGCCGCGCCCGTCTCCAGCAAACGCGCCACGGCGGCATCGAAGCGGGCGCGCGTAAACGGCTTGAGCAGGTAGTCGACGGCGTGCAGCTCGAAGGCGGTCACCGCGTACTGGTCGTAGGCGGTGGTGAACACGATGGCCGGGCGGCAGCGCAGGCGCTTGAGCACTTCCAGGCCGGTCAGCTCGGGCATCTGGATGTCGAGGAACACCACGTCCGGGCACAGCGCGTCGATGCGGGCCAGCGCCGCGGCGCCGTCGGCCGCTTCGCCGACCAGGCGCAGCCCGGCGTGCGCGTAGATGGCGTCGCGCAGCAGTTCGCGCGCCAGCGGTTCGTCCTCGGCGATGAAAACGGTTTTTACGGTATGCATGCGGACGGTTCCTGGTGGGGGTCGAGCGGGATCGAGATGGTTACCGTGAAGCCGGCGCCGGGCGCGGTGTCGATGGCGAGGCGGCCGTCTTCGCCGTATTCGAGGCGCAGGCGGCGTTCCACGGTGCGCAGGCCCAGCCCGTTCGAGCGGCGCACGGCGGCGAGGTCGGCGCCGGGGCCGTCGTCGCCCACGCTCAGCGCCAGCGCGCCCCCGCCCGCCTGGACGCGGCTGCGGATGGTCAGGCGGCCGGGCCGGCTGTGTGGATTGAAGGCGTGCTTGATGCTGTTCTCGACCAGCGGCTGCAGCGACAGCGCCGGCAGCGCCAGCGCGGCGGCGGCAGCGTCGAGTTGCCAGTCGACGTTCAGGCGCCCGCCCAGGCGCAGCGCTTCCAGCTGCAGGTAGTCGCGCACGAAGTCGAGTTCCGCTGCCAGGGTCACGCGGTCGCTGCCGCTCTTTTCGGTGTCGAGCACGTAGCGCAGCATGTCCGAGAACTGGAACAGCGCGGTCTCGGCGGCGTCCGGGTCCTTGCGCGTCAGGGCGATGATCGAGTGCAGCGTATTGAACAGGAAGTGGGGATTGAGCTTGCTGCGCAGTGCGTTCAGCTCGGAGGCGACCAGCAGCGCATGCGCCTGCTGGATCGCCAGCGCCTGGTGGCGCGCGGCGGCGTGCATGCGCACGGTGTGGAAGATCGATGCGATGACGCCGTAGATCATCATCGTGTACAGCAGCGGCCAGACGTACCACCCCAGCGGCTTGTCCAGCTTGAACATCGTGCACATCAACAAGAGCGACAGGATGCCGAAGGCGGTCGCGCCGGCAAGGTGGGACAGCAGGATGGCCGTGAGCGGCCAGCGCCGGCGCCGCAACCAACCGCTGAGCGGCCACAGCAGCGCCAGGATGAATGCCTGCGGCAGGGTCCAGAACATCGAGCCGATTTCGTTCCAGTCGAAACGGCCGTGCCGCAAGTTTTCCACCTGCAGGGCGAGTCCGAGCAACGCCAGGTAGGCGACCCAGCTGCAGGCATAGACGGACCACATGCGGGCGGTCGGGATGGCGTCGTCGTGTCGGGATTCCATTTTGAAAAGTATGCCGCAGAATACCCGCCGTGTGGCGGCGCCGGCCGCGAATCGCAAAAAGCGCGCCACCAACGGCCGCCGGGCGGCATCGGGCGGCAAAGCATGATGCGCGCGCGGCGCCGCCACCCGCGGTGCTATAGTCGCCCGCACCGGAACGACGCGAGAGCACGATGAGCCCTGCGGTCGGCGATACCATGCGCGATTTCCTGCGCGACCACGACATCCACGAAGTCGAGTGCGTCATCGCCGACATGACCGGCATCGCGCGCGGCAAGATCCTGCCGAAAGACCTGTTCCTGGCGGGCGAGCAGATGCGCCTGCCGAAGAGCGTGCTGCTGAACACGGTCAACGGCGACCAGCCCGACAACACGCCCTATGTGGGCCCCACCGATCCGGACATGGTGTGCGCGCCGGACCCGGCCACGATGCGCGTGGTGCCCTGGGCCAGCGAACGGGTGGCGCTGGTGATCCACGATTGCCGCAACTTCGACGGCAGCCTGGTCGACCTGGCGCCGCGCTCGGTGCTGCGCCGCGTGCTGGGCAAGTACGCGGCGCGCGGCTGGACGCCGGTGGTGGCGCCGGAGATGGAGTTCTACCTAGTGGCGCGCACCACCGATCCGCACCAGCCTTTGATCCCGCCGATGGGGCGCAGCGGCTTCACCGAGCAGGGCCGGCAATCGTATTCGATCGATGCGGTCAACGATTTCGACGCCTTTTTCCTGGAATTGTCGGCCTTCTGCAAGCAGCACGAGCTGGGCGTCGAGACCCTGATCCACGAAGCCGGCGCCGGCCAGATGGAAATCAATTTTGCGCACGGCGACGCGCTCGAACTGGCCGACCGCGTGTTCCTGTTCAAGCGCGCCGTGCGCGAGACCGCGCTGCGCCACGGCATCTTCGCCACCTTCATGGCGAAACCGATGGAAACCGAGCCGGGCAGCGCCATGCACGTGCACCAGAGCGTGGTCGACGTCGCCAGCGGACACAACGTCTTTTCCAACCGCGACGGCAGCGAAAGCGCCTTGTTCCACCGTTTCATCGGCGGACTGGAAAAATACGTGCCGCCGGCGACCCTGCTGTTCGCGCCGCACGTGAATTCCTACCGGCGCCTGTCGCGCTTCGAATCGGCGCCGACCAACGTGCACTGGGGCTACGACAACCGCACCTGCGGCATCCGCATCCCGAATGCGGGCGCGGCCAACCGCCGCGTCGAGAACCGGGTGCCGGGCGTGGACGTGAACCCCTACTTGGCGATGGCCTCGACGCTGGCCTGCGGCTACCTCGGCATGGTCGAGGGTTTGGCGCCGTCCGCGCACACTGCGGACAACGCCGAACACGTACACGGCGAACTGCCGCGCAACCTGGAAGATGCGATCCAGCAGCTGCGCGCCTGCCCGGCGCTGGCCGAGATGCTGGGGCCGCTGTTCGTGGCAGCGTTCTGCGAAGTCAAGGAGCTCGAATTCGCGACCTTTTCGCGCGTCATCAGTTCGTGGGAGCGCCAGCATCTGATGCTGCTGGTCTGAACCACTGCGTTCCGTTCCATGCACACATGTACGTATGCATGTTTGTGCATATTCTTGCACGTTCGTGAAGATGGCTGTAGAGTGCGATGCATTCTTATTGCAATCACGGGAACGAACATGCAACTGGCCGAGGAACGGCGCCAACAGATCGTGGACACGGTCGAGCGCCAGGGCAAGGTGATGGCGGCAGAGCTGGCGCTGCGCTTCCACACCTCCGAAGACACGATCCGGCGCGACCTGCGCGACCTGGACGCCGCCGGCCTGCTGCGCCGGGTGCACGGCGGCGCCATGCGCCGCACGCGCGCCGAACCGGCTTTCAGCCAGCGCGCCGACGCCGACGCCGCCCGCAAGGGCGTGCTGGCGCGCGTGCTGGCCGAGTCGGTGCAGCCGGGCGACACCGTGCTGGTCGACGCCGGCACCACCAATCTCGCTTTCGCGCGCCTGCTGGAAGACGGCCACGCCGCCGCCGTCGTCACCAACAGCCTGCAGATCGCGCTCGCGCTCGGCCATTTCCGCGCCACCCGCGTGATCCTGCTGGGTGGCCTGGTGTCCGGCCATGCCGGCGCCGCGCTGGGGGCGCATACGGTGGCCGAGATCCGGCGCCTGCGCGTGAACCTGGCGGTGGTCGGCGCCTGCAGCGTCGAAGCCGACCGCGGCCTGGGCGCGAGCGATGCCGAGGAAGCCGCAGTCAAGGCGGCCATGCTGGCCGCCGCCAGCCGGCGCGCGGTGGCGGTGCTCAATGAGCGCCTGGAAGCGCCGGCGCCGTTCCTGGTCGCGCCGCTGGCGGAAATCGACCGGCTGGTGCTGGAGGCCGACGCCCCGGCCGACGTGCTGGCGCGCCTGCGCCGGCTCGACCCGGCGCCCGAGGTGCTGCTGGCGGGGAGGGCGGGCGCATGACGGCCGCCGTGAAAGAACACGGCGGCGCGGTGCGCTCCGCTGCCGAGATCGCCAGGATCAATGCGGCGCGCTGGGCCATTTCCCTGATCTTCATGGTGAACGGCATCGGCATCGGCCTGTGGGCCGCGCACGTGCCGGTGGTGCAGGCGCGCGCCGGCATCGACACCGGCACGCTCGGCCTGCTGCTGCTGACCATCGCCGGCGGCGCCATCTCGGCGATGCCGCTGTCCGGCTGGCTGTCCGGACGCTGGGGCACGCGCGCGGTGGCCGTCGGCAGCACGCTGCTGTTCACCGTCACCGGCGCGCTCTTGATGAATGCCGGCGGCGCCGGCGGCTTGCCGGCGCTGTTCCTGGCGGCGTATGCCTTCGGCGCCAGCAACGGCGTGCTGGACGTGTCGATGAACGCCAACGCCAGCGAGGTCGAGGCCGCGCGCGGGGTGCCGACCATGTCCTCCTTCCACGGTTTCTATAGCCTGGGCGGCCTGCTGGGTGCGGCACTGGGTGGACTCATCATCGGCGCCGGGCTGGGCGACGGCCGCGGCGCGCTGGCGGGATTCGCCGTGCTGGCCGTGCTGGCCGCGCTGTGCGCGCGCCGCGTGCTGGCGGTGGCGCCGGCGCCGCACGGCAGCCACTTTGCGCTGCCGCGCGGCCCGGCGCTGTTCCTCGGCCTGCTCGGCATGCTGTGCTTTGCCATCGAAGGCGCGCTGGTCGACTGGAGCGCGCTGCTGCTGACGAATCGCACCGGCGCCGATGCGGCGTCGGCGGCGCTCGGCTATTCGGCGTTCTCGATCGCGATGGCGGCCTGCCGCTTCGCCGGCGACCGCCTGGTGCTGCGCTTCGGCGCGCTGCGCATCATGGCGGTCGGCGGCCTGGGCATGTTCGGCGGCCTGATGCTGGCGGTGCTGAGCACCCATTTCCTGCTGTCGGCGCTCGGCTTCGCGCTGGTCGGTCTGGCGGCGGCCAACGTGGTGCCGCTGATCTTCGCGGCGGCGGCGCGCACGCCGGGCATGTCGGCCGGCGGCGGGCTGGCGACGGTGGCGACGCTCGGTTATGCCGGCCTGCTGCTGGCGCCGCCGCTCATCGGGTCGGTGGCGGCGCATACCAGCATCGCGGTGGCGCTGGGGTTGCTGTCCCTGTCCGGGATCGTCATCGCGGCGAATGCGCGGGTGGTGCAGCCAAGGGCGTAATACGTGATCGTCGTGCCGTGCGTGCACGACCGCGCGACCGTGTGGATGCCTATCGTACGTAGGGTGGACGGCGAAGCCGCCTCGCCGGCCGCGCCCACCCTACGAATCCGGACGATGCGCGTTAGCGGTATTCGCGCAGCACGGTATATCCACCGCCGTGACCCGGCCGCGATTCGACTAGTGCATAGTGGTCGGCCAGCCATTCGACCGGGTCGTCTTCCGGCGGCACCACGACGCCGCCCGCGCGCCGCGCCATGGTCACGTGCGGCCGGTAGGCGCGCGCTTCCGGCGCCAGCCCGAGCTCCGGCAAGGCTTGCGCCAGGCGTGCGTGCAGGTCCAGCAGCGCCGGCGGCGTTTCATATGGTTCCAGCACCGCAATGCCGTTGTGCCACAGCACGGGACGGCCGATCCGCACCGTGAACGGCGTGAACGGCACGGCCAGCCGGTCCAGCAACAGCGCCACGCGTTGGTCCGGCACGGCGCCGAGGAAGTGCAGGGTCAGGTGCAGCTTGTCGGCATGTACCGGCGCGGCGTTGCGCGGCCAGTCCCAGGCGTCGCGCCGCGCGCGCAGGCGTGCGCGCACGGCGGTATCCGGCCACAGCGCCAGGAACAGGCGCGTGCAGGGCGCCGCGGCGCCGGATGCACCTTGGCCGTTCCCGGTCGCCATGGCGTCCTTAAAAACAGTGTTCCGGCGCCGGGAAGCTGCCGTCCTTGACTGCGGCCACGTAGGCGCCGACGGCGGCGTCGATGCTGGTCTGGCCATCCATGAAGTTCTTCACGAAGCGCGCCTTGCGGCCCGGGAATACGCCGAGCAGGTCGTGCATCACCAACACCTGGCCCGAGCAGTCCGGACCGGCGCCGATGCCGATGGTGGGCACGTGCAGCATGTCGGTCACTTCCTTGCCCAGGCCTGCGGGCACCGCTTCCAGCAGCACGATGGCGGCGCCGGCGTCCTGCAGCGCGCGCGCGTCGGCCTTGAGCTGTTCGGCGCCTTCGGTGGTCTTACCTTGCACCTTGTAGCCGCCCAGCTGGTGCACGAACTGCGGCGTCAGGCCGATGTGGGCGCACACCGGGATGCCGCGCTCGACCAGGAAGCGCACGGTCTCGGCCAGCCAGGCGCCGCCCTCGATCTTGATCATCTGGGCGCCGGCGCGCATCAGCGTGGCGCAGCTGTCGTAGGCCTGCTCCCTGGTGCCGTAGCTGCCGAAGGGCAGGTCGGCCAGCACCAGGGCGTTCTTGCGGCCGCGTACCACCGAGGCGGTGTGGTAGGCGACGTCGGCCACCGTCACCGGCAGCGTCGAGTCGTAGCCGGCGCACACCATGCCGAGCGAGTCGCCGATCAGCAGGATCTCGACGCCGCAGCGGTCCATCAGCGCGGCGAAGCTGGCGTCGTAGCAGGTCAGCATGGCGATCTTCTGGCCGGCCGCGCGCATCGCCCGCAAGGACGGGATCGTCACGGCCAGCTGGACCGGTTTCGCGGGCACTGCCGGTGCCTGCGCACTGTTTGCCGGCGCCGCCGCCGCCATGTCCTTGCCCTGCAGGTATCCGCTCATAGGTCATTCCTTTGTAAAACATGAAAAAGCCGCATCGGCCGTTATTCTGCACCCTTCGCCGAAGGGCCGCTCGTCACGACCGGAAAATGAAGTACACCGCTCCCACCAGGCATAGCGCCGCCCACACGTAATCCAGCTTGAACGGCTGGTCCATGTAGAACATCGCGAAGGGCACGAACACCGTCAGGGTGATCGCTTCCTGCATGATCTTCAGTTGCGCCAGGCTGTACTGGGTGGCGCCGATGCGGTTGGCCGGCACCTGCAGCAGGTATTCGAACAGCGCGATCCCCCAGCTGATGATGGCGGCCACGTACCACGCCTTGTTCGACAGGGTTTTCAGGTGGCCGTACCAGGCGAAGGTCATGAACACGTTGGACATGACCAGCAGCAGGGCGGTCTGGGCGAAGACGGGGATTTGCATCGGTAATCGGGAGAGGGGTGGATCAGGGAAGACGCTGGATCGCCTGGCCGGCCACGCCCGGCAGCAGCGCTGCCAGGCCGCCGCGGCCGGGGATCGTCAGCTCGGGTGCCAACTCATGCGCCAGCTCGGCCAGCGGCACCAGCACGAAGGCGCGCTCGTGCATGCGCGGATGCGGCACGACCAGGGTGGGCGCGTCGTCGATGCGCTCGCCGCCGAACAGCAGCAGGTCCAGGTCGAGCGTGCGCGGGGCGTTGCGGTAGGGCCGTTCGCGCCCGTGCGCCTGTTCGATCGCATGCAGCTGCGCCAGCAGGGCGTGCGCGTCCAGGGTGGTCTCGACAGCGGCCACGGCGTTGATGTAGTCGTCGCCGGACGCGTCGATCGGCGCCGTGCGGTACAGCGATGAGGCGCGCAGCAGGCGCACGCCGGGCAGGCGCCCCAGGCGCTCGACGGCGTCCAGCACGGCGGCGCGCGCATCGCCCAGGTTGGCGCCGATGCCGATCCAGGCGATCATTCGCGGTCGGCGTAAGTGTTGGCGTCCGGGTTCACGCCATCGTCGGCGGCGTCCGGCCTGGCGCGCTCGCGGCGGCGCGGCGGCCGCGGCGCCGGTGCATCCACCGGCGCGTCGAGCGGCTGCGGCGCCGGCCGCGCAGCGGAGTGCCCGTCCTGGCGCGCTTCGTCCTCGAGCTCGTGGCCGCCGTCCTGCTGGTCCTGCTGCTGGCCCTCCTGCTGCGCTTCGCCCTCGCCATTCCGGCGCGGGCCGCGCCGGCGCGGCCGCTTCTTCTGGGCGCCGCCCTGCGGTTCGCGCGCGCCGTTGATCAGGCGTTCGCGCTCATTCGCGTCGGCGCCGTAGAAGGTGGCCCACCAGTTGCCCAGCTCGGCGTCCAGTTCGCCCGACTCGCAGCGCAGCAGCAGGAAGTCGAAGCCGGCGCGAAAGCGCGGGTGCTCCAGCAATTTGTACGGCGACTTGCCGTTGCGGCGCTCGAAGCGCGGCTGCATGGCCCAGATGTCGCGCATGTCGGTGGCGATGCGGCGCTGCAGGGCTAGGTTGTCGGTCTGGTTGTCGAGCACGTCGTCGGCGGCCAGGTGCAGCGCCGGGATCGGGCCTTCCCCGGCGGCGCGGTAGGCATTCCACTTTTCCAGCACCTGGTGCCACAGCAGCGAGGCGAACAGGAAGCCCGGCGACACCCCCTTGCCGGCCTTGACGCGCGCATCGGTGGATTCCAGCGCCAGCGTCACGAACTTCATGCCGATCGGCTGTTCCAGCACCACGTCCAGGAGCGGCAGCAGGCCGTGGTGCAGGCCCGAGGCGCGCAGCTCCTGCAGGCAGGCCAGCGCGTGGCCGGACAGCAGCAGTTTCAGCATCTCGTCGAACACGCGCGCGGCCGGCACGTTGTTGATCAGCGGCGCCATCACCGCCACCGGCGCGCGCGTGGCCGGCTCGATCGTGAACTGCAGCTTGGCGGCGAAGCGCACCACGCGCAGCATGCGCACCGGATCCTCGCGGTATCGCGCTTCCGGCTGGCCGATGATGCGCAATACCTTGTCGCGGATGTCGGCGATGCCGCCGTGGTAGTCGAGCACCGTCTGCGTGGCCGGGTCGTAGTACATCGCGTTGATGGTGAAGTCGCGCCGCTCGGCGTCTTCGTGCTGCGGACCGAAGTTGTTGTCGCGCAGGACGCGGCCGTGCTCGTCCTTGGGCGCGTTGTTGGTGTTGGCATTGCCGCGGAAGGTGGTCACTTCCAGCAATTCCTGGCCGAACATCACGTGCACGATCTGGAAGCGGCGGCCGACGATGAAGGCGCGCCTGAACAGTTTTTTGACCTCTTCCGGGGTGGCGTCGGTGGCGATGTCGAAGTCCTTCGGCTTCACCCCCAGCAGCAGGTCGCGCACGGCGCCGCCCACCACGAAGGCTTTGTAGCCGGCCTCCTGCAACGCCTGGGTGACGCGCACCGCGTTGGCCGACAGCAGTTTCGGGTCGATGCCGTGCTCGTCCGGACCGAGGATGTCGGGTTCGGTGGGGTCGCGCTCTTCTTTGACGCCGAGGATCTTGCGGATGAATTGTTTAATCATTGAACAGGTGCGTCGAACAGATGCAGCAAGGGCCAGCCGCGGGCGCTTGCATGTTGGGCCAGGGTGGCGCTCGGGTTGGTCGCCACGGGATGCGAGACGATGGACAGCAGCGGGATATCGTTGTGCGAATCGCTGTAGAAAAAGCTGCGCTCGAAGCTGTCGAACGGGCGTTTCAATCCCGCCAGCCAGGCGTGCACGTGGGTCACCTTTCCGTGGCCCTGGGTCGGCGTGCCGACCAGCCTGCCGGTCGGGTGGCCGCGCTCGTCGAACTCGGGGCGCGCCGCGATCAGGTGCTGCACGCCCAGCAGGCGCGCGATCGGCGCGGTGACGAAGGCGTTGGTGGCGGTGACGATCGCCACCAGGTCGCCGGCGTCCAGGTGCTGCCGGAGCAGGGCGCGCGCCTCGGGCCGGATGGCGGGCTCGATCACTTCCCGCAGGTACAGCGCCGACAGGCGCGCCAGTTCTTCCGGCGTGAAACCGGCCAGCGTGCCGAGGGCGAATTCGAGGTATTCCACCGGATCGAGGGTGCCGGCCTGGTACTGGGCGAAAAAGGCGTCGTTGCGGCGCTGGAAGGCGGCGGCATCGACGACGCCATGGCGTACCAGGAACTGGCCCCATTCGTAATCCGAATCGATCGGCAGCAGGGTATGGTCGAGGTCGAACAGCGCGAGAGTAGTCATTCTTTGGTTTCGGATGGCGGATTGGCCTGATGCAACAAGTCGCGCAGCAAGGGGAGCGTGACCGGGCGCTGGGTCTCGAGCGAATACTGATCGAGCGCCTCCAGCATGGTCGACAGGGAGCGCATGTCGCGCTTGAAGTGCGACAGCAGGTAGGGTAACACGCTGGCCGACAGCGTCAAACCGCGCGCCTCGGCGGCCTGGGTCAGCGCAGCGATCTTCTCTTCGTCCGACAGGCCGTGGATCTGGTACACCAGCCCCCATCCCATGCGCGTGCGCAGGTCTTCGCGCACCGGCAGCACGGCCGGCGGCAGCGGTCCGGCGCACACCATGTAGGCACCGTGCTCGCGCACCTGGTTGAACAGGGCGAAGGCGTCGATCTGGCGCGCCGGCGACAGGCGGTCGATGTCGTCCACCAGGTACAGCGTCACGTCCGGCGCGTAGGCGAAGCGGCGCGCGCCGGCGTCGGCCGCGATGTAGCGCGCGCCGGGCGTGGCGGCCAGGCCGTGCAGCAGGTGCGTCTTGCCGGCGCCGGTCTCTGCCCACAGGTAGCAGAAATGCTCGCGCGAGGCGCGCTGCGCGAACTGGTGCATCAGGTGCGCCATTTCGGCATTCGCGCCTATCTGGAAGGTGTCGAGACTCTGCACCGGTTCCGCGCCCAGGTCGAGCACCAGTTGTTTCATCGCTTGCATGTCATGCGAAAGAGTTCGTTGCGTCGGGCATCGGGCATTATAGTGGCCATGGACCCGATCGACGTGCCGATCACACTTGGCAAGGGCCGGAATGAAGGCATTTGTTCTTGTTATGACGGTTAAACAGCGTCGGGGTGAGGCTGTTTTGCTAAAATAGCGGATTGACCAGTTGGCCGTCGGCAGCCCTGTCGCTAGCGTGTTCAATTGATCAAACGCCACCTATTTTACCGCCTCCGCTGCCAAATACCATGAGCCAACCATCTAATGTTTCTCTCTCCTACCGCGACGCCGGTGTCGATATCGATGCCGGCGACGCCCTGGTCGAAGCGATCAAACCTTTCGCCAAGCGCACCATGCGCGAAGGCGTGCTCGGCGGTATCGGCGGCTTCGGCGGGCTGTTCGAGATCAGCAAGAAGTACAAGGAGCCGGTGCTGGTGTCCGGCACCGACGGCGTCGGCACCAAACTGAAGCTGGCGTTCGAGCTGAACCGCCACGACACGGTCGGCATCGACCTGGTCGCCATGAGCGTCAACGACATCCTGGTGCAGGGCGCCGAGCCGCTGTTCTTCCTCGACTACTTTGCATGCGGCAAGCTGGACGTGGCCACCGCCACCGCCGTGGTCAAGGGCATCGCCGAAGGTTGCGAACAGTCGGGCTGCGCGCTGCTGGGTGGCGAGACCGCCGAGATGCCAGGCATGTACCCGGACGGCGAATACGACCTGGCCGGCTTCGCCGTCGGCGCCGTGGAAAAATCGCAGATCATCGACGGCAGCAAGATCGTCGCGGGCGACGTGGTGCTGGGCCTGGCGTCGTCGGGCATCCACTCGAACGGTTATTCGCTGGTGCGCAAGATCATCCAGGTCGCCAAGCCCGACCTGGACGCCGACTTCCACGGGCGCAAGCTGGCCGACGTGCTGATGGCGCCGACCCGCCTCTACGTGAAGCCGCTGCTGGCGCTGATGGCCTCGATGGAAGTCAAGGGCCTGGTGCACATCACCGGCGGCGGCCTGGTCGAGAACATCCCGCGCGTGCTGGCGGACAACCTGACCGCGGCGCTGGACGGCAAGGCATGGACCATGCCGCCGCTGTTCCAGTGGCTGCAGCAGCACGGCGGCGTGGCGGATGCGGAAATGCACCGCGTGTTCAACTGCGGCATCGGCATGACCGTGATCGTGGCCCGGGAAAACGCCGACGCCGCCATGGCGCAACTGCAGGCGGCCGGCGAGACCGTCTACCGCATCGGCGAGATCCGCGCCCGCGCCGAGGGCGAGGCGCAGACCACGGTCGCGTAAGCCTCGGCCACGACCGCGCACGCCGCCCTCCGGGCCGTCAGCGGGGCGCGTCGGCAGCCTGGTTGCCGATGTTCTTGTCCAGGAATTTTTCCACCCGCCCCCAGAAATCGATACGGTGCGCCGGCAGCGACCAGCCGTGGCCCTCGTCGCCGTACTCGATCCACTCGACGCGCTTGTTGGTCGCGCTCACCGCGTCGCGGAACTGGCGGCCGTGGTACATCGGCACGCGCTGGTCGGCACCGCCGTAGGCCAGCAGCAGCGGCTGGCGGATGCGCGCGGCCTGGCGGATCGGCGAGGTGGCTTCCAGCTGGGCCGCATCCTTGACCGGGTCGCCGATCAGTTCCGGCATGCCGTACTGCTTCCATTCGTCCGAGACGTCGGACTGGATGCCCCAATGGCCGTTGTACAGCAGCCCGATGTCGGTCACGCCGGCCCACTCGACGCCGCAGCGGTACAGGTCGGGGTCGCGGGCCAGGCCCATCAGGGTGGCGTAGCCGCCATAGCTGGCGCCGGCGATGCAGATGCGCTTGGGATCGGCCAGGCCCTGCGCGACCGCCCAGCGCGCGCCGTCGGCGATGTCGTCCTGCATCGCCAGGCCCCATTGCTTCCAGCCGGCGGTGAAATGTTTCGCGCCGAAGCCGGTGGTGCCGCGGAACGACGGTTCCAGTACCGCATAGCCGCGCGAGGCCAGGAACTGCGAGTCGGCGTTCCAGCCCCAGGTGCTGCCGCGCACGTAGGGGCCGCCATGCACCAGCATCACCAGCGGCAGTTTCGCGTCCTTGGCGGCGCCGGCCGGGCGGGTCAGCAGCGCCGGGATCTCGAGGCCGTCGCGCGCCTTGTAGCGCACCTGCTCCTGCCGGCCCATGCGCCGGCTGTCGATCTCCGGGTGCGCGGCGCCGACCCGGTCCAGTGTGCCGGCCTTGATGTCGTACAGCGTGTAGACCGACGGTTGGCGGTCCGAGTAGGAGCGCACCAGCGCCCAGGGCGCATCGGGCGCGCTCGGCACCGACACCAGGTTGATGGTGGAGGGCAGCAGCTTGTCGATCTTGTCCTGCATGGCTTGCAGCGCCGGGTCGAACCAGGTGCTGCCTTCGGCATCGGTTTCGTAGCGCACGCCCAGCAGCCTGGCGCGGTTGCCCAGCAGCTGGCCGCTGAAGTCGTAGCCCCGGGTTTCGACCAGCGGCTCGGGCCTGATCTTGCCGCTCGCGTAGTCGAAGGCGTACAGGGCCAAGGTATCCTTGCCGCCGCGCGCTTCCACGTACAGGGTGCCGTCGGGGCCGAAACCGAGCGGCATGATGGCGTTGCGCCCGCCCTTGTAGGAATCGTAGCTGGCCAGACTGCGCCACTTGTCGCCGGCCGGATCGAGGTAGTACAAGGTGGTCTTGCCCTTTTCCGCGCCCACTGCCAGGCGCGGCCTGCCCTGGTAGTCCAGCATCCACCCGCTCACGGTGGCGGGGCGCAGCACGCTGGTCGCCTGCCCGGTCAGGGTGTTCAGGCGCAGCAGGCTGACGTTGCGTTTCTGGCCGCGCTCGTCGAAATCGACGCTGGTGACGTACAGGTATTCCGAGTCCTGGGCGCCGGTCTGGTTCATCAGGAAGGTATGCCAGGGCAGGATCTTTTTCTGGATATGCGTGCCGCCCTCGCTGACGAAGGACTCGCCGCGGCGGGTGGCCAGCTGGCGCAGGGAAGAGCCGTCGCGGTTGACCGCGTACAAGCCGGCGCCCAGGTAGGTCTCCCCGGGCGCGACGTCGCGCTCGGTGACGTCGAAGGCCAGGCGCTCGTCGTTGACCCAGACCATGTGGCCGATGTCGGCATCGCTGAAGCCGGCCACCACCTTGACCGCCTTGGTCTGCAGGTCGACCACCGCCAGCATGATGCGCTTGCCGGGAGCGCCGTGGCGGGCGGCCAGGTAGCGTCCGCCGGGCGAAAGCAGGGCGCCGCCGAAATTCGAATTGTCGAAGAAGCTGGCCAGTGCCGGCAACGCGGCCGTCGCCTGGCGCGGTGCGGGAACGTCTGGCGCGGCGCTGTCTTGCGCATGGGCGGCCAGGGCGAGCACGAGATTGAATGCCAGCACCGTGCCGCGGCGCAGCTTGGCAGACATGAACGGCATGATGATCCTTTGCAAAAATCGGCAGCGCCGGTCGCCGCCCGAAACACCGAGGATAGCATTTTGAATATTCTCTAATGCAACATTTTGTGCCAATGTTGCAGATCGGCCATGCGCTGCAGGCGTGTCACTCCGGCGCCCGGATATGCTCGACCAGCCCGGCGCTGGCGCGCGGCGGCGGCGCCGTCAGCAGGCTCACCGCCACCAGCACTGCCATCCCGGCCGGCACGCCGAACACGCCGGCCGAGATCGGGGCGATATGGAACCAGGCGCCGTCCAGGCTGCCGCCCAGGATCGGGTTGGTGTGCAGCATGTAGTACAGGCACACCAGGAAGCCGGCCGCCATGCCGGCCAGCGCACCGGCGTGGTTGGCGCGCTTCCAGAACACGCCCGCCACCAGCGCCGGGAACAGCGTCGAGCCGGCCAGCGAAAAGGCCGCGCCCACCAGCGACAGGATGTCGGCCGGCTTTTGCGAGGCGACGTAGGCGGCGATGAAGGCCACCGCCAGCAGCAGCAGTTTCGATATGGTCACCCGCTTCTGGGTCGAGGCGCCCGGATCGACGATCTTGAAATAGATGTCGTGCGACAGTGCGTTGGAAATCGCCAGCAGCAGGCCGTCGGCGGTGGACAGCGCCGCCGCCAGGCCGCCGGCCGCCACCAGTCCGGAAATCACGTAGGGCAGGCCGCCGATCTCGGGCGTGGCCAGGGTCAGCACGTCGCCGTCGATGGCGATCTCGGCCAGCTGCACGACGCCGTCGCCGTTGATGTCGACGATGCTGATCAGGGGATTGGCCTTGTCGACGTTGGCCCAGTACGAGACCCAGGTCGGCAGCGACGCGTAGTCGGTGCCGACCACGGCGGTATAGATGTCATACTTGGCCAGCACCGCCAGCGCCGGCATGGTCAGATAGATCAGCAGGATGAAGAACAGCGCCCAGAACACCGACACCCGGGTCTCGTGCACCGAGGGCGTGGTATAGGCGCGCATCAGGATATGGGGCAGGGCGGCGGTGCCGAACATCAGGCAGAACACTAGCGCCAGGAAATTGTTGCGGCGGATATCCGACTCTTCGCGCGTCTTGCCGGGAAAGGGTTCGGCGTGCGGTTCGGGCGGCTGGGCGCGCGCCAGGTTGGCGGCGCGTTGCTCGGTCCAGGTGCGCGCCGCTTCGTCGGCCGTGCGCGGATAGGACAGCAGGGCGCGCTCGGCGTTGCGGATCTCGCCCAGCGAGGCGTTGCCGGCGCGCGCGGCGTCGAGGCGATGCTGGGCCTCGACCTTGCCGGTCTCCCAGGAATGCGGCAGCTGCGCCAGGCGCGCCGCGTCGGCGTCGGCGCGCGCCTGGAAGCGCGCGCGCACTGCCTGCTCGCGCGGGTCGCGCGCCAGCTGCGCCTCGCGCTGGGCCAGCTTGGGCAGCACCGAACCGTAGGCCACCTGCGGCACCGGGTTGCCGGCGAATTTTACCGACAGCCACATGGTCGGAATCAAAAACGCGATCAGGATGATGATGTACTGCGCCACCTGCGTCCAGGTGATGGCGCGCATGCCGCCCAGGAACGAGCACACTAGGATGCTGGCCAGGCCGAGGAAGATGCCGACCGAGAAATCGACGCCGGTGAAGCGCGAGGCGATCAGCCCGACCGCGTAGATCTGCGCGACGACGTAGGTGAACGAGACCACGATGGTGGCGGCCACCGCCAGCGCGCGCACCGCCGTGCCGCGATTTCCAGAACCGCCGCCATAGCGCGCCGCCAGGAAGTCGGGAATCGTGTACTGGGCGAAGCGGCGCAGGTAGGGCGCGATCAGGAGCGCCACCAGGCAATAGCCGCCAGTCCAGCCCATGACGTAGGCGAGGGCGTCGAAGCCGTGCAGGTACAGGGTGCCGGCCAGGCTGATGAAGCTGGCCGCCGAGATCCAGTCGGCGGCGGTGGCCATGCCGTTGAACAGGGCCGGCACGCGCCGCCCGGCCACGTAGTATTCGGACACGTTCGAGGTGCGGCTGACCACGCCAATGGTGGCGTACAGGATGATGGTGGCGAACATGTACAGGTGGCCGATCCACTGGCGCGGCATGCCTTCCTTTTCCAGGATCGCCAGCGCCGCCAGGAACAGGCCGAAGCAGGCCGTGAACCACAGGTAGTAGCGCGTCAGGCGGCGGAAATAGCGCTGCGTCTTTTCGCGCGTGCCGATGGGGGCGGGCGCGTTCATGGCCGGCCTTCCAGCTGTTGCGTGAAACGGCGGTCAAGCAGGCGCATGCGCCAGGCGTAGAAACCGATGATGGCGAGATAGATCAGCGAGGCGCCCTGGGCCGCCAGGTAGAACGACAGCGGCCAGCCGAACACGGAAAGGTGCGCCAGGTCGCGCGCGAAGAACACGGTGCCGAAGCCGGTCGCCAGCCACAGGCACAGCAGGATCGTCACCAGCCGCCGCGCACGTATCCAGTGCCGGGCGCGCTCCTGGCGGATGCGCTCGATGTGCAGGTGTTCGAGGTTCGGGTCCGGTGTGGAGGGCGCCGGGACGGGGCGGGAGTCAGTCGGCATCGTTGTCGGGGACGGCGGGTGGCGGGAACGTCAGCCGGAACAGGCTGCCCGGGAATTTTTTATGGGTGCTGCGCGGATTATTGAAAATGTCGATGTCGGCGCCGTGCTGCTGGGCGATCTCGCGCACGATCGCCAGCCCGAGGCCGGAGCCGGGCGCGTTCGAACCGAGGATGCGATAGAAGCGCTCGAACACGCGTGGGCGCTCGCCGGGGGCGATGCCGGGGCCGGTGTCTTCCACTTCCAGCAGCGCCAGGCCGGAGCTGGCGCGCACGCGCACGGTCACGCTGCCCTGGGCGGGCGTGTAGCGCAGCGCATTGTCGATCAGGTTCGACAGCAGTTCGCGCAGCATGATGGCGCTGCCGTCGACCGCCAGTTCGCCGTCCGGGTCCTCGTAGCCGAGGTCGATGTCGTGCGCGAACGAGGCTGGCACCCAGTCCAGCACCACGCTTCTGGCCAGCGCCGCCAGGTCGAGCGGCGCCAGGGCGGCGCCGGCGTGCGGCTGGTTTTCGGCGCGCGCCAGCGCCAGCAGCTGGTTGACCAGGCGCGTGGCCGATTCCGAACTCTTGGCCAGCTGCTCCAGCGAACGGTGGATCTCGCCGGGATCGACCTGGCGTAGCGCCAGTTCGGACTGCATGCGCATGCCGGCCAGCGGCGTCTTCATCTGGTGCGCGGCGTCGGCGATGAAACGCTTCTGGGCATCGATGGTGTGGGCCACGCGCGCCAGCATGTCGTTCAGCGAGCCGACCAATGGCGAAATCTCTTCCGGCACCTGGCGCGAGTCGATCGGCGACAGGTCGTCCGGCGGGCGTGCGCGGATGCGCTCCTGCAATTGCGCCAGTGGCGACAGGCCGCGCGACAGGGCGAACCAGACCAGCGCCAGGATCACCGGCAGGATAATGAACTGCGGCAAAATCACGCCCTTGATGATTTCGTTGGCCAGGCGCGCGCGTTTATCGAGCGTCTCGGCCACCTGCACCAGGGCCAGGCGCGGCTCGGCGTTCGGGTCCAGCAGCGGCTGCAAATTGACCCAGGCATAGGCCACGCGCAGCGGCGCGCCGTGCAGGCTGGCGTTGCGGAAGTGTACGCGCCCGCTGCGCTCGGCATCGTCCGGCGGCGGCTGCGGCAGGTCGCGGTCGCCGTCGACGACGTCTCCCTGCGGCCCGCTGATCTGGAAGTACACGCTGTCGACGTCGTCGGCGCGCAGGATGTCGCGCGCGCTGCCGGGCAGGCGCGCCGTCACCTTGCCGCCGACTTCCTTGACCTGCTGCGCCAGCACGGTGACGCTGTCTTCCAGCGCATGGTCGAACGGTTGGTTGGCGATCGATTTCGCCACCAGGTAGGTGATCGCGATGCTCATCGGCCACAGCAGCAGCAGCGGCGCCAGCATCCAGTCGAGGATTTCGCCGAACAGCGAATGCTGGATGCTTTCCTCGGGTTCGGGCCGCGGCGGAGAATACAGCGGTTCCGGCGCGCCCGGATGTGGCGGCACAGGATGCGGCGAACGAGGCCGGCGTGCCGTGAAGCGCTTCACGCGCCGCCGTTGGCGGCGTCGGCCGTCTTGCGGGCGCCGTCGGCATAGCGCTCCAGGCAATAGCCCAGGCCGCGCACGGTGGCGATGCGGATGCCGCCGGTCTCGATCTTCTTGCGCAGGCGGTGCACATAGACCTCGATGGCGTTGTTCGACACCTCTTCGCCCCATTCGCACAGGTGGTCGACCAGCTGCTCCTTGGACACCAGGCGCCCGGTGCGCGCCAGCAGGATTTCCAGCAGGCCCAGCTCGCGCGCCGACAAATCGAGCATCTGGTCGTCGATGGAAGCGCTGCGCCCGACCTGGTCGTACACCAGCGGGCCGTGGCGGATCGTGCTGGAGCCGCCGCCCTGGCCGCGCCTGGTGAGGGCGCGCACGCGCGCCTCCAGTTCGGACAGGGCGAACGGCTTGGGCATGTAGTCGTCGGCGCCGGCGTCCAGGCCGTTCACGCGCTGCTCGATCGAGTCGGCCGCGGTGAGGATCAGCACCGGCAGCAGCGAGCCGCGCGCGCGCAGGCGGCGCAGCACGTCCAGGCCCGGCAACTTCGGCAGGCCGAGGTCGAGGATCAGCAGGTCGAATTCCTGGGTCGACAGGGCGGTATCGGCATCCTGGCCATTCTTGACGCAGTCGATGGCGTAACCGGACTGGCGCAGCGAACGCGTCAGGCCGTCGGCGAGGACGCTGTCATCTTCGGCAAGTAGAATACGCATGGTGACACTCCATTGTTCAGAAAGCGCGGACGCGGGGGCGGCCTGGCCTCGGCGTGTATTGTGTTTGATAACTCGCAACAAATAAACCTCTAAAACCGCTGCGACGCGCCGGTAGCGGCGGTTGAAGCGCGCCGCTGCGGCCCCATATGGTGTGCGGCAAGGATAGCGTGTTCTCCCGGCGGCACGGCAGGCAGCGGTTTTCGATGTTGCCTGCTCCCCGGATCGGTCAAGCCGGACGCAAATACAGCTTGCCAAAACCACTGTGATTTTATACAGTACTGTCTATTGAAATCGCGCGAGCGGCCCACATCTTGGTTGACTCTAGGACTGAAAGAAAATTATGGACGATAAGAAAACCGCAGTAAATGCAGCCGAAAAAGGCAAGGCGCTGGCAGCAGCCCTCGCGCAGATCGAAAAGCAGTTCGGCAAGGGCTCGGTCATGCGCATGGATGCCAACACGCCGGTCGAGGAAGTGCAAACCGTGTCCACCGGCTCGCTGGGCCTGGACATCGCGCTCGGCGTCGGCGGCCTGCCGCGCGGCCGTATCGTCGAAATCTACGGTCCGGAGTCGTCGGGCAAGACCACGCTGACCCTGCAGACCATCGCCCAGATGCAAAAGCTGGGCGGCACCTGCGCCTTCATCGACGCCGAGCACGCGCTCGACGTCGGCTATGCGCAAAAGCTGGGCATCAAGCTGGACGAGCTGCTGATCTCGCAGCCGGACACCGGCGAGCAGGCGCTGGAAATCACCGACGCGCTGGTGCGCTCGGGCAGCGTCGACCTGGTGGTCATCGACTCGGTGGCGGCGCTGACCCCGCGCGCCGAGATCGAAGGCGACATGGGCGACTCGCTGCCGGGCCTGCAGGCCCGACTGATGTCGCAGGCGCTGCGCAAGCTGACCGCGTCGATCAACCGCACCAACACGCTGGTCATCTTCATCAACCAGATCCGCATGAAGATCGGCGTGATGTTCGGCAGCCCGGAAACCACGACCGGCGGTAACGCGCTGAAGTTCTACGCCTCCGTGCGCATGGACATCCGCCGTACCGGTTCGATCAAGTCGGGCGACGAGGTGATCGGTAACGAAACCAAGGTCAAGGTCGTCAAGAACAAGATCGCGCCGCCGTTCAAGGAAGCCCACTTCGACATCCTGTATGGCGAAGGCACGTCGCGCGAAGGCGAGATCATCGACCTGGGCGTGGACAACAAGCTGGTCGAGAAGGCGGGTTCCTGGTATAGCTATGGCGGCGAACGTATCGGCCAGGGCAAGGACAATGCCCGCCAGTTCTTGAAGGACCGCCCGGCCCTGGCGCGCGAGATCGAGAACAAGGTCCGTGCCGCCCTCGGCGTGCGCGAACTGCCGCCGGTCGCGGCCGGTGCCGAGGCTGCCGCCCCGGTGGCCGCCACGGCCGTCGAAGAGTAATCGTCGGGGGCCGGTAGCGGATGGTGCGCCAGCAGCTCAGTTTGAAGGGGCGCGCGTTGAAGTATCTTTCGACGCGCGAGCACAGCCGGCTCGAACTGGGGCGCAAGCTGGCCCGCCACGCCGAGGAAGGCGACGACGTCGAGGCGTTGCTCGACTTCCTCGAAAAGAACAACTGGCTGTCGCAGGAACGGTTTGCCGAATCGCTGGTGCATCGCCGCGCCGGCCGCTACGGCAACAGCCGGGTCCTCTCCGAACTCCAGCAGCATGGCGTGAAGGGGGAGGACCTGGCCGAGTTGAAATCCGAGCTCGCTTCCACCGAACTGGCGCGCGCCAGGGAAGTCTGGCAGCGCAAGTTCGGCCGCGTCGCCCAGGATGCGGCCGAGCGCAGCAAGCAAATGCGCTTCATGCTGGCGCGCGGTTTTTCCCAGGGTGCCGTACGCAATGCGATGCAGGGGCGCGAGGACGACGACGAGTAGTCGCGGAAGCCGATCTCCGCAGCAAGCAGGCGCTGTTCATTGCGCATTTCTCTGTCGTCACAGTCCTGGCCTGTCTCCGCTGCGCGGCTGGCCGGCATCGATTATTCGGCCGTGTCGCCGCCTGTCGGCCTTGTCGGCCGAATTTCTTTTATCTTCCCTTCATAATTCCGGTATCGCCGTTCCAACCGCCACATGGCTGGCGCGCTGTGCTAAACTTTCATGGTTTAAGCAGCGCCGCAAGAGCGGTTGTTGCCGTAGAAGCTGCGGCAACGTGCATCAGGCACACGGCTGCAATACTTTTATCGCCGCATGTCGGCATTGGTTTTTATGCCCTTGTCTTCACCCGCTCCGCGTCAGCTTCGGCATACGCGCGCCATTACCGTTGAAGCGTATGCACGCGACGATGGTTTGTGGGACCTTGACGCCTGCATCCGCGACATAAAACCGCATGACATCGAACTGCCGTCCGGTCACCGCCCCGGCGGCGTGCCGGTCCACGATCTCAAGCTGCGCGTGACGATTGACCGTGACATGACCATCGTCGATGCGCAAGCCGCCTCCGACGCCGTGCCCTTTCCCGGCCATTGCGACACCATTGCCCCTGCCTACCAGAAGCTGATCGGCTTGTCGCTGCTGAACCATTTCCGGCTGCATTTGAAGGACCGCCTGTCCGGCGTCCTCGGCTGCACGCACCTGACCGAGTTGGCCCAGGTCCTGCCCACCGCGGCATTGCAAGCCTGGTCCGACGACGCCATGGAAAGCCGCCCGGGCGATGCCTCGCCCGAGCGTCCCTATGAACTCGGCCGCTGCCACGCCCTGCGCCTCGACGGCCCCGTCGTCGAGACCTATTATCCGCGCTGGGTATTGAAGGCGGTACCGGGTTAGTATCCGGTTTTGTCGCTTAGTTGTTCGAATCTTTATTCCAACCGCATTTCTTAATCAGTAACAGAGAAGGGAAGCCAGCATGAAAATCCATGAGTATCAGGGCAAAGAAATCCTCCGAAAGTTCGGAGTGACCGTTCCGCGCGGCATTCCGTGCATGTCGGTGGACGAGGCCGTCAAGGCAGCTGAAGAGCTGGGCGGCCCGGTCTGGGTAGTCAAGGCGCAGATCCATGCTGGCGGCCGCGGCAAGGGCGGCGGCGTGAAGGTCGCCAAGTCGATCGATCAGGTGCGCGAGTACGCCAACCAGATCATGGGCATGCAGCTGATCACCCACCAGACCAGCCCGGAAGGCCAGAAGGTCAACCGCCTGCTGATCGAAGAAGGCGCCGACATCAAGAAGGAACTGTACGTGTCGCTGGTCACCGACCGCGTCACCCAGAAGGTCGTGCTGATGGCCTCGTCGGAAGGCGGCATGGACATCGAAGAAGTCGCGCACAGCAACCCGGAAAAGATCCACAGCATCGCCATCGACCCGAAAGTCGGCTTGACCGATGCCGAAGCCGATGACATCGCCCGCAAGATCGGCGTGCCGGAAGGCTCGATCGAAGCCGCCCGCACCAACCTGCAAGGCCTGTACAAAGCCTACTGGGAAACCGACGCATCGCTGGCCGAGATCAACCCGCTGATCCTGACCGGCGACGGTAAAGTGATCGCCCTGGACGCCAAGTTCAATTTCGACCCGAACGCCCTGTTCCGCCGCCCGGACATCGTCGCCTACCGCGACCTGGACGAGGAAGACGCGGCCGAAGTCGAGGCATCGAAATTCGACCTGGCCTATATCTCGCTGGACGGCAACATCGGCTGCCTGGTGAACGGCGCCGGCCTGGCCATGGCCACCATGGACACGATCAAGCTGTTCGGCGGCGAACCTGCCAACTTCCTGGACGTGGGCGGCGGCGCCACCGCCGAGAAGGTCACCGAAGCGTTCAAGATCATGCTGAAAAACCCAGGCCTGAAGGCAATCCTGGTCAACATCTTCGGCGGCATCATGCGTTGCGACGTCATCGCCGAAGGCGTGATCGCCGCTTCCAAGGCCGTGTCGCTGCAAGTGCCGCTGGTCGTGCGCATGAAGGGCACCAACGAAGACCTGGGCAAGAAGATGCTGGCCGAATCCGGCCTGCCGATCATTGCCGCCGATACGATGGAAGATGCAGCGAAGCAGGTCGTTGCCGCTGCCGCCGGTCAAGCCTAATTCGCGAAGGAAAGAAAATGTCGATTCTCATCAATAAAGACACCAAAGTAGTCACCCAGGGCATCACCGGCAAGACCGGCCAGTTCCACACCCGCATGTGCCGCGATTACGCGAACGGCCGCGAAGCTTTCGTTGCCGGCGTGAATCCGAAGAAAGCCGGCGAAGACTTCGAAGGCATCCCGATCTTTGCCAACGTCGCCGAAGCCAAGAAGGAAACTGGCGCCAACGTGTCCGTGATCTACGTGCCGCCGGCAGGCGCCGCCGCCGCGATCTGGGAAGCCGTGGAAGCCGAACTGGACCTGGCGATCTGCATCACCGAAGGCATCCCGGTCCGTGACATGATGGAAGTCAAGGATCGCATGGCCAAGGCCGGCAGCAAGACCCTGCTGCTGGGCCCGAACTGCCCGGGCCTGATCACTCCGGACGAAATCAAGATCGGCATCATGCCGGGCCACATCCACAAGAAGGGCCGCATCGGCGTCGTGTCGCGCTCGGGCACCCTGACCTATGAAGCAGTGGGTCAATTGACCGCGCTGGGCCTGGGCCAATCGTCGGCAGTCGGCATCGGCGGCGACCCGATCAACGGCTTGAAGCACATCGACGTGATGAAGATGTTCAACGACGATCCGGATACCGACGCCGTCATCATGATCGGCGAGATCGGCGGCCCGGACGAAGCCAACGCTGCGTACTGGATCAAGGACAACATGAAGAAGCCGGTGGTCGGCTTCATCGCTGGCGTCACCGCGCCGCCGGGCAAGCGCATGGGCCACGCCGGCGCGCTGATCTCGGGCGGCGCCGACACTGCGCAAGCCAAGCTGGAAATCATGGAAGCCTGCGGCATCAAGGTCACCAAGAACCCGTCGGAAATGGCGCGCCTGCTGCAGGCCATGCTGTAATCGATCGATACAAGGGTCCGGCCTGCGCCGGACCTGGCAAGAACAAGGGAGCTGCGGCTCCCTTTTGCATTTTGGGCTGACATTTTTTGACAGCGGCATGCCAAAGACGGTGACCTGACAAATTGCGCCGTCGAGGAGTAACAAAAATTGTCACATGGCAAGCATAAATGTGCAAAAACGGATCTGTTCAATAATTCATGAATAACGATTCCGTATGGAAACGACCTGGCACAGCGCTTGCATAGAGTAGAGCAGAAGCAAGCAGTAACCAGACAAGCAGTACCCCTTAACGTCGTACCCATCCGGAGAAATATCATGAAAGCACCGAAAATTGTCAAGAAAGCCGAAGCCGGTTTCACCCTGATCGAATTGATGATCGTTGTCGCGATCATCGGCATCCTGGCTGCCGTCGCCATTCCGGCGTACAGCGACTACACCGCCAAGGCCAAGGCCGCGAACGCGCTGTCGGCAGCCGATCCGTACAAGACCGCCGTCGCCATGTGCGGCCAGGAAGCCGGTTCAGTGGCCAAATGCGACACCACCGATAATCCTGCGCTGTTCCCTGCTACCTTCACTGCCACCAAGGAAGTCAGCGCTGTCAAGGTTGAGGCGAATGGCGTCATTACCCTGACCCTGGCCGACATCGGCAAGAACACGTCGGGTACCAACGTCGTCTTCACCCCGACCATCGGCGACAGCGCCGTCACCTGGAAGATTGCTGCCGCCACCACCAATACTGCTGTGAAAACTGTCCTCGAGAAGGGTTCGATCGGTAGCTAATTGACATACGCAGTATCGCAAGCCGCCCCATGGGCGGCTTTTTCGTTTCCGTTACCTCCTGGCGCGAGACAAGCACATGTCGCATCCTGGCACACCGATCGTTTCGACAACCACGTTTTCGATCGCATGGAAAGGGCCTGCTTGCACGGCAGCCCTGATGACCGCACTTCTGCTGAATTTCCTTCTTGTCGATGGGCATGACCTGCAACGCTGTACGGAACTTGTCCTGCTACTGGTTTGCGTCGCCAGGATCGTGTCCGGCAAACAGCTTTTTCAGACGCCAGCCACGATGCCGTGGGCAATACGACTGTTCTTGTCCGCGTTTTTCCTGTTGGGCCTGGTCTCTGCGCTGGCCGCCTGGTCGCCGCGCCATGCACTGTACGAGTGGTCGAGCATCCTGTTGCTGGTGCTGCTCGCGCACGTGGTGCATGCCGAGGTTGCTCGTGGCGGAGGCGATGCCGTCGAGCGCGTCTTGCAATGGGTAGGCCTTGCCTGTCTGTTCTATTCGCTGCGTGTGATGTTGATGTATGCGGCCGCGCTTGCCAACGGTTATCAAATCGGTATCCACAGTCTGGCCATCGGCTTCAGTAACGTGCGTTTTCTTAATCACACGCAGACAGCCTTACTGCCACTGATCATTCTGTCGTACCAGCAGGCGCCTCCGGGCGGCATGCGACGCCGTGCATGGTTTGCGCTGGCCGCCTTCTGGTGGTCCCTGCTGTACGTGGGCGAGGCGCGCGCCAGCCTGGTCGCATTGGCGGCCGGAGGCGTGGCGGTGCTCTGCCTGCGTGGCCGTCATGCGCATGGATTCCTGAGAGCCATGATGGCGACGGCACTGGCGGGCTGCGCGCTGTATGTCTTGTTGTTCGTGCTGTTGCCAGAGTGCGCCGGGCTGCAGCCGCTCGGCAACGTGGACAATGTGATGGCGCGTACCACGTCCGATCCCGCTTCCGGCCGCCAGTTCCTCTGGTCACGCGCGGTGCAATTGATTGTTGCACATCCGTGGCTGGGCGTCGGGCCATTGCACTTTGCCCATTACGGCGCCGACCTGAAGATCGGCGCCCATCCGCATGATTGGATCTTGCAGGTGGCGGTGGAGTGGGGCTTACCGGCCCTTTTATGTCTCTTCGGCGCGATTGGCGTGGGGATGCGGGCATTCCTGCGTGCCATGGCAGGCCTGGCACAATCCGACCGGCGTCAGCAGGAAACCTGCGTGATGTTCCTGGCGGCGATCCTGGCCATTATGGTGGACGCCCTGTTTTCCGGCGTGTTCGTCATGCCGCAAAGCCGGCTGGCAGTCGTGCTGGTAGTCGGCTGCGCTGCCGGGTGGGTGCGTGCGCTGGCGCCGCAGGCCGCCTGCAGCGATGCGCCTGCAGCCAGGCGGCCTGTCACGGCGATGCTGGTGGTGTTTGCCGCCTGCCTGCTGGGCTGGTCCGTGGCGCCAACCCTGGCAGACCGTGCACGCCATGTGCCGCTGCGCGGCGCCGAGCAGGCCGCCAATTCGGGCATGCATTGGCCACGTATGTGGGAAGCCGGCTACTTTTGACTAGACGATCGTGCACTCTAGCGTCATGTCTCCCGCATTTTGCGCCAGGACAATGATGCGGCCAGCACGCCATTCGATGGCGATGACGCCGGGCGCGATCCTAAAAAGCTCATCCAGTGTCAATGCTTCAGGTAGTGATCGAGCCAGTCGAACACCGTGCGATGCCACAGCAGCGAATTGGCCGGCTTCAAGACCCAGTGATTTTCGTCCGGGAACACCAGCAGTTTGCTGTCGATGCCGCGCCGCTGCAGCGCGGTGAAGGTCGACAGGCCCTGCGCGGTCGGGATGCGGAAGTCGAGGTCGCCTTGCACCACCAGCATCGGGGTCTTCCATTTGTTCACGAACAGGACCGGGTTGAAGCGTTCGTGCTTTTCCGGCACCTGGAAATAGGGGCCGCCGTTTTCCCAATCGGTGAACCATTGTTCCTCGGTGGCATACGCCATGCCGCGCGTATCGAACACGCCGTCGTGGTTGACGATGCACTTGAAGCCGTCCGGCCAATTGCCCTCGATCCAGTTCATCATGTAGCCGCCATAGGACGCGCCCAGCGCGCAGGCGTTGCCGCGGTCCAGCCACGCATACTTGCCGACCGCCGCGGCGAGACCCTTTTGCAGGTCTTCCAGCGGCTTGCCGCCCCAGTCGCCGCTGATGGCGTCGGTGAATCGTTGGCCATAGCCGGTGGAACCATGGAAATCGATGAACACGGTGGCGTAGCCGGCGCCGGCGTACACTTGCGGATTCCAGCGGTAGCTCCAGCCGTTGCCGAAGCTGCCCTGGGGGCCGCCATGCACCAGGAAGGCGACCGGGTATCGTTTGCCCGGTTCATAGTTCCACGGTTTCATCACGTGGCCGTACACCGTGTCGCCGTTGGCGCCCTTGAACGAAAACTGTTCCGCCTCGCCCCAGCGCACGTCGGCCAGGCGCTCGGCGTTCAGGTGCGTCAATTGCGTCGGCGCCGCGCCGCCCAGCTTCATCGAAAACAATTGTGCGCCGGATGACAGGCTGGTCTGGGTGTAGGCGAGGGTGCCGCCGCGCACGTCGTAGCCGCCGATCGACCCCTTGCCCGTCAGCGGCGTCACCTTGCCGCCGGCGATATCGATGCTGAACAGGCGGTGCTGGCCAATGTCCTCGGCATCGACCACCAGCGACTTGCCGTCCTGGGTCCATTGCAGGTTGCCGGGCGAGCGGTCCCAGTCGGCCGCCAGCTTGCGCTTGCTGCCGCTGGCGACGTCCATCAACATGACCTGGTAGCGGTCGGCCTCGAAACCGGGACGCGCCATGGCCAGGTAGGCCAGGGTGCGGCCGTCCGGAGAAAACACGCCCTTGGTATCCCAGGCCGGATTGTCGGCCGTCAGGTTGCGCGGCGCCTGGCCGCCGGCGGCCGGGACCGTGTACAGGTCGAAATTGGTCGACCAGGCTTCGGTCTTGCCGGCGATACGCACCGAAAACACGATGTTCCTGCCGTCCGGGCTGAAGCGGAATTCCTCGCGGTCGCCGAACGGCTTCGAAGGCACGTCGCCGTCGAGCGAACCGGACAGGCTGACCGGCGTGCCGCCGGCACGGCCGGCCGCGTCCAGCGGCAGCGAATACAGCACGGCGTTGCGGCCGTCGGCCCAGGTGTCCCAGTGGCGTACGAACAGGCGGTCGTAGACTTTGCCGGTGGCCTTGTCCTGCTCGTGCGCCTCGGTGCGGCGCCTGGTGCAGGCCAGGTCGGCGCAGTCGCGGAACACCGCCATGCTGACGGCGATGCGGTCGTTGGCGGGGGAAATGCGGAAGGCATCGACGTCGAGCGGCAGGTCGGTCACCTGGGTCGCGGCGCCGGGCTTGGCGCCGGCCAGCGGCAGGCGCCAGACTTGCGACGAACCCGAGCGGGTCGACAGGAAATACAGGGCGTCGCCGCTATTCGACCATTCCGGCTCGGTGCTGCTGGCGGCGTCGGCGGTCAGGCGCTGCGGCGCCGGGTTGGCGGCGCGCAGGTCGACCAGGAACAAATCGGTGTGGCCCTTGTTCTTGGCCAGGTCGGTACTGCGCACCGGATACACGATGCGCGATCCGTCGGGCGACACCACCGGGGTGCCGGCGCGCTCCATCGCCACCAGGTCCTCGACCGTGAAACCGCGCGGCGCGGCCGCCAGCGCCGGGGTCATGGTTGCCACGGCAGCGGCCGTGACCAGCGCCGCGGCTGCCAGCGCCGGCAAGCATGTTTTGATACGTGTCTTCATCCTGCCTTGTCCTGTCTGCTGATGATCGAGCCACGGCGCCGTTCAGGCAGCCGTAGTGAAAACGATCAATTTACCATGCAGCAAGGATGGCAGGGTCTTTACGAGCGGATCAAAACTCTTCCCAATCCCCATCGCCCGCCGGCGCCGGCACCTTCGCCGCAGGACGCGCCGCCGGCGCGGCGCTTGCCGCCTTGGACGGCGCCGCCACCGATTTGACCGGCGCGGGCAACGAGGCCTTGATGGCTGCCTTGGCAAGCGTCGCTTTGACAGGCGCCTTGGCGGGCACGGCTGCCTGCGCCGCCTGCGTCATCTCCACCCGGAACAAACTGACCAGCCCCGACAGCTTGCCGGCCTGCTCCTGCAGCGCTTCCGAGGCCGCCGCGGCTTCCTCGACCAGCCCGGCATTCTGCTGGGTGACATTGTCCATCTGGATGATCGCCTGGTTGATCTGCTCGATACCGGCAGTCTGTTCCTGGCTGGCCGCGGTGATCTCGCTCATGATGTCGGCCACGCGCTGGATGCTTTCCACCACTTCGTGCATGGTGCCGCCGGCCTGGTCGACCAGCTGGCTGCCGCTTTCGACCTTACTGACCGAGTCGCCGATCAATTGCTTGATTTCCTTGGCGGCGGCGGCCGAACGCTGCGCCAGCGTGCGTACCTCGCCGGCCACGACCGCGAACCCGCGGCCCTGCTCGCCGGCGCGCGCCGCTTCCACGGCGGCATTCAGCGCCAGGATGTTGGTCTGGAAGGCGATGCCGTCGATGACGCCGATGATGTCGACGATCTTGGAAGACGAATCCCTGATCGAGCCCATGGTCTCGACCACCTGCGCCACCACGGCGCCGCCCTTGCTGGCCGTGCTGGAGGCGGTCATCGCCAGCGCATTCGCCTGGCGCGCATTGTCGGCGTTCTGCTTGACGGTCGAAGTCAGTTCTTCCATCGAGGATGCGGTTTCTTCCAGCGAGCTGGCCTGCTCTTCGGTGCGCGAGGACAGGTCCAGGTTGCCGGCCGCGATCTGGCCGGAGGCCGAGGCGATGGCATCGGTGCCGCCGCGCACCTGGGTGACGATCTCGGCCAGCTTGGCGCGCATCGTGCTCATCGCAAACAGCAAGCTGGCGCGGTCGTCGGCGCGCAACTGCACCTCGCTGACCAGGTCGCCCGAGGCGATGCGGTTGGCGACTTCGGCGGCGTAGGCCGGCTCGCCGCCCAGCTGGCGGGTCAGGCTGCGGGTGATCAGCACGCCCAGGACGACGCCGGCCGCCAGGCTGCACAGTGCCAGGATCAGCATCAGGCCGCGGCTGTGTTCGTAGGCGGCCATGTTTTCCTGGTCGGTCTGCAGTGCGGTCTTTTCCTTGAGCCTGGCCAGTTCCGTCATCTTGTCGTCGATCTCGTTGGAGCGCGGCATGAAAGTGTCGAACAGGTAGACGACCGAATCGCGCTGCGCCTGCAGCTCTTCGGCCCGGGTGCGCCGCGCCAGCTCGGCGATTACGTCGTTATAGGCGCGCAACTGGGCGTCCAGCTCGGCGAATTTCTGCTTGCCTTCCTCGGTGTTGAACAGCGGACGGGCCAGGTCGAGGTACTGCTGCATGGTCTTCTTGAACACCTCGACATTCTCCAGCGAGGTCTGGCGGCGCTTCTCGGTGGCGGCCAGCATCGCACCGCGCAGGGCGCGGTTGATGTAGATGAGGTTGATATTCGCTTCCTTGGCGTACGACACGCCGAGCAGTTCGCGCTGGTACAGGATCCTGGCGCGTTCGTTCATCTGGTCCATGTTGTGGATGCCGATGCCGGCGACGACGACGCCGAGCAAGGCCACGGCCAGGAAGCAAACGATCAGCCGCGTGCCGACCTTCATATTTCGAAACATGGATGGGTTCTCCGAGATGGTGATTGACGCGGCCTCAGCCACGTTGCGTATGGCGCGCGCAGGGTGCGCCAGCCAGGAGTCGGCAGTTGTGAGTCCGGTAAATACTAATTGATGTACGGAAATATTTTAAGTCAAATCCGTTTTTGGTGCGCGCGATTGGCGTGTTTTGCCGACACTTGAGGGCAAAATGGCAAGTTTTGCTTGCTATTCAGTCATCGGGTATTGATCGAGCTTGGAGGAAAGCAAGAAGGCCGGTCGTTGGACAAGCAATGGCGCCCGATACCCACATGAACCGGTCATGCAGGGATGGCCGGGACCAGACGATGGCGGCGGCAGTGACAGCGTTGCACTGTCTTGCCGCTTGGCGAAACCACGCTGGGATGCTGGATAGACGCCAGCCTTATAATGCGGCGGTCCAGTCGCCCGACTTGCCGCCATGCTTTTCCAGCACCCGCACATTGGTCATCACCATGCCGCGGTCCGCCGCCTTGCACATGTCGTAGATGGTCAGCAATCCTACCTGCACGGCGGTGAGCGCTTCCATCTCGACCCCGGTCTTGCCATGGGTTTCCACCTGCGCCCGGCAATGGACGCTGTTGTTCGCCTCATCGACCTCGAAGTCGACCGCCACCCGCGTGATCGCCAGCGGATGGCACAGCGGCACCAGGTCGCTGGTGCGCTTGGCGCCCATGATCGCGGCGATGCGCGCGATGCCGAGCACGTCGCCCTTCCTGGCGCTACCCGACGTGATGAGCGCCAGGGTTTCCGGCTGCATGCGGATGGTGCCGGCCGCGACCGCGATGCGGTGGGTGTCGTGCTTGGCGCCGACGTCGACCATGTGGGCCTGGCCGGTGGCGTCGAAGTGGGTCAGCGGGCTGGCGCCGGAGGCGGCGGCATTGGGAGCGGCGGGGGTAGAAGCGGAAGCGGGAGCGGTGGAATCGGTCATCGGTGATGTGTCGGACTGTCGGGACGCGGTAACAAAGGATCGGCCCGGCGATCGGCGCGCCGGGATGCGGTTATCATAGCACCGTGAAACCGATCCCGATTCCAGCGCTGTTGCAGCTTTCACCATGGCGTCGCTTGCCGGGCGCGCCGGCGCGCGTGCTTCGTCCGCGCGCGCGCCTGTCGCACATGCTGCTGGCCGCCTGCCTGGCCACCGGCAGCGCCGCCGCGCCGGCGCTGCCGACCGTGCCGACCGTGCCGACCACGCCGGTGCTGCGCTCCGCCGACACCGTCGGCTTGCCGACGCTGGGCGATACCGCGCGCGCCGACCTGTCTCCGGTGCTCGAGCGCAAGCTCGGCGAAGAGATCATGAACGACATCCGGCGCGACCGCGATTACCTCGACGACGACCAGGTCGTCGAGTTCATGAACAATTTCGGCGATGCGCTGGTGTCCGCGTCGCCGGGCGCGCGCGGCGAGACCAATGCCGATTATTTCTTCTTCGTCGTGCGCGATCCGATGATCAATGCGTTCGCGCTGCCGGGCGGCTTCATCGCCGCGCACTCGCAGCTGCTGCTGGCGGCGCAGAGCGAATCCGAGCTGGCGTCGGTACTGTCGCACGAGATCGGCCACGTGTCGCAGCGCCACATCGCGCGCATGATCGGCCAGCAGAAGCAGGATGCGCTGCTGCCGCTGGCGGCGCTGATCCTGGCGGCGCTGGTCGGCAAGGCCGGCGGCGGTGCCGACGCGGCGATGGGCGTCATGATGGGCGGGCAGGGGCTGGCCATCCAGCGCCAGCTGAATTTCAGCCGCGACGCCGAGCGCGAGGCCGACCGCGTCGGCTTCCAGACCATGCGCAACGCCGGCTACGACACCTCGGGCATGGTCGCCTTCTTCAAGCGCCTGCAGAGCAGCAGCCGCCTGTACGACGAGGCCCCGGCCTGGCTCAGCAGCCACCCACTGACCGGCGAGCGCATCGCCGACATCCAGGCGCGCATCCGCGAGGCGCCCAAGCCGGGCCGCATCCGGCCCGACAGCATCGAGTTCCACCTGGTGCGCGCGCGCATCCGCGTGCTGCAGGACGAAAGCCAGAAAGGGCGCGAGGAAGCGCGCGGCGTGTTCGAGACGCAGCTGGCCGAGCAGAACACGCAGCACCAGACCGCCGCCATGTACGGCATGTCGTACTGGTCCCTGAAGCAGGGCGACCTGAAGGCGGCGCAGGAATGGCTGGACAAGGCGCGCGCCTCGATGAAGCCGCGGCCGGGCGTGTTTTCGAGCGAGCGGCCCGGTTCCGACGGCAGCGCCATGTTCGCCGCGCTCGGCACCGAGATCAAGCTGGCGCCGGGCCAGCCGAAGGAACTGCTGGCGCAGGCGGTGCAGGATGCGGAGGCGGCGCACCAGAAGTTCCCGCTGTCGCGCGCGCTGGCGCGCCAGTACGCCGCCGCCCTGATCGCGGACGGCAAGCTGGACCGGGCCGCGACCTTCCTGCGCGACCAGGTGCAGCAATACCGCGCCGAGCCGAAGCTGTACGACCAGCTGGCCCAGACCTATTCCGCGCAGGGCAAGATCGCGCTGCAGCACATGGCGCTGGCCGAATCCTACGTGCTGTCCGGCGCACTGCCGGCCGCGGTCGACCAGTTGAACCTGGCGCGCAAGGCGAAGGACGTGTCGTTCTACGACCAGGCGGTGATCGATGCACGCGAACGGGAGTTGCAGGCGAAGCAGAAGGAAGACAAGAAGGAGAAGAAGGAGAGGGATTGAGCTGGATGTCTCGGCCGATGTCGGCAGAATAGCCGTCGTTCCCGCGCAGGCGGGAACCCATACGTAAGAACCAAGGTCGATCTCATGTGCCTATTGCGATCGATCGAGTTTGCGGTAATCGGTTATTCAGCATGGGTCCCCGCCTGCGCGCACTGCTGTCCAAGACGATCGTTGTCTCTGCCTTAAGCAGTTTTTGTTGCTAGCAGTAACGTAAAAATCATTCCTAGCCAATAACTCGTCGTCCCCGCGAAGGCGGGGATCCATACTGAGCAAGAAAATTTGGTAGCTGGAAGCAGTCAGAATGCTTCAAAAATACCAACTTTTGACACTCAGTATGGGTCCCCGCCTTCGCGGGGACGACGGTTTTTAGGCCAGCAATACTATCTTGGACAGTAGTGCGCCTGCGCGGGGACGACGCTGATCAAGCAAACAGCCGATCCGGGCGCCGCACGAACCCGAACCGTGCCGGCGCCTCGTCCGCGCCGATGTGTTCGACCGGAATGCGCCGTTCCTGCCAACGCAGCGCCAGCGCGCCCGGTCCGCCGCCGAGCCAGGCCAGCACGGCGTCGTCACTGGCCGGCTTGCCATCCAGTTCCAGCGCCTGCAGCAATTGCGCGGCGTCGCGGTCGTCGACCTGGGCGATGCGCGCGCCCAGACCCAGCAGCCACTGCCCGGCCTCGCTCAGGAAGGCGCGCTCGGGCACGCCCGCGGGCGCGCCGGTGTGCAGCACCAGGCCGTGGGCCGGATCGGTACGCGCGATGAACGGCGTGCTTTCCAGGTTGACGTAGACCCGCTGCGGACCGTTCTGGAAATACCAGCAGCCGCGCTCGTCCGCCGCATAGTTGCGCTCGATGAAGCCGACCAGCGCTTCGTTGGCCAGCTTGTCGCCGGGCGCATCGGCCTGCTGCGCCGCTTCGTCGCGCATGCGCCAGGCGCCGCGCGCGTCCAGCCCCAGCCAGCCGTAGCAGTGGGGCACGTTCGGCCACTTGGCCATTGCCTGTTTTACGATATCGTCCATGCACTCAAGCTTGGCACAGTCGGCCGGCGTCCGGCGCGCGCATGTGGTCCGCCGGCGGATGCGGATCGGGTCGTCCCGCCACGTCGTCGAAGAAAGACAAGATGCGTCGCGGCAGCCAATCGATGCGGCCCGGGAAGGGACCGGTGGGAAAGCCGACGTGGCCGCCGCCGTCCGGGTATTCCAGCGTCACCGCGGGCGCTGCGCTGGCCGGCAGGTGGCGGCCGGGCAGGAACGGGTCGTTGCGCGCGTTCAGCACCAGCGTCGGCACGACGATGTCGTGCAGCACGTGCCGGGCGCTGGCGCGGTGCCAGTAATCGTCGGTGTCGCGGTAGCCGTGCAGCGGCGCGGTGACGACGTTGTCGAAGGCATACAGATCGCGCGCGGCCAGCAGGCGTTCGCGGTCGAATAGTCCAGGAAATTGTTCCAGCTTGGCCAGCGCCTTGGGTTTCAATGTTTCCAGGAACATGCGCGTATAAACGCGGTTCAGGCCGGTGGAGAGGGCGGCGCCGCCGGCCGCCAGGTCGAGCGGCGCGGACACGGCCACCGCGGCGTCGACGATGGCGGCGCCATGCTGTTGTTCGCCCAGCCAGCGCAATAACGCGTTGCCGCCGAGCGAGACGCCGGCCACGTACAGAGGGCCGCGATAGCGCGGGCGCAGGCGGCGGATGATCCAGTCGAGTTCCTCGGCGTCGCCAGAGTGGTAGAAGCGCGGCGCCAGGTTGGCTTCGCCGGAACAGCCGCGGAAGTGCGGGATCACGCCGTGCCAGCCGCGCGCCGCTACCTGCGCCATCAGGGCGCGGGCATAGTGACTGTCGGACGAGCCTTCGAGGCCGTGGAACAGCAGCACGCACGGCGCATCGGACGCGCCGGGGCTGGCGTTGGCGCTGGAGGCGGCAGGCGCATCGACCAGGTCGAGGTCGATGAAGTCGGCCCCGCACGGCGTGTCCCAGCGTTCGCGCCGGAACGCCACCGCGGGTTTGGCGATGCAGGTGGCCGGATAGATCGTCTGCAGGTGCCCGCCCGGCAGCCAGGCGGGTGCGCGGTACGCCGGCATCGCGGAAAACAATCCATGGCAATCGGCGCAGTAGCGGCTCATGGTGCGTCAGGGATGCATTCGATGGCCGGTGCGGCCCCGTCAGGGAGAGAAGATCAGTGGTGGCCCATGGCGCCCGGCGCCACATGGTACTGGGTGCCGCAGTACGGGCAGCGGGCGTTGCCGTCGTGGTCGAAGTCCAGGAACACGCGCGGGTGCGAAGACCACAGCGACATGGCCGGGTTCGGGCAGTAGGCCGGCAAGTCCTTGGCTTCCAGTTCGACAGCAGGGATGTTCTTCTGGTTCATTCACTTCTCCGTCAGCAAAATTAAACGCGCGCTCAAGGAACAGGATTTATCCGTTCCGCAAAGGCATGATTCTAACGGATTCACCCTGTTCGCCGGAATGGTCCGGTAGAATAGTGCAACGATTATTGTTGAGTAGAGTTTCTTTTCAGAAATTCACACGCTCTGTCACCTGCCTGCTTCATGTCCACCCGATTCCTGCCCGTCATTCCGCTCATGCGTTGTCATCGTTGCAGGACTGCGACATGAGCCTGCCGCACCGGGCCATGGGCGCGCCACCCATCCCGCACGAGTTCGACCGTCCCGACCCCTCCGCCTTCCGCGCCGGGTTGCAGACCGGCTTGCCGACCCTGTTCGGCATCGGCGCCTGGGGCATGGTGGTCGGCGTGGCCATGGTCAAGGGCGGCTTGACGGTGTGGCAGGCGGCCGGCATGACCCTGGTCGCGTTTGCCGGCTCGGCCCAGCTGGCGTCGCTGCCGCTGATCGCCGCCGGTGCGCCGGTCTGGGTGATCTTCGCCACCGCACTGGTGGTCAACCTGCGTTTCGTGATCTTTTCCGCGCTGCTGGGGCCGCATTTCGCGCACCTGCCGCTGCGCCAGCGCTTTTATCTCGGCTATATCTCCGGCGACATCAGCATCGCCTTGTTCCTGCGCCACTACCCGCAATCGACGCCGGCGCCGGGCAAGCTGTCGTTCCTGAAAGGCTTGATGTATCCGAACTGGTGCGCCTGGCAGATCGGTTCGCTGATCGGTGTGTTCCTCGGCAGCGCGGTGCCGGCCGAATGGCAGCTCGGCTTTGCCGGCACGCTGGCCATCCTGTGCATCATGGTACCGCTGATCATCAACAAGCCGGCGCTGGTAGGCGTGCTGGTGGCCGGCGTGGTGGCGGTGCTGGCGCATGCCTTGCCCTATAAACTCGGCTTGCTGGTGGCGGTACTGCTCGGCATGGGCACCGCCATGGTGTGCGAGGAAACGTCCAACAAGGTGCGCCGTGGCTGACTGGGAAATCTGGATCGTGATCCTGGTGCTGGGCGTGGCCACGGCGTGCACCCGCAGCACCTTCTGGCTGATCGGCCACCGCGTCACGATTCCGCCGCGCGTGCAGGAGATGCTGCGCTACGCGCCGGCTTGCGCGCTGGCCGCCATCGTCGGTCCGGACCTGGTGCTGGGACAGCAGGGCGAACTGCAGCTGGGGCTGGACAACCCGAAGCTGCTGGGCGGCCTGGCCGCGCTCGGCTATTACCTGTGGCGCCGCAACATGCTGCAGACCATCGTGTTCGGCATGCTGGCGTTCACGGTGTTGCGTCTGTGGCCGGCTTATTGGCCAGTTTTCGGGCATGGCGCCTGAGAGCCCGCTCATCCGCATGATTGTTTCTGTGCCTGTGCACGATGCCTGTCCTACACTTGTCTGTCACTATTTTGCTTGTGTATTCATGCTGGATTGCACCCGTCCGGAACCGGCTTCCGGGTCCAGGCTAAGGTAAAATAGCGATCTTGTTATCCTTGTCAGTTTCCTAACTACATACTGTTGCCATGGCCGTCCTCAATTTCACCCGCTTGCAAGACCTGATCGACCAAGACGCGCTGAAAGGCAAGCGCGTCTTCATCCGCGCCGACCTCAACGTGCCGCAAGATGACGCCGGCAACATCACCGAAGACACGCGCGTGCGCGCCTCGGTGCCCGCCATCCGCGCCGCGCTGGATGCCGGCGCCGCCGTCATGGTGACCTCGCACCTGGGCCGCCCGACCGAAGGCGAATTCAAGCCGGAAGACAGCTTGTCTCCGGTCGCCGCGCGCCTGTCCGAGCTGCTGGGGCAGCCGGTCGAATTGCAGCGGGACTGGGTCGACGGCGTCGACGTCGCGCCGGGCCAGGTCGTGCTGCTGGAAAACTGCCGCGTCAACAAGGGTGAAAAGAAAAACTCGGATGAGCTGGCCCAGAAGATGGCCAAGCTGTGCGACGTGTACGTGAACGATGCCTTCGGCACCGCGCACCGCGCCGAAGCGACCACCCACGGCATCGCGAAATTCGCGCCCGTGGTCGCCGCCGGTCCGCTGCTGGCGGCCGAGCTGGATGCGCTGGGCAAGGCGCTGGGCGCGCCACAGCGTCCGCTGCTGGCGATCGTCGCCGGCTCCAAGGTCTCGACCAAGCTGTCGATCCTGCAGAGCCTGGCCGACAAGGTCGATAACCTGATCGTCGGCGGCGGCATCGCCAATACCTTCATGAAGGCGGTCGGCCTGAACATCGGCAAGTCGCTGGCGGAAGCGGATTTGGTGAATGACGCCAAGTCCATCATCGACAAGATGGCGGCGCGCGGCGCGCAGGTGCCGATCCCGGTCGACGTGGTGTGCGCAAAAGAGTTCTCGCCGACGGCCGCCGCCACCGTCAAGGATGTCAAGGACGTGGCCGACGACGACATGATCCTGGATATCGGCCCGCAGACCGCGGCCCAGCTGGCCCGGCAGATCGGCCAGGCCGGCACCATCGTCTGGAACGGCCCGGTCGGCGTGTTCGAGTTCGACCAGTTTGCCGAAGGCACGAAGACGCTGGCGCAAGCCATCGCGTCGTCGCAAGGTTTCTCGATCGCGGGTGGCGGCGACACGCTGGCGGCGATTGCAAAGTACAACATTGCCGACCAGATCGGCTATATCTCGACCGGCGGCGGCGCCTTCCTCGAGTTCCTCGAAGGTAAGACGCTGCCCGCGGTGGAGATCCTGCTGCAGCGCAGCGCTGCAAAACAACCTTAATTGGTCACTATTCAAGGACTACCATGTACCGTGGCACCAAGATCGTAGCAACCATCGGCCCCGCTTCGACCGACTTCGATATCCTCGTCAAAATGATCCGCGCCGGCGTCGACGTCGTGCGCTTGAATTTTTCGCACGGCAAGGCGCAAGACCATATCGACCGCGCGGCCCTGGTGCGCCGCGCCGCCGCCGAATGCAGCCGCGAGGTCGCGATCATGGCCGACATGCAGGGTCCGAAGATCCGTGTCGGCAAGTTTGAAGAAGGCAAGATCTTCCTGAACAATGGCGATGCCTTCATCCTGGACGCCAAGTGGGGAGAGAACGGCGAACTGGGCAACCAGGAACGCGTCGGCCTCGACTACAAGGCGCTGCCGCGCGACGTCAAGCCGGGCGACCGCCTGTTGCTGAACGACGGCTTGATCGTGCTGGTCGTCGACAAGGTGGTGGGCCACGAGATCTATACCACGACCAAGGTCGGCGGCGAACTGTCGAACAACAAGGGCATCAACCGCCAGGGCGGCGGCCTGACCGCGCCGGCATTGACCGCCAAGGACATGGAAGACATCAAGACCGCGATGAGCTTCCAGGCCGACTACCTGGCGATCTCGTTCCCGAAGAGCGCCACCGACATGGAAATGGCGCGCCAGCTGGCCAACATCGCCGGCGAGCCGTTCGGCCACAAGCCGATGATGATCGCCAAGATCGAGCGCGCCGAAGCGATTCCGGTGCTGCAGGAAATCCTGGACGCGTCGGACGGCATCATGGTGGCGCGCGGCGACCTGGCGGTGGAAGTCGGCAACGCCGCGGTGCCGGCGCTGCAAAAGCGCATGATCAAGATGGCGCGCGAATCGAACAAGCTGGCGATCACCGCGACCCAGATGATGGAATCGATGATCGTCAACGCCGTGCCGACCCGCGCTGAAGTCTCGGACGTGGCGAATGCCGTGCTGGACGGCACCGACGCCGTGATGACCTCGGCCGAGACCGCGTCCGGCAAGTACCCGGTCGAGACCGTCGAGATGATGTCGGCGATCTGCGTCGAAGCCGAGCGCTCCGAATACAACAAGCTGGAAGCCGATTTCCTGAACGTGCAGTTCACCCGGATCGACCAGTCGATCGCCTACGGCACGCTGTTCACCGCGCACCACCTGCGCGTAAAAGCGATCGTGGCGCTGACCGAATCCGGCTCGACCGCGCTGTGGATGAGCCGCCACTCGATCGACACGCCGATCTATGCACTGACCCCGCTGCAGAACACCCAGCGCAAGGCTTCGCTGTACCGCAACGTGCAGGCCTTCCACCTGCTGCAGGAAGGCGGCAGCCATGCGGTCTTGCGCAAGGCCGAGGAACTGCTGATGCGCGAAGGTGTCGTACGCAAGGGCGACCTGATCGTTGTGACCTGGGGCTCGCCGATGGGCCAGGCCGGCGGTACCAATGCGCTCAAGATCGTGCGCGTGGGCGAATTCGATTAAGGGAATCTGAAACCTGGTATGCACGTGTAAATCGCGTCGTCCCCGCGTAGGCGGGGACCCATACTGAGTTCGCGTTCACGCGAATCATGTGATTTCGGTAGCGCTGCATGGGTCCCCGCCTTCGCGGGGACGACGTGTATGAGTTCACTGCCGACGTACAAGCTGGCATACGGTTTCGATATCCCCACACAAGTTTCTTTATTGTTTGGAGTAGCAACCATGGCACTCGTATCACTGCGTCAACTACTGGACCACGCCGCCGAACACGGTTACGGCTTGCCGGCCTTTAACGTCAACAACCTGGAACAGGTGCAGGCCATCATGGCCGCCGCCGACGCCACCAACAGCCCGGTGATCATGCAGGCGTCCGCCGGCGCCCGCAAATATGCCGGCGAAGCCTTCTTGCGCCACCTGATCGACGCCGCCGTCGAGGCCTATCCGCACATCCCGGTGGTCATGCACCAGGACCACGGCCAGTCGCCGGCGGTGTGCATGGCGGCGATCCGCTCCGGCTTCTCGTCGGTGATGATGGACGGTTCGCTGGAAGCCGACGGCAAGTCGGTCGCTTCGTACGAGTACAACGTCGAGGTGTCGAAGGAAGTGGTGAAATTCGCGCACTCGATCGGCGTCACCGTCGAAGCCGAACTGGGCGTGCTCGGTTCGCTGGAAACCATGAAGGGCGACAAGGAAGACGGCCACGGCGCGGACCGCACCATGACCCGCGAAGAGCTGCTGACCGACGTGGCGCAGGCCGCCGACTTCGTGGCGCGCACCCAATGCGACGCGCTGGCGATCGCCATCGGCACCTCGCACGGCGCCTACAAGTTTACCCGCAAGCCGACCGGCGACATCCTGGCCATCGACCGCATCAAGGAAATCCACGCGCGCATCCCGAACACCCACCTGGTGATGCACGGTTCCTCGTCGGTGCCGCAGGAACTGCTGGCGATCATCCGCGAATTCGGCGGCGACATGAAGGAAACCTATGGCGTGCCGGTCGAGGAAATCCAGGAAGGCATCAAGCACGGCGTCCGCAAGATCAACATCGACACCGACATCCGCCTGGCGATGACGGCCGCGATCCGCAAGTACCTGTTCGAGAACCCGGCGAAATTCGACCCGCGCGACTACCTGAAACCGGCGCGCGAAGCCGCGACCCTGGTGTGCAAGGCGCGCTACGTGTCGTTCGGCTGCGAAGGCATGGCGTCCAAGATCAAGCCAGTACCGCTGGACAAGATGGCCGAGCGCTATAAGGCGGGCGAGCTGGCGCAGATCGTTCAGTAAGCATTGCGCGTACGTTTGAAGCGTCGTCCCCGCGCAGGCGGGGACCCATGCCGCGCCACCGAAGTCGCTTTGCCGAATCTGCACCGGTAATTCCTGGCTGACGTTTTTTGTAGCTCAGCATGGGCCCCCGCCAAGGGGGCCGCCAAGGCCGGGGGCGACGGTTTCACATGCGCTGTTCGTAAAACCGCTATTACGCCATCCAGCCCTTTCAAGCTTGGCAGCCTTTACCCCGGAATGACGTAAAATATCGCTTTGGCACAGGCTCTCCCAGCCTGATCCCTCCCACCGGCGGCCATCCGCCGGTTTCGCTTTATCAAGACATCCCCTCTATGAAAAGCCTTTATCAGTCCACTATTTCCTCCCTGCCATTGCTCGGCCACGGCAAAGTCCGTGACAACTACGCCGTCGGCGACGACAAGATCCTGATCGTCACCACCGACCGCCTGTCGGCCTTCGACGTCGTCATGAACGAGCCGATCCCGGGCAAGGGCATGGTGCTGAACCAGATGAGCGATTTCTGGTTCGACAAGCTCGGCCACATCGTGCCGAACCACCTGACCGGCATTGCTCCGGAATCGGTGGTGGCGCCCGGGGAAGTGGAGCAGGTGAAGGGCCGCGCCGTGGTCGCCAAGCGCCTGAAGCCGATCCTGGTGGAGGCGGTGGTGCGCGGCTACATCATCGGTTCCGGCTGGAAGGATTACCAGGCCACGGGCAGCGTGTGCGGCATCGAATTGCCGGCCGGCCTGCGCCAGGCCGACAAGCTGCCGCAACCGCTGTTCACCCCGGCCGCCAAGGCCGACCTGGGCGAGCACGACGAGAACATCAGCTTCGCCGAGATGGAAGAGCGCATCGGCGCCGAACTGGCCGCCAAGATGCGCGACATCAGTATCCAGCTCTACACGGCCGCGGCCGACTACGCCGCCACGCGCGGCATCATCATCGCCGACACCAAGTTCGAGTTCGGCCTGGACGACGACGGCGTGCTGCACCTGATGGACGAAGTGCTGACCGCGGATTCGTCGCGCTTCTGGCCGGCCGATTCGTACGCGCCGGGCATGTCGCCGCCGTCGTACGACAAGCAGTTCGTGCGCGACTACCTGGAAACCCTGACCGACTGGCACAAGACCCCGCCGGCGCCAACGCTGCCGCAGGACGTGATCGACAAGACCCAGGCCAAGTACTTCGAGGCCATCGAACGCCTGACCGGCGAAAAGCTGAAGGCCTGACATGGCGATGGTAGAGACGATGCAGAACGGTACGGACAAGCCGCTGGTCGGCGTGATCATGGGTTCCAGCTCGGACTGGGACGTGATGCAGAACGCGGTGGCGATCCTTCAACAGTTCGGCGTGCCGCACGAGGCGCTGGTGATCTCGGCGCACCGCATGCCGGACGAGATGTTCGCGTATGCGGAAGGCGCGCGCGCGCGCGGCTTGCGCGCGATCATCGCCGGCGCCGGCGGCGCCGCCCACCTGCCGGGCATGGTGGCCGCCAAGACCATCGTGCCGGTGCTGGGCGTGCCGGTGCCGTCGAAATACCTGCGCGGCGAGGATTCGCTGCTGTCGATCGTGCAGATGCCGAAGGGCGTGCCGGTGTCGACCTTCGCCATCGGCGAGGCCGGGGCCGCCAACGCCGCGCTGACCGCGGTCGCCATCCTGGCCGCCGGCGACGACGTGCTGGCCGAGCGCCTGCAAGCGTTCCGTGCCCAGCAGACCGCCGCCGCCAAGGCCATGACCCTGCCGCCCGCGCCATGAACGACCAGCATTCCACGCCGCAGTCCGCGCAGCATTCCTCACCAGTGCTGCCGACCGCCAACCCGCCGGCCTGGCTCGGCGTGATGGGCGGCGGCCAGCTCGGCCGCATGTTCGCCCAGGCCGCGCAGAGCATGGGCTACCAGGTTGCCGTGCTGGAGCCGGGCAGCGATTCGCCGGCCGGGCAGGTGGCCCAGCGGCAGATCGACGCCGGCTACGACGATGGCGCCGGCCTGGATGCGCTGGCCGCGCGCTGCGCCGCCGTCACCACCGAATTCGAGAACGTGCCGGCCGACAGCCTGGCGCGCCTGGCCGAGCGCGTGTTCGTGGCGCCCGGCGCGCACGGCGTATCGGTGGCCCAGGACCGCATCGCCGAAAAGCGTTTCTTCGTTGCCTGCGCCGACAAATCCGGCGTGTTGCCGGCGCCGCACAAGGTGATCGCCGCGCAGCAGGACATCGACGCCATCGCCGACGAGCTGCTGCCCGGTATCCTCAAAACCGTGCGCATGGGCTACGACGGCAAGGGGCAGGTGCGGGTGCGCTCGCGCGACGAGGTGCGCGCCGCGTTCGAGTCCATGGGCCAGGTCACCTGCTTGCTGGAAAAGATGCTGCCGCTGGCCTACGAGGTATCCGTGCTGACCGCGCGCGGCGCCGACGGCATGTCCGTGGTGTATCCGATCGCCGAAAACGTGCACCGCGACGGCATCCTGTTCACCACCACCGTGCCGGGTCCGAACGTGTCGGATGCGTGCGCGAAACAGGCGCAGGATGCGGCCCGTGCGATCGTGGCCGAGCTCGGCTACGTGGGCGTGCTGTGCATCGAATTCTTCGTGCTGGACGACGGTTCCCTGGTGGTCAACGAAATGGCGCCGCGCCCGCACAACAGCGGCCACTACACGATCGATGCCTGCGTCACCAGCCAGTTCGCGCAGCAGGTGCGGGCGATGGCGCGCCTGCCGCTGGGCGACGTGCGCCAGCATTCGCCGGCGGTGATGCTGAACATCCTGGGCGACGTCTGGTTCGCGGAAGGCAGCGATACGGCGCGCGAACCGGCCTGGGAGCGCGTGCTGGCGCTGCCCGGCGCCCACCTGCACCTGTACGGCAAGGACGATCCGCGCCGCGGCCGCAAGATGGGCCACGTCACCTTCGTCGCGCCGACGCTGGAGCAGGCCCGGCAACAACTGGATGCCGCCTGCGCCATCCTGGACATCGCCCCTTGAAGAAGATGGAAACCAACCGACAGCAGGGGCAGGAGCCCTCCGCCGCCGACATCGACGCCGCCGCCGCACTCGCGGCGGGCCGACTGGTGGCATTCCCGACCGAGACCGTGTACGGCCTCGGCGCCGACGCCGAGAACCCGGCCGCGGTGGCCGCCATCTACGCCGCCAAGGGCCGGCCGCAGGACCACCCGGTGATCGTGCACGTGGCGCCCGGCGCCGCGCTCGACCACTGGGCCTGCGACATACCCGACGAAGCGCGGCGCCTGGCGGCGGCCTTCTGGCCGGGACCGCTCACCATGATCCTGAAACGCGCGCCCGGCATTCCGGACGCCGTCTCCGGCGGGCAGGACACGGTCGGCATCCGCTGCCCGTCGCACCCGGTCGCGCTGCGCCTGCTGCAGGCGTTCAAGGGCGGGCAGGGCGGGGTGGCGGCGCCGTCGGCCAACAAGTTCGGCCACGTCAGCCCGACCACGGCGCGCCACGTCATCGACGAGTTCGGCCCTCCCGGCGCGGGTTCTGCGCTGGCGGCGGTGCTGGACGGCGGCCAGAGCCAGGTCGGCATCGAATCGACCATCGTCGACCTGTCGCGCCTGGCCACGATCGGTCCGGTGCTGCTGCGTCCCGGCCACATCGGTGCCGAGGCGATCGCCGCCGTCATCGGCCGCATGCCGGCGCGCCCGGATGCGGCCGCGCCGCGCGCGTCCGGCACGCTCGAATCGCACTATGCGCCGCGCACGCCGGTGGCAATGCTGGATAAGGACGAACTGGCAACCGTGTTGGCACAGTTGACCGCTGCGGGACGCAAGCTGGCGCTGATCCATCATGCCGCCTCGCCCGCGGGCGTGCGCGCCCACCTGCAGTTGCCGGCCACGCCCGAAGGCTATGCGCACGCGCTGTATGCGGCGCTGCGCGCGATGGACGGCGCCGGCGCCGACCTGATCCTGGTCGAGGCGCCGCCGCAGGACGATGCCTGGCTGGGCGTCAACGACCGCCTGCGCCGCGCCGCGCACGGCTCGAGCGGCGTGATTGCGCGTCTGATAAACAACACACTCGCATCGTAATTTCCTCGGGGACTTTTCAAAATCCCCGGCGCGGTGCATGCTTTGCGGAAATGCCGCCGCAACATGGCCGCGCTTTGCGCTCGATCAAAACGTATTCCTCCCGGTTAGCGCGATGCGCCGGCGTCGAACGGCGTCTCTACGTGCCGGCGGCGCAGGCCGCGCCGGCGCTCGTCTCCGGCGCCCGGCGCCGGTCCCATGCAGCCCGGCCAGCTCCGGCCTCCATGTGCCATCCACGCAATCCACCCTGAATCGTCATCGAAGGAACACCATGCGTCCGTTTTCCACCCTGGCTGCCGGCCTCGGCCTGGGCTTTTTGCTTGCCGCCTGCGGCGGCGGCACCACCACCGGCGGCACCCCGGCCGGGGTCGCCAATCCCGCGCCCTTGCCCGGCGTCACGCGCGGCAGCCTGGTCGGCCAGGCCGCATCGGTCGCCGTCAATGTCGGCGGCAACGCCTTGACCACGCTGTCGCCGTCGGTGCTGGCCGGCTTCCTGGAATCGGCCCAGCAGGGCACGCTGGCGGTGGCCGGCCAGCCGCAGTGCGCGGTGTCGGTGTACCGCGTGCACTACAACACCGTCGGCGGGGCGGGCGAGGCGACCGACGCCAGCGCCGCCGTGTTCGTGCCTTCGGGCAGCGGCAATTCTTGCGCCAATTCGCGTCCGGTGCTGCTGTACGCGCACGGCACCTCGTTACAGAAATCCTACGACATGGCCGACATCGCCAACAATACCGAGGCGCGCCTGGCCGCGGCCGTGTTCGCGGCGCAGGGCTTCATCGTGGTGGCGCCCAACTACGCCGGCTACGGCGGTTCTAGCCTGGGCTACCACGCCTATCTCGACCGCGTGCAGCAGTCGGCCGACATGATCGATGCGCTGCGCGCGGCGCGCAGTTCGTTCACGGCGATCGGCGCGCGCGACTCCGGCAAGCTGGTGCTGTCCGGCTATTCGCAGGGAGGCTACGTGGCGCTGGCGACCCAGCGCGCGATGCAGGACCTCGGCACCGCCGAATTCACGCCGAGCGCGGTGGGCGGCATGTCCGGCCCGTACGCCTTGAGCCGCTTCGGCGACGAGCTGTTCGGCGGCGCGCCACGCAACGGCGCCACCGTCATCGTTCCCTTGATCATCAACGCCGGCCAGCACGCCAGCGCCGCGCTGTATAACACGCCGGCCGACGTCTACGAGGCGCCGTATTTCGCCACCATCGCCGACCTGGTGCCGGGCACCCTCGGCAGCGGCGACCTGGTCGGCCAGGGCAAGCTGCCGGCCACGGCCCTGTTCGCGGCCGATTCCTTGCCGCAGAGCACCGGCTATACCCAGTACTTCGGCGCCGGCAACCTGATCCGCAGCGCTTACCGCGCCGGCTACCTGGCCGACGTGGCGGCGCACCCGTGCGAGCAAAGCGCGGCGGCGCCGCTGTCATGCGCGCCCGCGCACAACCTGCGCAAGTGGCTGATCCGCAACGACCTGCGCAGCTATGCGCCGGGCGCGCCGACGCTGCTGTGCGGCGGCCACGACGACCCCACCGTACCGTATTTCAATACCAGCACGGCCGGCGCCTATTTCCGCGCGCGCGGCGCCAACGTGACCGAGCTCGATATCGACGACACGCCCGGCCTGAACGATCCGTACCGCACAGCCAAGGCCGGCTTCGTGGCGGCCAAGGCGGTGCTGCGGCTGGCGTCCGGCAGCGCCGCGGTGGAGGCGAGTTACCACGCCGGCCTGGTGGCGCCTTTCTGCATGGCTGCAACACGCGACTATTTTCAGTCGGTATTGTCGCGTTAATCGGTGGCAACGACTTGAGTGCCGTTGCTATAATCCCAGCGCTGTCGAAACCGGCCGTTCACGATGTCGAAGCTGTTGTATTGCAGGCGTGGGACAAAATCCTTTTCGCTATACAAGCGAATTAAACACTGGCATAGTTATCGAAAAGCGAATAGCACGGGCGTTCGTTTCGAATAACAAATCTACTTAGGAGACACAATGCGTAAGACCTCATTTGCGCTCGCGCTGTTGACTGCCGCGGTGCTCGCGGCCTGCGGCGGCAACGGCCCGCGCGGCGGCGACCAGACCCCGGCAACCAAGTTCAGCGCCCAGGTCACGTTCGGCGACAGCCTGTCCGACGTCGGCACCTATGCCGTCGGCACCGTCAAGGCCCTCGGCGGCGGCAAGTTCACCATCAACGGCGACAACACCACGGTCAATCCGGAATTCACCGGCAAGAACTGGACCGAATACGTGGCGGCCCAGCTCGGCCTGCCGGCGCCGTGCGCCGCCCAGACCGGCCTGAACGGCAGTGCCGCCGCAGGCTTCTCGGTCCCGGTCACCTTCAACACCAACTGCTACAACTATGCCCAGGGCGGCTCGCGCGTGACCGCGCCGATCGGCCCCAACAACGCAGCGGTGAACCCGACCCTCGGCCTGACCACGGTGCCGGTCGTGACCCAGATCGCCAACCACCTGGCCAAGAGCGGCGGCAAGTTCAGCGGCACCGAAGTGGTGACCGTGCTGGCCGGCGGCAACGACGTGTTGTTCCAGCTGGGCGCCCTGCAGACGGCGGCCACCGCCGCCGGCACGGCCGCCGGCGCCACCGCCTTCGCCACCTCGCTGGCCACCCAGCTGGCCGCCGGCGCGACCAACCCGGCCACCGCCGCGCAATCGATCGGCCTGGCGATCCAGACCGAAGCCGCGCGCACCGGCCATACCGACACCACCATCGTGCAGGCCGCCGTCGGCGCCGCCGTCCAGGCCGGCTACACCGCCGCCGCGCAACCGGCCGTGTACGGTCCGATCGTCGCCAAGGCGCAAGCCGCCGCCACCGCCGCCGGCACCACCGCGGGCGCCAACTACGCCGCCGCCAACGGCGCCGCCATCGTCACCGCGCTCGGCACTGCCGGCGCCGAACTGGCGGCCCTGGTCAAGAACCAGATCATCGCCAAGGGCGCCAACTACGTGGTGGTGAACGCGCTGCCGGACGTCGCCGGCACCCCGTCGGGCAAGGCGCAGTCGGCCGATACCCAGAAGCTGATCGCCGCCGCCGTCGACGCCTTCAACACCCAGCTGAAGAACGGCATCGCCGGCGAGACCAAGGCGCTGTACGTCGACCTGTACGCCATCAGCCACGACCAGGTGACCAACCCGGCCCCGTACGGCCTGACCAACACCACCACCCCGGCCTGCGGCCCGAACCAGCTCGGCACCAGCTCGCTGGTCTGCACCAAGTCCAACGTGATCGCCGGCGACGTCAGCCACTACATGTTCGCCGACGAGATCCACCCGACCCCGTTCGAGAACTCGCTGATCGCGCGCTACGTGCTGCTGCAGATGAGCGGCAAGGGCTGGCTGTAACCGTCACGACCAGGCCCGTCCCCGAGCCGGGATGGGCCGTCCAAAAAATCAGGAGATAACATGAATGTTCGTATCAACGTCGTGAAAGCGCTGGTCGCGGCGGGCGCGCTGGCGGTGGCGGCCGGCGCCTCGGCCCAGACCAAGGGGCAGTGGGCCGTGTCGGTGGGCGTCAACCAGATCACCCCGAAGGTCGAGAGCGGTCCGATCTCGGCGCCGGCGCTGCCGAATTCCTTCGGCGACGTGGGCAAGGACACCCAGCCGGTCGTGATCTTCAACTACGGCATCACCGACAACATCTCGGCCGAAGCCGCGATCGGCACGCCCTATAAACACAAGATCTACGGCGCCGGCGCGATCGCCGAAGGCGGCCAGCTGGGCACGGTCGAGGCGCTGCCGCCGACCCTGTTCGTGCAATACCGCTTCTTCGAGCCGAACGCGGTCGTGCGTCCGTTCGTCGGCCTGGGCGCCACCTATGCGTACTTCCAGAAGGAAACCGGTTCGTTCCGCATGACGGCGCTGACCAACCCGGGCGGTTCGGCCACCACCTTCAGCATCGACAACAAGTTCACCGTGTCCGGCCAGATCGGCGCGACCTGGAACGTCAACGAGAAATGGATCGCCAACGCCGCCTTCATCAAGACCCGCCTGCGCACCGACGTGCATTTCTCGACCGGCCAGATGCAGCACATGAAGCTGGATCCGAATTCGGTGATGCTGTCGGTGGGTTACAAGTTCTAACATCGCTTGGGCGGCCGACGCCGCCAGGCTGACCGTCGTCCCCGCGCAGGCGGGGACCCATAGCGAGCATCAGAATTCGTCACTTTGGAAATACTGGGGTATTTTTCGAGTACGAATTTTTGGAAACTCAGCATGGGGTGAAGAATGCCAGTGGCATTCTTTACCCTTCGCGGGGACGACGTTTAGGCTGCCTTGATAAACAAACGTTTGCGTTACTCGGCTCAAAACGCCGCAATCCCCGTCTGCGCCCGCCCAGGATCAGCGCATGGATGTCATGCGTGCCTTCGTAGGTATTCACCACTTCCAGGTTCACCATGTGGCGGATGATCCCGAACTCGTCCGAAATCCCGTTCCCGCCCAGCATGTCGCGTGCCATGCGGGCGATGTCCAGCGCCTTGCCGCAGGAATTGCGCTTCATGATCGAGGTGATCTCGACCGCGGCCGTGCCCTCGTCCTTCATGCGGCCCAGGCGCAGGCAGCCTTGCAGGCCCAGCGTGATCTCGGTCTGCATGTCGGCCAGTTTCTTTTGCACCAGCTGGTTGGCGGCCAAGGGTTTACCGAACTGCTTGCGGTCCAGCACATACTGGCGCGCGGTGTGCCAGCAGCTTTCTGCGGCGCCGAGCGCACCCCAGGCGATGCCGTAGCGCGCCGAGTTCAGGCAGGTGAACGGGCCCTTCAGGCCGCGCACTTCGGGGAAGGCATTTTCTTCCGGGCAGAACACCTCGTCCATCACGATCTCGCCGGTGAGCGAGGCGCGCAGGCCGAACTTGCCGTGGATCGCCGGCGCGGATAGACCCTTCCAGCCCTTTTCGAGCACGAAGCCGCGGATCGCGCCTTCGTCGTCCTTGGCCCATACCACGAACACGTCCGCCACCGGCGAATTGGTGATCCACGTCTTGGCGCCGCTCAGCGAATAGCCGCCGTCGACCTTGCGCGCGCGCGTGACCATCGAGGCCGGGTCGGAGCCGTGGTTCGGCTCGGTCAGGCCGAAGCAGCCGATCCATTCGCCGGTGGCGAGTTTGGGCAGGTATTTCTGCCTGGTGTCCTCGTTGCCGAACTCGAAGATCGGCACCATCACCAGCGAGGACTGCACGCTCATCATCGAGCGGTAGCAGGAATCGACGCGTTCCACTTCGCGCGCGATCAGGCCGTAGCTGACGTAGTCCAGGCCGGGGCCGCCGTACTGTTCCGGGATGGTCGGGCCGAGCAATCCGAGTTCGCCCATTTCGCGGAAGATCGACGTGTCCATCCGTTCGTGGCGGAACGCTTCCAGGATGCGCGGCTGCAATTTGTCCTGACAGTAGGCGGCGGCGGCATCGCGCACCATGCGCTCTTCGTCGTTCAGCTGTTCGTTCAGCAGCAGCGGGTCATCCCAGTGGAAATGGGCTTTGCGGGGCGTGTCGGAACGGGTCATGGGTGTCCTGTCTCAGAAGTTCTCGTTGGAATGGGCGCCGGCGGGTGGCCATTGCGCGCGCCGGGCGGGCGGATGGCCGTGGGCTTGGCCATTATAGAAACAGGTTCCCGAGAAGGCTTTTCAAAGTGCGACAGGCATTTTCATTTTCGGGGTGTTGGTCGCGCTCGTGGCTGAACACCGGGGTCAGAGCCCACCCGGGAAAACCGGGCTCTGACCCTATAACCGGGTTCTGACCCCTAGAACCGGGCTCTGACCCTAGGTACGGCCGAACTGGCCGCCGTGGAAGAGCAGGGCGGATTGGGGAGAAACGGCGCAGTCCTCGACTTCGCCGACGAAGATGACGTGGTCGCCTTCGGGGTAGCGGCTGCGGTTGTGGCATTCGAACCAGGCGCTGACGCCCTTCAGGATCGGCTGGCCGGTGCGCGACAGTTCGTAGTCGGCTTCGTCGAACGGGTCGACGCCGCGGCGCGAGAAGCGGCGCGCCAGTTCTTCCTGGCCGGCCGACAGCACGTTGATCACGTAATGCGAATTGCCGCTGAAGATGGGCAGGCTGTTGGCCGCGCTGGCCAGGCTCCACAGCACCAGCGGCGGCTCCAGCGAGACCGAATTGAATGAACTCGCGGTCAGGCCGCGGAAGGTGCCGTCGGCCAGGCGCGTGGTGATCACGGTGACCCCGGTGGCGAACTGGGAAAGCGCTTGGCGGAAATGGGCGGAATCGAAGCCGCGTTCGGCTGCGCGAGGAGAGCTGGTATTCATCTGCGTCATTATGCCACCAATGGAATCGTGCTCCGCGCCCGCGCCGCCGCCGGCAATCATGCCCATCCATGCGCGCCATGCGCAGGCATGGGCTTTGCGGTAAAGTGCATCGTCGATGACACGATCTGCCGGGGAAAGCGATGAGTCAGCAAGCGAACGAAGTGGCGATCCTGGGCGGCGGCTGCTTCTGGTGCCTGGAGGCGGTCTACCTGGAGGTGCGCGGGGTGACCCGGGTCGAGTCGGGCTACATGGGCGGCACGTCCCCCGACCCGACCTACGAACAAGTATGCTCAGGCACGACCGGACACGCGGAAGTGGTGCGCCTGGTCTTCGATCCCGGCGTGATCGCCTACCGCGACCTCCTGGAAATCTTTTTTACCATCCACGACCCGACCACGCCGGACCGCCAGGGCAAGGACGTCGGCACCCAGTACCGCTCGGTGATCTTCACCACCTCGCCGCAGCAGGAAGCGATGGCGAAGCAGGTGATGGCCGGGATGGCGTCGGTGTGGGACGCGCCGCTCGTCACCCAGCTGTTGCCGGCCGCAACCTGGCACAAGGCCGAGGATCATCACCAGAATTACGTTGCCCGGCACCCGTTCCAGGGATATTGCGCCCTCGTGGTCGCGCCCAAGGTGGACAAGGTGCGCGCCATGTTCGCCGACCATATCCGGTAGGGTGGGCGTGGCCGGCGAGGCGGCTTCGCCGCCCACGCGTTCAACCCGCGTATGCATGGTGCCGGCAGGGTTTGAACGCGTGGTCAGCCATCAGCGATACATGCCGCGGCGCGACCAAGGTATCTGCCCCGGATCCTGCCCCGCCTTGCCGCACACGATCTGGTACAGGCCGATCCAGTCCTGCGTGAACGCGTGCGCGCACCCGGCCAGGTAGACGTGCCAGATGCGGAAGGTCTTCGGATCGGCCAGCTCGCGGATGCGCGCGGCGTTGTTCTCGAAGTTCTCGGTCCACAGGGCGCAGGTGCGTGCGTAGTGGCGGCGCAGGTTTTCCACGTCGCGCACTTCGAGGCCGCCTTCCTGCATGCTGCGCACCACGGTCGACAGGTGCGCCAGTTCGCCGTGCGGGAACACGTACTTGCCGATGAACCTGCCGCTGCCGTGTGGACTGGCGCGCTGGGCGACGTCGGTGGTGGTGATGCCGTGGTTCATGACGACGCCGTCGGCCGCCAGCAGCCGCTCGATGCGCGCGAAATAATCGGTCAGGTGCTGCACGCCGACGTGCTCGAACATGCCGACGCTGGTGATGCGGTCGAAGCGCCCGTCGACGTCGCGGTAATCCTGCAGGCGCACCTCGACGCTGCCCTGCAGGCCGGCGCGTGCGATGCGTTCGCAGGCCAGGTCGTACTGGTTCCTGGACAGCGTCACGCCGGTGCAGCACGCGCCGAAGCGCTCGGCGGCGCGCAGCACCAGCGCGCCCCAGCCGCAGCCGATGTCGAGCAGCGTCTGCCCCGGCCGCAGGTCGATCTTGGTCAGGATGTGGTCGATCTTCTTGCACTGCGCGGTGGCCAGATCTTCGTCGCCATTCTCGAAATAGGCGCAGGAATACACCATGGCCGGGTCCAGGAAATGGCCGTAGAACGCATTCGAGACGTCGTAGTGATAGCGGATCGCCTGGGCGTCGCCGGCGCGCGTGTGCGGCGAAGCGAGCAGCGCATCGAGCAGGCGCCGGCCGGGAGAACCGGCGCGCGGCGGCTTGCCGCTGGTGCCGGCCAGCGCGCTGCCGATGCGGATCATGTCGGCCGCGCGGCCCTCGATCTCGAGCGCGCCTTCGACGTAGGCTTCGCCCAGGCCGCCGAGCGAAGGCGACAGCAGGTAACGCAAGCCGCCCGGGTTCGGCACCCGGATCGTCACACGCGGCGCTTGCGCGGAAAAATCGAAACGGTGGCCGTTCCACAGCTCCACGCGCAAGGGCAGGTTGACCTTGCCGCGGATGGCGCTGGTCCAGGCGGACAGCTTGAGCTGGTCGAACACGTGTTCCTCCCGTCCGGCGTGGCCGGCCGGGCGGCCGGGCGCTCACGTCAAGGCTGCAGGCGCTCGCGCGTCCAGCCGCCGTCCGCCCGGCGCGTGTACACGATGCGGTCGTGGAAGCGCGAGCGCCGTCCCTGCCAGAATTCGATGCGTTCCGGCACCAGGCGGAAGCCGCCCCAATGATCCGGCCGCGCCGGTTCGTCGCCGGCCTGGCGCGCCACCGCCTCGTAGTTGTCTTCGAGGGCGGCGCGGCTGGCGATGGGGGCGCTCTGTGCCGACGCGATCGCCGACAGGCGGCTCTTCAGCGGGCGGCTGTTGAAATACTTGTCGCTTTCCGCCGCACTGGTGCGTTCCACTCTTCCTTCGATCCGCACCTGCCGTTCAAGTTCAGTCCAGAAGAACAGCAGCGCCGCGAACGGGTTGTGCGCCAGTTGCCGTCCCTTCTGGCTGTCGTAGTTGGTGTACCAGGCGAAGCCGCGCGCGTCGAACTGTTTGATTAACACGATGCGCGAGGTCGGGCGGCCGTCGCCGTCCACGGTGGCCACGCTCATCGCGTTCGGCTCGTTGACTTGCGCCTTGAGCGCCTGCTCGAACCAGCGCGTGAACTGGTCGATCGGGTCGTCGGCCACGTCGTTCTCGTCCAGCACGGCCTGGCCGTAGTCCTTGCGCAGGCCGGCCACCTGCTCGCCGATGGCGCTGCCGCCCACGACCGTGGCTGCGGTAGCCGGTGCTGCGGCAGCCGATGCTGCGCCAGCCGATTCCACGCCGTCCGCTGGCGGCGCGCCGGCGCAGGCCGCGCCACCCTCCGCACCGATCCCGCGCCGCCGGCGCATGGCCTGGCCCAGCTGCGCCATCTGCTGCGCGCTGAACAGGCGCAGCGCCATCGGCGCCATCGTGCCTTCCTCGCGCTCCATGTGGCTCTGGTAACTGGCGACGAAGCGCTGCACGGTGTTGGCCGCGAGCCAGGCGCCGCTGCCGTCGGCAATGGCGCGCAGCTGCTCGTGCAGGTCTTGCCACATCGCGTCCATGTCCTTGTGGTCCTGCAGGATCGACGGCGCCAGCGCCGCCAGCGTGGCCGCATCCTCGCCTTGCGCGGTGGCGTGCAGCATCGGGATCAAGTCCTGTTCCTCGTCGTCGTGGTGCAGGTGCGCCGCCTTGTCGAAGTACTTCAGCACCGCGCCGGCGGCCTGGCGCGCCTGCTCGTCGGCGCCGTGGCCGGGCAGGTGGGCCAGCAGCTTTTCCAGGGTGGCCAGCTGCTTGCGGATGCGTCCATGGCAATGTTTCAGGACCGCGATCGGCTGGTCGAAATCGGGGCGGTATCGGGAAGGGAGGGGGTCATGGTGAGTGTTGCTGTCGTGGTGTAACGCGGTGGAATTTGGTTGACTGAAAGTTATTTTAGAGCAATGAATAGGGTCGTGTCCGGTAAAATGGGCGGATCATGACATTCACTTCTCCTTCCTTCATTCCGGCGGCCGGCGGCGACGAGGTCGACTTCGGCCGCCGCTTCGGCGGCATCGCCCGCCTGTATGGCGAGCGTGCCCTGGAACGCTTCCGCACGGCGCACGTTTGCGTGGTCGGCGTCGGCGGCGTCGGGTCCTGGATCGTCGAGGCGCTGGCGCGCAGCGCGGTCGGCCGCCTGACCCTGATCGACCTGGACAACGTGGCCGAGTCGAACATCAACCGCCAGCTGCAGGCGCTGTCCTCGACCATCGGCATGCCCAAGATCGAGGCGCTGAAGCAGCGCATCGCCCTGATCAACCCCTACTGCGAAGTCGACCTGGTCGAGGATTTCATCGACCCGGACAACATTGCGCAGATGATCGGCGAAGGCCGCTTCGACTACGTGGTCGACGCCATCGACAACGTCAAGGCCAAGGCCGCGCTGATCGCCTATTGCAGCGAACGCAGGATCCCCCTGATCGTGATCGGCGGCGCCGGCGGCCAGCTCGACCCGACCAAAATCGAGGTGCGCGACCTGGCCCGCACCGAGCAGGAACCGCTGCTCAAGAAGGTGCGCAAGGTCTTGCGCGCGCACTACGGTTTCGCGCGCGGCGAAAAGAACAAGTACCACATCGACGCCGTGTTCTCGATGGAGCCGCTGCGCTATCCGGAAGCGCAAGACGCCTGCGCGATCGATCCCGGCACGATCACCGGCCTGAACTGCGCCGGCTTCGGCTCCAGCATGGTGGTCACCGCCACCTTCGGCATGGTGGCCGCCGGCCACCTGCTGCTGCGCCTGGCCGGCCAGGTCGAGGCAGCCGTGCAACCCGATGCTGGGCAACGGGAAGAGGCCTTGCTATCATAGGACCGGTCATCCAACGATCCGTGAAAGAGCTTCCATGATCCGTCGTATCGCCCTTATGAGCCTGCTGGCGGCCGCCGCTGCGGCCGGCGCCCAGAACAACGTCCAGACCGCACCCCAGGCCAGCGCCCCGGCCGCGGCCGCCGAAAGCGCGGCGGTGCCGGCCGCGGCCCAGGATACGGTCCAGAACCAGGTCCAGACCCAGGCCCAGTCCAGCGCCACCAATCCCGGCAGCACCCAGCAGACCACCGACGTGCCGGCCCAGTCCGGCCCTCAGGTGCAGGTCACCGACCACGTGGTCGGCAAGGGCAGGGAAGCCACGATCGGCAGCAAGGTCAAGGTCAACTACACCGGCTGGTTCTACAAGCCGCTGGCGAACAAGGGGCGCGGGCGCAAGTTCGACTCGTCGCTGGACGCCGGCCGCGAGCCGCTGGAATTCCAGGTCGGCGCGCGCCAGGTCATCAAGGGCTGGGACCAGGGCGTGGCCGGCATGAAGGTGGGCGGCAAGCGCACCCTGATCATCCCGAGCGACCTCGCCTACGGCAAGCGCGGCGCCGGCGGCGGTTCGATCCCGCCGGATTCGGACCTGATCTTCGACGTCGAACTGCTGGACGTGAAGTAAGACCATGTAAGTCATCCAACTGCCAGCGGGGGAAACCATGCGCATCGCCAACGACGTCACCGAACTGATCGGCAATACCCCGCTGGTGCGCATCCGCCGCATGGGGCAAGATGCGGACGGCGGCGCCCAACTCCTCGCCAAGCTGGAGTTCTATAATCCCGCGCACAGCGTGAAGGACCGCATCGGCCGGTCCATGATCGAGGCCGCCGAGCGGGCCGGCAAGATCGGCCCGGACACCGTCATCGTCGAACCCACCAGCGGCAACACCGGCATCGCGCTGGCGATGGTGTGCGCGGCGCGCGGCTACCGCTGCCGCCTGGTGATGCCGGACACCATGAGCGGCGAACGGCGCATGCTGCTGCGCGCCTACGGCGCCGAACTGGTGCTGACGCCCGGTGCGGAGGGCATGCTGGGCGCGATCCGCCGCGCCGAAGAGATCGTGGCGGCCGACCCGCACTGCTTCATGCCCCAGCAATTCAACAACCCCGCCAATCCGGACGTGCACCGCCGCACCACCGCCGAGGAAATCTGGCGCGATACCGACGGCAAGGTCGACATCCTGGTGGCGGGCGTCGGCACCGGCGGCACCATCACCGGCGTGACCGAGGTGATCAAGGCCAGGAAGCCCGGTTTCCAGGCGATCGCGGTGGAACCGCAAGCCTCGCCGATGCTCTCCAAGGGAACCAAGGGACCGCATCCGATCCAGGGCATCGGCGCCGGCTTCGTGCCGCAGGTGCTCGACACGGCCGCCTACGACGAGGTCATCGCCGTCAGCAACGAGGATGCCTTCGCCACCGCGCGCGCGGTGGCGCGCGAGGAAGGGCTGCTGGTCGGGATCTCGTCCGGCGCCGCGCTGTGGGCGGCGCTGCAGGTGGCCAGGCGGCCCGAGAACGCCGGCAAGATGATCGTGACGATCATTCCGTCGTACGGCGAGCGTTACCTGAGCACCGCGTTGTTCGCCGACCTGGCCGGGTGATTTGGCGGAACGGTGGTGTATCGATACGTGACCGGTTCGACGGCATCGACGGCGCGTATCACCGCGTGAACGGCAAAGCCGCCTCGCCGGCCACGTCCACCCTACGAATGTGCATGACCCCTACGATCGTGGCCATGATCATGGCGGTGGTCATGATCGTGATCGTGATCGTGGCCGTGCTGCTCTCCGCCATGCAATGCGCACGCGCCGTGCTTGGTCGTGCCTTGCTCCACCTGCAGCGTGCAATGGTGGATCGAGAAATCCGCGCGTAGTGCCGCCACGATGGCGTCGATCTCGGCGTCGCCCGGGTAGCCGCCCGGCATCACCAGGTGCGCCGTCAGCGCGGTCTCGGTGGTGCTCATGCCCCAGATGTGCAGGTCGTGCACCTCGGTCACGCCGGGCTGCGCCGCCAGGAAGGCCTTGACCGCCGGCGCGTCGACGCCGGCCGGCACGCCCGCCAGCGCCATCTGCACCGATTCCTTCAGCAGCGACCAGGTGGCGGCCACGATGATCACCACGATGACCAGGCTCACCGCCGGATCGAGCCAGCTCCAGCCGGTATACATGACCACCAGCCCCGACACGACCACGCCCAGCGACAGCGCGGCGTCGGCGGCCATGTGCTGGTAGGCGCCGCGCACGTTGATGTCGTCCTTGCTGCCGGACATGAACAGCCAGGCCGAGAAGCCGTTGATGGCGACGCCGACCAGCGCCACGATCGACACCGTGCTGCCGGCCACCGGTTCCGGATGGGCGAAGCGCAGCACCGCTTCCCAGGCGATGGCGCCGCAGGCCACCATCAGCAGCAGGGCATTCAGCAGGGCGGCCACGATCGAGCTGCCGCGCAGGCCGTAGGTGAAGCGGCGCGTCGGCGCGCGCCTGGTGAGCAGGGCCGCGCCCCAGGCCAGGCCGAGGCCGAGCACGTCGGACAGGTTGTGGCCGGCGTCGGCCATCAGCGCGGTCGAATTGGCGATGAAGCCGTACACGAATTCGACCGCGACGAAGGCGATGTTCAGGCCGATCGCCAACGCGAAGGCGCGCCCGGCGTCCGCCGGGTCGGCGTGGTGGTGGTGGTGTCCATGGCCGTGGCCATGGTCGTGGGCGTGCTGGTGGCTCATGCGTCAAGTCCTGTGGTGGGTTCGGCGATGTGTTCGAACATGTTCGTGAGCAGGCTGCTGATGTGGGCGTCGGCGGCCGCGTAGAACACCTGCTTGCCCTGGCGCTCGGCCTTCACGATGCGCGCCGCGCGCAGCAGGCGCAGGTGGTGGCTGACCAGCGAACTGGAGAGATCCAGGGCGGCGGCGATGTCGCCCACCGCGGTCGGCTGCGCCAGGCAGGACAGCACGATGCGCAGGCGGGTCGGGTCGCCCAGCAGGTGGAACAGGTCGGCGACTTCGTCGACCAGGTGATCGATATCGGGTGGCATGCTCATAATCAACGTGTGAAGAATTGTTCACATGTTAGTCGAATTTGCAGGCTTGGTGCAAGGCCGTTGTGGATGCGCGCATACACTGCCGGGCCCAGGGCTTTCTTCTATTCAATTCAAAAAAAATGAAATATAGTTTATTTTCAATATCACCGAACGCTCCCATGCCCAAGCATCCCTCCGCGCCGGCGTCGCCCGTCGACACCCTATGCCGGTTGTCCGCCGCCTGCGCGACTTGCCTGGCGCTGGCCCTGCCGGCGCAGGCGCAATCCACGCCGGCCGCGCTTGCTGCGCCTACTGCGCCTGCCGCCCCGGCGCTGACCGATCCGCTGCCGGTCAACCCGGCACTCAAGCTGGGCAAGCTGGACAACGGCCTGACCTACTACATCCAGAAGAACGCCAAACCGGCCCAGCGCGTCGAACTGCGGCTGGTCGTGAAAGCCGGCTCGATCCTGGAAGACGACGACCAGCGCGGCCTGGCCCATTTCATCGAGCACATGGGCTTCAACGGCAGCACCCATTTCAGGAAGCACGAACTGGTGTCCTACCTGCAGTCGATCGGCGTGCGCTTCGGCGCCGACCTGAACGCCCAGACCGGCTTCGATTCGACCATCTACATGCTGCCGATCCCGACCGACAAGCCGGACAACCTGGAGCGGGGTTTCCAGGTGCTGGAAGACTGGGCCCACGGCATGGCCCTCGGAACCCAGGAAATCGATGACGAGCGCAGCATCATCCTCGAGGAAAAGCGCCTGCGCAGCGGCTACGGCGCGCGCTGGCTGGAAGCGGCCTTGCCCAAGTTGGCCAACGGCGCTCGCTACCAGGACCGCCTGCCGATCGGCACCGAGGACTCGATCCTGCACAGCCGCCCCGACGCACTGCGCCGCTTCTATGCCGACTGGTACCGCCCCGACCTGATGGCGGTGATCGTGGTCGGCGACATCGATCCGGCTGAGGCCGAGCGCATGGTGCGGCGCCATTTCTCCACCCTGGCGATGCCGAGCAAACCGCGTGCGCTTCCGCTCACGCCGCTGCCGCCGCTGGGCGCGCCCGAGGCGCTGGTATTCCTCGACCGGGAAGCGCCCAACAGCAGCGTGCAGCTGATCTATTCGCTGTACCGGCGCCGGCCGGACGCCACGGTCGGCGACTATCGCCAGGACCTGGTGCGGCGCCTGTTCGCCGGCATGATGGGCATGCGCATGGCGCGCCAGATCCAGCTGGCCGAACCGCCGTTCGTGCAGGGCTTCGCCGGCGAGACCGGCGTGCCGTTCGGAATCAACCAGCGCCAGTACGCCGCCGGCGCCACGGTGGGCAAGGCCGGCGTGGATGCCGCCATCGATGCGCTGGTGCAGCAGAACCAGCGCGCGCGCCAGTTCGGCTTCAGCGAGTCGGAACTGGATGTGGCCAAGCGCAGCGTGCTGGCCGCCTACGACTACGGTTACCGCTCGCGCGACACGCGCGATTCGGCGCAGGTGCTGGCCGAATACATCCGCAACTTCCTCACCGGCGAGGCGATTCCCGGCAGCGAGAACGAATACGGCTACGCCAAGGCCTTCATGCCGGGCGTGACGCTGGAGGAAGTCAACGCCTATGCCAGGACGGTCATCCCGGCGACGGCGCCGAAGACGGTGCTGTACACCAGCAACAGCGCCAACGCGCAAACCGCGCCGACCGGCCCGGCCCTGCTGGCGCGGGTGGACGCCGCGCAAACGCTGCCGGTGGAAAAGACCATCGACAAGCCGGTGGTCGGCAAGCTGATGAGCTACAAGCCGGAGCCGGGCGCCATCGTCGCGCAAAGCCGGGACGAAGCGCTCGGCCTGACCCGGCTGACGCTGTCGAACGGCGTCAAGGTGGTGCTCAAGCCGACCGGGTTCAGCAAGGACAGCGTGCAGATGGCGGCGGTGCGTCCCGGCGGCCAGATGCTGTTCCCGGACGCCGACAAGACCGCGGCGCGCTTCGCGGCGGCGGTGCAGGGGGCGATGGGCGTGGCCTCGTACAGCCCGTCCGACCTGCGCAACGTGCTGGCGGGCAGGAACGTCACCGCCGGTGCCGGCATGAGCAACTATGCCGATTTCTTGAACGGGCGCAGCAGCAGCGAGGACGTCGAGACGCTGCTGCAGCTGAACTACCTGGCGATGACCAATCCGCGCCGCGACGAAAACCTGTTCCGCGGCTTCGTCGGCCGCAGCGCCGAGCAAGTGCAGGGCCGCGCCGCCGTGCCCGAGGCGCGCTTCGCCGATGCGCGCCTGCAGGCGCTGTACGGCGGCCACCCGCGCGTCGAGCTGCAGCCGCGTCCGGCGGACTTCGAGACCCTGAACCTGGACCGCACCCTGACCCTGTTCCGCTCGCGCATGGCCAGCGCCAAGGGCATGACCTTCTTCTTCGTCGGCGACTTCGACGTCGAGGCCATCAAGCCGCTGCTGGCGACCTACGTGGCGACCCTGCCGGTGACCGACCTGGCGCTGCACTACCGCGACCCGGGCATCCGCCAGGTGCCGGGCGTGGTGCGCAAGCAATTCAAGGCCGGCCTGGAGCAGAAGAGCATCGTCAGCGTCGACTTCAGCGGCGACGTGCCGTATTCGAAGGACGAGTCGACGGCGTTCCGCGTCCTGCTCGGCGTGCTCAACCTGCGCATCACCGACGCGCTGCGCGAAAAGCAGAAGCTGATCTACAGCGGCAGCGCCGGCGGCAGGTACGAGATGATCCCGCGCGGCGCCTATTCCCTGGCGATCCAGCTGCCGACCGCCCCGCAGAACGTGGAAAAGGTGGAGGCCGGCCTGTGGGCCGAGATCGCGCGCCTGCAGGACCAGGGGCCGAGCGCGGAAGACCTGGACAAGGTCAAGCAGGCACTGCTGCAGGGTTACCGCAAGTCGATGCGCGAGAACGGCTACTGGCTGCAAACCATGCAGACGGCGGTGCTGGAAGGCAGCGACGTGCACGATATCCTGACGCTGGAACAGCGCGTCGATGCGGTGACGGCGGCGCGGGTGCAGGCGGCCGCCAGGCGCTTCCTGAACCGCCAGCAGTACGTGGAGATGGTGCTCGAGCCGGAAGCGTGACCGCCCGTCACGGCAGCAGGCCGTCGGTGTCGCGCGTTTCCGGCCGGCCCAGGCCCAGCGGCGCCAGCTGCGGCGCGATGCGCGCGCGGTCGCCCACCGCCACCACGGTCATCCGATCCGGCCGCAGGTACTTGCCGGCCGCGGCGCGCACCTGGGCCGCGTCGACGCGCCGGAAACGCCCGGGCAGGGTATTCCAGTAGTCGGGCGGCAGGTCGAACACCCAGGTCTCGGCCAGGCTGGCGCCGATGCCGCTGTTGGTCTCGAACCGGCCCGGCAGCGAATACACCTGCGCATCGCGCGCGCCGGCCAGTTCCTGCGGCGGCAGCACGCGCTCGCGCAGCTTGCGCACTTCCCTGAAGATTTCCGCGACGGACGCGCCGGTGACGTCGGTGCGCACGCTGCCGGCGATCGTGAACGGGCCCGGCGTGCGGTGGTAGCGGAAGCTTGAAAACATGCCGTAGCTGTAGCCCTTGTCCTCGCGCAGGTTGAGGTTGATGCGGCTGGAGAACAGGCCGCCCAGCGCCGCGTTCATGACTTCCATGGCGGCATAGTCCGGGGTGGCGCGCGGCGCCGCCAGCGTGGCCACGCGCAGCGCGGTCTGCGGCGCGCCCGGCTTGTCGACGATGACCAGGCGCGCGCCGCTGCCGGCCGGTTTGCCCGGTGCCGCGGGCGCCGCGACGGCGGGCGTCCAGGCGCCGAAGCGGGCCAGCGCCAGGGCGCGCAGCTCGTCCTGCGTGATGGCGCCGGAAACGACCAGGGCGGCGTTGGACGGCACGTAATGGCGGCGCCAGAACGCCGCCAGTTCGTTGCGGGTGACGGCGCGGATCGCCGCTTCGGTGCCGAGCTGGCCGTAGCCGTACGGATGGCGCTGGCCGTACAGCGCGCCGGCCGCCGCCACCGCCGCCACCAGGGCCGGATCGTCGCGCCGGCGCGCCAGGTCGCCCAGGCGCGCGGCGCGCTGGCGCTCCACCTCGGCGGTCGGGAAGGCGGGGTGCTGCACCACGTCGGCCAGCACGTCGAGCGCCTGCGCGAAGGTGGCGCGCAGCGACAGCAGCGACACGGTGGAGGCATCGGCGCCGCTTTCGCTGCCGAGGAAGGCGCCCAGCTGCGCGATCTCGTCGGCGATGCGCGGCGCGCTGCGCGTGGCGGTGCCCTCCTGCAGCAGCTGCGCGGTGAAGCCGGCCAGGCCGGGCCGGTCCTCGGGGTTGGCGTCCGAGCCGCTCCTGACGACTAGCTCGGCCGCCACCAGCGGCAGCGCCGGGTTGTAGTGGTGGATCACGGTCAGGCCGTTGGGCAGCTTGAACGACGCGCGCCGCGGCAGCGCGAAGACCGGCGCCGGGCCCGGCCTGGGCGGCGTGTTGCGCCATGGCTCGTCGCGGTTGATGGCGGCGGGCGCAGGGGGTACTGCGGCGGCGCCGACGGCTGGCGCAAGGGTAATGGCTGGCGTAGCGCCGTCGGCCTCGGCGGCGCCGGACGCAGGTTCCGCAGCGCCTGCCGGCTGCGCCGCCGCCGGAACCGGCAGGTCCGGCCCGAGCGCCGGCTTGCCCGGCACGCCCGCCACCAGCACGCGCGCGTCCGGGCGCAGGTAGTCGCGCACCACGCGGCGCACGTCCAGGGCGCTGACGCGGCGCAGGCGCTCGATGTCGCGCGCCAGGTAGCCGGGGTCGCCGGTGGCCTGATTGTAGTGGTTCAGGCGGTCGGCCAGGCCGTCGCCGCCCAGCTTTTCGATCGAGCCCAGCATTGCCGTCTCGATGGTGTTGCGGGCGCGTTCCACTTCGGCGTCGGACGGACCGAGGTCGCGCAGCGCCGCCAATTCGGCGTCGATGGCGCGTTCGAGCTCGTCCACGCCGTGGCCGGGGCGGGCGGTGGCGTCGATCACGAAGGTCGAGACCAGTGCGTTGGCGTTCTGCGCCGCCGCCGCTTCCTGGGCGATCTGGCGCTCGTACACCAGCGTCTTGTACAGGCGCGAGCTCTTGCCGCCGGCCAGGATCTGCGCCGTCACCGCCAGCTCGGCGTCGCCGTCGCGGTAGGCCGGCGGCGTGAGCCAGCCCATGTACAGGCGCGGCAGCTCGACCCGGTCGGCCACCGTCACGCGCCGTTCGCGCGCGATCGGCGGCGTCACGGTGACGGGCGCCGCCACCGGCGCACTGCGCTTGAAGCTGCCGAAGTACTTGTCGACCAGTGCGCGCGTCTTGCGCTTGTCGATGTCGCCGGCGATCACGATGCTGGCGTTGTTGGGGCCGTAGTAGCGGGCGAAGAAGTCGCGCACGTCGGCCAGTTTCGCGTTCTGGATGTCGGCGTGCGAGCCGATTACCGCCGCATAGTAGGGGTGATCCTGGGGGAACAGCGCGTGGTTCAACGCTTCCTCGACGATGCCGTAGGGCCGGTTCTCGACGCTCTGGCGGCGTTCGTTGCGCACCACGTCCTGCTGGTTCGACAGCGCGGCCTGGTCGAGCACGTCGAGCAGGTAGCCCATGCGGTCGGCGTGCACCCACAGCGCCAGTTCGAGCCGGTTGGAGGGGACGGTGTCGTAGTAGTTGGTGCGGTCGTAGTCGGTGCTGCCGTTGCTGTCGGTGGCGCCGGCGCCTTCCAGCAGGCGGTCGGCCAGGCCGCGCGGCAAATGCCGGGTACCGGCGAACATCATGTGCTCGAACAGGTGCGCGAAGCCGGTCAGGCCGGGCGCCTCGTTGGCCGGGCCGACGTGGTACCAGATGTTGACGGCGACGATCGGCAGGCGGTGGTCCTCGACCAGGATCAGTTCCAGGCCGTTGGGCAGCACGGTCTTTTCGAAGGCAACCCGGGGCAGGGCGGCGGGCGAGGCGGCCACGGCGGCGACCTCGGGCAGCAGCGCCGTCGGCGGCAGGCCGGCGCCGTCCTGGCCGGCGGCGTGCGCACCCGGCAACGGCGCCGCCAGCAGGGGCAGCAGAAACAGTGGACGCAGTCTAGACAGCGGGAACACGTGCGGCAGGCGCGGTTTCATGGCGGCTCCAGTCGGCGGCGCGGTCGGATGGCGGGATGCGGTGCCCCGATGATAGCCCGGCGGGTGCCGTCATGACATCGCGGCGGCGCACGTCGATCTCAGCGGCACGTGTCGCTGCCGCGGTCCGGCGGCGCCGCCTCGAACGGCGTGATCTTGTTCGATTCCAGGAACGCCCAGTCGTAGCCGTCTTCGCGCAGGCGCAGGCGCAGCACGCCGGTGCGGCTGCTGTCGCGCAGCTCGCTGTTGGCCACCGTCAGCAGGAACGGCGTCGGGAAGGCACCGCCGGTGCCGACCACGAACTGGCGCACGCCGTGCGCGCGGTCGAGCCGGCCGTGCGCATCCTGCGGCGCGAAGCGTTCGTATTCGTGGTCGTGCCCGGACAACACCAGTTCGGCGCCGGCCTGCTGCAGCAGTTCCCAGGCATCGCGCATCGCCGGCACGCTGCCGTGGCCGCCGGAGCTGTACAGCGGATGGTGCCAGAACGCGAGCAGGCAGCGCGCCGGGTGCGCGGCCAGGTCGGCGCGCAGCCAGGCCAGTTGCGCCGCCTGCCGGTCCGGTCCCAGGTTGCTGTCGAGCGAGACGACGTGCCAGCCCTGCAGGTCGATGCTGTAGTAGCCGGGGCCGGCGCGCGCGCCGAAATAGGCGAAATAGGGCGCGGCGTTCGCGGTGGCGTATTCGTGGTTGCCGGGCGCCGGCCAGGTGCGCGCCTTGAAGCGGCCCCAGGTCGGCTCGTAGCAGTCGCTGAATTCGCGCGCGGTGCCGATCGGGTAGGTATGGTCGCCCAGGGTCAACACCACCGCGTCCGGCTCGCGCGCCAGGCCGGCGGCGACGGTGGCGGCGGTGGCGGCCGCGCCCGACCAGGCCGCGGCGCGGTAGCGGCAGTCGGCGATGTCGCCCGCCGCGTACACGGTGATGCCGGCGCCGGCGCGCGTACTGGCGTCGCTCGTCGCGCTGGTGCCCGGGCCGCTGCTGCCTGAAACGATACTGCCCGTCGTGCCGCTGCCGGCCGTGGCGCCGGTGTACGGACGCGCCAGCGCCGCCGCGTCCGCGCCGTCGGTGCGCGGGGCGCTCGTCTGGGGCGCCGCGCAACCGGCCAGGACAGCGCCGGCCAGCGCCAGCGCGGCGGCGGCCGCCGCCAACTGGTGCGCCATCCATGGATGCGCCGGCGATGAGCGCGCCGGCCAGATGCGCGTCCGTCGCGCCGGCCTTCCCGGCGTGCGCCGCACCGTTATTCGAGGAAACGCAGCAGGCCGGCCAGCGCGTGCGCCACCGTCTGCCGGCGCACCGCCTGGCGGTCGCCCGCGAACACCAGGCGCTCGGTATGGGTGACGTCGCCCTTCGACCAGCCGAAGCAGACGGTGCCCACCGGCTTGCCCGGCACCGCACCGGCCGGGCCGGCGATGCCGGTGGTCGACACCGCCACGTCGGCATTGCTGTTGGCGACCGCGCCCTGCGCCATGGCGGCGGCGACTTCCTCGCTGACCGCGCCGAACTGCGCGATCATGGCGGCGGATACGTCCAGCATTTCGGTCTTGGCGGCGTTCGAATAGGTCACGAAGCCGCACTCGAACGAATTGCTCGAGCCGGGAATGTCGGTGATGGCGTGCGAAATGCCGCCGCCGGTGCAGGACTCGGCGGTGGCCAGCAGCAGGCGCCGGTTGTCGAGCAGCGTGCAGACGCGGCCGGCCAGGTCGTTGATGTCGTGCGTCACGGGTGTCTCCTCCATGGGATCTCGCCGCCACCCCGTGGCGGCGTCGAAACCATTCTAGCGCGCCTGGCCCGGCCGCCGCATTGAAAACTTAGCTGGAAGACATGGTTCGCGTGGATTTTACTGATTTGTTTTGTGCGACATTGTTTTCATCCATGCTGCTATCCTGCGCCTTGCCCCTCCGGCCGCCGGGCCCGCCCGCGCCGCCGTTTATCGACCGATGCAGGACCCACATGCCGCTCCACCGTTTCGTTCATGGCCAACCGGGGGCGGGCGCGCCGGCTGCAGTACCGCGCGCGATGCCGTGTTCTTCCGCGATCGCGCCACCATGTTCGCGCCGTCCGGCGCCGTGCTCCCCGCTCTACTGCGCGCCGCCTTCGCCGTGCGCGCCCGTGCGCGCGCAGGCGCCGGCCCGCGCCGCCGCGACGCCGGAGCGCGCCGCATGACGCGCCGCTCGATCCGTGAAAAGCTGGTGGCGATCGTCATGTCGACCACGCTGGCCGCTGTGGTGATCTCGGTCGGTACCATCATCGCCTACGACCTGCGTAGCTACCAGGGCGCGCTGCGCCACGACCTGGCCACCCAGGCCGAACTGGTCGGCCACATGACCTCGGCCGCGCTGGCCTTCGACGACCCGCGCCTGGCGCGCGAGAACCTGGCGCTGCTGCGCACCCGGCCCTCGGTGCGCGCCGCCGCGCTCTACGATGCGCATGGCCAACTATTCGCTGCCTACGTGGCGCCGGGCGAGCCCAATGTCTTTCCGGCGCACGCGCCGCACACGGACGCGCGCCAGCACGGCAAGGACGCCTACACCCGCGACGGCGACGACCTGGTGCTGGTCAAGCCGATCGCCGAGAACGGCGACACGCTGGGCACGGTCTACCTGCGCGCCGACAACCTGCTGGCCGAGCGCATGCGCGACTACATCCTGATCGGCCTCGGCGTCACTTTGCTGGCGCTGCTCACCGCGTACGCGCTGGTGCGCCGCCTCGGCCAGTCGATCATCACCCCGATCGCCGCGATCACCGACATCGCGCGCGAAGTGGTGGCGCGGCGCGACTACTCGCGCCGCGCGCCGCGCATCAGCCAGGACGAGGCGGCCGAGCTGGTCGATTCGTTCAACGCCATGCTGACCGAGATCGAGCAGCGCACGCGCGCGCTGGAGGAATCGAACCGCGAGATCGCGCGCGAAGCCCAGGAGCGCGCCCGCGCGCAGCAGGAAGTGATGCGCCTGAACGAAGGGCTGGAGCAGCGCGTGCACGAGCGCACCACGCAGCTGGAGCTGGCGAATGCCGAGCTGGAAGTGGCGGTCGGCGAGGCGCATGCCGCCAACCAGGCCAAGTCGGCCTTCCTGTCCTCGATGAGCCACGAGCTGCGCACGCCGCTCAACGCCATCCTCGGCTTCGCCCAGATCCTGGCGTCCGACGCCATGCCCACCACGCTCGAGCAGAAGAAGGAATTCTCCAGCCACATCCTGAAGTCGGGGCGTCACCTGCTCACCCTGATCAACGAGATCCTCGACCTGGCCAAGGTGGAGGCGGGCGCGCTGACGCTGTCGATGGAGCCGGTGGCACTGGCCGAGATCCTGACCGAATGCCGCGGCATGATCGCGCCGCTGGCGGCGGCGCGCGGCGTGGCCGTGCAGTTTCCGCCGGCGCCGGGCGCGGTGCTGCAGGCCGACCGCACGCGCCTGAAGCAAGTGCTGCTGAACCTGCTCTCGAATGCCGTCAAGTATAATCGCGAGGGCGGCGCGGTCACACTCGACTGTGTCGACGCCGGCCCGCAGCGCCTGCGCCTGACGGTGCGCGATACCGGCATCGGCATGCGCGGCGAACAGCTGGCCGCGCTGTTCCAGCCGTTCAACCGCCTGGGGCAGGAAAGCGGTCCGCAGGAAGGCACCGGCATCGGCCTGGTGGTGACGCGCCGCCTGGTGGAAATGATGGGCGGGACGATCGGCGTCACCAGCAGCCCGGGCGAGGGCAGCGTGTTCTGGATCGAGCTGGCCACCGCGACGCCGGCCGGGGAGGCGGGCGCCGCGCCGCAGGAACCGCAGCAGGCGCGGGAAACCGCGGCGCAGGCGCCCGGCGCGCCGCACCTGGTGCTGTACATCGAGGACAATCCCGGCAATGCGCGGCTGGTGCGCGAGATCGTCGGGTTCCGGCCCGACCTGCGCCTGGTGTGCGCGGCCGACGGCCAGGCCGGCCTGGAGATCGCGCGCGCCGAGCTGCCGGAAGTGGTGCTGACCGACTTGAACCTGCCCGGCATCAGCGGGTACGATGTACTGGCCGGATTGCGGCGCGATGCGGCCACCGCGCACATCCCGGTGGTGGCGCTGTCGGCCAACGCCATGCCGCGCGACATCGAACGCGGCCTGGCCGCCGGATTCATGCGGTACCTGACCAAGCCGATCGACATCGACAAATTCAATGAGGCCATCGACGGCGCGCTGAAGCAGAAAGGATAGCCCATGAGGACCACCGCATGATTTCGCCGTCGGACATACGCCGCGCGCGCATCCTGGTCGTCGACGACGAACCGGTCAACGTGCAGCTGCTCGAGTTCCTGCTCAAGAGCAGCGGCTACGAGCAGGTGTCCAGCACGACCGACCCGCGCGAAGTGGCCCCGCTGCACGCGCAGCACCGCTACGACCTGATCATCCTCGACCTGCAGATGCCGCACATGGACGGCTTCCAGGTGATGGAGGCGCTGAAACCGATGGAGCGCGAGTCGTGGCTGCCGGTGCTGGTGGTGACGGCCGAGCCGGACAAGAAGCTGGCGGCGCTGGAGGCGGGCGCGCGCGACTTCATCGGCAAGCCGTTCGACACGGTCGAGGTGCTCACGCGCATCCGCAACCTGCTCGAGGTGCGCCTGCTGCACCGCGAATCGCGCGAGCACGGCGCGCGCATGGAAAAAAAGGTGCAGGAGCGCACCGCCGAGCTGCAGCGCTTCCGCGGCGCCATGGACGCGACGTCCGACGCCATCTTCCTGGTCGATGCCGCCACCATGGCGATGATCGACGTCAGCGACGGCGCCTGCCGCATGCTCGGGTTTTCGCGCGACGCGCTGCTGCGCATCGACCCGGTGGCGCTGGGCCTGGCCGAGCGCGGACAGCTGGAGCGCTATGCCGGCCAGGGCGTGGCCGGGCACGAACACGAGCACGGTCCCGGGTTCGAGCACGGTCAAGACTTCGAGCACGGTAAAGAGTTCGAGCACGATATCGCCGAGACCGAGATGATGTGCGGCGACGGCCAGGGCACGGTGCCGGTGGAGATCAGCTGGCAGCGCCAGCCCGGCATGCACATGCTGATCGCAGTGGCGCGCGACATCACCGAACGGCTGCAGGCGGCCCAGCGCCTGAAGGACGTGTCCAACTACGACAGCCTGACCGGCCTGCCGAACCGCACGCTGTTCTTCCAGACCCTGCGCGACGCCATCGAGCTGGCGCAGGACAAGAACTGGCGCATCGGGGTGCTGTTCATCACGCTCGACCGTTTTAAAGTGGTCAACGATTCGCTCGGGCCGTCGCTGGGCGACGAACTGCTGCGCCAGTTCAGCACGCGCCTGGTGCGCTGCGTGCGCCTGCGCGACCGGGTCGGCCGGCTCGGCGGCGACGAGTTCGCGCTGATCCTGATCATGTCCCGCGAGCAGCAGGAAGGCGAGGCGGTGGCGCTGGCCAACGAGGTGCGCGAAGCGCTGCGCACGCCGTTCGACCTGTACGGCAAGCAGGCGCTGCTGACTGCCAGCATCGGCATCGCCATGTATCCGGACGACGCGGTCGACCCCGGTACGCTGGTGAAGTATGCCGACGTGGCGATGGTGCGCGCCAAGGAGGCCGGGCGCGACGGCTACCGCTTCTTCACCGCCGGCATGAACGTGCAGGTGCTGGCGCGCCTCGACCTGGAACTGGCGCTGCGCTCGGCCCTGGACGAACGGCAGTTCGAGCTGCACTACCAGCCCAAGATGGACCTGAACACCGGCCGCATCGGCGGCGTGGAAGCGCTGCTGCGCTGGCGCCGTCCCGCCTTCGGCCTGGTCTACCCGGCCGAATTCGTGCCGCTGATGGAAGACACCGGCATGGTGGTGCGGGTCGGTTCCTGGATCATCGACGAGGCCTGCCGCCAGATCGCGGCCTGGAGCGCGGACGGGGTGCGCGACCTGCGCGTGGCGGTCAACGTCTCCAGCCGCCAGTTCGCCGAGGGCGACCTGGAAGGCGACATCCGCGCCGCGCTGGCGCGCCACGGCGTCGACCCGGGCCTGCTGGAACTGGAGCTGACCGAAAGCGCGCTGATGTCGAACTTCGAGCACACCATCGAGGTGCTGGAAAGCCTGAAGGCACTCGGCATCCGCATCGCCATCGACGACTTCGGCACCGGCTACTCCAGCCTGGCCTACCTGAAGCGCTTCCCGATCGACAAGCTCAAGATCGACATCGCCTTCGTGCGCGACATCACCACCAACCCGGACGACGCGGCCATCGCGCTGGCCATCATCAGCATGGCGCACAGCCTGCACATGCAGGTGATCGCCGAAGGCGTGGAATCGCGCGCCCAGATGGCGCTGCTGCGGCGCCACCGCTGCGACGAGGTGCAGGGTTTCCATATCGCGCGCGCGCTGCCGGCCGACGAATTGATGCGGCTGGTGCTGGAAAACCGCAGCCAGCCGAGCCGGCCGGCCACGGACGAGCGCAACCTGCAGACCTTGCTGGTCGTGGACGACGACGTCAACGTGCTGGCGGCGCTGTACCGCCTGTTCCGGCGCGACAACTACCGGGTGCTGACGGCGGCGTCGACCGCGGAAGGATTCGAGCTGCTGGCGCTGCACCCGGTGCAGGTGATCCTGTGCGACCAGCGCATGCCGGTGATGAACGGCACCGAATTCCTGAGCAAGGTGAAGGAGATGTATCCGGACACGATCCGCATCATCCTGTCCGGCTACACCGGCGTCGAGACCGTGCTGGATTCGATCAACCGCGGCGCCATCTACCGTTTCTATACGAAACCGTGGAACGACACCGAGCTGCGCGACAACGTGCGCCTGGCGTTCCGCGAGTACTGGCTGACGCACGGGCCGTACGACGACCGCAAGGCGCCGCGCGACGAAGAGGCCGCGTAAATACGTGGATGGTGGACCCTACGCGAAATGGTCCCACCCGCGCAGGCCGAGGTCGAGCGGCGCGCCGTCCGCATCTACCAGCGCCAGCCCCGGCTGCGCCGCGATGCGCCCGACCCGCGTCACCGGCGTAGCGCACGCCGCGCCGGCCGCCAGGACGGCATCGCGGCCGGCGACCGGCGCGGTGAAGCACAATTCGTAATCGTCGCCGCCGGCCGCCGTGAAGCGCCGCCGCAGCGCGCGCGGCTGGCGCGCCAGCGCCGGGCCGGCCGGCAGGGCGTCGACGTCGAGCACGGCGCCGACCCGCGACGCCGCCAGGATATGCCCGAGGTCGCCCACCAGCCCGTCCGAGATGTCGAGCGCCGCGCGCGCCAGCGCGCCTTCGGCCAGCAGCCGTCCCAGCGCCACGCGCGGCGTGGGCGCATGCAGGCGCCGCGCCGCCAGCGCGCCGTGGGCGGCGTCGAGCGCGGCGCGGTCGATCCCGGCTTCGTCGCGGCAAGCGGCCAGCGCCAGGCGCGCATCGCCCAGCGTGCCGGAAATCCAGATGTCGTCGCCGGGACGGGCGCCGTCGCGCCGCAGCGCGCGGCCGGGCGCGACTTCGCCGAAGATGGTGATGCAGACGTTCAGCGGTCCCCTGGTGGTGTCGCCGCCCACCAGTTCGCAGCCGTGTTCGTCGGCCAGCGCGAACAGCCCGCGCGAAAAACCGTCCAGCCAGGCCGGATCGGCGCCCGGCAGCGCCAGCGCCAGCGTGAAGCCGAGTGGCGCCGCGCCCATCGCCGCCAGGTCGGACAGGTTCACCGCCAGCGATTTATGCCCGAGCAGGAACGGATCGGCGCCGGCGAAGAAATGGCGGTCCTCGACCAGCATGTCGGACGATACCGCCAGCAGTTTGCCGGGCGTGGGAGCGAGCAGGGCGCAGTCGTCACCGATGCCGAGGACGGTGCGGCTGCCGGGAGCGGCGGGACGGTCACGCTTGAAATAGCGTTTGATGAGGTCGAATTCGGAGAGCATGCCGCGATTGTAAGCCGGACGGATGCCGCACCGGCAAGCGGATGCCTTCCCCGGCTCAGGATGCCTGGCCGGCGTTGCCCAGCGCTGCGCGCGCGGCCGCACGCGCCGGCGCATGGTCGAAGCGCCATTTCATCACCAGCACCGATGCCGCCAGTACCAGCGTGCAGGCATTGTTGATGGCCACCGGCCAGGCGTGGATGATCAGGCCGTAGCACAGCCACAGGAATACGCCGAAACAGAACGCCAGGTACATGCCGAGCGATATGCCTTGCGCCGAGCGCTGGCGCCACACCATGATTACCTGGGGAATGAAGGCGGCGGTGGTGCACAGGCCCGCCAGGTAGCCCATCAGTTCGATGACATGTTGCATGTGCAACCCCCTTTTCATGACTTGCTGTTGGACATGCGCCGGATGCGGTGCTTTTGCAATACGGCGCCAGGGAAAGGTTATAATAAATCACACCGGTTGATTTAATCAAGCGTGTTCCGGTCGATCGTGCGTGCAACACGCAGCGATCCGTCCCCAACGACGATCAAAGCGAGCCCATGTCCCTGTTTCCTGCGCCATCCGACGCCACCCCGAATGCCCTGTCCGGTTCCAACCAGGTCGGCGTACGCGAATTCAACGAGCGCATCCTGCTGCACGCCATCCGCGTGCATGGCAGCCTGCCCAAGGCCGAACTGGCGCGCCTGACCCGCCTGAGCACGCAGGCGGTGTCGGTGATCGTCGAACGCTTGCTGGAAGAGGGCATGGTGCAGCGCCTGGCGGCGCGCCGCGGCGCGGTCGGCCAGCCGTCGCGTCCGATCGCGCTGCGGCCGGATGCGGCGTATGCGCTCGGCGTGGCGATCGGCCGGCGCCGGCTGGACGTGCTGCTGCTCGACTTCGGCGGGGCGCCGCGCTGGCGTGGCGGCGTCGACTATGCGAGCCCGCGGGTGGAAGCGGTGTTCGCGGCCATCGGCGCGCAGCTGGGCCGGGTGCACGCCTTCCTGGGCGAAGCGGACGCGCGCCGCATCGCCGGCGTCGGCCTGGCGGCGCCGCTGTCGTTCGGCGGCTGGCGCGAGCAGCTGCAGATGGCGGCGCAGGATGCGGATGCCTGGGCGCGCACCGACCTGCGCCAGCGCCTGCAGGACATGACGCCGCTGCCGGTGAGCTTCGCCAAGGACACCGCCGCCGCCGGCATGGCCGAACTGGCGACGGGACGCGGACGCGGCCTGCGCACTTACCTGTACGTGTTCGTCGACACCCTGGTCGGCGGCAGCCTGGTGATCGACGGCCAGCCGCACGGCGGCCTGCACGGCAATGCCGGCGCGCTGGCGTCGCTGCCGCTGGGGCTGCACGGCGCGTCCGGCGGACCCGGCCTGGGCGCCGGGGCGGACGGCAGGGTCGGCCAGTTGCTGGAAGCGGCTTCGCTGCTGGCGCTGGAAGGCATGCTGCTCGATGCCGGCCTGGCCGCGTTCGACTGCATGGACGAGCGCCTGCCGGGCGGCCCGGCGGCCGAGGTGGTGCGGCGCTGGATCGCGCGCGCCGCCGACGCGCTCGCGTACGCGGCCTGCAGCGCGGCCTGCCTGCTCGACCTGGAGGGCGTGGTGGTGGACGGGGCGCTCGGGCGCACGCTGCTGCACGAGCTGCTGCAGGCCACGCAGGCGGCGCTGGAGCGCTACGGCTGGCAGGGCGTGGCGCGTCCGCGCCTGCACGCCGGCGAAGCCGGCGCCGACGCCAAGGCGACCGGCGCCGCCTGGCTGCCCCTGCACGCCCACTTCGCCCCCGCGCACGGCCTGTTCCTGAAAGCGGCCGTGCCGGGCGCGCGGGCCGTCGGTAAAAATACGTAGGGGGTGCGGCGAACCACTCTGCTAGAATCGTAAGCCCCCAGTGAGACAGGAAGGCAGCACAGCATGGATTCGTCAACCGATAAAAAAGAAGAACTCCGCCAGCAACTGCGTGCCGCGGCACTCGAATACCACCAGTTTCCCAGCCCCGGCAAGATCGCCGTCACCCCGACCAAGTCCGTGCTCAACCAGCGCGACCTGGCGCTGGCCTACTCTCCCGGCGTCGCCGCGCCCTGCGAGGAAATCGTCAAGGACCCGTCCACCGCGTACAAATACACGGCGCGCGGCAACCTGGTGGCGGTGATCTCGAACGGCACCGCGGTACTCGGCCTGGGCAATATCGGCCCGCTGGCGTCCAAGCCGGTCATGGAAGGCAAGGGCGTGCTGTTCAAGAAGTTCGCCGGTATCGACGTGTTCGACATCGAGATCAACGAGACCGATCCGGACAAGCTGATCGAGGTGATCGCCGCGCTCGAGCCGACCTTCGGCGGCGTCAACCTGGAAGACATCAAGGCGCCCGAGTGCTTCTACATCGAGCGCAAGCTGCGCGAGCGCATGAAGATCCCGGTCTTCCACGACGACCAGCACGGCACCGCGATCATCGTCGGCGCCGCCATCCTGAACGGCCTGAAGGTGGTCGGCAAGGACCTCAAGGCGTGCAAGCTGGTGGTGTCGGGCGCCGGCGCGGCCGCGCTGGCCTGCCTCGACCTGATCGTCGACCTCGGCTTCCCGATCGAGAACATCTACGTCACCGACCTGGCCGGCGTGGTCTACCAGGGCCGCACCGAGCTGATGGACCCGGACAAGGAACGCTTCGCCCAGGACACGCCGCACCGCTCGCTGCGCGAGGTGATCCCCGGCGCCGACATCTTCCTCGGCCTGTCCGCCGGCGGCGTGCTCAAGCCCGAGATGGTGGCCGACATGGCGCCGAATCCGCTGATCCTGGCGCTGGCCAACCCGAATCCGGAAATCCTGCCGGAAGATGCGAAAGCGGTGCGCAGCGACGCCATCATCGCCACCGGCCGTTCGGACTATCCGAACCAGGTCAACAACGTGCTGTGCTTCCCCTACATGTTCCGCGGCGCGCTCGACTGCGGCGCCACCACCATCACGCGCGAGATGGAAATCGCGGTGGTGCACGCGATCGCCGACCTGGCGCACGCCGAGCAATCCGACATCGTGGCCTCGGCCTACGGCATCTCGAACCTGTCGTTCGGGCCGGAATACCTGATCCCGATGCCGTTCGACCCGCGCCTGCTGACCCACATCGCGCCGGCGGTGGCCAAGGCCGCCATGATCGGGGGCGTGGCGACCCGGCCGATCGCCGACCTGGCCGCCTACGCCGAGAGCCTGCAGCAGTTCGTGTACCGCAGCGGCAGCTTCATGAAGCCGCTGTTCCAAGTGGCCAAGGACACGCCGCCCGAACTCAAGCGCATCGTCTACGCCGAGGGCGAGGAAGAACGCGTACTGCGCGCGGTGCAGGTGGTGGTCGACGAAAAGCTGGCGCGCCCGATCCTTGTCGGCCGGCCGGCCGTGCTGCAGCAGCGCATCGAGAAGTTCGGCCTGCGCCTGAAACTGGGCGAGCACTTCGACGTGATCAACCCGGACTTCGACGAGCGCTACCGCGACTACTGGCAGAGCTACCACCAGATGGTGATGCGCAAGGGCATCACCGTCGACCTGGCCAAGCTGGCCATGCGCCGCCGCCATACCCTGATCGGCGCGATGATGATCCACAAGGGCGACGCCGACGGCATGATCTGCGGCACCTACGGCACCACGCAGGTGCACCTGGAATACATCGACCAGGTGCTGGGCAAGCGCGCCGGCAGCAACGTGTACGCGGCGATGAACTTCGTCATCACCCAGGAACGCCAGCTGGCGATGGTCGACACCCACGTCAACGAAAACCCGAGCGCGGAGCAGCTGGCCGAGATCACCATCATGGCGGCCGAGGAGCTGGAACGCTTCGGCATCACCCCGCGCGCGGCACTGCTGTCGCACTCCAACTTCGGCACCTCGAACAGCGAGTCGGCCCGCAAGATGCGCGCCGCGCTGGCCCTGGTGCAGCAAAAGGCGCCGGAGCTGGAAGTCGACGGCGAGATGCACGGCGACGCCGCGCTCGATTCGAAGATCCGCAACAAGCTGATGCCGCAGTCGACGCTGAAGGGCGACGCCAACCTGCTGGTGATGCCGAACATCGAGTCGGCCAACATCGCCTACAACCTGCTCAAGACCGCCGCCGGCAACGGCATCGCGGTGGGTCCGGTGCTGCTCGGCTGCGCGCGTCCGGTGCACATCCTGACGCCGTCGGCGACGGTGCGCCGCATCGTCAACATGACCGCGTTGTGCGTGGTGGACGCCGTGTCCGCGCGTTGAGCGCCGGTCTGCCCGCACCATGACGCCGCCGCGGGCGCGGTGTGCCCGGCCTCCTTGGGGTACGGGTGCGCCGTGCCCGCGGCGTTTTTCACCTCGGATGATTGTCTGCAAACGCAGGAAGTTCCAGACAATTCGTGAAACTGTAAGATAGCTTGAGGCACTCGTAACAAGACGTAATCACACGCTGACGAATCCGCTTTTCAAGCCATAATGCAAAATCAACCGTTGCATATTTTGAACGCTTTCTTTTGTGCAAAGACGGGATTGCCGGCTCTGCTACAATGCCGGGTTGTCGGAAATTTATCTGGTCCGAACCTGTCCCGTTTGCCCTGCGGCCCTCGCGGAGGTTCCTGGAACCCATCCCTGCCGGGAGAGGTTCCTCAAGACCAATACTGGAATCACCAAGAACATGCACACAACAAAAAAAGCCCTGATCACCGGGATTACCGGCCAGGATGGCGCCTACCTGGCGCAACTGCTCCTGGAAAAAGGGTATCACGTGACCGGCACCTTCCGCCGGTCCAGTTCGGTCAACTTCTGGCGCATCGAGGAACTCGGCATCCAGAACCACCCGAACCTGGCGCTGGTCGAATACGACCTGACCGACTTGTCCTCAAGCATCCGCCTGATCGAGAGCAGCCGTCCGGACGAAGTCTACAACCTGGCGGCGCAAAGCTTCGTCGGCGTTTCCTTCGAGCAGCCGGTGACCACCGCCACCATCACCGGCATCGGCGCGGTCAACCTGCTCGAGGCGATCCGCATCGTGCATCCGAAGGCGCGCTTCTACCAGGCTTCGACGTCCGAAATGTTCGGCAAGGTGCAGGCCGTGCCGCAAGTCGAAAGCACCCCGTTCTACCCGCGCAGCCCATACGGCGTGGCCAAGCTGTACGCGCACTGGATGACCGTCAACTACCGCGAATCCTACGGCATCTTCGGCTCCTCGGGCATCCTGTTCAACCACGAGTCGCCGCTGCGCGGCCGCGAGTTCGTCACCCGCAAGATCACCGACTCGGTCGCCAAGATCGTGCTCAACAAGCTCGACGTGCTCGAACTGGGCAACCTGGACGCCAAGCGCGACTGGGGCTATGCGCGCGAATACGTGGAAGGCATGTGGCGCATCCTGCAGGCGCGCGACCCGGATACCTTCGTGCTGGCTACCAACCGTACCGAAACCGTGCGCGACTTCGTCGGCATGGCATTCAAGGCGGCCGGCATCGACGTCGAATGGAGCGGCCAGGGCGAAGGCGAAACCGGCCGCTGCGCGCGCAGCGGCAAGCTGCTGGTGCGCGTATCGCCCAAGTTCTACCGTCCGGCCGAGGTCGACCTCCTGATCGGCGACGCTTCCAAGGCGCAGCGCGAACTGGGCTGGAAGGCCGGCACCACGCTCGAGCAACTGTGCCAGATGATGGTCGAGGCCGACCTGCGCCGCAACGAACTGGGCTTTTCCTTCTGACATGGCGCGCCCGACGGAGGACCGCGCCGGCCACGATGCAGTGCGCGCAGACACGATGCGCGAAGGCGAGGGCAGGCGCGCGCTGATCACCGGCCTGCGCGGCTTCACCGGCGTCTACATGGCGCGCGAACTCGAAGCCGCCGGCTACGAGGTGCTCGGCACCGTGATGCCGGGCGACGCGACCGGGCCCGGCGTGTTCGCCGTCGACCTGTGCGACCGCGCGGTGGTGGCCGCCATGGTCGAGCAGGCGCGCCCGGACGTGGTCGTGCACCTGGCCGGCATCGCCTTCGTCGGCCATGCCGACGCCGAACAGTTCTATCGCGTGAACGTGGCCGGCACCCGCAACCTGCTGGAAGCGCTGGCGGCGTGTGCGCACAAGCCGTCCTGCGTGCTGCTGGCCTCGTCCGCCAACATCTACGGCAATGCCCGCGTGGCGCTGATCGACGAGGACGTGGCGCCGATGCCGGCCAACGACTACGCCGTCAGCAAGCTGGCCATGGAATACATGGCGCGCCTGTGGATGGACCGCCTGCCGATCGTGATCGCGCGGCCGTTCAACTATACCGGCGTCGGCCAGGGCGAACAGTTCCTGCTGCCGAAGATCGTGGCGCATTTCCGCCAGGGCGCGCGCCGCATCGAGCTGGGCAACCTGGCGATCGCACGCGATTTTTCCGACGTGCGCACCGTCGCGCGCAGCTACCGCCGCCTGCTGGCGGCGGCCCCGGCCGGCGGCACCTTCAATATCTGTTCCGGCCAGTCGCATGCGCTGCAGAGCGTGATCGACATGATGAGCGACATCGCCGGTTATCGTATCGAGGTGCACGTGAACCCGGCCTTCGTGCGCGCCAACGAGGTGCAGACCCTGGCCGGCAGCAACGCCAGGCTGGCCGCGGCCACCGGCCCGGTCGAGCCGGTGCCGCTGGTCGAGACGCTGCGCTGGATGTACCGCGCGTGACCGGAGTACGCGTCGGCCTGGGAACGAACATGATCGAACCGGGCTTCACGGGCGGCAGGCTGGACGGCATCGGCGTGTACACGCGCGCCCTGCTGCGCCACCTGCCGGACGCCGGTTGCAGCGTAGCGCCGTTTTCCTGGCCGCGCCTGCGCGGCAAGGCACGGCCGACGGTCGGACGTGCCTTGCCGGCCTCGTTCGAGCTGGCTTCGGCAGCCGATTTGATCCTGCCCGGGCGCCGCATGCACATGCCGGCCGACGTCTTCCACGTCACCGACTACCGCGTGGTACGCATGGATTGCCCGGTCGTGGCCAGCCTGCACGATGCGCTGCCGATCAAGCACCCGGAGTGGTGCAACCCGCGCCTGCGCGGCATGAAGAACTGGCTGCAGAAAAAGGCCGCGCAAAAGGCCGACCGCGTGATCGCGCTGTCGCATTATGCGGTCGACGAACTGGTCGAATGCTTCGGGGTCGACGAACGCCGCGTCAGCGTGGTGCCGTGCGGCGTCGACGACGAATGGCTCGATCCGCCCGACGCCTTCGACGTGGCGGCGACGCTGGCCGCGCATGGTTTACGGCCGGGCTATTTCCTGTTCGTCGGGACGCTGCAGCCGCGCAAGAACGTCGGCCGCGTGCTGGATGCCTACCTGGCGCTGCCGGCCGCGGTGCGCGCCGAGCGCCAGCTGGTCATCGTCGGCAATGCCGGCGCGCGCTCGGAAGAACTGCTGCGCCGCATCGCCGCCGCGGTGCAGGACGGCGCCGCCGTGGTCTGGCTGAACCGCCTGACCGACGACGGCCAGTTGCGCCACGTGTATGCCTGCGCCGGCGTGTTCGTGTTCGCCTCGCTGTACGAAGGCTTCGGCATTCCGGTGGTGGAAGCCTTCGCTTCCGGGGTGCCGGTGGTGGCGTCGAACACGACCTCGCTGCCGGAGGTGAGCGCCGGCGCCGCGCTCGAGGTCGATCCGCTCGACGCCGGGGCGATTGGCGCCGCCATGCTGGCGCTGGCGCGCGAGCCGGCGCTGCGGGCGCGCTGTATCGCGGCCGGGCGCACGCGCGCCGCCCAGCTGACCTGGAAGGCCACGGCGCGGCAGACTGCCGCCGTGTACCGTTCCCTACTTTGACAGCCAAGCCATGCGTGTCATACATTTCTGCAAGACGTATTTTCCCGATTCGGTCGGCGGCATCGAGCAGGTGATCCGCCAGATGTGCGTCGGCACCGGGCGCCTGGGCGTGACCAACCAGGTCCTGTCGCTGTCGCGCGCGGCCGACCTGGCGCCCTTCGAATTCGAGGGGCACACCGTGCACCGCGTCCCGCTCGACTTCGAACTGGCCTCGAACGCGGTCTCGGTGCGGGCCATCGGCGCGCTGGCACGCATGGCGGCGCAGGCCGACGTGGTGCATTACCACTTCCCGTGGCCGTTCACCGACGTCGCGCATTTCCTGGCGCGCATCGACAAGCCGACCGTGGTCACGTACCACTCCGACATCGTGCGCCAGCAGGCGCTGCTGAAGCTGTACCAGCCGCTGATGCACCGCTTCCTCGGCAGCGTGGACGCGATCGTGGCCACCTCGCCCAACTACCTGGCGTCGTCGGCGGTGCTGGACCGTTACCGTGACAAGACCCGCGTGATCGCCTTCGGCCTGGACCGCAGCACCTATCCGGAACCGGACCCGGCGCGCCTGGCCCACTGGCGCGCCCGGGTCGGCCCGAAGTTCTTCCTGTTCGTCGGCGTGCTGCGCTACTACAAGGGCCTGCACATCCTGCTGGACGCGGTGCAGGGCACCGATTACCCGGTGGTGATCGTCGGCGCCGGCCCGATCGAGCAGGAACTCAAGGCCCACGCCGCGCGCCTCGGCCTCGAGAACGTGATGTTCATGGGCGCGCTGGACGAACCGGACAAGGTGGCACTGCTGGAGCTGTGCTACGCGGTCGCGTTCCCGTCGCACCTGCGCTCGGAAGCCTTCGGCATCTCGCTGCTGGAAGGCGCGATGTTCGGCAAGCCGATGATCTCGAGCGAGATCGGCACCGGCACCACCTACATCAACGTGCACGGCGAAAGCGGGCTGGTGGTGCCGCCGTCCGACCCCGAGGCGCTGCGCGCGGCCATGCGCACGCTGTGGGACGATCCGGACATGGCGCGCCGGATGGGGCAGCGTGCCGAGGCGCGCTACTGGCAGCTGTTCACCTCGGCGCAGATGGCGGACGAGTACGCGGCCTTGTACCGCGAACTGGTGGCGCGCAGGGCGCCGGCCAGGATCGCGGCCGTTCCGGCGCGCTGAACCGGCACCCTCCCCGCGTTCACCCGGCCACGGGCATATGCATATCGTCGTCCCCGCGCAGGCGGGGACCCATGCTCGGCAACGGAATCCGGTACGTCAAAAGGAACCCGAATGCTTCGACAATACGAACTTCGGACACGCAGCACGGGGTAAACAATGCCAGTGGCAGCCTTTACCCCGTGCTGGCACGGCGGTGATCATGCCGCCGCTTTCTCCGCTTCCGCCGGCTGCTCCGCCCAGCGCTGGCGGATCGCGCGGATCGCCGGCAGCTGGGTGACGAACAAGTCGACCAGCGCCGGATCGAAGTGCTTTTCCTTCTGCTTGACCATGAACTCGACCGCTTCTTCCTCGGTCCACGCCTTTTTGTAGGGCCGCACGGAGGTCAGCGCATCGAACACGTCGGCGATCGCGCAGATCCGTCCGACCAGCGGGATCGCCTGTCCCGCCAGGCCGTTCGGATAGCCGCTGCCGTCCCACTTCTCGTGGTGCGAGATGGCGATGTCGCGCGCCAGCGCCAGCATGCCGCCGTCGTGGCGGCCGATGATCTCGGCGCCGATCGACGCGTGGCTCTGCATGATCTTCCACTCGTCCGGATCGAGCGGGCCGGGCTTTTGCAGGATGCGGTCGGGGATGCCGATCTTGCCGACGTCGTGCATCGGCGCCGCGTGCAACAGATCGTCGGCCTGCGCCTCGGTCATGCCGGCGGCCAGGCCCAGGATGCGCGCGAAGTGGCTCATGCGGATCACGTGCAGGCCGGTCTCGTTGTCCTTGTACTCGGCGGCCAGGCCGAGGCGCTGCACGATCTCCAGGCGCGAGGCGCGCAGCTCTTCCATGCGCACCAGCGACAGGTGGGTGCGCACGCGCGCGCGCACGATGGGCGGGCTGATCGGCTTGGTGATGTAGTCGACCGCGCCGGCCTCGAAGCCTTCCAGCTCGTCCTCGATGTCGCCCAGCGCGGACACGAAGATGATCGGGATGCCGGCCGTCTTCGGATCGGCCTTGAGCGCGGCGCACACCTCGTAGCCGCTCATGCCCGGCATCATCACGTCGAGCAGGATCAGGTTGGGGCGCTCCTCGTGCGCCAGTTCGAGCGCGCGCGGGCCGTCCTTGGCGAAGCGCAGGCGGTAGTGGTCCTGCAGGATCTGGCGCAGCAGCTGCAGGTTGCTGGCTTCGTCGTCGACGGCCAGGATGAGGGGTTGGTGGATGTTCGTCATGCAGTCATTTCCTGTTCATGGGCATCGATGGCGCCCAGCACGGTGTCGAGCTGTTGCAGGGCCATGTCGAATTCGAAGTTGGACAGCGCCGCGTGCACCTGCGCCACCCTGGCGGCCAGCGCGTGGCCGCCCAGGGCGTCGGTGAGTTCGGCCAGCGGGACGTCGCCCAGCGCGCCGCGGCGCAGCGCCTCGCGCAGCGTTTCGCCGGCGCGCCGCGCACGGGCGAGGTCGGGCGCGGGTTCGGGCGCCGGGTTGGCGGACCGGTCGGGCGCCGCCGCGCTGCCGTCCGCTGGCGCGGCTGCGGCCGTCGCGCGCAGCGGTGCCGGGACCGCGTCGCGCAGCGCGCCCAGCGCCTTGGCCAGCTGCGGGCACAGCGCCTGCAGGCCGGCGTACAGGCGGGCGTCGGCGCCCGGATACAGCTTGCCGCTGTCGGCGTCGATCATGCCTTCCAGCGCGGCCAGCTCGTCGGCCAGCAATTCCAGGCCGAGGTTGGCGGCCACGCCGCGCGCCTTGTGAGACAACATGTACAAAGAGCGGTAGTCGGCGCGCGTGGCGTGCGTGGCCAGCGCCTGCGCCAGGCCCGCGTGCTGGCCGCGGAACTGCGCCAGCGCCTGCAGGTAGGCCGCTTCGTTGCCGCTCCAGCGCTGCAGGCCGGCATGGCGGTTGAGCACCTGCCGCACCCGCGCCGGCAGGGCAGGAGCGGTCGTCATGCCGTGCGCCAGGCCGAGCACGCGCGCGATCTCGTGCGACAGCTGGTACCAGTCGACCGGCTTGGAGGCGAAACCGTCCATGCCGGCATCGACGCTGGCGCGGCGGTGCTCGTCCAGCACGCTGGCGGTCATGGCGATCACCGGCACGCGCGGCCGGCCGGCGCCGGCGGCCTGTGCGCGGATCAGGCGGGTGGCGCTCAAGCCGTCGATCAGCGGCATGTGGAAATCCATCAGCACCAGGTCGAAATCCCCGCGCCCGGCCAGCTCGACCACCTGCGCGCCGTCGCCGGCGACGGTGACGGTGTGGCCGCGGCGCGTGAGCAGCAGCTGCAGCAGTTCCAGGTTCTGCGCCACGTCGTCGGCCGCCAGCACGCGCAGCGGCGGCAAAACGGCGGCGGTGCGCACGCGTGCCTGCTGCGGCGCATGGCGCGCCGGCACCAGCGGCAACAGCACGTGGAAGGTGGTGCCTTGCCCCGGCACGCTCTCGGCGTGGATACTGCCCTTCATCAGTTCCACCAGCTGCTTGCAGATGGTGGTGCCCAGCCCGGTGCCGCCGAAGCGGCGCGTCATCGAGGCGTCGGCCTGGGTGAACGGCTCGAAGATCGCCTGCAGGCGTTCGGGCGCGATGCCGATGCCGGTGTCGCGCACGGCGAAGTGCAGCTGGCCGTCCTGCAACCCGGCGCTCAGGGTCACGCTGCCCTCGGCGGTGAACTTGACGGCGTTGTCCAGCAGGTTGGTCAGCACCTGGCGCAGGCGCAGCTCGTCGCCGCGCAGCGCGGTCGGCAGCGCCGGATCGTAGTGGACGTCGAGCTGCAAACCCTTGGCATGGGCGTTGGCCGACAGCGTCGAGGTCAGCTCGTCGATCAGCGACAGCAGGTTGTAGTCGTTCTGTTCCAGTTCGACCGCGCCTTTTTCCAGCTTGGCGGTGTCGAGGATCTCGTTCAGCAGGCGCAGCAGCGAGCGGCCGGCGCGGCGCACGGTGTCCAGGTGGCGGCGCTGGTCGTCGCTCAGTTCGCCGTCCAGCAGCACGTCGGTGAAGCCGAGGATGGAATTCATCGGCGTGCGGATCTCGTGGCTCATGTTGGCCACGAAGCTGGCGCGCGCGCTGGCCGCCTGCTCGGCCTTTTCCTTGGCTTCGCGCAGCGCCTCTTCCATCTGGCGCCGCTCGGTGATGTCGAGCACCACGCCGTCCATCCAGCGCAGTTCCCCATTGTCGTCGCGCACGCCGGTGCCGTTTTCCCACAGCCAGCGGGTGCTGCCGTCGGCATGCTGCAGCCGGTACTCGACCAGGTAGGGGCGGTCGTCGCGCAGCGCCTCGGCGTAGGCCGTTTCGGTGCGGGCGCGGTCGGCGACATGGATCAGGTTGTCGAAGCGGCGCAGCGGCCGGTCGCCCATGAAGTCGGCGCTCGGATAGCCGGTGACGCGCTCGACGGCGTCGCTGATGAAGGCCAGCTTGTGATCCTCTTCCACCAGGCAGCGGTAGGAAATGCCGGGGATGTTGCCGATCAGCGAGCGGAACTGGCGCTCACTGGCGCGCAGTTGCTGTTCCATCGTGCGCCGCTCGCTGATGTCGGTGATGAAGCATACGAACAGGTCCTTCCCGCCCAGGCGCGCATGGCCGACAGCGCGCCGGATCGGCACGATGCTGCCGTCCTTGTGGCGTCCGGTGACGTCGGCGCTCCTGGCGCAATGGGTGATCTCGCCGGTCTTCAGCGAACGCAGCAGGCCGCCCTGCTCGGAGGCTTCCTCGTCGCCGATCAGCATGCGGATATTCTTGCCGACGATCTCGGCGCGGGTCCAGCCGTAGATGCGCTCGGCCGAGGCGTTGAATTCGTGGATGCTGCCGTCCTGGTCGATGGTGATCACGCCGTCGACGGTGGTGGTGAGCAGGGCGCGCATCCAGGCCTCGTTGCGCGACAGCTCGCGGAACAGCTGGCGGTAGCGCAGCAGGCCGTTCGCAGCCAACACTACGCCGGTGAAGATGACGGTGATCAGGCTGATCGTCACCGCCAGGAAGGTGCTGCCGATGGTCAGGTGCGTGCTCGGCGCCGCATGGCCGACGAAGCGCGCCGCCGCCATGCCGGTGTAGTGCATGCCGGCGATGGCGCAGCCCATCACGATCGAGGCCAGCAGCAGGCGCCGTCCTTCGCTCAGCCGGTGCGACAGGCTGGACAGGCCGAAGCGCACCCACAGCGCGATCGTCGCCAGCACCACCGCCACCACGATCGACAGGCCGAACATCAGCGGGTCGTAGCGCAGGCCCAGGCCCATGCGCATGCCGGCCATGCCGGCGTAGTGCATGGCGCCGATGCCGGCGCCGACCAGGGTGCCGCCGATGACCAGGTCGCGCGCACCGAGGCGCTCGCGCGCGATCATCGACAGCGCCACCAGCGAGGCGCCGATGCTGGGCAGCGCCGAGATGATGGTCGTGATCGGATCGTAGTCGACCTCCGTGCACAGGTCGAAGGCCAGCATGCCGATGAAGTGCATCGCCCACACGCCCGCGCCCAGCGCCAGGCTGCCGGTGCCCAGCACGATCCAGCGCTGCGAACGGTTGGCCGCGGCCTGGCCGGCGACCTGCAGCGCCATCCAGGAGGCGAAGATCGCCACCAGCACCGACAGCGCGACCAGCTGCGGCGAATAGGTGCCGTAGCTGAGCAGGGAGGCGTCCGCGGGCACGGTGAACAGGTCGAATAAGGGCATGTGAATTGACGAAACTGCCGAAACAAGTAAATTAGAAACGTCAGTATCGCATTTTTCCATGAGGAAAGTATTCTGCGGCCGCTGAAATGTCTTCCGGGGCGGCGCCGGCCGGGAAAATGTGGCGTGCATGCCACCGCCGGCGGCGGCAGCGTGGAAATGGGCCGAGCCGGCGCGTGCGCATACGCGCTGGTTGCATGGCGCAGACCGTCGGCCTGCGGCATGGCGATGCATACTGTAAAGCCCAGGCCATGTGTAATATGATTCACTTCTTTTTTCGCTTTTCACGCCGCAGCCATGCCGACACACCTGATCCCGACCAACGAGTTTTCCGTGAGCTCCTACCGCATGCTGTCGCTGCGCGACACGGTGCTGCAGTCCTGGGAAAACCACGTGCGCACCAGGCTGGCGAGCGCGCAGAAGCTGAGCCAGCCGGTGCTGATCGACACCATGCCGGTGCTGTACGAGCGCCTGTGCTCGGCGCTGACCCCGGCCTACTTCACGCGCGACGGGCTGGACGTGGCCAGCATCGGCGCCGAGCACGGCGTCGAGCGCGCCAACCTGTCCGACTACGACGCGGAAGCGATCCTGGCCGAATTCCAGATGTTCCGCAGCGTGCTGTTCGACGTGCTCGACGCCCACGACGTGACCTTGACCGCGCCCGAGCGGCGCGCGCTGCACCTGACCATCGACGCCGCCGTGCGCGAGAGCGTGCGCGCCTTCGTCGCCGCCACCAATTCGCTGCGCGAACGCGTCGCCGGCGCGCTGGCGCACGACCTGCGCCAGCCGGCTTCGAACATGGTGCTGGGCGCCAACCTGATCCTGCGCGCCGACCCGGCGCCGGACATCGCCCGCTGGGCCGAACGCATCGTCAGGAACGGCGAGCGCATGTCGGGCATGCTCGAGGAATTGCTGGACGCGCTGGCGATCCAGGCGGGCGAGCGCCTGTCGCTGCAACTGGCGCAGTTCGACATGCTGGAACTGGCGCGCAGCGTTACCGAGCGCGCGCGCGATTACCAGGGCGCCGACGTGCGCCTGGAAGGCAAGCGCGTCACCGGCTGGTGGAGCCAGGCGGCCTTCGAGCGCGCGCTGGAAAACCTGCTCAACAATGCCCAGAAATACGGCGAACCCGGCAAGCCGATCGACGTCAGCGTGGCCGACAGCAAGGGCCGCATGATCCTGTCGGTGCGCAACCAGGGCAGGCCGATCCCGGCCGGCGAACTGGATGCGATCTTCCAGCAGTTCGTGCGCTCCAGCGATGCCGGCGTCTCGAGCACCGGCAGCTGGGGGCTGGGATTGCCGTACGTGCGCAGCGTGGCGCAGGGGCACGGGGGGAGCGCGGTGGTGTACAGCGATGCCAACGAGGGGACGGTGTTCGTGATGGATGTGCCGGTGGATGCAAGGCCGTTTCAGCAGGGGGAGTTGCCGAACGTCGGACAGCCGCAGGCTTGAGGGTAGCGTTTCATTTTGTGAGGAGAATCGTATGCAGGATGCCGTATCGCATGACAGCGCCGGTGGCGGCGCAGACGCCGGAGCAATGGCTGGTTCGACCCGCTTCCTGGGCGTTTCTCCATCGATTCCCGCGCGCGATGTGGAAGAGGCGATTGCTTTCTACCGCGACGCGCTCGGGTTCGGATTGCGTTACCGGGATGCGGAACCGGCCGGGTTCGCGATCGTGGGGTGCGAGGGGGCGGAATTGCACCTGTTTGCCAGCCAGGACCGGCATCTGGCCGAGTGGACCAGCCTGCGGATCGGGGTGGCGGGGATCGATGCCTTGCATGCGCGCTGCGTGGCGGCCGGGTGCGTGCATCCGAACGGGCAGCTCGGTGAACGGCCGTGGGGGACGCGCGAGTTTTCGATCGTCGATCCGTCGGGGGTGTGTATTGCGTTGGTGCAGCGCTAGCGCTGAGTTTTCTTGGCGTGCTCATCTGTGGGACGGGTACGTCCACGGATGGCCGACCGTTGCTTCCAAGTGAGGCAGGAGTGGCGTTGCACGCGCTATTGAAGCGCCGGCCGGAAGACAACGTCGAACCGTTGCGCCAACTCGGCCAAGCGCCTGTCCAGTGACCACAAACGCGATCCTGGCGTGAGCAGTGTCGACGCCAATAACGCCAGGTCGACCACACCACAGCCGAGACCATACAGCTTTTCGCGCTCGATCAAACCGCGTACCTCATCCAGTGTTGCCTGACGTGCTTGCGGCAAGGTCGAGATATCGGTCAAGGTACGGGACCGTGGTGCCGGCGGCGTGCTGCAAGCGAGTTCGGTCACGATCAGAGGATGGGATAGGGCCAGGTCCAGCGTCAGCAGGCTGACCAGGTTCTCATTGCGATTGCGGAAGTGGTCTACCCACACCGATGTATCGACCAGCACGCCTTTCATTCCACTGGCTCGCTGGACCGGCGCGGGACGTTCGCCATATTGGGTGACGCTCCGCCGAGGCTGGCAAGACGCCGAGCTGCTTGAACGCGCACGAAGGTTTTGATTGCCTCACGAAACAGGTCGGCCTTGTCCATGTCTGGATCCGCCATTTCCAGCGCCTTTTCGTACAAGGCATCGTCGATCGTCACGGTGGTGCGCATCTTTCGCTCTCAGCATCAAATATGAAGACATTTTGCATCAGATGGAGCATCTTCACAAGCGATCTCCAAGCAATCGCTGTATTTATTTTCTTGAGGAAAGATTTTTACAACTGACTCAACATGGGCCTAGGGTGCAGGTTTTGTCTCGGGGTTGGGCGTTTCGAATTACGGTGTACGTCAATGGGGCGCAGGACTTGGGCATTTCAGATCCATGACACTTGGCCTTCGGTACCCGTGAACGATGTATGGATACAAAAATGCGGGGTGGTAATGGACGAGGTCAAACGTCGGCGCACAAAAAAACCGCGTTCCCAGAGCAAGATACGCGGTTTCTTGGACAATGCTGGACTACTCTGGATGAGTAGGTGGTGCTCCGGCCGGAATCGAAAAGTAGGCTGGAACCCGCATAGATGCTAGCGTTCGCCATTTCCTCCTGCAGAGATACCGCCAAAACTACCGTCAAATCTTCGCGTAGCCACCCGCTCTCACACAATCTCACCGAGACTCATCCCAGCGCGACGGCCAGAGTTTACCATGTTGGTTCGTGCGGTTAACGTTCCATCTTATGATCGGTCCAGTCTGCCGTCGCCGCTATCTGACATCCTTGGGAGGAGGATATGTCCGCGAGTTCCACGTCAGTCCACGATGCTACAGTGGCGCTTCGCGACGCTGCAAATGCGGCCGTTGCCCTTGGCCGCGTCGCGAGCACGTTTAACGAGGTTTTGAAGTGTGTTGCCGACCTGGAGGCTCGCGTAGAGGCGCTTGAGCGTGCGATCGTCCTTCTTGGGACCGAAGAGGCCCCAGTTGGCCGGGGAGGGGCGGGTTTGCATGCGATAATGGGCGCAGACACGCGCAGCCACGTCGACACAAACACGGCGGCGGGGCTGCTTGGCCGGACGCCCCAAACCTTGCGGAAATGGGCGTGTTATGAAGATGGGCCGCTGCGTCCAGTCCGAGTCAATGGTCGACTTGCGTGGCCAGTTGCCGATATCCGCCGCCTGCTAAACCAAGGTTGAAGATTTTAGGCTTGTGATTTCTGTTGTCATGCGTTCGATTGTTTAGGCCAGCCTTGTGCTCAACCGCAATCTGTGCCACGCCAAGTACACGCGATGTGCATCGGTGAGCCAGCGGAGCGCCATGCCAGGATGTAGCCCCAATCGAATCCGGATTTCAGCCGTCAAAATTGGCGAGATCAAAAGTCTACCGTCGTCGTCAAAGCTGATCAGAAACCGGTCAAACAGAGCATCCAGATTAGCCACCAACAAGAAGCCATTAAACACGTCCAGTCGCTCCGCATCGCTGGCGCACTCCGCCCATGGTTTGGCATGACTGGCACGAAGCACTTCAGGGAATGCCACGGCAGTCACCGCGCAGGCACCGCCCCAGTAATCAAGCATGGCATCCCGAAATTTCTGCTGCCCTATTCGCTGTCGAACCAGGCGCTCCACCTCTGTTCCACCGAGGTCCGCAGGCAATTGAGCCAACTGGTTGGCGACCGTCGCCTCATAGTCGTTGACGACTTGGCTAGGCAGGGCACGCGCCAAACCAGCAGCGCGGCGAAGCAAGGTTGCTAAGCCCGCTACCGTGTTGGCAGAAAAGCCATTGATTTGGCTCTGCTGGGGAAATGAACGGCTCATCTCGGGTAGCAGGGCAGGCATTTCAGTCTGCAAGCGCAGCAGGTAAGCGCCTGCGGGCTGGGCGACTACCTGCGCACTTGCAGTGTGCTTTGCCGAAGCCAGCAGTACGCCGCCGGGCTCGCTGGCGACTACATGCTCGAAGCCATGATCGTGGCCTGCCTTTTCAATCAATGAGCGTTGCAGCAGGTTCATCGTTGGGTATTGTTGAAGAGATCCCATGCGTCAGAGTCTCAGGTCAATGGCATCTGCTCTACGCCCATACGATGACGCAGAAGGAAACCATCGTCATTATCTGCGTAGAGCCTGAGGCGTACGTACGGACGGAACGCCTCGACAGGTTCTGTTGATGTGGTGACAATGTACTGAGTTGAATCATCCCCTGCCGACGCCACATGGCCCAGCAGAGCCCACAGCATGGATTCACTCATTTCAGCCTCCCGGGGCGAGTCATGCAATAGGAACCCCGGGTGATAGCTTTGTGCGTTGCTGCTGTCGAGCAGACAGGCGATGTCTCCAGCCAGGATTTCGAGAACCTTGAAGGTTGTGGAGTGCATCGGCCCCATCTGAAAAGGACGGGTGCGGCGCTTGTCGTCGTTACTTAGCACTCCCCAATGAAATGAGGGAAGGGCCTTGGCAACGGCATGCATGGCACTGCTGATGACCTGATGCCGACCGTTCAATGCGGCCCGTTCCTTGTCAAGCCGGATTTGAAGCTGGTCATGGCGGCGTTGAGTCGATTCAAGTTGCCGCTCCACCGATACGATATCAGCTGTGGATGACTTCCCAGTCGCGATGCCGTCGTAGTGCTCGTAATCTTCGAGGGCATCATCAAGCAACTGGGCTGCAGACAACGATTGCGCCTGCCTCGTGCTCAAGGCGGTGGTTTTTTTATCGATGTCGGCCAGTTCTAAATCGATTGGAGCAATATCGGCTCTCAATTCTTGAAGCCTGCTGCGCAGAGGCAGCATGTCATTCTCGAGAGCTTGCGTGGATCGTTGATGCCCTGTGATGCGTTGGCTTCGATCAAGCTGTGTCTGCTCGATTCGACTAATCACATAGCTGCAGTCCCTGCGCAAAAGGTTCCCGGCATCGCAACGTGTGGGCAGCTGTTGCTGCAATGACGCGGCCTCGTTTTGCAGTTCCGTTACGCGTTGCATGTCGCCTGCAATCAATGCTTCTATCTGCTGGATTTCGTTGGTCAGAAGATCTATGCTGCTTTTCAGGGGGGCACGTGTTTCCAGCCAGCTTTGGCGCCTTGCCGTGAGCTCTTCCCGCTCAGCTTCAATGTCGCGCAGTTCTTGCTGATAAGCGCCTTGCCGCTGCTTGGCGAGCCCGATCAGGTTGGGGAGTTCAAGCAAGCCATCCTGCCGGAACGGCGTGGTGGCAGACACGTTGAGGCGGCGTGTCAATTGGCGGCGCACGTGCGTGAGCAAACGAGCTGGCTCCTCTCGCAAGTCTTGCAGCTTGGTCTTTTGCTCCTCCAGCGTCTTGGCGGTGCTGTCCAGCTCACGTAATGTCCCGGCATCGTGCATCAGGCCCAGCACGATCTGCATCAATGCGGCCGGTGACTTTGCTGGCAGGCTGAATTTGACTCCATCTGAGCGCCATTGATAGTAGTTTTGATAACGGGCGTTCTGGTCACGCGAACACCAGGCAAGTATCTGGTGCCATTCGATGGGCTGCTCAGACCCCGGCAGCTTCTGTACAGGCAGTATTGCCACCAGATGCTGCCGGAGCGCAGTTTGGTAGGCACTTAACTCGTTTTCGACCTCATTGGCCGCCAGTTGTCGCCAGTCGGCCGTGCGGGATGCCCGGTATTGTTTTCGATACGCCCACGGTTTAAGAACTGTCCACACCTCGCCGCCGACGTGCACGCGGGCCGCCACCGCTCCTTCTTTCAATTTGCGGCTGTGCAGCAGTTCGTCGCGTAGGGTTGAGCCATCGGACCAGAGAGGATCGTCCAGCACGAAGCGCAACAATTGGCATAAGGCCGTTTTGCCGACCCCGTGGCCGGCGCTGCCCTTGCCAGGCGGCGAAACGATTAGGTTGAGTCCGCACCGAAAAGGAATCTCGCGTAACGGTTGCAAAGTTGTCAGTGAATCCAGCAGCCACAATGTTTCCACCCATAGGCGTGGTCTTGCATGGTCAATTGGGGGAGCGGCCGCGTCATCCATAGCTTTTATCCCTGTTTTCGCCGGGTCGAACTTCCGATGTGGAACCTACCAGAACTTCAGCCAAGGCAGACTCTTGGTGGCGACGAGCCGCTATCAAAGCGCGAGCCAGTGCTTCGGTGCGATGGTCACCCAAGACTTCTGCTTGCGCCTGTGCATCTCGGATTGACAGGGGAGCTGTTACCGGCACACCCAACAGAGCGCGAAGCCAACTGCAAATGTGCCCCCACCGTTCCGTATTCACGGGTGCTAACCAAGCTTGCAGAACCTCTGCGTTCGGAGTTCCGGCTGGGAGCCGGGCGCCGACAATTCGCCGCAGCTGATTGTCATCACATGGCCCGGCTTGTTGCAGCACGTCGAATAGTAGGCCGGCAAGCCAATCTTCTGCTGTGGACGCCGGTGTGGTGCCTTCCGCGTAGATCGGCAATGGAGCCCTGCGGCGGACCGGCTTGGGTGCCGGCGTCGTGGTCGGTTGTTGCACTTCCAAAGCATCCCATGCAGCCAATACCAACTGTTGGGTTCGATATTGCTTTGTGCCGGGAATGCGCTCCTTGTTCTTGAGGACGCGGAAGGTTTCGCTGGGATAGCCCTCGCCCATGACATCGGCGGGGTCCAAGATGTAGCGCAGTTCGTCGCGCGTCAAGCCGTACAGCCGGGCGTAGTAGGCATCGAGTTCAGCCCGCAGAACAGCGCGACGGTCGGGGTCGAAGGCGAAAGGCGGACCGTCAAAGTTCAGGTCTTTGGCCCAGTCACACAGATCCCGAGCCGTGTAGGTCAGTTCGAGTACCCGCGGGACGATGAACGCGAGGTCGGCGGGCGTGTAGTGTTCGGGAGCGAAAACTGGTATCTGTCGAAGCGTAAAAAGTGTCAGCGATGTGCCGCCGACCTTTTGTCGAACAACAAAGTCACAAGTAAGACTGTCGAGGTTTGCAAGTAGTGCTGCAATTCTGTCTGGCGTGGTCCCAGGAAACATCAGCAGATACTTGTTTCCAATGGCGGCTCGAGGTATCACGCTTGAAATTAGTGTCCTGTAGTCAGTCGCCCTGCAAATGTCGCGCCATCCAATAAGCCAATTTTTTGACCATTTGACTTTCTCCAAGCGAGAGTCAAGCTCCTCGGCATCTACCCAGTACCGAGGCGTGATAGAAAAGTTCGCATCTCTTTTCTCACTCTCGCTTAGTTCTCGACTGTCACCGCTCGGTGTATACGTAGCCCATCGATGATCAAACTGATGGATCATTTTTGCCTCATATAGCGGTACGGCGTCGACGCCTGCTTGGTCAAGAAAGAGGTGGCTGTCTTCAGCCATATGGAAGAGTCTAGTGTGAAAGGTTAGACCCCAGGGGTTTCCACCCTCTTGGGCTTCGTTAATCAGCACTGGCGCGGCGCGATAGAGCTTCTTTGTGAGATCGGCGTCGCGCGTGCTACGGAACACCGCGCAGGTCAGTGTGTTGGGATTGATGAGCCGGAACTCGTCAGGGCTGAGGGTAAAACGGCGCCTGGGGTCAGACAGCTGATCAACTTGGCTTGCAAAGCAAACAAATTCGGCCCGGTTCGCTGTCCCAAGGGTCAATAGGCAAAACTTGAAGCTGCGGTGTACCGATGGAAAGACGGCATCGCGATTCTCGATGTCATACAAACTCACCAAGCGGCTCTGCTGTGTGATGTGTCCAAAAAAGGCTTTGGTGCTGTCATCGGTAGCAATCCCGGTAGGCACAATAAAGCCTGCTCGCCCATTGCCCGAATGGATCTGCAGAATGGTTTCCGCAAATAGCGCATAAGTATTGACATCGCCAATGCCTGTCAGCGGATAGCGCCCTCCATCTTTTCCACCCACATGGGCAAAGAGGCTGGCCGCTTCCGCCGTGCGGCGGGCAGTGATGAATTCATCGTACAAACTCTTTTCGGCTTCATCCTCCTGCGTCACCTGGGCGAGATCGGGGTAAAGGTGTCGCGCTAACATGCCCTCGCTGAGCCATTGGATGCGCTTTGTTCGTTCCGCCTTGTTGCGAGCCCCAGCCACGTCGCGATGGCGAGTGGCAAAGAACTCTTCTTCCTGCAGCTTGATGCGTTCCCACGGCGGATTGCCAAGCACGCAGTCGAAGCCACCTTGAGCAAATACCTGTGGAAAGGCCAATGGCCAGTGGAAGACCCGAGCCTGCTGGCAGGCAGCTTGTGCTGCGGCCAGGGCGGCCTGCTGTCCGGTCTGTAAGGTGGAGCCCTGCAGAGTGAGGACCAGTGTTGTGGTGGTTGGAATAGCCTCGGCGTTGGCCGAAGTCTTGGGCAGTAGGTAGGCCCCCAGCAATGCATTGGCCGCAGCGGCCAAGTGGCTGGTGCGTGCTGTTTGCAGATAGAGGGCGTAGGCTTGGGCCTTGGCCTCGATTTCAGTGGTACTGCTTTCCGGCAAGGTCTCAATAGCTCGAAGCTGTGTCAGACCATGAGTATCCTCCAACTGCAGCCGGGCTTGTCGGCTCTTGCGTTCGGTGGCGAGCTGTTTGAGCGCGGCCGTATTGGCCTTGGTCAAGGCCTTGCACACCTCTTTGTCGTCACCGGACAGGGGCTTAAAGGCGTCTTTCGCTATGCCGAACTCAAGGGCTTTAAGGTCGATGAGGCCTAAAAGCGCATCGCCCACTTGTAGGTGATGATCCAGAAAGCTCAAGGGACGGCCTTCTTCGAAACCCTCTAGCCAGAGCGCGGTGCGGGCGAGTTCAATGGCCATAGGGTTGCGGTCCACCCCGAAGATACAGCGCGCCACCACCTCGCGCAGAGCGTGGCGGTAGTCTTGTGGGCGCACGGCACCCTCCTGACCAGTCTCAACGCTGCGCAGTTCGGCCAGCTTTTCCGCCAGCCGGCGGGCTGCTGCCAGCAGAAAGTGGCCGCTACCGCAAGCGGGATCCATCACTCGGATGGATAGCAGGGCTTGCGTGGGATTGTTGGCGTGGGCCATTAGGCGCTGTTCGATAACGGGGTCCAGCGCACTTTTGATCAGCTCCTGCACTAGGCTGTCAGGTGTGTAGTAGCTGCCTGAGGTTTTGCGGGCATTGCCTGCGGTGCTGCCTTCTTCGGTGATGCCAACAAAGCCGAATCGGCGCGCAGGCAAATCGATGGTGGGCACTAGTTCAAGAAGGCTTTCGTACACACTGCCCAGCTCTTCAGGCCCCATGTTGCGGTAGTCCACCGGGGTGAGGCTGCTGGCATTACCCTGGGCGATGACGGCCCAGCGCAGGTGTTGCATCCCGGCGAGCATGTGGGTGTTGTGCAGGCTGGCGGCGTCCAGCTGCGGACATTGGTCCTCGGCGAACAGACCGCCCAAGGCAGGCAGTGCCAGCCGCGCCTGTCCGTGTGCCAAGCCGCGCCAGACGATCCGGATGGCCTGCCAGTGGTCGTCATGCCTATTTCGGGCGCGGCGCTTTAGGCATAGCTCACGCAAACGGCTCAGTGCATAGCCTCCGGCGTACGCTTTGCGGGCAGCCAATGCCTCTACGCTGTCATCAACCGGGTGCAACACACCGCGCTCTTCCACGGTGAAGACAAAGATCAGCCGATAGATGAGCCGCAGCAGCTGCTGGAAGTAGGCGTCCTTGCTTAGGCTGCCGTCATGTAGCGCAGCCCGCAGCGCGTCATTGGCGGGATGCTGTAGGAATCCTTCGCCAAAGGTCAGCAGGGCTTTCTCGACCCCGTTGCGCAGACCGGCGCGCACACGCGTGCCCTCGGCTTTGCCTGCTTCGCGCCATTGCTCCCAGACGCAAGCGGCGCTACCAGACTGCGGTGCACGGCTGCTGTGCATCAGGCGCCACACGTTGGCGAACTCGGCATAACGCTGGCCGCCCAGCAGATCGGCCAGGTCGTATTCCAAGTAGGTGGGCCGGGTGAGCGAGGCCGCATCGCGCAATAGGCGGAGTTGCTTGCCGTTGCTGACGATGCCCCAGGTATGATCAGGGCTGGCGTTGAGCAGCTCCTGCATGACCTGGAAGGCGGACTTCTTGCGGTTGCTGCTGCCCGCTATCGCAAAGCGTGAGTCGGCGTCGTCCAGAGCCACGTTGTGCGGGGCCACCAGCACCGCCATACGGCCTGCCAGCACGTTGACGGGGTAGGCCATGGTGGCCACTTGCACGGAAGTGGTGGACTGCACAGGGGTGTAGCCCAAGGCATCGCGGAGCAGTTCACTCACAAAGCTGACGGTCAGCCGGTGAGCATCTACATCTGCACGGTCCAGCTGGGCTGCGAAGTGTTGCCACTGCGCGCAGGCAATCTGGAAGGCGCGGCTGTATTCATCTTTGAGCTTGACACCTTTGGGCACACCGTAGTCGACCTCGGTCTGACCTTGCGCGCGGCCTTGCGCGGCCTTCTCCAACTGGTCGGGGAGGAACAGGCTGCCTTCCAGTTGAATGGTGGGCAGATTGAGCGTAGCCTGGTGCTTGCTGTTGCGTATGCGTTTCATGTTCTTCTCGGCTCAGGCTTACAGCGAATCAGGCAGGAGCACGTACACACCCATCACATCTACCGGTAGACAGGGCTTGACGTTGTATTGGCCCACATCGCGAGCGGCTTCACGCACGCGCTTGTGGTCATCCAGCAAGGCTTCAGCGCGCTGCTGCGCCAGGGATTCCAACTGTTGAGGGTTGGCAGCCAAGAGTTCAAGGGCTTGGCAGACCTCTCGCTGAACGGCTTCAGGGGGCAGGTTGCCACTAGGGGTGCATTCGATGAGGCGGGCTGCCTGGTCATCGGCCAGCCACACTGGATTTGCCCGGCCGCGTACGGCCAAGGCGACGGTTTCTTCAGCCATCATCTGGAAGGATTCGCGGCGGCGCACATAGCTGAGCTGATGGCGCACGCGCAACAGGTATAAAGTAGTGGCCACTTCCACGTCGTTAGTTAGCGTTGCAGCGCAGCGGGCTGCTACCGGCTGGGTGTTGCCCAATGCGTCTTCCAGCAGGTGTTGGGCCAGCAGGCCCACAAGCGGGTGGCTGCGGTGCAGCTCGGCGAAGTCGATTAGCTGAACTGCGTCCAGCCCTTCGTCGGCTAGGCGCAGGCGCAAGGCCTCGGGAAGATGTTGAGGGGTGAAGCGCGCCTGGTTGGCGCGGCGCGTGCTGTCTAGTGGTGATCCTAGGCGTACGCAGGCGCTTTGAAGAAAACGCTTCACATCGGCTTGGGTACCCAGGGCCTGCTGCTGTTTGTGCCACTCAGGGAGTACCTCGTCAGGACGGATGCGGCGCTGCGCAAACACGGTGCGATTTGCCTTGGCTTTTTCCAATGCGTCTTGCCACTGGGCCTGCAAGGGCGCGAGCAGTCGCTCTGGCTCGCCAAAGTCGAAGGACTCTTGCAACATGATGGCCGGCGCCCTGTGGTCTCGGCGCATTAGCGCAGCCTTGACCAAGGCTTGGTTGATGCGAGCATCGTCTTCGGGCAGTGGGACCATCACGCCCAGCTCCTTCTGGATCGCCTCACCCTTGCGCAAGATGACCTTCAACACGAAGCCGTCGATCGGGTTGTCTTGCCCGTAGAGCATCGTGCAGCGCACCTCAGGGGCTTGCTGGCCAAAGCGGTCTACTCGCCCTTCGCGTTGTTCGTGGCGTGTTGGGTTCCAAGCCAGGTCGTAGTGGATGACTGCGGTGAATAGGTGTTGCAGGTTGATGCCTTCTGACAGGCAATCGGTCGCGACCAAGATGCGACTGTCGGCTTCACCCATGACTTCCACACGCTCACGCCGCTCTTCGGGCGTGAATTCGCCTGTGATGGCCTCAATGGTAGCCTGGGGAAACTTTGCCTTGAGCTGGTCCGCCACGTAGTGTGCGGTCGCGATGTACCGGCAGAACACCACTGGGTGGTAGCCATCTATGTGCAACTGGCCAACATGCTGAATCAATGCGGCCAGCTTTGGGTCGCCGGATTGGCCGGAAAGCCGTTGAGCCGTGGCGATGAGGTCTTGCAGGCGGGACACGTCTTGCACCTGAGCTGGAGGCTCCAGGTCGTTGACTGAAAGGTCGTCGGCCGCGCCATCATGCAAACGTTCGTCGGTTAGCAGGTCATCTTCGGACTGGGTGCCTTCAAGACGAGTGGTCAAGGCTTTGACCGCAGCGGCAGGAGAAGATGCCACGCAACGCAGCAAGGCGAGCGTGGCGTACCACATAAGGCCTGAGCTTGCGGCGACCCCCTCGCGTTCTGCGGTCTCTGCCAGTTCGCGACAGTAGTCCTGCACCGCGTCGAAGAAGTTGCCCCAGTCACCACTGAGCTCGTAAGTGAGCTCAGTTTTCATGCGCCGTGCAAAACCGCGGCCGTCTTCTGTCTCGGCCTGCCACTCGGCGATATCCTTGCGACGGCGTTGCACGAAATGGCGAGCCAGTTCCTGGCGCAGCGGATCGCTGGCCGACATGCGGCCTTGCAACGCCAGAAAGCGCTGATCCAGCAACGTCAGCAGGTTGTAGAAGGCGACTTCGTCGCCGGAATGTGGCGTGGCGGTGAGCAGGATCAGATGTCTGTGCTCGTCCCTCCCCAGTCGCTGCAACAGCTCAAAGCGAAGTTGCTTGCCGGCGCCGCTGCTGACGCAGGTGTGGGCCTCGTCCACGATGATGCATTCGGGCGCAGTGGCGATGAATTGCTCGCGGTTGCGTTCGCTCTTAATGTAGTCCAGGCTCACGACTACCACCGGGTGGTGATCGAACAGGGCCACCCCATTTGGCAGTTCGCGCTCGACCCGCGCGGCCGACGATGCCGTGAGCGCAACGGCGTGAAGGTTAAACCGGGTTTCGAGCTCCGCTTGCCATTGCTCGACAAGGTGGGGTGGGCACAACACGGCGAGACGGGCAATTTCTCCCCGATCCATCAGCTCGCGCGCAATCAGCCCTGCTTCAATGGTTTTGCCGATGCCCACGTCGTCGGCAATCAACAGGCGAACTGTGGACAAGCGCAGGGCCATCAGCAAGGGCACCAATTGGTAACCACGTGGCTCCACTGCGATGTTGCCGAACGACCGGAACGGGCCGGCACCAGCGCGTAGAGTAAGGCGCAAAGCATCGCGTAACAGGACGGCCGCCGCATGGTTGCCAGCGAGAACTGGATCCGGCAGGTCAAAAGTGGCGTGTTCAATCGGCGCCAGTTCCAGCGCGGGGATCAGAGAAATCGTTTCGTCTTCTGCGCCGCCCAGAGGGCGCAAGCGCAGCCAGTCACGGTGCGAGTCGGTCTGCACCACCCATTCGCGACCACGGGCGCGAACCAGGTTGCCAGGCTGAAAGTCGTGTTCAAGAGTTGTCATAGAATGCGTTCGGGGGTATCAACTGGCTGAACCAAACACGGCCGGGTGTTCAGCGAAGCGTTTGGACCAATGTTCGGGTTCGGAGAAGTCCAGCACTTGCCAGCCCTTGTCTTGCAGCGAGGCGGCTGTGGCGTCATCGAGCGGGCTGAGGAATACCAATGCGCGCGCGGCCTTGTACTGGGCCGCAGCGGTGGCTGCGCCTTGATTGACCGGGATGTTCAGGGCGTCCGGTGTAGTGAAGCCAGCCTGATGCAGTGCGGCCAGCCAGCGCGCCTGGGGCGCGTCGTCTGTTGGTTTAGCACCGGTGGTATCAATCTGGCGAACGGGTAAACTATCATCTGAAGGGCGCAACTTGACTTGGGCGTTGGCCATGGCAACCAGCAGCTTGAGCGCCTCTGGGTTGCGTCGGTTGATGTGCTCGTGGTCAGGCTGGTTGAAGTATGAGAGCAGGCACTGGTAACAGCCGGCCTCACAGATGTGGTTACCGAGGTCATTGGTCTCTTCCAGCGCCGGCAGGTCTTCGATCCGCCAAATGCGATCGGCGGGATCTCTATGATGCAGGAGCCGTAGCGCGTTCTGTGCAACCAGGGCCAAGCTGGCGGAGTCATTGGCCAACCGGGTGAGCACGCCCGCGCCACCTTCCGCGGCCTCATAGAACAGCAGCGCGCGGCGTTCGTCGAGCTTTGGCAATGGCTCGGCCACGAGCTCAGATTCTTCGATCTGAAAAGTCATCTCGACACCCCGTTTAAGCGCAGCCTGCAACGTAGCCATAGCCTCCAATGGAAGCACATGAACCGGCGCCATGATCAGCAAGTTGCGATGATCTTCAACGAAGGGAACGATGCGCTGGTTGGGCACCTTGTCCATGAGCGCGTCATCGTTGCCGTTGTCGTCGCCCGCATTCGGGGCATCCTGCTTGCTCCAGGTTCCCGTAATTGGGTTGATGTAGAAGCCTAGTTGTTCCTTGTCTTTGCGACGGCGCCATCCCCGATTTATACGCCAGATGCGGGCGGCGGGCGCGTAGCTGAGTTCGGCCAGGACACCCTCACTCTGCAGAACATCGGCCTTCTGCTTCTGAATCTTTCCATCAGGCCCAGGCAAGAAACGGTATGTGGTTTGCAGCTCGAAGCCTTGGCGCTGACGGTCTTCGTCGTTGATGGATATGCGTTCGACCGGAAGGGTTTCGACCGTCTCAATGCGGTAGAGCTCGCGTACCCAATCAGTTTCCGTCAGCAGCGCATCGCAGTTCTCGCAACGGTTGACCAGCGGCTGCCCACCACCCGGCTCGCCCAAGTGGCCATAGCCGCATTGGCTGCATACCAAAGAGGTGATCGTTGAGAGCTGACTGTTGCCTGAGATGTGGTCGGCATTGCCCACGTTGAGCTTAGCACGCACCACTCGGTACATGCGTCCCTGGTGGTAGATGAGGCTGCGTGGTCCGAACTCAGACAGGGCAAGGAAGCGGGGGCGGCTAACCATGCTGCCCTCGTCATCTTTACCGTTGGTGGTCTGCCCGCCTCGGGCTGGAATCCAAGCCATGAGGGGCAGACGAGGGAAGTTGTAACCCGGCAGGAAGCCTTGGCTGGCCAGGTAGCGGTATGTGTAGAAATCGGTGTTCTGGCTGTTGCCCGATTTGAGGAGTACATCGTACTGCCGTGCGGCGTCACCGTAGCGGCGTTGAGCGTTTTGGCGCTCGGCGTGCGATGCTGTATGGCTCTTGACGATCTGGTCAGCCATGTTCATCTGCTGCCGTGTGGCGTCAAACAAAACACGCCAGCGCTCCAAGGCGCCGGAAAGCTGTTGGGGAGCGCGCTCGATGACCTGCTGCACGTGCTCGGTTGTGAACCAGTGACTACCGTTCAAATCGGGCAGGAGCTGCTCCACGACGCGCTGCGCGCTACGCAAGGCGCGCTCACGCACACCGGGTGAGTTGAAGGCGTCTTGGTAGCTCTGTTTGAGTGGCTTACCGGGCTGATCCAGGTCTAGCATTGGAGCAATGCTGGCATCCAACGGAGTTTGCGTGCTCGCCAGCCACACAGCCTGCAGGTGGCTGTCCACGAGGTCGCGGTTGGCCAGATCCAGTGTGGGCGCGCGAACCACCCCATGGACCATGTCGTTGGCATGGTGGAAAAACCATTGGTCGTGCGGACTGAGCGCAGCGCAATAGGTGACGACCAAAGCTTGTTGGCCGGAGCGGCCCGCCCGGCCGCTGCGCTGCGCATAGTTAGCTGGCGTGGGCGGCATGTTCCGCAGGTACACGGTGTTGAGCGCGGAGATGTCCACGCCCAGTTCCATAGTAGGGGAGCAGAACATGACCGGTAAGCGCTCCAACGGAGCCTCGTGCGCGGGATTCTGCGACCAGTCGTTGCGGTCTTTGTCGGTGTAGCGGAAGCGCTGTTCTAGCAGTTGGCGGCGCGGCGCGTCAATCTGTGCGGTGTGTTCTTGGGCTTCGAACTCGAACAAGGGGTGAGACGGCAGGCGCAGCAGATCTGCCACGCTGAGGTAGAGCTCTCGGAAGAAGGTGTTGACCCGGCTGTCGTCACCAAGCGCCTGATCGCTGGTCAGGCACCAGTCCAAGGCGGCGGCGTTCAGGCGCCAGCCTGCCAATTGCGTGTCAATGGCGTGCTTCTGAACATAGCCGTAGTTGCCTGCAGCGCGCAGCATCGCCTCAATGAGTTCAACCCACTCAGGGTCTTTCCAGTGTTTGACCTCACCTGCAAAGACTGTGTCTTGCCAGAAGCTGGATGCCTTGACCAGCCGCAGCAGTCGCGAGCGCGCGCCGCCAGTAACAAGATCGGTTCGTGGCTTGCCTTTGTACTCAGGGCGTTTGCCCAGAATCAGGTAGCGGCCCGTCTCGAGGTTTTCGTCAGGAGCAAAAGCCCAGCGCTCCGTGAGGTAGGTATGTCCGCTCGTTCGCGCTTTGTCGTGCTCGACAGGGTCAAGGTAGCGAGTTTCAAGACACAGATGACGACGCAGATTATCAAACAGCAGCTCGCTCAATCTGGTGCGGTGTGCTGGGCTAAGACGGTACAACACCTTGTGATCTGCGAATGCATCAGTATCCGCGGAAAACTCGTCCAGGCCACGGTAGCGGATGGCTAACAAACCCAGCTGATCAAGATTGGGGTTGTTATACCGCCAGCCTCTTCGCAGGTCGCGCAGCAAGCGATACGCGATGATGAAGCGCAGGGTGCGCTGTGCCTCTTGACGTGCCAGACCCATCAGTTTGGGAGAGCGCAGGTATTCCACCAAGATGCTCTGCTCGACCTGTTGGAAGCCGAGCGCTTTGAAAACGGCATCAGCGAGTTGCTCTTCGTTGAGCACGCCAGCGTTGTCCTGCAGGGCACCAATCAGGCCCGAACGCAGGGTCAGCACGAAGATGAAGTCGTTGAAATGCCCCGCCTGCAAGGCGGCATCCTGCCGGTTGTCGGTGAACCCTAGAAGTTTGCGTGGGTCGGGTTGCCCAGGCGACGGATCGGGCAAAGCGAAGAGCTGTTGCAGGGCACTCAGCGCAATCATGGTAGTGGCCGAGGATCGTCCCTCACCGGACAGGCTGGATAGGCGGTTAGCATCCTTGCCATGTGCCTCATGCACCACGCCACAATTCAGGCAGAAGCGGAATTTGCCTGGAATGAACCAGAAATCCTCACCCGACCCGTCGTGTCCTTGAGGGTCTACGGCCACCCGATAGGGGATAGCCTTTTTGTAGGCTGGCTTGACCTTCGGCTCTTCGCGACTCAGGTCCAGCCAAGCCTCAGGTAGATCGTCGATCTCGCCGCCATACTGCTGCCCGCCTTTCGTTGGGCAGAGAAACCCGTAGCTGGTGTCTTCATTGTCATCTGCGCTGACGTCGTCGATCTCTCTAGGAAGATAGGTGAGTGGGCGTTGCCCAGACTGCCACACGGGCAGGTACTCTTGGCCGCAATCCCGGCAAAAGTGAGCGGGATACAGATATACGCCTTCATTTTGCCGAGCTGGCGCGAAGCGTTGCGCATCTAAGGTGATGTGCCGCTGACCTGAGGCCTCCAGCGTGGTGAGCACCTTGCCGGGGCCGCTGATGAATTGGTGCAGCTTGAAGGCAAAGGGCGGGCGCCCTTGAGGTGTTCGTACCTCATGGGCGGCCACCAGAAACTTTTGCAATGCCACTCTAGCCAGCGCCACATCGCACTTGGCGTCCAGCGCTAAATTCTCGCTGGCGACCTGAAGTGTCTTCGGCTTGGCTCGTCTTGGGGGTTCGTGATCGGGTAGTTCAATTCCAAGGTTGAGCTCAACCCAGATGGACAATGGATCGCGCTGAAATGCTTCAAAGTCTGGCCACGCGAACTGCTCGCGCATGACGGCGGCTGGCAATTCGGCGGCAACGGCAGTGACATCTCTAAGCGGGTTCGTGACGCGCTCTAGCGTTTCGCCAATCACATCGTGCTCACTGATCCGGGCGCCAAAAAGTTTGGCAGCTACCTCGGCCACGGTGCGATTGCGATCTGCCTGAGTGCCCGCGCTCGACATGGTTGCGGATGTGCCAATACACACAAGCTTGTCGGCCTTGAGCCGTTCGCGTAGCCGACGAACGAGCAAGGCCACATCGGCTCCCTGCCGGCCCCTGTAAGTGTGCAGTTCATCCAGCACTAAAAATTCCAAGCCTTCGCAATGGTCCACTACCCTGCGATCCACATCATCGAAGCGGGTTAGGATGTACTCCAGCATCATAAAGTTAGTGAGCAGAATATCTGGCGGGTTGTCCGCTATGGCATCGCGCTCAGACTTTTTTTCCTGGCCTGTATACCGGGCGACGGTGAATGGGCGTTGATCCGATCCGTAGCCATGGAGGAACTTGTCAAGTTCTTCCAGTTGACTGTTTGCCAATGCGTTCATCGGATAGATGACGATGGCCCGTGTGCGCGCATTACTCCCTTCTGACTTGGCTTTGATGATGCGGTCAATGATGGGGATGAAGAAAGACAGTGACTTGCCGGACCCTGTCCCAGTTGTCACGACATAACTTTGGCCTGCCTGCCCCTTGGCGAGAGCCTGCAACTGATGGGCGTAGAGGTGGAGCGGTTGCGGATGACCTTCGGGCTTCCCAACCTGAAAGACATCTGCGCATAGGGGATGCAACACACCTTCCAAGGCCAACGACTGAACGGTGCCTTTGCGCTGGTAGTTGGGATTAATCTGAACCAGGGGCTCGGGCCAATAGCGACCATCCTGATACTGGCGCTCAACTTCCTTTTGGATGTCATCTGCAGCAATGCGAACAAAACTGCGAGAGAAGTTGCTGTAACGGTCAACCAACTGGTTACGAAACTGAAAAACGTCATCCACGGTTCTTCTCTTCCTTGTCTTCTATATGGGCATGTGACGCGCCAAGGGCCACGGCGGCCCTGCAGAAGGTGATGGCCGTTTGCGCTGCCATTTTGCACCTCTGCCTTTACCATTTAGTTCAATCAATCCTTCAGCCTTCATGGCGCGCAAAATCACCCGCACCATATCGCGGTTGACGCCAAGAGCGGCCTCCTCAATTTTCGAGCTAGAGAAGGATAGCTGGCGCTTGAGAATTTCCATGCGAACACGGTCGCCCCTACCTCCGCGCCCGCGTTCGATGGCGCCCACCCGTTGTTCAAACTGTTTGTAGGCGCGTAAGACGACGCCCTAGCCCAGAAGTAATCCAGCCACGGCGATGTTGTGGGCTGCGCCGTGCCAGGGCTGCGAGCTGGCCTCCAGCGTCTCGTAGTAGCTTTCTTTCGATTCCTCCAAATGCGTTCCAGGCATATGAAGTGCTCCAAGGTGTAGTCGAAGTAATAGAGCTGCGGTGTCAACAGTCTCTCCATGCGTCCGTTGCCATCCGGGAACGGATAGTTGCAGAGCAAGTCAAAGACGACAAGCAGGACCAGCACCAACGGCCAGCCAAACGTTGCTCCAGCCCCGTGCGGTAGCGCGCAAGCATGTCGGTCATCGCCATGAGCGTTAGATGCGCGACCACCGGCTGAAATTGGATGCGTAAACTGTCATCAGGGTAGCGCTCGATGGTGTCGTTGTTGGTCGCCTTCCAGTTCCCGCCTGGTTGGGGCATGTAGCGATACAAGATGCCGTGGAGTTGCAACACGGTGCCTTCCGAGAACGGCATATGGCCCCTGCTTTCATGTATCAGGCTCAACGTGTCGCGGTCGCCTGCCACCTCTTGTTCTGATCGGCTCTGCGGCGCGGTGTTTCTGAGCACAGGTGACTTGAGTCGGTGCGCTGCGCCGACCACGCCCTTCAAGCAGCTCGAAGACTAGGTCGACTCCACCACAGCCACTTGGCGCAGGTTGCTCAAGATCTCGGGCGCCTTTGCGACATAGAGTTGCTGCATGCCCCAGTACTCGCCCGGGGCACGCAGGTCGCCGACTGCTGCGTATTGAAACGTAGCTTGGCTTGTAGTCGGGCGAGGGCAGGTGCATGCAGCATTTTCCAGGCAGCAAAAAAATGGGGTAATGCTACTGTAAATTGGAGTATTTGTCTTCGTTGTTACCCCAATAAGTCAACCAATATCACATTCTTTGAGCCCGCAGAGCGGGAGGGCGCCAAGCCTGGAATTCGGGCCTTAAGAAGGCAGCTCGCGCTTTAGTCAACGGCCTTGCCTTGAGGTTCAAACTACAAAGCCGGATGCTAAGACAGGGGCAATTCTGGGGGGCGGCGGGCATCCGAGGGGCATCTTCCGAGGGCGGACGGTTGAGAATGCTCCGCCCCCCGATACCCGCCATTTCCGCTTAGAGTCCCATCAGTCACCCAATAACTTACAAAAACAATACGCTACACGCTTCGGCTTGTAAGCCGGTTTGTATCTGCTTATCGTGACGCCCTCTTCCTGTCTACTTGTAGCTACCGGAACCGTATTGAGATATCTGCCACTAACGCCGCGTCGGCGAGGGACGCAAATAGATACATCGGGATGCATGCGCCGAACTCGGACTGAAGCATCCGTGTGTGTATTTTGTCTATAGCCCGGCTTTGATCATGAGGGCACCCAGCGTGCTCCCTAAAGCCTCAGCAATTCGGACAAGGTGCAGCAACCCAGAATTTTGCTCTCCGCGCTCGATTGCGCCGAGATAGGAGCGGTCTATGCCACTTCGATGAGCAAGCTCTTCCTGTGACATCGTCCGCTCAGCACGTAGGGATCGGACGGCTCGACCAAATGCTACAAGCGCTGTGTCTGAAGTGTGTGGGGAGCGACTTGGCATCCCGTGATGTTCGGGGTAATATCATCCGCTTTCCACGGGCAATCTTCCCCATTAAAGATAAATTTCCTTGATGAACAGGAAACTTTTTTTTGTTCGATCTCGTTGACGTTTCTTATCAAATGACTATGTTAGATAACAAAATTCTTATCACGATTTCCGCGCGCACAGAGCAACCACCGGCGGTAGACGCACAGGCGCTGCACGAAGAGGCTGCCGGCTACATTGCCCACTATGTGGCGACTCGTGGCAATGCAGGGGCGAACGTACATGATCCGGCTCATTCTCCTGTCGAGGAGCCGAAAACGCCCCCAACCGCCGGTACGCCGCCCGCAGAGATGAAATCCGCGCCGAAACCGTGGGAGAACGCTACGGAACAGCCCCGCGGGCTCAACTTCCAGCCGGATGCGACGCTGCACGCCAAGATGAATTGGGTGTGCGATAACGTGCCGAAGATGTCGCGCCTCCGAATCCTGCGCGAGGGCGCGACCCTGTTGTGCGACTACCTCGTTGACAAGCACTACAAGGAATAGCCCCGCTCGGAAAATTTTTGCTGTTCGTCTTTGACAAACGTAGAGGAGAAAATATGCAGTTGAAGAATACGTTGTTGGTGGTCGCGTTAGCGGGCTGTGCATCTACTACCGGCGTCATCTCGACGGGGGCAAATCAGTACATGATCTCCCGGGAAGACAACGGCCCGACTGCATCGCTCGGCAGCCTCAAGGCGGCAACAATGAAAGACGCTAGTGCGCACTGCGCTGCGCAAGACAAGACGATGCAGATTCTCCGCGAGACCGATACGCCGCGTTCGCTCGGCCAGTTCCCGCAGACTACGCTCCACTTTACTTGTATATAAGTTCCTGCGCGCTCTTCACACCTAGTAGCCGAGCAAGTGGCACAACGCTACCATGACGTTATGACGCGCTACGCCCCGCCATCGGTTCATGCCTGCCCAGGCTGCAACGCCTTCTTCCTACGCCATCGCTTTCGCAGCATGAATTTCTACGCTACCTGAGACTGGTCCGATGGCAAGCCGACCGCGTTCTGGGCGAACGGGCCCTTGGTCCGGTGCAGGGCTTGCGCGGCACTGTTCTGGGTTGACGACATCGAATCGGTTGGCATCATGCCGGAAAGACCATTCCCGATGGGCCGTTTGCGACGGGCATGGCTGCACTGGAGCGGCGACCCGACAGGTGAGTTGCAGGGACACGAAGAATGGGACGAGGCCATGAGTACATGGGGCACTGCGCGGCATGTGGACTATGCTGGCTTCGACGACGTAGTGCACGTGTTGTCACGGTCGAAAGGCGTGAGTTTCAACTGGGTGCTGTGGCTGAGGAAGCGCATCTGGTGGGACCTGAACGACCGCTATCGCAGGCGAGCCGATGGCTCGCCTTGGCCTGGCTTGCCTAACTGGCCAGTGGCGGCAGAGCGGAAGAACATGGAGGTCATGCTACACATGCTGCAGGACGGCGAGGCTAGACCGGGGTGCATGATCCAGCAAGGCGAATTGCTACGCTTGCTGGGCCGTTTCGACGAAGCCATTGCTGTGTTGAGGGCAGTGCCGGTGGATGGTCATAGCGAAGTCAGGGCGGTAAAAATTGAAAAACTCGCACGAGGTTGTGATTCACTGGTCCGGGAGCTAAGCCGCCCGACTTGGTGAATCCCGTTTTGAATCGCGTGGCACCGCCGAGGCAGTTGACGCAGGCCGTTGTCTCTTCTGGATGAGCGCCGAAAAAATTTTTTGGTTTTTCTATGGCGAAAAAATTTTTGACGAAGTAACCGATAAATAATCACGAGCTGGGGGATGGCCTTGCCCTCCCCCCCGTGGGGGGGCGGGATCTCCGGCCCGCGCCAGGCCGTCTCGACGGCCGCGAGCGCGTCGCGCAGGCGGGCGGCGGGCGTGCCGACGAGCGCCCATACGGCGCTGTACTTGCGGCCGAACTTGGACGACGACGCCGGCATCGAGCATGCGACCGAAGGCATTGACGCCCTGTTTGTACGGCAGGCCGGCAGCGGTGGCGACGGTGCGGCCTTGGATCGGCTCTTGAGCCCGGCAAGGGCCCTCATGATAGCGTCGCGGATTATGCCGGCGCCTCAGGCAGCGCCATATCGAGGTAGAGCTGGACGGCGGTGCGCACCGTCTTGGCGCTGCGCACGATCACGACCATCCAACCAAAGTCGCGTATGCAAGCCGGTGTAGTCGTGCCGACAGACACGGTAATCCCCCCACAAAAAGAGCGCGATCAGAAGTAGAATTTTCTACTTAAGACACAGAAAGCTCTACATGAAGACGTCCCGCTTTACCGACAGCCAGATTATCGCCATCCTCAAGCAAGCCGAAGCCGGCAGTCCTGTACCGGAGCTGTGCCGCGAGCACGGCATCAGCAACGCCACGTTCTACAAGTGGCGCTCCAAGTTCGGCGGCATGGACGCCTCGTTGATGGCGCGGATGAAGGAGCTGGAGGAGGAAAACCGGCGGCTCAAGAAGATGTATGTCGAGGAGCGTCTCAAGGCCGAGATCGTCGCGGAGGCGCTCACAAAAAAATGGTAGCGCCATCTCAGCGGCGAGAGATGGCGCAATGGGCCGTAACAGAACGGTCAGCCACGGTCAAACTGGCGTGCCAGGCGTTTGGCATCAGCCAGACCTGCTACCGGTACAAAGCCAAGCTGGATGCAGAAAATGGCCTCATTGCCGACTGGCTGGTGCGGCTGACCAACAACCAGCGTAACTGGGGCTTCGGGTTGTGCTTCCTGTACCTGCGCAACGTGAAAGGCTTCAAATGGAACCACAAGCGCGTCTACAGGATTTACCGTGAACTTGAATTGAACCTGCGGATCAAGCCGCGCCATCGCCTGGTGCGCGAGAAGCCGCTGCCGCTGGCAGTGCCGAGCGCGATCAACCAAAGCTGGTCGATGGACTTCATGCACGACCAGCTCGCCGATGGGCGCAGCATCCGTCTGTTCAATGTGATCGACGACTTCAACCGCGAAGGCCTAGGAATCGAGGTCGACTTCTCGCTGCCGTCTGAACGCGTGATACGTTCACTAGACCGGATCATCGAATGGCGCGGCAGGCCGGAGGCAATCCGATGCGACAATGGCCCTGAATACATCAGCGCCGTGACCTTGGCATGGGCCGCAAAGCGCGGCATCCGTATCGATTTCATTCAACCTGGCCAACCGCAACAGAACGCCTACGTCGAGCGCTACAACAGGACGGTTCGCTATGACTGGCTTGCCCACCACCTGTTCGAAACGCTCGACGAAATCCAGGAGTTTGCCACCAACTGGCTGTGGACCTACAATCACGACCGGCCCAACATGGCGCTCGGCGGTATTACGCCAAAACAGAAACTTGCCCTTGCCGCTTAACCTCTACTTTTAGCGTGCTCTAAAAATGGGGGGATTACCACACAAGCGTACACCTTAGCCTTGGGCTGTAGAGAATCGAAAATTCATAACCCGAGTCGTGGACTAGCTTGTGCGAGCAATTGCCGACAAATCTCCGCATGCTTTTCTGCGAGCGATAAAAGGTCCAATACACTTTGTAAGTTAGACATGTGGCTCTTCCAGTGCTCGTCACCAAGGAGAGCCTCATAGTTGAGCTTGCAGGGTTCACGCCATTTTTCATATGCAGCTAGGCGTGCAATACGCTGTTCCAGATCCACGACATTTCGGTTTGCCGGAGAATGCCGCGCCGTACTCTTTATCCATTTGCGCCAAGGCTTGTTTCCCTTTGACTGATTGCACTTGCCACACGAAGGGACGAGATTGGCAATTTCAGTAATATACCCGGTCGGTTTCCGGTCCTTGACGATTGCGCGAAAGTGATCCCATTCAGTACGCGGATCTCCACAATACGCACAAACGCAGTTCCCCGGCTTCATGCCAAGGACCTCTAAGGCCTCACGGATTTCCGCATCACTTGGCTCAATGCAAGGCGTAATGGATGTTAGAAAAAGGCCCGTAATAGTCGACTTACGGCCAGTAATTTTGCTACTACCTGGTAAGTCAAAGTCTAGATGCTTCTTGCCCTTAGCTCGTGCCATTCTTGTTCTCCTCGCTCCAATTTCGTGTGGAGCCAACGATGCCGTAAGCCTTGGGTAGGCGATACCATATCGAAACCTCGCGTCACCGCTTACATCTTCTTATTGTTTCATGGTCGAGGCCGAAGCAGTCGGTTTGACTACAGCGAGAACAGTCGAGCGAGAAACTCGGTAGAGCTTCGCTAAGGCGCTCACGCTTTGCTTATTCGCATACCCCTCAATCATTGCTTTACGCTGCTCTGGCGTCGTTTTGGGCGGTCGACCGAGGGCTTTGCCATCGGCCTTAGCGCGGGCAAGCCCGGCCTGGGTACGCTCTACGATCAGGTCGCGTTCCATCTCAGCCACTGCCGCCAGCATTGCCAACATCAGTTTGCCCGCCGGCGAGGTCAGGTCGAGTTTGCCGAGCTGAAGCACGACTACTTCAACTTCAAGACCGGCCAATGTTTTGATTGTCCCTAGCACGTCTGGTGCATCCCGGCCTAGGCGATCAAGCTTCGATACCACTACCGTGTCCTTCTTCCTCAGTTTCGTGAGCATTTCACTGAACTGCTTGCGCTGAGCCGCGTGAGCTTTGCCGCTCACAGTGTCCGCAAACCAGTACTCGACCGCGTAGCCTGCGCGCTCAATCTCCAAACGCTGATTGCCTGCCGTTTGCTCTACTGTAGACACCCGTCCGTACCCGAATACCGCCATAGCCTGTCCCCGTATGTGTTAGAAAACCAATGAACTATATATCAACATGTTGTTATATGTAAAGGCTATTTTTTCAACATCGCAGAAGGCTCATGCGACGACGTGTCGGAAAACGGTCATTTTTCAACAGCAGAGGTATACTTATCATTGAATATAGACATAAACATATCGAAGAAGTATGCTTGCGATACATTAACAAAATACGACAGACTATGGAATTCTCTGCGGAAAATATTGCTGTATTGTTCGGACATGAGGCAGCCGAAGATGAAGAAATTGATCGTTTAAAATCTTATTACTTAAAAGGGAATACATTCAATCAGGTTTCAAACGATCTGCCTATCCGAATACTAGTAGGTCATAAAGGAATTGGGAAATCTGCCCTTTTTCGTGTGTCGATGGACGAGGAAAGGTCCAAAGGAAAGCTCGCTATCATAATTAAACCAGATGATATTGCTGGCATTGTTGTTGATGAGCCAGACTTTCTAAAGCTCATCCGCGAATGGAAATTAGGAATTAATGAAATAGTTGCTCGTAAAGCATTGACATCCTTTGGAATTCTTCATGAAGGTCTTCGTGCAAAAATAAACGAATATGGCGGGCGGACTATCGATTTTTTGCAAAGCACATTACGAGCCGAGAAGCACGCAAATCTTTCTGAGTCACATCGCCTCGTTTTAAATGATTTTTTAAAAAATGGCCGGATTTATGTTTATTTGGATGACTTAGATCGTGGTTGGCAAGGCCAGAAAAGTGACATTAGAAAAATCTCCGCCTTATTAAACGCGGTAAGAGACATTGCATCCGATATAAAAGGGCTTTCATTCAGAATTAGCCTTCGATCCGATGTCTATTATTTGGTCAGAACGTCGGATGAATCGACGGACAAAATCGAAGGTTCTGTTGTATGGCAGTCTTGGACTAACCATGAAATTTTAGCGTTGTTAGTAAAGCGTGTGGAACAGTACTTCGGTCGCAAGCATGAAACTTCTGAACTAGTTTCACTGGCACAACCATTGCTCGCTGAAAAATTAACTTCTATTCTTGTTCCAATTTTCAACGGGAAGGGGCACTGGGCGTCAATTCCGACTTATCGCATGTTGATGTCGTTGATTAGAAAACGTCCTCGCGACTTAGTTAAATTGTGTACTTTAGCTGCGCGTGCCGCTGAAGACGATAATTCTGCATTAATCCGTACTGATCACTTCGCCAAGATCTTTGAAGAATATTCACAAGGTCGCCTTCAAGACACGATTAATGAATATCGGTCAGAGTTGCCTGATATTGAACGCCTTTTATTTGGCATGAAGCCTTCTAAAGCAGAGAGGCAAACAATGTCAGGATTTATATACACGACTGATGCATTGTTAAAAAAAATAAGAAACATAGAGCAGTCTGGCAAATTCAAATTTGCGAACGGAAAAGAGGCGGATCGACAGAGCTTGGCTGCCTTTATGTATAAAATTAATTTTTTGACTGCTCGGCGAGATGAGGGAAACTTTATCCTCCGAAAGTATTTCGAGGAAAGCAGATATCTATCGCAGAGATTCGCTGATTTTGGCTTTGACTGGGAAGTTCATCCAGCTTACCGGTGGGCGCTCCAGCCAGAAAATGTAACTGAGGTTTTAACGCAAATGAAGCCGAGTGCTGAATAAAAATAAATTTTATTCAGCCATTGCGTCAACTTATTTAAACTTCCCATCTCTTTGCAGATGGGAAGATAGCAACGACCTACTTCTCAAACGAAAACTTATTTTCATTTTTAAATGTAGAAACCACGAGTTGAATCAGTCAGACATTCACATACCCTCGGCCGTATTTCCGAGAATGTGCTAGTTGCCGGGACAGCTTCTAAGATCTACTGTCTCTTTAATGTAGATGATGACCAGTAGGTACGTCATGTCCATTACCAAGACGTATGTTGTTACATACCACCTATCTTTGTGCATCGACAGAAAAAGTTTCAGGGCGGGACGGATTAATCCCATTTGAGAGTGCAGTATTCTGAGCTGATATTTTACGACTTCGCGGCCAAATGACGCTTAGGCTCTACATAAAATCGACGCGCCCATTTTAGAAAAACGGCTTGTGTGATCGCACGCATAAAGCAAATAGTCTGTCATGTACGCTGCAACCATTCCCGTATGTTTCGATAGTGGAGAGCGGTCATGCGCTCAACGCGCTTGGCCAAAACGAGATGTTTTTTGCGCCACTTGAACGGCTTACGCGCTGCGACCGGCTCTCCAGACTCTGCTCCAATCTGCCTCAGCAATTTTGATTGCGCGATCCTCGCCCGGTCAACAGAGGTCGCTGCGAGATTGCTGCGATACCGCAGCGCTTGACAGTGCCTACAAGCAAGTTCGCCGCCTCTGTAGTACAGCGACTGAAAATTCCCCTCGTGTGCGCGAGGGCACTTGAGGAGGGGCCGTACACGGCTCTGGAGGCACTGGACGGGCACGATGTCCACCACCCATTGATGGCCGCCCAAGAAGACCGCCAGGCGGGTCTCAGCAAGCACGGCAACGGTCCGCACGTCTCCATCGTCCAAGACGAGCCTAGACGATCCTGTGGCCTTCGCGGCCCGTATCAGCTTCGGCAGGTTCACCTCGAATGCATTTTCGAGGACCGGCACTCTTGGCGCCTTTGCTTTTTTCATTTCGGGTACCTAAAAGAAAAGCAAACCGGGCACATGCATGCGCGGTTCGTGGGGGCGGGGTCGGAGCGGGAACTCGAGCACGTCTGTGATTGGGCCCAGGGATGCAGCTAGAGTACCGGACGGAAAATAATTCGGCTGCCTGATCCAGCCGGCTCGCGCGCTGCCGCGCCGCCAGTTCGATCCATCGGTGGCCAGCGCAAGCACGCACCATTGCGTGTGCACGGAGCTGAGGAAGCGTTGCAAGCACCGCCACATCGCGCGACCCCGGTTGATGCTGCATGCTGGGCGCGTATCCACGGCGTACCCCATCATCGTGGAGCCGCACAAGCAACTGGCTGGATGATAAGTAGCGATCAAAAGCAAAAGCCGCTTGCGGTCTATAAGCTAGGCCACATGCGGCTTTCAGGGTAAATAGTATATAAAAGGAATACCTCTCTTTCTCATACATCCTCTTTCACGCGGCCCTATACCGTGCCAGAAAGGGTACTGTTTTGATTGCTTTTATTGCCGTTATTGTTCCAGGTTCGGTTGCCCGATGAACTCGGATGCGATATACGCTTCGCGCGTCTTACCCTTCCCACTGGCCGACTTCGTATCGTAGCGGCGGATGTCGCGGTCTGATTCCAGATTCTCGAACACGCTGCGGCGCATGCGAGTGTCGGCCCCTTTGAATTTCGCGGACTTCCTTGCCAGCTCGAAGACGGTGAGGCCACGGCGGCCGGCCTTCAGGATCAGATTGGCCACGTCGTTGCACAGGGCTGCGAATGGGGAGTCGGCGATGTTATCGGCCATTCGGCTGATCGCCCGGTCAGCCCAGAAGGTCACGTAGTCAATCGCCCATTGCGCGTGCTCTCGGCCGATCACGCCCGTTTCGCTGGAGTGCGCGACGATCAGCGAGACGCGCATGGCGATTTCCCGCACACGGCTGTACATCTCGGCCATGCCGTGCATTTCCAGCTCATCCATGCGCTTGATGCAGCGCAGCTCCAGTTCGGTGAACAAACGGCGCGCCTCGCCCGAGAAATCCAAAATAGCCGGAACTGGCACCTCGCTGTGCGCCGTGTCGATGACATCCGCCAGATCCCCGGCGCCTTTGACACGGCATTCACGGACCCAGCGAACCAGATCGTCGGGCATCGCGACTTGATCAACAAAGCGGGCCGGCTGGCGCCCCAGATCAGATTCAACGACGATGAGGCGGTTCAGAAAGCCATCCGTCAACGCTCCCGATCCTACGGCCTCGTAGAACGGCGTGGGCGTGGTCATACCCAGCACCGTCAGTGCCGGATTCTCCACATGGCGCGGCCCCAACCCGTCACGTTGTGCCTGGTTCAGGGTGGCGGTGGAGAAAGCCTTGGGCTGGAGCGTGCCCCCGCAACGGCCGAACACCTCCATGAGGCGTTTGCGCGCCGTACCCCCATTGGTATTATTCTTCGCGTTGGCTGTCTTCAGCATGTAGCCGAACTCATCAATGATGGCGATGTGGGTGGGATGCGCGCGCAGCATCGAGTCAATGGCGCTGTCGGACGTGTATTCCGACGCGGGGGACATGGCAGAGAACTTGGCGGCACGCAGGACGCGCTCGATGGCGGTCTTCGCGTGCTCCTTGCCGGCGCCCGATACGCCGATGTTGAGGAAGAACAGCGATGGCCAGTTGTCATTCGTGGTGCGGAACTTGCGCCCCATGGCCACACTGCCGAGTGCCAGTGCCGCCTGCACGGCGAACATCGGTTGCGGCTTCATGGCCGTGGCATTGGTCCAGTCAACCATCAGACCCAGCTTGCCGGGGATGGTCAGTAGGTGGGGCGGGATGGCGCACGCGGGTTTGGCAGGCATAGGAACTTCATCGGGCACGACGATGGGATTTGCGGCCGTACCGGACTTTGGTTTGGTGACAGGCATGCGGTTCAGGCTCTCCAGCAGCTTGCTGATGTCCACACCTTTGATGCGTTCCTCGTCGGCCATCATCCTGACCGTCTCGTACGTGATGCCGCCGCCCGGCTTGAGGCTGTTCCACGCCTTGGTCACAGCACCGGCATCGTATTTCTCCGGGCAGGTCTGGCTCCACTCGTCGGCAATATCGAACATCTCCTTGGACTGGTTGCGACTGTGTAGGCCCATCAGGACCTTGAGCCATGTGTCCCGACTGCACGCGGCGGAGATCACGGCCAGGTCGTATTTGATGGAAGCACGCTCGTAAGGCAGCAGCGGTTCGGCGTTGGGTGCGATCTCCACGCCGCACTCCGTCAACTTTGCGGACTTGCTGAAATTGTCGGGCACCCATTGCGGGAGGTCTGTCATCACCTGGCCCTCGAACAGGTCGCTGGAAGCCTCCATCTCGTAGCGGCGGCCAGATGCGTGGACGGAACCGGGACCGACGACGTAGCCGTTGACCTTCAGGTCGATGTTCTTCCCCAACTTGTCGGTGAAGCTGAGCGAGCAGTCGGCCAGGAAGTAGTAGTGGCTACCGCCCGCGCCGGTCAGTACCTCGACGGTTGCCGGCAGGCGACCGTGGACCTTCTCCAGCTCTTCCAGAGCCTCTGCGCCGCCGACCTTGTAGCGGTCCACGTCCACCACCACGGCCATTTTGCCGGTGTGGCCGATCTCTTGGCCCAGACGTACGCCATAGTTCAGCTCGGGTTCATACTTGAACCACATGTTGATGATGGTCGGATTGGTGGTGGCCTCTTTGAAGGAATTCGAGCGGCGCGGGTGTTTGCCGGAGTCGCTGCAAGTGGCGTTGCCGCAGGTGCACTTGCCGTTCTTAATGCCGTACAGTGGAAACACAGGGTGGCCATGCGATGCCATCAGGAGGGCCTGTGCGTGGGCCGGCGAGACAGCGGCGGAGGTATCGTAGGGATTGCCTTGAGGCTTCGCGATGGGCATGGCAGGCACGTGATGCATGGCAGGCTGTACCAGCGGAGGGCGAACCACTTGCTCGACATTGGTCGTAGCGGTAGCGGGACGTGCGAGGCTGGCTGCGGCAGCTACAGCATTGTTCTTGCCGTCCGCCCCGTCCTTAAGGGCTTGATTCTTGGCCTGGACGATGACGTGCTCAGCGCCCGGAGCCGCACTGTCGGCGGGCGCGTCGCTGGCCGGGCTGTCGATGGAGATGAAGGGCGGTGCCAGCTCGGCGACTTGCGCACCGTCCTGGTCTTGGAATTTGAGGGTTGCGTTCATTGGATAGAAGGTGATGATGCGGGCAGAACAGCCCGCATTCGACGGGGAGGGAGGGTTATACGTGCTTAGTCCTCAACTTGGCGACGCGGATCTCTTCCAAGTCAGACACGCGATAGGTGCGGTCACAACGGTGGTAGCGGCCGTTCGCTTCGACCTGTTCTTTCATCTCGTCCCAGCTCATGTTGATGTAGGCCATGGCGGTCCAGATATCTACATAGGTCATCCCGTCCAGCATCTTGGAGTCCGGCGATGTCAGGGCCGGCGCTGCGTCGGAGTGGCGTCCCAACCAACCCGGATTTTTGGCGATCAACGCCAGTTCGTTCATCGAGTTGCAGCGGCGGCGCATGTAGATGTCGCCGAACACGCCGCCGCTTTGGGAATTGATGTCGTGCAGATCTGCTTCGGCGACACCGAGGAATGCGGACCCGATCGGCACGGGGATGATCGGCATCGCATCCAGCAGCTTGCGCTTGTCCACCAACGGCACGTCCCGGAGGGCCGAAACCTGCTGATCCACTGGGATCATGCTCAATTTCGCTTCGTAACGCAGTTGGCGATATGCCTTTTCTTCCGAAGTCTGGATTGCCGTGCGGAGCTTGTTGCGGACTTTCTCCGGTGTGGCCGAGTCATAAATCACGCGCGCAACACTGCCCGTCAAGGCGAGCTGCTGCTTGTAGCTATTCATCGCAGCGGCTTTAACAGCCAGGTTCTGCGACATAATTTGGGATACGGTATGAATGCCCATGGGACCTTAAAAAATGAGAAGGATTGCGGTAACCCGCCGGGAACGGTTTGTTCCGGAAGGTTGAATGTACTTAGGTGCTGACAGTGCGCGCCTTGATGAAGGCATCGACCTCGTACGCATGCCAGCCGGTCACGCAGGGACCGAGTTTGATGGGCTTGGGAAATTTGCCGTCATTCACCCAACGCCAGATGGTTGCCGGGCTTACCGGCAGTATGCCGGCCTTCTTTGGCGTAGTCGCGAGGTCCGCGATACGGATGATACGAGGTTGCATTTAATACTCCATAAGCCGCCATAAGGGCGAGTGAGAGTATTAAACAATATAATCAGGAGAATTGTAAGCCCATGTTTTTAAACGGTTTTATGCTTTTATTTCATTAAAAAGCTAAATAAGACTATTGCCTACTATTTCATTCTGAACTCTACATTTTTCGACATTTATATACGTTGAAATTTCCATGGGGGAATGTCAAAATTTCCACGAAAAAGTCGAGCCAATGGAATTTGCCCCGAAAATCCTCGTGGATTAAGTCAATTAAATGTTGCGATATGGCGACAAAATATATGCCGTGACTACGCTGCCGCGCGAAGAGCATCCAAATAGTCTGCCCAGCGCTGCATCATCATGCGACGTGCAGGCAGGTGAGCAGTGCGGTTATACGCCCGCCCATTCGCATCTTTGACGGTATGCGCCAGTTGGTGCTCGATGTAGTCCACGCGCTCTTCAAGCACCTCGTCGAGGATGGTGCGTGCCATGGCACGGAAGCCATGGCCGGTCATGACATCCTTGCCGAAACCGAGACCGCGCAAGGCCGCATTGATCGTGTTTTCGCTCATGCAGCGGTCCCCGCTGCGAATACTCGGGAACACATACTTGCCGTGCCCCGTCATCCCGTGCACGTCGCGCAGGATGTCGACGGCCTGTTTGGCCAGCGGGACGATGTGATCGTTCCGCATCTTCATCTTATGCCCAGGGATGCGCCACTCGGCGGCGTCCAAGTCGATCTCCACCCACTCTGCGCTGCGCAGCTCCCCAGGGCGGACGAACACCAGCGGCGCCAGTTTCAGCGCGGCGGCGGCATATGCGTGGCCGCTATAGCCATGGATCGCCTTGAGCAGCTTGGCTACCTCGTGGGGTTCTGTAATCGCCGCGAAGTGGTTTGTCTGCACGGATGCAAGCGCGCCTTTGAGGTCGGCCGTAACATCGCGCTCCGCCAATCCGATGGCCACTGCGAAGCGAAACACCTGCCCGCATAGCGATTTGACGCGGTGTGCAGATTCATTGGCGCCACGAGCCTCGATCCTTTGCACCGCAACCAGCACATCGCGCGGCTTGATGGTGGAAATGGGCAGCGATCCGATGGCAGGGAAGAGATTGTTGGCCAGCCAGTTCTGTACCTTCTCCTGTGTGGTGCTAGCACGCTCGGATTTGGTCTTATCCAGCCAGAGACGCGCCACGGCCTCGAACGTGTGCTGAGCAGCGATCAGCTTGGAGTTTTTAGCGTCACGTTTGGCCGCGCCCGGATCGATGCCGTCCGCGAGCAACTCGCGCGCCTCTTGGCGCCGCGTGCGGGCCTTGGCGAGGCTGACGGCCGGGTAAACGCCCAAAGCCAGCGTCTTGCGCTTTCCGAGGAAGCGGTAGTCGAAGCGCCAGTATTTTCCGGCGGAGTTGACGAGCAAGTACATGCCTTGCCCATCAGTGTACTTATCTCCAGCCGGCTTAACTTGTTTGACTTGTTTTACAAAAGTATCGGTTAATCCCATGTTCTATCTCATCTTGACGGTATGTGTTTATCGGTGTGCCGAGATACCGCCAGAAATGACGGTATTTGGTTGCGATGGGTCGAAGTGAGATGAGAAGAGGGGAGACAACAAAAAACCCGCTCTCCTTGGGGAGGATGCGGGTTTTGAGCTGAGATGAGACGGGGTAATTCATGTTCGTGGTGCCTCCGGCCGGAATCGAACCGGCACGCCTTTCGGCGCTTGATTTTGAGTCAAGTGCGTCTACCAATTCCGCCACAGAGGCTGCAAGCGCAGGCGCGCAGTGTAGCACAGGCGATGCCGGACTGACCAGTGTTCGTGCGGCGCCGCGCGCGTCAGGGAAGCATCTGCCGGCGCAGCGCCCGCAGCGTGGTTTCCGGGCCGCTGACTTCGAGCGTATGGCGGCGCACCTTGACCACGATTTCCTTGCTGCGCCAGTGCGACCAGTACGGCGCGCGGGCGCGGTACAGCACGCTGCCCGGCTTGCGTTCGGCCTGGGTGTAGCCCATCTGGCCGAGCGTGGCGTCCAGGGTGCCGACCATGTGGCAGGCGTCGAAGCGGGTGGTCACCTCCAGGCGGCCGGGCAGCACCGGCGCCAGCGGCAGCGCGCCGGCCAGCAGCACCGGCACCACCAGGTAGCCCAGCGGCGCGGTGGGGTGCAGCAGGTAGAAGGCGATGACCAGGGCCGGCACGCCAAGCGCGATCAGCAGTGCGAGCTGGGCCAGGCGGCGTGGCGCCAGCAGGGTGGAGAGGTGCGGCGCCTTGTCCTGCAGGCACTCGATTTCGGAAAACGTCACGCTTTTCATGGAGGCTCCTCGGACGGCGCCGGGAGCGGGCCGCATCCACCATTCTGACGAGGCAGCCGTGGCGATAATTGACCTTCCTCAAAAGGTACTTTTCCAAAAACAAATGTCTTTAGGAAGCGAATTGCTTGGGTGATTCTTTTTCTCTTTTGAGTAAACAGATAGGGTTTGTGCTTGATCTAGGCGCTACCCTGGTTGGGCGAACTTCAGCCGTGATGAATGATCAGTAAGGATATCGCTACGCGGATGGCATTCCGCCAACCAGGCAAGGAACGATCATGACATCGACATCGCATCCATGGAGGACGCAGGCGTGGGCAGTGGTCGCGCGCATCTGGTTATTGCGGCTGCTGGCAGCGGTCGTCGCGGGCCTGGCGTTCGCTGCGCCCGCCACGCAGGCCCAGGAGATTCAGCGCAGCGCTGTGCTGGCCGCGGTGGACGATGGCCTGGGCGGCTTCAACGCGTCGTTCGGCGATACCTTTGCCACTGCAACACAGGGCAGACGCTTCAGCGACATCTTCACGTTCGATACGGGCACACCGTTCGACGTCGCCGCATCGCTCAGTTCGTCCTATCTGGACACGCCGCAGACCAAGGATCTCTTGATCACCGGCTTGAACCTGTATCGCTACGACCCCGCTACCGGCGCAGTGCTCGGCAACGCCATCGCCGGCATCGATGAAACCGGCTTCGGCGCCAACCTGACCGATCTATGGACGCTCTCCGCTTACGGACTCGCCGCCGGATCGTACGCATTGCGGATCGATGGTCGCGTGGCCGGGGCCGGCGGCGGCGCCTTCGGCGGCGACCTGACGGTTTCGCCAGTGCCCGAGCCGCAGGCCTGGACGGTGTTGCTGTCCGGCTTGTGCAGCCTGGGATTGGCGGCAGGGTCTGCACGTCGACGCGACCCTGCGCGCACCGCCGTGCCGATCAGGATCGAGCATGACGGCGTACCCTGATTTCTCAGCGTGCGCGCCGGTACAGGCGGAAGCGTTCGTCGCGGTCGGACGGGCGGCGGCCTTCCCACAACAGGGTCCAGTCGCGCGGGCGGAAGTCGGACAGCACTTCCTTGCCGCCCCACAGGCGTTCGCCATACTGGATCACGCGCCGTTCCGCGTCTTCCTTCGGCGCCGCCTTCTGCTGTGCTTCTGCCTTCTGCAGTCCGTCCGCTTTTTGCTGCGCTTCCAGCTTCTGCTGCGCCAGGGCGCGCTGGCTGTCCTGCACCAGCAGGAAGCTGCACTTGCTGCCTTCGACGCCGGCGAAGGGCAGGTGGCCGAAGTAGGCGAACGAGGCGCGCTGGGCCGGGCCGACGTTGGTGTCGATGCAGTCGGCGTCGGCGGGCAGGCGCGCGGCGATCTGGCGTGCTACGCTGGCGTAGCTCTTGCTGTAGTTCAGGTCCGGCAGGAACAGCGTCATCAGCAGCACCCACAGCAGGATCAGGCCGCCGGAAGACAGCACCACGGCGCGCCACAGCACCGACGGCTGGCGCGACAGGCGCCAGTGCACCAGGAAGATCCAGCCGACGGTGACGGCGGCTGCCACCGTGAACGAGACGATGCCGAATTCCGGCGTGAAGCCGGGCACCAGCTTGAGGGCGTTCTTGGCCAGCTGGGCCGGCCAGCCGGTCAGCTTGGCGATCCAGAACAGCCACACCAGGGCGCCCAGCAGGGTCAGCACCATCACCGAGAACCAGTCGATGGCGTTGATGGTACCGCGCTTCATGGTCGGCAGGCCGAACGCGGCCATCAGCGCCAGCGGCGGCAGCAGTTTCAGCAGGTCGCCGTTTTCCGAGACCGGGTCGCACAGCAGCAGCAGCGTCAGCGCGCCGACGAAGCAGGTCGGCAGGATGATGTGCGGCAGGCCGTGCTGGCGGCGCCAGGCCCAGGCGGCCAGCGCCGCGAACGGCCAGGCCGGCCACAGATACCAGATGCCGACGCGAAAAAAGGCTTTCAGCGACAGCCAGCCCGGCACGCTCAGCTGGCCGGCATTCCAGGCCATCCAGTCGCCCACCGGGTTCTGGCCGTAGGTGTGCGCCAGCGACGCCGGCACGATCCACACCAGCGCCACCAGCAGCGCCACGCCGGCGGCCTGGCCCAGGTGGCGCAGGGTGGGCGCGGCGGGCAGGTGCAGGAAGCGCGTGCACAGGTACAGGGCGGCCAGCAGCACCAGCGGCGGTGCGAAACCGCGCGTCAGGGTCAGTGCGCCCAGGGCGGCGCCGACCAGCACGGCGTTGCGGGTATCGGCCTGCTCGATGTAGCGTACCGAGCGGTACAGGAACCAGGCTAGCAGCGAGCCCTGCAGGGTCACGGCCAGCGTTTCGTGGGAGTGCAGCAGCAGGCCCAGGCAGCCGAGATACAGCAGCACGGCGGTGTCGGCCAGCGTGCGGCCGTAGTCGTCCGGTTCGGGCTGGCCGCCGAAGGCCAGGCGCAGCGGCTGCGCCTCGGGGCGCCGCCCCAGGCGGAAGGCGGTGTGCCACAGCGAGACCGTGCCCAGCACGAAGATGCCGATGGTCGAGATGCGTGCGCCCAGCACGTCGCCCACCAGCCAGCCGAACAGTTTGATGCACAGCGCGCCCAGCCAGAATGCCAGCGGCCCTTCCTCGGGCGAGGGCAGGCCGGCGATGTTGGGCAGCAGCCAGTCGGCGAAGCCGCCGTGCGCCATGGTCCACATGATGCCGAAGCTGGCGGCATCGTCCTTCCACGGATCGCGCCCGATCAGGCCCGGCAGGATGTACAGCAGGCCGAGTGCGTACAAGGCCCATCGTGGCAGCGCGAGGGTGGCGGCGGCGGGGAGGCGGACTGGTTTCATCGATAGCGGATGCGGTAGGAACGAAGGCGGCGCGGAGTCCGTCGAGGCTCCGCGGTTATTGTCGCGTAGTATAGCGGCGAAAAAAAAAGGAAGCCCCCAGGCTTCCTCTTTGGAAGCCCGGAGGCTTCCGATATGCGTGCAGCCGGGGCTTAGCCGTTGGCGACGCTGGTCTTCGAACCGACCGAACCGAACTTCTGGCGGAACTTCTCGACGCGGCCGGCGGTGTCGACGATCTTGTGCTTGCCGGTGAAGAACGGGTGCGATTCAGCCGACACCTCGATCTTGACCAGCGGGTATTGCTTGCCTTCGAAATCGGTGGTTTCGCGGGTAGCGATGGTCGAACGGGTGATGAACTTGAAATCGCACGACAGATCGTGGAAAACGACTTCGCGGTAATTCGGGTGGATATCGGTCTTCATGGTATTTGCCTTGGTTGAGTCGGTAGCCAAACGGCACTTCGTCGGTCGCGCTGCTTCTTGACCCGATTGCCGATCACTTGCCAGGGTTGGTACGGAACCGGAGATTATAAGCCAGGCCGCGCTGCTCGGCAACCGCGGTGGTGAGGCACTGTTTCCAATACAAATTGGGGAGCCCAAACGCGTCGTCCCCGCGCAGGCGGGGACCCATACATAGCCGATTAAATTGGCTCAGCATGGGGTAAAGAATGCCAGTGGCATTCTTTACCCTGCGCGGGGACGACGTGGTGCGGCAAGTTATGACCTGCCGCTACTGATGCCTTTGGCGCTTAACCGCCGCGGCGCATCATATCGAAGAACTCGACGTTGTTCTTCGTGGCACGCATCTTGTCGAGGATGAACTCCATCGCCTCGATCTCGTCCATCGAGTACAGCAGCTTGCGCAGGATCCAGATTTTCTGCAGCTGGTCCGGCTTGATCAAGAGTTCTTCGCGGCGGGTGCCCGACTTGTTCAGGTTGATCGCCGGGTACACGCGCTTCTCGGCCAGGCGGCGCTCGAGGTGCACTTCCATGTTGCCGGTGCCCTTGAATTCTTCGTAGATCACGTCGTCCATGCGCGAGCCGGTTTCGATCAGCGCGGTGGCGACGATGGTCAGCGAACCGCCTTCCTCGACGTTGCGGGCGGCGCCGAAGAAACGCTTCGGACGCTGCAGCGCGTTGGCGTCGACGCCGCCGGTCAGCACCTTGCCCGAGGCCGGGATCACGGTGTTGTAGGCGCGCGCCAGGCGCGTGATCGAGTCCAGCAGGATCACGACGTCCTTCTTCATTTCGACCAGGCGCTTGGCCTTTTCCAGCACCATCTCGGCGACCTGCACGTGGCGGGTGGCCGGTTCGTCGAAGGTCGAGGCGACCACTTCGCCGCGCACCGAGCGCTGCATCTCCGTCACTTCTTCCGGACGCTCGTCGATCAGCAGCACGATCAGCGTGCAGTCCGGATGATTCGCGGTGATGGCGTGGGCGATGTGCTGCAGCATGACCGATTTACCGGACTTCGGCGACGCCACCAGCAGGCCGCGCTGACCCTTGCCGATCGGCGAGATCAGGTCGACGATGCGGCCGGTGATGTTTTCGGCGCCGTTCATGTCGCGTTCCAGGCGCAGCGGCTCGTTCGGGTGCAGCGGCGTCAGGTTTTCGAACAGGATGCGGTGCTTGGAGGCTTCCGGCGATTCGCCGTTGACCTTGTCTACCTTTACCAGGGCAAAGTAACGCTCGCCATCCTTGGGCGTGCGCACTTCGCCTTCGATCGAGTCACCCGTATGCAGGTTGAAGCGGCGGATCTGCGACGGCGAGATATAGATGTCGTCGGTGGAGGCCATGTAGCTGGCGTCCGGCGAACGCAGGAAACCGAACCCGTCCGGCAATACCTCGAGCGCGCCATCGCCGAAAATCTGTTCGCCTTGTTTCGCGCGCTTCTTGAGGATCGCGAACATCAGTTCTTGTTTGCGCAGGCGGGCTGCGTTGTCGATATCCAGGCTGATCGCCATCTCCAGAAGGGCGGAGACGTGCATTGCCTTCAGTTCAGATAAGTGCATGTGTCGGGTGTCCCGTGACGGGAAAGTAAAGGTAGGGGAGGGAACTGCGTGGGTCAGTCAATAAACGGGGAAGGCGTCGGAGTCGATCGTCTTTCCGGAATGGCGGCAGTGCGGGCGCGCTGCCGCCGCGTATTATAGGCGAAACGGTATCAGATGTTGTCTTGGATAAAGGCCGTCAGTGCACCTTTTGCCAGGGCGCCGACTTTTTGCGCGGCCGGAACGCCGTTCTTGAACAGGATCAGGGTCGGGATGCCGCGGATGCCGAACTTGGCCGGCACGGCCTGGTTCGCGTCCACGTCCATCTTGGCGATCACCAGCTTGCCATTGTATTCGCGGGCCACTTCTTCCAGGATCGGGGCGATCATCTTGCAGGGACCGCACCACTCGGCCCAGAAATCGACCAGGACCGGCACGTCGGACTTGATGACGTCGGTTTCGAAAGAAGCATCGCTGATGTGTTTGATGTTGTCGCTCATGTTTTCCTCAGTCAGAGGTGGTCGGTTAATGCCTGCAGGGCCTCTGCCGGCCGGCGATCCTGTGATCCGGCGGCGCCGGCGGCATTGCGGCGGGGCGCTGCGTGGGCGGCGCGCTCCGACCGGCATGGCTGCCGCTCGCGTCGAGGTTCAAGGTTCCCTGGTCGCCAGCCGGTTTCCGCATTCGTCAGACTGGTTCGGCAACACAATGGTGGAGACAATGTGTGCGCCACTCAAGATGGGGAAGGGCTGCAAGAGGATATCAGGCGGGGATTGGCTGAAATAATAACCTATTTTATTGAAACGTGTTCGTGAGCTTTGTACAAAATCCCGACACGCTCGCCGAGCTGGCGGCGGCCGGTGCACGACACGATTTCCAACCTCTGAATTGGCGCCATTATCGCGTAACTACAAGCCCCGTGCGCATCTGCCGCCGGCTTTTTTTCGGCGCGTGGTTCAAGCGACACGCCCGGTAAATTTGTACAAGTGCCCGGGATGCCACATCGTCACCACCGACGCCACCATGCCGTTCGACGTGGTGCTGCGGTTCAGTACCAGGCAGCATGTGCCGGGGGAGATGTCCAGCATCGCGGCGATGTCGCGCGGCGCCGGCAAGGCTTCGATACTGTAGCTGGCGCCCTGTAGCGGCGCCACCGCCATCAAATGCTCGTTGGGCGTGATGCGGGTGAAATCCTGTTCCAGGTAGCCTGGTGCGCAGGCCGGATTGACCCAGCGGTCCTCGACCTGGATCGGCCGGCCGTCCTCCTCGTGCACGATCAGCGAGTGGAACAGCGGCGCACCCGGTACCAGGCCGAAGCGCGGCGCCAGCGCCTCGTCCGCCACGGCCCGTTCCAGCAGGTGCGGGCGGCTGGCGTGGGCGTGGCCGCGCGCGCGCGCCTCGTCGGCGATGTTGCGGATCTCGACCAGCGTGGCCTGGTATTTCTGCGGCGCGACGTAGGTGCCGGCGCCCTGGCGCCGCGTCAGTACCTGCTGCGCGGTGAGTTCGCGCACGGCGCGGTTGACGGTCATGCGCGAGGCGCCGAACTGGCGCCCCAGCGCCTGCTCGGACGGCACCAGGTCGCCTTCCTTCCAGCGCCCGGCGGCGATCTCGCCCACCAGGTAATCCTTGATGCGCTGGAAGATGGGCGTGCTGTCCTGCGCGATCTGTCCGTTCAAACTGCTCTCCGGTGTGGGTGGTGCCATGCGGCGCATTCTAGCACCGCGGATTCGAAAGCAAGACCCGGGATGCGCGCCGCGGCGGCGGCGTTTACGATGGCGTCATGAACCGGGAGAACGGCATGGACACCATCATCGACAGCAGTGACAAGAGCAGTGAAACGGACGCGTTCGCCAGCGACGATGCGCGCTGGGCCGCGGTCTGCGCGCGCGCCGGGGCGGCCGACGGCGCGTTCTTTTATTCGGTGCGCACGACCGGCGTGTATTGCCGGCCGTCCTGCCCGTCGCGCACGCCGCGGCGCGGCAACGTCGCCTTTCACGCCAGCCGCGGCGATGCCGAGGCGGCCGGCTTCCGGCCCTGCCTGCGCTGCCGTCCCACCGAAGCGCCGCTGGCCGAGCGCCAGGCGCAGGCGGTGGCGCGCGCCTGCCGCCTCATCGACGCTGCCGTCGACAATGGCGCCGACGAGCCCGACCTCGACACCCTGGCCGAGGCCGGCGGCATGAGCCGCTTCCATTTCCACCGCGTGTTCAAGGCGCAGACCGGCATCACGCCCAAGGCCTATGTCAACGCGCGCCGTGCCGGCCGCCTGCGCCAGGCGCTGGCGCAGGCGGGCAGCGTCACCGCCGCCGCCTACGACGCCGGCTTCAACTCCAGCGGCCGCTTCTACGCCGCCTCCTCCGGCGTGCTCGGCATGACGCCGCGCCGCTACCGCGCCGGCGGCAGCGGCGAAGCGATCCGTTTCGCGGTGGCGGCCTGCTCGCTGGGCGCGCTGCTGGTGGCCGCCACCGGCAAGGGCATCTGCGCGATCCTGCTGGGCGACGATCCCGAACCTCTGGTGCGCGACTTGCAGGAACGCTTTCCGCGGGCCAAGCTGGTGGGCGCCGAAGCGGAATTCGAACGCACCGTGGCGCAGGTGGTCGCGCTGGTGGAGGCGCCGCGCCTCGGCCTCGATTTGCCGCTGGACGTGCGCGGCACCGCCTTCCAGCAGCGCGTGTGGCAGGCGCTGCGCCAGATCCCGGCCGGCCGGACCGTCAGCTACGCCGAACTGGCCGAGCGCCTCGGCATGCCGCAAGGCGCGCGCGCCGTCGCCGGCGCCTGCGCCGCCAACCCGGCCGCCATCGCCATCCCCTGCCACCGCGTGGTGCGCCTCGACGGCGCCCTGTCCGGCTACCGCTGGGGCATCGAGCGCAAGCGCACGCTGCTGGCCCGCGAAAGCCTGGAAAATTCGGGGTCAGAGCACAATCGCGATTGAATTCGGGGTCAGAGCACTTTGTCAGGCAAGTTCTTGCCGACTACAACTGGTTGTCTGTTGTATTTCCTGCGAGGCGCCATGCCAAGCGACCTGGAGGTTTCAACGACAAACGATTCCGGCCCGAGCGGTGAATTGCTGTTGCCTGCGTACCGGATCTGTTCCAGCATGTGATCGGACAGCGTTTCCTCGAACAGACATCGGTATGTGCACCGACGTTCCGCGTCGTGCCGGCCCAGTCCCTCGTACACGATGTGCGGCGTAATCAAGGGATCGTCTTCGCCCAATGCATTCGCACGGAAACTCGACCAGCGATACTGGCCCGGTTCGCTTACCATGCGAGCGCGTACGGGATTGAGCTCGATATAACGCTGGCAAACCAGCAAATAGCGTTCATGGTCCACCAGAGAGGAGCGGAACCGTCCCTCCCACAGCGTCCCAGTGCGTTGGTAGCGGCGATTGAAATACTGGACATAGTGTTGACCGAGCCGGCGCATGAGCACACTCGGGCCGTTGGCACTGCCTGAGGAGAGCAGCAAATGCACATGATTCGTCATCAGTACATAGGCGTGGATCTGGCAGGCCGCAGCTGCGGCATATTGCTGCAATAGCGATAGATACACCAGATAGTCGGCTTCCTCGGCAAAACAAGGATTGCGATTATTCCCGCGTTGGATGATATGCAGAGGTACTGCGGGAAGCAGCAGGCGTGGGCGTCGTGCCATGGTGTCATCGGTCATGAACGAAAAGCTCGACCTTAGCGAAGCTGGTGACAAACAAATGGAGACAGCTCAATTGCCTGCAGTTCGTTTCTATTGAAAGTGCTCTGACCCCGAAATTTTGCGTGAATGTGCTCTGACCCCGAATGAATTGTGCTCTGACCCCGAATGTTCGCTACACTCGGCGTTTGCCTTTCACTCTTACGGAGACCCCGATGCGCTTTGCCCTGCAGTGTTCCTCTTTCGTCCTGGCCGCGTGCGGCGTGTTGTCGGCGGCGCAGGCCGATACGGTGATCGACAATGCCAACGGCTACACGCTGAACGCCCGGGGCGACGTCGTCCGGTTTGCGTCGCTGGCGTTTGACGATCGGGGCCGGATCACGGCGGTCGGCGCGGCGCAGGAGGTGGCGGCCAGGGCGCCGGGGGCGCGTCACGTCGACATGCGCGGGCGCACCGTGCTGCCCGGGCTGATCGATGCCCATGGCCACGTGTTCGGCCTTGGCGAGATGCTGACCCAGCTGGACCTGTCGGCCAGCACCTCGCTGCAGGGCGCGCTGGCGTCGATCGGCGCCTATGCGCGCGCCAATGCCCAAGGCGCATGGGTGCGCGGGCGCGGCTGGAACCAGGAGAACTGGAAGCTGGGCCGCTTCCCGACCGCCGCGGAACTCGACGCCGCCGTGTCCGACCGCCCGGCCTGGCTGGAACGCGTCGACGGCCACGCCGGCTGGGCCAACAGCCGCGCGCTGGCGCTGGCCGGCATCACCAATGCCACGCCGGACCCGGTCGGCGGCAAGATCGTGCGCGACGCCAACGGCGTGGCGACCGGCGTGCTGGTCGACGCCGCCCAGGGCCTGATGAAGAAGGTGCTGCCGCAGCCGACCGAGCAGGAAGGCCGCACGATGCTGGACAAGGCGCTGGCGGCGATGGCCAGCGTCGGCCTGACCAGCGCCCACGATGCCGGCGTCAGCGCGGTGCAGGACCGCCTGTACCGGGATTATGCCGACCACGGCAAGCTCACCGCGCGTATCTACGGCATGATCGGCGGCACCGACGCCGACTTCGACCAGCTGTCGAAGAACGGTCCGCTGCAAGGCTACGGCAAGGACATGTACGCGCTGCGCGCCGTCAAACTGTATTCGGACGGCGCGCTGGGCAGCCGCGGCGCCGCGCTGCTGGCGCCCTACAGCGACGATCCGCATTCGCACGGCCTGCTGTTCCACACCGACCAGGAAATGGACGCGATGATCGCCAAGGCCATGAAGAAGGGCTACCAGGTCAACGTGCATGCGATCGGCGACGCCGGCAACCATCAAATCCTCGACACCTTCGCCAAGGAAATCCCGGCCAACCACGCCGAGGCGCTGCGCCACCGCATCGAGCACGCCCAGGTCGTGACTCCCGCCGACATCCCGCGCTTCAAGACCATCGGCATCATCCCGTCGATGCAGCCGACCCACGCGACCTCGGACAAGAACATGGCCGAGCAGCGTGTCGGCGCCGAGCGCATCAAGGGCGCCTACGCCTGGCGCACTTTCCTGCAGCAGGGTTCGCGCATCGCCTGCGGTTCCGACTTCCCGGTCGAGGCGCCGAATCCATTCTTCGGCATCCACGCGGCCGTCACGCGCCAGGATGCGGGCGGCCAGCCGATCGCCGGCTGGTATCCGGAGCAGGAAATGTCGCTGAAGGAAGCGTTCCGCTGCTTCACGCTGGACGCGGCCTATGCCGGCCACCAGGAAAAGAACCTCGGCTCGCTCGAAGCGGGCAAGTACGCCGATTTCATCGTGGTCGACCAGGACCTGTTCAAGATGTCGGTGTACGACATCCACAAGATGGGCGTGCTGGAAACCTGGGTGGCCGGCCGCCAGGTCTACGCCAGGAAATAAGCTGCTCGCCAGACCGCCGGGCGCTGCGATCGGCGGGCAGCGCCCGGCGTGCAAAAATGGATTGACGGCCTTGTATAGACAACCTAGACTGGCTTGAATGGACGGCGCTGCCGTGCCGTCCAAGCTGTGTCTTGCGCTATGAGCATTGCGCTTGTCAGCCGCGCGTGTATCAGCCGGCATGCATTGTTTGAGCGCCATGTTTTGCGTTCCATGTTTCGTGCACCTATCCGAGGAGCCGTCATGACCGATGCCTTGCCGCCATCCGCCGCGCCAGCCGCCACCGGTACGGATCTTCATGCGGCCCCGGACCTGCACCGTGCGCCGGACCCACGCTTCGACCCCGCGCGCCACATCCGCGCCCCGCGAGGCAACGGGCTGCACTGCAAGAGCTGGCTGACCGAGGCCGCCTACCGCATGTTGCAGAACAACCTGGACGCCGAAGTCGCCGAGGACCCGCAGCGCCTGGTGGTCTACGGCGGCATCGGCCGCGCCGCGCGCGACTGGGCATGCTACGACCGTATCCTGGCCACGCTGCGCACGCTGGAAGACGACCAGACCCTGCTGATCCAGTCCGGCAAGCCGGTCGGCGTATTCCAGACCCATGCCGACGCGCCGCGCGTGCTGCTGGCGAACTCGAACCTGGTGCCGAAATGGGCGACCTGGGAGCATTTCAACGAGCTCGACCGCAAGGGCCTGTTCATGTACGGGCAGATGACGGCCGGCAGCTGGATCTACATCGGCACCCAGGGCATCGTGCAGGGGACCTACGAAACCTTTGCCGAGGCTGGGCGCCGGCACTTCGGCGGCAGCATGAGCGGCCGCTGGATCCTGAGCGCCGGCCTGGGCGGCATGGGCGGCGCGCAGCCGCTGGCGGCCAGCTTCGCCGGAGCGGTGTCCTTGATCGTCGAGTGCCGCCAGGGCAGCATCGATTTCCGCCTGCGCACCGGCTACCTGGACAAGCAGGCGCGCGACCTCGACGAGGCGCTGGCGCTGGTGCGCCATCACAAGGCGCGGCGCGAGGCGGTGTCGATCGGCCTGCTCGGCAATGCCGCCGAAGTGCTGCCGGAACTGGTGCGGCGCGCGCGCAGCGGCGCAGATGGCGCAGGTGACGCAGGCGCCGGCCTGGTGCCCGACCTGGTCACCGACCAGACCTCGGCGCACGACCTGCTGCACGGCTACCTGCCGCTCGGCTGGACCATCGACGAGTGGCAGGCGGCCCAGCGCGACCCGGCCTGCCACGCCGTGCTGCGCCAGGCCGCCGCCAGCTCGTGCGCGGCGCACGTGCGGGCCATCCTCGACTTCAAGGCGCTGGGCGCGCAGGCGGTCGACTACGGCAACAACATCCGGCAGGTAGCATTCGACGCCGGCGTGGCGGACGCCTTTTCCTTTCCCGGCTTCGTGCCGGCCTATATCCGCCCGCAATTCTGCGAGGGGCGCGGTCCGTTCCGCTGGGTGGCGCTGTCCGGCGACCCCGAGGATATCTACAAGACCGACGCCAAGATCAAGGAACTGTTCCCGCAGCACGCGCGCGTGCACCGCTGGCTCGACATGGCGCGTGAACGCATCGCCTTCCAGGGGCTGCCGGCGCGCATCTGCTGGCTCGGACTGGGAGAACGCCACCTGGCCGGCCTGGCCTTCAACGCCATGGTGCGCAGCGGAGAGTTGAAGGCGCCGATCGTGATCGGGCGTGACCACCTCGACACCGGCTCGGTCGCCAGTCCCAACCGCGAAACCGAAGCGATGCGCGACGGCAGCGACGCGGTGTCCGACTGGCCGCTGCTGAACGCGCTGCTGAACACCGCCGGCGGCGCCACCTGGGTCTCGCTGCACCACGGCGGCGGCGTCGGCATGGGCTATTCGCAGCATGCCGGCGTGGTCATCGTGGCCGACGGCAGCCAAGAAGCGGACAAGCGCCTGGCGCGCGTGCTGGTCAACGATTGCGCCTCGGGCGTGATGCGCCACGCCGATGCCGGCTACGACAGCGCCGTCGACACCGCCAGGCGCCACGGGCTGGACCTGCCGATGCTGGATGCGAATTTGAATGATAATGCGGCGCACCCCGGCCGGCACGCTTCCGCGTCCGCCGGCACGGATGCGGGCATGGACACGGCGCCATGAGCCACGAACGCGGCGCCACGCTGGCCCTGCAACCCGGCGCGCTGACGCTGGCGGACCTGCGCCGGGTCTGGAACGCCGCCGATGCGCCCGCCGCGGCCATCGGAGCAGGCGGCGCCCCCGCGCTGGCGCTGGCGCCGGACGCCTACGCCGCCATCGACGCCTCCGCCGCCGTGGTGCGCGCCCTGATCGCCAGGGGCGATCCGGCCTACGGCATCAACACCGGCTTCGGCCTGCTGGCCCGGCGCCACATCGCGCCCGACCAGCTCGAGCGCCTGCAGCGCAACCTGATCCTGTCGCACGCGGTCGGCACCGGGGAATTGCTGCCGGATCCGGTGGTGCGCCTGGTCCTGCTGACCAAGATCGGCAGCCTGGCACGCGGCTTTTCCGGCGTGCGCCCGCTGATCGTCGATACCCTGGTCGCGCTGTACAACGCCGGCATCGTGCCGGCCATCCCGGCGCAGGGCTCGGTCGGCGCGTCCGGCGACCTGGCGCCGCTGGCGCACATGACACTGGCGCTGCTGGGCGTGGGCCGGGTGCGCGTCGCCGGCGCGCTGGTCGATGCCGCGGAGGCGCTGGCGGCGGCCGGCATCGCGCCGGTGGTGCTGGCGGCGAAGGAGGGACTGGCGCTGATCAACGGCACCCAGGTATCGACGGCGCTGGCGCTGCACGGCTTGTTCCTGGCCGAGCGCGTGCTGGAAGCCGGCATGGCGACCGGGGCATTGTCGCTGGACGCCGCGCGCGGCAGCGATGCGCCGTTCGACGCGCGCGTGCACGCGGTGCGCGGCCAGCCGGGGCAGATCGCGGCGGCGGCGGTGTACCGCGAGCTGGTGGCCGGCAGCGCCATCCGCGCCTCGCACCTGGTCGGCGACGAGCGCGTGCAAGACCCGTACAGCCTGCGCTGCCAGCCGCAAGTGATGGGCGCCGCGCTCGACCTGATCGCGCAGGCCGGACGCACGCTGCTGATCGAGGCGAACGCCGTCACCGACAATCCGCTGCTGTTCCCGGCGGGCGCCGCTGGCGATGCGCATGGAGGCACGCCGCTGGTCATCTCGGGCGGCAACTTCCACGCCGAGCCGGTCGCCTTCGCCGCCGACACGCTGGCGCTGGCCATCGCCGAGATCGGCGCGCTGGCCGAGCGCCGCATCGCGCTGCTGATCGACGCCACGCTGTCCGGCCTGCCGCCCTTCCTGGTGCGCGAGCCGGGCGTGAATTCCGGCTTCATGATCGCCCACGTGACCGCGGCCGCGCTGGCGTCGGAAAACAAGTCGCTGGCGCATCCGGCCAGCGTCGACAGCCTGCCGACCTCGGCCAACCAGGAAGACCACGTCAGCATGGCGACCTTCGCGGCCCGGCGCCTGGAACAGATGGCGCGCAATACCGGCGCGATCGTCGCCATCGAATGGCTGGCGGCGGCGCAGGGGATCGAGTTCCACCGTCCGCTGGCCAGTTCGGCGCACCTGGAGCAGGTGCACGCGCTGTTGCGGACTACGGTGCCCGCCTTCGACGAGGACCGCTTCCTGGCGCCGGACATCGAGGCGGCGCGCGGGATGGTGATGGCGGGCGCGTTGTCCGCCGTATGCGCGCCGGTGTTCGCGGCGCTGCGTCCGGATTGACACTGCCGGGGCGCAGCGCCTGAAGCGCAGCTGTCGCTTTAAAATGCAACTAACCGATTTACTAGGGCCATGAAAACCGGCCACCAAGCCGCAGCGCGGGCGGCGCTTCGGGCGAGGGCAGGCAGCATGGCCGCTACGGGAGGCGCAATGGATTTCCACTTCAAGCCGGGCACTCAGCCCTTGCTGCTGTCGATTCCCCACGTCGGCACCGACGTCCCGGACGCAATCGATGCGCGCTTCGCGCCCTGCGCCGCGGCGCGCGCCGACACCGACCGCCACCTCGACCGGCTGTATGCGTTTGCCGAGGAACTGGGCGTGTCGCTGCTGTCGGCACGCTGGTCGCGCTACCTGATCGACCTGAACCGGCCGCCCGAGGACAGCAGCCTGTATCCGGGCCGGGACACCACCGGCCTGTGTCCGGTCGACACCTTCGCGCGCGAGCGCCTGTACCGGCCGGGCCGGGAGCCGGATGCGGACGAGATCGAAGAGCGCCTGGCGCGCTACTGGCAGCCTTATCACCGCCAGTTGCAGGCCGAACTGGCGCGCCTGCGCGCGCTGCACGGGCAGGTGGTGCTGTGGGATGCGCATTCGATCGCCTCGCGCGTGCCGCGCTTCTTCGACGGTCGCCTGCCCGACCTGAACTTCGGCAGCGCCGACGGCAAGTCGTGCGCGCCGGCGTTGCAGGACGCATTGCAGGAGGCGCTTCGGCGTTTTCAGGTGAGTGCGGCGCCGGCCCGGGAACGCCTGACGTTCGTCTTCGACGGCCGCTTCAAGGGCGGCCACATCACCCGCGCCTATGGCCGTCCGGAGCAGGGCGTGCACGCGATCCAGCTGGAGATGTGCCAGTGCCTGTACATGGACGAGGCGCCGCCCTTCGCCTACCGCCCCGCGCTGGCGGCCCGGGTGCAGCCGCTGCTGCGCGCGCTGCTGCAGGCGGCGCTGGCCTGGGTGCGCGCATGAGCGCGGACGCAGCCGGCGGCGCCCTGTTCGCGCGCCACGCATTGCTGCCCGATGGCTGGCAGGCCGACGTGCTGCTGGCCTGGGACGGTAGCGGCGACCTGGTGCGGGTGGAGGCGGGCGCTGCCCGGCCCGGCCTCCGGCCCGACATCCGGCCGGCGCATCCCGCTCCTCGCGGCGATGCGGACGGGGCCGCGGAGGCGGCCGCGCCGCCGTGCGTGGAATACGTCATCCCCGGCATGATCAACCTGCACTCGCACGCCTTCCAGCGCGCCCTGGGCGGCCTGGCCGAACGCGCCGGCGGCGGCGCCGAGCCGGACAGCTTCTGGACCTGGCGTGAGCTGATGTACCGCTGCGCCAACCGCATCACGCCGGAGCAGCTGCAAGCGGTGGCGGCGCAGCTGTACGCCGAGTGCCTGCGCCAAGGCTACACGGCGGTATGCGAGTTCCACTACCTGCAGCACGACCCCGAGGGCCAGCCGTACGCGCAGCCGGCGGAGACCGCCCAGCGCATCGCGCGCGCGGCGCGGGAGGCCGGCATCGGCCTGACCCTGCTGCCGGTGCTGTACGCGCATGCCGGCTTCGGGGAAGCGCCGCTGGCGCCGCAGCAGCGGCGCTTCCACACCGATCCGGACCGCGTGCTGCGCATCGTCGAGGCGCTGGCCCCGCTGCGCGGGCCGCAACTGGAAATCGGCGCCGCCCCGCATTCGCTGCGCGCCGCCACGCTCGCGCAGGTGCGCGCGCTGGCGCAGGCGCTGCCCGCCGGGCGGCCGCTGCACATCCACGTCGCCGAGCAGGAACAGGAGGTGCGCGCGTGCCTGCGCGCCACCGGCCGCCGTCCGGTCGAGCTGCTGCTGGAACACGGCGACATCGATGCGCGCTGGTGCCTGGTGCACGCGACCCACCTGGCGCCGCACGAGATCGCCGGCCTGGCCGCCAGCGGCGCCGTGGCCGGCCTGTGTCCGACTACCGAGGCCAACCTGGGCGACGGCTTGTTCCCGCTGGCGCCGTATATCGCCGCAGGCGGCCGCTTCGGCATCGGCAGCGACAGCCACGTGTCCCAGAGCCCGGTGGAAGAGCTGCGCTGGCTGGAGTACGGCCAGCGCCTGGCCGGCAGGCGCCGCAACGTCGCCTGCGCGCCCGGCCGGCCCGACGTCGCCGCCTTCTTGTGGAGCGAAGCGCTGCGCGGCGGCGCCCAGGCGGCGGCGCGCCCGATCGGCAGCCTGGCGCCCGGCCGGCGCGCCGACCTGCTGGTGCTGGACGACGGCCACCCCAACCTCGACGGGCTCGGGCCGGACGCGGTGCTCGGGCGCTTCCTGTTCTGCGGTAACGACAACCTGGTGCGCGACGTGCTGGCCGGGGGGCGCTGGGCGGTGCGCGGCGGGCGCCACGTCGACCAGGAGGCGATCGCGCGGCGCTGGCGCACAGCCATGCGCCAATTGCGCCAGGATTAATCTTGCGATGCCGTGACGATGTGTCATCATGGCGGCACGTCCCGCTTCATGAGGTATGCCATGTCCACGCTGATTCCGTTTACAGGCTTGTCCCCGGTGCCGTGGAAGAACGGCGCCGGCAGCACCACCGAGATCGCCGTATTTCCGCCGGACGCCGGCTTCGACGAGTTCGACTGGCGCGTCAGCCTGGCCAGCATCGCGGCCGATGGGCCGTTCTCGGTGTTCCACGGCGTCGAGCGCACGCTGGCGCTGGTCGACGGCCACGGCGTCACGCTCGACATCGACGGCGAGCCGACGCTGTTGTCGGCGGCCGATCCGGTCGCCGCCTTCGAAGGCGAAGCGCGCGTGGTGGCCAAGCTGAACCGCGGACCGAGCACCGACTTCAACGTCATGACGCGCACCGACCGCTGCTACCACCAGTTCGGCCGCCGCCGCCTGGACGGCCCCTCGGGCTTTGTCGCACGCGCCCCGGTCACCGTGCTGTTCCTGGCCGAGGGCGACAGCCTGGAACTGCGCAGCGACGAGCAGCGCATCGCCATGGTGCGCTACGACGCCATCGTGCTCGACCAGGGCACCACCTGGAAGCTGGACGCGGGGCAGGGCATGATCTTCATCGTCGACATCCATTACTACGACGACGAGGACGACCTCGAGGACGAGGACGGCTACTATGAATGAGGGCGGGGCCGCCGCTGCCGTTGCCGATACCGGCGGCGCGGCGCCCTGCGACCTGCTGTTCACCAACGTGCGCCTGGCCACCATGGCCGGCGGCTACGGCGAGATCGACGACGCCGCGCTGGCGCTGCGCGGCGGCCGCATCGCCTGGCTCGGCGCGCGCCGCGACGCCCCGCGCGCCTGCGTCGAACACGATTGCGGCGGCGCCTGGATGACGCCGGGGCTGGTCGACTGCCATACCCACATCGTCCACGCCGGCAACCGTAGCGACGAGTGGGAGGCGCGCCTGAACGGCGCGACCTACGAAGACATCGCCCGGCGCGGCGGCGGCATCCTGTCCACCGTGCGCGCCACCCGCGCCGCCTCCGACGACGAGCTGCTGCGCCAGAGCGCGCCGCGCGTGCTGGCGCTGCTGGCCGAGGGCGTGACCACGCTCGAGATCAAGTCCGGCTACGGCCTGGCGCTGGAAGACGAAGCCCGGATGCTGCGCGTGGCGCGCCGCATCGGCGACGTGTTGCCGGTGCAGGTCTGCACCACCTTCCTCGGCGCGCACGCGCTGCCGCCCGAATTCGCCGGGCGCGCCGACGACTACATCGACGAGGTGTGCGAACGCATGCTGCCGGCGCTGGCCGCCGCGGGCCTGGTCGACGCGGTCGACGCCTTTTGCGAGCGTATCGGTTTCAGCCATGCGCAGACGGCGCGCGTGCTCGACGCCGCGCGCTGCCATGGCCTGCCGGTCAAGCTGCATGCCGAGCAGCTGTCCGACCAGGGCGGGGCGGCACTGGTGGCGCAGTACGGCGGCCTGTCGGCCGACCACCTGGAATACCTGTCGCCAGAGGGCGTCGCGGCCATGGCGCGCGCCGGCACGGTGGCGGTGCTGCTGCCGGGCGCCTATTATTTCCTGCGCGAGCAGCGCATGCCGCCCTTGGACGCGCTGCGCCGGGCCGGCGTGCCGCTGGCCGTGGCCACCGATTGCAACCCCGGCACCTCGCCCTTGACTTCGCTGCTGCTGGCGATGAACCTGGCCTGCACGCTGTGGCGCCTGACGCCGCTGGAGGCGCTGCTGGGCTGCACCGCGCACGCCGCGCGCGCCCTGGGGCGCTCCGACATCGGCACGCTGGAACCCGGCAAACGCGCCGACCTGGCGCTGTGGGACATCGCCCGCCCGGCCGACCTGGCCTACGCCATCGGCGCCCGGCCGTGCCGCGCGGTCGTCAACGGCGGCGTGCTGCGCCTGCCGCAGGTCGAGCTCGCGGCATGAATGCTGTCCGCGGCAGCTGACTCGTCGTTCGCAGCCTGCACCGCTGCCCGCAGGGACGGCCAGGTATGCGTCGTCCCCGGCCTCGGCGGCCCCCTTGGCGGGGACCCATGCTCACGTACCCGGCCATCCGGCCTGGCCCGGCGGGCGCGATCGGGTATGCTGGCGGTCGACCGCTCATCCACGTCGCTGCCCTCCCGGGCCGGCCTCCTTATCGATGGAAACCTATGCAGAGACTGATCCTGCTGGCGCTGGCCTGCGCCGGCTTCCTGTACGCAGCCCTGGCGCCGGCCGCCGCCGCGCCCAGCGCCGCACCATCCGATAACGTCCTGCACGTCGGCTCCAAGCGCTTCACCGAGTCGTACATCCTGGGCGAGATCCTGGCGCAGACTGCCGCCTCCGCAGGCCCGGTCGAGCACCGCCAGGGCCTGGGCAACACCGCCATCGTGCTGGCCGCGCTGCGCTCGGGCGCGATCGACGTCTACCCGGAATACCTCGGCACCATCGACCTCGAGATCCTCAAGAATCCGCAGCCGACTTCGATGGAGCGGATGCGCGCGGCGCTGCGGCCGCTGGGCCTGGGCGTGGCGGTGCCGCTCGGCTTTTCCAACGGCTATGCGCTGGCGGTCCGGGGCGACAAGGCAAACGATGCTTCGGGTGGCGGCCCGGCGGCCGGCGCGCCAGCCGCCGGCGCCGGTGCGGTCACGCGCCTGTCCGACCTGGCGCGGCGTCCCGACCTGCGCATCGGGCTGTCGCACGAATTCCTGGGACGCGCCGACGGCTGGCCCGGCCTGGCGCGCCGCTACGGCTTGCCGCAGCAGCCGCGCGGCCTGGAGCACGGCATCGCCTACGAGGCGCTGGCGCGGCGCCAGGTCGACGCCATCGACATCTATTCGACCGACGCCAAGATCCGCCAGTACGGCCTGCGCGTGCTGGACGACGACAAGGCCTATTTTCCGCGCTACGACGCGGTGCTGCTGTACCGCCTCGACCTGCCGCAGCGTTTTCCGCAGGCCTGGCGCGCGATCGCCGGGCTGGAAGGCAGCATCGACGCCGGTGCCATGATCGCCATGAACGCCGCTGCGGAACTCGACGGCCAGGGATTTGCGTCGATCGCCCGTGCGTGGTTGGCGTGCCGTTCCGCCGATGCCGCTGGCGCGGCGTCATCGGCGACTACCGCCAAGGGTAGGGTGGACGGCTCCGCCGTCCACGCGTCCAACGGGAAGTCGCATTGCCGCACCGGCGCGCCCTCCGCCGTCGCCGCACCCGATGCCGCCGGCGCATCGGCGCCGCGTGCACGCGTGGACGGCGCAGCCGTCCACCCTACGCACGGCGCCGATACCGGCGCCGGCATCGGCGCCGACGCCAAACCGCAACGCGACGGCCTGTGGGCCAAGACCTTCGGCAACGGCTTCACGACGCTGGCGCGCCAGCACCTGCTACTGGTGACGCTGGCGGTGCTGCTCGGCTGCGCGCTCGGCATTCCGCTCGGGATCGTGGCGGCGCTGGCGCCGCGCCTGCGCCAGGCGGTGCTGGCGCTGGCCGGGGTGCTGCAGACCGTGCCCTCGCTGGCGCTGCTGGCGATCCTGATTCCGCTGCTCGGCCGCATCGGCACGGTGCCGGCGCTGGTGGCGCTGTGCGCCTACGCGCTGCTGCCGATCGTGCGCAATACCTGCACCGGCCTGCTGCAGGTGCCGCCCGGCCTGCGCACCGCGGCGCTGGCGCTGGGACTGACGCGGCGGCAGGCGCTGGTGGCGGTGGAATTGCCGCTGGCGGCGCCGGTGATCCTGGCCGGCGTCAAGACGGCGGCCGTGATGAGCGTCGGCACCGCCACCATCGCCGCCTTCATCGGCGCCGGCGGCTTCGGCGAGCGCATCACCACCGGGCTGGCGCTGAACGACAACGACATGCTGCTGGCGGGCGCCATTCCCGCTGCCTTGTTGGCGCTGCTGACCCAGGCCGGCTTCGATTTGTGCGAGCGTTGGCTGGAACGCCGGCGCGCTCGCCGGTAAGCGGATCGGCGCCGTCAACGCATTCACGGGCCAAACATTGACAGTTTCTTTCGAGCTGTTACCGAGGTAAGCATTTGTAAGGAACCGCCGTGCGGCCGGAGGAGAGGCATATATTGAACCTCGTTGGATTCAAGTCTCCCCTCCCCATCCATGCATGGGTTCACCCACGGCGCTGCGAGCGGCCCGTGGGTTTTTTCTTGTGGAGCAGGCGGTTTACACTTCGGCCAATGCCGTCAGCGGCGCACCGGTGACGCGGCAGATGCGCCAGTCCGGCAGGATCTCGGCGCCCATCGCCTTGTAGAAATCGATGGCGGGCGTGTTCCAGTCCAGTACCGACCATTCGAAACGGCCGCAGCCGCGTTGCACCGCGATGCGCGCCAGGTGCGCCAGCATGCCCTTGCCGTAACCCTTGCCGCGCTGGGACTGGCGCACGTACAGGTCTTCCAGGTACAGGCCGCGCCTGGTGAGGAAGGTCGAGAAGTTGTGGAAGAACAGCGCGAAGGCGACGACTTCGCCGTCGGCCTCGCCGACGATGGCTTCGCAGCCGGGACGGGCGCCGAACAGGCCTTCGTGCAGCAGTGCCTCGGTGGCGACCACCATGTGCTCGAGCTTTTCGAACACCGCCAGTTCGACGATCATGGCGTGGATGTGGGCGACGTCGGCCGGCGTGGCCGGACGAATCGCGAAGGTGGACAGGGCGGCGTCGCTGCTGCCGGAAGCGGTTGCGGTGTGCGTGTTCATGGCGTTTCGATTGCGTTGTTCAATTGGATGGAGGGCGCCGGCTGGGCGGCCGGCGCGCGCAGCGCCCAGGCCACGCTGCCCAGGCACACCGCCATGCCCAGCCATTCGGCCGGACCGGGGCGGTAGTGTTCGAGGCGGATCGACAGCAGCACCGAGATCACCGGCGTGATCACGGTGACGTACACGGCCTTGTTGGAGCCGATGCGGTTGATCAGCGTGAAGTAGCAGATGAAGGCGGCCACCGAGCCGAAGATCGACAGGTACAGCAGGCCGAACACGTAGCTGGGCGCACGCGGAACGGCGAATGCCTGGCCGCTCGCCAGGCAATAGACGGCGACCATCAGCGCGCCCCACAACATCGACCAGCCGGTGGTCAGCATCAGGTTGCTCGACTCGGCGCGCACCTTGGCCACCACCACGCTGCCGGCCGAGCTGGCAAACGAGGCGACCACGCCCAGCACCAGTCCGAGCAGGAAGTGGCCCTGGCCGCCGGCGCCGCCGTGCCCGATATCGTGCAGCGCCGCGCCGATCGCATGCCAGAACAGCAGCACGATGCCGGCGATCGCCGCCGCGCCGGCGCTCCAGGTACGGCGCGGAATCGGCGTGCCGAGCGCCAGGCGCGCACACACCGGGGTCCAGAACACCATCAGCGCGAACAGCACCGCCACTAGCGCCGAGACCACGAACTGTTCGGCGTTATAGGTGCAGACGTAGGACAGGCCGAAGGTGAAGAAGCCCTGCAGCAGCGTCCAGCGCTGCACCCGCCACGGCAGCCACAGCCGGTTACCGCGCAACAGACACCAGGCGAACAGCGTGGCCGAGGCCAGGACGAAGCGGTACACCACCGAGACGGCGGGCGCGATCTCGCCCAGCTGCAAGGTGATGGCCCAGAAGGTGGAACCCCAGATCAGGGTGATGATGACGAACAGGAGGGAGGAGGGCATGCGGGAAGTATACGTGCTTTCCCGTGGCGGTTGAAACTATCGGATGATGACCATCAGCGCAAATACCGTCGTCCCCGGCCTCGGCGGCCCCCTTGGCGGGGACCCATACGTCGGATCGGAATTCGTTCCAGTTGAATGATCTGGACGCCGTGACTTAAGTGATTCTGGATACTCGGCATGGGTCCCCGCCTGCGCGGGGACGACGGCTACGCTTAATGCGGACGGCTACGCTCAGTGCGTAATCCGCGTGTTATACCCATTGCTCAACAAGCGCACCCGCTCGCCCGGCTTGAAGGCCTCGTCCGCCAGCTGCGTCACGGCGCGCAATTCGCCGCTGTCGAGGCGCACGGTGATCTCGTAGCCGGGGCGGTGGTTGGCATTGTTCTCGATGCGGTTGCCGAGCACGCCGCCGGCGATGGCGCCCAGGATGCCGACCGCGGCCGAGCCGTTGCCGCCGCCGACCTGGGAACCGGCCAGGCCGCCGAGCGCGGCGCCGCCCACGGTGCCGGCGCCGCTGTCCGGATTGGCTATGGTGACGTTACGTACGGATTCCACCGTGCCCATGCGCACCACTTGTTCGTTCATGGTCTGGTAGCTGTTGTACACGCTGCCCGAAGGCTCCTGGGTGGCGCAGCCGGCGAGCACGCCGGCGAGGGTGATGGCGATGGCGGTGGTGGCGAGTTTCATGGTCTGCTCCGGTCGAGTGCGCGCGGCCAAGCCGCCGCTTGTTGGAACAATATGGTTGCGAACCCGCCATGTTCAAGGTCGCAAGCGCCGGCATGCGTCCCATGGCCACCTTGCCTTCGCCGAGCCTAGCCGCGCTGCGCCGCGGCAACCGGCGCGGGTTCAATAAGCGAGGCGCAGCCGCCGGTACAGGAACCCCAGCACGAACAGCGGCCCGACCAGCAGGAAGCGCACGTCGTCGAGAAAGGAGGGCTTCCTGCCTTCGATCTTGTGGCCGATGAATTGCCCGGTCCAGGCCAGGAAGAACACCGCGACCGACAGCGGCAGTACCGTCATCGGCGGCATCAGCGCCAGCAGGAGCAGCATCGCCAGGCTCATCCCCAGCATGCCGAGCGCGAATGGCCGGGACAGCTTCCAGTAATACGCGAGCGCGGCGCCGCAGGCGGCCACGGCGGCCAGCGGGTGCACGCTCCACAGGATGCCCAGCAGCGACAGCACGATCGGCGGCACGCATACCATATGGATCAGCTCGTTGGTCGGATGGCGGTGGCTGTGCGCGTACTGCGCGAGCAGCAGGTCGATGGGGCGCGGCCGGGACATGGCGTCTCCTGTGGATTGGGTGCGGCGTTGCGGCGTTGCGGCGATTCTACACTCTGCCTCATATCGTCACGGCCGCCGCCGCTTCGCGCGAGGCCTCGCCCGGCGTGGCCGTCATCGCCGCCAGCCGCGGCAGCGCGCCGATCTGCATGTACGGGTGCGCGGCGAACAGGTCGGACACCCATTCGACGAACACGCGCACCTTGGCGGACAGGTGACGGTTCTGCGGGTATACCACGTGCACCGGCAGCGGCTCGCTGGTCCAGTCGGGCAGCACCTGCACCATGCGCCCGGCGCGCACGTGTTCCATCATGAGGTAGTCGGTCATCTGGACGACGCCCAGGCCGGCCACGCCGGCCTGCACGTAGGCGACCGAATCGTTCAGCGCGATCACGCCGTGCAGCGGCACCGTGATCTTGTCGTCGCCGCGCACGAAATCCCAGTCGAGCGTGCGCCCGGACTTGGCCGAAAAATAGTTCACGCAGCGGTGGCGCTCGAGGTCGCGCGGGTGGTGCGGCACGCCGTGGCGTGCCAGGTAGCCGGGCGAGGCCGCGGTGACGAAGTTGATCACGCCGACGCGCCGCGCGATCAGGCTGGTGTCGAACAATTCGCCGCCGCGCACCGCGCAGTCGACGCCTTCCTCGACCAGGTCGACCGGGCGGTCGCCGCTGCCCAGTTCCAGCATGATGTCCGGATAGCGTTCGAAAAAGGCCGGCAGCGCCGGTACCAGCACCTCGGTCGCCAGGCCGGTCGGCACGTCCACGCGCAGGCGTCCGCTGGGGGACAGGCGGGTGCGCGACAGCGATTCCTCGGCGTCGCGCACGTCGGACAGGATGCGCAGGCAGCGTTCGTAATAGGCGGCGCCGTCGGTGGTCACCGTCACCTGGCGCGTGGTGCGGTGCAGCAGCTTGGCCGACAGCGCACTTTCCAGTGACTGGATCAGCGTCGACACAGTGGCCTTGGGCAATTGCAACGTCTCGGCGGCGCGTGTAAAACTGCCGGCATCGACCACCTGGACAAAGACTTCCATCGCTTGCAGCTTGTTCATATTGATCCTCGGAATGGCGATTGTTCAGGAATCTGAATAATCCATTCGTAATCGCACTATTTATCTGATTTTAGTTCAAGTTTATAGTGTCGGTACGGTCGCTGCCCCAGCGGGGCCGAAAGCACATCGACAACAATCGGAACAGGAGTGGATCATGAAATGGCATCTCGATCGCATCGCGACGGCGCTCGGCCTGGTGGCCGCAGTGGCGGCCATGAGCGGCATGGTGGCGACCGGCGCTTATGACCACGCCGCCGCCGCCGAGGCGCGCGGCTACCAGGCCCTGTTCCATGCTGTGTCGCAGCAAGCGGCGCCGACGACGGTGCCGTCCACCGAGGTGGGCGCATGAGCGCGCGCCAGGACCTGCCGCCGCAGGCCGGGGCCGGCCCGTACGCGACGTCGGCGCCCGCGGTGCGCAACCTGGAAGCCGGCGGCTTCGAGGGGCCGCTGGCGGCGCGCCTGTACCAAGGCGGCAGCGGCGCCAAGTGCGATTTGCTGATCGTATTCTTCCACGGCGGCGGCTTCGTGGACGGCGACCTGGACCACTCCGACACCTTTTTGCGCCGCCTGGCCGGCGCCGGCCCGTGCCCGGTGGTGCTGGCCTCCACCTATACGCTGGCGCAAGTAAAACCGTTTCCGGCGGCGGTCGAGGATGCCCACGCGGTACTGATGTGGGCCAGGCAGCACAAGGCGAAACTCGGCTGGAGCGGCAAGCGCATGGTGGTGGCCGGCATCGAGGCCGGCGCCAACCTGGCGGCCGTCTGCTCGCTGATGGCGCGCGACCGCGCCGCGCCGAAGATCGCCGGCCAGATCCTGATCATGCCGATGCTGGACCCCGGCCTGTCGACCTGCTCGATGCGCGAAATGCCGAACTGCGTCGACAGCGCCAAGGTCGTCAACGAGTGCGCGGCCGCCTACCGCGGCTACCTGCATCCGGCCGACCGCAGCCATCCGTACGCGTCGCCGCTGCAATCGAGCCGCCTGAAGAATCTCCCGCCGGCGCTGATCCTGTCGGCCGAGGACGACCCCTTGCGCGACGAGGCCGAAGCCTATGGCAAGAAACTGACCGATGCGGGCGTGCCCACCACCGTGCGGCGCATGTCGCCGGCGCGCCTGCAGGAACCGAATGCGCGCAACGAGTGCGCGTGCCAGGTCCAGGTACTGGACGAGATCACCGATTTCATCGACGGACTCGCGGCGCAGGCCAAGCCTGCACGCTGTTGACGTCCCCCGTGTAGCCATGAGCGGCAGCGAGCCGCAGCAGTACCGATCCTGCGCCGCAGCGCCGCCATCCCGGCGCTGGGCGCCGCCATACCCATAACCATAAAAGGCGCCGCGCAGCGGTGCCGGAGACCTGTCTTTTCCTTGCAAAAGCCCGGAAGGGACCGCTGTCGTCTGCAATTTAAGAAGTTACCAATAAATCACTAAAAATCCATCTGGAACGGAGGGCATCATGAACTCGAATCGACAACCCAGGGCGGCATTGCGACCGCTGACGAAGGCGCTGGCAGCCGCCGGCATGGCGGCCGCCCTGGCGGCCACCTTGTCCGCCTGCTCGGACGCCACCGGCAAGGCCGAAGCAGCGCAGGCGCAGACCCAGGCCCAGGCCGGCCCGCCGGTCTCGGCCGCCACCGTGGTCGAAAAACAGATCGCGGAAACCCAGGAATTCTCGGGCCGCCTGGAAGCGGTCGAGCGCGTCGAGATCCGTCCGCGCGTGTCCGGCTTCATCACCGCGGTCCACTTCAAGCCGGGCGCCGAGGTCAAGAAGGGCGACCTGCTGTTCGTGATCGACCAGCGCCCCTACCAGGCCGAATACGACCGCGCCGAAGCGTCGGCCAAGTCCGCACGCGCAAAAGCCGAACTGGCCAAGCTGGAACTGACCCGCGCCGAGCGCCTGCTGGGCGACAAGGCGATCGCCCAGCGCGAATACGACGAGCGCGCCGCCGGCCAGAAGGAACTGGACGCCAACGCGCGCGCCGCCGATGCGCAGGCCGCCACCGCGCGCCTTAACCTGGATTACACCCGCGTCACCTCGCCGATCGACGGCCGCGTGTCCAAGGCCGAGATCACGCTCGGCAACCTGGTCGACGCCTCCGCCGTGCTGACCTCGGTGGTGTCGCTGGACCGCATCTACGCCAGCTTCGACGGCGACGAAGAAACCTACCTGCGCGTCAGCAAGGATGCGCATGCCGGCCGCGGCGTCGCCGTGCACGTCGGCCTGGCCGGCGAACCGGGCTTCCCGCACGAGGGCAAGCTGGAATTCGTCGACAACCAGCTCGACAACCGCACCGGCAGCGTGCGCATGCGCGCCACCTTCGACAACAAGGACCGCGCCATGGCGCCGGGCCTGTTCGCGCGCGTGCAGATCGGCGGCGGCGACATGAAGAACGCGCTGCTCGTTACCGACCGCGCCGTCGGCACCGACCAGAGCCGCAAGTTCGTGTTCGTGGTCGACAAGGACGGCAAGGCCGAGTACCGCGCCGTCACCCTGGGCCCTGTGGTCGACGGCCTGCGCGTGGTGCGCAGCGGCCTCAAGCCGGGCGAGAAGATCGTCGTCAACGGCCTGCAGCGGGTGCGCCCGGGCGCGCCGATCACGGCGCAGACCGTGCCGATGGTGGCGACCAGCGCCAGCGGCGCCGCCAAGGGCGCGCAGCTCGCCATGGCCGAATAAGGAGCGACGACCATGAACGTTTCACGCTTTTTCGTCGACAAGCCGATCTTCGCGGCGGTCCTGTCCGTCATCGTGTTCGTGGCGGGCCTGATCTCGATCTTCCAGCTGCCGATCTCGGAATACCCCGAGGTGGTGCCGCCGTCGATCGTGGTGCGCGCCCAGTACCCGGGCGCCAATCCGAAAGTCATCGCCGAGACGGTCGCCACACCGATCGAGCAGGAGATCATCGGCGTCGAGGGCATGCTCTACATGACCTCGCAGAATACCTCGGACGGCGCGCTGCAGCTGACCGTGACCTTCAAGATCGGCACCAACGTCGAGCAGGCCGAGACCGCGGTCCAGAACCGCGTCCAGCGCGCGCTGCCGCGCCTGCCGGAAGAGGTGCGCCAGATCGGCGTCACGACCGTCAAGAGTTCGCCCAACATCACGATGGTGGTGCACCTGAACTCACCGGACGGCCGCTACGACGACCTGTACCTGCGCAACTACGCGACCCTGAACGTGAAGGACCAGCTGGCACGCATCAACGGCATGGGCGACGTCCAGCTGTTCGGCTCGGGCGACTACGCGATGCGCGTCTGGCTCGATCCGCAAAAGGTGGCCGGACGCAACCTGACCGCGACCGACGTCGTCAACGCCATCCGCGAGCAGAACGTGCAGGTGGCGGCCGGCGTGGTCGGCCAGGGGCCGTCCAAGGACGCCGACTTCCAGCTGACCGTGAACACGCAGGGCCGCCTGGCCAGCGTCGAGGAGTTCGGCAACATCGTGGTCAAGACCAACCCGGACGGCGCCGTCACGCTGCTGAAGGACGTGGCGCGCCTGGAGATGGGTTCCAATTCGTATGCGCTGCGCTCGCTGCTGGACAACAAGTCGGCGGTGGCGATCCCGTTGTTCCAGTCGCCGACCGCGAACGCGCTGCAACTGTCGACCGACGTGCGCGCCAAGATGGAAGAACTGTCGAAGGACTTCCCGCAGGGGATGACCTACAGCATCGTGTACGATCCGACCCAGTTCGTGCGCGAGTCGATCGACTCGGTGCTGCACACGCTGATCGAGGCGATCGTGCTGGTGGCCATCGTCGTGATCGTGTTCCTGCAGACCTGGCGCGCTTCCGTGATTCCGCTGCTGGCGGTGCCGGTGTCGGTGGTCGGCACCTTCGCGGTGATGCTCGCCTTCGGCTTCTCGATCAACACGCTGTCGCTGTTCGGCCTGGTGCTGGCGATCGGCATCGTGGTCGACGACGCCATCGTGGTGGTGGAAAACGTCGAGCGCAACATCGAGAACGGCCTGAATCCGCACGATGCCACCGTGCAGGCGATGAAGGAAGTGTCCGGTCCGATCGTCGCCATCGCGCTGGTGCTGTGCGCCGTGTTCGTGCCGATCGCGTTCGTGTCCGCCCTGACCGGCCAGTTCTACCGCCAGTTCGCGCTGACCATCGCCATCTCGACCGTGATCTCGGCCTTCCTGTCGCTGACGCTGGCGCCGGCGCTGTCGGCCGTGCTGCTGCAGCCGCACGGCGCCAAGAAGGACTGGCTGACGCGCGGCATGGACGCCGTGTTCGGCCGCTTCTTCAGGGGTTTCAATCGCTTCTTCAACCGTTCCGCGCACAAGTACGAGGCCGGCGTGCAGGGCGTCCTGAAGCGCAAGAGCGCGTCGCTGGGCGTGTACGCCTTGCTGGCGATTGCCGCCGTCTTCATGTTCAAGGCGGTGCCGCCGGGCTTCGTGCCGGCCCAGGACAAGGCTTACCTGATCGGCTTCGCCCAACTGCCCGATGCCGCCTCGCTCGACCGCACCGACGCCGTGATCCGCAAGATGTCGGACGTGGCGCGCGGCATCCCGGGCGTGGAATCGTCGATCGCCTTCCCGGGCCTGTCGATCAACGGCTTTACCAACGCGCCCAACGCCGGCATCGCCTTCGTCAGCCTGAAGCCGTTCGACCAGCGCCGCGGCAAAGACCAGAGCGCCGAAGCCATCGCCGGCGAGATCAACAAGCGCATGGGCGCCGCCATCGAGGACGCCTTCGTGATGGTGCTGCCGCCGCCGCCGGTCAACGGCCTGGGCACCACCGGCGGCTTCAAGATGATGATCGAGGACCGCGGCAACCTCGGCTACGACGAGTTGAACAAGGCGGTGCAGGCCTTCATGGCCAAGGCCGCGACCGATAAACGGCTGGCCGGCGTGTTCTCGGGCTACCAGATCAACGTGCCGCAGCTGTTCGCCGACGTTGATCGCGTAAAGGCCAAGCAGCTGAGCGTGCCGCTGGCGGAGATCAACCAGACGCTGCAGATCAACCTGGGTTCGCTGTACGTCAACGATTTCAACCAGTTCGGCCGCACCTACCAGGTGCGGGTGCAGGCCGACGCGCCGTTCCGTTCGCAGCGCGAACAGATCGCCCAGCTGAAGGTGCGCAACGACAAGGGCGAGATGATCCCGCTGTCCTCGATCATGACGATCAAGGATGCCTACGGCCCGGACCGCGTGCAGCGCTACAACAACTACGTCGCCGCCGAGATGAACGGCGGCCCGGCCCCGGGCGTGTCGTCGGGCCAGGCGCAGGCGGCGATGGAGGAAATCGCGCGCGAAGTGCTGCCGAAGGGGATCGCCTACGAGTGGACCGATCTGACCTACCAGGACATCCTGTCGGGTAACACCATGATCTACGTGTTCCCGCTGTGCGTGCTGCTGGTGTTCCTGGTGCTGGCCGCCCAGTACGAAAGCTGGACGTTGCCGCTGGCGGTGATCCTGATCGTGCCGATGTCGATCCTGTGCGCGCTGCTTGGCGTCAAGCTGACCGGCGGCGACAACAACGTGTTCACGCAGATCGCGCTGTTCGTGCTGGTGGGACTGGCGTCGAAGAACGCGATCCTGATCGTGGAATTCGCGGTCGAGCTGGAACACCACGGCCGCAGCATCGTCGCCGCCGCGCTGGAAGCCTGCCGCCTGCGCCTGCGTCCGATCCTGATGACCTCGATAGCCTTCATCATGGGCGTGGTGCCGCTGGTGTTCTCGCATGGCGCCGGCGCCGAGATGCGCCACGCGATGGGCGTGGCGGTGTTCGCCGGCATGCTGGGCGTGACCTTCTTCGGCCTGTTCCTGACGCCGGTGTTCTACGTGTTGCTGCGCACGCTGGCCAAGCGTTTCGAGCGTCCCGGCCACAAACACGCCGAAGCCGCGCTGCCTGCCGACCAGGCGCCCGCATTGGAAGGAAACCACTGATGAAAACCATGATGGCACGGGGCGTGGCCCCGAAGTTGATCCCACTTGTGGCGGCGCTGTTGTTGACCGCGTGCGCGGCACCCGAGTTCAGGCAGCCGGCCGTCAGCGTGCCGGCCGCGTTCAAGGAAAACGCCCGCGATGCGGCTGCGGTGGCTGGCGATGCCGGCGCGGTGCGCCGCGCCGCCGACGGCACCACCTGGAAGGTCGGGCAACCGGCCGAAGCCCAGCCGCGCGGCGAATGGTGGCGCGTGTTCCACGACGCCGAACTGGACGCGCTGGTCGCCGAGGCCAGCGCCAACAACCAGAACCTGGCCGTCGCCGCCACGCGCGTCAAGCAGGCGCGGGCGATCGCCGGCATCGCCGAAGCGGACCGCATCCCGCAGGTCGGCGTGGGCATCGGCGCCCAGCGCGCGCGCCTGTCGCCGCTGGAAGCCGCGCTGCCGCCGGGGACGCAGGCGGCGCCCGCCACCACCTATTCGGCGCGGCTGTCGGCCAGCTACGAGGTCGACCTGTTCGGACGGGTGTCCGCCAACGTGGCGGCGGCGCGCCTGGACGCCGGCACGGTGGAGGCGACCTACCGCTCGGTGCTGCTGTCATTGCAGGCCGACGTGGCCCAGACCTGGTTCCGTTTGCGTGCGCTCGACGCCGAACTGGCCACGCTCGACCGCACCGTCCAGCTGCGCGAGGAAAGCGTGCGCGTGACCGGGCGCCGCTTCGAACTGGGCGACATCGGCGAATTCGACCTGGCGCGCGCCAGGACGGAACTCTCCACTGCGCGCGCCGAGGCGATCGGCTTGCAGCGCCAGCGCACGAATGCCGAACACGCGCTGGCGGTCTTGCTGGGCAAGCCGGCATCGAGTTTCGGCGCGCCGGCCAGGCCCATGGCCGCGGACGGCGTGCTGCCCGCGATCCCGGCCGGCCTGCCGTCCGCGCTGCTGGAACGCCGGCCCGACATCGCCGGCGCCCAGCGCACGATGGAGGCGGCCAACGCCCGCATCGGCGTGGCGCGCGCGGCCATGTTCCCGGCCCTGAACATCAGCGCCGACGGCGGCGGCGTGGGCGGCGCGTTCGCCGACGTGTTCAAGTGGAGCAGCCGTTCCTGGCTGCTGGGCGCGGCCCTGTCGATGCCGCTGATCGACGGCGGCCGCAACCGCAACAACGTGGTGCGCAGCGAAGCCGCGCTGGACGAGGCGGTGGCGTCGTATCGCCAGAGCGTGCTGGCGGCGTTCTCCGAGGTCGAGGACAACCTGGCCGGCCTGCGCATCCTGGCCGGGCAGGGCGCCGAACTCGACGCCGCGGTGGTGTCGGCGCGCCGTTCGGCGGACCTGGCGCAAAAGCTGTACGACGCCGGCCGCGGCAGCTACCTGGAACTGCTGGACGCCCAGCGCAACCAGGCCGCGGTGGAACGCGGCGCGGTGCAGCTGCGCGGCGAGCGCGCCGTCACCACGGTGGAGCTGATCCGCGCGCTGGGCGGCGGCTGGGACGGTGCTGCCATGCGCACCGACGAGACGGCGCAGGCGCGCAATTGAAACTGAACCGGGTGTAGAACGAGTCTCCGGCGCTTGCCGATACCGGTGATGCCCTTTGCGGCGGCATGCGCGAGCATGTCGCCGTTTTTTTGCGTGCTTGCGGATGACAAGGGGCATGCGAGCATGGCAATCGCTACCTTTGGCGAGCTCAGCTAGCACGTCGTCCCCGCGCAGGCGGGGATCCATGCTGAGCCACTGAAGCCACGACATTTAAAGCTCCCGGAAAATCCGGGATATCGATTTTTGGAAGTAAGTATAGGTTCCCGCCTGCGCGGGAACGACGGGCAGGTGGCCGTCATGAAGCCGCTGCCATGCGTCCGCCATCCCACCAGACCCGGCGCTAAAATCGCTGCATGCCAACATCCGTACAACCCCCGCTGCTCACCGGCCTCGCTCCCGTCATCGGCTTTGATACCCGTGTCCTGATCCTGGGCAGCTTCCCCGGCGCCGCCTCGCTCGCCGCCCGGCAGTACTACGCCCATCCAAGGAACCAGTTCTGGAAACTGGTCGGCTCGCTGGTCGGCGAGGACCTGTATGCGCTGCCCTACGCCAAGCGCCTGCCGCGCCTGCTGGCGCACCGCATCGGCCTGTGGGACGTGCTGGCCGCCTGCGAGCGCGAGGGCAGCCTCGATGCCGCCATCCGCAAGCCGGCCGCCAACGACTTCGAGCGCCTGCGCCACCTGTGTCCGCAACTGGAAACGGTCGGCTTCAATGGGCAGGCCTCGGGCAAGTTCGCGCCGCAGTTCGCCCGGCACGGCTATCACACTGTGGTGCTGCCGTCGTCCTCGCCGGCGCACATGGCGCTCGGCTTCGAGCAGAAGCTGGCACGCTGGCGCGCGCTGGTCGATCCGGCGGCGGCCGCGCAGGACGAGGTGCAGATGGATCTGTTGCGCTAGTCGTCCAGGCAAGCCAGGACGGCGGCGCTGTCGACCACGGTCGCGTACTCGCCGTCCAGGTTGGCGAGCGCCATCAGGTGGACCTCGTCCGCGCTGCGCGGCGTGCCCGCGTAGTCCGGCTTGGCGAAGGCGAAGGTGGCGTCGCTCACCACGCGCACCTCGAAGCCGAGATTGCCGGCCGTGCGCGCGCTGGCTTCCACCGAGTTGTTGGTGCTGACGCCGACCATGACCAGGCGCCCGATGCCGCGCACGTGCAGCCAGCGCTCCAGGCCGGAGTGGATGAAGCAGTCGGGCACGTTCTTTTCGACGACGTGTTCGCCGTCCAGCGGCAGGAAGGCGTCCTGGAACGCCGCGCCGCGCTGGCCCGGGGCGAACAGCGAGCGCGGCGAGCGCGAGATGTGGCGTACGTGGACGATCGGGGCTTCGGTGCGGCGCCAGGCGGTCAGCAGGTCGGCGATGCGGCGTTCGGCGTCCGGATTGTTGCGCTGGCCGGCGGCGGGGTTGGCCATGCAGTTCTGCATGTCGATGATGATCAGGGCGGCGGCGGGCGATATGGGCATGATGGCGGCGCGGGCGTTGTCGGAAGGTTCATCATAACCCCTTGCAGGCACCCCTTTTATTCTGGCGCAACGTCCCCATATCGGATCTATCCCCAAGTTCGTACGGCGCCACATGCAGCTGGCGCCGTCCTTTTTTCCCGATTTTGACTGACCCTGCGTCGATGGCAGCGCGGCATGCGCGGTTGCGTTGGCGGCGCCGTTGCCGTCCTCGTCGCTACCGGAAAAGCTTGGCCGCTGCCCATATCGTAAAGGACAATGAAATGAAAGAAGAGCTGATCGAAATGCAGGGCAAGGTCACCGAAGTGTTGCCGGAGATGCGCTTTCGCGTGGATCTGGAGAATGGCCACCAGCTGGTGGCGTACACGTCCGGGCGGATGAAGAAGAACCACATCCGCATCATCGCCGGCGACCGCGTGACGCTGGAGATGTCGCCGTATGACTTGAACAAGGGGCGGATCACCTTCCGTCACCTGGAAACGCGCGGGGCGCCGATGCCGTCGGCGGCGCGCCAGCGCCGGCGCTAAATCGCGTCGTCCCCGTGCAGACGGGGACCCATGCTGAATATCCAAAGCTGTTATTTTTGAAGTATTCCAATCGATTCCAGCATATCGGGTTCGGTTGCGCAGTATGGGCCCCCGCCTTCGCGGGGGCGACGATATCCAGGGCCGGCTTTCGCGAGGAAGCTGGCCCTTTGTCATTGGCGCTCGGAGATCGCGGCGGCAGTACCCGGCCGGCGCAGCTGCGCCAGTTCGGCTGCATACAGCGCGCGCCGCTCGGCGCGGGTGCTGGTGTCGAACGCCTGCGCCAGCTGTGCGCGCGCCTGGCTGTCCTCGCCCAGGCGCAGGTGCGCCAGTCCCAGCCAGTAATGGAATTCGTCGTTGTAGCCGGCGCGCTCGACCTCGCGCCGGAACAGGTCGCGCGCGCTGATAAACTCGCCGCGCCGGAAGGCGGCCACGCCCTGGTGGAAGTAGAAGTAGGGCGGCGCCGGCTGCAGGCGCGCCAGCCGCTCGGCCAGCGCGCGCGCCTCGTCGGGGCGGCCGCGCTGGGCCAGCAGCGGGCCGAGGTTCTGCAGTGTCGCAACGCTGTCCGGCGCGCGTTCCAGCGCCGCGCGGTAGGCCGTTTCGGCCAGCGCCGGGCGGGCGCTGCGCTGGTAGACCACGCCGAGGGTATTGTAGGCGGTCGCCTCGAGCGGATTGGCCAGCACCGCCGCCCGCGCCCACCAGTAGGCGTCGTCGAGGCGGCCTGCCACCAGGGCTTCGGCGGCGCGGTTGTTCATGTACAGGGACACGATATCGTTTTCCTCCAGCTGGCGCACGCGCAGGCGCGCGGCGTCCGGCGGCGGCAGGAAATCGACCAGCAGTTCGCGCTCGGCGTCGGGGTCGTAGGCACTGCGCATGCGCCGGCCGAGGGCGACGTTGACGTGCGAGGAGGCCAGGTACAGGCCGCCCTGGCGCGTCCAGGCGTCTTCCACGATCACCTGCTGGAAGCGCGCCGTCATGCCCAGTTCCCTGGCGAAGGCGGCGGTCATGATCACCAGCGACAGGCAGTTGCCGGAACGCGCCGCATAGGTCTCGGCCGCAGTCCCGGTGACGCTCGCTTCATAGTCGAGCTTCAGGTCGCGTTTGCTGTACAGCGCGTCGATCAGGCCGCGCTGCAGGCCCCTGGCGCGCAGGTGCGCGGCAAAGGCGGGGCTGCGCAGGTAGGCCCGCATGGCGGGGCTGACGGCGAACAGGCCGGCGGCGCCGACTGGCGCCGAGGGAGGGGCGAAGCCGGCGTCGGCGAACAGGCCGGGCGGCGGCGCGGTATCGCGCGCGGGCAGGGCGGCGCATCCGGCGAACAGGAACGGCGCCAGCACGAGGATCAGGCGCGCCGGCGCGGTCATCGACGACAAAGGCGGCGGCAGCCATCGCATGATTCCTCCCTCGGCGGCGCCGGCAGCGGGCCGCCGCTACGAGTATCGGCCGCCGCGCGAGGGAAGTCAAAACCTCAATCGTCGCCGTGGAACGCTTCCAACAGTTCGTCGAACAGCTCGGCGGTTTCCTCGTCGGACAGGCCGAGGTAGGCCAGGGCGCGCGCGCCGCCCTTGTGCCATTCGGGCGATTCGCCGTGGCCCTGGTACTTGCAGATGGCGTTTTCCGCCAGTAGTGCCAGCGCCACCAGCGAGCGCACCGTCGAGGGGCTGCTGGCATCGTCCAGCACCGTGAAATCGTGGTGCTGGAGGATGGCCCAGCCGAGGTCGCCGGACAAGCCCCAGTTGCGCGCCAGCAGGCAGCCGACGGCGGCGTGGTTGGTGCTGTGGCGCGCGTCCTCCAGCGCGGTGAACGAATGTTCGGCGTCGAGCGAGGCGGCGGCGTAGGTGGCGCGGTAGTCGAGGAAGCGGTTCATCAGCAACGGCACGCCGGTGTCGCAGAACAGGCCGAAGGTGTGGGCCACGTCGGCTTCGCCGATGCGCAGGCGGCGCGACAGGTACACCATCGCCTGGGCGCGCCGGGTCGACACGTCCCAGAAGCTGGCCAGCGCTTCGCTGTCGGCGGGAATCGCCTGGCGCGCCAGCAGGCCGGTCATCAGCGCGGCGACCTGGTTGATGCCGAGGAACAGGATCGCCTGCTCGATCGACTTGGCCTGGCGCCGCCCGCCGTAGATCGACGAATTGGCCAGCTTCAGCAGGGCGCCCGACATGCCGACGTCGCTGGCGACGATGCGGCCGATGGCGTCCGGGCTCGGGTCGCTCGATGCCAGTTCACGCTGCAGGTCCGCCAGCAGGCTGGGACGCGGTGGAATACGGATCGACTTGATCAAGGCGTCGACCGGATCCTCGGCGCCGGGGCGCGCCAGGACGGATGCTGTGCTCATGGATGAAAGAGAAAGAATGATGCCGTAAGGAAATATCGACAGAGTGTAGCACTAACTGCGGCGGCGTGATAGTTGCGCCGGTACATCGACTTCACGTCACGCACCAAGCTGCACGGGCTGCGCCGGGCGTGCGGCCCGTCGGGTACGGCTGTTGTAGGATGCATACATGTCTTCTTCTTCCATCCTTGCCGGCATCGATTTTTCGGCGCCATCCCATGTCGTCGCCCGCCGGATGATCGGCATGACCGTGCTGGTGGACGGCATCGGCGGGCGCATCGTCGAAACCGAGGCGTACGACGGCGAGGATCCGGCCTCGCACAGCTTTTCCGGACCGAGCGAGCGCAACATCGCGATGTTCGGCGCACCGGCGCACGCGTACGTGTACCGTTCCTACGGCATCCACTGGTGCCTGAATTTCGTGTGCCGGGAAGCGGGGCATGGCGCCGGGGTCTTGATCCGCGCGCTGGAACCCGTGGCCGGTCTGCAGACGATGCGGGAAAGGCGCGCCACCGATGATGAATGGCTGCTGTGTTCCGGACCCGGCAAGCTGTGCCAGGCGCTCGGGGTGACGCGGGCCCTGAACGGGCATCCGCTGGCGCAGCCGCCGTTCGAGCTGGCGGCCGCGCCGGAGGACATCGAGGTGGTGACCGGACCGCGCATCGGCATCTCGAAGGCGGTCGACGTGCCGTGGCGCTTCGGCCTGAAGCATTCGCGCTACGTCAGCAAGCCGTTCAAGTGACGATCGCGCACGTCTTGTCGCGTTTATTTCTCGTAGCGCCTACTTCTTGTAGATGCCGGCTTCCAGCGTGACGTCGCCGACCTTGTAGATGTACGAGGTCTTCGCTTCGACCTTGCCGTTGGCCGGGTTCTTGAACTTGTAGTCGACCCAGCCCTTGCCCTTGGTCTTGGCCACGTCCAGGATTTCGCGGCGGAACAGCTTGCCGTCGACGTCGGGCACGTCCAGCAGATCCTTGCCGACCATCGCCGGATTGACCGGATTGGCCAGCACGACCCCCTTGTTGTCGCGCATTACCAGGTAGAGCGGACCCTCGACGTAGTCCGGGTTCTTGGCATTGATCTGCTTGATCATTTCATCCTTGCCCTTGGCCTTCATGAAGGCGGCGCCCTTTTCGACCAGGGCGATGGCGTCCTTGTCGGTCGGATCGTTGACGGATGCGAAGGCGAACGTGCAGGCGCCGGCCGTGGCCAGCAACAGGACGGTGTGTCGTAAGCGGTTCATGGTTTAGTTTCCTCGTAAAAATTGTTGACTAAAGGAACTGTAAACACATGTGCTTTACAGCCTTTGTTTGAGCGCAAAGGCCTGACCCTCTGCGAACGCGCAAGCAACAATTTGTGAGTATTGGTGCGGTGCCGCTGAAATTGCGTGATCGCAATTGCATTGTTTCACATGTACCTACCATTGATTGCGCATTTTCAGTGTCTCTCCCGCGGGTGTCCCGCTCGCGTCCCCCGTCACGCCAACATGAGGTAACCATGCACAAGATTGCAATTATCGGATTGGGTCCGCGCGGCCTGTCCGTGTTCGATCGGATCATCGCCTATGCCAGGAACGATACGAGCGCCTCGCCGCTCGAGCTGTATATTTTCGACGGCAAGGAATTCGGTCCAGGCTGCCACACGACCGATCAGGGATCGCACTTGCTGGTCAATACCGTGGCGTGCCAGATGACCCAGTTTTCCGACGATACGGTGCGCGGCGGCGGTCCGCTGCTGTACGGTCCCGCGTTTGCCGACTGGCTCAGCAGCAAGAGCGGCAGCGCGCCGGACGCGCCCGCGGGCCGCGTCGACATCGACCGCAACGGCTATTATTCGCGCGCCCTGTTCGGCGACTACCTGCGCTGGTGCTTCGATTACGTGAAGAAGCTGGCGCCGCCGCACGTGACGATCTACCTGCACAATTTTTCGACGGTCGAAGACCTCGAATGGAAGGGCGGCGGCTGGCAGGTGTCGTACGACGGCCAGGGCTACCTCGCCGACTTCGTGTTCCTGACCACCGGCCACGCGCGCAAGGTGCCCACCGAACGCGAGCGCGAGCTGATGAGCAAGGTGGAAGCGGGGCGCATGCGCAATCCGCGCCTGCAGCTGGTGCTCGAACCCTACCCGATCCGCAACGCGGTGTCGGGCGTGACCGAGCGCGACACGGTGGCGATCGAAGGCATCGGCCTGACCACCTTCGACCTGCTGGCCCAGCTGACCAGCGCGCGCGGCGGCGCGTTCGAGCCGTGCGGGAAGACGGAGCCGGCCGGGCGCCTGCGCTACCGTCCCTCGGGCAAGGAGCCGCGCATCCTGCTGTATGCGCGCTCCGGGCTGCCGCTGACGGCGCGCGCGGCCAACCAGAAGGGCGTGTTCGGCCAGTACAAGGCCAAGTTCCTGACCCTGGCCAAGGTCGAGGAACTGCGCGCCGCGACGCCCGGCGGCCAGCTCGATTTCCAGCGGCAGATCATGCCGCTGCTGCTGTGCGACATGCAGTTCGCCTACTACTTCTCCTACCTGCACCAGCGCCACGACCGGCTCACCGCGCTGGTGTTCAGCAACGAGTTCCTGGCCGCCGACAGCGCCGCGGCGCGCCAGACCCTGATCGACAAGCGCGTGCCGCGCCGCGACCAGCTGTCGTGGGAGGCGATGGTCAACCCGGTCCCGGCGCGCGCGCTGCAGAGCCGGCGCCAGTACGACGACTGGCTGCGCGGCTACCTGTGGCGCGACGTCGAGCAGGCCCTGCTCGGCAACCTGAACAGCCCGGTGAAGTCGGCCTGCGACGTGCTGCGCGACGTGCGCGACGTGATCCGCAGCGCGATCGACTTCGCCGGCCTGACCGAAGAGTCGCACCGCTGGCTGCTGGGCGAATTCCTGCCGATCATGAACCGGCTGGCGGTGGGACCGCCGAAGGAACGCATCCAGCAACTGCTGGCGCTGATGGACGCCGGCGTGGTCAGCGCCGACTTCGGCCCCGGCGCGCGCGGCGTGTACGACGAGGACGCCGGCTGCTTCGTGGTGCGCGACCACTGGGGCGGCAGCGAGCAGGCCAACGTGCTGGTGCGCGCGCGCGCCTCGCTGCCGGGGCCGCTGGAAGACCGCTCGCCGCTGATGCGCAAGATGGTCAAGCGCGGCATCGTCAAGCCGTTCATGAACGGCGCCTTCCATCCGGGCGGGATCACGGTCGACCGCAACATGAACGTGGTCGGCGCCGACAGCGCCGTGCAGGACACCCTGTGGGCACTCGGCACCCTGGTCGAAGGCTGCAAGTTCTACACCTTCGTGCTGCCCCGTCCGGGCGCGAACTCGACCACCATGGTCGATGCCGGCCGCGCGGTCGGGCGCATGATGGAAGCGATCGCGCAGCGCGACCGCCAGGACGAGGCGCTGCCGGCCATGGACGGGCCGGCGCCGGCGCTCGCCGCCGGGCCCGCGGCGCCGGCCTGCGCGTTCGACGCCTGGCCGCAGCAGGCCGGCGCCCCGCTGCCCGCCAACGACCTGGCCGCGGCCTGAATCCATGGGCGGATGGCGCAATCGTGCGGCCGGGGCGGTTCCCGGCCTGTGCGGCATGGCGGCCACGCTGACCGGGGTCGGCGTGGCCCGCTTCGCGTACGCCGCGATCCTGCCGGTGCTGGTGCAGCAGGGCTGGTTCGGGCGCGCCGCCGCGGGCCACCTGGGCGCGGCCAACCTGGCCGGCTACCTGCTCGGCATCGGCGTGGCGGCCGTGCTGGCCGGGCGCTGCGCCCCGGGCCGGCAGGTGCGCTGGTCGATGCTGCTGTGCGCACTGAGCCTGTTCGCCTGCGCCTGGCGCGGCGGCGGCATGCCCTGGTTCCTGTTCTGGCGCGTGGTGGCCGGGGCTTGCGGCGCGATCCTGATGGTGCAGGCGCCGGTGCTGATCCTGCCGCGCGTGGCGGCGGCGCGGCGCGGCCGCGTGGCCGGGCTGATCTTCTCGGGCGTCGGCCTGGGCATCGTCGCCGCCGCTACCGTGGTGCCGGCGCTGGCCGCGCACGGCCTGGCGCTGGCGTGGCTGGGGCTGGGCGGCATCTGCGCGCTGCTGACGGCCGCGTCCTGGCGCTACTGGGGCGGGCTGCCGGCGCCCGCGCCTGCGTCCGTGCCGGCCGCGCCGGCCGCGTCCCAGGGCGATGCGACCGGCTCCCGGCATGGCTGGTCCGCACCCATCCTGCTGCTGTGCCTCGCCTACACACTGAACGCGGTCGGCTACCTCCCGCACACGCTGTTCTGGGCCGACTACATCACACGCGAGCTGCACCGGCCGCTGGCCGCCGCCGGCTTCTTCTGGGGCTGCTTCGGCCTCGGCGCCGCCTGCGGACCCTACCTCACCGGCGTGCTGGCCGACCGCTTCGGCCTGGCGCGCACGCTGGGGATCGGCTTCGCGCTGAAGGCAGTCGGCGTGGCCTTGCCGCTGCTGGCGAGCGGCGCCCCGGCCCTGCTGGTATCGTCGGTGCTGGTCGGCTTCTTCTCGCCGGGGATCGTCGGCGCCGCTTCCAGCTACGCCCTCGAGATCGGCGGCGTGGCGCGCCACCGCCGCAACTGGATGGCGATGAACCTGTGCTTTTCGCTGGCCCAGGCCGGCGGCGCCAGCATGATGACGGCGTTGATGGAAGGACGGGCCTCGTATGCGATCCTGTTCTGGATCAGCGCCGGCGCGCTGGCGCTGTCGGCGCTGTGCATCGTCGCCATCGCCGCGTGGCGGCGCAGGCAGGTGCCGGAAGGGGAGTTGGCGCCGGTGGTGGCGTGAAGGAAGGGCGGTAGCGTCAAGGCAGCGGCGCCGCGGGATGGCGCCGCTGCCGTTTTCTCAACCGCGCCTGCCGCGGGCGCGCGCCTGGCGGCCCTGGTTGCGGTCTAGCTGGTCCTGCTGCTGGTCCTGCTTCCGGTGCTGGTTACGGCTCTGGTCGGGCAGGGCGCGGCGCGCTGCGCGCATCGGGCTGTCGTGGCCGCGCCGCTCGGCCGGCAGCGCGAACGACGATGCTTCTTCTTCCACCGGCGCCGCCGGCAGCGCGCCGTCCGTCTCCACCGCATGTTCCGCCTCCGCTCCTTCGATCTGGAAGATCGAGATCGCGCGCGCCAGGTTGACGGTCTGCTCGTGCAGGCTGGCCGCCGCGGCCGCCGCCTGCTCGACCAGCGCGGCGTTCTGCTGGGTCATGTCGTCCATCTGCCCGACCGCGCGGTTGACTTCGACGATGCCGTCGGCCTGCTCGTCGCTGGCCACGCTGATGCGGCTGATGATGTCGTTCACCTGCTGCACCGACGCCACCACGCTGCCCATGCTGGCGCCGGCCTCGTTGACCGAGGCGCTGCCGTTGTCGATGATCGCCACCGAATCGGCGATCAGCGCCTTGATCTCCTTGGCCGCCGACGCCGAGCGCTGCGCCAGCGTGCGCACTTCGGACGCCACCACCGCGAAGCCGCGGCCCTGCTCGCCGGCGCGCGCTGCTTCCACCGCCGCGTTCAGCGCCAGGATATTGGTCTGGAACGAGATGCCGTCGATGACGCCGATGATCTCGACGATCTTGCGCGAGCTGGCGCGGATCGATTCCATGGTGTTCACCGCGCGGTCGACCGCGGCGCCGCCGCTGGCCGCCAGCTGGCTGGCCTCGGCCGCCAGCCCGGTCGCCAGGCGCGCGCTCTCGGCGTTCTTCTTGACCGCCTGGGTCAGCGTTTCCACCGCGCTGGCGGTCTCTTCGAGCGAACCGGCCTGCATCTCAGTGCGCGCCGACAGGTCCAGGTTGCCGCTGGCGATTTCCTTCGAGGCGGTGTCGATCGAGCGCACCGAGCCGGTGATGCTGCGCAGGGTCGTGTTCAGGGTCGCGATCGTGTGGTCGAGCGCGCGCGAGGCTTCGGCGATCTCGTCGCGGCCGTCGTTGGCGGCCACGCTGGTCAGCCGGCCCTCGGCCAGGTCGCCCACCACCGCCGAGATGACCTGGATGTCCTTCAGCATGGCGCGCCGCACCAGCATGGTCACCCCCAGCGACAGTACGATCGACAGCAGTACCAGCGCCGCCATGGTCATGCCGAGCTCGTGGAACTCGTCCTTGGCGTCGCCGTGCGCCTGCGTACTCAGGTCGCGTTCCAGCGTCGCCAGCTGGGCCAGGTTGGCGTTCAGCGTCAGGAAGCGTTTTTCCGCGGTCTGCATGGCGCCGGTGGCGGTCGACTGGTCGAGCTGGGCCAGGTCGATGCAATCCTTGACGCTTTTATGGTACACCGCCAGCGCCGCGCCGGAGGCGTCGATCAGCTTGCGCTCGGCCGGTTCGGCCACCCTGGCCAGGTCCGTCAGCCGGGCCTGGATCGCCTCGTGCTTCCTGGCGATGTCGGCGGTCATGGCCTTGATGCGGTCGTCGGAAAAGCTGCCGGCCATCGAGGCCAGCAGCTGGTAGATGCTGGCATGCGCGTACTTGGCGTCGCCGGCGATGTCGGCCGCCGCCTGCAGGCGCGCGGCGCGTACCTGCACCATGTTTTCCAGCGATGCGTTCTGGCGCACCATGCCGTAATACGCCGCGCCCGACAGCAGCAGCAGCAACAGCAGCACCAGGGACGGCGCCAGCAACAGTTTGGGACCGATCCGCAATTTCTTGAGCATGTCTTCCTCTTGGAAAAAGTTTCTTACGGGCATTTGATACGGTATGCCGGGCGGGGGTGGCCAGGCTTGCGCTGTCACAAGAAGGGGTAAAATGCGCGATTTCCACGCTTATCCAGAGGTAGAACAATATGAGGTTAGTTCGCTACGGCCGCCCCGGCAAAGAAAAGCCCGGCCTGTTCGATGAAGAAGGCCGCCTGCGCTCGCTGGCCGGCGTGATCGACGATATCGACGCCTCGGTGCTGTCGGAAAAGGCCTTGCGCAAGCTGGCCAGGGTCGACTGGAAGACGCTGCCGCTGGTGCGCGGCAACCCACGCTTCGGCGTGCCGGTCAAGGGCGTCGGCAAGTTCATCGGTATCGGCATGAATTACTCGGACCACGCGGCCGAAGTCGGGGCGCCGATCCCGCCGGAACCGATCCTGTTCATGAAGGCGACCAGCTCGCTGTCCGGCCCGGACGATCCGGTCCAGCTGCCGCCGGGCTCGAAGAAGACCGACTGGGAAGTGGAACTGGGCGTGGTGATCGGCGAGCGCGCCCGATACGTCAGCGAAGCGGACGCCCTGAAGTACGTGGCCGGCTATTGCGTCGTCAACGACGTCTCCGAGCGCGCCTACCAGTTCGAGCTGGGTTCGCAGTGGGACAAGGGCAAGGGCTGCGACACCTTCGGCCCGGTCGGCCCGTTCCTGGTGACCAAGGACGAGATTTTCGACGTGCAGGACCTCGACCTGTACCTGGAACTCAACGGCAAGCGCATGCAGACCGGGAACACGTCGAACATGATCTTCACGGTGGCGCAGATCGTCAGCTACCTGTCGCGCTTCATGACGCTGGAGCCGGGCGACATCATCAGTACCGGCACCCCGCCGGGCGTGGGTTTCGGCCGCACGCCGCAGCGCTTCCTCAAGAAGGGCGACCAGCTGCGCCTGGGCATCGCCGGCCTGGGCGAGCAGCAGCAGGAAGTGCTCGCCTTTCCCAAGCCGTGAACGGGATGGATCGCTGACGTTCGAGAATGTTAGCGATCAACAATCGTGTTATCGGAAGCGCTGTGCGGCACCGGGAAACGATCGATGCATGGTCGGGAGCCGGCGTCCACGGTGGCAAGTCGAGACGACGCTGCGGTTGACGGTGCTGTCTCGATGACAATACACTCCAGGGTGATTGCGCTAACAAAAATAATCCATACCGTGATGCCGGCCATCCCGGAGCGCGCAATCTTCTCATCCTGGAGGAGTCATGCAACAAACGCATCGAACCGGACCCGGTCCGGGTGCATCCGGCCGCCCGCGCGTCGCGGACAACGGCCGTCGCTTTTACCTTGAAATCGGCCGCGGCATCCGCTGGCCGGCCTGCCTGCTGGCGGCGGCACTGGCGTCGGGCGCGGCGCCCGCCGCCGTAGCGAGCGCAGTAGCAGCGCAGCAGGAGGCCGTCGCAACGGCAGCCGCGCCGCCATCGATGGTGGCGTCGATGGCGGCCGCCGTGCGCCAGTCGGCGCAACGCCTGGCGCCGCGCCAGCGCATCCTGCTCGACGAAGGATGGCGCTTCCACCTGGGCGACCCGGAGGGCGCCGGCGACGCCTATTTGTACGACATCCGCCCGCAGGTGACGGCATCGGCCGACGGCAAGGTGGCCGACGCCGTACCGGAAGAAGCGGCGCGCGTCGCCGCCAGTGCGCGCCAGGTGCTCAAGCCTTGGATCCTCCCGAGCGGCAACGCCTTTATCGCCGACGCGGCCAAGCGATACCAGCGTCCGGCGGGCGAGCCGGCCATCGACGCCCCGTTCGCGCGCGCCGGCTTCGACGACGGCGCCTGGAAAGCGGTGCGCCTGCCGCACGACTGGGCCATCGAGGGGCCGTTCCTCGCCAGCGGCCCGTACGGCGGCATGGGGCGTTTGAAAACCTGGGGGCCGGCCTGGTACCGCAAGACCGTCCGCCTGGACGCCACCGACGCCGGCAAATCGATCTTCCTCGACGTCGACGGCGCCATGGCCTACGCCAGCGTGTGGGTCAACGGCCGCCTGGCGGGGGGCTGGCCGTACGGCTACAACGGCTTTCGCATCGACCTCACGCCCTACTTGAAAGCGGGCGCCGACAACCAGCTCGCCATCCGCCTCGATAACACGCCGGAGTCGGCGCGCTGGTATCCGGGCGCGGGCCTGTACCGCAACGTCTGGCTGACCAAGACCGCGCCGCTGCACGTGGGGCAGTGGGGCGTGAAAGTGACCACGCCCGAGGTGTCGCCGGAAGCGGCGCGGGTCGCCTGGCAGGTGCGGCTGGAAAACGCCGGCAAGGTCCCGGCCATGGCCGATGTCGTCACCGAACTGTTCGCGCTGGACGAGCAGGGCCGTCCCGGCGCCGCCGCGGTGGCGAGCAGCACCTCGGCGCGCACCGCGGTCGCCCCCGGCGCCGGCATCGACGTGGCCGGCGCGGCGCGCCTGCCGAAGCCGCGCCTGTGGGGGCCGCTGCCGAACCAGAAGCCGAACCGCTACCTGGCGCGGGTGACGGTGCGCCAGGACGGGCGCGTGGTCGACCGCTACGAAACGCCGTTCGGCATCCGTTCGCTGCGCTTCGATCCGGATTCGGGCCTGGTGGTCAACGGCGAAAAGGTGCCGCTGCGCGGCGTCAACAACCACCACGACCTGGGTGCGCTGGGCGCCGCCTTCAACGTGCGCGCCGCCGAGCGCCAGCTGCAGATGCTGCAGGAGATGGGCGTGAACGCCCTGCGCATGAGCCACAACCCGCCCGATCCGCAATTGCTGGAGCTGACCGACCGCATGGGTATCGTGGTGATGGACGAGGTGTTCGATTCCTGGCAGAGAAAGAAGACGCCGCTCGATTTCCACCTGATCTTCCCCGACTGGCACGAACAGGACCTGCGCGCGATGCTCCGGCGCGACCGCAACCACCCGTCGATCGTCATGTGGAGCGTCGGCAACGAGGTCGGCGAGCAGTACACGGGAGAAGAGGGCGCCGCCATCGGCCGCGAACTGGTGGCCATCGCGCACCAGGAAGACGCGACGCGCCCGGCCACCAGCGCCATGAACTGGGCCAAGGCCGACATGCCGCTGCCGGCCACGATGGACGTCATCAGCCTGAACTACCAGGGCACCGGCATTCGCACGCTGCCGGGCCAGTTCCCGGCGTTCCGCGCGCGCTTCCCGGACAAGGTGATCCTGCACACCGAGAGCGCCTCGGCGCTGTCCTCGCGCGGCGCGTACCAGTTCCCGGTGCCGGGCGTGGCCAGCGCGGCGGTGCGACCCGGTTCGGGCGGCGACCCGGCCACGAAACAGGTCAGCGCCTACGAACTGTTCGCCGCCGACTTCGGCAGCTCGGCCGACCGCGCGTTCGGCGCGCTCGACCAGAACCCGTACACGGCCGGCGAATTCGTCTGGACCGGCTTCGACTACCTGGGCGAGCCGACCCCGTACTACGACGCGCGCAGCTCGTATTCCGGCATCATCGACCTGGCCGGCTTCAAGAAGGACCGTTATTACCTGTACCAGTCGCGCTGGCGCCCGGAACTGCCGATGGCGCACATCCTGCCGCACTGGACCTGGCCGGAGCGCGTCGGCCAGGTCACGCCGGTGCACGTGTTCACCTCGGGCGACGAGGCCGAGCTATTCGTCAACGGCAAGTCGCAGGGACGCCAGAAAAAGGCGCCGTACGCCTACCGCCTGCGCTGGGACTACGTGAACTACGAACCGGGCGAAGTCACCGTGGTCGCCTACCGCGACGGCAGGGAGTGGGCGCGTTCCTCGGTGCGCACCGCGGGCGAGGCGGCGCTGCTGCAGGCCGAGGCCGACCGCGCCGTCATCGCCGGCGACGGCCGCGACCTGGCCTTCGTCACCGTGCGCGTGGCCGACAAGGACGGCAGGACGTCACCGCGTGCGTCGCAGCGCGTGCGCTTCAAGGTCGAGGGCGCGGGCGAGTTGGTGGCCACCGACAATGGCGATCCGACCGACCTGGAGGCGTTCCCGTCGCCGGAACGGGCCGCGTTCAACGGCCTGGTGCTGGGGATCGTGCGCGCACGGCCGGGGGCGCAGGGCGACATCACGGTGCGCGCGAGCGCACCGGGGTTGCGGGAAGCGGTGGTGAAGGTGCGGGCGGTGCGCGGCGAAGATTGAGCAGCCACACCGTCGTCCCCGCGAAGGCGGGGACCCATACATCGTTTCCGAAGTCGCGTACCCTGGAAGCATCACGGCGTTTCCAGGACGACGAATTCTGATATTCAGCATGGGTCCCCGCCTGCGCGGGGACGACGTACAGCCCCCTGCGCGAGCAGTAGCTTCCGGCAGTATCGGGCACGACACCAGCGCCATCAAAAACACCCCACCTGCGCCTCCTTCACCACCTCCATCAGCGCCGCATCGATCGCCTCCTTCAGGCGCGCCACGATCTCCGACAACTGCGCCGCGCTGGCGATGAAGGGCGGCGCCAGCAGCACATGGTCGCCCTGGCGGCCGTCGACGGTGCCGCCCGCCGCGGCCACCAGCAGGCCGGCTTCCAGCGCCCTGTCCCGCACCAGCGCGTGCAGCTTCAGCTCGGGCGCGAACGGCGCCCTGGTGGCGCGGTTGCGTACCAGTTCCAGTCCCATCAACAGGCCGCGTCCGCGGATGTCGCCGACGTGTTCGTGGCCGCCGAACACGTCGCCCAGCATGCGCCGCAGCGTGGCGCCGCGCTTCTGCACCTGGATCAGCAGGTCGTCGCGCTCGATCACGTCCTGCACCGCCAGCGCGGCGGCGGCCGCCACCGGGTGGCCGCTGCAGGTATGGCCGTGTGAAAAGGCGCCGCTGCCGGCGCGCAGGCGCTCGACGATGGCGCCGTTGACCAGCACCGCGCCGATCGGCGCATAGCCCGCGCCCAGGCCCTTGGCCAGCGTGACCAGGTCGGGCGCCACGCCGTCCTGCTCGAGCGCGAACAGGGTGCCGGTGCGGCCCATGCCGCAGGTGGCTTCGTCGGCGATGAACAGGATGCCGTACTTGTCGCACAGTGCGCGCACGCCGCGGAAGTAGCCGGGCGTGGGCGGGACGGCGCCGCCGCCGATGCCGGCCACCGGTTCGGCGCAGAACGCGATCACGTGGTCCGGGCCGGCATGCAGGATCGTCGCTTCCAGTTCGTCCAGCAGGGATGCGGTGTACTCCGCGGTGTCCTGGTCCGCCGGCCTGCCGCGGTATTCGTAGCAGGGCGATACCCGCGGCACGTCCATCAGCAGCGCCGCGAACGGCCGGCGGCGCGACTCGTTGCCGCCCAGCGCCAGCGCGCCCAGCGTGTGGCCGTGGTCGCTCTGGCGGCGTGCGATGAAGACGGAGCGCCGCAGTTCGCCGGCCTCGACGAAGTACTGGCGCGCCAGCTTGAGCGCCGCCTCCATCGCCTCGGCGCCGCCGGACACCAGGTACACGCCGCCGATCCCGGCCGGCGCGCGCGCCACCAGCCGCTCGGCCAGTTCCTCGGCCGCGTCGCTGGTGAAGAAGCCGGTATGCGCATAGGCGCAGCGGTCGATCTGGCGGCGCATGGCGGCCAGGATGTCCGGTTGGCCGTAGCCGAGCGAGCACACGCCGGCGCCGGCGCCGGCATCGATGCAGGTGCGGCCCTGGCGGTCGCGCAAATAGATGCCTTCGCCGCCAACCGCGACGGGCGGCATGTGGCGCAGGCTGCGGTGAAGGATGTGGCTCATCGGCGGTCTCCTCGGAAGATTGACATTCGACAATAGGCGCGATGTCCGGAGATTCCTTTGATTTTTGCCTTGATGCATGCGAATATTTTCGGGTGGACAACGCCCGACTATCATGAGCGATCGCCTTCCTCCCATTCCGCCGTCCGCGTGGACCGATGACCAGCGCGCCGCGGCCCGGGACATCGTCGACGGGCCGCGCGGCGCCTTGGAAGGCCCGTTCGTGGCGCTACTGCGCAGTCCGGAATTGACGGGGCACGTGCAGCGCCTGGGCGCCTACCTGCGCTACCGCAGCGCCATCGGCATGCGCCTGTCGGAGCTGGCGATCCTGGTCACCGCGCGCGCGTGGGACCAGCAGGTCGAATGGGCGATCCACGAACCGATCGCGCGCCGGGCGGGCATTTCTGCCGGCGTCATCGAGGCGATCGCCCGGCGCGAGCGCCCGCAGGGAATGGCGGCCGACGAAGCGGCGGTGGTCGACTTCTGCGTCGCGCTGCACCGCGACAAGCGCGTTCCGGACCGCGTGTATGCCGATGCCCTGGCGCTGTTCGGCGAACAGGGCGTGGTCGACCTGATGGCAGTGAACGGCTACTACACCTTGCTGGCGATGGTGATGAACGCCGCGCAGACCGCGGCGCCGCCGTCGAGCGCGGCGCCGCTGCCGGATTGAACGGCCATCAGGACAGCGTCGCCAGCGCCTTCGGTTCGAACGCCGTCAATCCGGCCTGGTCGCCGGCCTTGACCTTGGCCGCCCATTGCGGATCGGCCAGCAGCGCGCGGCCCACCGCGATCAGGTCGAACTCGCCGCGTTCCATGCGCGCCAGCAGGCCGTCCAGGTGCGCCACGGCGGCGCCCTTGCCGGCGAAGGCGGACAGGAATTCGCCGTCCAGCCCGACCGAGCCGACGCTGATGGTGGCGGCGCCGGTCAGCTTCTTGGCCCAGCCGGCGAAGTTCAGGCCCTGCTCGCCGTCGATTTCCGGGAATTCCGCTTCCCAGAAACGGCGCTGCGAGCAGTGCAGCACGTCGGCGCCGGCTTCCACCAGCGGCAGCAGCCATTGCGTCATGGCGTCCGGGTCAGCGGCCAGCTTGACGTCGTAGTCCTGCTGCTTCCACTGGCTCAGGCGCAGGATGATCGGGAAGTCGGGACCGACCGCGGCGCGCGCCGCCTTCACCACCTCGGCGGCGAAGCGGCTGCGCTGCGCCAGCGTGGCGCCGCCCCAGCGGTCGTCGCGGCGGTTGGTGCCGTCCCAGAAGAACTGGTCGATCAGGTAGCCGTGCGCGCCGTGGAGTTCGAAGGTGTCGAAGCCGAGGGTCTTGGCAGCGCGCGCGGCGGCGCCGAAGGCGGCGATGGTGTCGGCGATGTCCTCGTCGCTCATCGCCACGCCGCGTGCGGCGCCGGGCGCCACCAGGCCGGACGGGCTTTCGGGGGCGCCGTCGGGCGTCCAGTCGGTGCCGGGACCGGGTACCGAGCCGACGTGCCAGATCTGCGGTCCCATCTTGCCGCCGGCGCCGTGCACGGCGTCGATCACGCGCTTCCAGCCGTCCAGCGCGGCGCCGTGGAAGGAGGGAATCTGCGGCAGGTTCTTGGCCGCCGGGCGGGCGATGGTGGTGCCTTCGGAAAGGATCAGGCCGACGTCGGCGGCGGCGCGGCGGGTGTAGTAGTCGGCGACGGCGCCGTCCGGAATGCCGTTCGGCGAGAAGTTGCGCGTCATCGGCGCCATCACGATGCGGTTCTTCAGTTCCAGCGTCTTGAGGCGGAACGGCTGGAACAGGATGTCGGCGGGGGACTGCGCGGTGGAAGATGGGGTCATCGGCATGCTCCGTGGGTAAATAGGAGGGAGCATGGTAGCAACGATACGGAAAACGCGCCGGCGGCCGCGGCGGCCGGCGCAAGAGTTCAGGCCAGCGCTTCCTTCGCCGCCTGTTCCGGCGTCAGCTCGTCGTAGAACAGGTCGGTGAACCACTCGACGTGTTCCTCGATGTGTTCCTGCGCCTGCGCCTGGGTCGCGCCGCCGGCGACCAGGTGTTTTTCGACTTCGATGCACCAGTTGATCAGCGCCATCGTCTCGTCGTCGAGTTGTTCCTTCTTCGCCATCAGCCGATCACCTTCCTGAAAAACGCCGACAAGTCCTGCACTTCTTCCATGCACACCGAGTGCGCCATCGTGTATTCGTGCCACTCGACCCGGCAACCCATCGACACCAGCAGGTCGCGCGACATGGTGGCGCGGTTGAACGGCACCACGTTGTCGTGGCGGCCGTGCGCCATGAAGATCGGCGTGGCCAGCGCGGCGTCCGTGCGCTCGGCCGGCAGCTTGGCGGACAGCGGCACGTAGCCGGACAGGCAGATCATGCCGGCCAGCGGTTCCGGGTGGCGCAGGCCGGCCTGGATCGTCATCGCGCAGCCCTGCGAAAAGCCGGCCAGGACGATGCGCGAGGCCGGGATGCCGCGCGCCTTTTCGCGCGCGATGAAGGCTTCCACTTCCAGTTGCGAGGCGCGCAGGCCGTTCTCGTCTTCGCGGCGCACCAGTTCGGCGCCGGTGATGTCGTACCAGGCGCGCATCACGTAGCCGTTGTTGACGGTGACCGGGATGGTGCGCGCGTGCGGGAAGATGAAGCGGATGCCGGGCAGGCCGGACAGGTCCAGCTCGCGCACCATCGGCACGAAGTCGTTGCCGTCGGCGCCCAGGCCGTGCAGCCAGATGACGGAGACTTGCGGGTCGTCGGCGGTGTCGACTTGCACGTGTTCAAGCAGCTCGCTCATGCGTTTTCCTTGCGTTGTTGACGGGGGCTTCAGGCGGCGCCGGCACGCTGCGCCGACTTCGGACGGAAGGCCTTGCACACGTCAGGGTTGGTGTCGAGGAAGGGACCGCCGATCAGCTCGATGCAGTACGGGACCGCGGCGAAGATGCCGCCCACGACCGTGTTGCCGGCGGCATCCCTGACGCCTTCCAGCGTTTCCTTGATCGACTTCGGCTGGCCGGGCAGGTTCATGACCAGCGCCGCATGGTCGGCCGTCTCGCGGATCACCGCGGTCTGGCGCGACAGGATCGCGGTCGGCACGAAGTGCAGGCTGATCTGGCGCATCTGCTCGCCGAAGCCCGGCATCTCTTTCGTACCGACGGCCAGGGTCGCTTCCGGCGTGACGTCGCGGCGCGCTGGGCCGGTGCCGCCGGTGGTCAGCACCAGATGGCAGCGGGCATTGTCGACCAGCTCGATCAAGGTGGCTTCGATGCTGGCGCGGTCGTCCGGGATCAGGCGCGTCTCGACGCGGAACGGGGTCGAGACCGCGCTTTCCAGCCAGGCCTGCAGCGCCGGGATGCCCTTGTCTTCGTACACGCCGCCGCTGGCGCGGTCGGATACCGAGACCAGGCCGATCACGGTTTCCTGCACTTTATTCGTCAGACTCATCGTCGTCACCTTCGAGCGTGTCGTCGTTTTCGTCGGCGGCCGGTTTCTTCTTCTTCGAAACGTCCTTGAGGATCTGGAAGATCTCGCGGTAGGCCTTGGGCGGCTTGTTCTCCGCCTGCTCCTTGCGCGCGTTGCGGATCAGGGTGCGCAGCTGCTGCACGTCCAGTTCCGGGTGCTCTTCCAGCAGCTGGGTCAGGGCGTTGTCGTCGGCCAGCAGCTTGTCGCGGCGGCGCTCGAGCGCGTGCAGGGCCGCGGTCTCGGCTTTCGAGGCGCCTTTCCAGCTCTCGATGGTGCGCTGGATGACCGCCACTTCCTCGTCGTCGAGGGTGCGCATCTTCTTGCCGACGAATTGCAGCTGGCGGCGGCGGCCCTCGTGGTTGGTGATGGTCTGGCACATCAGGATCGCTTCCTTGACGTCGTCCGGCATCGGGACGCGCTTGACGCGGTCACGCGGCTCGTCGACGAGCTGCTCGCCGAGCTTTTGCAGCTCGTTCATCTGGCGCTTGAGTTCCGACTTGGACGGACGGTCGTATTCCTGGTCGAACTCGTCGGAGCGGAAGCCGACCGAGCCGCGATTGGCATTTGGCATGGTATGGATGAGGCGGGCGCGCGGCCGGCCGGTAAAAACGGTAAACGGCTGCTATGATAACTGTTTTAGGGCTCGCCAAGAAAAACGCACATGAACGCTTCCGTCTTCACCCACACCCAGGACCAGCTCAAGCAGCTCGCGCGCGACGTGCTCGGCTTCGCCAAGGAGCAGGGCGCCAGCGACGCCTCGGTCGAGATCAGCGAGGGCAGCGGACTGGCGGTGACGGTGCGCAAGGGCCAGGTCGAGACCATCGAGCAGAACAAGGACAAGGGCATCGGCGTCTCGGTGTACTGCGGCAAGCGCCGCGGCCACGCCAGCACCTCCGACTTTTCCACCGAGTCGCTGCGCGCCACCGTGGAAGCGGCCTACAACATCGCCCGCTTCACCGCCGAGGACCCGGCCGCCGGCCTGCCCGATGCCGAGCTGCTGGAGATGGAACCGCGCGACCTGCAATTGTGCTACCCGTGGCAGATCGGCGCCGAGGAAGCGGTCCGCATCGCCCAGCGCTGCGAAGCGGCCGCGTTCGCGGTCGACCCGCGCGTCACCAACAGCGAGGGCGCCAGCGTCTACGTGCAGCAATCGCACTTCGTGGCCGCCAACAGCCTCGGTTTCTGCGCCGGCTACCCGTTCTCGCGCCATACCCTGTCGGTGGCGCCGATCGCCGGGCGCGGCAACAAGATGCAGCGCGACGACTGGTACAGCTCGGCGCGCGATCCGAAGAAACTGGCGGATCCGGAAAAGGTCGGCCGCTACGCCGCCGAGCGCGCACTGGCGCGCCTGAACGCGCGCAAGCTGAATACCCGCACCTGCCCGGTGCTGTTCGAGGCGCCGCTGGCGGCCGGCCTGGTCGGCGCGCTGGTGCAGGCCACCTCGGGCGGCGCCCTGTACCGCAAGTCGACCTTCCTGCTCGACTCGCTCGGCCAGGCGATCTTCCCGGCGCACATCCAGGTGCTGGAAGACCCGCACGTGGTGGGCGGCGTCGGCTCCTCGCCGTTCGACGAGGAAGGCGTGCGCACCCAGCGCCGCGACGTGGTCAAGGATGGCGTGCTGCAGGGCTACTTCCTGTCCTCGTACACGGCGCGCAAGCTCGGCATGCAGACCACCGGCAATGCCGGCGGCTCGCACAACCTGGAAATGACGTCGAACCAGACGCAGGCCGGCGACGACTTCGAGGGCATGCTGCGCAAGCTGGGCACCGGCCTGCTGGTCACGGAACTGATGGGGCAGGGCACCAACTACGTCACCGGCGACTATTCGCGCGGCGCCTCCGGCTACTGGGTCGAGAACGGCGTGATCCAGTACCCGGTCGAGGAAATCACCATCGCCGGCAACATGAAGGACATGTTCCAGTCGATCGTCGGCATCGGCAACGACGTGCTGACGCGCGGGAACAAGTCGACCGGCTCGATCCTGATCGAGAAGATGGTGATCGCGGGTAACTGAGCAACAGGCGAAGCGCGGTCATCACGAAGCGCCGGCACCAATCACTCACTCAAACGGAACATACCGTCGTTCTCGCGCAGGCGCACTACTGTCCAAGATAGTATTGCTGGCCTAAAAACCGTCGTCCCCGCGAAGGCGGGGACCCATACTGAGTGTCAAAAGTTGGTATTTTTGAAGCATTCTGATTGCTTCCGGCTACCAAATTTTCTTGCTCGGTATGGATCCCCGCGTGCGCGGGGACGACGTGCGTATTGCGGTTCGACTGAACTGCATGCGCGCCGGCGCTGCCTTTTTTCGCCCGCGCAGGTCAGAAACGGTGCTGTATCCCCACCGCCAGGCTGCGCTGGTTGCAGTCGAAACCGGCGTCGTCGCGCGATAGGCTGACCAATTGATGGTGCTTGGCCTTGGCGTAGGCGCCCACCGTGTACAGGTCGGTGCGCTTGGACAGGGCATATTTTGCGCGCGCCACGTACATGACCGGGTCCGCTTCGGTGGCCACCGGCACGTTGCGCACGTCCTGGTAATAGGCGGCGCCGGTCAGCGTGACCTGCGGGGCGACCAGGTAGTTCACGCCCAGCCAGTACAGGCGGGCGCGTACGTCCGGGGCCAGCAGCTTGGCCGGGTCCAGGCGGTAGTCGCGCGCGCCGGCCTGCAGCTTGAGGCCGCCGCTGGTGAACATCGCGCCCACGTGCGCGGCGGTGGTGGCGTCGCGCGTGCCGGTGCCGGCCACCAGGTTGCCGTTGACGCGCTCGTAGGTCGCCACCACCGCCACCGGTCCCATCACGTAGTTGACCGCCGCCGCGCCCTTGACGCCGTCGGCGTTCGACGCCGACTGCTCGCCGGCGCCGTAGGTCAGGCCCACGCTCAGGTTGCCGGCCTTGCCCGTGTACTTGACCAAGTTGTCGAAGCCGGTGGTCATGCCGTACTTGCTGGCGCCGCTGGCGTTGCCGGTCGGGACCCAGGAATAGAAGGGCGCGTAGCCCATCGGGTCGTAGGGCAGCATGAAGTCGTACACCGAGGTGAACGAGCGGCCCATCACCAGGCGGCCCCAGCGTCCCTCAAGGCCGACCGTGGCCTGGCGCTTGAACAGCGGCGTGTCGGCGGTGCCGGTATCCGGGGCGATGCCCATCTCCAGCTGGTAGACCGCCTTCAGGCCGTCGCCGATGTCTTCGCCGCCGCGAAAGCCCAGGCGCGACACGTTCATGCCGCTGGCGCTGACGCGCCAGACCGTGCCCTTGTCCTTGGTGATGTTGGTGGTCGGGCCGACCAGCACGTCGACGATGCCGTAGACCTCGGTGTTCGACTGCGCCAGGGCGCCGCCGGATGTGAGCAGGCCGGCGATCAGGGTGGAATTCAGTGCGACTGCGGTGCCAATCCGTTTCATTGTTCTATCCTCTGCAAGTGACATCGATAAAAAATGCTTGTAAGCATTTTTATGAATATCATTTCGTGCATTGAGGAAATTTGCGCTGACGCATTGTCGGCTTGAACGGCAGAAATACTCGCCGGTGGTTGTGGTGCGCACGCGACCCTTCGGCCATTCCGGCCCACCCCGCACGCGAATTTTTGGTTCCTGCAATAATGTGCCGATATGCATCGTCAATCAAAGGAACCCATGGATATCGTCACCGCCGCCAAGCAGCGCTACACCGCCAAAGCCTACGACCCTTCCCGCCGCGTGCCGGAAGAAACCATGCAGCAGATCTATGAGCTGCTGCGCAACAGCCCGTCCTCGGTGAATTCGCAGCCGTGGCACTTCGTCGTCGCCAGCACCGCGCAAGCCAAGGCGCGCATGGCCAAGGGCGCGCAGGGCGGCTTCGCCTACAACGCGCCGAAGATCACCGACGCCTCGCACGTGATCCTGCTGTGCGTGCGCATCGACGCCGATGCCGGCCACCTGGACCAGGTGCTGGCGCAGGAAGAGCGCGACGGCCGCTTGCCGGACGCCGCCGCCAAGGCGCGCCAGCACGGCGCGCGCAAGGGCTACGTCGACCAGCACCGCTATACCGACAAGGACTTGCCGCAATGGCTGGAAAAGCAGGTGTACATCGCGCTGGGCGCCGCCATGCTGGGCGCGGCGGCGCTGGACGTCGACACCACGCCGATGGAAGGCATCGACCTGGGCGTGCTGGACAAGGAATTCGGCCTGCACGAGCAGGGCCTGACCAGCCTGGTGATGCTGAGCTGCGGCTACAGCGCACCGGGCGATTTCAATGCCGCGGCGCCCAAGTCGCGCCTGAGCCAGGAACAGGTGTTCACGTTCCTGTAACAGGGTAAACGTACGGCGCCACCGGGCGAATTTGCCCGGTGGCGCCGGCCCGCGAACGCGGCTTACTTCTTCAGCGCGCGCACCGCCTGCAGCACCGGCTGCAGCACCGCCGCGCCCAGGCGCGCGCTGCGCGCGCCGTCCCAGCCCACGTGCGGGTCCGGGTCGTTGGCGTTGTCCTTGAACGGCAGTTCCAGCGTCAGCGACAGGCAGCCGAAGGCGTGGGTGATGTGCGGCGACCCCATGGTGAGGGTTTCTTCACTGTAGGCCGTCTCGCCGTAGCCGTGCACGTCCTGGAAGTCCGGGCTGGCGACCATGAAGGCGTCCGAGAACGCCTTTTGCGCCGCCGCCTGCTCGGGCGTGAAATCCGGCAGCGATTCGCTGCCGGCGATGAAGACGTAGGGCAGGCCCTCGTCGCCGTGCACGTCCAGGCACATGTCGACGCCCGTCTCGTGCATCTTCTGCTTCACCAGGAACACTTCCGGGCTGCGTTCCATGCTCGGGGTGGCCCACTCGCGGTTCAGGTTGGCGCCGGCGGCGTTGGTGCGCAGGTTGCCGCGCACCGAACCGTCCGGGTTCATGTTCGGCACCACGTAGAACACCGCTTCCTTCAGCAGCTGGCGGCCGAACGGGTGGGCCGGGTCGAGCAGGGCGTCCAGCATGCCTTCCACGAACCATTCGGCCATGGTTTCGCCCGGGTGCTGGCGCGCGATCACCCACACCTTCTTCTTGCCCGCGTCAGGCTCGCCGATCACCAGCAGGTTCAGGTCGTGGCCGTCGACGGTCGAGCCCAGGTCGAGCATACGCACGTTCTCGGCGAGCTGGGCGCGGTCCAGCAGTTCCAGGTGGCGCTCCCACGAATACGGCTCGAAGTAGGCGTAGTAGACGCTGTCCATGGCCGGGGTGTGCTCGATGGTGAGCACCTGGCCGTCGAAGCTGGTGGGCACGCGGAACCAGTCGATGCGGTCGTAGCTGGCCATGGCGCTGTAGTCTTCCCAGCCCTTCGGGTAGGCCGACTGGCCGGCGTTGAGCAGGCGGATGGTGCACGGCTCGCCCTGCGCGCCCTGCAGGCGGAAATAAAACCACTGGGTGATGTCGGCGTGCGAATCCTTGCGGATGTTCAAGTCGATGGCGCCGGCGCTGGTGGCGTCGACGATGTCGATGGCGCCGGCGTCGAACCGGCTGCTGATCTTGATAGACATGGTGTGTCCTGTTGTTGGAGGTGTTGAAGGCAGGCGTGCATGATACCGCTTTCCACGCCGCGAATGGATCAGGCGCCGCCGGGCGGCAAGCCCTCGAAGCGCGCATGGAACGCCGCATCCGCCGCCGGCGCCGCCGCATCTTCCCGTTGCAGCACCTGCACGACGTGCGTTTGCGCCGCTTCCCACAGCAGGCGGTAGACGGCCTGCGCCAGTGCATAGGCTTCCATGCCCGGCCACGGATCGGGCAGCAGGGGCAGCGGCAGCATCGGGTCGTGCAGCTGCACGCGGCGGTAGGCGTGCACCAGCAGGCTGCGCAGCACGAACGCCTCGCGCGGCGCGATGCCGCTGCCCGTGCCCGGCTGCGCCGCCGTGCGCAGCAGGTCCGGCAGCGGCGCGAAGGTCTCGACGAAGTGCCGGTAACCGGCCTGCGTGCCGGACAGGTCCCAGCCTTCGCGCACCAGTTCGGCGAGCGGCCGGCCGTCCACGCCCGGCATGTCGGCGGCGCGGCAGACGAACACCTTGCCGCCGGCCTGCACGCGCGCCAGGATCTCGGCCAGGGCGGCGCCGTCGAAGGCCGGATGCGCCAGCACACCCGGCGCCAGCATGGAAAAACCTTCCCATTCGAGTTCCTTGCGCACGGCGGCGCGCAGCTCGGCATCGATGCTGCCGTTGGGCGCCAGCAGCAGGGTCCAGCTGCCGTCCCAGTCCTGGCCGGGGCGCGCGTAGATGCGCCGGTTGGCGCGCTCGAAGCGCGCGCGCGCGTGCTCGTCAAGGGCGTAGCTGCTGCGCCGGCCCTCGCGGCTGGCCGTCAGCCAGCCTTCCTGGGCCAGGCGGAACACGCTGGTGCGCACCAGGCGGTCGGTGACGCCCAGCGGCGCCACCAGTTCGATCAGGCTGCCCAGCCACAGGCGTGCGCCGTGCGGGGCGATGGCGTCGCCGAAGATCGTCATCACCAGCGATTTGGCGCGTGGCGGATCGGCGGCGAGGAAGTCATCGATCCATTGGTTGACGCTGCTTGCCGGCATAAGTTCCTGACACGTGTTGGTTGTCTGTTTGCGGTCGATATGATTCAAAATTCTGGTGTACATCGATATTCTTGTATCGTATTATGGATCGATACAGGAGACAAGGGAGACGATATGTACGCCCAACTGGTGGAAACCGGCCTCAAGCAAGTACGAACCGCCGCCGACATGAGCGCGGAAGAACAGGCGTTCCAGGCGCGCATCGACGCCGGCGTCAAGATCGAAGCCAAGGACTGGATGCCCGACGCCTACCGCAAGACGCTGGTGCGCCAGATCTCGCAGCACGCGCATTCCGAGATCGTCGGCCAGCTGCCGGAAGGCAACTGGGTAACGCGCGCGCCCACGCTCAAGAGGAAGTCGATCCTGCTGGCCAAGATCCAGGACGAGGCCGGCCACGGCCTGTACCTGTACGGCGCCGCCGAGACGCTGGGCGTGTCGCGCGACGAATTGCTAGAGGCGCTGCACGCCGGCAAGGCCAAGTATTCGAGCATCTTCAACTACCCGACCCTCAGCTGGGCCGACATGGGCGCCATCGGCTGGCTGGTGGACGGCTCGGCGATCATCAACCAGATCCCGCTGTGCCGCTGCTCGTACGGACCGTACGCGCGCGCCATGGTGCGCGTCTGCAAGGAAGAATCCTTCCACGCGCGCCAGGGCTACGACATCATGCTGAAGCTGGCGCAGGGCACGCCCGAACAGAAGGCGATGGCGCAGGATGCGCTCGACCGCTGGTGGTGGCCTTCCCTGATGATGTTCGGCCCGTCGGACGCCGAGTCGGTCAACAGCGCCCAGTCGAGCAAGTGGCGCATCAAGCTGTTCTCCAACGACGAGCTGCGCCAGCGCATGGTCGACCAGACCGTGCCGCAGGCCGAATTCCTGGGCTTGACCATTCCCGATCCGGACTTGCGCTGGAACGAGGAACGCGGCCAGTACGACTTCGGCGACATCGACTGGACCGAATTCCAGGACGTCTTGAAGGGCAACGGCCCGTGCAACCGCGAGCGCCTGCGTACGCGCGTGACGGCGTGGGAAGACGGCGCCTGGTTCCGCGAGGCGCTGGTGGCGCATGCCGATAAACAGGCGGCGAAGCAAACCGCAGCCTGAGAACAGCCATCGCCGTCGTCCCCGGCCTGGCCGGCCGCCTTGGCGGGGACCCATGCTGAGCGAACCATGGATGCTACGTATGGGTTCCCGCCTCCGCGGGAACGACGAGATGGTGGCGCATCATAAAAACACGGAGACAACAATGAGCAAAGAATGGCCCCTGTGGGAAGTCTTCATCCGCAGCCAGCACGGCCTCGCCCACAAGCACGTCGGCAGCCTGCACGCCCCCGACGCCGGCATGGCGGTCAACAACGCGCGCGACGTCTATACGCGCCGTAACGAAGGCGTGTCGATCTGGGTGGTCAAGGCGGCCGACATCGTCGCTTCCAGCCCGGCCGACAAGGACGCGCTGTTCGAGCCGTCCAACAGCAAGGTGTACCGCCACCCGACCTTCTTCCCGATGCCGGAAGAAGTCAAGAACCTGTGAGGCCGGACGTGGACGCCCGCTTCGACTACCTGCTGCGCCAGGGCGACAACGCCCTGATCCTGTCGCAGCAGTTGTCCCAGCTGTGCGGCAAGGGCCCCGCGCTGGAAGAAGACATGGCGCTGACCAACGTCGCCCTCGACCTGCTCGGCCAGACCCGCATGTGGCTGACTTACGCCGGCGAAGTCGAGGGCGCGGGCCGCGACGAGGACCGCCTGGCCTACCTGCGCGACGTGCGCGCATTCCGCAACTGCCTGCTGGTCGAGCAGCCCAACGGCGACTACGCGCAGGTCATGGTGCGCCAGTTCTTCTTCGACACCTGGCACTACTTCCTGATGCGCGCGCTGCTGGCGTCCAGCGACCGGCGCATCGCCGAGATCGCCGAAAAGTCGATCAAGGAAGTGACCTACCACCTGCGCCGCAGCGGCGACCTGGTGGTGCGTTTGGGCGACGGTACCGAGGCCAGCCACGCCAGGATGCAGGCCGCCGTCGACGCGTTGTGGACCTATACCGGCGAATTCTTCGTCTACGACGAGGTCGAGCGCGCCATGCTGGCGCAGGGCGTCGCGCCCGCGCCGGACGCCCTGCGCGCCGCCTTCCTGCAGCACGTGGGCGAAGTGTTCGAGGAAGCGACCCTGCGCATGCCGGACCCGGAGGCCTACATGCAGCGCGGCGGCAAGCAGGGCCGGCACGGCGAGCGCCTCGGCTACCTGCTGGCCGAGATGCAGTTCCTGCAGCGCGCCTATCCCGGCGCCGAATGGTGACGGAGACCAGCATGGATACGCCCGCGATCGTGCCTGTGACTGCGCCTGCGCCGGCCGTCACGCCGGAACAGGTGTGGGACTGGCTCGGCCAGGTTCCCGATCCGGAAATCCCGGTGATCTCGGTGGTCGACCTGGGCATCGTGCGCGCGGTCGTCTTCGACGCCGCCGCCGGCGAGTGGGTGGTGACGATCACGCCGACCTATTCCGGCTGCCCGGCGATGGCGGTGATCGCCGAGGACGTGCAGGCCGCGTTGAAAGCGCACGGCCTGGCGCGGGTGCGCATCGACAGCCGCCTGTCGCCGGCCTGGACCACCGACTGGATGAGCGATGCCGGCCGCGCCGCCCTGAAGGGCTACGGCATCGCGCCGCCGGTGCAGCAGGTGATCGACATCAGCGGCCTGGCGAACGGCGTCGGGCGCCATGCGATCCGGGCGCCGCAGGTCGCCTGCCCGCACTGCGGTTCCAATCACACCCGCCTCACCAGCCAGTTCGGCTCGACGCCGTGCAAGGCGCTGTACCAGTGCCTCGACTGCCGCGAGCCGTTCGACTATTTCAAATGCCATTGAAAAACCGTGCCAAACCTGCTGCGCGTTGCATTTCGGGACTGCGATGCTCGCTGTACTCACGTACAGCTGCGCTTCTCCTCCCGAACTGCTGCCGCTCGCGACGGTTTGACGCGGTTTTTGAAAGCGACAGCGAGACAAGATGACCAAGTTCCACCCCCTGACCGTGGCCACCGTAAAGCACGAGACGCGCGAGGCGATCGTCGTCGGCTTCGACGTGCCGCCGCGCCTGAAAGACGCTTTTCGATACCGCCAGGGCCAGCACCTGACCTTGCGCGCGATGATCGACGGCGAGGACGTGCGCCGCTCGTATTCGATCTGCTCGGCGGTGCAGGACGAGCGGCTGCGGGTGGCGATCAAGCGCGTGCCCGGCGGCCTGTTCTCGACCTGGGCCAACGACTGCATCCGTCCCGGCGTGACACTGGACGTGATGGCGCCGGAAGGCCGCTTCAACCTGCCGCTCGACCCCGCCGCGCGGCACCACTACCTGGCGTTCGCGGCCGGCAGCGGCATCACGCCGATCCTGTCGATCGCCAAGACCACGCTGCTGGCCGAGCCGCACAGCCGTTTCACTATCCTGTACGGCAACCGCGCCTCGTCCTCGGTGCTGTTCCGCGACGAGCTGGCCGAGCTGAAGGACGTGTACATGGAACGCCTCAACCTGGTCTATGTGATGAGCCGCGAGCAGCAGGACATCGAGCTGTTCAACGGCCGCATCACCGAAGCCAAGTGCCGCCAGCTGTTCCGCCACTGGCTGCGCGTGGAAGACGTCGACCACGCATTCATCTGCGGGCCGGAAGACATGATGCACGGCGTCTCGAACGCGCTGCAGGAAGCCGGCATGCCCAAGGAGCGCATCCGCATCGAACTGTTCGCCGCCAATGCCGGCAAGGCCGGGCGCAAGGCGCGCCACGCGCCCGCCGCCCAGGTGCGCCAGCAAACCGAGGTGACCGTGATCATGGACGGCAGCCACGCCACCTTCAGCATGGACAAGGACAGGGAATCGGTGCTCGACGCCGGCCTGCGCGCCGGCCTGGACATGCGCTATTCCTGCAAGGGCGGCGTGTGCTCGACCTGCCGCTGCAAGGTGCTGGAAGGGACGGTCGACATGGACGTCAACTACGCGCTCGAGGACTACGAGGTGGCGCGCGGCTTCGTACTGAGTTGCCAGAGTTTTCCGGTGACGGACCGGGTGGTGATCGATTTCGATGCGGCGGAGTGAGGGAATACCTGACTTGATGATCGCAAGCTTGAAGACCGTCGTCCCCGCGCAGGCGGGGACCCATACCGAGCTTGAAACTACGCGGTCGTCGATTAAGCCGCATACGCTCACGCGCTGCATGGATCCCCGCCAAGGGGCCGCCTAGGCCGGGGACGACGATGTATGGGCTATTGGTGGAAATCGCTCAAGCACAGCGCAAACAAACGAGGAAACCCGATGACTTACGAGACCATCCAGTTCACGATCGACAACGGCATCGCCACCCTGACCCTGAACCGCCCCGAGCGCCTGAACAGTTTTACGCAGGCGATGCACACCGAAGTACGCGCCGCCCTCGACCGGGTGCAAGCCGACGACAGCGTGCGCGTGCTGCTGCTCACCGGCGCCGGCCGCGCCTTTTGCGCCGGCCAGGACTTGAACGACCGCGCGGTCGAACCCGGCGCGCCCGGCGTCGACCTGGGCGAATCGGTCGAGCGGTACTACGCGCCATTGGTCAAGACCCTGCGCACGCTGCCGCTGCCGGTGATCTGCGCCGTCAACGGCGTGGCCGCCGGCGCCGGCGCCAACCTGGCGCTGGCCTGCGACATCGTGCTGGCCGCGCAATCGGCCAGCTTCATCGAAGCGTTCTCGAAACTCGGCCTGATTCCGGACACCGGCGGTACCTGGGCCTTACCGCGCCTGGTCGGCCCCGCGCGCGCGATGGGCCTGGCGCTGCTGGGCGAGCGCCTGCCGGCCGCCAAGGCCGAGGAATGGGGCCTGATCTGGCGCTGCGTGCCGGATGCGGAACTGATGAACGAAGCGATCGCCATGGCCACCCACTTCGCCGGCGCGCCCACGAAAGGCCTGGCCTATACCAAACGCGCGCTGCTGGCCAGCTGGACCAACACGCTCGACCAGCAACTGGCGCTGGAAGCGCAGATGATGCGCGAACTCGGCCACAGCCACGATTACCGCGAAGGCGTGGCCGCCTTCATCGACAAGCGCCAGCCGCGCTTCCAGGGAAAATAAAGGGAGGACGCCATGAACGAGATATCGACGAGTCAAGCCGCAACGAGCCAGGCGTCGACGAACCAGGCAGCGGTCCAGCCCCTGCCGCCGGGCAGCGTGGTGGCCGTGATCGGCAGCGGCGCCATGGGCGCCGGCATCGCCCAGGTGGCCGCCGCCGCCGGGCACACGGTGCGCCTGTTCGATACCCGTCCCGACGCGCTGGACCAGGCGATTGCCGGCATCGGCGCCGGCTTCGACAAGCTGGTGGCGAAGGGCCGCATGCAGGCGCCCGATGCCGACGGCGCCCGCGCGCGCCTGCTGCCTGCCAAGTCGCTGGACGAGCTGCACGATGCCGCGCTGGCGATCGAGGCGGTGGTCGAGGATGTGCAGGTCAAGCGCGAATTGTTCGCGCGCCTGGAAGGCATCGTCGGCGCGGACTGCATCCTGGCCACCAACACCTCGTCGATCTCGGTGACCGCCATCGCGGCGCCATTGCAACGGCCCGAGCGCCTGGCCGGCATGCACTTTTTCAATCCGGTGCCGCTGATGGCGCTGGTCGAGGTGATCAGCGGCGTCGCCACCGGGCGCGCCGTGGCCGATACGGTGTACGCCACCGCCGCGGCCTGGGGCAAGCAGCCGGTGCATGCGACGTCCACGCCCGGCTTCATCGTCAACCGCGTGGCGCGTCCGTTCTATGCCGAGGCGCTGCGCCTGCTGAACGAACGCGCGGGCGATGCCGCCACCATCGACGCCGTGATGCGCGAGGCCGGCGGTTTCCGCATGGGACCGTTCGAGCTGATGGACCTGATCGGCCACGACGTGAACTTCGCGGTGACGCAATCGGTGTTCGCCGCCTACTTCAACGACCCGCGCTTCACGCCCTCGGTGCTGCAGCAGGAACTGGTGAACGCCGGCTTCCTCGGCCGCAAGTCCGGGCGCGGCTTCTACCGCTACGGCGGCGACGCGCTGCCGCCGCAAGTGCAGAACGAACCGCAGGCCGAGCGTCCGCACGGCGTGCGCGTCACGCGCGCGCATGGCGCGTCCGGTGCATCCAATCCGGCGTTCGACGCGCTGCACGACGTGGTGAACGCGCGCCTGGCGGCGACCGGCGTCGACGTCGCCCACCCGGGCTTGCTGGACGGCGTCGAGGGCCGCGAGGCGCCGGCTTTCCATGCCCACGGCGCCAGCATCTTCCTGACCGACGGCCGCAGCGCCACCCAGCGCGCCGCCGACGACGGCTATGAGGACACCGTGCTGTTCGACCTGCTGCTCGATCCGGCGGGCGCCACCCGCATCGCGCTGGCGCGCGCCGACCAGTGCGGCGAGGTCGCCTGGCAAGCCGCGGTCGGCCTGTTCCAGGCGGCCGGCTTCGCTGTCACGCGCCTGGACGACGTACCCGGCATGGCGGTGATGCGCACCGTCGCCATGCTGGCCAACGAGGCGGCCGACGCCGTCAACCAGGGCGTGTGCAGCGCCGCCGCGGTCGACCTCGCGATGCAGAAGGGCGTCAACTACCCGTGCGGGCCGCTGGCCTGGGCCGACGCCATCGGCCTGCGCCAGGTCGGCGCCGTGCTGGCCAACCTGGCGGACGTGTACGGCGAAGACCGTTACCGGATGTCGCCGCTGCTGCGCCGCAAGCTGGCCGCCGATCCGCTGGAGGCGCGTTTCCATGCACGCTGATCCGCAAGAACAGCAACAACGGCTGGCCGAACTGGCCGGCAAGACCATGTACGAACGCGATCCGGCCAGCCGGGCGCTCGGCATGACGCTGGACGCGATCCGCCCCGGCTACGCGCGCATGTCGATGCCGGTGCGCGCCGACATGCTCAACGGCCATGGCAGCTGCCACGGCGGCTATATCTTCATGCTGGCCGACAGCGCCTTCGCCTTCGCCTGCAATTCGCACAACGCCAACACGGTCGGCGCCGGCTGCAGCATCGATTACCTGGCGCCGGGCCGCGAAGGCGATTTGTTGAGCGCGGAAGCGGTCGAGCAGGCGCTGGCCGGCAAGACCGGCGTCTACGACGTCACCGTGCGCAACGGGGAAGGGCGGGCGATCGCCCTGTTCCGCGGCAAGTCGCATCGCGTGGCCGGCACGCTGGTGCCGGTCGACGCGCCCGGCGCCACAACCGGCGCAGCCTGACAGGAGACCGACATGGTGCAACGCACGCCCGACCCCGCCGAGCTCGAGCCGATCGAACGCGCCAGCCGCGACGAACTGCAGGCGCTGCAGCTGCAACGCCTGCGCTGGAGCCTGCGCCACGCCTACGACAATGTCGCGCACTACCGCCGGGCCTTCGACGCCGCCGGCGTGCATCCCGACGATCTGCGCACGCTGGCCGACCTGGCGAAATTTCCGTTTACCGACAAGGCCACCCTGCGCGACAACTATCCGTTCGGCCTGTTCGCGGTGCCGCGCGAACGGGTGGTGCGCGTGCACGCCTCGTCCGGCACCACCGGCAAGCCGACCGTGGTCGGCTACACGCGGCGCGACATCGACACCTGGGCCGACCTCGTGGCGCGCTCGATCCGCGCCGCCGGCGGCCGTCCCGGCGACATGGTGCACGTTGCCTACGGCTACGGCCTGTTCACCGGCGGCCTGGGCGCGCACTACGGCGCCGAGCGCCTCGGGTGCACCGTGGTGCCGATGTCGGGCGGCCAGACCGAAAAACAGGTGCAGCTGATCCGCGACTTCCAGCCGTCGATCATCATGGTCACGCCCTCGTACATGCTGAACATCCTCGAGGAGTTCAGGTGCCAGGGCGTCGATCCGGCGCATTCCTCGCTGAAGGTCGGCATCTTCGGCGCCGAACCGTGGAGCGACGCCATGCGGCGCGAGATCGAGCTCGGCGCCGGCATCGACGCGCTCGACATCTACGGCCTGTCCGAGGTGATGGGGCCGGGCGTGGCCAGCGAATGCATCGAGAGCAAGGACGGTCCGACCGTCTGGGAAGACCACTTCTATCCGGAGATCGTCGACCCCGACACCGGTGCAGTGCTGCCCGACGGCGCGGAAGGCGAGCTGGTGTTCACCTCGCTGACCAAGGAAGCGTTGCCGATCGTCCGCTACCGCACGCGCGACCTGACGAAACTGCTGCCGCCGAGCGCGCGCGCGATGCGCCGCATGGGCCGCATCGGCGGGCGTTCGGACGATATGCTGATCATCCGCGGCGTGAACGTGTTCCCGAGCCAGGTCGAGGAAATCGTGCTGGCGATGCCGGCGCTGGCGCCGCATTATCAACTCGTCGTCACGCGCGACGGCCACCTGGATGCCTTGGAGGTGCTGTGTGAGCTGCGCGACGGCGCCGCGGCCCCAGGCGCCATCGACGTCCTCGCGCACGACCTCCGGCACCGCATCAAGACCCATATCGGCGTGAGCGCCGCCGTGCGCCTGCTGCCGCCGCAGGGCATCGAGCGCTCGCTGACCGGCAAGGCGCGCCGCGTGCTCGACAAGCGTGTCCGGAACTGAACCATAGGATCACCAAGGAGACTGACATGAACGATGCCTACATCGTCGACGCCATCCGCACCCCGTTCGGCCGCTACGGCGGGTCCCTGGCCGGCGTGCGCGCCGACGACCTGGCCGCGCTGCCGATCGCCGCGCTCATCGAACGCAACCCGGGCGTGGACTGGGCCGCCGTCGACGACCTGTATTACGGCTGCGCCAACCAGGCCGGCGAGGACAACCGCAACGTCGGCCGCATGGCGGGCCTGCTGGCCGGCCTGCCGCCAGAGGTGCCGGGCAATACCATCAACCGCCTGTGCGGCTCCAGCCTGGATGCGGTCGGCAGCGCCGCGCGCGCCATCCGCGCCGGCGAGGCGCAGCTGATCGTCGCCGGCGGCGTGGAAAGCATGACGCGCGCACCCTTCGTGATGGGCAAGGCCGACAGTGCCTTTGCGCGCGCGGCGAAGATCGAGGACACGACGCTCGGCTGGCGCTTCGTGAACCCCAGGATGAAGGCGCAGTACGGCATCGATTCGATGCCGGAGACCGCCGAGAACGTGGCGCGCGAGTTCGGCATCGAGCGCGCCGACCAGGACGCCTTCGCGCTGCGCAGCCAGCAGCGCTGGGCCGCGGCCCATGCGGCCGGGGTGTTCGAGGATGAAATCGTCCCGGTGACGATCCATGGCAAGAAGGGTGACTCGCGCGTGTTCGACACGGACGAGCATCCGCGTCCGGACACCACCATCGAGGCGCTGGCCAAGCTGAAAGGCGTGGTGACGGCGGACGGCACGGTCACCGCCGGCAACGCCTCCGGCCTCAACGACGGCGCCTGCGCGCTGCTGCTGGCCTCCGCTGGCGCCATCGAACGCTTCGGCTTGACGCCGCGTGCGCGCGTGCTCGGCATGGCCACCGCCGGCCTGGCGCCGCGCATCATGGGCTTCGGCCCGTCGCCGGCCACCAGGAAGGTGCTGGCGCAGACCGGCTTGACGATCGGGCAGATGGACGTGATCGAGCTGAACGAAGCCTTCGCGGCGCAAGGCCTGGCGGTGCTGCGCGACCTCGGCCTGGCCGACGATGCGGCGTACGTGAACCCGAACGGCGGCGCGATCGCCATCGGCCACCCGCTCGGCGCCTCCGGCGCGCGCCTGGTGACCAGCGCGCTGTACCAACTGCAGCGCACCGGCGGGCGCTATGCGCTGTGCACGATGTGCATCGGCGTCGGCCAGGGCATCGCCGTGGTCATCGAGCGGGTGTAGGCATGGTCAAGGTATACGAGATCGACGGCCTGCGCCCGGTGGTGCACCCGAGCGCCTATGTGCATCCGAGCGCGGTGCTGATCGGGGACGTGATCGTCGGCCCGCGCTGCTACGTCGGCCCGCTGGCCTCGCTGCGCGGCGACTTCGGGCGCCTGGTCCTGGAAGAGGGCGCCAACCTACAGGACACCTGCGTGATGCACGGCTTTCCCGAGGACGACACGGTGGTCGAAGTGGATGGCCACGTCGGCCACGGCGCCGTGCTGCACGGCTGCCGCGTGGGGCGCAACGCCATGGTCGGGATGAACGCGGTGGTGATGGACAAGGCCGTGGTCGGCGCCGAATCGATCGTCGGCGCCGCCGCTTTCGTGAAGGCCGGCATGGCGATCCCGCCGCGCAGCCTGGTGCTGGGCGCCCCGGCGCGCGTGGTGCGCGCGGTGACGGACGAGGAGATCGCGTGGAAGAGCCATGGGACGCGCCAGTACCACGACCTGGCCGTGCGCTCGATGCAGGGCATGCGCGAGGTGGAGGCGTTCACCGAGATGGAAGCGGATCGGCGGCGCATGGTGTTCGAAGCGCCGCACCGGCCTAAAAACTAGTTTTATCGAATCACGCTCAGCATGGGCCCCCGCCTGCGCGGGGGCGACGGTTTCTAGGATACGTACCGTTGATACGTCGTCCCCGCGCAGGCGGGGACCCATACATAGCATCAACGATCGAAAAACAACCGAACCAGATAGCCCGATCGGAGGAGACAAGCAAATGCACACCCCCACCACCCTGCAAAGCCACATCGCCGGCCGCTGGCACGGCCAGCAAGCCCACCAGCCCCTGCACAGCGCCCTCGACAACGGCCTGATCTACCACACCCATGCCGAACCGATCGACTTCGCCGAAGCCCTGCACTACGCCCGCAAGACCGGCATCCGCAGCCTGATGCAGCTCGATTTCCAGCAACGCGCCCAGCGCCTGAAAGCCCTGGCGCTGTACCTGATGGAGCGCAAGGAAGAGTTGTATGAGATCTCGCACCTGACCGGCGCCACCCGTCCTGACAGCTGGGTCGACGTCGAAGGCGGCATCGGCACCCTGTTCGCCTACGCCAGCATGGGCGGGCGCGAGCTGCCCTCGTCGAACGTGCTGCACGAAGGCCCGGCCATGGCGCTGGGCAAGCGCGGCGGCTTCGCCGGCACCCACATCCTGGTGCCGCGCGGCGGCGTCGCCGTGCACATCAACGCCTTCAATTTTCCGATCTGGGGGCTGCTGGAAAAATTCGCACCGAGTTTTCTCGCCGCCATGCCGTGCATCGCCAAGCCGGCCACCGCCACCAGCTACCTCACGCACACGGTGGTGAAGATGATGATGGATTCAAGCCTGCTGCCGGAAGGCGCGCTGCAGCTGGTCATCGGCGGCACCGGCGATTTGCTGGACCGTTTGACCGGCTTCGACGCCGTCACCTTCACCGGCTCGGCCGATACCGCCGTCAAGCTGCGCAGCAACGCGAATCTGCTGCGCGAAGGCGTGCCGTTCACCGCCGAGGCGGATTCGCTCAACGCCGCCATCCTGGCGCCGGACGTCACGCCGGACGACCCGGAATTCGACCTGTTCGTGAAGGAGGTCGCGCGCGAGATGACCGGCAAGGCCGGCCAGAAGTGCACGGCGATCCGGCGCGTGATCGTGCCGCGGCAGCACGTCGAGGCGGTCGGCCAGCGCCTGCGCGAACGGCTGGCGAAGATCGTGGTGGGCAATCCGAAGATGGACGGCGTGCGCATGGGCGCGCTGGCTTCGATGGACCAGCACCGCGACGTGTCCGAACGGGTGGAACGGCTGGCGCGCGGCAACGAGATCCTGTTCGGCGCGCGCGACGGTTTCAATCCGGTCGGCGCGGGCGGCGGCGGCGGCGCCTATTTCTCGCCCACGCTGCTCCTGTGCCGCGACGCCATGCGCAACGACGCCGTGCACGACATCGAAGCCTTCGGCCCGGTCAGCACCCTGATGCCGTACGACGGCATCGACGAGGCGCTGGAACTGGCGGCGCGCGGGCGCGGCAGCCTGGTGACCACGCTGGTGACGCGCGATCCGGCCATCGCCGCGCACGCGGTGCCGGTGGCCGCCGCCTCGCACGGCCGCGTGCACATCCTGGAACGCGAAGCGGCGGTGGATTCCACCGGCCACGGCTCGCCGCTGCCGCAACTCAAGCACGGCGGGCCGGGACGCGCCGGCGGCGGCGAGGAGCTGGGCGGCATCCGCGCCGTCAAACATTTTCTCCAGCGCGCGGCGGTGCAGGGCTCGCCCACCATGCTGGCCGCGGTGACGGGGGAGTACGTGCGCGGCGGCGCCGTCAAGGAATCGGATATCCACCCGTTCCGCCGCCACTTCGAGGACCTGCAGGTCGGCCACTCGCTGCTGACCCACCGCCGCACCGTGAGCGAGGCCGACATCGTGAATTTCGGCGGCGTCTCGGGCGATTATTTCTACATGCACTTCGACGAGATCGCGGCGAAGGACACGCAATTCGGCAAGCGCATCGCGCATGGCTACTTCGTGCTGTCGGCGGCGGCCGGCCTGTTCGTGTCGCCGGCGCCGGGACCGGTGCTGGCCAACTATGGCCTCGACAATCTGCGCTTCGTGGCGCCGGTGGCGATCGGCGACACCATCCGCGCGCGCTTGACCTGCAAGCGCAAGGTGGACCGCAACCGCACCGACGAGGCCGGGCGCGGGCAGGGCGTGGTGGCCTGGGACGTGCAGGTCACCAACCAGCACGAGGAACTGGTGGCCAGCTACGACATCCTGACGCTGGTGCTGAAGCACGCCTGAGCGGCGGGCATCGGGTCGGCGGCGGCGCTCGGCTCCGCGGTAGGGCCGGCACCGTGCAGGCGGGCCGGCGCCGCGGGCAACCCGTCTAGCGCGGGTTGCGCCGCCTGCGGCCGTGCTTGTTCCAGCCGCGCCGGTACAGGTCCAGGCGCGGCGAATCCGCGCGCCGGGCGATATCGGCGCGCACCGCCGCGCGCAGCGATGGATTGTCGATCAGGCGGACCGCCAGCGCCTGCAGGCGCGCGGCCTGCGCCGGGTCGCCGATGCCGGACGCGATCGCAAGGTGGCGGCGCACCACGTCGGCATATCCCCTGACACTCGCCCAGCGCACCGGCGCCCTGGTAAACGGCTTGCGCTTGATGCGCAGGACTTGCGACGCCAGGAACGCCGCTTCCTCGCGGATCTGCGTTTCCGGCTGCGGGCGGATGCGGTCGGCCAGGCGGTAGTCGCCGGCCGATACGATGGCGTCCATGCGCGCCGTCCGACCGCACCGCACGCACGCGCAACGGCGCCTTCGGCAAGATAGGCTATGCTGGTGCCGCACACCATTCAATCAGAGGAGCGTCGTCCCATGTCCAGGCTAGACTTGAGCATCATCCCCGTGCTGACCGGCACCGATTATCCCGAAGCGTTCGCCGAAGCGGTGAACGGGCGCAGCCGCCAGGCGCTGGGCGAGGCGGGCGGCCTGAGCCAGTTCGGCGTCAACCTGGTCGAGCTGAAGCCCGGCGCCGCGTCGTCGCAGCGCCATTGGCATTCGAAGGAAGACGAATTCGTGATGGTGGTGTCGGGCGAGCTGACCCTCGTCACCGACGAAGGCGAGACCATCATGCGCGCCGGCGACTGCGCCGCCTTCCCGGCCGGCCGGCCGAACGGCCACCAGCTGGTCAACCGCAGCTGGGGCAGCGCGCTGATGCTCGCGGTCGGCCCCAATGTGCCGGGCGACCGCGCCACTTATCCGGACATCGACATGGTGTACGACGAGGACAGCGACCGCTACACCCACCGCGACGGCACGCCGTATCCGAAAAGCACGGCGCAGCCGGACCAGCCGGCGGCGGACCTGCCGGTCGATGCCGAGACGCTGGCGCCGCGCGTCTACCGGCACGAATAAGGCCACGCCGGCCGCCCTGGCCGGATCGCATCCGGCCGGTCGGCGCGGGCCGCAGCCGTTCAGGCGCCGCGGCGCGCCAGGCGCAGGCCGCCGTCCGGCGCCACTTCAGTACGCAGGTCTTCGTAGTCGAGCACGGCGGCGACGTCGGTTGCCAACGGATGCGCGTGCGTGGTCGTGACCACCACGCTGTCCATGCCGGCGGCGGCGGCCGACTGCAGGCCGGCCAGCGTATCCTCGAACACCAGGCAATCGGCGCTCGCCACGCCCAGCTTCTGCGCGCCCAGCAGGAACGGGTCCGGCGCCGGCTTGCCGCGCGCGACGTCCTCGGCCGCCACCAGCACCGCCGGCAGCGGCATGCCGGCGGCGGCAATGCGCGCCTCGGCCAACCGGCGCGGCGCCGAGGTGACGATGGCCCAGCGCCCGGCGGGCAGGCTGGCCAGGAAGGCGGCGGCGCCGCGGATGCCTTCGATGTCGGCCACGTCCTCGATCCCGGCCAGCATGATGCGCAGCACTTCCGCCGCCGGGTCGACGCCCGGCAGGTTCAGGTTGCGGATGGTGTCCACGCCGCGCTTGCCGTGGATGGTCGGCACGAAGGCGGCGACGTCCAGGCCGTGGCCGGCGGCCCAGGCGCTCCAGACGCGTTCGGCGGCCTTGATCGAGGTGAGGATGGTGCCGTCCATGTCGAACAGGAAGGCGGCGTAGGCGCGCGCGGGCAGGGCGCGCGGGGAAGTGCTGGGCGGGTCGTTCGAAGTCACGTGGCGGGTCCGGTGCGTATGGATATCGGGTCCGCGCATGGGCGGAAGAAGCGGGCAGTGTAGCGGTGGGAGCGCGCCGGCGGCGCCGGCCAGGCGGTGCGGCAGGGAGCGGATGACGGTGACGTGTCGCCGGATGTGTCGGCGCCGGTCGAACGCGTGGACGGCGAAGCCGTCTAGGCGCCCCCGTCCACCCTACGATCAACGTCAGCTCCATCGCGCCGAGGGGCAGACCGCAACCCGATTCGACGCGACCAGCCGCCTTATTCGGCCAGCTGCCCGCGCACGCGTTCGATCGCCTTGCGCACCTGCGCCGGCGCGGTGCCGCCGACGTGGTCGCGCGCCGCCACCGAGCCTTCCAGGGTCAGCACGGCGAACACGTCTTCCCCGATCAGCGGCGAGAATGCCTGCAGGCGCTCCAGCGACATCTCGGACAGGTCGCAGCCGGCGTCGTCGCAGGCGCGCACCGCGTGCGCCACGGCTTCGTGGGCGTCGCGGAACGGCAGGCCCTTCTTGACCAGGTAGTCGGCCAGGTCGGTGGCGGTGGCGTAGCCCTGCAGCGCGGCGGCGCGCATGTTCCCGGCCTTGACCGTGATGCCGCCGGCCATGTCGGTGAAGATGCGCAGCGTGTCCAGCAGCGTGTCGACGGTGTCGAACAGCGGCTCCTTGTCTTCCTGGTTGTCCTTGTTGTAGGCCAGCGGCTGGCCCTTCATCAGGGTCAGCAGGCCCATCAGGTGGCCGTAGACGCGGCCGGTCTTGCCACGCGCCAGTTCCGGCACGTCCGGGTTCTTCTTTTGCGGCATGATCGACGAGCCGGTGCAGAAGCGGTCGGCGATATCGATGAAGCCGATGCGCGGGCTCATCCAGGTCACCAGCTCTTCCGACATGCGCGAGATGTGCATCATCAATACCGAGGCGGCGGCGGTGAACTCGATCGCGAAATCGCGGTCGGATACGGCGTCCAGCGAGTTGTGGCACACGTCCTCGAAGCCGAGGGTCTTGGCCACGCGCAGGCGGTCGATCGGGAAGGTGGTGCCGGCCAGCGCGGCGGCGCCCAGCGGCAGGCGGTTCACGCGGCGGCGCGTGTCCTGCATGCGCTCGGCGTCGCGGCCGAACATTTCCACGTAGGCCAGCAAATGGTGGCCGAAGGTCACCGGCTGCGCCACCTGCAAGTGCGTAAAGCCGGGCATGATGGTGTCGTGGTGGCGCTCGGCCAGGTCGACCAGCGCGCCGCGCAGGCCGGCCAGCAGGCCCAGCACGTCGTCGATGGCGGCGCGCATGTACAGGCGGATGTCGGTGGCGACCTGGTCGTTCCTGGAGCGTCCGGTATGCAAACGCTTGCCGGCGTCGCCGACCAGTTCGGTCAGGCGCTTTTCGATGTTCAGGTGCACGTCTTCCAGGTCGAGCAGCCACTCGAACTGGCCGGCCTCGATCTCGCCCTTGATCTGCGCCATGCCGCGCTCGATCTCGGCGCGGTCCTGCGCGCTGATGATGCCTTGCGCGGCCAGCATCTCGGCGTGGGCCAGCGAGCCCTGGATGTCGAACAGGGCCAGGCGCTTGTCGAAGAACACCGAGGCGGTATAGCGCTTGACGAGGTCGGAGACGGGTTCGGAGAAGCGGGCCGACCAGGCTTCGCCTTTTTTGGAAAGTTGTGCGGTCATGATGGGAGCGGTGACGAGGAATACTGGGATGCATCGATTATAAACTGCGCAAGCATTGCGCAGAAAAAGGCGGCAGGCCGCAGCGGCGCCAGGACGGGCGACGCACGATTGCGCGAATCGTTCGTACCGCGTTGATCGGCGCTAGAATTGGTTTTTTTACCAGACCGGTGTTCCACGTCAAAAGATGCTAACCACCAACGACTCCAGTTTCCGGGTCAGCACCGACCGCACCAGGCTCGACGTGCCGATGATCTATCGCTTCCTGAGCGAAAGTTCGTCCTGGGCCGTCGGCATCTCGCGCGACATGGTCGAACGCTCGATCGACAACTCCCTGTGCTTCGGCGGTTACCTCGACGGACGCCAGATCGCGTTCGCGCGCGTGATCACCGATTACGCCACCACCGCCCACCTGGCGGACGTGTTCGTCATTCCCGAATTCCGCGGCCACGGCTATGCCAAGCAGATGATCCGCGTGGTGGTCGAGCATCCCAGCCTGCAGAACCTGCGCCGCTTCATGCTCAACACCGACGATGCGCACAGCCTGTTCGAACGCTTCGGCTTCGCCGCGCCCAAGCGCCCGGACACCGTCATGGAGCGTTTTTTGCCGAAAATTTATTTGTCCTAGCCGGCCGCGCCGGCCGGCTCATCCTGGCAATCATGCGTGTCCGCCGCACGACACCGCTCCACGACTTCCATCAAACTCCGGCGACTCTTCTACAATGACGCTAACACCCTGGAACCCGGTGTGATGGAATGGTTCATTCTATCGAGACAGGTTTCCGGATACCGGTCTGCTCCATTGGAAGGAAGTGTATGTCGCGGTCTGCCTTGCGTTTCTTGTCGTGCATGCTGTGCGTGTTGCTGGGCATGGCGCGTCCCGCCGCCGGCGCGCCGCTCCTGAAAGCGGCGCCCGCCAAGGCGGCGCCGGCCAAGGGGTCGCTGGTCATCATCGGCGGCAACCTGCGGCCGGCCAACGGCGCGGTGTGGGAGCGCATCGTCAAGCTGGCCGGCGGCAAGGGCGCCGGCATCGCCGTGTTCGCATCGGCGTCGGGCAATCCCGAGCGGTCCGGTAAAAGCCTGGTGGAGCTGCTGAACAGCTACGGCGCCAAGGCCTTTTTCGTGCCGGTGGCGGTCAAGCTGGCGGGCAGCGACTACCAGGCCGCGGCCGACGACCCGCAACTGGCGCAGGCGGTGCGCAACGCTGGCGGCGCCTTTTTCTCGGGCGGCGACCAGAGCCGCATCACGCGCGCGCTGCGCCACGAGGACGGCAGCAATACCCGCGTGCTCGATGCCGTCTGGGACATGTACCGGCGCGGCGGCGTGATCGCCGGCTCCAGCGCCGGCGCCGCCATCATGAGCAGCACCATGTTCAACCGTCCGCGCACCGTGCTGGCCACGCTCAAGCTGGGCGTGGCCGACGGCCAGGAAATCACCGAGGGCCTCGGCTTCGTCGGCAACGACGTGTTCGTCGACCAGCACCTGCTGGTGCGCGGGCGCTTCGCGCGCATGCTGCCGGCGATGCTGGCCAAGGGGTATAAACTGGGCCTGGGCATCGACGAGGACAGCGCCATGGTGGTCTCGGCCAGCCGCGAGGTCGAGATCATCGGCTACAAGGGCGCGCTGGTGCTCGACCTGGCCGGCGCCAGCGTGCACGAGGGCGCCTTCAACATCGACAACGTGCGCGTCAGCTACCTCGACAACGGCGACCGCTTCAACATCGCCACCCACGCGTTCACGCCGGCCGCCGACAAGGCCGACGGCAAGCTGGACCCGTCGCGCCCGTACTACCGCGAGCCGCTGTTTTCCGCCGACATCCTCGGCAACGCCACCGTGGTCGACTTGATGAGCAAATTGATCGACAGCGACCAGCCGGAAGCCATCGGCATCACCCTGGGCAGCCCGAACGGCGTGCAGCCGGATCTCGGCTTCGAGTTCCGTTTTACGCGCACCGCGGACAGCGTCGGCTACCAGTCGGCCTACAACGATGCCTACTCGATCTACAACGTGCGCCTCGACATCCGGCCGATCCTGATCCGGCGGCCGCTGTACCAGTACAAGTAATCAGGACAGGCCGGCGCCTCTGCGACGGCGGATGGGCATCGCCGGTGCACTCGAGCGCCAAGGCGCGGTCTACAATGCCATGACTTCGATGCCGTGAATTCATGCAAGGATCCCATGCCCCATTCCCTTACCCGCCTGATGGCCGCCGCGCTGGCACTGGTGTGCAGCGCCGGCGTGACGGCAACCGCGGCGCCGCAGCCGTCCATCGCGCAGCCGCCCGCCACCGTCCGCCTCGACTACACCCACAGCGGCAACGCCCTCGGCGAGCAATACGCCATCGAGCGCGTGCTGATCGAGCCGTTGCCCTGGCCCGGCGACATGGCGCAGCCGTTCGACGCTACCGACCGCGGCAACAACCGGGTCGAGGTGGTGGATGCCAAGACCGGCGACCTGCTGTATTCGCGCGGCTTTTCCACCGTGTTCGGCGAGTGGAAGACGACGGAGGAAGCCAGCAAGATCAGCCGCGGCTTCCACGAGTCGGTGCGCTTTCCCAAGCCGGACCGCCCGGTGCGCGTGCGCATCCTCAGGCGCGACGAGCGCAACGCATTCTCGGTGGCGTGGAGCGTCGAGGTCGATACCGACGCCCAGGACGTGGTGCGCAGGCAGGGGCCGGCGCCGGCGCGGCCGTTTGCGGTCAGGAACAGCGGCCCGTCGCCGCGCAAGGTCGACCTGCTGATCCTGGGCGACGGCTATACGCAGGCCGACATGAAGAAATTCGAGGCCGATGCGCGCCGCCTGTCCGACCACCTGTTCGCCGTCTCGCCGTTCAAGGAGCGCGCGGACGATTTCAACGTCTGGGCGATGGCGGTGCCGACCCAGGAATCGGGCATCTCGCGCCCGTCCACCGGCGTGCACCACGCGTCCGCGCTCGGCACCCGCTACGACATCTTCGGCAGCGAGCGCTACGTGCTGACGCTGGACAATCGCGCGCTGCGCGACATCGCCCAGTACGCGCCCTACGAATTCATCGAAATCCTGGTCAACAACGATACCTATGGGGGCGGCGGCATCTTCGGCCAGTTCAGCACGGCGGCGGCCGGCAACGACTGGGCCGATTACCTGTTCGTGCACGAGTTCGGCCATCACTTCGCCGGCCTGGCGGACGAGTACTACACCTCGCCGGTGGCCTATCAGGCCAGCAGCACGCGCATGGAGCCGTGGGAGCCGAACGTGACTGCGCTGCGCGACCCGGCCCGGTTGAAGTGGAAGCGCCACGTGCAGGCCGGCACGCCGCTGCCGACGCCGTGGCCGAAGGCCGAGTACGAAGCCGAGTCGCGCGCTTATCAACAACGCCGCGCCGCCCTGCGCGCCGCCAACCGCCCGGAATCGGAGATGAGCGAGCTGTTCAAGGAAGACCTGGCGCGCAGCAATGCCTTGTTCGCCAAGGCCGCGTACCGCAACGCCATCGGCGCTTTCGAAGGCGCCAACTACGAGGCCAGCGGCTACTACCGGCCCGCCATGCAATGCATCATGTTCGACCGTAGCGAACAGTTCTGCCCGGTGTGCCGCGACGGCATCACCGACATCATCGACTTGTACGCGCGCCCTACAGGCGTCAAGTAAGCTCTTTCTTACTCACAATCGGTTACACAAGATCGGGCAGCGTACTTACCCTGGGTGCGCTGCCGAACAGAGGCAAACCGGCGCTGATCCTATCCTGATTTCAACAGCCAAACACCTGAAACGGGATACATCATGAACAAACTGCTCTTCACCCTCATCGCCGGCCTGGTGGTCGTTTCCGCCCAAGCCCAGACCAGCGCCAATTCGCCGGCCATCGGCCAGGCCGTCTCCGGCCAGAACACCACCGCCGCCGGCGTGTCCGGCACCGGCCTGCGCACCGACGGCACTGCCAATACCGGTTCGCGCCACACCAAGACCGGCATGGAAGCCGCCGGCGTCAACAGCTCGGGCAAGGTGGTCGGCAAGAGCACGGCCGTGGTCGGCGTCGCGCCGGGCAAGTCGGACAACGTGAATGCCCTGGCCACGAATACCACCGCGCCCAACAGCAAGGAAGCGGATGCGACGGCCACCGGCGGCCGCGGCAAGGCGGGCACCAAGGCCGAGAAGGAAGTCATGAAGGCGAATGCACGCGCGGTCAAGGAACCGGTCGGGGCGCGCAACAAGACCGCTGCTTCGGCCGAGGCCGGCATCGAAAAGCGCCAGGAAGTAAAGGAAAAAACCGACCGCAAGGCGGCTGACCGCGCTGCCGGCGGCAACGGCGAGAACCGCTGAAAAGTTTTGTCACAACTTTAACTATTTTCCGCAAGGCTACGTGCGCTGGCGAACAGAAAACAGACGGCGCCGAGAATATTCTGAACCTGCATCGAACAATAACTAAGGCGCCCCAAGCGCCCCACCATATACGTGATTTTTAGGAGAATGACCATGAACAAACTCGCTGCTACCCTGATCGCCGGCCTGTTCGCTACCGCTTCCTTCGCCCAGGCGCAAACCACCATGCCGGCAACCCACATGGCTGGTTCGACCGGCAACGCCAGCGCCGACAAGGACATCGCCAAGGCCGACCAGAAAGAAGCCAAGGCGATGGCCGACCAGAACGAGAAGATCAACAAGGCCAGCGCCAAGGCCAGCGAGAAGAAAGCCAAGGCACAAGCCAAGGCCGACAAGAAGATCGCTGACGCCCAGGAAAAAGTCGCCAAGGCCGATCCGGAAGACCAGGCCAAGGCCTCCGCCAAGGCCGAGAAGAAGATCGCCGACGCCAACTACGACGCCCAGAAGACCATGATCAAGGCCGATGAAAAGGCCCAGAAGAAGATCGTCGACGCCAACGCCGACAAGGCCAAGGCCCATGCCAAGGCCAACGACAAGCGCGCCGACGCCATGGCCGATGCGCACAAGGACGCCGCCAAGTAATACGGTGAACGCGGACGGGGCAGCCCGTCCGCACGGCACGGCATGAAAAACAAACGGACCCGATCGGGTCCGTTTGTTTTTGGCAGAATCAGTTGGCGTCAGTCTGGCGCATTGCCAGGTCGCGCGCCTTGAGTTTTGCGCTGAGCGGCTTGCCCTTCTTGGCGCGCTTGCCGAAGTGTGGCTCCAGACCGGACGCGAACAATTCCACCGTGCGCGGCTTATCGCCGGCCCAGGTGCCGATCACTTTCACGCCTTTCTGGCTGATCGGCTGCGCCGCCAGCAGCGTTTCCTTCGGCTCCAGTTCCATCAGCGTCACGCCGCGGCCGCCGTTGGTCAGCACCTTCATTTCGTCGATGCCGAACACCAGCACGCGGCCCCGCTCGGACAGGCAGGCGATGGCGCCGGCCTGATCCGCCACCACGCGCGGCGGCAGCGGCACCGCGCCTTCGTCCAGCGTGATGAAGGACTTGCCGCCCTTCAGACGGCTGACCATGTCGCCGGCCTTGGCGATGAAGCCGAAGCCGGTGCTGGTGGCCAGCAGCAGGCGCGTGTCGGCCGGGCCGACGAAGTAGTGCAGGATGCGGATGCCGCCGGACAAATCGACCAGCGTGGTGATCGGCACGCCATCCCCGCGCGCGCCCGGCAGGGCGTTCACCGGCACCGAATACGCCTTGCCGTTGTCGCCGATGCACAGCAGCGTGTCGACCGTGCGGCATTCGAAGGCGCGGTACAGCGAGTCGCCGGCCTTGAAGGTGAACTGGGCCGGGTCGTGGCCGATGCCGGTGCGTGCGCGCACCCAGCCTTTCTCTGAGACGATCACGGTCACCGGCTCGTCGACGATGCGCTGCTCGGCCACCGCCTTTTGCGCTTCTTCGATCAAGGTACGGCGGGCATCGCCGTACTGCTTGGCGTCCGACTCGATCTCGCGCACGATCAGGCGCTTCATCGACGACGGGTTGTTCAGGATGTCTTCGAGCTTTTCCTTTTCGCCGCGCAGCTCGGCCAGCTCTTGCTGGATCTTGATCGCTTCCAGGCGCGCCAGCTGGCGCAGCCGGATTTCCAGGATGTCCTCGGCCTGGCGCTCGGACAGGCGGAAGCGCTCGATCAGCGCCGCCTTCGGATCGTCCGCATTGCGGATGATGGCGATCACCTCGTCGATGTTCAGCAGGACCGTCTCGCGGCCTTCCAGGATGTGGATGCGGTCGTTGACCTTGCCCAGCTTGAATTCGGTACGGCGGCGCACGGTCACGAAGCGGTAGTCGATCCATTCCTGCAGGATTTCCGACAGACCCTTCTGGCGCGGGCGGCCGTCGCCGCCGATCATCACCAGGTTGATCGGCGCCGAGCTTTCCAGCGAAGTGTGCGCCAGCAGCATCAGCATGAACTCGGCCTGGTCCTGGTTCTTCGACTTCGGCTCGAACACCAGGCGCACCGGCGCCTCGCGGCCCGATTCGTCGCGTACCGTGTCGAGCGCGCCCAGGACGGTCTGCTTCAGCGCCAGCTGTTCCGGCGACAGGGTCTTCTTGCCCAGCTTGATCTTCGGGTTGGTCAGTTCCTCGATCTCTTCCAGCACGCGCTGGCTGGACACGCCCGGCGGCAATTCGTTGACGACCGCCTGCCACTGGCCGCGCGCCAGTTCCTCGATCTTCCAGCGCGCGCGCACCTTCATCGAGCCGCGCCCGACCGCGTACATGTCGGCGATGTTGCCGGCGGGGGTGATGATCTGGCCGCCGCCCGGATAGTCCGGACCCGGCATGAAGGTCATCAGCTCGGCGTGGGTGATCTTCGGGTTGCGGATCATCGCCACCGCCCCCGAGGCCACTTCGCGCAGGTTGTGCGACGGGATCTCGGTGGCCATGCCGACTGCGATGCCGGAGGCGCCGTTCAGCAGCAGCATCGGCAGGCGCGCGGGCAGGCTGCGCGGCTCTTCGCTGGAACCGTCGTAGTTCGGCTGGAAGTCGACGGTGCCCATGTCGATCTCGTCGAGCAGCAGGCGCGACACCGGCGTCAGGCGCGCCTCGGTATAGCGCATCGCCGCCGCGCCGTCGCCGTCGCGCGAGCCGAAGTTGCCCTGGCCGTCGATCAGCGGGTAGCGCAGCGAAAAGTCTTGCGCCATGCGCACCAGTGCGTCGTACACCGACTGGTCGCCATGCGGGTGCAGTTTACCGAGCACGTCGCCGACCACGGTGGCCGACTTGCGCGGCTTGGCGGTCGGGCCGAGGCCGAGTTCGTTCATCGAGTACAGGATGCGGCGCTGCACCGGCTTCTGGCCGTCGGCCACGTCCGGCAGCGCGCGGCCCTTCACCACCGAGACCGCGTAGTCGAGGTAGGCGCGCTCGGCGAAGGTGGACAGGGTGAGCGTTTCGGCGTCGTCGGCCGGGGCGCTCGGTTGTTCGCTTGCTTGTTCGAAAAGGCTTGCTTGGGTCATGGTTTTACTATTCTTGGTTCCTGGGAGCGTTGCGGCTAAGGTGCCGTCGTCAAGTTCCGATGTTCAGCATGGGTCCCCGCCTGCGCGGGGACGACGTGCTTAGTTCGGCGGCCTCAAAACCGTCGTCCCCGCGCAGGCGGGGACCCATGGATAGGATGCGTCGTCGTACCGCCTCTTGATCAGATATCCGCCTCGGTCTCATTCCCATGCTCTTCCAGCCACGCCCTGCGCGCCGAGGCTTCGCCTTTGCCCATCAACATGTTGAAGCGTGCCGACGATTCGGCCACGCCGAAGTCGCCGTAGGCCACCGGCAACAGGCGCCGCGTGTCTGGATTCATCGTGGTTTCCCACAGCTGCTCGGCATTCATCTCTCCCAGGCCTTTAAAGCGCGAGATGCTCCACACGCCTTCCTTCAGACCTTCTTTTTTCAGCTTGTCCTCGATCGCGATCAGCTCGCCGGCGTCCAGCGCGTACACCTTCTGGATCGGCTTCTTGCCGCGCGCCGGCACATCCACGCGGTAGAGCGGCGGGCGGGCGATGCAGATGTTGCCGTTCCTGAACAGGGCAGGGAAGTGCTTGAAGAACAGGGTCAGCAGCAAGACCTGGATGTGCGAGCCGTCGACGTCGGCATCCGACAGGATGCAGATCTTGCCGTAGCGCAGATTCGACAGGTCCGGGGTATCGTCCTGGCCGTGCGGGTCGACGCCGATCGCCACCGCGATGTCGTGGATCTCGTTGTTGGCGAACAGGCGGTCGCGGTCGGTTTCCCAGGTATTCAAGACCTTGCCGCGCAGCGGCAGGATGGCCTGGAATTCCTTGTCGCGGCCCATTTTCGCCGAGCCGCCGGCCGAGTCGCCCTCGACCAGGAACAGTTCGTTGCGCGCGATGTCGCTCGACTCGCAATCGGTCAACTTGCCCGGCAACACCGCCACGCCCGAGGATTTCTTCTTTTCGACCTTTTGCAGCGAGCGCAGGCGCGACTGCGCCTGCTTGATGACGAGTTCCGCCAGCTTGCGGCCGTATTCGACGTGCTGGTTCAGCCACAGTTCCAGCGGCGGGCGGGTGAAGGTCGACACCAGCTTCACCGCGTCGCGCGAGTTCAGGCGTTCCTTGGTCTGGCCCTGGAACTGCGGGTCCAGTACTTTTGCGGAAAGCACGAACGAGACGCGCGCGAACACGTCTTCCGGCAGCAACTTGACGCCTTTCGGCAGCAGCGAATGCATCTCGACGAAGCTCTTCACGGCGCCGAACAGGCCGTCGCGCAGGCCGGATTCGTGGGTGCCGCCGCTGACCGTCGGAATCAGGTTGACGTAGGATTCGCGCACCACGGCGCCTTCCTCGGTCCAGGCCACGACCCAGGCCGCGCCTTCGCCCTCGGCGAAACCCTCGTCGCCGGCGGCCGCATACTGCGCGCCCTCGAACAGCGGAATCACGGTCTGGCCGTTGGTCGCGGTCTGCGCCAGCGCCTCGGTGAGATAGCCGCGCAAGCCTTCGTCGTAGCGCCAGGTCTGGACGTCGCCGGTCTTGCCGTTGGTGAGTGTGACGGTGACGCCCGGCAGCAGCACGGCCTTCGAGCGCAGCAGGCGCTGCAGCTCGGCCAGCGGGATGTTGGGTGAATCGAAGTATTTGCCGTCCGGCCAGGCGGTGACGCGGGTGCCGTTCTTCTTGCCGCCGCGCTCGGGCGGAGCCGACGTCAGCGGCTCGATCACGTCGCCGTCGGCGAACACCAGCTTGTGGATGCCGTTGCCGCCCTCGTCCTTGCGCCAGACGGTGATCTCCAGGCGTTTCGACAGCGCGTTGGTGACCGACACGCCGACGCCGTGCAGGCCGCCCGAGAACGCGTAGGCGCCGCCGCTGCCCTTGTCGAACTTGCCGCCGGCGTGCAGGCGCGTGAACACGATCTCGACCGTGGACACGCCTTCTTCCGGGTGGATGCCCACCGGGATGCCGCGGCCGTCGTCCTCGACCGTGATCGAGCCGTCCGCGTTCATCGTCACCGCGATGTTCTTGCAGTGGCCGCCCAGCGCCTCGTCGGAAGCGTTGTCGATGACTTCCTGGATGATGTGCAGCGGATTCTCGGTGCGCGTGTACATGCCCGGACGCTGCTTGACGGGTTCCAGTCCCTTCAGGACGCGGATGGATGATTCGCTATAGTCGGTTGCGTTTTTCTTGGTGGCCATGCTGGATCGTGAGGTTGCAAATGCGTGCGCATTTTATCTTGTCGCGTGGAAAATAAGCGACTCCCGAAAATGGACTGGAAGCCATCAGTGGCATCCTGAACACGTCTCTCGAGAAAAAGGACTGTATGGAAATACAGTATTTTTGCCTGTTGTACGGAAGTTTGCAAGGGTTTGCGTGTTTTGCCAAGTAGGATTTGCCGCAGCTTGACGCCCACCAAGATGGGGCCTTGCCGTCCGGCGGCAAGGCCGATGCGAGCGGGAAGGGCTGCAGGTCTGTGTCGAAGCGACATTTTTTCTCGATCCAAATCGTGCGCGGCCATGGGCGGCGATATAGTGGGGCCATGGCAGAGGACATCGACAAGCCGCAAGGCGCGCCCGATCCGGAAGCCCCTTCCGGTCCCGGCGGCCCGGCGCGCGTGCCCGACCGGCGCGCCCGGGGCGGCGCGGCGCGTTACCTGCGCAGCAGCGACACGCCGTGGAACCTGGCGGGGCGCGTGCTGCAATCGCGCTGGCGCGCGCTGACCGACCGTTTCCAGCGCGATTTCATGCGGCGCACGCTGCGCATCGGCGTGTCGGCGCGCATCTATCACCCGGAGCCGGGCGCCACCGGCCTGCGCAGCAAGAACCTGCAATACCTGGAAGAATCGATCGCGCAATGGGTCATGTCGCGCGACGTGCTGGTGTTCATGGTGCCGACCGTGAATACAAACGGTCTGCTGCATCCGAGCAACATCACCCTGCGCCACTATGCGCGCCACCTGGACGGCCTGGTGCTGCAGGGCGGCGCCGACGTGTCGCCCATGACCTATTCCGAAACGCCGACCCGGCCCGAGTGGAACGGCGACCGCGCGCGCGACCTGTACGAGCTCGAACTCCTGCACGAGTTCGTCGACGCCGGCAAGCCGGTGCTGGGCATCTGCCGCGGCTGCCAGCTGATCAATGTCGCCTTCGGCGGCACCCTGTACCAGGACGTGGCCACCAACCTGCCCGGGTCCCGGCCGCACGTGCACGACCTCTACGACGCGCACCGCCACGACATTGTGTTCCCGCCCGGTTCTTCCTTGGCAGGGATGTTCCCCAGGAACCAGCGCGCGGTGGTGAACTCGATCCACCACCAGGCCGTCAAGGACCTGGGCCGCGACATCCACGTCGAGGCGATGTCCGATCCGGACGGCGTGGTGGAAGCGATCCGCTACCAGCGTGCGCCCTTCGTGATGGGCTTGCAGTGGCACCCGGAATTCCACCGCGCCGGCGGCGGAGAATTGCTCGACTGTACGCCGGTGCTGGACGAATTCCTGCGTGCTGCGCGCGAGACGCGGCTGTAATTCCATCCCACCCATCACTCGCTTTCGATCAACAAGCCAGCGAATTCGCTTGCCTTGCCTCGTACTCCCACGCATAATCTAAATGAGAATCATTCTCAAGACAGCCGAGCCGTGACCAACCGAGGGAGAATTCGATGGACGATGATTACCTGGACGAACTGCGATTGCCGAACGCGTCGCGCGACCAGAACGCCGTGCTGGTCGCGGCACTGCTGCACCTGATGTCGCACTACACGACCAGGAGCAGCGAAGGGCCGTGCGTCAAGCTGGCCTCGGTGATCGAGCGCCACCTGACCGCGCTGGCGCGCCTGCCAGACGCCGATCCGGTGCTGCGCGCGACCTGCGAGCAACTCAGCGCCAAATGGGCCGGCCTGGTCGACAGCGCCATGCCGGTCGCGCCCAGGCGCCCGCTGCTGGCGCGCCTCCTGCGCGCGGCGCCACGCAAGGCTGAGGAGTCGTCGTCTTCGCCGGCGGCAGCGCCGCTGGCCCCGGTACCACTGTCTTCCGCAGCCGCCCTGGTTTGACCGGGCCTTAGCGGACACTCCGACGCCGCTGCATCCGCGGCCGGCGGCTAGCGCGTGCGCCACTCGCCGCGGAAGCGCCCGATGGCGGCATTCACCATGCCTTCGGCGCTGCCCTGGCGCCGGTATTGTTCGCGCAGCCAGGAAGCGTCGCTGCCGTGCGTGACGGCGTCGGCCAGGTCGCGCAGCGCGTCCAGGCTGTCCAGCGCGCGGGCGTGCGGCTCCAGCAGGCCGAGGGTGGCGAGGATGTCGTCGCGCAGCGGGACCGAGGCATAGGTCTTGGGATGGGTGACGACGCCGTCCAGGCCGAAGCGGCTGGCCTGGAAACGGTTGTAGTTGTAGACCAGGTAATCGTCTTCCGACGGCGCGTCTTCCGACGGCGCATCGTCGGACGGCGCAGCCGCAGCACGCCGCAGCAGCAGGTGGCGGCAGATCGCCTGCAGGTAGGCCGCCAGCGCCGCCGCCCGTTCGACGCTGAGCGGCGTGTCGCACACGCGCAGTTCGATCGTGCCGTATTCCGGCTTCGGCCGCAGGTCCCAGTAAAAATCCTTCATGCTCCTGACGATGCCGGTGCGTTCCATCTTGGCGAAATAGACGCCGGCGAAATCGTCCCAGCGCAGCGTGAACGGCGCCCGCCCGCTCATCGGAAACGCGTACACCGAGTTCAGGCGCGCCGAATCGAAGCCGCTGTCCTGGCCCTGCACGAAGGGCGAGGAGGCCGACAGGGCGATGAAGTGCGGGATGTAGCGCGACAGCGCGTGCAGCAGGTACAGCGCGTCGTCGCCGTTGGCGCAGCCGATGTGCACGTGCTGGCCGAACACCGTGAACTGCTTGGCCAGGTAGCCGTACAGCGACGACAGTTCCTGGAAGCGCGCCTTGGACGAGATGCGCTGTTCCGACCAATGTTGAAAGGGATGGGTGCCGCCGCCGCAGATGCCGATGTTGAGCATGTCGCTGGCCGCCACCAGCGTGTCGCGGATCGCGCCCAGTTCCGCCAGCAGCGGCCCGTGGCGGGTCTGCACGCTGGAGTTAATCTCGATCATGCTCTCGGTGATCTCCAGCGTCACGTTGCCGGGAAAGGGTTTTCGTTTCAGCAGGTGCAGCAGGTCGGTGCTGGCCGGGGTCAGGTCGAAGTCGGACAGGCTGGCCAGCTGCAGCTCGAGTTCGACGCCGAAGGTCAGCGGTTCGGACGACGTGAACGGTTCAAGCGGCATGGCGGTTCTCCGGGCGGGCGTCCGGCGGCGTTTCCGGACCGGTTGCGGGGATTTCGCGCGCCCACGCCAGCGCCCGCTGCAGGATGACCGGGCCGAACACTTCGAGCAGCATGGTCACGGCCGCCATCGCGCGCAATTCCTCGACCACCTGCACGCCGGCGTGGCGCGCGTGCTCGAGCATCAGGATCGCGAACACCGACAGCGGCGCCAGCGCCACGCCGGTGAGCACGCCCTTGCGCCAGGAAATGCCGGACAGGTGGGCGAACGCGGTCACGCCGGCGGTCTTGGTCAGCAGGCGCGCCAGTATCAGCACCAGCGCCAGCGCCAGCGCGCCGCCGGCCGCCACCCGGCGCCAGTCGAGCGTGGAGGCGACATAGACGAACAGCACCACCGTCAACAGTTCGCCGAGGGCGCCGAAGTTGCGCTGCGCCTGGCTGAAGGCGACGCGGCGGTGGCGCGCCGTCAGGCCGAAGGCGAGCGCCGCCACCACCGGCGACAGGCCGAGGGCATATGCCATCGACACCAGCAGGATCACCGCCAGCGCGAACGCCGCCGTCGCATCCTGCGTCATCTTGCCGAGCAGGCGCAGCACGGCCGGCACGGCGATGCCGAACACCGTGCCCGCAAAGGCCGACACGCCCAGCATCGCCAGGCTGTTCCACAGTGCGTCGCCGACGTCCTCGAAGGTGCGGAAGATCCACAGGCCGACGCTGGCGTTGAAGGCGAACACCGCCAGCACGCAGTCCAGCGCACACAGGTGCAGGGCGCGCTCGGTGACCTGGCCGGAGCTTTTCTGTTCGTTGATGACGCGCACCACCGTGGCCGGCGAGGTCGCCATCGACAGCGACGCCAGCATCAGCGCATGGATGCCGGCCACGCCGAACGCGCGCGCGATCAGGAACACCGCGATGCCGGTCAGGCCCGCCTCGGCCAGGCCGGCGATGCCGATCCACGGATTGGTGCGCAGCCAGCGCAGGTTGATGCGGTAACCCAGTTCGAACAGCACCAGGGCGAAGCCGACGTCGGCCAGCAGCAGCGCGTTGCCGACGCCGGCCGGCGGCAGCACGCCGAGCTGGCCGGCGGCCAGCGCGAAGCCGGCCAGCCCATAAAAACTGATGCGCGGCAGGCCGCTCCAGCGCTGCCCGAACTCGCCCGCCAGCCAGGCGACGGTGATCGCGAACGGCCAGGCGAGGCTGGCCAGGATGCCCTGCAATTGCGCCATGCAGGTTCCTTTCGCTCAACGGTGTATGTACGGCGATGCGCCGATTCTACAAGAGCGCCGGCCACGCACGATTGCGTGGGGCGGACCGTCATCGGATGCGTGGAGTACATGCCGTCTACCCTACGCTAGAATGGCGCGTCGATACGGTCCGGATCAAATCGCCCATGCCCCCTCGCTTGTACGTCCCATCTTCCACCCGCCCGCCGATCGGCCTCGCCGCCCAGCTGCTGGCCAGCCTGGCCGCCGGCGTCCTGGCCCTGGTGATCATCCACGTCAGCGGCACGCCGCTGCGCGCGCTGTTCGCCGGCCCGGTGAGGCCGGCCTACCAGATGCTGATCGGCCAGGGCCTGGCGCTGGTGGGCGGGGCGCTGGTGTATGGATTGTGGCGGGTGGACGCGCACTACGCGCTCGCCGCCATGCAGCGCCGCTACCGGCGCCTCGACCTGCGCGGGCACAATCCGCTCCTGATCGCGCTGGCCGCCGCCTTCGGCGAGGAGCTGTTGTTGCGCGCCGCGCTGCAGCCGCTGCTCGGGATCTGGATCGTGTCGCTGCTGTTCGTGCTGGCGCACGTGCCGCTGGACCAGCTGCGCCGCCTCGAGCGCGCCGCGCTGGTGCAGGCGGCGGGCGTGTTCGCCGCCGGCGTGGCGCTCGGCTTCGTCTTCGCGCGCGTCGGCCTGCTGGCGGCGATGGTGGTGCACTGGTGGGCCGCCATCGTCAGCCTGGTGCTGGCCCGCAGCAGCGTGGAACAAGGGTAGGGCGCCTTTACTTGCCCAGCAGCCGCATCGCCCGCTCCAGCCCGTCGATGGTCACCGGGAACATGCGCTCGCCCACGATCTGGCGCACGATGGCGATCGACTGGCGGTATTGCCACAGGTGTTCCGGTTCCGGGTTCAGCCAGGCGAATTTCGGGAACGCGTTGCACAGGCGCGCCAGCCATTCGGCGCCGGCTTCGTCGTTGTGGTATTCCACCGAGCCGCCCGGCGCCAGGATCTCGTAGGGGCTCATGGTGGCGTCGCCGACGAACAGCAGGCGCGTGTCGGGCGGATAGGTGCGCAGCACGTCCCGGGTCGGCATGCGCTCGCTGTGGCGGCGGCCGTTGTGCTTCCACAGGTGCTCGTACACGCAATTATGAAAGTAGAAGAAGTCGAGGTGCTTGAACTCGGATTGCGCCGCCGAGAACAGTTCCTCGGTGCGCTCGACGTGGTCGTCCATGCTGCCGCCCACGTCCAGCAGCATCAGCACCTTGATGCGGTTCCTGCGCTCGGGACGCATGCGCACGTCGAGCCAGCCGGCGTTGTTGGCGGTGGCGCGGATGGTGTCGTCCAGCGCCAGCTCGTCGGCCGCGCCCTGGCGCGCGAAGCGGCGCAGGCGGCGCAGCGCGACCTTGAGGTTGCGCGTGCCCAGTTCGCGTTCGCCGTCGTAGTCGCGGTATTCGCGCTGTTCCCACACTTTTACGGCGCTGCGCCGGCCGCCCGCGCCGCCGATGCGGATGCCCTCCGGGTTGACGCCGCCGTTGCCGAACGGCGAAGTGCCGCCGGTGCCGATCCATTTGCTGCCGCCTTCGTGGCGTTCCTTCTGCTCGTCCAGCAGTTGCTGCAGGCGCTCCAGCAGCTTGTCGTAGCCGAACTTCTGCAGCTGCGCCTTCTGCTGCGGCGTCAGCTCGCGCGCCAGGCGTTTCACCAGCCAGTCGAGCGGCACGCTTTGGCGGTCCTCGAACACGCTCTCGATGCCCTTGAAGTAGCTGCCGAAGGCGCGGTCGAACTTGTCGAAATGGGCTTCGTCCTTCACCAGCGCCAGCCGCGCCAGGTGGTAGAAGTCGTCGAGCGAGGGCGGGATCACCTGGCGCTGCAGCGCTTCCAGCAGCGTCAGGAATTCCTGGATCGTGACCGGGACCCTGGCGTCGCGCAGTGCGTAGAAGAAGTCGATCAGCATGCCGGACCGTACGCATTCAGGCGCGCGTGCAGGCGCGTGCGGATCGCCGGCCACTCGCTGCGCAGGATGCTGTACATGACGGTGTCGCGCACGCTGCCGTCGCGGCGCAGCGCGCTGTGGCGGATCACGCCATCCTTGCCGGCCCCGAGGCGTTCGATCGCCGCCTGCGAGGCCAGGTTCAGGTTGTCGGTGCGCAGGCCGACCACGGCGCAGCCGAGCGTGTCGAAGGCGTGCGCCAGCAGCATCAGCTTGCAGCTGGTGTTGACGTGGCTGCGCTGGCGGCTCCCGGCGTACCAGGTGTAGCCGATCTCGACGCGGTCGACCGCCGGCAGGATGTCGTGGTAGCTGGTGCTGCCGATGACCGTGCCGCTGGCGGCGTCGATCACGGCGAAGGCGCAGCGGTTGCTTGTTTCCAGCGCGGTGCGGATGTACTGCCCGGTTTCCTGCGGTGCCGGCACCGAGGTCACGCGCAGCGTCCACAGTTCGCCGTCGGCGGCGGCGGCGCGCAGGCCGTCCGCATGGTGCGGCGCCAGCGGTTCCAGGCGCACGCCGTTGAACGCCAGCGTGACCGGATCGACGCGGATCATCGGTTGCGCCTCGCCATCGCCACCAGGCGCTCGAACAGGTGCACGTCCTGCTCGTTCTTCAGCAGGGCGCCGTGCAGCGGCGGCACGGCCGCCTTGCCGTCCTGGGCTTGCAGCGCTTCCGGCGGGATGTCCTCGGCCAGCAGGAGCTTGAGCCAGTCGAGCAGTTCGGACGTCGACGGCTTCTTCTTCAGGCCGGCGACCTCGCGCAGTTCGTAGAAGCTGTGCAGGGCGGCGGCCAGCAGTTCCTGCTTCAGTTGCGGGTAGTGCACGTCGACGATCGCCGCCATCGTGTCGCGGTCGGGGAAGCGGATGTAGTGGAAGAAGCAGCGCCGCAAAAAGGCGTCCGGCAATTCCTTTTCGTTGTTGGAGGTAATGATCACCAGTGGCCGGTGCGTCGCCGTCACGGTCTCGCGCGTCTCGTAGACGTGGAATTCCATGCGGTCCAGTTCGCGCAGCAGGTCGTTGGGGAATTCGATGTCGGCCTTGTCGATCTCGTCGATGAGGAGCACCACCGGTTCGGGCGCCGTGAAGGCTTGCCACAGCACGCCCTTGACGATGTAGTTGTGGATGTCGCGCACGCGCTCGTCGCCCAGCTGCGAATCGCGCAGGCGCGAGACGGCATCGTATTCGTACAGGCCCTGCTGCGCCTTGGTGGTCGACTTGATGTGCCATTGCAGCAGCGGCATGCCGAGCGCGGCGGCGACCTCCTCGGCCAGCATGGTCTTGCCGGTGCCGGGCTCACCCTTGATCAGCAGCGGGCGGCCCAGGGTGAGGGCGGCGTTCACCGCCAGTTTCAGGTCATCGGTGGCGACGTAGCTGTCGCTGCCGTCGAAGCGTCGGGGTGCTGTCATGGGCGTCGGAACGGGGAGGGAAATGCCATCGAGTATATGCCAAAAATGCGGCTTCGATGCCGCCGCGGATGGGGCCGGGAAGGCTGCATCCGGGCTGAATTGCCTGGTGGACTGTGCCATCCTCTTCAGATAGAATCGGCAAGTGGTACAAACGTCAAGTTTCGTGCAGTGTGTTTTGTGCAGTGCGGTATTCGATCCACCCAACGATTGCCCAACCATGAAAAAACCACTCGCAGTAGCGGTACGCACCGCGGTACTGGCCACGGCGCTGGCATCCCTGGCCGGTGCAGCCGGCGCGGCCGACATCGTCGCCAATCCCAAGGCGGCGCCCAACAAGATCGAGCAATGCATCGGCTGCCACGGCATCCCCGGCTACAAGGCGGCGTTTCCCGAAGTATTCCAGGTGCCGATGATCGGCGGCCAGTCGGCGCGCTACATCGAGGCCGCGCTGCAGGCGTACAAGAAGGGCGACCGCAAGAACCTGTCGATGCGCGGCATCGCCGCCAGCCTGTCCGACCAGGACATCGCCGACATCGCCGCCTACTACGCGCAGCAAGCCCCGGCCGACGGCAAATAAGGAAGCGCCATGAAAAAACTCGCCCTTGCCCTGTCCTGCGCCGCCGTGCTGCCCTTGTGCCTGCCGGCGGCTGCCGCCGCGGATGCCGCCAACGGCGCCGCGCTGGCCAAGAAATACAATTGCGCCTCCTGCCACGGCGCCGACTACAAGACCCCGATCGACCCCGGCTACCCGAAGCTGGCCGGCCAGCACGCCGACTACCTGGCGCATGCGCTGGCCGCCTACAAGCGCGGCGACAAGGGCATGAACGGCCGTAACAACGCGATCATGGCGGGCATGGCGCAGCCGCTGTCGGACCGCGACATGGCCGACATCGCGGCCTACCTGCACGGCTTGCCGGGGCCGCTGGTCGTACGCAAGTAAGCCGCAAGCAGGTCGCACGCATCACCTGCCCGCGTTCGCGGGTAGAATACCGCCTTCTCCGGTTCCACCGGGATCCCTCCAGCCGCTCGCCGGCCGGAGGGATTTTTGTTTTGGCGCGCTGCTCCGTCCATCCGGCGCAGGCGTGCTCCCGTCTTCCATCCCATCCGCCCGTCCGCATCAGGAGTCGCCGTGCCGCCCGCCGTTTCACCGTCATCCATTTCCCCATCCGGGCTGTCGCCCGCCCACGTCAAGACCAACCTGCTGAGCGGCCTGACGGTCGCGCTGGCGCTGGTGCCGGAAGCGATCGCGTTCGCGCTGGTGGCGCACGTGTCGCCGCTCACCGGCCTGTACGCCGCGGTGCTGGTCTCGTTCATCACCTCGGCCTTCGGCGGCCGGCCGGGCATGATCTCGGGCGCCGCCGGCGCGCTGGCCGTGGTGATGGTGGCGCTGGTGGCGCAGCACGGCGTGCAATACCTGTTCGCCGCCGTCGTGCTGATGGGCGTGCTGCAGATGCTGTTCGCGCTGGCGCGCCTCGGCAAGTTCATCCGCATGGTGCCGCATCCGGTCATGCTCGGCTTCGTCAACGGCCTGGCAATCGTGATCTTCGTGGCCCAGTTCGAGCATTTCAAGGTGGCGGGCGCCGATGGGGCCGCGCACTGGATGGTCGGCGCCCGGCTGTGGACCATGCTCGGCCTGGTGGCGCTGACGATGGCGCTGATCTACCTGACGCCGCGCATCACGAAAGCGGTGCCGGCCACGCTGATGGGCATCGTCGTGGTAGCGCTATTGGTGCGCCTGCTCGGCATCGACACCAAGACCGTGGGCGACCTCGGTTCGATCGCCGGTGGCCTGCCGGCCTTCCACGCGCCGGCCGTGCCGTTCGACCTGGAGACGCTCAGGATCGTGTTCCCGTACTCGCTGGTGCTGGCCGGCGTCGGCCTGATCGAGACCCTGCTGACGCTGACCCTGATCGACGAGATCACCGACACGCGCGGCCAGCCGAACCGCGAAAGCCTGGCGCAGGGCGCGGCCAACGTGGTCACCGGCCTGTTCGGCGGCATGGGCGGCTGCGCCATGATCGGCCAGAGCATGATCAACGTCGGCAACGGCGCCACCGGGCGCCTGTCCGGCATCGCGGCTTCGCTGCTGCTGTTGTCGTTCATCCTGTTCGGCTCCAGCGTGATCGAGCGGATTCCGCTGGCGGCGCTGATCGGCGTGATGTTCGTGGTGTGCGAAAAGACCTTCGAATGGGGCACCTTCCGCCTGTTCGGCAAGGTGCCGCGCGCCGATGCGCTGGTGGTGGTGCTGGTGGCCGGCGTGACGCTGGCCTTCAACCTGGCCACCGCGGTGGTGGTGGGCGTGATCGTGTCGGCGCTGGTGTTCGCCTGGGAGCACGCCAAGCGCATCCGCGCGACGGTCTCGACCGACGCTCTCGGCTGGAAGGTCTACGAACTGGAGGGCACGCTGTTCTTCGCATCGAGCGCCGGCTTCCAGGCGCTGTTTTCGCCCAGGGACGACCCGCAGGACGTGGCGATCGAGTTCCGCGGCGCGCGCGTGGCCGACCATTCGGCGATCCAGGCCATCGACGGCCTGGCGCAGCGCTACCGCCTGCTCGGCAAGCGCCTGCACTTGCGCCACCTGAGCCCGGACTGCCGCGCGCTGCTGGCGCGCGCCGACGCCATGATCGAGGTCAGCCTGGCGGACGATCCGCGCTACCGGGTGGCGGACGACAAGCTGGACTGATCAAACCATAAAGCTGCGCAGCAGCTTGCAGGCTCAGCGCGCGCGCTTGCGCACGCACTCGACGTAGGCATCTGTATCGGGCAGCGTGCCGTGGCGCTGCGCGCTCCAGACCATCTCGCCCAGGCATTCCATCACTTCGTGGTAGGCCTCGTGCTCGCCGATGCGGCCGGCCAGCGTCTCGAAGGCGGCGCGGATACCGCGCGGCTGGTCGATCGACAGCTGCTCGGTGATCGACAGATGCATCGACAGGTGCAGGAACGGATTGGCCTGGCCGCCCTCGACCGAATAGTCGCGCGCCACCGCCGCGTCGGCGTCGCGCAGGGCGTCGTGGTATTCGGGATGCCGGTCGATCCAGTCGGCGGCGATCGCATCCATCGGGGTCAGGACTTCGCCGGCGCGGCGCTTGCGCCAGGCCTCGCAAAAGAAGCGGCGCACGTCGTGGGAAGAAGGGGTGAACATGGCGGGAACGGTACAAGCGAAGGGAAGGGCGCCATTGTAGCGCGCCTCCCGCCGCGCCGCCGGCGCCGCCTGCAGGTCCGGCATGGCCAGTTCCAGCAATCCGGTCACCATCGGCGTGCCTGTCACGGTTTGGCGGGTTCGCAATCGCCTTGCGCGGCCGGCGCCTCCACGCCCTGGAGAGTCATGTTCAAAAATGATTCTACAGCGCAAAATCTGTAAATATGGCAATTTAAAAACGCAAAAAGGCAAACGCAGTGCGATCAGCACCACGCTTGCCTCACTTTATGTTGCCATTTTACGACTTCAGCGACGCATTCTCACTCTTTGTCACGCATCAGCGCCAACTGCGCGCTGCCGACGACGACTTCCGCGATCGCCTTGCCGGCCACCGCCACGACCTTGGCGCCGGGAGACGGTACGGCCGTCCTGGCGGCCGGTCCGCTGCCGTTGCCCGGGGCGCGCGGCGCATGCGGCTGGCGCAGGTAGCGCGAACTGTGGCGCCGCTCGCCTTGCCCGCCCGAGGGCCAGGTCAGGAAACGCGACAACTCCTGCAGCGCGCGCTGGTAGACGTCGCGCTTGAATTCGATGACCACGTCCAGCGGCACCCAGTAGTTGTGCCAGCGCCAGGCGTCGAATTCCGGATGGTCGGTCAGGCGCAGGTTGACGTCGTTGTCGCGCGCCACCATGCGCAGCAGGAACCAGATCTGCTTCTGGCCGCGGTAGTGGCCGCGCACCTCGCGCTTGATGAAATGGTCCGGCACTTCGTAGCGCAGCCAGTCGCGGGTGCGGCCCACGATCTTGACGTGCTCCTGGCGCAGGCCGATTTCTTCCTCGAGCTCGCGGTACATCGCCTGTTCCGGCGTCTCGCCGTATTTGATCCCCCCTTGCGGAAATTGCCATGAGTGCTCGCGCACCCGCTTGCCCCACCACACCTCGTTGTTGGCGTTCAGCAGGATGATGCCGACGTTGGGGCGAAACCCTTCACGATCGAGCATGATTCACCTCGAAACTTTCTGCCGGCCGTCTGATCTTAAATTTTTTACTTATAAATCCGGAAACCTTGCCAAACCTGCTGCACTTCCCGTACAAAACTGCTGCCGTTCGCGACGGTTCTGCAAGGTTTCTTCCAGGTGCTTCTGTCGTTCTCCCGCACAGGAACAACGGCATGCAGCATCTTTCTCGGACCCATTTGTATAAAGATTGGATGCATCAGCCAGCTAATCCTTTAAAATTAGGTCGATTATAACCCTCTCTTTTTAAAAAGAATTCAACGATATGCGCGCCTCACGATTTTTTATTTCAACGCTCAAGGAAGCGCCTTCCGATGCCGAGATCGTCAGCCACAAGCTGATGATGCGCGCCGGGATGATCAAGCGTCTCGGTTCCGGCATCTACACCTACATGCCGCTGGGCCTGCGCGTGATCCGCAAAGTCGAGGCCATCGTGCGCGAAGAAATGAACAAGGCCGGCGCAATCGAACTGCTGATGCCGCTGGTGCAGCCGGCCGAGCTGTGGCAGGAAACCGGGCGCTGGGACAAGATGGGCCCCGAGCTGATGCGCGTCAAGGATCGCCACGGCCGCGATTTCGCCATCCAGCCGACCTCGGAAGAAGTCATCACCGACGTGGTACGCAGCGAGATCAAGAGCTACCGCCAGCTGCCGCTGAACTTTTATCACATCCAGACCAAATTCCGCGACGAGCGCCGCCCGCGCTTCGGCCTGATGCGCGGCCGCGAGTTCACCATGAAGGACGCCTATTCCTTCGACCGCGACGTGGCCGGCATGCAGGTGTCGTACCAGGCGATGTTCGACGCCTACGTAAAAATCTTCACCCGCTTCGGCCTGCAGTTCCGCGCGGTGGCGGCCGACAACGGCGCCATCGGCGGCACCGGCTCGCACGAATTCCACGTGATCGCCAGCACCGGCGAGGACGCGCTGGTGTACTGCCCCACCTCGGATTACGCCGCCAACATGGAAGCGGCCGAAGCGTTGCCGCTGCTGGTCGGACGCGCCGCCGCCGCCGAGGCGCTGGCCAAGACCGCGACCCCGGGCAAGACCAAGTGCGAGAGCGTGGCCGAGTTCCTGGGCCTGCCGCTGGCGCGCACGGTGAAGTCGATCGCGCTGACCGTCGAGAAGGAAAGCGAAGGTGAGGTAACCAAGGAAAACTGGCTGTTGCTGCTGCGCGGCGACCATGAGCTGAACGAAGTCAAGGTCTCGAAGGTCGCGGGCCTGTCGAACTTCCGCTTCGCCAGCGAAGCCGAGATCCTGGAAGCCTACGGCAGCGTGCCGGGCTACCTCGGCCCGGTCGCCACCAAACAGCCGGTGAACGTGGTGGCCGACCGCACCGTCGCCAACATGGCCGATTTCGTGTGCGGCGCCAATGAGGAAGGTTTCCACTACACCGGCGTGAACTGGGGCCGCGATCTGCAGGAGCCGGTCGTCGCGGACCTGCGCAACGTGGTCGAGGGCGACGCGTCGCCGGACGGCAAGGGCGTGCTGGCGATCGAGCGCGGCATCGAGGTAGGCCACGTGTTCCAGCTCGGCACCGCGTACTCGGCCGCGATGAACGCGACCTACCTGGACGAGAAAGGCCAGCCGGCGCCGCTGCAGATGGGCTGCTACGGCATCGGCGTGACCCGCATCCTGGGCGCGGCGATCGAGCAGAACTTCGACGACAAGGGCATCGTCTGGCCGGACGCGATCGCGCCGTTCGAACTGGTGCTGTGCCCGATGGGCTACGACCGCAGCGAACTGGTCAAGCTTGAGACCGACCGCCTGTACGCCGAACTGCAGGCGGCGGGCGTGGACGTGATCGTCGACGACCGCGGCCTGCGTCCGGGCGCCATGTTCGCCGACTGGGAACTGGTGGGCGTGCCGCACCGCGTGGTGATCGGCGAGCGCGGCCTCAAGGAAGGCAACCTGGAATACCAGGGCCGCCGCGATGCGGAGGCGACCGCCGTACCGGCCGCCGAGATGGTGTCGTTCATCACCGGCAAACTCGGCACGCCGGGCAAGTAATGCGCCGCGGGATCGCACGCCGGGCCGCCGCCTGGTTCGGGGGCGCCTTGCTCGCCGCCGGATTGCTGGGCGGCGCGCCGGCGCAGGCCGGCAACCAGAAGGAAGAGGCGATGGCCGATTCCGTGCGGCTGGCGCTCGAGCGTGCGATCCGCGACGGCCGTCCGCCCAAGCCGGTATTGCGCGACGACGCCGCGCGCGCCCGCTACCAGCAGTGGTTCGACGCCATGTCCGGGCGCCTCAAGCGGCGCCTGCCGGACGACCAGCTGCGCACCGAGTTCCTGGAATCGGCGTGGTACGAAGCCACCCGCGCCGGACTCGATCCGGGCATGGTGCTGGGCCTGATCCAGGTCGAATCGGCCTACCGCAAGTACGCGGTGTCGATGGCCGGCGCGCGCGGCTACATGCAGGTGATGCCGTTCTGGACCAAGGTGATCGGCGACGCCAACCGGCGCGCGCTGTTCGACATGCAGACCAACCTGCGCTACGGCTGCTCGATCCTGCGCATGTACATCGACATGGAAGGCGGCAACCTGTACCTGGCCCTGGGCCGCTACAACGGCAGCCGCGGCCGGCCCGAGTACCCGAACGCGGTGCTGGCGGCGTGGAAGAACTGGGAGTTCGCGCCGCCGGCGTGAATTTCCGCGATCGCCGCCGGTGATCACCGCTTGGACGGCGTAGCCGCCTCGCCGGCCACGTCTACCCTACCCATTCCGCCCGCAAGGCTTCCACCAGCAATTGCGCCTGGCGCGGCAGCTCGTCCAGGCTGCGCACGCACACCACCAGCCGCCGCAAGGCCCAGGCATCGGCCAGTTCGATGACGGCGAGATCCATCGCCTGCGCGCAGCGGCGCGCCGCCGGTTCGGACACGATGCCGACCCCGATCCCGCCGGCCACCACCTGGCAGACCGCCTCGAAGCTGCGCACCCGCACACGCGCGCGCAGCAGGCGCCCGGATTGCTCGGCCTGGCGCGCCAGGTAGCGGAACAAGGCGCTGTCGCCGGCCAGGCCGACCTGCTCGACGTCCGCCAATCGCGAAAACCCCACCGTGGCGCCGGGCCGCGTGACGTCCTCTCCCAGCAGCCGCCGCGCCTGCGCCGGCGCCGCCACCGCCACCAGGCGGTCGCGGCGGAACGGGTAGGCCTGCAGGCCGGACAGGTCGACCGTGTCGGTGACGATGGCGAGGTCGGCGGCGCCCGCGCGCACCGCCAGCGCGGCATCGAAGCTGGGCCGCTCCTCCAGGTCGACGTCGACGCCGGCGTGGCGCGCCATGAAGCCGGCCAGCACCTGCGGCAGGTATTCGCTCAGGGCCGCGGTGTTGCACAGCACGCGCACCTGCCCCTTCAGGCCGCCGGCGTGCTCGGCCAGTTCCGCCTCCATGTGCGCCAGCTGCCGCACCAGCGCACGCGCATGGCGCACCACCACCTCGCCGGCCGGCGTCGGCTGCACGCCGCGCCGGCCGCGCACCAGCAGCGCCGCGCCGAGCGCCGCTTCCAGTTCCTGGATGCGCTGGCTGGCCGCCGCCAGCGACAGGTGCGCACGGGCGGCGCCGGCGGTGATGCTGCCGCCTTCCGCCACATGCAGGAACAGGCGTAGATCCACCAGGTCGAATCGCATCGTTATCCTTTCGCGCGGCGCCATGCCGGCGCCGTCTGCCTCCGTCGTGGCCGAAGGCCGGCTGCGCCATTCCCGCATGGTCGCCACGCCGCGCATGGCCCAGAATGGCGGGCATGGACACGATCATACTCGGCCAGCGCCCACTCGCGCTGGCCTTCATTTTCCTGGTTTTCCTGTTGGCCGGCACGGTCAAGGGCGTGGTCGGACTGGGCTTGCCGACGGTGGCGGTCGGCCTGCTGGGTACGTTGATGGCGCCGCGCGAGGCGGCGGCGCTCTTGGTCCTGCCTTCGCTGGTGACGAACGTGTGGCAGCTGACGGCCGGTCCCGCCATCGGCCCACTGTGGCGCCGCCTGTGGCCGATGCTGGCCGGGATCGCCGCCGGCACGCTGGCCGGCGGCCTGCTGGTGCCGGCGGCCGCCGATGCGGCGGCTTCCGCTTCCGCCATCGCCGATGCCAATGCGGCGCTGGGCGGCGCGCTGGTGCTGTATGCGGCCAGCGGCCTGGCGTCATATACGCTGCCGGTGGCGCCGCGCTTCGAGGCCGTGGCCGGGCCGCTGGTCGGCGCGGCCACCGGCGCCATCACCGCCTTTACCGGTGTGTTCGTGATCCCGGCGGTGCCTTACCTGGGCGGCCTGCGCCTGGAACGCGACGCGCTGGTGCAGGCGCTCGGGCTGGCGTTCACGGCGTCCACCTGCGCGCTGGCCGCTTCGCTGCTGCTGGCCGGGGAGTGGCGGCCGGGCGTGGCCGGGGCGTCGTTTGCTGCGCTGCTGCCGGCGCTGCTCGGCATGTGGCTGGGGCAGCGGGTGCGCGGGCGCATCCGGCCGGCGCTGTTCCGGCGCTGCTTCTTCGTCGGCTTGCTGGCGCTGGGAGCGCATTTGATGCTGCGGCCGTTTTTGCATTGACGATGGTGGTGTATGAACGCCAAACGCCAAAAAGCCCTGCGGGGCAGGGCTTTTTGGCGTTTTGGGGCTGGCGGGTACAGCCTGGGACGGAGCGTCCCTGCTTCTTATTTGAGGTGATCCGAGATCAGCTTGGTCATTTCGAACATCGACACCTGCGCTTTGCCGCCGAACACGGCTTTCAGCTTGTCGTCCGCATTGATCATGCGGCGGTTCGCTGCATCCTGCAGGTCTTGCTTCTTGATGTATTCCCAGACTTTCTTGGTCACTTCGGTGCGCGGCAGCGGCTTGGTGCCGACGACGGCTGCCAGGGTTTCCGACGGGGTCATCTCTTTCATGAACGCGGCGTTGGGCTTGCGGGCTGCGGCGGTCTTGGTTGCCGCTGCCTTGGGTGCTGCTGCCTTGGCCGGTGCTTTCGTCGATTCTGCTTCCTTGGCAGGAGCTGCTGCCTTCTTAGCTGCCGGCTTCGCCGCTGCAGCCGGCTTGGCAGCGGCCTTCTTCGCCGGTGCTGCGGTGGTTTTTTTGGCTGTTGCCATATTCGAGCCTCCTAAACGGAATACATTGGAAAATTGCGCAATTGATCGCACCGGCTTATATTGGTAGGGTTTTAGTGTTCATGCAAGTCTTTTTCGAAATTTTTTCACTCTTACGAGCGCGAAAATGGCAGGGTGTGCCGCCAAAGCCGTGCAAGAGTGAAAAATCAGCCTTTTCGGCCTCCAAAACCGCTCCCTCGAAACGAAAAAAAGCCGTGTGGAGCACCCGGCTCCGCACGGCCTTTTCGCAGCCTCGGACGCGCTGCCCGGCCGCTCAGCGCATGCCCGGCATCATGCCCTTCATCCCGCGCATCATCTTCATCAGGCCGCCGCCCTTGAGCTTCTTCATCATGGTGTTCATCTGGTCGTACTGGTTCAGCATGCGGTTGACTTCCTGCACCTGCACGCCGGCGCCGGCCGCGATGCGGCGCTTGCGGTTGGCCTTGATCAGCTCCGGCTTGGCGCGCTCCAGCGGCGTCATCGAATCGATGATGCCGCACATGCGCCGCACCTGCTTCTCGGCCTGGTCCATGTTGGCGCCGGCCGCGGCCTGCTGGAACTGCGCCGGCAGCTTGTCCAGCAGCCCGGACATGCCGCCCATCTTCTTCATCTGCGTCAGCTGGGCCTTGAAGTCGTTCATGTCGAACTTGCCGCCCGACTTGATCTTGTTGGCCATGTCGGCCGCGGCCTGCATGTCCACGCCCTTGCGCGCTTCTTCCACCAGCGCCAGGATGTCGCCCATGCCCAGCACGCGGTTGGCCATCCGCGTTGGATCGAAGGCTTCCAGGCCATCCAGCTTTTCCGAGACGCCCGCGAACTTGATCGGCTTGCCGGTCACGTGGCGCACCGACAGCGCGGCGCCGCCGCGCGAGTCGCCGTCGAGCTTGGTCAGCACCACGCCGGTCAGCGGCAGCGCATCGTTGAAGGCTTTCGCGGTATTGATGGCGTCCTGGCCGAGCATGGCGTCGACCACGAACAGGGTCTCGACCGGGTTCACGGCCGCGTGCACGGCCGCGATCTCCTGCATCATCGCTTCGTCGATGCCGAGGCGGCCGGCGGTGTCGATGATCAGGACGTCGTGGTAGTGCTTCTTGGCCCAGTCGAGCGCGTTCCTGGCGATGTCGACCGGCTTGTCGTTGGCGGTGGACGGGAAGAAGTCGGCGCCGACCTGTTTCGTCACCGATTCCAGCTGCGCGATCGCGGCCGGGCGGTACACGTCGGCCGACACGGTCAGCACCTTTTTCTTCTTCTGCTCGCGCAGGTACTTGGCCAGCTTGCCGGTGGTGGTGGTCTTGCCCACGCCCTGCAGGCCGGCCATCAGGATGATCGCCGGCGGTTGCTGGGCGAACGACAATTGCGCCGCTTCCGGACCGAGGTCGGCGCCCATCAGCGCCGCCAGTTCCTTCTGCACCACGCCGACCAGGGCCTGGCCCGGTGACAGCGAACCGATGACTTCCTCGCCCAGGGCCTTTTCCTTCACCTTGGCGATGAATTCGCGCACGGCCGGCAGCGCCACGTCGGCCTCGAGCAGGGCCAGGCGCACTTCGCGCAGCATCTCGGCGGTGTTGGCCTCGGTCAGGCGCGCCTCGCCGCGCATCGTCTTGACGACCTTGGCAAGGCGTTGGGTTAAGTTATCCAGCATGGTCTACCTTCTTGCAAATGGATGAGTGGGCGCGTACGGCAAACCGCCATTTTACCGCATGTCGGCCCCGATTTTTGGCGTACAAAAACGCCCATCCAACCGCTTTCAAGCGCCGTGGTCAAGCAGTCGATTGAATCGTTTGACAACATGTTGCTTTGCGTTATAGCCTTTTTCACACGCCATGCGGCAGCGCATCGCATGGGCTACACCGCAACAGCGCAGCACCTCGGCAATTCATCGAAGTGGTTGACACCCTACGGAGACAAGCATGAAGGTAAACGTGTTCGGCAAGACCCTGTCCACCATCGTCGCGGCGCTGCTCGCCGCTGGTGCCGCCCAGGCCCAGGAAACGGTCCGCCTCGGCAACCTCAAGTTCGCGCACTACGGCGCGGTGTCGTACATCAAGGAAATCGCGCCGAAGTGCGGCATCAAGGTCGAGGAGCGCGTGTTCGCCAAGGGCCTGGACGTGATGCAGGCCATCATCGCCGGCGAGATCGACGTCGGCACCACGGCGTCGGAAGCGGCGATCTCGGGCCGCGCCGGCAACGCGCCGATCTACGTGGTGGCCGGCTTCGCCAAGGGCGGCGCGCGCCTGGTGGCGGGGCAGGGTGCCAACATCAAGTCGGTGCGCGACCTGAAGGGTAAAAAGGTCGGCGTGACCCGCGGCGGCATCCAGGAAGTGCTGCTGATGGCCGAACTGCAAAAGGCCGGCCTGAGTGCCGACGCCGCGCCCGGCAAGGACGTGCAGCTGGTGTTCCTGGCCTACGCCGACCTGAACCAGGCGCTGCTGGGCAAGAACATCGACGCCATGATGCAGTCGGAACCGCAATCCTCGCAGGCGATCAACAAGGGCTTCGGCGTCGAGGTCATCAAGCCGTACGACACGCCGATCGGCGAGCCGGTGCGCACCATGGTCATGACGGAAAAGTTCTACAACACGCGCCGTCCGCTGGCCGAGAAATTCATGCGCTGCTTCGTGCAGGCCACCAGCGCCTTCATCAAGGATCCGGCGCTGGCCGAGAAATACGTGCGCGACAGCGTGTTCAAGGGCCAGATCAGCAGCGACGATTTCCGCGACGCGATGGGCAACGCCGCCTATACCTACGACGTCACGCCGGAACACATCCAGGTCACCACCGACATCATGGCCAGGACCGGCGTCGGCCGCATGGCCAGGCCGCCGGCGGCGAAGGAGTGGGTCAAGACCGACCTGCTGGAGGCGGCCAAGAAAAGCCTCAACGTCCAATGAGGCAGGGGGAGCGGCGATGGTGAAGCGCAGGTGGCAGGACGCCGCGGCCGGCCTGGTGGTGCCGGTCGTGGCGATCGGGATCTGGCAATGGGTGGCCAGCATGGGATGGGTCAACGAGCACGTGCTGCCGTCGCCGCTGGCGGTGTGGCGCAAGTGGGTGGCCTACCTGCTGCCGCTGCAGGACTACGCCGCCTGGCGCGACAACAATCCGCACGGCGGCCGGCTGGCGTGGGCGGTCTCGGGCGAACTGGTGGTCGACTCGCTCGGCAGCCTGTACCGGGTGGTGGTCGGCTTCGCCGTCGGCGCCGGGCTGGCGCTGCCGCTCGGCCTGGCGATGGGCGCCAGCCGCATCGTGTACGCCTGGCTGAATCCGCTGGTGCAGCTGCTGCGGCCGATCCCGCCGATCGCCTATATTCCGCTGTCGATCCTGTGGTTCGGGCTGGGCAATCCGCCGGCGATCTTCCTGATCGCGCTGGGCGCCTTTTTCCCGGTGCTGATGAACACCATCGCCGGCGTGCGCCAGGTCGACGGCATTTACTTGCGCGCGGCGCGCAACCTGGGGGCCGGCGGCACGACCCTGTTCCTGCGGGTGATCCTGCCGGCAGCCGTGCCCTACATCCTGACCGGCGTGCGCATCGGCATCGGCACCGCCTTCATCGTGGTGATCGTGTCCGAGATGATCGCGGTGAACAACGGCCTCGGTTTCCGCATCCTGGAAGCGCGCGAGTACTTCTGGTCGGACAAGATCATCGCCGGCATGATCACCATCGGCCTGCTCGGCCTGGCGATCGACGCCGGCATGAACCGGCTGAACAACCATCTGCTGCGCTGGCACCGCGGCCTGGAGCACTGACATGGATGCGCACATCCTCATCGACAAGGTGAATAAGACCTTTGCCAGCGAAGGGCGCCAAGTGGACGCGCTGCACGGCATCGACCTGGCCATCCCGCGCGGCCAGTTCGTGTGCCTGCTGGGTCCCTCGGGCTGCGGCAAGTCGACGCTGCTGAACGCCATCGCCGGCTTCGCTCCGCCCAGCGCCGGCCGCGTGCTGGTGGACGGCGTCGCGGTCGGCGCGCCGGGGCCGGAGCGCGGCATGGTGTTCCAGGAATACGCGCTGTTTCCCTGGATGACGGTCGAGCAGAACGTCGGCTTCGGCCTGGAGATCAAGGGCCTGGCGCGGGCGGCCATCGATGCGCGCGTGGCCGGCTTGCTGCGCATGCTGTCGCTGGAGGATTTCGCGCGCCGCTATCCGAAGGACCTGTCCGGCGGTATGCGCCAGCGCGTGGCGATCGCGCGCGTGCTGGCGCTGGATTCCCCGATCTTGCTGATGGACGAGCCGTTCGGCGCGCTCGACGCGCTCACCCGGCGCAACCTCCAGGACGAACTGCTGCGCATCTGGGCCGAGCTGAAGAAGACAGTGGTGTTCGTCACCCACAGCATCGAGGAAGCGATCTACCTGGCCGACCGCATCGTGGTGATGACCTACCGGCCCGGCACCGTCAAGCGCGACCTGCCGGTGGAATTGCCGCGCCTGCGCGACCCGGCGGCGCCGGCGTTCAACGCGCTCAAGCGCGAGCTGGGGCTGCTGGTGATGGAAGAGCAGCAGCGCCATCATGAAGCGGAAATGCGGAGTGCGGCGGTGGATTGATTCGCCAACGATCGTCGCCCCCGCGGAGGCGGGGGCCCATACCGAGCTACCGAAGTTGGCGATGCTGCAGACAGTTAGCTTTACCAACTTCGGTGCTTCTGCATGGGTCCCCGCCTCCGCGGGGACGACGGTGGCAACGCGACGGTTCTCCATCTTGTCGACTCGCTCCCGCCCGCCCCGGATGGTGTAGACTCGCGCGTATGCAAACCATCTTATTCATTGCCGCGGCGATCCTGTACGCGGTATGCGCCCTGCTGCCGTCGCGGCAGGGCGCCGCCATTTCCGGGGTCACCGCGGCGGCCTGGGTGCTGCATGGTGCCGGACTGTGGCCGGACGTGGTGTCGAACGGGGCGCTGCGCGTCGGCTTCGCCTTCATGCTGTCGGCGGCGTTGTGGATTTCGGTGGCTGCCTACTGGATCGAGAACCGCAATTTCGCGCTGGACGGCATGCGCCGCATGGTGATGCCGTGCGCGGCCGTGGCGGCGGTGCTGCCGCCGCTGTTCCCGGGCAACCTGATGCCGGTGCCGGCCCAGTCGCCGGCCTTCGGCTGGCACGTGGCGGTGGCGGTGATGGCCTACAGCACGCTCACCATCGCCGCCTTCCACGCGGTGCTGATGGCGCTGCAGGAGGCGCGCCTGCATACGCGCGATTCCAGGCCGGGCTGGCTGGGCGGGGCCATCGACCAGCTGCCGGCGCTGCTGACCATGGAAAAGCTGCTGTTCCGGATGATCTGGATCGGCTTCGTGCTGCTCAGCCTGACCGTGCTGTCCGGCGTGGTGTTTTCCGAACAGCTGTTCGGCAAGGCGCTGCGCTGGGACCACAAGAACGTGTTCGCGCTGCTGTCGTGGATCCTGTTCGCGGCGCTGCTGGTGGGGCGCAGCTGGCGCGGCTGGCGCGGCAAGACCGCGTTGCGCTTCACGCTGGCGGGATTCGCCACGCTGGTGCTGGCCTATGTCGGCAGCCGTTTCGTCTTCGAAGTCGTCTTGCACCGGGGGTTCCTATGACGCGACTGTTATTCTGGATTGCGCTCGTCATCCTGGTGGTGATGGCGGTGCGCAGCAAGGTGCGCGCGGCGCTGGCGCGCGCGCAGCACGGGGGCATGCAGGGCGGCGCTCATGGAGGGGTGCACGGCGCCGGCCCCATGCCGGGTATGGGCGCCGGCGCCGGACCGGGCGTCGGCGCGCGCGCGGACTACGGCCGCGTCGAGGACGCGTCCGAACGCATGACCAGCTGCACCCGCTGCGGCATCTACTTCCCGGCCTCGGAAGCGGTGCGCGAGGGCGGGCGGGATTATTGCTGCGCGGCGCACGCGCGCCAGCAGGCAGCGGACATGCCGGGTGCCTGACGCGTTTCGTGGCGAGTCCATCGTGCTGAATCCATCGTGCTGAATCCATGTCGATGAGGCGCTTCGTCCCCGGCCGCCCGCCGGCGTTTCAGCCGCCGCCGCTTTCCGCGCAATCGCGCCAGACCTTCTGGCGCTCGCTGCAGACCTTCACCGCGACCCGCCTGATGATCGCGGCGGTGCTGCTGCTGTACCTGAGCCTGGACGCCGGGCGCGGGCGCCTGGCCGGCACCGCGTATGCCGAGACCTGCGCCGCGTACGTGCTGGCGGCGCTGCTGTTCGCGCTGGCCGCCCGCTTCCGGCCGCGCCGCTTCTCGCTGCAGCTCTGGGCCCAGGTGCTGGCCGACATCTTCCTGATCTCGCTGCTCTACCTCGCCGCTGGCGGCGCCCACAGCGGCCTCGGGCTGCTGTACCTGTTCCCGCTGGCCGGCGCCGCGATCCTGGCGCCGCTGCTGCCGGCGCTGTCCGCGGCGGCGCTGGCGACCCTGTTCGTGCTGGGCGAGAGCGCCTGGCAGATCTTCATCCGCCTGCAGGACCCGCCGCTGGCGCAGGCCGGCATGACCGGCGCCGCCTTTTTTGCGCTGGTGCTGGTGGTGAACCGCCTGGCCGCCCGGCTGATCGGCCAGGAAGAGCTGGCGGCGCAGCGTGGCGCCGACCTGCGCGTGCAGCAGGCCATCTACCGCATCGTGGTCGACGACGTCGACGACGGCATCCTGGTGCTGGGGCGCGACGGCCACGTGTTTTCCGCCAACCCGGCGGCGCGCCGCATGCTGGGACTGGAGGGAGAAGGACGCGACGCCATGCATGGCGAAGCGGCTGCGGACGCCGGCAACGGCTTCCGCCTGGGGGACGTCGCCGCGTTCGAGCCGGTGGCGCACAGCTTCGCGGCCTGGATCGGCTGCTGCACCGGCGCCGGCGCGGCGCCGCCGGCCGACTATGTCACGCTGAAGCGCTGGCACGACGCCGACGGCGCGGTGCGCGGCCGGCTCGACCAGCCGGTGCACCTGAAACTGCGCTTCGCGCGCGTGGACACGCCGGACGGCGCGGTCGAGCGCAGCGTGATCTTCATGCAGGACGTGAGCGCCATCGAGAACCAGGCGCAGCAATTGAAACTGGCGTCGATGGGGCGCCTGACCGCCAGCATCGCCCACGAAGTGCGCAATCCGCTGTCGGCGATCGGCCATGCGACCGCGCTACTGGCCGAGGACCTGCACGGCAAGGCGGAACAGCGCCTGCTGCGCATCGTCAACGACAACGTCGGGCGCGTGAACCGCATGGTCGAAGACATCCTGAAGCTGTCGCGCAAGGTGCAGCCGAACGGCGAGCCGGTGGTGCTGGACGGTTTCCTGGCCGAGCTGCAGGCCGAATTCACCGAGACGCAGGGCCTGGCCGCCGGCATGGTGCAGGTCGGCGCCAGCGGCGGGCGCAGCGTACGCTTCGACGCGCTGCACCTGCGCGAAGTGCTGGTCAACCTGCTCGGCAACGCGGTGCGCTACGCCAGCGGCAGCCCGGCCAGCATCCGCGTGTTCCCGGTGCCGGACGCCACCGGGCGCATCGAGCTGCACGTGCAGGACGACGGCCCCGGCATCACGCCGGAAGTGCGCGCGCACTTGTTCGAGCCGTTCTACACCACATCGAGCAAGGGCACCGGCCTGGGCCTGTACCTGGCGCGCGAACTGTGCCTGAACAACGGCGCCATGCTCGACTACGAATACCGCGTCGGCGGCGTGGGGGAAGAAGCCGGCGGCGAGGCCAGCGGCCGCTTCGTGATCACCTTCGCGGCCGCGGCGCAGGCATGACGACATCGATATCGAGCCAGGAAAGGCAGGAGCACATGGGAACCATCACACACCACCGGAAACGCCGTCCGCCGTGCCGCGGGAGGCGGGCATGAGCGCGCCGCGCGTGCTGGTGGTCGACGACGAGGCCGACCTGCGCGAACTGCTGGAGATCACGCTGCTCAAGATGGGCCTGGACGTCGACAGCGCCGCCACCATACGCGAGGCGCGCGCGCTGTTGGCCGACAAGGACTACGCGCTGGTGCTGACCGACATGCGCCTGCCCGACGGCCTCGGCCTGGAACTGGTGCGCGAGGTGGCGGCCAGCCACCGCGGCACGCCGATCGCCGTGATCACCGCCTACGGCAGCGCCGAGAACGCGGTGGTGGCGCTCAAGGCGGGCGCCTTCGACTACGTCTCCAAGCCGGTGGTGCTGGACGACCTGCGGGCGATGGTGCGCTCGGCGCTGAAGCTGTCCGCAACGGGAATGGAACCCGGCGCGGCGGACGGGCAGGCGGCCGCCGTGGACGGCGCCGGCTCGCGCCTGATCGGCGGCTCGCAGGCGATGCAGGCGCTGCGCGCCCAGATCGAACGGCTGGCGCGCTCGCAGGCGCCGGTCGCGATCAACGGCGAATCCGGCAGCGGCAAGGAGCTGGCGGCGCGCGAGATCCACGCCCGCAGCGCACGCGCCGGCAAGCCCTTCGTGGCGGTCAACTGCGGCGCGATCCCCGAGGCGTTGATGGAAGCCGAGTTCTTCGGCTACCGCAAGGGCGCCTTTACCGGCGCCACCGACGAGCGCGACGGCTTCTTCCAGGCCGCCGCCGGCGGCACCCTGATGCTGGACGAGGTGGCCGATTTGCCGCTGGCGATGCAGGTTAAATTGCTGCGCGCGATCCAGGAGCGGCGCGTGCGCAAGATCGGCGCCACCGCCGAGGAGCCGGTGGACGTGCGCATCGTCAGCGCCACGCACAAGGACCTGGCGCGCTGCGTCGAGACCGGCGTGTTCCGCCAGGATTTGTTCTACCGCCTTAACGTGATCGAACTGTCGCTGCCGCCGCTGCGCGAGCGGCTCGACGACCTGCCGCTGCTGGTCGACGCCGTGCTGGCGCGCCTGGCCGGGCCGGGCGGGGCGCGCCTGGGGGCCGGCGCCCTGGACCTGCTGCAGACCTATTCTTTTCCGGGCAACGTGCGCGAGCTGGAAAACGTGCTGGAGCGGGCGCTGGCGTTCGCCGACGGCGGCATGATCGAGGTCGGCGATCTGCTGCTGAAAGGGGCGCGCGTGGCGCCGGCCGCGGCGCCGCTGGCGCCCGCTGCCGGCGCGGCGCACACGGCCGGCGCGGCTGCTGGCCAGGTGGTGGCACCTGGGCCGGATGCGCACGCGGCGGGTGCGCCATCGTACGCAGCGGATGGCGCTGCGCAGCCGTTGCCGGCAACCGGCGCGCCGGCGCCGCCAGCACCTGGAGGCGCGTCCGCGGCGCCCGCCGCCGGCCTGCTGGCGGACGGTGAACTGCCCAGCAACCTGCCCGATTACCTGAACCAGGTCGAGCGCGACATCATCCTGCGCGCGCTGACCCAGACCCAGTTCAACCGCACGCAAGCCGCCGGCCTGCTCGGCATCAGCCTGCGCCAGCTGCGCTACCAGATGCAGAAACTGGACATCCACGCACCGGAACCCTGACGGTATGTACGTCGATCCGTTGTTTTTTATTCATCTGCCGATAATCAAAAAATAATACTTGCCTCTACAAACCTGCCTATCGAAAAGGCAGAAAAATCTGCAGGTTAGTGCTTGCTATCGCCTGGCGGCTTTACTGATCGGCGTTATTGAATGTCAAGGGTCGGACGCATAAAAAAACCCAAGTGCAGGCCGCTAAAAATTTTCCAAGATCGACTACAATTAGGCTTGTTGGGTAGATGACCACTACATCTAGTGGTTGCTGCCAGGATGTCACTAGACACACACCAGGAGCGCGGAAGCGTTTTTCTAGCCGGCCGCTCCTATTTTTATCGGCGAAAGATTATTAGGCTGACAAGTTTGGGTTTTTGTCAGTTTCGCCTGGATGCCATCAGGCGATCCGAACACCAAGTTATATCAATGAACGCCATGGCGGTCGCTCTGCACGCCACCTCGGGAGCCTCAATGCAAACATCTTCGGACATTTCCATCAATCCGCACGCCGCGGCGGCAGCCAACGCAGCTGCCAATGCAGCCGACCTGGTCGCCAACGCCGACTACCGCATCATCCGCCGCAACGGCGCAGTGGTGCCGTTCCAGCCGAACAAGATCGAAGTCGCCGTGTCGAAAGCCTTCCTGGCCGTGAACGGCGAGAGCGGCCGCGAATCGGCCCGTATCCGCGAACTGGTCGGCGAGCTGACCACCAATGCGGTGGCCGCGCTGGTGCGCCGCCAGCCGAACGGCGGCACCTTCCACATCGAGGATGTGCAGGACCAAGTGGAATTGTCCCTGATGCGCTCGGGCGAGCATGACGTCGCGCGCGAATACGTGCTGTACCGCGCCAAGCGCATGGAAGAGCGCCGCGCCGCCAAGGAAGCGGCGGGCATGACCCAGTCCGACGCGCCGCAGTACAGCGTGGTCGACGCCGGCGTGCGCCGTCCGCTCGACATGAACGAGGTGGCAAGCCTGATCAACGCCGCCTGCGCCGGCCTGGAAAAGCACGTCGATGCCGACGCCATCCTGGCCGAGACCGTGAAAAATCTGTACGACGGCGTGCCGGTCGAGGAACTGCACAAGTCGGCCATCCTGGCGGCGCGCGCGCTGATGGAAAAGGACCCGGCCTACAGTCAGGTCACCGCGCGCATCCTGCTGCACACGATCCGCAAGGAAGTCTTCGGCCGCGAAGTGCCGCAGGCCGGCGCCGCCGCCGAATACATCACCTATTTCCCGCAGTACGTCGCCAAGGGCATCGACAACGAACTGCTGGACGAAGAGCTCGGCAAGTTCGACCTGGCGCGCCTGGCCAAGGCGATCGTCGCCGACCGCGACCTGCAGTTCGGCTACATCGGCCTGCAGACCCTGTACGACCGCTATTTCCTGCACGTGCGCGACGTGCGCATCGAGATGCCGCAGGCGTTCTACATGCGCGTGGCGATGGGCCTGGCGCTGCGTGAAGATGACCGCGAAGCGCGCGCGATCGAGTTCTATAACCTGCTGTCGAGCTTCGACTTCATGAGCTCGACCCCGACCCTATTCAACTCGGGCACGCGCCGCTCGCAGCTGTCGTCGTGCTACCTGACTACCGTCGGCGACGACCTGGAAGACATCTACGACGCCATCAAGGAAAACGCGTTGCTGTCGAAGTTCGCCGGCGGCCTGGGCAACGACTGGACCCCGGTGCGCGCGCTCGGCTCGCGCATCAAGGGCACCAACGGCAAGTCGCAGGGCGTGGTGCCGTTCCTGAAGGTGGCCAACGACACCGCGGTGGCGGTCAACCAGGGCGGCAAGCGCAAGGGCGCGGTGTGTGCCTACCTGGAAACCTGGCACCTGGACATCGAGGAATTCCTCGACCTGCGCAAGAACACCGGCGACGACCGCCGCCGCACCCACGACATGAACACGGCAAATTGGATTCCGGACCTGTTCATGAAGCGCGTGATGGAAAAGGGCGAGTGGAGCCTGTTCTCGCCGTCCGAAGTGCCGGACCTGCACGACAAGGTCGGCCGCGCGTTCGAGGAAGCCTATCTCGGCTACGAGGCGCGTGCCGCCCGCGGCGAGATGACCGTGTACAAGAAGGTGCAGGCGCTCGACCTGTGGCGCAAGATGCTGTCGATGCTGTTCGAGACCGGCCATCCGTGGATGACCTTCAAGGATCCGTGCAACATCCGCTCGCCGCAGCAGCACGTGGGCGTGGTGCACTCGTCGAACCTGTGCACCGAGATCACGCTGAACACCAACGAGGACGAGATCGCCGTCTGCAACCTGGGTTCGGTGAACATGCCGGCGCACATGAAGGGCGACGGCCTGGACGCGGTCAAGCTGCAGAAGACCATCCGCACCGCGATGCGCATGCTCGACAACGTCATCGACATCAACTACTACGCCGTCGACAAGGCGCGCAACTCGAACCTGCGCCACCGTCCGGTCGGCCTGGGCATCATGGGTTTCCAGGATTGCCTGCACATGATGCGCGTGCCGTTTGCCTCGGACAAGGCGGTGGAGTTCGCCGACCGCTCGATGGAAGCGGTGTGCTACTACGCCTACCTGGCCTCGACCGAACTGGCGGAAGAGCGCGGCCGCTACGGTTCGTACGAGGGTTCGCTGTGGGACCGCGGCATCCTGCCGCAGGACTCGATCAGGCTGCTGGCCGAGGAACGCGGCGGCTACCTGGAGCAGGACACCAGCGAGACCATGAACTGGAGCGTGGTGCGCGAGCGCATCAAGCGCTTCGGCATGCGCAACTCGAACTGCGTGGCGATCGCCCCGACCGCGACCATCTCGAACATCATCGGCGTGTCGGCCTGCATCGAGCCGACCTTCCAGAACCTGTACGTGAAGTCGAACCTGTCGGGCGAGTTCACCGAGATCAACGCCTGCCTGGTGCGCGACCTGAAGGCGCGCGGCCTGTGGGACGAGGTCATGATCAACGACCTGAAGTACTTCGACGGCTCGCTGTCGCGCATCGACCGCGTGCCGCAAGACCTGCGCGACATCTACGCGACGGCCTTCGAAGTCGAGCCGAAGTGGCTGGTGGAAGCCGCCTCGCGCCGCCAGAAGTGGATCGACCAGGCCCAGTCGCTGAACATCTACATGGCCGGCGCCTCGGGCAAGAAGCTGGACGAGACTTATAAACTGGCCTGGCTGCGCGGCCTGAAGACCACCTACTACCTGCGCACCATCGCCGCGACGCACATGGAGAAGTCGACCACCCGCACCGGCGCGCTGAACGCGGTGGCGGTGGATGGCGGCCTGTCGGCGGCGGGCGGCGCCATCCCGGCGCCGGTCGCACCGGTGGCCGCGGCGCCGGCGGCATCCGCCGATGTGGTGGAAGGCGCCGCCTGCTACCTGCGTCCGGGCGATGCCGGCTTCGACGAGTGCGAAGCCTGCCAGTAACTCATTAGTACGTAAAAAATAGCACGTCGTCCCCGCGCAGGCGGGGACCCAAGCCGAGCAGGAGTGCCGACGGTGCATGGGTTCCCGCCTACGCGGGAACGACGGTTTAAACAATATTAGAAGGAACTCATCATGGCTCTTTCCTGGGACGATGAACCGACCACCGCTGCACCGGCTCCCGCCGTTGCCGCCAACGTAAACCCCGAAGCGCACGCGGGCACCAGCGCCGCCGACGTCGCCAAGCGCGTCAACGCCGACGACAAGCGCATCATCAACGGCCAGACCGACGTCAACCAGCTGGTCCCGTTCAAGTACAAGTGGGCCTGGGACAAGTACCTGGCCGGCTGCGCCAACCACTGGATGCCGCAGGAAGTGAACATGCAGCGCGACATCGAGCTGTGGAAGAACCCGAACGGCCTGACCGAGGACGAGCGCCGCATCGTCAAGCGCAACCTGGGCTTCTTCGTCACCGCCGACTCTCTGGCCGCCAACAACATCGTGCTGGGCACCTACCGCCACATCACGGCGCCGGAATGCCGCCAGTACCTGCTGCGACAGGCCTTCGAGGAAGCGATCCACACCCACGCCTACCAGTACATCGTGGAATCGCTCGGCCTGGACGAGAAGGAAATCTTCAACGCCTACAACGAGATCCCGTCGATCCGCGACAAGGACCAGTTCCTGATCCCGTTCATCGACGTCATCAACGACCCGGAATTCAAGACTGGCACGCTGGAAAACGACCAGAAGCTGCTGAAGTCGATCATCGTGTTCGCCTGCCTGATGGAAGGCCTGTTCTTCTACGTCGGCTTCACCCAGATCCTGGCGCTGGGACGCCAAAATAAAATGACCGGCGCCGCCGAGCAGTACCAGTACATCCTGCGCGACGAGTCGATGCACTGCAACTTCGGCATCGACCTGATCAACACGATCAAGATGGAAAACCCGCAGCTGTGGACCGCCGAGTTCCGCGACGAGCTGAAGGCGCTGTTCACCAAGGCGGTGGAACTGGAATACGCGTACGCCGAAGACACCATGCCGCGCGGCGTGCTGGGCCTGAACGCGGCCATGTTCAAGGGCTACCTGCGCTTCATCGCCAACCGCCGCGCGGTGCAGATCGGCCTGGATGCGCTGTTCCCGAACGAAGAGAATCCGTTCCCGTGGATGAGCGAGATGATCGACCTGAAGAAGGAGCGCAACTTCTTCGAGACGCGCGTGACGGAATACCAGACCGGCGGCGCGCTGAACTGGGACTGATCCTGCCGTACCGATGGACGGGCGCGTTCCCGTCCGCGCACCGAGGCCCGCAGCGCGGGCCTTTTGTTTTTCGAGGCCCGGCACCGTCGACATTTTTTCGACCGGATGCGCGCGCGGTGGCAAGCCGGGCGAATGGCGACGGCGCTTGCACGCTTTCCGCCATGTTTTGCGCCACTGGCGTTCCGCTGCGGATATGATGCGATCACGTGCCATATTCATAAAAACATGATCCGCGTCCTCGTCATCCACCAGAATCTGCCCGGCCAGTTCCGGCGGCTGATCCGCCACCTGCAGGGCCAGCCCGGCTACGAGCTGACCGGCATCGGCGAAGAGGCCGCGGTGAAGCGCGAACACCTCGGGCCGCGCCTGCGCGCCATCGTCTACAGGAAGCCCGACGGGCCAGGCGAGAAGACCCACCACTACCTGCGCCATTTCGAGGGCTGCGTGCGGCGCGGCCAGGCGGTTACGCGTCTCTGCGTGGCGCTGGAGAAAAGCGGCTACGAACCTGACGTCGTGCTGTGCCATCCGGGCTGGGGAGAGGGCCTGTTCGTCAAGGACGTGTTCCCGCGCGCGCGCCTGGTCGTGTTCTGCGAATTCTGGTGGTCGGGCGAGGGCGCCGACGTCGGCTTCGATCCCGAGTACCCGGTGTCGTTCGACGACCGCCTGCGCATCCGCATGAAGAACTCGGTGCTGATGCAGTCGCTGATGGCGGCCGACGACGGCGTCGCGCCGACCGCCTGGCAGAGAAGCGTGCATCCGCCCGAGCTGCGCCCGAAGATCCGCACCATCCACGAAGGCATCGACACCGCCTACCTGGCGCCCGACGCGGACGCCAGCCTGGTCCTGCCGGACGGCACGGTGCTGACGCGCGCCCGGCCGGTGCTGACCTATGTCGCGCGCAACCTGGAGCCGTACCGCGGCTTCCACGTGTTCATGCGCAGCCTGCCGCGCCTGCTGGCCGGCAATCCGGACTTGCGGGTGGTGGTGGTCGGCGGGGACGAGGTCAGCTATGGGCGCCGTCCGCCGGCCGGTTTCGCCAGCTACCGCGCCGCGCTGGCGGCCGAATTGGATGACTCGGGCCAGCGGGTCGACTGGGCGCGCGTGCACTTCCTCGGCAAGCTGCCGTTCGCCACCTACCGCACGGTGCTGCAGGTGTCGAGCCTGCACGTCTATCTGACCTATCCGTTCGTGCTGTCGTGGTCGATGCTGGAAGCGATGGCCGCCGGCGCGCCGGTGCTGGGCTCGCGCACGCCGCCGGTGGAGGAAGTACTGCGCGACGGCGACAACGGTTACCTGACCGATTTCTTCGATGCCGATGCGCTGGCCGGGCGTGCGCTGGACCCGATCGCGCGCCGCCACGAGATCGCCGCCACCGGCCTGCGCGGCCGCGAGACCGTGCTGCACCACTACGATTTCGAGACGGCGGGCTTGCCGGCCTATCTCGACCTGCTCAAGCCGCTGCCGGCATCGTCCAGGGAGGCCGCATGACGGACCGCTTCGCACTGCACTTCGTCCCGGAAGGGTATTCTGTCGCGGGCCACAGGCTGATGGGACGCCAGGCGGCCGGCGCCGGCCTGTTGCGCGCCGCTGCGCGCAGCGCCGGACTGGCCATGCTGGGGTGCTGGGCCGCCGGCGATGGCCATGCGGCCGCCTGCGAGCGCCAGCTGCGCGAGCTGGGCTACGCCGGCCGGGTCGAACGCCTCGACCCGGGCCGGCCGCAGGACCTGGCGCGCTTCGGCACGCTGTACCATCCGGCGCCCGGCATCGAGCGGCTGGCCTGGCGCCGCCTCGGCGTCGGCGAGCGCCGCTACAGCCTGTGCGGCATCACCCACACCACCGCCAGCCACACGGTGATGAGCGCGATCGCCAACCTGCTGGTGGCGCCGGTGCGCAGCTGGGACGCCGTCATCTGCACCTCGCGCGTGGTGCGCAACAGCGTGCGCCACCTGCTCGAACGGCAAGCCGAGTATCTCGGCGCGCGCCTCGGCGCCCAGCGCTTCGAACTGCCGCAGCTGCCGCTGATCCCGCTCGGCGTGCACAGCGCCGACCTGCGTTTCGATGCCGACGCGCGCGCCGAAGCCCGCCGCCGGCTCGGCATCGCGGAGGACGACGTCGCCTTCCTGTATGTCGGCCGCCTGTCGTTCCACGCCAAGGCCCATCCGCAGCAGATGTTCGGCGCGCTCGAACGCGCATGCAGCCAGGACGGCCAGAACGGACCTGGCGCCGGGGTCCGGCAGGTGCACCTGATCCTGTGCGGCTGGTTCGCCAACGAGGCGATCGAGCGCGCCTTCCGCGACGCCGCGGCGGCATTGTGTCCCTCGATCCGGCTGACGGTGCTGGACGGCCGCGCGCCGGACAGCCAGGCCAGCGCCTGGGCCGCGGCCGATGTGTTCACCTCGCTCTCGGACAACGTCCAGGAAACCTTCGGCCTGACGCCGCTGGAAGCGATGGCGGCCGGCCTGCCCTGCGTGGTGAGCGACTGGAGCGGATATCGCGACACGGTGCGCGACGGCGTCGATGGCTACCGCATCGCGACCGTGATGCCGGGAGCGGGCGCCGGCCTTGATCTCGCGCAGCGTTACGACGATGGCGTCGACAGCTACGACCAGTATTGCGGTCATACCAGCCAGGCGGTGGCGCTGGATGGCGCGCAGCTGGCGCAGGCCTACGGGCGCCTGATCGGGGATGCGGCCCTGCGCCGCCAGCTGGGCGAGAACGGGCGCCGCCGCGCGCAGGCGGAGTTCGACTGGTCGGTCATCTTCGGGTGCTATCGCCGGCTGTGGGGCGAGCTCGATGAGCGGCGCCGCGCCGATGCCGCGCTGGCGCCGGCCTTGCCGCCGGGCGTGCACGCGGGCGCGCCGGACCGGCCAGACCCGTTCGCGCTGTTCGCGAGTTATCCGAGCGCGCAAATCACGCCGGCATCGCTGGTGGAACTGGCGCCGGACGCGTCGCTGGCGCTGCTGCGCCAGTACCGCGAGCTGGCGATCAACCGCTTCGCCACGGCGTCGCTGCCGACGCTCGAGGAGTTCGGCCAGATCTTCGGCTCGATCGAATCGCGGCCGACGCAGGTGGATGAATTGCTGGACACGCTGGGACCGTGCGACCGTCCGATGCTGCTGCGCGGCCTGGCGTGGTTGTGCAAGATGGATTTGCTGCGCATCCGCGCGGCCGACGAGTGATAAGGAATAAACGTTTTCGCAGCAACCGATCACAAGAAATTCGATGCCTGCTTGCCCGCCTCCGCACGAGAACGAAAATTCCCGTGCGCGGGTTGCGCACTGACAAGGTTTTCGTGTACTTTACGTGATTGAATTTGTCAAAACGTGAACACGCCGGTTTTATCGAGCGCAAAACGGGAAGCAAACCGATTAAAAATGGGGCGTTGATTCATTCAGTATGCACGTGAGCTTATCGAAAAGAACAAGCCGCAATGCCTGAACTGGAATTCGGGCATGGCGGCTTTTTCTTTTCGCTCCTCGGCGCGCAGCGCGATGAACGGCGTCATGAACCATCGAACTTGTTGTTTCGGTCGTCGGCGACGACGATAGCTGAAGTACTGCAGAAGTAGGGAATCTCGAAAAACCTTCGCGCCTGTCATGTCGTCGATGCGACGCGCAGCAGGTTTCTCGAGATGTTCTTCGGGGTGTTGCAGTCGTTCAGCTGGTGCCGGATTCATTGACGTACACGGGCGTGTGCGACGATGAATAATTCGCCCGACCAAGCAGACCGGGTCGGACGGGTTCAAACCTTGTAGCGTATTTCTCATCGCAGAGAAGGAGAACACAAAATGGCAACAGCCGCAAAAAAACCAGCAGCAAAGCCGGCCGCAAAGACCGCCGCCACCAAAGCCGCCGCCGATCAACCCGTCGCCAAGAAAACGGCGGCCAAGGCAGCCGTGAAGACGACCGGCAAGCCTGCGGCCAAGGCTGCAGCGACCAAGACCGCCGCCACGAAGACCGCCGCTGCGACCAGGACTGCGGCCGCGAAGACCCCTGCGACCAAGACCGCAGCAACCAAGCCTGCAGCCGGCAAGACTACTGCGACCAAGGCTGCCGTCGCCAAGTCCACCGCCGCCAAGACCACCGCCACCAAGACCGCTGCCACCAAGTCTGGCGCCGCCAAGCCGGCAGCAGGCAAGACCGCTGCCGTCAAGGCACCGGCAAGCAAGGCTGCGGCCACCAGGACTGTGGCCAAGGCGAGCGCCACCAAGGCGACTGGCGCCAAGGGCGCCGCCGCCAAGCCGGCAGCAGCCAAGACCGCAGCGTCCAGGGCGTCGGCAAGCAAGTCAACCGCTACCAAGCCGGCTGCAGGCAAGTCCACCGCAAGCAAGTCCGCTGCAAGCAGCGCATCGACCGCCAAGACCGCGGCGACCAGGACTGCGGCAACCAAGGCAGGCGCTACCAAGGGCGCGGCCGCTAAATCGAGCGCTGCCAAATCGACCGCCGCCAAGGGCGCGACCACCAAGGCCGCCGCTACAAAGACCACCGCTACCAAGGCAAGCGCAGCCAAGTCGACCGCAGCCAAGTCGACCGCAGCCAAGTCGACCGCCGCCAAGACCGCCGCCAGCAAGACGCCGGCCACCAGGGCCAGCGCAAGCAAGGCGACGGCAACCAAGGCCAGCACCGCCAAGGGCTCGGCGGCCAAATCCGCAGCAGGCAAGACCGCCGCCACCAGGACTGCCGCGACCAAGACGGCTGCAAGCAAGACTGCCGCTGCCAAGAGCACGAGCGCCGCCAAGAGCACGGCCGCCAAGACCGGCGCCACCAAGTCGGCTGCAACCAAAACCCCAACGGCCAGGACCTCGGCCGCCAGGACGGCTGGCGCGTCGGCAACCGCGACCGCTGCCACCAGGACCGGCGCGACCAAGGGCAGCGCCACCAAGCCGGCTGCAACCAGGACCGCCGCAACCAAGACCGCTGCAACCAAGACCGCTGCTGCCAAGGGCACCGCTGCCAAGCCGGCAGCAACCCCAGCTGCAAGCAAGGCCACGGCCGGCAAGACCGCTACCGCCAAGACCGGCGCCAAGGCTGCGGCAGCCAAGCCGGTAGCCGGCGCCGCAGCATCGGGCAAGACTGCTGCCGCCAAAACCACCAGCGCCAAAAACACCACCGCCAAGGCCACCGCAGGCAAGGGCGCGGCAAGCGCAGCGCCGAAAGCCGGCGTCAAGCCGGCCGCACAGAAAACCGCTGCCGCCGGCAGCGCCACCAAGGCAGCCGCCACCAAGGCCAGCGCTACCAAGGCAACCACCGCCAAGGGCGGCGCCGCCAAATCTGCAGCGACCGGCAGCACAGCGGCCAAGACCCCGGCCGCCAAATCGGCAGTGACCAAGGCGTCGTCCGCCAAGGCCGCCACCACCCCGGCCACCGCCGCGTCGAGCACCGGCAAGCCGGTCGCCAAGTCGACCAAGTCACCGGCAAAGGCGGCTGGTACGAAATCGGCTGGTGCCAAACCGGCTGCCACCGGCAAGGCGGCCGCGCTGGCCACCGAGGCAGGCGTCAAGACCGATTCCGCGAATGGCGAGCCGCCGCCGTTCGACACGATGACGGAGTTGAAAAAGGCCGTGGCCAAGGCCGGCAAGAGCGCGAAGAGCGCCCAGGCGCAGCCGGCCGGCCAGCCTGACGCCGCATCGGCAAGCCAGCCGGATGCCAAGTCCGATGCCAAGGCGGATGCGCAGCCCGCCGCCCAGGCGGAAAGCAAGTCCGGCGCCAAGGCGGATGCACAACCGGAAGTCCAGTCCGGCATCCAGCCGGATGTGACGGCAACGGCCGCCGTTTCCACTGCAGCCGATGCGCCGGCCGCAAGCGCGGCATCGACGCCGGCCGCAGCGAAAAAGACCGCCGCCAAAGGCGCGGCCAAGGATAACGTAGCCAAGGACACCGTCGCCAAGGACACCGCAGCGAAAAAGCCGGCCGCCAGGAAGGCCACCGCCGCCAAGGGCAAAGCCAAGGCCGATACCAAGGCCGACGCCAAGTCCGATGGCGCCGATGCCAAGCAGGACGGCGCCCAGCCGGCCGCCAAGACGGTGATCGCACCGGCCGCATGGCCCTTCCCGACCAGCAGCCGTCCGTAACGACAATACGCGCCTGCTTCAGGCACAATACCGCTGTGTGGAAATGTTCACACAGCGGTTTTTTTTTAAGGAGTTCTTGTGCTGTCCATTCTTCAGTTGATCGTCGATACCGCGGCCGGCGTCCTCGGCGGGGTGCTGCTGCTGCGTTTCTGGATGCAGTTGATCCGCGTGCGTCCGCCGGCCTCGGTCGGGCAGTTCACCTATACTTTGTCCGACTGGCTGGTGCTGCCGCTGCGCCGCGTCGTGCCGGGCATGCGCGGTTACGACTGGGCCAGCCTGATCGGCGCGTTCCTGGTGGTGCTGGCGGCCAGCTCGGTGCTGCTGCTGATGGGCGCCTCGGGACAGGCCGTGGTGCTGTATGCGCTGTACCGCTTCCTTACCTGGATCGTGTACGGCTTCATGGGCCTGTTGATCATCGAAGTGATCTTCAGCTGGATCAATCCGCATGCGCCGCTGGCGCCGTTCGTGCATGCGCTGAACGAACCGCTGCTGCGGCCGTTGCGCCGCGTGATCCCGCCGCTCGGCGGCCTGGACATCACCGTGCTGGTGGCCTTCATCCTGCTGCAGATCGCCCTGTACATCCTGCGCCAGATCTTCTGAAGCCTGCCTCCCGGACGGCGTCCGGAACGACAAGGGCTCCAGGCCGGCGCTGCATGCCGGGCTGGAGCCCTTGTCGTTTAAGACGGTGCAGGCGTGCCGGCAAGCCGGCCGCTGTCGCTCAATAACGGTAGCCGAACGCCGTCTCGAACCTGTCGGCGATTTCCTGCGCCGTGAAGCGGTGGTTCTGGCCGCCCTGGTGCGCGATCTTGATCGAACCGAGCAGGCTGGCCAGGCGGCCGGTGGTCGGCCAGTCGAGATCGTTGGCGATGCCGAACAGCAGGCCGGCGCGGTAGGCGTCGCCGCAGCCGGTGGGGTCGACCACGGCGCTGGCCGGCACCGCCGGGATCTTGTGGTGCTCGCCGCCGGCATAGATGTCGGAGCCGTCTTCGCTGCGCGTGATGACCAGCGCATCGAGGCGCGTCGCGATGTCTTCCAGGCCCAGGCCGGTGCGGTCCATGACCATCTCGAACTCGTAGTCGTTGCAGGCCAAATAAGTCGCCTGCTCGATGAAGGCGAGCAGTTCCTCGCCGTTGAACATCGGCAGTTGCTGGCCCGGGTCGAACACGAAGGGCAGGCCCTGCGCAGCGCAGTCGCGCGCGTGCTTGAGCATGCCGTCGCGGCCGTCCGGGGCGATGATCGCCACCCGCAACTCGCCATGGTCGGCCACGTTGTTCTCGTGCGAGAACTGCATCGCCCCGGGGTGGAAGGCGTTGATCTGGTTGTTGTCCAGGTCGGCGGTAACGAAGCACTGGGCCGTGTACGCGTGCTCGATGACGCGGATGGCGCCGGTGGCGATGCCGGCCTTCTTGAAGCGCTCCAGGTATTCGCCGCCGTCCTGGCCGATGGTGGCCATGATCAGCGGATCGCCGCCCAGCATGGCCAAGTTGTGGGCGATGTTGGCGGCGCAGCCGCCGTATTCGGTGCGCAGGGTCGGCACCAGGAACGAGACGTTCACGCGGTGCAGCTGGTCGGCCAGCAGGGTTTCGCCGAAGCGGCCGTGGTATTGCATGATCTTGTCGAACGCGAGCGAGCCGCAGATCAGCGAAGTCTTGGACATGGGATGAAGCCTCAGGGGTAGAAAACGGCGATATGATAGCCGGAAGGTTTCAGGTCGGTCAGCGCGAATTGCAGCTTGACCGCTTGTTCCGAGCGCGCGCCGAAGCCGGCGGCGGCGGACACCCCCGGCGGCAGGTATTCCGCGGGCGCGAAGACGCGCCGCAGCACCGGCTTGTCGCCGCTGTCGGTCAGTTCGAGTTCGATGCTGGGCCAGGTCTGCGGCAGCGCGCCGCCGTTGCGCAGCAGCGTGGCGAGCGCGTAGGTGTCGGGACCGAGGCTGGTCAGCTCACCGGTCTCGATCGCCAGGCTGTCGATCTGGGCCGGCAGTCCGACGCGGCAGCCGAACACGGCGCACAGCGCGCCCAGCGCCGGCCGCGCACCCGGATGGCGCGCCGCCAGCGTGTTGCGGAAGGCGAGCGCCAGCTGCAGCGCCAGCGCCAGCAGCAGCAGCGCCGCGCCGACGCCCATGACGATGCGGCGCACGCGCCCCGAGCGTTCCTGCTTGCGGCTGCGCTTGACGAATTCCGGCTCGTCGCTTTCCGGCACGCGCAGCTTGGGTGCGTCGATGTTGGTCGGCGTCATGCGCGAGCGGCGCGTGCGCGCATCGAGCGCCCTGGCGCGCGCCGATTTCGGTTCCGGTGCGGCCGTCGACGAAGGGAACGACTGGGTTTCGCCGGCGGCCGAGGCGCGCAGCGGCAGGCCGGCGGAAAAGGCGTCGCCGGCGCCCGCCGTATCCGCGGACGGCGGCGCGGCGGCATCGCGGCCATCGGCCCGGCCGTGCGCCGCTTCGGGTTCCGGGTCGTGGCCGGGCAGCGCTTGCGCGACCAGTTCCTCGTCCACCGGCAGGTCGAAGCGCGGTTCGATGCGGCCTTGCGGCGCAAAGGCGGATGCCGGCGGCAGGGGGGAGGATTCGGCCTGCTGCGGTCCCGCGCGGGCGGGTGCGGCCTGGTCAGGCGTGACCCGGTCAGGCGCGACCCGGTCGGCCGCGAACCGGTCAGGCTCGATCCAGTCCGGCAGGGCCTGCAAGGGCGCGTCGCCAGGCGCGTCGCCGGCTTCCGCAGCGACGTCCACGGCAGCGGCCAGCACGTCGCCATGTGGCGTGGACGTGTCCTGCGTCGGCGTGTCTTGCGCGGGCAGGGCGGATGCATCGTGCGGTGCGGCGGCCGCGTCCGCGGCGCCACGCGTCAGCGCGTCCAGCGCGTACGCGAGAACCTCGCCGTGCGGCGCCGGCGGTTCCTGGTCCGCTGCGGAAGCGTCCGGCGTCGGCGCGGGCGCCTCGTCGAGGGCAGGCGCCGCCGCCGCGTCGACCGCACGGGCCAGCACGTCGCCGTGCGGCGGCGCTTCCTGCGCCGGTCGTGGCGCCGCCGCGGCGCCGTCGGGTGCCGCCCTGGGCAGGATGCCCAGCGGACCGAAAGTGCTGCCGAAATCGAGGGTATATACCGGGACGGTATCGAAGTCGATGCCGTGCGCCGGCTCGGCCGGCGCCGCCGCGTCCTGGCCCGCTTGCGCGGACGCTTCCGGCGTGGCCTGGGTGGTGGCGTCGGGGACGGGTGGCGTGGCGCCGGCGGGGGAGACAGGCGAAGCCGCAGCCGCGCCCGGAGCAGGCGCCGCACCGCCATCTCCCTTGCCGGCCGCCGGCGCCTCGGTGTCGATCAGGTTGGCGCCGCCATCGAAGATGCGCTGGCAGGCGCCGCAGCGGACGATCCCGCCGCGCAATTTGAGCTGGTCCGCCGCGACCCGGAACGCGGTTTGGCAATACGGGCACCGGGTCGCGAGCGCCATGGCCTTACCCGGCAGCGTCGGCGCCGCGCGGCGGCGGCGCGCTCTCCTGGCCGAGACGGCCGTGCAGGGCGACCCAGCCGTCGTGCTCGGCCCATACGCCCAGCTGGATGAACGGGGCGTAGGCGGCGGCCACTTCCTCGGCCTGGCGCGCCAGCACGCCCGACAGCACCAGCGAACCGCCTTCGGCCACGCGGCCGGACAGCATCGGCGCCATCAGTTTCAGGGGGCTGGACAGGATGTTGGCGACCACGATGTCGAAGCGCGCGTTGCCGCGGCTGGACGCCACGAAGGCGTCCGGGACGTAGAAGTCGATGGCGCAATCGTTGCGCTCGGCGTTCAGCCTGGCCGATTCGATTGCCTGCTCGTCGATGTCGACGCCGGCCACGTCGCCGGCGCCCAGCTTCTTGGCCACCATCGCCAGGATGCCCGAGCCGCAGCCGTAGTCCAGCACCGACCGTTCGAGGGCGGGATGCGCTTCCAGCCACTCCATGCACAGGCGCGTGGTCGGGTGGCTGCCGGTGCCGAAAGCCAGTCCCGGATCGACTTCGAGGATCAGGCCGTTCGGGTCCGGCGCTTCGTGCCAGCTCGGCACCACCCAGATGTTCTTGCCGATGTGGATCGGCTCGAACTGCGATTGCGTCAGGCGCACCCAGTCCGCGTCCGCCACCGAACGGGTGGTGAACGCCGGCGGCGCCTGCAGGCCAATGGCGGCGGCGGCTTCGGCGATGATGGCGGCCTGGTCGGCGTCTTCGTCGGTCAATGCCACCACGCGGCTGTGGTCCCAGGCGGCCTGTTCCGGCACCATGCCCGGCTCGCCGAACAGCGGTTTCTCGGCCTCGGTGCCTTCGTCGGCATCCTCGACCGAGACGGACAATGCACCCGCTTCCATCAGCGCGTCGGACAGGCCTTCCGCATGCTCGCGGGCGATTTCGATGACGACTTCAGTCCAGCTCATTGTTCGACCTTCGCGTCTGCTGCCGATTGGGCGCCGATGGCGACTTCCTTCGACAGGTCCGGCTTGTGCGCCAGCTTCTGTTCCAGGTAATGGATGTTGGTGCCGCCTTCGATGAAGCGGGCGTCGACCATCAGTTCGCGGTGCAGCGGGATATTCGTCAGGATACCCTCGACCACCATCTCCGACAACGCGATCTGCATGCGGCGGATCGCCTGCTCGCGCGTGGCGCCGTAGGCGATGACCTTGCCGATCATCGAATCGTAGTGCGGCGGCACGTAATAGCCGGCGTACGAGTGCGAATCGACGCGGATGCCGGGACCGCCCGGCGGATGCCAGCCGGTGATGCGGCCCGGCGACGGGGTGAACTTGAACGGGTCTTCGGCGTTGATGCGGCACTCGATCGCGTGGCCCGACAGCATGATCTCGCGCTGCTTGAAGCGCAGGCGCTCGCCGCAGGCGATGCGGATCTGTTCCTGCACGATGTCGATGCCGGTGATCATTTCGGTGACCGGGTGCTCCACCTGCACGCGGGTGTTCATCTCGATGAAGTAGAACTCGCCGTTCTCGTACAGGAACTCGAAGGTGCCGGCGCCGCGGTAGCCGATCTTGCGGCAGGCTTCGGCGCAGCGGTCGCCGATCTTCTCGATGAGCTTGCGCGGGATGCCCGGCGCCGGCGCTTCCTCGATCACCTTCTGGTGGCGGCGCTGCATCGAGCAGTCGCGCTCGCCCAGCCAGACCGCCTGCTTGTGCTCGTCGGCCAGTACCTGGATTTCCACGTGGCGCGGATTTTCCAGGTACTTCTCCATGTAGACTTCCGGGTTGCCGAAGGCGCTGCCGGCCTCGGTCTTGGTCATCGCCACCGCGTTCAGCAGGGCCGCCTCGGTATGCACCACGCGCATGCCGCGTCCGCCGCCGCCGCCGGCCGCCTTGATGATGACCGGATAGCCGACGCGGCGCGCGGTCTGGATGATTTCCTTCGGATCGTCCGGCAAGGCGCCGTCCGAGCCCGGCACGCAGGGCACGCCGGCCTTGATCATGGCCTGCTTGGCCGAGACCTTGTCGCCCATCAAGCGGATCGATTCCGGACGCGGGCCGATGAACACGAAGCCCGATTTTTCCACGCGCTCGGCGAAGTCGGCGTTTTCGGAGAGGAAACCGTAGCCCGGGTGGATCGCCTCGGCATCGGTCACTTCGGCCGCGCTGATGATGGCCGGCATGCTCAGGTAGCTCTTGGCCGACGGCGCCGGGCCGATGCAGACGGACTCGTCGGCAAGCTTCACGTACTTGGCGTCCTTGTCCGCTTCGGAGTGCACGACAACGGTCTTGATGCCCATTTCACGGCACGCGCGCTGGATACGCAACGCGATTTCACCACGGTTGGCGATGAGGATTTTTTCAAACATGGTAAGTTCGATGTTTCTGTGAGTGCCGGCGGCATGCCGGGAACAACTGGATCGGGGGAGGGCGGACACCCGGCGCCGTGCGCCGCAGCGACCGCCTGCGCCGAGAGGGATCGTCAGCCGATCACGAACAGCGGCTGGCCGAATTCGACGGGCTGGCCGTTTTCCACCAGCACCTTGGTGACGGTGCCGGCGATGTCGGCATCGATTTCATTGAGGAGTTTCATCGCTTCGATGATGCACAGCGTGTCGCCTTCCTTCACGGTCGAGCCGACTTCGATGAAGGCCGGGGCGCCCGGCGCCGACGAACGGTAGAAGGTGCCGACCATCGGCGACTTGACCACGTGGCCGGTCGGCTCGGCGGCCGCGGCCGGGGCGGCGCCATTGGCCGCCGGGGCCGGCGCGGCGGCCTGCACGGCCGGCGCCGAGAATTGCTGCACGCCTTGCGGCGGGACCATGACCACCTGACTCTGCGGGATTGCGGAAGACTTGACGATGCGAACCTTGCTTTCGCCTTCGGTGACTTCGAGTTCAGCAATATCCGATTCGGCGACGAGGTCGATCAACGTCTTGAGTTTTCTTAGATCCATGTGAAACCCCTTGGAATTATTGGTTTAAGAGCATGCGGCGCGTCAGGTGTTGCGCGAATCCGCAAGAATGCGTGAAGTTGTCGTAGATTAACGCTCTTTCAGAGCGAAGTCGATGGCAAAGCGATATCCATCAGCTCCCAGCCCGCAGATCGTGCCTTGCGCGATCGCGGACAAAAACGAGTGGTGCCGGAACTCCTCACGCTTGTAGATATTAGAGATGTGCACTTCCACGAACGGAATGTCGACGCCGGCCAGCGCATCGCGCAGCGCCACGCTGGTGTGGGTCAGTCCGCCCGGGTTGATGACGATCGCATCGACCCCTTCCTGCCTGGCGGCATGGATACGGTCGATCAGCGCGCCCTCATGGTTGCTCTGGAAGCAGGCGCACTGCGCACCGGCCGCCGCCGCCTGGGCAGTGGCGGCCCGTTCGATATCGGCCAGCGTCGTCGCGCCGTACACTGCCGGCTCGCGCGTCCCCAGCAAATTCAGGTTGGGGCCGTTGAGCAGCAGGAGCTTTTTCGCCATGGTGGAACCGTCTGTTTGCCCGAAAGTCAGGCATTTTGCCGCCAACATGTCGTGTTGGCAAGCGCTAAAAAGCCGAGCGAAAAGAAGTGAACGACCGTTCGCGGATCAGTTGTCAACCTTGCAGCTTGGCAAGATCTGCACGCAACTGGTCGAATTTTAGGCGTCCCGTATACGTCTTGCGCACCTTGCCGTCGGCGCCGATCAGGACCGTGTACGGCAAGCCGCCGGTGGCGCTGCCCAGGCCGCGCGCCAGGTCGGTGGCGCCCATGCCGCCGACGTAGACCGGGTAGGCGACCTTGACCTTTTGCGTGAATTCCACCAGGTTGCCCGGGGAATCGATGCCGATGCCGATCACGTTGAAATGCTTGCCGCCGTCCTTGGCCGCCAGCGCCGACAGTTCCGGCATCTCCTGCACGCATGGCGCGCACCACGATGCCCAGAAGTTCACCAGCAGCGGCTTGCCCTTCCATTGCGCCAGCGCCTGCGGCTTGCCGGCGAGGTCGTTCAGCGATTGGGCGTACAGCTTGGCGCTGCCGCCGTCCAGGCTGCCGTCCGCCGGGGTGGCGCTGGCCGGTCCGGTGGTCTTGACGCCGGCGATGGCGCCGAACACGGTAAAGGCGGTTGCCAGGATGGCGTAGCCCGCCAGTCGTTTCTTGTTCATTCGTCTTGTTCCAGGGTTTCGTCGGTCGTCATCAATGCGCGCAGGCCGGTCATGTCGACCCGCTGCAGGCGTCCATCGGCACGCGGCTTGAGGGCGCCGCGCAAATCGTTCAAGTCATACAGTTCGGCGTGCACGGTTTCCTTCTGCCATTGGAAACTCACCGTCTCGACCGGGTCGTGGCGCCCGCCCTTGAAGTGCGGGGTTTCCGAGATGTCGAGGTCGACGTTGCGGTTCAGCAGCCAGATCTCGACTTCCTTGGCGCTGTCGGCAAACAATTGCAAGTGGATATCGTCGTGCTCGCCGGCGGTGCCGCTCAGCACGCTGCCGGTCAGGTAGGGATTGAACTCGGCCAGGTGTTCCATCGCCTCGAGCGCGGCGCGGCGCTTGCGCAGCAGGCGCGCCGCCAGCGCCGGTCCCTGGAACAGTGCCTGGTAGCGGCGCACCTCGTCCTCGACCTGGAAATTGTCGGGCAAATAGTTCGGCGCCGGCCGGTCCACGCCCAGCACCTGACGCGCCGCCTTGGCCTTGGCGGTGGCATAGTCGGCGCCGTCCTGCGCGATCATGCGCGCCGCGGTGGCGGCGATGCGCGAGCGTAACTGTTGGAGGTCATCGTTTGGTGTAGGCATCATGTCCATGATGATACTCTTGAACGGAAAAGGGCATCGCGTCGGGTAGAATCGCGTATTCGTTCTTTCCCCAGCATATTTTTCCGGTCAACATGCACATCCATATCCTCGGCATCTGCGGCACTTTCATGGGCGGACTGGCGGTCCTGGCCAAGGAGGCCGGACACCGCGTCACCGGCTGCGATGCCAACGTCTATCCCCCGATGAGTACCCAGCTCGAAGCCCAGGGGATCGAACTGATCCAGGGTTTTTCGCCGGAGCAGGTGGCGTTGAATCCGGACTTGTACGTGGTCGGTAACGTGATGACGCGCGGCAATCCGCTGATCGAGGAAATCCTGAATCGCGGCTTGCCGTATATGTCGGGACCGCAATGGATCGGGGAACATATCCTGCGTCATAAATGGGTGCTGGCCGTGGCCGGCACGCATGGCAAGACCACGACCTCGTCGATGCTGGCCTGGATCCTGGAAGACGCGGGTTACTCGCCCGGCTTCCTGATCGGCGGCGTGCCGATGAACTTCGGCGTGTCGGCGCGCCTGTCAGGCGAACAGGACTCGGACTTCTTCGTGATCGAGGCGGACGAGTACGACACCGCCTTCTTCGACAAGCGCAGCAAGTTCGTGCACTACCACGCCAAGACCGCGGTGCTGAACAACCTGGAATACGACCACGCCGACATCTTCCCGGACATCGGCGCCATCGAGACCCAGTTCCACCACCTGGTGCGCACCGTGCCCGGCGTCGGGCGCCTGGTGGTCAATGGCGACGAGGCCGCGCTGGCGCGGGTGCTGAAACGCGGCTGCTGGAGCGAGAAGGAAAGCTTCGGCGCCTCGGGCGGGGTCGACTGGAGCCTGGTCGAGCACGCCGGCGGCGGCAGCTTCGAGGTGCTGTTCAAGAACGAGCTGCAGGGCACCGTGCAATGGGACCTGACCGGCCACCACAACCGCACCAATGCGCTGGCCGCGATCGCCGCCGCGCGCCACGTCGGCGTGCCGCCGGCGCAGGCGATCGATTCGCTGGCGCGCTTCCAGAGCGTCAAGCGCAGGATGGAAGTGCGCGGCGCGGTGCGCGGCGTGACGGTGTACGACGACTTCGCCCACCATCCGACCGCGATCGCCACCACGGTCGGCGGCCTGCGCCAGAAGATCGGCGCGGCCAGTGGTACGAATGGACGCATCCTGGCGGTGCTGGAACCGCGCTCGAACACCATGAAGCTGGGCGCCATGAAGGATGCGCTGCCGGGCAGCCTGAAGGATGCCGACCTGGTGTTCGGCTTCGGCAGCCAGCAGGCGCTGGGCTGGTCGCTGGCCGACGCCCTGAAACCGCTCGGCGCCATCGCCCACAGCTTCGACCAGATCGACTACATGGTGCAGGCGATCGTGCAGGCGGCCCAGCCGGGCGACCATATCCTGGTGATGAGCAACGGCGGCTTCGGCGGCGTGCACCAGAAACTGCTGGACGCGCTGGCAGCATGAACGCCCCGGCGCCGGCCCAGTGCCCTGAATATTTGTTGTACCTGCACGGCTTCCGCTCGTCGCCGCGTTCCTATAAAGCGCGCGTGGTGCAGGAACGCCTGACGCGCGCCGGGCTGGCCGGCAAGCTGATCTGCCCGCAACTGCCGGCCTCGCCCAGGGCGGCGATGGAGCTGGTGCTGACCCTGGTCGAGCGCCACGCGCGCGCCGATGCGAACCGCGTGGCCATCGTCGGCTCGTCGCTGGGCGGCTTCTACGCCACCTGGCTGGCCGAGCGCTTCGGCTGCCGCGCGGCGCTGGTGAATCCGGCGGTCGACCCGTTGAAGAACCTGGAGCAGCACGTCGGCGTGACCACCGCCTGGCATTCGGACGCACCGTTCGAATTCAAGCGCGACTACATCGACGAGCTGGCCGCGCTGAAGATCGCCGGCATCACCCGGCCGCAGCGCTATTACCTGCTGGCCGCGACCGGCGACGAGGTGCTGGACTACCGCGACATGCTGGCCCACTACGCCGGCGCACCCGGCCACCTGATCCAGGGCGGCGACCACGCGGTGTCGGACTTCGAGCGCTACGTCGACGCCGTGCTGGCGTTCTGCGGCTTCGCGGCGGCGGACGGAACAGAGGGCGCGGCCGGATCGGACCCGCGGCAGTGAACCACGCGTCGCTGCGCCGGGCCCGCTGGCTGGCGCATCCCGGCGGCGTGCGCGCCCCGGCCGCCTTGCACGACTGGCTGACCACGCCCGGCTCGCTGACCGCGCGCCTGGTCGCCCACAGCCGCGCGTTCCGGGTACAGAAGCTGCGCCAGGGGCGCGCGCCGTGCCTGGCCGACGAGGCGGCGGCGCTCGGCCTGGCGCGCGCACAGCAGGTCATCGAGCGCGAAGTGCTGCTGCGCTGCGACGGCGTGGCGGCAGTCTACGGCCACACGGTGATGCCGCTGGATGCCGACGCCGGCGACTGGCCGCTGTTCTCGGCATTGGGCGAACGCTCGCTCGGCACCACGCTCTTCCACGATCCGCTGGTGCGGCGCGGCGCCTTGCAGTTCGCGCGCATCCGTCCCGGACACCCGCTGCTGGCGCGCATGCGCGCGGCGCTCGGCACCGCGTTCGACGCGGATGCCACATACTATGCCCGGCGCTGCGTCTATCGCCGCCGTCAAGGCCTGCTGATGGTCACCGAGGTATTCTTGCCGGCGGTGCTCGACCTGGCGCCGGCCGCAACCACAAGGGAAGCACGGCCAGCCGCCATCCGTACCGGCAACGGCGACAGCGGCGGCGCGGCTCCCGTAACGAACACGAAATGACATGAACGTATTTTTTGAAGAGTCGGGCGATTTCAAGGTCGGCAGCGTATTGTCGCAGGCCGGCGAGGCCTACCAGGTCGAAATGCCGAGCGGGAAGCGCACCAAGGTCAAGACCAAGGACGTGATGCTGCAGTTCGAGAAGCCGGCCCCGGCCGAGCTGCTGGAGCAGGCCAAGGCGATCGCCGCCGACATCGATCTCGAGTTCCTGTGGGAAGTGGCGGGCGAAGACGAGTTCGGCTTCGCCGAGCTGGGCGCCGAGTACTTCGGCCACGCGCCGCTGCCGTTCGAGGCGGCCGGCCTGGTGCTGGCGCTGCACAACGCGCCGATCTATTTCTATAAAAAGGGCCGCGGCCGCTACAAGGCGGCCCCGGAGCAGTCGCTGCGCGCGGCGCTGGCCGGGATCGAAAAGAAGAAGCAGCAGGCGCTGGTGCAGGCATCCTACGTCGACGAACTGAAAGCCGGACGCCTGCCGGCCGCGCTGCAGCCGCTGGTGCAGCAACTGCTGTTCAAGCCGGACAAGAACGGCATCGAATTCAAGGCGCTGGACACCGCCGCCAGCGAACTGCAGACCACGCCGCAGCGCCTGATGCTGAGCACCGGCGGCATCGCCTCGGCCAAGGACTTGCACATGGCGCGCTTCCTGTTCGAGAACTTCCCGCGCGGCGCCGGCTTTGCGCCGGTGACGGCGCCGGCACCGGTCGGCGAGCTGCCGCTGGCGAAGGTGGCCGCGTTCTCGATCGACGACGTGACCACCACCGAGATCGACGACGCCTTTTCGGTAGAGAAGCTGGACGACGGCACGGTACGGGTCGGCATCCACATCGCCGCGCCGGGCCTGGGCATCCGTCCGGACGACGCCATCGACAAGATCGCGCGCGCGCGCATGTCGACCGTGTACATGCCGGGCGATAAGATCACCATGCTGCCGGACGAAGTCGTGAACGCCTTCACCCTGGCCGAGGGCACGGATTGCCCGGCGCTGTCGCTGTACGCGACGCTCGACCCGGCCGGCTGGACCGTGCTGTCCACCACCACGCGCGCCGAACGCGTGCCGATCAAGAGCAACCTGCGGCATAACGACCTCGACCAGCTGGTCAACGAAGAGACCCTGGAAAGCGGAGAAGGCGAGTACCCGCACAAGGACGAACTCGGCCTGCTGTGGCAGTGGGCGCTGCAGCTGGAAGCGGGCCGCATGAAGAAGCGCGAAGCCTTCGGCCTGAAGCCGGAACAGGCGAATCGCGTCGACTTCAATTTCTATGTCGAGGACGACGTGGTCAGCATCGTGCGCAGGAAGCGCGGCGCGCCGCTCGACAAGATCGTGGCCGAGCTGATGATCTTCGCCAACAGCACCTGGGGCAAGCTGCTGCACGACTGCGGCGTGCCGGGCATCTACCGCTCGCAGGGGCCGGGCGCGGGCGGCTGGAACGCCAAGATCCAGGTGCGCATGGTGACCCACGCGGCGCCGCACCAGGGCCTGGGCGTCGACCAGTACGCCTGGAGCACCTCGCCGCTGCGCCGCTACACCGACCTGGTCAACCAGTGGCAGATCCTGGCCTGCGCGTCCAACGGCGTGACCGCACCGCTGGTGGCGCCGTTCAAGCACCGTGACGCCACGCTGTTCTCGATCGTCTCCGCCTTCGACGCGGCGTATGCGGCATATAACGACTTCCAGCAGAACATGGAGCGTTACTGGTGCCTGCGCTGGCTGGGCCAGGAGCAGGCCAGGCAGGTCGACGCCGTGGTGCTCAAGGACGAGGTGCTGCGCCTGGTCGAGATTCCGCTGGTGATCCGCATGCCGGGCATGCCCTCGGTGCCCCGCGGCGCCCAGGTGCGCCTGGACATCGTGCGCTGGGACGAGGTCGACCTGACGCTGGAAGCGCGCCTGTTGGAAGTGGCGGCGGCGCCGGCCGACACCGGCGCGTTCGAGGAAGAAGAGGAAGAATCCGCGCCGGCCGAGGGCGCCGAGGGTGGGCAGGATGCCGACAGCGGCGAGGCTGCCGCGCAAGAGGCGGCCGAGGCCGAAGGCGCGGTGACGGTGGTCGATCCGGAAACCCAGACCGATGTCACGGCCGAACCGGCGCCGCCGCAGGCACCGCAAGCGGCTTGACGGTTTGTCATCCCTGCAAAATCCTGTTGCTTCGGGGACCGATAGTTTCCCCGAAGCCTCGCAAACTCGCGCTCGCGCACGGTAGAATGGATCTTCCCTGTTCCAATACCCTTCCGCGCAGCACGTGAAGTACGCTCGACAACACCGCCCCCTGCTGATCGCCGTCACCGTCTCGGTGCTGGCGCACGCCGCCCTGCTGGCGATCCGTTTCGCCGCGCCGGACGCATTCCGCCTGGTGCCGGCCGATCCGGGCCTGGAAGTCATCCTGGTCAACGCCAAGCACCAGCGCGCCCCGGTCAAGGCCGAGGCGCTGGCGCAGGCCAACCTGGATGGCGGCGGCAATGCCGATAGCGGCCGCGCGCAATCGCCGCTGCCCGACCTCAAGCGCATCGAGGACGGCGACAGCATCAAGGCCATGCAGCGCCGCATCGCCGAGCTGGAGCGGCAGCAGAACAACATCCTGACGCGCACGCGCGCCTCGCCCTTGAATACCGCCGCGCCCACCGAGCAGGCCAAGCCGGACCCCAGCCGCAATGGCGCCGACAATGCCGACACCACGCGCGCGATCGCGCGCATGACGGCCGAGATCACCCAGCGCATCGCCGACGAAAATAAACGGCCGCGCAAGACCTTCATCAGCCCGAGCACCCAGGAAGCCGGCTACGCCCTGTACTACAAGTCGATGCAGAAGCGCGTCGAGGAAGTCGGCACGCTGAATTTCCCGCAGCAGGGCGGGCGCAAGCTGTACGGCGAGCTGGTGGTGTACATCCCGGTGTTCCAGGACGGCAGCATCTACGAAAAGGAAGGCGGGCCGCGCATCGAGCGCGGCTCCGGCAACGCGGCGCTGGACCAGGCCGCGCTGGCGATCGTGCGCCGCGCGGCGCCGTTCGGCAAATTCCCGGCCAACATGCGCTCGTCCGACAAGGATGACTTGTGGATCGTGGTGACCCGTTTCAAATTCACGCGCGAGGAAAAGCTGCAGGCGGAGCTGGGTGCGAGTGGTGCGTGACGTCGACGTACGTAGGCGTTTTACGCGGCGCATGGTTTGCTTGGACGCGTGGACGGCATAGCCGCCTCGCCGGCCACGTCCACCCCACGACGGTTTCATCAGACAAGAACATGACAGACAAATACTGCGTAATCGGCAACCCGATCGCCCACAGCAAATCCCCCGAGATCCACGCCGCCTTCGCAGCCGAAACCGGGCAGGACCTCATCTACGAACGTCGCCTGTCTCCGCTCGACGGCTTCGCCGCCACCGTGCGCGAGCTGGCGGCGCAGGGCTGGCGCGGCGCCAATGTCACCGTGCCGTTCAAGCTGGAAGCGGCCGGCGTCGCCACCCGCCTGGCCGAGCGCGCGCGCCTGGCCGGCGCCGTGAACACGCTGCTGTTCGAGGCCGGCGGCGGGATCGTCGGCGACAACACCGACGGTCCCGGCCTGGTGGCCGACATCGTGCGCAATGCCGGCGTGGCGCTGGCAGGCAAGCGCGTGCTGCTGCTGGGCGCCGGCGGCGCCGCGCGCGGCGTGATCCTGCCGATCCTGCAGGAAGGCCCGGCGGCGATCGTGATCGCCAACCGCACGCGCGCCACCGCCGACGAACTCGTCGCTCACTTCGGCGCGCACCTGGCGCATGCCGGCCAGCTGAGCGCCTGCGGCTACGACGCCATCGACGGCGGCTTCGACGTGGTCGTCAACGCCACCTCGGCCAGCCTGGGCGCGGCGCTGCCGCCGGTGCCGGCCACGGCGTTGAAGCCGGGCGCGCTGGCGCTGGACATGATGTACGGGAAGGAACCGAGCCCGTTCATGGCATTCGCCGCCGGCCACGGCGCGGTCGTGCGCGACGGCCTCGGCATGCTGGTCGAGCAGGCCGCCGAAGCGTTTGCCTTGTGGCGCGGCGTGCGTCCGCAGACGGCAGCGCTGCTGCAGCGGCTGCGCGCATGATGAGGGCGAGCGCATGATGAAGGTGGGCGCAGCCAGGGCGGCTCCGGCGAAAGGGGGCAGGGCAGGCAAGCCGACTGGCGGCAAGCCGGCGCGCGCAGCGAACAGTCCGCGTCGCTGGCTCAAGTGGCTGGTACTCGGGCCACTGTTGCTGGTGCTGCTGCTCCAGCTGTATTTCTTCCTGATGGTGTGCTGGTGGACCCGGTTCGATCCGTCGTCGACCAGCATGATGCGCACGCAGCTGTCCGAGCTGCGCGTGCAGAACCCGAACGCCACGCTGAAGCAGACCTGGGTGCCGTACGCGCGCATCTCGGACAACCTCAAGCGCGCCGTGATCGCCTCCGAGGACGCCAACTTCGCCGAGCACGACGGCGTCGACTGGGACGCGCTGGAAAAGGCCTACGAGCGCAACAACAAGCGCCACAAGGTGGTCGGCGGCGGCTCCACCATCACCCAGCAGCTGGCCAAGAACCTGTTCCTGTCCGGCTCGCGCAACTACCTGCGCAAGGGCCAGGAACTGGTGATCGCCTACATGCTGGAAGCGGTGATGAGCAAGGAACGCATCCTCGAGATCTACCTGAACGTGGTCGAGTTCGGGCGTGGCGTATTCGGCGCCGAAGCCGCGGCGCGCTACTACTACCGCACCGCCGCCGCCAGCCTGAACGCCACCCAGGCCGCGCGCCTGGCGGTGATGCTGCCCAACCCGCGCTACTACGACCGCCACCGCAGCACCAGCTACCTGGCGCGCCGCACCGGCATCATCCAGCGCCGCATGAGTGCCGCCGACCTGCCATGACATTCGGGGTCAGAGCACTTTCGGCGGCAAATTCGGGGTCAGAGCAGAAATCGCATGCGGGTTTCGCCGATGCGTTCGTACGGCCAAGTAGCGCCAAGTCTGCAAAACCGTTGCGTCGACAAGCCGATAGTTAAAACAAGCAATTTCCTGCAATTGTGCTCTGACCCCGAATTCACGTTCGAATCTGCTTTGACCCCGAATCTAAGACCTTGCTCGTGGGCAGAATTATCGGCCGTGGGGTGGCCGGCCTCAGGGCTTACGGGTACACTTGCGCTGTTTCCGAATCCGGCCGAGAAAGCAGCGCATGATCAACGTATTTGTCCTCCAGAATGGCCGACTGAACCAGGTGCCGATCGCCTCGCGCGCCGATCTGGAGAACGTGGCGCCTGTCTGGGTCGATCTCACCGATCCGACCGACGAGGAGCGCGCCTGGGTCAAGGCGACCTACGACGTGGTGCTGCCCGGCGAGGACGAGGTCTCGGACATCGAAGCGTCGGCGCGCTACTACGAGGGCGAGAACGGCGACCTGCACCTGCGCACCGATTTCCTGCGCGAGGAAGAGGACGGCCCGTCGCGCATCGTCACCGTCGCCTTCATCCTGGCGCGCAAAATCCTGTTTTCGGTCCACAACGACGAGCTGCCGGTGTTCCGCCTGGTGCGCCTGCGCGCGCGTTCGCGTCCTGGCTCGATCGAGGATTACATGGACGTGCTGCTCGACCTGTATGCGACCGACGCCGAGTACTCGGCCGACACGCTGGAAGGCATCTATAAAACGCTGGAAGAAGTCAGCGAGCGCGTGCTGCAGAAGGACTTTAGCGACCAGGACGCGGCCGCCGCGCTGAACGCGATCGCCCACGAGGAAGACTTGAACGGCCGTATCCGCCGCAACATGATGGACACCCGCCGTGCCGTCAGCTTCCTGATGCGCGGGCGCTTGCTGAATACCGACCAGTTCGAGGAAGCGCGCCAGATCCTGCGCGACATCGAATCGCTGGACGGCCACACTTCCTTCCTGTTCGACAAGATCAACTTCCTGATGGACGCCACCGTCGGCTTCATCAACATCAACCAGAACAAGATCATCAAGATCTTCTCGGTGGCCTCGGTCGCCTTTTTGCCGCCGACCCTGATCGCCAGCATCTACGGCATGAACTTCAAGTTCCTGCCCGAGCTGGAATGGCAGTTCGGCTATGGCTGGTCGCTCAGCCTGATGATCATCAGCGCGATCGCGCCCTTCCTGTATTTCCGCCATCGCGGCTGGTTGAAATAAGCGCCCGCCGAGCGTCATTCCAAAAATCCCCGATTTACTTATCAGGACGTAGCAAAAACGTCCTGATTCATCTCAAGTTCACCTACATGTTCATGTATTCACCTCATGCATGTTGACTTTGTAATGAGAATTGTTATCATTTGCGTTTTGATTCACGCTGTCCGCCACCTGCGCGCCTGTTCGCGGCGCCTGCGCCACCCCAGCCGATCACATAACCATTTCGCTTATCCATTACTGAGGAATCCATGAACATGCACGCGCACGCCCGCCAGCGCCGTAACCCGCACCTGAACCGTATCGCCCTGCTGGTGGCGGCCGCGCTCCCGCTGATCGCCCAGGCGCAGTCGGCCGACGACGCCGGCCAGGACATCCAGCAAGTCAAGATCCGCGCCCAGAAGGTCGGCGAGACCACGGAAGGCAGCGGCCTGTACACGACCGGGCGCGACCGCACCGCCACGCCGCTGTCGATGAGCGTGCGCGAGACCCCGCAGGCGGTCACCATCGTGACCCAGCAGCGCATCGAGGACCAGAACCTGGTGACGGTGAGCGACGTCGTCAACAACGTGGTCGGCATTTCGGTCAACCAGTACGAAACCAGCCGCGCCGGCTTCACCGCGCGCGGCTTCGACATCGACAACCTGCAGATCGACGGCGTGCCGACCACCTTCGAGCAATCCTGGAGCGCGGGCGAGGTGCTGGGCAGCCTGGCGATCTACGACCGCGTCGACGTGGTGCGCGGCGCCACCGGCCTGGTGACCGGCGCCGGCAATCCGTCGGCGGCGATCAACCTGGTGCGCAAGCATGCCGACAGCAAGAGCGTGACGGGCAACGTCGAAGCCGCCGTCAGCAGCTGGAACGGCCGCCGCGTGCTGGGCGACGTGTCCACGCCGCTGAACACGGACGGCTCGATCCGCGGCCGCGTGGTGGGCGAATACACGTCCGCCGACAGCTGGGTCGACCGCCTGAAGAACAAGAGCCAGACCCTGTACGCCACGGTCGAAGCCGACCTGGGACCGAAGACACTGCTCTCGGCCGGCTACAGCCACCAGGAAAACCGCGCGCAGAACCCGATGTGGGGCGGCCTGCCGTACTTCTACAGCGACGGCAGCCGCACCGACTGGGACGTGTCGAAGACCTCGTCCGCCGACTGGACCCGCTGGCCGACCAGCTACGACAACGCCTTCGTCAGCCTGGACCACGGCTTCGACAATGGCTGGAAGCTGCGCGCCACCTACGACCACGGCGACCGCACCGGCGATTCCTACCTGCTGTACCTGGCCGGCGTGCCGAACCGCCAGACCGGCACCACCCTGGACGCCTACACCGGCACCTACCACACCAAGACCAAGCAGGACAATTTCGGCCTGCAGGCCAGCGGCGCCTTCGAACTGGCCGGCCGCAAGCACGACGCCGCCTTCGGTTATACGCATTTGAAGCAGGAGTTCCGCTCCGACAGCCGCGCCTACGATTACGGTACTGCCAGCACCGCGGTCGGCAACTTCAATACCTGGAACCCGTCGGCCTACCCGACCCCGACCTTCGGCGGCCTGAGCTTCTACGAAAGCAGCGAGACCAAGCAGGAAGCGCTGTACGGCATGCTGCGCTTTTCGCTGGCCGATCCGCTCAAGCTGATCGTCGGCGCGCGCGTCACCGACTACGGAAAGACCGGGCGCGGCCTGTACACCACGGCCTACCGCCTGAAGAGCGACCACGAAGTCACCCCGTACGCCGGCCTGGTGTACGACATCAACAACAACTACTCGGTCTACGCCAGCTACACCGACATCTTCCAGCCGCAGAACCTGAAAGACCTGGCCGGCAACAACCTGGACCCGATCAAGGGCAAGAGCTACGAAGCCGGCGTCAAGGGCGAGTTCCTGGACGGCCGTGTAAACGGTTCGCTGGCCGTCTTCAAGATCGAGCAGGACAAGCTGGGCCAGGCCGGCGGCATGGTCGACCGCGACGGTGCCGGCCCGCTGGCACTGGAGCCGTACTACGTCGCCAGCCGCGGCGCCAAGAGCGAAGGCTTCGAGATGGAGCTGACCGGCGAACTGGCGCCGGGCTGGAACGCCACCGCCGGCTACTCGCAGTTCCGCGCCAAGGATGCCAGCGGCGTCGACTTCAACAGCATCTACCCGCGCCGCCTGCTGCGCGTGTTCACCACCTACCGCCTGCCGGAAGCGTGGAGCGCGCTGACCGTCGGCGGCGGCGTCAACTGGGAAGGCCGCACCTATACGGTCGATCCGACTGCGCCGGCCAACAGCAACGGCCTGATCGAGCAGGAGAAGTTCAGCCTGGTGAACCTGATGGCGCGCTACGAGTTCAGCAAGAACCTGTCGGCGCAACTCAACGTCAACAACCTGCTCGACAAGAAGCACTTCACCATGTTCGCGGCCTATAACCAGATCACCTACGGCGCGCCGCGCAGCGCGTCGCTGACCTTCAAGTACCGGTTCTGATGCCGCTCCCGCCCGCGCCGGCGCCAGACGTGCCGGTGCGGGTTTGTTCAATTCGATGCGAGGTTACAATGCGCGCCTTCTGGACCCTGGTTCACCGTTACCTCGGCCTGCTCACCGCAGGCTTCCTGTTCATAAGCGGCGTGACCGGCGCCGTCATCTCGTGGGACCACGAGCTGGACGACGTGCTCAACCCGCACCTGATGGAGGCGCACACGCCGGGCCAGCCGCAATCGTCGCTGGCGCTGGCCAGGCAGGTCGAGGCGCGCTATCCGGACGTGCGCGTCTCCTTCATCCCGCTGCATGTGGAGGCGGGCGAATCGCTGGCGCTGGGCGTCTCGCCGCGTTTCGACAAGGCCACCGGGGAACTCACCAAGCCGGGCTTCAACCAGGTCTTCGTCGATCCGGTCAGCGGCGCCGAACTCGGCAAGCGCGAGTGGGGCGCGGTCTGGCCGATCACCCAGGAAACCTTCGTCTCCTTCCTGTACCGCCTGCACTACACGCTGCACATCCCGGAACTGTGGGGCATCGACCGCTGGGGCCTGTGGCTGATGGGCGGCATCGCCATGATCTGGATGGTCGACAGCTTCGTCGGCTTCTACCTGACGCTGCCGGTGCGCCGCAAGGGGGCAGCGGCTGTTGCGGCCGCGGCCGGGGCGGGCGTCGCCAGGGGGCCCGCCGGCAAATCGTGGTGGCAGCGCTGGCAGCCGGCCTGGAAGGTGCGCTGGCGCGGCGGCAGCAGCAAACTGAATTTCGACCTGCATCGGGCGTTCAGCCTGTGGACCTGGATCCTGCTGTTCATCCTGGCCTTCACCGCGTTCTCGCTGAACCTGTACAACGAAATCTTCTATCCGGTGATCAGCAAGATGTCGCAGGTGACGCCGACGCCGTTCGACACCCGCCCGATGGCCGACAAGCTGCACCTGGTCGAGCCGCGCGTGCCCTTCGGCGACATCGCGGCGCGCGCCGGCGCGGAAGCAGGCCGGCGCAACTGGAGCGAGCCGGTCGGCAGCGTCTACTATTCGCAGGAATTCGGCATCTACATGGTCAGCCTGTACAAGCCGGGCGACGACCACGGCGCCGGCGGCGTCGGTCCGGCGCTGCTGTACTACGACGGCGTCGACGGCCGCCTGCTGGGCCAGCGCCAGCCGTGGAAGGGCACCGCCGCCGACATCTTCGTGCAGGCCCAGTTCCCGCTGCACTCGGGGCGCATCCTCGGCTTGCCGGGGCGCATCCTGATCTCGGCGATGGGCCTGGTGGTGGCCATGCTGAGCGTGACCGGCGTGATCATCTGGTGGCGCAAGCGCGCCTCGCGCCAGGTAGCGGCGATCCAGCGCCAGGCAGCGGTGATGCGCGGCGCCTGAAATTCGGGGTGAAATTCGGGGTCAGAGCACAATTCGGAAATTCGGGGTCAGAGCAGAATGCCGAAGCGGCATTCTGCTCTGACCCCGAATTCAAAAGTGCTCTGACCCCGAATTCATCAATTACACCAGGCGCGCGAACACGCGGCGGGCCGCTTCGACGGTTTCGGCGATGACGGCGTCGTCGTGCGCCGCCGAGACGAAGCCGGCCTCGAACATCGCCGGCGCGAAGTACACGCCTTCTTCCAGCATGCCGTGGAAGAAGCTGTTGAACCTGGCCTTGTCGCCAGCCATCATCTGGCCGTAGCTGGCCGGCACGTGCGACGAGAAGTACATGCCGAACATGCCGCCGACGGCATCGGCGCAGAACGGAATGCCGGCCTCCTGCGCCGCCGCCGTCAAGCCGTCCGCCAGTTTATTCGTCTGCGCCGCCAGCCTGTCGTAGAAGCCGGGTTCCTGCACCAGCTTCAGCGTGGTCATGCCGGCCGCCACCGCCACCGGGTTGCCGGACAGGGTGCCGGCCTGGTACACCGGGCCGACCGGGGCCATCTTTTCCATCAGGTCGGCGCGCCCGCCGAAGGCCGCCACCGGCAGGCCGCCGCCGATCACCTTGCCCAGCGCGGTCAGGTCGGGGACGATGCCGTACAATTCCTGGGCGCCGCCCAGGCCGACGCGGAAGCCCGACATCACTTCGTCGAAGATCAGCACGGCGCCGTATTCCGTGCACAGTTCGCGCATGCGCTGCAGGAATTCCGGGGTGGCGCGGATCAGGTTCATGTTGCCGGCCACCGCTTCCACGATCACGCAGGCGATGCTGTCGCCCATCGACGCGAACGCGTCTTCCAGTTGCGGCACGTTGTTATAGTCGAGCACCAGCGTGTGCTTGACGAAATCTTCCGGCACGCCGGCCGAGGTCGGGTTGCCGAAGGTGAGCAGGCCGGAACCGGCCTTGACCAGCAGCGAATCGGCGTGGCCGTGGTAGCAGCCTTCGAACTTGACGATCTTGTCGCGGCCGGTGGCGCCGCGCGCCAGGCGCAGCGCGCTCATGGTCGCCTCGGTGCCGGACGAGACCAGGCGCACCTGCTCGAGCGACGGCACCAGGCGGCACAGTTCCTCGGCGATCTCGATCTCTCCCTCGGTCGGCGCGCCGAACGACAGGCCGCGCGCGGCCGCGTCCTGCACCGCCTTCACCACCTGCGGGTGCGCATGGCCGACGATGGCCGGGCCCCAGGAACCGATGTAGTCGATGTAGCGCTTGCCGTCGGCGTCCCAGAAATACGGGCCTTCGGCGCGCGTGATGAAGCGCGGCGTGCCGCCCACCGAGCGGAAGGCGCGCACCGGGGAATTCACGCCGCCGGGGGTGCTGTGCTGGGCGCGGGCAAACAGGATGTCGTTCTGGGAATGGTGATCTGGAGTCATGGTGTCGTGGTTGGATGCGGTGGGACGCACGCCGGCGGGGAAGGGCGACGCGCGCGGCGTCAGCAGCCGCCGCCAGGCATGCGGAAAAGTTTGTTGGGGACCAGCTTGCCCATGCCGAAGCGGCAGGCGTTGAGCAGGGCGCCGCTGGTGTAGTCCTGGGCCGCCGCCAGCGCGTCGGCGGCCGTCGCGCCGCGCGCCATGTGCGCCGCCAGTGCCGCTGACAGGGTGCCGCCGGCGCCGATGAAGGGACCGGGCAGGTGGCGGCCCCAGGGCAGGCTGGCCAGCAGGCCGTGGCCGCCGTACAGGTTGTTGGTGCGCGCGCCGTCGCCGCCGCCGGTGCCGGTCACCAGCACGTGGCCGCAGCCGAAGGCGATCAGTTCGTCCACGTCTTCCTGCAGGGGCGCTTCGGTGCCCGGTTCGCGCCAGCAGTCGGCGAAGCGTGCCAGCTCGGCCTGCGACAGCATCAGCACGCTGGCCTGCGGCGCCAGCAGCTGGTGCAGCAGGGTCAGCATGTCGTCGTCGCGCAGGCAGTCCGGCATGGCCGAGGTGAACGGGTCGAGGATCAGCGGCAGGTTGGCGTAGTCGGAGACGATTTCGGCGATCGCGGCGATCTGTTCCAGCCCGACCATGGCGCCGACCTTGATGGCGGACACCGGCATGTCTTCGAGCAGCATGCGCGCCTGCGCCGAGACCGCGGCCGCGTCGACCGGCTGGATGTCGTCGACGCGCGCCGAATCGGCCACCAGCAGTCCGGTGACCACCGACAGGCCGTGGCAGCCGTGCATGGCGAATGCGGCCACATCCGATTGGATGCCCAAAGCGCCGACCGGGTCTGCCGGCCCGAACGTGAGGATGAGAGGAGACGGTTGGTTTTGCACAGCGGGTAGATTAAGATACCTGACTTCGCATTTTACTAGATACAGGGAACCGAAACGTGAGCAACGAAACACAGACTTACCAGACCTGGATGTGCCTGATCTGCGGCTGGGTCTACGACGAAGCCACGGGCAGCCCGGAAGACGGCATCGCGCCCGGCACCCGCTGGGCGGACGTGCCGATGAACTGGACCTGCCCGGAGTGCGGCGCCCGCAAGGACGACTTCGAGATGACGGCGATCTGACCGGGCCGCAACCGATCCTCCGGCCGCGCCGGGCTTGCCGCTTGAATAACGGCAAGCCGCGCGGCCAAAATTTTTTGCGGAAAACTTGGCTGGTGTCGAGTTGACGCATTGCAACACTTTGCGCACAAGCCCGGCGCCCTATGCTATCGTGCAGTTTCATGCTGAAGTGAAACTAATATGACGACGCAACCGACAGGGCCGAAGATCATGGTGATCGACGACAGCAGCACGATCCGCCGCTCCGCCGAGATCTTCCTGACCCAGGCCGGCTACCAGGTGGTGCTGGCCGAAGACGGCTTCGACGCGCTGGCCAAGATCAACGACCATCATCCGGCGCTGGTGTTCTGCGACATCCTGATGCCGCGCCTGGATGGCTACCAGACCTGCGCGCTGATCAAGAAGAGCGCGAAATTCCACGCGACCCCGGTGGTGATGCTGTCGTCCAAGGACGGCCTGTTCGACCGCGCGCGCGGCGCCATGGTCGGCTCGTCGGACTATCTCACCAAGCCGTTTTCCAAGGACAGCCTGCTCGCCGCCGTGCGCGACCATACGGCCGCCGCCTGAGCGCAACGGCTGCCTCCCAACGATTTGCCGGAACCCATCGTGGCCATACAAAAGATCCTGATCGTCGACGATTCCCCGACCGAACGCTATTACCTGACCGACATCCTGGTGCGCAACGGCTTTTCCGTGTCCACCGCCGACAACGGCGCCGACGCGCTGGAAAAGATCCGTGCCGAACGCCCGCAACTGATCCTGATGGATGTGGTCATGCCCGGCGCCAACGGCTTCCAGGTGACGCGCTCGATCGCGCGCGACCCGGAGCTGTCCGCGGTGCCGGTGATCATCTGCAGCAGCAAGAACCAGGAAACCGACCGCATCTGGGGCATGCGCCAGGGCGCCAAGGATTATTTCGTCAAGCCGGTCGATCCGGCCCAGTTGCTGGCCAGGATCGCCACGCTCGGGACCTAGCATGTTCGACAGCGCCCAGGCCCCCGACGACGCGCGCCGCGACGCCGCCGCCGCGCGCCGCACGCGCCTGCGCCGCTACCAGGAGCAGTTGCTCGAGCGGGTGCAGGCGGCGCGCACCGGCAGCGGCGCCCGTACCCATCAGCTGGGCGTGGAGATCGGCGGCGCGGCCTACCTGCTCGACCTGGCCGAAGCCGGAGAAATCGTGCCGGTGCCGGTCTTGAGCCCGGTGCCGCTGACGCGGCCGTGGTACCTGGGCCTGGCCAGCATCCGCGGCAACCTGGTGGGCGTGGTCGACCTGGCCGGCTTCTTCGCCGAACGGGATGCGGACGGCGCGCCGGCCGCTCCTGCCGCTGCCGCTGCCGCGCCGATCCCGGCCTCGGCGCGCATCGTCACCCTGGCCCCCGGATTGGGCCTGCCCTGCGGGCTGCTGGCCACGCGCGTGGCCGGACTGCGCCAGGCGGCCGACATGCGCCCGCTCGACGCTGCAGACGATGACGGCGCGGGCGGGCGCCTGGTCGATGCCGGCGGCAAGGTCTGGACGCCGCTGGCGCTGGCGGCGCTGGCGCGCGACGAGCGCTTCCTGCAGGTCGCGCTGTAGCCGCGTCGACGCCGCGCCCCGGGCGCACAAAAACCGTACGCCCGCCGTACACCGACTGATACAACAGGTTCGACTGGAGCTGCTCGCATGGGACTCGCCTCAAAACTCTCGATACATTTCCTCCCCAAGGACAAGGACGACGGCAATACCGTGCTGGCGTCGCCAGACACCCAGTTCGGCGTGGGCCTGATGGCGGGCGCGGGGCATGGCGGCATACCGGCCGCCGCCGCCGGTGGCAGCGCGGCCGCCGCCCAGCACGCCGCGGGAGCGCCGGCCGCCGCTGCGCCGGCCGGATCCGCCGACGATGCCGCCCTGCGCCTGGGCAACCTGCCGCGCCGCAAGCAGCGCGCCGCTGCAGCAGCAGCGGCCGCCCTCGGCGCCGCGGACGACCTGCGCCTGCCGCTGATCGGCCACCTGTCGCTGCCGCGCCAGCTGCGCATCCTCTTGAGCGCATTGGCGATCGGCATCCTGCTCACCATCCTGTCCCTGTGGCGCAACGCCGGCAGCGGCGCGGTCGCGGCCGGCCAGGCGCAGATCGCCAGCGAGGCGCTGATGCACTCGCAGCGCGTCGGCAAGGCCGCGCCGAATGCGATGCAGGGCATCCCGGATGCCTTCGACCAGCTGCAGGACAGCCGCCGCCAATTGAACCGCGACCTGGCGCTGCTGGCGCAGGGCGGCGAGTTCGGCAACGGCAGCATCCCGGCCGCCGCCGGCGAGGCCGCCGCCAGCCTGGGCAAGGCGCGCGCCAAGTGGGCGGCGTCGGACGCCGCCGCCGCCACCATCCTCGCCACCCGCGCCGAGCTGACCGCGTTCGACAAGAACCTCAAGCAGCTCGACCAGCTGTCGCCCGAGATGCTGGCGCTGACCGAGGAGGTGCTGACCCAGCGCAGCGCGCGCGGCGGCAGTCCGCGCGAACTGGCCGCGCTCGGCCGCCTGATGATGCTGAGCCAGCGCCTGTCGCGCAGCGCCGGCGAGTACCTGTCCTCGGGCGGCATCCGTCCCGAGACCGCGTTCCAGATGGGGCGCGACACCACCACCTTCCGCGTCACCGTGGACGCCCTGCTGAACGGCAGCGATGCGCTCGGCCTGAAGGCGCTGCCCGATGCCGACCTGCGCGCCAGGCTGGCCGAGGTGCGCAGCAAATTCGAGGTGTGCCAGCGCGTGGTCGCTACCTTCCTCGACAACCTGGCCAAGTTCAACGCCGCCAAGGGCGCCGAGCAGACCATCTTCCGCGACAACGAGGACCTGCGCACGCGTCTCTTGAACCTGCAGGGCGACTACCGCGGCGCCGAGAACGGCGCCTGGTTCTGGCTGCTGGTGGCGGCCTCGATCTTCACGCTGGCGATGGCCGGCAGCATCTCGCGCGTGATGCTGCAGGATTCGCGCAACCGCACCCGCGGCGCCGACGCGCGCCGCCAGGAAGCCGAGGCGATGCGCCTGCTGGCGCAAGCCAAGGAAGAGGAAGCCAAGGCCACCAACGACCAGAACCAGGCCGCCATCCTGCGCCTGATGAACGAACTGCAGGAAGTGGCGGACGGCGACCTGACCGTGCATGCCACCGTGTCCGAGGACATCACAGGCGCCATCGCCGACTCGGTCAATTACACGGTCGAGGAATTGCGCGGCCTGGTGGTGCGCGTGATCGGCACCGCCGAACAGGTGACGGCGGCCTCGAACGGCGCCCACAAGGTCGCCGGCGAGCTGCTGGTCGCCGCCGGCCAGCAGTCGCGCGAGATCCAGGACGCTTCGTCGACCGTGCTGCGCATGGCCGGCCAGATCACCGAGGTGTCCAGTTCGGCCAAGCAGTCGGCCGAGGTGGCGCGCCAGTCGGTGGCGGCGGCCGAGCAGGGCGCCAACGCGGTGCAGGATGCGATCCGCGGCATGGTCGATATCCGCGAGCAGATCCAGGACACCTCCAAGCGCATCAAGCGCCTGGGCGAATCGTCGCAGGAGATCGGCGAGATCACCGAACTGATCTCGGACATCACCGAACAGACCAACGTGCTGGCGCTGAACGCGGCGATCCAGGCGGCATCGGCCGGCGAGGCCGGGCGCGGCTTCTCGGTGGTGGCGGAAGAGGTGCAGCGCCTGGCGGAACGCTCGGGCGACGCCGCCAAGCAGATCGGCGCGCTGGTGCGCACCATCCAGACCGACACCCACGACGCGGTGGCGGCGATGGAACGCTCGACCCAGGGCGTGGTCGAGGGCGCGCGCCTGTCCGACGCCGCCGGCGCGGCGCTGGCCGACATCTCGCGCGTGTCCAACCGCCTGGCCGAGCTGATCCAGGGGATCGCGATCGCCACCGGCCAGCAGGCGACGTCGGCCAATGGAGTGGCGCATAATATGCGGCACATCCTGGCCGTCAACGAGCATACCCAGGGCGGTACCCAGCAGACCGCGCAGTCGATCCGTCAACTCGCCGAGCTGGCCCAGGAACTGAAGAATTCGGTGTCGCGCTTCCGCGTCGCCCCCTGATAGCCATTTCCGCACCCATGACAGAAACAACGTACGCGCACGCCCACGCGCCGCAGTTCGACACCGGTCCCCTGTCCTGGGTGATCGGCGAAATCCGCGACGCCCTCGACCGTTCTTCCAAGGCACTGCAGGATGCCGCCGGCCGTACGCGCGAAGCGCGGCCGACCCTGCTGCTGCACGCCAGGTCGCACCTGCACCAGGCACACGGTGCGCTGCAGATGGTCGACGTCGGCGGCGTCGACCGCCTGACCGAAGCGGCGGAAAGCGCGATCGACCGCTTCAAGGACGGATCGCTGGCGCTGGACGATGGCGCCGCCGCGACCGTCGGCGAGGCATACCGGGCGCTGGTGGAATACCTGGAAGAGCTGCTGGAGGGCGCGCAGCCGGCGCATCCGCAGCCGGTACGCCTGTTTCCGTATTACCGCGCGCTGCAGGAATTGCTGGGCGCGGAACGCGTGCATCCGGGCGACATGCTGGTGCTGGACCCGGCGCCGCGTCTGCCCGCACCCAAGCCGGACGGCGCCGCCCCCGACTATGCCGCCAGCCGCGCGCTGTTCGAAAAGGCGCTGCTGCCGTTCCTGAAAAGCGCCGATCCCGCCGCCCAGCGGGCCCAGGCCGGCGCCATGCGCGATGCCCTGGCGCCGCTGGCGCGCGCCCAGGCCGAGCCAAACGGCGCCGCCTTCTGGCTGGCGCTGCAGAGCGCCGCCGACCTGGTGGCGCAGGGCCAGGTGCCGCTCGACCTCTACGTCAAGCAGCTGTTCGGCCAGATCAACCTGCAGCTGCGCCGCATGGGGCAGGGCCATACCGGTTTGCCGGACGCGCTGCTGCGCGACGCCCTGTTCTTCATCGCCCTTGCCGACCAGCCCACGCCGGACGCGCGCCTGCTGCGCGACGCCTGGCACCTGGATGGCCAGGTGCCACAGGATTACCTGGAACGCCGCTACGGTCGCATCGACCCGGCCGCGCTGAAGGACGCCCGCCAGGCGCTGGCCGAGACCAAGCAGGGTTGGGACCGCATCGCCGGCGAGGACGGCGCCGCGCAGGCAGGCGCCGCGCAGGACGGCAACTTCGACGACGCCCTGGCCAAGCTGGCCGGCGCCAGCGAGAAGCTGGGCGCGCCGGCGCTGGCGCAGCTGCTGCGCGAACTGGGGCAGGCCGCCAGCGAATCGATCGCGGGCGGCCGCAGCGACCAGTTCAGCCTGGAGATGGCCGAGGCCATGCTGTTCGTCGAGCACGGCCTGGACCAGGTGCGCCAGCTGCCCGAGGATTTCGGCCAGCATGCGGAAGCGGTCGGCCAGCGCCTGCTGGCGCTGGCGCACGGCGAAACCCCGCCCGAGCCGTCGCACTGGCAGGCCGACATGGCGCGCGAACTGCACGACGGCCAGACCGTCGCCGTACTGGCCGGCGAGATGCGCACCGGCCTGCGCCAGGTCGAGAAGCTGGTCGACGAATACCATGACGACCCGACGCGGCGCGCATCGCTGCAGCAGGCCGATCTGCTGCTGCATCAGCTGCACGGCGCCCTCGCCATCCTCGACCAGGACGCAGCCGCGCGCGCGTTGACGCACGTGCGCGGCGCATTGCGCGCGCTGGCGGCCGGCGATGTGGCTCGAGATGCGCGCGCGGCGGCGCTCGACAACGTGGCGCAGAACATCGGCGCGCTCGGTTTCTTCACCGACGCGCTGGCGCAGAACGTGGAGGCGGCCAAGCGGCGTTTCCGCTTCGACGACGCGGCGGGCCTGTTCCAGGAATTGCCGTTCGAGGCGCTGCACGCGGCGCAGCACGGCGAGCCGGCCGAGGTCGCGCCGCAAGCGGATGGCGCGGCGCCCGCCATGGCCGCATCGCCGGCGCAGTCCGATGTGCCGGTGCAGGCGGTCGCCGCGGCATTTGATGCCAGCGCAGCCGCGCCACAGCCGGAAGGCGACGCCATCGAAGCCGAACTGCTGGACATCTTCATCGCCGAGGCCGGCGAGGTGCTGGGCGTGGTGGCGCAGGCGCTGCCGGCGGCGCGCGCCAATCCGGCCAGCCAGGAAACCCTGACGCGCCTGCGGCGCGCTTTCCACACGCTCAAGGGCAGCGGCCGTATGGTCGGCCTGGAACAGTTCGCGCTGGCCGCGGCCGCCATCGAAAAGACCATGAACCTGTGGCTGGCCGAGGCGCGCGCCGCCACGCCGGACTTGCAGGCGCTGCTGGAACGCGCCCATGGCGATCTGTCGGCCTGGGTGGTGGAACTGGCCGCGCGCGGCGCCTCGGCCCGCAGCGGCGCGGCGCTGGCCGCAGCCGCGGCGCGCGTGCAGGACGGCGGCGCGTTCGTCATGGACGATGCGCCGGCAGCCGAGCCGGCCGAAACGGGAGCTACAGCCGAACCGGCGCAGGCCGCCGTGCAAGTGCGCGAGCCGGAACCGGCCGTCGCGCTCGAACCGCAGGCCGATTTCGCGCCGTGGATCGACGACCAACCGGCGCCTGCCGCGGCGCCCGCGCAAGGACAGGTCGGCGCGGCCGATGCCGGATCGGCGGCCGAACCGGAACCGGCGCCGGTAGTCGAAGCGGTTGCCGAAGCGCCGCCGGAAAGCGCAGCGGTGCCGCCGCGGGTGGACGAAACCGAACTGCAATTCGCGCCCGACATCGCGGCAGCCGGATCCGTCCCGGCATCTGCGCCGGCGCCTGCAGCCGTGCCGGAACAGGCCGTCGCGCCGCACGAACCGTCCGTCGCGCCGCCGGCCGACGAGGTCAAGCACATCGGCGAGCTGGCGATCCCGCTGCCGCTGTACCACATCTACCTGGGCGAAGCCGAGGGCCTGATCGACACGCTGGCGCGCGACGGCGCCGACTGGCGCGCAACCCCGCTGCGCGCGGTGGCGCCGCAGGCATTGAAGGCGGCGCACACGCTGGGCGGCACCTCGGCCACGGTCGGCTTCGACGCGCTGCGCGACATCGCGTTCGCGCTGGAAGCGGTGCTGCAGATGGCCACGCCGCCGCTGGACGATGCGCAGCACGCGCTGCTGGACGAGACGGTCGAGCGCGCGCGCACCATGCTGCAGGTGTTCGCGCTGGGCGAAGCGGTGCCGGCGCAGCCGGAACTGGTGGCGCGCCTGGACGCCCTGAGAGACGAACTGGGCCGCAAGAAGGCCGACGCCCTGTTCGGCAGTCCCGATCCGGAACTGGCGCGGCGCCTGGACGAGCTGTTCGCCGCGGCCTACACCAGTATCCTGAGCGAGCCGCCGCCGGCGGACCAGGTGTTGCCCGACGCCGCGGATCGCGCGGAGGCGGCGCCGGCCACGCCGGTGCGCGCGCCGGAAGTGGCGGATCCGGCCGTGGCCGCCGTCGATGACCTGTTCGATACCTATTTCGACGACCCGTTCGCCGCGCCCTCGCTGGAGCAGGCCGCGCCGGAGACGGCGTCCCTCGCGGACGGCGAAGCACTCCGCGCCGCGGACGCACCATCGACCGGCGACGATGCCATCGCATCGATCGAAGCGCGGGACGGCGGCATGCCCGTGCAGGCGCACGCGCCTGCCGATGACGCCGAAGCGGACGCGGAAAGCGGCATCGAAGCCGACGCCGACGCTGACGCCGCCATCGCCGGCGAACCGGTCTTCAGCGACGAACTCGACCCAGACCTGCTGCCGGTCTTCATGGAAGAAGCGGCGGATCTGCTGCCGCAGATCGGCGACGGCCTGCGCCGCTGGCAGCGCGATCCGCACGACGGCGCCGCTGCCCAGGGCCTGCTGCGCGCGCTGCACACGGTCAAGGGCAGCGCGCGCATGGCCGGCGCGATGCGCCTCGGCCAGCACACGCATGCGCTGGAAACGCAGATCGAGAACATGCTGCACGCCGGCACCACCAATCCGGTCGCCTTCGACGAACTACTGGCCAACTACGACCAGGCGCAATTGCTGTTCGAGCAGCTGCAGCAGCCGGCCGCGGCGCCGGATGCGCCTGCCGCATCGGCGCCGGACCAGGATGCGACGGCGTCCACGGCGGAGGCCCAGCCCGAACCGGCCGCGCGCACGCCGCTGGTGCGGGTGCGCGCCGACATCCTCGACCGCCTGGTCAACCAGGCCGGCGAGGTGTCGATCACGCGCTCCAAGCTGGAGACGCAGGTGGGCGCCATGAAGGGTGCGCTGGCCGACTTCTCGGACAACCTGGCGCGCCTGCGCCGCCAGTTGCGCGAGGTCGAGGTGCAGGCCGAATCGCAGATCGCCTCGCGCCTGTCGATCGCCGGCGAGCGCGAGTTCGATCCGCTCGAATTCGACCGCTTCACGCGCCTGCAGGAACTGACGCGCATGATGGCCGAAAGCGTCAACGACGTGGCCACCTTCCACGACAGCCTGACGCGCAGCGTGGACGCCGCCGGCGGCGAGCTGGCGGCGCAGTCGCGCCAGACGCGCGAACTGCAGCGCGACCTGATGCGGGCGCGCATGGTGCCGTTCGCCAGCCTGTCGGAACGCCTGTTCCGGGTAGCGCGCCAGACCGCCAAGGAGACCGATAAACGCGTCAACCTGGACATCCGCGGCGGCGCGGTCGAGATCGACCGCAGCGTACTGGAACAGATGGCGGCGCCTTTCGAACACTTGCTGCGCAACGCCATCGTGCACGGCATCGAGCCGCGCGAACGGCGCCTGGCCGCCGGCAAGGCGGAAACCGGTGAAGTGCTGGTGCAGGTGCGCCAGCACGGCAACGAGGTCGAGATCCGCTTCGCCGACGACGGCGCCGGCCTCGACCTGGCGCGCATCCGCGCCAAGGCGCAGGCGGCCGGCCTGGTGGCGCAGGACGAAGTGATTTCCGACCAGGACGCCGCCGAACTGGTGTTCGAGCCGGGCTTTTCGACCGCCGACGCGCTGACCGAGCTGGCGGGTCGCGGGGTCGGCATGGACGTGGTGCGTTCCGAGGCGCGCGCGCTGGGCGGGCGCGTCGAGATCGCCAGCGAGGCCGGCAAGGGCGCCGCGTTCGCGATCCACCTGCCGCTGACGCTGGCCGCCACCCAGGCGGTGCTGGTGGCCAGCGGCGCGCGCACCTATGCGCTGCCGGCGGTGCTGGTCGAACAGCTGGTGCAGGTGCGCGCCGCCGAACTGGCGGCGGCGCACGAATCCGGCATGCTGGCGCTGCACGGCGAATCGTTGCCGCTGCATTACCTGCCGGCGCTGCTGCGCGAGCCGGGCGCCGCCGCGGTCCAGCGCTCGGCGCCGGTGATGATCCTCAGGAGCGGCGCCGCGCGCCTGGCGCTGCAGGTGGACCAGGTGCTGGGCAACCGCGAAGTGGTGGTCAAGAACATCGGTCCGCAGCTGGCGCGCATGCCGGGCATCGCCGGCGCCACCGTGCTCGGCTCGGGCGAGATCGTGCTGATCCTGGATCCGGTGATCCTGGCCGGGCAGGGCGCCGCACGCACCGGCGCCGGCGCGGCGGTGCAGGCATCTGCGGCGCTGCCGGCCGGCCTGGGCGCGACCCTGATGGTGATCGACGATTCGCTGACCGTGCGCCGCGTGACCCAGCGCCTGCTCGAGCGCGAGGGGTATCGCGTGCTGCTGGCCAAGGACGGCGTCGACGCGCTCGAACGGATGCAGGAAACGCGCCCGGACCTGATGCTGGTCGACATCGAAATGCCGCGCATGGACGGCTTCGACCTGACCCGCCACGTGCGCGGCAACGAGTCCACGCGCGCCATCCCGATCGTCATGATCACTTCGCGCAGCGCCGACAAGCACCGCAACTATGCGCTCGACCTGGGCGTGGATGCGTATTTCGGCAAGCCGTTCCAGGAACAGGCGTTGCTGGCGGCGATCGCGGGGTTGCTGGGGCGCGAGGCGCCGAGGGCGTAGTGCATGCTTTACGGATGCAGGTGGCTCTGTGATGCGTCGTCCCCGCGAAGGCGGGGACCCAAGCTGACGTAACGACGTCGAAACGCAAGCCTATCGACTCTGGTTACTCGCTATGGGTCCCCGCCTGCGCGGGGACGACGTTGACACGTTAGCAGTTGTCATCCTCTGCTTCTCTCGACTCACTCTCCCCGCAACGCCCTGAACCGCGCCAGCGACTTCGCCCGCGCCTGCTCGTGGTCGACCACCGGCAACGGATAATCGCGCCCCAGCACCACCCCCGCGCGTTCCAGCGCGGCCGGCCTGGCCAGCCACGGCGCATGGATGGCCGTCCCTTCCAGCCCGGCCAGCTGCGGCAGGTAGTTGCGGATGAAGGCGCCGTCCGGATCGAAGCGGCGCGATTGCGTGACCGGGTTGAAGATGCGGAACCAGGGCTGGGCGTCGCAGCCGGTCGAGGCCGCCCACTGCCAGTTGCCGTTGTTCGAGGACAGTTCGTAATCGTTCAGGCGCAGCGCGAAATAGCGTTCGCCGCGGCGCCAGTCGATCCCCAGGTCCTTGGTCAGGAAGCTGGCCACCACCATGCGCAGGCGGTTGTGCATGAAGCCGGTGCGGTTCAGCTGCAGCATCGCCGCGTCCACCAGCGGATAGCCGGTGCGGCCTGCGCACCAGGCCGCGAACAGGGCGTCGGCGGCGTCGCCGTCTTCCCACTGCAGGGCGTCGAAGGATTGCTTGAACGACTGCGTGGCCACGCGCGGGTGGCGGTACAGGATCATCATGAAGAAGTCGCGCCAGATCAGTTCCGACAGCCAGACGGCGGCGCCGGCGCCGCCGCTGCCGTCGTCGATCTTTTCGCGCAGCAGGCGCACCAGCGCCCGTACCGGCAGGGTGCCGAAGCGCAGGTGCACCGACAGGCGCGAGCTGCTGTCGAGCGCCGGAAAATTCCGTTCGCGGTCGTAGCGGGGCAGGCGCTCCATGAAGGCGTCCAGGGTACGCCGGGCGCCGCTCATGCCGGCATCCGGCACCGGCTGCGGGTGCGGCGTGAAGCCGAGCTCGGCCAGGCCGGGCATGGCATGGCCGGCGGGGGTGGGCGCCAGCGCCGCCGCGTGCGGCACCGTTTCGAACGGCAGCATGGCCTGCGGCTCGGCCGCCAGCCGTTTGAGCCAGGCATTCTTGTACGGCGTGAACACCGAGAACGGGCCGCCGGCCAGGGTCAGCACCTCGTCCTTTTCGAAGATGGCCTGGTCCTTGAAGGTCTGCAGGCTGCGGCCGTCGCGGCGCAGCGCCTCGGCCACGGCGCGGTCGCGCGCGATCGCCTGCGGCTCGTAGTCGTGGTTGGCGAACACCGATTCCGCATCGAGTTCGGCCGCCAGCGCCGCGATCTCCTGCGCGGCGCGCCCGCGGCGCATGATGAGGTAACCTCCCAGTTCACGCAGGCGCGCGTCGAGTTCACGCAGGCTTTCGTGGATAAATTGCACGCGCCGGTCGTCGGGCGGCAAGCCGTCCAGGATGTCGGTATCGAATACGAAAACGGCGGTCACGCGGCGCGACGACAGCAGGGCGTGATGCAATGCGGCATGGTCCTCGATGCGCAAATCGCGCCGGAACCAGATCAGTGAATTTCTCAACGTCATCTTCTGTGTGCGGAGTCAAGGAGACGGGCATTGTAATCTCGACGATTGCCCTGAAATTGCCTGGAAGAAGCAGCATCCATGGCTGCTCGGGCAAATCAGTGTAAACTAGCGAAAAGCCCAAGCGTGTCGTGCGACCACCGTGGTAAAAGGAACTTTGGGAAATCCTGCTGTCAGCATCGGCGTGGCGGATGCATACAGCGTGCTGCACGGCGGGTTTCGGGAAGCCCTGGACAGAGGGTGCGCCAACAGAGAGTATGAGCATGAAAAAAACCAAGGTCGGCAAACCTTTGAGCATGCCTGGCATGGCCCAGGAAGGCGGCGTCAGCCTGGCGCAGGCGACGCAACCGCAGCTGAATTTGGCAAACCATTTCTTGATCGCCATGCCGTCGATGAACGACGCGGTCTTCGGCGGCACCGTGGTGTATATCTGCGAGCACAACGACAAGGGTGTGCTCGGCGTGGTGATCAACAAACCCACCGACATGACGATGGACGTGCTGTTCGACCGCATCGAGCTGCAGGTCGCCGAAGGCTTGCGCGCCAGCGTGGTCAACGAGCCGATCATGTTCGGCGGCCCGGTGCAGGACGACCGCGGCTTCGTGCTGCATTCGCCGAACGGCAAATATTCGTCGTCGCTGAGCGTGACCGACGACGTCGCCTTCACCACCTCGATCGACGTGCTGGAAGCCGTCGCCAACGGCACCGGCCCGCAGCGCATGCTGGTCTCGATCGGCTACGCCGGCTGGAGTCCGGGCCAGCTGGAAGAGGAAATCTCGCGCAACGGCTGGCTCACCGTCGGCGCCGATGCGCACGTGCTGTTCGACCTGCCGATCGAGGAGCGCTACAGCGCCGCGATCAAGCTGCTCGGCATCGACCCGTTGATGCTGGCCAGTGAAGCCGGTCACGCTTGAAGGATGCCGAACAGTTTAATGGTTGACATCGTTCTGGGCTTCGACTTCGGCATCAAGCGCATCGGCATCGCCATGGGCAATACCCTGACCGGACAGGCACAGCCCCTGTCCGTGGTCAAGGCAATCGACAACGCCACCCGCTTCAAGCTCATCGGCGAACTCATCGAGCACTGGAAGCCGGCGCGCCTGGTCGTGGGCGAGCCGCGCCATCCGGACGGCGCCGAGCACGACATGACGCTGCGCGCGCGCCGCTTCGCCAACCAGCTGCACGGCCGTTTCAACCTGCCGGTCGAGCTGGTCGACGAGCGCTATTCGTCCGCCGTCATCCCCGCCAAGCGCGGAGAGATCATCGACGCCAAGGCCGCCGCCATCATTTTGCAACAATACTTTGACGACCATGCCAACATCCATTGATGCCTCCAACGTCGACGCGCTCGACGCCGAGGCGCTGTACCGCGATCTGCTCGGGCAGGTGCGCGCCGGCCTGTCCGGCCTTCCCGACGCCGCCATCGTCGGCATCCATTCGGGCGGCGCCTGGCTGGCCGAACGCCTTGCGCTTGATCTCGGCCTGCAGGCGCGCCTCGGCTTCATCGACGTCTCGTTCTATCGAGACGACTATGCCAGGAAGGGCCTGCATCCGGACGTCAAGCCGACCCGCATCGACTTCAACGTCGACGGCGCCACCGTGCTGCTGGTCGACGACGTGCTGTACACCGGGCGCACGGTGCGCGCGGCGATCAACGTGCTGTTCGACTATGGCCGTCCGCAGCGCATCATGCTGGCCGCACTGGCTGACCGCGGCGGGCGCGAACTGCCGGTGGCGGCCGATTTCGCCGGGGCCAGCGTCGCGCTGGCGGCCGGCCAGTCGCTGGCGCTGGCACGCGACGGCGCCGGCCAACTCTCGCTCACGATCGAACACGACAATGCATAACCCGCAACTGAACAAGCACGGCGAGCTGCAGCACCTGCTCACCATCGAAGGGCTGCCCAAGGCGATCATCAATCACATCCTCGACACCGCGTCGAGCTTCGTCGGCATCTCCGACCGCGAAGTCAAGAAGGTGCCGCTGATGCGCGGCAAAAGCGTGTTCAACCTGTTCTTCGAGAACTCGACGCGCACCCGCACCACCTTCGAGATCGCCTCCAAGCGCCTGTCGGCCGACGTCATCAACTTGAACATCCAGGCTTCCTCGACCTCGAAGGGCGAATCGCTGCTGGACACCATCGACAACCTGGCGGCGATGCACGCCGACATGTTCGTGGTGCGCCACGCGCAGTCGGGCGCTCCTTACCTGATCGCCAAGCACCTGAACGACACGAAGCAGAACCACGTGCACGTGGTGAACGCCGGCGATGGCCGCCATGCGCACCCGACCCAGGGGCTGCTCGACATGTACACCATCCGCCACTATAAAAAGGACTTCACCAACCTGCGCGTGGCCATCGTCGGCGACATCCTGCACAGCCGCGTGGCGCGTTCGGACATCCACGCGATGACCACGCTGGGCGTGCCGGAAGTGCGCGCCATCGGCCCGCACACGCTGCTGCCGGGCGGCCTGGAGCAGATGGGCGTGCGTGTGTTCACCAGCATGGAAGAGGGCTTGAAGGACGTCGACGTGATCATCATGCTACGCCTGCAGAACGAGCGCATGTCGGGCGCGCTGCTGCCGTCGGCGCAGGAGTATTTCAAGAGCTACGGCCTGACGCCGGAGCGCCTGGCGCTGGCCAGGCCGGATGCGATCGTGATGCACCCGGGGCCGATGAACCGCGGCGTCGAGATCGATTCGCAGGTGGCGGACGGCGCCCAGGCGGTGATCCTGCCGCAGGTCACCTTCGGCATCGCCACGCGCATGGCGGTGATGAGCATCCTGGCCGGAGGTCACGCATGACCACGGCAAGCACGAACGATACGAGTATGAACCTGCACATCAAGAACGGCCGCGTGATCGATCCGGCCAACGGCATCGACGCGGTCCAGGACCTGTTCATCGCGGACGGCAGGATCGCCGCCGTGGGCAGCGCCCCGGACGGCTTTGCGAACGCCACCGTGATCGACGCCGCCGGCCTGGTGGTGGCGCCCGGCTTGGTCGACCTGTCGGCGCGCCTGCGCGAGCCGGGCTTCGAATACCGGACCACGCTGGAATCGGAAATGCAGGCGGCGATGCAGGGCGGCGTGACCACGCTGGTGTGCCCGCCCGACACCGACCCGGTACTGGACGAGCCGGGCCTGGTCGAGATGCTCAAGCACCGCGCGCGCAACCTGCACCAGGCCAACGTGCACCCGCTGGGCGCGCTGACCGTCGGCCTGAAGGGCAAGGCGCTGACCGAGATGGCCGAGCTGACCGAGGCCGGCTGCATCGGCTTCGCGCAGGCCGAGGCGCCGATCACCGATACCACGGTGCTGCTGCGCGCGCTGCAATACGCGAACACCTTCGGCTACACCGTCTGGCTGCGCCCGCAGGACCCGTACATCGGCTTCGGCGGCGTAGCCCATAGCGGCCCGCTGGCGTCGCGCCTGGGCCTGTCCGGCGTGCCGGTGATGTCCGAGACCATCGCCCTGCACACGATCTTCGAGCTGGTGCGTTCCACCGGCGCGCGCGTGCACCTGTGCCGCATCTCGTCCGCGGCGGCGCTGGAACTGATCCGCACCGCCAAGGCGGAAGGCTTGCCGGTCACCTGCGACGTCGGCGTGCACCACCTGCACATGACCGACGCCGACATCGGCTTCTTCGATCCCAACGCGCGCCTGACGCCGCCGCTGCGCAGCCAGCGCGACCGCGAAGCGATCCGCGCCGCCGTGGCGGACGGCACGGTCGACGCGGTTTGCTCGGACCATACCCCGGTCGACGACGACGAGAAGCTGCTGCCGTTCGCCGAAGCCTCGCCCGGCGCCACCGGCCTGGAACTGCTGCTGGCGCTGATGCTCAAGTGGGCGGACGAGCAGGGCGGCGCACTCTCCGACGCGATCGCCAGGGTCACCTGCGACGCGGCGCGCACGGCCGGGCTGGATGCCGGCAGCCTGGCGCCGGGCGCGCACGCCGACGTGGTGCTGTTCGATCCGCACGCGCGCTGGAAGGTGGCCCCGGAAGCGCTGGCCAGCCAGGGCAAGCACACGCCCTTCCTGGGCTACGAGCTGGCCGGACAGGTGCGCGCCACCATCGTCGGCGGCAAGCTCGCCTACCGACGCTGAACCGTCGCCGCGCACGTTGAAGATCCAGCTCGCGTGGCGCCTGGCGCGCCTGGCCGTCCACCTGGCGCGCGGCCTGGCCACCTGCGCCATCGTCTTCCCCTGGGCCGGCGCCGGGCTGCGCGAGCGCCTGGTACGCGGCTGGTCGGCGCGCCTGCTGAAGATCTGCCGGGTGCGGGTCGAGCAGGCGGCCGGCGCCGCGCCGCTGGCGCATGCGCTGATCGTCTGCAACCACGTATCCTGGCTCGACATCTTCGTCATCAACGCGCTGCTGCCATGCCGTTTCGTGGCCAAGGCCGAGATCCGCGCCTGGCCGGTGCTCGGCTGGCTGGTGCAACAGGCCGGCACCGTGTTCATCGCGCGCGGCAACCGGCGCGACCTGCGCCATATCTTCAAGGGCCTGGTCGATGCGCTCGGCCAGGGCCAGCGCGTGGCCTTCTTCCCCGAAGGCACCACGTCGCTGCAGGGCCGGCTGCTGCCTTTCCACGCCAACCTGTTCGAAGCGGCGATCGACGCCGGCGCCGCGGTGCAGCCGTACGCGCTGGCCTACCTCGACCGCGAGGGCGGCTGGCACCATGGCGTCGACTATGTCGGCGAGACGACGTTCGTGGACAGCATCCTGCGCATCCTGGACGGGCCGCCGGTGCGCGCGCGCCTGGCCTGCCTGGTGCCGCTCGCACCGCACGGCCGGCACCGGCGCGACCTGGCGCAGGCGGCGCAGCTGGCGATCGCCGGCGCGCTCGATCTTGCCGCCACCCCGGCCGGCGCCGGCGCTATTGCCGGCAACGCCAGCATCGCCGACGTGCGCTGATCGCCCGGCGCCGGCTCACTGCTTGCCGCCGTGCGGCCGGTATTCCGGACAGTCGACCTGCAGCAGCGAGCGGTCGTCCAGGCATACGGCGGTCAGCTTGCCGCCCCACACGCAGCCGCTGTCCAGCCCGACGAGATTCGGGCGCAGCACCAGGCCCAGCGCCGACCAGTGGCCGAACACCACGGTGACCCCGGCGGTACGGCGCTGCGGCAGGTCGAACCAGGGCTGCAGCGCCGAGCCTTCCGGTCCCTTGTCGCTTTCCTTGTGTTCAAAATCCATGCGCCCGTCCGGCCAGCACAGGCGCGTGCGCGTCAGGAAGTTGACGATGCAGCGCAGGCGCGCCATGCCTTCCAGGGCATCGTCCCAGCGGTCCGGCTGGTTGCCGTACATCCCGGCCAGGAAGGCCGCCCAGTCGTCGCCGCGCAGCGCCGCCTCGACCTCGGCGGCCAGCGCCATGGTCTGCGCGGCGTTCCATTGCGGCGCCACGCCGGCGTGCACCAGCAGGTGGGCTTCGACGAACATCGCCAGCGGACGGTGGCGCAGCCAGGCGACCAGTTCGTCGCGATCGGGCGCGGCCAGGATCTCGTCCAGGGTATCCGAGCGGCTGGGGCGGCGCACGCCGGCGGCCACCGCCAGCAGGTGCAGGTCGTGGTTGCCGAGCAGGGCGTCGACGCGGCCGCCGCTGTGCTCCGACAGCGCCTTCATGCGGCGCAGCGCGGCCAGCGATTCCGGGCCGCGGTTGATCAGGTCGCCGACGAACAGGATGCGCGCTTCGCCGGCCGAGCGCGCGTCGCGTGCAATGCGGTCGAGCAGCAGGCCGGCTTCGTGGGCGCAACCCTGCAGGTCGCCAATGACATAAGTTCTCATGATGCTTTCCATAACCGGATAATGACGTGCCAACGTCCATTTCCAAATGTAACATGCTGTGGCCCGCTGCGATAAGGCCGGGATAATGCCGATTCCCTTGCCGGGCAAGCGCCATGGGCGCTTCGGGATGCTGCCGCTTGTTGGTCTGGCTTAAACCGTGCGCCGCCGGAACGCCTGTTCTCATCCGGTACAATGCGGTGCCGCCGGCGTGTCGATTGCCGTGACACTGCGATGCCGTTCGCGGATTGCCGGCCGGTGCGCAGGCCGGATTGTCCGGCTATTGCATTTGAAAAAAATAAATGTTTTCTTTCCTCGTAAGCTTCGTCGCTTCTGCATTGCTGACGCTGCTGGTCATCAAGCATTCGAAATTGCATGGTCCCGCGCTCGACGACAATTTCAGCGGCGTGCAGAAAGTCCATTCGCACGACGTTGCGCGGATCGGCGGATTGCCGATCTTTCTGGCGGTGGCGCTCAGCACTGCCATTTCGGTCTGGCGCGTACCGGAGCTGGGCGACTGGCTGATGGCGCTGTTGCTATGTTCGTCGATTGCCTTTATCGGCGGAATCGTCGAAGACTATACCGGCAAGGTGAGGGCTTCGCGCCGCCTGGTATTGACCATGATCGCGGCGCTGCTCGGCTATCTCGTGATGGATGCGAAAATCGCGCGCCTGGACATGCCCCTGGTCAGCTGGAGCATCGATTCCCTGTGGCTGGCGGTGCCGCTGGCAGTATTGGCGGTGGCCGGCATTGCCAATGCGGTCAATATCATCGATGGTTTCAACGGCCTGGCCAGCGTGGTCACGATTTTCATGCTGGTATCGCTGGCCTATGTCGGCTGGCAGGTGGGCGACATGGTCGTGCTGGTGTCGGCATTGACGGTCGCGGGCGCGACCGCCGGTTTCCTGATCTGGAATTATCCCGCCGGCCTGATTTTCCTGGGCGATGGCGGCGCCTATTTCATCGGCTTCATGCTGGGCGAACTGGCCCTGATGCTGGTGATGCGCAATCCGCAGGTGTCGACCTGGTATGCGGCCTTGCTGCTGATTTATCCGGCGTTCGAAACGGTTTTTTCTGCTTATCGAAGAATGTTTTTACGCGGGAAGTCACCGACGATGCCGGACGGAATACACCTGCATAGCCTGATTTTCCGGCGTATCGCGCAATGGGCGGTGGGGCGCAAGGAAGCCCGCGCATTGATGAGGCGGAATGCCCGCACTTCGCCCTATCTGTGGTTGTTTTCGCTTACCGCGGTTATCCCTGCGACTGTGTTCTGGAAAAATACAGGCGTATTGATTTTCTTCTGTTTGTTGTTCGTTATCAGTTACGTTTGGTTATACGCGCGTATTGTTCGATTCAAGTCCCCGCGCTGGCTCATTTGGCATAAAAAAACTAACTGATTAGTGAAGATGTAGTATATTGCGACAATTGGTGAGAATTTTTTGGATTGCCTTAAGAACGCCTGACAAAACTCCCGTGGCAAGCGCAGCGTCAAGACAATGTGCTATGACAGGTGAAGACGAATGCAAGGCCATGCAGGTTTTGTCAGGCGCTGTTAACCCACTACTTATAAGGAACTACGATGGATCTGTCTAATTTGTCCTTGGGCGATTTGCGCAACCTGCAGGAGCAGATCAAGCAGGAAATGAAAAAGCGTGAACACCAGGAAGTGCAGAAAGCACGCGAACAGATTCTGGCAATCGCGCAAAGCGTCGGTGTGCCGCTGAAAGACCTGATGAGCGCCACCGGCCGTGGCGGTGCCAAGGCGGCAACCCAGGGTTCGGTGGCCGTGCGTTATCGTCATCCGGACGACAATTCACAGCAATGGACCGGCCGCGGCCGCCAGCCGAAATGGGTCAAGGAGTGGGTCGAAGGCGGTAACTCGCTCGACAAACTGCGCGTCTGATCGCTAGCTTGTTTCTACCGGACTATTTCGTTGAATTGAGCTAGTCGGGTGCATTGCGACCGAATGGCAATTCGGTCTTTTGGCCGAGCGGCCAGCCTCATCAGGCTGACCGTTTGGCCATTGTTTTTTGGTTCCAGTAAATCCTGAAATTCCCCCGTCAATACAAACTTCATCATTGGTTCTCCAACCTTAATCCATTTCAGTATTGCTGATTTACAGGTCGGCAAACCGGCTCGCAGACCTGCAGCGACGTTGTCATGGGTGCGCCTTTTGTCTTCCTGGTGTGCCATGGATATCGGCACTCATGTATACAGACAAAATCCCAACCGGTCATGCTTGCCGTTACAATATATTCTTTTTTGCCTTGCTTTCAATATTGGCCGTCTGCAATAGGGTGTAAGCATGCAAGTCTCTGAAGACAGTTCATCAAGGTAACGCATCCATGGTTTCTCTTTCCAGGACGATTTTCAAGGCATACGATATCCGCGGCGTGGTCGGCAGCACGCTGGATGCGGGTATTGCCCGCAGAATCGGCGAGGCGTTCGGCGCTGCCGCACTGGCCAAGGGCGAACGCAAGGTCGTGATCGGCCGCGATGGCCGCCTGTCCGCTGCCGAACTGGCGGCGGCGCTGGCGCGGGGCCTGCAAGCGGCCGGGGTCGACGTGATCGACCTGGGCATGGTCGCCACCCCGATGCTGTATTTCGCCACCAACGTGCTGGATGCGCACTCGGGCATCATGGTCACCGGCAGCCACAATCCGCCCGATTACAACGGCTTCAAGATGGTGCTGGCCGGCGAAACGCTCCACGGCGACGCCATCCAGGACTTGTACGAGGCGATCGCGCGCGACGGACAAGGCGGCGACGCCGACCGGAGTACTGCGGATGCGGCGCCGTCCGAGGGCGGCTATACGACGCACGACATCCGCGACGCCTATATCCGGCGCATCGCCGGCGATGTCAGGATCGCGCGCCCGATCAGGATCGCAATCGATGCCGGCAACGGCGTGGCCGGCGCCTTTGCCGGCGACCTGTTCCGCGCCATGGGCTGCGAGGTGATCGAACTGTTCTGCGACGTCGACGGCCGTTTCCCGAATCACCACCCGGACCCGGCGCAACCGGAAAACCTGGCGGACCTGATCGACCAGTTGCGCACCGGCGATGCCGAAATCGGCCTGGCCTTCGACGGCGACGGCGACCGCCTCGGCGTGGTCACCAAGGATGGCCGGATCATCTATCCGGACCGCCAGATGATGCTGTTTGCGAGCGACGTGCTGAGCCGTCATCCGGGCGCCCGCATCCTCTACGACGTCAAGTGCACGCGCCACCTGGGGCCATGGATCGCCAGCCATGGCGGCGAACCGCTGATGTGGAAGACCGGCCACTCGCTGCTCAAGGCCAAGCTGAAGGAAACCGGCGCGCCGCTGGGCGGGGAGCTGAGCGGCCATATCTTCTGGAAGGACCGCTGGTTCGGCTTCGACGACGGCCTGTACACCGGCGCGCGCCTGCTCGAGATCGTGACCCGCGTGGCCGACCCGTCGGCCCTGCTCAATGCCCTGCCGACAGCGTACAGCACGCCGGAACTGCACCTGCACCTGGCCGAAGGCGAACACTTCGCGCTGATCGGCAAACTGCGCGCGAGCGCCACCTTCCCGGGCGCCGAGCGCATCGTCGACATCGATGGCCTGCGCGTGGAATACGCGGATGGCTTCGGCCTGGCGCGCGCCTCCAACACCACGCCGGTGGTGGTGCTGCGCTTCGAAGCCGATACGCCGCAAGCGCTGGCGCGCATCCAGCAGGACTTCGCGCGCGTGATCCTGGCCGTCGCGCCCGACGCCACGCTGCCATTCGGAGCGAGCTGCCCTTGAAGATACTGCTGGTGAGGGTGTCGTCCCTGGGAGACGTCCTGCACAACCTGCCGATGGTGGCGGATATCCTGCGCCATGATCCCGCCGCCCAGGTCGACTGGGTGGTGGAAGAGGGCTACGTCGGGCTGGTGCGCCTGAACCCGATGGTGCGCAAGGTGATCCCGTTCGCGCTGCGGCGCTGGCGCAAGGGCTTGGGCGACGCGGCGGTGCGCGCCGAGCTGCGCGGCTTCTGGCGCGAACTGCGCGCCGAAGCATACGATTACGTGTTCGATACCCAGGGCTTGATCAAGACCGGCCTGATCATGGCGGCGGCGCGCGTGCGTCCGGGCGGCCAGAAAATCGGGCTGGCCAACGGCACCGAGGATTCCGGGTACGAAGGCGTCTCGCGCATTTTCCACACGCGCAGCATTCCGGTGGCGCCGCGCACCCATGCGGTGGCGCGCGGACGCCAGGTGGCTGCCGCCGCGCTCGGCTACGCGCTCGATACGCCGCCCGATTTCGGGCTCCCGGCGCCGGCGGCGGACGGACGCCCTACCTGGATGCCGGAAGGACCGTATGCCGTGTTCTTCCACGGCACCGCGCGCGACGCCAAGAAGTGGCCGCAGCGCGACTGGATCGCGCTCGGACAGGCGCTGGCGCCGCTGACGGTATTGCTGCCCTGGGGGTCACCGCGCGAAAAGAGCGATGCCGAAGCGCTGGCCGCGGCGCTGCCGAACGCGCGCGTGCTGCCCAGGTTGCCGATGATGGAAGCGGTCGCGCTGGCGCGCCATGCGGCGCTGGCGGTCGGCGTCGACACCGGCCTGACCCACATCGCCGCGGCCTTTTTGACGCCGACGCTGGAACTCTACGTGGATTCGCCGCGCTGGAAGACCGAGGGCAACTGGTCGCCGCGCATCGTCAACCTGGGCGACACCGGCGCCGCACCGGACGCCGCGCAGGCCATCGCCGCGGCGCGCGGCCTGCTGGAGCGCACCTGATGCGGCTGTTATATTCCTTCATGTGGTGGCTGGCGCTGCCGCTGGTGCTGGGCCGCCTGTGGTGGCGCGGGCGCAAGGAGCCGGGCTACCGCGCCCACGTGGGCGAGCGCCTCGGCTTCTACGGCGATCGACCCGTGCCGCGCCCGACCATCATGGTGCATGCGGTGTCGGTCGGCGAAACGCGCGCCGCCGAACCGCTGGTCGAGGCCCTGCTGGCGGCGCGGCCCGATTGCCGCATCCTGCTGACCCACATGACGCCGACCGGGCGCGCCACCGGGCGTGCACTGTTCGCCCGGCACGGCGAGCGCGTGATCCAAGCCTGGCTGCCGTACGACACCGGCTTCATGGTCGGCCGTTTCCTGCGCCATTTCGCGCCCCAGGTCTGCATCCTGATGGAGACCGAGGTGTGGCCGAACCTGATCGCCGGCTGCGCGCGCGCGCGGGTGCCGGGAGCGGTGCCGGTGGCGCTGGTGAATGCGCGCCTGTCGGAACGCTCGCTGCGGCGCGGCCGGCGCGTCGGCGGCTTGATGACGGAGGCGGCGCGCGCCATCACCCTGGTGGCGGCGCAGACCGATGCCGACGCCGCGCGCATCGCCTCGCTCGGCGCGCCGCAGGTGGCGGTCACCGGCAGCATCAAGTTCGACGTGGTGCCGCCCCAGGCCGCGCTGCGGACCGGCGCCATGCTGCGCGCGCGTTGCGGCGTGCGCCCGGTGTTCCTGTGCGCCTCGACCCGCGAGGGCGAGGAAGCGCTGCTCCTGGATGCCTGGCGTGCGCTGCCGGACAGCCAGCGCGGCGACGCGCTGCTGCTGCTGGTGCCGCGCCATCCGCAGCGTTTCGACGATGTGGCGCGCCTGGCGCAGGAGCGCGGCTTCAGCCTGGCGCGCCGCTCGCAACTCGCGCAGCGCGGCGATGCGGCTGCACCGCGCGAGGCCGATACGGTATTCGAGGCCGCTGGGGGGGCGAGGCCGCTACCGCGATCGAGGCCGACATTCTGCTGGGCGATTCGATGGGCGAGATGTTCGCCTACTATGCCGCCTGCGATTGCGCCTTCATCGGCGGCAGCCTGCTGCCGCTCGGCGGCCAGAACCTGATCGAAGCCTGCGCCCTGGGCAAGCCGGTGCTGGTCGGCCAGCACACCTTCAACTTCCTGCAGGCGACCGCGGAGGCGGTGGACGCCGGCGGCGCCGTGCGGGTAGCGGATGCCGGTGCCCTGGTGCAGGAAGCCGCCACCCTGCTGCGCGATCCGGCGCGGCGCGCAGCGATGGGCGCGCGCGCGCAGGCCTTCGCCGACCGCCACCGCGGCGCCACGGCGCGCACTGTTGAACTCTTGCAACGGGTAATCGCCTAGCTTTTGTTACCATGCCCTTTGGTTAAAGAAATAACGAAAGGGGATGCGCATGTTGTGGTCTACTCGCGCACGCGCGGGCGCCGATGCGGAAGCGGGCGCCGCGCTCATGGAACAGCCGGAAGTACACGGCTTCGCTGCCGATCTCGGGGCCGACGCCATGCCGGCCGCCTCGATCCCGGTTGTCCACCCACCCGCCGCGGCGCGCCAGCTGCATTTCTGGGTGCGCTATTCCCTGTTCGAGTACATCGGCTTCATGTGGGAACACGGCGGCTACCTGATCCGCCGGCGCCGCATCCGCCAGCCGCTGGGCTTTTACATGCGCCTGAAAAGCACGCTGGCTGCGGCACTGCACTTCATCCTGCTGGGGCGCGGGCGGCGCACCTACGAATTCACGATCGACCAGCACGGCATCGTGCGCACCAGCGAGACCGGCGTCAGCCTGATCTCGTGGGACGACGTGAGCCGTATCCGCACCTACTCGAAGGGCTTCATGATGGTCCTGAAGCGCGGCACGCTGCCGATTCCGTTCCGTTGCCTCAGTCGCGACGAGACCGAGGCCATGCAAGGCATCGCCGCGGCGCGCACGGCAGGAGAACTCCAGCTGCGCGGGACGGTGTAGCCATCTCACCCTACGCACGTCGGACGATGCGTCAATCCTGGAACAGCACCGGCATTTCCGCCGAGCGCTTCTTGAGCGCCGCCTTGGCGCCGTCGTAGTCCGGGAACACCGATTCCACCACCGCCCAGAAGCGCGGGCTGTGGTTCATCTCGCGCAGGTGCGCCAGTTCGTGCACCACCACGTAATCCAGCAGCGCCAGCGGGTAATGGACCAGCTTCCAGTTCAGGCGGATGTTGCCGGCCACCGTGCACGAGCCCCAGCGCGTGCCGGCCGACGAGATCGCGTAGGCGTTGTAGCGCACGCCGACGCGCGGCGCGTACAGGTCGAGGCGTTCGCCGAACAGGCTATGCGCCCGTTCCTGGAACCACCCTTTCACGCGCTCGCGGATCTGCCCTTCGCTCATGCCGGGTGTCACGCCCAGGTCGAGGGTGCGCGCCTCCGGATCGAACGCACAGTGGCTGCGCGCCGCCGGCTGCAGGCGCAGCGTGATTTCTCCGCCGAGGTAGGGCAGCACTGCGCCATCCACCCATGCCAGCGGCGCCCGTTCGCGGCGCCTGGCATGGCGTTCGCCGCGTTCGAACAGCTTGGCCAGGATCCAGCCCTGCTTGGCACGAAGGGCGTTGTCGATGCCGGCCTGGCTGGAGCGCCTGGGCGCCGTCACGCGCAGGCCGTCGTCGTCGATCATGAAGCCGTAGGAACGGCGCGCCGAGTGGCGCAGGAGGTAGTGGACGGTGTGCGAGCCGAGCTGGATGGCGCGCAGCGGCGCGTCGTTCGGGCCGCATGGCGGCACCGGCAGGGTGCGGGTCGGTACCGGCGGCGCCTTGAACAGCGGCGCCGGCGGCACGGGTGCGGCGGGGGAGAAGCGGGTACCTTCGGCCCGGGCGCCGAAGGCAGGAGCGCGGCCAGGAAGTCCTGGGTGAACAGGTCCAGTTGCCTGGTATCGGTCTTGGGGGAAGTCATGGCGGGCTGCGAACCGGATGCCGGCGCAGGCGGTGCCTTGGCCGACGCGCCCAGTTCGTTCAGGTACCTCTGTAGGCGTGGGGCGAAATGACGCGCATTTCCGATTCTATCCAATTTTCGACCTCTTGCATCAGGCTGTCGGGAGTGTGATGTTGGGGCGATACCGGTTTGCCGATCGAGACGGTGATCAGGCCCGGTCGTTTGATGAACGAATTCTTGGGCCAGCACTCACCCGAATTATGCGCGATCGGCACGACCATTGCACCTGTTTCGACGGCCAGCCGCGCACCGCCGCTCTTGTACTTTCCCTTTTCGCCGACCGGGATGCGCGTCCCTTCCGGGAACATGATGATCGACTGGCCGTCCGCCAGGCGGCGCTTGCCGTGCTTGACCACCTGGGTGAAGGCGTTGCGGCCCTTGCTGCGGTCGATCGGGATCATACGCATCAGCGCCATGCCCCAGCCGAAGAACGGGATGTACAGGATTTCCTTCTTGAAGACGTAGACCAGCGCGCGCTTCATGTTGGGCAGCATGAAGATGGTTTCCCAAGCCGACTGGTGCTTCGACAGCAGGATCACCGGATGGTCCGGCAGGTTCTCGTAGCCCTTGAACTGGTAGCGGATGCCGCAGATGACGCGTGCGCACCAGATGACGAAGACGTTCCAGCGCGAGGTCACCAGGAAGCGCTTGGGGTAGGGCAGGGGGGCGGCGAGGAAGCACACGAACGACCACACGACGGTGGCGATCGTCATCACGATCGTGAACAGCAGCGAGCGCAGGAACAGGGTGGCAGTACGCAAAGAAGGGTCTCCGCAGGAGGTTGGATGGATTGGTTGGCCGGCTCAGTCGGCCCGCAGCGGCGGCTGGCCGGGCGCTTGCGCCTTGAGGAAGGCGCTCACCATGGCGGCCAGGTCGGCGAAGACCTGGGTGCCCGGCGGCAGGCCGCCGGTTTCCTGCGTTTTCTCGCCCTTGCCGGTCAGGACCAGGTAGGGCGTGCAACCGCTGACGAAGCCGGCCTGCAGGTCGCGCAGCGAGTCGCCGACCACCGGCACGCCCTTCAGGTTGAGCTTGAAGCGCTTGCCGATTTCCTCGAACATGCCCGTCTTCGGCTTGCGGCAATCGCAGTTGTCGGCCGCCGCGTGCGGGCAGAAGAAGATGGCGTCGATGTCGGCGCCCACCAGTTGCGCCATCGCGTGCATCTTCTGGTGGATCGCGTTCAGGGTCGCCATGTCGAACAGCTCGCGCGCCAGGCCGGACTGGTTCGACGCGATCACGACGCGGTAGCCGGCCTGGTTCAGGCGCGCGATCGCTTCCAGCGATCCCGGGATCGGGATCCATTCGGCAGGCGACTTCACGAAGGCGGGCGAGTCATGGTTGATGACCCCGTCCCGGTCGAGGATGATCAGCTTCATGCGGCCACCTCAGGCAGCCAGCTTCGAGATGTCGGCCACGCGGTTCATCATGCGGTGCAGGATCGACAGCAGGGCCAGGCGGTTGTTGCGCAGGGCGGCATCCTCGGCCATCACCATCACGTCGTTGAAGAAGGCATCGACGTCGTCGCGCAGCTGCGCCAGCGTCTTGAGGGTGCCGGCGAAGTCGCCGCGCGCGAAGGCGGCATCGACGTCGGGCTGCACACGCTGCACGCTGGCGTACAGCGTCTTCTCGGCCGCGTCCTGCAGCAGGGCGGCGTCCACCGCGCCTGCTTGCGCGAGCGCTTCCTCGTTCTTTTTCAGGATGTTGGAGATGCGCTTGTTGGCGGCGGCCAGTGAGGCGCTTTCCGGCAGCGCGGCGAAGGCCTGCACCGCTTCCAGGCGCTGCACCACGTCGTCGACGCGGTCCGGGTTTTGCGCCAGCACCGCTTCCACCTCGTTCGGCGAAAAGCCGCGCTCGCGCAACAGGCCGCGCAGGCGGTCAAGCATGAAGACGGTGACTTCCTGGGTCGGGTCCTTGAAGCCGGCCTGGCCCGCGAACACGGCGGCGGCATCCGCCAGCAACTGCGAGATGCCCAGCGGCAGGCGCTTCTCGACCAGCATGCGCACCACGCCCAGCGCGTGGCGGCGCAGCGCGAACGGGTCCTTCTCGCCGGTCGGCTGCAGGCCGATCGACCAGATGCCGACCAGGGTCTCCAGCTTGTCGGCCAGCGCCGTCACCAGGCCGGTGTCGGTGGAGGGCAGGGCGTCGCCCGAGAAGCGCGGCTGGTAGTGCTCGGAGGCGGCCAGCGCCACCTGTTCCGGCTCGCCGTCGTTGCGGGCGTAATAGGTGCCCATGATGCCTTGCAGTTCCGGGAACTCGCCGACCATGTCGGTCAGCAGGTCGGCCTTGGCCAGGCGTGCGCCGCGCTCCGCCAGCTGGGTATCGTAGCCGAGGCGGGTGGCCAGCGCCGTCGCCAGGCGCGTCACGCGCTCGGTGCGTTCGAGCTGGGTGCCCAGCTTGTTGTGGTAGACCACGTTGGCCAGTTGCGGCAGGCGCGATGCCAGGGTCTTCTTCTTGTCCTGCTCGAAGAAGAACTTGGCGTCCGATAGGCGCGGACGCACCACGCGCTCGTTGCCGCCGACGATGGCGCTCGGGTCGTCGGTCGCCAGGTTGGAGACGATCAGGAAGCGCGAACGCAGCTTGCCGGCGGCGTCGGTCAGCGCGAAGTATTTCTGGTTGGTCTGCATGGTCAGGATCAGGCATTCCTGCGGCACCGCCAGGAAGGCATCCTCGAAGCGGCATTCGTAGACCACCGGCCATTCGACCAGCGCCGCGACTTCGTCCAGCAGCGCTTCCGGCATCAGCACCTGGTCGTCCCCGGCCTTGTCCAGCAGCTGGGCGCGGATCGATTCCTTGCGCGCCTCGGCCGTGGCGACCACCTTGCCGCGGCTTTCCAGCTGCTCGGCGTAGCTGTCGGCATGCTCGATGTCGAACGGCTGGCCGTCCGACAGGAAACGGTGGCCCAGGGTGGAACGGCCGGCGCTCAAGCCCAGCAGCGACAGCGGCACCACCTCGGCGCCGTGCAGCGCCAGCAGGGTATGCACCGGGCGCACGAACTGCACGGTCTCACCGCTTGGCCGCTGGTAGCTCATCACCTTCGGGATCGGCAGCTTGGCGACCGCTTCTTCCAGCACCGGCTGGAGGCCGTCCGCCAGGGTGCTGCCGGGGGCGGTGTGGGTGTAGAAGAAGCTCTCGGCCTTGCCGTCCTGGGCGCGTTCGAGGTCGGCCACCGCCAGGCCCGGGAAGCCGAGCGCGGCCAGCTTCTTGGCCAGCGGCGCGGTCGGGTTGCCGTCCTTGTCCAGGGCCACGGCCACCGGCAGCACCTTGTCGCGGATGGTTTTATCCGGCGAGGTGGCGCGCACGTGGGTGATGGCGACGGCCAGGCGGCGCGGGGTGGCGTAGGCGGTGACGACGCTGTCGGCGTCGAGGAAGTCGCGCGCCTTGAGGCCGTTGGCGATGCCGTTGGCAAAGGCGGCGCCCAGTTTCACGAGCGCCTTCGGCGGCAGTTCTTCGGTCTGCAGTTCGAGGAGGAGGGTCTGGTTCATGGTGTTGTTTTTTCTGTGCTGGACTCAACCGGCCTTGGTGTCGGCGGCGGCAATCGCGGCGGTCTTGGGCAGCATCGGGAAGCCGAGCTTTTCGCGCGAGTCGTGATAGGCCTGCGCCACCAGGCGCGACAGCGTGCGCACGCGGCCGATGTAGGCGGCGCGCTCGGTGACCGAAATCGCGCCGCGCGCGTCCAGCAGGTTGAAGCTGTGCGATGCCTTCATGATCTGCTCGTACGCCGGCAGCGTCAGTTCCAGCTCGATCAGGCGCTTGGCTTCGCTCTCGTGGTTGGCGAAGGCCTGGAACAGCAGCTCGGTGTTCGAGTGTTCGAAGTTGTAGGTCGATTGCTCGACCTCGTTCTGGTGGAACACGTCGCCGTAGGACAGGCGCTTGGTGACGCCATTCTCTTCCCACTCGGTCCACACCAGGTCGTACACGTTTTCCACGCCCTGCAGGTACATCGCCAGGCGCTCGATGCCGTAGGTGATCTCGCCCAGCACCGGCTTGCAATCGAGGCCGCCGACCTGCTGGAAGTAGGTGAACTGCGTCACTTCCATGCCGTTCAGCCAGACTTCCCAGCCCAGGCCCCAGGCGCCCAGCGTCGGGCTTTCCCAGTCGTCCTCGACGAAGCGCACGTCGTTCTTCTGGAGGTCCAGGCCGAGTGCGGCCAGCGAGCCGAGGTACAGGTCGAGGATGTTTTCCGGCGCGGGCTTCAGCACGACTTGGTACTGGTAGTAATGCTGCAGGCGGTTCGGATTCTCGCCATAGCGGCCATCCTTGGGACGGCGCGACGGCTGCACGTAGGCGGCGCGCCACGGCTCCGGGCCGATCGCGCGCAGGAAGGTGCCGGTGTGGAAGGTACCCGCGCCGACTTCCATGTCGTACGGCTGGAGCAGGGCGCAACCCTGCTTGTCCCAGTAGGTTTGCAGCGTCAGGATGATTTGTTGGAATGTGAGCATCTGGTAGGCTTCGCGCGCGCACGGGCGCGAACACGGTCGGTTTGCTAAAACACCAATTCTAGCGGGTTTTATGGGTATGCCGAAATGAATCGGGGTTTCACTGGTATATAAAATATTTTTCTTCGGCAACCAAGCGCTGGCGCCGCATCGCTGCGGATCAGGCCGCGGGCGTGGCGCGCGCGGCGGCGCGCCGCGCCCTGCCGCTGAACCAGGCGCCCAGCAGCGCCAGCGCGCTCAGGCCCAGGAACAGCAGGTTGCCGCACACGATGTACGGCGTGTTGCCGGCCATGCCCTGCACCTTGGCGGCCAGCACGCCCTGGCGGTAGAACGGAATGCTGTCCTGCACGTTGCCGCGCCCGTCGATGATGGCGGTGGCGCCGTTGTTGGTGGCGCGCAGCATCGGGCGCCCGGTTTCCAGCGAGCGCATGCGCGATATTTGCAGGTGCTGCGGGATCGCCACCGATTCGCCGTACCAGGCCAGGTTGGACACGTTCAGCAGCAGCGTGGCCGGATGCTGCGCCGCGCGCAGGTTGCGTGCGATCTCGTCGCCGAACACGTCTTCGTAGCAGACGTTGGGCAGCACGAACTGGTCCTTGACCGGGAACGGCGCCTGCACCGCCGCGCCGCGCGTGAAATCGCCGAGCGGGATCTGCATCAGGTTGGTGAACCAGCGGAACCCGATCGGGATGAATTCGCCGAACGGCACCAGGTGCTGCTTGTCGTAGCGGTAGGCCTGGCCCTGTGGGCCGATGCCGGCCACGCTGTTGGCATACACGGTGTCGCTATCGGCCAGCGGAATGCCGAACAAATAGTAACTGCCGGTGCGCGCGGCATAATCCCTGAAGGTGGCCAGGTAATCGGGCGGCAGCTGTTGCGGAAACACCGGCACCGCGGTTTCCGGCGCCGCGATCAGGTCGGCCGGCGCGCTGGTGAGCAGGCCGCGGTAGCGCACCAGGATATCGCTCAGGTGCGCGGCATTGAATTTTTCATCCTGCGCGATGTCGCCCTGCAGCAGGCGCACCGTGATCGGCTGGCCGGCCGGATGGGTCCATGCGATCTGCCTGAGTCCGAAACCCACGGCCAGCAGCATGCCGAACAAGGCCAGCGCCGGCCCGCGCTGGCGCTGGGTCAGCATCACCAGGCAGGAAGCGCACACGGCCACCAGCACGCCGATGCCGTACACGCCCAGGATCGGCGCGAAGCCGCCCAGCGGCGCGGTATTGTGCGCATAGCCGGAAGCGGCCCAGGGAAAGCCGGTGAATACCCAGCCGCGCATCCATTCCGACACGCCCCACAGCACCGGCAGCACCAGCAGCAGGAACGCCGGCACCGGCAGCGCCCAGCGCCTGCGCAGCCAGGCGCCGACCCCGGCGGCGAACGCGCCGAACAGGCCCATGTACAGGCCGAGCAGGGCGATCGCGATCGCGCCCAGCGCTGCCGGCAAGCCGCCGAAGCGGGTGATGGCGATGTACAGCCAGTGCATGCCGGCCACCGACCAGCCGAATCCGAACGCCCAGCCGAGCAGGGTGGCGCGGCGCGTCGAGCTGCCCATGCCGACCTGGTAGAACAGCCAGGCCAGCGCCACGAACTGCAGCGGCCACCAGCCGAAGGGCTCGAACGAGAACAGGCTGCTGGCGCCGGCCAGCACGGCCAGGGTCAGCGAAGCAAGACCGGGACGGGTGCCGCGCAGGGACGGATCGGGCGCGTTGGCGGCTTGGGTGCGGCGGCGCAGGATCAAGCGGGGTTCCTATTCATTCAAGGCGTTTATTTTCTTCATTAACACGTCGTCCCCGCGCAGGCGGGGACCCAAGCTGAGCCACTCTAGTCGACTCGGTATGGGTCCCCGCCTGCGCGGGGACGACGGTTTACAAGCTGGTACTATTTTTCATGCCAGCGGTACGATGCCGGCCGATGCCATCGCTTGATGGTGTTGCCGTCAATCGTGCTCGTCTTCGCTGACCGGGATTTTCTCGACCAGCAGCACGTGGATCTGGCGCGCATCGGCGCGCAGCACTTCGAAGCGCAGGTTGTCGAGGTCGAACACCTCGCCCTTGTGCGGCATGCGTCCCAGGTGGCTGGCCACCAGGCCGCCGATGGTGTCGGCGTCGTCCTCGGACAGGCTGGCGCCGACCTCTTCGTTGAACTGCTCGATCTCGGTCAGCGCCTTGACGCGCCAGCGCGGGCCGAGCTGGCCTTCCTTGATCGACAGGACATTGTCTTCTTCCTCGTCGAAATCGTATTCGTCCTCGATGTCGCCGACGATCTGTTCCAGCACGTCCTCGATCGTGATCAGGCCGGCCACGCCGCTGTATTCGTCGACCACGATCGCCATGTGGTTGTGGTTGGCGCGGAAATCGCGCAGCAGCACATTCAGGCGCTTCGATTCCGGAATGAAGATCGCCGGGCGCAGCATGGCGCGCACGTCGAACGATTCTTCCGCGTAGTAGCGCAGCAGATCCTTGGCCAGCAGGATGCCGACCACCTTGTCGCGCTGGCCGTCGATGGCGGGAAAGCGCGAGTGCGCGGTTTCCAGCACGACCGGCAGCCATTCCTCGATCGGCTTGGTGATGTCGATGACGTCCATCTGCGAGCGCGGCACCATGATGTCGCGTACCGACAGGTCGGAGACCTGGAACACGCCCTCGATCATGGACAGGGCATCGGCGTCGATGAGGTTGCGCTCGTGGGCGTCGTGCAGCACTTCGAGCAGCTCGGCGCGATTTTCGGGCTCGGGGGAGATCAGTGCGGTCAGCCGTTCGAACAGCGACCGGTGGGTTTTGCCGTCCGTGCGGACGTCAGCAGGGTGCTCGGGCATAGTTGGCGTAAAGCCGTTGTTGCGGAGGGTATAGGATACACCAAAAGGCAGATGCCAGTTTTTTACGCAGCCGCCGTGCGGGCCGGCTGCGTTTGGTGCAGGTCAGACGGGAGTATCGTTGTCGGCGTACGGGTCCGGGTAAGTCAGCACTTCCATGATGTCGCGTTCCAGCTGCTCCATCTCGTCGGCTTCCTCGTCGTGCTCGTGGTCGAAGCCCTGGGCGTGCAGCACGCCGTGCACCACCAGGTGCGCCGCGTGCTCCTCGACCGTCTTCTTTTGCTCGTCCGCCTCGCGCTGCAGCACGTCGGTGCACAGCACGATGTCGGCCTGGACCGGTTCGTCGTCGGCCAGTTCCTCGCCCTCGTTGTAGGCGAAGGTGAGCACGTTGGTGGCGTAATCCTTGCCGCGGTAGTCGCGGTTCAGGCTTTGTCCTTCGGCGGCGTCGACGAAGCGCACCGCCAGCTCGGCCGGGCCGAGCAGGGCGGCGCGCACCCAGCGCTCCACCATCGCCGGCGTCAGTTCGGCTTCCAGGCGCGCGTCCGGGTACTGGACGTCGAGTTCGAGCTTATGGTTTTTTTCTTGCATTGCGGTTCACCGAAGTGGTGGGCAGGGCGCCGATTTCCTGGATCGCGGCGGCCTTTTCGTAGGCGTCGACGATGCGCGCCACCATCGGGTGGCGCACCACGTCGGCGCTGGAAAAGTGGGTGAAGGAGATGCCGCGCACATCTTTTAAAACGTGCAGGGCGTCGACCAGGCCGCTGCGCTGGGTCTTGTGCAGGTCGACCTGGGTGACGTCGCCGGTGATCACGGCCTTGCTGCCGAAGCCGATACGCGTGAGCAGCATCTTCATCTGCTCGGCGGTCGTGTTCTGGGCTTCGTCCAGGATCACGAAGGCGTGGTTCAAGGTGCGCCCGCGCATGAAGGCCAGCGGAGCGATCTCGATCACCTGCTTCTCGAACAGCTTTTGCGTGCGGTCGAAGCCGAGCAGGTCGTACAGCGCATCGTACAGCGGGCGCAGGTAGGGGTCGACCTTTTGCGCGAAGTCGCCGGGCAGGAAGCCGAGGCGTTCGCCGGCTTCCACCGCCGGACGCGTCAGGATGATGCGCTTGACGGCGTCGCGCTCGAGCGCATCGACCGCGCAGGCCACGGCGAGATAGGTCTTGCCGGTGCCGGCCGGGCCGACGCCGAAGCTGATGTCGTGCTCGAGCACGGCCTTCAGGTACTGGATCTGGTGCGGGGTGCGCCCGCGCAGGTCGCTGCGGCGGGTCTTGAGCATCGGGCTGACCAGTTCCTCGTCGTCCTCGGTGCCGCCAGCCGCGTCGTCATCGGCGCCGGCATCTCCGTCGGCAGCGGTCTTGGCGCCCGCCTCGGGCGCGGCCGGCTTCCTGGCGCCGGCCGGCTCGCCGATCGCCGGTTTCAGGCCGGCGCGCTGTTCGACCAGCGCCAGCTGCACTTCCTCGATCGGCACGACCTTGTCGGCCACCGCATAGAAGCGCTCGAGCAGCTCGGTCGCGCGTTCGGCATTGGCCCCGCTGACGATGAATTTCTCGCCGCGGCGGAAGATGGTCACGTCGAGCGCGGACGAGATCTGGCGCAGGTTTTCGTCGAGCGGACCGCACAGATGGGCGAGCCGGGTGTTGTCGAGCGGCTCGGGAACGAAATACGAAGGCTGGGTGGGTGTCTGGGTTTTCAACTGGCTTTGGCAATCGTGTCTAGGCTGGCGACCAGGTCGCCACGCAGGGTGTAATCGAGGCTTTCGGTGATGCGCACGTCGACCAGCTGGCCGGTGAGCGTGTTGCCGAGTTCGCCGGGCGCGAAATTCACGACGCGGTTGTTCTCGGTGCGGCCCTGCAGCTCGGGCCGGCCATCCTCGGTCATGCCCTTCTTGGAAGGACCTTCGACGAGGATGCGCTGCACGGTGCCGACCATGGCGGCGCTGGTCTTGCGGGTGTTCGCATCGATCTGCGCCTGCAGGCGCTGCAGGCGCGCCAGTTTCACGTCGTGCGGGGTAGTGTCTTCCAGGTTGGCGGCCGGCGTGCCGGGGCGCTTGCTGAAGATGAAGCTGAAGCTGTTGTCGAAGCCGACGTCCTCGATCAGCTTCATCATCGCCTCGAAATCGGCGTCGGTCTCGCCCGGGAAGCCAACGATGAAGTCGGACGAGATCGCGATGTCGGGGCGCACCGCCTTGATGCGGCGGATGATCGACTTGTATTCGAGGCCGGTATAGCCGCGCTTCATCGCCTGCAGGATGCGGTCGGAACCGTGCTGTACCGGCAGGTACAGGTGGTTCACCAATTGCGGGATGCGCGCGTAGGCGTCGATCAGGCGCTGGGTGAATTCCTTCGGGTGGCTGGTCACGAAACGCAGGCGCTCGATGCCGGGGATCGCCGCCACGTACTCGAGCAGCAGGGCGAAATCGGCAATTTCGCCGCTTTCCATGGCGCCCCGGTAGGCATTCACGTTCTGGCCCAGCAGCATGATTTCCTTGACACCCTGGGCGGCCAGGCCGGCGACTTCGGTCAGCACGTCCTCGAATCGGCGCGAGACTTCCTCGCCGCGGGTATACGGCACCACGCAGTAGCTGCAGTACTTGCTGCAGCCTTCCATGATCGAGACATAGGCCACGGGCCCCTCGATCTTGGCCGGCGGCAGGTGGTCGAACTTTTCGATCTCCGGAAAGCTGATGTCGACCTGGGCGCTGCCGCTGACACGCCGCGCGGCGATCATCTGCGGCAGGCGGTGCAAGGTCTGCGGGCCGAACACCATGTCGACGTGCGGCGCACGCTTGACGATCGCCTCGCCCTCCTGCGAAGCGACGCAGCCGCCGACGCCGATGATCAGGCCCGGCTTGCTGCGCTTGAGTTCCTTCAGGCGGCCCAAATCCGAAAACACTTTTTCCTGCGCCTTTTCACGTACCGAACAGGTATTGAAAAGGATGACATCCGCATCGTCCGGCGTGTCGGTGCGCACCAGGCCGTCCGAGGCGCCGAGCACGTCCGCCATCTTGTCCGAGTCGTACTCGTTCATCTGGCAACCGAAAGTCTTGATGAATACTTTTTTCTGCATGGAATAATTTATTGCTTCTTGTACTGATGCTTTGACAAGGTGGAGGTGAGTTTACCGTAAATCGGCGCACACTGAAGACAGGCGTGCGTCAGGTTTTCATACCCGGCGGAATAATTGGTTTCTTTAAAAAAACACTTGATACAGTCGGTTACATTGTTAATTCTTGAATTTTCGTTTCCAACTGTTATCTTAAAACTTGCCGGCACGACTCGAAGGGAGTTTCCTCTTGTAAATCAAATAGTTCCTGCATGTCGGCAATTGCAAAATTTGTCCAAAAAAACTCTTGCGTGCGCCACAATCTGTCACCATGTGCTGAAATGACTATGTGACAAGCTTTCCGCACGTTAGCTTGATTTCGACCAATAAGATCTGTGCTCAGGTCGAGGGTGAAGACCCTGTATGAGTTTGATAATTTGTTCGAAATACAAGTGCGCGTGGGAAGTGAGTTTAGAGATTCAGAAACACCGATGCGAACGTCAAGGCATGCGCAGCAGGTTTTCGAAGTCTTACAAAGGAGCGCACACGGTCCCGGGAAGGTGTCGATGGCAAGGGCAGCACAATCTGCCGCAAACTCGACGAGATCCTTGGGAACTTATGTAGATGAAATGTAGTCCTTAACGATAGTTCGTAAAGGAACTATTCTAACCACTCACGAGGTAATCATGGCACATCATGCTTTGTCATCGCAGGAAAGCTACAACCCGAACCACTTGCTGGACATTTTGCTCGGCAAGATGCAATTGAAGAACGACGCGGCCCTGTCGCGTATGCTGGAAGTGGCTCCTCCGGTGATCAGCAAAATCCGTCACCATCGCCTGCCGGTCGGCGCATCGCTGCTGATCCGCATGCACGAAGTGACCGGCATGAGCATCCGCGACCTGCGCGACCTGATGGGCGACCGCCGCACCAAGTATCGCCTGTCGGATGCCCAAGGCCGCCCGAAGCCTGAAGAAAAAGCTGCTCAGCAAGCCGCTCAGCAAGCTCAGCAAGCCCAACCGCAAGGCCAGGACCAGCAAGGCAGCGAAACGTCGAAGTCCGGCAACTATGCGCACTGATGCCGCGGGCGTGACAGCGGTCCTGTCACGCCTTCGGCGAGACCCGGCAGCGGGTTCGTCTCCATCCGGAGCGGATCCGCGAGTGTCATCCGGCCTGCCTGCGGCTTGAGCCGCTTTTTTTGCGCCCCTCAAGCCGCCAAAATGGCCGACATTTCCTGATACTGCAATTCCATTTCGCGGAACAGATGCAGGTAAGCTTCCTCGTTCAATCCCATCGCATCCCAGGCAATGCCGGATAGCGTCGGCACACGCTCGTCGGGCTCGCCCGCCAGGTCGAGTGCATGCACGATGCCGTTCGCCACGTGCACGATCGCGGCCAGGAAGCCTGCGCCTGGCGACTCCGGGGCATGGTGGCAGGCGATCGCCTGGCACATCGTGTCCGAAAAATGCCAGTGGCGCGCCAGCGCCACGCCGGCGTCCACGTGATCCACGCCCAATACCGCGCGTTCCGCATCCAGCATGGCGCCATCGTGCTGCGCCCGGTACGCCAGCGCCGCGCCATAGGCTTGCGGGTGGCCGCTCACCAGTACCAGGCGTCCGATGTCATGCAGCAGGCCGGCGGTGAAGGCGACATCCTGGTTGAAGCGCAGGCGCCGCGCCAGCGCGCGCGCGCAGGCGGCGGTGGCGCAGGCATGGCGCCAGAAAGCCCGATCGCTGAAGCCGGGGCACAGGCCGCTGGGAAAGCAGCCGGTGACGGCGGCGGCCGTGATCAGGTTGCGCGTGGTCTGGAAGCCGAGGAAGGTAATCGCTTGCTGGATGGTCGTAACCTTGACCTGCAGCCCGAACGACGGCGAATTGGCCAGGCGCAGCGTCTTCGCGGTCAGCGCCTGATCGTACGATACCTTCTTTGCCAGCACCGTGATGTCGACGTTTTCCTGTTCGATATTGCTGAGCAGATCCATCACCACGACCGGCAGCGAAGGCAAATCATTGATGCCTTGCGCCAGTTGTTCTTGTGTGAGCTTCATGGGGCTACCTCGCGCTGCAGGCGGTAGTCTTCGACATAGCGCCGCAGCAAGCCGGTCGCCCAATCTTCATGGTCATCACGCACATTGCTGCGAAACAGGTGGTCGAGGCGCGTCTGGACGGCATTGCCGTCGGGCGCCGCAGCGGCGACGCTGCGCGCTACCGGCACGCTGTCGACGCCATGGCGTGCCAGCGCAGCCAGAGTGACGTCGCTCAAGCGCACGCCTTGCGCCAGCAGCACATTACCCTGCACATCGCGTACGGTATCCGACAAGACCATGCCTGGACGCGCATCGGCCAAACTTGTCAATTGATAATCCGCACTCATTATTTCCTCCTGTCAATTAGTGAAGTTTATCATTGGCTTTTGCTCGCCGTGTGATCGAACGCGTGAAGTGTTGTTTGCTGGATCGCCGGCATTTTGGTCGCTCTACAACAACGCTGTTCGATCTGTTGTATTCTCACCAGCCCTTGCGTCGGCACGGCAAGGCATCCGAATGAACAAAGCAGCAAGTCTGATTGAGGAAGCTTATGAAACTGTATTTCAGCCCGGGCGCATGCTCGCTGGCATCGCATATCGCCCTGCTCGAGGCAGGCCAGGAATTCGCGTTGGAGCGGGTCGATATCCGCAGCCACCAGACCGCCAGCGGCGGTGATTTTCTCGCGATTAATCCGAAAGGCTATATCCCGGCCCTGGAGATGAAGGACGGCGCCGTGCTGACCGAAGGCCCGGCCATCCTGCAGTTTGCAGCCGATCTGGCTTCCGACCGTCAACTGGCGCCAGCCAACGGCACGCTGGAACGCTACCGCCTGGTCGAATGGCTGAATTTCCTGTCCACCGAACTGCACAAGAGCTTCACGCCGCTGTTCCGCCCGAATGCCAGCGAGGATGCAAAAGATGCCGCGCGCAGCAACCTGAACAAGCGCCTGGCGTGGACCGCCGCCCAGTTGCAAGGCCGCGATTACCTGATGGGTTCGCAATTCACCGTGGCTGACGCCTATTTGTTCACCATCCTGGGCTGGGCCGGCTTCGTCCAGTTCGACCTGTCGCCGTGGCCGGTTCTGGCCGCCTATTCGCAGCGTGTGGCAGCCCGCCCGGCAGTGCAACAGGCGCTGCGCGCCGAAGGCCTGATCAACTGACGTTTTTGAAGGCGATGCAATGGACACGCGGGATGTTTTCTCGCAGACAGTACCGCGGTCCGTTGCCGGCGCAGGCAGCTTGCATGGCGGTTGCGTCGGCATTGCGCCACAGTAGCCAACGAGGCTACTGTAGATTGATATAAATAAAAGATGTGCACAGTGCGCCGCATGCCGGGGCGGCAAGGTAGGATGCCGCCATGACCAGCAAACGCTACATTGCCCTGCTCAGGGGTGTGAACGTCGGGCGAGCGAAACGCATTGCCATGGCGGACCTGCGCAAACTGATCGCCGATCTCGGCTACACCGATGTGAACAGTGTGCTCAACAGCGGCAACGTGGTGTTCAGCGGACCCGCCACGCCACACGCACAGCTGGCTGCCGCCATCGAGGAAGCGCTGGTATTCAAGCTGGGCGTGGGCGCGCCTGTCACGGTGCTCGACAGCGAGGAACTGGCCGCCATCGTCGCCGCCAATCCCTTGCTCGACCGTGCCGCCGACCATTCACGCCTGCTGATTTTCCTGCTTTCCAGCCTCGAGTCGCGCGAGGCCGTCGAAACGCTGTGCGGCCGCGACTGGCTGCCGGGCGCGGTGGCGCTCGGAGAGCGCGCCATCTATGTATGGTGTCCTGACGGCATTCTCGACAGTGCGGCGGCGGCGGCACTCGGCAAGGCGCTGGGCGACGCCACCACGGCGCGCAACTGGGCGACCCTGCTCAAGCTCCACGCCTTGTGCGCGGCCGCTGCGGCTGCAGCCACATCGGCCTGACCTTGCCGGGCGCAGGCGTCCGGCATACCCTCATTCGAACTTGTCGCTGCTGTCGCGCCGTGCCCGGTAGCCGATCAGGATCAGGCCCACCAGCATCATGGCCAGGACCTCCGGCTCGGGCAGCGCGGACATCGAGGCCGGCGGCGGCCCGATGACGTCGTGGCGCTGCGCCGTCGGCAGGTCCGCCACGCGAGCATGCGGCATCTGCGCATTGCCCAGGTCGATGACCGCCGCCTGCACGGCGCCGCTCAGCAGGAAGCCCAGTATTGCCGCAAGTGCATATCGATTCACGGTCCTTCCTTCCGAATACGTAGTGACTATACGGCAAGCGCGTTCGCTCATGGGGCGCAACCATGCAGGTACGTCATCGTCGTGGTCAAGGATAGCAAAAATGCGGCGCGCATTGCGCCGCCGAAGCGCAAAAAACGGCTTCTCCAGCGCCGGACGATTCACTGTTTTTAAATAAAACAAATGCAATAAGTTAATCGAAGGTCTATTGAGGAAAGACCAAAACATTCGAATATCGTTGCCATTTGTTTCATCGAATTATTCAATCAACAAAGGAATATGATGGCAGAGTAATCATCAATGTTGTGTTCAGAAATTTTTTCCTCGTACGGTATACACCTTCCTTTTTTTTGCGAGTATAGTCTCCATATCCCTATTGCCTTAGGGCATCAAAATAGTGTCGAACGTTCACGTTCGAGCATGGTTCCAGGGATGCCGATTCCCGCGCCGAGTATGACCCTGGCGCATCGCCGTAAGTTCCACATTGCCTCTTTCCACGTCCCGCGCGACGGTGAAGGGCAACGCAAGACCAGCGCCGTATCCGCACACTTTGTCTCAGTAGAGTATCGATATGCCCGACTTTGCCCGACTTCAAATTGCTTTCAAGAATGTTTATGTCCGCGTCTTGACCGCCATGCTGCTTGGCATCGTGACGGGCTGGGCGATTTATGCGGCAGACGTTCCACAGGATACTGCGCCAGTCGTGCATTCCCAGAACATTTCGGAAATTACCCAATTGGCGGGTCAAAAGGAGCGCTTGGATTACCTGATGGTGGCCAAGCCCTTGTCGGATTCGCCACGCTACATCTATAAATTCAAGGATGCGCCGCAATTGCACGTGGTGAAAGTGCCGAGTACCTCGCATCTGTCGCTGGAACGCGAAGTCCTGCTGAAAAACGCTATTCCATATTCGATCGCCAAGGACGATTACCTGAGCACCCACAAGGCCGTGATGCAGGACGAGAAAGAAGGCTTCGGCACCGAGGTGCTGAGTTTCTTCAAGCGCCACGCGCTCGACCTCACCGTGCTGGCGCTGATCCTGTACGTCATGAAATTCGGCATCCCCGGTATGAACGGCGGCGCCCAGCTGATCGCCCCGGACAAGTTGAAAGGCAGCATGGACGACCTGATCGGCATGGAAGACATCAAGCAGGAAGTGCTGCACCTGGAAGACATGATCCGCAACCGCGACTTGTACCAGGAACACAATATCGACAAGCCGTTCAACGTCATGCTGACCGGCCCGGCCGGCACCGGCAAGACCAAGCTGGTCGGCTACCTGGCCAAGCGCCTGAACATCCCGCTGATCCAGGCATCCGGCTCGGCGCTGGAATCCGGCTACGTCGGCGGCGGTTCCAAGGCGCTCAGCGCGCTGCACCGCAAGGCTTGCGCCAAGGGCAAGTGCATCATCTTCCTCGATGAAGCGCAGAGCCTGTTCATGCCGCGCGGCCGCAGCGACAAGAAATGGGAAGACGATACCGCGAACACCTTGCTCGGCTTGCTGGACGGCGTCAAGAGCGACAAGGGGCAGGGGGTGATCTGGGTGGTGGCCTCGAATTTCGACGACGCCTCCACCGAGATGGACGAAGCGATGCTGCGCCGCTTCTCGGTGAAGATCAATTTCCGCCTGCCGAACAAGGCCGAGCGTCGTGAATTGCTGAAGAGCTTCCTGTCGCGCAAGAAGGAAGGCTTGGTCGACTGGAACGACATGGACCTGAACCAGGTCGCGGAGATCACCCAGAACCTCAGCCCGGCGCTGCTGGAAACCGTGGTCGAGCGCGCATCGATGCTCTCGATCCAGGAAAAGGCGATCATCAATACCGACCTGCTGTTCCGCGCCTTCGAGCGCGCCACCATCGGCCTGACCGACCGCGCCACCACCGCGGAAAAGCACAAGCAGCGCGAGCGCATCGCGGTGCACGAACTGGGCCACTTCTTCATGCAGATCGACCCCTACCTGCGCGCCGGCATGAGCCTGGCCGAGGTCAAGGACAAGTCGCACCTGCTGAAGATCAGCACCGAGGCGGTGTCGAAGATCGGCGCGCTGGGCTACGTGCTGCAGTCCGGCGACGACATGTCGCTGCGCACGCTGGAAGAGCTGGAGCGCGACGTGATCGGCCTGTATGGCGGCGTGGCGGCGGAAGAACTGTTCTACGGCGCGCGCGGCATCTCGGTGGGCAGCCAGAACGACATCGAAAAGATCACCAAGATGCTGAACCTGATGGTCAGCCGCCTGTCGATGTATTCGCGCGCCAAGCTCGATTACAGCCAGCTGCAGAACGACGCCAGCGGCGAGCACACGCTGCGCCAGGTCGAAGAGAAATCGGACGAGCTGTACAGCTATACCTTGGGCGCGATCCGCGATTACCGCGACGTGATCGTCGCCATCAAGGACACGCTGCTGGACCAGTACGTGCTGTCCAAGGATGCCGTGTTCGCGCTGCTGGAAGAGCACCGCGACGCGCTGCAGGCCGGCCTGGCCGGCCAGCGCCACGCCAGCCTCAAGTTGTGCGCGGAAGAGGCGGTGGCGTAAATAGTCTTCATGGGTTAGTGATGGTTCCTGAAATCCGCTGCCAAGCACGGATTCAGGATTGACACGGCGGACAGCGATGTCCGCCGTTTTTTTTGATGGATGCGCTTACCGGATCAATGCGCCGCCACCGCCGGCGCCGCCGCCAGCCCGTCCAGCACATGCCGCGTCATGCTGCGCGCCAGTTCGTACTCGCCGACCAGCACCGTGCCGCCGGTCTCTTCGCGCAGCAGGCGCGCCTCTTCCTCGTTGTGGGTGCGCACCACGCACTGGATGGCCGGATTGAGCGCCTTGGCGGTCTCGATCATGGCGCGCACGTGGAAGGTGTCCGGCGTGGCGATCACCAGCATCGAGGCGCGCGCGATGTGGGCCTGGATCAGCACCGCCGGTTCGGCCGCGTTGCCGGCCACCGCCGGCTGGTCGCGCCGGCGCAGTTCCTCGACCATGTCGCGGTTCTGCTCGGCCACCACGAAGTGGATGCCCTGGCGCGTGAGTTCTTCGGCGATGCGGCGGCCGACGCGGCCGTAGCCGACCAGCACCACCTGGCCGGTCAGGCGCTCGTGCGTGACCGTGGCCGGCAGTTCGGCCAGCGGGTCGGGCGAGCGCTCCATGCTGCGTGCGCGTTCGGACTTCGCGCGCAGCCATTCCTGCAGCGGCTCGGCCAGCTTGAACATCAGCGGATTGACCGCGATCGAGACGATGGCGCCGGCCAGGATCAGGTTCTGTCCCAGTTCCGGCAGCAGGCCCAGCGACATGCCCAGCGCGGCCAGGATGAACGAGAATTCGCCGATCTGCGCCAGGCTGGCCGACACGGTGATCGCCGTATTCAGCGGGTAGCGCAGTGCCAGCACCAGCGCGAAGGCGGCCAGCGATTTGCCGACCAGGATGATGGCGACCACGCCCAGCACCTGCAGTGGGTGGTCGACCAGCACGCGCGGGTCGAACAGCATGCCGACCGAGACGAAGAACAGGACCGAGAACGCGTCGCGCAGCGGCAGCGTTTCCTCGGCGGCGCGGTGGCTCAGTTCCGATTCGCGCAGCACCATGCCGGCGAAAAAGGCGCCCAGCGCGAACGACACGCCGAACAGGTGCGAGGAACCGAAGGCGATGCCGACCGCGGCCGCGATCACGGCCAGCGTGAACAGTTCGCGCGAGCCGGTCTTGGCCACGCGCCACAGGAACCACGGGAACAGCTTGCGTCCGACCACCAGCATGAAGGCGATGAAGGCGCCCACCTGCAGGAGCGTGGTGCCGAGCGCCATCCAGATCGAGCCTTCGACCTCGGTCTTGCCGCCCAGCGGGCCGGCCAGCGCCGGCAGCAGCACCAGCACCAGCACCGTCACCAGGTCCTCGACCACCAGCCAGCCGACCGCGATGCGGCCGTTGAAGGAATCGAGCTGGCCGCGGTCTTCCAGCGCGCGCAGCAGCACCACCGTGCTGGCCACCGACAGCGCCAGGCCGAACACCAGTCCCGCGCCCAGGCTCCAGCCCCACAACTGGGTCAGGCCGATGCCGAGCAGGGTCGCCACCGCGATCTGCAGGATCGCGCCGGGCAGCGCAATGCCCTTCACCTCGAGCAGGTCGTTCATCGAGAAATGCAGGCCGACGCCGAACATCAGCAGCATGACGCCGATCTCGGCCAGTTGCGAGGCCAGCGCCACGTCGGCCACGAAGCCGGGCGTGGCAGGACCGATGATGACGCCGGCGGCGAGGTAGCCGACCAGGGCCGGCAGCCGCATCTTTACGGCCAGCATGCCGAAGACGAGGCCGAGGCCGAGGGCGGCGGCGATGGTGGTGATCAGACTGATGTTGTGGTGCATGCGTGGGGGGCCTCCTTGTGATTAACCGGACAAGTATAAGGCAAGGGAGTGGCGTATTTACCATTTTTATCAAAAATGGCGGCGGATCGCTGTCTTTTCTACTGCGAACGAAGCAAATGCAGGAAGATTCCAATGCGATCGGCATCCTGCGCCGGGCTGCGGCGCGCCGATCTCGGCTGCGCTCCTATACGATGGCGCATGCGTAGGGCACAGCACCTGCGCCGCCCAGGACAGGAGAACGACGCAAACATGAGTGGACACACCAGCAGTGCAATGGACAGCACCGACAAACAGCGCAAGACGCAGGACAAGATGGCCGACCTGCGCCGCTCGAAACGCCTGGCCCTGTCCTTCTTCATCGGCGCCGCAGTCCTGTTCGTGCTGGCACTCGCGCTGTCGGTGGCCTGGCCGGGGCACTGGTCGATCGGCCTGCTGAAGGCCTTCGCCGAAGCCGCCATGGTCGGCGCGCTGGCCGACTGGTTCGCGGTGGCGGCGCTGTTCAAGCGCATTCCGATCCCGATCGTGTCGCGCCATACCGAGATCATCCCGGCCAACAAGGAGCGCATCGCCGACAACCTGGCCGCCTTCGTACACGACAAGTTCCTCGACACCGATTCGATCATCAAGCTGATCCAGCGCCACGACCCGGCGCGCCACGTGGCCGACTGGCTGGTGAAGCCGGAAAACACCGAGCGCCTGGGCGGCTACCTGGTGCGCATGGCCGGCTGGGCGCTCGACTTCATCGAGGACGCCGCGGTGCAGAACTTCATCCGCCGCGCCGTGCACACGATGGTCGGGCAGGTCGACCTGTCGAAAGCCGGCGGCACCATCCTGGAAAGCCTGACGCGCGACGGCCGCCACCAGGCCCTGCTCGACGAAGGCTTGCGCCAGCTGGCGGGGCTGCTGGCCAACGAAGAAACGCAGGACGTGATCGCCCAGGGCATCGTAGACTGGCTGCGCGAGGAATACGCGGTGATGGAGCGCATGCTGCCGTCCGAGATGATCGGCCGCAAGGGCGCCGACCTCACGGTGCGGCTGGCGTCCAGCATCCTCAACCGCGTCAGCGAAGACCCGGAGCACCCGCTGCGCCAGCGCTTCGACGCCTTCACGGTCGACTTCGTCGAGCGGCTCAAGAGCGATCCCGCCTTCCTGGAAAAGGGAGAGGAGATCAAGCGCCACCTGGTCGGCGACGCCACTCTGAACGGCTATCTCGGCTCGCTGTGGACCGACCTGAAGGCGTGGGTCAAGCGCGACCTCGACAGCGAGGATTCCATGCTGCGCCGGCGCATCGTCGCCACCGGCGCCTGGGTCGGGCGCACCCTGGCCGACGATCCGCAGTTGCGCGCCTCGCTGAACGAAAACCTGGAACTGGCGGCGCGCGGCGCCGCGCCCGAATTCGCCGGTTTCCTGACGCGCCACATCGCCGACACCGTCAAGCACTGGGACAGCGGCGAGATGTCGCAACAGGTCGAACTCAACATCGGCAAGGACCTGCAGTACATCCGCATCAACGGCACCATCGTGGGCGGCCTGATCGGGGTGGTGCTGTACCTGCTGTCGACGCTGCCGGCGCTGCTGGGCTGGCACGCCGCGCCCGGCATGTGACGTGCATGCAAGCCGGCGCGCGCCGGCGCCACTGCCGAGGTAAGATCGCGGCACGGCGGCCGGGCGTCGCCGGCGATCTTTGAACCATCCTGGAGGCCCCATGCAACATGCGAGCAATGCATTCGACGCCGGCCTGTCCGGCGCAGCCGACGCGACCCGGGCGCCCGAGCGCGACATGGTCGAAGTGGCGCGCTACCTGGTGCCGATGGAGGCGAACCTGGTCTGCGGCTGCCTGGTCGCCGCCGGCATCCCGGCGGTGCTGGCCGACGCCAACCTGGTGCAGACCGACCTGCTGCTCGCGCCGGCCCTGGGCGGGGTGCGCATCCTGGTGCCGGACGACTGCCTGGCGCAGGCGCAGGCCGCGCTGGACGCGTTCCAGCGCGGCGAGTTCGCGCTGGACGAGGACGCCGACGTGAGCGGCGCCTGACGGCCGCGCGGGAACGACGCAACTATGCCGACAGCTTCTGCATCTCGCGGTACAGGTCGGCCTTGCCCTCGAAGCCGATGCCAGGCAGGTCCGGCATCGTGATGAAGCCATTCTCGACCTTGACCCCGTCCGGGAAGCCGCCGAAGGGCTGGAACAGGTCCGGATAGGATTCGTTGCCACCCAGCCCCAGGCCGGCCGCGATGTTGAGCGACATCTGGTGCCCGCCGTGCGGGATGCAGCGGCTGCGCGACCAGCCGTGCTGGTGCAGCATGTCGAGCGTGCGCAGGTATTCCACCAGCCCGTACGACAGGGCGCAATCGAACTGCAGCCAGTCGCGGTCGGCGCGCATGCCGCCGTAGCGCACCAGGTTGCGCGCATCCTGCATCGAGAACAGGTTCTCGCCGGTCGCCATCGGCTTGTCGTAGTAGTTGCGCAGCGTCGCCTGCAGCTCGAAGTCGAGCGGATCGCCGGCCTCCTCGTACCAGAACAGGTCGTACTGCGACAGCGCCTTGGCATACGCAATCGCCGTGTCCAGGTCGAAGCGGCCGTTGGCGTCCACCGCCAGCTTCTGGCCATCCTGCAGCACCGACAGGATCGAATCGATGCGGCGCAGGTCCTCGTCCAGCGAGGCACCGCCGATCTTCTTCTTGACCACGGTGTAGCCGCGGTCGAGGTAGCTGCGCATCTCGTCCTTCAGCTTGCCGTGGTCCTGGCCCGGATAGTAGTAGCCGCCGGCCGCGTACACGAATACCTCGCGCTGCGGCCGGCCGTTGCCGTAGCGTTCTGCCAGCAGCTGGAACAGCGGCTTGCCGGCGATCTTGGCGACCGCGTCCCACACCGCCATGTCGATGGTGCCGATGGCCACCGAGCGCTCGCCGTGGCCGCCCGGCTTTTCGTTGGTGAACATGGCATCCCACACCTTGTGCGGGTCGAGGTTCGCGCCGCTGTCGTCGAGCAGCGAATCCGGCGCGGCCTCCAGGATGCGTGGGATGAAGCGCTCGCGCATCAGCTTGCCCTGGCCGTAGCGGCCGTTCGAATTGAAGCCGTAGCCGACCACCGGCTTGCCGTCCTTGACCACGTCGGTGATCACGGCGACCAGGCTCAGCGTCATCTTGCTGAAGTCGATGTAGGCGTTGCGGATGGGGGAACTGATCGGCAGGGTCTGTTCGCGGATGTCGACGATTTTCATGGCGGTCTCGGTAAGGTGGTGATGGAAAGCGCTTAGCTTAATCGCTGTATTCCTGCCTATAATTCCCGAATAGTGAATTGATTATTTACCTGGAGTGAATCAGCAATCCGCCTCATGTACACCGACGCCGCATCCGAAATGACCTTCTTCGTGCTGGTGGCGCGCCACGGCAGCCTGGCCGCGGCCGCGCGCGCGCTCGACCTGACGCCGCCGGCCGCCACCAAGCGCCTGGCGCAGCTGGAAGCGCGCCTCGGCGTGCGCCTGGTAAACCGCACCACGCGCCGCATCAGCCTCACCGCCGAGGGCGAGACCTACCTGGCGCACGCGACCCGTATCCTGGCGGCGATCCGTACCATGGAAGACGAAGTGGCAGGCAAGGGCGGCGATGAATTGCGCGGCCTGCTGCGGGTGAATGCGACGCTGGGCTTCGGCCGCACCGCGATCGCGCCGCTGCTGTCGGAATTCGCCAGGCGCCATCCCGGCGTAGAGGTGCAGATGGACGTCACCGACCGCCCGGTCGACCTGGCCGAGCACGGCGTCGACCTGGCGATCCGCTTCGGCGCGCCGCCGGACAAGCGCCTCAACGCGCGTCGCGTACTGTCGAACCGGCGCTTCCTGTGCGCGTCGCCGCGGTACCTGCAGCAGCACGGCGCGCCGGCGCTGCTGGACGACCTGGCGCGCCACCGCTGCATCGTCCACCGCCAGAACGACGACGCCTACGGCATCTGGCGTTTCCGCCAGGGCGGGGAGGGCGGGTACGACCGGACCGTCAAGGTGCACGGCGCGCTGTCCAGCAACGATGGCGACATCGTGCTCGGCTGGGCGCTGGACGGGCACGGCATCCTGATCCGTTCGGAGTGGGACCTGGCGCGCTACGTCGAGAGCGGGCGCCTGAAGATCGTGCTGCCGCAGTATGCGCTGCCGTCGGCCGACCTGTTCGTGGTCTACCTGAACCGCAGGAACCAGGCGGCGCGCACGCGCGCCTTCATCGATTTCCTGGTCGAGCATTTCGCCGCGGCGGCGCCGTCCTCGGCGCTGCCTCCCGCAGCGTGAACGGCGCCCAGGCTCAATCCAGCAGCGGTGCCAAGTCCGGATCGCCTTCGGCCATCGCGCGGCGGTAGGCGGGGCGCGCGCCGACGCGCCGCAGCCAGCCGCGGATGTGCGGATAGGGCGCCAGGTCGAACGGCTGGAACAGGCGCATCGTGGTCAGCGAAAACACGCTCATCACGTCGGCCGCGCTGAATTCGTCGCCGGCCAGCCAGGGCGCGCCGGCCAGGCGCGCGTCGACGTGCGCCAGCACCCGTTCCAGGCGCTCGCGCGCCGCCGCCGTGACCGGGTGGTCGGCGGCCGGCTGTGCGCGCCGGGCGGTCAGGTAGCGCATGAACGCCGGCTGAAGGTTGCCGTTGGCGAAATGGAACCAGTACAGGAAATCGGCGTAATCCGGCTGCGCGGGGCCCGGCTTCAGGCGCCCGCCGCCATGCCTGGCGATCAGGTAGTCGACGATCGCCGCCGATTCGCCCAGCAGCAGGTCGCCGTCCTCGATCAGCGGCGCGGCGCCGAGCGGATGCAGCGCCTTCAATTCGGGCGGGGCCAGGCGCGTGGCCGGATCGCGCGTGTAGTGCACCAGCCGGTAGGGCAGGTCCAGCTCTTCGCAGAGCCAGACGATGCGTTCCGATTGGGAATGGCCGAGGTGGTGGATGGTGATCATGATGGCATACTAGCAAAGCCGCGGCCGCCATGACGCCGCCAACACCATGAGAACGAGATCCCCAGTGACCCACGCCCGTCGCCTCACCGCCGCCATCGCCCTGCTGGCGGCTTCCTGCGCTGCCGCCCTGCCCACCGCGGCCGCCGCCCCAGCGGCCGCCGCGCCCGACCGCACCGTCGAGACCCTGCAGAAAATCGCCGACGCCGCCGGCCCGCCCGGCTTCGAGGAGCCGGTGCGCAAGGTGCTGGTCGAGATGATGAAGCCGCTGGCCGCCTCGCTCACCTACGACGGCATGGGATCCATCATCGCCACCCAGGGATCGAACGGGCCGCACGTCATGGTCGACGCCCACATGGACGAACTAGGCGGGATGGTCCGTCGCATCACCCCGAACGGCCTGTTGACCATGCAGATGCTGGGCGGCTGGCTGGACCAGGCGCTGCCCGACAAGCGCTGGGTGATCATCGGCAGCAAGGGGCCGGTGAAGGCCATTACCGGCATCCGCGACATCCACGTGGTGCCGGCCGACGAGCGCACCAGGGTGTTTGCGCGCGATGGCCTGTTCCTCGACGTCGGCGCCCGCAGCGAAGCCGAGGTGCGCGCGCTGGGCATTTCTCCGGGCGATCCGATCGTGCCGGACGCGCCCTTCGAAATCCTGAACGGCACCGACAACTACCTCGGCAAGGCCTGGGACGACCGCGTCGGCTGCGCGGTGGTGGTGGAAGCCATGCGCCGCCTGGCGAACGAGCCGCATCCGAACCGGATTTCCTGGGTGATCACGACCCAGGAAGAGATCGGCCTGCGCGGCGCCCATACGGCGGCCGACGTGGTCAAGCCCGACCTCGGCATCGCGATCGAAGGCGGCATCACCGGCGACGTGTATCCGGGCCGCCCGGAAGAGACGCAGGCGAAGCTGGGCGCCGGGCCGGGCATCTTCCTGTACGACTCGTCGGCGCTGCCGAACCGCAAATTGAGCGCCTTCGTCAAGCAGACCGCGAGCGAGCGCAAGCTGCCGCTGCAACTGGACCTGGTGCAGGGCTACGGTGACGATTCGGCCGAGATCCAGAAGAGCAACGGCGGCGTGCCGACCGTGAACCTGGTGGTGCCGATCCGCTACACGCATGCGCACAACGGCATCCTCAACCGGCGGGATTTCGACCAGATGGTGGACTTGCTCGTGTCGATGCTGAAGAAGCTGGACGCGGGGGAGGTGAAGCGGATCCGCGACTTCACGCCGGATAGCCGTTGACAATGATCCGACAATGAAAAAGCCGCCGGCTCTCGCGAACCGGCGGCTTTCGTATCCTGGTGGTGATAGGTGGACTTGAACCACCGACCCTAGCATTATGAATGCTATGCTCTAACCAACTGAGCTATATCACCGACGTCCTGCCACTAAAGCAAAATGGCCCAGCCTTTGCAGAGCCAAGCCATTCCGCTTGAAACCTGGTGGTGATAGGTGGACTTGAACCACCGACCCTAGCATTATGAATGCTATGCTCTAACCAACTGAGCTATATCACCAGAACGGAAAGTATTATGCCGTCCGGGACGGCGAGTGTCAAGGCTGGCCCTCCTGCACGTGTTGTGCGGCCAGGTGATCGAGCATGATCCCGGCTGGATCGGGGCCCAGGCAATCGATGACGATGCGCTCCGGCATCGAGCGCAGCCAGGTCAGCTGGCGCTTGGCGAGCTGGCGCGTGGCGACGATGCCGGTCTCGCGCAGGGCGGCGCGGTCGATGCGGCCGTCCAGGTAATCCCAGGACTGGCGGTAGCCGACGCAGCGCATCGACGGCAGGCTGGGTGACAAATCGCCGCGGGCGCGCAGGCGCGCCACCTCGGCGACGATGCCTTGTTCGTCGTCGTCGCCGCGGCCCAGCATCTGCTCGAAGCGCTGGGCGATGCGCCGGTGCAGCACCGCGCGGTCCGAGGGCTCCAGCGCGAACGACGTCAAGCGGAACGGCAATGCCGTCTTTTCGCGCCTGGCCAGCAACGCCGACATCGGCTGGCCGGACAGTTCGATGATTTCCAGCGCGCGGTTGATGCGCTGGGCGTCGTTCGGCGCCAGGCGCGCCGCGGTGGCCGGGTCCAGTCCGGCCAGGCGCGCGTGCAGGGCCGGCCAGCCGAGGCGCGCGGCGTCCAGCTCGATACGTGCGCGCACGGCGGCGTCGGCGCTGGGCAGGTCGTCGAGGCCGTCGCTCAAGCCCTTGAAGTACATCATCGTGCCGCCGACCAGCAGCGGCAGCCTGCCGCGCGCGGCGATCTCGCCCACCAGGCGGATCGCGTCTGCGCGGAACTGCATGACCGAATAGGCGTCGAGCGGGTCGATGATGTCGATCAGGTGGTGCGGCACGCTGGCCAGTTCGTCGGGCGTCGGCTTGGCGGTGCCGATGTCCATGCCGCGGTAGACCAGGGCCGAATCGACCGAGACGATCTCGGACGGGATGGCGCGCGCGATGGCCAGGGCGGACGCGGTCTTGCCGGACGCGGTCGGACCCATGATGGCCACGGCCAGCGGGGTGTGTTGCTGTGTCATGTGATGGAGAACGTGATGTCGGAGGGGGCGCGGCTCCGCCGATCGGCGGACGGCGTCATTGGCCGCGCAGGAACAGCTTGTCGAGCGCGCCGATTTCCAGCTGTACCCAGGTCGGGCGGCCGTGGTTGCACTGGTCGGCGCGCTCGGTCGCTTCCATCTGGCGCAGCAGGGCGTTCATCTCGGGCGCGGCCAGGATGCGGTTGGCGCGCACCGCGGTGTGGCAGGCGAGGGTGCCGAGCAATTCGTTGCGGCGCTCGATCAGCACGCGCGAGCCGCCGTATTCGCGCACGTCGCGCAGCACGTCGCGCGCCAGGGTCTGGGCGTCGGCGTTCTTCAGCAGCACCGGCACTGCGCGCACCGCCAGCGTGGTCGGCGACAGCGCGGCGATGTCGAAGCCGAGCGCCGCCAGCGTCTCGCCGTGTTCCTGCACGGTGCCGACCTCGATCGCATCGGCGAAGAAGGTCACCGGGATCAGCATCTGCTGCACCGGCATGCGTTCGCCTTCGGCCTGGGCGTCCAGCGCGTTCTTCAATTGTTCGTACAGGATGCGTTCGTGGGCGGCGTGCATGTCGACCAAGACCAGGCCCTTGCGGTTTTGCGCCAGGATGTAGATGCCGTGCAGCTGGGCCAGCGCGAAGCCGAGCGGGAAATCGTCGTCGGAGGCCGGCTGGGTGGGCGCGGGCAGGCTGGCTTCGCGCACTTCCGGCGGACGCGCCGCCGTGGCGGCGCTGCCGGACGCGCCGGCGCCATCGGCCGCGGCGGCGCCGGAGGCGAACAGGGCGCCATAGTGCTCGGTGCGCTGGGGAACACCGCCGCTTTGCGCGTCCCAGCGGCTGCCGGGCGGGAACGGCGACGGCGAAAAAGTCGACGATGCCGGGGCGCCGAGCTGGGCGCCGAACGAGGTCTGCTCGTGCGGGCGGCGCCAGGCGCTGCCGCTGCTGCCACCGCCTGAAGCGCTACCGCCGCCACCGGAGCCGCCGCTAATACCGCCACCGCCGAAGCCGCGTCCGAGCGCGCCGCCGGACGGTGCGATCTCGGCCGCGCTGACCGGCGCCGGCGCGCTGCCGTGGGCGGTGGCCGAGGTCTGCGCCAGCGCGCGCTGCACCGCGTGGAATACGAACTGGTGCACCGCGCGGCTGTCGCGGAAGCGCACTTCGATCTTCGACGGGTGCACGTTGACGTCGACCATCGCCGGATCGAGTTCCAGCGCCAGCACGTAGGAGGGAAAGCGGTCGCCGTGCAGCACGTCCTCGTAGGCCGCCTTGACCGCGTGCACCAGCAGCTTGTCGCGCACGAAGCGGCCGTTCACATAGAAGTACTGGCTGTCGGCGCGCGCCTTGGACGCGGTCGGCAAGCCGGCGTAGCCGTGCAGGCGCAGCGGGCCGGCGGCCTCGTCCAGGTGCAGGCGCGCCTCGGCGAAATCGCCGCCCAGGATCTGGGCGCTGCGCTTGGCGGCCTCGCTGACGTTCCAGTGGTCGATGGTGCGGCCGTTGTGGGTCAGGCTGAACGACACGTCCGGCCGCGCCAGCGCGATGCGGCGCACGACTTCGGCGCAGTGGCCGTATTCGGTCTGCTCGGATTTCAGGAACTTGCGCCGCGCCGGCGTGTTGAAATACAGGTCCTGCACGTCGATCGTGGTGCCCTGCACGCCGGAGGAGGGCGACACCGTGCCCTGGTGCGAGCCGACGATCTCCCAGGCATGGGCGCCGCCGGCGGTGCGCGAGGTAATCGACACCGCCGCCACCGAGGCGATCGAGGCCAGCGCCTCGCCGCGGAAGCCGAGCGTATTGACGTTCTCGAGGTCGGTCAGCGAAGCGATTTTCGAGGTCGCATGGCGCGCCAGGGCCAGCGGCATCTCTTCGGGCGGGATGCCGCGGCCGTTGTCGGTGATGGCGATGCGCTTGACGCCGCCTTCTTCCAGGCGGATCGTGACCTGGGTGGCGCCGGCATCCAGCGCATTCTCCAGCAACTCCTTCACCACCGCCGACGGCCGCTCGACCACCTCGCCGGCGGCGATTTGCGAGATCAGCTGATCGGGCAGCTGCTGGATCGGACGATGGGTAAGTACCGGAGCGTTCATCCGGCACATTATAGCCCGGCCTTTCCGCACCCACTGCGCTTGTTTGATTTTCCCCAAACCGGGGTCAGAGCCCGATTTTTGGCAATTTCCTTTGGGACCCTGCTTCAATTCGGGGTCAGAGCACAATTTGCTGACGATTCGGGGGCAGAGCAAAAGCCGCTGACACGCGTATGGTTGCCGCGGTACTGGGCCAGCCTACCTCGACGCCCTGGGAAAGCGGCGACTCGCTTGCACGCATACACTTACCTTTAAAAGTGCTCTGACCCCGAATGTCAGCTTTGAAGTGCTCTGACCCCGAATTGGGCTTTTGCTTGGGAGAAGTTGCCAAGAATCGGGCTCTGACCCCGGTTTGAAGGATGTCAGGGTTGTTCGCGGATGGGGATCGGGGCGGCGCACAGGTCGATGTGGCCGGCGGCGACCTTGGTCCAGGGGCCGCCGCGGTTGCGCTGGGCGTCGAGCACGGCGCGGTAGGCGGCGCTGTCGGTGCGCATCACGTCGAACTTGCTGCGCTGTTCCGGCGGCAGGTCGGCGGCGACCTTGACCGTGCCGATGGCGACGTTCATTTCCGGCTTGTCGTAGAAGCCCATCGGCGCCGGTCCGCGCGGCAGGGCGGCCAGCTGCGGCATGCCGGCGATCACGCGGCCGACCACGGTGATGTTGCGGTCGAGATGGCGCGCGGGGCCGATCACGGCGTACAGCGAGGTGCCGCCGCCGCTGTCGGCGTCGTTGTCGCGGCCCACGCCGACCATGCCGTAGCAGTGCGCCAGCCAGGTCTCGCCGGTCTTCGGATCGCGTCCCACCGGGAAGCCGTTCGAGTGGCCGGCCTGGGGCGCGTAGCCGTCGCTGTCCGGCAGGCGGGTGAAATGGGTGTCGTTTTTGAGCGGGACCGTGAATTCGGCCTTGAGCGTCTTCTGCGCCTTCCCGACCGGGCGCGCATCGGGCTTGTCCTCGTTCGGATCGCCCCACTGCACCACCCAGTTGTCCTGCACGCGCACGATCGCCAGGCCGTCGAAATAATGCTCGCGCACCAGCGCCTTGATATTCTGCACGTGCCTCGGAGCGAAGGTCGGCGCCAGTTCGATCACCACGCGTCCGGCCGCGGTGTCCATGTACAGCGTGTTGTCCGGATCGAGCGCACGCCAGTCGCCCGGCCTGGATGCCTTGACGATGTCCGCAACGCTGGGCTTGGGCGGCAATTCACCGGACTTGGTGGCGGCGACGGCGCCCGCCGCCAGGGCGGCGCATGCGCCCAGCAGTACTGCCTTGCAAATGATCCGGATTTCCTTCATGGGGGCTCTCCCTTGGCGTTGACAATATTGAATGATGGATACATTCGATTGTAATCTGCCGCAGGACCGAAGGAAACTTCCAAGGGAGTGACGATTCTCTTCCTTAAGTTGCGCTCGGAAGGATTTTATCGGGTCGGACTGGTGGTATCATGCGGCGCTACCATTTAGGACGATTATGGATCTGATGCAATTTTTCGGCATGATACTTCATGTCGATAAAACCCTGGGCATGCTGCTGGCCCAGTACGGAATCTATGTGTATGCGGTGCTGTTTGCCATCGTGTTCTGCGAGACCGGTCTGGTCGTGCTGTTCTTCTTCCCGGGCGACACCCTGCTGTTCATCGCCGGCGCCTTCTGCGCCACCGGCGAAATGAGTTATCCGTTGCTGATGGCATTGCTCATCGCCGCCGCCGTCACCGGGAATACCCTGAATTACTATATCGGCGGGGCCATCGGCCATCGCGTGTTCACCCACGATTACCGCTGGCTGAACAAGGATGCGCTGCGCCGCACGCACGATTTCTTCGAAAAGCATGGCGGCAAGACCATCATCCTGGCGCGCTTCGTGCCGGTGGTGCGTACCTTCGCGCCGTTCGTGGCGGGTATTTCGGACATGACCCATGCCCGCTTCCAGATGTACAACATCACCGGCGCCGTGCTGTGGGTGGCGGGCCTGGTGACTGCCGGTTACTTCTTCGGCAACATCCCGGTGGTGCGCGACCATCTCACCGCGATCGTCCTGGTCGGCGTCGGCGCTGCCGTGGTGCCGCTGGCATTGGGCGGCATCTACAAGGTCGGACGCCGCATGCTCAGCCGCTGAGCCGGTATCTTGCCCGTTTGCCAGCGCGCCGCACGACGGCGCGCTGTGCATTTACGCGGCCGATGCGAGGGCGATACGATCCGGCAAAATCGGAACTTGCACACCCTCAAGTTTACTTGCGGTAACGCCGTTAAAGCAGGGGAGTGCTTGAATACTGGAATCCCATGCGTAACCTGATCGCCCTGTTCGCTTGCTGCTGCGTCGTCCTGAGCGCAAGCGCGAACGATCCCGCCGCCGCGGCCAAGCTCGCGGCCTCCCTGTCGAAACCCGCTTCCGCGTCGATCCCGTCCGGCGCCGCCAAGACCGCCGCGCAGACGAAGAAACCCGAACCCGCCGCAGCCGCCGCACCGGCTGCCTCGAGCGACAAGGAAGACGATGCCGAAGTCGCCCTGTCGGCCAAGATCGCCGAGCGCCTGGCCGAACTGCGCGAACGCCAGCAGAGCCGCGCCGCCGCCGCCGTGCGCGCCAAGAAGGTAGCCGAGGTCAAGCGCAGGCAGGAAGAGCAGGCCAGCGCCGCCGCCGCCATCGCCGCCGCCACCCTGGCCAGCGCACCCAGGCGCGGCACCGCCTGGTCCTACGAGGGCGAACTGGGTCCGGCCAACTGGTCGAAGATCAACGATGGCTGGGCCAAGTGCGGCAGCGGCAACCGCCAGTCGCCGATTGACCTGCGCGACGGCATCAAGGTGAACCTGGAACAGATCAGCTTCGACTACCACCCGTCCTCGTTCAACGAGGTCAACAACGGCCACACGATCCAGGTGGCCGTGGGCAGCGGCAATTTCATTACGGTCGGCAACCAGACCTATGAATTGGAACAGTTCCACTTCCACCGTCCGTCCGAAGAAAAGATCAACGGCAAAGGCACGGAAATGGTCATGCACCTGGTGCACCGCAGCGCCGAGGGCAAGATCGCGATCGTCGCCGTGCTGCTCGAGCGCGGCCAGCCGCATCCGCTGATGCAGACCATCTGGGACAACCTGCCGCTGGAAAAATTCGAGACGGTATCCCCATCGATCGTGATCGACCCCAAGGATGCGCTGCCGGCCAAGCGCGAATACTTCACCTACATGGGCTCGCTGAGCGAACCGCCCTGCACCGAAGGCGTGCTGTACCTGGTGTTCAAGCAGCCGATGCAGGCGTCGCCGGCCCAGATGGCGCTGTTCTCGCGCCTGTATCCGCTGAATGCGCGGCCGGTGCAGCCGAGCGCGGGACGCATGATCAAGGAATCGAACTAAGCGCCTTTCGAATTGATTGTCAGGCGGCCGACACCTGCACGTGGTGCTCGCCGCGCCAGCTGCCGCCCGGCTCCAGCGTCTGCGGCGCCAGCAGCGCCGGTTCGATGCAGACGAAGCGGCGGTATTCCTCGTCTTCCATGTCGGCCAGGGCGGCGCTGTCGACCGCGCCCGGATTCCATACCACCGCGTCGGTGAAGCCGCTCTGGCGCAGCGTCAGCTTGTCGGCGCCGGTGTCGAAGCCGATGGTGTCGCCGACGCGCTCGAAGATCTGGTCCAGCTTGTCGGTGATCGCCACGGTCTCGGCCTGCACGCCGTCGATGCGCACCGCTTCCACGTCCTCGACCAGGTAATAGGTGTGCAGCGCCGCCGCGAACGGGAAGGCTGCGGTGCCGGTGTTGCGCACTTCGAGCGCCAGCGTCAGCGCGCGCGCGCGTATCGTCACGTGCAGCTTGAGTTCGAACGGATGCGGCCAGGCGCTCGCCAGCTGCGGCGCCAGGTCTTCGCGGCTCAGCACCAAGGTGGCGCAGGCGGCGCCATCCTGTTCGCTGCTGTCGGCCACGCGCCAGGTGCTGACGCGCGCGAAGCCGTGGCGCATGCCGTCGCCGCGTTCGGCAAACTGGGGAAAGATCACCGGCACGCCGCCGCGGATCGCGCGCGCGCCGTCGCGCGCCGACAGGCTGCTGACGAACAGGCGCTCCTGGCCGGCGGTGCCGCCGGCGTTGGCGACGGGTGTGACGTTATCGCCGCTGCCGACCATCATCGGGTCGCCCGGTGCGGGCGCGGCCGCGACGGCGCCAACCTGGCCGGCAGGCGCAGCCGACCCGGCGCCGGGGCCATCCGCCGCTACGCCGGGCGTCGCTACGCCGGGCGTGGCACCGCCCGGCGCATCCTTCCACGACACCAGGTGGGCGCCATACAGGGTGATGATCGCTTCGGCGCCGTCCGGTGCCTGAAGTTTTAGAGCGGGCAATTGCCCGAATTCGATATTGGTCGCGCTCACGAAATCCTCCTCAGCAGAAGATGACGATTTTGCCATGACCTTCGATCGCCTACCAGATCGGGCTCCAGGCGTGCGCCGGACCGTGCGAGCGCCATGGCGCGCCGCACGCCGGCACGCGCCGGCGGCCCGGCTCACGCCGTGCGGCTCTTGGCCAGCGGCGGGTTGTAGGCGAAGTAGCGCTTGATGCCCTTGGTGATGGCGTCGGCCAGCTGGTTCTGGTAGGCGTCGTCGCGCAAGCGCGCTTCTTCCTCGGGGTTCGAGATGAACGCGGTCTCGACCAGGATCGACGGGATGTCGGGCGCCTTCAGCACCGCGAAGCCGGCCTGCTCGACCGAACCCTTGTGCAGCCGGTTGATGCCGCCGATCTCGGACAGCACCGCCTTGCCCAGCTTCAGGCTGTCGCTGATCTGGGCGGTGGTGGACAGGTCGAACAGCACGCTGGCCAGTTCCTTGTCGTGGCTGCCGAAGTTGACGCCGCCGATCAGGTCGGCCTTGTTCTGGTCGGTGGCCAGCCAGCGCGCCGCGCTCGAGCTGGCGCCTTTTTCGGACAACACGAACACCGACGAGCCGCGCGCGCTCGGCTGGATGAAGGCATCGGCGTGGATCGAGACGAACAGGTCGGCCTGCACCTTCCTCGCTTTTTCCACGCGCTGGCCGAGCGGCACGAAGAAGTCGGCGTCGCGGGTCAGCATCACGCGCATGTTGGGCAGCGATTCGAGCTTGCCCTTCAGGCGCTTGGCGATTTCCAGGACGATGTCCTTCTCGTGCGCGCCGGTGGCGCCGGTGGCGCCCGGGTCCTCGCCGCCGTGGCCGGGGTCGAGCGCGATGGTGATCATGCGCGTCACCTTCGATCCGCCCGGCAGCGCCTTCGCCTGCGCCTGGGCTTGTGCCTGCACCTGGGCCTGCAGCGTGGGCGAGGGCAGCGTCGGCGTGGTCGGCAGCGGCTGGGCGGGCGTGGTGCCGGCGCGCGCGGCGTCGGCTTCCAGTTTGGCGACCGGCGCTGGCGCCACTTGCCCCACGGTCGGCGTGCCCGGCTGGGCCGGCGGCAGCGGCGTGGCGGCGGCCACCTCGGCCTGGCTCCATTTTTCCTGGGCGATCATGGTGGTCAGCGGATCGACCGGATGCAGCGGATACAGGTCGAAGATCAGGCGGTTGCGGTAGCCGGCCACCGGCGGCGCCGTAAACACCTGCGGACGCACGGTTTCCTTCAGGTCGAACACCAGGCGCACCACGTTGGGCCGGTTCTGGCCGACGCGCACGTGCTTGATGTAGGGATCGTTCGATTCCACCTTCGCCACCAGGCTTTTCAGGGTCTCGTTGAGTGCCAGGCCCTCGATGTCCACCACCATGCGCGGCGGATCGGCCACCATGAAGTGCGTGGCCTTCAAGACGCTGTCGTTTTCCAGCGTGACGCGGGTGTACTCGTCGGCCGGCCAGACGCGCACCGCCATGATCTGGGCGGCGCCGGCGGGGAGGGGGACGAGGGCGGGCGCGACGACGGACAGCAGCAGCGTGCCGCCGGTTTTGAGCGCCGTGCGGCGCCGCGGCGAACCGGGAATCAGGGAATCGGAGGGTAGTGCAGGCTTTCGAGGCATAGCAGGCCCAAGTCGGACAACGCCTGCAATTCTACCTCACGGCCGGGACCGCTGACGTCCAGCACCACATTCACGTCGGGCGGCGGCAACACCGGTTCGCCCTTTTCCGGCCACTCGACGATGCAGATGTTGTCGCCGTTGAAATCCTCGCGGAAGCCCGCATCCAGGAATTCCTCGGGGCTGGACATGCGGTACAGGTCGTAGTGGATCACCTCGACCTGCCGTCCGCCCAGCACGATGCGGTAGGGTTCGGACAGCGTGTAGGTCGGGCTCTTGACCGCGCCGACATGGCCGGCCGCTTGCAGCAGGGCGCGCGTGAGGGCGGTCTTGCCGGCGCCGAGGTCGCCGTGCAGGTAGATCACCAGGCCGGGCCGCAGCGCGCGCGCCAGGGCGCCGCCCAAGTCCCGGGTGGCGGATTCGTCGGGAAGATAAGCCTTGAATTGGCGCCGTGCTGCTTGCATCGTTCGTGTTTCCGTCGTTGCGTGAATGTTGTCGTATGCGCCGTCGTGGCCGGTGCCGGCGCAGCGCCGCCGACAGTGCGGGCGCCGCATCGCATAGAATAGCGTGCTTCGCCCTCTGCCCGCCATGTCCCCAGCCCAGCCGACCCCGTCCGACACCGCCGACCTGCCCGCGCTGGCGCGCGCCATCAAGGCATGGGGCGCCGAACTCGGCTTTGCCGACGTGCGCATCGCGGACATCGACCTGGCGCATGCCGAGGCCGGCCTGCAGGCCTGGCTGGACGCCGGCCACCACGGCGAGATGGATTATATGGCAAGCCACGGCATGAAGCGTGCCCGGCCCGCCGAACTGGTGCCGGGCACGGTGCGCGTGATCAGCGCGCGCATGGATTACCTGCCGCAGGACACGCAAGCCGACTGGCGCGCGCGCGAACGCCTGCGCCAGCAAGACCCGCAGGCGGCCGTGGTCTCGGTGTATGCGCGCGGGCGCGACTACCACAAGGTGCTCAGGAACCGCCTGCAGCAGCTGGCCGAGCGCATCCGCACCGCCATCGGCGACTACGGCTACCGCGTGTTCACCGATTCGGCCCCGGTGATGGAATTGCCGCTGGCGCAAAAGGCGGGGCTGGGCTGGCGCGGCAAGCACACGCTGCTGCTGTCGCGCGAGGCCGGTTCGACCTTCTTCATCGGCGAGATCCTGGTGGACGTGCCGCTGCCGGTCGACCAGTCCACCGGTGCCCACTGCGGACAGTGCCAGGCCTGCATCGGCGCCTGCCCGACCGGTGCCATCCTGGCGCCGGGGCGGCTGGATGCGCGCCGCTGCATTTCCTACCTGACGATCGAGCTGAAGGGCAGCATCCCGGAAGAATTCCGGGCGCTGATCGGCAACCGCATCTACGGTTGCGACGACTGCCAGCTGGCCTGCCCGTGGAACAAGTTCGCCCAGCGCGCGCAGCTGCCCGATTTTGACGAACGCAACGGCCTGGGCGAGGCGGGGCTGGTGGAATTGTTCGGCTGGGAAGAGGAAGAGTTCAACCGCCGCATGGAGGGCAGTCCGATCCGGCGCATCGGCCACGAGCGCTGGCTGCGCAACCTGGCGGTCGGCCTGGGCAATGCGGCGGACCGGGCGCGCGGCGATGCGCGCATCGTGGCCGCCCTGCGCGCGCGCGCCGCGCACCCTTCACCGATGGTGCGCGAGCACGTGGCCTGGGCGCTGGCGCGCCGCGAGCCGCCGCAGCACTGAGGTCAGGGATCGATGCGCTTCATGCGCAGCGCCGACCAGTCGCCGTCGACCGAGATGATGGCCACGCTGGTCAGTCCCTGGTCCTTGGCGTAGTCGTTGATCGAATCGCGCTGGATGTCGGTGGCCTTGGAGGCGGTCTGCTTCAGGTAGGCCACCCACAGCGTGCCCTTGTCGCCCAGGCGCTCCTTGGCGGCCGGCAGATACTGTTCCAGTTCCTTGCGGTTCATTGCAAACAGCAACACGACATCCACCTTGTCCTGCTCGTGCTTGAGCAGCGCCGGCGGCATCTGCGCCACCATGCCGGGGTGGACGCTGCCGTTCAGGATCAGCATCGATTTGGCGGTCCTCAGGAACATCTTGTCTGCAATCGTCTTTTCGCTCATCTGCATTCCCTAAAGAATTTTCTGGCGCGGCCTGGAGCTGCGCGGTGCTTCGGCCGATTCTACAAGCGCATCGTGCGCGCGGCGCAAACGTCAATGGCCATGCGGCGCGCCTGCCGGGACCGGGCTGGCGCAACGTCGGCTGCCTGAAGAATCGAATCGGATACGGTGATCGCGTCCGCGTCATGCGGAAGGATCGATGATGGCCACCGGAGCGGCGTGTGCAACAGATAAAGGCGGGTTGGCGAATCGCAAGGCGCGCCGGCGAGATTTTTCGGCCGCCCGGTCAGCCTGCCGGACCCGGCTTTGGATGACGTCTTACTTCAACAGGCCGGCCAGTTCGACTGCCGTCTTGACCTGCATCTTGTCAAAGATGTGGGCGCGGTGCACTTCCACGGTCCGCATGCTGATGCCGAGCTTGTCGGCCACGACCTTGTTCATGTTGCCGGCCAGGATCAGGTCGAGCACTTCGCGCTCGCGCGCCGACAGCGTGGCCAGGCGCGCGCGCACTTGGGTGCCGGCGGCGGCCTTGCGCGAGGTCGCCAGCGCTTCCTCGACGCGGTCCATCAGCTGGTTGTCGTTGAAGGGCTTTTCGAAGAAGTCGAAGGCGCCGCGCTTGAGCGAATCGACCGCCATCGGCACGTCGCCGTGGCCGGTCAGGAAGATCACCGGCAGGCGCGCCAGCAGGCCGCGCGCTACCAGCTGGTCGAACACGGCGATGCCGTTCATGCCGGGCATGCGCACGTCCAGCAGCACGCAGTCGCCGCCATCGGCGCCGTCCGCGCCGGCGTCGTCGCCCTGGGCGGCGAGGGCGTCGAGGAAGGCCTGGCCGCCCGCATGGCCGCGCGCCGCCAGCCCGCGCGAGTGCGCCAGCCATTCCAGGGCGTCGCGGATGACGTCTTCGTCGTCGACGATGTGCAGCATGCTGTCTCCCGATTCTATTTATGATTGCAAGCGATTTGGCCGGGTATTTTAGCCCAGCCGCCTGCGCCCCGCTGGCGCTGCGGCAAGGTGTTTATGCTGCCTGCAAGGTAAACGTGAACACCGTGCCGCCGCCGGGGTTGTCGGCATGCGTCAGCGTGCCGCCGTGGAATTCGATGGCAGTGCGGCAGATCGACAAACCCATCCCCATGCCTTCCGCCTTGGTCGAGAAGAACGGCGAAAACAGGCGCTCGGCCACCTCGGGCGGGATGCCGTGGCCGTTGTCGATCACGGAAACGGCCACCTGGCCGGCACCGACGCGCGCCGCAATCGCCAGCACGCGCCGCTCCGGGGCACTGCCCTGCATCGCCTCGATCGCGTTGCGCGTCAGGTTCAGCAGCACCTGTTCCAGCAGCACGCGGTCGGCCAGCACCGGCGGCAGGCCGGGCGGAATGTCGACCTGCAGCGTGACGTAGCTTTGGCGCGCCTGCAGCTCGACCAGCGAGCGGATGCCGTCCACCACCTGCTGGATCGCGACCCGTTCGCGGCGCGGCTCGCGCTTTTTCACGAACTCGTGCACGCTGCGGATGATTTCTCCGGCGCGGCGCGCCTGCGTATTCGCCTGTTCCAGCGCGCGTTTCAGCATGCCGGCATCGAGCGGCGCTTGCGCACCCGCAGCAACCCCGGTAGCGTCGCCGGCGCGCGCCAGCACGTTGAGGGCGCCGGCGGTGTAGCTGGAGATGGCCGCCAGCGGCTGGTTCAGCTCGTGCGCCAGCATCGACGAAATCTCGCCCATGGTGGCCAGGCGCGCGCTGGTTTCCAGTTTTTCCTGCTGCTGGCGATAGATTTCCTCGGCGCGCTTGCGGTCGGTGATGTCGAGGATCGAGCTCATCCAGCCGGTGTGGCGGCCGTGGGTGTCCAGCAGCGGCGCCTCGAACACCAGCACCGGCACCCGCACGCCGTCCGAGCGCTGGAACACGGTCTCGAACTGCGGCGTGGCCTGGCCGGCCAGCACCTTGCGGAAGCGCTGTTCGTATTCGTCGATGGCTTCCGGCGCCCAGTAGGGCATCGGCGGCGTCTTGCCCAATAAATCTTCGGCCGGCAGTCCGACCAGGCGGCAAAAGGCCGGGTTGACGTAGGTGACGCGCCCCTGCAGGTCGCGCGCGCGCAGGCCGGTCAGCAGCGAATCCTCCATCGCGGTGCGGAACGCCATCTGCTGGCGCAGGGCATTTTCCGCGGCGATGGTGCGCGCGATGTGGCGCCACAGCGCCGCCAGCGACAGCACCAGGCCCAGCGCCAGCACGATCACCGAGCCGACCAGCAGGTTCGGCAAGAGTTTCGGCGCACCCTTGACGCTGTCGGTGGACAGCACGATCGACGACCCCGGCAGGTCGAGCGCGCGCTTGTGGGTGTAGACGCCGCGCCCCGGACCGCCGGCGGCGCGCTGGGCCACCATGCGGTCGTCGCGGTCGAGCAGGGCCAGCGCATTGTCCTGGGCAAACCACCAGGGCACGTTTTCGTCGAGCAGGGTCTGCAAATTGTAGGTGGCGACCAGGCTGCCGATGTATTGCTTGTTGTGGTACAGCGGCAAATGAAAATCGATCAGGCCGTGCATCAGCGCGGTGGCGCCGTAGGGGTCGCTGTAGCGGCCGGCGCGCGTGGTGCGCGACATCGCCGCCGCTTCCCGCGACGATTCGGTGAGACCGGCGGCCGGCATTTCCAATCCATGCACGGCGCGCACGGCGCCGGCGGCGTCGAACCACACCACGCGCTGCAGTTCGTGGCCGTTCTTGAACATCTGCGCCAGGCGCGCCTGCAGCATGGCGGACGGCGGCGTCTCGACCGCCAGGTCGGCGCCCAGCGTGGCCAGCACCTCTTCGCTGCGCGCCAGTTCGAAGCGCAGCGTCTGTTCGACCCAGAGCGTATCCGCAATCAATTGCTCTTGCCGCTCGTTGCTTTCCATCTGGCGCGCCTGCCACGGCAGCCACAGCAGCACCAGCAGGAACAGCAGCACCAGCAGCACCGGCACCAGCCAGCGCCACGGGCCTTCCGGCACCGGGCGCGGCATCGAAAACGCGTTCTTGGTCAACGTGTTCTTCATGGACGAATCTTCATGGGACAGTTGTACGGGTGGTGGGAGCGGGCCCGCCGGCGCCGCGGGCCCTACGGGATTGTACTGAGCGAGGACCGGCGCATCCGGGCGGCGTCCCCACGTATACTGCTACCGATATCGTGTCCGGAAGAGGAAACAGCATGTGGATCAAGAACGCGCCCGTCGCGCTGGCGCTCGCGGTCGCCGTCCTGTCGAGCTGGACCGCGGCGCAAGCCCAGGGCGGCGCGCCGGCGCCCATCGTCATCAAGTTCAGCCACGTGGTCGCCCCGGACGCGCCCAAGGGGCTGGCGGCGGAGCGCTTCCGGGTGCTGGCGGAACAGATGACCAAGGGACGCGTCAAGGTGGAAGTCTACCCCAACAGCCAGCTCTACAAGGACAAGGAAGAACTGGAAGCGCTGCAACTGGGGGCGGTACAGATGCTGGCGCCCTCGCTGGCCAAGTTCGGTCCGCTGGGCGTGAAGGAATTCGAAGCCTTCGATTTGCCCTACATCTTCCCGACCAAGGCGGCGCTGTACGCGGTGACCGAAGGCCCGATCGGCAAGTCGCTGCTGCGCAAGCTGGAGCCGAAAGGCATCACCGGGCTGGCCTACTGGGACAACGGGTTCAAGGTCATGTCGGCCGACCGCCCACTGCGCACGCCGGCGGATTTCCACGGCCTCAAGATGCGCATCCAGGGTTCCAAGGTGCTCGATGCGCAGATGCGCGCGCTGGGCGCGGTACCGCAGGTGCTGGCGTTTTCCGAAGTGTATGCGGCGCTGCAGAGCGGTGTCGTGGACGGCACCGAGAACCCGCCTTCGAACATGTATACCCAGCGCATGCACGAGGTGCAGAAATACGTGACGGTGTCGAACCACGGCTATCTCGGCTATGTAGTCATCGTCAACAAGAAGTTCTGGGACGGCTTGCCGCGCGACATCCGCACGCAGCTGGAAGCGGCCCTGCGCGAGGCGACCACCTTCGAAAAAGCCATCGCCCAGCGCGACAACGACCGCGCGCTGGAGGCGATCCGGCGCAGCGGCAAGACCCAGGTCACCACCATGACGCCGCAGCAGCAAGCCGAATGGCGGCGTGCATTGCTGCCGGTACAGAAGCAGGTCGAAGGCCGCATCGGCAAGGACTTGATCGATGCGATCAATCGAACGACGTCCGAATAATGTTGCATGGCATAATTTATTTCCTGAATATATTTAATCGGTTTTACGGGGTATTTTCCTGTTGGAAATCCAGTCCCTGCCGAGCCGGCTTTATGCCATGTCTTTCTTGGTTATAGCTGAAATATATTCCATGAATGTATATAAAAAACTACGTTTTTCTTATGCGATTGCGTTATGATGGGGCACCTTCAGCACTACAATGGTGCGTTTGAAGTGGAACGGATACAGTTTTGGGGAGAGGTAGAAAAAGGCGGTAAGCAGGCTTCGTACCACAAGTACAGCGCGCATCGTTACCGGAAAACAGGCTGGAGGAGACACACGTTTTATATGATGCTGCCGGCAAGACCGAGCGGCCGGGAACGTGAACCAAATTGAAGCGCACCCACGGGTGCGCTTTTTTTTATCTTGCCCGCATGTGCCGCTGGTTTTACACTGCGGCGATGGATATGCAAAAGGGCAGTGCACAGGGCAGCGTAATCTTCGACGCCATCGTCGGCGCGCCCTTTGGCGCCATCGGTATCCGCACCGGACAAGAGCGGGTGCGTGAACTGGTCTATTTGCCGCCGCATTACCAGGAACAGGCGCCGCGCGACGCCGCCGCCGAACAGGCGGCCGGGCAGGTGGCGCGCTATCTCGCCGACCCGGACTTTCGTTTCACGCTGCCGCTGCTGGACGCCGGCAGCGCCTTCCAGCGCCGCGTGTGGGATGCGATCGCCGCCATTCCGCGCGGCAGTGTGCGCACCTATGGCCACATCGCCAAGCTGCTGGGCTCGCATCCGCGCGCGGTGGGGCAGGCCTGCGGCGCCAACTGGTTTCCGCTGGTGATTCCCTGCCACCGTGTCACCGCTGCCGGCGGCCTCGGCGGCTTTGCCAGCAGCGACGATGAAAACGGCTTTCATTTGTCGGTCAAGCGCTGGCTGTTGCGCCACGAAGGCGCGACCGGTTTTACATCTCCATGGCAACAGCAGCCAATCTTCCACTGATCGACGCGTTCTGCGACACGCTCTGGCTGGAACACGGGCTGTCGAAGAACTCGCTGGACGCCTACCGGCGCGACCTGCGCCTGTTCGCGCGCTGGCTCGAGGTCAAGCGGCCCGAGCGAGTCGATCTGCACGCGGTCGAGGCCCAGGACATCGCCGCCTATTTCGCCGACCGCCACCCAGAATCGAAGCCGAGTTCGGCCAACCGGCGCCTGTCGGTGCTCAAGCGTTTCTACCAGCTGGCGCTGCGCGAACGGCGCATCGCGCTCGACCCCTGCCTCAAGATGGCCTCGGCCAGGCAGCCGACCCGCTTCGTGCACACCTTGAGCGAAGCCCAGGTCGAGGCGCTCCTGAATGCGCCGGACACCGCCATGCCGCTCGGCCTGCGCGAGCGCACGATGCTGGAACTGATGTACGCCAGTGGGCTGCGGGTATCGGAACTGGTGAGCCTGAAACTGGTCGAGCTGAGCCTGAACGATGGGGTGCTGCGCATCACCGGCAAGGGCAGCAAGACGCGCCTGGTGCCGTTCGGCGCGCAGGCGCGCCTGTGGCTGGAGCGGTATATGAAAGATGCGCGCGGCATCATCCTGGACGGCAAGATCGACGACGCCCTGTTCGTGACCGGTCGCGGCGGGGCGATGACGCGCCAGATGTTCTGGATCCTGATCAAGAAGCACGCGGCCCGCGCCGGCATCACGGCGCCGCTGTCGCCGCACACGCTGCGCCATGCCTTCGCCACCCATCTGTTGAACCACGGCGCCGACCTGCGTGTGGTGCAATTGCTGCTCGGCCACTCCGACATTTCGACGACGCAGATCTACACCCATGTGGCGCGCGAGCGCTTGAAGCACCTGCATGCGCAGCACCACCCGCGTGGCTAATTCTCAAGGACGGTGCGGGTGACGCGCTCATAATGGTCTGGCACGACTTTCCCATCGACATGCGCACGAGGTAAACATGGCCAAGACAAATTTCCAGTACGAAAAGCGGCAGCGCGAACTCGAAAAGAAACGCAAGGCGGAAGAAAAAGCGCGCCGCAAGCTGGAGGCCAAACAGAACAAACCGGACGCGGAAGATGCGCCGGCGCCGGATGGGCAGCCGCTGCAGCAACTGGCGCAGCAGGAGCGCGATCCGGCCTGATGCCGGCCTGGTATCTGCCTGGCCGGATTCAGCCGTCGCCGGGCGGATTGCCGTTCGCCCGTTCGTACAAGCGCAGTTTCGCCAGCACCTGGCCATGGTCGGACGCTTCCGGCAGGCCCAGGTCGAGGTGGTCGTTCAGGTACACCACGTCGACGATCTCGCCCAGCGCGCCCGGCACGTCCGGATTGAAATCGGCCGATACCAGGATGTGGTCGATGGTCGTGTACTGCCCCTCGTGGAGGTTGGAAAAGCCGACGTGGCGCAGCCGGTCCTGGCGCCGCTGCAGCTGGCAGGCGTCGTACAGGCGGTCGCCGGCGGGGCCGCCGATCCCCAGCACGATGCCGGTGGTGACGGCGTCGGCGACGTCGTTGAAGTCGCCCAGCACCACGCGCGGGCGGCGCCGCTCGCGCCCGAGTTGGGACAGCAGCACGCGCAGCGCGGCGGCCTCGGTGCCGCGCCGGATCAGCGAGCGCAGCGAGGCCAGCGCGAACAATTGCGGGTCGTCGCCGGTATCGCCGGTGCGGTAGTCGGGACGGCGCGATTTCAGATGCACCACCAGCACGTCGACCACCAGGCCGGGCGCGATCTCGATTTCCACATGCAGCGGCGCGCGCGTAAAACGGTCGGCGTCGCGGTTACCGGGCGGCATGGCGATCCCGGGCGGAAAAGTCGGCAACGCCTGCGGCGGCGCCGCCAGCGGCAGGCGCGATACCATGGCCACGCTCGGCGTCAGCTTGCCGGCGCCCGGATCCGGATCGAAGCCGATGTGCAGCGCATCGCGGTAGCGCCGGGTGCGCGCCAGGGTCTCGGCCAGCGCCGCCTGCGAAAACACTTCCTGGAAGCCGATCACGTCGGCATCGAGCATGTCGATCTGGCGCGCGGTCCAGTCCATCTTCGCTTCGACCTCGTCCGGCGTGCTGGGCTCCAGATTGTCGTACAGCCGGGCGCCCGGCGGGGCCAGGTTGTACACGTTGAAGGTGGCAAAGCGAATTTCTTGCTGCATAATAAGCAACTCCTCCGTTTGCTTTTAGCGTAACACGCATGGCCAAGAAAGAGCATATCTCCGAGACACCCGCGACCCAGTTCCTGCGCAAGCATGGCGTGGCCTTCTCGGAGCATCCCTACGACTACGAAGAACACGGCGGCACGGCGGTCTCGTCGCGCGAACTCGGCGTGTCCGAACACGCCGTCGTCAAGACGCTGGTGATGCAGGATGAGGCGGCGCGCCCATTGATCGTGCTGATGCACGGCGACTGCAAGGTCTCGACCAAGAACCTGGCGCGCGCGATTCCGTGCAAGTCGGTGGAGCCGTGCAAGCCCGAGGTGGCGCAGCGACACTCCGGTTATCTGGTCGGCGGCACCTCGCCGTTCGGCATCCGCAAGGCGATGCCGGTGTACGTCGAGGAAGGCATCCTGGCGCTGCCGAAGATCTACATCAACGGCGGCCGCCGCGGCTTCCTGGTCGGCATCGATCCGAAGGTGCTGGTCGACGTACTGGGCGCCAGGGCCGTGCAGTGCGCGCTGGCGGAATAGACCGCCGGGCAGCGGTGACGAATGCAGCCGGCCCGGCTATCGCCGGGCGCACGCCATGGTGTATATTCACGCGCCATAGTTAGGGAAACCCCATGTACACGATCCTCTTCACCATCGCCGCCTACCTGATCGGCTCGATTTCCTTCGCCGTCGTGACGAGCCGCGCCTTCGGCCTGTCCGACCCGCGTACCTACGGCTCAAAGAATCCGGGCGCCACCAACGTGCTGCGCAGCGGCAGCAAGAAGGCCGCGATCGCGACCCTGGCCGGCGATTGCGTCAAGGGCTGGCTGGCGGTGTGGCTGGCGGTGCATTTCGGCGGCCGCTTCGGCCTCGACGACGGCGGCGTGGCGCTGGTGGCGATCGCGGTGTTCCTGGGCCACCTGTGGCCGGTGTTCTTCCGCTTTGTCGGCGGCAAGGGCGTGGCCACCGCGCTCGGCGTGCTGCTCGGCCTGAACGTCTGGCTCGGCCTGGCGGTCCTGGCCACCTGGCTGGTGGTCGCCTACGCCTTCCGCTATTCCTCACTGGCGGCGCTGGTGGCGGCGGTGATGGCGCCGCTGTACTACGGCATCGGCCTGGGCGTCGACGAAAAACTGTTCGCCGTCATCTTCATGAGCGTACTGCTGCTGTACCGCCACGCAAGCAACATCACCAAGCTCCTGGCCGGCAAGGAATCACGCATCGGCAGCAAAGCCGCCGGCGCCAAGGCAAGCCCCAAGAAGTAAGCCCCTGCGCCCCATCAAACCGGGGTCAGAGCCCGGTTTTTGGCAATATCCCGTAGTCATCAATTGCTGTGTTTTGCCATTCGGGTCGGCAATTCGGGGTCAGAGCACAATTCGAGTCGAATTCGGGGTCAGAGCACTTTCGCCTGCAATAGCCCTGCCATCTCGATTTACGTCTTCGCCTGCCAGCTCTGCGCTATCGCTGCTCCTCAGCATGCTCTTTGAATGGTCCAGTGTCTTGGCGCCATTTCTGCAAATTGTGCTCTGACCCCGAATTCCTCGACGATTGTGCTCTGACCCCGAATCCGAATCGCGGCGCGGCCGGGCATTTTCGGTGGTGCGCTGCCGGCTTTGCGGCGATGTGTCACCATAGGCCTGTTTCTTACAAGATCAGAAAGGCGGTGAGCCGTGAGTCAACGGATGAGGATTGATTTTGTGTCGGACGTGTCGTGCCCCTGGTGCGTGATCGGCCTGAAGTCATTGGAAAAGGCGCTGGACGGCATGCGCGACGAACTGCAGGTCGACATCCACTTCCAGCCGTTCGAGCTGAATCCGGACATGGCGCCGGAAGGGCAGGACATCTTCGAGCACATCACGGAAAAGTATGGGTCGACGCCGGCCCAGCAGGACCAGTCGCGCGAGATGATCCGCCAGCGCGGCGCGGCGCTCGGCTTCACCTTCGACATGGGCAAGCGCGGCCGCATCTACAACACCTTCGACGCGCACCGCCTGCTGCACTGGGCTGAAAGCCAGGGCCAGGGTCATCAGCAGGCGCTCAAGGAAAAGCTGTTCGAGGCGTATTTCACCAAGCGCGAAGACCCGAGCTCGCACGACGTACTGCTGCGCGCCGCCCTCGATGCCGGGCTGGACGCCGAACAGGCGCGCCAGGTGCTGGCGTCGGACACGTACGCCGACGAGGTGCGCCAGCGCGAGTATTTCTGGCAGCGCGCCGGCATCCGCTCGGTACCGGCGATCGTCATCAACGAACGCCATTTGATCTCGGGCGGCCAGCCGCCGGAAGTGTTCGAGCAGGCGCTGCGCAAGATCGCGCGCGAGGACGCGACGGCTTGAACGGCCCAGCCGGCGCTGCCGCGATGGCGCCAGGGACGTTCACGGCAGGCCGGACGCCCGTTTGCGGCAGCGGCGCTGCACGCGCAGCGGCGCACGTCAGTTCAGGTCGAGCACGATCGGCTGATGATCCGACACCGCCGTCTCCGACTGCACATTCACTTCGGCGATGCGCGGCGCCAGGTCGTCGGTGACGAAGAAATAATCGTAGCATTCCGGCTTGTCCGGCCACGGAAAGCCGTGCAGCCCGGTAGTCGGCGCACGCGCCATGTCGCCATGACGGGCATGCCAGGCATCCACCAGTTGCAACGCGCCCGGTTCGTGCGGCGCCACCAGCTCGCGGTAGTCGTCCGACGCCGGCGCGAAGTTGAAATCGCCGCAAAAGATCGCAGTGCCGGGACGGAAGCCCAGCTGGAACGGCGGTTCCAGGTCCGGTTCCGGCTGGTAGATGCGCGCGCGCGCACAGGCTTCGCGGTGCAGCTCGCGGATGCGGCGCACCTGGGCGCGGCGCTGCAGCGGCGAATAGTATTCCAGGTGCGTGGTCAGCACGCGCAGCTTGCCGCCCGGCGTTTCCAGCACGGTTTCGATCAGCCCGCGCGGCATGCCGGCGCCATGCTCGGGATCGGCCGGCCACGGCAGCATGTGGCGCTGGGCCTGGGTGATGCGGTACTTGGAGAGCAGGATGTTGCCGAACTGGCGCGGCAGGTTGTTGCGGTAGATTTCGCTGGGGGCGTGGTCGATCATGTGGTACCCGCCGAAGGCGCCGCCGAGCTGTTTGAACTGGCTCGCGCTGGCGCTGCCTTCGAGTTCGGGATGATTCGCCGCCACTTCCTGCAGGCAGATCACGTCGGGATTCAGCTTGCGCAGCACATCGATGATTGCGTGGATGCGGATGCGCCCGTCCTTCCCACAGCCCCAGTGAATATTCCAGCTTACTATCCTCATCAAAAGCTCCAAGGCCAGTGTTTATGCGGGTTTCGGGGCGATCACCTGACCAGAAAAAGCCCCTAGCTACAATCCTGGCTACAAATTGAAGATGCGCCAGAAAGCAACATACTGAGACGCATCATACCCAATCAGTCCTTTTTCTTGCCTGCGGCAATCGCGCGCTCGATGCTGGCCGCCGTGACGCGCGTAGCTCGTTGACCGATATTCACGCGCTCCAGTTCCCCGCGCGCGAACATGCGGTAGATGGTGGCCCGGCACACGTCGAGCATCTTCATTGCGGTCGAGACCTTGTAGAGGGTCGGCTCCATTCACTTCTCCTGTTTGTGTTCGGTTGCTGGTGCTGACCTGCGCTGGGCCACGTCGACGCCGGCCTCGCGGGCCAGGCGCTCGATGATGGGGTCGGCGTGTGCCTGGTGGCCGTACGCGCGCGCCAAGCGGCGGTACAGCCACAGCATGGCGCTGAGCGTGTCGAGCGCCGCGAGGCGCTCCATGGCCTCGTGCATGCCGGGTACCGCGGCGTCGCCGGCTACGACCGCCGGCAGTCGACCAAGTTGGCACACGGCGCCGGCGGCCTGGCCAACGAGCGGGGCGGGAAGCGCCGCACAGTGGTCGACGTGGGCATGCGGCTCCCGCGACATCAACCATTCCTCGCCGCAGTCCATCGCATCCTGGTAGGCATCCTCGCTCGTCGTTTCCTCGGTCATCGGGTACACGCCGCCGCCAACCTCCTGGCCATCCTCGATCAGCTGCAGGCGCCAGCCCCCGCCCACGCGCGCCGGGCGCGGGGTGATCGTGTAGGCGAAGCGCATCGCCGCCGACGGCACGCTCTTGTCGTGAACCTGGTTCACTTCGACGCCCCCTTGCATCCCATGTGCGAATAGCCGTCGGCGGCGATGCGCGGCGTCAGCGCGTGATAGTTGCCGGTGGCGAGATACATGCAGCCCGTAGCCCTGTCCTGGTACATCGCCGGGTCGAAGCCGGCGCCGTCGTCGGCCGTGCGCGGCGCGCAGCTGGCACACGCCGCCAGTACCACCGCGACGGCGAGCAGGCCCAGCAGAACGCGACCGGCGAAACTGGCGATCTGCCGGTGCTGGCACTCGTCACGCATCGCGGCCTCCCGGGTGCAGGCTGGCCACCGCCGGCGGTTCGCCAAGTACGCGGCCCAGCACGCGCTGCGCGCCCAAGCACAGGCGAAACAGATCCACCGGGTTGGTGCTGGCGCTGGCCTCGCCGATGTCGCGCAGCAGCTGCGCCACGTCGACGCTGTCGATGCGCGCGGGCAGGGCGCCGGCCTGCTGGTGCTGGACGTGATCACGCATGGCCGCCTCCGACTTCGTGCGGGCGGTAAGGCTCGGGCGCGCCGATCAAGTTCAACAGGATTGCGCCGCTTTGCGGGCGGTCCAGACCGTTATCGTTGACCAGGTAGCGCAGCACCACGGCCGCCTCCTCGATGTCGCGCGGCCGGATCCGCGACAAGCAGCGGAACACGTAGTTCTGTCGCGCGCTGGCCGCCGCCGAGTAGTCGCCGGCCGCCGTGCCGCCGGCCGCGTCGCGCAGCCAGTACAGCTGGTTCCAGTATTGCAGCTCAAGCACGCACTGCCGCAGCGTACCGGGGCGCTGGGCCAGCGCGGCGTCGAAGCACTGGTCGACCTTCGCCTTGTCCAGGCCCCAGCCGTTCAGCACCGGATCCAGGTCGTTCAGCGTCGCTGCACAGAATTGCTCTGCCGGCGTCAGCTCGAAGATGCGCGCAGGCGCTTCCTGCTGGCGCTGCTGTTCGGGCAGCGCCAGGACCTCAACGCCGGCCTGTTCAGCGATGCTGGCCAGGGGCAGGCAGAACATGGCGGCGTGCGTCGGATTATCGTCCGGGCATGCGGCGAACAGGGCGCTCATCATGCGCCTCCTTTCTGGCTGTTCGTTTGTGCGCCGAGATCGTCCATTTCGTCGAAGTGCTCGTCGATGTAGCTCTCGATCACGCTCATCGCAGCAATCGACATTCGGTAGAAACGCCGCGCCGTGGCTCCGTCGATAATCCTGGCATCCCCAGCTATCTCAAGAAGTTCCGAACGCTCGACCAGCTGCAGGGCAGTGGCCACGCCGGAAGCAAGGTCGCGGATGTTGGACAGCATGTCATAGCGGCCGGCCTGGTTTTGTTCGCTGACCCACGAGAACGGTTTGAACAGCGGCGCTGGGTTCTTCGTGCTCATGCCTGCCTCCCGTGCTGTTCCTTGGCGGCTAGCGGCAACATCGCTTCGACTTCTTCCGCCAAATGCGAAGCCAGATACATCAGATTCGATTGAGCACCATCGGCGAGGTTGCGGAAGTTTTGGGCGCCTTCCATTCTCATCAGCGTCAAGAGGCTGGACAGCTGCGCTGAGCGCATGTGCGCTTGGTCATAGGCTGCCCCGTCTTCAACGAGGAAAGTCCCATTGGTCATGTTCACTGCGGCCGCAGCATTAAATTGCGCCAGGGCCGCAGCCTCAGCTTCTGCCGGCACTGGGGATATCCCCAGTATTGCAGAAGGTGTTGTATTGCTGATATTATTACGATTCGCCATTCCAACCTCCAAAAGTGTTAGGGCGTTAGGAACCATCCGGCGTGTGCAAGACGTCGGATGGTTCAGTTCTTAACAGGGTCCCGAGCCGCTTTAGATAGTTATTGAAGCTCGATCTGGTATAACTCTTTATGCATTAACAGGATAAGATTCTTCCTTACTCTGTCTGTCTGCATTAATGCCTCGTTCAATCAAATAGATCAATTCTGCATTTGTCGTTCGACGATTGGTTTCCGCAATCTTCTTTATCTTGTCACGCATACCATGTGGAAAACGCAACGTAAATTGGTCGGACTGGCGGCCGGTTTTTTGATCACTCATATTGACCTTCCTAAAAGCACAACACTATGAAGCACAGTGCTTCATTTGAAATCAATATAGCACCGTGCTTTTGTTGCGTCAAGCACGGTGATGCCTTATTATTGTCACTATGAGCCGAAAAGACCCCCAACTGAACCTGCGCCTTCCTGCAGATCTTAAAAACATGCTTGAGGATGCAGCAGAAGCGAACAATCGTTCTGTAACTGCAGAGACAGTGGAGCGACTTCGTGCTTCATTTTCAAGTGATCGTGATACAGCGAATACGCTGTTTTTGTTGTCGAGATTGGAAGTAAGAGCAGCAGAGGCAGAGATGGACTTGCTCAGGCATTATGCAATCGCCTTTCAGCTGTACGACCAAGTAAAGCTGCTGTCTGAAGAACTTCCAGAGTTAAAAAATATGAGCTCGGATGAGCGTGCGAGCGAGATTGCTTCAAAGTCGGATCTCCAACGAGTTCTTAAAATGGCCGAAAACCATCTTCGCTTTAATGAGGGTTCGCTTCCAATAATAGAGATGGCGAAGAAAATGTCTGACGAATTATCTAGCCTTAAATTTAAATCGGACAAGCTCCTTCAAGAAACAATTAGAAGGCTAGAAGAAAAATAATCCTTAAATACCGGCATTCGCCGGTTTTTTTTCGTCCCAAATAATATAGCACCGTGCTTGCAAGACTGCGATCACGGTGCTATATTCCGTCTGTGTAGCACGGTGATTTAGTTCGCCGCACTTGCGGTTTTGGCCGCTTCTCCCATCACCAATCGATGTCAATTAAGAAATTAATTGCCGTAGGGGATTCTTTTGCCTAAATTTTGTGAGTACTGCCTGAGGCCCTGCATCACGCGCCCTGTCGCTTATGTGCATTTCAGCGAATGGGTGAGCGGTTCTACCTTCCGGCACACCTTCGCTCGATTCAACCTGTGGAGTGCATGACCATGGGCGCCACCGACAACACCCTGGCGCTGGACCTGCACCCGCTCTGCACATTGTTCCCGCGGCTGGCCGGCGCCGAGTTCGATGCGCTGAAAGCCGACATCGTCGCCAACGGCCAGCACGAGCCGATCACCGTGTATGAGGGGCTGGTGCTGGACGGCGGCAACCGCTACCGCGCCTGCATCGAGGCCGGTATCGAGCCCAAGACCAAGCCATTCACCGGCGCTGACCCGGTCTCGTTCGTGCTCTCGGCGAACCTTCACCGCCGCCACCTCATGCCAGGGCAGCACGCCATCATCGTTTCCCGCGCGCAGGACTGGGCCAGCGCCCAAGCCGTAGGGCGGCCAGGGAAATGCGGCAACGTTGCCGCATTAAATACCGTTGCCGATCGCGCGGCCCGGTCTGGCGCCAGCGAGCGCACCCAGCGCATGGCCGACAAGGTCGCGCGGCAATCCCCCGAGCTGGCCAAGCAGGTCGCCCACGGCGAAATCACGTTGCCGCGCGCGCTCGAGCAGCTGGCGCCGAAACCAGCCGCAGCAGCGCAACGAGCGCCAGCCGCGCCGGCGGCTGGTGCTGATGCATTGGAGGAAGGGCCGGACGACCTCTACGACCAAGCCGCGGCCATCGTCCTGCAGCACCGCCGCGCTTCGATTTCGCTGGTACAGCGCCACCTGCGCATCGGCTACAACCGCGCCGCGCGCCTGATCGAGCAGATGGAGCGCGTCGGCATCGTGACGCCGCCGGCAGCGTCCGGCGAACGCATCGTGGTGGCGGCCGTCGTGCCCGCATCGATGGCGCTGGCCGGTACCGCGCGGCCGACCCTGATGCAGCAGGTGCAGCAGCAGGCCAACGCCGCGCCTGATGCCGGCGCCGAAGAAAACGCGCCAGACGCGGACCCCTCGGGCGAATCCATGGCGGTGGAGGCTGATCCGTTCAACGCCTTGCTGGACGATTACAACAAGGTGGCGGCCGAGCGCGACGGCCTGGTGACCAAGGTGGCGGCGCTGGAAGCACACGTTGCGCTGCTGACGCACGGCGATTTGGCTGCGCAGGTCGATGGCCTGGTGAAGCGCGCCGAAGCCGCGGAGTTGAAGTTTGATCAGCTGTCCAGCCGCAATCACGACCTGCAGGGTACGAAGCGCACCGCGCAGATCACGGCGCAGTACCAGGCTGACTTGCTGGCCAAGATCCGCAAGGCGCTGGGCGCCGAGGGTAACGCCGACATCCTGCCGGCGATCATGGCGCGGAGGGCGGCGGCATGAAAGAGCAGCTGAACCTGCGCCCGTACCAGGTCGACAGCGTCGAAGGCCTGCGCGCGCTGATCCGCCAGGGCAAGCGCAACATCGTCCTGTCGGTACCCACCGGCGGCGGCAAGACCGTGATCGCATCGCACCTGATCGCCGAATGCCACGGCAAGCCCGGCAAGCGCGCCGTGTTCGTGGCCGATCGCATCGCGCTCATCGACCAGACCAGCGCGACGCTCGACCGCTACGGCATCCCGCACGGCATCATCCAGGGCGACAACCCACGCCGCGCCGGATACGAGCGCGTCCAGGTCGCCAGCGCGCAGACGCTGGCCAAGCGCGGCTGGCCGGAAGCGAACCTAATCATCGTCGACGAGTGCCATACCGTGCACGCCACCGTCGCCGCCCGCATCGCCGGCCGCGACACCATCGTAATCGGCCTGACGGCCACGCCGATGACGGCCGGCCTGGGGAAGCTGTACGACGGCATCGTTACCACCATCACCACGAACCAGCTGATCGCCGGCCCGCTCCTCGAGGACGGCACGCGCGACAAGCCGTACCTCGTGCCGTTCCGCGTGTACGCCGCCAGCCAACCCGACATGACCGGCGCCAGGGCGGTGGCCGGCGAGTGGACCGACAAGGACGCCGCCGAGCGCTCGATGCCGATCATCGGCGATTGCGTCGAGGAGTACTTGCGCCACGCCGCCGGCAAGAAGTTCATCGCCTTCGGCTGCAACGTCGAGCACTGCGAGGAAATGCAGCGCCAGTTCCAGGCCGCCGGCGTGAACTGTGAGTTGTACACCTACCGGACCGACGAGGACGCCCGCGGCGCGCTGGTCGAGGAGTTCCGTAAGCCCGACAGCGCCGTGCGCGGCTTGATCAGCGTGAGCGCCTTGAGCAAGGGTTTCGACGTGCCCGACGTCGAGGTGATCATCATGGCGCGCCCGCTCAAGTCCAGCCTGGCCGAACACATCCAGATCCTGGGCCGCGGCCTGCGCATCCATCCGGGCAAGACCGAGTGCATCGTGCTCGACCACAGCGGCAACTGCGTCCGCTTCTGGGGCGCCATGCATGCCTTCCTGGAAAAGGGCGTGGCCGAGCTGGACGACGGCACGAAGAAGAAGCGCGCCGCGGCGCCCGAGCCCGAGACGAAGCCAATCAAATGCCCGAACTGTTCGTGCGTCCATGTGCCGTTGCCGGCGTGCCCGTCGTGCGGCCACATCTACAAACGCAAGCAGACCGTCGAGCATGTGCCCGGCGCGCTGCGCGAGGTCGCCGGCGGCAAGGATGCCGGCCCGACCGAGCAGGACAAGCGCGAGTTCCACGCCCAGCTGGCGCACATCGCCGCCGAGAAGGGCCGCAAGCCGGGCTGGATCGCCAACAAGTACAAGGAAAAGTTCGGCACCTGGCCGCGCGAGCGCGACGTGGAGCCGATGAAGCCGTCGACCGCGGTGCTCAAGTGGGTGAAGTCGCGCGAGATCGCGTTTGCGAAGCGGGCGAAGCAGTCATGAGCGCCTTCCTCCAATTCGTCCAGGCCAACGGCATCATCGTGCCCGACACGTTCACACCCGGGCGCTGGATCCGCTGCAAGACCGAAAGCCATCCCCGCAAGAAGAACGCCAGCATCAAGCTGGCCGACGATGGCTTGGTCGGCTGGTGCCAGGACTACGCCGTGCACATGGAGCCGCTGACGTGGCGCGCCGGCGACGGCGCCGCGCTGGCCGCGCCGATCGATCGGGCCGAAATTGCCCGGCGCCAGGCCGCGCGCCGCGCCGACCTGGTCAACGCCACGCATGCCGCGCGCGCCGCGTATGCCGCCTGCGCGCCGCTGCGAGACAGCCATCCCTACCTGGTCAACAAGAGCCTCGGCGTGGCCGGGTGCGTGGGCCTGCGCGTCGACGCGGCCGGCTGGCTGGTGATCCCGATGCTCTACAACGGCAAGGTGCTGAGCCTGCAGCGCATTTCGCCGGACGGCGAGAAGAAATTCCACCCCGGCGCCACGACCAAATACGCCTACTACGCGATCGAGCGCCCGGGCGCCGTGGTGACGGTGCTGGTGGAGGGCTTCGCCACCGGCCTGACCGTGTTCCAGGCCATCCCGAACAGCCGCGTCATCGTCGGCTTCAACGCCGGCAACCTGGCGCTGGTCGCCGAGCGCATGGAGCGCCGCGGCATGGGTGTGGTTTGCGCCGACAACGACCACGAGACCGAAATGCGCCGCGGATTCAACCCCGGCCTGGACGCCGCGCGCGCCGCCGCCGAGGTGCTGGGCGTGGGCGTCGCCTTCCCGACGTGCGAGCAGGGCACCGACTGGAACGACTACGTCATGGAGCAGATGGAACTGGCGCACGCCGGCCAGCGGTTCAGTTTCAGCCGCAAGCGCACCGCCATCCAGATCCAGACCAGCGTGTTCGCCGACGTGAAATTGAAGGTGATGCGTGCGGCGCAGCTGATGCGCGCGAAGTAGGGCGGCAGGAGCGCTCGGTTTCGAGCGCGTCTTGGAAAGGGCGATGGACACGCGCCCTTTCCAAGATTGCAGGGGCGCCCAGGAGCGGCCCCACGGTGGAGCGGACGACACCGGAGAAAACGAGCAGGGGCATGAGATCGGCCCACACCGCGAAAAGACCGGCCGCACCGCCGAACACCAGGGCACAGCACGAACAAGGCGCAGAGGGGGCCTTGCCGAAGCCTGAGAGCACAGGCCGACGCGAACAGAGGTACAGAGTTGGAAGGCTTGGCCCATTCGGCAGGCGCATTCGAGCGAGTGCGCCAGTCGAAGGGGCGAGGGGGCGGCCTGGGCGAGCCGTAGCGGGACTGACCACCCCGTGAATGCGTCACTTTCGATGAAGTTCTTGCTGAACCATGCTCGGGGCCGGGGATACCACAGCCTTACACCTATCGACTTCGGAGGGGTCCAACCAACCCCTCTAAATGACAACTATGGCCGAACGAAACGTGACTGAAAAACTGCAGCTGGCGCCGATCGCGCAGCACCGCGCCGCGCGCCGCCTGGCGTGCCGGCAGACCGCCGCGCATCCGGCGCACCACACCAGCCCAACCGACCGCGCCGCCGGCGCCGGCGCTTCCAGCCGCACCGGCGTAGCGACCCGCCTCGATGGCCTGGGGGATGCGTGATGGTGGATTGGCCGAGACGTGGAGCAGCGGCGCAATATCGGGCGCCACACGCCGCAGCAGACGACGTCGACCAGCTGGCCGGCGAGGACGATCCGCTGCAGGCGATTGCGCATTTCACCGATGGCGCGCTCACCGCCCGCGACGTGGCGCTGCTGCGCAAGGGCTTCGATGCGTACCTCAACGCCGCCGGCGAGATCCCGCTGGAGCGCTGCCTGGGCATCGCGGCGACGCACGGCGCCCGCCGCCGGTTGAAGCGCGACAGCTGGTTGCGCAAGGCGGCCATGCTCATCGACGCCGGCAGCAGCTGGACCGGATCGCAGAAGCTGGAAGCCGAGTGGAACCGGTTCATCAGCCGCGGCCCGTGGCACGCCTGGCGCGCCGACGACCACCCGCCGCCCGAGGCAACGCCGTTGAGCGAAGCCCTGTTCTACGCCACGATGTGCAACAGGTCGGACAGCCTGACCGCCAAACAGATCGAGCGGATCACAGGACATATTTTCAACGGGAAATGTCGCTGACCGAATCCGACAATGGCTCTTGAAGCGGCGCGATCGCGCCGCGCCTTCAGGAGTGAACATGTTTGGAATCGATTTTAAGTCGCTGCGCAAGGGCGTCGACAGCCTAGAAAAGCGCCTGCAGGCGATGCGCACCGAGGTCGAAGAACTGCGCCGCCAGCGCGAGCGCGTACAGCACGCGCCGGTACACAAGGATGATCTGAAAGCCCTGCTGGCCAACTGGCTGGCGGCCAATGGCGAGCGCTACCAGCAGTCGCTGCGCGAGACGCTGGCCAAGTTCGTGCGCAGCCCGCGCTACATGACGCAACACGACCTCGATCAGACCATGAGCCTGTCCGGCGCCCTGCAGCCGTTCGCCGGCGACACCGCGCGCATCGGCCCCAAGGACATCGACCAGGCGCTGTGCGGGCTGTTCGCCTCGCTGCTGAAAGACACCGTGATGAAGGAAATCGACAGCATGGATTGGTCGCCCAACGCCATCACCGCCGCCGAGCGCACCGTCACCATGGCCCAGCTGACCGAACAAATCGATCGACTCGACCGCGACACCGCCGCCCTGATCAACGAAGCCGAGGAAGCCGGCATTCACTGGAACCGATAATGACCAAAATTACCACCATCCGCGACGAGCAGGAAACCAACGCCCAAGGCATGGCCGACGCCCTGCTGCACCGCATGGCGCCCACCACCAAGCTGACCGAGAACGGCCAGCGCTTCCGCCACATGACCTTGCTCGAGCTGGCGCGCGAGTCGCTGGAAGTCGAAGGCCTCAACGTGCGCGGCAAGGACCGCATGGAGGTCGCCGCGCTGGCGCTGCAGAGCCGGAACATGGGCACGTCCGATTTCCCCTCCATCCTGGCCAACGTCGGCAACAAGCGCATGCGCCTGGCCTACCAGCAGAACCCGGCCACCTACCAGCTGTGGGCGCGCCGCGCCGCCGATCTGCCGGACTTCAAGAGCGTCACGGCCGTCCAGATCAGCAGCGCGCCGGATCTGTTGCGCGTAAACGAGGATGGCGAATTCCAGTACGGGAAGATGCAGGATGGCGCCGAAAGCTACTCGCTGATCACCTACGGCCGCATCGTGGCGCTGACCCGCCAGGCCATGGTGAACGACGACCTGCGTGCCTTCGATACGGCCCTGGCCGGCTTCGGCAGCGCTGCGGCCCGCCTGGAAAACCGCCTGGTGTATGCGCAGCTGACCGGCAATGCGCCGATGGCGGACGGTAACGCGCTGTTCGACGCCCAGCACAAGAACGCCGCGACCGGCGCCGGCTCGGCGCTGGGCCTGGATGCTCTCTCGGCAATGCGTGCCAGCATGCGCCAGCAGCGCGGCCTGCAGTCGGAAACGCTGAACATCGCCCCGAGCTTCTTGATCGTGCCGGCCGCCCTGGAGCAGGACGCCTACAAGCTGACCAGCGCGAACTACACGCCGTCCCGCTTCGCCGATGTGAACGAGTTCCGCGAGGGCGGCCGCTCCAGCCTGACGCCGGTTGTCGAGCCGCTGCTGGACAACGTGAGCGCGACGCAATGGTATGCCGCGGCGAACAACGGCCAGGTGGACACGGTCGAGTACTGCTACCTGGCCGGCACGGATGGCCCGGTGCTGGAGACCTGGAACCCCTTCAACATCGACGCCATGAACATGAAATGCCGCCTCGACTTCGCCGCCAAGGCGATCGACTACCGCGGGCTGTACCGGGCGGACGGCAAGTAATGCTGGTGTGATTGAAATTGGCGCCGAGAGACGAGACTCATAGGCGCCGAAGGCGAAGCTTCGACCTCGTGTGATATGGGTCTCGACTGGCCACGATGCTGCGGGCGCAGCGCGTGGGGGGCGCACCAGGCATGATGCTACATCTACCCGGCTTACTACCGGAGGAGGCGTGGGTTATGCGCAACCGTCCACCCCCATCCCTGCCTGTACTCCTGCCTTCCTTGGTAATGCTGAGATAAAAGTTTCACGCCGTACAGCCCGCTCGCTATCGCTCTGCATAGGACTGCTTTCGACCCATTGCGGACGGTCGAGGCACCTAGGGATAACGCAATATCGAGCGCATCTATTCAGTGTAGAGACTAGGAGAACTTCGATCCCTGGACAGCACTTTGCTCTTGCACGCGAAAATCGCTTTACATTGTTAGATATTTAGCTAATAATCAATCATGACTTCAGTTTTCAAAGCACTTTCCGATCCGACGCGCCGGCAGGTACTACAAATGCTGCGGGCCGGACCAATGGGCGCCGGCGCTTTGGCCGATTCCTTCGCTGTGTCAAAGCCGACGATGTCGGCGCACTTCTCCGTTTTGATCGCCGCAGACCTAATCGAAGCGGAGAAGAGCGGGCGTACGATCATCTACCGACTGAAGATGTCGGTGCTCGAAGAAGCACTGATGGGTTTCGCAGCAGCGTTCGGGCTGCAGCTTTCGTCCGAGACCCCGACCACAACGGCCCCTGGGCAAACAAAGGAGAAATCATGACCCTGCACCATCCGATTCGCCGCGCATTGTTGGTCGCTGCGGCCTACCTGTTGACAGCTGTGTTGCTCAATACACTCCGGCAGCGCGGCATTGTCAGCGCCGAGACGGCCATGCGCGTGATGGGCATCCTGATAGGCTCGACGGTGCTCCTTTCCGCGAACGTGCTTCCAAAGAAGTTGGTTCCCTTGGCGCGTGTGTCCTGCAATCCGGGACGTGAACAAACCCTTCGCCGTTTCGCCGCATGGACACTGGTATTGGGTGGCCTGGGTTTCGCGCTTGCATACGCGTTCGCGCCGATCGCGATCGCCAGCACGCTGGCCATCTGCCTGATGGCACCAGCCGTGATCGTTGTGGCAGGAAAATTAGCACACTGCCTCTGGATGAGCCGTAGCGTCGAACGCAGCCGCACTTAACACCATAGTTCGCCGGCTTGCTCTTTTTCAAGGTGCGCGTAGGTCCGGTTTTGGCCGAAAGCGGCCTGTCGGATGCACAGTGTAAAGCTCATGTTGTTGGAAGTGCAAATAATGCTTGTTTATTCCGTCAAAAATGATGCACATGTGGCGAGAAAGTGGCGAACAACTTCGCATACCGCCTTTAGGTAAAGGCTTTACCGATGATTAAGAGTCATCGGATACAGCCCCACGCGGCGGCGCCGGCGCGCACGCAACTGGCAGTGGCCAGCACCAGCAGCCCACGCCGATCCTATTGCAGCGGCGCCTGCAGCGGCGCCTGCAGCGGCGCCTGCAGCGTAGTGGCAACCTGCGCCGCACACCAGCAGCACCAGGTCGAACCGTGCTGCCTCGGCGCCGCCGGCATGCATCGTCCAGACGCCGGTGCAGGGCGACCGCGCCATCACCGCCCGCCACCATGTCACCGCGGTCGCCCGCTGACCGGTTGCCACCGCCGCCTGACCTGCCGCCGCCTGACCTGCCGCCGCCTGACCTGCCGCCGCCGCGCGCCGCTTGGCCACCGCCGCCACGTCCGCCGCCCGGCCGGCCCCTATCCCCCCCTCATTAGGTTCTCCCGGAGGAGTGTTGCGCAAGGGTAATTCAGGCCCCGTCATCGCGCTAGCGGGTGCCAAAACAATTTCCTGACAATAAGTTGACAACGGCGCGTGCGCAATCGGTAATTGAAATTCGCGTAAGTGATTGTATTGAATAAGAATATTGCTGACTTCCCTTCGATCGTCGAACGCTTGTTGCTGTAAACTTAGTTGACAACTTGCCTGACAAAATTGGAGCGATATGCAAAACATGATGAGCGTTGCCGAATGGGCAAGGACACTCGGGATTTCCCGCCAGGCAGCCGATCGAGCGATCAAGCGCTGCGGCATCGTCAGGGTGAACAACAAGGTCGATGCGGACATGGCCACGGCGCTGTACCAGAAGAACACGCGCCCGCGTGCCAGCGACGATACGCGGCGCTCGACCGGAGCGCCGTCGCTGGCCAGCGCTGCCGGCGACGTAGCCGACGAGCCCGACAACATTCCACCGTACGACGTGAGCCGCGCGCGGCGCGAAGCAGCGGAAGCCATCAGGTCCGAAATACAGGCCGCCGAACTGGCTGACACGTTCCTTGATCGGGGCGACGTCCAGTCGTGCGTGCGCGAAGTGGTGCGGGCGATGCGCGCCAGCCTGCAGGATTGCGCCAGACGGGTGGCGCTTGCGGTGGCGCCCCTGGCGACGGCTGACGAGTGCGAAGCCGTGATCGAGCGTGAGCACCGCGCCTTGCTGGAAGGGGTGGTGCTCACGCTTGCCGAAACCATACACCCGACGATGCCAGCGTAAAGCTCGCGCCCCGAAGCTACCTGACTAGCACTATGCGTTCGATGACGAGCACGGCCAGGTTCACCAGGTGCATACGGAAACCGGCGCCGTCGTGTTGTTGGCTGATCAGGTGCATGCTGGCGGCCGGCGTAGGCGCGCGGCGATCGCGTTGCGGCCTCGATGCTGGTCAACCAGCTGCCGGACACTAGTGCCTGTGATGAATCCCGCTGACCAGGTGTTGGCCAGCTGCAGGGCCGCACAACAGCCCACACTGCACTCGTCTGGAACGTTGCGTTGGTGGCGGCTGTCCGGATCCCGTCGGCGCTGCGCGTCCAATGTTGACCAGCTACATGCAGGTGCCTGAGCCGGCGCCAGGGCACGCTGGTGATACGCGCTGTGGCCAACCGTGATCGCGTCGCTCGCTCGGTGCTGGCGGACCAGCTGCCGCACGCTGTCCGGGTTCGGCGTGATGGTTGTGCATGCCGCCGATGCCCTTAACGGCGACCAGGGCGAGCAGCTGCAGGTCGCCCCGACCCGTGTCGCTGGTTTCAAGCTGAACCATGCTGGTCATACACGCAGAATACGGCGCCGCCATGCTGCTGGCCGACTAGCTGCTGCACGCCGGGCCCGCAGCGGCGATCATGCTACGTCTTCGATGCTGGCCGGAACGGCGCCGAGCGCGCATACGGCCATAATGCGTTAAAGGAAAGGGCGGCATCTACGCGTGCCGTGTCGTACACGTGAGCACATCTGGGACGTAAAATTAGACGCCTTGCACTGGAGAATAATTTTTGCTGGTGAACCCCTCTGCATCCACGTCGGATAACGGCACTTCGAACGGTACTCCCATACGAACAGCGCCGATTCTCTCGATTGTGTGCTCTTGAGCGAGACGCGTGGAGGTAACCATCTCATCGGTTACGATGTTGTAAATTTGAAACTTATAGACACGTACTGTGTTGCCCGTCGATGCGATAGCTACCATGAGTGCTCCTCAATTTTAGGCCAAGGCCCACAGCTTCCTGACTCTTGGGGGTTGGAAGTTTTGTTATACTCTCCGGATGAACACCTACCCTGGCATTTTAATCGCATTTGACGGCATCGACGGCGCTGGCAAAACCACGCAGGTACTTTTGCTCCAAAGCGTCCTTGAAGGCCTTGGCGAGACCGTTGTTGTTTCCAAGGAGCCCACCGACGGCGAGTGGGGCCAAAAGCTCAGAGACTCCGCGCTGACGGGCCGCATGCCGTTTGACGAAGAACTTGAGACATTTATACGTGATCGACAAGATCATTTGACTCGAAAGGTCATCCCGGCTCTGGAAGCAGGAAATGTTGTCATCCTGGATCGTTATTTCTACTCGACGATCGCCTACCAAGGCATTCTTGTGGCAGACCACGCGACGATCGAGCAGCAAGTCCGAGCAAATGTTGTTACCCCTGATGTGGCCTATTGGATGGACCTGCCTGCCGATTTGGCAGTCAGTCGAGTTATATCGAGAGACGGACGACCTAATCTTTTTGAACGCCAGGAAGACCTTGACAAGGCGGGAAAAATATTTCGCTCAATAGCTGAGTCCGACTCAGTGCTTCGCAAGGTTGATGCAACTTTGTCAGTTGCGGCCCTGCATCGGTTCATTGTCGATGACTTAGTGGACGGTGCATTCAAAGCGAAGCGGTGTAGAAAATCGTATGGTTGCGATGACCCAGTCTACTGCATCCCACGACTCACGAATTCGTGCGACTGGTGGCAGGCCAAGCAAAAATTGGCATCAATTCTCGAAATACCGTAATAGCATCCTTATCGTAATTCCGGTCGTTAGCGTACTTGCTCATGCTACAGCGCGCCCGATCGGGACTACATTCCAGATCTCCCCACGCTCGCACGTCGCTAGGAACATGGCCCATAACTCCAGGGCCTGGCGTCGCTCTGGGATTTCCTCGCGCACATCGTAAATCCCTTCCATACCCTTGAGCGTGTGATTCAAGGCGATCTCGGAAATCTCACGTGAGACACCCAAATTGCGCATGTGGCCCTTTGCCGTGCTGCGCGTGTCGTGCGGAGTAAAGCGGCGGATGTCCAGCTGGCCGCGCTCGAAGGCCCGAGAGATTGCGGCGCCCAGCGTCGATCGCCCGACATGACTGCCTGCGCGCTTGCTACTTCGGCCAGGCAGTACCCACTCCGAATCGCCTGCAAGGTGCCGCAGCTCCTTGAGCCAGGCAGCCACCGTCGGGGTGATGGGGACCAGGAACGCTACGCGGGTCTTCACCTTCTCGGCGGGGATCAGCCAAGTACCGCGCTCGAAATCGACATGCTCCCAGCGTGCCGTGATTAATTCCCAAGTGCGCACGCATGTGGCCAGCAAGATCTTCAAGGCGAGCGCGTTCTCTGTCCCGATTTCATCGACGGAGGAAAGCAGTGTTCGGAGCTCTCCTTCTTTCAGCATGACGCGCTTGCGCACTGGCGGGCGCGGCCCCATCAGGGCCTTCATCTTGATCCCGGCCGCCGGATTTATTCGAATCAGCTGACGTCCGATTGCGTGGTCGAAGACCTGGCCGGCAGTGGTTAGAAATCGATTTTGCATCGCCCAGGTGCGACCGCTCCGATCGAGCATGTCGACGACGTCGGGCGGGGTGACATCCTGCACGTTGAACGGCCCAAGCTTGGGCAAAATGATATTGTCCAGATCCCAATGCTTCGCCTTTCGTGTGCGTGCCGACAACTGGCCGGCGTCCACCACTTTTTCCTTGAAGTCGGTAATGACGCGCCGAACCGTCCATGCGGCTTTCAGTTGCTGGCGCTCGGCCCGCTTTTGTGCAGCCGGATCCTGGCCCTTGTCGATGGCTACCCGCTGCTCACTCGCAAGCTTGCGTGCGGCGCCAAGGCCGATGTCAGGGTAGTTCCCGATCGTCAGCTCGCGCGATCGGTTGGCGAACCTGTACCTGAGCACCCATGTTGCCGTGCCGGCCGCCGAGAGGGTAAAGGTCAGGCCGTCGCCATCCGATTTCGCTACCGATTCGCCCCCCGCTATCCAGCGACGGATCTGCAAATCGCTGAGTAAATTGCTGCCCCGCTTGGCCATGCCTTCCCCGTTTGTAGTTAGATTTGTGGTCTGTCGCTGGCTACGCATCTAGCTACAAAAACTACATGCGCCAGAGAGAGTCAGAAGTGATACAGAAGATACACTAAACCGATTCTCTATAGGGGAGGGCGCCGCGAAAAGTGCCAGGAAGCTATTGAGAGAAACGTCGATGGAGATTCCAGCTTACCACGCGCATGTAGAACCTCCGTCTAACTCAACGGTCCGATATTGCCACCCTTTGGCCTGCGGCGGTCACACGGTAGGATCGATGTCAACGTTGCAAGTTCAATGCGGGACGCCCGGCGGCAGGCCGCAAAACCGCACGCCCGCCAGTGCCGGGCGCATGCAAACGACGGCGCGCGCGGCCGCCGAGAACCGCGCGCTCAGGCAGCTTCGAGTTCGTCCAGCGGCCAGCGCGGACGCACGTTGAACGCATAGTCGCGCTGCGCCGCCTGCGGGTTGCGCTCCAGGCGCAGGGCGCCGGCAAAGGCAATCATGGCGCCGTTGTCGGTGCAGAATTCCAGTTCCGGGTAATACACCTTGAAACGCTTCCTGACGGCGGCGGCATCGAGCGCGGCGCGCAGCTGGCGGTTGGCGCCGACGCCGCCTGCGATCACCAGGCGCGTCAAGCCGGTGTGCTTGAGCGCGGACACGCATTTGGCCACCAGCACGTCGACGATGGCGTCGACGAAGCCGCGCGCGATATTCGCCTTATCCTGCTCGCAGATGTTGGCAATATCGGTCTCGTGCTTCTTCACCACCGTCAGCACCGCGGTCTTCAGGCCCGAGAAGCTGAAGTTGAAATCCTTCGAGTGCAGCATCGGCCGCGGCAGCGTGTACGCCGCCGGATCGCCGAACTCGGCCAGGCGAGAAATGGCCGGCCCGCCCGGATAGCCCAGGCCGAGCAGCTTGGCCGACTTGTCGAAGGCTTCGCCGGCGGCGTCGTCCAGCGTCTCGCCCAGCAGCGTGTAGCGGCCGACGCCGTCGACCCGCATCAGTTGCGTGTGGCCGCCCGAGACCAGCAGCGCGATGAACGGGAATTCGGGACGCTCGCTGGCCAGCAGCGGCGACAGCAGGTGCCCTTCCAGGTGGTGCACGCCGAGCACCGGTTTATCGAGCGCCAGCCCCAGGCTGCACGCCACCGACGAACCCACCAGCAGCGCGCCGGCCAGGCCGGGACCCTGCGTGTAGGCGATGGCGTCGATGCTTTCCTTCGTCACGCCTGCTGTGGTCAACGCCTGTTCCAGCAGCGGTAGCGCGCGCCGGATATGGTCGCGCGAGGCCAGTTCCGGCACCACGCCGCCGTACTCCTCGTGCATCGCCACCTGCGAATGCAGAGCATGGGACAGCAGGCCGCGCTCGGTGTCGTACAGAGCCAGGCCGGTTTCATCGCAGGAGGATTCGACGCCGAGGACAATCATGGGAAAACCGCAAAAAAGAAGGGAAGGGGGGAGAGCAACCCGCTATTCTAAAGCAGGCTGGGGCAAGGTGGGCGTTAGGGTGGACGGCTCTACCCGGGAGGTGGCAATGACGCGGACGTCATGCCGTCCACCCCATCGCCCCCAACGCCGGCATGAGCCACACGCATCACGCGCGCTGCAGCAACTCCCGGTGCGCGCTGCGCAGCATCGCTTCGGTATCTTCCCAGCCGATGCAGCCGTCGGTCACCGAGCAGCCATACTTCAGCTGCGACAGGTCGGACGGAATCGGCTGGCTGCCGCCGGCGATGTTCGATTCGATCATCACGCCCACCAGCGAGCCGGTGCCGTGCTTGATCTGCTGGATCACGTCCGACATCACCAGCGGCTGCAGCTCCGGCTTTTTATAGCTGTTGGCGTGCGAGCAGTCGACCACCAGGTTGGCCGGCAAGCCCGCCTTTTTCAGCGACTGCTCGGCGATCGCGACCGACACCGAATCGTAGTTCGGACGCCCGCCGCCGCCGCGCAGCACCACGTGGCCATAGGCGTTGCCGCTGGTGCGCACGATCGACACCGTGCCCTGGTCGTTGATGCCCAGGAAGGAGTGCGGGCTGGACGACGACAGCACGGCATTCACCGCGATGCCGATGTCGCCGTCGGTGCCGTTCTTGAAGCCGACCGGCGTCGACAGGCCGGACGACATCTCGCGGTGCGTCTGCGATTCGGTGGTGCGCGCGCCGATCGCGGTCCAGGCGATCAAATCGCCCAGGTACTGCGGCGAGATCGGATCGAGCGCCTCGGTGGCGGTCGGCAAGCCGAGTTCGCACACGTCGAGCAGGAAGCGGCGCGCGCGCTGCATGCCGACGTCGACGCGGAACGAATCGTCCATGAACGGATCGTTGATGTAGCCCTTCCAGCCGGTGGTGGTGCGCGGCTTCTCGAAATACACGCGCATCACCAGCACCATGGTCTCGGCGACCTCGTCCTGCAGCGCCTTCAGGCGGCGCGCATAGTCCAGGCCGGCGTCCGGATCGTGGATCGAGCACGGACCCACCACCACGAACAGGCGCTTGTCCTTGCGGTCGAGGATGTTGCGCAAGGTTTCGCGCCCCTGCATCACGGTGGTGAAGGCGGACTCGGACAGGGGCAGCGTCTTGTGCAGCTCGACCGGCGAGGGCATGGTCGCGAACGAGCTGACGTTGGTGTTTTCGATATCGGGCGTGATCTGCATGGCGTGCTTTTTTCTTGAGGGATTGACCAGTCTAGCCGGAAATCGCGTGTATTGCAGCCGCCGGTGCAAAAATGTCGCAGGATGCATGCCGTTCGCATGCCGTGGGCGGCAGGTCCGGATGCGGACGCGGCGGCGCGCAGGCCGCGGCCGGTGGTATGCTTGGCATCATGCACACGAACCTCGATCCCCAGTCCGCCCCGCGTCCGCACACCGACGCCACACCGTTCCCCGCCGCCCGCTTCATCAAGGAGATCGGGCGCGGCGTGAAAGGCGCGCGCAGCATGACGCGCGACGATGCCGCCTTGTTGTACGGCGCCATGCTGGACGGGCGCGTGTCCGATCTCGAACTCGGCGGCATCCTGCTGGCGATGCGCATCAAAGGTGAATCGGTGGACGAGATCGCCGGCTTCATGGATGCAGCCGAGGGCGCCTTCGCCCCGCTGCCGCAGCCGCCCGGCGACTTCGCGCCGGTATTGATCCCCAGCTACAACGGCGCGCGCAAGCTGGCCAACCTGACGCCGCTGCTGGCGCTGCTGCTGGCGCGCGAAGGCGTGCCGGTGCTGGTGCATGGCGTCACGAACGACCCGGGCCGCGTCGCCACCGCCGAGATCTTCGCCGAGATGGGCATCGGCCCGACCGGCTCCACCGCCGACATGCTGGACGCGTTCGCCCGGCACAAACCCTGCTTCATGCCGATCGAGCGGCTGGCGCCGAAACTGGCGCACCAGTTGTCGCTGCGGCGCATCCTGGGCGTGCGCAACTCCACCCACACCATCGTCAAGATCCTGCAGCCGTTCGCCGGCCCGGCGCTGCGCCTGGTGTCGTACACGCACCCGGAATACCTGACGATGCTGAGCGAATACTTTGGCGTCGCCGCCCCGCACGCGCGCGGCGACGCCTTCTTGATGCGCGGCACCGAAGGAGAAACGGTCGCCAACGCCAACCGCGCCCAGCAGATCGACTGGTTCCATGCCGGCCAGCGCCAGTTGCTGGTCGAGCGCGACGCGCCCACCGACGAACTGGCGCCGGCGCCGGAGGGACGCGACGCCGCCGCCACCGCCGACTGGATCGCGCGCGCCCTGCGCGGCGAGCAGCCGGTTCCCGCGCCGATCGCGGCCCAGGCCGCCCACTGCCTGCAAGTCGCGCGCGCGTTGCGCACCAACGCCTGACTTGGTCAATTTGCGCTGGCGTAGGGTGGACGGCTACACCCGTCAACGCGACTTTGCCGCTGCCTCACCGCCGTCCACGCGTTCAACCGCCTTCCGATCCGCCAACATGGCCATGCGATGAGGTGTGAACGCGTGGACGGCGCACCCATCGACAATATGCCGAGGCCCGGGCGTCGCCGTCCACCCTACTGGCGTGGTCTTGGCGCGGCGTTTACAATCTTCCCTTTTGTGCCCAGCAGAAACGCCCCAGCATGTCCAACCACTACGATGTCGCCGTGATCGGCGCCGGCGCCGCCGGCATGATGTGCGCCGCCGCAGCCGCCGCGCGCGGCAAGCGCGTGCTGCTGCTCGACCACGCCAGCAAGCTGGCCGAAAAGATTCGCATTTCCGGCGGCGGCCGCTGCAATTTCACCAACGTCAACGCGGGTCCGCAGAATTTCGTCTCCGACAATCCGCATTTCTGCCGCAGCGCGCTGTCGCGTTATACCGCGCAGGATTTCTTGGCGCTGGTCCGGAAGCACCGCATCGCTTATCACGAGAAGCACCGCGGCCAATTGTTCTGCGACGATTCCGCCGAGCAGATCATCCGTATGCTGAAGGACGAATGCGATGCCGCCGGCGTGGCCTGGCGCATGCCGTGCAAGGTGAATGGCGTCGAGCGCTCCGGCGAACTGTTCCGCATCGACACCGACGGCGAACCGGTCCTGGCGCGCAACGTGGTGGTGGCCACCGGCGGCCTGTCGATTCCGAAGATCGGCGCCACCGACCTGGGCTACCGCATCGCGCGCCAGTTCGATGTGAAGATCGTCGAGACCCGTCCCGGCCTGGTGCCGCTGACCTTCGACGGCCCCAGCTGGCAACCGTTCGTGCCGCTGGCCGGGATCGCGCTCGAAGTCGAAGTCGAGACCGGCTCGCGCAAAGGGAAGGGCGCCCGCCACGGTCACTTCCGCGAGGATTTGCTGTTCACCCATCGCGGCCTGTCCGGTCCGGCGATCTTGCAGATTTCTAGCTACTGGCAGCCGGGCACGCCGATCGTGCTGAACCTGTTACCAGAAATGGATGTGGCCGAGGAATTGATTGCCTCCAAAACCAGCGTCAAAAAACAGCTCGGCAATATCCTGTCGCAATGGCTGCCGGCGCGCCTGGCCGAGGGTTTGTTGCTGGCGAACGGTTTTGCACCTGATGCGCGCCTGCCCGACATGGCTGACGCGAAATTGCGCAAGCTGGGCGACGCGATCAACCGCTGGGCCATCGTGCCGACCGGCTCGGAAGGTTATCGCAAGGCCGAGGTGACGATCGGCGGCGTCGACACGCGCGAACTGTCGCAGCAGACCATGATGGCCAACAAGGTTCCGGGCCTGTATTTCATCGGCGAGACGGTCGATGTGACCGGCTGGCTGGGCGGTTATAACTTCCAGTGGGCCTGGGCATCCGGCGTGGCGGCAGGCGGTAGCATCGAATAAATCCGCGCATTGTGAACACGCAGACGGGCTTATCGTGGTGATTGTGGCAATCGGAATACACGGTTGGAAAAAATCCCACGGCGCTTGAAAAGCTGTTAGAATTTCGTTCTTCCCTAAATCCAACGGTTTCATTTTTACATGACCACTATCCGCCTTAAAGAAAACGAGCCGTTCGAAGTCGCTATGCGTCGCTTCAAGCGCACTATCGAAAAAACCGGCCTGCTGACCGAACTGCGCGCTCGCGAGTTCTACGAAAAGCCGACCGCAGAGCGCAAGCGCAAGCTGGCAGCTGCCGTGAAGCGCCACTACAAGCGCATCCGCAGCCAGCAACTGCCGAAGAAACTGTACTGATTCGGTTCCGAGGTCGGATCCGGTGACGGCCACTGCCAGTCCCGGTTTTCCAGGCCCGAACTCATAAGCCCGCTCCGGTTCGTTGCCGCAGCGGGTTTTGCCTTTTGCCCATCCAAAAATACGGAGAATCCATGAGCTTGAAGACCCAAATCACCGACGACATGAAAGCCGCGATGCGCGCCAAGGAAAGCGGCAAGCTGGCCACCATCCGCCTGATCATCGCCGAGATCAAGCGCCGTGAAGTGGATGAACGCATCGAGCTGGACGATGTCCAGACCGTCGCCGTGGTCGAAAAGATGATCAAGCAACGCAAGGATTCGATCACCCAGTTCGAAGCCGGCGGCCGCCAGGACCTGGCCGACATCGAAAAGGCCGAACTGGCCGTCTTGTCCTCCTACATGCCGGCCGGCCTGTCGGACGAGGAAATCGCCGCGGAAGTGCAGGCCGCCGTGGCCGCGTCGGGCGCCGCCGGTCCGCAGGACATGGGCAAGGTGATGGGCATCCTGAAGCCGAAGCTGGCCGGCCGCGCCGACATGACCGCGGTCTCGGCGCAGGTCAAGAAGGCGCTCGCCGGCGCCTGATGGAAGACGTACGCCGTCTCCCGGATGGAAGCGGCGATGCGTTTTTGCGACTGGCGGCGTAGAGGCTATGTGGGCTTGTTGAAAATCAATTGAGAGCGAGCCCTGCGGTATAGTCTGAGATTAGACAAACACTGTGAACGACAAGTGATCCCGCAATCATTCATTACCGATCTGCTCAACCGTGTCGACATCGTCGATGTGGTCGGCCGCTACGTCCAGCTGAAAAAGGGCGGCGCCAACTACATGGGCCTGTGCCCTTTTCACAATGAAAAGTCGCCCAGCTTCACGGTCAGCCCGACCAAGCAGTTCTACCACTGCTTCGGCTGCGGTGCGCACGGCACCGCGATCGGCTTCCTGATCGAATACTCGGGCATGGGCTTCGTCGATGCCGTCAAGGACTTGTCGCAAAGCGTGGGCATGATCGTGCCCGAAGCCGACGACCGCATTCCGCCCGCCCAGCGCGCCGCCCAGCAGGCGCAATCGCTGGCCATGACCGACGCATTGAACCAGGCCTGCGATTTCTACCGCGCCCAGCTACGCACGGCGCCCGCCGCGGTCGCCTATTTGAAAGGCCGAGGCCTGACCGGCGAAGTGGCGGCGCGTTTCGGCATGGGGTATGCACCCTCCGGCTGGGACAGCCTGCGTTCGGTGTTCAACGACTACGACGCGCTGGCGCTGGTCGAATCCGGCCTGGTGATCGACAAGGTAGATGAGGACGGCGGTAACAAGAAGCGCTACGACCGTTTCCGCGAACGCATCATGTTCCCGATCCGTAACAGCAAGGGGCAGGTGATCGGCTTCGGCGGTCGTGTGATGGATGGCGGCGAGCCGAAATACCTGAACTCGCCGGAAACCCCGTTGTTCCAGAAGGGACTCGAGCTGTACGGCCTGTTCGAGGCGCGCCAGGCGATCCGCGACGCCGGCTACGTGCTGGTGACCGAAGGCTACATGGACGTGGTTGCGCTGGCCCAGCTCGGCTTTCCGCAAGCGGTGGCCACGCTCGGTACCGCCTGTACCAGCACCCATGTGCAAAAACTGCTGCGCCAGACCGACAACGTGATCTTCAGCTTCGACGGCGACAAGGCCGGCCGCCGCGCCGCCCGCCGCGCGCTGGAAGCGTGCTTGCCGCAAGTGTCGGACAGCAAGACCATCAAGTTCCTGTTCCTGCCGCAGGAACACGATCCTGACAGCTACGTGCGCGAATTCGGCGCCGACGCCTTTGCGCGCGAAATCGACGAGGCGATCCCGCTGTCGCAGTTCCTGCTGCGCGAAGTCACGACCGAGCACGACCTCGACACGCCGGAAGGGCGCGCCCACGTGCAGTTCGACGCCAAGCCGCTATTGCAGGCGATGGCGCCGTCGGCCCTGCGCCTGCAGATCGTGCGCGGCCTGGCCAACCTGACCGCGTCGACGCCGGCGGAAATCGAAGGCCTGTTCGAACTCTCGAAGCCGGTCTCGGTCGCACGCAAGGCGCCGCCGCGCCAGGGACGGCCGGAACCGGTCGGCCTGGAACTGCAGATCACGCGCATGCTGATCTCGCATCCGACCTTGTCGTTGACCCTGGATGCAACCGCCACGAAAGCCTTCGAGAGCTTCGGCGGCGAGCAGGCCGAGCGCCTGTGCCAGCTGGTGGCGCAGGCACAGGCCTTGGGCGAGAACGCCACCTTCGCTGCCTTGTCGCAAGGTTTGAAGGAAGGCAGCAGCGAATTTGACCGCCTGATTTCCGAGATCGCGTCGGAACCGGAATCGGACATCGACCAGGACCGGGTTTGGCTGACAAGTGCTGTGCGCCAGATCAAGATGGACGTCTTAAAACAGGAGTTGAACCAGTTGTTTTCTTCCGGCCTGACCCCAGATCAGGTGAGTGCGCGCTATCGCGAAATCACAGCGCAGCAGGACCTCTTGAGCAGGGAGGCGGCAAACGAGACCCCGGCGAAATTCGCCTGACGGACGGCCATCGCCATGTCGGCGTTCTCGACTGGAAACTATAGGGGTACGTGCTATAATCAAACGCTAACTATTGCAAGCTTTGAAACGATTAATCGTCTCGAACATGCGTGGAGTTTCAGTTAGCGCGGCATCAAAACTTTATCTTCAACCATCGTAAAGTGGTCGTCGTGACTTCGAAAGCGCCTGTGCCAACCAAGAAACCCGAAACCAAAGTGGCTGCCAACACTACCAGAACGTCCGCCAGCGCGGACAACTCGCAGGACAAGGCCGAAGCCCGCGTCGCGGGAGTCGCACCTGTCAGCCAGACCACCGATGCGGAAACCCTTGCCGCGATCGATACGTCCGGTTACGTGCTGCCGTCGGTCAAAGTACCGGGACGGCGCGGTCGCAAGCCCAAGGAATTCACGCCCGAGAACGACGAAGTCGCCGCGTTGAACGCGGTCGAGCGCGCCGAACTGAAAGCGGTCGACAAGGCCAAGGCCAAGGACCGCAAGGCCAAGGAAAAGGCGCTGCTCAAGGACGCGTTCTCGTCGGATACCGAGGCCAGCGAAGAAGAAATCGAAATCCGCCGCCAGAAGCTCAAGGCCCTGATTAAGTCGGGCAAGGAGCGCGGCTTCCTGACGTATTCCGAGATCAACGACCACTTGCCGGACAACATTGTTGACCCGGAAGCGATCGAAGGCATCATCGGCACCTTCAACGACATGGGCATCGCCGTCTACGAGCATGCCCCGGATGCCGAGACGCTGCTGCTGTCGGACAATGTCGCCACCGTCACCAGCGACGACGAGGCCGAGGCTGCCGCCGAAGCCGCGCTGTCGACCGTCGACTCCGACTTCGGCCGCACCACCGACCCGGTGCGCATGTACATGCGCGAAATGGGCTCGGTCGAACTGCTGACGCGCGAAGGCGAGATCGAGATCGCCAAGCGCATCGAGGACGGCTTGCGCGACATGATCCAGGCGATCTCCGCCTGCCCGGTGACGATCGCCGAGATCATCGATGCCGCCAAGCGCATCGAGAACGACGAGATCAAGATCGACGAGATCGTCGACGGCCTGGTCGACGCCGAAGAGCCGGCGGAAAGCGTCAGCGCGCAGCAAGCCCCGTCGTCCGACGATGACGACGACGAAGAGGAAGGCGACGAGGACGAAGGCGACGAAGAGGAAGAGGGCGGCGCCAGTTCCGGCGCGGCCGGCTATTCCGCCGAGCAGCTGGAACAGCTGAAAAACGTCGCCCTCGACAAGTTCTCGCAGATCGCGCAACAGTTCGACAAGATGCGCAAGGCCTACGAGAAGCAGGGCTACAACTCGAAGGATTACGTCAAGGCGCAGGAATCGATCTCGAACGAACTGCTCGACATCCGCTTCACCGCGAAGGTCGTGGAAAAGCTGTGCGACACCCTGCGCGGCCAGGTCGACGAAGTGCGCCACATCGAAAAGCAGATCCTGGACGTGGCCGTGAACCGCTGCGGCATGCCGCGTGCCCACTTCATCAAGGTCTTCCCGGGCAACGAGACGAACCTGGAATGGGTGGATGGCGAAGTCAACGCCGGCCATGCCTACAGCGCCATCCTGGGCCGCAACATCCCGACCATCAAGGAACTGCAGCAGCGCTTGATCGACCTGCAGGCGCGCGTCGTGCTGCCGCTGCCGGACCTGCGCAACATCAACCGCCAGATGGCGGCCGGTGAAATGAAGGCGCGCAAGGCCAAGCGCGAAATGACCGAGGCCAACCTGCGCCTGGTGATCTCGATCGCCAAGAAGTACACCAACCGCGGCCTGCAATTCCTCGACCTGATCCAGGAAGGCAATATCGGCCTGATGAAGGCGGTGGACAAGTTCGAATACCGCCGCGGCTACAAATTCTCGACCTATGCGACGTGGTGGATCCGCCAGGCCATCACCCGCTCGATCGCCGACCAGGCGCGCACGATCCGTATTCCGGTGCACATGATCGAGACGATCAACAAGATGAACCGGATCTCGCGCCAGATCCTGCAGGAGACCGGTGCCGAGCCGGATCCGGCAACCCTCGCGGTCAAGATGGAAATGCCGGAAGACAAAATCCGGAAGATCATGAAGATCGCCAAAGAGCCGATTTCGATGGAAACGCCGATCGGCGACGACGACGATTCGCATCTCGGCGACTTCATCGAGGACAACAACACGCTGGCGCCGTCGGACGCCGCGCTGCACGCCTCGATGCGCGGCGTGGTGAAGGACGTGCTCGACTCGCTGACCCCGCGCGAAGCCAAGGTGCTGCGCATGCGCTTCGGCATCGAGATGTCGACCGATCACACGCTGGAAGAGGTCGGCAAGCAGTTCGACGTGACGCGCGAGCGCATCCGCCAGATCGAGGCGAAGGCGCTGCGCAAGCTGCGGCATCCGTCGCGCTCGGACAAGCTGAAGAGCTTCCTGGAGGCGAGTGGGGGCTGATCGTCGTGTTGTTTGCGTTGTTGACGCCGTCCGTCGTTGTTGATGCTTGACGGATTGGTGTTAAAAGCAATATCCTCTCGCCACTTCATGTTTGGCGATGCCTGCAATGGGCATCGTTGCGGTGGCGGGTAGGTGACGCTTCCGGATGGACCAGTTTCGGGCCTCTAGCTCATGCCTGGTTAGAGCAGCGGACTCATAATCCGTTGGTGCCCGGTTCGACTCCGGGGAGGCCTACCAATATTTTGTATAGAATGATGAAGGGGTTACGATGTACCGTAGCCCCTTTTTTGTTATTCCTATAAACAGCACTGTAATGTGTGTGCGATGTGTAGCAAGACATCAATTACAGCCGCTTCCCGCTGTTTAGAAATGCAATGCCCTATCTCCACACTATTTCTAGGTCTCGATCACTCACTTATCGCCTGCAACTCATGCAGAGGGGACTGTGCTAGGCCATGTGCTGAGCAAGTCATGTCAATGGAAGATGTCGGTTCGCGGGCGTTTTATAACCCTGCCTCAGCTATCGGTGTTGGCAATGGTCCGTTCAACGCATGCAATATCGGTGGCCCCGGTAACTTGTATCGTATATTGATGACACAATTCTCCACTGCTACCGCAATACCTCTACGGATAATGCTGAGTTTGCATTGGCGATTTCTTGATCGCTGAAAAATTAGTTGCATTGGTCGCGTCGTCGATAGTCTTTGGCAATCTACTTACAATGAGGTTATCAATTTTGCACCGCATTCAGTTATGTCCCCATCGTAGGCATATGACCTGCCTTCATGTTGCGCGCCTGTGCCATTGGGTTTAATTGCAAAATTACCTTTGCACCTTGGACACCACGTCATGTCATCTTGAAGTGCCGCAGCTACACCCATCACAGTTGTGCCCGACGATGCGCTGACGACTTGGCCGCCGTGATCAGTTTTGTCGTTGAGACGAATGACGCCACGTCCTTGGTGATTCATTTGTCGGTCCTATCAGTTTATTGTTGGGGAGCGCAAATCATATATGATTGGTTTGCGACCGCAATGCCAGCTATGTTTAATTATCTAAATTAAAAGATATTGATCACGCCAATGCCTTGGCCTCAAATTGAAGTGAGAGACTTAATAATAGGTGGTGTGACTTTTTATTCTTTAATTTTTGCTAATGGCTTTGTTGCACAATTTCCCCTGCAGTGGCCAAAGGTGCGCACGAGTAAACTAGCGGCATGACTGCTCCAGCAAAACAGAAGATCGAACGACCAACTAGGAAGACTACAATATGGCGCTCAAAGCGCGTGGTTCGCTTCTGACCTGCTGGACAAGGATATGTGCTGGCACGGCAGTGCTAACTGCAAGCGGAGCCGTAGTACGAAGTACAGCGAGGCGGCGGTTCCCTTCTGCCTGGCTATCAAAGGCCTGTTCGATCTGCGTTTGCGTCAGGCGATGGGCATGACGAAGAGCCTGCTCGAGTTTGCCGGACTGGATTGGCAGGTTCCCGACTTCAGCATCGTCAGCCGCCGTCAGAAGCATCTTTCGGTGACGATCGGGGCGCAGCCAACAACGACGGGATTCCACCTGCTTGGCGACAGCACGGGCATCAAGATGCTGGGTGAAGGTGAGTGGAAGACCAAAAAGCATGGGGCCGCGTACCATCACCAATGGCGCAAGGTTCACCTTGGCATCGACGCGGCCACGCTGGAAATCCGGGCCATCGAGGTGACCGACAACGCCACTGGCGATGCACCGATACTGCCGTGTTTTCTCGACCAGATTCCTACGAAGGAAATTATTGCGAGCTTCAGCGGCGACGGTGCCTATGATACGAAAGGCTGTCACGAAGCGATTGCGCAACGGAGGGCGCAGGCGATCATTCCCACGCGCAAGAACGGCAAGCCACGGAAGGGACAGCGGTCCGGTGCCAAAGCCCTCAATATCATCTTGACGATTATGCGCCGGTTTGGCCGGAAAATCTGGAAGAAGTAGAGCGGCTATCATCGGCATAGCCTTGTCGAGACCAAAATGCGTTGCTTCAATCTGCTTGGTGAACGCGTTATGGCATGTGACTTCGACCGTCAGGTGGCCGAGTTACAGGTTCGTGCTGCCGTCCTTAATCGCTTTACGCGATTGGGTACGCCCATGACTGTGGCAGTAACCATGCTGTAATTCCGTTTGGGATTTGAGTATTAGAAGCTCAACGAGATGTGGTATAAATTTTAATTTCTTCGATTGTTGCTGATTCGCTTCCACCATTCAAATGTAAGTCGATTGTGCTTTTGGGGCCGAATATGCCGCTGGGAAACTCACAGCTTGTTAGCCCGCAGCTCAGATTTCGATGAACGTCGATGCTGGATTGAAGTTCCCAGAACTTCGTTTCTTTATCGATTCCGAACCCGTCTATTTCTAGATAGCCGGTAAAAGGGTGACGCGCTAACCAGTCTGCCTTTGGCGTGTTATCAGGCGTTCCATCAGGATAGGGCGTTCTGGTTTCGTGAAGCAAATGCTCAGGTATGCTTAATTTAATAACAATCGTGCTAACGCCAAAGTTACTTTTTGCCCTTGTGGAAACTTCTAATCCCAAATCTTCCCATACGCACCATACGATTTCTGTCTTGTCGCAATGGGGATTTCTTTTTAAGATACTTTTCCATGATGCCAATGTCCACCCGAATTCTAAGGGTTTGCCGTCAAAAAAAATATTTGATCCTTTTATAATGATTTCAGGCTTGGCCTGTCTTTTTACATGCCGTGGTTGAGGGAGGGCAGTTATAGCACCTGTTGCTAGCGCAGCTTGATGTTTGATTTCGTTCCACCGGTCTAACATCGTAGGTTCTCTTTTCTTCTCGGAAATTGATTGATCGGAAGGTTCTGCGCCTTTGGAAGTGGGAGCAAACAATGAAAAGACAAGTATTGTTCCACGGAGAAATATTTTCATCATTTTTTTATCTGATTCTTTTCTTTAAAAAGTGTAGTGAAATTTTTGTTGATGTAGTCCCAAGATTCTTGGCTCATTTTTTTAGCTCTGTTTATGGAATCAAGTACTTCTTTTTTATGTGCTTTCTCGATCGCTTCCCATTCTGTTGCAGATTCCCCTCGCTTCACCTCTTTCGGGTGTTTTACTGCCCAATCCGTTACCAGCTTGTCTTGCCAATTCGTGTCGAATGGATGAGTCAGAAAGCCTCGAGCAATTAGTGCAGGATCGATTGCTGTATCTCCGTTCCACCAGCGGTCCGCAACTGCTGATCCAACTTTTGTCACAGCGATTTTCGCTAATTCCGCAGCTAGAGTATGGAATGGATGGTTATCATGATCTTTTGCCAACTGAGAATGTGTTGGATTTGTCGATCCGTTCGTATTAGGATCACCTACACGGACGATTTGCTGATCGTCAACGCTATTTCCAACAAGGTGAAGCAAGGTGCTATAAACGAAATTATTAATATTGGCAATCAATCCAACCGTGTAATGAGGGATTATTCCCATGTATTTATATCCCGGTATTTTTGCAAGATTATCCCTTATTTTCAGATAATCTTCGTATGCCTGCAATACGCGTGGGTCACTGTGCGCGCGTAGTAATATAAGCAAAACTCGATCTGCTTTCGTGCGCTCGCCGGATTCGATTGGTGTGAATTTCCATTCCACCTTGAACACTATATCGGCGATAGTTCCAGCTGTACTGGCAATCACATCGTCAGAGTCGAACATTCCAGTGACGACCGGAAGATTGTGTTTTCCAGGTGTGGGTGATGTCCATGGAAGAACATGAACGTGTCCCACCTTCCTTAAGCTGAGTTCCACGAAATTGCTGTGCGCGAAATAATCTTCAAGTACGTGAAGTGCTGCGCCGAAATGTCTGTATCCCTCCGGCCCTGGACCAGCAACTAGTGCCTTGTTTATCTCGCCAGACATGTATGTTGCTGAAGAATCGATATACCTCTTCATCGACGTTGTTGGATCGATAGAAGTGTACTCAGCAGAAGCTTTTGGCTGGAAATCTTTGTCGATAGTATGTGGATCCGGCGTATTGGTGGAGTTATTGGTTGGATTGTCAATGTGCTCTACAGGTCGGTATACTCCCAGTATGGATGGAGTAACTTTAAATATTTGCTTTTTCTTTGGATCTTGCACAAATTCTAATTCTGCAAAAATGTCTACCAGCTCTGTTAACTCTTGACGAGAAAACGCTGTGGGAAAGTTTCTAGGCGCTTCAGGCTTTCGTACGATGGAAGGATCGAGCAATTGCGAGTAATCGCGCAGCCAGTTTCCGAAATATATCTTTTTGAGTGTATCTTCGTCTTTAAAATTTATCGAGGCGTTAAGTAAAGCATGTTCGATCGATTGATGACCAAACGATGAAGTCGGTCGCTCTTTATGATGTTCGCCTAGTCCTGCACCAAAAAATTCAACATTGCCCTCTTTTCCTTCGTTGTGTTGCGCATCTTCATCCTGCGATTTTTTTATGGCTTGCTGTACCTCGTGGTAATCGACTTTAAGTTCGCCGTCAAAGGCGGGCGAGCGATAGATAGCATATGTTGTTGAACCGGTATTGCAAAAATCGAAAAAGGCAATGTTGTAGGCAAATTTCGCCCCCTCATCGCCTTCTGCATCGGATTTGAGTGTAGAAGTGCCATCTGGATTTTTCTCGGCCAAATCCTTGCGTAGTACTAAATCGATGTAGTGACCAAATTCGTGGATTAATGCGGTCAGCAGTTCCCAGGAGTGGTCGTTGCCCGCTGCAGCGCGATCGGCAGCCGTCTGGTGTACCAATATTTCGCGTGTTTCGTTGTCAAATGAAGCAGGGTAATGACAACTCCTCATCACCTTTATGGCCGGCTGTTTGATCGAGCCATTTCTTAATTCCTCGTGCAGTTTGATATAGGTTTCTGCAGGTATGTCATAGCCAAATATGGGTGCCAAAAACATGACAAATTCGGCATATGTAAAATTTTTTGCGACCTGCTCGATCTGGTTAAATGCAAAGGTGCTTTCAAGGTGGTGGTCGGTTTCTACAGCGGAACTGGCACTGGGCGCGACGGTGAAAGCTTGTCTTTTTTGTTCAGGTGCAGCCGAAATATTTTTCGGGGGCAAGGTCTCAAGGTTGCCGTGGAAAAGAACGGGCGACGAAGTAAAGAATTGTGTTTTGTCACTGATTTCAAATACGTGATTAGCGCCATGTAGCCTCACGCCTTTCTTGCCCCGGATGTCGACCCAGTCCGACTCGCTCAATAGCGCAAGCACCTTGTTGGCGATAACCTCGACGTCATCGTTCTGCGCCTGCACCGAAACCTTGCCACCAGCGGCGATCAGCCTCATCCCAGCTTTGTGTACGAATAAACGGAACGTCTTGCCGATGCTCGCGAATAGCCCTTCAGCACTTGCGATCGATAGACTTTTGCCACTGGTAATGGCTGTATGACGGTTGCTGGCAATGTGCGTAGATTGTGCGGAGCTCAGCTCGATACCTGCTGGACTCGTGACGACCAGATGCGGCTCGGCCAACTCCGGAAACTCTTTTGTACCTCCTCCCTGGAAAGCCTGGTTCTGGGATTGAAGGTCATTCACCGTGTCATTTTGCTGAAGTTCCTGGTTCTCCTGAGCGCCGTAGTGCTGCGCTAACTTGCCCATTTGTTCCTGCAGCTCCGTTGCCGTCGACAACTGCTTGATCGTTTCGCCCATGTCCTTGATATGAGAGTCGCCATTCGGCCGCGCCTCCGTGGTAATGAGCATGCCTTGGCCCGCCCGCGCCACGCCATGCCCATCGGTGCGCAACTCCCATCCCTCGCCGCGCTCGTCCTGGCGGCCGGACGTGTCCTCGATACGCGCGATGTGCCCAAGTGATAACTGACTACACTGATGATCGCTCTTCAACTGCACCTGGATCTTGCCCGGCGTATCGTCCAGCACCAGATGATTCCCACGGTGGCCGCCTTCCCCCGCTTCCAGCTCGCGGCTGCGCAACCCGCTCAAGGCCTTCTGCTGCGGCAACTGCCACGGTGGCATATGGTTGTAGTTGTGCAGTACCCCCAGCACCATCGGATGATCGATATTCCCGTTAAGGAACACGACGGATACTTCTTCGCCCACCCGCGGCAAGCGGATATTGCCGAACTCGCTGCCAGCCCCGGAAGACATCACGCGCAGCCAGGGCGAACTGTTCTCGTCATACGCACCCAGCCGGTCCCAGTGAAACTGCACCTTGATCCGCCCATACTCATCGGTATGGATCTCCGCCCCGGACGGCCCCACCACGAGCGCCGTCTGGATGCCGGGATCGCTACAAGGCCGGCTGTTGTAATACCGCCCTGGGCGCCACATCAGGTCCTTGCGCACGCAGCGAAAGGTGTTTGCGTAATGCGACGGCGCGCCGCGTCCAGCTTGGTAATTGTTGCTAGCCTCGTGGTCGACGCTCAAGATCAGGTAGTGCCGGTCGGCGATGCTACGGCGCGGCGCTTCGCCCCACTTCGGCACTTGCGGCTCGGCGCTGAAGTGGTCGGCCAGCGTGAAGTACCGGCCCGACTGGGCGTTGCGGTCGTTGCCGCGCGCTTCGAAATACTGGGTGTTGGCGTCCTGCTCGTCCATGCGCCGGCGCGCGCGCTGTTCGCCCTCGAAATGGGTACGGAAACCGTACGAGCCCATGTCTTCGTAGACTTCATGGGGAAACACGTCGCCCTGGTCGTTGAGGGAGTCGGCGCTGGAGCGTTGCGCCACGGGGTTCTTGTAGTCGAAGCTGGCCAGCGTCGTCTGGCCGGAGCCGATGCGGCGGATGGCGCTCCACTCGTGGATGCCGTCGTCCTCGAGCGATCCGGTCTTGTCGCGAAACGGGATCTCGCCAGAATCGTCGATGCCGTGCGGATCGATGGCTTCCGCGTAGGTACTCTTGTCCATCAGCCAGAGCGTGTGGCCATCCTCGCGGTGCTCGTACCAGTAGGCCAGGCCGAGCGCTTCCCAGCGGCGGTGCAGGTGATTGTAGTCGGTCTCGTCGTACTGGTTGGCGCAGGTGATCGGCAGGTCCTCGCCCAGGATAGCCGCGTGCCAGTCGGCCTGGCGGTAATGGGCGAAGGTCAGTTCGGTCATCTGGACGACGGTCTTGCCGTGGAAAGACACGTTGTCCTTGCGCAGCCTGGCAAAGGCCAGCCACGGTTCCAGCACCATGCGGTAGAACGCAAAGCCGCCGTCGGTGCGCACGAAGCGGAATTCCGTGACGTAGCCGTTGAAGTAGCGCAGCGAACCGTCTTCGCGCACCAGGGAAATCGTGACCATGCGTCCCATCAGCGGTTTCAGGAGGATGTGCGCGTTGTCGGACAGCAGTTCGACGTCGAAGCGGAAGCAGCGCGAGACTTCCTCGTGCGCGCGCAACCGGTTGACCAGGAGGATGCGGTCCGGGCCGTCGCCGTGCGGGAAGTCGATGCGCAGCAGGCGGTCGTGCTGGGCATCGAGGCCGAACGCCGATAGCGCAGCATCCACCGCGATCGCTTGAATTTCCTCCATCGGCTATCTCCAAGGGTTTGTCGAATATCAGATTTCCAACAGTCAAGGTACGCAACCGAGAATGACGAAGCTTGACTTGGCTCAAAAGCGGACTCGGCGCTGGAAGACAAGTGGCAGCAGCACAACGCCTCCCGATCGTTATCGTCCAGTCTTTGCAACTGGCGTCAGACGGAGAATGGAACGGATATCCGGCCGGCTCGCCTTGCCGGCGCTGACCGTCAGGAAGGAATTCAAGCCGAGGCGCCTGCGCTCCGGCCCCCTGGTCGCCAGCGTCAGCGGCTTCAACGCCGGCTTGTCCAGCAACAGCCTGACTTCGTACTGCACACAAGGCACCGAGAACAGCTCGACCATCTCCGTCAACGCCGCATGCGAGCGGCCACGCGGCAGGAACGCCTGCGCCGCTTCTTCATCCAGCGGACCGATGTGAAGGCGCACGCGCACATCGTTGCGCCATATGCGCGAGCCCAAGGCGGCGCCGAAGCCGAGGACCGGGTCGGTCACGCCCAGTGTGCTGCGCCGTTGCGCCGGGAGCGGATCCCAGGCGCCGACGAATTCCTCGAGACGCACCGGAACCCCGAAGTAGTCGCCCAGTACGCGCTCCACGGTCGAGGCAGCGATCGGACGCGTCCCGAGCAGCCCGGCATAGTAGGCGCCGACCTGCGCCGGCAGCGATGCGTGCGGCTTGCCCGGTCCGAAGCCGGCCGGCCGCAGGCCGCCTAGTGCGCTCAGCAGCGGCAGCAAGTCGTCCTGGCCGCGGGTGTTGAAGCCGTGTTCGACGCGGTATTTTCCCCAGGCCTCGTAGAACAGGCCGATGGCGCGGTTCGAGAACAGGTCGATGAACGGTTTCCAGCTTTCGTCGCCGCCCGGCCCCGTCTTGGCGGCCGCCCGTTCGGTATCGTGCAGGGGCAGGGTGCCGCTGGCGCCCAGCAGGCCGATGAACGCCGGCGTGATGTGGATGCGGTGCAGGGCAGTGCCGTCCGCCGGCTCGACCCGCAGGCTTTCGATCTCGCTGGCCGGGAAGCCCAGCGACAGGCTGTTACGGAAGCGCAGCACCTGGCCGAACGCCTGGGCATACGGAATGCCCTGGCGGCGCAGCACGCGCACCAGGATGTTCAGCAATTGGGCGAAGCGGTACCTGTGCGGCGCCGTGGTCAGACGTTCCATCATTGCCGGCGCCCGCTCATGACAGCGCCATGCTGCCGCTTCTCGGTTTGCATCGGCACAGTACCTCCCCGGTTCGCTGCGACAGGACCACCAGCTCGATGAAGCTGTTCATCTGGACGTACAGCGCAAAGAACTGGTCGATCACCTGGATGAAGAGATGCAGGCCGGCGCCCACGAAAGCTTCCTCGTCGATCGTCAGGCGCACTTCGGTGCCGTGCGCCAGCGAGGCGCCGCGCTTGTGCCGGATCCAGGCGGTGGTTTCGGCATGTTCCAGCCCGACGATGCCGGCGATCTGGCGTTGCGAGACCACCGAACCGGTGATGTCGTACAGGGTCAGCATCTCGCGCAGGCCATGCGCGCCTTCCTTGACGAGCGAACGGTGGTTCAGCGTCAGGTGCGAGATCAGGCGCCAGTGGGCGCCCTGGCCGTTCGTCAGGCGATGCGGCCGCGTGGGCCGGCGCAGGAAGCGGATCGTCGCGCCTTCTGTGGCGCCGGGAACCGACAGGTCGCCGCCGGCCGCCCCGGTTCTCAACAGGCATGGCAGTTCGCGGTTGGTGCAGGTGAGGTCGATCGACAGCGTGCTCCGCTCGATCGCCAGGGCCTCGCCGTCGGCATCGACGAGGGCGATGGCCTTTTCGTGGCCGGGACTGATGGCGGCCAGCGTGTCGTCGTGGCGCAGCAGCCAATAGCGGCCTTTATGGCTGTCGTTCTCGCCATGCCGTAGCGAATAGAAGGGACGGAATTCGAGCGCCGGGAAGGCTTTTCCCTCGCGCTGTACCATGTGGACCCGGTCCACCGAATAGATTTCATAGGCGGCCGCGTGCGTGGGATGGGCCACCACGGTGTAGTCGGCGCTGTGCTGGTCGTAGCCGATCGGGACCGCCGGCTGCTGGAACAGGTTGACCACCGGGGTGCAGCCGGGCAGCAGGCTGTGGGCCGACAGGCCGGCCAGCATCCTGGCCTGGTCCGAACCCGGCGCCACGCCGGCCAATGCCAGGTGCAGCGTGAAGCGCGTGCAGTTCGCCGGTAGGCGCGCGCGCACGGCGGCCAGGTCGATGTCGACGAAGTTGAATTTTTCCGGGAAGGCGAAGAACTCCGCCAGGATGCGGTAGGCGCGCTGCGAACGGGCGTCGAACGGGATCAGCGCCTCGTCGTCGGCGAAGCCGACCGGCGCGACCGGCAGCGCGGCCAGCGGCCGCCATTCGCTTTCCGTTCCGGCCTGGACATAGGCTGCCGACGCGCGCAGGAACAGCGCATCGCGCAGCGCCGCGCAGAACGAGGCGTCGCCGTCGAGATACAGCCGCAACGGCGCCGCGTGTTGCGCGTGCATGGCCGCCGCGCAGGCGAACTCGATGGCGATCGATGCCGTCACGCCCGGCGCCAGCCTGGTCGATGCCGGCGCGCGGATGAGCGCATCGAATTTGACCGAAGCGATGGCGGCCGGGGACGGCGCGACAGCGTAGACGGTGCGAAACGTGCACGCCACGCCGTGCACCGGCTTCGATGCCAGCGAGGTGCCGCGCGCAACCGTCTTGCCGCCGCTGCCGCAGCTGCTGCCGGTGTCTTGCGCGGACGGCATGACGCGTGCGATCGCGCACGAGGGAAATGGCCGCAGGTAGTGCGGAAACAGCAGTTCCAGCAGCGCTTCCGTGAATTGCGGATAGCTGTCGTCCAGGCGCTTCGACACGCGCGCGCACAGCAGCGCGACCGCCTGGATCAGGCGCTCGACGTGCGGATCGTCGCAGGCGTCGCCGCCCAGTTGCAGCTTGGCCGCGACCTTCGGATAGCGCTCGGCATATTCGCGGCACAGCTGCCGCATCGTGACGAGCTCGCGTTCGTACTGCGCAAACAGTTGGTCCATGGCGATCGTGGCTAAGGAGCGCTGCGGATGCGCTGCAGCGAATAGCGCTGCAGCGATGGCTGGAACACGGCGTTGAATTGCATCGCTTCGGCCGATTGATCGTTCTTCAGTTCGGCGGTGATCACGAAGTCGACCCGGTTGATGGCGCCTTTCCTGGGCTGCAACGTGGCGCTGACCTTGTGCAGGCGCGGTTCGTGGCGCTCGATTGCCAGCCGCACCGCGGTGCAGATGCGCTTCTGGTCGGCGTCGCTGGTCATGCACATGCCGGCGAAGTCGATCAGGCCGTAGTTGACCACGGACTTGCCGACCTCGTCGTAGCCGGCCAGCGCCTGGGGCAGCAGGGCCGAGCGGGTGTTGAGCAGCGCTTCCAGGTCGCGCGTGATGCTTTCCTGCCACGCGTCGGCGCGCCCGGGTGACGGGCGCAAGCGGCCGTGGGCGTCGCTATCGTCGTCGGCATCCAGACGGTCGAACAAGCCGGGCACGAAACGCTGCATGCTGTTTCCTCGAAGACCGCCTCAGGGCGCAAGAAGCGTCATTATTTCGTTCTTTCCGGTAGTAAATTTGCGCTTCATCAATAAAGGCATCTACAAGAAAAAGCGGTAGCGTAAATGCGCCAGATCAATAATTCGCTGCGCGATGCCGGCCATGCTTTGTCGAATCTGGACTGGATGAACCTGCACGAAGGAGAAAGCGATGAGCCTGGGAGCGAAAATCCTGTGGTCCGAAGGGCTGACGCTGGGACCGCAGCATTTCCAGCGGCAAGACATGTACCACGAGACGCGGCTGCTCGGCATGGTGTCCGCCCTTCACCCCAACTTCTGGGGCGTGCGCTCGCTGCAGTGGAACCTGCAAGGGCTCGGGCACAACCTGCTCGAAGCGCAGGCAATGTCGCTGATCTTCCAGGATGGCGCGGTCTACGATGCCCCCGCGGCGGACCTGCTGCCGGTTGCGCTCGACCTGGCCCAGTTGCCGCAGGAGATCAACACCTTCACGATCTACGCCGCGCTCCCGACCATCCGGCCGCACGGCGCCAATGCGGAAGAGGGCGGCCGCTATGCGCTGGCAGAAGCGGAAACGTCCGACCTGTTCAGCGATGCGGTGCCGATCGACGTGCCGTTCCTGAAAAAGCGCATCCGCCTGCTCACCCACGCCGAGCCGCGCGACGGCCACGTCGGCTTTCCGGTGCTGCGCATCCACCGCGATCCGCGCGGCGGCTTCGAGGCCGATCCGGCCTTCGTGCCGCCGTGCGTGGCGCTCGAAGCCGCCCCGCCGCTGCGGCAACTGCTGGACGGCTTGATGAGCGCGTTGACCGCCAAGGCCGTGTCGCTGCACCGTGCGCACCGCAAGACCAACGCCGCCACCTTCGAAGTGCATGCCGGCGACATCACCTCGTGGTGGATGCTGAACATCATCGGCACGGCGAACGCCTCGCTGCAGCACTACGCGCGCTCGCGCGTGGGGCATCCGGAGGCGCTTTACGAAAAACTGCTGGCGCTGGCGGGCGGCTTGCTGACGTTCTCGGACCGCTACGCGACGTCGGACCTGCCCGCCTATGTGCACGACGAGCCGGGCATTGCATTCGCCCAACTCGATACGGTGATCCGCGACCTGGTCGATACCGTCATCTCGGCCAGGTACTTCACGATCGAGCTGGTCGCACAAGACCATCGCCGCACCCATTATCGGGGCGCGCTCGATACGTCCAAACTGGGCGAGGACATGCAGCTGTGCCTGGCCGTCAGCGCCGACATGCCGGCGCTCGAGCTGGTGGCGGCGGTGCCGGTGCGCTTCAAGATCGGCTCGCCCGACGACATCGAACGCATCGTGATGTCGGCGCTGCCCGGCATCACGCTCAAGCACATGCCGCAGGTGCCGGCGGCGGTGCCGGTGCGTCCGGATACCTATTACTTCCTGCTGACCACCAGGAGCGGGCTGTACGAGAATGCGCTCAAGGCGCAGGCGATCGCGGTCTATGCGCCGGACGGCATGCGCGACCTGAAGATCGAACTGATCGCCTTTACCCAGTGAGCGGGCGCGGCGGCCGGGCGCTCACAGGCGCCCGGTCAACACCCGCCCGGGCTGGTACACCACCCGTCCCACCACGCTGCACTGCCCGCTGCGCACGTTGATCGGCCCGAAATCCACGTTCACCGAACACAGGAACCACTCGCTGTTGCGCTTGACCAGCTGCTTGACCAGCGCCTCGCCGTTGAAATTCAGCGCATAGATCTCGCGGCTGATCGGCTTCCTGTCCGCCGTGTTCACCACCACCACGTCGTCCTCGAACATCATCGGCTCCATGCTCTGGCCGCGCACGCGGATCGCCAGCAGCTGATGCGGCACCAGCTTGTTGGCCTCGATGACCGCGCGCGGCAGGTGCAGCACGCCGCCATCGTCCAGGTCCGCCAGGTCCGGCTCGGTCTCGAACCCGGTCACGCCGGCGCGCAGTTTCAGGGTGACCTTGCGGATCGGGATGGTGTCCGGCTCGTCGCCGATGCGCACACCCTTGGCTTCCTCGATGAAGGGATTGTCGACGGCGTCCGCTAGCGCCACTTCGGCACCGTCGTCGCCCGGGCGCGCCGCCAGCGCCATCGGCGACGCGCCGGTTTCCAGCCAGGTGGCCGAGCAGCCGATCGCGCCTTGCGCCTTCAACAAGCCCGCCTTCGAGATGCCGCGGGCTTCCCAATTGTTGACCGTCTGTTGTGACTGGTTCAGGGCACGGGCGATGTCCGCCTGTGTCTTCAGCCCGGCCAGCACCTCGGCAGCCTCGTAGAGGCGTTTCATTTGTATGTGCATGTCGCGATTGTCCATTGGGCTAAACAAGATGTGTTACACAAAATGTTGACTTGGATTATAAACATGGTGTTTAATAATATCCAGGCGGCGGCGCAATAAATGGTTGAAGCGGCAGGAAAAGCAACACGGACACGCTGCGCCTGGCTGCCGCATGGCTGCTATCGATGGAGGAGCAAATGGGATTCAACGAACGCTATTCCCGTGCCTTGGGCACTTCAGGCCGGCAGGAAGCGGCGCGGCATGGCACGACCGACCCGTTGCTTGCCAGTGCCTTGGCTGCGGCGGGGAGCGACGGCGACCTGGGCGCCTTGCTGCAGCGCGTGCGAACCATCGACGACGCGCGGCGCGACCCGGCCAGCCTGGCGCAACTGCTGCGACTGTGGATGGCCGAAGTGGCAAGGCGCGGGCGTGCACGCAGGTGGGCGCCGGAAAACACGGCGTGGAATGCGCAGGCGGCGCACGCGCTGTACCGGACCGTCGCCGAACTGTCGCTGGCCCATTGGCTCGATGGCGGCTGCAAGGCTTGCGGCGGCACCGGCCAGCACGACGCCCTCGATTGCGCCGATTGCGGCGGCAGGGGCGAGCAACCGATCCGCCACGCCGGCGGCTTCGTGCACGAGCGCGTCCGGGACATGGTGAGCGAATTGCACAACATCGCTGCCCGTCATGCCCGCCGTGCCAGTGCGCGCCTGCATGGCCGCCCACCCGGATGGAAAGCCGGATAAACAGCGGATAAAAAGCGGATCAACAGCGCGGCAGCGGCCGCACCGGCTCGGGTCCACACCCATCGACATCCTTTCGGCACTCGTACTGCGCGGCCCGCCGCCACCGATAGCCGGAACCCGAAGCAGCACAGGCAGCCGGTACCGATTGCCTGTCTCGACAGCCCGAACCGTCGCACGTTCGGGCTTTTTCGTTTCCGGTCCGGCATCGTGGATCGGAACAGGCAGCGCCCGTCCGGCACGGGTTCATTCAAGGTAGAGGTTTTCAATGTACGAGCTTGCATCCACCCTCGACGTCCTGCCCCTGGCGGACGTGGCAACGTCGATCGTCGGCGCCATCGCCGATGCCTTGCCGCCGCTGGCGGCCCTGGTTTCGATCCTCTGGATCGTCTACCAATGGACCCGTCTGGCGCGCGCCGATCGACGCGATGAAGCGGGACGGCACGCAGCACCGGCGATCGGGCAGCGGCTGCGCACCATCCTGCGTTCGCTCGGCGGCTGGCTGAACGCCGCGCTGCTGGCCATGCTCCCCTTCGCCAGCGAAATCGCGCGCGTGCTGGAAGCGCACCTGCCCGACCTGGCGTCCAGCCTGCCGCCGCATGGCGCGCGCTGGGTCGGCTATGTGCTCGTGGCGATCAACATCGCGCGGGCGATCGGGCGGGCGCGGCGCGCGGTGCGCAGGAAGCACCGCGGCCATGGCTGAAAAACGTGTCAGCGCTGCTCGGTCACGCCCACCTGGTCGCACATGTCCAAAACCGGGCAGGTCGAGCAGCGCGGCCGGTTGCCGGTGCAGATGTGCTTACCGAAGGGCACCAGCAGGCGGTTGATGTCGATCCAGTGCGCGCGCGGCAATTTGGCTTCCAACGCGGCCAGGGTCTTTTCCGGCGTCGACGCTTTCACGTAGCCCCAGCGCCCGGTCACCCGGTGCACGTGGATGTCGACACTGATCACGGGCGTGCCGCAGGCGACGCCCAGCACCAGGTTGGCGCATTTGGGGCCGACGCCGGCGAACGACAGCAGCACCTCGCGTTCGCCGGGCAGGACGTCGCCGTAGGCTGCTTCCACGGCGCGCGCGATGGCCAGGATCTGGTTGGCCTTGCGCTCGTGGAAGGTGCTGGGGCTGATCAGGGCATCCAGCGCTTCCCAGCTCAGCCGGGCGACCTGCGCCGGCGTGCGCGCCCGCGCGAACAGCCTGCGCGAGATCGGCAGCGTCGCCTCGTCGTAGGTGCGGATCGAGATGATGCAGGCCAGCAGTTGCTCGAAGGTGGTCGTATAGCCTTCCTCGAACAGCTGGAACAGGGCGGCCTTGGGCCAGGGTTGCACGGCTTGCTCGATGCGTTCGAGGGCGATGCCGATGTCGAAGGGACGTTTTTCCATGAGCCGGATCTTTCAATCGCCAGGGGCGGACGGCTCAAGGATAGGTGGCACCCGGCCGTGCTTCCGTTCTGTGACGCACAGGACGGCGATGCCGACCCATCCGGCGAGGCGGATTACTGCCAGGCACAGCCGGTTACATCCGCTTGCATCTGATACCGTTTCTCCCTTTCCCGTGCGCCGTTCCCTCTATAAGCTCTCTACCATGCTTGTCACAAGAACACTTTTGAGGGGAACATCATGAAGAACATCGCTATCCGTACCATCGCTCGCGCGGCCCTGGTTGCCGCCTTCGTCACCGCCGGCGCCGCACCGGCCGTCAGCCAGGCTGCACCGCAGAACCACTACAACCAATGCTCGAACTGCGGCACCGTGGTGTCGACCAATACCTACCAGCGCGATGCCGAACGCGGCAGCGGCCTGGGCGCCGCCGGCGGCGCGGTGCTGGGCGGCCTGGTGGGCAACCAGGTCGGCAGCGGCAACGGCCGCACGCTGGCCACCATCGCGGGCGCGGTGGGCGGCGCCTACGGCGGCAATCGCCTGGAGCGCAACATGAAGGCGGTGACCTATACCGACGTGCGCGTCAAAATGGCCAACGGCGGCCATCGCACCTTCACCGAGCAGGGCAATCCGCGTTTCCGCAATGGCGACCGCGTGCGCGTGCAGCAGGGCCGCCTGGTGCACCAGGGTTGATCGGTCGGGCGGAATTTATAACGGCCGCACGTCCCTGATCACCATTCCGCTGGCCGGCAAGGTCGGCATGCGCCGCAGGCTGACCGTCAGGTCCTGCGGCGGCACCGCGTAGTCGATCTCGGTGGCGAACAGGCGCAACGCCGATTTCACCAGGTCGAGCGTGGCGAATTCGCCGGGGCAGCGGTGGCCGGCGTAATGGTCGCCGCCGCCCTGCGGGATCAGGTCGAACCCGCTGCTTTCCCAGCGCTCGAAGCGCTCCGGCCGGAAGGTTTCCGGGTCGCCCCATGATGCCGGATGATGGTCGGTGCCGTACAGGTCGATCAAGACCCACGTCCCTTTCGCGATGCGCATGCCGTGCCAGTCGAAGTCGTGGCTGGCGACGCCGCCGATCGCCGGAATGAACGGGTAATAGCGCCGCACTTCCTGCGCGAACCAGGTGAGATAGGTGTCGTCCTCCGCCAGGCGCGCGCGGCTCTGCGGATGCTGGTGCAGCGCCAGCACGCCGAAGGCGATGAAGCGCGACACCGCCACGGTCGGGCGCAGCAGGTTGATCAGTTCCACGGCTGCGTGCTTTCGCCGCAGGAGTTCTCCGTCGGCGTCGCGGTGGCGCGCGATCACGCTCAGCGGACTCTCAAGCGGCACCTGGATGGTCCCGGCGCGCACGGCGTCGATCAATGCGCGCGCCCAGTGCTCGGTGCGGGTACGGATCAGCAGCGCCTTCCAGTTGCGCGGGCCGACCGAGGCGGCGCCGTCCACCATCGCCGAGAACTCGCGCGCGCGCTGGGTCGCTTCTTCCGGGCCGATCGGAATGCCGGCCCACTGGCACACCGCGCGGCACAGCACGATCTCCGCTTCGTGGTGCACGATCACGCCCGGCATGCCGCGCCATTTGTCGAAGCGCTCGCGCCACTGCGCCGCGGCCAGGTCGACCAGGCGCTGGCGCTCGTGCGGACCGAACAGCGACATGAACATGGCCTTGCGCTGGCGGTGCATGTCGCCTTCGTGGGTGGTGACGCTGCCGAAGTCCTGCAGCAGCGCCAGCGCGGTCGGCGGCAGGCCGGTCTTGCGGCGGAAGCGTCCCGGTTGATAAAACATGCGGGCGCCGTCCTCGCCGCGCACGCACAGCACCTTCCTCAGCATCAGGCGCGTCGTGAACGCATCCGCTCCCAGCGCCTCGAAGCGGCGCGGCATGAAGCGGTAGCCTTCGCGCAGCAGGGAAATGGCATTGTCGAATCCGCGCGCATGCGGGACGGCGCGCCCGACGTCGTTCGGTGCCGGTTTGCTGTTGATGGGTGCCACGTAGTATCCGTTCTCCAGTGAAGCCGGCCCCAGTGTAGCCGCGCGGCGCGCGCGACCGGCGCACGTTCGCCCCGGACGCCAGCCGCGGCGGCCTCAGTGCGGCGCCGGCGCGGACAGCGGATCCGCCGTTTCCTGCAGTGCGCGCGGCAGGTACAGGGTGACGGTGGTGCCGGCGCCGGGCGTGCTGGCCAGCCGGATATGGCCGCCGCTCTGCTCGGCGAAGCCGTGCGCCATCGACAGGCCCAGGCCGGTGCCCTTGCCCTCGGGCTTGGTCGTGAAGAAGGGCTCGAAGGCGCGCTCCATCACGTCCGGCGGCATGCCGCTGCCGGTGTCGCGTACCGCCACCGTCACGAATTCGCCGGGGGCGATGCCGGTGTCGGCCAGCGCGTCGCCGGGCGCCACCGCCAGGTTGTCCAGCGCGATGACGATGCTGCCCTGGCCGTCCATCGCGTCGCGCGCGTTGATCACCAGGTTGAGCAGCACGTTTTCCAGCTGGTTGGGATCGACCAGCGCGTGCCACAGGCCGGGCGGGATGGCGAAGCGGATCGCGATGGCGTCGCCGGCGGCGCGGTGCAGCAGCGTGTCCATGCGCTCGATCAGCTGCGCCAGGCTGACCACGCTCGGGTGCAGCGGCTGGCGCCGGGCGAAGGCGAGCAGCTGCGCCGACAGCTTCTTGCCGCGCTCGACCGCATCGCCGATGCCGAGCAGGCGCTTGCGTTCGCCTTCCCCGTGTCTCAGCATCAGCTGGACGTTGACGCTGATGATGTGCAGGATGTTGTTGAAGTCGTGCGCCACGCCGCCGGTCAGCTTGCCCACCGCTTCCAGCTTCTGCGAGCGCAGCAGGGCGCCGCGCGCCTCGTCCAGGCGCTGCTGGCGGTGCCGTTCGCGCGCCTCGGCGTCGCGGCGCGGCCGGATGTCGCGCACGAAGGCGGTGACGCCGTGGCCGCGCGCAGTGGGCAGCGCCGTGATCGCGACCTCCACCGGGATTTCCTGGCCGTGGCGGTCGAGCGCCGTGGTTTCGTAGGGGCCGGACAGGCGCGCGCATGCGCCGCTCGCGGCGAAGCGTTTCAGGCAGGCGCGCTCTTCCTCGCGCTGGCCGGCCGGGACCAGCAGGGCGATGGCGTCGCGCCCGAGCGCCTCTTCTTCCTTCCAGCCGAACAGCGCGCAGGCCTGCGCGTTCCAGTCGGTCACGCAACCGCTCGGGTCCACCGCGACGAAAGCGTCGTAGGCGTTCTGCAGGATCAGGCGGATGCGCGCGCGCTCGGCGTCGATGCGGTCGCGCGAGGCGCGCAGTTCGACCGTCATGGCGCCGGCCAGCTGCAGCGCGCGCCGGCGCTCGGTCGCCAGCAGCCAGACGATGAAGGCGAGCAGCAGCCCGAGGCCGGCGCCGCCGAAGGCGATCGCGCGGCCCGGGCCGCGTTCGAGGCCCGCTTCGAAGGCGGGCGAGGAACGGATCGCCAGGGTCCACGGACGCCCGGCATTGTCCAGCAGCGCGTTGCGCGCGAACAGCGGCCGGCGCGTGCTGACGCCGGCGCCGGCGGCGCCGCCGGAGCGGTACAGCAGGGCCTCCACGGCCTGCGTGCGGCCGTCGTACAGCGCCACCTCCAGGTCGGCGGCATGCTCGCCGCCCAGCCCGTGCATCAGGTCGGCGGTGCGGAACGGGGCGTACACCCAGCCGACGATGGCCGCGCGCCGCTGTTCTACCGTGGCGTGCGCCTGGCCGGCGCGGTACACCGGCACGTACATCAGGAAACCGGATTGGGGCGCGCTGTCGCCGGCGGCGCCTTCCTGCACCAGCGTCAGCTTGGCGGTGGACGCGGCGCGGCCGGTATCGCGCGCCGCGTCCATGGCGGCGCGCCGGGTCGGCTCGCTGTACATGTCGTAGCCGAAGGCGCGTAGGTTGCGCCGGGTGAGCGGCTGGATATGGGCGATCGCGGTGAGCAGGTCGCGCCGGCCCGCCGGGGTGACCGCGTAGCCCGGATAGCCTTCGGCGCGCACCTGCGCCTCGTGCGCGGCCAGCCGCGCCGGATCGACGATGGTGGCGATGCCCAGCGCCTCGAAGCCGGGAAAGCGTTCGTTCAGGCGCAGCACGCCGTAGTACTGGGCGAAGTCGGCACGGCTGATGTCGACCGAGCCGCGCAGGAAGCCGCGCGTGCCTTGCAAGACCTGCTCGTACACCGCCATGCGGTCCGCCATCAGGCGTTCCAGGTCGCGCGCGCGGTAGTGAAAGGTGTTTTCCAGTTCGCTGCGGGCGGTGTGCCGGGCATTCGCGGCGACCAGCCAGGTGACGCCCAGGGACACCAGCAGCACGAACGCGGCCAGCAGGAAGGGAACGAAGGCGCGGCCGCGCAGGGCAGGGCGGTCGGTGGACGGAACGGGTGGCTGGTGTGGATGCGGCATGGATGCGGGCGCGCCGGGGGCGATGTAATGGGTCCGTGCCGATGGGGAAGCGCAGGCAGGCGAGGCGCGAACGACCGCGCCGTCGAAGCTTAGCATACGCGTTCAGGTTCCCGCCGGATGCGCGGAAAAACGGGCATGGCCGCCCGCGTCCGCCACGGCTACAATGGCTGGCCTACGCCATGAACATCATCCCTTTTTTCCGCCTTTCGCCATGGACCTGATGCGCCGCCTGTACTGGGGCGCCGCGGCCGTGTCGCTGGCCCTGCTGGCCTGGGGCGCGCTGGCGCCGCTGGACTATCCGACGCGCGAGCGCGCCATCGAGTTTTCGCGCGGCGCTGCCGCGCCGGTGCCGCCCAGCGTGCTGCTCACGCTCGGCGTGCGCGACGTCCTGCTGCTGCGTAACCGCGACCTGCGCGCACACGTGTTCGGCCAGGTGCGCGTGCTGCCCGGCCGCGAGTTCCGCCTGCCGTTCGAGCAGGCCGGCGAGTTTCCGTTCGCCTGCGACGGCGCGCCCGGCGCGCGCGTGCTGGTGCGGGTGCTGCCGCGGCCGGATCCGGGCTGGCAGCGGCTGCGCTGGCGCCTGCGCGTGCTGGCGGATGCCGTGCGCGGCATGCCGCTGCAAGGGCCGGACGACTAGGCCTGCCGAGGGCTGGGGCGGCTTCGCAATCGTGCTCCGTCCCGCGCGGCGAATCTGTCATCATGCGCGCATGGCGACCATCTCCCTACCACTGTTCCCGCTCGGTACCGTGCTGTTCCCTGACGGCGTGCTGCCGCTGCAGATCTTCGAGCCGCGCTATCTCGACATGATCGCGCGCTGCCTGGGCGAGGGCGAGCCCTTCGGCGTGGTGCTGCTGACCCACGGCCAGGAAGTGCGCACGCCGGAAGGCGAGGAACGCTTCCTGCACGCGGGTACGCTGGCGTCGGTGCAGGATAGCGGCGCTTCGTCGCCCGGCCTGCTGCAGGTGGTCTGCCGCGGCGGTGCGCGCTTTCGCGTGCTGGATGCCGAGCGCCGTCCCGACGGCCTGTGGATGGCCGAGGCCGAGCTGCTGGAAGACGACCGCGCCGTGCGCGTGCCGTCCGACCTGAAGGGGGCGGCCGATGCCCTCGACCGCGTGCTGTCGTCGCTGCACGACGTGCCGCAGAGCCGCTGGCCGGTGCAGCCGCCGTTCCGCCTGGACGATTGCGGCTGGGTGGCCAACCGCTGGTGCGAGCTGCTGCCGCTGCCGAACGGGCAGAAGCACAACATGCTCATGCTGGACAATCCGATGATCCGCCTGGAGCTGTTGCACGACGTGCTCGACGAGCACGGGCTGATCACGTCCTGAGCGGGACCGCCGCGGTTCTCAAGCCTCGACGCTGATGCTGCTGGTGGCGGCGCTCGTGCTGGAAGCGCTCGAACCCGACGCGCTCGCGGTATCGCTCGCGCTGTTATCGGCATACGCCTTGAGCAGGTGCAGCGCGTGCGCCACATCGTGCATCGGGTCCCTGCGGTGGCCGCCTTTTTCGGGCTTGTCGACACCGTTGCTGCCGCTGGTGGCGCTGGCGCTGTCGGTGCTGTTGCCGTTCTTGTCGATCTCGCCGCTGGCCACCTTCTTGTCGTAGGCGGCCTGCTCGGCGTCGCTGACGGTGCCGTCGCCATCGGTGTCGGCCGCCGCCACGTAGTCGGTGCTGGTGCTGCTGGTGGCGCTGGTACTGTCGGTGCTGCTGCTGTCGCTACTGCTTTCGCTCTTGGCGCCGCCGCCGCCGCGCGGCCCGCCCATGCCCTGCATGCCGCCGGGACCGCCCATGCCGCCCATGCCGCCCATCGCGCCCATGCCGCCGGCGGCGCTGCTGCTGCTGCCGCTGGCCGTGTCCACGCTGCCGCTGTCGCCATCCTCGGGCGGTTCGCCGTCGGGCGGCGGGCCGTCCGGCGGCATGCCGCCGCCGGCGCCGTTTACGCGCGAAGCGTCGAACTGGGCGTTCAGCTGGTCCGACAGCTTGGTCATCGCCTCGGTCAGTTCGCTCTTGCTGACCTTGCCGTCGCTGTCGCCGTCGAGCGCCTTGATGGTGTCGTCGATGTCGCTGTCGCTCGAGTCGGTGTCGCCGGCGGCCGACAGGGCGCTGGCCAGGCTGGCCTTGTCGATGTATCCCTGGTTCTTCGTGTCGACCTTGGAAAAGACGTTGTCGACCCAGTTGGAGATGGAATTGCTGCTGATGCTGGCTACCATGATGCATCCCTAGTTGATTATCTGTAGCAATTATCGACCGCTTTCGGGGTTGCCGTAGGGCACCCTCATGTAAAGGCAGGTAAAGCCGTGTAAAGCAAAATCCATGTACAGAGGGTGGGATTTGAGGTAACCTTGAGCGTGGTTTACTATCTCTACGTCCGTGCGGCGCCGGTTGGCGCTGACAGCCAAGCCGCCGCGCCTCACCCGCCGCAGCGCGTCCCGTCATCCCGGTTTTCCAGCGTTGGCCATGCCCGGCCGCAGCCCGGCGGTAGAGCGCAACGAATCGAAGGGAACTCACAAGGCGTCCCTGCAAGAGACTTCGCGCCAGCGCCGCGGCATCCTGTACGCGCTTGCCGGGCTTCTTTTAATGTCTGAAAGAAAACATGTCAGAAACACCGACCACCATTGATGCCGGCGACGCCCCTACCGTGCGCTTCGCCGATTTCGGGCTGGCGCCCGAGATCCAGCGCGCGCTGTCGGACCAGGGCTACGAGCACCCGACCCCGATCCAGGCGAAGGCCATCCCGATCGTGCTGCAGGGCCGCGACGTCATGGGCGCCGCCCAGACCGGTACCGGCAAGACCGCCAGCTTCTCGCTGCCCATCATCCAGCTGCTGCTGCCGCATGCGAACACCAGCATGTCGCCGGCGCGCCACGCGGTGCGCGCGCTGGTGCTGACCCCGACGCGCGAACTGGCGATCCAGGTCGCCGACAACGTCAAGGCCTACGCCCAGCACACCCCGCTGCGCTCCACCGTCGTGTTCGGCGGCATGGACATGAAGCCGCAGACCGAGATCCTGCGCCGCGGCGTCGAGATCGTGATCGCCACCCCGGGCCGCCTGCTCGACCACGTCGAACAGAAGAACATCAATCTGGGCCAGGTGCAGATGCTGGTGATGGACGAAGCCGACCGCATGCTCGACATGGGCTTCCTGCCCGACCTGCAGCGCATCATCAACCTGCTGCCGAAGAAGCGCCAGAACCTGATGTTCTCGGCCACCTTCTCGCCCGAGATCAAGAAGCTGGCCGGCAGCTTCCTGAACGATCCGCTCACCATCGAGGTGGCGCGCAGCAATGCCACCAACACGGCGATCACCCAGATCCTGTACAAGGTCGAGGAAGCGCAAAAGGCCGATGTGGTGCTGCACCTGATCCGCGCGCGCGACCTGAAGCAGGTGCTGGTGTTCTCGAACACCAAAATCGGCGCCTCGCGCCTGTCACGCACCCTGGAGCAGGCCGGCATCAAGGCCTCCGCCATCCACGGCGACAAGACCCAGCAGGAACGCATCGCCGCGCTCGACGCCTTCAAGAACGGCGACATCGACGTGCTGGTCGCGACCGACGTCGCCGCGCGCGGCCTGGACATCACCGACCTGCCATGCGTGATCAACTACGACCTGCCGTACAACGCCGAGGATTACGTGCACCGCATCGGCCGCACCGGCCGCGCCGGCGCAACCGGCGATGCCTTGTCCGTATATTCGGACAAGGACGAGCGCCTGCTGGCCGACATCGAGAAGCTGATCAAGCAGACCATCACGCGCGGCGAATTGACCGGCTATGCGCCGCCCTCGCGCGGCCACCGGCCCGGCGGCGAGCGCGGCCATGGCGGCGAGCGTGACAACGAACGCTACGGTGCCCGTCCGCGCCGCGACGGCGACAGCGCGCCGCGTTCCGGCGAGCGCAACGATCGTGCGGAGCGTGGCGACCGCGGCGAGCGTCCGCAGCGCGGCGGCTACGCCGGTCCGCGCCGCGACAAGGTCGATCCGTGGTTCCTCAAGCCCTACGAGCCGGCCGCCAGCGCGCGCCAGGAACCGGCGCCGGCGCCATCCGCTTCGTCGAAGCCGAAGCAGAAACTGGCGTTCCTGCTGGGCGGGGTGCCGAAGCAGTAAGGCGAAGGGCGCCGTTCAGCGTGATGCCGGCGGCTGCCGCCCGTCGTTCCAGGCATTGCCTGAAACGACTCCCCGCGAAGGCGCATTGCTGTCCAAGATAAGTGTTATCTCTGCCTTAAGCAGGTTTTTTTGCTAGCAGTAATGTAAAAATCATTCCTAGCCAACAACTCGTCGTTCCCAGCACTGCCGAGAACGACTCCCCGCGAAAGCGGGGATAATGCCACTGGCATTATCCCCTCCATGCTGAGCGAGAGAATTTGGTTCCTAGAAGCAACTAGGATGCTTCAAAAATACCAACTTTGGATACTCAGCATGGGTCCCCGCCTTCGCGGGGACGACGTTCCGGGCGATTGTCCGCCTTCCAAGCGTAGTTACGGCGCATTCCAGTCCGCCAACCGGCGCTCGATCTTCAGCGCCTTTTGCACCCGCGCCAGCAAGTCCTCGTGCTTGTAGGGCTTGGCCAGGATCGTCAGCCCGGATGCACGGCCGCGTTCCGGCAGGTCGTCCATGTAGCCGGTGGTGACCAGCACCGCCAGCCCGGGGCGCAGCGCGTGCGCCTTTTCCACCAGTTCCAGGCCGGTCATCCCGCCCGGCATGATCACGTCGGTGAACAGCAGGTCGACCCGTTCCCCCCGTTCCAGCAGCGCCAGCGCCTGTTCGCCGCTGGGAGCCGCCAGCACCGCGTAGCCTTCCAGTCCCAGTACGCTCTCGGCCAGTTCGCGCACGTCGTCGTTGTCCTCGACCACCAGCACGCACGGCTTGTCCTGGCCGGGGCCGGCGGTGCCGTCCGCAGGCGCGCCGTCCGCACCGGCGCCGGGTGCGTGCGCCGGTGCGGCGGCGCTGTCGGCGACCGGGAAGATCATGCGCACCGTGGTGCCCTGGTCCGGCTCGCTGTCGATCTCGAGGCGGCCGTTCGATTGCTGGACGAAGCCGTGCACCATCGCCAGTCCCAGGCCGGTGCCCGGTCCCTTGGTGGTGAAGAAGGGTTCGGTGGCGCGCCGCAGCACGTCCGGCGGCATGCCGCTGCCGTGGTCGATCACGCACAGCGACACGTAGGTGCCCGGCGCCAGCTTGTGGCGCCTGAGCTGGTCGTCGTCGCGGATCAACGAAGTGGCGACCGTGACTTCGCCGCCCTCGGGCATGGCGTCGCGCGCGTTGATCAGCACGTTCAGCAGCGCCATCTCCAGATGGATCGGGTCCAGCACGCAGGCCGGCAGGCCGGGCCGCAGGTCGAGGCGTAGCTCGACCTGGTCGCCCAGCGTGCGCACCAGCAGGTCGGAGAACTCGACCACCAGGCCGTTGATGTTCAATAGCTTGGGCTCCAGGCGCTGCTTGCGCGCGAAGGTCAGCAATTGCTGGGTGAGCTTGCCGGCGCGCATGGCGGCGCGCTGGGCGCGCACCAGCGCCTCGCGCGCTACATCGGGTTTTTCGAGGCTGAGCAGGGTGACTTCGAGGTTGCCGTTGATGACCTGCAGCAGGTTGTTGAAATCGTGCGCCATGCCGGCGGTGAGCTGGCCGATCGCTTCCATCTTCTGCGCCTGCAGCGAGGCGTCCTGGGTCTGGCGCCGCTCGCTGATATCCATCTGCGAGGCGAAGAAGTACAGCAGCTTGCCGTCGCCGTCGAACACCGGGCCGATGAACAGCGCGTTCCAGAACTGGCTGCCGTCGGCGCGGTAGTTCAAGAGATCGACCGCCACCGCGCGCTCCTGCTCCAGGGCCTCGCGCACCTCGCGCACGGCGGCGGGGTCGGTGCCCGGTCCCTGCAGCAGGCGGCAGTTGCGGCCCATGATGTCTTCCTGCTTGTACAGGGTCAGGTCGAGGAAGGCGCCGTTGGCGAACACGATCGGGTTGTCCGGCTGGCGCGGATCGGTGACCACCATCGGCATGCGCGTCATCTCGACCGCGGCGAAGAACACGTTGTTGCGGTCCAGCAGGCCGTCGCGGCTGATGAAGCCGGCCTGCCAGTGATTGATGCCCGCGCCGCCCATCGGATTGTAAGCGTTGCCTTCGATAAGGCCTTGGGCGGGTATGCCCCCGCTCTGGCCGCCGCCCTGTTCATCGAGCGCTTGCTCCAGGTTCTCTTCCTTGCTGTTGCCGGTTGCCATCGTTGGTCCTCTTGGTCCTGTGTACGACGGAAATGCGATGCACAGCCGGCCGTCGATCTCGAATGCAACGATTGTAGCGGCAGGCGAGAGGGTGCACCGTTCGGGAACACACTCTCGCGCGGGCGCGCGCCTACGGGAACAGGATCGACATCAGCTCGGCGGCGTTGTCGGCCCACGTGCGCGAGGCGATGCCGGTGGATGCCGGCGCCCGGCCGGCAGCCTGCAGGCCCAGCCAGTCCCGGGCGGCCGCCGCCAGGTCTGCGGCGGCGTCGCCGCTGAAGTAGCTGGCATGGTCGCCGGCGACTTCGCGGAACACCGGCAAATCGCGCACCAGCAGCGGCACGCCGTGGCGCGCGGCCTCGATCAGCGGCAGGCCGAACCCTTCGCCTTCGCTGGGCACCAGCAGGCAGGCGCTGGCCGCGTAGATGCGGTCCAGGAATTCGTCGCTGGCGCCGTGCACCACGTACAGGCGCCGGTTCAGCTCCGGGTGCTGCCCCAGGCGCGCCATCAGCGCGGGAATGGTGCGGCGCTGGTTGTCGGGCAAGCCCTTCCAGCCTTCGGCGCCGACGATCGCCAGGCGGGCGTCGAGGCCTTGCTCCCATAACTGCTCGAAGGCATCCAGCGCCTGCATATGGCCCTTGCGCGGCTCGATGGTGCCGACCATGGCGAAGGTCGGGGCGGCGGCGATGCCGGCCAGCGTGGCGGCGGCGTCCGGCGGCAGGCCGGTGCTCGGGCGGGAAGCGTCGATGTCGGCGCCGTGGTGCAGCACGGCAAACGCCGGCAGCGCGTCGCGGGCCTGGACGGCGCCGAGCCAGTCGCGGGTTTCGTCCGCCACGGCGGCGCTGATGCAGACCAGGCAGTCGGCTTCGCGGCCGATGGTGCGCAGCCAGTCGCCGAACACCTTCTCGACGCGCGGCGGGAAGAAGGCCGGGCGCAGTACCGGCAGGATGTCGTGCACCATGAAGCAGATGCGCACGCCCGCCTCGCGCCAGCGCGCGTACACACCGACCTGCGCGGCCTCGTTGACCGCGCCCGGGAACAGGTCGGGGCAGTAGAACACGTCGCCCCTGGCGACCTCGACCTCGTCGTCGTGCACGCCGTAGCTGTCCGTGCCGCCCAGCTCGTGCAGGTAGCGGCGCGCGTAGCGGTAGTGCCAGCGCCCGCCCTCGTCGCTGAGGTAGACCGGCAGCACCTGCAGCTGCCTGTTCTGCAGGGCCAGCAGTTCCAGCAGCTGGGCCCGCACCACGCGCTGGATGCCGGTCTTGAGGTCTTCGCGCATCATCGCCGAGACATCCACCAGCAACTGGCACGCGACCTGGCCGGCGGACACGCTGGCGTGGTGGCGCTCGCGCACCACGGCGTCGATCAGCTGCAGGGCGCTCTGGCGCCAGGTCAGCCACGGCATGCCGCCGGAGGCCGGCGCCCGACCGGCCGCGTGCAGCGCCAGCCAGCGTTCGATGGCCGCGGCCAGGTCTTCCGGCCGGGTGCCCTCGAAATAAAAGGCGTGTTCGCCGGCCACTTCGCGAAATACCGGCAGGTCGCGCGCGATGATCGGCAGGCCCTTCTGGGCCGCCTCGATCAGCGGCAGGCCGAAACCTTCGCCTTGCGACGGCGCCAGCAGCGCCGAGCTGTGGCCGTACAGCTGCAGCAGCATCTCGTCGGACACGCCGTCGAACCAGAACAGCTGCTTGTCACGCCGGGGGTGCGACTGCAGGCGCTCGGCCAGCACGTCGACCATCCAGCCGTTCTTGCCGACGATGACGAGGTTGAGCGCCACGCCCCTGTCCCACAACAGTTCGCAGGCGGCCAGCGCCTGCGCCTGGCCCTTGCGCGGCTCCAGCGTGCCGACCATCAGCAGCGTCGGCGCCGCCTGCAGCGCCGCCAGCGCCTGCGCGGCGCCGGCGGGCATGCCTGCGCTCGGCGCGCTGGCGTCGATGTCGGCGCCCAGGTGGAAGTGGGCCAGCTTGAGCGGCGCCAGGCGGCGGTTCGGGCGCTGCGCCAGCCATGCGGACAGTTCGTCCGCCACCGCGCGCGAAATGGTCACGATGCCGTCGGCCACCAGCGCGATGGCGTCGATGTAGTCGCCGTAGTACTTCTGGGTGCCGAACGGGAAGCACTCGGGCCGCAGCAGCGGCAGCAGGTCGTACACCGTGAACCAGATCCGCACGCCCCTGCTGCGCATGGCGAGCAGTTGCGGCTGGTTCTGGGTGGTCAGGTTGGAGGCCAGGTCCAGGCCCAGGAACAGGTCGCCGGCGCGCGCCTCGATCGGCGCATCCTCGAGCGCCAGCGGCGCCACGTCCAGCATGGCGCAGGTGAAACGGCGCGCATAGCGGTAGCTGCGGTTGAGGCCTTCGCTGTACACCGGCTCGATCCGGTAGCCGGGCGGCGGCTCCTTGATCAGGGCCAGCACGATGCTGCGCACCACGCGCTGGATGCCGGTCTTGTGGTCCGCCTGGACCAGTGCCGAGATGTCGACCAGCAGCTGGCGCGGCGCGCCCGGCAAGGTGTTGGCGGCCATCATGAGCGCGGCCTCGACCAGCGCCGCTTCGTCGGGCGGGCGCGGCGCGCCGGGCGCGGCGAGCACCGCGACCAACTGCCGCCGCAGCGCCGGCGCGCTGGATGCGGCGAACGCTTCGATCGCTTCGGCGTACCGGGCGCCGACCGCGGCCGGCCCATGGTGGCGCGCCACGTGCGCGCGTCCCGCCTGCGCCAGCGCGGCGCGCCGCGCCGGGTCGGCGTGCAGCGCCGCCAGGGCGCCGGCCAGCAGCGCGTCGTCGAACAGGTCGGGCAGCATGTACAGCGTATCCGGCGGCAGGTCGGCGGCGGCGCCGTGCGCGTTGACGATGGCCGGCAGGCCGTGCATCAGGCAGTCGAGCACCGAAGCCGAGGTTTCGCCGCGGGTCTGGGCGCGCAGCTGCACCGCGCAGTCGCTGGCGGCCAGCCAGTCCTGGTACGCGGCGGCGTCGACGAAGCCGGTGATGTGCACGCGCGCGGCGGCGCCGGCGGCGGCGATGCGGCGCTGCAGCTCGATGCCGTACGGGCCGGGATCGTTGGCGCCGACGAACACCAGGCGGCAGCGCGGATCCGCCGCCAGCGGCGAAGCGAAAAAGGCGTCCAGCAGCCGCTGGTTCAGCTTGGTCGCGCCGAGCATGCCGAAGCTGCTGACGATATAGTCGTCGGCGCCGATGCCGAGGCGTTCGCGCGCGCCGCGGCGCGCCGCGGCGGCGTCGGCGCCGGGCGCCACCTGGCCGCGCAGCAGCGCGATGGTGCGCCAGCCGTCGGCGCTGCCGGGCCCGTACCATTGCTCCGCCATGCGGCGCGAAAAGTCGCTGTGGACGATGACGCCGGCGGCCCGATCCAGCACTTCCTTGTTGCAGGGGTACTGCCAGATCGTGGGATTGCGGCCGTGCTCGCGGTGGTCGCGCAGGCCGGTGTAGCCGTGCGAGGCGTACAGCGCCTGCAGAAAGGCCTCGGGCGCGTCGCCGTCGCGTTCCATGTTGTCGAGCACGCCGCTGAGGAAGAAATCGTGCAGCACCACCGTGCCGGGATGCCGGCGCAGCAGGGCGAACATGTGCTTGTGCACGTTCGAATTGCCGAAGTGGTACAGCACCCGGTCGTAGGAAGCGCCGTGGCGCAGGAAGTGCCCGGCGTCGCGCTGGACGAAGCGCTGCAGCGACGCGTCCGGCGCGGCGCCGGGCGTCAGCACCAGCTCGACCGCGTAATGGCGTTCCAGCTCGAGCAGCAGCTCGGCGCTGTAGTCGGCGATGCCGGAGCGCTCCGGCGGCAGCGGCGACACCAGGGCCAGCGTCGGCTTGCCGGTTGCCCGGACCGGGGGCGCGGCGGACGGAGACGGCGCGGCGGCGCGCTGGGTCTCGATCGCGTGCCACAGCGCGGCGGCGCCGGCGCCGGCCGGCAGGGCGGCGGCATCCAGCGAAGCTACCCGCGGCAGCGCCGGCCCGCCTGGCGCGGCCGCGCCGGCACGCCCTATGCCGAGGATGGCGCCGGGTACCAGCGCGGCCAGGAAGGCGTCGCGCAGCGCGGCGGCGGCATGGCGGCGCCAGGCGTCGGCGGGGGCCGGCTGGGCGTACACGTGGAAGCGCGCGGGCGGCAGCAGGCCGTCCAGCGCCTGCCGCAGCGGGTCGGCGTCGTGCGGATGGCATCCGCTGACGGCCACATGCACTTCATGGCCGCCGGGTTCGCCCAGCAGGGTCCTGGCCAGTCCGAGCAGGGCGGCGGTGTCGTGCGGCGGCGCCGTGTGCGGCGTGCGGAAATCGATGATCAGGCGTAGGGTCATTTTTTTTGCGATGCGTAGGCTTGGCGCAGCTGGTCCAGCGCTTCGCGCGCGGATTGCGGCAATTCGCGCAGGGCGTACGGCACGGCCACGGCGGGCGCCGGACCGTCGGCGGTGGCCTGCTTGGCGGCGGCCAGCGTGCGCGCCATCCAGGCCTGCAGCCGGGGCGAGCGCATCGCCAGCGGCAGCACCGTGCGCCGCAGCGTTTCGCGCGAGGTGAGCCAGCGCAGGCTGCGGCGGGCGGCGCCCTTGGCCTTGCGGCGCGCGATGCCGGCCATGCTGTCCGGGCCGCGGCGCATGACGAAGCGCAGCGGCGCGGTGATGCGCCAGGAGCTGCTGTTCAGGACCGCCACCAGGCGCCGTTCGAGGTCGCCGGCCCATTCGGCGGTTTCCCTGCCGCTGGCATGCGCGGCCGCCAGATCCTGGCCCAGCTGGTCGAGCCGGGCGAGCATGTCCTGCTTTTCCAGGTCGAACCGGGCGAGCATGTCCTGCTTCTCCAGTTCCTTGGCCTCGGCGTGGCGGGCCAGGTCGTGCAGTTCGCCGCGCATGGCGGCGGCCTGCTGCTCGTACTCGCGCAGCGAGCGCGTGGCGTCGCGGTTGGCACTCCAGGCGCGGTCCAGGTGATACGAGATGAAGTCGTCGAACACGTTCGGCTGGATGCCGAAGTGCTGCAGCAGTTCGGGGCGCTCCTGCGCCACGTAGTAGCGGTTCAGGCCGTCGAACCAGGCGTAGCGGTAGCGCTGGCCGGTGACCAGCTCTTCCCATGCCTCGTGGTTGGTCTCGCGGCTGTTCGGCACGGTCGCTTCGATCACCAGCACCCACGGGCGCCAGCGTTCGAAGTCCATGCCGCGCAGCACCTCGCCTTCGAAGCCTTCGACGTCGATCTTCAGGAAGTGGATGGCGCCGCGCACGTGTTCCCCGCAGATCGCCGCCAGGGTCCGCACTGGCACCGCCAGTTCGGCGACCGCATGGCCTTCGGCGCGGTGCAGCTCGGCCACCGCGGCTTCGGGCGAGGCCCAGCCGCGCACCGCGGGCACGTCGTACAGGGTCAGGCTGCCCTCGCTGCTGCCGGCGGCGACGGCCAGGTTGACGTCGCGCGGGCGCTGCTCGTCGAAAGCGGCGATGTGGGCCGGCAGCGGCTCGATGTTGATGCCGCGCCAGCCGGCGTCGTAGAACGCCTTGGTGACCGAATGCTCGACCGGGTCGCTGGCGCCGACGTCGATGTAGAAGCCGTCCTCGGGTTTCACGTGGCCGAGGGCGCGCCACAGCAGCACGTCCTCGTTGTTCTGGGAGTAGGAAAGGAAGGTCATGGTCGTTGGATGTCGACGGTCGGATCGAGCCAGGCCGAGCCCTCGAAATGCGGCCGGCGCATGTTCACCACGGTGAATACCAGCGCCAGGTCGCGCCACTCGTAGTTGTTGACGAGGTGGGTGTCGGTGCTGACGATGGCGGTGGCCACCGAGTAGCTGCCGGCGCCCAGGTTCATCGGAAAGGCGAAGCGATAGACCACTTCCTCGCCGGCCGCCACGTCGTCCAGCGGCAGCGCCTTCAGGTGGGTGTTGGTGCCGTACATCGGCTGGCCCAGGCGGTTCTTGATCATGTAGCCCAGCACCATGCGCGGGATCGGCGCGCTGGCGCGCACCGTCACCCGCAGCGTGACCGGGGCGCCGACGTCGACCACTTCCACGCGCTCGCCGTGCTCGTCGAGCAGGGCGATGTCGGCCACGGTGGCTTCGCCGGTGCCGGACACGGTCTGCACCTTGCCTTCGCCGGTCGTGTTCAGGCGCACGGTGGCGTTCTCGCGCTCGGCGATCAGGGCATTGTAGTAATCCATGATCTGCTCGGGCGGGCCTTCCATGGCGAGCCGGCCGCCGTCGAGTAGCATGGCGCGGTCGCATACCGACTGGATCGCCTGCTTGTCGTGCGAGACCAGCAGCAACGTGGTGCCCTGGCGGCGGAAGGCGCGGATACGCTCGAAGCTCTTGTGCTGGAAGTAGGCGTCGCCCACCGACAGCGCCTCGTCGACGATCAGGATGTCGGGCCGGCGCGCGGTGGCCACCGCGAACGCCACCCGCATCTGCATGCCGCTCGAATACACGCGCACCGGCTGGTCCATGTAGTCGCCGATCTCGGCGAAGGCTTCGATGTCCGGCATCAGCGCGTGGATCTCCTCGACCGTCATGCCGAGCAGCTGGCCGGCCATGACGGCGTTCTGGCGTCCCGTGAAGTCGGGATGGAAGCCCATGCCCAGTTCCAGCAGCGCGGCCACGCGGCCTTCCATGAACACGCTGCCGGTGGTCGGCTGGGTGGTGCCGGTGATCAGCTTGAGCAGCGTGCTCTTGCCGGCGCCGTTGATGCCGATCAGGCCGACGGCTTCGCCCGGCGCCACCGTGAAGCTGATCTCGCGCAGCACCCACTTCAGCTTGTGGCGCGGCCGGTTCCCCGGCAACACCCATTCGGCCAGGCGCGACCAGCGCGTCGGGTACTGGCGGTAGGCCTTGCCCAGGTTGGAAACGACGATCGCGCCCATCAGAGTTCGTCCACCATCTCGCCGGCGCGGCGGCGGAACAGGCGCAGGCCGAAGGCGCACAGCAGCACGGCCAGCAGCAGCACCGGCGCCAGCGCCGCCCAGTCGGGGGCCGCGCCCTTGACCAGCACGTCCTGCCAGGCGCCGACGATGCGCGCCATCGGGTTCCAGGCGATCACCGGCCGCACTGCCGGCGGCAGGATCGACGCCGGATAGACGATCGGCGTCAGCCAGAACCAGAACTGCATGGCGATGGTGACGAACTGGCCGACGTCGCGGAAGAACACGTTCAGCACGCCGGCGATCATGCCGATGCCGGTGGCCAGCAGCACCTGCAGCGCCAGCAGCGGCACGATGGCCAGGAACACCGCGCCGGGAAAGCTGCCGGACGCCACCAGGAACACGGTGAACAGGCCGAAGATGATGCCGAAGTTGAGCAGCGCGTTCAGCACCACGATCAGCGGCAGGCAGATGCGCGGGAAGCTGATCTTCTTGATCAGGTTGGCCTGCTCGATGAACATGCCCTGGGCGCGCGCGACGATCTCGGCGAACAGTCCCCAGTTGAGCACGCCGGCGCACAGGTAGATGCTGTAGGCGAAGCGGGCGTCGGGCGCGGCGCCCGGCAGGCGGCTGTGCATGACCTCGGCGAAGATCACGGTGTACACCACGATCATCGCCAGCGGCGACAGCAGCGACCAGACCGCGCCCAGCATGGCGTTGCTGTATTTCGCCTGGAATTCGCGCTTGACGCTGCCCAGCACGAAGCCGCGGTAGGTCCACAGGCCGCGCAGCATCGCTGCCGGGATCATGGCGCGGCCCCGGTGGAGGGCGGGTGCATCGGGTGCTGGTTCATATGGGGCGTGGCGGTAGCGGAAGCGAAATGCGAGGGCGGGATTATACTCTACGGTATCGGCGCGCCATGCGTCCCCTGCGTTCGCTTATCCCTGGATCAGCCTCTGCAACCCGTCCGGATCGAGGATCACCAGCCGGTTCGCCTCCTTCTGCGCGATCCCCTGCTGCACCAGGTTGAGCAGCGCCCGCGTGACCGTCTCGCGGCTGGTATTGATCATGTTGGCGATGTCCTGGTGGGTCGGCAGGTTTTCCACCACCGCCTGGGCGCCGCCGTCGCCGGCGCCGGTGCGCTGCATCAGCGCCAGGTAGGTATAGATGCGGCGCGTGGTGTTGTTGATGCTGAGAATGGCGCGGAATTCGGAATCGCGCTGGATCTTCTGGGCCAGGTGGCGCAGCATCTGGTTGGCCACGCTGGGCGAATGCGAGAACAGGTGCAGGGCGGTGGCGGCCGGCAGGAAGGCCACCAGCACGTCGCTGGTCGCCACCACCGAGGCCGAGCGGGTCGAATTGTTGATGACGGCGATCTCGCCGAAGAAATCGCCCGGCGCCAGGATGCGCAGGCCGATCGAGCGGCCATCCTCGGTCACGTCCACCACCTGCAGCTGGCCGGACAGCAGGAACAGCAGGCCGTCGCCGCTGCCGCCCTTGTGCAGCACCACGTCGCGCTTGTTGTAATGGCGGATGCGCACGTCGCTGCCGACGCGCCGCATCTCCTCGTCGCTGAGGCCGGACAGCAAGGGGATCTTGCGCAGGTTGATCTGGATGTGGCTTTCTTCAGGCAGCGCGTGGTCGGCCGGCTGTCTGGCGGAAGGCGGGGGCGAAGTCTTGCTCAGGGACATCATCGATGGATCCTTTCAACGCGCCTGGCGCCGTTCGGCCGCGCTCACGGCAGCTGCCATTGCCAGCTCAACTGCAAAATCCGGTCATTGTACTGAAAGATGCCGATGTTTTCCCTGTTTCTCACCGCCCGCGCTTCCAGTTGTAGCGTTTGGTGCTTGGCGAACTGGTACGACAGGGCCGTGCGCAGCACCTCGGTGCGCTGGGCGCGCACGGCGTCGATCAGTTCCGGCGCATACGGCGCCGCGCTGCCCCAGGTCTGGCGCGTGTAACCCAGTTCGCCGGTCAGGCTGGCCGGCAGGCTGCGCCGCAGCAACAGGCTGGCGATGCCGCCGTGGCGGTTGCCGCCCGGGCGCTGGGTGCGCGCCCGGTCGTCCAACAGGGCAAAAGCGGCGTTGGCCACCAGCGGACCGCTGCGCCACGACAGCAGGGCGCGGCCTTCCAGCGTCAACGAATCGAAATTGGTGAGGGTCACATACCGGTTCCAGGTGGCGCTGCCGCTCACGGTCAGCTGGGTGCCGGCGGGCAACGGCAGGGCGGGGGTCGCGCGCGCCTGCAACTGCCCCTGGCGCTGGTACAACTGTCCGCCCAGGGTGACCGCGCCGAGGGTGGCGCCGGCGCGCACCGTCCAGCGGCCGATGCGCCACGGCGATTCCACGCCGGCGAACAGCGCTGCACTGTCGTAGCGGTGGATGTGGTCGTTGCGGCGCGCCTGGTACTGGACATAGCCGACGCTGCCGTTCGGCGTGAGTTCGCGCAGGTAGTCCACGCCGACCACGCTGTAATCGTCGCGCTGGGGCAGGAAATCCGGCAGCAGCGTCAATTCGACCGGCTGCTGGCCGCGGTCCACCACCAGCGACGTCACGCTGGCACCCTGGTTGACGTTGCGGTCGATGCCGCGGCCTGCCGTCACCACCGTCGACCTGACCGGTTCCCATGGCTTGCAGCCGGCTTCGCGGGTTTCCGCGATCAGCACCAGGATGTCCTGCGAAGGCTGGAAGCGCGTCTCGAAGGTGGCGAACAGGCGTTCGGCCTCGTCGCCGTTGCCCAGCGCGCACTGGGTCAGCGCGAGGTCCAGCCATGCGCCGGCATGCAGCGGCTGTTCCGCCACCAGGCGCCGCAACGCCTGCGACGCATCGGTACGGCGGCCTTCGGCCAACGCTTCCAGCGCTTCCCGGTACAGCGTTTGCTGCGGCGAGTCGGCCGCGCGGGTTTCCTCGGCGCCGGCATCGGCGCCGTCCGCGCCGTGCGCATGCGCACAGGCCCCGGCCAGTGCCAGCAGCGCGGCCGCCGCCAGGCGATGCGCGCGCAAGCTCATGCCTCCGGCTCCGTCAGGGCGGCGCTCGAAGGCAGGCCGCCACGCATATTGCTGTCCGATCGCTCCATGCTGTCCTGAAAAGTGAAAATCCGGGTTGGTCGTTCCTTGCCGCGCAGGCGCCGTTCGCCCAGCGCCAGAAAACCATGGCGCCGCGCGCGCGCCACCGTACCGGGCCCGATGACGACGTCGTGCGGGTAGTCGCGCGCCGCCTGCTCCAGGCGCGACGCCGTGTTCACGCTGTCGCCGACGGCAGTATAGATACTGCGGAAGCTGGTGCCGAAATCGCCCGCCATGGCGGCGCCGCTTTCGATCCCGATGCGTACCCGCAGCGGCGCATGGCCGCGGCGCTCGCGCGCGGCGCTGAATTCCCGTACCCGCTGCAAGATCGCAAGCGCGGCGTCCAGCGCCAGGTCGGCGTGCCGTTCCAGCGGCAGCGGCGCGCCCCAGAACGCCACCAGGCCGTCGCCGGTGTACTTGTCCAGCGTGCCCTGGCGCTCGATCACCGGTCCGGTGAGGCAGTCGAGGAAGCCGCGGGTGAGCTGCGCGGCTTCCTCGACCGGCAAGGCCTCGACCTGCGCGGTATAGCCCTCCATGTCGGCGATCAGGGTCGTCACGTCCAGCTGACGCGGCTGCAGGGGATCCTCGAGGTCGCTGCGCAGCAGTTCCGCCACCACCGCCGGCGCCACGTACTGGCGCAGCGTCAGCAGCAGGTGGCGCGAACGCCGCTGGCTCAATTGCCACTGGTAGGGCACCGCCACCGCCAGCAGGAACAGGTTGGCGGCCAGCGGCGCGCCGGTGTGGAAGTGCGGGTCGTGCGGGGTGGCCAGGAACGTCAGGCCGAGCCAGGCCAGCGAACTGGCGCCGAGCAGGCCGACGCTGGCCATGGCCGACAAGCGCGAGAAGGCCAGCGGCACCAGCAAGGCCGTCAGCGCGATCCAGCCGAGCGCCAGTGCGCGGCCCGGCCACGGCGCCGGCGCCCGTCCGGCCTGGCGGTCGAGCAGGGTCGACAACATTGCCGCCTGCACTCCCAGGCCGGGACGGCTGGCCGCCAGCGGCGTCGCCACGCGGTCGCCCATGCCGAGCGAGGACGAGCCCACCAGCACCAGGCGGCCGCGCGCGCTGGCCGGGTCGATCGACTGGTCGAGAATGTCGGCAGCGCTGGCCACCGTGTAGGCGCGCCAGTCGCGTTCGAAGCCGACCCGCACCAGGCCGGTGTCCGCCAGCGCGAGCGTTCCCTGGCCGGCGCAGCAATTGACCAGCGCCAGCGCCAGCGCCGGATAGGCATGACCGCCGTAGCGGGTGATCAGCGGCACGCGCCGCAGCGTGCCGTCCGGGTCGGGAATGAAGCCGATGGCGCCGACGTGCGGCGCCTGCGCCAGCGCGGGGTAATTGGCAATGTAGCCGGTGGCTTCGATGCCGCCGGTATAGGTATCCACGGCGCCGCCCAGGTGGCCGTCGCGGATCGGCTCCGGACGCAACCGGGCCAGGTCGAAATCGAAGGCCTGGGCCGGCACCACCGGACCGTGGCGCGCCAGCAGGGCCAGGCGAAGATCGCCGGCGGTGGATGCGGCCTGGGTGCGTGGCGCGGCGCCGGCCATGGTGGCGCTGGCCTCGGGCAGCAGGATGTCGAGGGCGACCCCGCGCGCCTCGTAGCGGCTGAGCAGGATCTCGACCAGGTCGGCCAGGCGCTCGCGCGGCCAGGGCCAGGGGCCGCGCCTGGCCAGGCTGGCCTCGTCGATGTCGACCACCAGCACGCGCGGCTCGGGGGCGTCGCTCACGCGCACGCGCAGGAAGGCGTCGCGCAGCCATTCGTTGGCGACGAACGACAGATGCGTCGGCTGGCCCCACTGCATCCAGGCGCCAAGCGCCACCGCTGCCGCCGCGATCAGCCAGCGCATGGCCGCAGCGGTCTTCCTGGGCGTCTGCAGGGGATGGGGCACGACGGCGGCGAGTGATGGGGGATGTGCTGCCACGCGGATAAAAAGTTTCGAAACCGTTGAAACCAACAAGACATTATAGCGCGCGCATGTTGCTAGCGCGCACTATCCTTTGTAATGGAAGGGAAAAACCAACAGGCGGACGCCAGCGTTCCATTTATAATTGTGACGATCATCACTGTAACCTGCCGCTGCCGCCCTGTAATCTCGGGACAGGGAGGAAACCCGATACCATGTTGCGCCACCAGATTGCCACCATCGTCATTGCCTGTGCGTGGGCCTGCGCCGCCCAGGGCGCGTACGCGGCCGACGCCGGCCGTATCATCTTTACTTCCGGCAAAGCCAGTATCGGCGACCAGCCGGCGGTGGAGGGCGCCCGTGTCCAGGAAGGCCAGCTGCTGGCCACCGGCAACGACGGCTACCTGTACATCAAGACGGTCGACAACGGCCTGTTCATCCTGCGCCCGGGCAGCCGCGCACGCATCGATGCCTACCACGTGGACAATGCCGATCCGGCCAACACGCGCGTCAAGTTCGAACTGCTCGGCGGCGTGGCGCGCAGCAAATCGGGCGATGCGGTCAAGCAGGCGCGCCAGAATTTCCGGTTCAATACGCCGGTTGCCGCGATCGGCGTGCGCGGCACCGATTTCACCGTGTTCACCGACGAGCATACCTCGCGCGTCGCAGTACTGACCGGCGGGGTGGTCGTCAGCGGCTTCGCTGGCGCCTGCAGTCCGGCCGGCAGCGGCCCGTGCGACGGTGCTGCCAGCCGCGAATTGTCGGCGGCCCAGCGTGGCCAGTTGCTGCAGGTGACGCGCGGCCAGGCCGCGCCCCAGTTGCTCAGCGGCAGCGCACTAGCGCCGGACCTGGTGTCGCCGCCGCGCACCGATGAGCCGGTGGCCAAGACCGACGCCGCTGCCGGCGGCAGTTCGACGAATGCCGTCACGCCGAACCTGGAAGCGAAAAAGGTGGCGGCGCTGAACAGCATCGCCGAGCAGGCGCCGGCGGCGCAGCCGCTGCAGCCGGTGCTGCCGGCGCCCACGACGCCGGCGCCGGTACCGGTGCCGGTGGCGGTCGCGCCGGTGCAGCCCGACCAGCCGGTGCAGCCGGACAGCGGCATCGTCTGGGGGCGCTGGCAGCAGGTCGATGCCTATTATCCGAAGTTCCACCTGCCCACCGAGATGTCGAAGAACGAATTGATCGCACTGGACGGCGATTACGCCTTGTTGCGCACGCCCGGACGCGACTTCGTGGCGCCCAACAACGGCGCCGTCGGCTTCACGCTGCGCGAAGCCGAGGCAGTGGTGTATACCGACTACGGCTACGGATCGTTCACGGTGGCGCCCGCCACGGTTGCCAATGGCAGGCTGAATGTCGATTTTGGCAGCCGCGGCTTCACCACCAGCTTCGATATCCTGAGCAAGGGCGAAAGCTTTCCGTTCCAGGCCAGCGGTACGGTCGACACGGATGGCCGCCTGAATGCCGGCGAACAGAGTTCCCCCAAAGGCTACCTGAACCTGCAGGGGCTGCTCAGCAACGACAAGGGCGGTAGCGCGGCCTACATCTTCAACGGCCGCATCGACGACATGCGCCGTGTCAATGGCGCAACATATTGGCAAAAGCGCTAACGCGCCAGAAGCCGGCATCATCCTGAATGATGTGCATTCCAAGGCCCTCGTCGAGAGGGCTTTTGTTTTTGCGCGGCAGCCGCACTGGCCCAGGATGACAGCATCGTGTCATCGGGAGGCGAGGCATGGAATTCTATTCAAAAATCACAAAATGGTTAAAAAGGCAAAATAATTCGAACGTCAAAAATCGCTTTTTAATAAATTGTTCATATTCTTTCAAATTGTTACATGCGTTTGTCTCCCATGCGCTATCACTGACGTATGTATCGACGGTTTTCATTGGGAAAACAGTTCCGTTTCAAGAGAATTACGAACATGCCCTGTGTAAAAAAAAATTTCTCAAATCCGTATAACTTTGCGATTTTTGTGACCGCCATCACATTGAATACGGCATTTGATCTGGCATGATTCGCGGCGTTGGACAGCTACACAAAATTTTGAGGCTGCACAATCTAGACTAATCGATCGATCTAATCGGAGTGTTAAAAATGGCAACGACCTACTACGAAAATATCCAGAAACTGTACGTGGCGTACTTCAACCGCCCGGCAGATCCGTCTGGTCTGGCTTACTGGGAAACCGTGGTCGAGGCGCAGAAGGGCAGCACCACCGCTGTTTCCGCCACGTTCGCCGCTTCGGCCGAATACAAGGCTGCCTACGCCAACATGTCGAACGCAGACATCGTCAACAAGGTCTACCAGAACCTGTTCGGCCGTGCCGCCGAAGCCGAAGGCAAAGCCTACTGGGCCAACCTGCTGGACACCAAGAAGCTGACCGTCGACCAGGTCGTGACCGCCATCGCCGGCGGCGCGCAGACCTCCGACCTGACCGCCTACAACAACAAGGTCAAGGCCGCCATCGCCTTCACCAGCGCCATCGATACCACGGCTGAAATCACCGGCTACAGCGGCGACGCCGCCAACGCCGTCTCGAAGATCTTCATCTCGAGCGTCACCACCGATGCATCGCTGGCGACCGCCGTCACCACCGCCAACCTGAACGCAACCGTCGCCCGCGCCGTGGCCGCCGGCTCGCCGTTCTCGCTGACCTCGGGCCTGACCGTTCTGGATACCGCCAACGCAGCCAAGACCGCATTCCTGGTCACCGCCGATGGCGACACCGATGCCACCACCTCGGCTACCGATATTTCGATCGCCGCTGCCGTCACCACCGCCATCACCGGCGTCGACGCCCTGGTCGCCGGCGACTACACCGGCTCGACGGTCGGCGTGCGCGCTGCCCTGCTGGCAGACCAGCAAGCCGCCAACAGCACCAAGTTGACCGCCGACCAGAAAGCCCTGACCGACGCCAACACCAACATCGCCAAAGTGGCGGGCCTGTCGGCTGCCATGGCTACCCTGGACGCGTCGAACACTGCCGTCACCAACGCCACCACCGCCGACAAGGCAGCGATGGTCGACCTGGCTGCCAAGCTGGCCGCCTACAACACCCAGAACGGCGTTGCCGTAACCGTGGCAGCTGACGGCACCGTCGCCGGCCTGATCACCATCAACGCCGACACCAAGGCCCTGCAACTGGCATCGGGCGTCACCGAAGCCAAATACCCGGGCATCACCGCGCTGCTGACCTCGAGCACCTCGATGGAAGCCGCCGACGCGACCCTGGCCAACGCACAGAAGGCACAAGTCGCTGCGCAGACCGCCGTCGACCGTCTGGACCTGACCGCTGCCGCCCAGGCCGACCTGAAGGACATCGCTGCCGCGATGACCGTGGTCAAGCTGGACACCGGTGCAACCCCGACCCAGGCACAGATCACCACCGAACTGACCCAGCTGGACGCAGTGCGCAAGTCGACCGCCGACATCGCCGCTCAATCGGGCGCTACCGATGCACAAAAAGCTGCCGCTACCGCTGCCGCTGCTGCATACGACAAGTTCAACACGCTCGTCAACAAGATGATCGCCGACGACGACGCCAACCCGCTGGTCGCTGCCCAGACCTCGGCTACCGCCACCGTCAAGGCCGACAACGATGCGATCGCCGCGCTGACCAAGGCAACCGCTACCCTGGATTCCGCCAATGCGACCGCCGCGCAACTGGCTTCGCTGAACGGCCAGGTGAAGGCTGCGCAGGATGCATTCACCTCGCACGACATGCTGCTGCCGGTCACCCTGGCTACCGGCACTACCGTTGCGACTGCGGGTTCGGACATCTACGTTGCCGGCAAGGTCGACGCAACCATCCTGAACTTCAACCTGCTGGGCACCGACTCGCTGTACGTCGGTTCGCAGTACACCCTGAACACCGGCAAGCTGACCACCGGCAACAACGCCATCCTTGAAGCTTTCGTTGCCCAGTCGGGTTCGGACACCACCATCAAGCTGGAAAAGTCGGTGTTCGGTTCGAACACTGCTACGCCGGAAGTCGTCACCATCACCCTGACCGGTGTCGACGCAACCAAAGTGCACCTGACCAACGGCATCATTACCGTGTCGTAATCCAGGTTGGATCACGGGCCGGGTAACCGGCTCGTTCCATCAAACCCCGCTGCCGCAAGGCAGCGGGGTTTTTCTTTTGGGTAAACGTTTGAATGACCAATAGCGCCATAGCTCTGGTCAACCCGTCAATGTGACCACGGCACCACTCGTTGTTTGAAAAAATGTGACCCACATCACATTTTTGGATCGATCTGATAGATAATTGGTCTCATAAATTTCTTTGAATCATTACGCACGGGCCTGCCAGGTTCCATGTCCCCACATATGAAAAAACTGCTGGAAAAGAAGAGCGAAATCGAGCTGGTGCTGAGGTCGTTCAAGAGCACGTTCTTCACGGTCGGCGCCTTCAGCGCGATCGTCAACCTGCTGATGCTGGCGCCGTCGCTGTACATGCTGCAGGTGTACGACCGTGTGCTGGGCAGCCGCAACGAGATCACGCTGCTGATGCTGACCCTGCTCATCGTCGGCGCCTACCTGTTCATGGGCGGCCTCGAACTGATCCGCTCGTTCGTGCTGGTGCGCGTCGGCGCCCAGTTCGACATGAAGATGAACAAGCGCGTCTACACCGCCGCCTTCGAGCACAACCTGAAGCAGGCAGGCGGCAATGCCGGCCAGGCGCTGGCCGACCTCACCAACATCCGCCAGTTCCTCACCGGCAGTGCGCTGTTCGCGTTTTTCGACGCGCCCTGGTTCCCGATCTACCTGATCGTGATCTTTGCGTTCGAGCCGGTGCTGGGCTTGTTCGCGCTGGCCGGCACGGTCATCCTGATCATCCTGGCAGTGGTCAACGAACGCGTCACCAAGGAACCGCTGGCGGAAGCGAACTCGATGTCGATCCAGGCCAACACCCTGGCCACCAACAACCTGCGCAACGCCGAAGTCATCGAATCGATGGGCATGCTGCCCAGCCTGATGGCACGCTGGTTCAAGTTGCACGGCAAATTCCTCAGTCTGCAGGCGGACGCCAGCCAGAAGGCCGGCCTGATCGGCGCCGTGACCAAGTTCGTGCAGGTGTCGATGCAATCGCTGGTGCTGGGCCTGGGCGCGCTGCTGGTGCTGGACAACAAGATCACCCCGGGCATGATGATCGCCGCCTCCATCCTGCTGGGCCGCACCCTGCAACCGGTGCAGCAGGTGATCTCGGTGTGGAAGAGCGTCAGCGGCGTGCGCAGCTCGTACGACCGCCTCACCGCGCTGCTGGAAGCGAATCCGGTGCGCGAAGCCGGCATGGCGCTGCCGGCGCCGCAGGGCGGCATCGCGCTGGACGGCGTGACCGCCGCGCCGCCGGGCGTCAAGACGCCGGTGGTCAAGGGCGTGTCGTTCGCGATCGCGCCGGGTGAAGTGCTGGGCGTGCTCGGCCCGAGCGGTTCCGGCAAGTCGACCCTGGCGCGCCTGCTGGTGGGCGTGTGGCCGGCGATGATCGGCAAGGTGCGCCTGGACGGCGCCGACATCTACCAGTGGAGCAAGGCCGAGCTGGGCCCGCACGTGGGTTACCTGCCACAGGACATCGAACTGTTCGCCGGCACCATCAGCGAGAACATCGCCCGCTTCGGCGAGGTCGACGCCGACAAGGTGGTGCAGGCGGCCAAGCGCGCCGGCGTGCACGAGATGATCCTGCAATTCCCGCAAGGCTACGACACCGCGCTGGGCGACGGCGGCGCCGGCCTGTCGGGCGGTCAGAAGCAGCGCATCGGCCTGGCGCGCGCCATGTACGGCGACCCGGCGTTGCTGGTGCTGGACGAACCCAACTCGAACCTGGACGACATCGGCGAACAGGCCTTGTTGAATGCGGTAATGGAACTGCGCCAGCGCGGCAAGACCATCGTCATGATCACGCACCGCCCGAACGTGGTGCAGGTCACCACCCGCCTGCTGCTGATGCGCGAGGGCGCGGTCCATATGTTTGGCCCGAGCAACCAGGTGCTGGCGGCGCTGCAGGAAGCCAACAAGAAAGCGCTGGAAGCGCAGGCCGCGCAGCAGGCTGCGGCCCAGCAGGCCCAGGCGCAAGCCCAGGCGGCCGCCCAGCGCGCGGCAGCCGCGGCCGCTGGCGCCACTACCGGAGAAACGAACTGATGAAACTGATAACCACCAAGGCGCAGGACGTCGTCTCGCACGATGTCGCGCCGCTCGAAGTGAATACCGATGCGCGCAGCTATGCGCGCATGGGATGGCTGATCGTGCTGCTGGGCGTCGGCGGTTTCCTGCTGTGGGCGTTGCTGGCGCCGCTCGACAAGGGCGTGCCGATGGGCGGCACCGTGGCCAAGGAATCGAACCGCCAGGCAGTGCAGCACCAGTCCGGCGGCACCATCCAGCAGATCCTGGTGCGCGACGGCGACGTGGTCAAGGCCGGCCAGGTGCTGGTGCGCATGAACCCGATCGTCGCCAGGTCCGCGGTCGAGATGACCGACAGCCAGTACCTGAGCGCGCGCGCCACCGAAGCGCGCCTGATGGCCGAACGCGACGGCGCCAGGAGCATCAAGTTCCCGGCCGAGCTGGAACAGCGCCGCAACGAGCCGCGCGCGGCCGAGATGATGAGCCTGCAGACGGGGCTGCTGGCGTCGCGCCAGGCGTCGCTGCAGAACGAACTGGGCGGCGTGGACGAAAGCATCGCCGGCCTGAAGGTCCAGATCAAGGGCTTGCAGGAGTCGCGTGACAGCAAGAAGGAACAGGTCAACATCCTCAAGGAGCAGTTGTCCGGCATGCGCGACCTGGCCAAGGAAGGCTACATCGCGCGCAACCGCCTGCTCGACCTGGAGCGTACCTTCGCCCAGCTGAGCGGCTCGATTTCGGAAGACATCGGCAACATCGGCCGCGCCCAGCGCCAGGTGACCGAGCTGACCCTGCGCAAGTCGCAGCGCGTGCAGGACTACCAGAAGGAAGTGCGCACCCAGCTGACCGACGTGCAGCGCGAGGCCGAGGCCCAGCAGGCACGCCTGCAGGCGCAGAACTTCGAACTGTCCAACGTCGAGGTGAAGTCGCCGGCCGACGGCACCGTGGTCGGCCTGGCGGTGTTTACCCCGGGCGGCGTGGTGCCAGCCGGCTTCAAGATGATGGACATCGTGCCGAGCGACGACCCGCTGGTGGTCGAGGGCCAGCTGCCGGTGAACCTGATCGACCGCGTGCATCCGGGCCTGAAGACCGAGCTGATCTTCTCGGCGTTCAACGCCAACCGCACCCCGCACATTCCGGGCGTGGTGGAGCAGGTCGCGGCCGACCGCACGGTCGACGAGCGCACCGGCGCCTCCTTCTATAAAGTACGCGTGAAGGTGACGCCGGAAGGCCAGAAGATGGTCGCCTCCCACAAGATGGACATCCGCTCCGGCATGCCGGTGGAGCTGTTCGTCAAGACCGGCGAGCGCACCATGATGAATTACCTGCTCAAGCCGGTGCTCGACCGCGCCCGTTCGTCGCTGAGCGAGGAGTGAACGTGGCACGCAACGAGGATATCAAGGTGGCAAACCGAAATCGATGCGTACGCGGTGGCGCGCTGCGCCGCGCCGCGCTGGCCCTGGCGGCGGGCGCCGTCGCACTGGCCGCCGGCCAGGCCGGCGCGGTGACGCTGCAGCAGGCCTACCAGGCGGCACTGAAGAACGACCCGACCTATCGCGTCAGCTTCTACGACAAGGAAGCGGCCAAGGAAAACGCGATCATCGGCCGTTCCTACCTGCTGCCGAGCGTGTCGGGCAGCTATTCGTCCAGCCGCAACGTGGCCGACGTCGATGCGCTGCAGAGCCTGGGCGGTGGCCTCTACGGCCGCACCCTGACCCATCCGCACTACATCAGCCGCTCATCGATCGTGCAGCTGCGCCAGCCCATCCTGAACCTGGACGGCGTGGCGCGTTACCGCCAGGGCAAGGTGCAGGCCAGGCAGGGCGAGGCCGCGTTCGAGGCCGGCACCGACGAGGTCGCGGTGCGCGTGGTCAGCGCTTACATGGATGCGCTGTTCGCCGAGGACCAGATCGCGCTGTCGCGGGTTTCGCGCGACATGTACCGCGAAATGATGAAGGTGAACGACCGCCTGTTCGAAAAGGGCGAGGGCACCAAGACCGACACGCTGGAAACCCAGGCGCGCCTGGACCTGGCCGAGGCGCAGCTGGTCGAGGCGCAGGACAATGCCGTGGCCGCGCGCGAGACCCTGGCCGGCATCATCGGCATGGATCCGGGCAACCTCGACAAGCTGGGCAACGGCTTCCGTCCGCTCACCATTACCCCCGGCACCTTCGAGGAGTGGGAAAAGATCGCGCTCGCGAAGAATCCAGCGCTGGCGGCGGGGCGCCTGGCGGTGGAAAACGCACGCCTGGACATCGACCGCAACCGCGCCGGCCATTATCCGCGGGTGGACTTCGTCGCCGCCTACAGCAAGGGCGACGCGGAATCGATCAATACCTACACGCAGAACACGGTGAACCGCACGATCGGCGTACAGGTCAACATCCCGATCTACCAGGGCGGCGCGATCAGCGCGACCACGCGCCAGGCTGCCGCCACCTACGGGCGCGCCCAGTCCGATCTCGACGCCCGCACCAACCAGGTACTGGTCGAACTGCGCAAGGCCCACAGCCTGGTGCAGTCGAGCGTGCGCAAGATCTCGGCGCTGGAAAAGGCGGTCGGCTCCGGCAAGCTCTTGATGACCGCCACCGAACAGAGCATCAAGGGCGGCGTGCGCATCAACCTCGACCTGCTCAACGCCCAGCAGCAACTGTACACCAGCCAGCGCGACCTGGCCCAGGCGCGCTATTCCTATCTGATCGGCCTGCTGCGCCTGCGCGCCGCCGCCGGCACGCTGGACGACGGCAGCGTGCGCGAGGTCGCCGCCTTCCTGCGTTGACAGGACCGGGGCGGCGGCATGAAAAAAGGCAGCCTCGGCTGCCTTTTTTTCGCGCTTGTGCCGGCCGCGCCCGGAAGGTTACGGTGCCACCGCGGCGTCGATCGCCGGCGCCTCTGCCCTGGAAGCGGCGCATTGCGGGCAGGACAGGCCCACCACGTATTCGGGCGCCAGCTGCTGGCGCGGCGTGACCACCGCGCGGCAGGCGAAGCATTGCACGGTCTCGGTCGGCTCCAGTTTCGGATTCAGGGCGGTGCGGTAGTCGAACACGAAGCAGTCGCCCGTGTAGTGATCGCCGCCGACGTCCTCGAAGTACTTCAGGATGCCGCCGTCGAGCTGGTAGACGCGCTCGTAGCCGATGTTCTGCATGTGGATCGCGGCTTTTTCGCAACGGATGCCGCCGGTGCAGAAGGTCACCACGGTCTTGCCCTGCAACGTGTCCTTGTGCCGCGCCACCACGTCCGGGAATTCGCTGAACTTGTCGATGCGGTAGTCGAGCGTGTTGTCGAAGGTGCCGACGTCGACTTCGAAGGCGTTGCGGGTTTCCATCATCACCACCGGCACGCCCTCGTCGTCGTGGCCCTGGTCGAGCCAGCGCTTGAGCGTCTTCGGATCGACCGATGGCGCGCGCCCGAGTTCCGGCTGGATCAGGGGCATGCGCATCGTGATGATTTCCTTCTTGATGCGCACCAGCATGCGCCGATGCGACTGCTCGTTCGACAGGCTTTCCTTCCATTCCAGGTCGGCCAGGCGGGCATCGCTGCGCACCCAGTCCAGGTAGCGGTCGATCCGTTCGCGGGTGCCGGACACGAATATGTTGATGCCTTCCGGCGTCAGCAGCACCGTGCCCTTGAGATCGAGCTCGTTGCACAGTGCCTGGTACTGCGGGCGCAGCGTTTCCAGGTTGTCGAGGGTGACGAATTTGTAGGCGGCGATGTTGACGTACATGGTAATGACCAGGGAGATCGGGATGAACCGGCTATTATAAAGCAGGGTTCGGGGCGGGGACAGTACCGGCGGACGGGGCGAAAAATGTCGCCAGGGTTGCTGCTTTTGCATCAGAATGTGTTGTATGTTGCCATCGAGTGGGGCACTCATGCGTTCGATGAACCTGCGTTACCAGCCGCGTGTCGACCAGTTGCGCTGGCTGGCCGCCACCCTGGTCTTCCTGTACCACTTCCAGCTCGAATACCGTGGACTGGGCGGTGCGGCGCTGGCCACTCCCTGGGCCGGCATCGTTACCGAAGGGCATACCGGCGTCGGCCTGTTCTTCACCTTGTCCGGCTTCCTGTTCATGCGGATCGCGCAGCACAACGACGGCGTGCTGCGCTACGGCGACTACCTGCGCAACCGCTTGCTGCGCATCGCGCCGCTGTTCCTGACCATCTTCCTGGTGGCGACGTCGATCGGACGCGACGATTTCCAGCCGCAAGACCTGCTGTACCTGCTGGCGACCAACCTCGGCCACGCGCCGACGTCCGCCACGGTGGTCACCGGCGCGGCCTGGACCATTTCCCTGGAATGCCTGTTCTACCTGCTGTTTCCCTTCCTGGCGCGTTTCACGCTCGAACGCGGCGCGCGCTACCTGCTGCAATGGCTGGCGCTGATGGCGTTCTTCAAGCTGGCCGCGTACGGCGTCAACCGCAACAGTACCCTGATGTATTTTTGCACCTTCATCGGCCGCTTCGACCAGTTCCTGGCCGGCATGCTGGCGGCCATGCTGTACCGGCGCCATCGCGCCGGCCTGCACCGCCACGCACCCTGGCTGCTGGCGCCGGCGGCGGCGCTGGTGATTGCCGGCAGCGCCGCGCTGCACCGCTTCGCGCCGTTCGGCGGCAGTCCGGCGGCGCCGCTCTGGATCTTCTGGTCGCTGTTCGAAAGCTTCGGCTGGGCCTGGTTTATCCTGGCCTGGGCCGCCTTCGAGCCGCGCCTGCCGCGACCGCTCGAGCGCATGCTGTGCCACGGCGGCAAGGTGAGCTTTTCGTTTTATCTGCTGCACATGGGCATGCTGCATCTGCTGGCCGAGCATGTCGGCCTGGTGCGTCCCAGCGGTATCGGCTGGATCGACGCTGCCGTCATGGTCGCGCTGGCCTACGGCGCTTCCTGGGCGCTGGCGACGCTGAGCTACCACACGATCGAAGAGCCGTTCCTGCGCCTGCGGCGGCGTTACGGTCCCGCCAGGGCGGCGGCGCCGCCAACGCTGGACGAAGTGCGCCCGAGGATGCAGGCGGGGATACGGAAATGGCATTGAAACAGTCGAGCGTCGCCGGGAACTGTCAAGCAGGACCATGCCGATGGGCGGTTGGTAAAGCCGCCACACCCGGCGGCGCCGGGCCAGGCCGGCGTTCACGGGCGCGGCCCCGGCTTGGTAGAATGCCGGCATGACTTCCCCGATCTTTACCCATCTGCGCGTCCATTCGGAATATTCCATCGTCGACGGACTCGTCCGTATCGACGACCTGGTGGGCGCCGCCGCCAAGGACGGCCAGCCGGCGCTGGCGGTCACCGACCTGGCCAACGCCTTCGCCCTGGTGCGCTTCTACAAGACGGCGCGCGGCAAGGGCATCAAGCCGGTCATGGGAGTCGACGCCTGGATCAGCAACGACGACAACCGCGACAAACCTTACCGCTTGCTGCTGCTGGCCAAGAACCGCACCGGCTACCTGCAGCTGTGCGACCTGCTGGCGCGCGCCTCGCTCACCAACCAATACAAAGGCCGCGCCGAGCTACGCCCCGAGTGGCTGGAAGCGCTGGCCGCGTCGACCTCGACGCTGGAACCGGACGCGCCGCAGGACAACGCGCTGATCGTGCTGTCCGGCGCCCAGTTCGGCGAGGTCGGCATGGCGATCGACAACGGCGACATCGCCAAGGCCGAGGCCGTCGCCGCGCGCTGGGCCGCCGTGTTCCCGAACCATTTCTATATCGAGATCCAGCGCGCCGGCCAGCCCAACCAGGAACAGCAGGTGCGCCATTCGGTGGCGCTGGCCGGCCGCCTCGGGCTGCCGGTGGTGGCGACGCACCCGGTGCAGTTCATCCGCAAGGACGAATTCATCGCCCACGAGGCGCGCGTCTGCATCGCCGAGGGCGAGATGCTGGCCAACGCCAAGCGCGTGCGCCGCTTCAACCAGGAGATGTGTTTTAAATCGCAGGCCGAGATGGCCGAGCTGTTCAAGGACTTGCCGGGCGCGCTCGCCAACTCGGTCGAGATCGCCAAGCGCTGCAACGTCACGCTCACGCTGGGCAAGCCGCAGCTGCCGGACTTCCCGACGCCGCCGGGCATGACCATCGACGATTTCCTGGTGGCCGAGACCAGGAAGGGCCTGGAAGAGCGCCTGGTGCAGCTGTATCCGGACCCGCTGGCGCGCGAGCGCGAGCGGCCGCGCTACGAGGCGCGCCTGGAATTCGAGAACCAGACCATCATCAAGATGAAGTTTCCCGGCTACTTCCTGATCGTGGCCGAGTTCATCCAGTGGGGCAAGAACAACGGCGTGCCGATCGGACCGGGGCGCGGTTCGGGCGCCGGTTCGCTGGTGGCCTACGCGCTGAAGATCACCGACCTCGATCCGCTCAAATACAACCTGCTGTTCGAGCGCTTCCTGAACCCGGAACGCGTCTCGATGCCCGACTTCGACATCGACTTCTGCCAGGAAAAGCGCGAACTGGTGATCCAGCACGTGAAGGATTTGTACGGACGCGAGGCAGTGTCGCAGATCGCCACCTTCGGCACCATGGCGGCCAAGGGCGCGATCCGCGACGTCGGCCGCGTGCTCGATTTCGGCTATACGTTCTGCGACGGCATCTCGAAACTGATCCCGTTCAAGCCGGGCAAGCCGGTCTCGATCGCCGAGGCGATCGAGGAAGAGCCGATGCTCAAGGAGCGCCTCAACAACGAGGAAGAAGTGAAGCAGCTGCTCGACCTGGCGCAGCAGGTCGAGGGCATCACGCGCGGCATCGGCATGCACGCCGGCGGCGTGCTGATCGCGCCGGGCAAGCTCACCGACTTCTGCCCGCTGTACACCCAGGGCGGGGACGCCGGCGTGGTGTCGCAGTACGACAAGGACGACGTCGAAGCGGTCGGCCTGGTCAAGTTCGACTTCCTGGGCCTGACCACCCTGACCATCCTCGACCGCGCCGTCAACTACATCCGCGCGCTCGACCCGGCCGACGCCGGCTTCAACCTGGAGTCGCTGGAACTGACCGACCGGGCTTCCTATAAACTGCTGTCCGACGCCAAGACGGTCGCCATCTTCCAGCTGGAATCGCGCGGCATGCAGGGCATGCTCAAGGATGCGCGTCCCGACCGCTTCGAGGACATCATCGCGCTGGTGGCCCTGTACCGCCCCGGTCCGATGGACCTGATCCCGGATTTCTGCAAGCGCAAGCACGGCGAGAAGTTCGACTATCCGGACCCGCGCACCGAGTCGATCCTGTCCGAGACCTACGGCATCATGGTCTACCAGGAACAGGTGATGCAGATGGCGCAGATCGTCGGCGGCTATTCGCTGGGCGGCGCCGACATGCTGCGCCGCGCGATGGGCAAGAAAAAGGCCGAGGAGATGGCCGAGCACCGCGAGATCTTCCGCGCCGGCGCCGCCAAGGATGGCCTGTCGACCGACAAGGCCGACGAGATCTTCGACCTGATGGAAAAGTTCGCGGGCTACGGTTTCAACAAGTCGCACGCCGCCGCCTACGCGCTGCTGTCCTACCACACCGCCTACCTGAAGGTGCACCATACGGCCGCCTTCATGGCCGCCAACATGTCGCTGGCGATGGAAGACACGGACAAGATCAAGATCCTGGTCGAGGATGCGATCGACGTCTGCAAGCTGACCCTGCTGCCGCCGGACGTCAACGAATCGCAGTTCCGCTTCACGCCGGAAGGCCCGCCGCGTTCCGTCACCGGCAAGCAGGTGGCGAACATCCGCTACGGCCTGGGCGGCGTGAAGGGCGCGGGGCAGGGCGCGATCGAGGCGATCATCGCCGCGCGCACGGACGGAGGCAAGTTCAAGGACCTGTTCGACTTCTGCAAGCGCGTCGACCGCAAGCAGATCAACCGCCGCACCATCGAATCGCTGATCCGCGCCGGCGCCATGGATTGCTTCGGCGTCGACCGCGCCATCCTGCTGGCATCGGTGGCGTTCGCGATGGAAGCGGCCGGCCAGGCCGCCGCCGCCGCCAACCAGGTCAGCCTGTTCGGCGGCGACGACAGCGACATGGTGGCCCCGCCGGACTACGTCAAGGCCACGCCCTGGACCGACCGCCAGAAGCTGTCCGAGGAAAAGACCGCGCTCGGCTACTACCTGTCGGGCCACATGTTCGATTCCTACGCGGGCGAGGTGCGCCGCTTCGCCAAGACCAAATTGAAGGACCTGGAACCGTCGCGCGACCCGCGCATGCTGTGCGGCGTGATCACCGGCGTGCGCACCCAGCTGACCCAGCGCGGCAAGATCCTGATCGTGGCGCTCGACGACAAGACCGGCACGGTCGAGGTCACCATCTACAACGAGCTGCTGGAAGCGAACAAGAACATCTTCCGCGAGGACGAGTTCCTGCTGGTGGTCGGCAAGGTGTCGGAAGACCGCTTCAACGGCGGCCTGCGCATCACGGCGGAAAAGGTGTACGACATCGCCGGCGCGCGCATCCAGTATGGCCACAAGCTGGAGATGGACCTGGCCTGCTCGGTGGCGCCGAGCCGCCTGGCCGAGATCCTGCAGCCCTACCGCCACCACGACGGCCTGCCGGTCAGCCTGCGCGTGGCGCCGCAGGGCATCCCGTGCACGCTGCAGCTGGGCGACGGCTGGCGCGTGGCGCCGTCGGACGAGCTCAAAGCGGCGCTGGAGCTGCAGCTGGGGGCGTCGGCGGTGGCGGTCGAGTATTGAGCGGTGCGTATCACCGCGTGGACGGCGCACACGCCGGGGGCAAATCGGCCCACGGCGGTGGAGCCGTCCACCCTACGCATCATCGTCACAGACGGATGCCGTGCCGTGGTATTTACCGGCCCGCGTCCATGCCGGCGGCGCCGTGCTCGCGCAATCCCTGCACCGCCCGGGTGACCTTGGCCCCGGCGCGCGCCAGCACCAGGTCGCGGTTGCTGCCTTCGCGGTCGCGCGCCGCTTCGCGGTGCCACAAATGGAACACCTCGGTGGCAAAGGCGCCGTCGCGGCGCAGCACGCCGGCGTGGAACAGGCGCACCACCAGGTCGGAATCCTCGTAGCCCCATCCCGTAAAGCTTTCGTCGAAGCCGTTCACGCGCTCGAGGTCTTGCCGCCACACGGCCAGGTTGCAGCTCTTGATGCGGCGCCAGCTGAATCGCCTCGAGGTGCGCCCCAGGTCGGGCCAGCGCACGGCCAGTTGCAGCGCCTTGTTGAGGTCGCCATGCAGGCGCCAGCGCAGGCAGGTGGCGAGCGGCGCCGCGGCCACGTCGATATCTTGTTCCAGCACGCGGCGGGTGAGCGCCTCGCTCATCAGGATGCGGCTGCCCGACACCAGGCAGCCCGGCCGCGCCAGCGCGCGGTGGCGCGCGACGAAGTCGCGCTGCGGGATGCAGTCGCCGTCCAGGAAGACGATGTAGTTGCCCCGGGCCGCCAGGATGCCGCGGTTGCGCGCCATCGCCGCGCGAAAACCGTTATCCGCTTGCCAAACGTGTTGTATTGACACCGGCGCGCCTTGCGCCAGGCGCTCGATGCAGGCGCGCGTGTTGGCAGTCGAGCCATCATCAGCGATAATGATTTCGAAATTTTTATCGCTCTGCATGAAACATGCCCGCACCACTGCCGCCAGGGCGTCCGGCCGGTTATAGGTGGTGATCACGACCGAGATCGTCTGTGCCGAGTTTGTCTGTGCGCTGGGCATGAGGTCCGTTGTACACTGCTGGATTAGGGGCAAGAGTATCCCACAAGAACATCGATGAACAGCAATCCGACGAACACGAGGGAGCCGATGCGGGTCTGGATCGGCTTCCTGGCTTTCCTGTTACCTTTTCTCAGCCTCGTCACCCTGTTCGGCGTCAGTCTCGACAGCTTCCTGTTCCTGGGTAGTGCCTTGATCCTGTTCAAACCGAACCGCGACGCGCTGCGCCGCCATTGGCCGCAGGTGCGCTGGGTCATGCTAGCCTTCCTGCTGCATTTCCTGTTCGTGCTGGCGTGCGCGCTGCTGCGCGGGACCTCCATGAGCGCATTGGAAAAGCCGGCGCGCATGCTGCTGGCCGCCAGCGCGATGCTGGCGGTGCTGGCGACGCAGGCGCCGCGGCGGGCACTGTGGTGGGGGGTGAGCGCGGGCGCGCTGGCGGCGCTGCCGTTCGTGGCCTGGCAGCGCCTCGGACTGGGCATCGACCGGCCGGGCGGCCTGATCAATGCGATCACCTTCGGCGACCTGGCGCTGCTGCTGGCGCTGGTGGCGCTGGCGGGCGCGATCGATCTGCGCCGGCGCAGCGGCCAGGCGCTGCTGTGCGGCGCCGGTGCGCTGGCCGGGATGACGGCCTCGCTGCTGACCGGCACCCGCGGCGGCTGGATCGCGCTGGCGCCGGCGCTGCTGCTGGTGCTGCGCTACGCCGGCGCGTTCGACCGGCGCCGCCTGCGCATGCTGGCGGCGGCCGGCGCCGCGCTGCTGGCCTCGGCCTGGTTCGCGCCGGCGCTGGGCATGCAGGCGCGCTTCGCGCAGGGTATCGACGATGCGCGCACCTGGTACGAAGGCGGCAACGTCTGGACCAACGTCGGCACCCGCCTCGAATTGTGGAAAGGCGCGGCGATGCTGATCCGCGAGCATCCGCTGCTGGGCATGGATTTCGCGGCCTGCCGCGCGCGCCTGGCCGACTATGCGCGCGCAGGGCGGCTCGACCCGCAGGTGCTGGTGCTGCCGCACCTTCATAATGACGGGTTGCAGGCGCTGGCGACCGGCGGCGTCGTGGGTTTCGCGCTGTGGGCCGCGATCCTGGCGGCGCCGGCATGGTTTTTCGCGCGCCAATTGCGCGCCGGTGCGCAGGCGCCGCAGTTCGCGCCCGCGCTGGCCGGCATGCTGGTGGTGCTGGCCTACGCCGGCTTCGGCCTGACCGAGGTGATCTTCTGGTCTATGAAGGGCAGCCTGTTCTATGCGCTCATGGTGTTCATGCTCATGGGCTTCTGCCTGAATGCGAAAGAGAAAATTGAATAACGGTATCATCATCAAGCGCCTGTGGGCGATCGTCAAACCCTACCGCTCGCGCGCCTTCATGGCGCTGCTGGCGATGGCGCTGACCGCGGCCACCCAGCCGCTGCTGGGCGAAGCGCTCCAGCAGCTGATGGACAAGGGGTTCAACAACAAGGTCGCGTTTTCGCTGTGGTGGATCCCGGGCGTGCTGGTCTCGATCTTCGTCCTGCGCGGCATCGGCACCTTCGCCACCGCCTATTACAACAACTGGGTGCTCAGCCGCGTGCTGAACGACCTGCGCGCGCAGGTGTTCGAGCGCGTGCTGCGCCTGCCGGTGGCGCGCTTCCACGAAGAATCGACCGGCAAGGTGATCAACACCGTGGTCGGCGACGTGCGCCAGGTGGTCGACATGATCAACTCGGTGTTCCTGTCGTTCGTGCGCGACGTGCTGGTGGTGATCGGCCTGCTCGGCTCGCTACTGTGGCTGAACTGGAAGCTGACGCTGGTGGCGATCGTGGTTGTGCCGCTGACCGCCGTGATCGTGCGCACCACCAGCAAGCGCCTGCGCCACCTGAACCGTGAGAACCAGCGCGTCACCGCCGAGATGACGCAGGTGGTCGAGGAAGCCGCGCGCGGCCACCAGGTGATCCGCGTGTTTTCCGGCGAGCGCTATGAAAGCCGCCGCTTCTACCTGCGCAGCGAGGCGCTGCGCGGCTTTTCGCAGCGCATGACGGTGGCCTTCGCCGCCACCACCCCGGTGACCCAGATCGCCACCTCGCTGGCGCTGTCGCTGGTGGTGGTGCTGGCACTGCAGGAAAACATGACGGTCGGGGAATTCACCAAGTTCGTGACCCTGATGCTGATGCTGCTCACGCCGCTGAAGGCGCTGGCCGAGGTCAACGGCCCGATGCAGCGCGGCATCGCCGCCGCCGAGACCGTGTTCGAGATGATCGACGCGCCGGTCGAGCACGACCCGGGCACGCGCACGCTCGGCCGCGCCCAGGGCCACGTGCGCTTCGAGAACGTCACCTTCCGTTACCCCAACGCCCAGGCGCCGGCGCTGGAGCGCATCGCGCTCGACGTCAGGCCGGGCCAGACCGTGGCGCTGGTGGGCATGTCGGGCGGCGGCAAATCGACCTTCGTCAACCTGGTCACGCGCTTCTACGAGCCGGAGGGCGGCCGCATCCTGCTGGACGGCGTGCCGTTCCAGGACATCAGGATGGCTTCGCTGCGCGCCCAGCTGGCGCTGGTGAGCCAGAACGTGGTGCTGTTCGACGACACGCTGCGCGCCAACGTCGCCTACGGCGTGGAGCAGGTCGACGAGGCGCGTTTGCAGGCGGCGATCCGCGCCGCCCACCTGGCCGACGTGGTCGAGCGCCTGCCGCAGGGCGTCGACACCATGATCGGCGAGAACGGCATGCGCCTGTCCGGCGGCCAGCGCCAGCGCGTGGCGATCGCCCGCGCGATCTACAAGGATGCGCCGATCCTGATCCTGGACGAAGCCACCTCGGCGCTCGACAACGAGTCCGAGCGCGCGGTGCAGGCCGCGCTCGAGACCCTGATGGCCGGACGCACCACCTTCGTGATCGCGCACCGCCTGTCGACCATCGAGGGCGCCGACCTGATCGTGGTGATGGAGCACGGCCGCATCGTCGAGCAGGGCACCCACGAGGAACTGCTGGCGCGTGGCGGCATGTACGCCAACCTGTACCGGCTGCAGTTCGCCACTGCGATGGAGACCCAATGAGCGGCGTACCGCGCACCCTGGTCATTTCGCCGAACTGGATCGGCGACGCCGTGATGGCCCAGCCGCTGCTGCGCCTGCTCAAGCAGGCCTGCCCGGAGCGCCCCATCGACGTGCTGGCGCCGCCGCAGGTGGTGCCGGTGTGGCGTCGTATCCAGGAAGCGGACACCATCATGGAAACGCCGTTCCGTCATGGCGCGCTGCAGTTGCGCGAGCGCTGGCGCTTCGCGCGCTTGCTGCGGCACCGCGGCTACCGCGATGCCTACGTGCTGCCGAACACGCTCAAGTACGGCCTGATTCCGTGGCTGGCGCGCATCCCGCAACGCATTGGCTACAAGGGAGAAACGCGCTACGGGATGATCAACGTGATGCACCACGACACGCCGCCGCGCTCGATGGTGCCGTTCTATGCGGCGCTGGCGGGCGAGCCGGCGCTGCTGCCGCCGCAGGACATCGCGCGCCCGGCGCTGGTGGTGGGCGGCGAGGAGACCGAGCGCATCTGCGCGCGCCTGGGCATCGCGCCCGGCCGGCCCGTGGTGGCGTTCGCGCCCGGCGCCGAATTCGGCATCGCCAAGCGCTGGCCGCCGGCGCACTATGGCGCCCTTGCCGGACAGGTAGCGCAGATGGTGCCGAACGTGCAGATCGCGCTGCTCGGCTCGCTGAACGACCGCGAGACCTGCGAACAGGTGCGCATGCATGCCGGCGCCGGCGGCGCCGCAGGTGCGGCGGTGCTGAACCTGGCCGGCCAGACCTCGCTCGACGAGGCGATCGCGCTGCTGGCGCGCATGGATGCGGTGGTGTCCAACGATTCCGGCCTGCTGCACATCGCTTCGGCGCTGAACCGTCCGGTGGTGGCGCTGTACGGCTCGACCGACCCCGACTACGCGCCGCCGCTGTCGGAAATGGCGCGCACGGTGTCGCTGCGCCTGGCCTGTTCTCCCTGCCGCCAGCGCGAGTGCCCGCTCGGGCACCACGATTGCATGAACAAGATGAGCGTGGACCTGGTGTGGAGCGAGCTGGCGCCGATGCTGCAGCTGGTGAAGCTGGCGCTGCCGTAATCAAGGAAACGGGACGCCGGAGCGTCCCCTTCTTCACCATGCTTCGATCCGGGCGCCGCCAGCGCCGTGCAAGGCATCTCGTTTCAGCTGGCGTAGTGCGCAGCCTCCTGCTTCTCCGGCATGGACGGAATGCCGGTTTCGCGCTCGTGCAGGTAGCGCACCAGCGCATCCTCGAATGCCGGCAGGATCAGGCCGCGTTCGCTGCCGAGCGCACTCTGGGCAGGGCGCGCCGCCGCCAATTCCAGGTCGGCGCCGCGGCGCTCTTCCAGGCCGGCCGGGTCGACGCCGGCAATGCCGCAGGCGCGGCGCGCCAGTTCCGCCCAGCTCATGGCGGCGCCGTTGCTGAGGTGCCAGATGCCGGATTCGCGGTCGATCAGCAGGTCCAGGCAGGCGTCGACCAGGTCCGGCACGTAGGTCGGCGACACCACCTGGTCGGCGCAGGCGGTGAACGGGCGGCCGGCGGCCAGCGCATCCAGCGCTTGCGTGACGAAATTGTGTTCGTCCCAAGGCCCGAAGAAGGCGCTGGTGCGGATCACCAGCGCCTGCGGATCGGCATCCAGCACGCGCCGCTCGGCTTCGGCCTTGCTGCGGCCGTAGGCGCCCAGCGGCGCCACGCGGTCGGATTCCACGTAAGGACGGGCCAGGCTGCCATCGAACACCAGATCGCTGGAAAAGGTCATGAAACGCAGGCCGTGGCGGATCGCCGCCAGCGCCAGCACGGTCGGGCCGTGCGTGTTCTCGCGCATGCAGCGCCCGGCATCGCTTTCCGCCTCGTCCACGCGCACGTAGCCGCCGGCGTTGACGATCGCCCACGGCTTGTAGCGCACGATCGCCGCCTCCACCGAGGCCGGGTCGGCGATGTCCATTTCCTGGCGCGTCAGCACGTGGCAGGCCAGGTTGCGGCGCTTGCAGATGCGCGCGAAGGCGTGCCCCAGCGTGCCGGTGGCGCCGGCGACCAGGATCGGCTGCGGCAGGGTGGAGCGGAACGCGCCGCGCTCGCCGATGTCCGCCACCGCCGTGCTGGTCGCCACCGGTTTCGCGAGGAAGCGCCCCGGCCGGCGCCACCAGCCCTGGCCCTGCAGCACCGGGTGCGAGAGCGGGCGGCCGCTGGCCAGTTCGCGCATCATCGCCGCCAGCGCGGTCGGGCGCGGGCGCGGGCCGCGCACGTCGAACGGACCGGGTTCGTAATAGCCGCGGCATTCGGTGACCAGGCAATTCCAGTCGTACGAGCCGAGCAGCGCCCACACGGTGACGGCGCGGATGTCGGCCCCGTTCTGCTGCACCTTTTTCGCCGCGTTCCAGATTTCCAGCAGCCAGCGCAGTTGGTCTTCGCGGTTGGCGTCGATATGGGCCTCGGTCACCGCGATCGGCAAGCCATAGCGGTCCCAGGTCTCCTGCAGCAGCGGTGCGATACCGGGCGTCGGCGTGGCCAGCACGCGCGGGGTTTCCATGTCGGCGTGGGCAATGCCGCGGTACTGCGTGCGGTGGCTTTCCGGATAGCGTTCGACGCGGTGATCCAGCCAGCGCTCGCTGGTGATGTAGTAGTTCACGCCGACGATGTCGGGCGGGCAAGGGTTGGCCTTGAACCACAGCAGTTCCTCGGCCGAGGCGCCGGATTCCAGCAGGTAGCCCCATAGTGCGTGCTCCTCGTCGATCTTGCCGCACAACATGTCCCAGCCGAGCCAGCGCCGCTCGTTGAAGAAATCCATGATCCCGGCCATCTCGCGCGTGCCGTAGGTGCGCGACAGGTCGTCGGTCTGCACCAGCTTGGCGGCCGGATTCACGGCGCGGATCGCCTGCATCGACAGCACCACCGCCTTGCACTGGATGACCAGCGCGCGCACGAACAGTTCCTCGCTGTTGCCGTGCGGGTACCACACGCCGTTCAGGCCGGAAAAGCGCGCGGTGGTGCAAGGTTCGTTGACCGGCGTCCAGTACTCGACCCAGGGGTAGCGCCGCGCCACCGCGCCGGCATATTCGGCCAGCATGGCGGGAAAGGCCGGATCGACCAGGCTGGTGTGGCGCGGGCCGCTGCCGTGGTGCACCAGGCCGACGATCGGCGTTACGCCCAGTTGCTGCAGCACCGGCAGGCGCTCGTCCGGCCACGACCAGTCGGCCGCGTCGATGCCGTCGGGGGCGGTGCGCTCCCACAGCACGGGATAGCGGATGGCGCGGATGCCGAGTGACGCGAAACGCTCCAGGTCCTGCACCCGTTCGGCATGGCCATTGCGTTCCATCTGGGAAAAATAATTGTCGCGTACGCGATTGACGGTGCATTCGAGACCGCCCCACAGTTGAAACGAAGGACTTGCCGGACGGAGAGAATTGTTGAGATTCATGTGCGTAACCTGGGGTTGTTGACCAGTTTTCTAGGCTAGACGGCGTATCCCGGTTCTTATGTGAAGTAGCGTACATAGTGAAGACATTTAGGACAAATCCTACGCAATATCGGAAATCGATAAAGCGCGTCTATCATTGTGGTCGCCGTGGAACGCCTGCGCTACCATTGTTCAGGGAACGAACCGGGAGGGATCGATGTACATGGTGTATTGGACGCTGGTCGGGGAACAGGGCAGCGCGGCGCACGCGCAGGGCTTCGACACCAGCGAGATGGTGGCGGCGATGGGGTTCATGGAAGGCTTGCGCAAGCGCCAGCGCGAAGGGGAGGGGATCCGCTTCGTCACCATGTGCTCGGAGCATCCGGACGCGGTGGGACATCCGGGGGTGGACGTGACGGGGCCGGATTACAACTGGAAGAAGCGGCGGCGCTGAGGCGAGCGCCCGGCCAATACCTCGTCGTTCCCGCGAAGGCGGGGACCCATACTCAGCAACCAAATCCAGTGCGGTAGCACCACCCAGGCGCTTCAAATACGCATTTTGGCCACCCGGCATGGGGTGAAAACTGCCGGTGGCATTCTTCACCGTGCGCGGGGACGACGGCGTGCCGCTACCTACGACGCCTGCGCCAGCGCCTTGAGCGCGTGCTTCAGCACCTTGCCGCTGGGCGCGGCCGGCAGGGCATCCATGACCACGATGCGGCTCGGGCGCTTGTACGGCGCCAGGCGCGCCGCGCACCAGGCCCGCAGCGCATTGGCCAGATCGTCGGCCAGGTCGGCGGCCAGGCCGGCCGCCGGCAGCGCGTGGCGCGCATCCGGCTGCACGAAGGCGATCACTTCCTCGTTGCCGCCGGCGATGGCGCGGCCGACCACCGCCGATTGCGTCACCGCCGGGTGCGCATTCAGCACGGTTTCCACTTCCAGCGGAAACACCTTGAAGCCGGAGCGGATGATCATTTCCCTGGTCCGTCCGACGATGAACAGGGCGCCGTCCGCGTCGCAGCGCGCCATGTCGCCGGTGTTGAGCCAGCCGTCCGGCTGCACGCCCGCCGTCGCGTGCATGCCATCGTCCGGCGCCGGCATGCGGTAGTAACCCAGCATCACGTTCGGCCCGCGCACCCACAATTCCCCGGTTTCTCCTGAGGGCAAGGGCGTGCCGTCGTGCGCCGCAATGCGCACCTCGACGCCGGGGATCGGCAGGCCGACCGAGGTGTCGGCGCGCGGCGCGTCCAGGCGCGTCTGGCTGACCGTGGGCGCGGCTTCGCTCAGGCCGTAGCCGTTGTGCAGCGGCACGCCCAGCAGCGCTTCCACGTCGCGCTTGAGCGCCGGATCGAGCGGCGCGCCGCCGGCATAGGCGAAGCGCAGAGCCGGTGCGATGTCCCTGCCGGCCGCGCTCCCGCCCGGTTCCCGCAATTCCAGCAGGCGCGCATACATGGCCGGCACCCCCTGCACGATGGTGAGACCGTCGTCGCGCAGCGCCGCCAGCATCGCCTGCGGTGTGAAGCGTGGCGCCAGGTGCAGGCAGGCGCCGGCGTGCAAGGTGCCCAGCATCATCGAGGTCAGGCCGTACACGTGCGACACCGGCAATGCGCCCCAGGCGCGATCCTGCGGCGTCAAGCCGCGCAGGCGGCTGGACACGGCCGCCACGAACAGCAGGTTGCGGTGGCTGAGCATCACGCCCTTCGGCCGGCCGGTGGTGCCGGTGGTGTACACCAGCGCCGCGATGCGCCGTGCCGGGTCGGGGTCCAGGGCTTCCGGGGCGCAGGCATGGTCGGTCGGACCGACGAGCAGGCCGCCCGGCGCGCCCGCCGGCGCATCCATCCCGGCATCGACGGCGCCGTCGCGCGCGCCATGCGCCGCCGCTTCCGGCGAGACCGCCGCCGTGTACAGCGCCAGGCGCGCGCCGCAATGGCTGCGGATGGCGTCGAGTTCGGGCGCCGACAGGCGCGCGTTGACGTTGACGATCCAGGCATCCAGCGTGGCGGCGGCGAACAGCAGCGCCACCTGCTCGATGCAGTTCTCGCTCACCAGCAGCACGCGGTCGCCGGCGCGCACGCCGCGCGCGCGCAGCAGGTCGGCATAGCGGTCGATGGCCGTCACCAGGCCGGCATAGCCGAGCGTCCGGCCGTCCTGGCGCAGCGCCGGCGCGTCGGGCGCGCGCGCGGCCGCCCGGCGCGGAATGGCGTCGATGCGCGCGGGCAGCGCCGCCAGCAGGGCGGCGGCGTCGATGGCGCCGTCGGCGGACGGCAAATGCGGGGTGGCGTGAATCATGGGCGATGTCCTCCTCGTTGCGGCGAGGCGACATGATACGCCGTCAAAACGAAAGGCCGCCCGCGGCGGCCTCGATGTTGCGACGATGGCATGCTTATGGGCACTTTGAAAACCGTCGCGAGCGGCAGCAGTTTCGGCTGAGAAGCGCAGCCGTACAGGCGTACGGCGAGCATCGCAAGCTGAAAATGCAACGCGCAGCAGGTTTTCGAAGTGCCCTTATGCCAGCGCGTGCATCACCGCTTGCACCGGGATCGCCTTGACCCAGTCGCGGCGCTGGTGCGCCGTGACGACGGTGCTGTTGGCCTTGTCGACCGGCGCCCATTCCGGCGTCTTCTGGCGCATCAGCGCCACCACCGGCACGCCCACGGCGTTGGCCAGGTGCATCACGGCGGTTTCGACCGAGACGATCAGGTCGCACTGGGCCAGCATCGCCGGCAGCTGGAAGAAGTTCTCGTTGGCGCTGAACAGCTCGGTGCGGTCGAGCTTGCGCTGCGCCAGCATGGTGCGGACGTTGTTGACTTCCTGCGGCACCGCGTTGACGATGAAACAGGCGTCGCGCCATTCCGGCTGGGCGCGCATGGTGGTGATCAGCTCGGCCACGCGCTCGACCGGCCAGCAGCGCTTGCGGGTCTTGGCGAACGGGTTGATGAACACCAGCTTGCCCTTGCGCGCATCGAACCCCCACTCGGCCAGGCGCGCCCTGGCGCCCTCGACGAAGCGTTCGGGAATGTGGACGAAGGGAATGCGCTGCGCCGGCGGGATGTCGACCCCGGCCAGGCGGCGGAACCAGTCGGCGTGCACGTCGCTGATGTGCGGGGCGCTGCTGCGGTCGGCCACGTCCGGATCGAGGCTGGCGTCGAGCTTGCGGTAGGTGAAATAGTGGTGCAAATCGGACAGGCCGAGCGGCTTCTTCAGGCCGACCACGAAGCCGCCCGGACTGATGTCGCGCGCCAGGTCGGCATAGAAATGCGGACGCAGCGTGCCCAGCGAGACCACGATCGGATAGCGCTCGCGCCGGGCTTCCTTGATCGAGGCCTGGAACAGCGCCGGCGAGTAATTCTGGTCGTACACCTTGGCGATGAAGCCGCAGGCGGCCAGCCAGTCGTACAGCACGTTCTTCTTGAGGTGCGGCCATTGCGACGCATCGCTGGTGCGCCGCACCTCGTCGACCCACAGGTGCAGTTGCAGGTGCGGGTACGCCCGGGCGAATGCCTGGAAGCAGTTCTGCAGGTACGTGTAATCGCCCAGCGCCAGGTGGGCGATGAACAGGATCTTGTCCGACTTCTTCAGCAGGTCGGCAGGGATGAGCGGTAAATTCATTGTCTCTTACAGAGGGTCGCTGCCGGTATCGGGATACCGATGCCGCCAGTGGTCGCTTCAGGTGGGTGCCGCAGCCGCGGCGCCTTGAAAGCTTCGATACGGCGCCGCTCCTGTCGAGTAGACAAGTGATCGGCCATATCACGACTTTTCTTTTTTTTTTCAAAAAATTTGTCACAAATTGTAGTCCAAACCAGGCGCGGACGTTACTGGCGACCTCATTTTTAGGTGTGATGTCCTGCGCGAGCAACATAATTGAACAATATGACTAGGTCCGTGCGTCCCCGGTGCCGATCCGGCACGACGGGATTACATCAGGATGACGTCGTACTGCTCCTGGTGATAACCCTTTTCCACCTGCAGCGAAATCTTCTTGCCGATGAAGTCGCCCAGCATCGCCAGGTGCTGCGATTCTTCTTCCAGGAACAGGTCGACCACTTCCTGCGAGGCCAGGATGCGGAATTCGCGCGGGTTGAACTGCTTTGCTTCGCGCAGCAGTTCGCGCAGGATTTCGTAGCAGATGGTGCGCGAGGTTTTTACTTGCCCCTTGCCGGAACAGGCGGGGCAGGGCTCGCACAGGATGTGGGCCAGCGATTCGCGCGTGCGCTTCCTGGTCATTTCCACCAGCCCCAGCGCCGAGAAACCGCTCACCGACACCTTGGTGCGGTCGCGCGACAGGGTCTTCTTGAGCTCCGCCAGCACGGCGTTGCGGTGCTCGTTGTTCTCCATGTCGATGAAGTCGAGGATGATGATCCCGCCCAGGTTGCGCAGGCGCAGCTGGCGCGCGATGGCGTGCGCGGCTTCCAGGTTGGTCTTGAAAATGGTATCGGCGAAGTTGCGCCCGCCGACGAAGCCGCCGGTATTCACGTCGATGGTGGTCATCGCCTCGGTCTGGTCGACGATCAGGTAGCCGCCGGACTTCAGGTCGACGCGCCGGCCCAGTGCGCGCAGGATCTCTTCCTCGACGCCGTACAAATCGAACAGCGGGCGCTCGCCGGTGTAGTGCTGCAGGCGCGCCAGCACGCTCGGCGTGTACACCTGGGCGAATTCCACCAGCTTGACGTAGTTCTCGCGCGAATCGACCAGGATCGCCGCGGTCTCGTCGTGCACGAAGTCGCGCAGCACGCGCTGGGCCAGGCTCAGGTCCTGGTACAGCAGGGTGGTGGCGGGGCGGGTGCGCGCGCCTTGCGTGATCGCGCCCCAGGTCTTGCGCAGGTAATCGATGTCGGCGGCCAGGTCGGCGTCGGACGCGTCCTCGGCCTGGGTGCGCACGATGTAGCCGCCCTTTTCCTCGGGCGGCAGCAGGCCGTGCAGGCGCGTGCGCAGCGCTTCGCGCTCAAATTCCTTTTCGATCTTTTGCGAGATGCCGATGTGCTTGTCCTGCGGCAGGTACACCAGCATGCGCCCGGCGATCGAGATCTGCGTGGACAGGCGCGCGCCCTTGGTGCCGATCGGGTCCTTGATCACCTGCACCGTCAGCACCTGGCCGTCGAACAGGATCTTCTCGATCGGCGTCGGCGGCGCGCTCGGGTTGCCGTTGTTGTCGTGCGGACGCGCTTCCCAGATGTCGGCCACGTGCAGAAAGGCGGCGCGTTCCAGGCCGATGTCGATGAAGGCCGACTGCATGCCCGGCAGCACCCGCACCACCTTGCCCGAATAGACGTTGCCGGCCAGGCCGCGCGTGAGGGTTCGTTCGATGTGCAGTTCCTGCACGGCACCCTGTACCACCAGCGCGACCCGCGTTTCCTGTGGGGTGATATTGATCAGGATGTCTTCAGTCATGGGCCGGGTCGTGCGGTTATTGTTCAGGGTGACATCATACACGTTGGACACGTGCCTAAAGTACCGTAATGCCCGCCTTCTTCAACAAGTGCGCCGTCTCGAATACCGGCAAGCCCATGATGCCGGAATGGCTGCCCTCGATATGCTCGATGAACAGCGCCGCCAGTCCCTGGATGCCGTAGCCGCCCGCCTTGTCGTAGGGTTCGGCAGTGGCGCAGTAGGCGCGCATGGCGTCGCCGTCCAGCCGGGCGAAGCGCACGTCGGACACCTGCGTCACCTGCTCGGCAACATCGGTGTAGTGCAGCGCCACCGAGGTCAGCACCTGGTGCGTGCGGCCGGACAAACGTTCCAGCATCGCCATCGCCTCGTCGCGGCCGGCCGGCTTGCCGAGGATCTGGCCGTCGATGGTGACGGTGGTGTCGGCCGACAGCACCGGCCGCAGCGGCATGCGGCGCAGGTGCAGCACGTTCCAGGCGAACGCGCCTTTTTCGCGCGCCACCCGCGCCACGTAGTCCGCCGCCGCTTCGCCCACGTGCACCTCTTCGCCGACGTCGACGCCGCGGCGCGGGTCGGCGCGCAGGCTGAGAAGGTCGAACTCGATGCCGACCTGGCGCAGCAGTTCGCGCCGGCGCGGGCTTTTCGAGGCGAGGTAGATCCGGTTGTCGTTCGGTTTCATCGGCAGGGATTCAGACGCGGTGGTAGGGGTGGTTCTGGGTGATCGACCAGGCACGATAAAGCTGTTCGGCCAGCATCACGCGCACGATTCCATGGGGCAGGGTCATGCTCGAGATGCGGATCAGGCCGTCGGCGCGCGCCTTGAGTTCCGGGTCCAGCCCGTCGGCGCCGCCGATCAAGAAGGCGACGTCGCGCCCGTCCTGCTGCCAGGCTTCCAGCTGCGCCGACAGGCCGACGCTGGTGAGATCCTTGCCGCGCTCGTCCAGCGCGACGATGCGCACGCCCTTCGGCAGCGCCGCCTCGATGCGCTCGCGTTCCAGCGCCATGGCGGTGGCCGCGGTCTTGCTGCCGGAACGCTCGACCGGCTTGATTTCCTTGAGGACGAGGCGCAGCTCGGGCGGCATGCGCTTGGCGTATTCGGCAAAGCCGGTCTCGATCCAGGCCGGCATCTTGTGGCCGACTGCGGCGATGATCAACTGCATGGGGTGGGGTGCTGAAAGATCGGGGAAACGGGATGGATTGGCATGCAGGCGTGCGTGGCAAACCGAAAATCCGTCGTCCCCGCGAAGGCGGGGACCCATGCTGCGCCTCGACATTCGTTCTGCCGGATATACCGCGATACTCTTGCGTACCTCGGCTTTGGACGCTCGGCATGGGTCCCCGCCTGCGCGGGGACGACGCATTGGGGGCTGTCGGCCCGGGAAGCAGGCAGCTTACTCGGCAGCCTTCTTGACCGTGCGGCGGATCACCTTCTTGGCCGGTGCGCCGTCGGCGTCTGCGGCCGGGGCGGCCTTCGGGGCGCGCTTGGCGGCGGAGGCGGCCTTGGCGGCCTTGGCCGCGGCGGCGTCGGCGGCGGCCGCCTTCGGCACGGCGACCTTCACGGTGCGGCCGGTCGGGATCTTTTTCGCGGCCGGCTTGGCCGCGGCGCCTTCGGCAGACTTTTTGGCGGCCGGCTTGCGCTCGCGCACCGGCTTGGCTTCCGGCTGGTCCTGGTTGGCGGCCAGGTGCTTCGAGACGGCTTTCGGCACGGCCGCTTCCACGCCTTCGGCGCTGGTCTTGCGGCGGGCGGCGCCCAGCTTGACCGGCTTTTCGCCCCAGATCTCTTCCAGGCGGTAGTATTGGCGGATCGCCGGCTGCATGATGTGCACGATCATGTCGCCCAGGTCGACCAGCACCCATTCGCCGGTGTCTTCGCCTTCCAGGCCGACCACGTTGCCGCCTGCTTCCTTGACCTTGTCGCGCACCGAGGCGGCCAGCGCCTTGGTCTGGCGGTTCGAGGTGCCCGACACGACCACGATGCGGTCGAACAGGCTGGTCAGGTTGGTCGTGTCGAACAGGGCGATGTCCTGGCCCTTGACGTCTTCGAGGGCGTCGACGACGATCGCTTGCAGTTTCTTGATATCCATTAGCTCTTGTATAAGTTACGTTGTTGAATGTAGTCTAGCACTTGCGGCGCCACCAGCGCGCCGACCTGGCCGGGGTCCCGGCCCTGGCCGGCGCCGCGCTGCGCCTGCGGATCCGGTCCCGATTTCAGCGCTTGCCGCACCTGCGTGGCCGAGATGTCGACCGCCAGCGTGTGCGCCATGCACACCCGGCCGGCCGGGCTGGCGCGCACCCGTTCCGGGCTCGCCAGGCGTCCCGCGATTTCATGCGCCACCGCCGGCGGCAGCGCCGCCCCGTCGAGCCGGTAGCCGGGGCGCGCGGCGACGCCGAAGTTGGCCAGTTCGAACAGGCTGCGCCAGTCGCGCCAGCTGTCCAGCTTCTGCAACTGGTCGGCGCCCATCAGGAACACGATCGAGGTGCTGGCTCCCAGCTCGGCGCGCTGTTCGCGCAGGGTCTCGACGGTATAGGTCGGCGCCGCGCGCACGATCTCGCGGGTGTCGATCGTCACCGGCACGCCGGCCGGAAACCCGGCGCCGGATGCTTGCGCGAACGCCAGTTCCAGCATCGCCACGCGGTCGGCGTCGCCGGCCTGCAGGCCGGCTTTCTGCCACGGCTGCCCGGCCGGCAGGATGCGCAGCGCGTCCGGATGCAGCAGGCGCGCGAACAGGCCGGCCAGCGCCACGTGGCCGTGATGCACCGGGTCGAAGCTGCCGCCCAGCACCGCGACGCAGACGCTCACGGCGCCAGCCAATCCCGGTGCGGCAGGAAGTCGGCATACAGGGCGGCTTCCGGGCTGCCCGGCGCGGGATGCCAGTCGTAGCGCCACTTGACGATCGGCGGCATCGACATCAGGATCGCCTCGGTGCGCCCGCCCGACTGCAGGCCGAACAGGGTGCCGCGGTCCCACACCAGGTTGAATTCGACGTAGCGCCCGCGCCGATAGGCCTGGAAGTCGCGCTCGCGTTCGCCGTACGGCTGGTCCTTGCGCGCCGTGACGATCGGCAGGTAGGCGTCGAGAAACGCCGCGCCGACCCGCTGCAGCATCGCGAACGACTGGTCGAAACCGAGTTCGTGGAAGTCGTCGAAGAAGATGCCGCCGACGCCGCGCGCTTCCTTGCGGTGCTTCAGGTAGAAATACTCGTCGCACCAGCGCTTGAAGCGCGGATGCAGGTCGGCGCCGAAGGGCGCCAGCGCATCGTGGCAGACCTGGTGGAAGTGGCGCGCGTCGTCGGCGTTGCCGTAGTACGGCGTCAGGTCCATGCCGCCGCCGAACCACCACACCGGCTCCTTGCCCTCGGCCACGGCTTCGAAGAAGCGCACGTTCATGTGCACGGTCGGGGCGTACGGGTTACGCGGGTGCAGCACCAGCGACACGCCCATCGCTTCCCAGGCGCGTCCGGCCAGTTCGGGGCGCGCCGCCATCGCCGACGGCGGCAGGCTGGCGCCGCGCACGTGCGAGAAATTCACGCCGCCGCGCTCGAACACCTTGCCTTCCTCGATCAGGCGCGAGATGCCACCACCGCCCTCGGCCCGTTCCCAGGTGTCGGCCAGGAACGGCTTGCCGTCGACCGCTTCGAGCGCCTGCACGATGCGCGATTGCAGGTCGAGCAGCCAGGCCTTGACGGCGGCGGGATTCGGGGTGGACATGGGGGCGGGAGGCGGGATCGAAAAAATGAACGGGGATTGTACACCGATGGCGCAGTTTGTGATAGGCAAACCGCCGGCGCAAAAAAAAGCCCGGGACGCAGCCCGGGCCGGGAAAGGCCGGCCCCGTGGGGCGCGGCAGGAGGATCGGTCGATCGGTAGGTGGATCAGCGGGTGGATCAATAAGCGGCGCGCAGCGAGACCAGCACGTTGCGCGGGTCGCCGTAGTAGTTGCTGAAGCCGGTGGTGACGTACTTGGCGTAGTACAGCTTGTCGAACAGGTTGTTGACGTTGACCTGCGCCGACCAGGTCTTGTCGAAGCGGTAGGCGGCCATGGCGTTGAACACCGCGTAGCCGCCCTGGCGCGCGGTCAGCACGCCCGACTTGACGTAGGTGTCGCTCTGGACCGAGGCGCCGCCGCCCACGGTCCAGCCGCGCAGGGCGCCGCCGGCGCGGTAGCTGGTGAACAAGCGCAGCAGGTGCTTGGGATCCATGCTGCGCAGCGGCTGGCCGACGTTGGCGGCGGTGCTGTCCGACAGGTACCTGGTGCGGGTGTTGGTGTAGCCGCCCATCACCTGCCAGCCGGGCAGCACTTCGCCCGAGACTTCGGCCTCGAATCCTTCGCTGCGCTGCTTGCCGCCGGAGACGTAGCAATAGCCGGTCGGGTACCACGGCAGGCACGGCGTGCCGCTCGCCAGGTCCTGGGCCGCCTTGCCGTTGTTGTTGATGCGGAACAGGGCCAGCGAAGCGTTCAGGCGGCCGCCCAGGAAGGTGCCCTTCAGGCCGGCCTCATAGTCCTCGCCGCGCACCGGCGCCAGGATGCTGCCGCTGCGGTCCTTGTAGTTCTGCGGGCTGAAGATTTCGGTGTAGCTGGCATAGGCATTCACGTTGTTCGTGATGTCGTAGGTGATGCCGGCATACGGGGTGATCTCGCGCTCGATCCTATAGTTGCCGGCGGGTGCCGACGGTACCTGGTAGTCCCACCAGCTGGCGCGCGCGCCCAGCAGCAGCGCCAGCGGGTCGGCGAGCGACAGGCGGGTGGTGGCGTACACGCCTTTCTGGCTGGTCTCGGTGCCGGGCGCCACGTAGGCGCTGCCGTTGCCGGGCGCGTAGAAGGCTTCCGGATAGCTGGTATACGGATTCCAGGTGCGGATATCGACGTTGGTGCGCGGGTTGATGTTGAAGTAGCCGGAAGTGCCGATGGTGTCGACGTCCAGGCTTTCCGCGCCCACCGTCAACCGGTGCTCGCGGCCGAACAGCCGGAACGGGCCGTTGGCGACGCCGCTCAGTACGCGCTGGTTGCTGGTGTCGCCCGAATACACCGAGGTGCTGACGTTGGCCAGGTAGGGGTTGGTGGTGCTGGTGCGCGAGAACGAGGTCTGCTTGAAGCCGCCCGGCTTCATGTGCAGGCCGGTATAGGACGCGTCCAGTTTGACGTTCCAGCCGTTGCCGAAGCGGTGTTCGAGTTCCAGCATGGCCTGGTCGTTGTAGCGGTTCCAGAAGTTGGAGGCGGCGCCCAGGTAGGTGTCGCGCGGCAGGTTCAACGGGCTGCCGTCCAGCGCCGAGGGCAGGTTGCCCCAGGCGCCGGTGGCGTCCAGGTCGGTGTGCTGCAGGCTGGCGGTCAGCAGCGTGTTCGGCGCCAGGTCGGCCTCGACCACGGCGTACAGCACTTCGCGGTCTTCCTTGCGCGCCTTCTGGAAGAATGCCTTCTTGTCCTTGACGGCGACCACGCGGCCGCGGATGCTGCCGCTGGCGTTCAGCGGACTGGAGACGTCGGCCTCGAGGCGGCGCCGGTCCCACGAGCCCAGCGTCAGGCCGGCCGAGGCCTGGAAGCTGTCCGTCGGGCGCTTGCGCACCAGGTTGACGGTGGCCGACGGGTTGCCCGAGCCGCGCAGCATGCCCGAGGCGCCGCGCAGGATTTCGACACGCTCCAGCACCGCGGTGTCCGGCTGCACGAAGATCGAGCCGCCCTGGTTCATGGTCAGGCCGTCGATCTGCAGCGCGTCGATCGCGTAGCCGCGCGCATAGTAGCCGACCCGTTCGCTGTCGGTGTAGTCGACGGTCACGCCCGGCGTATTCTTCATGACTTCCTGCAGGTCGGGCAGCACGCGGTCGTCCAGGAACTGGCGCGTCAGCACCGTCACCGGCTGCGGGATGTCGCGGATGTCCTGCACGCCCTTGAACAGCGTCGCCTTTTTGGCCGCGAACGAATTCTCGCCTTCGCGGTCGAGGGCGCCGGTCACGGTCACGGTGCTGACCGGCGTGCTTGCATCGGCCCCGCTCGCCTCCGCCCCGGCGCCTTCGACCGCTGCCGGCACTTCCGGCAGCAGCGCCTGCGCGTTCGCCAGTGCCGGCGCGACGCACAGCAGGGCAATCGCGTACAGGATCGGCAAGCTGGTCGCGCGCTTCGGCAAGGTCGATGCGGATGAAGAAACGGCACTGGCCGCGGCGCGGGGGTGATGCATGAGAACTCCTCTCGTGGTCTCTGATGATAATGATTCTCTTTATGAGAATGATTCTCAATTATATTTGGAGGGAAGTGTATTGTCTATCGGTTATCGCAGTGCTTCTTGTCGGATAGGGGGGATGGAACGACGAGTCCTGAACTGCGCCACAATTCCACGAGAAGATTGGCGCGGTTCGATAAACAGCGCCATAATCGCGCCACTTCTTTGTCAACTGCGCCAAACCCGCAATGAAACCGACGATCGATGTGATGAGCAGTATCCGGGAGTCTGCCGACGGACTGACCCTTGCCGAACTCCTGTCCAGGCATCCCGGCCTGGCGCGACGCACGGCGCAACGCACGATTGCGAAGCTGGTCGAAGACGGCAAAGTCGTTGCGGCGGGTGCAGGCCGGACGCGCCGTTATTTGCAGACTGGGCCACGCCTCGATGCCGCAGCACGTGTCGGGGTACAGGAGGGTTTTCCCAGCTTTATTCCTTTGTCGGCAGACAGCCTGGATATCGTTGCCTATATCGACCAGCCTTTGGAAGCGCGCAAGCCAGTGGGCTACCAGAGCGATTTTCTGGATGCGTATCGTCCCAACGCGACCTCGTACCTGTCCGGATCGTTGCGTCGCCAGTTGCACGAGATGGGCCGGACAGCCGAAGCGGGTGCGCCTGCCGGCACCTACAGCCGCACGATACTGAACCGTTTATTGATCGACCTCTCATGGGCTTCCAGCCACCTGGAAGGCAATACCTATTCGCGTCTCGACACCCGCGAGCTGATCGAGCATGGAAAGGCAGCGCGCGGCAAGGGCGTCGTTGAAACGCAGATGATCCTGAACCACAAGACGGCGATCGAGCTGCTGGTGGAAAACGTCGAGAATGCCGGGTTCAACCGCTACACACTGATGAATTTGCACGGCGCACTGGCAGAGAACCTGCTTCCCAACCCGGCCGCCGAAGGGCGGATCCGGCAACATGCCGTCGATATCGGAAAAAGCGTCTATCGCCCCTTGAGCACGCCGCAACAGATCGACGAAGTTTTGGACATGTTGCTCGACAAGGCCAACCGGATCGACGATCCGTTCGAACAGTCGTTCTTCATGATGGTGCATCTGCCTTACCTGCAGCCCTTCGCCGACATCAACAAAAGGACGTCCCGGCTGGCCGCCAACCTGCCGCTGTTTCGGGCCAACCTTTGTCCGCTGACCTTCCTGGACGTGCCCGAGCCGGCCTACAGCCGCGCCACGCTTGGCGTGTACGAGATGACACGGGTCGAACTGCTGCGCGACCTGTATGTGTGGGCTTACGAACGCTCGACCCAGGAATACCTCGCCATCAGGCAGAATCTCGTGGAGCCGGATCCACTACGGCTGGCCTGGCGCGACCTGATCAAGCAGACCGTTCGCGACATCGTCCTTCACCCGGAGCGTGAGCCGCTTGCCTGTATCGTGCGCGCCGTCGGCGAGCAAGTGCCCGTGGACGAACGACCCGCCGTGCAGGCGCTGGTGGTCGAGGAATTGCGGCGGCTTCACGATGGCGTACTGGCCCGTTATGGCTTGCGACCGCCGTACTACACCGCCTGGAAGGCGGTGCACGGACGTTGACGCCGTGTCCATCGGTGCCCGGATGTGAAAACGGGGCCTCCGCCGATGGCGGATGCCCCGCTTCGCAAGACGATAAAACCGGCGCCTACTGCTTCAAGCCGCGCCAGCCGATGTCGCGGCGGTATTGCGCGCCGTTGAAGTGGATCTTCTCGACCGTGTCGTAGGCCTGCTTCTGCGCCATCTTGACGCTGTCGCCCAGGCCGACCACGCACAGCACCCGGCCGCCGGCCGTCTGCAGGGCGCCGTTCGCCAGGACGGTGCCGGCGTGGAAGGTGACGCATTCCGGCGTTTCCGGCGGAATGCCGTCGATGAGGTCGCCTTTCTGCGGGCTGTCCGGGTAGCCGCCGGCCGCCATCACCACGCCCACCGCGGTGCGCCGGTCCCATTCCAGGCTGACGGCGTCCAGCGTGCCGTTGCAGGCGTGCTCGAGCACCGACACGAAATCGCTCTTCAGGCGCGCCATGATCGGCTGGGTTTCCGGGTCGCCCATGCGGCAGTTGAATTCCAGCGTCCTGGGGTTGCCGGCGGCGTCGATCATCAGGCCGGCGTACAGGAAGCCGGTGTAGGGGATGCCGTCCCTGGCCATGCCCTGGATGGTCGGGGTGATGATCTCGCGCATCACGCGAGCGTGCATCGACGGCGTGACGATCGGCGCCGGCGAATAGGCGCCCATGCCGCCGGTGTTCGGGCCCTGGTCGTGGTCCTTCAGGCGCTTGTGGTCTTGCGAGGTGGCCAGCGCCAGCACGTTCCTGCCGTCGCACATGACGATGAAGCTGGCTTCCTCGCCGGCCAGGAATTCCTCGATCACGATGCGCGCGCCGGCGTCGCCGAAGCGGTTGTCGGACAGCATGTCGTCGACCGCCCGGTGCGCCTCTTCCAGCGACATCGCCACCACCACGCCCTTGCCGGCCGCCAGGCCGTCGGCCTTGATCACGATCGGCGCACCATTGGCATCGATATAGGCATGCGCCTGGGCGGCGTCGGAAAAGGTCTGGTACTTCGCGGTCGGGATGCCGTGGCGCTGCATGAACGCCTTGGCATAATCCTTCGAGCTTTCCAGCTGGGCCGCTTCCCTGGTCGGCCCGAAGACCTTGAGGCCGCGTGCGCGGAACAGGTTGACGATGCCGGCCGCCAGCGGCGCTTCAGGTCCCACCAGGGTCAGGGCGATGTGCTCGGCCACCACGAAGTCGGCCAGCGCGGCCGGATCGGTGATGTCGACGTTGACCAGGCGAGCATCGCGCGCGGTGCCGCCATTGCCCGGCGCCACATAGACCAGCTGGACGCGATCGGATTGGGCCAGTTTCCAGGCCAGGGCGTGTTCACGGCCGCCAGAGCCGACTACCAGGATTTTCATGGGTGCTTATCGTGCGCTCGCTACGGTTGTTCGAGGTGCCCTCGCGGGCTGCTGCTTGTGTGCCGCTCGTATGCCGCTCATCCGCTCATTGTTCGTCGATGACGGCGTTGGTATAGACTTCCTGCACGTCGTCCAGGTTTTCCAGCACGTCGAGCAGCTTCTGCATCTTTTGCGCGTCCTCGCCGGTGAACGGCGTCTCGGTGTCCGGCTTCATGATGACTTCCGCCGAATCGGCCTTGAAGCCGGCCGCTTCCAGCGCTTCCTTGACGCCGGCAAAGGCGTTCGGGTCGCACAGCACCTCGAAACCGCCTTCGTCGTCGGCGATCACGTCGTCGGCGCCGGCTTCCAGCGCGGCTTCCATCAACTTGTCCTCTTCCACGCCGGGCGCGAACAGGAACTGGCCGACGTGCTTGAACATGAACGACACCGAGCCTTCGGTGCCCATGTTGCCGCCGTATTTGCTGAACGCATGGCGCACTTCGGCCACGGTGCGCACGCGGTTGTCGGTCATGCAGTCGACGATGATCGCGGCGCCGCCGATGCCGTAGCCTTCGTAGCGGACTTCTTCGTAGTTCACGCCTTCCAGGCCGCCGGCGCCGCGCTGCACCGCGCGGTTGACGTTATCCTTCGGCATGTTGGCATCGGCCGCCTTTTCCACCGCCAGGCGCAGGCGCGGGTTGGTGGCGATCTCGCCGCCGCCCATGCGCGCGGCGACCGTGATTTCCTTGATCAGGCGCGTCCAGATCTTGCCGCGCTTGGCGTCAGTCGCGGCCTTCTTGTGCTTGATGTTGGCCCATTTGCTGTGTCCAGCCATGTCGAGATTTCCTTACCTAGAACGGTGTACTTAATCCTCGACATTCTAGCATAGGGGCACGCCGCAAAAACTGTCAGGGAAACAACAGTTCCGCCGTACAATCATCGAATGAACAATACTGCAATCGACCCGTCCGTTGCGCCGGTCACACGCCCGGCCCTGGTCGCCGGCCTGGCGATCGCCATCGCCGGCGCCATCTTGTTTTCCACGAAGGCCATCGTCGCCAAACTGCTGTACCGCTACCACATCGATGCGGTGACCTTGATCGCTTTCAGGATGCTGTTTTCGCTGCCGGTGTTCGCCGGCGTCGCCATCTGGAAGATGCGCACCGAGGCGCCGCTGTCGGCGCGCGACCGCCGGCATTTGCTGGGGCTGGGCCTGGTGGGCTACTACCTGTCGAGCTACCTGGATTTCCTCGGATTGCAATACATCTCGGTCGGCCTGGAGCGCCTGATCCTGTTCCTGACGCCGACCTTCGTGCTCCTGATCACCGCGCTGTTCCTGAAGCAGCGCATCCGCCGCATCCAGTGGATCGCGCTGGCGCTGTCCTACTGCGGCATCGTGCTGGTGCTGGCGCACGACTTGCAAGGCGGCGCCGGCGACACCGCCACCGGCGCGCTGTTCGTGCTCGGCTCGGCCATCGCCTACGCCGTCTACCTGCTCGGCTCGGGCGAAATGGTCCGGCGCATCGGTTCGCTGCGCCTGGTCGCGTATGCGATGTGCGTCTCGAGCGCGGCCTGCATCGGCCAGTTCTTCATCCTGCGCCCGGCCGGCCTGCTGCTGCAGCCGCTGCCGGTGTACGGGCTCTCGCTCGTGAACGGGATATTCTGTACCATCCTCCCTGTCTTCATGACCATGGTGGCGGTCCAGCGCATCGGCGCGCCGAGCGCGTCCCAGGCCGGCATGATCGGCCCGGTGTCGACGCTGTTCCTGGGCTGGGCGCTGCTGGGCGAGCCGATCACGGCGGTGCAACTGGCCGGCACCGGCCTGGTGCTGGCGGGGATCTACACGCTGTCCCTCAAAAAATAGAACCATCGAAGGAAACAGACGAACATGATGAAAGCACGCATCGCCCTGATCGCCCACGACCGCAAGAAGGACGACATGGTCGCCCTGGCCACCGAGTACCGCGCCTTCCTCGGCACCTGCTCGCTGCTGGCCACCGGCACCACCGGCGGACGCCTGATCGACGAAGTCGGCCTGCAAGTCACGCGCATGCATTCCGGCCCGGTGGGCGGCGACCTGCAGATCGGCGCGCGCCTGGTCGACGGCGAGATCGATTGCGTGGTCTTCCTGCGCGATCCGATGACGCCGCAGCCGCACGAGCCGGACATCAACGCCCTGGTGCGCGCCTGCGACGTCCACAACATCCCGTGCGCCACCAACCTGGCCAGCGCGCACCTGGTGCTGTCGCAGCTGATGCTGCAGCGGCGTTGATCTTCGAGCGAATTCGATCCACCAACGGGAGAACGAGATGGCGAACGAATCGGACAGCGGCGCGGCAAGCGGCGCCGCAGGCACGGCGCAGGCGATCCGCCTGCGCCGCAACGGCGGTCCCGAGGTGCTGGAGCTGGCGCAGGTCGAGGTCGGCGAACCCGGCCCCGGCGAAGCGCGCGTGCGCAACCACGCGATCGGCGTGAACTTCATCGACGTGTACTTCCGCACCGGCCTGTATCCGCAGCCGCTGCCCGGCGGACTCGGGCAGGAAGGGGCGGGCGTGGTGGAGGCGGTCGGCCCCGGCGTGGAACACGTCAAGCCGGGCGACCGGGTCGCCTACGCGGCGCGCCCGAACGGTGCCTACAGCACGCTGCGCGTCATGCCGGCCGAGGTGCTGGTGCGCCTGCCGGACGACATCGGCTTCGAGGAAGGCGCCGCCATGCTGCTGCAGGGCCTGACCGTGCAATACCTGTTCAGGCAGACCTACGAACTCAAGGCAGGCGACACCGTCCTGTTCCACGCGGCCGCCGGCGGCGTCGGCCTGATCGCCTGCCAGTGGGCGCGCGCGCTCGGCGTGAACCTGATCGGTACCGTGGGGTCAAACGACAAGGCGGCGCTGGCGCGGCAGCATGGCGCCGCCCATGTCATCAACTACAACACCGAGGACGTGGTGCAGCGCGTACTGGAGATCACCGACGGCGCCCGGGTGCCGGTCGTCTACGATTCGGTCGGCAAGGACACGTTTGCGCGCTCGCTCGATTGCCTGCGTCCGCGCGGCCTGATGGTCAGCTTCGGCAATTCGTCCGGGGCGGTGCCGCCGTTTTCGCTTTCCGAACTGACCGGGCGCGGCTCGCTGTACATCACGCGTCCGACGCTGGACAGCTATGCGTTCGACCGCGCCAGCCTGGAAGCGATGGCGGCCGACCTGTTCGGCATGGTGAGCAGCGGCCGCATCGACATCGAGATCAACCAGCGTTTCGCGCTGGCCGACGCCGCCGAAGCGCACCGCGCACTGGAAGCGCGCCGCACCACCGGCAAGACGATCCTGCTGCCTTGAAGGAGCCACCGCCATGAGGGAGTTCAGCGACGACAAGGACCCGATGGAACCGGAACCGGTGGCCGAACCGCGCTTCGGCCGGCTGCTGGCGGTGCTGGCGCTGGCCATCCTGCTGATCATCGCGATCACGTTTGCGTCGGAGGCGTATTTTTCCTGACAGAGCACGCCTCCACGCATCGTCGTCCCCGCGCAGGCGGGGACCCATGCCGAGCATCCGAAGTTGACCTATTTGAAGGTTCCGGAAGTTTCTGAAATATCGAATTTTGTTGCTCTGTATGGATCCCCGCCAAGGGGGCCGCCGAGGCCGGGGACGACGCGGGTTTGTTCCATCGCGCCAAAAAAAACGCCGCCCGAAGGCGACGCTCTTGTCACGGCAAGCGGCCGGGTCACTCGGCCACCCCGCCGGCCGCCCCGCCGTCAACCACGCTGGTTGTTCGGCTGCTGCTTCAACTCGATCAGGCGCGAACCGCCGTTCGGCCCGGGAAAACCCTCGAACGCGCTCTGCACCAGCGCCGGCATCACCGCCGGGGTCGACATCTGCTTGCTGACGTTGCGCACGGTGACATCGAACAGGTGCTTGCCGTCGCCGGCGTTGCGGATCGCGATCTGCAACTGGCGGTGGTAGCGGTGCTCTTCCTGCACGTCGTAGGCCGGCACCGGACCCCAGAACGGATCGTAGAACGGGTTGTACCAGCCGCCGCCCCAGTAACGGCGACGGAAACCCCCGTAGCCGAAGCGCGGCGAATACGGGTAGAACGGCGCGTAGCTCGGGTACACCACCTGGGTCGGCACGTCCACCGTGACGAAGCGCAGCGCCACCTTCAGCGCGGGCGACTGCGGCGCCTCGTGGAAGCCCAGGCGGTTCATCTGGCCGCGCACCAGGTTCTGGTAGCTCTGCAATTCGAGCGTGTTGTCCTGCGGCGGCGGCGCGTCGAAGGCGTAGCTCTTTTCGGCCAGCTGGGCCGGCCATTGGTGGAACGTGGTGACGTCGCTGCGGATCGTGGTCGCGCAGCCGCCCAGCAGCAGGCTGAGCGATGCAGCTGCCGCGATCATTGTGCGTTTCATAACGAACTCCTCTCTATGGTCTTCGCGCGCTCGGGCGGACGCGTGGCCGCAGGGCGCAAAGCTTGCTTTATTCAAATCGGTGTTATGCAGGAAACCATCATAGTCCTGTTGCTGACGATTCGTCGAACCATTTACGAGCGGTTACGGGCTGTACAGTGCGATACATCCGCGCCGGCGGGCGAATTCAGCGAAATGCCTGGCCGCGAGGTTGGTAGAATAGACGCTTCACCAACGTCACGCGGACTCCACCATGCGCACCGACACGCCCCAGACCATCTACCGCAAGGACTACACGGCGCCCAGCTACCTGGTCGATGCCGTGGAACTCGGCTTCGACCTCGATCCGGCCCGCACCGTCGTCGCCAACCGCCTGACGCTGCGCCGCAATGACGCCGCCGGCACCGGCGGCGCCCGGCGCGAGATCGAACTGTATGGCGAGGAACTGCAGTTGGTGGCGATCAGGCTGAACGGCAAGGCCCTGGGCGCGCGCGACTACGCTATCGACGGCGCGCTGCTGCGCATTCCCTGCGACGCGCAGGACGTGGTGCTGGAAATCGAAACCATCTGCGTGCCGGAGACGAATACCACGCTCAGCGGCTTGTACGTTTCCAACGGCAATTTTTATACGCAATGCGAAGCCGAGGGCTTCCGCCGCATCACCTATTTTCCCGACCGTCCGGACGTGATGGCGACCTACACCGTGATGCTGCGCGCCGACAAGCGCCAATTCCCGGTGCTGCTGTCGAACGGCAACCTGATCGAGGAAGGCGACTTGCCCGACGGCCGCCATTACGCGCTGTGGGAAGACCCATTCAAGAAGCCGTCGTACCTGTTCGCGCTGGTGGCCGCCAGCCTGGTGTGCCAGGAAGAGACCTTCCCGCTCCAGGATGGCCGCCGGGCGCTGCTGCAGGTGTGGGTGGAAGAGGGCAACCTCGACAAGACCGATTACGCCATGCAGTCGCTCAAGCGCAGCATCCGCTGGGATGAGGAGCGCTGGAACCTGGAGCTCGACCTGGACCGCTTCATGATCGTCGCCGTGGGCGACTTCAACATGGGCGCGATGGAAAACAAGGGCTTGAACATCTTCAACACCAAGTACGTGCTGGCCAATCCGCGCGTCGCCACCGACGTCGACTTCCAGGGCATCGAAGCGGTGGTCGGCCACGAATACTTCCACAACTGGACCGGCAACCGCGTCACCTGCCGCGACTGGTTCCAGCTGTCGCTGAAGGAAGGCTTGACCGTGTTCCGCGACCAGGAATTCTCGGCCGACATGATCGGCACCGCCAGCGGGCGCGCCGTCACCCGCATCGACCAGGTGCGCACGCTGCGCCAGGCCCAGTTCCCGGAAGACGCCGGTCCGATGGCGCACCCGGTGCGGCCCGACTCCTTTGTCGAGATCAACAATTTTTATACGGTCACCGTGTACGAGAAGGGTGCCGAAGTCGTGCGCATGTACCAGACTCTGCTCGGCCGCGACGGCTTCCGCAAGGGCATGGACCTGTATTTCGCCCGCCACGACGAGCAGGCCGTCACTTGCGACGATTTTCGCGCGGCGATGGCCGATGCCGGCGGGCGCGATTTGTCGCAGTTCGAGCGCTGGTACAGCCAGGCCGGCACGCCGGTGGTGCAGGCCGAGACCCATTACGATGCCGAACGACAGACCTACACGCTGCGCCTGGTCCAGTCCTGCCCGGCCACGCCCGGCCAGGCCGGCAAGCTGCCGTTCCACATCCCGGTGGCGGTCGGCCTGCTCGGTGCGGACGGACGCGACCTGCCCTTGACCCTCGACGGTGTCGACCTCGGCACGACGGCGGTGCTGGAACTGGTCGAGGCGGATCAAAGTTTCGTCTTCGGCGGCGTCCGCGAACAGCCGACGCCGTCGATCCTGCGCGACTTCTCGGCGCCGGTGATCCTGAAATACGGCTACAGCGACGCCGAACTGGTGCTCCTGTTCAGCCACGACAGCGACCCCGTCAACCGCTGGGAAGCCGGCCAGCGCCTGGCCATGGGCCGCCTGCTCAAGCTGGCGGAAGATGCCGCTGCCGGCCGCAGCCTCGACCTGGACGACGTGTTCGTCGACGCCATGCGCAAGATGCTGGTCGACGCGTCGCTCGATCCGGCCTTCCGCGAGCAGGCGCTGCTGCTGCCTTCGGAAACCATGATCGCCGACCAGATGGACGTGGTCGACCCGATGGCGATCCACATGGCGCGCCAGTTCGTGCGCGCCGATATCGGCGCGCGCCTGCGCAGCGAGCTGCGGGCGCAATACGACGCCAGCCAGACGCCCGGCGAATACAGCCCGGACGCCGAATCGATCGGCCGCCGCGCCCTGAAGAACCTGTGCCTGGCCTACCTGTGCGCTGCACCGGACGAGGCAGCCATCGCCCTGGCGCGGCGCCAGTTCGACGAGGCCGGCAACATGACCGACCGCGTGGCGGCATTGGGCGCGCTGGTGCATGCGCGCGCCAGCAGCGCGGTGGCGGACGCCGCCGCCCATGCCGACGACGCCCTGCGGCGCTTCTACGACGAATTCCAGGGCGAAGCGCTGGTGGTCGACAAGTGGTTCGCCATGCAGGCGTCGGCGCCGACCACCGACGTGGCTGCCGTGCGCGCATTGATGACGCATCCGGCCTTCACGCTGCGCAACCCGAACCGCGCGCGCAGCCTGGTGTCTACCTTTTGCGGCGCCAACCCGGTCGGCTTCCACGCGCCGGACGGCAGCGGCTACGCGTTCTGGGCGGAATCGGTGATCGCGCTCGACGCATTGAATCCGCAAGTCGCCAGCCGCCTGGCGCGCGCCATGGACCGCTGGCGCCGTTACGCCCCGGCCCTGCAGAAGCACATGAAAAAGGCGCTGCAGCAGGTGGCGGGCCGGGCCACGCTGTCGAACGACGTGCGCGAAGTCGTCGGCAAGGCGCTGGCCTGACATTCGTCTTATGCCCGCCGCAACAATTTAAACAAACCCGAAAGCAACCATGAAACGCATCAGCCTCACGCAATACCTGGTCGAAGAGCAGCGCCTCCACGACAACATCCCGGCCTCGCTGCGCCTCCTGATCGAGGTCGTGGCGCGCGCCTGCAAGACCATCAGCCATTCGGTAGGCAAGGGCGCCCTCGGCGACATCCTGGGCAGCGCGGATACCGAGAACATCCAGGGCGAAGTGCAGAAGAAGCTCGACGTGATCTCCAACGAGATCCTGCTGGAAGCCAACGAATGGGGCGGCCACCTGGCGGCCATGGCGTCGGAAGAGATGGAATCGATCCACCCGATCCCGAACCGTTATCCGATGGGCGAATACATGCTGCTGTTCGATCCGCTGGACGGCTCGTCGAACATCGACGTCAACGTCTCGATCGGCACCATCTTCTCGGTGCTGAAGGCGCCGGAAGGCATGAGCCAGCCGACCGAGCAGGACTTCATGCAGCCTGGCAGCCAGCAGGTGGCCGCCGGCTACGCCGTGTACGGCCCGCAGACCATGCTGGTGCTGACGACCGGCAACGGCGTGAATTGCTTCACGCTGGACCGCGAGATGGGTTCCTGGGTGCTGACCCAGAAGGGCATGCGCATTCCGGAAGAGACCAAGGAATTCTCGATCAACATGTCGAACCAGCGCCATTGGTACCCGCCGGTGCAGCGCTATATCGCGGAAATGTTGGAGGGCAAGACCGGTCCGCGTGCAAAAGATTTCAACATGCGCTGGATCGCCTCGATGGTGGCCGACGTGCACCGCATCCTGAACCGCGGCGGCATCTTCATGTACCCGGCCGACGCGCGCGACCCCAGCCAGCCGGGCAAGCTGCGCCTGATGTACGAAGCGAATCCGATGGCGATGATCGTCGAGCAGGCCGGCGGCGCCGCCACCGACGGCAAGGGCCGCATCCTCGACATCCCGCCCGCCAAGCTGCATCAGCGCGTACCGGTATTCCTGGGTTCGAAGAGCGAGGTGGAGCGCGTGACGGGCTATCACGCAGAGTGAACGAGCGCAGAACGGCTGCCGGACGAACTTCGACGGCAGAAACGCGTCTTCCCCGCGCAGGCGGGGACCCAAGCTGACGTGGCATACAACGGCGTAGGCGCACGATTCTCCTGCCTGTCATGCCATCGATGTACAAAAATGCCGAGCCACACTAGCAAGTTCGCAAGGTTGTTTGCTAGAATACGCCACCTTGCCAAGCTAACCTGTTTGGCAAGCCAGGTTTCGCCGCTGTAGCTCAGTCGGTAGAGCAGCGCATTCGTAATGCGAAGGTCACCAGTTCGATTCCGGTCAGCGGCACCAGTACAAGTGAAAAGGGTCATCCGTCAGGATGGCCCTTTTTGCATTCCGTCTCCTCGTCGACTTCCGGTGCCGGTGGCTGTGCCGATCCTCCATTCTCCCCGCTCCATCGCCAGAACCCATGGCTCTGTTATGCACCGCACAGTAGCCCTCGGCAAAAAGTTATATTTTTCTTATCGTGACGTCGCAAAATGAAAAGCGCCTCAAAACGGGCGCTGCGGCACAACAGCGAAATGCCAGGGGAACCACTACCCAAGGAACTTTTGAACGAGTTCATGGTCAATGATCGAATGTCTTGACTCGAGAGTCTGTTCATTTGGTTCCGTTGATGTAGCGCAGTTCACTCTTGTGCCTTCGTTTTGTTTCGAGGGAAATGCAGGAAGAATGTGGTGACGGTCGAGTTTCGGTCTACTACGCGTTGATCTTATTTTTACGAGGAATTCATCATGGATAATCAAAAGTCGAACGAAGCAAAAGGCAGCAACATCGGTAACCAGGGTTCGAACATCGGCAACCAGGGCTCGAACATCGGCGCCGCAGGCAGCCTGAACAAGAGCAACCAGCCGAACCAGGGCAAGGACCAGTCGACCGGTTCGATCAGCTCGATCGGTTCCAGCACCGGCGGCGCCACCACCTCGGGCACCGGCGCGCTGGGCACCAGCAGCGTCGGCAACGCCGGCGCCTCGGCCTCGGGCAACAGCCAGAGCGCCGCAGCCACCGGCTCGGGCACCGGCGGTGACCTGAAGGACATCGGCAACCAGGCCAAGGATGCCGCCAAGGACATCGGTGGCCAGGCCAAGGACGCTGCCAAGGATGCCGGCGCACAAGCCAAGGACATCGGCAACCAGGCCAAGGATGCGGCCAAGGACATCGGCGGCCAGGTGAAGGATGCCGCTAAGGATGCCGGCGACCAGGCCAAGGACATCGCCGGCCAGGCCAAGGATGCTGCCAAGGACATCGGCGCACAAGCCAAGGATGCCGCCAAGGATATCGGCGACCAGGCCAAGGATGCCGCACAAAACCTCGGCAAGAACATCGACGCCAAGGTGTCGGACAAGGCCGATGACCTGCACCAGTCGATCGACAAGGCAGCCGACGCCGCCAAGCCGGCCGTCGAGCGCGTGCTGAACAGCGTGCAGCCGGCCGTCGAGCGCCTGGCCGACCGCGCCCACGCCGGCGTGGATAAGATCCAGGGCCTGCTGAGCGGTGCCGGCACCGGCCTGGGCGAGCGCCAGCAGCAACTGACCGACGCTGCCGGCCAGTGGGCCGAAGCAACGCGCGAATACGTGCGCCAGAAACCGGCTACCGCCGTGGCGATCGCAGCCGCAGCAGGCTACATCCTGGCCAAGCTGACGGGTGGCCGCAGCCGCGACTATTAATTCGCGCAAATATCGTCCGCGCCGGGTCGCACCGCGCGTGGATCGATGTGGATAGGGATCGATCCTGACGATGCAAAGCGTCGTACGAATCGATCCGCATCTCTCGACGCCGGCTCCATGCCGGCTTTTTTATTGCGCCTCCGAAGCGATCGCGCAAATTTCCCAGGTAGATGATGCGATTTGCGAGGAAGGTTATCGTTTGTCGTGTTTTGCTCAGAATCTTCAAATATTTTCATTTTCCAATCGTGCGCACGCTTGGCTATTGGATAATTTTGTTACCGAACTTGGTAACCATAATATCAATGAAAAGGAGAGGGAAAATGGTTCGTAGTAAACTCAAGCTCACCCCAGTGGCAGCACTGCTCGCCGGTGCCGCGATGATGTCGGCCATGGCGCCGGCCAGCGCCTCCAGCCACCGCGAGGCGCCGTTCCTCACCAATGCGCCGAAGGTGGACGGCACCGACTTCTACATGTTCCGCAGCTACGCGTCCGGCCGCCAGGACTACGTGACGCTGATCGCCGACTTCATCCCGTTCCAGGATCCGCAGGGTGGCCCGAACTTCTACCAGTTCGACCCGAACGCGCTGTACGAGATCCACATCGACAACAACGGCGACGCCAAGGAAGACATCACTTTCCAGCTGCGCTTCAAGAGCACCTCCAAGCGCACCGCGCTGAACATCGGCGGCAAGCAGGTCCTGATCCCGCTGATGTACTCGTCGACCATCAGCGGCGTGAATCCGGCTTCGCTGAACGTGCGCGAAACCTATACCGTGGACATGGTCAAGGGCGACCGCCGCACCGGCACCCGCACCCGCCTGGCCGCCACCAGCGGCGCCACCGAATTCGACAAGCCGATCGACAACGTCGGCGACAAGACCTTCGGCAGCGCCACCGGCTACGAAACCTACGCCAACCAGCACATCTACGACATCAATATCCCCGGCTGCGGCACCGGTCGCGTGTTCGTCGGCCAGCGCAAGGAACCGTTCTACATCGCCGTCGGCAAGATTTTCGACCTGTTCAACCTGAACCCGCTGGGCGCCGAATCGGCCGGCAACAAGAACGACCTGGAAGGCAAGAACATCAGCTCGATCGCCATGGAAGTGCCGATCGCCTGCCTGACCGCCAACGGCGAGCCGGTCATCGGCGGCTACGCCACCGCCAGCATGCGCCAGGGCCGCGTGATCAACCCGGCGCCGGCCTCCGGCATCAACAACGCCGTCAAGGAAGGCGGCGCCTGGAGCCAGGTGTCGCGCCTGGGCATGCCGCTGGTGAACGAGGTCATCATCGGCGTGGACGACAAGGACCGCTTCAACGCCTCCAAGCCGAAGGATGACGCCCAGTTCCTGGACTACGTCACCAACCCGGTGCTGCCGGCCGTGGTCGAGACCCTGTTCCCGTCCGCCAAGGCGCCGACCAACTTCCCGCGTACCGACCTGGTGACCGCCTTCCTGAAGGGCATCCCCGGCGTCAACCAGCCGAAGAACGTGGTCGCTTCCGAAATGCTGCGCCTGAACACCAGCATCGCGCCGACCGCGCAGGCATCGCAGAATCCGCTGGGCGTGGCGGGCGGTGACAATGCCGGCTTCCCGAACGGCCGCCGTCCGGGCGACGACGTGGTCGACGTCTCGCTGCGCGTGGCGATGGGCGCATTGTGCGTGCTGACCGGCACCAGCGATGCACTGGGCGTGGGCTGCAAGCCGGCCGATGCGCCGGCCGGCGGACTCAAGCTGACGGACGGCGTGCGCAAGAGCGCGACCGACTTCAAGGCGGCGTTCCCGTACCTGAACACGCCGCTTCCGGGTAACCAGTAAGAAGCGAGGAGACGATCATGACCAAGCTTCAAGCGCTGCGCGGCCGCTCGCTGGCGGCCGCGGCCCTGGTGGCGGCGGCCGCGCTGATGGCGGGCTGCGGCGGCCACCATCATCACGATAACCCGACCACGCCGACCCCGACCACGCCGACGCCGCCGGTGTCGACGGTCGACGCCTTCATCGCCTACGTGACGCAGCTGATCTCGACCAGCAGCGACACCGCCGAGCCGGCATCGACCGATGGCGTGACCGCCACCACGCCGGAAAACACCGAGCCGCAGGCGGTGTCCGGCAGCTGACCTCCGGTCGGCAGCGATGCGCCGCGGCGCATTCCGGTGGCCTCCACGGCACCGGGATGCGCTGCGGCGCATTTGCCTTTTAGAATAAAATTCCGCGTAACAACACCACGATTTCCGGAGACGGCATGCCACGTGCCTCCATCCTGGCCTTGCTGCTGGGGCTTATCCCGGGGAGCGTCTTCGCCGCCCCCCACATTCCCGTCGACGGCAACCAGGTCGTCGAACGCCTGCCCAGCCGCGCCGACCCGGTCCAGCGCGAACTGCGCCGCCTGCGCACCGAGCTGGCCGCCAGTCCGAACGACCTGCGCCTGGCCGGCGCGCTGGCGCAGCGCTACATCGAGCAGGCGCGCATCGAGGGCGACCCGCGCTATCTCGGCTATGCCCAGGCGGCGCTGGCGCCCTGGTGGACCCAGCCGGCGCCGCCCGACCCGGTGCTGGTGCTGCGCGCCACCCTGCGCCAGAGCACCCATCAATTTCCGGCCGCGCTCACCGACCTCGACCTGGCCGTCAAGCGCGACAGCAACAACGTGCAGGCCTGGATCACGCGCGCCACCGTGCAACTGGTGACCGGCAACCTGGCCGCGGCGCGCGCCAGCTGCATGCGCCTGTATTCGCGCGCGCCGGCGCTGGTAGTGCAGACCTGCCTGTCCGGCGTGGGCAGCGTCGGCGGCCAGGCTGCCGCCAGCTACCGCCAGCTGGTCGAGGCGCGCGCCAGCCATCCGCCGGCGACGGCCGACGTCGCGGTCTGGGTCGATACCCAGCTGGCCGAGATGGCGGCGCGCAGCGGTGACGATGCCCGGGCCGAGGCCCACTTCCGCCAGGCCATGAAGGCGGACGAGCCGGACAGCTACCTGCTGGGCGCCTACGCCGATTTCCTGCTCGACCACGATCGCGCGCCCGAGGTGGTGCGCCTGTTGAAGGACAAGACCCGCGTCGACGCGCTGCTGCTGCGCTATGCGCTGGCGCTGCAGGCCACCGGCGCGCCCGAAGCGAAGGAAGCCACGGATGCCTTGCGCGCGCGCTTCGACGCCGCCATGCTGCGCCGCGATACCGTGCACCAGCGCGAGCAGGCGCGCTTCGAGCTGGCGCTGCGGCGCGACCCGGCCGCCGCCGTGCGCCTGGCCAAGGCCAACTGGCAGGTGCAGAAGGAGCCGGCCGACCTGCGCATCCTGGCCGATTGCGCGCTCGCCAGCGGCGATGCGGAAGCGGCGCGCCTGGTGCGCGACTGGCTGCGCAGCTCGCGCATCGAAGACCGCCGCGTGGCCGCCACCGCGGCGCGCCTGAAGGCCGCCTGATCCGTCCGAGCGGCGCGCCGCCCACATTAAAAAAATGAACCAACATACGGAAGACAAGATGAGGGGATGGATGAAGCGGATGGGGTCGATGCGCAGCAGGGCGCAACGCAGCGTGCACACCTGCCTGCAGGGCCTGTGCCTGCTGGCCGCGGCACTGTTGCTGGCGGCGCCGGCCCAGGCCCATAAATCGAGCGACAGCTACCTGACCCTGGACGTGCGCCAGGGCCAGGCGCAGCAGGGCCGCATCGACGGCCAGTGGGACATCGCCTTGCGCGACCTCGACATGGCCATCGGCCTGGACCAGGACGGCAACGGCGAGCTGACCTGGAACGAGGTGAAGGCGCGCCACGAGGCCATCGCCGCGTATGCGCTGGCGCGCCTGAAACTGGCCAACGGCGGCGCCGCCTGTCCGCTGCGCGTCACCGAACAGCTGCTCGACGACCACAGCGACGGCGCCTATGCGGTGCTGCGCCTGCGCGCCGACTGCGGCGCCCCCGTGACCACGCTGGACGTCGATTACCGCCTGCTGTTCGACATCGATCCCCAGCACAAGGGGCTGCTGCAGCTGCGCCACGGCGCGCAGGCCTCGACCGCGATCTTCGCGCCCGACAGCGCGCACCAGTCGCTGCGCGTGGCCGACGCTTCCGCCTGGCGCCAGTTCGGCGACTACGTGCGCCATGGCGTCTGGCACATCTGGATCGGCTTCGACCACATCCTGTTCCTGCTGTCGCTGCTGTTGCCGGCGGTGCTGGTGTACCGCGACCGCCGCTGGGAAGGGCGCAGCACCTTCCGCGCCGCCGCGCTCGACGTACTGAAGATCGTGACCGCCTTCACGCTGGCGCATTCGATCACGCTGACGCTGGCCGCGCTGGGCGTGGTGGCGCTGCCGTCGCGCGTGGTGGAATCGGCCATCGCCGCCTCGGTGGCGCTGGCCGCGCTCAACAACGTGTGGCCGCTGTTCCACGGCCGGCGCGCGCTGGTCGCCTTTGCCTTCGGCCTGATCCACGGCTTCGGCTTCGCCAGCGTGCTGCTCGACCTCGGCCTGCCGCGCTCGGCGCTGCTGCTGTCGCTGGTCGGCTTCAACGTCGGCGTCGAACTCGGCCAGCTGGCGATCGTGCTGCTGTTCCTGCCGCTGGCCTTTTTGGCGCGCAACACGGTGCTGTACCGGCGCGGCGTGCTGGGCGCGGGCTCGTGCCTGATCGTACTGCTGGCGCTGGCCTGGCTGGTCGAGCGCAGCCTGGACGTCAAGTTGCTGGCGTGAGCGCGGCTGGCCTGGTGGATTTGCCAAGTTGCGGCATATACACGTTCGATCGTCGAAAAATTGCCTTGCATAAATTAGTCGGCTAGTCTGTGGGCGGACGGGCTTTGCAGCCTCGACCACGCCGCCCCGGACCCCTTCGCGCATTTCCGGCAATTTTTGCGCATGCCGACTGCCTTGCGCCGCAAGGTGAGTGGGCATGCGCATGTCCCTTTTCCCGCATCGATATGAATCTCCTGAATCTGAACATCGCCAACCGGCTGCGCCTCGGCTTTGGCTTGCTGGTCGTCCTGATCGCGGCGCTGGCCGGCGTCGCGCTGAATTCGCTGGGTCGTCTGCACGACGGCACCACCGACCTGGCCAAGGGCGTGTGGCCGCGCGTGCGCCTGGCCAACCTGGCGCTGGACAATATCCGTGGCAGCATGGGCCGGGTGGGCCAGCTGGTCGCGGCCAACGATGCGGCGGCGCGCGCAGAAGCCAACGAGCGCCTGGCGATCAACGTCGATGGCATCAACAAGGCATTGATCAGCCTGGAGCCCTTGTTGGTGACGCCGGCCGGCAAGGCGTTGATGGTGGAATCCAAGCAGCAGCGCGACATCTACCTGGACGAGATGACCCGGGTGCGCGCCCTGGTTGCGGAAGGCAAGGTCGAAGAAGCCAACGCGCTCGCGTTCGGCAAGATGTATGCGTCGCTGCAGACCTTTGCGCAGAGCATGCGCAAGCAAGTCGACTTCCAGCAGGACCGCTTCGACAAGCTGGCCGGGGAAGCGGACGCCGTGCACGCCACCGCCGTGCGCGTGATCGGCGGCGCCGCCACGCTGGCGGTGCTGCTGGCGGCCGCCGCGGCGCTGGTGATCACGCGTTCGGTGGTGCGCCCGCTCGGACGCGCGGTCGAGGTGGCGCGCACCGTCGCCGGCGGCGACCTGACCAGCCGCATCGAGGTGGCGGGCAGCGACGAGGCGGCCCAGATGATGCGCGCGCTGCACGAGATGAACGCCTCGCTGTGCAAGGTGGTGGCCGAGGTGCGCACCGGCAGCGGCGAGATCGCGACCGCGGCGCGCGAGATCGCCACCGGCAACCTGGAACTGTCGGCGCGTACCGAGCAGCAGGCCGGCGCGCTCGAGGAGACCGCGTCGTCGATGGAACAGATGACCGCCACCGTGCGCCAGAATGCCGAGAACGCGCGCCAGGCCAACCAGCTGGCCGCCAGCGCCACCGCCGTGGCGCGCCAGGGCGGCGACGTGGTGGCGCAGGTGGTGCGCACCATGGGCGACATCGACGCCGCCTCGCGCAAGATCGTCGAGATCATCGCCGTCATCGACGGCATCGCCTTCCAGACCAATATCCTGGCGCTGAACGCCGCGGTCGAGGCGGCGCGCGCCGGCGAGCAGGGCCGCGGCTTCGCCGTGGTGGCGACCGAGGTGCGCGCCCTGGCGCAGCGCTCGGCCTCTGCCGCCAAGGAAGTCAAGGCGCTGATCGATGACTCGGTCGGCAAGGTGGGACTGGGCTCGCAACTGGTCGGCCAGGCCGGCGGCACCATGGCGCAGGTGGTGGACAGCGTGCAGCGGGTGAGCGACATCATGGCCGAGATCAGCAGCGCCAGCCATGAGCAGGAAGCCGGCATCACCCAGATCAACGGGGCCGTCACCGACATGGATGCGGTGACGCAGCAGAACGCCGCGCTGGTGGAGGAAGCCGCCGGCGCGGCGGGCAGCCTGCAGGAGCAGGCCGACCGGCTGGCGCGCATGGTGGCGGTGTTCAAGGTGGAAGGTGCGCAGGCGGGTGCCGAAACGGTGACGCGGACCTTGCCTGCACAGCAGCCGCCAAAGCCGCGGATGCAACTGGCCTGATATCCAAGGCGTCGTCCCCGCGCAGGCGGGGACCCATACTGACTACCAGAATTCGCTAGGTCGAACGAGCGGTAGCGTTTTCAGGAATACGACTTTGGAAGCCGCGTATGGGTCCCCGCCTGCGCGGGGACGACGTTTACGGGCTGTCTGCCTGGCGATACTGCAACGTCGGCGCCCACCTTCGGCACCGGCGCGTCACTGCCTCACTTCACCGCGCTTTCCTCCGGCACGGCCTGCCTGCGCGGCTGCCTGCGCATCTTCCCGCCCATCCGGCCGAGCCAATGCTCGACGTCGTCGACATAGGTGAACACTGCCGGCACCACCAACAGGCTCAACAGAGTCGACGTGATCAGGCCGCCGATCACCGCGATCGCCATCGGCGCGCGGAAACTCGGGTCGCCGGACAGGCCCAGCGCCAGCGGCAGCATGCCGGCGCCCATGGCGATGGTGGTCATCACGATCGGGCGCGAGCGCTTGTGGCAGGCGTCGACCAGCGCGTCGAAGCGGTTCATGCCGGCCTTTCTCGCCAGGATCGCGTAGTCGACCAGCAGGATCGAGTTCTTGGTCACGATCCCCATCAGCATGATCAGGCCGATCATGGTCGGCATCGACAGTGCGCTGTGCGTCACCAGGAGCGCCACGAAGGCGCCGCCGATCGACAGCGGCAGCGCCGCCAAGATCGTCACCGGCTGCAGGAAGTCGGTGAACAGCAGCACCAGCACGCCGTAGATGCACAGCACGCCGATCAGCATGGCCAGGCCGAAGCTGGCGAATAGCGCCTGCATTTCCTGGGCGTCGCCCAGTTCCGCGATCTGCACGGAAGCAGGCAGGTTCTTGAAGGCGGGCAGGGCGCGCGCCTCGGCGTTCACTTCGCCCAGCGAGCGGCCGTTGAGTTCCACATCCATGGTCACGTTGCGGCTGCGGTTCAGGCGGTCGATCTGGGCCGGGCCGCTTTCCATCGTGATGTCGGCGACGTTGGCGAGCAGCACCGGACCGTTCTTGCCCGGCACCGTCAGGCGGCCGATGGCGTCCAGGTCGGCGCGCACCGCGTCCGGCAACTTGACCCGGATCGGCACCTGGCGCTCGGACACGTTCATCTTGGCCAGCACCTGGTCGTAGTCGCCGGCGGTGGCCACGCGCACCGTTTCGCCGATGCTGGCCGCGGTCACGCCCAGGTCGGCCGCGCGTGCGAAATCCGGGCGCACGATGATTTCCGGACGCACCAGCGAGGCGCTGGAACTGACGTTGCCGACGCCGTGCAGCGTGCGCAGTTCGCGCTCGGCCTGGCGCGCGGCGGCGTTCAAGGCCAGCGCATCCTCGCTGCGCAGCACCAGTTGCATCTTGACGCCGGAATCGGGCGGGCCGACCGCGAAACGGGCGCCGGGGATGTCCGCCAGCTTCGCGCGCAGCGCCGATTCGATCGCCGGCAGCGATTCCTTGCGCTCGCCGCGCCGGGTGGTGGTCAAGGTCAGCACCGCGCGCCGCGCCTCGGCCGCAGCGCCCGGCGCGAACAGGTCGCCGCTGGAGCCGCCGCCGATCGAGCTGAACACGCTTTTCACGTTGGGCACGCTCATCGCCGCCAGGCGCACCCGCTCGGCGGTGGCGCGCGTTTGTGCCAGCGTCGAGCCTGGCGGCAGCTCGACGTTGATCTGGGTCTGCGAGCGGTCCGAGGCCGGCACGAAGCCGGTCGGCAGTAGCGGCACCAGCGAGATCGAGCCGACGAAGAAGACGGCGGCGGCCAGCATCGTCAGGCCGCGATGGCGCAGGCACCAGCGCATGGTGCGCATGTAGCGCCGCATCACGGCGCCGTCCGGCTGCTCGCGGTGCGTGGCCGGTTTTAAAAAGTAGGCCGCCATCATCGGCGTCAACAGGCGCGCCACCAGCAGCGAAGCCAGGATCGCCAGCACCGCGGTCCAGCCGAACTGCTTGAAGAATTTACCCGGGATGCCGCTCATGAAGGCGGTCGGCAGGAACACCGCCACCAGCGAAAAGGTGGTGGCGATCACCGCCATGCCGATCTCGTCGGCCGCTTCCAGCGCCGCCTGCATCGGCGATTTGCCCATTTGGAGGTGACGCGAGATGTTCTCGATTTCGACGATGGCGTCGTCCACCAGCACGCCCACCACCAGCGCCAGCGACAATAACGTCACCATGTTGAGCGTGTAGCCGAACAGGTACTGGCCGAGGAAGGCCGGGATCACCGACAAGGGCAGGGCGGCGGCGGCCACCAGCGTGGCGCGCCAGTCGCGCAGGAACCACCACACCACCAGCACGGCCAGCACCGCGCCTTCGTACAGCATTTCCATCGAGGCGTCGAAGTTGTCGGCCACCGGTTCGGCATTGTCGATCACCTCGCGCAGCGCCACGTTGGCGTGCTTTTGCTGCAGCTCGGCGACCGCGGCGCGCACGCCCCTGGCCACGTCCATCTCGCCGGCGCCGCGGGTGCGGAAGATCTCGAAGCCGACCACCGGCTTGCCGTCCTGCTCGGCCACCGAGCGCGGTTCGGCCACGGTGTCGGACACGCTGGCGATCTCATACAGTTTCACATGGCGGCCGTCGCCCAGCGGGATGTCCATGTCGGCCAGCGCGGCGGCCGTCTGCACGGTCGCCAGCGTGCGCACCGACTGCTCGGCGCCGCTGACGTCGCCGCGTCCGCCCGGTTCTTCGCGCTGCACGTTGCGCAGCTGGCGCGACACGTCCAGCGCGGATACGCGCAGCGCCGCCATGCGTTCGTCGTTCAGCTCCACGCGCACCTCGCGGTAGACGCCGCCCACGCGCTTGACCGCGCCCACGCCCGGCACGCTGAGCAGGCGCTTGGCGACGGCATTGTCGACGTACCAGCTCAGGTCGGGCGCATCCAGCGCCGGCTTGCCGCCGATGTCCTTGGCCTGCGCGCTGTAGGTGAGCACCACGCGCCCGGCGGTGATGGTCTTGGTCACGGCCGGGTCGCGCATCTCGGCGGGCAAATCGGCGCGCACGCGCGAGACGGCGTCGCGCACGTCGTTGACGGCGTCGGACAAATCGCGCTCCAGCACGAATTCGACGGTGACGTTGGCCACGCCGTCCAGCACCTTGGTATAGATGTTCTTGACGCCCTGCAGCGTGGCGACCGAGTCCTCGATCTTGCGCGCCACCTCGGTTTCCAGCTGGGCCGGGGCGGCGCCGTCGAGGGTGGCGGTGACGGTGACGATCGGCAGTTCGATGTCCGGGAAATCCTGCACCTTGTTGCCCTTGAAGGCCAGTAGGCCGGCCAGGGTCAGCAGGGCGAACAGCATGATCGCGGGAATCGGGTTGCGGATCGAGAGCGCGGAAAAATTCATCGCAAATTCCTCAGCGCACGCGTCCGGCCGGCGCTTCGGCCAGCGCCGCCGGCGCCGGCGCGGCGGCCACGTTGCGTACCAGGTCGCCATCGTTGAGGAAGCCGGCGCCGCTGATGACGACCAGGTCGGCCGGCGCCAGCCCGCCCAGCACCTCGACCCGTTCGCCCACGCGGCGTCCGGTCGTCACCTTGACCTGGCTGACGCGGCTGTCGCGGTTCAGGCGGAACACGTAGGGAAAGCCGTCGCGCACTGCCACCGCCTGCTGCGGCACGGTCAGCGCCGCCGACTCGCCCAGCTCGAACTGGCCGCTGGCGAACATGCCGGCCTTGAGCGGTGCATCGGCTTTCAAGGACGGTAGCAGGTCGACGTAGACCAGCGCCACGCGGCTCTGCTGGTCGACCGTCGGCGCCACCATGCGCACCTTGCCCTCGACGATGGTGCCGCCGGCGGTCTTGACAGCGACCTTGGCCTTCGGTTTGATGCGCGCCAGCTCGGCGGCGGTGACTTCGGCGCGCCATTCCAGGCGGCCCTGGCGGATCATGCGGAACAGTTCCGTGCCGACCCCGGCCACGGCGCCGACGGTGGCGGTGCGCGCCGAGACGATGCCGCTGTCCGGCGCCAGCACCTGCGTGTATTTCAGGCGCAGGCGCTGCTGGGTGACGCTGGCGCGCGCGGAAGCCACGCGCGCCTGGGCGGTGCGCTCGGCCGTCATGTACTGGGTGATCTGCTGCTGGCTCAGGGCGCCCGAGCTTTGCAGGGCGCGCGCGCGTTCGGCGTCGGCCGCCGCCGCGGTGGCGTTGGCCTCGGCTTCCTGCAGCGCGGCCTGGGCTTGCGCCAGGTCGGCTTCCACGGTGGCGGCGTCGAACGCGGCCAGCAGTTGCCCCTTCTTGACGATGTCGCCGACGTTGACCAGCACGTACTTCAGGCGCAGGCCGTTCGATTCGCTGCCGATCACGGCTTCCTGCCAAGCGGCGACGTTGCCGTTGGCGGCCAGGCGCAGCGGCAGGCGCGCGCTTTCCGGACGCGCCGTGGTGACGCTCAGGGCCGGCCTGGCCGGCCCGGCCTTCTGCTCGGCGGCGCCGGCCAGGCCGGCGCACGCTGCCAGCAGCAGCGGCAAGGCGAGTCGCAGGACGGGACAGTAAAGGGATGAAATCATGGGCAGTGGGAAATGGTATTCCGGAAGAGTGCGGCAGCGCGGACCGGGACGCCGGCGGCGTGTGAGGCGGACACGGCAGGAGCGGTGACATGGACGGCCAACCGGTTCATGATAGCTGACGTGCGCTGGTGGTTAACCGCCATAGTGTAACAAACCGCAGCGTACCGCAAAGCAACATTGAGCGGGACAGCCGCATTCCGTTGCTATGTGGCAACCAAGCCACGTTGTTACAACTCCTTACCGATTTCACGCGAGGGCCGTATGCAAACGCGGCGCTTGGGCGTTAAATGTCGGGAATCCTCCACAATGGAGCGCAACCATGCATCGACGTATCCCGTTCTTTCTGCAGGCCGGCCTGCGTGTCGCCCTGGTGCTGCCGGCGGCACTGGCGGCGGCGCCCGCGTCGTCCACCGCGTCGTCCACCGCTGCGCCGGTGTCCGAGGCTGCGGCCAGCAAGGCGCCCGCGCCCTCGAACGCGCCGCTGACGCAAGAGCAGCAGGCAGTGCACGTGCTGAACCGTCTGGCGTTCGGCCCGCGCCCCGGCGACGTCGAGCGCGTCGAGCGCATGGGCGTGGCGCGCTGGATCGACGAGCAGCTGCATCCGGAAGCGATCCCGCTGCCGCCGGCGCTGACGGCGCGCCTGGAGGCGCTCGACAGCGTCAACCGCGGCGCCGGCGCGGCGCTGGGCGAATTCCTGGAACTGCGCAAGGAAGCCCGCAACGAAGGATCGGAGGCCAAGGAACAGCGCCGCCGCCGCCAGGCGCAGGCGACGCGCCAGGAAGCCGAGGCCCGGCTGCTGCGCGCCATCGACAGCCCGCGCCAGCTGGAAGAAGTCATGGTCGACTTCTGGTACAACCATTTCAATGTCTTCGCCGGCAAGGACATCGACCGCGCATTGGTCGCCAGCTACGAGCGCGACGCCATCCGCCCGTACGCGCTGGGTTCCTTCCGCAACCTGCTGGGCGCCACCGCCACCCATCCGGCGATGCTGGTCTACCTCGACAACGCGCAATCGTCGGCGCGCGGGGTCAACGAAAACTATGCGCGCGAGCTGATGGAACTGCACACGCTCGGCGTGGACGGGGGCTATTCGCAGCAGGACGTGACCGAGCTGGCGCGCATGCTGACCGGCTGGACCTTCGAGCGCAAGCGCCTGGTCGAGCGCGGCGAGACCTTCCGCTTCGACGCCAGGCGCCACGACGCCGGCAGCAAGACCTGGCTGGGGCAGCAGATCGCCCCGGACGGTCAGCGCGAAGGCGAACACGCGCTCGACGTGCTGGCCATGCACCCAACCACCGCGCGCCACGTCAGCCGCCAGCTGGCGCAGTACTTCGTCAGCGACGATCCGCCGCAGGCGCTGGTCGAGCGCATGGCGCGCACCTGGCGCGAGACCGGCGGCGACATCCGATCGGTGCTGCGCACGCTGTTTTCCAGCGCCGAGTTCATGGCGGCGGGCAACGCCGGCGCCAAGTTCAAGACGCCGTACCAGTTCGTGGTGTCCGCGGTGCGCGCCGGCGCGGTGCCGGTGCGTAACGTGGAACCGCTGCTGGGCGCCCTCAACGGCCTGGGCATGCCGCTGTACGGCTGCCAGACGCCGGACGGCTACAAGAACACGCAGGAAGCGTGGCTGAATCCGGATGCGCTGGCGCGCCGCATCGGCTTCGCCGCGGCGCTGGCGAACGGCAAACTGGGGCTGGACAAGGCGCCCGCCGCAGCGACGCTTGTAACGCTTGTGCCGCCGGCTGCGACGAACGCGGCGCGCGCCATGGCGCCTACTGCGGCCAACCCAGGCGGCGGCGATGCCGCGGACATGGCGGCCTCCATGGCGCCCGCGCCGAAGCCGGCCGCGGCCCCGGCCGCGCCCATCGCCCTCGATCCGGCGCAACTGCAGGCCACGCTGGCGGAGGCGATCTCGCCGCACACGCTGGATATCGCCGGCCGATCTCCGGCCAACCTGCGCGCCGCCATGCTGCTCGGCAGCCCGGATTTCATGCAGCGCTGACCAGGCACCCATCGACACCACCATCACAGCAAAGGAAACGATCATGCGACGCAGGGATTTCCTGAATACGCTCAGCGCTTCGTTCGTCGCCAATCTTGGCGCCGGCCTGGTGCTGCCGCTCGGCGCCAACGCCTGGGCCGCCACCGCGCCCTCCATCGACGCCGGCGCCAACGCCTTTGCCGCCGCCGGCCCCGCGGCGGCGCGCAAGAAACTGGTGGTGGTCATGCTGCGCGGCGCGGTGGACGGCCTGAACGTGGTGGCGCCGGTCGGCGACGCCAACTACCTGCGCCTGCGCCCCACCATCGGCCTGGCCGCGCCCGGCATGGAGGGCGGCGCGCTCGACCTGGACGGCTACTTCGGCCTGCACCCGGCGCTGGCCGGCCTGCAGCCGCTGTGGCGAGAAAAGAAGCTGGCCTTCGTGCACGCCAGCGGCTCGCCGGACGCCACGCGCTCCCACTTCGACGCCCAGGATTACCTGGAATCCGGCACCCCCGGCCGCAAGAACACGGCGGACGGCTGGATGAACCGGCTGGTGGCGGCATTGCCGGGCACGCCGGCGCCGACCCGGCTGCTGGGCATCGGCCCGGTGCTGCCGCGCATCCTGTCCGGCAGCGTGGCCGCGGTCAACCTGCCCAACGGCGCCGCCGCCACGCGCGCGGATGCACTCGACCGTCCGGCGCTGGGCGCCGCCTTCGACCAGCTGTATGCGGACCACCCGCGCTTCGGCCGCGCCTACCGCGAAGGGAGACAAGCGCACCGGGACGTGATGGCCGCTGCCCAGAGCCGCGAGATGCAGGCGGCCGACCGCGGCGCGCCGCTGCCCAACGGCTTTCCGGACGACGCCGCGCGCCTGGCCACGCTGATGCGCAACGACCCGCGCATCCAGCTCGCCTTCGTGGCGCTGGGCGGCTGGGACACGCACGCCGGGCAGGGCGCCGCCGGCGGCCAGCTGGCGAATCGCCTGGCGCCCCTCGGACAGGGCCTGGCGGTGCTGGCCGAGCGCCTGGGGCCGCTGTTCGACGACACGGTGGTGCTGGTGGTGTCCGAATTCGGCCGCACCGCGCGCGAGAACGGCAACGGCGGCACCGACCACGGGCACGGCAACGTGATGTGGGTGCTGGGCGGGAAGGTCGACGGCGGCAAGGTGTACGGCGACTGGGCCGGCATCGGCGACGACGCGCTGCACGAAGGCCGTGACTTGCCGGTGACCACCGATTTCCGCTCGGTGCTGGCGCAGGTGGCGGAACGGCATCTGCGACTGGCCGATCCGAAACTGGTCCAGGTGTTTCCCGCAATGCCGCAAAGAATGGCCTCGTTCCGCCTGTTCAATACTTGAGTTCGCTCTAGGCGCGCACGATTGGATACCGTAGTTTTACTGTATTGCGGTGCACAAAACTGTGGTCTATATTGAAACCGTCTCCTCCAGTTTTTCTCCGAAAAACCTGGATTCAGCCCGCGCCGCAAGGTGGCGGGCTTTTTTTTGCTCAAGGCGCGTTCAAGCGCCGGTCGTCTCCACCCCATCGCCCTGGAACCCCTCGGCGCGCCAGGTCAGCACCAGCGTATCGCGGTGCCCCTGCCCACCGAGCGGCTGGATCGGCGTCGACTCGTGGATCACGGCGGCGTCGTCCAGCAGCAGCAGCGTCCACGGTTCCAGCATGGTGAAGCGCTGTCCCCTGGGACCGTCGGCCTCGAACACGCGCGTCTCGCCGCCCTTGATGTGCGCGCGCCCCACCAGGATCACGGCGACGAAATCGACGCCGTCGCGGTGCGCGCCTTCCGGGGTCGGGCGGCCGATGCCGTCCAGGGTGTCGATGCGGAACTGGTGGGCTTCCACGTACCAGGTGCGTACGCCGCGCACCTGCGAGCAGACGCCGCCGAGCGCGCCCAGCAGTTTGCCCCAGGCCGGCTGTTCGATGGTGGCGGGTTCGATCGGCACGAACAGGCGGTGCATGCCGCCGTGCAGCGCGTTGTATTCGACCGGCTGCCAGTGCGCGCGGTGCGGGCTCTGCACCAGCGTACCGCCGCCGCCGGCAGCGTTGCCGGCGTCGCCAGCGTCGCCAGAGTCGATGAAGCAGGAATGGCGGCGGCGGCGGTAGCGGCCGCCGTCCTTCAGGTACTGGTCGAGTTCGAGCCGGTCCCAGCTCGGCGCCAGCGCCTGCAGGTCGTCGAGGGAACAGCCGGCCAGGGCCGCCACGTCGGCCGGGCGCAGCAGCGCGTAGCCGTCGCCGCGCAGGGCGTCGACGACGCGGGATGGATCGGTATAAGGGGTATGTGTACTGGTCATCCCGCTAGCGTACACCATTTGCTTTCACCAATTCTGAATCAGGGTCACTCGGAAGGAGCGCGATTCGATCGGGTGGAAATGGATATCGTCTCGCGCCGTCGCTTCGCCGTGCAACTGCGACGCATAGTAATAATCGATCGCCGACGCCTTGCGGTTGGCCAGGTTGAAGCCCTCCAGTTCCACCCGCAGGTCCTTGTTGACACGGTAGCCGATGCGCCCGTTGAGCGTGGTGCTGGAATGCGAGCGCACGCTGTTGTCTTCCAATAGCGGACGCGGCCCGAAGTAGCGCAGGCGCAGCGCGCCTTCCCATGGCCCCAGCTGGGTGACGGTCAAGGCCAGCTGGCCCACGCCCTCGACCGCGCCCGGAATGCGGTCCTGGCCGGCTTCCACGCCGCGCGAGCGCGCGCGCGCAAAGGCGGCGTCGAAGTCGATCGACAGCCATTTCAAGGGTTTGTAGTAGTTCGAGAACTCGATGCCGTAGCGCCGGCTCGGCGGGCCGGCCTCGGTGGTGCCTTCGTCGCCGACGTAGGTCAGCTCGGAATCGAAATCCAGCCGGTACAGCGACAGCGCGGTCTGCATCTTCGGGATCGCCTCGGTGCGCAGGCCGAGCTCCAGGCCGCGCGAGCGCACCAGGCCGGGCGCGCGCCCGACCGCTTCCAGGGTCTTCGGGTCGACCGTGGCCACGGTGCCGCGCGCATCGTTGCTGTGGAAGCCGGTGCCGTAATTGACATAGACCTCGCTGTCCTGCCATGGACCCAGCGCCAGGTTCAGCGACGGGCTGGCCAGCCAGTCGGCGGCGCTGCCGGCATTCCCGGCGCGGTCGCCCTGCACGCGGAAGCGGTACTTGTCGGCGCGCACGCCGAGCGTGCTGCGCAGCCACGGCGTCCAGCGGGTGGCATTCTCGATCCAGGCGGCGCCGCTGCTCTCGCGGATGTGGTCCTGGCGCGTGGTGTCGAGGGTGCGGCGCGCCACGGTGTGGTACAGGCCGTTGAAGATGTTGTCGTTCTGGCCCTGCAGGCCGACAGTGATGTCGGAACTCATGTCCTCGCTGCGGTGCGCGTGCCAGGTATGGACGGCGTTGAAGCCGGTCGTCACGCGCCGGTCCGGCTGGGCGAACTGGTCGCCGTTGACCGGATCGTCGAGAAAATAGGTGAAGTTCGACCACAAGTCGAGCTGGTTGCGGATCACGTAGGCATTGACCTTGGTCGCCGATTCGGCGCTCGTCTGGCGCCATACGCCGGACAGACTGTAGCGGCGCGCGTCGCCGCCGTCGGTATTGTCGACGGCGTCGAAGCGCCCGATCCGGCCGCTGTCCACCGCGCGCCCGGGCACCTGGTCGGTCGCGTTCCAGCTGCCGTGGTAGGCCATCGCCGTCACGCTCCAGCCGTTGTTGGCGTAGCCGCGGCTGTAGCGCAGCACGCCGTTGAGCTTCTTGTAGTCGTCGCCGCGCGTGAACGGGCCGTCGTTGTGCAGCGCCTCGACGGCATAGGTGAGCACGCCGTCGGCGGCATCGGTGGACGCGGCCAGCGCGGTGCGCAGGTAGCCGTTCTGGCCGGCGCTGATGGTGGCGACGTCGCGCGCCAGGCGGTTGGCGTAGGTGACGTAGGCGCTGCCGGCCGAGGCGAAGTCGCCGTCGCGCGGCGAATACGGCCCCTTGCGGTAATCCAGGCGCGCGGTCAGTTCCGGGATCAGGAAGTTCAGGTCGGTCCAGCCCTGGCCGTGCGCGTGGCTGCGCTGGTTGACCGGCATGTCGTCCACCCAGGTCGCCAGGTCGGTGCCGTGGTCGAGGTTGAAGCCGCGCAGGTAGAACTGGTTGGCCTTGCCTTCGCCGCTGTGCTGGCTGGCGATCAAGCCCGGCGTCGCCTCCAGCAGTTCGCCGGGCCGGTAGATGGTGCGCATCTCCAGTTCCTTCTGGCTGACGCTGCCGGCGTTGGCGGAATCGGCGATGCCGAGCTGGCTGGCGCGCGAGCCTTCGACCAGCACGCGCTGGATCACGGGGTCGTCGGCGAGGGCGTGGGCATGGACGAACAGCGCCGCCAGCGCGGCGGCAAGCGGAAGCGGGGTCAGGGAAGGCAAGGTCATCGGTTGACGGAAAGTTCGGTGCGGGCGGCGGAAAAGCCGAAGGTGCGCAGGCTGCCGCCCGCGGTGAGGTTGACGGTGTTGGACTGGTCGGGCAGGAAGTCGCTCAGCACGGCGTCGTGGATGGTGTCCACCTTCTCGGCCGGCGTCTGCGGCACTTCCTGGAAGACGGTGACGCTGTCGGTGTCGACCGTCAGGCCGACCCAGTTCAGGGCCAGGCGGCGGCCGGCCTTGTCCGCCAGCCAGAAACGCTGTTCGACGTACTTGCGCAGCACCGCCTGGTCGTCCGGGTCGGACAGGTCGAACTGGCGTTGATAAAGGTTCGCCAGCAGCGCCTCGACGTCGTGCGCCATGTAGGTGTGCACGACTTCGAGGCTGCCGGTATGGGCGTTGTGGCTGACGTCGGTGATGCCGGCGTGGAAGCGGTGCGCCTGCGCCGCCAGCGCGGCGCAGGCCAGCGCGGCGGCGCAGGCCCAGCGCGCACCTCGTGCCAGGGTGCGGCGCAGCGTCATTCGACCGCCTTGCCCGCTTCGACCGCCTGTTGCGCGGCCTTTACGCGGTCCTTGGCGCCGTCGTTGGCATCCTTGGTGCCGTTCTTGCCGGCGTCCTTGGTCTTCAGTTTTTCGCTGAAATCTTTCATCATGTCGTTTTGCGGTTGCTGCGTCTTGTACAGTTCCAGGCGCGACGGCGTCGCCTTGCGCGGCCAGCTGTTGTTGCCGGTGTCGGTGTCGGCGGTTTCCAGGTACGGGTCCTGGGTCAGGCCCACCATCGGCTCGTCGGTGATGATCAGCTTGGTGATCTTCTTCGGCGAATAGCGCCACACTTCGGCCGGCACGCGTTCGATGGTTTTTTTTCCGCTGGCCAGCTGGATCTCCAGCACCAGCGGCGTCACCAGGCCGCCAAGGTTGGAGAAGTCGACCAGGTACAAGTGTTTGCCTTCCTTGAGCAGCGCCTTTTCCCAATCCTCCAGGCCTTCCACCGCTTCATTGTACTGGTTGCGATCGCGGTTGGTGACGGTGAAGTCGTCGTGCTCGTTATAGAAATCCTTCAGTTCCGGGTGTGCGTCGACGCGGCGCGGCAAGGTGCCCTTGTTGCGCTGGTCGGTGAGCGACACCGGCTCGGCATCGCGCTGGGCGCGCTTCCACGCCTTTTCCACTTCCGGATCCTTCGTGCCGATGCTGTACTCGCTGATGCCGTCCACGCTGACGTCGACCGCGTCGGTGCCGTAGAACCAGCCGCGCCAGAACCAGTCGAGGTCGGTGCCGGAGGCGTCTTCCATGGTGCGGAAGAAGTCGGCCGGGGTCGGGCGCTTGAATTTCCAGCGCTGCGCATATTCCTTGAACGCGAAGTCGAACAGGTCGCGGCCGAGCACCGTCTCGCGCAGCACGTTCAGCGCGGTGGCCGGCTTGGCGTAGGCGTTGGCGCCGCGGTTGGCGATCGATTCGCCGTTGGTCATGATCGGCTGCTGGTTGCGGCTCTTCATGTAGTCGACGATGTTGCGCGCTTCGCCGCGGCGTGCCGGATAGTGTTCTTCCCAGGCCTGCTCGGCCAGGAATTGCAGGAACGAGTTCAAGCCCTCGTCCATCCAGGTCCACTGGCGCTCGTCCGAATTGACCACCATCGGGAAGTAGTTGTGGCCGACCTCGTGGATGATCACGCTGATCAGGCCGTACTTCACGTTCTTCGAATAGGTGAGGGCGCCGGTCTTCTTGTCTTTGGTCGGGCGCCCGCCGTTGAACGAGATCATCGGGTATTCCATGCCGCCGACCGGCCCGTTCACCGAGATCGCCACCGGATACGGGTAGTCGAACGAGTACTTGTTGTACTGGTCGATGGTGTGGATGATCGCCTGGGTCGAGTACTTTTCCCACAGCGGGTTGCCTTCCTTCGGGTAGTACGACATGGCCAGCACGTCGGTGCCGTTCTTCTTGAAACCCTGCGCATCCCAGATGAACTTGCGGCTCGACGCGAACGCGAAGTCGCGCACGTTCTTCGCCTTGAAGCGCCAGGTCCTGGTGGCCGTGGCGCGGCCTTTTTCGGCGGCTTCCGCTTCCGCCTGGGTGACGATGACCACCGGTTTGGTCGCCGTGCGCGCCTGCTGCAGGCGCTCGCGCTGGGCGGCGGTCAGCACCGCGCCGGCGTTCTGCAGTTCGCCGGTGGCGGCCACGACGTGGTCGGCCGGGACGGTGATGTCGACCTCGTAGTCGCCGAACTCCAGCGTGAATTCGCCGTCGCCCAGGTATTGCTTGTTCTGCCAGCCGTGGGCGTCGTAGTAGGCCGCCATGCGCGGGAAGAACTGGGCGATCTCGAACAGGTCGTTCTTGTCCTCTTTATCGAATCGTTCGAAGCCCATCCTCCGGCCCAGCACGTTCGTCTCCGGCACGTTGAAGCTCCACGCCATGTCGAACGAGAAGCGCGCACCCGGCTTCAACGGCTGCGGCAGGTCGATGCGCATCATGGTCTTGTTGACGACGACCTTCAGCGGACGCCCCGCCGTGTCGGTCACGCTGGCGATCTTGTAGCCGCCGTCGAATGTGCGGCTCTCCATCAGGAAGCGCGCCGCGTCGTACGCCAGGCCGGCCTGGCCGCCGGGCGCGCCGGTGCCGCCGGCGGGGCTGCGCCAGGCGTCGCGCGACGGGTAGCTGGCGACGCTGCGGTTGTCCGAATCGGCGCGGAACATGTTCTGGTCCAGCTGCACCCACAGGTAGGCGAGGGTGTCCGGCGAATTGTTGTGGTAGGTGACGGTTTCCGCGCCGCTCACCGCGCGCTTGTTTTCGTCCAGCGTGACGCGGATGCGATAGTCGGCACGCTGCTGCCAGTAGGCGTGGCCGGGGGCGCCGGAAGCGGTGCGGGTGTCGGTCGGCGTCGGCAGCAGTTCGTCGAGCTGGCGGAACTTGTCGTCGAAAGGGTCGGCGGCGAAGGCGGAAGCGACCAGGGACGCGCTCAGGGTGAGGGCGATGACGGGAACAGTCAGGCAGGCGGGCAGGCGTTTCATATCTCGGGTTCGATAGGTAAAACGGCAGCCGGACCTCGTGGGTGCGGCTGCCGGGTGTCGGAATTGTCAGAGGCGTAGGGTGGACGGCTGCACCTCGGCGCTTGCATCATGGCGCCGCATGCGCCGTCCACCCTACGCCGTCCACATCACGCCGGCTATTGGCGCGGTGTGGATGCGATGGTCACTCGGCCTTCTGCGCGTCCGTCGCCGCCGCCTTGTCTTCCTTGGTCTTCAACTTCTCGTTGAAATCCTTCATCAGGTCATTCTGCGGCTGCTGCGCCTTGTACAGCTCCAGGCGCGACGGCGTCGCCTTGCGCGGCCAGCTGTTGTTGCTGGTGTCGGTGTCGGCGGTTTCCCAGTACGGGTCTTGCGTCAGGCCGACCATCGGCTCGTCCGTGATGATCAGCTTGGTGATCTTCTTCGGCGAATAGCGCCACACTTCGGCCGGCACGCGCTCGATATACTTCTTGCCGCTGGCCAGCTGGATCTCGAGCACCAGCGGCGACACCAGTCCGCCCAGGTTCGAGAAGTCGACCAGGTACAAATGCTTGCCTTCCTTGAGCAGCGCCTTTTGCCAATCCTCCAGGTCTTCCACCGCCGTGTTGTAGGTGTTGCGGTCCTTGTTGGTGACGGTGAAGTCGTCGTGCTCGTTATAGAAGTCCTTCAGCTCCGGGTGCGCGTCGATGCGGCGGGGCAGGGTGCCCTTGTTGCGCTGGTCGGTGATCGACACCGGCTCGGCGTCGCGCTGGGCGCGCTTCCACGCCTTTTCCACTTCCGGGTCCTTCGTGCCGATCGAGTATTCGCTGATGCCGTCCACGCTGACGTCGACCGCGTCGGTGGTGTAGAACCAGCCGCGCCAGAACCAGTCGAGGTCGGTGCCGGAAGCGTCTTCCATGGTGCGGAAGAAGTCGGCCGGGGTCGGACGCTTGAACTTCCAGCGTTGCGCGTATTCCTTGAACGCGAAGTCGAACAGCTCGCGGCCGAGCACCGTCTCGCGCAGCACGATCAGTGCGGCGGTCGGCTTGGCATAGGCGTTGTTGCCGAACTGGAGCACCGATTCCGAGTTGGTCATGATCGGCACCTGGTTGCGGCTCTTCATGTACTCGGCGATCACGCGCGGTTCGCCGCGCGACTGCGGATAGTGCTCTTCCCAGGCCTGCTCGGCCAGGTACTGCACGAAGCTGTTCAGGCCCTCGTCCATCCAGGTCCACTGGCGCTCGTCCGAATTGACCACCATCGGGAAGTAGTTGTGGCCGACCTCGTGGATGATCACGCTGATCAGGCCGTACTTGGTGCGCTTGGAATAGGTCAGTTCGCCGGTCTTCTTGTCCTTGGTGGGACGTGGGCCGTTAAACGAGATCATCGGGTATTCCATGCCGCCCACCGGGCCGTTCACCGAGATCGCCACCGGGTACGGGTAGTCGAACGAGTACTTGTTGTACTGGTCGATGGTGTGGATGATCGACTGGGTCGAGTACTTTTCCCACAGCGGGTTGCCTTCCTTCGGGTAGTACGACATGGCCAGCACGTCGGTATTGCCCTTCTTGTAGCCCTGCGCGTCCCAGATGAACTTGCGGCTGGAGGCGAACGCGAAGTCGCGCACGTTCTTCGCCTTGAAGTGCCAGGTGCGGGTACCGGCGGCGCGCGTCTTTTCCTTGGCTTCCGCCTCGGCCTGGGTGACGATCACCACCGGCTTGGTCGCGCTGCGCGCCTGGCGCAGGCGCTCGCGCTGGGCCGCGCTCAGGACCGCGTCCGGGTTCTGCAGTTCGCCGGTGGAGGCCACCACGTGGTCGGCCGGCACGGTCAGCTGGATGTCGTAGTCGCCGAACTCCAGCGTGAACTCGCCGGCGCCCAGGAACTGCTTGTGCTGCCAGCCGTAGACATCGTAGTAGGCGGCCATGCGCGGGAACCACTGGGCGATCTCGAACAGGTCGTTCTTGTCGTCGAACTTCTCGTAGCCCGAGCGCCCGCCCAGCACCTTCGATTCGGTGATGTTGTAGTTCCACTCGATCGAGAACGCCACGCGCGCGCCGGCCTTGAGCGGCTGCGGCAGGTCGATGCGCATCATGGTACGGTTGATCACGAAGTTCAGCGGACGGCCGTTGGCGTCCTTGACGCTCTTGATGTTGAAGCCGCCCGGGAAGGTGCGTGCTTCCAGCAACGTGCGCACGGCGTCGAACTTGACGCCGTCTTCCGGACCGCGCGCCTTGGCCCAGCCGTCGCGCGACGGCACGGTGGCGGTGGTGCGGGCGTCCGAGTTCGGTTTGTAGATGTTCTGGTCGAGCTGTACCCACAGGTAGGATAGGGTGTCCGGGGAATTGTTGTGATACGTGATCGTCTCGGCACCGGTGATCGCGCGGTTGGCTTCGTCCAGCGAGGCGCGGATCTGGTAGTCGGCGCGCTGCTGCCAGTAGGCGTGGCCCGGTGCGCCGGAGGCGGTGCGGATCGTGGTCGGGGTCGGCAGCAATTCGTCGAGCTGGCGGAACTTGTCGTCGAAAGGTTCCGCTGCAATTGCTGACATGGTGAGGCATAGCGCCGCCAGGCCGATCGGCAAACGTATCATGTTTTCCCTGCGTTCTTGGTTGAAATAAAGAAAATATTCTAGTCGTACCTCCTGTATCTTTCCTTTTTTGATTTGTAACAAGACTGTTACAAATACCTGGATTGGGTTAAATGTTGCATTTCAGGTACTCATGGATTGCCATACGAAGCAGGGCAGCGGTGTGCAAATCACTCTGTATTTACTAAACTGAAACAATGTGTGAGCTTTACGTTATAGCAATAAATTTATACTATTGAACTTGCAATTAACTTGCAGATCAGTTTTCTGCGAAACCGGACGATGGATCCCTTTACATTGGTCGTGGCCACTGCCCTGGTGGGCGCCAGCATGGCGCTCGGCATGGGCTTGCTGTACCACGCCGGCGCGCGCCAGCGCTGCCTGTTCGACTGGGCGCTGGCCGGCCTGTTCTTTGCGGCGAACAACGTGCTGTCGGCGCTCATGATCGCGTTTCCGACCGAGCAGTTCCTGGTGCCCGGCGCCGGCAACGTGTTCTACGTCGCCGGCCACTTCGGCATCCTGGCGGGCCTGCGCCGCCATCTCGGCCTGCCTCCGCGCTGGGAGGCGATGGGCGTGCTGGCGCTGGCGATCCTCGGCGCCCACGTGCTGGCGCCGGTGCAGTCGTCGCTGGCGCACCGGGTGCTGCTGTTCACGCCGATTATCGCCGGCATCAATTTCAGCGCCGCCCGGCTGCTGTGGCGCCAGCCCGACCGCGAAGCACGCCGCGCCGGCATGCCGATGATCCTGCTGGAGACGTGCTTCCTGGTCCAGCAGACCGTGCGCGCGGGCTACCTGCTGGCCGGCGAAGGCGGCAGCATGACGCCGGCGGTCAGCCGCTTCCTGCAGATTTCGGGATCGCTGGCGGTGCTGGTGTTCCTGTCGGTGGCGATGCTCAGCTGCGTGATGATCGTGCACCAGCAGCAGGCGCGCGCGCTGCGGCTGGCATCGCTGACCGACATGCTGACCGGCTGCCTGAACCGGCGCGCGCTGCACGAAGCCGCCGCGCGCACCCTCGCGCGCTGCCGCCGCGACGGCGCGCCGCTCGCCTTCATCACCTTCGACATCGACCACTTCAAGTCGATCAACGACCGCCATGGCCACGCGGTCGGCGACAGCGCCATCCGCCACGTGGCCGCGCTGTCGGACGGGGTGCTGCGCGGTTGCGGCGCCCTGTTCCGCATCGGCGGCGAGGAATTCGCGGTGCCGGTGGCGGGCGCGCGCGCGCACCAGGCCGGCGCGGTCGCCGAACGCCTGCGCGCGCTGGTGGCGGCCACGCCGCTGGACGTGGGCGGCCGCCACGAGGTGCGCATGACGGTGAGCGTCGGCGTGGCCGCGCTGCTTCCCGGCGACGCCGGCTGGGAAGACATCCTGCGCCGCGCCGACGAGGCGCTGTATTACGCCAAGCAGCATGGCCGCAACCGGGTCAGCGTGCATGGCGTGGACGTGCAGGCAACGCCGCCGGCCAGCCGGCGCGCCGCCGGCGCCTAGGCTGTTACTTGGTCCACACCGCGTAGTTGGTGCCCGAGGTCTGCAGCGTCCAGCCGGCACCCGGGCTCCAGCTGTTCGGACCGATCTTCATGGCCAGCTGGCGCGTCGAGCCGGTGACGATGGCCGCGTACAGGCCCTGGGTCGCCTGCTGGATCGACACCGCCGAGGTGGAGGTCACGCCGGCCGCCTTGCGCGCCTTGATCAGCGCGGCAATCTGCGTCTTGAGGTTCCAGTCGTAGATGTGCGGGTAGAACACGGTCGGGATGCCCGGGTGGCTGAGGATGTAGGCATAGCCTTCCATCACCTTGCCGCACGGCGCCGGCCACAGGTTCTGGCCGCTGCCGCAGCTCTCGGCCGGGCCGGTGTCGTGGTTGTCGACGAAGGTCACCGACATCGCCGGCCACCAGCCGATCGCGCCCTGCGGCTTGCCGTCGGTGGCTTTCAGGCGCCAGTAGTTGCCGTTGGCCAGGGCGTCGTTGAGGATGCCCTTGGTGGCGAAGTCGAAGGCGCCGCAGCTGCTGCCGGTGGCGTTGATCCAGTTCATGGTCGCCTGGCGGTTGGCATCGATGTTGTTGATGTCGAAGTCCGGCCACAGCTCGCCCACGCAGAACTCGGCCTGGAAGGCGTTGGCGTACTGGCCCACGTAGTTGGCGCCGAAGCCCTTCACGTAGTCGAAGCGCAGGCCGGTGAAGCCGACCGGCTTGAGCGTGTAGTTGAGCCAGTTGACGATGCCGTTCTGGACTTCGCCGACATTGGTGTGCGCCAGGTCGCGCCCGCCGCTGAAGCCGTCGCCGGTATCGCCCGCACCCAGGCCGCAATTGCACTCGTCGTTGTTGACGATGGTGTAGGTGGTCCAGTTCGGGTTGGTGAAGTCGGACCAGCCGGTGGTGCCGACACGGTGGTTGACCACCACGTCGACGATCGATTTCACGCCCTGGTTTTTAAAGGCGTTGACCACGTTGGTCAGCTCGGCCGCGCTGCCGTAGCTGGAATCGAGCTTGTTCAGCTGGCGCGGCAGGTAGCCTTCGCGCGCCGCCGAATCCGAAGGCGGCGGGAACCACACGTGCGTAAAGCCCATCGCGGACAGGTCGCCGACCTTGCCCTGCAGCGTGTTGTACCAGTCGGGGCCGGCGTAGGCGGCGGAATTCCAGTGGAAGCCCTGAAGCAGGACGGCGGAACTGTTGCCGCTCTGGGCTGCCGGGGTGGCGGCGTGGGCGCTGGCGGATGCCGCCAGGATGCCTGCGGCGAGCAGGGCGAGGGATGCGGTTTTCTTCATTGTCTCCTCCGATAGGTCGGGGTTGTGGTTGTGAAGCGGCGCCGCAACCGGGACAGGACCAAGAGACGTATTTAAACTACGTGCATAGTGATTTTGCGCCATGTCTCAATTGCATTGCCTGAATCGATTCTGTTAGGATCGGATTCACATGTCAATAAAAACAAAGACGTGTATGTAGTTTTAATACGAAGAATATGGAAGGCAAAGTTCAAGCAGAGAGGCGGATTATTTTTCTTCGCTTTTATGTGGCCTCGCCGCCCTGATGCTTTCTTCGACAAGTTTCGCCGTCTCGGCGAAGGAACGCATCTGGACGCCGATCTCGTGTGCCCGAGTGTTGAGCTCGTCCTGCACGCGCTTGATGTCTTGGAGAATGGATGACGGTGTCGGACCAAGCGTGCCGTTCGCAGTTTCGCCCGCCATCGTTTCCGCTTGCATTGCCGTGTCATCGGCACCTATCTGCCTGACCGGCACGAATGCCACCTCCAGCCCGAAAAACGCGCCGATGCGGTTCAAGGTCGCAACGGTCGGATTGCCCTGCCCGAGCTCGATCGCCTTGATGACGCGTGCGCTGACGCCCCGATGGCGCGCGAAGTCTTCCTGCGTCATGCCGGAGATGGCGCGCATGTCGCGCACGCCTTCGGTAAGCGGCAACCTGGCGGCGGCTGCGGACGCCAGCAATTGATTGCGCAACTGCCTGGCCTGCACCTTGTCCATCGGTTTTCGTTTCCCCATCATGGCCTCAATGTAAGGAGTTGTATACGTTGCGCGTCGATGCTGGGCGTGACGAAGTCGACGATGTCCTCATCGATGCCGGCTTCGCGCATGGTGGCGGGCAGCGCGACCAGTTGTGCGCCGAATTCCAACAGTGCCTCGACCAGCCGTTCGTGCTGCAGCGTGGGCAGGGCCAGGTGCGCCAGCACGTCATCCCAGCGCTGCAATTCCTTGCCATTTTCGCTGTGATACCAGCGCGCCGCACGCGTGATGCCCTCGGGGTCCAGGTACATCGGCGCAAAATCGAAGAGCGGCGTGATGCTGATGGCGCCATCCAATATCTGCACAGCCGTATTGCGCGCGTGATTGTCGGGATTGCGCATCGCCAGGTTGAGGACATCGCGCTGGATGAACTCGATGGTGTCCGCGATGGGATCGTCGACCACGGCGCGGATTGCAGCGAGCAATTTGAACTGGTCGGCCTGCGCGCCGAAACCTGTCAAGCCTGCGATCGAAGCGGCGCTTTCCTGGTGGTGGCGCAAGACGCGTCCATCCCGTGCTTGCCGGTCGAAGCGTGGAATGAACAGCATGTCGCCATGCAGCGAAGGCAACTCGGCGGTGCGAAGGCCCATGCGCCGGGCAACTTGCATGTAGCCTTCCTCGTTACGCAGTACTTTACGGTCGGCCTCGCTGGCGCCACGCGGACGCTTGACGATGAAGTGCCGCCGTGCCCGGTCGTCGGGCAGGGCGGCATCGGGAAACCATTTTCCATCTTGCGCCTGGGTCAGCAGATACTTGGGAGCGACTCCCTGGACGCCGGTGCCGCCCGCAGCCAGCATGCCGTGGACCATCATGGTTTCGTGAAATTCGGGCGCCCGCGCGAGCAGTTCGTCGAAATCGAAACCACGATTCACGAGCTCGTGGCGCTCCCGGTGTGCGGCGAAATACGTCACCGCTTCACGGATGCGCAGGCGTCCGATGGGATTGAAGGCGCCGGCACACAACAAAGGCAGATCGGAAGCCTGCGCATCCGGTAGTTGCATGCGGCCGAGCAGGAACCTGCGCCCATTGCCCTGCGGGACGAGGTCGTACAGGAAAGCCGGCCACGCCTGCATGCCTTGACGGTCGGCGCTCAATGGGAACGCGAGCGATACTGGAGGCACGTCACTGAATGCATAGTTCAAATCGTATTCGAACACGCAATCGTCGGCGCGGAAACCATTACGGACCACATCGGAAAAACTGACTTGGGCAGCTTCCAGCCACTGGCCTTCGTGAAAAATCTCGATGTGGCAATCCATATGTGGCGGTGGAGAAAAGTGCATTAAAAGATCCCGGGAGTAGTGTACATCACTCCCGAGTATCTTTTAATCGAACCCGCGCACCGGCAACGCCGCCCCGCGCTGGATCCAGTTACGCGGCGAATATTCGGTGCGCCCATCGGTCACGTGCAGCGTGAACGCATGGCGCGACACGGGCGAGCGGTTGGGCGCGCTGTAGTGCGGCAGCAGGCCGTGGAAGCACACCAGGCTGCCGGCCTTGGCTTCCAGCGGGATCGCGGTGCTGTCGTCGGGCCACGGCGTGGCGTCCAGCTTTTCCATGGCGATGCGATCGCCGTCGCGCAGGAAGCGTTCGCGCAGCGGCGTGCGGTGGCCGGCCGGCTCGACCCACAGGCAGCCGTTGTCGACGGTCGCGTCTTCCAGTGCGAACCAGAAGGTGGTGACGCTGATCGGGGTGGAATCGAAGAAGGTGGCGTCCTGGTGCCAGCGCACTTCGCCGCCGATGCCGGGCTGTTTAAAAATGTACATCGATTGCCAGACCTGCGGCTGCTCCAGGCCGAGGTCGCGCGCCAGCGCGGCCAGTTTCGCATCGCGCGTAAAGGCCGCGAATACCGGATCCAGGTCGTGCATCGCGTGGCCGATCTTGTTGATCGAGAGCGCCTTGGCCTGCTTCAGTTGGCCGTCGGTGCCGAAGGCTTCTTCCTCGAAGAAGCAGCGCACCGTGTTGTCGGAGCCGAGGAACCAGTCGTCGCTGGCGCGCGCCTGGTCGCGGGTGGTGAAGATGGCGCGTGATTCGGCCGGGTCGAAGGCGTCGACGATCGCTTCGGCACGGGCGCGCAGACGTGCGATCTCGTCCAGCGGTTTGAAATCGGGGATGACGATGTAGCCGTCGCGCCCGTAGGCGTCGCGTTGTTCCTGGGTGAGCATGGGGGTGTCCAATCGGTGAAATGAAAATCAGCGGCCTGGCGCCGAAGTAACGGTAACCGGCACGGCGGCAACCGGCACGGCGCTGACCGGCACGGTCCAGGCGCCGTCCGCGTACACCCGTTCGCCGTCCAGGTACACCGCGTCGGTCTCGACGAACACGTCGATGTGGTAGCGCGCATCCTTGCGCTTGAAGCCCGGCTTGCTGTACACGCCGTGCTTGGCGCCCAGCGACAGGTGGATGCCGCACATGCGCTCGTAGGTGCCGATGTCGTCGACGCGGCGCTCGCGCGTGAAGGCGCGGTTCAGGCCGAAGCCCAGTTCGCGCACCCACACCTCGCCCTCGTCGCGGCGGATGATGTCGAGCACCTGCTGGAAGGCCGGCGTGGCGCCGATCGCCTCGACCACGCGGCCGCGCTCGATGACCACGGTGACCGGCTCGTCGGGACGGTTGACCAGGTACGCGGTGTCGCCGAACACGTGGATGCGCGCGCGCCCGTTGACCGCTTCCAGGTCGCACGCCTCGGTGAACACTTCGCCGATCGGGAACTGGCCGCCGACGTTGTTCATCGCGCGGTAGTCGCCCACGTTCAGCTTGGCCGGCTCGAACGGCGAATCGAACGCCAGCACCGCGCCGCCGCCGTGCACTTCGGCGCGCCGGGCGCGGTCGATGCGCTCCTTCAACGCGTGGCCGGTGCCGCGGAAATACTGCGGATCGTAGGCCAGCGATTCGATGTAGTGCTCGCCCTGCGCGCCCGGCATGCGCGACAGGTGCACGTGCTCGATGACTTTCAAGCCCAGCTTGAACAGTTCCACGCGCAGGCGGAAGCCGTCCAGGCGGAAGTTGCTCGACTGGACCAGCACCACCAGGTCGTGCGGCGCCAGTTGCTTGAACCGGGCCAGCACGTCGTCCGCGGCCGCGCCGTCGAAGTCGACGAAGTCGGCGTCCGGCAGGTTGCGGCGGTAGGCCTCGGCCAGCGCGCGCGCCAGGCCGGTGCGGGTGTCGTACACCACCAGCGCGCGCTGCGCGGGACCGTGTTCGAGGGCGAAGGCCAGCACGTCGCGCAGGTGGGCCGTGGCGGCGTCGACGGCGGCGGCCGGCAGGTCGGGGGAATCGGGCGGCAGGTCGAGCGGAGGATGGGCGGTGGTCATTGCTGGCTGGAAGCGGAAAGCGACGCGACATTATATAGGCGAAACCCAGCGTCGAACCGGCACGGCGATGGCGCCGGGGCGGTGCCGCCGCCACGGCGGCGCACGCTTGCGCAGGCTCACCACCGGCGGGCCGGCTTCGGCGCACAGTCGAAGGCAAGGAGCGCCATCATGTTGATTCTAAAAGAAAAATTTCTAAACGTAATATTGTCCGTTGCACTGTGCTGCCTGGGGCTGGCCTGGCCGGGCGCGTCGTCCTTGCACGCCGCACCGGCGCGGCCGGCAGCGCCGGAAGCGGTGGCCACCGCGTTCTATGGCTGGTACCTGGACACCCTGAGCGCCGACCAGGATCCGCTGAGCGACCGCCACGCCGTATTCAGCAATTATGTAGCGCAGGCGCTGGTCGCGCGGCTGGTCGCGCGCCTGAACGGTGGCGGCGCGCCGGAACGCGATTATTTCCTGCAGTCGCCCGGCTACCGCAGCGCCTGGCGCGGCCACGTGGCGGCCACCACCGTGCGCCGGCGCGCCGGCGCCGCCGACGTCATCGTCACGCTGGGCGAGGATGGCGGCGCCAAGCGCGTGCTGGCGCTGGCCATGGTGCTGGAAGACGGCGCCTGGAAGGTGCGCCAGGTGGCGCTGGCCGAAGCACGCTCGACGGAAAGCCAGGAAAGTTCAACCGAACAGCCCGGTATTTGATCCCAGCAGTACATCCAGCCGCTACCCGGTGAACGGCGCGCCGTACCCTTGACGGTGACGCTATCATTCCAAAAGCACAACGGCCCGACGGATGAGCGGGCCGCTGACTTTTCGATGATCTGACGGCGGAGCGAATGGCCTACCGATGGGAAACGCCAGCCAGCGTCTGGCTGGAAGACGACAGGAGCGGCCAGTTCGAACTGGCCGCCAGCGAGGGACTGGGACGGATCGACTGGCCGCAGGTCCAGTCGCAGGCGCTGGCGCGCGGGCGCGCAGCCGACGTCGCGCGCCTGCTCGGCGCCTCGCTGCCGACGGCCTGCGCGCACGCGCTGGTCTATCCCGAAGGCTTTGCCTTTTGTCCCGAGTGCGGCAGTCCGCTGCAGCGCTTCGACGGCCGCCGCGCGCGCCAGCCCGACTGGTGGGGTCCGCATGCCGATGCGCTGCTGCCGCGCCACGTGCCGCACGGCTTGCCGGTGACCTCGATGGCGCTGGGCGACAGCCTGGAAGAGCGTCCGCCGGCGCCGGCGCCGGGCCGCGCCGACGCCACCCTGCCGGCGCCGCCCAACGCCCATTGCGTGTTCGCCGCCGGCAGCTACGGCTTTCCCGAACAGCGCCTGCTGGCGCTGGCCCCGGCACGCGGCGTGCTGCAATACTTCGATCCGCTGGGCGAGACCTGGCAGATCCTGTCTGCCGAGGATGGCGCAGCCGACCTCAGCTTTACCGCATCCGATTACGCCTGGCTGCCGGTAACGGAACCGCGCCGCGGCGAAGTGGCGCTGGTGCCTAGCGTAAATGGCTTGCGCCGCCTGTGGATCAATCCGGTCGGCGAAACCTACCGCACCGACACCGTCCTGGCCGCGCCGCTGGTGGCCGCGCCCGGCGTCATGCGGCGCCAGACCGCTTGCCTGGCGCGGGGCGGCGCCGGCGGCCTGAGCCTGAACGTGCTGGACGCCGAACTGGCGCCGGGGCCGTCGTACGAATGCGGTGCACTGCCGCCAGGCGGCTGGAGCCGGCCGGTCGGCTACGATGGCCGCCTGCTGTGGCTGCATCCGGAAGGGCAGCTGGACTGGCGACCCGGCGAGGCGCCGCGCTTCCTGCCCTGGCCGGACACCTGGCTGCCCAGCCTCGACCTGGGCGGTCCGACCCTGAGCCGCGACGGCCGCATGTGGCTGATCGGCCACGACGGCCAGTCCTACTGCTTCCTCGAACTCGGCGCGGACAAGCCGCAGCGCGAGCGCATCGACGGCGCGCGCCTCGGTTTCGCCAACCTGCTGTTCCGGCGCGGCCACGCGGTGGTCGACGAACCCTGGTCGGGCGAGCACGTGGAAGACCAGCACGAGGACGATGCGCTGGTGCTGCCGCTGCTGCGCGGCTTCAACAACAACCGCAGCCAGCCGAGCGGGCTGGTGCTGCGCCTGCACAAGTACACCGGCCGCGCCGAGGACGCGCTGGCCGGCCGCGCCATCCCGCGCACCACGGTCGAATGGATCGGCCGGCGCAACGTGATCCTGGACGAGGTCGCGCGCCTGGCGCGTCCGCAGGAGTGCGTGCCGCTCGTGTACGCCGGCCGCCTGTGGCTGCACCATCCGGACTGGAACCGGATGCGCGGCTGGAACCTGGACGCGCTGCCGTGATGGGCGCCGTGTCCGCATGGCTGGCGCGGGCGAGGGCGCGCCTGTCCGCCGGCCGCATGGCGCGGCCTGGCGCGCGCGCCGCACCGGTGCCCGTACACGCCGCGCTGCGTCCGCTGCTGCGCACCGCGCTGGGTGCGGCGGGCCTGCTGGCCCTGGTCGCCGCCCGGGATGCCGCGGCCGTCCCGCAGGTGCTGCTGGTGCAGAATTCGGGCTGGATGGAGCCGTTCTACACCGACCCGCAATCGCCCTTCAAGCCACTGGTGGCGGCGCTGGCCGCCAGCGTGGCGCAGCCGGGCGACGCGCTGGTGCTGGCCGCCTTCAACCAGTCGCGCCCGGGCGCGCCGTCGCCGCGCGCGCTGCTCTCGGAAAGCGTCGGCCCCGCCACGCCGCAGCACGTGCGCGCCGCGCTGGCCGGACTGGACGTGGCGCGCAAGCCGGGCGGCGCCGCGCCGGGCACCACTGCACTGGCCGACACCGACCTGGGCGAAGCCGTGAACGCGGCGCTGACGCAGGTCCTGCAAGGCAAGCCGGGTCTGGTATGGGTGGTGACGAACAACCGCAACAGCCCGAACAACGACCAGGCGACCGGCGCGCGCAACCGCGAGTTCTACAACCTGATCCACCATGGCGCGGCGATCGACAAGGCGCTCGCCTTCCCGCTGCGCATGCCGGTGACCGGCGCACACTACCGCGCCAACGGCCTGATGGTGTACGTGTTCGCCGCCGGCCGCGAGGGCGCGCGCGAACTGGATCGCCTGCTGGCGTCGGGCCGCGTGGCGCGCGTGATCACCGAGCCGCCGGCGCGCCTGAAACCGCTCGACCGCGACACGGTGCGCCTGGTGCCGCGCAAGGTCGAGGGCGCGCCCGGCGTCGAATTCTCGATGGATGCCGGCGGCCTGCTGCGCGCCGACGTCGCGCCCGACGCGCGCAGCCCGGCAGCGCGCATCCTGTGGAACGTCGAGAACACGATCTATCCGTACACCATCGGCAGCGCCGGCATCGCCGCGCGCTCGACGCTGGCCGGCGAGGCGCGCCCGATCGTACTGGGCAGCGCGCGCGTGCGCGACCTGGCGCCGGGCCGCGCCGAACCGCTGGCCTCGACGGTGCAGCTGCCGGTGGCGCAGTTGCCGGGCAAATGGTCGCTGGAGGCGCTGCAGTCGGCCGGCTCGGCCTACGTGCTGCCGGGCCGCATCGAGGTGCAGTTGCGCGACCAGCGCCTGGCCTTGTCGCCGGCTTTCGTCGCGCGCATGGCGGCGCTGTTCCCGGGCGATCCGTTGCCCGAGATTTTCACGCCGCCGGCCGAGATCGGGGCGTCGACCGCAGTGCTGCCGCTCGAGGTGCGCGTGCACTACGGCGCGGCGCCGCTGGTGGCGCTGCTGGGCGGCGGCCTGGCGCTGCTGGCCGCGGCCGGCGCCGCCGCGTGGGCCTATGGCCGTCCGCGCCGCGTGACCCTGACCGTGGAAGACGAACTGCGCACCGTGCACACGCGCGCCGGCGCCGTCCAGCCGATCTACGACCGCGCCGGCCAGCAGGTGGCGCGCCTGAAGACCACGCTGTTCGGCCACCGCTTGCTCGACCTGCGCGAAGGCGCGCAGGTGCGCCTGGGACGGTGATTCCGTTGCCTCGCGAACCGACCGCCGCCATGCAAACGCCGAAACCGACTCCCCGCGCAGGCGGGGACCCATGCAAATTATCGGAACTCGCGATGCCAAACATGTGCAAGCAGATTCGGAAGTAACGACACTGACAACACCGTAAAAACCTCTACCAAGTACAGCAAATCAGGGACGAACCCCATGCAGAACCAGCCCACCACGCCCGCCACCTCGCCATCCTCCGGCGCCGCCGACCCCGGCTTCAAGCTCCCCGGCCAGACCCCGGACGAGGCGATGCCGAAGACGACCCCGGACAGCGCCCGCCAGCCGGTCGAGATCGCGCCCGGCGGCATGACCAACACATCGGCCGCGCCGCTGCGCGACACCTCCGGGCGCGACCTGGCGATCGCCGGTGCGGTATTCCTGGTCATGCTGGTGATTTACTTTTTCGTGCGCAACGCCTACGTGCAGCACATGGTGGTGCGGCGCGTGTCGCCCTCGGCGGCCGGCAGCGCCGGCTGGCTGCTGTTCGTCGGCCTCGGCTTCCTGTCGCTGGCGGCGGTGCTGGCGATCGTCAACGCCGCCAGGTACCTGACGCTGGCCATCACCGGGCCGCTGCTGGTGGTCGGCCTGGTGACGCTGGTGGCGGCGCTGTTCGTCGGCCGCCGCTGATGTCAATCCAAAGGAATCCCATGGCAGATTTTCCCGATCCCGCGACCCTGGACCAGGGCGGCGCCGGCCGCGACGCAGGCAGCAACGGCGCCGGCCGCACCGAGCTGAAGGTCGACCTGCGCCCGACGCTGTTCATCGGTGCCGGCGGCACCGGCATGGAAGTCATGATGCGCATCCGCCGCCGCATCCTGTCAGCAGTGTGGAACCGCCGCCATCCGACGCGCGTCGAATCGATCGCCGACTTCCCGGTGGCGCGCTTCCTGCACTTCGACCTCGACAACAACGCCGTCATCGACGAGGGCAAGTCGCAGCGCACCGACCCCTGGTACGAGCTGGTGAAGCTGGCCGACGAGGAGCGCCTGGTCGAACCGCTCGACCTGCCGCAGTACCACGAGTCCGACGACAGCCTGGCGCGTTTCCCGCTCATCGAAAACTGGATGCCGCTGCGCCCGAAGAAGCTGCGCTCGCTCGGCATCGACCCATCGAAGGGCGCCGGCCAGATCCGCGCGCTGGCGCGCCTGTACCTGTTCGACAAGTATCCGAAGCTGCGCGGGCGCATCAAGGGCGCGCTGAACTTCCTGAGCAGTAACGCCGGCAACGAGCGCAAGGAAAACTACCAGCGCCTCGGCCTGCAGGTCGATACCTCGAAATTCCGCATCGTCGTGATCGCCTCCAATGCCGGCGGCACCGGCGCCGGCAGCGCGATCGACCTGGGCTGGATCGCCAAGGCCATCGCGCGCCAGGAAGTGGCCGATAGCCAGGTCGACCTGGTGATGTTCATGCCCTCCGGTTACGCCAAGGCCAACAAGGAGCGCACCGAGGCCAATGCCTACGCCACCATGATGGAACTGGAAACCACGATGCGCGACATGAACGCGCGCGTCAGCTGGATGGACCCGGACAGCGTGGTCGGCCGCGGCGCGCCCTTCGACGACGTGTATTTCGTCGACACCGCCAACCTGGCCAACAAGGCGACCCAGGACGTCAAGGACGTCTACCAGATGGTGGCCGACACCCTGTTCGAGGACTTCGCCTCGGCCGACTTCGCCAACCGCAAGCGCTCGGTGGCGGTCAACCAGCAGCAGCACAAGCTGGGGCCGTACAACCCGCGCGTGCCGGAAGGGCGCTTCGGCGACATGCGCCTGTCGTATTCGAAGGTGTATTCGGCCTTCGGCCAGGCCGTGCTCGACACCCAGCAAAGCCTGCGCGACGATATCCGCGCCTACGAGCTGGCGGCGCTGATGGTCAAGGATTTCTTCGGCCTGGCCGCCGGCGATGGCAGCGGCGGCGCCGTGCGCCGCGCTGGCGACGCCGAACGCGACAATTTCATGCGCGAGCAGATGGGCTTGAGCGAGCATCCGTTCTCGGACTTTCCGGACTTCCGCAAGGGCACGGTGGACGTCACGCCGTTCCAGGAATACGCGCTGACCGACATGCTGTTGATGGACAAGGACGGGCGCTCGCTGCTGGAACGGGTCGAGAGCAAGGTACAGCTCGAGGTCGATCGCATCATGGCGTCCTACGACCTCAAATTGTGGCGCGAAAAGATCGTCGAGCTGCTGCCCGACCTGGAGCGCGACGCCATCCGCGAGGCCGGCGCCACCGCCGAGACCAGCGAAGACCGTATCAAGCGCCATACCACGCAGCTGCGCGCCGACCTGCAGGCGCAGGTGCGCGCGCGCCTGTACGCGCTGCTCGACGACCGCAAGCAGGGCGGGCTGGAATTCGTGCTGTCGCTGCTGGAACAGGTCAAGGCGCGTCTGGCGCAGCGCGACCTCGGCCACGCCCAGCGCAACGGCAAGCGCTACCGCGACATCCGCGACGCGCTGCGCACGCGCCAGGTCGAGGAATCGCTGAACAACCTGACCCAGGCGGCCGGGCGCCTGTTCGGCAAGGATGCCCAGGCGCGCGAGGTGATGAACCATTTGAAACGCGACATCGCCGACTATCTGCGCTTCCACCTGCTGGCGGTGGCATCAAGCCAGGCGATCGAGGTGATGCGCGTAATGTCGGCCTGGCTGGGCGACCCGCAGGCGCCCGACGAGCACGGCCAGCCGCAATGGAGCGGCCTGGCCGGCGAATTCCAGGAAGGGCGGCGCGCGGTGCTGGCGATGCTGGGCGCCGTCGACCAGCGCATCGGCCAGCTGCGCGCCGACGCCCGTCACGAACACGCCACCTACATCAAGCTGGCCGGCGAGATGGCGCCGGAACCGGTGCGCCTGGGGCCGGACGCCGGCCGCTGGAGCGAGGAAGTGCTGCAGGAATTCGGTGGCTCGCGCCGCCTGTTCCCGCAACTGGGCGACGAGCGCCTGCGCGCCGACCTGCTGCTGAAACTGTTCCGCCGCGCCCAGACGCAACTGTCCAGCCAGCGCGCCGAGGGCGAAGCGCCGGCCGATCCGCTGCTGGAACGCCTGGGCGCGATGTCGCCGCAGGAACGCCACCGCGTGTTCAGCGAATGGATCAGGAGCGCCATGCCCTGGATTAACGCGCGCTTCTCGGCCGAGTTCACGCCCGCCGCCGACCAGTTCAAGTGCTTCATCGGCGTCGGCGATCCGGTGGCCTGGCGCCGCATGGAAGCCGAGATCCGCGCCGCCGTGCCGAGCGGTTTCTTCCACGGCGACCTGGTGTCGATCGTGAATACCGGCGAGGCGGGCAGGGCGGTGTGCTACATCGAACTGTCCGGCTACCCGATGACGGTGCTGCGCGGCCTGCCGACCTGGCGCGCCTCGTACCAGATCGAGAACCCGAAAATCCCGACCCACCTGCACTTCGACGCCACCCGGTTCCGCCACCCGATCTCGCCATCGATGGACGAGTTGAACCGCCTGGCCGACGACTACGAATGGTTCCTGCAGGCGATCGCGCTGGGCGTGGTGCGGCGCAAGCCGGACGCCGGCGACCGCGAAGCCGGCTTCCAGCCGCGCGGCCAGTACCTGTTCGAGGTCGAGCCGGGCTCCGGCGAATGGCTGCAGATCGGCAACGAATACGCGATCCGATCGAACGGCTTGCCGCCCTACTACCGCGAACAGGTGATCGCCGCCGTGCGCACGCGCCTGGCCGGCATGGGCGCGCACCAGCTGGCGCTGCTGGCCGCGCTGATGCGCCACTACCAGCTGCGCGTGTACGAACCCAAGCTGGAAGTCGACGAGACCGGCGCCCAGCTGCCGTCGCCGTCGCTGCCCAACGTCACCGCGCGCCGCCTGTACGATCAGTGGTTCCGGCGCGCGGTCGCGCTCGACCCGGCGCTGTCGCCGGCGCAGATCGACGCCGCGCTGGCGCAGCTGGGCCAGTGGACGGAGACGGTCCCCGATTCCGCCGGCGACGCGTACCAGTGGGAGGTCGAGCGGCCCGCCGACAAGCGCGTGATGCGGCCGGAGCTGCTGGCCAGCGACGGCGCCGCGGCGCAGGTGCTGGAGCGGCGCGCGCAGGGCGGCGCGGGCGGCGGCACAGCGGTGGCCGGTGTATCTGCGCCCGGCGCAGCGGCGCCCGGCACTGCCGACATGCTGGCCAAGCGGCCGGGCAACGGATCGTCCGCCTTCGTGCTCGGCGCGACCGGCGCCGCGGCCGCGCCGGGCACGGCTTCCATCGAGGGCGGCGCCGGCGCGGCGGCGTTCGTGGTCGGCGCCACCCCGATCGGCGCGCGCTACAAGCTGTTCGTCGACGGCGCCCAGCGCGGCCCGTACGCCTTCGACGAAGTCGTCCAGCAGCTGATGCGCGGCGAGGCCGGGCGCGGCACGCGCATCTGGAACATGGCGTGGAATCCGCGCCAGGACAAATGGAAGACGATCGGCGAATTGCCGGAACTGGCGGAGGCGCTCGACAACGCGATTCCCGATCCGGACGACCAGATCCCCGATCCGGAATAAGCGCGACAAGGAGCACCGTGCAAGACCACGTCATTTACCGCTGCGTCAACGCGGCCTGCGCGCGCCCGATGCCGCGTCCGGTCAACTTCTGCCCGTATTGCGGGACGGCGCAGGAAACAGGCGCACACGCGCAAGAACCAGGCGGCCGGCCAGCGCAGCGGCCGGCCACAGCCACGGCCGGAATGCAGGAAGAGCGGCCGAAACGCGAAGCCGCCATCGCTGCCGCCGCGGGGGCCGCGGCCAGCGCGGCGGCGGCGCCGTCGGGCTGGTCGGATGCGCCGTCCGAATCCCTGTCGCCTGTACCGTCCGGGCTATCTGCGCCGCCGGCATCCGCTGCGCAGCAGGCCGGCGCCGCGAATGCCGCATCCGCGCCCGGTGACGCGGTGCGACCGGAGGAGGGTGCTGCTGCTGGTGCGCATGCGGCCCCGGCCGCGCCTACGCCGGACGCGCACCGCTTCGGCCGCAGCGGCGGCGCGCGCCCGGCGGCCGGCATGGACGCTGCCCACGACAGGCCGTCCAAGGGCGCAGGCGCAGCGCGGCAGGAAGTGCCGCGCCCGGCTATCCCGGCAAAGCCGGCCGCGCCGCAGCGCCGGCCGGTGCGCCTGCGCTGGTGGCTGCTGGCGCTGGCCATCCTGTGGGGCATGTGGCTGTGGGCCAAGCCGTCGGCGCGCAAGACCGAGCAACGCATCGACCACGCCATCGCGCTGGCCAGGGATTGCAAGGGCAGCGCCGCGCAAGCCGAACTGGCCGCGCTGCGCAGCAGCCGCGCCACGCCGGAACAGTTGGCGCGCCTGCAGCGCTCGCTCGACGAGGAAGCCGCCGCCTGCACCAGGCGGCGCCAGCGCAACAAGGCCTGGAGCGATACCAGCAGCGCGGTCGAGGCGGCGCTGGCGGCGGGCAGCCCTGACAAGGCGCGTACCCGCTTGCAGGCCTTCGTGCGCCGCTGGGGAGAAGACGGCCGGACCCGCGAACTCAAGGAACGCATCCAGGCGCGCCAGGACGAGCGCGGCGGCGGCAACGGCGGTGCGCGCGGCAGCAGCGGCAGCGACGCCGGCGATGCCCATCCGCTGGCCGTGCCGGCGCGGCAAGCTGGCGGCGGTGCGGCGCGCTCGACGTCGGGACGCAGCGCCGCCACCCTGCTGGCCGAGGCCAGGGGCGACCTGGCGCACGGCGATTACGCGTCCGCCGCCGACAGGATGAGTCTGTGCCTGGCCATGGGCGACAGCCACTACCGCGAGTGCCTGGCGGTCAAGGCCCAGGCCGAGCGTGAAGGGATGTACTGAAACGCCGGATGGCGCCAGGTGCGCATCGTCCCGGCCGGCTGCCGGGTCATGGCGCCGCGCGGCGGCCGGTAACGGCCGCGCAGGCGTGCGGCATGGCGCCATCCGTTAGCTGGAGCACCGTCGCCCAGCTTCTTCATTGTTATCGTTATGACATGATGAAGCTGATTTCACCGAAAAAGCTTTACGCCATGCAGCGTATGTCCGCCGCGCTCAAGCGCGCCTCGGCCGCGCGCCCGTTCGGGCCCGAGACCGACCGCGCCCTGCGCTGGGCCGCCGCGTGGGGCATGTGCGCCGGCATCCGCAGCCCGCACACGCGCCTGCGCCTGCGGCGCGATACGCTGTCCGGCGTCGGCAACTGAGTAGGCGAAGCCGCCATGCGGCGCACATTTTACATTCGAGCAATCCTGCCGGCTCGCTCTACAAGGCACCTCGAAAAACCTGTTGCGCGTTGCACTTTCAGCTTGCGATGCTCGTCGTACCCCTGTACGGCTGTCCTTCTCAGCTGAAACTGCTGCCGCTCGCTACGGTTTTTCGAGGTGCCCTTAAGCTAGCAGAACGAAGCTGGCATGATGTGCTCGTAATTGAGTTAGATCGATGAAATCAACTTGGCACCGCAGTCGGTAATGTCCTGGTCATACGCGACCTGCTTCCCATGATGCTTACGAGTGCTACCATGTGGATGGATGGCAAAATTGCCTTTGCATCGCGGACAATATGTCGAATCTCCATCCAAAGCGACTTGCTTGCCGAGCACCTTAAAATCCTGAGCTGCCGAAATGACTTCTCCACCGTGAGTGGTCTTATCCCCTAGGCGAATAACGCCGCGTCCTTTTTGATCTCTCATATAGCCTCGCCACAACGCATCAGGCGGTATTGCGCGTTGTTTCAACTTCTTGGTTCGATGCGATGGTGTGATCATCATTTCCTAAGAACACTCTACGATAACGCCAATAGCCTGTAAGTTCCAACGATGGATGGTTGAATCCGGCAAGTGAATCATGTACGTATTTGTCAAACAATTCAGCAAAAGGAAGTGGTGTCGGCTTGGCGCGCTGCGCGAGTGCAAGAACTTCTCGAGCTTCTGGTTCCAATAAGGTTGTCGTCACAAGATCTCTTCTCGCCCCAGTAAGCAAATTCCCTTTTAGGATTGAAAACGTACGTTGGCCAAGGTTCATCTTGGCAGATCTGGTCATGGCAGCAGCATCCGCGATCATTCTGTTGTTGAAAGCAATGAGAACTTCTCTCTCTTCCTGAGTCGCTCCCTTAACTTGATTGGAGGTGTGAAAATGGTCGCGTATCTGCCACCGCCAATTAAGATATTGTTGGAGCCATTCATATATCGGTCGGGGTGCCAACGTGGCTTGAGAGATGAAACTATCATATGCTTTTGCCAAATCAGGATGGATGGCAAATGGATCATATCCGCCAGGCGAAGGTACAGGTCTTTTCATTGGCGCGCCAGCCGCAATTGCACAGTCCAACATGTGGTTCAACGGTATTTGAGATAATTTCAAAGAATCGCTTCCTAAGGAAATGCCGAGTTCATTTGGCCGATAACCGCCACCGACATCACTGTGCGCACCTGGATAAGCGTGCTGAATCCATCCAGATTGTAGCTTGCCATTAACGCCGATTTCATCTAAAGGAAAATTTCGGCGGAGTTCATGTATGGCTACCATATGCACGCAGTTTTGGACAGAAACAGGTAATTGCAGCGCTTTTGCACTTGCCCAAGCGCCGTGACCGCCGGTTGAGTTTTTAGCTATTGCCACGGCACCGGACCAAAACCCTGCAGAGGCGACAGTATCGATAATTCCAACAAAGCGAAATCGTATAGATACACCAGCCAAACGACCATCTACTAGCAACTCGTCTAGCCAATGGCAGAATACTCGTGCTTCCGCGGCCCCTCTTGAAAAGCCAAATACGTCAAGAAAACATTCGACCGCGCGTGGCTTTCCTTCCTTAAGTTTTTCCGCCAAAAAAGTCGCTTGCTTTTTTAGGAATTTAACACGTATGCTGTCGTTAGCGAAACGTGTTTGTAGCAAGCCGTCACGTGTTCCGAATTTTGAGAGGATTTCTCGATCTTCATTGTCAGCTGAGTCGATACTGTTTCGACATAACGCAAGAATGGTTTTTTCGTCAAAAATATTATTTTTAAAAGAGCAAAAATTTAAAGCATTAAAAATTGACAAAAGGCCAAATATAACGCGTCCTTCACATCCGAATGCAGATGTGCCGCCCAGTGTGCTCTCCCCATCTTCGCCAATTTCCTTAAATCTGGTTCCCACGCCTGGGATGTAAATGGGAATATAGCCCATTAAATTGTCTTGTCTATATGCTCTGTATAATCGCGCAATATTGCTATGTGCTAGTTTTGGGAAATCATTTTCTCGATTGTTGTTTGTTCCATCAAAAAACAATCCAATATTAATATTTATTTCACATTTTTTAAAATCGATGCTATGTTGTGGAATAACTTGTGTTATTCCATTTGTTGGAGCGATTTTTGTTAGGGAAACAACTATGTCGGAACGTTTCATCGCCAGTCTCCATATTTCTTTCTATTTAATGAGTCTTCGTGCCTGAACTCGGCAATTTCCTCAGGGGTAAATAGTTCTTTAGAAATTGATCCTGTGGTTGCTTTTCTAGTGGCCTGCATGTCATCCCATTCGATCGGATGTAGTTCTGCATGAGGTCCGAATCGGCTTACAACAACTCGTACACGGCCGTGTGGGAAGAAATGAACCCAGAGATGATCAGCTTCAGTGTAACTTTCAATAGGGACTCGTGCACGATATATTCCCTCCATTTCGGCCTTTTTTATAAAGTCGGATGTTTGAATAATGCGGTTTACTTCCCACCTTATTTCAACCATCAAATTTGGAGTCCATATTTTAGGAATTGTTATACAGCATATTAATCCTCCTCCTTCTCCACCTTCCATAATTTCGCCGCTGATACGTTTATCGATATAAAAATTGTTGACTCTATACTCTTCTCCTAAGTGGTGAATGGCGCTTAACGAAACTACAGTATTATCTTCTACTTTGAAGTATTCATATAAAATTGTACAAATTCCAAGAAACGCGATCGTTAGCGTAAGCGATAGAATGGGGTACCATCGTAAAAAATTTGGAATAATAATCTTCATGGTATTTCAATCCTTAAAAAACGTTTCCGTGATACTTGGTTGTAATTTAAGTTTTTTATGAAAAATTGATTTGATCAGTGAGTATGGTCTGCTATAAATGGTTGTAATTTTTTTCGAAATTCACCTACCTCATTCATTTCAAAAAACTTTTTTATTTCATTCTTTTGTAAGATCATACCTTTTGTCAAAAGCGCTGCCTCGGTCAGAAACATCAAAATCAACGCATTTGAGTTTTCCGCTGCGCGCCAAACTTGGTATGCAGTTTTAGCCCATATATGTTGTTCTGCAGCGTTACCTGGTAAAACCCCACCATGGCGCATCATTTTCACTTTGGCGATGCAGTGATCAGGTTCGCTTTCCTCGTCAAGCGCCGTCAGCTGGTCATGAGCCAAGCACAGAGGCGTTGGTCCGTCTGCTACACACGCAACTGGCGGCAGTTGAACGAGATTCCCTATTCGGTCATGAACATGCCAGCGTGTGATGGGGCCGTGCATGGTCGCCCACTGCGTGGAATCGAGCACCGAGGCGAGCGCTTCAAGTACAGCGCAATCGGCATATCGCAACGTGAATTGCTTTCCTTCGGGGTCTAGGATACAAATAAATCTGCGCAGATGTTGGGCAATATGTTGAAGATCCAGCCTGGTTTCGATAAGCGAAACATGCAATGCAGGCGTCACAGCATTCAAATAGCCCATGACCGTATCCAGTCCACCTGTTTCATAAGCGGTTTCGATATCGATTAGAAATGGACTAACGCTCATTGCTGTTTCTGGGTAGATTGGCTCCAGCCATACTGGACGGCACTGGAGATGAGTTTCGGCGTAGCTTTTCGCGACCTCTTGCAGCAACCCGTTGTCGATCAAGAGATATACGGACACGTCCGAACGAGGATTGTTCATTCCGCCTCCACCAATGGGCTGTGCGCGCGCGCTGCCGCGAGCATGCATGGGATGCAAATATCGTGGTGCGGCAATTCGTCAGGAAATTGCGTTTGCGCGGCCTGTTTTGCGAATGTCTGGTGATCCGCGGCATAAAAGTGATTTTTGCCGGCCGTCTTGCCGACGATTCCATCAGCGCTGATCCTCAATTCGCTGCCACCGCCATAAAAACAGATTCCTTTCCTGGCCTTGATGTTTATCCAGTCGGTGGTGCTGATCAGTTCCATCACCTTCTTTGCCAGTATTTCAATGGTCCCATCCTGCGCTTCAGTTTGTATGTTGCCACGCGCCGCAATGTGTTTCATGCCGCTGTCGTTGCTGAAAACGCTGATGCCTTGAGCTGCACGTATCGAGGTTTTTCCTCCGGCGACAAGGTGCGTGTCTGCAGCTGTAATGAGATCGGCATTTTTTTCGGCTCCGAGCGCCAGGTTCTCGTTGCTTGCCACGATGATTCCCGCCGGGCCGCTGACCGCGACGATGGGAGCGCCGCCCGAACTGCCGTTTGCCTCCGCAGTATTCGTTCCAGCGTCCAAGTGCCTGAGTTTTTCCACCAGTTGCTTCAGTTGAGAATCATCGGCAGCATCGTGCGCATGGGTTTCCGCGAGCTTTGCGAGCTGGTCAGCGATATCATGCAGGCCTTCTACCAAGCCAATCAGTTCAGACCGGTCCAGTTGATTTCCCTCGGCCTTGTCACTACCATTCGCGGTAATCAATATGCCTTTACCGCCACGGATTGCTACCGATTTGTCACTGCGTAGTTCTACGCCTTCGCCGCGCGGCTGGCGGCGTTCTCCTCGTGGATGCGTCAACCAACCCAGATTCAGTTGCGAGAAGCCATCGTCGCTTGCGAGCTGAGCGCTGATTTCGCGCGGCGTGTCATCGAAAAGAAGCATGTTTGCACGCGATCCTTGGATCTCTTCGCTGCGTATTCCCGACAGAAAACGAGTCAATGGCAAGCCGGCGCGCTTGCTGAGAGGGGGAGGGAGCGCGTTTGCATTAAAAAGCTGGCATATAATGATCGGCTTGTCGGAATCTCCGCCGAGAAAAGCCACCAGGACTTCGGTTCCCACTCTGGGAAGCGTTAGCGTGCCACAATCCGATGCGCCGCTGCCAGCCCAAGTCGTTGCCACTCGGACCCAGGCGGAATCGGACCCCGTATCCGAGGCCCCCGCACCCCCTGTGTGCTGGTAGTCCGCCAAACGTGTTGCCGGAAATCGAATCTTTACACGACCTAATTCATCGCAATGCACGACATCGTTTTCATTTCCGACCACAACGGCAATCTGCAAGCCAGGGTCATGCAGGTCAGTACGCGGATCGAATGCGGGCACAATTGGAATCGTTCTTCGTATCGCTTCGAACCGCATTTGGAACGGCGTCGAGGTCGCATCGTCTGCGAGATCGGCGATGCTGAAGCGACTCCCATGCCAACCATTCCATGCGAACAGCCTCTGGGCTCGTTCTTCCAGGCTTTTCGGCAGATTGTTGCGCGCCTTGACTGCGACCGACATGATGACGAAATCACGTTCCGCTGGAGGATGGCGATCGATCTCCGGATGATCCGTGATCGTGAAGTATTGGCCCGCGCAGAAGTCACGTATGGTTCCCTCGCCGGTAAAACACTTCGTGTCGAATTCCTTACGCTGCACACGTACTACGCCCAGGCGATACAATTCCTGATTGTCTGCAGCGACATGAGGAGATTCAACGATAAATTCTTGTAGTCCGCTAGCCAGTTGATTACCGGTTTCGCCTTGATTGCTCTTGGACGGTACATCGACGGACATCCTGGGTATGCTCCCAGGCTGTTTGTAGTCCCAACTAAAAATGCTGGTGCTGCCTGCCTGAAGCTTGCGTTCAGCGCCCCACCGCGTGATGGAGTCGCGCTGTTCCGTAGCGTCGTCACGGTGATAGCGGACAATACCAGCCGCGTTCTGTGCCAGAGCGCGCTGATCCTCGAACATTACGAGAGTATGTGCGGCCATCGCTTCTGTATCCCGGGGTTCCCGCGACCATACACGATTACGGCCAGGTCGAATGAACGAAGCGATACCGGAACGTGCCAATAGCCGTCGCACGAATGCGGTGTCGGACTCGTTGAACTGTATCGTTTGTTCGCGCTCGGGGTACTTCTCCCAACGAAAGCCAGGAACAAATTCGTAGTCGAAAATGCCGGCTAATGCGGTGTTGATTTGTACCCATTCCTTCAATACGCTGGCGACGACTTGTGGCCAGCTCATTCTCCTGAAAATGCGAGTATTAACACGTTGCTCCATGATGGCCATGGCATCACGAATGACTATCCGGTAGCTGGCAATGCCGCCGTCGCACTCTCCCGAATTTGCTTCTGTAATCAGGCCGCTGATATTACGCAACTGTCCACGGTCGTTCACGAACTTGAGAGTCGCAGGCAAGCCAATGAATTCTTTCAAAGGCAAGTTAGGGGAGGTGGCAATGCAATTGACCTGATAGTTCAGCCCACCACAAACAGACTCGGTTCCGACGACGAGTTGAGGAAGAAGAATATTATCGGTTTGTTGTCTTTGATGGAAAAGAGTGAGTTGGATAGGACGATTCTTCGCGTTCAGATACTTTTCGGACAGCATGAAACTGCCTAGTTCATTATCGCTCTGCACCGCTTTCTCCCATTGTTTCCTACTGGAATAAGCGCGAATTTTGACATTCTGCGACAAGTCAAAATTGAGAATTGGCAAACTCTATGAGTACGAACGTACCAGTTCAGAATCCGCCGACATGATTGCCATACGGCTTCTGAAAGTTGCTTTTTTTAAAGCTAACTAAAGACTTGGAATACGGTCAGGACACGGCTCGTAACTGCGGCACGCCCCCTGCACGATCGACAGCTCGACCTGTCCGCTGCGCCAGGCGCGCTCGATATCCTGCTCGATACCGTCCAGCGCCGCACCGCCGCCATCCTTCAGCCCGCGCACGCCGTAGGCGCGGTTGCGGCCGTGGCCCTTGGCCAGGTACAGCGCCATGTCGACGATGTTCACGGCGCGTTCCCACGACATGTCCTTGCCGTCCGGCGCCAGCGGGAAGGGCGCGAAGCCGATCGAAACGTTCACCGACAACGGCACGCCCTGGTAATCCACGCGGCGCGCCGGGATGCCGGCCAGCAGGCGCCGCGCCACCTCGTCCAGGCTGGCGCGCGGCACCGCCGGCAGGAAGGCAAGGAATTCCTCGCCGCCCCAGCGCACGATCATGTCGGTCTCGCGCAGGATCTCGCGCAGCGCGTCGGCGATGGTGCGCAGCACGGCGTCGCCGGCGCAGTGGCCCCAGGTGTCGTTGATGTGCTTGAAGTGGTCGACGTCGAGCAGGAACAGGGCGCCGACCATGTCTTCTGCGCCGTTGCCGCGCCGTTCCGCGGGCGTGTAGCCGCGCATGAACTGCTGGAAGTGGCGCCGGTTGTACAAGCCGGTCAAGGGGTCGCGCGCGCTCTGCTGTTCGAGTTCGAGGTTCTTTTCTTCCAGCTGGGCGTTGGTATGGCGCACCTTGCGGTACAGGATGGTGACGATGGCCGCGGCCAGCGCGAACACCAGCGCCAGCAGCCACCAGATGCGCTGCTGCAGGCGGCGGTTGTCGAGCTCGGCCGACTTGACCTGGTTTTCCTGGCGCAGCGACTGGATCTGGCGCTGGCGCTTGTCGGCCTCGTACTGCTCCTGCAGCTCCATCATCGCCTTCTGGCGCCGTTTCTCGAACAGTTCGTTCGACAGCGCGCGTTCGCGGTGGTAGGCGGCCAGCGCGGCGGTGTCGTCGCCGGCGCGTTCGAGGGCGTCGCCGTATTCCGCCAGGATGGCTTGCAGGTCCGGCTTGTGGCCGGATTTCTCGTACCACGCCACGCCTTCTTCCATGCGCCGCTTGCCCTCGCCCAGGCGTCCCATCGCCAGGTAGACCTGGCCGACGTTGATGCGGGCGCCGGCCAGCAGCTTGTCGTTGCGCAGGCGCTGCGCCTGTTCCAGCGCCTGCTGGGCATAGGGCAGGGCGTTGCGGTAGTCGTGCAGCTTCAGGTAGCAGTCCGACAGGTTCAGCAGGGTGGCGGCGGTCAGCGGGCCGGCGTCGATGCGGCGCGCCAGCGCCAGCGTGGCCTGCATGGCGGCCAGGGCGCGCTGGAGCTGGCCGGAATCGACCGCCACCCCGTATTCGGTGGTCTTCAGGATCGCCATCCGGCTGGGCGAGTCCAGCCTGGCCGCGGCGACGTAGGCCTCGTCCAGCACTTCGTAGGCCTTGGCGTGATCGCGCATCTGGTTGTACAGGTAGGCCAGCGAATTCAGGGCGATCACCGCCTGCAGCGGGCTGCCGCTCTGGCGCGCCAGCGTGGCGGCCGCCTGCATCCTGGCCACCGCGTTCGGAAAATTGCCCTCTTCGGCGAACGATTCGCCCGACGAGATCAGCACGCGCACGCGCAGGCCCAGGTCCTGGCTGGAGGCCGCCAGCTTTTCGGCTTCCCATACCAGCTTGTGCGCGCGCGCCATCTCGTTCATGCCGAACAGGGCATACGCCTTGGCCAGCAGGGCCTGGGCGGTGGCATCCGGGTCGCGCGATTGGCGCGCCAGCGCCAGCGCCTGCTCGCACAGCGGCAGCGCGCGCTCGTCGTGGCCGAGGCGCTGTTCGGTGATGCAGGACAGGCTGAGGAAATCGGCGCGCGCGCCCGGCGGCGCAGCGGCCAGCGCCGGCGCCAGCTGGGCCAGCAGCGGCAGCGCGCGCTGCGGATCGATGCGGGTGACTTCCTGGATCTGCGCTAGGCGCGCGGCCAGCGGCTCGGGCGTGGCGGCGCCGGCATGGGCGCCGGCGCAGGCTGACAGCAATGGCAATAGCCCACGCGCCGCGGCATGGATTACAGCATGCAGCGGCTTACGGCTACGTCGACGCTGCAACGTGCGGTTCAGGCCTGCCAAAGGTCGCTCCCAGGGTAACGGATGTCCCGGACATGGGACGTGGGAGGAATTATAGGTCCGTTGCTATCAAGAAAGTTCGGTTTTTCCGGATTTTATGCAAAAAAGATACACCCGTTTCTTGCATGACTGCCGGGCATGCATCTTTTTGCTGAAATAACAGAAATTGAACAGGCGATTTTCCATTGCAACGTGGCGTCAAGTTCGTTTCCACTTCACGCCGTCATCTGCTGCAGCAGGTACAGCCGCTGGTACAGCCCGCCTTCGATACGCATCAGCGCCTCGTGGTCGCCGGCTTCGCTGATGCGGCCGTGGTTCAGCACGACGATGCGGTCGGCGTCGCGGATGGTCGACAGGCGGTGCGCGATGGCGATGATGGTGACCTTGCCGCGCAGTTCCGTCAGCGCCTGCTGCACGATCTGCTCGGTCTGGCTGTCGATGCGCGAGGTGGCTTCGTCCAGCAGCAGGATGCGCGGGCGGCCGGCCAGCGCGCGCGCGATCGCGATCAGCTGCTTCTGGCCGGACGACAGGCGCGAACCGCCTTCGCCCAGCGGCGTGTCGTAGCCCTGCTCCAGGGTGGAGATGAAATCGTGGGCATGCGCCGCGCGCGCCGCCGCCTCGATCGCCGCTGGCGGCAGGCCGCGTCCCATGTCGATATTCTCGCGCGCCGACGCCGCCAGCAGGAACGGGTCCTGCGGCACCAGTCCGACCTCGCTGCGGAAGCGTTCGTTGCCGATCGCCGCCAGCGGCTCGCCGTGGATCTCGATGCTGCCGTGCGCCGCCGGGTAGTAGCGCAGCAGCAGCGACAGCAGGGTCGACTTGCCGCTGCCGGTGTGGCCGACGATGCCGAAGAAGGCGCCCTGCGGGATCTCGAGCGACAGGTGGTGCAGCACGGTCTGCCCTTCGACGTAGGCGAAACTGAGGTCGCGCACGCGCACCGCCGGCGCGCCCGGGACGATGTTGGCCGGGCCGTCGGCCGGGCGGCCGCCGCCGGCAGTATCGTCGACCTTGCGGCGGCCGTGCTCGGGCGCGCCGATCTCGTCGAGCAGGCTGGACACGCGCGCGGTCGCCACCACTGCCTGCTGCAGGCCGCTGAACTGCATGGTGATCTGGATGAGCGGCTCGACCACGCGCGCGATATAGCTGATGAAGGCGTACAGCACGCCCACCTCGACCGCGTTCATGCTGCGCTGGCCGAAGCTGAAGATCACCACCGCCAGCAGCACCACGTTGAGGAAGTCCAGCGCCGGGCGCAGCAAGAAGGCGTTGGCGCGCAGCTCGGCCACGCGCGCAGTGTAGTGCTGCTCGTTGGTGCCGGCAAAGCGTGCGCCGAAGCGCTGCTGGGCATTGTTCGCCTGCAGCACGCTCATGCCGCCGATCGATTCCGCCATCTGGCCGTTGATGTCGCTGCGCAGCGCGCGCGCGCGCGTGACGGCCGGCGCCGACAGGCGCTGGTACAGCCAGACGATGCCGACCACCGCCGGCACCAGCGCCAGCACGATCAGCATCAGGCGCCAGTCGAGCCAGGCCATCGCGATCGAGGTGCCGACCAGCACGATGCTGCTGTCCAGGATCACGAACAGCACCTGGATGTACAGGGTCTTGACGGCCTCGGTGTCGTTGGTGACGCGGCTGACCAGCTGGCCGGTGATGGCGCGGTCGAAAAAGGCCATCGGCAGGCGCAGCACGTGGTCGTACACCCATTCGCGCAGGCGCTGCACCGAGCGCATCGCCAGGCCGGACAATCGCACCAGCTGCAAGAAGCGCAGCCAGGATGCGGCCCAGCCGAACGCCAGCACGCCGCCCAGCAGCAGCGCCATGCGCGGCCAGTCCAGCCGGTGCGGCAGCAGGTGTTCGTCGATCAGCTTCTTGCCCAGCAGCGGCCCCAGTACTTCCAGGCCGGCGGCCAGCACCAGCCACAACGTGGCCCAGCCCAGGTGGGCGCGGTCGGGCTCGGCCGCGCGGCGCAGCAGGCCGAGTGCCTGGCGCACCTGCGTCCTGTCGCTCGTGGGCGTTTTGGTGGTCTTGATTGTCGGATCAGATGGCATCGAGGCTGGCCTCCAGTTGTTGATAGCGCCACTGGCTGGCATACCAGCCGTCCCTGGCCAGCAGGGCCTCGTGGGTGCCGCGTTCGACGATGCGGCCGTCGCGCAGCACCACGATCAGGTCGGCCTTCACCACGGCCGACAGGCGGTGGCTGGCGATGATCGCCGACAGTTCGGGCCGGGTGCGGCGCAGTTCGTCGAGATGTTCCAGGATGCGCGTCTCGGTGCCGGTGTCGACCGCCGACAGGGCGTCGTCCAGCAGCAGCAGCGAACTGTCGGCCAGCAGCGAGCGCGCGATCGCCACGCGCTGGCGCTGGCCGCCGGACAGGGTGATGCCCTTTTCGCCGACCGGCGTGTCGTAGCCTTGCGGGAAGCGCAGGATGTCGTCGTGGATCGCCGCCATGCGCGCCGCCTGCTCGATCTCCGCGCGCGATGCGCCGGGACGTGCCAGGGCGATGTTCTCGGCGATCGAGGCCGAGAACAAAAAGGATTCCTGCGGCACCCAGCTGATGGCACCGCGCAGCGTCGCCAGCGTGTACCGGTCGAGCGCATGGCCGCCCCAGGCAACGCTTCCCTGCTGCGGCGTGGCCTGGCGCAGCAGCACGCGCAGCAGGGTCGACTTGCCGGCGCCGGTGGCGCCGACCAGGCCCAGGGTCTGGCCCGGTTCCAGGCGCAGCGAGACGCCGTCCAGCGCCCGGTGCGCAACCGGCGCGCCATCCTCGCCGCCATAGGCGAAGCCGACGTCCTGCAGCACCAGCGCGCCGCGCTGCAGCTGTTCGACGCGGCCGTGGTCGTCCACCGTCAGCGGCGCTTCCAGCAGCGGCTGCAGGCGCGCCAGCGCCGCGCGCCCGCGCTCGATCAGCGACAGCACCCAGCCGGCCGCGAACATCGGCCAGATCAGCTGGCCCAGGTACATGGTGAAGCTGGTCAGCGAGCCGATGGTCAGCTGGCCCTGCCACACCAGGTAACCGCCCAGGCCGAGCGTCAGGCCGGTGGCGGCGGTGAGCGTCAGGCCGACCGCCGGCTCGTAGGCGGCTTCCCATTTCTGCGCGCGCAGGCTGGCGTCCGCCGCGCGCGCGGCCAGTGCGGAAAACTGGGCCGAGCTGCGGCCTTCCAGGCCGAGCGCGCGCAGCGTGCGCACGCCGGACAGCGATTCCTGCACGTGGTCGTTCAGCGCCGAGAAGCGCTGCAGCGAATCGTGCGAGGCGGTGTGGATGTGGCTGGAGATGCGCCAGAACGCCAGCGCCATCAGCGGGAAGGGCAGCAGGGCGATCGTGGTCAGGCGCCAGTCGACGCCGAGGAACATGACGCCCAGCACCATGACCAGGGTCAGGCTGCCGTCGAAGCCGGCCAGGATCGCCTCGCCGGCGGCCTGCTCGATGGCGTCGATGTCGTTGGTGGCCAGCGCCATCAGGTCGCCGGTGCGCTGGCGCTGGTAGAACGCCGGTCCCTGCGCCGACAGGCGGGCGTACAGGCGGGTGCGCAGTTCCACGCCGAGGCGGTAGGCGGCCGAGTACAGGCGCAGGCGCCAGGCCACGCGCAGGACGTAGATCGCCAGGCCGAGGCCGAGCAGTTCCAGCAGTTGAATGGTCAGGTCGTGGCCGGCGAGGCGGTGCGCCGCCAGGCCGTCGATCATGGCGCCCACCTTGCGCGGCACCAGCACCGAGCACAGCGCCACGCCGAACAGCATCACCGCCGACGGCCCGTATGCGCGCCAGTTGCGGCGCACGAAGCCGCCGATCAGCCTTGCCAAACCCATCGATATCCCTGTCGTCGAAGCCAAAAAAGAAAGCGGGCCTGAGCCCGCCATTGTCTGCGATATGCCGCCGCAACCGCGCGTTCCATGCGTGTGTACGGTGCGCTAATGTACACCCTTTGCGTCCTGCTTGCAGCCGCCTCGGCCGCCAGCGGGACAAGGCGGCTGCGGACGCTTATTTCTTGCGCGAGCTGCGGCGCCGTTCCTCGGGCGCCGGGCCCTGGCTCTGCTGCACCGGCGGCGCGACGTCGCTCGGCGTCACGATCGGCAGCTCGACGTGGCCATCGGCTTGCAGCGGCACGGCCGAGGCCAGCGGATGCTCGGCGCCGAGCGACTTGGCGACGGCCTTGCTGACCGCCTTGGCCAACGGCTTGGCCTTGGCGGTCGGCACCTCGGCGACGGCGTCGATGACGGCCGCGGCCTGGACCAGCGGCGTCCCGGCTGCACCAATTGCGCCGGCCGGATCGAGCGGCAGTTCCACCGCGTCGCCGCCCGGCTGCTCGACGACCGCGTCGCCGCCCGGCTGCGCTACCGTTTCCTGCGGCGCGTCGATGGTCGCCTCGCCCGGCGTTTCCACGTTCGATTCGTCGGCGCCCGGGGTCACGTCCGGTTGCGGTTCGACGGGGCGGGAGTCGGGTTGTGCGTCGGGCTGCAGGTCGGGCTGTGCATCGGGCTGCACATCCGGCTGGACATGCGCCTCGGGCACGGCGGCGGCGGCCGCCTCGCCGGCCGTCTCCACCCCCAGTTCGGTGGCCGCGCCTTGCTGCGTGGCGGCATCGGCGCTGGTTTGCGCCGCGCCTTCGACGGCATCGTCGGCCGCCTGCGCCGCCGCGCGCAGGGAAGCGTCCGGCACCGCCTGGACGCTCGCATCCAGCGCCGATTCGGCCAGCGCTGCGCCGGTATCGGCCGCGGCGGCGGCGATCTCGCCGTGTACCGTGGCGCTGTCGGCGGTGGCGATCGCCACCTGTTCCATCAGGTTGGCGAACGGCGCCGGCATCTGCAGCAGCGGGGCGGGCATCGCCGGCGTCGACACGGTATGCCAGGCCACCGTGCGCACGCCGGTCGCAATGCTCATCAGTTCGCGCGAATACGCGAACAGGTGCTGCCACGGACCCTGCACGCGCGCGCCGATGGCGAACAGGTCGCGCGGATCGCTGGCATGCAGCAGTTGCTGCATCGTGCCCGCCGCCTGCTCCACCGAGGCGCGCGAGGTTTTCAGGTTGAGGGCGATCAGCTGCTCGGCGCTGTCGATGGCGCGGCTGGTCAGCTTGTGGAATACATCGAGCTGGGTTTCCAGCTGGGACTGGCGTACGGCGGAGAATTGCTCGGAGAGGGATGTCATTCTGGATTCCTTGTCATTCAAGTTATTCCGTTCGGATGGAACCGTGAGCACGCGGCGCGGGCGGCAAGCACCGGAGAAGCGGACGTTCGTTGCGCGGAACCCACAACTGAAGTGGTTTTCGCCTTGGGATGGATGCGTGCATCGGCAACGGCGCGCTGCGCTTGGTCAAAGTTCCTTTATGACGCACTGCAATAAGCCTAGTGTAAAGTGATTCGACAGGGTTGCAAAGCACATTCTGTGGTGTTTTTATAAGGAAATCTTGCGGCGCAGCATCGGTTTGCGGCATGGGTAAGCGGTTGACATCGTGTCATCTCCGCGGCATGGTAATCTGCCGTCGAACCAGTCACAAAGGAGCCTTCATGGATGTGGTCATCCGCAACGCCAGCCTGGCCGATGGGCGCCGGGTCGACATCGCCATCGCCGGCGAACGCATCGCCGAGGTCGGCCCGGGCCTGCCGCTGCACGCCGGCCAGGAGATCGATGCCGGCGGCGACCTGGTCAGCGCGCCCTTCGTGGACGCCCATTTCCACATGGACGCCACGCTCAGCTACGGCCTGCCGCGCGTGAATGCGTCCGGCACGCTGCTGGAAGGGATCGCGCTGTGGGGCGAGCTCAAGCCGCAACTGGCGCAGGAAGCGCTGATCGGGCGCGCCATGCAGTACTGCGACTGGGCGGTGGCGCGCGGCCTGCTGGCGATCCGCACCCACGTCGATATCTGCGACGCGCGCCTGCTGGCGGTCGAGGCGCTGCTGGAAGTGAAGCGCCGGGTGGCGCCATACCTCGACCTGCAGCTGGTCGCGTTTCCGCAGGACGGCCTGCTGCGCAGCGCGGGCGCCTTCGACAACCTGAAGCGCGCCATCGCGCTCGGCGTGGACGTGGTCGGCGGCATCCCGCACTTCGAGCGCACCATGGCGCAAGGCGCCGAATCGGTGCGCCTGCTGTGCGAGTTCGCGGCCGAACGCGGCCTGATGGTCGACATGCATTGCGACGAGAGCGACGATCCGCTGTCGCGCCACATCGAGACGCTGGCGGCGGAAACGCTGCGCCTGGGACTGCAGGGCAGGGTGGCCGGCTCGCACCTGACCTCGATGCATTCGATGGACAATTATTACGTCAGCAAGCTGCTCCCGCTGATCGCCGAATCGGGCGTGGCGGCGATCGCGAATCCCTTGATTAACATTACCCTGCAGGGCCGTCACGACACCTACCCGAAGCGGCGCGGCATGACGCGCGTGCCGGAACTGCTGGCGGCCGGGGTGCCGGTCGCCTTCGGCCACGATTGCGTGATGGACCCATGGTACGGCCTCGGCTCCGGCGACATGCTGGAAGTGGCGCACATGGGCCTGCACGTGGCGCAGATGACCGGGCAGGACGCCATGCGCGCCTGCTTCCGCGCCATCACCGAGACCCCGGCGCGCATCCTCGGCCTGCAAGGCTACGGCATCGCGCCGGGCTGCCACGCCGACCTGGTGCTGCTCGATGCCGGCGACCCGGTCGAGGCGATCCGCCTGCGCGCGGCGCGCCGCCTGGTGATGCGGCGCGGCCGGGTCGTCAGCGAGGCGCCGCCGGCGCGCGCGCGCCTGCGCCTGCCGGGACGGCCGGACGGCGTCGATTTCCGGCTCGGCCGCGCCAACCAGGCCTGACCGGGCATCCATGCAGATCCTGGCCAGCGCGCGCCTGACCCTGCGCACCGCCGACCCCGGCGACGGCGCCTTTTACCTGGCGCTGCTGAACGACCCGGCCTTCATCGACAACATCGGCGACCGCGGCGTGCGCACGCTGGAGCAGGCGCACCAGGCGCTGCTGGCCGGGCCGATCGCGATGCAGGAGGCGCGCGGCCATTCGCTGTACGTGGTCGAATTGGCCGGCAGCGGCGTGCCGATCGGGATGTGCGGCCTGATCAAGCGCGACAGCCTGGACGGCGTCGACCTCGGCTACGCCTTCCTGCCGGCCTGGCGCGCCCAGGGCTATGCCTTCGAGGCCGGCAAGGCGGTGCTGGAGTACGCCCCCGGCCTGGGCCTGCGCCGCGTGCTGGCGATCACTTCTCCCAACAACATCGCTTCCAACTGCCTGCTGCGCAAGCTGGGCATGCGCTTCGAACGCTTCCTGCACCTGCCGCCGGATTTTGCCGGCGCCAACCTGTATTCGATCCATGTTGGATAAATATTGAACGATATTGAACGAAGGCTGCGCCATGCGCAGGTGTTGCCGGCACGCGCCGAAACGGCAGCAGGTTGTTGCTGTAAACAAACAAACCGCAATCATTAACGATTTTTAGCGTGATTTTATTGTTTTCAGCCGTCATCATTTATTTCTCAAAATAAATTCGTCAAATCCTCCGCATGAAGCTCGTCAACCTGAAGATCTCGGCCCGCCTGGGCCTGTTGGGCGGCCTGTTCCTGGCCGCCATGCTCGTGCTCAGCTTCAATGCCTGGCAATCGCTGGCGCAGGCCAATGCACGCGCCGGCGCCGCCCTCGGCCGCATCGATGCGCTGGCGCGCGCCGCCGATACCGCACGCAATGCGCAGGTCGAATTCAAGGTGCAGGTGCAGGAATGGAAGAACATCCTGGTGCGCGGCGGCGACCCGGCCGAGCTGGAGAAATACACGCAAGCCTTCAAGGCCAGCGGCGCCGCCACCCTGGCCGATCTCGACCGACTGCGCGACCAGATGGTCGCCGCCGGCGTGCCGGCCGCCTCGGTGGCCCAGGCCCAGTCCTCGTTGCGCGCGCTCGGCGAACGCTACCTGGCGGCGCTGAAGCTCCACGACCCCGCCGCCCCCGACGCCTATAAACTGCTAGACCGCGAAGTCAAGGGACTGGACCGCGCGCCCACCGCGCAGATCGACGCCATCGTGGCGCTGATCCAGCAGCATGCGCAGGCGTCGATCGCCGCCATGCAGCAGGAGCGCGCCGCCAGCGAACAGGCCGAACGCGTGCGCGCCATCGCCACCCTGCTGGGCGTGCTGGCGGTGGCCGGCCCGCTCACCGTGTGGCTGGCGCGCAGCATCACGCGACCGATCGGGCAGGCGGTGGCGATCGCCGGCACCGTCGCGGCCGGCGACCTGAGCCACCCGATCGCGGTCGACCGCGCCGACGAGGTGGGCATGCTGCTGGCTTCGCTGAAGAACATGCAGGACAGCCTGGCCGGCATCGTGGCGCGCGTGCGCAGCGGCACCGACACCATCGCGGTGGCCACCGGCGAGATCGCGCAGGGCAACCAGGACCTGGCCGCGCGCACCGAGGAGCAGGCCAGCTCGGTCGAGGAAACCGCGGCCTCGATGGAAGAATTGACCTCGATGGTGCGCAGGAGCCGCGACAGCGCCGAGCAGGCGCGCCGCATGGCCGACGAAGCCAGCGGCGCGGCCGCGCGCGGCGGCGATGCGGTGGCGCAGGTGGTCAGCACCATGGGCGAAATCGACGCCTCCTCGCGCCGCATCGTCGACATCATCGGCGTCATCGACGGCATCGCCTTCCAGACCAACATCCTGGCCCTGAACGCGGCGGTGGAGGCGGCGCGCGCCGGCGAGCAGGGACGCGGCTTCGCGGTGGTGGCGTCGGAAGTGCGCAACCTGGCGCAGCGCTCGGCCGCGGCGGCGCGTGAAATCAAGGGCTTGATCGGCGACTCGGTCGAGCGGGTGCAGGCGGGCACGCGCCTAGTGGGAGAAGCCGGCAGCACCATGCAGGACGTGGTGGCCAGCGTGCAGCGCGTGGCGGCGACCATCGGCGAGATCAGCGGCACCACCGTGCAGCAGAGCGAAGGCATCATCCAGATCAACGACACCATGAGCCAGATGGACACCGTGGTGCAGCAGAACTCGGCGCTGGTGGAACAGGCCGCGGCCGCCGCCGACGCGCTGCAGCAGCAGGCGATGGAGCTGGCCGATGCGGTGGGGGTGTTCCGGCTGGCGGACGATGCCGGCGCCAGCGCAGGTGCCGCGGCGGCGGAAGCGCGTCATGCCGTGCGTTCCGTGCCGCGCGCGCTCCTGGCGTGAGGCGAAAAATCGTTGTTCCAGGCATTGCCTGAAACGACTCCCTGCGCAGGCGCACTACTGTCCAAGCTAATATTGCCGGCCTAAAGACCGTCGTTTCAGGCACTGCCTGAAACGACTCCCCGCGCAGGCGGGGACCCATGCTGAACATCCGAAGTCGGTATCCCCGGAAGATTCGGGTTAATTCCGATATACCGAATCCTGTTGCTCTGTATGGGTCCCCGCCTGCGCGGGGACGACGCGGCAAGGTCTTCAACGCACCCGCAGCAGCCGCACCCCGTAGATATCGAAGCGGTTCGACGGCCCCTCCACGCCGCCGGCCGCGCTGAAGCTGGCGTTGCTCTGCAAATAGCTCATGTTGTAGAAGTCGCTCAGTTCCAGGCGGTAGGCGTGCCCGCCGCGCAGGCGCGCCGTCACGGGCGTCGAGTACACCGCCGGCGTGTTCGCCTTGTCGATACGCGCGTGCGGCAGCTGCACCACACCCTGCGCCACGACCGCACCCGATTCGTCCTTCACTGCCAGCCACTTCACGCCGCCGCTGATGCCCAGGTTCACCTGGTTGGCGCCGTTATGGTAGCGCACCTGCAGCGCGTACTCGCCGTCCTGCGGCGCGCGCACGTCGCGCACCGCCAGGCGGTCTTCGGGCTTGCCCCAGCCGGCCAGGTGCGCTTCGGCGAAGCGGGCGTTCGGCGGCGCCAGCGCCACGCCGCTCCTGCCGTTGACGCTGACGCGGGCATCGCCGGCCGCGATCACGGCCTCGGCGCCGGCGCAGCGTGGGCGGCTGTGGTGGCTGCGGTTGCCGGACGCGGTGTACTGCGCCTCGACCGCGTAGCAGGCGCGGGCGGACGGGGCGCGGTCGATCCAGGTGCCCGCGGCCAGGCCGGCGGCGGCCAGCTTGCCGTCGCGGTAGACGTTGTAGGTGACGGCGGCCGGCGACCCGGCGGCCGGCGACCCGGCGGCCGGCGCACCGGTGGCCGGCATACCGGAGGCTTGCGCAGCGGTGTCCGGCGCAGTGGCGCCCGGCGCATCGGCGGCGCCACTGGCCCCCGCCGTTTTTCCGGCGCCCGCTGCAAACGTCACGGACACGCCGCCGGCGCCGCGCGCCAGGGCGGTGATCACCGGTTCGCGCGGGCCGAACACGGCCGGCGTTTCCCGGTAGGGATCGGCATTCACGCGATGGATCGCCTGTTCGCCGGCCATCAGCTTGCCGAGCACGATCTCGATGGCGTTCTCGCGCCCCAGCTGGTCCCAGCGCAGGCGCGCGCCGGCCGGCTTGCCGTTCACCAGGATGCGCTCGACCGCGTAATGGCCGCCGGCATCCTGGCCGGCGGATGCCGGCGGCAGGCGCAGCGTCAGGTTCAGCGTGCGGCCCTGCAGGCGCAGTCCGGCCAGCGTGGCACTCTCTCCTTGCAGCATGCGCGCGCGCAGGCGCGCGGTGACGAAGGGTTGCAACGCGATGCCCTCGGCGGTCGTCGACACGCCGAACACGTCGCGCACCACCATGCCGAGATAGGCGCCGACCGACCACAGTTGGCGGCGCGAATTGATCACCGGCCCGATCAGCGACGGCTTGTCTTCGTCGAGCAGCACCGGCTGGCCGGACAGCCATTCCAGGTTTTCCATGTTCGACAGGTTGAGCGCGGCGCCGCGTACCAGTGAATCATACGCGGCGTCGGCCACGGCGGCGTTGCCGCCCGCGATCGCGGCGCGCAGGCCGTAGGCCGTGACGAACGGCCACATGGCGCGGTTGTGGTAGACAGGTACGTCCTGCTGCTGCGGCCAGATCACCGGCGCGCCCATCGGCCCGTGCGGATAGTGCGCCAGGATGCTGCGCGTACGCGCCGGGTCTGCCACGCCGGTGACGATCGCCAGCGCCTGTCCCAGCCAGTCGAACTTGTGCAGCGGCGCGCCGTCGAAATGGGCGGCGGTGAGGCTGCTGTACATGCCGGCGTCGTCCAGCCACAGGCGCGCGTTGATGGCGCGTTTCAGGTCGCGCGCCCAGCCGTCGTAGCGGGCCGCGCGCGTCTCGTCTCCCTGTTCGCGCGCCAGCATCGCGGCAAGCGTCAGGGCTTTATAGTGGCCGACGTTGGTCGACAGCGCCATCGAACTGGCCATCGAGGCCAGGTCGTCCGGGATCCAGGCAGCGTAGCTCTGGTCGCGCCAGTCGAGGAAGGATTCCTCGCCGGTGTACAGGCCGGCCGCGGCATCGAAGGCGGCCACGCGGTCGTTCTCGATGGTGTTCGACAGGGCGGCAAAGGCGGTCGCCGCGAACGCGCGGCGCTCGGCCGGCGGCAGGCTTTTCAGCACTTCCTCGGCGGCGAAGGCCCAGGTGATGCGATCGGTGCTGACCGGCCAGCTGCCGCCGCTGCCGGTGTCCTGCACGATCTGCAGCGCCGCGGGCGTGGCACCCTTCTCCCCGCGCACCTGCGGCGCCAGCGCGATGCCGGGACGCCAGCCGGACAGCTTGAATACGAGCGAATTGCGCACGCGCTGCGGATCGAGCATGGCCAGGCCGAGGTCGGCCGCGTACGACAGGTCGCGCGTCCACACGTAATGCCATTTTTCGCCGGTCTCGAAGCAGTCGCAGGGAATCGCCGCGTTGCCGTTGTAGTTGCCGTCGCGGATTTCGCTGACCGCGTCCTGCTTCATCTCGTGCGCGGCCAGCGCGAACAGGGCATCGAAGGCCAGGTTGCCGCTGCGGAGCGTCGGCAGCGCGGGGTCCTCGGTGTACGTGACGGATTGCGGACCGGGGTCGCGCAGCTGCATCGTGGTCGAATGCACGTAGGTGCGCAGCGGCGCGCGCGGGTCGCGCACCGAAAAGCGCGCGCGTTCCTGCTTGCCGTCCCAGGTCGGAAAGGCGAGGGTGGCTTGCGCGGCGGCGCCCGCGTGCGGGTCGGCGGCGGCGGTTTGCGGCGGCGTGTCGATACGCGTCACGGCCAGTACCGGCCGGGCCGGGTCGCCGACGTCGACGCGGAAGCGGAAGGTCGCGGTGGCGCGCGTGAACAGGTAGTCTTCCGGCCCGGCCTCGGTGGCCAGCGGGTAGGACTTGCCCGGTTCCACGCGCACGCTGGCGGCCGGATCGGCGACCCATTCGGCGGCCCAGTCCTTGCTGCCGATTTTAAAGGCGTGGTAGCCCGGGCTGACCAGGATGTCGGCCTGGTACACGCCCTTGCCCTGGTAGGCGAGTACGTTGTCGGTGCCCCAGCCATTGAAGGCGCCGCGCACGTAGATGTCGTGGCGCAGCGGCGCCGCTTCGGCGGCGGCGGACGCTGCGACGGCGCCCGGCGCCTGCGGCAGCAGCGCGGCGCACAGCAGGGTAGCGATCAGGGTAGGTTTCATCGCATCAGATCTCGACGACGAGCACCGACTTGCCCGGCAGGCGGATCCGGTCCTGCAAGCCGATCGTCTTGCCGCTCAGGACATCCACGCCCGAAGCCACGCCGGCCAGCATCTCGCGGAAGCGCCCGGCATCCAGCACGGTTTCCCCGGCATTCGCATTGAAGGCGACCATCACCTTCCTGCCGCCCGGTTTGGGGTCGTAGCGGAAGTAGACGTACGTGTTGTCCTGCGGCCCGTAATGCATCAGCTTGCCGTCATGGATGACCGGATTGTGCTTGCGCCAGTTGACCAGCTTTTTCACGAAGTCCTGCGCTTCCTTCTGGCGTGCCGTCAAGCCGGCGCCCGTAAAGGCGTTGACGCGGTCGCCGGCCCAGCCGCCCGGGAAATCGTGGCGGTAGCTGTTGTCGTCGCGCTCCTTGGTGGCGCTGGTCATCAGGAGTTCGTCGCCGGTATAGAAGTGCGGGATGCGCGGCATCGTCATCACGAAGGCGATGTCCATCTTGTAGCGGGCGAAGTCTTCGCCGACCACGCTGTAGATGCGCGCCATGTCGTGGTTGCCCTCGAACAGCACCAGGCGCTGCGGGTCCGGGTACAGGTAATCCAGCGATACGGTTTCGTAGACGTCGTTGAAGATGTTCTTGCTTTCCTTATCGGCGAGGGCGGTGCGCATCGCCTCGGCCAAGGGAAAATCCATCAGGCTCGGCATCGAGCTGACGTAGCCGTCGAAATTCACCTTGCCGCGCTGCCAGTGCGAGACCACCGCCGGCAGCTTGCTCCATTCCTCGCCCACCATGTTCAGGTGCGGGTATTCGGCCATCAGGCGCCGCGTGTATTCGGTCAAGAAGGCGCCGTCGGAATAGCCGAAGGTGTCGATGCGCAGGCCGGACAATCCGGCGTACTCGATCCACCAGATGTGGTTCTGGATCAGGTAGTTGGCCACCAGCGGATTGGTCTGGTTCAGGTCCGGCATGCCGCGGCCGAACCAGCCGGTGGTGAAGTTGCTCGCGTCTTCCTTCGATGCGTACGGGTCCTGCACCGCGGTGCGGTGGTGCATGGTCTGCACGAACTGTTTCGGGTGGTTGATCCAGTCCGGCGTCGGCAAGTCCTTCATCCACCAGTGGTTCAGGCCGATGTGCGACAGCACCACGTCCTGGATCAGGCCGATGCCGTGCTTCTTCGCCTCCGCCGACAGGCGCCGGTAGTCGTCGTTGCTGCCGTAGCGCGGGTCGATCCGGTAGTGGTCGGTGGCGGCGTAGCCGTGGTAGGACGCCGACTTCATGTCGTTCTCGACCAGCGGCGTCGGCCACAGCTGGGTGAAGCCCATCGCTTCGATGTAGTCGAGGTGGTCGATCATGCCCTGGATGTCGCCCCCGTGGCGGCCGTGGCCGAGTTTGCGGTCGAGGCGGTCGGCCAGGCCGTCCACGCTGTCGTTGGTCGGATCGCCGTTGGCGAAGCGGTCCGGCATCACCTGGTAGATCGCATCCTTGGTATCGAAGCCCTTGCGTTCGGCCGAACCCTGCTCGCGCGCCAGCAGGCGGTAAGGGTAGGAGACGCTGCGGCCATCCGGTGCGCTGAAGACGATATCGAAGCTGCCGGGCTTGGCATCGGCATCGATCGCCAGGTCGATGAACAGGTAGTTCTGGCTGGCGACGCGGGTCACCGCGGCGATGCGTACGCCGGGGTAGTCGATCGCCGGCGCCAGGCCGGCGATGGCGGGGCCGTTGACCATGAGCTGCAAGCCCTTGTGTTCCATGCCGGTCCACCAGAACGGCGGGTCCATGTGGCGGATGGCGGCGTTGGCCGCGGGTGCTTTGGCGGCGGTGGGCTGGGATGGCGTACGGTCCTGCGCGGCGCCGGTGGGGACGCCGGCGTGGGCGCCGGCGGCCAGGAAGGCGCTGCCGACCAGAAGGCTTGCGATGGTCTTGTTCATGGTGTCTCTGTGGTGGTTATCGGAGGCATGTTTTCAACGCCGACGTAGCGTAACTACATGGGAACAGGGGCAGGGTTCCCGGGCGAAAACGTGGTATGCCTGGTTTATTGCCTTGAGAATACTACAGCGCAGGGGAGCCGGCAATTGGCGCCCGGACTTCTGCTTCTAGTTTTATTACACCGTCATTCTTGTAGAAAGCAAGTCGCAGCTCAGCAATTGAAACGTCATCGCGTAAATCTACTACGTAAATTTGCACTATATCGGTGCAAATATGCGCTAAGTTGGTGCGAGGAAAGCCTTTTGTAGTACGACTACATCACGTCTGCACATGTTTTGTAGCTCGAATACAACGAAGAGCGTGTGCATTCTGCACTAAATGCGTAAAAACCCTACATTGACGTAGTCGGGATCAACTCCCGTTGACAGTGCATCTAGTTTTAGTACAGAATTCTTGACAGAACGTAAGGACGTCTGCTTTTTTTTGGCTCCCGTGTTGTTGGCTTTACGGCTGGTGTTTGCGGGAAAAATATACTAATGAACGATTTGAGGGGACAAATGAACCTTTTCGCAAACCAGCGCTCGGGTAGCCGCGCTTTCGCCCTGAGCCCGGTCGCAGCAGGCTGCGCCGTCTTCATGGCCCTGGCAGGCCAGGCCGCCTACGCGCAGGACAACACGTCTGCCGGCACCACCGCCAACACCGAAGCTGCCGCCGCCACCGGCGCCACCAATTCCGGCGTCACCACCGTCAAGGTGACGGGCATCCGCCGCGGTATCGAAGCTGCGATTTCCGTCAAGAAGAACAACGATTCCATCGTCGAGGCGATTTCCGCCGAAGACATCGGCAAGCTGCCGGACCAGTCGATCGCCGAATCGATCTCGCGCCTGCCGGGCCTGACCGCCCAGCGCGACATCCACGGCAATGCATCGGTGATCTCGATCCGCGGCATGTCCCCGGACTTCTCGACCGGCCTGCTGAACGGCCGCGAGCAGGTGTCGACCGGCGACAGCCGCAGCATCGAATTCGACCAGTACCCGGGCGAGCTGCTGTCCGGCGTGGTCATCTACAAGACCCCGGACGCCAACCTGGTCGGCCAGGGCCTGTCGGGCACCGTCGACCTGCAGACCGTGCGTCCGCTGGACTTCAGCAAGCGCACCATGGCGGTCAACTACCGCCGCGAGAAGAGCGGCCTGGGCATGGACAAGAAAGGCCACGGCAACCGCTTCACCTTCTCGTACATCGACCAGTTCGCCGACCGCCAGGTCGGCATCGCCTTCGGCTTCGCGCGCCTGCAGGGCGTGGGCGGCGACACCAGCCGCTTCGAATCGTGGGGCAACGGCACCACCACCTACCAGGGCCGCACCGTGAACGTGCCGTACAACGGCTTCAATGCGTTCACCGAGACCTATTCGCAGGAGCGCAACGGCTTCATGGGCGTGGTCCAGTACCGTCCGAGCAAGACCTTCAGCAGCACCGTCGACTTGTTCTACTCGAAGTACGACCGCAACACCCGCAACCGCGGCATCCAGATGCCGCTGAACGACACCACCAGCAATGCCTACGACCAGCCGGGCCAGCTGATCAACGCGACCCTGTCGGGCAACAACGTCACCTCGGGCAGCTTCAACAACGTGCGCGCCGTGCTGCGCAACGACGTCGAAGCCTGGAGCGACACCACCAAGTCGATCGGCTGGAACAACAAGCTCAAGCTGGACCAGGACTGGACCGCCAGCCTCGACCTGTCGTTCAACTCGGCCGAGCGCTCGGGCATCAACATCGAGACCTACGGCAGCGGCACCAGCTTCGACACCGTCGGCTTCACCGCCGGCAGCCGCAACTTCACCACGCAGCTGAACTATGCCGACCCGAACACCGTGCGCCTGACCGACCCGCAGGGCTGGGGCGGCGCCGACATCCAGGCCGGCTACGTCAAGTTCCCGCACGTGTACGACAAGCTGAACGCGGTGCGCTTCGACGTCTCGCGCGACCTGCCGGACGGCTGGTTCTTCAGCAAGCTGAGCGCCGGCGTGAACAAGTCGAATCGTTCCAAGACCCGCGAGTACACCGAGAACCTGGCGTCGATCAAGGGCACCACCAGCCCGTTCGCCAGCGCCCCGTACCCGAGCGGCAGCGGTTCGGGCATGGCCGGCGATACCGGCATCAACGTGATCACCTTCGACCCGGTCGCCAGCCTGAACGACGTCTACACCCTGCGCGGCAAGCAGCACCCGGACATCTTCAACAAGGACTGGATCGTCAGCGAAGACGTCTCCACCGCCTTCGCCAAGCTGGGCATCGATTCGCAACTGGGCGCGATCCCGGTGCGCGGCGCGCTGGGCGCGCAACTGGTGCACACCAAGCAGGATTCGACCGCGTACTCGGTCGACACCAACGGCGGCAGCGGCGATACCAGCCGTCCGACCGGTTCCTTCAAGGACGGCACCAGCTACAACGACTTCCTGCCGAGCCTGAACCTGATCGGCGACCTGGGCAGCCAGCAATCGCTGCGTTTCTCGCTGTCGAAGATCATGGCCCGTCCGACCCTGAACGACATGCGCGCCTCGAGCAGCTTCGGCTACGACACCACCCGCCAGCAGTTCAGCGGCAGCGGCGGCAACCCGAAACTGAAGCCGTTCCGCGCCAAGGCGATCGACGTCTCGTACGAGAAATACTGGGACAGCAAGGCCTACGTCAGCGCAGCGGTGTTCTACAAGAAGCTCGACACCTACATCGTGAACGCCGGCCAGACCTATGACTTCACGCCGCGCCTGCTGCCGACCTCGTTCCAGGCGCCGACCAACATCGGTATCTATACCTCGCCGGTGAACGGCTCGGGCGGCAACCTGAAGGGCGTGGAACTGGCGGCATCGCTGCCGCTGAACCTGGTGACCCGCTACCTCGACGGTTTCGGCGTGGTGGTCAACGGTTCGCAGAACAGCAGCGCGGTCTCGCTGCCGAACACCGCCAACGGCGGCTCGGGCACGATGGACCTGCCGGGCCTGTCCAAGCGCGTGGCCAGCCTGACCGTGTACTACGAGAAGAACGGCTTCTCGGCGCGTGCGGCCGAGCGCTATCGTTCGGACTTCATCGGCGAAGTCGCCACTAACACCGGCGACCGCGAGCTGACCTACATCCAGGGCGAGAAAGTGGTCGACCTGCAGTTCGGCTACGAGATCCAGGACGGTCCGGCCAAAGGCCTGTCGCTGCTGGTGCAGATGAACAACGTGAACGACTCGCACTTCATCCGCTACCGCCAGACCAAGGACAACGTCATCGAAGACCGCCGCTTCGGCCGCTCGGTGATGGTCGGCCTGAACTACAAGCTGTAAGCCATCCGCGCCGGCACGGTTTCCCCCGTGCCGACCAGCGCCCCTTGCCCGGCCCGCCGGCAAGGGGCTTTTTCACATCCGGGCATTTCTGTATGCTGGCGCCACCATGACCCACCAGACCCCCTTGCACAACATCGTCATCGTCGGCGGCGGCACCGCCGGCTGGATGGCCGCCGCTTCCCTCTCGCGCCTGCTGAAGAACCGCTACGCCATCCGCCTGGTCGAGTCGGACGAGATTTCCACCGTCGGCGTGGGCGAATCGACGATCCCGATGATCCGCCTGTTCAACAACGCCCTCGGCATCAACGAGGACGAGTTCGTGCGCGAGACCAGGGCGACCTTCAAGCTCGGTATCGAGTTCGAGGACTGGAATAGGGTAGGCGAGCGCTACATGCACGGCTTCGGCCGCTTCGGGCAAGACCTGGGCACGCTCGACTTTTTCCAGTACTGGCTGCGCGCGCACCAGGCCGGCCGGGCGCCGGACCTGGAGCATTACTCGATCAACCGCATGGCGGCGCGCGCCGGCAAGTTCATGCGCCCGTCGAACGAGGTGGCGAATTCGCCGCTGGCCGATATCGTGTACGCCTTCCACCTCGATGCCGGCCTGTACGCGCGCTACCTGCGCCGCTACGCCGAGGCGCACGGCGTGCTGCGCACCGAGGGCAAGGTGGTCGAGGTGCGCCAGCGCGCGGGCGACGGTTTTATCGAGGCGCTGGTGATGCAGAACGGCGAGCGCATCGAAGGCGATTTGTTCCTCGACTGCTCGGGCTTCCGCGGACTGCTGATCGAGCAGACCCTGCAGACCGGCTTCGAGGACTGGAGCCACTGGCTGCCGTGCGACCGCGCCTGGGCGGTGCCGTGCGAACTGTCGAATGATCTTTTGCCGTACACGCGCGCGACCGCGCGCCCGGCCGGCTGGCAATGGCGCATCGGCTTGCAGCACCGCACCGGCAACGGCCACGTGTATGCCAGCCGCTTCATGAGCGACGACGAGGCGGCGTCGATCCTGATGAATAACCTGGACGGCGCGCCGCTGGCCGAGCCGCGCATGTTGCGCTTCACGGCCGGCAAGCGCAACAAGGTGTGGAACAGGAACGTGGTGGCGCTCGGGCTGGCGTCCGGCTTCCTGGAGCCGCTGGAATCGACCTCGATCCACCTGGTGCAGGCGACGCTGTCGCGCCTGATGGCATTGTTCCCGGACGGCGGCTTCGACCAGGCCGACATCGACGAATTCAACCGCCAGAGCGACTTCGAGGTCGAGCGCATCCGCGACTTCCTGATCCTGCACTACCACGCCACCGAGCGCGCCGACACGCCGTTCTGGGACCATTGCCGCACGATGGATATTCCAGATTCGCTGCGCCGCAAGCTGGACCTGTACCGCAGCCATGGCCGGGTGGTGCGGGAAAACAACGAATTGTTTACCGAAATCGGCTGGCAGCAGGTGCTGCACGGGCAGGGGATCCGCGCCGGCGCGGCGCATCCGCTGGCCGGCCTGCTCGATGAGCGCGAGCTGGCCGATTTCCTCGGTAGGATCGAGAACGTGGTCGGCAAATGCGTCGGCGTGATGCCGTCGCACCGGGAATTCATCGCGGCGATCGCGGCGGCCAAACGGTAACGCCCGACGCGTGCGGAAGGAGCGCGCGCCGTTTTATCACAAATAATCACGGCTGCGAACGCGCGACCGAGTAAACTACCGCTTTGCTTCCGATTTTCTAAGAAATTATCCTCCATGCTTGACACTCCGCTCCAGACGTTTGCCGACCTGAACATTCCCGCGCCCATCCTCAAGGCGTTGAAGGACGTCGGCTACGAAACGCCATCGCCCATCCAGGCCGCCACCATCCCGCTGCTGATGGAAGGCCGCGACGTGCTGGGGCAGGCGCAGACCGGCACCGGCAAGACCGCCGCCTTCGCCCTGCCGGTGCTGGCGCAGATCGATACCAAGCTGACCGCGCCGCAGGCGCTGGTGCTGGCGCCGACGCGCGAGCTGGCGATCCAGGTGGCCGAGGCGTTCCAGAGCTACGCCGCGCACATCAAGGGTTTCCACGTGCTGCCGATCTACGGCGGCCAGAGCTATGGCCCGCAACTGTCGGCGCTGCGCCGCGGCGTGCACGTGGTGGTGGGCACCCCGGGCCGCGTGATCGACCACATCGAAAAGGGTTCGCTCGACCTGTCGCAGCTGAAGACGCTGATCCTCGACGAGGCCGACGAAATGCTGCGCATGGGCTTCATCGACGACGTCGAGCAGATCCTGCAGCAGACTCCGGAAAGCCGCCAGACCACGCTGTTCTCGGCCACCATGCCGCCGGCCATCAAGCGCATCGCCAAGACCTACCTGCGCGATCCGCAGGAAGTCACGGTGGCCGCCAAGACCGGCACCGCCGAGAACATCACCCAGCGCTACTGGCTGGTGGCCGGCCTGCAGAAGCTGGAAGCGCTGACCCGCATCCTGGAAGCCGAGCCCTTCGACGGCATGATCATCTTCGCGCGCACCAAGCTGGGTACCGAGGAACTGGCGGCCAAGCTGCAGGCGCGCGGCTTCGCGGCCGCCGCCATCAACGGCGACATGGCCCAGCAACAGCGCGAGCGCACCATCGACCAGCTCAAGAACGGCAAGATCGACATCCTGGTCGCCACCGACGTCGCCGCGCGCGGCCTGGACGTCGAACGCATCAGCCACGTGATCAACTACGACGTGCCGTCCGACCCGGAAAGCTACACCCACCGCATCGGCCGCACCGGCCGCGCCGGCCGCAGCGGCGATGCGATCCTGTTCATCACCCCGCGCGAACGCGGCATGCTCAAGGCGATCGAGCGCGCCACGCGCCAGCCGGTGTCGCAACTGACGCTGCCGACCATCAAGGCGGTCAACGAGGTGCGCATCGCGCGCTTCAAGGAGCAGATCGGCGAGGCCCTGGCCGCCGGCGGCCTGGACGTGTTCCGTTCGCTGATCGAAGACTACGAGCGCGAGCAGAACGTGCCGGCGATCGACATCGCCGCCGCGCTGGCCAAGCTGTACCGCGGCGAGGAGCCGCTGCTGATCGAAAAGCCGGACCGCGAGCCGAAGCCCGCCGCCGAATGGCGCGAGCGCGAGGGTAGCGAAGGCCGCGCCGAGCGTCCGGTGCGTGCCGCACGCGAAAGCTTCGGCGACGAGCGTGCACCGCGCGCGCCGCGCGAGGGCAGGGAAGGCTTCGGCCAGGCCCGACCGGACGAAGGACGCGGCGGCTTCAAGAAGGAACGCGTGGCGCGCGCGCCGGAAGCCGGCATGGCCACCTACCGCATCGAGGTCGGCCACGCGCACGGCGTCAAGCCGGGCAACATCGTCGGCGCCATCGCCAACGAGGGTGGCATCGCGTCCAAGGAAATCGGCCGCATCGAGATCTACGACGACTTCAGCACGCTGGACATGCCGGCCGACCTGCCCAACGACCTGGTCGACCACCTGAAGAAGGTCTGGGTCGCCGGCCAGCAGCTGGCCATCACCCGCGACGGCGAGGCGCCGCCGGAAAAGAAGCCGGCCAAGCGCAAGTTCGCCGACAAGAAGCCCCATCGCAAGGGGTGATGCGCCGCCGTTTCAGGCACTGCCTGAAACGACTCCACGCGAAGGGTGAAGAATGCCACTGGCATTCTTCACCCCATGCTGAGCATCCACAGTTGGTATTTCTGAAATATTCCAGTTGCTTCAATGGTAATGAATTCTGTTGCTCAGTATGGGTCCCCGCCTGCGCGGGGACGACGGCATTTACTGTTGTTTGACTACATTGGCTGACCAGATGTGAGGGCGATTCAGAGTGTTGTGTAGATTGACACTCACCCACCCCCATGTTACTTTGCTACATTAGGTAGTCTGGCACCAGTCTGGACGTGCATAGGAGACATGGATGGACATGCAAACAAACACGCTCAAGCCGCGCCTGTCGTTCTGGCAGCTGTGGAACATGAGCTTCGGCTTCTTCGGCATCCAGTTCGGCTTCGCGCTGCAGAACGCCAACACCAGCCGCATCTTCGCCACCCTCGGCGCTTCCCCCGACGACCTGCCGACCTTCTGGCTGGCCGCGCCGGTCACCGGCCTGCTGGTGCAGCCGATCATCGGCTACCTGAGCGACAACACCTGGCACCCGACCTGGGGCCGGCGCCGTCCATTCTTCTTCCTGGGCGCGGTGCTGGCCGCCATCGCCCTGTTCCTGATGCCCAACTCCAGTGCCGTGTGGATGGCGGTGCTGCTGCTGTGGATGATGGACGCCGCCATCAACGTCTCGATGGAGCCGTTCCGCGCCTTCGTCGGCGACAAGCTGGACGCCTCGCAGCAGACCGCCGGCTTCGCCATGCAGACCTTCTTCATCGGCTGCGGCGCGGTGATCGCCTCGCTGCTGCCGATGTTCTTTTCCGACGTGATGGGCGTCTCCAACGTGCCGGTGGACGGTGCGATTCCCGATTCGGTGCGCTATTCGTTCTACATCGGCGGCCTGGTGTTCCTGCTGGCCGTGAGCTGGACCGTGTTCAGCGCCGACGAATTGCCGCCGCCGGACATGGCGCGCTTCCAGGCGCAGCGCCGGCATGCGCGCAATTTCGGCGTGGCGCTGCGCGAGATCGTCGGCGGCTTCGCCCACATGCCGAAGACCATGGTGCAGCTGGCCTTCGTGCAGTTCTTCACCTGGATCGCGCTGTTCTCGCTGTGGATCTACACCGGCTCGGCGGTGGCGGACAACGTCTACCACACCGTCGACGCGCAATCGGCCGCCTACCAGGAAGCCGGCAACTGGGTCGGCATCATGTTCGCGGTGTACAGCGGCGTGTCGGCGCTGGCCGCCTTCATCCTGCCGGTGCTGGCGCGCGCCACCAGCCGCAAGACCTGCCACACCGTGTGCCTGGCGATCGGCGGCCTCAGCCTGGCCAGCCTGTTCTTCATCACCGACAAGCACATGCTGATGGTGCCGATGATCGGCGTCGGCATCGCCTGGGCCAGCATCCTGACCATGCCGTACGCGATCCTGGCGGGCGCGCTGCCGGCCAGCCGCATGGGCTACTACATGGGCCTGTTCAACTTCTTCGTGGTGATCCCGCAGATCGTCAGCGGCCTGCTGCTCGGCTTCCTGACCAAGCACCTGTTCGAGGGCCACACCGTGCGCACGCTGGTGCTGGGCGGCGCGTGCATGCTGCTGGCGGCCGTGCTGACCACCTTCGTCACCGACAACGCCAAGCAGGCCGGGGCGAAATAATTCCGGCAGGCGGCTCTCGCTTGCGACGCGAATCGCGCGCCTGGCGTATTGTAATGGTTTGACAACAAACCCCAGCACCAGGAGCGCCACATCATGACGATACAAACCATCGCAACCACGCCATTCGCCGGGCAGCGTCCCGGCACGTCGGGGCTGCGCAAGAAGGTGACCGAGTTCCAGCAGCCCGGCTATCTCGAGAACTTCGTCGAGGCGATCTTCCTGACGCTGGGCGATTGCAGCGGCCGCACCCTGGTGCTGGGCGGCGACGGCCGCTTCTTCAACCGCGAGGCGGTGCAGACCATCCTGCGCATGGCTGCCGCCCACAAGGTGGCGAAAGTGCTGGTCGGCCGCGGCGGCATCCTGTCCACGCCGGCGGTCAGCTGCGTGATCCGCAAGCACGGCGCCAACGGCGGCATCGTGCTGTCGGCCAGCCACAACCCGGGCGGCCCGGACGGCGACTTCGGCATCAAGTACAACATCGAGAACGGCGGCCCGGCGCCGGAAAAGATCACCGAGGCGATCTTCGCGCACACGCTCACCGTCAACGCCTACCGCATCAGCGACGCCGGCCCGGTCGACCTCGACCGCATCGGCACGACGCAGCTGGAAGACATGCAGGTCGAGGTGATCGACCCGGTGGCCGACTACGCCGAACTGATGGAGCGCCTGTTCGACTTCGACGCCATCCGCGCGCTGTTTTCGAAAGGTTTCCGCATGCGCTTCGACGGCATGAGCGCGGTCTCCGGCCCGTACGCCAAGGCCATCATCGAAGGCATGCTGGGCGCGCCGGCCGGCACCGTGATCAACGGCGAGCCGCGCGAGGACTTCGGCGGCCACCACCCGGACCCGAACCCGGTCAACGCCGCCGAACTGGTGGCGCTGATGGACGGCGCCGATGCGCCCGACTTCGGCGCCGCCTCGGACGGCGACGGCGACCGCAACATGATCGTCGGCCGCAGGCTGGCGGTGTCGCCGTCGGACAGCCTGGCCATCATCGCCGCCAACGCCACGCTGGCGCCGGGTTACCGCGCCGGCCTGACCGGCATCGCGCGCTCGATGCCGACCTCGCAGGCGGCCGACCGCGTGGCCGCGGCGCTGGGCATTCCCTGCTACGAGACGCCGACCGGCTGGAAGTACTTCGGTAACCTGCTCGACGCCGGCATGGCGACCCTGTGCGGCGAGGAAAGCTACGGCACCGGCTCCGACCACATCCGCGAAAAAGATGGCCTGTGGGCCGTGCTGTTCTGGCTGAACCTGCTGGCCGCGACCGGCAAGTCGGTCAACCAGCTGGTGGAGGAGCACTGGGCGCGCTTCGGCCGCAATTATTACTCGCGCCACGACTACGAAGCCGTCGACGCCGAGGCCGCCGACCAGATGATGGGGGCGCTGCGCGGCAAGCTGGCCGAGCTGCCGGGCCAGGACCTGGGCGGCTACACCGTGCAGCTGGCGGACGATTTCGTCTACACCGACCCGGTCGACAATTCGGTCGCCACGCGCCAGGGCGTGCGCATCGTCATGACCGACGGCTCGCGCGTCGTGCTGCGCCTGTCCGGCACCGGCACCGAGGGCGCCACCGTGCGCATCTACCTGGAGCGCTACGAAGCCGACCCGGCGCGCCACGGCCTGGACACGCAGGCCGCGCTGGCCCCGCTGATCGCCATCGCCGAGCAGCTGTCGGCACTCAAGGCGCGCACCGGCCGCCAGCAGCCGAGCGTCGTCACCTGATCCATCTTCATCCACCACAGGACCTTGAATGAAATACCACGCACTCGCCGTCTCCCTGATGCTTGCCTTCGGCGCCGCCGCGGCGCAGGCGCCGGCCCCCGCGGCTTCGGCCCCGGCGACCCCGGTGCCGGCGCCGGCGCAACAAGGTAAACCGTTTACCTGGGAGAACGCGACCGTGTACTTCCTGCTGACCGACCGCTTCAACAACGCCAATCCGGCCAACGACCTGGCCTACGGGCGCAAGGCCGATGCGGCGACCGCGCGCGGCTTCATGGGCGGCGACCTGGCCGGCGTCACGGCCAAAATCAAGGAAGGGTATTTCACGGACCTGGGCGTGGATGCGATCTGGATCACCCCGCCGGTGGAAAACATCCACGGTTCCACCGACGAGGGCACCGGCAAGTCCTACGGTTTCCACGGCTACTGGGCCAGCGACTTCACCGCGCTCGACGCCAACCTCGGCAGCGAGCAGGACATGCGCGAGCTGGTCGACACCGCGCACGCGCACGGCATCCGCGTGCTGCTGGACGTGGTGATGAACCATACCGGCCCGGTCACCGCGCAAGACCCGGCCTGGCCGGCGTCCTGGGTGCGCACCGGGCCGGTGTGCGGCTTCAAGACCATGCGCACCACGGTCGAATGCACGCTGGTGAAGAACCTGCCGGACATCCGCACCGACAGCAATGCCAGGGTGGAGCTGCCGCCGACCCTGGTCGCCAAGTGGAAGCGCGAAGGCAGGTACGAGCGCGAAGTGAAGGAGCTGGACGCGTTCTTCCAGCGCACCGGCTACCCGCGCGCGCCGCGCTACTACCTGATGAAGTGGCACGCCGACTGGGTGCGCAAGTACGGCTTCGACGGCTTCCGCGCCGACACCGTCAAGCACACCGAACCGGGCGTGTGGAAAGACCTCAAGCAAGTGGCCGGCGCCGCCTACGAGGCGTGGAAGAAGGGCGAGGCCGGCCAGGCCGCCGTCAAGCAGATCGGCGACCGCCCGTTCTTCATGACGTCCGAGGTGTACGGCTACTCCATCAACGATGGCCGCAAGTTCGCCTACGACGACGGCACCAAGGTCGATTATTTCGCCAACGGCTTCGACAGCATGATCAATTTCAGCATGGCGGGCGATGCGCGCGGCGGCTACGAAAAGCTGTTCGCCGGGTACTCCAACATGCTGACCGGCCCTTTGAAAGGTGTCTCGGTACTCAACTACCTGGATTCGCACGACGACGGCAACCCGTTCGACGCGTTGCGCCAGCGTCCGCTGGAAGCCGCCAACAAGCTGCTGCTGGCGCCGGGCCAGGCCCAGGTCTACTACGGCGACGAAAGCGCGCGCGTGCTGAAGATCGACGGCGCCGAGGGCGACGCCAACCTGCGCTCGTTCATGAACTGGGACCAGTTGAAGGCCAACACGCGCGTCGGCCTGCACGGCGCGGCGGACGTGCGCGAGCACTGGGCGCGCCTGGGCCGCTTCCGCCACGCGCACCCGGCGGTGGGCGCCGGCGTGCACCAGATGATCGCGGCCAGTCCGTACACCTTCAAGCGCACCTATGCGAACGACGGCGTGACCGACCGCGTGGTGGTGGCGCTCGACCTGCCGCCGGGCGCACCGGCAAGCATTTCCGTGGCCGGCGTGTTCATGGACGGCCAGACCGTGCGCGACTGGTACACCGGCAAGAGCGCGGTGGTCAAGGGCGGCAAGGTGCAGTTCGACGCGCAGGCGCCGGTGGCGCTGATCGCGCAGGATTGATGCGCCCGGCGGCGCGCATGGTGCCGCCGGTCAAGCGCGCCGCATCCCGCTCCCGTCTCGGCTAGACTGCGGGCATCGCATCCACCATCCGGAGAAACCGATGCCCGCGCTTCACCCCTGCCGGGCCGCCATGACGGCCTGCCTGTCCATCTTCCCCTTGCTGGCGTCCGCCGCCGCACCTGCCGCCGCCGCTCCCGCTACTGCTAGCGTCGAGGCGGTTTACGGCCCCGAACTGGAAGGCTTCGACTACCCCTACCCGGTGCAGCAGTACCGCTTCACGTCGCAGGGCGTGGCGCTGCACATGGCCTACATGGACGTCAAGCCGGACCGGCCGAACGGCCGCACCGTCGTCCTCCTGCACGGCAAGAACTTTTGCGCCGCCACCTGGAAGGCCAGCATCGACGCCCTCAAGGAAGCCGGCTACCGCGTGGTGGCGCCGGACCAGGTCGGCTTCTGCAAGTCGAGCAAGCCGGAGCATTACCAGTACAGCTTCCAGCAGCTGGCCGCCAACACGCGCGGCTTGCTGGAATCGATCGGCGTCAAGCAGGCCACCGTCATGGGCCACTCGACCGGCGGCATGCTGGCGGTGCGCTACGGCCTGCTGTATCCGGAGCAGACCGAGCAGCTGGTGCTGGCCAACCCGATCGGCCTGGAAGACTGGAAAGCGCTCGGCGTGCCCTCGCTGGGCGTGGACAAGTGGTTCGAGCGCGAGCTGGCGACCAATGCCGACAAGATCCGCGCCTACGAAAAATCGACCTATTACGTCAACCAGTGGAAGCCGGAATACGAGCCATGGGTGCAGATGCTGGCCGGGATGAACCGCGGCCCCGGCAAGCGCCTCGTGGCCTGGAACTCGGCGCTGCTGTACGACATGATCTACACCCAGCCGGTGGTGTACGAGTTGCCGCTCTTGAGAATGCCGGTGCTGCTGCTGATCGGCACCAAGGACACCACCGCCATCGGCAAGGACGCCGCCCCGGCCGAGGTGCGCGCCAAGCTGGGCAACTACGCCGAACTGGGCAAGCGCGCCGCCAGCGCGATCCCCAAGGCGACGCTGGTCGAGCTGGACGGCATGGGACACGCGCCGCAGATGCAGGATCCGGCGGTCTTCCATGCGGCGCTGCTGAAGGGGCTGGGGGCGGGCAGGTAGCCAGTACGCCGTGGCGTGTAGACACGATACATCTCGCCCTTTGCGTTGGCCCTCATGCGTCGTCCCCGCGCAGGCGGGGACCCATAGTGAGCAACAGAATTCGGTACACCAGAAACAATTCGAATGCTTCGAAATACCGACTTCGGATGCTCGGCATGGGTCCCCGCCTCCGCGGGGACGACGGAGCATGGTGCGCTTCAGGGAATGACCACCCATTTCCTTTTTGGTGCATTTCAATCAATGGTATCCTTGGTGCAATAAGAGAAACACCCAAGAGACACCATGACCTTGCCTGACACCGAACCGAAGCAACCCCGCGCCGCCTACAGCGACGGGCCGCGCCTGCTGGCCGACATCGGCGCGACCCATGCGCGCTTTGCCCTGGAAAGCGCGCCCGGCGTGCTGCGCAACGTGGCCGTGCTGCTGTGCGACGACTATCCCGGCATCGTCCCGCTGCTGAACGCCTACCTGGCGCAGGCCGGCGCCGGCCGCATCAGCCACGCCGCGTTCGCGCTGGCCAATCCGATCAGCGGCGACTTCATCCGCATGACCAACCGCGACTGGCAGTTCTCGACCGACGAGGTGCGCCGCGCGCTCGGCCTGAACACGCTGTTGATCGTCAACGACTTCACCGCGCTGGCGATGGCGCTGCCGGGCTTCAAGCCGGACGACCTGCTGCAGATCGGCGGCGGCAAGCCGCAGTCGAACGCGGTGGCCGGCGTGCTGGGGCCGGGCACCGGCCTGGGCGTGTCCGGCGTGATCCCGACCGTGGACGGCTTCGTCACCCTCGGCAGCGAGGGCGGCCACATGAATTTCGCGCCGGCGGACGAGCGCGAGTTCGCGATCCTGCAGTACGCCTGGCGCGAATTCAGCCACGTTTCCAACGAGCGCCTGATCTCCGGCCCCGGCATGGAAATCATCTATCGCGCGCTGGCCGAGAGGAATGGCGTTTCGGATGCGCCGGCGCGCAACGCCGCCGAGATCGCCAGCTGCGCGCTGGAGCAGGGCGATGCGCTGTGCCTGGAAGTGCTGGAATGCTTCGCCGGCATGCTGGGCGGCGCCGCCGCCAACCTGGCGGTGACGCTGGGCGCGTTCGGCGGCATCTTCATCGGCGGCGGCATCGTGCCGCGCATGGCGCAGTGGTTCGAAACCTCGCCGTTCCGCGCGCGCTTCGAAGCCAAGGGCCGCTTTACCGACTACCTGGCGCAGATCCCGACCTACGTGATCATGATGCCGACGCCGGCGCTGTACGGCGTGTCGAGCATCCTGTCCGAGCACCTGCGCAACCGCAGCGGCGCCAACACGCTGATGGAAAAGGTGCAGAACCTGCAGCACGAATTGTCGCCGGCCGAGCAGCGCGTGGCGGCGCTGGTGATCGACCATCCGCGCAAGGTGCTGTCCGAGCCGATCGCCGAAATCGCCAAGCTGGCCGACGTCAGCCAGCCGACCGTGATCCGCTTCTGCCGCTCGCTCGGCTTTTCCGGCCTGGCCGATTTCAAATTGAAATTCGCCGGCAGCCTGACCGGCACCATCCCCGTGCGCCACAGCCAGGTGCGCATGACCGACAGCACCCACGACCTGTCGGCCAAGGTCATCGACAACACCGTCTCGGCGATCCTGAAATTCCGCGACCAGCTCGACGTGAATTCGATCGACCGGGCCATCGAACTGCTGCGCCGCGCCAAGCGCGTCGAGTTCTACGCGATGGGCAATTCGCGCGTGGTGGCGCTGGATGGCCAGCACAAATTCTTCCGCTTCCGCATCCCGACCTCGTCCTACGGCGACTCGCACCTGTTCGCGCTGGCCGCCGAGCTGCTGGGGCCGGGCGACGTGGTGATCGCGATTTCGACCGCCGGCCAGCTGCCGGAATTGCTGTCCGCCGTGGACACCGCGCGCGCGGCCGGCGCCGACGTCATCGCCATCACCAGCAGCAAGTCGGCGCTGGCGAGAAAAGCCAGCATCTGCCTGGCAGTCGACCACAGCGAGGACTCGACCACCTTCCTGTCGATGATCTCGCGCATCCTGCAGCTGCTCCTCATCGACATCATGGCGGTCGGCGTCTCGCTCGGGCCGCAGGGCGAGGCGGCGCTGGAGGGCGCCGATTCGGAGCGCAGGCGGATGCTGATTTCGCACCTGGACAGCTGACATGCGCGGCGTCGCGGCACTGGCAGTCGCGGCGCTCGTCGGCGCCAGCGCAGGTTGCGTCGCCGCCGCTGCGCCGCCGCCATCGCCGGCGGGTTGCGATGCCGCCGCGCTGGCGGCGCAAGGCTTCGATGCGCAGCAGCTGTGCCGCGTGCTCGACGACGTCGCTGCCGGCAACCCGGACCTGCACGGCCTGCTCGTCGAACGCCACGGCGTGCCGGTAGTGGAACGCTACCGCAGCGGCAAGGACCGCTCGGTGTATTCGCTGTTCGCCCATGAAGTCGATTTCGGTCCCGCCACCCGCCACGACCTGCGCTCGATCAGCAAGTCCATCACCGGCCTGCTGTGGGGCATCGCCGAGGCCGAGGGCAAGGCGCCGCCGCTCGACACGCGCGTGCTCGATCTGTTTCCGGAACTGGCGGACCTGGAGACGGCGGGGCGCGCCGCGATCACCGTCCGCCACCTCTTGAGCATGACCAGCGGCCTGGCCTGGGACGAAGCGGGCGCCTACGACTGGCGCAACGACGAGCTGGCGCTGTACTGGCGCAGTTCGCAGGCGCGTTACGTGTTCGGACGGCGCATGGCCGCGCCGGCCGGCACGCGTTTCCGCTACAACGGCGGCGGCACCGCCGTGCTGGCCGCAGCGCTGGCGCAACGCACCGGCATGGCGCTGCCGGACTATGCGCGCGAAAAGCTGTTCGCGCCGCTCGGCATCGTCGATTGGGAATGGCTGCGCGACGCGCGCGGTCGCCCGCTGGCGTTTTCCGGCCTGCGCATGCGGCCGCGCGACCTCGCCAGGATCGGGCAGCTGGTCCTGCAGCATGGGCAGTGGCACGGCCGCCAGATCGTGCCGCGCGCGTGGATCGAGGCGTCGCTCGTGCCGCAGGCCGACGTCGGCGACGGGCGCCGCTACGGCTACCAGTGGTGGCTCGGCGATACCGTGGCGGCAGGCGCACCACATCGCTGGGCGGCCGCGTTCGGCAATGGCGGCCAGCGTCTGTTCATCGTGCCGGACCTGGACCTGGTGGTCGTCATGACTGCCGGCGCCTACGACGACGAGGCAGGCGCGATCCGGATCAACCGGCTGTTCCGGAGGATCGCCGCTGCCGTGGCAAAGTGACGATCTTGCCATCACGGCAATTGAAACGGTCGTTCGATGACTTTTTGCTACCATCTGATCGACAGCCCAGCGCGCTTCACGCGGCTGGACACACGTTCACTTGCACAGGAGTTCGTCACGATGAAAATTTGCAGCCTGCTTTCCTCCATGTTGATCGGCGCCGTCGCCAGCGCGCGTTCGATGACCCCGATGGCCACCCTGTCGGCGGCGCGCCTGGCCGGCCGCCATACGCCCGGGCGTCTGGCCCTGCTGGACCGTCCGCTGTTCAAGTACGGCGCGCTCGCCATGGGCGTCGGCGAACTCTTCGGCGACAAGATGAAGAGTGCGCCCGACCGCACCGTGTTCCTGGGACTGGCGGCGCGCGTGGCCAGCGCCGGGATTGCCGGTGCGGCATTGGCGCCGCGCGGCGAAGAGCAGGCCGGTGCGGCAGTGGCGGTAGCGACCGCCGTGCCGCTGGCCTACGCCACGCTGGCCGTGCGCAAGCAGGCCATGGCGCGTATCGGCCAGACCCGCAGCGGCTTGATCGAGGATGCGTTGATCGTCGCCGCCGGCGCCGCCATCGTGGCGCTGGCCACCCGGCGCTGACGCGGCGCCGGCGCTGCGGCGCCGCGCTTGCCGGACACCGATGAAAAAGGCCGCGGCATCCTGCCCGCGGCCTTTTTGCATGTCAGGTATCGGCCGCCCGCGGGCGGCGCAAGGACCTTACTCGGCGTTCACCTGCTTGATGCCCGAGTTCTGGAACAGCGGGATCGGATCGGTGGTGTCGATTTCGACGATGGTCGAGCCGACCGCGGCGCCGGCGTTCTGGTAGCTGACGCTGCCCAGGTAGCGCTTGCCGACCGCCAGGCCCGACCAGGACAGGGCCACCGGCGCGGTGCCGCCGACCGCCACCGCGCCCGCTGCCGCGGCCTTGAAGTTGCCGCCGGTCGAGGTCGGGCTCAGCACCCAGGTCGACAGCTTGTAGGTGGCGCTGCCGCCGGCCGGCGCGTAGCCGACCACGCACACCTTGTAGTCGCCGGCCGCCGGATTGGTCAGCGTGACCATTTCGTTGCTGGTGTCGCTGCCGCTGGTGCCGACCACCGTGGTGCCGCGCGCCACCACCAGGTCCAGGTCCGAGGCGCCGTTGCCGCTGGTGTCGCTGTCGTACAGCGCGAAGCGGGCGATGGTGGCGCCGGCCGGGACCGTGACCGTGTGCACGTTGACGCCGGTGCCGCCGCCGCCGGTGCAGACCGTGTTGGCGGTGCTCGGGGCCTTGACCACCGTGCCGTTGAACTCGGTCGGCGCCAGCAGGCCGGACTTGGTGACCGCCAGCGCGCCGCTGAAGCCGGCGCCGATGGTGATCACCTTGCTGCCGGTGGTCGCTTCGCTGGTCACCGTGGTGGGGGCGGCCAGCATGGCGGCGCGCGCGTTCAGCGGGCTGCGCACGACGTGGCTGCCGTCGGTCCACACCAGCTTGCCGTACATCCAGGTGTTGTAGGCGGCGCTGGTGCGGGTCAGCTTGACCGCGAACTTGCCCGACGCGCCCGGCGCCAGCGTCAGGCTGGCCGGCGTCACGGCGACCGTGAAGCCCGGCAGCGTGGCGCTGGCGTTGTAGGTGGCGGTGCTGGCGCCGACGTTGGTGACCGTGCGGTTCATGGTCAAGACGCCCAGTACGTTGGCGGCGGTCAGCGAGGCCAGGTTCAGGTCGTACGGCTGGATGGTGCCGTAGGTCGAGCAGGTGGCGGCGCTGTAGACGTTCAGGCTCAGGCCGCACAGGAAGCGGATGTAGTCGACTTCGCTGGCGTCGTACACCAGGCCCGGATCGGCGGCCGCGGTCGGGGCGATGTGGCCGGCGCCCTGGCCCCACGGCAGCGTGCCGGTGGTCCTGGCGCTGCTGTCCCAGCTCACCGAGCCGTTCAGGCCGTCGCTGAAGGTGTCGGTGGTGGTGGTCATCAGGGCCGACTTGATCATCGCCGGGCTCCAGTCCGGGTGGCGCTGCTTGAGCAGCGCGGCGACGCCGGCCACGTGCGGCGAGGCCATCGAGGTGCCGGTGTAGAAGGCGAAGTCCTTGGACGGCGCCTCGCCGCCGGCGACGATCGCGGCGCGCTGCGCGCGCGTCAGGTCGGCGCTGACGGCGGCCAGGATGTCGGTACCCGGCGCGCTCAGGTCCGGCTTCATGATGTTGGCGTTGGCCACGTTCGGACCGCGCGACGAGCTGCTGTTGACGATCGGGGCGGTGACGGTCGGGTCGATCACGCCGTGCAGGTTGCCCAGCGCCGCGCTGGCGCCCGGGGTGGCGGCGATGTAGGCCTTGAGCCGGTCGCCGTCCTCGCGCCGGATGTGCACGGTCGAGACGGTGTGCGCCTGGTTCAGGATGGTGGTGGCGCCGCCGGCCACGTTGGCGATGACGACGCCGGCCGCGCCGGCGTTCTTCGCGTTGGCGCTCTTGTTGACCAGCACGTTGTTGCCGCGGTCGCAGACCAGGATCTTGCCGCTGACCTTGGCCGGATCGAGCAGGTTGGCCACGCCGTCGACCGAGCCGAAGCACTGGTTCAGGCTGACGTTGGCCGGGTCGACGCCGCTCATGCCGGCGTCCTTGGCCAGGATCAGCGGCGACGATGGGGTGTTGGCGTTGCCCGAGGCGCCGGTCAGGACCGTGCCGTTGCCGAGCGTGACGTCGCCCACGTACTGGCGGTTGTGGGTCGAGTTGGCGACCGTGGTCAGCCACGGGCTGATGTGCGCCACCGGCGCGGTCGCCGGGCCCGAGTTGCCGGCCGATGCCGCCACGAATACGCCGGCCGAGGCCGCGCCCAGGAAGGCGACCTCGGTCGCTTCGTTGAAGGCGCCGCCGCCGGCGTTCGGGCCGATCGAGAAGTTGATGACGTTGACGCCGTCCTTCACCGCCTGCTCGATCGCGGCCACGCTGTTCGAGGTGGCGCAGCCGTTGGCGGCGGTGGTGGCGTCGGTCCAGCAGACTTTATAGGCGGCGATGCGCGCGCGCGGCGCCATGCCGCTGATCTTGCCCAGGCTCAGGCCGCTCGCGTAGGCCGTCACGTGGGCGTTGCCGCCGGCGGTGCTGGCGGTGTGGTCGCCGTGGCCGCCATGGCCCTCGGCGCCGGCGATCGAGTCGCGCGGCGACAGGAACTCGGTCCAGTGCAGGTTCTGCGACGCCTGCTTGAAGTAGCGCGCGCCGATCAGCTTGTTGTTGCAGTCGCTGGCCTGGAAGCCTTCGCCGGTCTGGCAGATGCCCTTCCAGGTGGACGGCGGCGCGGTGTAGGCCAGCTTGCTGCCGTTGCGGCTCGGGTTGCCGTTCTCGTCGACGCGGTCGGCAAAGCTGTCGTGCTCCGGCCAGATGCCGCCGTCGACGATACCGATGATCATGCCTTCGCCGGCGCTGTCCTGGCCGCCGACCTGTTCCCACAGGCCGCCGGACTTGTCCAGGCCGAGGAAGGTCGGGGTGTAGCTGGTGTCGAGCTGCATGATGGAGTCGGCCGTGATGTTGGCGACTTCGGGGTTCTTCTTCAGCGCGCGCACTTCGTCGTCGGTCAGCAGGGCCGAGAAGCCGTTCAGCACGACCTTGTATTCGTTGGTGATTTGCGCCTTGTTGACGGTGGCGGCCACGCTGGCCTGCTTGCCGGCCAGGTAGCCGATGTAGTTCTGGACCGCGGCGGCGTCGACGTTCAGACGCTGGCCGGTGGCCGGTTTCGTTGCGGCCAGGCCGGCGACGTCGCCGGCATAGGTGGCGACCGGCTTGTCGACCAGCTGGATGATGTAGGAGCGGCGGACTTCGTCGTCGGCGGACGCGCCGGCGGTGGCGACGCTCAGCGCGAACAGGACGGCGGCGGTAATGGGACGCAGTTTCATGATTCGGTTTCCTCGCTGGTCAAGCCTGGTAGGCGCGGTTGGACGACACGGCGGACTTGCGGCGGCGCAGCGTGAGCGCCCCCATGCCGAGGGCGAGCAGCGCCAGGCTGCCCGGTTCCGGCACTTCGGCCAGGTTGATGTTGTCGAGGGCGAACTGGGCCTGGTTGTAGGCCGGGTCGCTGATGTCCTGCGGGTAGGTGCAGCCGCCGTTGCCGTCGAACAGGCAGGCGCGGATCGTCAGGCTGGTGAACACGCTGCTGGCGAAGGCCGCGCTCGGCAGGGCGCTGCTGAACACCGGATTGCCGGCGCTGTCGGTGCCGGGGAAATTGATGGCGTAGCTGATCGTGGTGCCGAGGTCGCGCACGGTGCCGGTCAGTACCAGCTGGCCATACGGGGTGTTGATCTGGCCGCCGATCGGCGCCACGAAAGCGTAATCGAAACTCGCCAGGCTGAAGGCTTCGCCGCCGTTGCGCGTGATGCGCAGGGCGCCGTCGGCCAGGCCGGCATAGTAGTGGCTCTGGTTGTCGGTCGGGCAGCCGCCCAGCGAGCAGGTGGTCGGGTCCAGGCCGTTGACCAGCAGGCCGGCCAGGGCGCCGGTGCCGTGCGTGTCCACTACCTGCAGCGCGTAGCCGGCTTCCGACAGCGTCTCGCCGTCGACATAGAACGTCGGATCGACGCTCTCGAAATTCACCACGCCGGCCATGGCGGGCACCGCACCCAGCAGCGACAAGGCGGCGCCGGTGCCGAGGGCGAGTTGCTTCAGCCGGGCGCGCGCGCCGGACAGGTAAACGGTAGGGGTGGACAGTGTCATCTCTCTTGCCTTGAAGTGAAAAAGTTAGTCTGTGAAAAACCACGTATTTTTATTAACGACCGAACTCTTTCAATCTAGCAAGGAATGCAATAACTGTTGAGATAATCTTTCTTGAATAAATTTTTTTATAAGGTATGTGGACTGAATAAAATTCAGTTTTCACTATGAAACAGGCATGGGTCAGAGAAAGAGGATGCTGTCGTTTTTCTGTTACAAATTGTAATAAGTCGACCGAATCGACATAAACAATAAAAACCGTTTATTTGCTTAAGGTAAGCATAATTTCCAAAAGTAAATGGGTGCAATGCGGGCAGGTCATACCGTGTGCGGGGCGGTGACGCAGGCGGGAGCGCCGTCTTCGATAGCGCCATGAATGCGCACCACGCGCAGCGCATCCGGGCGTTCGACCAGCACGCAGGTTTTTCCGGTGCGCTGGCAATGGTCCTGCACACGCCAATAGGCGCCGTGGCTCATGCACCCGGTCTGGCAGATCACCAGGTCGGCCGCGGCCAGGCTGGTTTCCAGCGTATCCGGCGCTTCGGCGCCGGCGGATACGCGCGGCCACGGCACGACGGCAGTGCGTGCAGGAGCATGGGCTGCGCCTGGCGCACGCATCAGCTGGTGGATGCGGGCCTGCAGCAGCGTCACCTGGCGCGCCAGTGCGACGCGCTTGGACAGGTCCGGAATCGCGCGTTCGCGTTCGGCGCGGTCCTCGCGTTCCCATGCCAGTTCGGTCTGGCGCCGGATCGCCTGGGCGCGCAGGCGCATGGTTTGCGCCTCCAGGCGGGCGATGGCGCGCGCCTGCGCCAGCAAGCGTTCGCCGCAGCGGGCCTGGACGTCGCGGTAGGCGTCCAACAGCACCCGGTGCTCGCGCAGCAATTGTTCGAAGTCATGTGCGGAAACCTGCATGGATTGTCCTCCCTCGTCGACGGTGGAATGCCGGCGCAACGCCCGACGTGAAAGCGCATTCTAGATGAGAATAATTCTCATTTCAAGGAGGGGTTGCTATAGGAGCCCTATCGTTTCCACATTGATGGCCCGTCGTCCCCGCGCAGGGTAAAGAATGCCACTGGCATTCTTTACCCCATGCCGAGCAACAGAATTCACTCACTGAAGCGTTACCCAGATGGTCGAAGATACCCACTTCGGGACGAATCAGTCTTCCACGAACACCACCGCCGTGCGCGGCGGGATCTCGAAGGCGCCGCTGGCGCTGTCGAAAGTCGCCTGGGTGGCGCGCTTGTCGGCCGCGCCGGGCGCCATGAACACCGGGTGCAGGCGCAGGCGCTTGCCCACCGCCTGCGGGTCGGTCACGCGGTGGCCGACCTTGTCGACGTTGATGAAGTAGCTGATGCCGGCGAAGCCGGCGCCGTCGTAGCCGCGCCCGTCCAGGTGCGCCGCCGCCACGGTCGGCACCTGCGCGCTGCCGGTGTTGAAGAAGCGCAGGCGGCGCTTGACCTCGTCGCTGGTGGGCAGGCGGAACAGGGTCGAGCTGGCGCGCACCGCCAGCAGGTCGCGGAAGGCGTCGCGCGCGAAGGCGATGTCGGCCGGCTGCGGCTTCAGCGCGGGGTTGGCCAGCAGCGGTTTCAACAGCGCGTAATCCTTGCCGTTGTCCTGTTCCGGCGGCAGGCCGGTACCGAAGTAATTGTCGCGGTAAGTCCAGTCGAGGCGGTTGAACCAGTCGCCGGAATTGAAGCTGTTGCGGTCCATCGACTTCGAGCGCAGCACGTCGATGCCGGCGTGGTAGTAGGCCACGCCCTGGCTGAAGGCGTCCACCGCCATGCCCAGCACCTGCACCCGTGCGCGCTCCTGGCTGGAAGTCGCCACCGGCAGTTTCAATACGTTCACGTCGTACAGTGTCTGGTTGTCGTGGTTTTCGACGTAGTTGACGGTCTCTCCCGGTTCCGCCGCGTAGCCGGCCGGCTGGCCGTTGTAGTCGATCGCCTCCAATGTCCTGATGCGGTCGTCCGCCGTCTGCAGCGGATACGAGCGGATCGAACCGGCCAGGCCGGCGCGCACCAGGTCGGCGGCTTTCAGCAGGTCGGCAGGGCTGGCCTTGGCGGCTTGCGCATTCGGGTCGTAGACCAGGCCGTTGATCCAGCCCTGGCGGAACAGTCCGGCGCCGGATTCGCCGGCCGCGCCGCCGCGTACCGCGTCGCGGGTGCGGTCGTTGAAGGTGCCGATGCCGCTGCCATTCAGCGACAGCTGCGAGGCCTGCACGAAGCGCGCGCCGTCGGCCACTTCGCCGAAGTTCCAGCCTTCGCCGATCAGCTGCACGTTGCGGCCGGCGGCGGCGTTCACCTGCCGCTGCAGGCGCTCCATCACCGCGCGCGGCTGGTGGCCCATCAGGTCGAAGCGGAACGAATCGATCTTGTACTGGGTCGCCCACAGGGTGACCGAATCGATCATCAGCTTGCCCATCATGAGGTTCTCGGTGGCGGTGTTGTCGCAGCAGGTCGACTGCTCGATCGCGCCCTTGGCGTCCAGGCGGTGGTAGTAGCCCGGCACGATGCGGTCCAGCACCGACTTCTCGTTCTGGCCGGCGATGAAGGTGTGGTTGAACACCACGTCCATGCCCACCCGCAGGCCCACGCCGTGCAGACTGTCGACCATCTGGCGGAATTCGAGCACGCGGGTGGCGCCGTTGGCCGGGTCGCTGGCGTAGCTGCCTTCCGGCGCGTTGTAGTGGTAGGGGTCGTAGCCCCAGTTGAAGCAGTCGGTCTGCGCGGTCTTCTTCACCAGTGCCTGCTGGGCGGTGCCGTCCGGCGCGCCGCCCGGACTCGGCACGGCGCAGCCGGTTTCCGGCACGCTGCCCAGGTCGTACACCGGCAGCAGGTGGATGTCGGTGAGGCCATTCTTCGCCAGCGCCGCCAGGTGCTTCATGCCGTTCGAGCGCAGGTCCGTGAAGGCGGCGTACCTGCCGCGGTGCTCGTAGGGCACGCTGGCGTCGTTGATGGAAAAATCGCGCACGTGCAGCTCGTACACCACCATGTCGGTCTGGTTCTTCACCGTGCGCGGGGCGGCGGACGCGTCCCAGCCCTGCGGCTTCAGGCGCGGCGCGTCCAGGCGGCCGATATAGCTGCGTTTCGAGTCGGTGGTCAGGCTGATCGAATACGGGTCGGTGACCAGGTTGCGCACGATGCCGGCGCCGTCCACCGGCACGTCGACCGCGTACCGGTAGTACTTGCCGGACAGGTCGCCCGGCAGCGCCGCGCTCCAGGCGCCAGTCTTCGCATCGAAGCCCATCTGGTACACCGCGCGCACCACCGACCTGCCGCTGTCGTAGACGCATACGGCGGCCTGCTGCGCGGTCGGCGCCCACAGCGTGAAGCCGGTGCGCTTGCCGTCGACGCTCACGCCCAGCCGGTCCAGCCCGGCGGCGGCGCCATATAAATCGTCGAGCGCGCCGGCCGCCTGCAGGCGGGTGGCGGCGACGACGATGCCGCGGGCGTCTTCCTGCACCAGCACCAGCTGCTCGCGGTGCAGGGCGCCCAGCGCGGGCACGTCGGCATCGCCCACCTGCAGCAGCGGACCGGCGGCCAAGTACTTGAAGCGGGTGGCAGCGGCAGCCGGCAGCGTCCCCTTGAACGGCTGCAGCACGACGGCGCCGGCGGCGCCTTCGACCTTGCCGCCGGCGGGCGCGGCGATGGCCCCGATCGGCGAGTGGTACAGCTTGAACACGCCGTCGGCGCCCGCGCCGGGCCAGGTGGCCAGGCGGCTGTCGAGCCAGACGGCGCGCGCGTCGAAGCCGGCCGCGGCCGGGTGCTGGACGATCTGGAAAGCCTTGCTGTCGCAGGCTTCCGGATTGATGGCGGCATGGGCGCCGCCGCCGGCCAGCAGGGAGAAAGTGATGGCGCCGGCGGCGCCGCGAGGGAATCGGATCATGGATGTGTGCAATCTGCGGAAACGGTTTACATCGTTGACGCGGCGCCTCCGCCTGGCGCCGCGCGGAGAAAAGCTTACGAACGGTAGTAGTCGACGACGCGGTAGCGCCTTGCATACCAGCCGAAGGCGAGGGCGGCCAGGAAGGCGAAGGCGGCAAAAAAATACATCTGGAAGGCCATCACGCCAAGCCCGGTGCCGGCGATGTGGCCGAGCACGGTTTCGTTCTTGACGCTGGCGTTCACGATCAAGACCCACAGGCTGCCGACCGTCACCGCCAGCGACCAGAACGCCATGATCGCGCCCTTCATCGAGGCCGGCGCCTGGCTGTAGGCGAATTCCAGCCCGGTGGCCGAGACCAGCACCTCGCCCATGGTCAGCAGGGCGTAGGGCAGGACCTGCCAGGCCATCGACAGCGGCGTGCCGCCGTCCATTACCACCTGGATGGTGCCGATCGCCACCCACGACAGCGCCGACAGGGCGATGCCCGCGGTCATGCGGCGCAGCGCGGTCGGCTCCCAGCCCAGGCGCCGCAACAGCGGGAACACGGCGATGTTGTTGAACGGGATCAGGAGCATCACCAGCAGCGGATTGAGCGCCTGCATCTGGGCCGGCTCGAAGCGGATTTCACTGCCGAACAGGGACAGCGTCGGACGCAGCATGCCGTTGGCCTGCACGATCCAGGTGGAGGCCTTCTGGTCGAACAGCGACCAGAACGGCGTCACCAGCGCGAACACCACCAGCACGCGCAGCACGCCGCGCACGCCGTCCACGGCGCTGTCCGGATGCAGGCCACGCGCGCGTTCCAGCTGCATGGCCACGCCGATGCCGCCGAAGGCGAGCAGCAGCACCAGCGCCGTGCAGGCGGCGATCACGAAGCCCCAGGTCGGCGCCATCGCCAGCGCCGCCACGGCGCCGGCCGCGCCCAGCGCAGCCACGCTCAATCCCGGCCGTCCCTGTCCCGGCCGGCGCGCCAGCAGGGCGCTGCGCGCCACGCGCAGGAAGGAATGCGGGTCGGCGGCGCCGGGCGCCACGTGCACGTAGCCCTTGCGGCCGCTCCAGAACACCAGCGTGGCGACGAACATCAGGATGCCCGGGATGCCGAACGCCACCGAGGCGCCGTAGTCGCGCAGGAATACCGGCATCAGCAGCGAGGCGAAGAAGGAGCCGAAGTTGATGATCCAGTAAAAGGCGTCGAACACCAGCTTCGCCTTGTGCTTGTTGGTGTGGTCGAACTGGTCGCCGACGAAGGAAGACACCAGCGGCTTGATGCCGCCCGAGCCGAGCGCGATCAGGAACAGGCCGGCATAGAAACCACGTACATCGTTTTCGAAGGCGGCCAGGCAGGCGTGGCCGGCGCAGTACACCAGGCTGAGCCAGAGCACGGTATGGTACTTGCCGAAGAAGCGGTCGGCCAGCCAGCCGCCCAGCAGCGGAAAGAAATACACGCCGATGACGAAGGTGTGGAACACGTGCTTGGCGTCGCCGGCGCGCTCGGCTTCCGGCAGGAGCAGCAGCAGCGACGAGATCAGGAAGGGTGTGAGGATGTTGCGCATGCCGTAGAAGCTGAAGCGCTCGCAGCCTTCGTTGGCGATGATGTACGGGATCTGGCGGGGCATGCGGCCAGTGCCGGTTGCCGATGGCGGGTTCCGGGTCATCGGGGGTCTCCTGTGGTGGTCGCCGTCCGGGCGGCGAATGCAGCGATGCTATGCAAGCCCATGTTGGTTGGCAATAGCCTTGGCAACAAGAACTTGTTCAGCAAGCATGACAGGCTAACATTGAATCTGTAGTTTGACTACTGCGGTGTCACATATGGATCGGCTGTCGAGAATATAAGTCGATGATTTTCAAGGGAGTTTGCATAAAATCTTCAATTTTCCGCGATTGTCAGTTATCCAGCGATCCTGTATATTGCGTAAAAATTACCAATCTCCTACGATCATGACATCATCCAATACGCATGCCGGCGCGCCCTGGTGGCAGGAAGCCATCATCTACCAGGTGTATCCGCGCAGCTACCTCGATACCAACGGCGACGGCGTCGGCGACCTGACCGGCATCACCCAAAAACTCGACTACATCGCCGGCCTGGGCGTGGACATCGTCTGGCTGTCGCCGTTCTTCACCTCGCCCATGAAGGACTTCGGCTACGACATCGCCGACTACTGCGACGTCGACCCGCTGTTCGGCACCCTGGCCGACTTCGACCGCCTGATCGCGCGCGCGCACGAACTCGGCCTGAAAATCATGATCGACCAGGTGATGGCGCATACCGCCGACGCCCACCCGTGGTTCGTCGAGAGCCGCGCCAGCCGCGACAATCCGAAGTCCGACTGGTACGTGTGGTCCGATCCCCTCGCGGACGGCAACCCGCCCAACAACTGGCTGTCGGTGTTCGGCGGCTCGGCCTGGCAATGGGACACGCGCCGCAAGCAGTACTACATGCACAACTTCCTGGTCAGCCAGCCGCAGCTGAACTTCCATAACCCGGCGGTGCAGCAGGCGCACCTGGATGCCTTGCGCTTCTGGCTCGAGCGCGGCGTCGACGGCGTGCGCATGGACGCCTGCGTGTTCCACTTCCACGACCGTGAATTGCGCAGCAATCCGCCGGCGCTGGTGCGCGACACCTCGACCGTCACCGACGTCAACCCGTACGGGATGCAGGCCCACATCCACGACAAGACCCAGCCGGAAAACATCGCCTTCTTGCAAAAGGTGCGCGCGCTGCTGGACGAATTCGGTGCAGTGTCGATCGGCGAAGTCAGCTCGGACGACGCCCTGGCGCAGATGGCCGAATACACCGAGGGCGGCGACAAGCTGCACATGGCCTACAGCTTCAATTTGCTGACGCCGGAATTCTCGAGCGCCCACGTACGCCGCCAGGTCGAGGAATTCACCGCGCGCGTCAAGGATGGCTGGGCGTCCTGGTCGGTCGGCAACCACGATGCCATCCGCGTCGCCACGCGCTGGTCCAAGCCGGGCGACACGCCGGCCACGCGCGCCGCGCTGGCCAAGCTGGTGCTGGCGATGCAACTGTCGCTGAAGGGAACGCCGTGCCTGTACCAGGGCGACGAACTGGGCCTGACCGAAGCCGACGTGCCGTTCGAGCTGCTGCAGGACCCGTACGGCATCACCTTCTGGCCCGAGTTCAAGGGCCGCGACGGCTGCCGCACGCCGATGCCGTGGACGGCCGCGGCGCCCAACGCCGGCTTCACCGGCGGCACGCCGTGGCTGCCGGTGGATGCCGCCCACGTGCCCCTGGCCGTCGACGCGCAGGACCGCGATCCGCACTCGATGCTGAACTTCGAGCGCAGCATCATCCATTGGCGCCGCACGCTGCCGCAGCTGACGCGCGGCGACATCGCCTTCTACGACGTGCCGGAACAGGCGCTGGCGCTGCGGCGCGAGCTGCCCGGCCACGCGCCGCTGCTGGCCGTGTTCAACGTGACGAACGAGGCCCTGGCGTTCGACTGGCCGCAGGCCGCGGGCGCGGCGCCGCTGTCCGGGCACGGCATGGCCGGCGACGTCGTGGACGGCAAGGTCACGCTGCCGCCGTACGGTGCCTGGTTCGGCACGCTGGCCGCCGGGGTGTAAGCCGATGCTGGAACAGCCGGACAATTCCCGCACCGCGTTCGCCGACGGCCCGCGCCTGCTGGCCGACATCGGCGCCACGCACGCGCGCTTCGCGCTGCAGACCGCGCCCGGCACCTACCGCTCGGTGCGGGTCTTGAAATGCGACGACTTCGCCGGCATCGTCCCGCTGCTGCGTTTTTATCTGCGCGAGCATGCCGACGTGCGCCTGCATCACGCGGCGCTGGCGCTGGCCAATCCGGTCAGCGGCGATTTCGTGCGCATGACCAACCGGCCCTGGGAATTCTCGACCGATGCCGTGCGGCGCGACCTGGGCCTGGACACGCTCTTGATCGTCAACGACTTCACCGCGCTGGCGATGGCGATTCCCGGCCTCAAGGAGGACGACCTGATGCAGGTCGGGCCGGGCGCGGCCGCGCCGAACGCGGTGATCGGCGTGCTCGGGCCGGGCACCGGCCTGGGCGTGTCGGGCGTGATCCCGACCCTGGACGGCTTCGTCACCCTCGGCAGCGAAGGCGGTCACATGAACTTCGCGCCCAGCGACGAGCGCGAGTTCGCGGTGCTGAAGCTGGCCTGGGAAACCTGGGACCACGTCTCCAACGAGCGCCTGATTTCCGGCCCCGGCATGGAAATCATCCACCGCGCGCTGGCGGCGCGCAACGGCGTGCACGCGCCCGCGCGCGACTCGGCCGCCATCATCGCCGGTGCGCTGGAAGAAGGCGACGCGCTGTGCCTGGAAGTGCTGGACTGCTTCTGCGGGATGCTGGGCGGCGCCGCCGCCAACCTGGCGGTGACGCTGGGTTCCTTCGGCGGCATTTTCATCGGCGGCGGCATCGTGCCGCGCATGGGCGAATGGTTCCGCGATTCGGCCTTCCGCGCGCGCTTCGAGGCCAAAGGGCGCTTCTCCAGCTACATCGCAGACATCCCGACCTACGTGATCACCACGGCGCACGTGGCCTTCGACGGCGTGGCCACCATCCTCTCGGAACACCTGCGCGGGCGCAGCGGCGCCAACACCATGATGGACCGGGTGCAGAACCTGCAGCGCGAACTGACGCCTGCCGAGCAGCGCGTGGCGTGCCTGGTGCTGGAGCAGCCGCGCCTGGTGCTCAACGAGCCGATCGCGGACATCGCGCGCCTGGCCGACGTCAGCCAGCCGACCGTGATCCGCTTCTGCCGCTCGCTCGGCTTCCTCGGCCTGGCCGATTTCAAGCTGAAATTCGCCAGCAGCCTGACCGGCTCGATCCCGGTGCGCCACAGCCAGGTGCGCACCAGCGACAGCACCCACGACCTATCGGCCAAGGTGATCGACAACACGGTGTCCGCCATCCTGAAATTCCGCGACCAGCTCGACGTGCAGGCGATCGACCGCGCCATCGCGCTGGTGAGCCGCGCGCGCCGGGTCGAGTTCTACGCGATGGGCAATGCGCGCGTGGTGGCGCTGGACGGCCAGCACAAGTTCTTCCGCTTCCGCATCCCGAGCGCGCTGTACGGCGACTCGCACCTGTTCGCGCTGGCCGCCGAGCTGCTCGGGCCGGGCGACGTGGTGGTGGCGATCTCGAACTCGGGCCGCTTGCCGGAACTGCTGGCGGCGGTGGACGCGGCGCGCGCCGCCGGCGCCGACGTCATCGCCATCACCAGCAGCCAGTCGCCGCTGGCGCGCCGCGCCACGGTGTGCCTGGCGGTGGATCACGCCGAGGACAGCACGCATTTCCTGTCGATGATCTCGCGCATCCTGCAGCTGCTGCTGATCGACATCCTGGCGGTCGGGGTATCGGTGGACGTGCACCATGCGCGCGCCGGCGTCGAAGGGTCCGGGGAAGGGGAGCTGGAGCAGCGGCGCGCGTTGATTTCGCACCTGGATGGCTGAACCAGCGATGTTTCATTATTGAATACAACGCTGCATCACTCCCCCAGCCATCAGCCCGTCGTTCCAGGCATTGCCTGAAACGACTCCCCGCGAAGGCGCACTACTGTCCAAGATAATCGTTATCTCTGCTTTAACCCATAGCTCGTCGTCCCCGCGCAGGGTAAAGAATGCCACTGGCATTCTTTACCCCATATTGAGCAACAGAATTCATTACCATTGAGGCAACTGAAATATTTCAGAAATACCAACTACGGACACTCAGCATGGGCCCCCGCCTTCGCGGGGGCGACGGTTTTTAGACCTGCAACGCCATCAGCGGCGCCGGCACGTGTGCGCTGACTCGCATCAGTGCGCCTTCAACTCCACATTCCGGATATTCCTGCGCCACTCCGACAGCGACTGCACCGTATCCGTCTGCGCATCCTCCACCAGGATCTCGTCGCCTTGTCTCGCCACCAGGAAACTAGCGCGGCGGTGGATGTCCTTCGGGCGGTTTTCCACGAAGCTGAGCTGGTAGTAGGGCTTGCCGCCGAGCAGGCGCGGCGCCGGGTCGTCCTCGATCACGGCGCCGTGCGATTGGCCGTGCGAACCCTTTTCGATCTGCTCCGACCACGCCTTGACCTCGGGCAGCGCCATCAACGAGGCCATGGCCTGGTCGCGCGTGCGCGCGGGGACGCTTGGCACTGCCGGCGCGCTGGCAGCCGGCTTGGCGGGCGCCGGCGGCTGCTCGCGTTTGCAGCCGGCCAGGCCGCAGGCGAGCACGATGGTCAGCAGGAACGGCGTTGCCGGCGACCGGCGCGAGAAGAGGGCGTGATGTAGGGGCGGCATGGTTTTACGTTGGTTGAAGGCGATGGTAAACCACTTCCCGACCCGCGGGCAACCATGCCGGCGCCCGGTGCGGCCGGGGATCAGGCCGCCTCGTCGATCTCTTCCTTGAGCGAAGCCATGTCGATCACGTAGCGGAAGCGCACGTCGCCGTTTTCGACCTTCTTGTAGGCGTCGTTGATGTCCTGCATGCGGATGAGCTCGATATCCGGCGCAATGCCGTGCTCGGCACAGAAATCCAGCACTTCCTGGGTCTCGGCCAGGTTGCCGATCAGCGAGCCGGCTACCGAGCGGCGCTTGAAGGCCACCGGCTGGTTGTCGACCGGCGCCAGCGGTTCCAGCGCGCCGACCACGCACAGCACGCCGTCGCGCTGCAACAGCTCCAGGAACGGGTTCAGGTCGTGTTTCTCGGGAATAGTCGACAGCATGAAGCTGAAGTGCGTCGCCAGCCGTTCCAGCGCCTTCTTGTCGTCTTCCATCACGGCGTCGACGCCCAGTCTTTGCGCTTCCTCGATCTTTTCCCTGGTGGTGGTGAACACCGTCACCTCGGCCCCCATCGCCTTGGCCAGCTTGGCCGCCATGTGGCCCAGGCCGCCCATGCCGATGATGCCGACCTTGTCGCCGGCCTTCACGTTCCAATGCTTCATCGGCGAGTAGGTAGTCACGCCCGCACACAGGATCGGCGCCGCTTCCTCGGGTTTCAGCTTGGCGGGGATCTTCAGCACGAAGTCTTCCTTGACTACCAGCAGGTTCGAGTAGCCGCCGAAGGTGTTGTCGCGGCCGTAGATGTTCTCGCCGCCGGCCTTCGCTTTCGGCTGCATCGGGCCGTTGTAGGTGGCCAGCCAGCTGTTCGGGCTGGCGCAATAGTTCTGGTCGCCGCAGCGGCACGGCTCGCAGGCGCCGCAGCTGTCGATCATGCAGCCGACGCCGACCAGGTCGCCCACGGCATGCCTGCGCACCGCCGGCCCGACCTTGGTAACGCGTCCCACGATCTCGTGGCCCGGCACGCACGGGTATACCGTGTTCGACCATTCGTTCTTCACCTGATGGATGTCCGAGTGGCACACGCCGCAGTACAGGACGTCGATTTCCACCTCGTGCGCAGTGGCTTCCTCGCGCTCGAACTCGTATTTCTTGAGACGGCTGAACGAATGCTTGGCGGCGTAGCCGGTGACCTTGATCATGTGACCCCCTTGTCGGAAAACCTGAACCTTAGAGGGCGGTGCGATCACGGTCTGTACGATTGCGCGCTTAGTTCCAGGCAACGACCGAGGCTGGATGGCAAACCCGGCGTCAGCCAGCCACGTGCAAACCCTGGTCATCGCACCAGCGCTGCAGGGCGCTGCGGGTCTCGTCGTCGTGGAAGCGCTTCCATTCGCCGGCGGCGCCGCGCGCTTCAAGCAGTTTCACGAAGCCGGCCTCGGGGTCGGCTTCGCGCAGCAGGTCTTCCACGTTCTCGCGGTCGCCCGGCATGTGCTTTTCGGCGAAGCGCCGGGGCAGGGCGGCGCCCAGGCCGAGCGTGCGCAGGCCGGGGATGGCCACGTAGCGGCCGTCGTCCGTGCCGTCGTCTTCCTCGCCGCCGCCCGGCAGGGGCGCCTCGTCGTCCAGGTACTCGTCGTCGCGGAACTGGATCATGCCGGTGTCGCGTTCGATCCAGGCCTTGGCTTCGCCGTGCGCTTCGTCCACGATGGTCATGGCGTTTTCGAGTTCGTCGAGTTTCACTTGGGTCATGGCAGGGTCTCCGTCGGCAGATGGGGTGGGCACCCGATTATGAAGCGGACGCGGGAAATCCGGGGCGCGTTTGGCGCCATGGTCGACAAGCAATAAAAAAACCCTGCAAGGCTCACACCTTGCAGGGTTTTCGCAGCGTGTTACGGCAGGCCGATTACATCATGCCGTCCATGCCGCCCATGCCGCCCATGCCACCCATACCGCCCATGCCGCCGCCGGCCGGCTTGTCTTCGACGATCTCGGAGACCATCGCGTCGGTGGTCAGCATCAGGCCGGCGATCGACGCGGCGTTCTGCAGTGCCGAGCGGGTCACCTTGGCCGGATCCAGCACGCCCATTTCGACCATGTCGCCGTAGGTGCCGTTCGAGGCGTTGTAACCGTAGTTACCGGTGCCGGCCAGCACGCCCGAGACCACGACCGACGGCTCATCGCCGGCGTTCTGGACGATCATGCGCAGCGGCTCTTCCATCGCGCGCAGCACGATCTTGATGCCGGCGTCCTGGTCGGGGTTGTCGCCCTTGACCTGGATCGCGGCGCGGGCGCGCAGCAGGGCCACGCCGCCGCCCGGGACGATGCCTTCTTCCACGGCAGCGCGGGTGGCGTGCAGCGCGTCTTCCACGCGTGCCTTCTTCTCTTTCATCTCGACTTCGGTGGCGGCACCGACGCGGATCACGGCAACGCCGCCGGCCAGCTTGGCCACGCGTTCCTGCAGCTTCTCGCGGTCGTAGTCCGAGGTCGCTTCTTCGATCTGGATGCGGATCTGCTTGACGCGGCCTTCGATGCCTTCGGCCTGGCCGGCACCGTCGATGATGATGGTGTTTTCCTTGCCGACTTCGATGCGCTTGGCCTGGCCCAGTTCGTTCAGCGTGACCTTTTCCAGGGTCAGGCCGACTTCTTCGGCGATCACCTGGCCGCCGGTCAGGATGGCGATGTCTTCCAGCATGGCCTTGCGGCGGTCGCCGAAGCCCGGTGCCTTGACGGCGACGGTCTTGAGGATGCCGCGGATGTTGTTGACCACCAGGGTCGCCAGCGCTTCGCCGTCGATGTCTTCGGCGATGATGACCAGCGGACGGCCGGCCTTGGCGACTTGCTCCAGCACCGGCAGCAGGTCACGGATGTTCGAGATCTTCTTGTCGCACAGCAGGACGAACGGGCTTTCGTGCACGGCGACTTGCTTGTCCGGGTTGTTGATGAAGTACGGCGACAGGTAGCCGCGGTCGAACTGCATGCCTTCCACGATGTCCAGCTCGTCGTTCAGCGACTTGCCGTCTTCGACGGTGATGACACCTTCCTTGCCGACCTTTTCCATCGCCTCGGCGATGCGCTCGCCCACGGACGAATCCGAGTTGGCCGAGATGGTGCCGACTTGCGCGATCTCTTTCGAGGTGGTGGTCGGCTTGGCGATGTTCTTCAGCTCTTCGACGGTGGCGGCGACGGCCTTGTCGATGCCACGCTTCAGGTCCATCGGGTTCATGCCGGCGGCAACGAACTTCATGCCTTCGCGCACGATGGCTTGCGCCAGCACGGTCGCGGTGGTGGTGCCGTCGCCGGCGTTATCGCTGGTCTTGGAAGCGACTTCCTTGACCATCTGCGCGCCCATATTCATGAGCTTGTCTTTCAGTTCGATCTCTTTGGCGACCGAGACGCCGTCCTTGGTGACGGTCGGGGCGCCGAACGAGCGCTCGAGCACGACGTTGCGGCCTTTCGGGCCCAGGGTGACCTTGACCGCGTTGGCCAGGATGTTGACGCCTTCGACCATCTTGGCGCGCGCTACGTCGCCGAACACTACATCTTTAGCTGCCATGTTTTATTTCTCCGAATTCAAAGGATAGGTTTGTTGGGAAGATCACAGGGCCACGACGGCCATGATGTCTTCTTCGCGCATGACCAGCAGTTCTTCGCCGTTGACCTTGACCGACTGGCCTGAGTACTTGCCGAACAGAACGCGGTCGCCGACTTTCACTTCCAGCGCGCGCACCTGGCCGTTGTCCTGCACTTTGCCGTTGCCCACGGCGAGGATCTCGCCCTGGTCCGGTTTCTCGGCTGCTGCATCGGGGATGATCAGGCCGGACGCGGTCTTGGTTTCCTGGTCGAGACGCTTGACGATCACGCGATCGTGCAGTGGGCGAAGGTTCATGCAAAACTCCTTTGATTGATGATTGACTGTCGTGGTTTGACCGGCGCAGTGTCGTTGTTGCCGGTTCGAGGAGGGATTAGCACTCCTCAGTGACGAGTGCTAATTATAGGGACGATAATTCGGGTTTTCAAGCTGCTATGTTGGCGTTGCAACGGACTTTTTTCACGTAACCCCAATCCAATATTTGAGTTCACGCAATACCGTTTACCAATTGGGCGGGTGTATAGCGAGTATTCGACTGCCATCTACGGCTTTGCCGCGCCACTTGGCGAACGCACAATCGTGGGAGCTTAGCATTCATTCGACAAATCGTGCGCACGATCAGGTAACTAGATAAATAGATATTGATCTATCACATATCTGTGAAGGAATATGATGTTCTCAGGCCTTTACTTATTGTAATGATAAGGCGGAATGCAATGGGAGAATCCCGCATTTTCCGCACGATCGCCACTGCCGGCGTCGACGGCATCAATCGTGATCCTGTTGACGAAAAAATCAACTCGGCCCTATAGTGATGAATGATTTCCGAATTCCAAGAACTTTCCGATAAAATCGACCGGTTGGCCCAGCTGGCCCAGTCGCTGCGCGGCGAAAATTACCTGCTGCGCCAGGCCAACGCCTTGCTCAGCGCCGAAAACGTCGATTTCAATCACCGGCTCCTCGAAGCCCAACGCCGCGTCGAAGCGCTGCTCGCGCAGCTCGAACCCACGCCTCCCGCCACCCCCGACGACAGCGAGGCCGCGCAATGATCTACCTCGACGTGCTCATCATGGGGCAACCGTACCGCCTGGCCTGCCGCGAAGGGGAACAGAAGACGCTGCGCGAAGCGGTGGCTTACCTCGACGGCAAGATGTGCGCCTTGCGCGATACCGGCAAGGTCAAGGGTACCGACCGCATCGCCGTCATGGCGGCGCTGTCGGTGGCCGCCGAATTCCTGTCGGTGAAGTCGCCGCAGGGTCCCCTGTCCGACATGACGATGTTGGAAATCAAGACCAAGCTGGAAGCCATGCACGTGGTGCTGGACAATGTGCTTGATGCAAAGGAAACGCCGTAACCGGCAGGCGGACGCCGCTATGCGGCCTGCCTAACACTCGCGCGTGCTTCGAAGCTAAAAACGTTTGACATGGCAGTTCATCGTAGTAAACTGAGGTCTACCCTGCGGTGTTCGAGATTTGTCATATATTCCTTGAACCATTCTTACGCATAGGTTGTGGAACATTCTTGATGGGCGTGATCGTCACTTGCTTGACGAACCCGAAATTGAGCTGACTGCGACCACCTTGAGCCGTTCAGGTTCGGGATGCCGGCAAAAACGGCACAGGCGGGGCTTTATTCCAGAGCGGTTGCGACACGACAGTGCGCAACCGCTTTTTCATGCCTGCTTTTATTTCTACCATGCGCTACTGGTTGATGAAATCCGAGCCCGACGAAGTCGCGTTCGACGACGTGCTGGCTGCGCCCGGCAAGACGGTGTCCTGGTTTGGCGTGCGCAACTACCAGGCGCGCAATTTCATGCGCGACCAGATGCAGCCGGGCGACGGCGTGCTGTTCTATCATTCCAGCTGCGCCGTGCCCGGTATTGCCGGCATTGCCGAAGTGGTGGGGGCGCCGTATCCGGACGCGTCCCAGTTCGAGACGGATCGAAAATATGCCGATCCGAAGGCCACGCCCGAGGCGCCGCGCTGGATTTCGGTCGACGTGCGCGCGGTGGCGCAGGGACGCTATCTGCCGCTGACCGAGTTGCGCACCGTGCCGCAGCTGCAAGACATGGTGCTGCTGCAAAAGGGGAGCCGGCTGTCGGTGTCGCCGGTGACGCGGGGCGAATGGGAGTGCATCCTGGCATTGGCCGGCGTGTAGGGTGGGCGGGCTTCCCGTCCACCCTACGAAAGTAGCGTCGTACTTGCGCCGTCAAGCCGGCACGGCGCGCTTGTTCCCATCAGAATACGCCCAGCCCAGCATGATCAGCCCGGCCACGATCATCGGCAGCGACAGCACCTGTCCCGACGTGATCGGCAGGCCGAACACGTGGGTTTCCCAATCCGGTACGCGGAACCATTCGGTGAAGAAGCGGGCGCAGCCGTACAGCAGCGTGTACAGGGCGCCCACCGCCAGGCGCGGGCGCGGCTTGCGCGCGAACAGCCACATGATGGCGAATACCAGCAGGCCGTCGACCAGCATCTGGTACAACGGCGACGGATGGACCGGACCCTGCACGCCCGGCCACAGCATGGCCCAGGGCAGCGAGGGATCGGCGGCGCGGCCCGGCAGTTCCGCATTGATGAAATTGCCCAGGCGTCCGCAGGCGTAGCCGATCGGCACCATCGGCGCGATGAAATCGTAGACGTCGAGCAGGTTGCGGCCGCGCTTGCGCGCCCACAGCGCCATCGCGATCAATACGCCGATGAAACCGCCGTGGTACGACATGCCGCCGTGCCAGGTCATGAAGATCTCGAGCGGGTGCGAAAAATAGTAGTCCGGCTTGTAGAACAGCACTTCTCCCAGGCGCCCGCCGATCACCACGCCCAGCATGCCGTAGAACAGCATGTCGTCCAGGTCCTCGTTCTTCCAGCCCTGCGCGACGATGTGCGGCTGGTGCTTGATGCGCACCCGGCCCAGGAGGATGAACAGGGCGAACGCGAGCACGTACATGATGCCGTACCAGTGGATGTCCACGGGGCCGATGCTGAACGCGATCGGATTCGGCTGCGGGTGAACCAGCATAGTGATCTTCCTAAAATAAACCTACAGTGAGTCGCGCAACAAGTCCAGGAAGCCTTTCAGCACAGGGGAACCATTGTCGCGGCGCCAGGCGATACCGGTCTCGACCAGCGGCGTCGGGTCGGCCAGGGCACGGTATTCTACGCCGGGACGCATCAGGTTGGAGACCGATTGTGGCACAAGTGCCAACCCCATGCCGGCCGAGACCAGGCTGACGATGGTCTGCATCTGGATCGCCTGCTGGCCGATGACGGGCGTGACGCCGGCCGCGCCGAAGCAGGACAGGATGGCATCGTGCAGGGCTGGCGAAATCTCGCGCGGGAAAATGATCAGGGGTAGGTGCGGTATATCCTGCAGGCGGATCGGCGTCGCCCCGACCGGCAAGCCGGAGCCGGTCGGGGCGCACAGGATCAGGGGCTCGTCGAGCACCTTCATGTAGTCGAGGTCTTGCCGGGCCTTGTCCGGCAGCGGCGGGATCAGCAAACCGGCATCGATGCGCCCGCGCAGCAGTTCCTCGACCTGCACGTCCGACGTCGCCTCGCGTAGCGTCAGGTGCACGGCCGGATAGCGTTCGCCGTGGCGCCGCAGGAACGCGGGCAGCACGCTGTAGTCGGCCGAGGTGACGAAGGCGAGCGCCAGCCGTCCCGCTTCGCCGGCGGCGGCGCGGCGCGCCAGTTCGGGCAGAGCGGCCGCTTCGCTCAGCATGCGCCGCGCCTCGGGCAGCAGCGCCGCGCCGGCCGGCGCCAGTGCCACGCTGCGGCGGTCACGCACGAACAGCGGCGCGCCCAATGCCGCTTCCAATCCTGCGATCGCCTGCGACAAGGGCGGCTGCGTCATGTGCAGGCGCGCCGCGGCCCGGCCGAAATGCAATTCCTCGGCCACGGTCACGAAGTAGCGCAGCTGTCGTAATTCCAGGTTCATGCTCGATATGGACAACGTGTGAAATCTAAACCATTGATTCATGGAAGATATCACAACGCCAAACCTGGTTCGGGGTCAGAGCACAATCGACGATTGGGAGCAAAGCGATTCGGGGTCAGAAAGCGATTCGGGGTCAGAGCACAATTGCAGCATTGGCCGGCGATTCTGCTCTGACCCCGAATTACCGAAAAAATGGGGTGGAAACAATTGTTTAAAGTCGGGCTCTGACCCCGGTTTGATGGTGCGCAGTCAAGTGCTCATTTACGCTTGGCGAAGCTGTGCTTGACGCGGTCCTTGCGGCGCTGGTTGTCGGCGTTGTGCGCCTTCTTTTTGTCCAGGCCGAGCATCTTTTCGATGAATTCGAACCAGATGAAGGCGACCGCCATCAGGGCGACGATCCACCACCAGGACAGGTCGGCGAACTTCCAGACTTCCAGGGCACGCAGGGCGACGAGAAGGGCGATCAGGATGATCAGGGGCATGGCGGTTCCTTTCCCGGCCATCTTACCCCAGATCAGAACCATAATTCCATGCAGAAACAAAAGTGTATCGTCCAGTCCACGACAATCTGTATCAGCCGTAACCAGGTATGTCGATGTCACTCTTGCACGGGAAACAGGCTAGAATCTCGGCTGTATAAGAACGGTTTTAGTCTATTTGGAGAAAACGCAATGAAACGGTCCCTGATGGTGTTGACGGCGATGGCGGCGATGGCTTCGGGCAGCGCCTTTGCGCAGGCCGACCTGGCCAAGGCCAAGAACTGCATGGCGTGCCACGCCGTCGCCAACAAGCTGGTCGGTCCCGCCTACAAGGATGTCGCGGCCAAGTACGCGGGCCAGAAGGGCGCCGAGGACAAGCTGGTGCAAAAGGTCATGAAGGGCGGCGCGGGCGTCTGGGGGCCGGTACCGATGCCGGCCAACCCGCAGGTCAACGAGGAAGAGGCGCGCTCGCTGGTGAAATGGGTACTGTCGCAGAAGTGAAGCCGGCCGCGATGCCGCGGCCGCTTCGTGCATGAACGAGAACGCCACCGCATGCGGTGGCGTTGTTACTTGGCAGCCGGCAGCCGGCGCCGCGCTCAGCGCACCACGTCCATCTTGGTCCGCTTGCCGCCCTTGTAGGTGAACAGGGTCAGCGCGCCATCCTTGATGTCGCCGCTCGGGTCGAACTGGATGGTGCCGGTCACGCCTTCGTACTTGATCTTCTTGAGTTCGGGCAGGTACTTGGCCGGATCGGCCGACTTGGCGTTCTGCATCGCGGTCGCCATCACCATCACCGCGTCGTACACGTAGGGCGCGTACAGCTGCACGTCCATGTTGTACTTCTTCTTGTAGCGGGCGCGGAAGTCGTCCATCACCTTTTCCTGCGGTCCCTTGACCCCGCCGGCTTCGGCGCACACGACCTTGCCTTCGCCGATGCCGGTCCCGGCCAGGCGCGCCAGCGATTCGGTACACATGCCGTCGCCGCCCATGAAACGCGCCTCGATGCCGAGCGCTTTCAATTGCTTGAGCATCGGGCCGGCCACCGAATCCATGCCGCCGAAGAAGATCAGGTCCGGCTTTTTCGCCTTGATCGAGGTCAGGATGGCGGTGTAGTCGGTGGTGGTGGCGCTGGTGAATTCGCGTCCGACCATGCGCACGCCCGGTCCCTTGGCGCCCTTGAGGAATTCGTCGGCCACGCCCTGGCCGTAGGTGGTGCGGTCGTCGATCACGGCGATGTTCTTGGCGCCCAGCGTGCCGATCGCGTACTTGCTCAGGGTGCCGCCGAGCTTGGCGTCGCTGGCCACCACGCGGAAGGCGCCCGGAAAGCGCTGGCGCGTGTACACCGGCGCCGTGGTGGCCGGCGAGATCTGCACGATGCCGGCGTCGTTGTAGATCTTCGAGGCCGGCACCGTGGTGCCCGAGTTCAGGTGGCCGATCACGCCGTTGACCCTGGCGTCGACCAGTTTCTGCGCCACCGCCGTGCCCTGCTTGGGATCGGCGCCGTCGTCTTCCGACACCAGCTGCAGCGTGACCTTCTGGCCGTTCAGCACGAACCCCTTGGCGTTGAGCTCGTCGATCGCCATGCGCGCGGCGTTCTCGTTGTCCTTGCCGAGGTGGGCGCTGGGGCCGGAGATCGGCGCCACGTGGCCGATCTTGACGACCTGCTGGGCCTGCGCGGCGCCGGCGCCGGCAAAGGCGAGGCCGAGGGCGGCGAGAGGAAGGAATCTGGTGGTGACCTGCATGTATCTCTCCAAGGGAATGAACGGCAGCGGGTGAAACGCGTGCGCATGGCGCGCTGCGATGCAATGCGATGCATTTACGCTTGGCAAAGGTACAGCAAATCGGCGGCTTCGCAAAGCATCGGCAGGGCACGTCCGGGCAGGATGGACAACGTGCCCCGCAGCAGTGCGCAGGAAGGATCGAAAGGCGCCGGTTTGGCGCGCCGGCAGGGCGGATGCGCCGTGCCGGTGCGGGTGCAACCAGGCGCGAGGAAGCCCGGCTACGGCGCGGTCAATGGCTGCGCGACTTCAGGTGCGCCAGTTCCTGCGCCACGGCGCGCGCCACCACCTGTTCGACGGTCTGCTGCAGGCCGGCGCGCAGTTCGGACGCCAGGCGCGCCACCACGTGGTCGAGCAGCGGCGCCAGATTGCCGCGCACCTGGTCTTCCAGCGTCAGTTCGATGCGGTCCTGCAGGCGGTCCAGCACGCGCGCCACCAGGCGTTCTTCCAGCGCTTGCCAGGCCTCGTCGCCGGACGGTTCGGTGGGCGTGGCATGTGGCGTGGCAGGCGGTGCGGCCGGCGGCGCGGCTGCGGGCGCCGCCGCGTCCGGCGCGGGTCGGTCCGCTTCCGGCTCCATCACCTCGGTCAGCACCGGGATGCTGCTCTCGTCGAAGGCGGCCGGCTCGCTCATGACTGCCCCGCCACGAAGTGGGTCAGCGGATACGACTGGCGCTTGTACGCGACGTAGCGCGCGCGCCCGGCGGCGGCGTCTTCCTCGTCGGTGGAAATGATCTCGAACACGCGCGCGAAGCGGTCGAAGCCGGCCGGCGTGCGGCGCGTCAGGTTGATCAGCATGTCGCGATGCGGCAGTTCGGCGCCCTCGTCGGCAGTGACGATCACCGGCGTTTCCGGCGCCAGCGGATCGCCGGCCAGCACGTGCGGAATGAAATCGGTGCCGGACAGGGTCCACAATGCGTCGTTCAGCTCGCTGGCCTGGGCCGCGCTGTCGGCCAGCACCACCACCTTGGCGCGCGCGGCATAGGCCTTGCGCGCCAGGCGGCATGCGTAGCCGAGCTTGTCCGGGATATTGGTATGGAAATCGATGCGGGTCATGTCGGCGCTGGTTGGTGGCACATGGTGATGGACACAGGGTCAGAACTGGAAATCCGGCGGCGCGTTGCCGGCCGCCGGCGGGGGCGAGCGCGGCTGCTGCGCCGCGGTCTGCGCCGCCGCGGCCGCGGCGGCGTCGGGCGCCATTTTGATGCGGGCGCGTACCGGCGGCGTGGCCGGCGCCATGGGCGCGCCGCCGGCAGGCACCGGGGCGGCGAACTGGTAGCCCGGCGGCAGCATCTTCTGGCGCGGGTAGGCGGCTGCGCTCAAGGCTTCATGCCAGGCCGCGGCCTGGAAGCCGGTCAGCTTGCGGCTGCCGACCGCCAGCAGCGGCATCTCGTTGCCGCCGCCGAGCAGGCGCAGCTGCTGCTGGTCTTCGGCGCTGTCGACGGTGCGTTCCTGGAACGGGATGCCGCGCTCGCGCAGCAGCGTGCGGCCCTGGTCGCAGGCGTCGCAGCGCGCGGTGGTGTACAGCAGCACCGGGCTGGCCTGCACCGCGCGCGCCAGTTCGTAGGGCAGGGCGGCAGGCGCGTTGGGAGCGGGAGCGGTCACCTTGAGTACCTCGGCGTGTTGTCTGGACGATGCGGGCGGCTTGTCGCCGTAGTGGGTGACGCCGCGTTCGTCCCGCCATTTGTAGACCTGGGCGGAGGCGCCGGCGGCGACCGACAGCAGGGCCAGGCATGCGAGCAAGGCCCGTGGACGGTTGTGGATGCGATCACGTGCTGTCCTCATGTCCACCTCTCGCTGAGCATGCTCCCGCGTACTGCCTGCAGGAGCGGATAGGGATGCCGGATGACAGCCGGTACCGTGAACCGTCGTTCCCGCGCAGGCGGGAACCCATGCTGCGTTTCCCAGGTCACGTCCATCGAAACGCTACATGGTGTCCGATGAAACGAATCCCGATGCGATGTATGGGTCCCCGCCTGCGCGGGGACGACGGTGCCTGTGCGTGCGTCCTTGTTGATGCCTGCATTCCTTGTTCAAGCCTGCATCCCGTTATGCCGCAGCAGCGCGTCGATCGACGGTTCGCGGCCGCGGAAGGCCTTGAAGGATTCCAGCGCCGGGCGCGAGCCGCCCACCGACAGGATCTCGCGGTGGAAGCGTTGACCGGTCTCGTCCAGGAGCGAGCCGCCGCCGGCCTCCACCGCTTCCTCGAAGGCCGCATAGGCGTCCGCCGACAGCACTTCCGCCCACTTGTAGCTATAGTACCCCGCCGCGTAGCCGCCCGCAAAAATGTGGCCGAACGAGTGCTGGAAGCGGTTGAACGACGGCGGCACCATCACCGAGAACTTGCTGCGCACGTCGTCCACCAGTTCCTGCACGGTCTGCTGGCTGCTCGGGTCGAAGTCGTAGTGCAGGTGCATGTCGATCAGCGAGAACTCGACCTGGCGCAGCGTCTGCATGCCGGACTGGAAGTTCTTCGCCGCCAGCATCTTGTCGTACAGCGCGCGCGGCAACGGTTCGCCCGTCTTGACGTGGCCGGTCATGTCCTGCAGGACGTCCCACTCCCAGCAAAAGTTTTCCATGAACTGCGAGGGCAGTTCGACCGCATCCCATTCCACGCCCGAGATGCCGGATACCGACAGCTCGTCGACTTCGGTCAGCATGTGGTGCAGGCCGTGGCCGAACTCGTGGAACAGCGTGGTGACTTCGTCGTGCGTGAACAGCGAGGGTTGCAGCTTGCCGTCGACCTCGGCCGGCGGCGTGAAGTTGCAGGTCAAATAGGCGATCGGGGTCTGCACGATGCCGCCGGTGGCCAGGCGGCGGCCGCGCGCGTCGTCCATCCAGGCGCCTTGCCCCTTGCCCTGGCGCGCGTACAGGTCGAGGTAGAACTGGCCGACCAGCTGGGTGGCGCCGTCGTGCGTGGCGCGCTCGATACGGAAGAAGCGCACGTCCGGATGCCACACCGGCGCCTGGTCCGGAGCGATGGTCACGCCGAACAGTTTCGAGATCACGCCGAACAGGCCGGCTACCACCTTCGGTTCGGGGAAGTATTGCTTCACTTCCTGGGCCGAGAAAGCGTAGCGCTGCTCGCGCAGCTTTTCCGAGGCATAGGCCACGTCCCAGGCCTGCATGTCCTCGATGCCGAGTTCGTCCTTGGCAAAGGCGCGCAGTTCGGCCAGGTCCTTTTCGGCGTACGGACGCGCGCGGCGCGCCAGGTCTTCCAGGAACTCGATCACGTGTTCCGGGCTTTCCGCCATCTTCGGTGCCAGCGACACTTCGGCGAAGCTGCGGTAGTCGAGCAGCTTGGCTTCCTCGTCGCGCAGCTTCAGGAGTTGCGCGATGTTGCCGGTGTTGTCCCACTTTTCCAGCTCCGAGAACACCACGCCCATCTCGGACGCCTTGGTGGCGTTGGCGCGGTAGATGGTCTCGCGCAGCGCGCGGCTGTCGGCGAACTGCAGGATCGGGAAATACGACGGGAAGTGCAGGCTGAACTGCCAGCCCTGCTTGCTGTCGCGTTCTGCCGCGGCGCGCGCGGCGGCCTTGGCGTCGTCCGGCAGGCCGGCCAGCTCGGCTTCATCCTCGACCAGCAGCTTGTAGTCGTTGGTGGCGTCGAGCACGTTTTCCGAAAAGCGCGTCGACAGCATGGCCTGCTGTTCCTGGATCTCGGCGAAGCGCTCCTTCTGTTTTTCCGGCAGCTCGGCCCCGCCCAGGCGGAAGTCGCGCAGCGCGTTCTCGACGATGCGCTTGCGGGCGCCGCTCAGGGCATCGAATTCGGCGCCGGCGCGCAACTGCTTGTACTTGTCGAACAGCGCCTCGTTCTGGCCCAGCTCCGTGAAGAACTCGGTGATCTTCGGCTGGTTCTCGTTGTAGACGGCACGCAGTTCCGGCGTGTCCATCACGTGGTTCAGGTGGTTCACCACGCCCCAGGCGCGGCCCAGGCGCTCGGTGCTTTCCTCGAGCGGGACCACGAAGCTGTCCCAGGTGACGCCGTCGCCCGGCGCTTCCAGTTGCGTCACCACGGCGCGCGCATCGGCGATCAGCTGCTCGATCGCCGGCGTGACGTGCTCGGGGCGGATCAGGTCGAATTTCGGCAAGTCCGAAAAATCGAGGAGGGGATTGCTGGTGTCGTTCGTCGTCATTGCTCTATCCTTTTAGTCAATCGAATCACCGCGCGCCGGTGAACCCTCAAGCGCGTTTGGCGCCGCGCTCGGCCGCTTCCAGCGTGTTCATCAGCAGCATCGTGATGGTCATCGGCCCCACGCCGCCCGGCACCGGGGTGATGTGGGACGCCACGTCCCTGACGCTGTCGAAATCGACATCGCCGCACAGCTTGCCTTCGTCGTCGCGGTTGATGCCGACGTCGATCACGATCGCCCCCGGTTTCACCATATCCCCGGTCAGCGTGTTGCGGCGGCCGACGGCGGCCACCACGATGTCGGCCTGGCGCGTGTGGTAGCCCAGGTCGGCGGTGCCGCTATGGCATATGGTCACGGTCGCATTGGCTTGCAAGAGCAGCAGCGCCATCGGCTTGCCGACCGTGTTGCTGCGGCCGATCACCACCGCGTGCTTGCCGCGCAAGTCGACACCGGTGGTCTCGATCAGCTTCATGCAGCCGTACGGGGTGCATGGCCGGAAACCGTCCAGGCCGGTCATCAGTTCGCCGGCCGACAGCACCGAGTAGCCGTCGACGTCCTTGCTGGCGGCGATCGCCTCGATCACCTTGGCCGGGTCGATGTGTTTCGGCAGCGGCATCTGCACCAGGATGCCGTGGATCGCCGGGTCGGCGTTCAGCGCGGCGATGCGCTCCAGCAGCGCGCTTTCCGCGAAGTCGGCCTCGTACTTTTCCAGCACCGAGTGAAAGCCGGCGTCGGCGCAGGCCTTGACCTTGTTGCGCACGTAGACGTGGCTGGCCGGGTCGTCGCCGACGATGATCACGGCCAGGCCGGGCCGGTGGCCGGCGGCGCTCAGGGCGGCGGCGCGCGCGGCGATATCGGCGCGCAGCTGTTTGGAAAGTTGTACTCCGTCGATGGTGTGGGCAGGCATGGGCGGCGGCTCTCTGGACAAAAGCAGGATTATAAGCGCCCGCCCGGCGATGGGCGCCCGCCCGGTAACGCGCGCCGCCATGCACGGTTCGTTGTCATATTCATGGCTGTGGTCGGGTCGGCAATAATCGTTATGCTGCAGCGCACAACAGCAGCATGAACATGCTGTATTTCTTGTCGAAAATCAGTATTTATGCGGTGGAAATACGATTTTTCCATATTATGAAATCAGATATCATATTTTGAAAAACCGCCGAGGCACTGGTAAAATCGTCAGGCTTTATTTCAGGGATAGTCTTTTCGCTACCAAACTTCCAGGGAATACTAACCGGGTCGGGCGGTGCACAAACATCAAGGAGACGTAGCAATGTCAGCTCAACTCGACCAGTTGACGGCCCAGGCCGCCAATGACCCGGATTCGCTCGAGACCAAGGAATGGCTCGACGCGCTCGAAGCGGTGATCGAATTCGAAGGTACCGATCGCGCGCACTACCTGCTGGAACGCCTGGTCGACCTGGCGCGCCGCCGCGGCGCCCACGTGCCGTTCTCCAGCAACACCGCCTATGTGAACACCATTCCCGCGCACCTCGAAGCGCACTGCCCGGGCAACCTGGAATACGAAGAGCGCCTGCGTTCGTGGATGCGCTGGAACGCGATGGCGATGGTGGTCAAGGCCAACCGTGTCGACGGCGACCTGGGCGGCCACATCTCCTCGTTCGCCTCGCTGGCCAACATGCTGGGCATCGGCTTCAACCACTTCTGGAAAGCGCCGAGCGAAAACCACGGCGGCGACCTGCTGTACATCCAGGGCCACTCCTCGCCGGGCATCTACGCGCGCGCCTTCCTGGAAGGCCGCATCTCGGAAGAGCAACTGACGAACTTCCGCCAGGAAGTCGACGGCAAGGGCCTGTCGTCGTACCCGCACCCGAAGCTGATGCCGAACTTCTGGCAGTTCCCGACCGTCTCGATGGGCCTGGGCCCGCTGATGGCGATCTACCAGGCGCGCTTCCTGAAGTACCTGAACGCGCGCGGCATCGCCGACACCGACGGCCGCAAGGTCTGGGTCTTCTGCGGCGACGGCGAGATGGACGAGCCGGAATCGATGGGCGCGATCGGCATGGCCGCGCGCGAAAAGCTGGACAACCTGGTCATGGTCGTCAACTGCAACCTGCAGCGCCTGGACGGTCCGGTGCGCGGCAACGGCAAGATCATCCAGGAACTGGAAGCCGACTTCCGCGGCGCCGGCTGGAACGTGGTGAAAGTCATCTGGGGCCCGGGTTGGGACGACCTGCTGGCCAAGGACAAGGACGGCATCCTGCAGCGTGTGATGATGGAAACCGTCGACGGTGAATACCAGAACTACAAGGCCAAGGACGGCGCCTACGTGCGCAAGCACTTCTTCGGCAAGCACCCCGAGCTGCTGAAGATGGTGGCCAACATGACCGACGGCGACATCTGGCGCCTGACCCGCGGCGGCCACGACCCGCACAAGATCTATGCCGCGTTCAAGAACGCGCAAGAGAACAAGGGCACCCCGACCGTGCTGCTGGTGAAGACCGTCAAGGGCTTCGGCATGGGCAAGTCGGGCGAGGCGCGCAACACCGCGCACCAGACCAAGAAGCTGGACGACGAGGCGATCCGCGAGATGCGCGACCGCTTCGCCATCCCGATCCCCGACGACAAGCTGGCCGACATCCCGTTCTTCAAGCCGGCCGACGATTCGCCCGAGATGAAGTACCTGCACGAGCGCCGCCAGGCCCTCGGCGGCTACCTGCCGTCGCGCCGCGAACAGGCCGACGAGAAGCTGACCGTGCCGGCCCTGTCGACCTTCAAGGGCGTGCTGGACCCGACCGCCGCCGGCCGCGAGATCTCGACCACGCAAGCCTACGTGCGCGTGATCACCGCGCTGCTGAAGGACCAGAGCCTGGGCCAGCGCATCGTCCCGATCCTGGTCGACGAATCGCGTACCTTCGGCATGGAAGGCCTGTTCCGCCAGATCGGCATCTTCAACCAGCAGGGCCAGTTGTACGAGCCGGTCGACAAGGACCAGGTGATGTACTACCGCGAAGACAAGGCCGGCCAGATCCTCCAGGAAGGCATCAACGAAGCGGGCGGCATGTGCTCGTGGATCGCCGCGGCGACGTCCTACTCGTCGAACAACCGCGTGATGATCCCGTTCTACACCTTCTACTCGATGTTCGGCATGCAGCGCGTCGGCGACCTGGTCTGGCTGGCGGGCGACATCCGTGCGCGCGGCTTCCTGATGGGCGGCACCGCGGGACGCACCACGCTCAACGGCGAAGGCCTGCAGCACGAGGACGGCCACAGCCACATCATGGCGGCGACCATCCCGAACTGCATTCCGTACGACCCGACCTATGCGCACGAAGTGGCGGTGATCATCCAGAACGGCCTGCACCGCATGGTGGAACAGCAGGAGGATGTGTTCTACTACATCACCATCATGAACGAGAACTATGAGCAGCCGGGCCTGAAGGCGGGCCAGGAAGAGGGCATCCTGAAGGGCATGTACCTGCTGCAGCAGGGCGACGCCGCGGCGCAGCACCGCGTCCAGCTGATGGGTTCCGGCACCATCCTGCGCGAGTCCGTGTTCGCCGCCGAGCTGCTGAAGAACGACTGGAACGTGGCCGCCGACATCTGGTCGTGCCCGTCGCTGACGCTGCTGGCGCGCGACGGCCAGGACGCCGAGCGCTGGAACCTGGTGCACCCGAACGACGCGCCGCGCCTGCCGTACGTCACCGAGCTGCTGAAGGACACCCAAGGCCCGATCGTCGCCACCACCGACTACATGCGCATGTTCGCCGAGCAGATCCGCGCCTACATCCCGAGCGGCCGCACGTATAAGGTGCTGGGCACCGACGGCTTCGGCCGTTCGGACTCGCGCGTCAAGCTGCGCGAATTCTTCGAGGTGAACCGTTACTACATCACGGTCGCCGCGCTGAAGTCGCTGGCCGAGGAAGGCAAGATCCCGGCCTCGATCGTGGCCGACGCGATCGCCAAGTACGGCATCGATCCGAACAAGCCGAATCCTGTGACCCAGTAATGCTCGAGCGCGCACCGATCAACACGGTGCGCGCTGACACCGTCGTCCCCGCGAAGGCGGGGACCCATGCTGATTTTTCGAAGTCGGTATGGGCCCCCGCCTGCGCGGGGGCGACGATGAGCCAATGACAAAAATACGGAGCCAACACATTATGAGCATTGTGGAAGTCAAAGTCCCCGACATCGGCGACTTCAAGGAAGTGGAAGTCATCGAACTGATGATCAAGCCGGGCGACACCATCAAGGTCGACCAGTCGCTGATCACCGTGGAATCGGACAAGGCCAGCATGGAGATCCCCTCCAGCCATGCCGGCGTGGTCAAGGAAATCAAGGTCAACGTCGGCGACAAGGTCGCCGAAGGTTCGCTGGTGCTGACGCTCGAGGAAGCCGCCGGCGCCGCCGCGCCGGCAGCCGACGCCGCGCCTGCGGCCGCTCCGGCGCAAGCCGCCCCGGCCGCCGCACCCACCCCGGCGGCTGCGGCGCCGGCGGCAGCACCTGCCGCACCGGCCGCACCGGCCGCTGCACCGGCTCCGGCCGCAGCAGCAGCAGCCGGCCCGGCCCCGAGCTTCGCCAGCGCGCACGCCTCGCCGTCGGTACGCAAGTTCGCGCGTGAACTCGGCGTCGACCTGGGCAAGGTCAAGGGTTCCGGTCCGAAGAGCCGCATCACCCAGCAGGACGTGCAAGCCTTCGTCAAGGGCGCGCTGGCCGCCGGCCCGACGGCTGCGCCGGCCGCGGGCGGCGCCGGCATCGGCGGCCTGAGCCTGCTGCCGTGGCCGTCGCTCGACTTCAGCAAGTTCGGCCCGACCGAACTGCAGCCGCTGCCGCGCATCAAGAAGATCAGCGGTCCGAACCTGCACCGCAACTGGGTCATGATCCCGCACGTCACGCACTTCGAAGAAGCCGACGTGACCGACCTGGAGAAATTCCGCGTCGATTCCAACGCCGCCTACGCCAAGGCCAAGTCGACCAACAAGCTGACCATGCTGGCGTTCGTGATCAAGGCCTCGGTCGCCGCGCTCAAAAAATTCCCGGCATTTAATTCGTCGCTGGACGAGGCGGGCGCCAACCTGATCCTCAAGCAGTACTACAACATCGGCTTCGCGGCCGACACGCCGAACGGCCTGGTGGTCCCGGTGATCAAGGATGCCGACAAGAAGTCGGTCTCGCAGATCGCCACCGAGATGACCGAACTGTCGGCGCAGGCGCGCGACGGCAAGCTGTCCCCGGCCAACATGCAGGGCGCGACCTTCACCATCTCGTCGCTGGGCGGCATCGGCGGCACCGCGTTCACGCCGATCATCAACGCGCCGGAAGTGGCGATCCTGGGCCTGTCCAAGTCGGCGATGAAGCCGGTGTGGGACGGCGAAGCCTTCCAGCCGCGCCTGATGCTGCCGCTGTCGCTGTCGTACGACCACCGCGTGATCGACGGCGCCGGCGCCGCCCGCTTCGCGGCCTACCTGGCCGACGTGCTGGCCGACCTGCGCAAGACGCTGCTGTAAGGAGCCGAGCATATGAGCACAGTTGAAGTCAAAGTCCCGAACATCGGCGATTTCAAGGAAGTCGAAGTCATCGAGCTGATGGTCAAGCCGGGCGACACCATCAAGGTCGACCAGTCCCTGATCACCGTCGAATCGGACAAGGCCAGCATGGAGATCCCGTCGACCCACGCCGGCGTCGTGCAGGAACTCAAGATCAAGGTCGGCGACAAGATCAGCGAAGGTTCGCTGGTGCTGACGCTGGAGGAAGCCGGCGCCGGCGCTGCGGCGCCTGCCGCTGCCGCTCCTGCCGCCGCTGCGGGCGCACCGTCGGACAAGCCGGCCGCGCAGATCGGCGCGCAGGCCGTGGCCCCGACCGCGGCCGCCGGCCCGACCGACTCGTACGCGCCGGCGCACAAGGCCGATGCCGCACCGGTCGGCGCGGTACCGGCACCGAATGCAGCCAGCTACAGCGGCCAGGTCGACGTCGAATGCGAAATGATGGTGCTGGGCGCGGGTCCGGGCGGCTACTCGGCCGCGTTCCGCGCCGCCGACCTCGGCATGAACACCGTGCTGGTCGAGAAGTACGCGACCCTGGGCGGCGTGTGCCTGAACGTGGGCTGCATCCCGTCCAAGGCGCTGCTGCACGTGGCGGCGATCATCGACGAGACCGCGCACATGGGCGACCATGGCGTCAGCTTCGCCAAGCCGGACATCGACATCGACAAGCTGCGCGCCTACAAGGACGGCGTCATCAAGAAGATGACCGGTGGCCTGGCCGGCATGGCCAAGGCGCGCAAGGTCAACGTGGTGCAGGGCGTGGGTAAATTCCTCAGCCCGAACCACATCGAGGTCACCGGCGCGGACGGCGCCAAGAAGGTCGTCGCCTTCCAGAAGGCGATCATCGCCGCCGGTTCCTCGGTGGTGAACCTGCCGTTCGTGCCGGAAGACCCGCGCATCGTCGATTCGACCGGCGCGCTGGAACTGCGCCAGGTACCGAAGCGCATGCTGGTCATCGGCGGCGGCATCATCGGCCTGGAAATGGCGACCGTGTACTCGACGCTGGGTGCGCGCATCGACGTGGTCGAGATGATGGATGGCCTGATGCAGGGCGCCGACCGCGAGGCCGTCAAGGTCTGGCAGAAGTACAACGCCGCGCGCTTCGACAACATCATGTTGAAGACCAAGACCGTCGGCGTGGAAGCGCTGCCGGAAGGGATCAAGGTCACGTTCGAGTCGGCCGAGGCGGGCAAGCCGGCGCCGGAACCGCAAACCTACGACCTGGTGCTGGTGGCCGTCGGCCGCAGCCCGAACGGCAAGAAGATCGGCGCGGAAGCCGCCGGCGTGGCAGTGACCGACCGTGGCTTCATCGGCGTGGACGGCCAGATGCGCACCAACGTGCCGCACATCTTCGCCATCGGCGACCTGGTCGGCCAGCCGATGCTGGCCCACAAGGCGGTGCACGAAGCCCACGTGGCGGCCGAGGCGGCGCACGGCGAAAAGGCGTTCTTCGACGCCAAGGTGATTCCGTCGGTGGCCTACACCGATCCGGAAGTGGCGTGGGTCGGCCTGACCGAAGAGGAAGCCAAGGCCAAGGGCGTGAAGGTCGAGAAGGGCCACTTCCCGTGGGCCGCCTCCGGCCGCGCCGTGGCCAACGGCCGCGAAGAAGGCTTCACCAAGCTGCTGTTCGACGCCGAGACCCACCGCATCATCGGCGGCACCATCGTCGGCACCAATGCCGGCGACATGATCGGCGAAGTGGCGCTGGCGATCGAGATGGGGGCGGACGGCGTCGACATCGGCAAGACCATCCACCCGCACCCGACGCTGGGCGAATCGATCGGCATGGCGGCGGAAGCCTACGAAGGCGTCTGCACCGACTTGCCGCCGCCGCGCAAGCGTTGAACTGAGGGGCAGTTGTCGTAGCGAAAACCGGGGCCGAGCGTCCCGGTTTTTTTATTGTTGACCGAGATACCGTCGTCCCCGCGCAGGCGGGGACCCATGCTGCACATGCCTAGTACAAGCCCCAATTTTTGAGTGAATGCATACTGGGAACAGCCATGCAACAGGAATATAGCGATTCGAATGATCTCGCCTGTCCGACATGGAAAAGTACAGCTACGTCTACATATTGGCCAGCGCGCCCTATGGCACCTTGTACATCGGTTCCACCACCAATCTGGTCAGGCGCGTCTGGCAGCATCGCGAAGGCGTCGTCGCCGGCTTCACGAAGCAGTACAACGTACACCGCTTGGTCTGGTATGAGATTCATGGCGACATCATGGAAGCCGGATTACGGGAGAAGCAAATCAAAAAATGGAACCGCGCGTGGAAGGTACGCTTGATCGAAAAAACGAACCTTCGGTGGCGCGATCTCTATGCTGACTTCACGGCGTAACTTGCCATGTATGGGTCCCCGCCTGCGCGCACTAGTGTCCGGAATAATTTTTGCGGCTTTAAATAGACCCGTCATAGGGAAAAACCGTCGTCCCCGCGAAGGCGGGGACCCATACCAACTAATCGAAGTCGATAATTTGTTACTAACTAGGGGCCTTTGATCGATCAAGTTAGCATGCTCAGCATGGATTCCCGCCTTCGCGGGAACGACGATTCTATTTATATAGCCTTTATGAAAGCAATATTCCGGACACTAGTGCGCCTGCGCGGGGACGACGGTTTTTAAGTGTCATATCATAGAGGCTGCGCTAATGTTCATCGGCTAGCGTTGGCTTGTCGGATACGGTATCCTCAGGCGCTGTCTTCTGCAGTACCACCTTGCGTGGCGCCGCCTTGTCCTGTCCCGGCTTGCCCTTCTCCTTGTGCTTGCCGTGCCGTCCGAACACCTTGTCCACCACCACGTAAAACATCGGAATCATCAAGGTCGCCACGAACGTGGCCGCCAGCATCCCGCCGATCACGCCGGTGCCGATCGCGTGCTGGCTGGCGGCGCCGGCGCCGCGCGCCAGGGCCAGCGGCAGCACGCCGAGGATGAAGGCGAGGGAGGTCATCAGGATCGGGCGCAGGCGCATGTGGGCGGCCTCGGTGGCGGCGTCCTGGGCCGATAAGCCCTCGCCCTGGCGCGTGTGCGCGAATTCCGCCACCAGGATCGCGTTCTTGGCCGACAGGCCGATCGTCACCAGCAGGCCCACCTGGAAATACACGTCGTTGGTCAGGCCGCGCGTCATGGTCGCCAGCACCGCGCCCAGCACGCCCAGCGGCACCACCAGGATCACGGCGATCGGGATCGACCAGCTTTCGTACAGCGCCGCCAGGCTCAGGAACACCACCAGGATCGACAGCGCGTACAGCAGCGGCGCCTGGTTGCCGGCCTGCTGCTGCTGGTAGGAGGTGCCGGTCCATTCGAAGCCGATGCCCTTGGGCAGGGCGCGCGCCAGCTCTTCCATCGCCGCCATGGCGTCGCCCGAGCTGCGCCCAGGCGCGCCCTGGCCCTGCAGGTTCATCGATTCCACGCCGTTGTAGCGCTGCAGCTGCGAGGGGCCGCTGGTCCAGCGGCTGGTCGATACCGCCGTCAGCGGCACCATGGAGCCGCTGCCGCTCCTCACGTACAGCTTGGCGAGGTCGTCCTCGTCCATGCGGAACGGCGCGTCGGCCTGCACGTAGACGCGCTTGATGCGGTTGTCCATGTCGAGGAAGTTGTTGACGTAGCGCGAGCCCCAGGCGATCGAAAAGGCCTGGTCGATGTCGGACGGATTCACGCCCAGTGCGCCGGCCTTGTCGCGGTCGACGTCGACCTTGAAGCCGGGGCTGTCGGCCACGCCGTTGTAGCGCACCTGCGCCAGCGCCGGATGCGAGCGCGCCCTGGCCAGCAGCTGGTCGCGCGCCTGCGCCAGCGCGTCGTGGCCGAGGCCGCCGCGGTCCATCAGCTGGAAATCGAAGCCGGCGGCGTTGCCCAGGCCGCGGATCGGCGGTGGGCTGGTGGGGAAGATGACGGCCACGTTGCTGCTGCCGAAGCGCTTCTTGATGCGGCCCGAGAGCGCCTCCACGGAGAGCGCGTCGTCCTTGCGCTCGTCCCACTCCTTCAGGCGCACGAAGATCTGGCCCTGGCTCTGGCTGCGGCCGGCGTTGTTGTTGCCGTTGACGGTGAAGGCGGCCGTGACCATGCCGGATTCCTCGCGCAGCAGGTACTGGCTGATCTGGTCGAGCACCTGGCCGGTGCGGTTCTGGGTGGCGCCGGGCGGCGCCTGCACCTGCACGAACAGGTAGCCCTGGTCCTCGTCGGGCAAAAAGGAAGTCGGCAGGCGCAGGAACAGCAGCGCCACCGCGGCGACGATGCCGGCGTACACCAGCATCCAGACGATCCAGCGCTTCGAGACCTGCTCGGTACGTTTCACGTACTGGTCGCGCGTGCGCTCGAAGGCGCGGTTGAACCAGCCGAAGAAGCCGTGCGTGTGCTCGTCCGAGTGGCGCAGCATGGTGGCGCACAGCGCCGGCGTAAGCGACAGCGCCACGAACACCGACAGCAGCATCGAGGCCACGATGGTCAGCGCGAACTGGCGGTAGATCGCGCCCACGGTGCCGGGCGAAAAGGCCACCGGGACGAACACCGCGCACAGCACCATCGCCACGCCGATCAGCGCGCTGCCGATCTGGCCCATGGCCTTGCTGGTCGCTTCCTTCGCCTCCAGCTTTTCCTCGCGCATGATGCGCTCGACGTTCTCGACCACGACGATGGCGTCGTCCACCAGCAGGCCGATCGCCAGCACCAGGCCGAACATCGACAGCGTGTTGATGGTGAAGCCGAGCGCCGCCATCAGGCCGAAGGTGCCGAGCAGGACCACCGGCACCGTGATCGACGGGATCAGGGTGGCGCGGATGTTCTGCATGAACAGGTACATCACCAGCACCACCAGCACGATGCCTTCGACCAGCGTCTTGATCACTTCCTCGATCGAGACCTGGATGAAGGGCGTGACGTCGTTCGGGTACACCGCCTTCAGGCCGCGCGGGAAGATCGGCTCGAGTTCGGCGATGCGCGCGCGGATCAGCTTCGCCGTGTCCAGTGCGTTGGCGCCCGGCGCCAGCTGGATGCCCAGGCCGGACGAGGGCACGCCGTTGTACTTGTTGTCGACGATGAAGTTCTCGGCGCCGCGCTCGATGCGCGCCACGTCGCGCAGCCGCACCAGGGCGCCGTTCTGCTGGGCCTTGAGCACCACCGCGCCGAAGTCCTCGGCGGTGCGCAGCAGCGTCGATTCGGTGACGGTGGCGGCCAGTTGCGGATTGCCGGCGGCCGGCAACCCGCCCAGCTGGCCGGCCGAGACCTGCACGTTCTGCGCCGTCAGCGCGCTGGTGACGTCCGTCGGGTTGAGCGCGAACGAGTTCAGTTTCGACAGGTCGAGCCAGACCCGCATCGCGTACTGGGTGCCGTACACGTTCAGGTCGCCCACGCCGTTGACGCGGCTGATCGGGTCCTGCACCTTCGACACCAGGAAGTTGGCGATGTCGTACTTGGTCATGCTGTGATCTAGCGAGATGAAGCCGATCACCATCAGGAACGAGGAACTCGACTTGGTCACGCGCACGCCGGCCTGCTGCACCTGGGCCGGCAGCTGCGGCATGGCCAGCTGCAGCTTGTTCTGCACCTGCACCTGGGCGATGTCCGGATCGGCGCCGGTCTCGAAGGTCAGCGTCGTGGTGGAGCGGCCGCTGTCGTCGCTGGTCGAGGCCAGGTACATCAGCTTGTCGATGCCGCTCATCTGCTGCTCGATCACCTGCACCACGGTGTTCTGCATGGTGGACGCGGAAGCGCCGGCATAGCTGGCGTTGATCTGCACCGAGGGCGGCGCCACCGGCGGGAACTGCTCGACCGGCAGCGTGGCGATCGACAGTCCGCCGCCCAGCATGATGAGGATGGCCAGGACGATCGCGAAGATCGGCCGGGCGATGAAGAACTGCGCCATGCGGGGTCCTTTCGGGCGTTGAACAGCCAGCTTAGCGCGAAGCGCGCATCGGTGGCGCGGTATTCGTGCGCCCGTATTGACGGCCGCGCTGGTCTAATACCACTTTCAAAGGAGTCAACATGAACATCGCCTTCCTCGGCCTCGGCGCCATGGGCCAGCACATGGCCGCCAACCTGCTGAAGTCCGGCCGGCCCGTGCACGTCTGGAACCGCAGCCCGGCGCCGGTCCAGGCCCTGGCCGCGCAGGGCGCCAGGGCGGCCGCCACGCCCGCCGAGTGCGGCATTGCCGACGTGGTGTTCAGCATGCTCGCCGACGACGCCGCCACGCGCGCGGTGCTGGTCGACGGCGGCGTGCTGGACGCCATGGCGCCCGGCAGCATCCACGTCAACATGGCCACCGTCTCGGTCGCGTTCGCGCGCGAGATGGCGGCGCTGCATAGGGAGCACGGTATCGGCTACGTGGCCGCGCCGGTGCTGGGCCGGGTCGACGTGGCTGCCGCCGGCAAGCTGAACATCCTGGCCGGCGGCGCGGACGAACTGGTCCAGCGCGTGCAGCCGCTGCTCGACCTGATGGGCCAGAAGACCTGGCGCTTCGGCCAGGCGCCGGAACAGGCGAACGCGGTCAAGCTGGCCTGCAACCTGACCCTGGCCTGCGCCATCGAGGCGATGGGAGAGGGCGCCGCGCTGGCCGGTGCGCACGGCATTCCGGCGGCCGGCTTCATCGAGCTGATCACGACTACCCTGTTCGCCGGCGCGCCGGTGTACAAGGGCTATGGCGGCATGATCGCCGAGGAGAGATACAGCCCGGCAGGATTCAAGCTGTCGCTGGGGCAGAAGGACGTGCGGCTGGCGGTGGAGGCGGGACGCGAGCAGGGGCTGCCGCTGGCGTTCGGGGAGGCGCTGCAGGCGGTGCTGCAGGAGGCGGTGGCGCAGGGCGATGCCGATCTCGACCTGGCGGCGCTGGGCAGGAATGCGGTGCGCAGGGGTGGGGTGGCTTGAGCTTGCAGAGGTAAGTGCAAGGTCAAGAAAGCAGTCGCAAAACCACCGTCGTCCCCGCGAAGGCGGGGACCCATGGTGCATATAACGAAGCCGCAGCGCTGACTGTTCGACGCTGGTGGCTATGTATGGGTCCCCGCCTCCGCGGGGACAACGTTCTTGAGGTGGCGAAAGAAATATTTGACCACTATGCTGAGGTAAAAACGAAAAACGCCCCGCAGGCATCACGCATGCGGGGCGTTCGAACTTCAGCCATTCAGCTTACGGCTGCGGATTCCACCCCGCGCCATTGCCGTAGCCCGCAAACACCTTTGCCCGAGTCGAGAAGCGCGCCGCTTCGGCGTCGGTGAGGGTATAGCCGCCCACGCGCGCGCCCAGGTTCAGCGGGGCGCCGGACAGGTCGGTGCTGCCGTACTCGCGCCAGCCGGCATCCGCGTTGGCGACGACCGGGTTCGGCGCCGGCTGCCCGTTCACGCCCAATCCCGCCCAGCCCGCCGCGGCGATGTGGCTGTCCATCTTGTTGTTGATGAAGACCACGTTGTCCCACGTCGCGGTGCCGCCCGGGCTGCGCGCCAGGTAGGTGGCACCGGCCGGCACGTCGCCGTGGTTGGGGCCGGGGCCGGCGCCGTGGGTCAGCTTGTCGTTCAGGAACACGTAGCCGGGATCGCTCGCCACCGGCACGCGCGCCTGTAGCACGTAGCCGCCGCTGGTCGCGCTGGCGCTGTCGCCCACGCTGCGGATTTCGCTGTTCTCGAACAGCGCCGCATGGCTGCTGCCCCAGATGAAGTCGACGTTGCCGGCCACCAGCGTGTTGTAGAACCAGGCCCAGCCCTTCAAGTTCAGCGTGTCCTGCTCGCTGTAGAAGCTGGCGTTCTTGGCGACCATGCGCGTATCGCTGTTGAAGTACACCGTTTCCGCCTGGCCCGAGATCGCCGCCGAACGGACGGTCGTGTTCCTCATGCTCAGGTTGTCGAGCACGAGCATGTCGGCCGCCTCCACCAGCATGATCGCGCGTCCGCCGGCCGGGGAGCCGGCAATCGCCGGCGACTGGCTGGAACCGGTGCCCGAGTTCAGGCTTTCGTTGTTGGTGTAGCGGATCACCACGCCGTCGCGGCTTTCTCCCTTGATGGTGACATTGTCCTTGCCGTTCAGGTACAGCAGCTCGTCGTAGGCGCCGTTCCTGACGTTGACCGTCACCGGCGTGGCCTTGGCGACCTTCTGCATCGCATGATTCAATGCGCCCTGCACGGTGCGGAAGTCGGCGTCGCCGTCGTCGTCCACGGTCAGCGTCGTGCCGGTCGGCGCGCTCGCCTTGGTGGTGAACGACCAGCCGCCCAGCTTGCCGATGCCGACGAAGGGCAGGCCGCCCAGCTTGGCACCCGTGAACACGCCGTCGGCAATCGCCACGTAGTACTCGGTGCCGTAGGCCAGCTTGTTGCTGTGCAGGGCGATGGTGGCGGTGTTGCCGTCGATGCGGACCGGCGTGGTGTTCACGCGCCGCACCAGCGCCTGGCCGGCATAGCCGATGGCGTCGCTCTCGCCCGTGGGCTTGATCACGTCGACCAGGGCGTCGTCGGCCTTGCGGAAGATGCGGATGCTGCCGCTGGCGCCCAGCGCCGGCGGGTTGTCGAAGGTGAGCTTCAGGGCGCTGTCGACGTTGACCGAACCCGCCTGCGCCGCCGGCGCGCTGACGCCCTGCAGCGGATAGGTCTGGGTCGGCTGCACGAACTGTGCATTCACGGTAGCGGCGATGGTGCGCGTCAGCGTCGGGTCGGAACCGCTGGCGAAGACGATGCTGGCGCTGCCGTTGGCGAGCGGCGTCAGGGTCACCGTGTTGCCGCTGGCCGTGGCGCTGACCACGTTCGGGTTGCTGGACGTGACCGTGAAACTGTCGGCGCTGCCGTCGGACGCGGCGGCGGTGACGGCGATGGTGGTCGGGGCGTCGCCGGCTTCGGCGCTGTAGCTGACGATGGATGGATCGAGCGTCAGCTGCACCGGCTTCTGGCGTGGGTCGCCCACGCGCACGTCGTCGATCTGGAACGATTTATTCGCCGTGTACAGGCCGATCAGGCCGCGCTGCGCGAACGACGTGTCCGTCACCGACCCCAGGTTCTTGCCGTCCAGGTAGACACTCAAGGTGCTGCCGATCATCTCGAAGCGCACCGTGTAGAACTGGGCGTCCATGGCGATCGGCGATTTCACCTGCTTCGGGCGGCTGAGCGAGCCGGCCAGCATCTTGGCGATTTCGACCTGCGTGCTGGTGGTGCTGCTCTGCACGTTCAGGCCGGCGCCGTACCAGTTGTTCTGGTCGACATAGCGCGCGATTATGTACAGCTGCTTGTTGCCGGTGGTGCTGTTGGTCATCGGGCGGATGCGCGCCTCGAGGTAGTAGTCGCCGGACGGCACGCCGGTAAAAGCGTCCGGCTTCACCAGGGCCAGCACGCCGCCTGTGCTGGCGGCGGTGTATTGCAGAACTTTGCTATCGCTGCCGGCGGCCTCCGCCACCACACCGAAGGCGCCGTTCGGACCTGACACCGGCAGCAGGTTCCATTTACTTGTGCCGCCGTTCTGGAAGTCGTCGCAGAAGTACAGGCCGCTCGTTGTCCCATCTTGCGGGCAGTTCAGCACCGGGCCGGTGTCGACCACGATCTTGCCGGTGCCGGTGATCGCGGTGGTCAGCTTGCCGCCGCCGGCCTGGGCCAGCGCGTTGGCTTTCACCAGCGCCGCGGGACGCGCCGTGAAGGCATAGGGCGGTGTCCAGGATGCGGTGGACGGCAGCGAACATACGCCCAGCGCGGCGCCGTTCAGCAGCGAGCCGCTGTCCTTGAAGGCGCCGGCGGTGGCGTCGCCGGGGTTCTTGACGATGGCGTCGCAACTGGCGGCGCCGGCGATCTCGAACACGTTGGCGTTCGACAGCACCTTGGCGCCCGTGCCGGGGCCGACGCTGTAGCTGTTCTTGTAGACCGCGGCCGACTTGCTGCCGGCGTAGTAATTGTTGAACAGGTGGACCTGGCCGAAGCGCACGCGCGGCGCGCGCGACTGCACGTCGCGGAACACGTTGTTGCTGAAGGTGACGCGCAGCTTGCCTTCGTCGGCGGTGGCGCTGCTGCTGGAGCCGATCAGGTTGTTCTTGTCGTGTTCGCCGAACACGTTGTACGACAGCGTGACGTAGTCGGACGCGTTGGTGACGTCGACCGCGCCGTCGTGGCACTGTTTCACATGGCCGTTCTCGACCGGCAGGTAGTTGTCGGTGACCGGGGCGTCGGTGAAGGAATTGTGGTCGATCCAGATATGGTCGGAACCGGTAATGGCGATCGCGTCGTAGGCCGCGTTCCAGTTGCCGGTGGCGCCGTCCGCCGGGTCGAACACCGGCTCGACGTCGCACGGATTCACGATTTTCAGGTTTCGGACGATGACCTGCGACACGCCGGACAGGATCATGTGGCCGTTGACCAGGCCGGCATTGGCGCCGTCGCCGATCAGCGTGGTGTTGCTCTTGAGGCGGATGGCGCCGCGCGCCGACTGGTCGGCGGTGCTGGTATACGGTTTACCTTCGGTCATGTCGACGGTGCCGACCAGCTTGATGATCTTCGGCGCGACGCCGCCGTTGGCGATCGCCGCCAGCAGCTGGGCGCGATTGGCGACGGTGTAGATCTGTTCGGTGACGGCGTTGGCGCCGGCGACGGTGCCGCCGCCCTGGCTGGCCCAGCCGTCGAGCGGGGCCGTGGCGCGCGCCGCATCCACGCTGGCGCCGTGGACGGCGCCGGTGGTGGCGAAGCTGCCGAGGCAGGCCGACAGCAGGGCGGCCGCGCGTAGCGAGGCCTTGAGATGCAGTTGTCTCATATTGGGTTCTCCTGGAAGACGGCGGGATCAGGCGTGCTTGGCGTTCTTGGCGCGTTGGCGGCGGCCGGCGGCGAGGCCCGCCGCGCCCAGCAGCATCAGCGCCGCGCTGCCCGGTTCGGGCACGTCTGTTGCCGCCGCCGCGCCGATCTGCGCCGTGAACGCGCCGAAGTCGGCGTTCCAGGTGACCCGGCTCAGGTCGACGCCGATGCGGTGGCCGTCCAGCACCGACAGGCCCGGCACGCCTGCGCTTGTACCATTTACTGCGCTGCCGTCGACCAGCGTGAAGCTGCCGATCGGCGCCGCCAGGGTGGCGCCGAAATCGAAGGTGAAGCGGTAGTCGGCGCCGGCCGGGATCGCCATGTTGTTGTAGACGGTCAGCAGGCCGGTGTCCGAGAAATCGAAGCCGAACAGGTAGTCGCCGCTGAGGAATTCGACGCCGCTGCCGCTCGGGTCCAGGTGGCTGACGTTGCTGCCGGCTTCCGCCGCGAAGTTGTGATCGAGGCCGAGGACGTTGTCCGCCTTGCCGTTGTAGGTGGCGGTGATGATGGTGGCGCCGTCCAGCGCCAGGGGCGCCGCGTGTGCCTGGCCGGCGACGAGGGTTGCCGCGACCAGGGTCTCCAGAATCGTTATGGTTTTCATTGTCGTCTCAAAGTCGTTATGGGATGCCCGCCTTCGCGCGCTACCGCCGGGCCGGTTTTTCACGCGCACGCGCCATGGCGCCGGACGTGCGCATGCCGCGCCGGCTCCTGCCTGCCTGCGATATGAAAAAGTGAGCCGGCCGGAGGCGGCCGTGTTGCGATGGCGCTGCGCGATGCCGTCGTCCCGGAGCGTTGCCGGGGCGGTGAAGGCATCGGTTTCCTGCCGGCGTCTGGACCAGCAGGAGCCGAAAGCTTAGCACGGCGCTATCGAAATTGGTCCGGCCAATTCAATTGTTTTTCAAAAATTGTTGCCAAATTGGTGAAACTGGCCAGACCAGTGTTTACGTGCAACGGCCGCATGCGCCGCTGCTGCCGCGGTTCACATCTGGCGGAACAGGTCGGCGTAGTTGCGGCTCACCACCAGCTCTTCCGGCCGTCCCTTGAGCCGCACCAGCAGGCGCCCGCGGAAGTCGGTACGGGTGCCGGCCACGTGGCGCGCGGCGACGATGGCGCCGCGGTGGATCTGCCAGAACTGGCGGGCGTCGAGCTGGTCGCGCAGCTGGCGCAGCGGCGTGCGGATCAGGTGTTCGCCGTCGACCGTGAATACGCTGGTGTATTTGTCGTTGCTCTGGAAATAGATGACTTCGTCGACCGCGATCAGGCGTGTCTCGTTGCCCTGGGCGGCGCGGATCCAGTGCAGCGGCTCGGGAGCGGATGCGGGCGGCGTACCCGGCACCGGCACAGGGGCGGCCTGCAGGGTGGCCGGCAAGCCGACGCCGAGCTGGCGCAGCAGGGCGGCCAGCGTGCCGGCATCGAGTGCCGCGGGCACCGCTGCGGCCGGCTGTACGGATTGCGCGCCGGCGGCGGACAAGGTGGCTGCTTGCTCCGGCGCGGCCGGCGAGGAAGATTGCCCCGGCGCGGCCAGCGCAGGAGATTGCCCCGGCGCCGCCAGCGCCTCCTGCAAGCGCGCCACCGTGCGCTGCAGCCGTTCCAGCCGGATCGGCTTGAGCAGGTAGTCGAAGGCGGCGTGCTCGAACGCCTGCAGCGCGTAGTGGTCGTGCGCGGTGGTGAACACCACGCGCGGCGCCGGCGCGCCGGCATGCACATCGGCGAACAGGCGCGCGGCCAGGTCGATGCCGTTCAGGCCGGGCATCTGGATGTCCAGGAACACGACGTCCGGCGCCAGCTCGTCGATCAGGCGCAGCGCCTCGATGCCGTTGCCGGCGCGCGCGGCGATGCGCAGGCCGGGCCAGGCCAGCGCCAGTTGCTCGGCCAGGTAATCGAGCAGGTGCGGTTCGTCGTCGGCGATCAGGGCGCGGATGGGGTCGATGGCCTTACCTCGGGCAGTGGGTTGGGTGGTTCGACGAGCGGCAGCAGCAAGCGCGAGGTGACGCCGCCGGCGGCGTTTTCCAGCAGTTGCAGCCGCGCCGCGTCGCCGTACAGGCTGTGCAGGCGCTCGCGCAGGTTGGCCAGGCCGACGCCGCCGCCGCGGCGCGGCACCGCATGCGTCGCGGTGGCGTGCAGGCCGGCGCCGTCGTCGGCGACCTCGATGCGCAGCAGGGCGCCGCCGGCCGCATCGCGGTCGAGCGTGGCGCGCACGACGATCTCGCCGCCCGCCACCTTCGGCTCGATGCCGTGCATGACCGCGTTTTCCACCAGCGGCTGCACCAGCATCGGCGCCAGCGGCAGCGCGCGGCAGGCTGCGTCTACCTCGATGCGGTGGCGCAGGCGCGCGCTCAGGCGCACCGCCAGCACGTCGAGGTAGGCACCGGCCAGGTCGAGCTCGGCGCCCACGCTGGCCTGCTGGGCGCGGCTGGCCGCCAGGCTGGCGCGCAGGAAATCGATCAGGCGTTCCAGCATGTGGCGCGCCTGCTGCGGCGCCGGGCCGATCAGGCTGACCACGTTGGCCAGCGTGTTGTACAGGAAGTGCGGTTCGATCTGCGCCTGCAGCGCGCGCAGGCGCGCCTCGGCCAGCAGGCGGCCGGCTTCGGCGATGCGTTCCTGCTGCTGGGCCGCCAGCGTCTCGCGCGCCAGGCGCCGCTCGCCGGCGGCCAGCACGGCGATCATCAAGAGTGCGATGCCGACGCCGAACGGCAGCAGCGGCGCCAGCGTGCTGCTCTGCAGCAGCGCGGCGAACGGGTCGGCGCCCAGTACCAGCGCATCGCTCAGGGCGATGCCGAGCACGGCGCATACCGCCATCACGAGGATTTCGCAAGCGCGCAGCGGCAGCGAGCGGCGCCCGGCGGACGGCGCCAGCCGCCGCAGCAGGATCAGCGCGGTGTGGACCATGAAGCCCACCACGTTCGAGGTCAGCACCGCGCGTGCCAGCAGCGGCGCGAACGGCAAGCTAATGCGTGTGAATGCCGGCAGAAACAGAGCGATCGCCAGGCCGATCAGCGAATTCCACAGCGCCGTGTACACGAGGTTGCGCACCGCCGAAGGCGGCCAGCGGCGGAACGGGGCGATCACCTCCAGCGGATGGGAGCGGGACAGTCCTGGGGGAGCCGGCATGCTGGTGTCAGTGCGCATTCGAATGCTTGTCCATAATTTTCACGCTAGCAAGAAATTACCATGAAAACAATGCGGTGTGCGATAGGGCAAGCGCGCCAGCGCCAGCGGCCCGGCATGCACGCGCGCCGCGTCGAACACCGTCAGCACGCTGGTGCCGGCGCGGGTATCCTGCGCTACTCCGACGAGATAGCCGTCCAGCTCCGACCGCGCGCCGGCGCGTGGCACCAGCACGTGTTCCTCGGCGCGCCAGCCGGGACCGAAGCGCCAGCTGTCGCTGTGGCCGCCGTCGACGTCGACCACGTGCACCGTGTCCAGGATGCGCCCGGCGTTGCGGCGGTCGCTGGCGAGCAGGGCCAGGCGGCGGTGGCGCCGCCCGACCACCTGCGGCATCACGCGCGGGAACTCGGCGCCGTCCAGCAGGCGCACGGTGCGCGCCCGGCCGCTGGCGTAGTCGAGCGTCACGCGCATGGCGCGGTGGCCGCCCGGTTGGTTCGGCTGGCGCTCGCCGCGCATGATGCCGCCGTTGGCGGCCAGCTGGTCGCCGTCGTGCAGTACCAGGTCGACGTGGGTGACGGCGCCGTCGGCCTCGTCCCAGGCATTCCCGAAGTGGAACACCATGCGCGGCGGCAGCTCGAAGACGCGGCGCACGCGCAAGCTGTCCTTGGCCACCACCACCACCCGCGTCGGCCGCGCGGCCGCTCCGCTACCGGCCCAGACATGGCGCTCGGCCATGCTCAGCCCGGGGTCGTCGGCGATGTCGTAGGGCGGCACCACGAACACCAGGTGGCGCTCGCTGACGGCGAAGTCGTGCAGCAGCGCCAGTTGCGGCACCTCGACCATGCCGGCCTGCAGCACGTTGCCGTCGGCGCCGATACGGTAGAGGGCAAGCTTGTCGCTGCCGGGCTGGGCGCCGAAGTTCCACAGGCTGCCGTCGGCGCCGATCTTCGGGTGCGCCGAGAACGGCATCGACTGCAGGTCGTCGCGCCAGGTTTTCAGGCCGCGCGTGGCCAGCGTGTCCGGATCGACCTCGGTGGCGGAACCGCCTTCCCACAACGCGTACACGCGCCCGCCGAACGGCAGCAGGTTGGTGTTGGCGGCGTTCAGGGTATCGTTGTCGCGGAACGGCTTGCGCAGGATGCCGGTGCCGAAGGCCGGATACAGGAAGCGTCCGGCGGCGGATTCCTCGACGAACTTGCGGGTCTCGACGAAGCGGCCGCGGTGCGTGACGCGGCCTGCGCCGATTTGCCAGCGCTGCGCGAAACCGTCGCCGTCGAACCAGTGGTGGTAGCGCTCGCCGTCGCGTTCGAAGCGTCCCGGCCCGTTGCGGTAGAACACGCCGCGCAGGTCGGGCGGCAGGCGGCCTTCCACCACGGCCGGCCCCTGCTGCTCGCCTTCCAGGTCGGCGTAGATGGCCAGGCTGGGGTCGTGCTCCAGCGCGGCGTGGAAGCGGCGGAAGGTGTCGGCGTCGGCGCGGGCGGCGCCGGGAAGCAGGAGGGCGCCCAGGCCCAGGGCGCATCCGGCTTGCAGGAACTGGCGGCGTTGCATGGCGGCGCCTCCGGCTTCAACGCAGGGTGACGCTGGCGGCCAGGCCGGCGGCCGGCACCGTGACGCTGGCGGCGTCGAAGGCGGGCGGACCCATGCGGCCCTCGGCGTCGTTGCCGAAGGCGTAGGGTTCGAGCGGCATGCCCATCGGGTTGGCGTCCAGCTTGTCGTTGGCGTTGCGGTCGTGGTAGGCCGCGATGGCGTAGGCGCCGGGCGCCAGGTCCTGGATCACCAGGGTCGTGGCGCCCTTGGCGGCGGGGGCGTGCACGGTGCGCAGCGGCTGCTTCAGGTAGCCGGCGCCGTCGTACAGGGCGACCATCACCTGGCCGTCGCCGGATTGGACGTTGTCGACGCGGATGGTCAGGTCGGCGGCCTGGGAAACGGAAACGGCGCAGGCGGCCAGGGCCGGCAGGAGGGTGCGGATCGTGAGAGGCATGGCGTGCTCCAGTCTGGTTGGGTTGGAGGCACTCTAGCGGGACGCCGCGGGCGGCATGCGGCCATGCGACGAAACGGCGCTGGGCGGCGCGAGATGCGCTGCCGCGGCGTGAAATGCGGGAAGAGGGCGAGCTAGGCGAACGAGGTGAACGAGGCGCATGGCGTGCGCGGCGCCGGCGGCACGAAAAACGCGGGCAAAAAAGATGCCGCCCGGCGAAGGGGCGGCATGTCGGTCGACACCGGCCGAAGCCGGTGATCCGGTCAGTAACTGGTCCAGCTCTGCGGAATGTCGATCTGGCCAGCCTGGGCCGCCTGCGCATAGGCGCGCATCTCGGCAACCACGGCTTCCATCTGTTCGGCGCCCGGATTCAGCAGGAAACCCTTCACGCGCTCCTGCAGGGCGGCTTGCTGGTCGCGCCATTCATAACGTGCGGCATTGCTCATTCAAATCCCCTTCTTGCACCAACCGTGCTCGATATCTTATTTTTGATGACAGTTCACCGAAAGACGCCAGCATACTCCGCTCAGCGGAAAATGCTCGGTACGATACCGTACATAAAGAAACAGTTCGGGCATGAACCGTTTCAACACGGTAACACACTCCGGTAGAACAGATCGAGCCGCCGTTCCAGTTCGCGCCGCGCCGTCTCCGCAGGTATGGCCTCTTGCGGACGCATGAAGCTCATCATTTGCTCGCCGGCGATGCAGGTCATCAGGTAGCCCGGCAGCAAATCGACCGGCACGTCCGGGCGCAGTTGGGCGCGGATGTCGGGACGGCTGAAGAAGCGCAGCAGCATCTCGCGCGTCTGGCGCGGGCCGCCGTTCCAGAACGCTTCCGCCAGTTCCGGATTCGACGGCGCCTCGGACAGCACGACGCGCTGCATGTCGATCACTTCCTGCGACACCAGCAGGTCGTGCATCCGGTGCGCGAACTCGTCCACGACCTCCTTCAGGGGACGGGTATCGGCATCCATCTGCTGGCCGCCGAAAAAGCGGTCGCGCTTGGCGGCCAGCACCGCGTGCAGCAGGCCGGTCTTGCCGCCGAACTTCACGTAGATGGTGCGCACCGCGACGTGGGCGGCGCGTGCGATCGATTCCAGGCTGGTCTTGGTGTAGCCGTTCTTCAGGAACAGCATGCCGGCGGTGTGCAGCAGTTCATGCATGCGCGCCTCGACTTCGCAGGCCTTGGGGCGCCCGGCCGCCTTGCCGCCGGGGCAGTCGGCGGCGTCTTGCATTGATTTTTCCATGGCCACACTCTAGTGCACTTCAAAATGAAATGCAACCGTTTCATTTCTTGACTTCGCACAGGCTTTGGCGAATAATGGAATGAGTTCATTTCATTTTCCTTTCTTCGGAGCCGCTTCATGTCAGATTCGCAAACCCCGGTCGCGCAGAAACCGTCGCCTGCACCGCAAGCAGGCGCGCCCGGCGTGGGAGCGCCCGCGGGCGCCGCACCTGCCCCCGCCAACGGGAGCAAGGGACCGCCGAAGCGCGTGCTGATCGTGGTCGGCCTGATCGCCGTCGCTGCGCTGGGCGCCGGCGGCCGCATGTGGTACCGCAGCCATAACTTCGTCGATACCGAGAACGCCTACGTCAGCGGGCACGTGCACCCGGTGTCGGCGCGCATCCCGGGCGTGGTCACCAAGGTGCTGTTCGACGACAACCAGATGGTGCAGGCCGGCCAGGTGCTGGCCGAGCTGGACCCGGCCGACCAGGGCGTCAAGGTCGAGCAGATCAAGGCGCAGATCACCAGCGTGCAGCAGCAGATCGTGCAGGGCGACGCCGCCATCGAGCAGGCCAGGGCGCAAGCGTCCGCCGCCGGCGCCCAGGTGGTGCAGGCGCAGGCCAACCTGGTGCGCGCGCGCCAGGACGCCGAGCGCTTCGGCCAGCTGTACAACACCCAGATGAAGGCGGTCTCGAAGGCCGAAGTGGATGCCGCCACCGCCGCGCGCGCCGGCGCCACCGCCGACGTCACCGCGCGGCGCGACAACGCCAGCGCCGCCAAGGCGCAGATCGCCGCCGCCACCTCGGCGCGCGACGTGCTCAAGGCGCAGGTGCAGGTGCTGCAGGCGCAGCTCAAGGATGCCCAGCAGCAGTTCGGCTACAACCGCATCGTGGCGCCGGTCGCCGGCCGCATCGGCAAGCGCAGCGTGGAAGTCGGCGCGCGCATCCAGCCGGGCCAGCAGCTGGCTGCCATCGTGCAGGACGACGTCTGGATCACCGCCAACTTCAAGGAAACGCAATTGCCGGGCTTGACGCCGGGCCAGGCGGTCAAGATCGAGGTCGACGCGCTGCCGGACCACGAGCTGGTCGGCCGCGTGGACAGCTTCGCGCCGGCCTCGGGCAACCAGTTCGCGCTGCTGCCGGCGGATAACGCCACCGGCAACTTCACCAAGATCGTCCAGCGCGTGCCGGTCAAGATCACCTTCCGTCCGGAAGACCTGCAGAAGTATTCGGGCCGCCTGGTGCCGGGCATGTCGACCGTGGTCGAGATCGACCTGCGCCAGGACAAGCCGCGGCAGGCGCAGCCGGCCCGCACCGCGGCCGGCACCACCACGACCACCACCACCACCACGACGACCGCGGCCACTACTGCCGCCGCCGCCCGCTAAGGACCGAGCATGAGCAGTTCCACCAAGCCGGCGGTCCAGCACGGCCCGCCGGGCGCCCCGGCCAACGGCGCGCGCATCGACGCCCGCACCTGGATCGCGGTGATGGCCGGCATGCTGGGCGCCTTCATGGCGGTGCTCGACATCCAGATCACCAACTCCTCGCTGCGCGACATCCTGGGCAGCCTGTCGGCCACCCAGGAAGAGGGTTCCTGGATCTCGACCGCCTACCTGTGCGCCGAGATCGTGGTGATCCCGATGACCGCGCTGTTCGTGCGCGCCTTCGGCCAGCGCCGCTACCTGATGGGCACCACCGCGCTGTTCCTGGTGTTCTCGACCCTGTGCGGCGCCGCCTGGAACCTGCAGAGCATGATCGCCTTCCGCATGCTGCAGGGTTTCACCGGCGGCGCCCTGATCCCGATGGCGATGACGCTGGTGATGACGCGCCTGCCCCCGGCCAAGCGCGCGGTCGGCATGGCCATGTTCGGCCTCACCGCCACGCTGGCGCCGGCGATGGGCCCGACCCTGGGAGGCTACCTCACCGAGCTGTACGGCTGGCCGTCGATCTTCTACATCAACTGGGTGCCGGGCGTGCTGCTGATCGCCGGCATGTACTGGGGCATCGACCGCGAGCCGATGAACGTGCGCGAACTGCTCAAGGCCGACTGGCTCGGCATCGCCTTCATGGCGGTGGGACTGGCCAGCCTGACCATCTTCCTGGAAGAGGGCAACTCGAAGGACTGGTTCGATTCCAGCTTCATCATCACCTTCGCTTCGCTGGCGCTGGTCGGCATCCTGGGCTGGATCGTGATCGGCTTCTGGCGCCAGAACCCGTTCGTCAACCTGCGCCTGTACGGGCAACGCAACTTCCTGGTGGCGACCATGCTGTCGGCGGTGATCGGCATGGGCCTGTACGGCTCGTCGTACCTGCTGCCCCTGTTCCTGGGCCAGATCGCCGGTTATTCGCCGATGCAGATCGGCGAGGTGATCGCCTGGATGGGCCTGCCGCAGCTGTTCGTGATGCCGTTCGTGGCGCCGCTGTCGCAGCGCGTCGACAACCGCCTGCTGTGCATGTTCGGCCTGCTGCTGTTCGGCGGCTCGTGCCTGATGAACGCCTACATGGACGCCAGCACCGGCTACGACCAGCTGATGGTGTCGCAGGTGATCCGCGCCATCGGCCAGCCGTTCGTGATGCTGACGCTGTCGAACTTCGCCATGAACGGCGTGCAGCCGAAGGACATGCCGTCGGCCTCCAGCCTGTTCAACATGACGCGCAACCTGGGCGGCTCGGTCGGCATCGCGCTGCTGGCGACCTCGCTGACCAACCGCGAGCACTTCCATTCGGCGCGCCTGGGCGAATCGGTGTCGCTGGCGGCGTCCGCCACGCAAAGCCGCCTGGACGCCTTGACGCAAGCCTTCATCGGCAACGGCATCGACCCGGCCACCGCGGCCAACCAGGCGATCGCCGCGGTCGACCGCATCGTGCGGCGCGAATCGTTCGTGATGGCCTACAACGACGGCTTCTGGATCGTCGGCGTGATCCTGATCGGCGCCATCGTGCCGCTGTGGTTCGCCGACAAGGTCAAGTCGCCGGGCGGCGCGGGCGGGGGCGGGCACTGATCGCCACATAGTCACGCGACCTACGCACACCATACGTCGTCCCCGCGCAGGCGGGAACAGTGCATTGCACTGTTCCCCCCATGCCGAGCTTCCACGGCCACGGTAACGACGGAACAGGAAACTCTTCCAATGAAAAATACGATGTTCAAGCCAGCCATCCACACCGCCATCGCCGCCGCCACTGCCGCATTGCTGTCCGCCTGCGGCACCGTCGGCCCGAATTTCACGGCCCCGCAAGCCGCCGTCACGCCGGCCTACCGCCACGCCGAGGCCGCGCAGCAGGACAATGCGCGCCTGCCGGCCGACTGGTGGACCGTGTTCAACGACGCCACCCTCGACGGACTCGAGCGCCGCGCCCTGCACGACAATCCCAACGTGCGCGCCGCCGCCCAGCGCCTGCTGCAGGCGCAGGCGCAACTGGGCGTCACGCGCGCCGGCCAGTTGCCGTCGCTGAGCGTGTCGGCCGGCGTATCGAACCAGCGCACCTCGGCCGAGACCTCGACCGGCCTGGCGCTGGGCCACCGCGCAATCGAGGGCAACAACTATTCGATCGGCGCCAATTTCTCCTATGAGCTGGACCTGTGGGGGCGCGTGCGGCGCGTGGTCGAAGCCTCCGATGCCCAGGCGCTGGCGGCCCAGGACGACCGCGACGGCGTGCTGCTGATGCTGTCCGGCCAGGTGGCGTCCGGCTACTGGCAGCTGCGCGGCCTGGACGCCGAGATGGCGATCCTGCGCAACGCGCTGGCCACCCGGCGCGAATCGCAGGAACTGATCGAGGCGCGCTTCAACGCCGGCCTGTCGAACGAGCTGGACGTCTCGCGCACGCGCATCGAACGCGCCAACGCCGAAGCCGACCTGCACGAGGTGCAGCGCCAGCGCGACGCGCTGGAGCACGCGCTGGCGGTGCTGGTGGGCGCGTCGCCGAGCGTGCCGCTGCTGGCGCAGGCGGATGCGGGCGCCGCCGCGGCGCAGGGCAGCGCGGTGGCCGCCAACGGCGACGCCGGCAACACCAGCAGCGCCATGGCGAACGCCGAAGCCACCACCGCCGCCAACGCCAACATCGCCGCCACGCTGCCGCTGCCGCCCACGATCCCGGTCGGCCTGCCGGCCAGCCTGCTGGGCCAGCGCCCGGACCTGGCCTCCAGCGTGGCGATCCTGAAATCGTTCAACGCCCAGGTCGGCGTGGCCGAGGGCGCGTTCTATCCGGCGCTGTCCCTGACCGGCAACTACGGCTATGCGTCGGAAAGCCTGCGCGACCTGGCGCAGGGCAGCGCGCGCCAGTTCTCGTTCGGACCGCTGGCGCTGTCGCTGCCGGTGTTCGACGCCGGCCGCAACCGCGCCAACCTGAATCTGGCGCGCGCCCGCTACGACGAGGCGGTGGCGAACCACGAAGTGCGCTTGCTGACCGCACTGCGCGAAGTCGAGGATGCGCTGTCCGACGTGCGCCAGCGCCAGCAGCAGGGCGACGTGCAGGCGCAAGCCCAGCAGGCCGCGGCGCGCGCGCTGCTGGTGGCGCAGGCGCGCTACGACCGCGGCGTGTCCACTTACCTGGACGTTACCGACGCCCAGCGCAGCACGCTGGCGGCCGACCGCGCCGCGATCCAGATCCGCACCCAGCGCCTGGTCGCCGCCGTGTCGGTGGCGCGCGCACTGGGCGGCGGCTGGTCGCAGGGCAAGCCGGAAGCGACGATTGCCAGGGCGGGGAATTAAGCGGCAATCAAGCGGGTAATCAAGCTTCCCGTTCACCGCCGACAGACGCACGTCGTCCCCGCGAAGGCGGGGACCCATGCTAGGTATCATAAGTCGATACATCAAAGTAAACGACAGTCTTGAGAAAGGCGGGGTTGGTTACTCAGCATGGGTCCCCGCCTGCGCGGGGACGACGGTGCTGCTGGTGGCGCAAGGTGTGATTCCCGCGCCAAGCTGCCTGCTTGGCCCCCAAGCAATATCGCATCTCTCGCCAAGCTGCCCGCCCGGCTCCCCAGCAATATCGCATCCCCCGCCTGAACCGGATTACAATCCCCCGATCGTAACCCCCGTCCAAGGCATCCCATGAAGAAGCGCTTCGTTCCCCTGCTGCTGGCCGCCGCCGTCGGCACGGCCGCCACCGCCTTTGCCCAGGTGCCAGCGGCACCCGCGCCATCCACCGCAGCCGGCGCGCCGCCTTCGGTCGACGCCCTGAACGCAATGGCCAAACGCTTCGCGCCGGTCGACCTGACCGCAGACACCAGCAACCTCTCCAGCGGCGACCGCGTCGCCATCGCCAAGCTGATCGAAGCGGCGCGCATCGTCGACACGCTGCAGCTGCGCCAGCGCTGGTCCGGCAACCCGGCGCTGTGGACGGCGCTGCTGAAGGACACCACGCCGCTGGGCAAGGCGCGGCGCGAGTACTTCTGGCTGAACAAGGGGCCATGGTCGATCCTCGACGGCAACCGCTCGTTCATGCCGGCCGAATATGCCGGCATCCGCATCCCGGCCGAGAAGCCGGCGGGCGCCGATTTCTACCCGGAAGGCGCGAGCAAGCAGGCGCTGGAAACCTGGATGAATGCGCTGCCGGCCAGGGACAAGGAACAGGCACAGTGGTTCTTCACGACGATCCGTGACAATAAGGGCGGCAAGGGCGCCGCCCAGTTCAAGATCGTCAAGTATGCCGACGAGTACCGTACCGAACTGCAGCAACTGTCGAAGCTGCTGAAGGAAGCCGCCGCCGCCACCGGCAACGCCTCGCTCAAGAAATTCCTGAACCTGCGCGCCGACGCCTTCCTTTCCAACGATTACCTGGCGTCCGACTTCGCCTGGATGGACCTCGATTCCCCGGTCGACGTCACCATCGGCCCGTACGAGACCTACAACGACGAGCTGTTCGGCTACAAGGCTGCGTTCGAGGCCTACGTGAACGTGCGCGACCAGAAGGAAACCGCCAAGCTGGACTTCTTCGGCCAGCACCTGCAGGAGCTGGAAAACAACCTGCCGCTGGAGGCGAAATACCGCAATCCGAAGGTGGGCGCGATCGCGCCGATGGTGGTGGTCAACCAGGTGTACGGCGCCGGCGACGGCAACATGGGCGTGCAGACCGCGGCCTACAACCTGCCCAACGACGAGCGCATCATCCGCCAGCGCGGTTCCAAGCGCGTGATGCTCAAGAACGTCCAGGAAGCCAAGTTCGAGGCCACCTTGAGCCCGATCTCGAAGCTGGTACTGCGCGCGGACGAGCAAAAGGAGCTCGACTTCGACGCTTTCTTCACCCACATCCTGGCCCACGAGATCATGCACGGCCTCGGCCCGCACGCCACCACCGGCAAGGACGGCAAGCCGTCGACCCCGCGCCAGGATTTGAAGGATGCCTATTCGACCATCGAGGAAGCCAAGGCCGATGTCACCGGGTTGTGGGCGCTGGCCTACATGATGGACAAAGGACAACTCAAGAATTCGCTGGGGCAGGGCGCCGCCGCCGAGCGCAAGCTGTACGTGACATTCCTGGCCTCGGCCTTCCGCACGCTGCACTTCGGCCTGACCGATTCGCACGCGCGCGGCATGGCGATCCAGGTGAACTACCTGCTCGACAAGGGCGGCTTCGTGTCGCACGGCGACGGCACCTTCTCGGTCGACTACGGCAAGATCAAGGGTGCCGTGGCCGACCTCGACCGCGAGTTCCTGACCATCGAGGCCACCGGCGACTATGCGCGCGCCCAGGCGCTGATGCAGCGCTACGTGGTGATTCGCCCCGACGTGCAGAAGGCGCTCGACAAGATGAAGGCGGTGCCGAACGATATCCGCCCGACATTCGTGACTGCCGCCAGGGTGGCGCCACGCAAGTGGACCTTGAGGTGATGTGATACGGCAACACCAACCGTGTTGCCGTAAAACATGCAGTGTTGGCTTATGCTATAGTCGTTGAAGTTGCCCCTTGGAAATCAAGTGGGTAAATGCGCCCGGATCGCCGACTCCGGATCCCACTTCATCGACTACACAATGACCACCACTGGACTTTCCATTGGCCGCCGGCTTGCACTCGGTTTCGGCTGCGTCCTCGCATGCATGGCCGTGCTGGCCGGCCTCGCCATCCACCGCGTCGGCCGCATCGACGAGATCCTGACCCACATCAACGATGTCAATAGCGTCAAGCAACGCTACGCGATCAACTTCCGTGGCAGCGTGCACGACCGCGCGATCGCGGTGCGCGACGTGGTGCTGTCCACCAGCGTCGAGGCCGCCCGGCCGCATATCGACCTGATCCGCACGCTCGACCAGAACTACCAGAAATCGGCGGCGCCGCTGGATGCGCTGTTAACCGGGCGCGCCGACATCCTGCCCGAGGAAAAGCAGGCCCTCGTCAAGATCAAGGAAGTCGAGGCGCGCACCCAGCCGCTGATCGCCCAGGTGATCGCGCTGCGCCAGGCCGACAAGATTCCGGAGGCCGCCGCGCTGCTCGACAAGCAGGCCGCGCCGGCCTTCGTCGCCTGGCTGGCCAGCGTCAACGCGCTGATCGACCTCGAGGAAAAACTCAACAACGAAGGCGCCCACGATGCGCGCGCGTTGACCGGCAGCTTCTTCGCCTGGATGCTGGTGCTGCTGGCGTTGGCAGTCGGCGCCGGCATCGCCGCCGCCTGGACCATCAGCCGCGGCCTGCTGCGCCAGCTCGGCGGCCAGCCGGACTACGCCGCACGCATCGCCGGCGCCATCGCCGCCGGCGACCTGTCGGTGCCGATCGCCACCCACGCCGGCGACGAATCCAGCCTGCTGTTCGCCATGAAGGGCATGCGCGACAGCCTGGTCAACATCGTCAGCCAGGTGCGCGCCGGCACGCTCACCATCGCCAACGCCTCGACCGAGATCGCCGAAGGCAGCGGCAACCTGTCCGCGCGCAGCGAACGCCAGGCCGATACCCTGGAGCAGACCGCGTCGTCGATGGAGCAGCTGACCGGCACCGTGCGCCAGAACGCCGACAATGCGCGCCAGGCCAACACGCTGGCCGAATCGGCCTCGAACGTGGCCCAGCGCGGCGGCGCGGTGGTGGCGCAGGTGGTGCAGACCATGGCCTCGATCAACGATTCGTCCAAGCAGATCGCCGAGATCATCGGCACGATCGACGGCATCGCCTTCCAGACCAACATCCTGGCGCTGAATGCCGCAGTGGAGGCGGCGCGCGCCGGCGAACAGGGCCGCGGCTTCGCGGTGGTGGCGGGCGAAGTGCGCAACCTGGCCCAGCGCTCGGCGGCGGCGGCGCGGGAAATCAAGGCGCTGATCGGCGACTCGGTGGCCAAGGTCGACGACGGCGCCCGCCTGGTCGACCAGGCCGGCAGCACGATGGAAGAGATCGTCACCAGCGTGCGCCGCGTGACCGACATCATGGCCGAGATCAGCCACGCCAGCCAGGAGCAGAGCGCCGGCATCGAACAGGTCAACCGCGCCATCGGCCAGATGGACGAGGCCACGCGCCAGGATGCGGCCCTGGTGGAGCAGGCCGGCTCGGCCGCCGCGGCGCTGCAGCACGAAGCCGGCAGCCTGACGCACCTGGTCAGTATCTTCAAGCTGGACGGGGCGGGCGCGGCCGCGCGGCGGCCGGCGGCGCTAGCGCTGCGCTAGCCGCGCAAGCTGTCGCATCGCGGTATCGGCAGCTTTGATCTTTTGCACACGCAGGAAATGTTTCCTGCCTGGTGCGGTGCGGATGGGGTCCGACGCGATCTAGAATTGCCAATAGGCATTTCAACGATGGCCGGGGACCCCGTCGATGCACAAATTCCTGTTCGCCGCGCTGTTCCACGCAGCCGCTACGGCAGCCACCCCGGCGGCAAGCGCCGCCGACCTCACCCCGCTCGAACGACGCTGGCTGGACGCAGCCTACCCGGTGCTGGCCTACGCGCACAGCCTGGCGCTGCCGATCGACATCGTGGTGCAGCCGCAGGCCGGCCCGAACGACGTGCCGATGGCGATGGGTTTCGCCGCACGGCGCTGCAAGCTGGTGCTGTCGTTGCGCGGCAATCCCGGCGCCGAAGCGCAACTGACCGGCGTGGCGCCGGAACGGCAGGGTGAACTCATCGAAGCGATGGCGGCGCACGAGCTCGGCCATTGCTGGCGCTATGCCCAGGGCGCCTGGCATGCGCTGCCGGCCGGCTTCGTCGAGGCCGGCGACGAAGCGGGCGACGGAGGCGCGATCGACCCCGCGCTGCTGGCGGCCGCCAGGGCGCTGCGCCAGACGCGCCGCGAAGAAGGCTATGCCGACCTGGTGGCGCTGGCCTGGACCCGGCGCAGCCACCCCGGCGACTATGCGCGCGTGCACGCCTGGCTGGAACGGCTGCGCCACGACCAGCCGCCGGCGCGCAACGGCCACGATACCCGCGCCTGGGTGCGCCTGGCGCGCGACGGCAGCCGCTTCGGCGCCGCCGCGCAGCCGTTCGACGATGCCATGCCGCTATGGCGCGAGGGTCTTTTGATGCGCCAGTGCGCAGCAAGCGCTTGCGTTGCGCCAGGCATCGAAATGGTTTTTCGGGCAAGTGTACGGTGACGCACAGAGCTGCGCCAGGGTCCGGCGTTTAATGCCAGTATCACAATAACCGATACAAGGGCATCGACCATGAAAACGCTGATTGCGACCCTCCTGGCAACTGCTGCGGGCGCCAGCTTCGCAGCGCCTACCGCGGCCCTGAACCACGACGCCACCGCCTACCGCGAGGCGACCCAGAAGTCGACCGCCGACTACCAGCAAGCCGTCGCGAAATGCGATGCGCTCAAGGGCAACGACAACGAGATCTGCATGGCCGAAGCCAAGGTCGTGCGCACCCGCGCCGAGTCGAACGCCCTGGCCAAGTACATCAACACGCCGGCGCGCCGCGAACGCGCGCGCACCATGCTGGCCGACGACGAATATGCGCTGGCCAAGGAGCGCTGCGACGACAAGAGCGGCGCCGACAAGGACGCCTGCATGAACAACGCCAAGTCGGTGCGCGCCGCCGCGGTGGCCGACGCCAAGGCCGACCGCACTGCCGCTGCCAGCGGCGCCAGCGGCGCCGGCGCCACCGCATCCGGCGGCCTGGTGAGCGGCACCGACACGCGCGATCCGGCCAAGGCCGCCGCGGTCGACAAGTGCGCGCAGGCCGGCACCGACGCCAAGACCGGCTGCCTGATCGACACCAAACCGTCGCCGCTGCGCGAGAACGCCGCCGCCGTGGCCGACCGTACCGAGGCCGCCGCCGGCAACGCCGCCGACAAGACCAGGGCCGCGGCGGCGACGGCTGTCGACAAGACGAAAGAGGTGGCGCAGACCGCCGTCGAAAAGACCAGGCAGGTGGCGTCGACCGTTGCCCAGAAAACCGAAACCACGGTGGACCGCGCCGGCGACGCCACCCGCCAGGCTGCCGCCGGCCCCGTTGCCGCCAAGGCGCGCGTGGCGGCCACCGACACCGCGCTGACCACCAAGGTCAAGGCCGGCCTGCTCAAGGAGCCGAAGCTGGAATCGCTGGGCATCCATGTCGAGACCGAGAAGGGCGTCGTGATGCTGAGCGGCTTCGTCAACAGCAAGGACGAGGCGGAGCGTGCGCTGAAGGTGGCCCAGGGCGTCGACGGCGTCGCCAACGTCAAGAACGCGATCCAGGTCAAGTAACTGGTCGTGACGGCACCGCGCGCCTGGCTGGAAACGGCCGAGTGCGTGGTGCCCACCCGGCGTCCCAGGTTTTTATTGCTGATCTACCACAGGTTGCAAAAGCCTGATCGGAATTGCTCTGAGGATACGAACGACGCGGTATAATCGCCGCCGTGAACAAACTCGAAACCTTCGGAACCATCGCCGCCCAGGCGGCGCGCGGTGAGATTTCCTTCCCGACCAGCGTGAACGCCGTGCTGCGCCTGCAGCAGGCGCTGAACGATCCGGATTGCCACCTGGAGGAAGCGATCCGCCTGGTGCTGGGCGAACCGCAGCTGGCGGCGCGCACCGTGGCGCTGGCCAACACGTCCGCCTTCAATCCCGGCGGCCACCCGATTACCAACGTGCGCGCCGCCGTCACCCGCGTCGGCTACCGCAACCTGCAGATGCTGGTGACGAGCCTGATCGTGCGCCAGTTCGGCAGCCGCATCGCCGATCCCAATCTGCGCGCCAAGTGCGAACAATTGTGGGAGCACACGGTGCAGGTGGCCGCCCTGGCCAGCGTGTTCGCGCGCCGCGTCACCTTCGTCAACCCGGACACCGCGTTGTTCGCCGGCATCGTGCACGAGGTCGGCGGCTTCTACCTGTTGTCGCGCGCCGACGGCTTTCCCGGCCTGCTCGACGAAGACCCGGAAAAATGGGCGGAACTGTGCGAAGACGTGGTCACGCGCGAGGTGGCGCGCAAGCTGGCGCTGCCCGAGCCGGTGGCCGACGTCGTGTTCCAGCTGCGCGGCGGCTGGCTGCAGATGCCGCCGGCCTCGCTGCTCGACACGCTGCTGATGGCCAACATGTACGCCACCGTGCCGTCGCCCCTGGGCACGGCCCCGGCGCCGCTGCCGGAACACAGTGAAAGCGTGCTGGACTACCTGGTGGACGAAGCCACGCTGCAGGTCATCATCGAGGAAGCCGCCGTCATCAGCGAATCGATGGAGCAGGCGACGCTGGTTTGAAAATCGATTCTTGTGCACGCATGCCTGTACTGTCCCTAGTGATGTTCATTGCTGCGTGAAGTAATTACCGATAGCAGAGAAACCGTCGTCCCCGCGCAGGTGGGGACCCAAGCTGACACGGCAAGATCCTATCAAGCCAGCACACCTGCATCGCTGCGGCGCCCATGCGCCACCATCGCCAGCGCCAACCCCAGCCCGCACAGCGCCAATCCCACCGCCACCCACTGCGGCGAGGTGTACGAAAACCCCAGCGTCAGCGGAATCCCGCCCAGGAACGCCCCGGTGGCATTGCCGATATTGAACCCCGACTGCCCCAGCGACGAGCCCAGCATCTCGGCTTCGCGCGACTCTTCGATCAGCAGGATCTGGATCGACGGCCCCAGTGCCAGCGCATTGGCGCCGACTGCGAACGCCAGCACCACCATCGCCGCCTGCGAACGCGCCAGCACGGCGGTCAGGCCCAGCAGCACCGCCATCGTGACCAGCAGGATGATGATGGCGCGCAGCGGCGCCACCCGGTCGGCCAGCCTGCCGCCCAGGTTCACGCCGAAGGTCATGCCGACGCCGACCACGATCATGATCATCGGGATCATGTTGGCGTGGAAGCCGGACACGTCGGTCAGCAGCGGCGCGATGTAGCTCAGCCAGGCGAACAGGCCGCCGGTGCCGATCGAGGTGATGCCCAGTGCCAGCCACAGCTTCGGGTTGCGGAAGATGCGCAAGTCGTTGCGCAAGCCGGCGCCCGGCGTCCCGGCGAACCACGGCACCAGCTTGTGCAGCATGACGGCGGCGGCCAGGCCGATGGCGGCCACGATCAGGAACACGATGCGCCAGCTCATGTTATGACCGAGCCAGGTGCCGGCCGGCACGCCGACCACGTTGGCCAGCGTCAGCCCGGAAAACATGCTGGCCAGCGCCGCCGCTTCCTTGCCCTTGTCCGCCAGGCGCGTCGCCACCACGGCGCCGACGCCGAAGAAGGCGCCGTGCGGCAAGCCGGCCAGGAAGCGGCACAGCAGCACGGTCTGGAAATTCGGCGCGAACGCCGACAGCGCATTGAACACCGCGAACAGCAGCATGAACCAGATCAGCACGCTGCGCGGCGGACGGTGTCCCAGCATGCCGACCAGCGTCGGCGCACCGACCACCACGCCGACCGCATAGGCCGAGATCAGGTAGCCCGCCTGCGGAATGGTGGCGTGCAGGTCGCGCGCGATGTCGGGCAGGATGCCCATCATGACGAATTCCGTCATGCCGATACCGAAACCGCCGAGGGCCAGCGGAGCCAGGCTTTTCTTGATCATGGATGTTCTTCGTGTGAGGAGGCACGCGCGGGCGCGCGTGCGGGAAAGGTCGGCCACTATAGCCGTTCATGCAGGCTGCGTCCGCTTTTGAGTCGTGATGTCGGGTATTACGCCGGATGATGGGGCGCCGGCTCAGCCGCCGTGCCCGTCGTCCGGGTCGTCCGCCTCGTTGCGCCAGGCGATGCGGCCGTTGCCGGCCTCGTTCAGGCGCGCCACCAGCGCAGGGGCCCTGTCCTCGGGAAGCGAAAACACGAAGCCGACAACGTCCAGGTGATCCACCTGTTCCAGCACCGCACCGGCCAGGTCCAGTTCGCGCCGCAGCAAGCCTTCGAGCGGGTAGGGCGCGCTGCAGCGCAGCCGCCGCTGGCGCACGATGGCGACCTTGTGCGCGGCCAGCAGCGCCTGCGCTACGCTGTCGGTGTAGGCGCGCACCAGTCCGCCCGCGCCCAGCTTGACGCCGCCGAAGTAGCGCACCACGGTGGCCAGCACGCCGTCCAGGTCCTGGTGGCGCAGCACGTCCAGCATCGGCCGCCCGGCGGTGCCGCTCGGCTCACCGTCGTCGACCGCGGCCGAGTGGCCGCCGGCCAGCAGCGCCCAGCACACATGCGCGGCACCCGGATGCCGGGCGCGCAGGCCCGCAACCACCTGCTGCGCGCCGGCGCGGTCCGGCATCGGTTGCACGCAGGCGATGAAGCGGCTCTTCTTGATGAGCAGCTCGTGGTGGGCGGGGGCGAGGAGGGTTTGGGGCATGGGAGGCTGGAAACGACAACGCCAACCCGGAGGTTGGCGTTGCGGTCAAGTGCTTGATACCAAATTCTTGGTAGGCCGTGCGGGATTCGAACCTGCGACCAACGGATTAAAAGTCCGCTGCTCTACCAGCTGAGCTAACGACCCGACGGACGGCATTATAGCGGCTCGCACGCCATTGGCCAAGCGTTTAGTGAAATTTGGCAACAATCAAGCGATTTTACTGGAAGTCGAGGGGCAAGGGCTGGTTCCAAGGCTGCCATCCGCAATACCGAATGGATAAAAAGATTATCAAAAAGAATTTTCTTTCTAGAATTATTGTTGTATTATTGCATCTTTTATAATAATAGAGAGAGTTCATGAAAGCCGTTGTTTCAATTCTGGCTACAGGTCTGGCTTTAAGTTTGAGTGCAGGTGCCAATGCATCCGTTGTCAAATACGCGTACAAGGCGAAGGTTTCTTCGATTCGTGAGAAAGACATCGTGACCGGCAATTTCTACAACGTCGATCGCAGCGATTTCGCCGAAAAACCCGTAGCGATCGGCGACATCATCACCGGCTTCTTCCAATACGACACCGACGTCCCGTTGAGCCGTTTCCAACCGCAGCAAACGGCAGGGTCGGAGGATCTGTCTTATGATTCCGGAGCAACCGATTTCATCAGCTACTACGACACCATGACGGGGCTGGCATTCGAATCGATGCTTTCCTTGAACTGGTTGGGCGCGACCTTCGTTACCAATAGTGCTCCGGCTGTCGGCACTTATGCATATGCACCGGATACTTTTGACATGAAACGTTCAGCATACGGAGATGTGTTCTACAAATCGGCATATATCAGTCTGTACAACTTTAGGGGCAACGTTTTCGACAATGCCTCCATTCCAGCATCGCTGAGTCTCGCTTCGTTTTCGTATGCGCATATCAATAGTTCTTTTCTGCGCACGAACGACGACGGCTTCATGATGTTTTCGTCCGATTTGACCGCACTGGAACAGGTCGATGTGCCCGAGCCGAGCAGCACAATGCTGTTCGCAGCGGCGGGTCTGGCATTGTTCGGCTTGAGAAGGAAGCGCGGCTGAACGTTGCATCACGATCGCGGTGCGCAGCCTGGTCGGAAGCAATATGCCGGCTGGGCAGTGTAGGCGGCATGCAATAAAAAACGCCAGGCAGCGATGCCTGGCGTTTTTCGTTTACGGCGACGGTGCTGGCGCCTGAATTCTTTGGTAGGCCGTGCGGGATTCGAACCTGCGACCAACGGATTAAAAGTCCGCTGCTCTACCAGCTGAGCTAACGACCCGAAGAAGGCGGCATTATAGCGGTTCGGCGGCGCTTGCCAAGTGCTTTTTCAAGCGACGGCGGGTTTGCCATGGCATGCCCGTGCCTGGCGCTGCTGCCGCCTCAATCCGCTGCACCGCGGCCCGGCCGCTTGTGCGACGCCAGCTGGAGGGTTGCAAAAACAAAAACGCCAAGCGAATGCCTGGCGTTTTCATCTACTGCAGAATTCTTTGGTAGGCCGTGCGGGATTCGAACCTGCGACCAACGGATTAAAAGTCCGCTGCTCTACCAGCTGAGCTAACGACCCGAAGAAGGCATGCATTATAGCTGGCCGTTTTGACTTGCGCTAGAGGCGACGTGAAAAATCACGGCAGCTAGTGCGATGTCGTGGTCTTCAATACTTCCTCGGCCGTGGTCACGCCCTCGATCACCTTGAAGGCGCCGGCAAGGCGCAGCGGCTTCATGCCGTCGGCCATGCTCTGGCGGCGCAGGGCGGCGAGGTCGGTGTCTTCCTGGATCAGGCGCGTGAACGCCTCGGTAACGGTGGCCAGTTCGTACAGGCCGGTGCGGCCGCGGTAGCCGGTCTGGCGGCATTCCGGGCAGCCGATCGGACGGTACACGGTCGCCGGCTTCGGGATCTTCCAAGCACCGCCGATGCTGTTCCAGACGTCGTCGTTGAGTTCGCCGTCCGGCGACTTGCAGTGCGGGCACAGCGTGCGCACCAGGCGCTGGGCCATGATGCCGATCAGCGTCGCTTCCAGCAGGTAGTGCGGCACGCCCAGTTCCAGCAGGCGCATCACCGCCGAGGGCGCGTCGTTGGTGTGCAGCGTCGACAGCACCAGGTGGCCGGTCAGCGCCGCCTGGATCGCCATCTCGGCGGTTTCCAGGTCGCGGATCTCGCCGACCATGATGATGTCCGGGTCCTGGCGCATCAGCGCGCGCACGCCGTCGGCGAACGACAGGTCGATGCCCGGCTGCACCTGCATCTGGTTAAACGCCGCTTCCACCATCTCGATCGGGTCTTCGACCGTGCACACGTTGACTTCGCTGGTGGCGAGCGCTTTCAGCGTGGTGTACAGGGTCGTGGTCTTGCCGGAGCCGGTCGGGCCGGTGACCAGGATGATACCGTGCGGGCGCTTGGTGAGCGCATCCCAGCGCTGCGCATCCTCCGGCGGAAAACCGAGTTCGGGCAGGGTCTTGACCACCACTTCCGGGTCGAAGATGCGCATCACCAGCTTTTCGCCGAAGGCGGTCGGCATGGTCGACAGGCGCAGCTCGACCTCCTGTCCCGTGTTTGTCCGGGTCTTGATGCGGCCGTCCTGCGGGCGGCGTTTTTCGATCACGTCCATCCGTCCCAGCAGCTTGATGCGCGCCGTCATCGCCAGCATCACCACGGCCGGCACCTGGTAGACCTGGTGCAGCACGCCGTCGATGCGGAAGCGGATGGCGCCGGCGTCGCGCTTCGGTTCCAGGTGGATGTCCGAGGCGCGCTGCTCGAAGGCGTAGCTCCACAGCCAGTCGACGATATTGACGATGTGCTGGTCGTTGGCGTCGACCTGCTTGTTCAGCTTGCCCAGTTCGACCAGTTGCTCGAAGTTGTTGCGCAGCGCCAGGTCCTGGCCGTTCGACTTGTTGGCATCGCGGATCGACTTCGCCAGGCTGAAGAACTGCGAGATGTATTGCGCGATGTCGAGCGGATTGGCGATCACCAAGTCGATGCGGCGGCGCGAGATGCGCGCGATCTCGTCCTGCCATTCGGTGTGGAAGGGGTCGGCACTGGCTACCAGCAGCGTGCCCGGCCCCAGTTCCACCGGCAGGATGTTGAAGCGCGCGGCGTAGCTGGCCGACATCACGTCGGCCACCTTGGTGAAGTCGATCTTCAATGGATCGATGCGCAGGAAGGGCAGGCCGATCTTGGCGGCGCACCATTCGCTCAGCAGGTCCAGCGTCAGCAGTTTATGGGGCGCCTTGCCGGAGACGATCTTGCACTGGGCGATGGCCGTCAGCGGGTGCATCGAGCCGGCCGCCGCCTTGAGGATGCCCTGCGCCTGGGCGAAATGCGGCTTCACCGTCGACTTGTCGACGATGCCGTCGGCCAGCAGCCAGGAAAACAGGGTTTGCAGGTCGAGCGTTTTCGGCTTGGCTTTGGGCGCGGTGGCGGTGGCGGTGGTGTTCATGAGAACGCTCGACGGTGGTGGAGGGCTAGCCGGCCTGCAACCCCGCCTGCAAGCCCTTGAGCCAGGCCTTGGCCGGCAGCTTGGTGGCGGCGGCGATGGCGGCGGCGCGTGCGGCCAGGCGCGCCGGATCGAGGTCCGGCCTGTCCTTGAAGCACAGTGCGACCACGTTGCCGTCGTGGACTTCGGGCAGGCAGATCACCTGGTCGAAGGCGAAGCGCATCGCCTTGATGTTCTTGGCGAAGCTGGGGTGGTCGCCGAACAAATTGACGGTCATGATGCCGCCGTCCGCCAGGCAGGCTTCGCACGCTCGATAAAACTCGGGCGTGTCCAGCACCGGGCCGCGCGCGGTGGCGTCATATAAATCGCACTGCAGGACGTCGAAGCGGCCGTGGTTGGCGTCGTCCAGCACGAAATCGAGCGCATCCATTTCCAGCACGCGCAATCGTTCGTCCTCGGGCGGCAGCTTGAACATCGAGGCGCAGATCGCGGTGACGGCCGGGTTCAGTTCGACCGCGGTCACGCTGGCTTCGGGGAAATGGCGGTAGCAGGCCTTGGTCAGCGTGGCGGCGCCCAGGCCGAGCTGGGCGATGGCGCGCGGCTGATCGATGAACAGCATCCAGGCCATCATCTGCTGGGCATATTCGAGTTCGGGCCAATCCGGCTTGCGGATGCGCATGGCACCTTGTACCCATTCGGTACCGAAGTGGAGATAGCGCACGCCGTCCTGTTCGGACAGGGTGACAGGGGCGAACTTGGGCTTGCGCGCGGGACGGCGCGAGGATTCGGCCTGTTCGATGGATTTGCGTTTGATGAGCATAGGACAGCCTGGAGGGAACGTCCTATTATCGATGCAGGTGCTTCTGTAGTGCAAGGGCACTACAGAAGCGTTGCAGGCATGTCTGGGAGGGGGCAGGCCATGCAAAAAAGCCGACGGCGCGGAGAAGGGGGCAGTTCCCCGCGCCGGAAGAGATTACTGGTACTGATCCGGCTCGACCGACACGCGCAGGCGGATGCGGTTGCCCGGATCGCGGCCCATCACGGTGGTGTACGAACGCCCGCGGTAGTCGTAGGTGACGTCGTAGCCATTGGTGCGCTGCTCGACCGAATCGACGGTACGGCACTGGCGCACGGCCTGTTCCTGGGTCTGCGGCGCATAGTTGCGGCCGTCGTTGTCGACGCGGTCGCCGACCACGGCGCCGGCGATCGCACCGGCCGCGGCTGCCGCGACCTTGCCGTTGCCGCCGCCGACCTGGCTGCCCAGCAGGGCGCCGGCGATACCGCCGATCACGGAACCGCCCTGGCTGCGCTGCGGCTGGACCTGGTTCTGGACATATTCGGTGCGGCATTCCTGACGCGGGGTGCGCACTTGCTCGATGCGCGGCTGGACGCGGGTGACGCGGCCGTAGTCCTCGAAATTGTCGGCTTGAGCAGACGCCAGCGGCAGGGCGCACACGCCCACTGCTGCAAGAATCAGTTTGGCATTGAAGTTCATGTTCCTACCTCTTTCTGTGATCCGGGGATCGACACGGTATTGGTTGAAAAGGCGACTGCCACCACTGCATGGTAGCGCCAGTCCGGCACGTACGGTCAATCCACGTGGCAACAAAATGTAACAGGCAGTATGCATGTGATGACGACGTTTTAAGGGAAAATACGGTCAAAAAGGTATAAACCAGGTAAAAAAGCCGAATTTTTTTATAAATATGCCCGGCTCGGCCATATTCGGGTTGATTCGACTATCACAAAACGTTACCCTTAGGAGATGCAGGGTTTTATTGGCGCGTGGAAACGAGACCAGGAGAAAGCGAACAAGCCCGACGCTTCCACAACAAACACGCGCTGGCGCCGGCTGACCAGACCGGGTGATTTGAGGACACTCGAAAAACCGTCGCAGCAGGTTTCGAGGCTCCTATGAGGAAAAAATGAGTTTGTTGATGAGAGTACCGCAGAATCTTGTGCAAGCCATCCGCGCCTACCGTATCACGGAGCTGCAGAAGGAAGCGGTGCGATTGGGCCATCATTTTCTCTACGCCATGTGCTCGAATGCCCTGACCAAGCAGCAAGTCTGCGCCCGCATCGGCGAACAGTTTTATTTCTCCAAGCCCTGCAGCAAGAATTTCGATGCGTTGCGTAATTGCCTCACCGACGTCATCGCCGGCGCCGGCCCCCAGCCCGGGTTCATCGCCGTGCTCGACCAACTGCCGAATACCCAGAAATTCGACAAGGAAGCGCGCGAGACGCTGCTCGACGTGTTCCGCGACGCGGCCGAGTTCTGGGCGGAGAAAAAGGTGCCGTTCCGGGTGTTTTACTCGTTCGAGGAACCGCAGTCGCCGCAATCGGTGGGCTGGGTGGGCGCGCGACCGTTCGAGTGACATGCATCGTCGTCCCCACCTGCGCGGGGACGACGTCTGGAAGTGGTCCCGGCAAACCGGCAAGCGCGATTGCCGGCATGCCCGACCGCCTTTCTCCCGTCCCTTTCCATTGGTCCACCCCCGCCCCTCGGGTTACAATGCCCGCTTATGAAAAATATCGTGATCCTTATTTCTGGCCGCGGCAGCAACATGGAAGCCATCGTGCGAGCGCTCGAAGCCGGGCGCTGGCCGGCGCGCGTCGCCGCCGTGATCAGCAATAAGGCCGACGCCAAGGGGCTGGCATTCGCCCGGGCGCATGGCATTCCGACCGCGGTGGTGCCCAGCAAAGAATTTGCCACGCGCGACGCCTTCGATGCGGCGCTGCGCCAGGCCGTCGACGGTTACGCACCGGACCTGGTGGTGCTGGCCGGCTTCATGCGCATCCTGACGGCGCCTTTCGTCGAGCACTATGCCGGGCGCATGCTGAACATCCACCCGTCGCTGCTGCCGCTGTTCCCGGGCCTGGCCACGCATCGCCAGGCGCTGGCCGCGGGCGTGTCCGAACACGGCGCCACCGTGCACTTCGTCACCGCCGAGCTGGACCACGGTCCGGCGGTGCTGCAGGCGCGCATCCCGGTGCTGCCCGGCGATACCGAGGACAGCCTGGCGCAGCGCCTGCTGGAACACGAACACATCATTTATCCGCAAGCGGTGCGCCTGTTCGTCGAAGACCGGCTGCGCATCGAAGGCGGCGCGGTCCGCATCCTCGAGACCGCCGGCGCTTGAGCGCGCCCATCCGACACTAATCCATTCAAGAATCCAAGGAACACCATGAGATTGCCACCCGCGATTCTCGGCAATGCGGAAGAGGTATTGCGCGAGATCCTGCGCTTTACCGCGCCTGCCGACGTCACCCTGTCGCGCTACTTCAAGGACCATCCGCGCCTGGGCGGACGCGAACGCGGCGCCATCGCCGAGTGCGTATATGCCGTGCTGCGCAACAAGACCTTCTTCACCGATTTCGCCGGCGCCGGCGCCACCATGCGCCGCCTGACCCTGCTCGGCATGGCGGAAGCCATCGGCGTCGATTCGTTGGGCGGTTTGTCGGACGACGAAACCGCGTTCCTGGCACGCATCAAGGACATCGACCGTTCGCTGCTGCCGCCGAAAAAGCTGGCCAACCTGCCGGACTGGCTGTACGACAAGTTCGTGGCCCAATATGGCGAGGAAGAGACGCAACAGTTGGCCGCGGTACTGAACACCCCGGCGCCGCTCGACCTGCGCGTGAACTCGCTCAAGGCCGACCGCGACAAGGTGATCGCCGAGCTGGCCACCGCGCCGATCGTGGCCGAACCGACGCCATACTCGGCGCTCGGCCTGCGCATCCAGAAAAAGCCGGCGCTGCAGAACCTGCCGCTATTCAAGGAAGGCGCGATCGAAGTCCAGGACGAGGGCAGCCAGGTGCTGGCCCAACTGCTGGGCGCGCGCCGCGGCGAGATGGTGGTCGACTTTTGCGCCGGCGCCGGCGGCAAGACGCTGGCGATCGGCGCTCTCATGCGCAACACCGGCCGCCTGTATGCCTTCGACGTGTCGGAAAAGCGCTTGACCAAGCTGAAGCCGCGCATGGCGAGGAGCGGGCTGTCGAACGTGCATCCGGTGGTGATCGCGCACGAGCGTGATGCCAAGGTAAAACGTCTGGCTGGCAAGATCGACCGCGTGCTGGTCGATGCGCCGTGCTCGGGCATGGGCACGCTGCGCCGCAATCCGGACGTGAAATGGCGCCAGCAGCCGGAAGGCATCGCCGAGATGACGCAAAAGCAGGCGTCGATCCTGGACGGCGCGGCGCGCCTGGTGAAGTTCGGCGGGCGCCTGGTGTACGCCACCTGCAGCCTGCTGAACGAGGAAAACGACGGCATCGTCGAACAGTTCCTGGCGACGCATCCGGACTTCGACCTGGTGCCGATGCACAAGGTGCTGGCCGAGCAGCGCATCGCACTGGAGATGGGCGACACGCTCAAGATGCTGCCGCACAAGCATGGCACCGATGGCTTCTTCGCCGCGGTGTTCGAGCGCAAATCCGCCCAGGCCGGCACCGCCAAGGCCGATGAACCCGCGGTCGAAAGCGGCGACGCCGCCGACGCCGACGCCGCCGCCTGACAGGCGATCGCGGCCGCCCGTCGCGCGGCCGTTTCTTCATCCAGACATTGAAATAAACGATGCCGCTGACCAGCCTGATCGGAGACTTGATTGACGACATGAGCCGCCCCGGCATGCCATGGCAGCTGGCGGCGGTCGCCGCCTGCATGCTGGTCGGCTGGCTGGCGGCGCGCCTGGTGCAGGGCTGGTGGTACCGGCGCCAGCGCGGCAATGCCGAGGTGCAGGGTGGCGTCCGCCATACCGGCGTGGAAAGTTTCACACGCGTAATGGCGCCGCTGCTGGTGGTCGGGCTGCTGGCCGCGTCGCGCTATCTGCTGGAAAAGAACCACTTTCATACGAATATCGTGAAAGTGGCGATGCCGCTGTTCCTGTCGCTGGCCGTGATCCGCCTGGTGTTCTACCTGCTGCGGCGGGTGTTCGGCCGGCGCGGGCAGCTGGGCGAAGCCTTCGTCACCTTCGAGAAGATCTTCGCGGCCGTGGTGTGGGTGGCGGTGGCGCTGTACATCACCGGCATGTGGCCGGACATCTTCGATTTCCTCGACAGCTACCGGATTCCGATCGCGCCCAAGAAGTACGTGACGCTGGCCGACGTGCTGCAGGCGATCGTCTCGGTGGTCGTGCTGCTGATGCTGGCGCTGTGGGCCGGCGCTGCCCTGGAAGAACGGCTGATGGGGGTGAATGCGCTGCACAGTTCGCTGCGCGTGGCGCTGGCGCGCGTCAGCCGCGCTTTCCTGATCATCGGCGCGGTGCTGCTCAGCCTGAACCTGGTCGGCATCGATCTGACGGTGTTGTCGGTATTCGGCGGCGCGCTCGGCGTCGGCCTCGGCCTGGGCATGCAGCGCATCGCCAGCAACTACGTCTCCGGTTTCATCATTTTGATCGAGCGCAGCCTGTCGATCGGCGACATGATTTCGGTGAGCAATTTCACCGGCAAGGTCACCCAGATCAATACCCGCTACACGGTGCTGCAGGGGCTGGACGGCGTGGAAACCGTGCTGCCGAACGAAATGCTGATTTCCGGGCCGGTGCTGAACCAGTCGCTGACCACGCGCCGCGTGCGCGCGACGACCAAGGTGACGGTGGCCTACGGCTCCGACCTGGACGTGGTGATGCCGCTGCTGGCGGCGCAGGCGGCCGGGGTGGCGCGCGTGCTGGACGAGCCGGCGCCCGGCTGCTCGCTGTCGCGTTTCGGCAACGACGGCTACGAACTCGACGTCGGCTTCTGGATCGCCGATCCGGAAAACGGGCAGGGCGGCGTGGCGGCCGAAATCAACAAGCGAATCTATGCGCTGGTACAAGCCGGCACCATCAAACTCGGGTATCCATCGGTTGATACTCGCCTGCTCGACTCCCATATAGCCTCGGTTGTGGCGCGGATCACGCAATCGGATCCGAATTTATCGCCCCCGGCGAATTGATTTTCCTCGAGAGTGCCACTTAACACTGGTTGCGCGTAAAATGCGGGATCTGTCACGCCCTGTCTTGACAGCCCGCCTCCGATCCCCCTCCCTGGCCCGACGGCACTCCTCGAAGCTTTCCCCTTTGGAGCATTAATGAATTTCCTGAGCAACATCTTCCACGCCGTGCTGTCCTTCTTGGATGGCGGCCTGCTGGACTTGTCGGTCTGGCAGGTGGTCGTGTACACGCTGGTCGTGACCCACATCACGATCGCCGGCGTCACCATCTACCTGCACCGCCACCAGGCCCACCGCGCGCTGGAACTGCACCCGATCGCCAGCCATTTCTTCCGTTTCTGGCTGTGGCTGACCACCGGCCAGGTGACCAAGGAATGGGCAGCGGTGCACCGCAAGCACCACGCCAAGTGCGAAACCGTCGACGATCCGCACAGCCCGGTCACCTACGGCATCAAGAAGGTGCTGCTGGAAGGTGCGGAACTGTACCGCACCGAGACCAAGAACAAGGAAACCCTGGAAAAGTATGGCCACGGTTGCCCGAACGACTGGATCGAGAACAAGCTGTACACCAAGTACAGCTGGCTGGGCGTGTCGATGCTGCTGCCGCTGAACGTCATGCTGTTCGGCGTGATCGGCATCACGATCTGGGCAGTGCAGATGCTGTGGATCCCGATCACCGCGGCCGGCATCATCAACGGCCTGGGCCACTTCTGGGGCTACCGCAACTACGACTGCAACGATGCCGCGACCAACCTGATGCCTTGGGGCATCCTGATCGGCGGCGAGGAATTGCACAACAACCACCACACCTTCGCCACCTCGGCCAAGCTGTCCAACAAGTGGTACGAGTTCGACATCGGCTGGGCTTACATCCGCACCATGGAAATGATCGGCCTGGCGAAGGTGAAAAAAGTGGCGCCGAAGCCGAAGCTGGCCAAGAACAAGCTGGAAGCCGACTTCGACACGCTGCAGGCGGTGATCGCCAACCGCTACGACGTGATGGCCAAGTACGCCAAGTCGGTGAAGGCGGCGTTCCGCGAGGAAGTCGAGCACCTGAAGCACAAGGCCGAGCTGGAAGCGCGCTTCCTCAAGAGCTCGCGCAAGCTGATGCAGCGCGAACCGGCCAAGCTGGCCGCGCCGCAGCAAGCCCAGCTGACCGAGCTGTTCCAGCACAGCAAGGCGCTGGAAACCATGCACCAGATGCGCGTGGAACTGGGCGCGATCTGGGAACGTTCGCACTCGACCCGCGACCAGCTGCTGCACCAGCTGCAGGACTGGTGCGCACGCGCCGAAGCCTCGGGCATCAAGGCGCTGCAGGAGTTCTCGCTGCGCCTGCGCAGCTACGCCTGACCGGATGCCCGGGCGGTGCGCGGCGCCGTCCACGTCGATGCAGTACCGAAACGCCCCTGCCCAGGGGCGTTTTTCATTGGCGCGGCGCCGGGCAATGCGGCAGCGGCCTCATGCGCGGCAGCATAGACGCACCGGTCAACCCCGCGGGAAGGTTGGTGGATCGCAGGCCGCGTGCGGTGTATATTGGCGCCTGAAACCATGGCGCCATTGTTCGTCGGCTATCCGGCCGAGCGTTTCCGATGGGCCGTGCCGGAGACTGCGGGAGGCAGCAATGAGCGATCGCCAGCGGAGGAACGATGTACCGACCTCGAATGCGGTCGCGCGCGGCTTGAACATCCTGGCGGTGCGCGATGCCGACCAGGCCCGGCGCTACATGGCGTACAAGGGCGTGCCGCAGCACGTGATCGCGCGCGTGCTGGCCGAGCCGCGCCGCTGCCGCCCGCTCACGCCCGAGCAGTTCGTCTCGGAAGCCATCACACCGCTGCATTTCCCGGATGCGGGCTGAGCCGATTCAGCGGCACACCGCGGCGCGCGGCCAGCCGCAGGCGATGAGGGCGCCCACGTCCGGATTGGCGAGATAGCCGAGGTGGGCGGTGACCGGATGTTCGATCAGGCCGAACCAGGTCGTGTCGTTGGACACCAGCACGTCGGCCACCGCCACATCGGACGCGGCATAACGCGCCGGTAACAATCGATAAGACAATAAATCGTTCGGGTCCGTCACGGCGACGACGCTCAGCCGCCGCAAGTCGCCGGAACGTTCGCCGGGCAGGCCGGCCTGGCGCCGGCGCAGGTCCAGGAAGCGCTGCAGCGTATCCTGTTCCGGCATGGCGCGCGCCACCACGTCCTGCTCGGCCAGCGCCAGGATCGGCAACTGGTTGCCCGCCATGAAGATCAGGGCCAGGCGGCGTGCGGCGCGTCGTCCCAGCGCCTGCAGGCGCGGCTGGTTCGATTCGAGCATGCTGGCCAGCGCGTCGAACAGCATCTTGCTGCCCAGGCTTTCCGCCACCACCACCAGCGGGGCGTCGCTGTCCGGATCGGCATCGATCACCTGCGCCACGATGCCGGCCATGGTGTCGCGGATGGTGTCGCGACTGTTGCCTTCGTAGATCAGGACGTCGGCCAGGCAATCGTTCAGCAGCTTGTCCTTCACGACCCCGTTCAGGCACGCCCGCACCGGCCGGCATACGGTATCGCCGGCGCAATCGGTCGGGCCGCCGGTATTGTCGTAGGCCAGCTGGCGCTTGAGCGGCGCCGTCAGCGGCGACCACAAGATGCCATGGAAGCGCACCGTCCCGGCGCCGACGCGGCGCGTGCTGTCGAGCAACTCGACGGCGGCATTGTCGGCGGCCGCCCTCCTGGCCGATTGCAGCGCGGCGCCTGGCGCCTGTGCCGTGACGGCGCCGGCGATCCGTTCGACGTTGCGGTCGACCCAGGCGGCATCGTGGGTACACATGCCGTGCACCAGGATCAGGTCGACGGGGCGGGCGCCGCCGCCGGCGGTGAGGGCGGCCAGGCCGGGGAAGGGCGTGCTGTCATGCACCACCACCGGCGGGCGGTAGGGTGTGGCGCAGGCCGCCAGCAGGCAGGGCAGCAGCACAAGCAGGCGCAGCGTCTTCATCGTACTCTCCAGGGCCGGCGTCGGTCCGACTATAGACACACCTGCTGATAAGGAGACGATATAGCGCTACCGGCTGATGCGTATCAATGGTGAGCGCGGAACTGTGGGAAAAGCCAATAAAAAAAGCCGCGCACTGTCGTGGGCGGCTTTCGACTACGAAAGAACAAGATTACTTGATCTTGGTTTCTTTGTAGATCACGTGCTTGCGCGCTTTCGGGTCGAATTTGGTGATTTCCATCTTCGCCGGCATGGTGCGCTTGTTCTTGGTCGTGGTGTAGAAGTGACCGGTACCTGCGGTCGATTCCAGTTTGATCTTGTCGCGGCCAGTTTTTGCCATGATAGCTCCCTAGTTAGATTTTCTCGCCGCGGGCGCGCATGTCGGCCAGCACAGCTTCAATGCCGAGCTTGTCGATGACGCGCAGGCCGGCGTTGGAAATACGCAGGGAGACCCAGCGGTTTTCGGATTCAACGAAGATACGACGATTCTGCAGGTTCGGCAGGAAACGACGTTTGGTTTTGTTGTTGGCGTGGGAGACGTTGTTGCCAACCATCGGGCCCTTGCCAGTAACTTGGCAAACACGTGCCATAGCGCACTCCTTGAGTAAACTTCCACAATTGGAAAAACGAGAGTATAGCGTGAAAACCGTCGCGTAATCAACAACTTGCAGAAAAAAATTGTTTCTTAAATTATTCAATGAATTTAACAATCGTAAGATTTCGCAATCTGCTGCAGATGTGCTCACTGCGCGGGACCGATGGTTCTTTTGTAAGCTGCTGTTTACACACGTCTATTCGGTTCGTGATCGACCGACGCGGCGATGCCGGATCGGCGCCATTCGACGTGATGCGGGCGATCTTCTTGTCGACGAAATACGTCGGAAAAGGATGGAGCGATCATGCATGTCGTGGGAAGGGCGCCACGATTACCGGTCATGCAGAGAGCATCGGCGTCGGCCTTGCGTCCCTTCAAAGGCATGCGGCAGCCAGGCGTCAGTGTAGGGACTGATCGCATCGCTCCATGGGCCGGCGCATGTCCAGCGAAAACCCGACGTTTGTTTCCATCGTGCCACGCGCCGGCGAGCGCCGTGGCTATGAGGTGCGGCCAGGCACGCAGACCGCCAGCGCACTGCGCTGGCTGGCGGTCCTGCTGGCGTATTTCTCTGCCTACCTGCTGGTCCGCGCCGGCATGCCAGGCGCGCTCGACCGCGACGAAGCCGAGATCGTCTACCTGACGCAACAACTGCGGCTCGGCTACGGCACCCAGCCGCCCTTGTACGCCTGGCTGCAGTGGCTGGTGTTCTCGGTCACCGGCATAGACCGTTTCGGGCTGATCCTGCCCAAGGCGATCCTGCTGGCCACGGCCTATGTGGCGCTGTACCGGGCGTCGCGGCCGCTGGTGGGACGCGACGCGGCGCTGGCGGCGGCAGCCATGCTGGCGCTGTTCCCGCAGATCGGCTGGGAAACCTTGCGTATCCAGACCCATTCCCTGCTGCTGCTGACGCTCGCATGCGCTGTGCTGGCAGCGTATGTCGGCCTGCTCGGCAAGCCGACGCTGGCACGGTATGCCTGGTTCGGGTTGCTGTGCGGGCTCGGCCTGCAGGCCAAGTACAACTTCGGCATCCTGCTGGCCGGACTCGTCTGCGCCAGCCTGCTGGTGCCGGAGCAGCGCCGCGTGCTGTGGAACCGCCGCACCTGGGGGGCGCTGCCGGCCGCCTTGCTGGTGGTGTCGCCGCACGCCGCCTGGATGCTGGCGCACCCGGACCTGGCGTTCGGCGGGACCCTGCGCAAGATGCAGGCCGGTAACGAAGGGGTCGCCTACCTGGACCGCGTGCTCGGCGGCCTTGCCGACCTGGCGACGGCGACACTGACCTTCGCGGCGCTGCCGGCCTGCGTGCTTGCAATCGTCCACTGGCGCTTGCACCGGCCTGTCGAATGGCAGGCGCACACCGCGGAGGCGCGTTTCTTCCTGTGCCTGTATGGCAGCGTCGCGCTGATGCTGGCCGCGCTCGCCTTCACCGGGCAGGTCGGCACCATCAAGGAACGCTGGATGATGCCCCTGCTGTTCCCGCTGCCGCTGGCTGCGTTCGTGCTGCTGCCGGCGCTGCGCAGCGCGCGGGCGTGCGCCGCCATCCGCCGCGCCGCTGTGGCGGCGGGATTGCTGTTCCTGGCCTTGCTGCCGGCGCGCACCTGGCTGACGCCGGCGTTCGGCATGGTGGTGGTGCCGCATCACCCTTACGAGCGCCTGGCGGACGCACTGCGCCGGGCCTGCCCGGCGGCGCAGGTCGTCGTCACCGAAAGCCTGCTGTCCGCCGGCAACCTGCGCTTTGCGCGCCCCGAATTGCGCACCGTGCTGCTCGATGCGGCGCCAGGGACGGGGCCGCCCCCGAGCGGTATGGTGCTGCTGGTGACGCATGATGAGGCCGGACCGGGCTGGCAGCGCAGCTTTCATGCAGCCTACCCGCAGGCGGCGCTGCTGCACCGGCAGCACGTGCGCCTGGCGCGCCGCTTCGGCAGCCCCGGCAGCATGGCGTTCGATGTCGGCTGCTACCGCTTCGATGCCTCCTGATGGATGCCGGACGGACAGGTACGCTACCGCATCCGGGCTGCGCCGCTACAACTGGCCGTTTTCGGCAAACGAATGCACCACCGGCCCCGCCACCACGAAGTGGTCGAGCACGCGGATGTCGACCAGCGCCAGCGCCTGCGACAGCGAGCGCGTCAGGCGCAGGTCGGCGTCGCTCGGCTCGGCGACGCCGGACGGATGGTTGTGCGCGAGCATGACGCTGGCGGCATTGCAGGCCAGCGCCGCCTTGACCACCTCGCGCGGGTACACGCTGGTATGCGTGAGTGTGCCCCGAAACAATTCCTTGTCGACGATGAGGCGATTCTTGACGTCCACGAACAATACCACGAAGGATTCGTGAGGCTGGCCACCCAGCTTGACCTGCAGGTAGCGCTTGACCATGTCCGGCGAGGACAGGCTGGCGCCGGCCTGCAACTGCTCGCCGATGGCGCGCCGCGCCAGTTCCATCACGGCTTGCAACTGCGCATACTTGGCCATGCCGAGCCCGTGCACCTGTGAAAAATCCTGCAGCGTGGCGCCGAACAGGCCGTGGAGCGAACCGAAGTGCTGCAGCACGTCGCGTCCCAGTTCCACCGCGTTCTTGCCCGGCACGCCGACCCGCAGCAGCAGCGCCAGCAGTTCCGGGTTGGACAATGCCGCCGCCCCGTCGCGCACCAGCCGCTCGCGCGGCCGTTCCTGCTCCACCCAATCGTTGATTCCCATATGCTCCCGTCCACCTTGTGCAAGATCCCAGAAAAGAAGGCCGCGAAAAGAAAAGCGATAAGGATCGATGAGGGACGGGAAGGGCGGCTCTGGCTTACAATAGCGGTTTGCCCGCCATCCGACCATTGCAATGTCTTCCAACACGCTTCCCGTCGTCACCGAATCGGCTTACCTGACCCTGCATTACCGCCTCTCCAGCGCCGACGGCACCGATATCGTCACGACCTTCGGCGGTACGCCGGCCACGCTGATGCTGGGCCAGGGCCAGCTCGCGCCCTTCCTCGAACAGCGGCTGTTGGGCCTGGAAGAAGGTGCGCAAGCCAGGTTTGAGCTGAGTCCGGCAGAAGGGTTCGGTGAACGTAATCCGGAGTTGATCCAAGCCGTATCGAAAAAGACGCTGGACGAGAATTCGGAACTGGACGCCAATTACCAGGTCGGCGACCTGGTCGACTTCGCCGCGCCCGGCGGTGGCCGCTTTGCCGGCGTGCTGCGCGAACTGCGCGACGATGCCGCCGTCTTCGACTTCAACCACCCGCTGGCCGGCCAGCCGTTGACGTTCGAAGTGCAATTGATTTCCGTGTTATAAGACACTGTCACCGACACATACCATTTATTTATGGAAAACGAGATTCTGTTGGCCCAGCCGCGCGGCTTTTGCGCCGGCGTCGACCGCGCGATCGAGATCGTCGAGCGTGCCCTGCAGCAGTTCGGCGCGCCGATCTACGTGCGCCACGAGATCGTGCACAACGCCTACGTCGTCAACGATTTGCGCGGCAAGGGCGCGATCTTCATCGAAGACCTCGATGACGTCCCCCCGGCAACACGCTGGTGTTCTCGGCGCACGGCGTCTCCAAGGCGGTGCGCGAGGAAGCCGAGTCGCGCGGCCTGAAGGTGTTCGACGCCACCTGCCCGCTGGTCACCAAGGTCCACGTCGAAGTCGGCAAGATGCGCAAGCAGGGCGCCGAGATCATCATGATCGGCCATGCCGGCCACCCGGAAGTCGAGGGCACCATGGGCCAGGCCGAAGAGGGCATGCACCTGGTCGAGACGGTCGAGGACGTGCGCGCGCTGCAGGTCGCCAATCCGGATTCGCTGGCCTACGTGTCGCAGACCACGCTGTCGGTGGACGACACCCTGGAAATCATCGCCGCGCTGAAGGAGCGTTTTCCGAACATCATCGAGCCGAAGAAGGGCGACATCTGCTACGCCACCACCAACCGCCAGGAAGCCGTGAAGTTCATGGCGCCGCAGGTCGAGGTGGTGATCGTGGTCGGGAGCCCGAACAGCTCCAACTCGAACCGCCTGCGCGAAGTGGCCGACAAGATGGGCACGCCTGCCTACATGGTCGACAACGCCGAGCGCATCGACCCGGCCTGGATCGAGGGCAAGAAGCGCATCGGCGTGACCGCCGGGGCATCGGCGCCGGAAGTGCTGGTGCAGGCGGTGATCGACCGGCTCAAGGCACTGGGCGCGGCCAGCGTGCGGGCGCTCGAGGGTGTCGAGGAGAACGTGACCTTCCCGCTGCCGAAGGGGCTGGATGGAAACAAGGCGGCTGCCTGAAGCTGCATGGTTCATATCGGCTGCGAAGGTATCCTCAACAACGATACGTCGTCCCCGGCAAGGCCGGGGACGACGTGCTGGCGTCATTAGGCATCATGTACGCCGCGTATGCCCGCGCATCGTCCAGGTGCACCGACGCCAGTTGCCGGGGCGTCGAATGATGCGCTTGCTTCATGCCGGCGCATCCATTCTCCGCCAGTCACTCCCGGCGAAACAATATTTATCTACGCGCCAATTTCCGATGTTAGTTTTTCTAAAACATCGCTATGATGATGGCGCTCGGAATAGGCGCCGGCGTTGCAGGCACAGGTACTGCAGCATTGGCGCGTGACAGGTTGCCTTGCGGGCGACGAACAATATTACGTCAGACAAGAGCGGCACCTCGGCATCGTCCGGGTGCCGTTTTTGTTAATGGGAAGGGGCGGTAAGCATGGAAACTTTTGTCCAACAGATCCTCAATGGTCTGGTGCTGGGCAGTATGTATGCGCTGGTGGCGCTCGGCTACACAATGGTGTACGGCGTGCTCAACCTGATCAACTTCGCCCACGGCGACGTGCTGATGATCGGCGCCATGGTCGGCCTGTCGATCCTGAAACTGCTCGACAGCACCTTTCCCGGCCTGCCCGACGGCGTGCAGCTGGCCATCGCCATCGTCGGCGCGATCCCGGTGGCGATGCTGGTCAACGTGCTGATCGAGCGCGTCGCCTACCGCCGCCTGCGCAACGCGCCGCGCCTGGCGCCGTTGATCACGGCGATCGGCGTGTCGATCCTGCTGCAGACCTTCGCCATGATGATCTGGGGCCGCAGCCCGCTGCCGTTCCCGCAACTGCTGTCGTCGGAACCGATCCTGGTCGGCGGCGCCGTCATTTCGCAGACGCAGGTGCTGCTGCTGGTGCTGGCGGCGCTGGCCATGCTGGCCCTGGTGTTCCTGGTTGAAAAGACGCGCATGGGACGCGCCATGCGCGCCGTCGCCGAAAATCCGCGCGTGGCCGGGTTGATGGGGGTCGATTCGAATCGCGTGATCGTCGCCACCTTCGCCATCGGCGCGGCGCTGGCGGCGGTGGCCGGCGTGATGTGGGGCGCCAACTATGCCTCGATCCAGTTCGCCATGGGCACGGTGCCGGGCATGAAGGCATTCTCGGCCGCGGTGCTCGGCGGCATCGGCAATATCTACGGCGCCATGATCGGCGGTATCGTCCTCGGCATCATCGAAAGCCTGGGCGCCGGCTACATCGGCGACCTGACCGGCGGCTTCCTCGGCAGCCATTACCAGGACATCTTCGCCTTCGTGGTGCTGATCCTGGTCCTGACCGTGCGTCCGTCCGGCATCATGGGCGAACGCGTGGCCGACCGCGCCTGAGCGAAAGGAACGACTATGGCTCTCATCACCTTCGACACCGCGCACAAGCCGCGCCAGGCCTATGCCAACATGGCGCTGCTGCTGGCGGTCATGCTGGCGTTCCCGTTCGTGGCGGCCCAGTTCGGCAATTCCTGGGTGCGCATCCTCGACATGGCGCTGCTGTACATCATGCTGGCGCTGGGCTTGAACATCGTGGTCGGCTTTGCCGGCCTGCTCGACCTGGGCTACATCGCCTTCTTCGCGGTCGGGGCCTATCTCACCGGCCTGCTGGCCTCGCCGCAGTTCGCGGCGCTGCTGGAGTCGCTGATCAATTACCACCCGGAAGTCAGCGACACCGTGGTGCGCCTGTTCGGCGAGGAAGTGCGCACCAATGGCATCCATCTGTCGGTGTGGGCGATCGTGCCGCTGGCGGGACTCACGGCGGCGCTGTTCGGCGCGCTGCTGGGCGCGCCGACGCTGAAGCTGCGCGGCGACTACCTGGCCATCGTGACGCTCGGCTTCGGCGAGATCATCCGCATCTTCATGAACAACCTGAACGATCCGATCAATTTCACCAACGGTCCGCAGGGCATCAACCTGATCGATCCGATCCGCATCTTCGGCGTGTCGCTGGCGGGCGAGGCCGGTTCGCGCGCCACCGTGTTCGTCGGCGGCTTCGGGATGCCATCGGTCAACGCGTACTACTTCCTGTTCCTGGCGCTGTGCATCGTCACCATCTTCATGACCGGGCGCCTGCAGCATTCGCGCCTGGGCCGCGCCTGGGTGGCGATCCGCGAAGACGAGATCGCGGCAAAGGCGATGGGCATCAATACCCGCAACGTCAAATTGCTGGCGTTCTCGATGGGCGCGTCGTTCGGCGGCGTGGCCGGCGCCATGTTCGCCGCCTTCCAGGGTTTCGTTTCTCCGGAATCGTTCTCGCTGACCGAGTCGATTTCGGTACTGGCGATGGTGGTGCTGGGCGGCATCGGTCACATCCCGGGCGTGGTGCTGGGCGGCGTGCTGCTGGCGGCGCTGCCCGAAGTGCTGCGCCACGTGGTCGAACCGGCACAGCAGGCGCTGTTCGGCAAGGTGCTGATCGAGGCCGAGGTGCTGCGCCAGCTGCTGTACGGCCTGGCCATGGTCTTGATCATGCTGAACCGGCCGGCCGGCTTGTGGCCGTCGCCGGTGAAGGAAGACCGTCCGGTCGCCGCTACCGACATGGAAGAAAAGGAAGAGGGCGCGCCAGCCTGAGCGCGCCAGGGATCACACCATGAACGACATCCTCCTCAACATTTCCGGCGTAAATAAACGCTTCGGCGGCCTGCAGGCGCTGACCGACGTCGGCATCAAGATCGCCAAAGGCCAAGTCTATGGCCTGATCGGTCCCAACGGCGCCGGCAAGACCACCTTCTTCAACGTGATCACCGGGCTGTACCAGCCGGACACCGGCAGCTTCGAACTGGACGGCAAGCCATACTCACCGTCGGCACCGCACGCGGTGGCCAGGGCCGGCATCGCGCGCACCTTCCAGAACATCCGCCTGTTCGGCGAGATGACGGCGCTGGAAAACGTGATGGTCGGGCGCCACGTGCGCACCCGGCAAGGCGTGTTCGGCGCCATCTTCCGCCATCGCGCCGCGCGTGTGGAAGAAGCGGCGATCCGCGCGCGCGCGCAGGAATTGCTCGATTTCGTCGGTATCGGCCAGTTTGCCAACCGCACCGCGCGCTTCCTGTCCTATGGCGACCAGCGCCGGCTGGAGATCGCGCGCGCACTGGCGACCGAGCCGAAGCTGCTGGCGCTGGACGAACCGGCGGCCGGCATGAATGCCACCGAAAAACTGGCGCTGCGCGAACTGCTGGTGAAGATCCGCAACGAGGGCCGTACGGTGCTGCTGATCGAGCACGACGTGAAGCTGATGATGGGCTTGTGCGACCGCATTTCGGTGCTCGAATATGGGAAATTGATCGCGGAGGGGCTGCCGGCCGAGATCCAGAAGAACCAGGCCGTGATCGAGGCCTACCTGGGAGGCGCGCACTGATGAGCGACAACATCCTGAAAATCGACGGCCTGCAGGTGGCCTACGGCGGCATCAAGGCGGTGAAAGGCATCGACCTGGAAGTCAACCGCGGCGAATTGGTCACCCTGATCGGCGCCAACGGCGCCGGCAAGACGACCACGCTGAAGGCCATTACCGGCACGCTGCCGCCTTGCAAGGTGGCGGGCACGATCAGCTACCAGGGGCAGCCGCTCGCCAGCAACAAGTCGTTCAAGCTGGTGCAGCAGAAGCTGGCCATGGTGCCGGAAGGGCGCGGCGTGTTCACGCGCATGACGATCCACGAAAACCTGTTGATGGGCGCCTATACGCGCAACGACAAGGCCGGCATCGAGGCGGATATCGATGGGTGGTACGCCGTGTTTCCGCGCCTGAAAGAGCGCTCCGCGCAGCTGGCCGGCACGCTGTCGGGCGGCGAGCAGCAGATGCTGGCGATGGCGCGCGCACTGATGTGCCATCCGACGCTGCTGCTGCTGGACGAGCCGTCGATGGGCTTGGCGCCGATCATGGTGGAAAAGATCTTCGAGGTGATCCGCGACGTGTCGCAGCGCGGCATCACGGTGCTGCTGGTGGAGCAGAATGCGCGCCTGGCGCTGCAGGCGGCGCACCGCGCCTATGTGATGGAATCGGGGCTGATCACGATGAGCGGCGACGCCCGCGCGATGCTGGACGATCCGCGGGTGCAGGCGGCCTATCTGGGCGAGTGATCGACGACCAAATACAACGGCCCGGAACGCGTGAGCGGTCCGGGCCGTTTTACCATCCGGCAGCCGGCAACGAGGCGTTGCCGGCGCAGTCAGGCGACGACTCAGGCAGCGGCAGCCACGCCGGCCTTGCCGGCGGCCTGGGTGAATTGCGACACGGCCGCGTTCACGTTGTTTTCCACGGCTTCACGCGCTTGCTTGGCGGTCTTGCTGAACTGCTCGTAGCCGGCGTTGGCGTTGCTGATGGCGGTCTTGATGGCCGACACGTAGGTTTCCGAACCGGCCGGGGCGTTGCGGGTCACTTCGTCGACCAGCGAGATCACCTTGCGGTTGACTTCGGCGATCTGGCTTTCCGCGGCTTTCGAGAACTCGGCGCCGGTGTCGGCGGCGATCGAGGCCACCTGGCGGCCGTACGACAGGGCCTTTTCGGCGCTCGGCTGGGCCTGGGCTGCCGACAGCGACAGGAATTCCTGGGCATCCTTGGCGGCCAGCAGCTGGCGTGCGGTTGCCGACGAGTTTTCGAGGGCGGCCTTGGTGGTGCTGATGTTCAGCTCGACCAGCTTTTCGACACCCTCGAACGTCTTCGACGTCAGGGCCGAGAACAGGGCGAATTGGGATTCGAGGTTGGCTTTGGTCGCGTTCGAAAACTGCTCAGGGAATGCAAACATGTAATTCTCCAGAAATGGAACGTTGATTGGAACGTTTAAAGGACACGTCACTCCGAAGAAGCGTGACCTCGAGGATGTGTTGCCTTGGACTGGTGCAGCTGGAATATTTTTTGAGACGATTGTGCGTCGCAACAAAAGTCATTTTTACTGTTTTTGGATTATGCGTCAAGCAGTTTTGATGCGTCGCACAATAAGGTAACGATATCTTGAAATATATCAATATAAGCAATCGTTTTTCCGATTTTTGATTTGTTCAGATACAACAGGGCAGCCGGCATGTCGTGGGAAAAGCCGTCGCACCGCCGCAATGCCGTGCCCATGCTAGACTTGCCGTTCTGGTTTTTCGTGCCGATTTTGCATGGTGCGGCGCGTTTTCCGACTTCTCTCTTTCATGATGCCCGACAGTTCCGCCGCCCCGTCCCGGTCCGCTGCACCGCGTCCTTTGCGGCCGCAATCGCATTGGCTGGCGCCGGTGCCGCTGTTCTTCGTGTTCCTGTGGAGTACCGGGTTCATCGCCGCCAAGTACGGCTTGCCGTATGCGCCGCCCTTGAGCTTCCTGATCCTGCGCTGCCTGGGCGCCATCCTGGTCCTGCTGCCGGTGGTGCTGGCCACGCGCGCCGCCTGGCCGCATGGACGCGTGGGGCACGTGGCGATCGCCGGGCTGCTGCTGCAGGCCGGCTACCTGGGCGGCGTCTGGAGCGCCATCAAGATCGGCATGCCGGCCGGGCTGTCGGCGCTGATCGTCGGCATGCAGCCGATCCTGACCGCCTTCGCGGCGCCGCTGGTGGGCGAGCGCGTCACGCCGCGCCAGTGGATCGGCCTGCTGCTCGGACTGGGCGGGGTGGCGCTGGTGGTGGCCGCCAGGATCAGCCTGAGCGCCCTGGCGCCGGCCGCGGTGGCGCTGTGCGTGCTGGCGCTGCTGTCGATCACCGCCGGCACGCTGTACCAGAAGCGCTTCTGCCCCCGGTTCGACCCGCGCACCGGCGCCGTGATCCAGTACGCCGCGAGCGCGCTGGCGCTGCTGCCGTTCGCGGTCGCCAGCGAAGGGTTCGGCCCCGGCCTGGATGCCGTGCGCTGGACGCCGCAATTCGTCGGGGCGCTGCTGTGGGCGATCCTGGCGCTGTCGATCGGCGCGATCTTCCTGTTGTTCAGGCTGATCAGCCGCAACGACGCTACCAAGGTCACCAGCCTGCTGTACCTGACGCCGCCGACCACGGCGCTGATGGCCTGGCTGGTCTTCGGCGAATCGCTGAGCCCGGCCGGCCTGCTGGGGATGGCGCTGGCGGTGCTGGGCGTGGCTTTCGTCGTCAGGAAAGCATGAAAACGTTCACGGAGAACCCATGATCGACAACCAGCAACAGCAAGCCGTGGATGCGGCCATCACGTCGCGCCGCTCGATCCGCGCCTACCTGCCGACGCCGGTGGCGCGCGCGGACCTGGAAGCCATCCTGGAGGTGGCGGCACGCGCCCCGTCCGGCACCAACACCCAGCCGTGGAAGGTGTACGTGCTGCAGGGCGATGCCAAGGCGCGCCTGAGCGCGGCGATCCTGGCCGCCTACGCCGACCCGCAGCGGGCTGCCGAGCACGTCGAGGAATACGCCTACTATCCGCGCGCATGGATATCGCCGTTCATCGACCGGCGCCGCAAGGTCGGCTGGGACCTGTATGCGCTGCTCGGCTTGACCCGCGATGACAAGGCCGGGATGGCGGCCCAGCACGGGCGCAACTACCGCTTCTTCGATGCGCCGGTGGGGCTGGTGTTCACCATCGACCGCGTGCTGGAGCAGGGCTCCTGGCTCGACTATGGCATGTTCTTGCAAAACATCATGGTGGCGGCGCGCGGGCGCGGTCTGGATACCTGCCCGCAGGCCGCCTTCACCCAGTTCCACCGCATCATCGCCGCGCAGCTGGCCTTGCCTGCCAACGAGATGGTGGTGTGCGGCATGGCGCTCGGCCACGCCGACCCCGGCAAGGTCGAGAACACGCTGCTGACCGAACGCGAACCCTTGTCATCCTTCGTCCGTTTCGTCGAATAGCCTCGCCGGTTCGGCGCTATACTCGAGTTGCCGCCTACCGCGAAGAACCGGCGCGGACGGCAGCCGCGGCGCTCGCAAGCTGTTGAAATACCAAGAGAAATCTACAACGCTTTACATATTGCGCTGTAGAAAAAATCGGGAGCGGGTGGTACAGTCGTCCATGCCGTCCCGTTTTGCTGGATCGCATCCCGTTCGCGTTCAAGGAATCAAGATGCTCAAGCTCGCATTGACCGCCGCCATTTCGATGATGCTGGTGTTCGAACCCGTTGCCGCCGAGGCCAAATCAAAGGGCCGGACAGCGGTGGTCAAGCGGATCAAGGTCAAGAAGCACGAGCCGGCGAAACTGGTCGCCTCCGACAACCGCCAGCGCCTGGTGCGCCGCGTGATCAAGGTGCGCGGCAAGCGCAAGGTCGTCTACGAGCAAGTACGTCGCGCGGCGCCGGCCCTCGCGATCCTGAGCGCGGGCGACCTGGCCGGCCTGAACCTCACCCACGATCCGCTCGCCCTGCGTTCCAGCGTCGCCTATGTGCTGGACCAGGACAGTTCGGAAGTCCTGTTCGAAAAAAATTCCAGCGTGGCGCTGCCGATCGCCTCGATCACCAAGCTGATGACGGGCTTCGTGGTGGTGCAGGCGCACCAGAACCTGGACGAAATCCTGACCGTCACGGAAGACGATGTCGACCACCACAAGTTCACCAGTTCGCGCCTGCAGGTCGGCACCCGCATGACGCGCGGAGACCTGCTGCACATCGCCTTGATGAGCTCGGAAAACCGCGCCGCCGCCGCGCTGGGCAGGAATTATCCGGGCGGTATCAATGCCTTCGTCGCGGCGATGAACGCCAAGGCGCGCGAACTGAGCATGAACAATACCCATTACGTGGATTCGAGCGGGCTGTCGAGCCAGAACGTGTCGAGCGCGCGCGACCTGGCCAAGCTGGTATCGATGGCGCACCACGAACCGCTGCTGCGCCAGTACACGACCGACCCGAACTACGTGGTCGAAGCCGGCGGCCGTGCGCTGCGCTATTCGAACACCAATTACCTGGTGGCCATGCCGGACTGGAACATCGGCTTGCAAAAGACCGGATTCATCAACGAAGCCGGGCGCTGCCTGGTGATGCAGGCCATGATCCAGGGCCGCAACGTGGTGATGGTGTTCCTCGACTCGAAAGGCAAGCAGTCGCGCACCGCCGACGCCGGCCGCATGCGGCGCTGGCTGGAAGCCATCAAGCCGCCGGTCATCCCGGCAGCGGCGGCCGCCGGGGTGCCGGTAACGGTATCGGCAGGGGCGGGCGTGGGTGTCGGGGCGGCGCCGCTGGTGCAATAAGCCGCAGAGGCGAGGCAACAGGAACGGAATGACCGTTGCCGATCCTCGTTATCTTTCTCAGCGTTAGCTTGGTGGCGTCGTCCCCGCGCAGGCGGGGACCCATGCTGATTCGTCAGTACTCTCTATTTGACATGGCTGGAGAGGTTCCAGCTTGCCGAATCATGTGATGATGTATGGTCCCCGCCTTCGCGGGGAGTCGTTTCAGGCAGTGCCTGGAACGACGGTCTTTAGGCCAGCAATACTATCTTGGACGGTAGTGCACCTGCGCGGGGACGACGAGGATGCGAAGCCAGGGTTGATCGCTCGACCAGCGCTGGGGAAATTTTTCCTCACACCGCCGGCATTACCCGGTGCCCCAGCGTGGCCGAGATCTGCATCGCCGTGTTCACCAGGTCTTCCAGCCATTCTTCCTGCAGCCGGTCCGCCGGCGCCGAGATCGACAGGCCGGCCACCAGCTTGCCGCTGTCGTCGTGGATGCCGGCCGCCATGCAGCGCACGCCCAGTTCCAGTTCCTCGTTGTCGCGCGCGTAGCCGCGCGAACGCACCAGCGACAGTTCGCGCTCCAGGCGCGTCAGGTCGGTGATCGAATTCTTGTTGTGGCCGGCAAGGCCGGTGCGGGTGGCGTAGGCGCGGATCGCCTTGGCCTCGTCCACCGACAGGAACAGCTTGCCGGTCGAGGTCAGGTGCAGCGGGCCGCGGCCGCCGATGGCGCGCACCACCTGCATGCCCGAGCGCTCGGAAAAGGCGCGGTCGATGTAGACGATCTCGTCGCCTTGCCGTACCGACAGGTTGACGGTCTGCTTGGTCTTGTTATGCAGCAGGCGCATCAGGTCGACCGCCGCTTCGCGCACCGACAGCCGGCTTTTTACCACGTTGCCCAGTTCCAGCAGGCGCATGCCCAGGCGATAGGTGCCCGGCTCGACGCGGTCGACGAAGCGCGTCACCACCATGTCGTTCAAGATCCGGTGCGCGGTCGACGGATGCAGGCCGGATACCTTGGACAATTCCTTCAGGCTCACGGGGTCGGGATAGCTCGCCAGCGCATCGAGCAGGGCCGTCATGCGCTCGATCACCTGGATGGAAGTTTTCGCCGGCTCGAGGGTTTCCATTTTCATGATGTGGTTGGTGCAGTGCGGTATATTCCCTTAGTTTATACCATAATGTGAAAAAAATCGGTACCTCGCCCAGAATCGTGTTGCATAATGGCCAAGCACTGTGGGCATAATGAAGATCCTGTACAGCAGCCCGCATGACAATGCGCGACCAAGATGAATCAACCCGGCAGTGAGTTCAAGAGCAAAGGCGGCTTCAACCGCATCGCATCCGCCATCCGCTATTCGATCGATGGTTTCAAGCATGCCTGGCGCCACGAGCACGCGTTTCGCCAGGAATTGATGGTGGTGCTGCCGGCGACATTGGTGGCCTTGTTCCTCAGGATTTCGGCCTTCCAGAAGCTGGCCCTGATCGCGGTGCTTGGCCTGGTGCTGCTGGTGGAGCTGATCAATGCCGCCATCGAAGCCGTGGTCGACCGCGTCTCGCTCGAACGCCACCCGTTGTCCAAGGCCGCCAAGGACCTGGGCAGCGCGGCGGTGGCGCTGGCGATCGCGATGGCCGTGGCCACCTGGATCGTCGTCCTGTACAACCGCTTTTTCTGAAGAAACTTCGCAAACCGACTCTCAAGGAGAATGACCATGACCTTACGCCTGGGCGATACCGCACCCGATTTCGAGCAGGATTCCACCATCGGCCGCATCCGCTTCCACGAGTGGGCGGGCGATTCCTGGGTGGTGCTGTTCTCGCATCCGGCCGACTTCACGCCGGTGTGCACCACCGAACTGGGCCTGACCGCGAAACTCAAGCCGGAATTCGACAAGCGCAACGTGAAGGCGATCGCGCTGTCGGTCGATCCGGCCGAGCAGCACGCCAAGTGGATCAAGGACATCGAGGACACCCAGCAGACCGTGGTCGGCTTCCCGATCATCGCCGACGCCGACAAGAAGGTCTCGAACCTGTACGACATGATCCACCCGAACCAGTCGGCCACCGCCACCGTGCGCTCGCTGTTCGTCATCGATCCGGCCAAGAAGATCCGCCTGACCATCACCTACCCGATGAGCACCGGCCGCAACTTCGACGAAGTGCTGCGCGTGATCGACGCCCTGCAACTGACCGATGGCTATACGGTGGCCACGCCGGGCAACTGGAAGGATGGCGACGATGTCATCATCCCGCTGACCGTGCAGGATCCGGAGCAGTTGCAGCAGAAATATCCAAAAGGCTTCACCGCCGCGCGTCCGTACCTGCGCGTCACCCCGCAGCCGAACAAGTAATGCGGTATGCGGATTTTGCGTATGCGGCATGGGCGCAATAACGCTCCCCGCATAAGCAAATAAGGAAGCTGTCGTTTGTTTTACGGTTGAGGCACTTTACCCTTGGCGCCAATCTGGGGGTAAAGCATGTCCATTACGTATATCTTGTCGGGTTTCGCCGTCGGCCTGCTGGTCGGCATGACCGGCGTCGGCGGCGGCTCGCTGATGACGCCGCTGCTGACCTTGCTGTTCGGCGTCACGCCGTCGGTGGCGGTCGGCACCGACCTCGCATTCGCATCGATCACCAAGAGCGCCGGCACCGTCACCCACCGTTCGCGCGGCACCGTGCAGTGGTTCATCGTGCGCCGCCTGTGCATGGGCGCCTTGCCGGCGGCGCTGCTGGCCACCCTCGCGCTGCAGCACTTCGGTCCGCTCGACAAGGCCATTGGCCAGGTCATCCGCTATTCGATCGCCGTGTCGGTGCTGCTGACCGTGGTCGCGATCCTGTTCCGCAGCAAGATGCTGGCCTGGGTCAACGCCAGCCCCGGGCGGCAATTGCACGGCCGCGCGCTGGCTGCCGCCACCATCGCCTCCGGCGCCGTGCTGGGCACCCTGGTCACGATCTCCTCGATCGGCGCCGGCGCCATCGGCGCCACCCTGCTGGTGATGCTGTACCCGCGCCTGACGCCGGCCGAGGTGGCCGGCACCGACATCGCCTACGCGGTGCCGCTGACGGCGATCGCCGCCGTCGGCCACTGGTGGCTGGGCTCGATCAACTGGTGGCTGCTGCTGACCCTGCTGGTCGGCTCGCTGCCCGGCATCACCATCGGTTCCTGGTTCGCGCGCTCGGTGCCGGAACGCCTGCTGCGCGGCTTGCTGGCGGCGACGCTGGCGTTGGTCGCGGTCAAGCTGCTGTATTGAACGATTGTCCGGCTCGAAACGAGGCGCCTGCGGGCGCTTCATTCGTTTGCGTTTCGGTAAAGACAAAGATGTTCTATACAAATAAGTAATGCTTCGTTTGCAATATGAATAATGGGTGAGATTATTGCCCTCTTATAGAAGAAATTGTAATAAGGCGCATTTCATGAATACTCTGGTGCAATCCCGCAGCAGCGCGAACCGGGTCATTCCCGGCTTCGGGCTTTCGCTCGGGTTCACGATCTTCTACCTGGCGCTGCTGGTGCTGATCCCGCTGTCGGCCGTGTTCCTGAAAACCTTTACCATGAGCTGGGATGCGTTCTGGAGCGCGGTCACCTCGGAGCGGGTGATGGCGTCCTACCGGTTGAGCTTCGGCGCGGCGCTGCTGGCGGCGGCGATCAACGTCGTGTTCGGCGGCATCGTGGCCTGGGTGCTGGTGCGTTATTCCTTTCCCGGCAAGCGTTTCGTCGACGCCCTGGTCGACCTGCCGTTCGCGCTGCCCACCGCAGTGGCCGGCATCACGCTGACCGCCCTGTACTCGGCTAACGGCTGGATCGGCCAATACCTTGAAAAGGCCGGCATCAAGGTCGCCTTCACGCCGCTGGGCGTGGTGGTGGCCCTGACCTTCATCGGCTTGCCCTTCGTGGTACGCACGGTGCAGCCGGTGCTGGAAGATGCCGAGCGCGAGCTGGAAGAGGCCGCCGCCAGCCTGGGCGCCAGCCCGTGGCAGACCTTCATCCGCGTGATCCTGCCGGGCATCGTGCCGGCGCTGCTGACCGGCTTCGCGCTGGCGTTCGCGCGCGCCACCGGCGAATACGGTTCGGTCATCTTCATCGCCGGCAACATGCCGATGGTGTCCGAGATTACGCCGCTGTTCATCATCACCAAGCTGGAGCAGTACGACTATGCCGGCGCCACCGCGATCGCGGTGGTGATGCTGGTGGTCTCCTTTCTCCTGCTCCTGACCATCAACCTGCTGCAGGCCTGGGCGCGCAAGCGCGCGGGGAAATAAATGAGCGCCGTTCTCGACCACAAGGCGGGCACGCCGCGCGCCGGCAAGCCGTCCGCGCCGCCGCCCGCGGTTGCGGCCCCGGGTCCGCGCAAGGCCACCAATACCCTGGAGCCGCGCTGGGTGCGCTATACCCTGATCGCGGTGGCGCTGCTGTTCCTGACGCTGTTCCTGTTCATTCCGCTGCTGGCCGTGTTCGTGGAAGCGCTGAAGCACGGCTGGGACGCCTACAAGGCGGCGGTGCTGGACGACGATGCGCTGGCGGCGATCAAGCTGACCTTCATCGCGGCCGGCATCGCCGTCCCGCTGAACCTGGTGTTCGGCGTGGCCGCGGCCTGGGCCATCGCCAAGTTCGACTTTCCGGGAAAAAGCGTGCTGCTGACGCTGATCGATTTGCCGTTTTCGGTGTCGCCGGTGATCGCCGGCCTGATCTACGTGCTGCTGTTCGGCTCGCAGGGCTGGTTCGGACCGTGGCTGATGGACCACGACATCAAGATCCTGTTCGCGGTGCCGGGCATCGTGCTGGCCACCATCTTCGTCACTTTCCCGTTCGTGGCGCGCGAACTGATCCCGCTGATGCAGGCGCAGGGCAGCGAAGAGGAAGAGGCGGCGCTGGTGCTGGGCGCGTCCGGCTGGTCCACCTTCTTCCGCGTGACGCTCCCCAACATCAAGTGGGGCCTGCTGTACGGCGTGATCCTGTGTAACGCGCGCGCCATGGGCGAGTTCGGCGCCGTGTCGGTGGTGTCCGGCCACATCCGCGGCGAGACCAACACCATGCCGCTGCAGGTCGAGATCCTCTACAACGAATACAACTTCACGGCCGCGTTCGCGATCGCCTCGCTGCTGGCGCTGCTGGCGCTGGTCACGCTGGCCATCAAGACCTTCATCGAATGGCGCCTGCACCAGTCGCTGCGCACCACCGACGCCGGCGTGCCGGCCACCACCACGGAGCATTGAATGACGATCGAAGTCCAACACATCCGCAAGCAGTTCGGCCAGTTCACGGCCCTGGACGACGTCTCGCTGCAATTCGCCGACGGCGAGCTGACCGCGCTGCTCGGTCCCTCCGGCTGCGGCAAGACCACGCTGCTGCGCTGCATCGCCGGCCTGGAATTCCCGGATTCCGGCCGCGTGCTGCTCGACGGCGACGATGCTTCCGCGCGCCACGTGCGCGAGCGCCAGGTCGGCTTCGTGTTCCAGCACTATGCGCTGTTCAAGCACATGACCGTGTTCGAGAACGTCGCCTTCGGCCTGCGCGTCAAGAAGCGTTCCGAGCGCCCGAGCGAAGCGCAGATCCGCGACAAGGTGAAACGCCTGCTGGAGCTGGTGCAGCTGGACTGGATCGCCGACCGCTATCCACCGCAGCTGTCCGGCGGCCAGCGCCAGCGCATCGCCCTGGCGCGCGCCCTCGCCGTGGAGCCGCGCGTGCTGCTGCTGGACGAGCCGTTCGGCGCGCTCGACGCCAAGGTACGCAAGGAACTGCGGCGCTGGCTGCGCCAGCTGCACGACGAACTGCACGTGACCTCGATCTTCGTCACCCACGACCAGGAAGAGGCGCTCGAAGTGGCCGACCAGGTGGTCCTGATGAACAAGGGCCGGGTCGAGCAGCTCGGCACGCCGGACCAGGTGTACAACCAGCCGGCCTCGCCCTTCGTGTACGGCTTCCTCGGCAACGTCAACCTGTTCCACGGGCGCGTGCACGACGGCGTGCTGGCCAGCGGCGACGCCACTTTTCACACACCGCAGTTTGCCGGCGTGCAGAACGGCGAGGGCATCGCCTACGTGCGACCGCACGATCTCGAGGTCGAGCGCTACGCGCCGGGCGGGGAGGGCGTGGTGGTCAAGCTGCGCCGCGCCCACGCGATCGGCCCGCTGGCCCAGCTCGACCTGGAACGCGCCGACAACGCCGACATCGTCGAGGCCGTGATTCCGAACGAACGCTACCGCGAACTCGGCTTGAAGGAAGGAGAGACGCTGCTGGTGCGGCCCAAGCGGATGCACGTGTTCGTGGGCGGGCAGGGCGATGCGCAACATCTCGTCGAGCAAGGCGGCGGCATATGAATTTCCAGCAACTGCGTTCGGTGCGCGAAGCGGCGCGCCGCAATTTCAACCTGACTGATGTCGCCAACGCGTTGTTCACCTCGCAGCCGGGCGTGTCGCGCCAGATCCGCGAACTCGAGGACGAACTCGGCGTGGTCATCTTCGAGCGCAACGGCAAGCGCCTGACCGGCCTGACCGATCCCGGCAAGGGCATATTGAAAATCATCGAGCGCCTGCTGGTCGAGGCCGAGAACCTGCAGCAGGCCAGCAGCGAATACGCCGGCCAGGACAGCGGCACACTGCGCGTGGCGGTCACCCACACCCAGGCGCGCTACGCACTGCCGCAGGTGGTGCAAGCCTTCCGCACGGCGTTCCCGGGCGTGCGCATCGCCCTGCAGCAGAGCGCGCCGGAACACATCGCCGAATGGGTGCTGTCCGGCCGCGCCGACATCGGCATCGCCACCGAGGGACTGAGTGCCTTCCCCGACCTGGTGTCGTTCCCGTGCTATCGATGGAGCCACCTGGTGGTGGTGCCGGACGGCCATCCGCTGCTGGGGCAATCGCCGATCAAGCTGGCCGATCTGGCCGAGTATCCCTTGATCACCTACGACGTCGGCTTCACCGGCCGCAGCCACATCGACGCCGCCTTCGCCGCCGCCAATGTCAGCCCGGACATCGTGCTGACGGCGATGGATTCGGACGTCATCAAGCAGTATGTGTCGCTCGGGATGGGCGTCGGCATCGTGGCCTCGATGGCCTTCGACCACGGACGCGACCGCGGCCTGCGCGCGATCGAGTCCTCGCACCTGTTCGCGCCCAACGTGACGCGCCTGGCGGTGCGCCGCGGCGCCTACCTGCGCGCGTATGCGTATGATTTCATCGAGCGCTTCGCGCAGGGGTTTACCAAGGCGGATATCGAGAAGGCGCTACGTCCGGTGGCGGAGTAGGGTGGGCAGATCGTCAGGATGACGTACCAATAATCGTCAGCTCATGTACGTCGTCCCCGCGCAGGCGGGGACCCAAGCTGGCGGTGACAAAGTCGAGATGCTTGCATAGCGACTTCGATTACTCAGCATGGATCCCCGCCTGCGCGGGGACGACGGTTTGAGGTTATCGCTCGAAGTTATCGCGTCGATTTATTGGCCTGGATTCGTATACCGCGCATGAATCGCATCGATCCCCGCCACCACGGCGTCCGGCAGCGTCACCTGCTCCGCATCGATGTTTTCCTTCAACTGCGCCAGGCTGGTCGCCCCGATGATGGTCGAGGCCACGAACCAGCGCGAATAACACCAGGCCAGCGCCATCTGCGCAGGCGTCAAACCGTTGGCGCGCGCCAGCGCCGCGTATTCGCGGGTGGCGTCCAGCACCGCCGGGCGCAGGTAACGCGGGCTCCAGGTCGGCGGATAGATCGTGAGGCGGCCGTGCGCCTTCGGGTCGTCGATGTACTTGGCGGACAATTGGCCGAAGGCGAGCGGGCTGTAGGCCAGCAGGCTGACGCCCTCGCGGTAGCAGACCTCGTCCAGCAGCGTGGTCTCGAACGCGCGCGCGCTCAGGTTATATAAATTCTGGATGGTGGCGATGCGCGGCAAGCCCTTCGTTTCGGACTGCTTGACGTACTCGCACACGCCCCACGGGCTCTCGTTGGACACGCCGACGTGGCGGATCTTGCCTTCCTTGACCAGCTCGTCCAGCACCGCCAGGGTGTCCTCGATCGGCACGGCGGCGCGTTCCTTGGCGGGGTCGAAGCTGTTGGCGCCGAAGATCGGCACGTTGCGGCTCGGCCAGTGCAACTGGTAGAGGTCGACGTAGTCGGTCTGCAGGCGGCGTAGGCTGTCTTCCAGCGCGGCGCGGATGTTGACGGCGTCCAGGTTCTGGCGGCCGCCGCGGATCCAGGTCTGGTTCGGATTCGGGCCGGCGGCCTTGGTGGCCAGCACGATGTCGTCGCGCTTGCCGCGCTTGTGCAGCCACGTGCCGACGAAGCGCTCGGTCGTGCCTTGCGTGCCGGCCTGGGGCGGCACCGGGTACATCTCTGCGGTATCGATGAAGTTGATGCCGCGTTCGAGCGCGTAGTCGAGCTGGCTGTGGGCGTCGGCTTCGGTGTTCTGCTCGCCGAAGGTCATGGTGCCGAGGCACACGCGCGAGACGGTCAGGTCGGTCTTGCCGAGCTGGTGCTTTTTCATGGGAGTTCCTTTCGTCGCCATTCAGGCAGGGTGGACGTGGCCGGCGAGGCGGCCCGACCGCCGGCGCACGAATCGACTACGCGGTTGCGCCGTCCACGCGGCGACCGGCAATGGTGGGTTCGGCGCGCCGGCACACCGAGCCGGTGATATGAGGTAACGCGAAATTCAGGGTTTCTTGCCTGCCTGCGCGCGCAGCGCATCCGCGCATTCGCGTACCAGCGCCGGGCCGCGGTAGATCAGGCCGCTGTACAGCTGCACCAGCTGGGCGCCGGCCGCGATCTTGGCCCTGGCGTCCTGGCCGCGCAGGATGCCGCCCACGCCGATGATCGGCACGGCGTCGCCGACTTCCTTCTTCAAGGCGCGGATCACGATGTTGGACAGGTCGAACACCGGCGCGCCCGACAGGCCGCCCTGCTGGTTGGCGTGGCGCATGCCTTCGACGTCGCGCCGGGTGAGCGTCGTGTTGGTGGCGATCACGCCGTCGATCTTGTGGCGCAGCAGCGCCGCGCCGATGTCGCGGATCTGGTCGCCGTCGATGTCCGGGGCGATCTTCAGCGCCAGCGGCACGTAGCGGCCGTGCTGGTCGGCCAGGCGCGCCTGCTCCTGCTTCAGCTGCGACAGCAGGCCGTCCAGTTCCGACGCGCCCTGCAGCTGGCGCAGGTTCTTGGTATTCGGCGACGAGATGTTGACGGTGACGTAGCTGGCGTAAGGATAGACCTTGCGCAGGCATTCCAGGTAGTCGTCGGCGGCGCGCTCGATCGGCGTGTCGGCGTTCTTGCCGATGTTCAGGCCCAGCACGCCGCGCCGTTCGCGGTAGAAGCGCGAAGCCTGCACGTTGGCGACGAAGGCATCGACGCCGCCGTTGTTGAAGCCCATGCGGTTGATGATGCCTTGTGCGGCCGGCAGGCGGAACATGCGCGGGCGCGGATTGCCGGGCTGGGCGCGCGGCGTCACGGTGCCGATCTCGATCGAGCCGAAGCCGAGCGCCGCCAGGCCGTCGATATAGGCGCCGTCCTTGTCCAGGCCGGCGGCCAGGCCGACCGGGTTCGGAAAGGTAATGCCCATGACGGTGCGCGGATCGGGCGCCGGCTTTCCGATGACGCCGGTGACGCCCAAGGCAGCGGCGCGCCGCAGCGCCGGCAGCGTCAGGTTGTGCGCCGTTTCCGGATCGAGGGAAAACAGCAGCGGGCGGGCAAGCGTGTACAGGAATTTGTCGGGCATGTTGTTCGAGAGCCCATCCCGGCGCAGGTATCCGGGCAGGGTTCTGCGCCGTGGCTTGCCAGCAAGGATGGACTCTTCATCATCGAGTCGCCCCATTTTAACCTGTAAGGTTGACAAGGGGTGCTAGCCTGGCTCGGCAGTAGGAGGGCCGGTACGGCGGTCGGCGCCGGCCGGCATGCGCGCTCAGCGCTCCAGTACGCCCCAGACGCCGTCGATGCGCGCTTCCAGCGGCCGGAAATTGATTTTGTAGGCCATCTTCGGGCTCTGCTCGATCCAGTAGCCGAGATACACGTAGGGCAGGCCCAGCTCGCGCGCCTGCTCGATCTGCCACAGCACGTTGTAGGTGCCGAACGAGGCGCCTTCCAGGTCGGGATCGAAGAACGTATATACCGAGGACAAGCCGTCGGTCAGCACGTCGATGATCGACACCATGCGCAGCACGCCGTCCGGCTCGCGGAATTCCACCAGGCGCGTGTTGACCCGGCTTTGCAGCAGGAACTGGGCGTACTGGTCGCGGCTGTCCTGGTCCATGCCGCCGCCGACGTGGCGCGTGGTCTGGTAGCGCAGGTACAGCGCGTAGTGCTCGTCCGAGAACGACAGGTTGGCCACCGTGGCGGCCAGGCCGGCGTGGTGCTTCCAGGCGCGCCGCTGGCTGCGGTTGGGCGCAAAGGCCTGCACGCCCACCCGCACCGGGATGCAGGCGCGGCAGCCGTCGCAGTACGGGCGGTAGGTGAAGATGCCGCTGCGGCGAAAGCCGTTGCGCACCAGTTCGGAATACACGTCCGCATTGATCAGATGGGACGGCGTGGCGACCTGCGAACGCGCCTGGCGCGCGTCCAGGTAACTGCACGGGTAGGGCGCCGTGGTGTAGAACTGCAGCGTGGAAAATGGCAGGTCATTTAGGTGCGTCATGCAATGCTCTCGAGACGACGTTTGACACCATTGTAGCCAAAGAAGGCGCTGCGTGCCCTCAGGCGGTCAATGGAGGCACGACTTCCCAGCGCTCGATCGGCGGCGCCTGCACCGCCTGGCGCACGTGCTCGAGAAACTGGCGGCGCGGGATCGGCACGGCGCCCAGCGAGGCCAGGTGGCCGGTCTCCTGCTGGCAGTCGAGCATCGCCACGCCCTGGGTGCGCAAGAAGGCGACCAGGTAGGCCAGCGCCACCTTGGAGGCGTCCGACACGCGCGCGAACATCGATTCGCCGTAAAACATGCGGCCGATGCACACGCCATAGGCGCCGCCGACCAGTTCGCCGTCCAGCCACACCTCGGACGAGTGCGCATGGCCGAGCGCGAACAGGCCGGTGTAGCCGTCGATGATGTCTTCCGAGATCCAGGTGCCGGGCCCGTCCTTGCGCGGGGCGGCGCAGGCGCGCATCACCTGCTCGAAAGCGCTGTCGAAGCGCACGTCCCAAGGTCCACTGCCCAAGCGCGAACGCTCGACCTTGCGCAGCGTCTTCCTGAGGCTGTCGCTCAGCTTGAAGGCGTCGGTATGCAGCACCATGCGCGGATCGGTGCTCCACCACAGGATCGGCTGGCCTTCGGAAAACCAGGGGAAGATGCCGTTGCGGTAGGCCTGCAGCAGGCGCCACGGCGACAGGTCGGCGCCGGCCGCCAGCAGGCCGGGCGCGTCGGTCGTCAGCGCCTCGGACACGTCGGGAAACGGCGTATTCGCTTCCAGCCAGGGGATCATGGTCGCTCCGGCCTCAGTCCGGTTGCACCGGCGCGCGCATCGGACGCGTGATGTCGCTGCAGTGGAAGCCGTAGGCGCCGCCCGCGCGGATGCGCGCGCGGTCGGCGAAGAACAGTTCGAGCGTGGTGCGGATGGTCGGGAAGGCCAGGTCGTCCCAGGGAATTTCGTGCTCGGCGAACAGCTGCACGTCCAGGCTTTCGATGCCCGGCGCGTAATCGAGGTCGAGCAGTTCGGCCAGGTAGAACAGGTGGACCTGGTGCACGTGCGCCACATTCAGCAGGGTGAACAAGGGGCCGAGGGCGACGTTGGCGCCGGCTTCTTCCTCGGTTTCCCGGGCGGCGGCTTCGCCCGTGGTCTCTTCGTTTTCCATGAAGCCGGCCGGCAGGGTCCAGTAGCCGTGGCGCGGCTCGATCGCGCGCTTGCACAGCAGTACCTTGAGCTCGCCGTCGCGTTCCCATACTGGAATCGAACCGATGACCAGTTTCGGGTTCTGGTAATGGATGGTGCCGCAGCTAGTGCACACGTAGCGCGGGCGGTTGTCCCCTTCCGGGATGGCGACCGTGACCGGATGGGCGCACTCGGAGCAGAATTTCATAGGAAACGCAGGAATTGATGTTGCCCCTACTTTACACCGGTTTGCAGCGGCTGTGCCGCGCCGCATTCCGGCGGCGGCAGCCGCTCCGTCGCGGTGGCGGCGGGCGGGATTGCCTGAACCGCCAAAGCCGCGTATAATACGAACCATCAGACGCGGGGTGGAGCAGTCTGGCAGCTCGTCGGGCTCATAACCCGAAGGTCACAGGTTCAAATCCTGTCCCCGCAACCAAATTCCTCGGCGATGGCGCATCCTGTTCGAACGACAGGTGCGCCATTGTAGTTTGTGCCGCCCGTTTGTCGCCTCAGCGGCAAGCACGTCAAATCCTGCCCCAAGTCTCCTCATCCGCGCGCGATCGGCAATCCGGAAAGCGCGATCTGCTATAGTTGCCATCCATTAAGAATATTTTATTGAGATATCTCAATAAGTGGCCGACAATGTCGTGATGGTACGTTGCCCAAGCGTCGCACGTGCCGTGGGATCTTGTTCGTTCAAGCGTCCCTTGTCGCCTGCCCGCGCGTCACCGTGCAGGATTCAGACCATATTGCGTTTGACGTACATCGCGTCCTCTTTCTAAGGTAGTCCGCCCATGAGCGTTCCAACATCCGACCATTCCCCCTCCGCCGCCACCGTGGCCGGCGCGCAACGTCCCAGGGTGCTGATCAGCATCCTGAACTGGAATGGCCTGCAAAAGACCCTGACCTGCCTGGAATCGTTGAAGGACCAGCGCGCAAGCACGCCCGCCGACGTCACCACGCTGGTCATCGACAATGGATCGCGCAACGATGAAGCGGCGGCCTTGTCCGCCGCGCTGGCGTCGACCGATGTGGTGCTCAAGTGCCTGCCGAACAACCTGGGCTTCACCGGCGGACACAATGTCGCCATCAAGATGGCGATCGAGGAAGGCTACGATTTCATCTGGCTGCTGAACAACGACGCCAAGGTCACGCCCGGCACCTTGCGCGAACTGGTGGCGGAAATCCAGCAGCACCCGCGCTGCGGCGTGGTGTCGCCGATCCTGCGCGACATCGACGACGGTACCGTTGCCCGCTGCGTCAATACCCACGAGTGGGACAAGCGCTGCTCGCGGCGCATCCTCGACATCGAGGAAGCGCGGCGTTTTCAGGAAGAACATCCGCTGGAAACCTGGGTTGACGGCACCGCCGTGCTGTTCCGCGTGTCCGCCCTGAAGGAAGTCGGCTTGCTCGACGACCGCCTGTTCGCGTATTACGACGACAACGAGATCGGCGTCAGGCTGGCCGCCAGGGGATGGTCCAGCCGTTGCGTGTTCACGGCAACCGTCCTGCATGAAAACAGGAAGAAGCTGGAAGAGTTCCCGTCCTACCTGAGCTACCTGCTGCAGCGTAACGAACTGCTTTTTTATTATGCCAATACGCCGCCGAAATACCGCAGCCTGCTGTGGCTGCGGCTGATGGACAAGGCGTGGTTCGATGCCAGCCGCTTCCACCAGTACGGACTGGAAGGCCACAGCAAGGCGGCCATGCTGGGCATCTACGATTTCATGAAGGGCAATTTCGGTCCGCCGGCCCACGACCGGCCGGTGCCGGCCTCGATGTACGCGCTGCGCGCGGCGGCGGGATTGTTCTACAACATCAAGAACACGCCGATGCGCCTGAAAAAGCGCCTGGCGGCGCGCTGATCTGCGGACGCGGGAGGGGCCATGCCGGCGCCGCCTGCGATCCAGCGCAAATGTCGTTCAAGCCGACGCGACAGTTCCCGATGCCCGCTGTCCAACCATCGTGCCAATTATCCGATGGAGCATGATGCGATGATTCCCGTGGACGAGATCAATGCAGCCTGGGGCTGGGTCGGCCTGAACGCCGTGGAAGTGCTGGGCGAAAACGCCTTCGGCAACCTGATCATCCGCGACGACGCCGACACCTACTGGCTGTTGTCGCCGCCAGACCTCCGCTGCGAGCCGGTCGCCGACGACCGCGCTGCCCTGGACGCCCTGTCATACAACCAGGCATTCCTCAACGAGTGGTACATGCCCGAGGAAGTGCGCCTGGCCGAATCCACGCTGGGACCGTTGGCGGCAGGCCGCAAGTACTGCCTCAGGATTCCCAGCGCGCTGGGCGGCCGTTACGGCCGCGACAACCTGGCTACGGTGCCGCTGTCGGAACTGATCCGTTTCGCGGGCGAGGGCGCCCAGCAGTTCGACGGCATGCCGCGCTGGAATTGAGCCGGCACGCCAACGCGCGGCAGGTTTCTGGAGGCGCCTGTCAGAAGCGCTTCAGGATACCGAGCTGGAACAGGTCGCGGTCGTTGGTCTGGCGGAAGGTCTTGACGCGGTTGAAGTTGACGAATGCGCGCGTCCGGCGCGACAGCGCGCGCTCCGCCTGGAAGCTGATCAGGACGTTGGCGCGGGTACGGTCGGCGTCGTACTTGTTCCAGGCGACGTAGGGGCCGAGGCCGGCGCTCATCGACAGGCGCGGCGTCACCTGCTGCACGTACCAGAGCTGTCCGGCCAGGCCGCGCCGGTCGACGCGGGTGCCGTCGTTGCCTTCATAGATGGCCTTGCCCGACACCGCCCAGTGGTCCATGCGCTCGTCCAGGTACTTGCGCGCTTCCAGCACGCCGGCATTGGCGCTGTCGGTATTCGACAGGTTGGTGATCGAGCGGCCGATCGAGCCGCCGACCCACCAGGGGCCGGTGGCCGGTTCGGTATCCGGCTCGGCGCGCGTTTCGCCGAACTGGCGGCCGATGCCGACCAGTACGGCGGTGGAGTTGTGCGCATCGTGCATCATCACCTGGTTCACGCCCACGCGCAGGTGGGTGCCGTCGGGCAGGTTGGCCCAGCCGCTGTCGAGCGGAAAGCGCAGCGTGGCGCTGAGCAACAGGCCCAGGTGCGAATCGTCCTGCTGGCGGCCGTCGGCGATCGTGGTGTTCATGCTCAGGTAGGGGCCGGCGCCGAATTCGCCGCTGACGTTGCGGCCGAGCGGGCGCACGGCCAGCCATTGCACGGCGAAGCCGTCGCGGTGGTTGTTGTCCGGATGGCCTTCGTTGTAGTGGATGAAATCGATGCGGCCGCCACCGAGCAGCTCCGGTTCGCGGCGGCCGGCGCGCACTTCGAAGGTGCGGTGCTGCATCCAGCGCGTGCCGGTGTCGTTCTGGCCGTGCATGCGGCCGTCGCCGAAGCCGATCGACAGGTAGGCACCGTGATCGTCTTGCGCGAGCGTGGCGGTCTGGTCGTCGGCGGGTTGCCGGGCAGTAGTCTGGGCCCAGGCGGCACCGGCGCAGCCGAGCAGCAGCGCGCCGATCCATGGTCGTAATGTCATGCTGTCCTTTCGAGGCGAGCCGGCCTGAATGGCGGCTCTGCTAGCACTATGATAATCGCTCGTTTGGAATCACGTCATACATGGGCATGTGCTAGCCCAGGCTGGCCCACAGGTAAGCGGCTGCCATGGTGCGGTGCGGACGATAATTCTGCAGGAAGGCCTCGGCCTCGGCCATGCTGGGCCGCTCGGGCATGTCCAGCAGGCGGCCGATGGCGCTGCGCACGGCCACGTCGCCGTGCAGCGAACAATCGGGATAGCCGTAACCGCGCAGCAATGCGTAATTCACCGTCCAGGGACCGATGCCTTTCACCGCCAGCAGGCGCGCGCTGATGCCGCCGAGGTCGGCATCGCGGTCCAGGGAGACGGCGCCGTCCGCCGCGAGCCGCGCCAGGCGCAGCAGGGTTTCCGCCTTTGCGCGCGAGAATTTGTGCGGGGTCAGTTGTTCTACATCGAGACGGGCCACGTCGGCCGCTTCCGGATAACACCACAAGCCATCCGGATGGCGGCGCCCGGCGAGCAGGATGAAACTGCGGCGCAGCGCGATCGCGAAGGCGACGTTGATCTGCTGGCCCATGATGGCCCAGGTGAGCGCTTCGAACACGGTGGCGGACTGGATCACGCGCAGGCTGCCGACGCGCCGCACCAGCGGGCCGAACAGCGGGTCGTCCTGCACCGCGCATGCGAACGGCGCCGGGTCGATGCGCAGGCCGAGCGTGTTCAGCAGCGCCGCCTGCGCTCGCGCCGGCGGCGCGCCGTCCGCGTCGGCAAGGCCGTTCGCGACGTCCACGCTGCAGCGCGCCCAGCCGTCCTCGAACGCGATGTCCAGCAGCACCGGCGCGCCGTCCAGCAGCACGCCCTTGCGCAGGCGGTCCTCGGAGACGCGTTCCGCCAGCGCTTCGCGGTCGCGGCCGTGGAAGGCGATGGCATCCTGACGCCGGTAGCCGGGCGGCAGCGCGATGTCGAGACGGTGCAGGCTCATTCGGTCGTTTGCCGCTGCGCAGGCAGTCCGGCGCCGCGGCTGCCGTGCGGCCGCAGGCGCGTCAGCCAGCGCGGCGCGAAACCGGTCACCAGCGCGATGCCCGCCAGCACCACGGCGGCGCCCACGGCCGTGTACCAGCCGATCGCCTCGCCCAGGAACAGCACGCCCCACAGGATGCCGAACAGCGGATTCAGGAAGGTGACCGTCAATGCCGAGGTGGCGCCGACTTCCTCGATCAGGCGGAAATACAGGATGTAGGCGACGCCGCTGCACAGCACGCCCAGCGCCAGCACCGCCGCCATCACGCCGGGTGTCGGCGCGCCTGCCGGCGCAAACACCATCAGGGCCGGCAGCACCATCAGCGCCGAGGTCCACATGGTGCCGTGCGCATTGGCGAACGGCTCGACGCTCGGCGCCGAGCGCGCGTACAGGCTGGCCACGCTGTAGCTGAAGGCGGCCAGCAGCGCCACGCCCACCGCGATGGCGGCGCCGGGGCGGGCGAAGGCGTGGTCGAAGCCGACCAGCAGCGCCACCCCCAGCGTGCCCAGCACCAGGCCGATGGCGCTCCTGGCCCCGATCGCCTGGCGCGACCAAGCGGCGCCCAGCAGCGCGCCCCACATCGGCGCGGTGGCGTTCAGCACCGACAGCAGCGAGGCCGGCAGGGTGCGCGCGGCGAAGGCGAACAGCAAGAAGGGCAGGGCGGAATTGAAGAAGCCGAGGATAACGTAATGCTTCCAGTGCGCGCGCAGGTGCAGCGCGCGCTTCAATACCAGGCCGACCGCGGCCAGGAACAGCGCCGCGAACAGCACGCGCAGTTCGATCAGCAGCGCCGGCCCCAGCACCGGCGCGCCGATGCGCATGAACAGGAAGGAACCGCCCCAGATGGCGGCAAGCAGGATCAGGCGCAGCAGGTTGGCGGTGCTCATGGTTTTTCTCCCCGGATCAAGGGGCATATTGTCACTGGCGCGGCGGGGCGGCGCTTCCCGGTTGTTGCCGTCGAATTCATCGGGGCGGCGGCGGGAGGGACATGATACGCACAATGCGGGGACTGGTGCGGGGAAATAGAAAGAGCAGTACAGGTACGCAAGCGGGCATCTCGGGCACTGCCTGATGCCACAGGCCTTGAAGCGTCGTCCCCGCGAAGGCGGGGACCCATACCGAAATGACAGAAACGGCTACTTTTGAAACGCCAGGTCATTTTTGAAGGATCGACTTCGATCACTCAGCATGGGTCCCCGCCTGAGCGGGGACGACGCGGAAGGCCGTAGTTCTACCATCGGGTCTACGGCACCAGCGTCTTCTTCCCGGAACGCTTGCTGCGGATTTCTCCCAGTGCCTTGTCCACCGCCGCCAGGCGCGCCGGCAGGGCCGGGTGGTTGGCGCCGTAGCCGTTGAGCACCGTGGGCGGCGCCGCTTCGGCCAGGCGGCGCCAGAAGGCCGGGGCGTCGGCGACGTCGTAGCCGGCGCGCGCCGCCAGGTAGATGCCGAGGCGGTCGGCGGCGGCGTCGGCGTCGGCCGGCATGGCCTTGATGCCGCCGCTGCCGATCAGCATCGAGGTATCCGGCGTTACGCTGCGCAGGTTGTCGACGATGCTGGCCAGCGTCTCCTTGTTGCGCTGGAGGCCCGGGTGGCCGAGCATGTTGTGCGCCATCGTCTTGGCCAGCACGAAGGCCAGCTCGTCGTCGTCGCGCGTGAAATTCAGCATGCCGCGCGTGACCAGCACGCGGCTGCCGTCGGCATAGGCGTTGACGATGTCGGCATTGCCCAGCTCAATGGCGAAGGCGCAGGCGCGCGTGGCGGGAATCGCCAGCTGGCGCTCGCTGTCGCGGCGCGCGATCGTCATCGGCAGCGTGGCCTGGGTGGCGATGATGCGGCTGAAGATGCCGCCGGCCTGCGACAGCGCGTTCTGCCCGGTGGGCAACGGCTTGCCGCCGGCGGCCAGCAGCACGTCGCCGGTCTGCAGGCCGACGCGCGCGGCGCCGCTGCCGGCCAGCACGCCGGTCACCTGCAGGCGCTCTTCCATGCCGAAGGCGACGTGAGCCGCCTCGTTGTAGTCGCCCGGGTAGGACCAGCGGTTCTTGGCGGTGAAGCCCAGCAGGTTGCGCGCCTGGCCCTTGCACAGCTCGGCGTTCTGGATGAGGAGCGGCGCAGCCACCTTGTACAGCCGGTCCTGTAGGTCCGCCATCCGGCTCAGGGTGTCGGCGGCGGCGGCGATCTGCGGCGACAGCGGCGCCGGACCCGGTTCCGCGGCGCGCGGCGGCGCCACGGGCGGCGCCTGGATCGGACGCGGCGCCTGCGTGGCGCAGGCCGACAGCAGCAGGGCGAGGGTGAATCCCAGCGCAGGCGTGACGGCGGCTGGGCGCGGGCGGCGGATACGGGTCATGTGCTCCTCATGTTGTCATTGTTGGCCGGTGCTGCCGAATCCCGCGGCGCCACGGTCGCTCGATGCAAAGTCCTCCACGACGTTGAAACCCACCTGCAGCACGGGCACCACCACCAGCTGCGCCAGACGGTCCATCGGCTGCAGGGTGAAGGCGGATTGTCCGCGGTTCCAGGTCGACACCATCAGCTGACCCTGGTAGTCGGAGTCGATCAAGCCTACCAGATTACCCAGCACGATGCCGTTCTTATGGCCGAGCCCGCTACGCGGCAGGATCATGGCGGCATAGCCCGGATCGGCGAGATGGATCGCCAGGCCGGTCGGCACCAGCACGGTCTGGCCGGGTGCGAGCGTCAGCGGCGCATCGAGGCAGGCGCGCAGGTCGAGGCCGGCGCTGCCGGCGGTGGCGTAGGCCGGCAGGAAGTCCTTCATGCGCGGGTCGAGGATTTTCAGGTCGATGGTGTTCATTGCGGCTTCGGTGAGGCAGGGGTTCGGTTGATACGGTGGATAGCGGTGATGCGGCAGGGCGTGAGTCAGTCCAGCAGCGAGCGCCGTTCCAGGCGCTTGGCGATTTCGGAGACCAGCTGGCGCGCCAGCTCCAGCTTGGACGCGCGCGGCAGGACCGTGTGCCCGCTTTCGTCGAACAGCACGATCGCGTTCTCATCCTGACCGAAGGTCTGCGGTCCGATGTTGCCTACGAGCAAAGGAATGCCTTTCTTCTCGCGCTTGGCGGCGCCGTATTCGATCAGGTTCTCGGATTCGGCGGCGAAGCCGACGCAATACGGCCAGCCGCTCAGCGAGGTGGTGGCGGCGACTTGCGCCAGGATGTCCGGATTCGGCGCGAACTTCAGTTCCGGCATGGCGCTGCCATCCTTCTTGATCTTGTGCGCGCTGGCGTTCTCGACGCGCCAGTCGGCCACGGCGGCCACCGCCACGAATACGTGCTGGGCCGGCGCGTCGTTGAGCACCGCCTGCACCGCCTGCAGCATCTGCTGCGCGCTCTGCACGTCGATGCGGCGCACGCCGTGCGGGGTGGCCAGCGCGGTGGGACCGGACACCAGCGTCACCTCGGCGCCGGCCTCGCGTGCGGCGCGCGCGATCGCATAGCCCATCTTGCCGGACGACAGGTTGGTGATGCCGCGCACCGGGTCGATCGCTTCGTAGGTGGGGCCGGCGGTGATCAGCACGCGCTTGCCGTACAACACCTTGGCCTGGAACGAGGCCACCAGTTCTTCCAGCAATTCGTGCGGTTCCAGCATGCGGCCCATGCCGGTCTCGCCGCAGGCCTGGGAGCCGGCGGCCGGGCCCAGGATGCGGATGCCGTCTTCGCGCAATTGCGCCACGTTGCGCCGGGTCGGCGGCTTTTCCCACATCTCGACGTTCATGGCCGGCGCCACCAGCAGCGGCACGTGGTGCGGGCGCGCCAGGCACAGCGTCGACAGCAGGTCGTCGGTGGCGCCGTGCGCCAGCTTGAACAGGAAGTCGGCCGAGCAGGGCGCCACCAGGATCGCATCGGCGTCGCGCGTCAGGTCGATGTGCGCCATGTTGTTCGCAACGCGGCCATCCCACTGGTCGGTATAGACGGCGCGTCCGGACAGCGCCTGCATCGTCACCGTGCCGATGAAGTGCGTCGCAGCTTCGGTCATCGCCACCTGCACCGTGGCGCCGGCCTTGGCCAGCGCGCGGCACAGTTCGGCGGCCTTGTAGCAGGCCACGCCGCCGGACAGGCCGAGGACGATCTTCTTGCCCTTCAGGTCCATGCTCATTCGATTCTCCGCTTCAGTTTTTGTTCACGCGGCGCAGTTCGTCGACGATGAACAGGAAGGCGCCGATGCAGATCGCGCTGTCGGCGATATTAAAGGCCGGGAAATGGCCGACGCCGGCCAGGTGGAAATCGAGGAAGTCGATCACGTGCCCGTAGGCGAGGCGGTCGATCAGGTTGCCCAGCGCGCCGCCCATGATCAGCGCCAGCGCCCAGCAAAACATGCGCTGGCCGGCGTTCTTGCGCAGCAGGTAGAGGATGAAGCCGACCGCGGCCACCGCGATGGCGGTGAAAAAATAACGCTGCCAGCCGCCCTGGTCGGACAGGAAGCTGAACGCCGCGCCGCGGTTATACGCCAGCACCAGGTTGAAGAAGCCGGTGACCGGCTTTTCCTCGCCCAGGGTGAACAGGCGCGTGATCATGATCTTGGTGATCTGGTCGAGCAGGATCACGAGAAAGGCGATGCCGAGCCACGGGGCCAGGCTGGGACGCGAGACGGCGGAAAATGTCGATTTTTTTTTGGTGGCCATGACGGTGGTGGTGGGAGACGAAGGAAAGGCGCCGGCCGCGTCCGCATCGCGGCGTGGCCGGCGCCAGGGCTGCATCAGGCGTAGCGGCGCTGTTCCCCGCTGCCGAACAGGTTGCTGGTGCAGCGGCCGCACAGGCCCGGGTGGGCCGGGTCATGGCCGACGTCGCGGCGGTAGTGCCAGCAGCGCTCGCACTTGTCCGCCGCCGACGGCGTCACCGCCACCGCTTCCTGGGCCGCGTCCTGCACTTCGTCGACCGCCGCCGCCGAGGTGATGAACACGAATTTCAAGTCGTCGTCCAGGCTCGCCAGCGTGCGGTATTTGTCGCCGGCGGCCTTGATCGCCAGCTCGGCCTGCAGCGAGGAACCGATGGCGCCCGCCGCGCGCACTTCTTCCAGCTGCTTGGTGACGTCGGCGCGTACCGCGCGCAGCAGCGCATACTTGTCCAGCAGCGCGGCGCCGTCGGCGATCGCCGGGAAGGCCCACAGCGTCTGGGTGAAGATGGTCTCGTCGCTGTCGGCAAAGGTCTTCGTGCCGGCGAACACGGCCCAGGCTTCCTCGGCGGTGAACGTCAGGATCGGCGCCATCACGCGCAGCAGGCTGTGCGCGATGTGCCACAGCGCGGTCTGGGCCGAGCGGCGTGCGGGCGAATCGACGCCGGTGGTGTACAGGCGGTCCTTCAGGATGTCGAGGTAGAAGCCGCCCAGGTCTTCCGAGCAGAAGTTCTGCAGGCGCGCCACCACCGGGTGGAATTCGTAGCGCTCGAAGTGCGCGGCGACGTCGTCCTGCAGGCGCGCGGTCTCGGCCAGCGCCCAGCGGTCGATCTCCAGCATCCGTTCGACCGGCACGGCGTTGGCCGCCGGATCGAAGTCCGAGGTGTTGGCCAGCAGGAAGCGCAGCGTGTTGCGGATGCGGCGGTACGATTCCGTCACGCGCTTGAGGATCTCTTCGCTGATCGACAGTTCGCCGGTGTAGTCGGTCGAGGCCACCCACAGGCGCAGGATGTCGGCGCCGAGCGTGTCCGAGATTTTTTGCGGCGCCAGCGTGTTGCCCAGCGACTTCGACATCTTCTTGCCGTGTTCGTCGACGGTGAAGCCGTGCGTCAGCAGCGCTTTATAGGGCGGACGGCCGTTCAGCATCGACGAGGTCAGCAGCGACGAATGGAACCAGCCGCGGTGCTGGTCCGAGCCTTCCAGGTACAGGTCGGCCGGGAACCCCAGTTGTTCCTTGTGCGAGCCGCGCAGCACGGTCTGGTGGGTGGTGCCGGAATCGAACCACACGTCGAGCGTGTCGCGGTTCTTTTCGTAGAGGTCGGCGTCGTCGCCCAGCAGGTCGCGCGCGTCGAGCCGGTGCCAGGCGTCGATGCCGCCTTGCTCGATCAATTGCGCCACCTGCTCCAGCAGTTCCGGGGTGCGCGGATGCAGCTGGCCGGTCTCCTTGTGGATGAAGAAGGCCATCGGCACGCCCCACTGGCGCTGGCGGGACAGGGTCCAGTCCGGACGGTTGGCGATCATGCCTTGCAGGCGCGCCTGGCCCCAGTCCGGGAAGAATTCGGTTTCCTCGATGCCGGCCAGCGCGGTCTCGCGCAGGGTCGGGCCACCGTCCGCCGGCGTCGTGTCCATGCCGGCGAACCACTGGTTGGTGGCGCGGTAGACGATCGGGGTCTTGTGACGCCAGCAATGCATGTAGCTGTGCTCGAACATCTTGAATTCGAACAGGGCGCCGGCCGCGCGCAAGGCATCGCAGATCGGCTTGGACGCTTCCCAGATGGTCATGCCGCCGAACAGCGGCAGGGTGCCGGCGAAACGGCCGTCGCCCAGCACCGGCGTCAGGATGTCGTTGTCGTTCATGCCGTGCGCCTTGCACGACTGGAAGTCTTCCAGGCCGTAGGCGGGCGCCGAGTGCACCACGCCGGTGCCGCTGTCGGTGGTCACATAGTCGGCCGGATAGACCGGCGAAGTGCGGTCGTAGAACGGATCGGCGGCGTGCAGCGGGTGCTTAAAGCGGATGCCTTCCAGCTTGGCGCCTTCGGTGGTGGCGACGATGTCGCCTTCCAGCTTGTAGCGCTCCAGCACGTTCGCGGCCAGGTCCTTGGCGACCAGCAGCAGCAGAGGCTTGCCTTCGCGCTCGGTCCTGACCAGCGCATAGGTCACTTCCGGATGCACGTTGAGCGCCTGGTTGGACGGGATCGTCCAGGGCGTGGTGGTCCAGATCACGATGAAGCCGTCGCCTTCGGGCAGCTGCGCCAGGCCGAACGCCCGGGCCAGCTTGTCGGGTTCGGCGAACGGGAAGCCGACGTCGATCGCCGGGTCGCGCTTGTCCTGGTATTCCACTTCAGCCTCGGCCAGCGCCGAGCCGCAATCGAAGCACCAGTTCACCGGTTTCAGGCCGCGGTACACATACCCCTTTTCCAGCAGCGTGCCCAGGGCGCGCAATTCGTCGGCCTCGTTACCGTAGGCCATGGTCATGTATGGGTTGTCCCACTCGCCCAGCACGCCCAGGCGGATGAAGCCGGCGCGCTGGCGGTCGATCTGTTCTAGTGCATAGGCGCGCGCCTTTTGCAGTACCTCGGCGGTCGGCAGGTTCTTGCCGAACTGTTTTTCGATCTGGATCTCGATCGGCATGCCGTGGCAGTCCCAGCCCGGCACATAGGGCGCGTCGAAGCCGGCCATGGTGCGCGACTTGACCACCATGTCTTTCAGGATCTTGTTGACGGCGTGGCCCAGGTGGATGTCGCCGTTGGCATAGGGCGGACCGTCGTGCAGGATGAACTTCGGGCGGCCGGCGGCCGCCTTGCGCACGCGTTCGTAAATCTTCTTGTCCTGCCATTGCTTGACCCAGCCCGGCTCGCGCTTGGCAAGGTCGCCGCGCATCGGGAACGCGGTATCGGTCATGTTGACAGGGTATTTGCTTTCCGGCTTCTTGGCGCCTTGCTTGCCGGCGTTCTGCGGTTTCTGGCCTTGCTGTTGGCCTGGTTTGGTATCGGACATGGATTTCTTCTAGGATGGACTGCTGTTGTTCGTGGGCGGACGGCCGCGCCAGTGGTTCGTGTGCAAATGCGTGGTAGGCAAACCCGGCGCCGCCTCGCCCGCTTGGGGCGCAAGCGTGCTCGGGCTTGCGGTCAAATTCGGTCGGTGGCGGTCACGGCGCCGCCGCCCGCGCGCCGGGCGAACCAGGCGCGCGCCTGCCGGGCATCGCGTTCGATGGCGGCGGTGAGGGTCGGCAGGTCGACATACTTTTCTTCGTCGCGCAGCTTGGCCAGGAATTCCACGCGCACCAGCTTGCCGTAGCAGGACTGGTTCCAGTCGAACACATGGACTTCGAGCAGCATGCGGCCGGCATCTTCCACGGTCGGGCGCACGCCCAGGCTGGCCACCGCCGGCAGCGGCCCATCGGCCAGGCCGTGCACCTGCACCACGAAGATGCCGGCCAATGCGGGACGGTGCACCACGCGCAGGTTCAGGGTCGGGAAGCCGAGGGTGCGGCCGAGCTTGGCGCCGTGGATCACGTGGCCGGACATCGAATAATCGTGGCCGAGCAGGGCGCGGGTGGCGTTGAAGTCCCCCTGCGCCAGTGCGGCGCGTACGGCCGAGGACGAGATGCGGGTGGCGTCGTGCAGCACCGCCGGCAGGCTGTACACTTCGAAGCCATGGCGCTTGCCGGCTTCCGCCAGCAGCGCCACGTTGCCGGCGCGCCGGGCGCCGTAGCAGAAATCGTCGCCGACCATCAGCCATTTCACGTGCAGGCCCTCCACCAGCACGCGCTGCGTGAAATCGTCGGGCGACATGGCGGCGAAGTGTTCGTTGAAATGCTCGACGATGACGCGGTCGACCCCGGCGTTCGACAGCGATTCCAGCTTGTCGCGCAAGTTGGCGATGCGCGCCGGCGCCCTGGACAAATCGTTGGCGCGCTGGGCGAAGTATTCGCGCGGATGCGGTTCGAACGTCATCACGGCGGCTTCCAGTCCGAGACGGCGCGCGCTGGCGGTCACATGGGCCAACAGGGCCTGGTGTCCGCGATGGACGCCATCGAAGTTGCCGATCGTGAGCGCGCAGGGCGCGCGCGCCCTGTCGTTGGGAAGTCCGCGAAATACCTTCATTGGATGATTCGTGCTCCGGTGCGAAATACAGGATTATACGGCAACTGGCATGTTGCACAGCGCAATGACCATGGGGAAGGGATGCCCGCACGACCGGCAGGCGCAAAACAAGAAGCGCCGCCTGCACGGGGCAGGCGGCGCTTCGGTTCGCCCGGACCGGCCGGGCGGAGGCGCGTACTCGCTGCCGGCGGCCACGCCGCCGGCAGCAGAGCGATCACGACATCGGATGGTTGATGGCCATGATGAAGTAGCGCGCCAGTTCGGCGGCGCCATCCTTGCCGCCCACGGTCTTGAGCGTGCTGATGGCTTGCGCCTTCTTGCCGGCCACGGCGTAGGCTTCGCCCAGGTGCAGCTTGGCGTCTTCCGGATACTTCAGCTTGCCCGACTTGATAGCGGTTTCCATCATCTTCAGGCCCTTGTCGGCCTGGCCGGCCTGCACCAGGCTGTAGCCGAGGGCCACCAGGCTGTCGTTGTCGCCCACCTTGGTGAATTCGGCTTCGGTGGCGGCGAGGTCCTTGTTCTGCTCGCTCAGGTTCTTCTCGGCCAGGTCCTTCAGGCGCTTGTGGCGTTCGGCTTCCGGACCGGTGCCGAGTGCGCCCGCCTTGTAGCCCTTGTCGACCACCTTGACGGCTTCGGCCGGGGCCTTGGCCTGCAACACCAGCTGGCCCATTTCCATGAATTCGCTCGGCTTCTTCATGAGGTTGTTGGCCAGTTTCAGGCGCCACACGTCGACCGTCAGGCGGCTCGAGAACCCCGGGTTGCCCTGCACGCGGTTCAGCAGGTCTTCCCAGTAGCGTGCCTTCGGATAATTGGCGGCCAGTTTTTCGATGGTGCCGACGTAGCCGACCTTGTCACCCTTCTTCAGCTGGATGTTGGCCAGCATGCCGAGTTCGTCTTCGGTCAGGCGGCCGGCCTTTTCGGCATTGCGCAGTTCGGTTTCCAGCGCGGCGACGTTGCCTTGCTTGTAATAGTTCTGCAGCAGGTAAGCGCGCAGTTCCGGATCGTTGCGCTCTTTCAGTTGGGCCAGGATGGCGGCGTTGGCCTTGTTCAGGTCGCCGGCGCGCATGTAGATGCCGACCAGGCCTTTCGAGAAATTCGCCTTGTCGGAAGCCGACAGCTTGCCCGAATCGATCAGGTATTCGAACGACTTGGCGGCGGCGGCGTAATCGCCTGCGGCCGAAGCGGCACCGGCGCGGGTGCGCTCGATCAGGTAGGTTTCGTTGGCATTCTTGCCGCCGACGCTGTCAAGTTGACGCAGGGTCGCCAGCGCTTCCTTGTTCTTGCCCGCTTTCATCTGTTGCTGGGCTTGCTGCAGCGGTTTGCCGATTTCGGCGCGGAGGGTTTCGGCCGCGTAGGCCGGGGCCAGTCCGACCACCGGTACGGCGGCGGTGAATCCGAGAGCGGCCAGTGCGAGGCCGAGATGTGCGAGGCGGAACTTGGACATTATCGAATTTCTTTCTTCAAAATAGACACGGCAGGGAAACCCTGCCGTGTTCATTATAGCCAAAGCGTTTTATTGGAACTGTTCGTTACCGACCATACCAATCTTGGTGACGCCCAGACGCTGTGCCGTCGCCATGACGCCGGCCACCACTTTGTACTCGACCAGCTTGTTCGGACGCAGGTGCACTTCCGGCTGGTTGGCCATCGCGGCGGTTTCGTTCATCTTGGCTTCCAGGGTCGCGCGATCGGGAATCGCCTGACCATTCCAGAGGATGGTGCCGTCGAAGTCCACGTCGATCGTGACCACTTGCGGCTCTTCCACCTTCGGTGGCGGCTTGCCCACCGGCATGTTCAAATTGACGGAGTGGTTTTGCCTCGGAATCGTGATGATCATCATGATGATCAGAACGAGCAGGACGTCAATCAACGGCGTCATGTTCATCTCGATCATCGGTTCCGGATCGGCTCCCTTGGCGGAGCCTGAACCTACGTTCATACCCATGGTGTTTCCTTTTCAAATGTTGGGGAAGCAGAAGCGCCGGGACGAGCCCGGCGCCATCAGGAAGCCATCCCGCGATACGGCTGGCGGGTTGGCCTTCCCGAGCGGCAGGACGATCAGCCCTTGTCCGGCGGTTCGATCACGAAACCGACTTTTTGCACCCCAGCACGTTGTGCAGTGTAGATCACCCGGCCGATCGACTCGTAACGGGTTGCCTGGTCACCGCGCACCTTCACCGCTGGTTGAGGCACTTTTACCGATTGTTCTGCAAAAAACTTGAACAGCTCATCGGTATTGCTGATGCGCTTCTGGTTCCAGTACATCTCGCCTTCGGCATTGACCGTGATGTTAATGTCTTCCGGCTTGGTCTTGGTGACCTGGTTTGTTTCCACTGGCAGATTAACCTTTTGCAGCTTCAAAACCACCGGGCTGGTGATCAGGAAGATGATCAGGAGAACCAACATGATGTCGACGAGCGGCGTCGTGTTGATCTCTGACAGGACGGCATCTTCATCTCCGGAATCGGAGCCGACACTCATTCCCATGATTTATCCCACTTTCTTGGTGCCCGCAGCGGCACGAGCGGCGTCCGAGGTCGACATGGCGCCCGAGATCAGGACCGAGTGCACGTCGGCGCTGAACGAACGGATGTCTTCCATGGCTGCCTTGTTGCGGCGGACCAGCCAGTTGTAGCCCAGAACGGCCGGAACGGCGACGAACAGACCGAAGGCGGTCATGATCAGCGCTTCACCCACCGGACCGGCGACCTTGTCGATCGATGCATTACCCGACATGCCGATGGCGGTCAGTGCGTTGTAGATACCCCAGACGGTACCGAACAGGCCGACGAACGGCGAGGTCGAGCCGACGGTTGCCAGGAACGACAGGCCATCCTGCAGGCGCGACTGGACTTTGTCCACGGCGCGCTGGATCTGCATGGTCACCCAGGTCGACAGGTCGATCTGCTCGAGCAGGGCGCCGTCGTGGTGCTGGGTTGCCTTGGTGCCGGTTTCAGCGATGAAACGGAACGGCGAGCCATCCTTCAGTTGTGCCGAGCCGGCGGCGATCGACGGTGCCTTCCAGAATTTCTGGGTGGTTTCCTTCGACTGGCGCATCACCTTGGCCTGGTCCAGCAGCTTGGTGATGATGATGTACCAGGAACCGATCGACATCAGCGACAGGATGATGATGGTGCCCTTGTTGACGAAGTCGCCTTCGGCCCACATGGCGCCGATGCCGTACGGGTTCTTGACTTCTTCCTTGGTACCTGCCGGACCGGCAGCCGGGGCTGCACCTGCCGGCGCGGCGGCGTCGGTGGCCGGGGCTGCTGCCGGAGCGGCGGTGTCGGCCGGTGCGCTTGCCGCCGGAGCGGTGGCGCCTGCATTGGTATCTTGTGCAAAGGCCGGTGCCGAGACCACAGCCGATGCCGCCGTTACCGAGAACAGGACAGCCGCCAGCGCAGCGGACAAACGGGTATTCTTAAACATGCTTCCTCCAAAAATTTAAAATAAACAGTTCGCTGAACTATTAACAACGAATTACAGGTTGAGACGAGTGCCGTCTCGGTTTTTATTCAAGCGTCCAGACGTACTGCACCGGTGCCCAGGACTGTTGCGGCTGACCATCCACCGTGCCCGGCTTGAAGCGGCATTTGCTCAGCGCTGCTTGCGCGGCGCGGTCCAGGTCGCGGAAGCCACTCGACTTCTGCAGCTTGGCATCCAGCACGCGACCGTCCACGCCGATCAGGAACTGAAGGGTGGTGGTACCGGTTTCTTCGTTACGCAGCGACGATTTCGGGTATTCCGGACGTGCGCAGGTGTTGAAGTCCACGACTGCCGCGGTAGCTGCCGGACCCTTCGGCGCTGCCTGCTGGGCAGGCGGTGCCGGCGGAGCAGGCGGTGCCGGCGGTGCCAGGTTGGTGGTCGGCGGCGGCGTGGTGGTCGCGGCGGCGATCGTGTTTTGCGGCGGCGGCGGCTGCTGCACCTGCACCTCGACCGGCGGGATGAACGGCGGCGGTGGCGCCTTCATTTCCGGCGGCGGCGGCGGCGGCGGGGTTTCCGGAGGCGGCGGCGGCTTCACTTCTTCGATCAGCTTCGTCTCCACAGCTTCAGTCACCTTGCTCACGATCCGGGTGCCAAGGCCATTCACAATCGCCCATGCCACCAGAACGTGCAACACGATGACGATGGCTATGCCTGTGAGATTCTTCCCGGGGTTCTTCTCATGCGAAAAATTCATGCCATATTTCTCCAATACCATCTCTTTTTTGTTGCTACTAAACCCACTAAACACGACAAAAACTCAGGGCCGCATCCGGGACATCGAAGAATTATACCTACGAATTCTTTTTTGCACATACATTTTTAAGCCTTCTAAGAGGGGCTATCTGCCTGTAAAAACAAGCAAACGAACTCATCAGTTAGACGAGTTTGCGAACACCCTGGAGGCGCTTATAAAGGGTCGTTGGATGGTCGGCAGGGGTCCTTTCTGGTCGAGTGAGTCATTGCGGTGCATACGTAGTTTCCCGCACTTTACATGCAAATTCCATTCCCATGCAAATGAGACATGTAACGCATGTGAACTTTCTGCTAACTATAGCCAAGTTTGCCCCGGGGGTGTGTACTGTTGACGAGCACCAGCCGGGGAAATCCATGACCAGCACTTATATACGCACTGCTCCTTGATATGGCTCAGCAGTGCCGTCGAAAGGTAGTTCGACTACATCATGTGGATGGGAGATTGTGCAGGACAGTCAGGGCATTGCCAAGACAATGTTGCCTGCACCGGAACGGCGCAGGCGGAAGGCGTCAATAACGGGCGCGCTTCTCGCGGCGGCATTCCAGGCTGCTGACCACGCGTCCGGACGGGTCCACCGTTTCCAGGCGCACGTCGAAGCCCCACAGTCGTGCAACGTGCTTGAGCACTTCGTGCGCCTGCTGGTTCAGGGGGCGGCGCTGGAACTGCGTATGGCGCAGCGTCAGGGCGCGGTCGTCGCGGGTGTTGACTTGCCAGACCTGAATGTTCGGCTCGCGGTTGCCCAGGTTGTACTGCTCGGCCAGCTGTTGGCGCACGTAGCGGTAGCCGGCTTCGTCGTGGATGGCCGAAATCGTCAGCTTGTCGCTGCGGTCGTCGTCCAGCACGGCAAAGAAGTGGAAGTCGCGGATCAGCTTGGGAGACAGGTATTGCGCGATGAAGCTCTCGTCCTTGAAGTTGCGCATGGCGAAATCAAGGGTGGCGCGCCAGTCGCTGCCGGCGATGTCCGGAAACCAGCTGCGGTCTTCGGCCGTCGGATTCTCGCAGATACGCTTGATGTCCGTCATCATGGCAAAGCCCAGCGCATACGGATTGATGCCGCTGTAGTACGGGCTGTTGGCCGGTGGCTGGTACACCACGTTGGTATGGCTCTGCAGGAACTCCAGCATGAAGCCGTCGCCGACGATGCCTTCCTTGTGCAGCTCCTGCAAAATCGTGTAGTGCCAGAACGTGGCCCAGCCCTCGTTCATCACCTGGGTCTGGCGCTGCGGATAGAAGTACTGGGAAATCTTGCGCGTGATGCGCACCAGTTCGCGCTGCCACGGTTCCAGCAGCGGCGCGTACTTCTCGATGAAGTACAGCAGGTTTTCCTCGGGTTCGACCGGAAAGCGCGGCGGCGGCGCATCCTTCTGCACTTCCTCGCGGCGCGGCAGCGTGCGCCAGAGTTCGTTGACCTGCGTTTGGATGTATTCCTCGCGCTCCTTCTGGCGCGCCGATTCCTGCGCTACCGACAGCTTGGCCGGCCGCTTGTAGCGGTCGACGCCGTAGTTCTGCAGCGCGTGGCAGGAATCGAGCAATTCCTCGACCGCGTCGATGCCGTGGCGCTGCTCGCACTCGGCGATGTAGTTCTTGGCGAAGACCATGTAGTCGACGATGGCGTCGGCATCGGTCCAGGTGCGGAACAGGTAATTGCCCTTGAAAAAGGAATTGTGGCCGTAGGCCGCATGCGCGATCACCAGCGCCTGCATGGTCAGGCTGTTTTCCTCCATCAGGTAGGCGATGCACGGGTTCGAGTTGATGACGATCTCGTACGCCAGGCCCATCTGGCCGCGCTTGTAGCTTTTCTCGGTGCTGAGGAAATGCTTGCCGAACGACCAGTGGTTGTACGACACCGGCATGCCCACCGAGGTGTAGGCATCCATCATCTGCTCGGCGGTGATGATCTCGAGCTGGTTGGGGTAGGTGTCCAGGCCGAACTTCCTGGCCACGCGGCGGATTTCCTCGTGCGCCTGCTCGATCAGGTCGAAGGTCCATTCCGACTGCTCGGGCAGGGCGCGCGGGTTGGCGGGATCTCTTGGCATGGGCGTGCCTCGTCTACTTGGGCTGCTTCTTGAACAGTTCGCGGAACACCGGATAGATATCGGAGGGCGTCACGATCTTCTGCATGGCAAAGTTCGCATGCGTGGACGCCACCTCGGTATATTGCTCCCACAAGTTCTGCGGCGGGCCGTCGGTGATCTCGACATAGGTGTAGTACTGGACGCGCGGCATGATGGCGTTGTTCAGCAATTGCTTGCACAGCACCGAATCGTTGTCCCAGTTGTCGCCGTCCGACGCTTGCGCGACGTAGCTGTTCCAGTCGCCGCTGCTGTAGCGCTCGCCGATGATCTTGTTCAGCATGTGCAGCGCCGAGGACACCACCGTGCCGCCCGATTCGCGTGAATGGAAGAATTCGTTCTCGTCGACTTCGGCGGCGGCCGTGTGGTGGCGGATGAAGACCACCTCGATCTTTTCGTACACCCGCTTGAGGAACAGGTACAGCAGAATGAAAAAGCGCTTGGCGGTGTCCTTGCGGCTTTCGTCCATCGAACCGGACACGTCCATGATGCAGAACATCACGGCCGCGGTCGACGGCTTGGGCACCTTGATGCGGTTGCTGTAGCGCAGGTCGATCGGGTCGATGAAGGGAATCGCCAGCAGGCGCGTGTGGATGTGGTGGATTTGGTGCTTCAGGTCGAGTACGCGCGGGTCGTCGTCCTCTGCGCCTTCTTCGCGCAGGTCGCGCAATGCGTGCTCCAGCGTGGTGAGCTGCTTGCGCGAGGGACCGCCGACCGCGATGCGGCGGCCGAGCGCGCCGCGCAGCGAACGCAGCACGTGGATGTTGGACGGTGTGCCGGAAATGTTGTAGCCGGCGCGCTGGTTCTTGAATTCGACGACCTGGGTCAGCTGCGTCTTGATCATGTTCGGCAGCTCGAGATCCTCGAAGAAATAATTCATGAATTCTTCGCGGCTCAGTTCGAAGATGAAGTCGTCCTCGGTGGTCTGCTCGCTGTTGCCGGCCTTGCCGCGTCCGGCGCCGCCGCCGCCGCTGCGCGGGCGGTTGAACTGGTCGCCCTTCTGGTATTCGGTGTTGCCGGGATTGACGGTCTCCCAGACGCCGCCATGGGCATGCCCGAAGCGCGGCTCGTTCACGTCCTTGACGGGGATCGAGACCTTTTCGCCATTCTCGATGTCGGTGATCGAGCGACCCTTGATCGCGCGGCCGACCGCATCCTTGATCTGCGCCTTGTAGCGTCGCAAGAAGCGTTCGCGGTTGATCGCAGACTTGTTCTTGCCTTGCAAGCGTCGGTCGATGAGGTAAGTCAAAACAGACCTCCTGCTGAAATGCGCGGTGGGACGAGCCCCCGATCTTAACTTAACGCGCCGCGCCGTTACGTGGTTGGCATACCGGACTTCGATGAGGCTAGCCTACACCGTATCGCGCCGCCATGCTGGCGGCGGCCGCGCAACGCCACGGCCGTGCCATCGAACATGCCGTCCGCGGCACGCCGCTCACGAGGACTTGCGCACCCGCAGGTACCATTCGCACAGCAGGCGCACCTGCTTCGGCGTATACCCCTTTTCCACCATGCGCGCCACGAAGTCGGCGTGCTTGGTCGCATCCTCGGCGCTGGCCTTGGCGTTGAACGAGATCACCGGCAGCAATTCCTCGGTGTTCGAGAACATCTTCTTCTCGATCACGGTGCGGAACTTTTCGTAGCTGGTCCAGGCCGGATTCTTGCCGCCGTTGGTGGCGCGCGCGCGCAGGCCGAAGTTGACGATCTCGTTGCGGAAATCCTTCGGGTTCGAGATGCCGGCCGGCTTCTCGATCTTTTCCAGCTCGGCGTTCAGCGATTCGCGGTCGAAGCTCTCGCCGGTGTCCGGATCGCGGAATTCCTGGTCCTGGATCCAGAAGTCGGCGAAGGTCACGTAGCGGTCGAAGATGTTCTGGCCATACTCCGAATAGCTTTCCAGGTAGGCGGTCTGGATTTCCTTGCCGATGAAGTCGACGTAGCGCTGCGCCAGGTGCTCCTTGATGTACGAGAAGTAGCGCTGCTCGGTCTCGCCCGGGAACTGTTCGCGCTCGATCTGCTGTTCCAGCACGTACAGCAGGTGCACCGGATTGGCCGCCACCTCGGTATTGTCGAAGTTGAACACCTTGGACAGGATCTTGAAGGCGAAGCGCGTCGACAGGCCGTTCATGCCTTCGTCCACGCCGGCATAGTCGACGTATTCGTGCAGCGACTTGGCCTTGGGATCGGTGTCCTTCAGGTTCTCGCCGTCGTACACCAGCATCTTCGAATAGATGCTGGAGTTTTCCGGGTCCTTCAGGCGCGACAGGATCGCGAACTGCGCCATCATGCGCAGCGTGCCGGGCGCGCACGGCGCCTTGTCCAGCGACGAATTGCGCAACAGCTTGTCGTAGATCTTGATCTCGTCCGACACGCGCAGGCAGTACGGCACCTTGACGATGTAGATGCGGTCGAGGAAGGCCTCGTTGTTGCGGTTGTTGCGGAAGGTCTTCCACTCCGATTCGTTCGAGTGCGCCAGCACGATGCCTTCGAACGGGATCGCGCCGAAGCCCTCGGTGCCCTTGTAGTTGCCTTCCTGGGTCGCGGTCAGGAGCGGATGCAGCACCTTGATCGGGGCCTTGAACATCTCGACGAATTCCATCAGGCCCTGGTTGGCCAGGCACAGCCCGCCGGAATAGCTGTAGGCGTCCGGATCGTCCTGCGAATAATCCTCGAGCTTGCGGATGTCGACCTTGCCGACCAGCGAGGAAATGTCCTGGTTGTTTTCGTCGCCCGGCTCGGTCTTGGCGATTGCCACCTGCTTCAGGATCGACGGATAGCGCTTGACCACGCGGAATTTGTTGATGTCGCCGCCGAACTCGTGCAGGCGCTTCACCGCCCACGGGCTCGGTACGTTGCGCAGGTAGCGGCGCGGCACGCCGTAGTCTTCCTCGAGGATGGCGCCATCCTCGGTTTCGCTGAACAGGCCGAGCGGCGACTCGTTCACCGGGGAACCCTTGATCGCATAGAACGGCACCTGTTCCATCAGCGACTTGAGCTTTTCGGCGATCGAGGATTTGCCGCCGCCCACCGGGCCCAGCAGGTAAAGGATCTGCTTGCGTTCTTCCAGGCCTTGGGCCGCATGGCGGAAATAGGAAACCACCTGCTCGATCACTTCCTCCATGCCGTAGAACTCGCGGAATGCCGGATAAATCTTGATGACCTTGTTGGCGAAGATGCGCGACAGGCGCGGGTCGAGGCGGGTATCGACCAGGGTGGGTTCGCCGATGGCGGCCAGCATGCGCTCGGGAGCGCTGGCGTAGGTCAGGGGATCCTTCTTGCAGAGTTGCAGATACTCCGACAGAGAATATTCCTCTTCCCGGGTACGCTCGTAGCGGGCTGCGTAGTTGTCGAAAATGGTCATGTGAATGTCCTCAAATGGTCTGACACCGATCACTGTTCGGTGGCCACTGAAGAAAGGCCACCCAAGCCCCGTCCTGAACCTGCCGGGGGCGCCCATCCATGGTCCGGCGCCAGTTGCCTGGCGCGAAACGGCGGGCGGTGTTCCTGCTCTCATCCGGTTGTTACATGACCTGCGATCTGCCCGCGGCGCGGTGGCCGCGCCGGCACGTGCTCTTACTCAGGATGAGTTCGATTGCAACGTTTTCTCAAGGACTTTCACCGGATTGCCGGCGCCGGCTGCGGGCGCCGTATTTCGCTAATGAAATTTATTATGTGCCTAATAGTTCTCGAAGTCAAAACAGTGACGCGTGTTGTACACATTGCTGCCAAGTTCTTGAATCGAATAAGGAAATGACCATTTTGACGAAACGTCGAAGAGGCCGAAGCGCTGTCGTACAGCACGCCGATGCCGGTTTGAGCAGGGGCTTCTGGCCGCGCCGCACAGCATCTTTTTTATCGAAAGGTAAGGAGAGTGTGCACCATCTTGCCGGGCGGCGTCGCACGTGTACCGGGAGCGCTTTTTACAAAAATTCCAGAGTGAAATGAGCTGCCGGCGCGCATGCGCTACACTCTGCGCTTGACGCCCCAAACCCCGACCCATCGTGGAGATCACCATGCTGAATGAACAGCTGCGCCGCCGGTTGCAGGCGATGCCGAAGGCAGAATTGCACATCCATATCGAGGGCTCGCTCGAGCCCGAACTGATTTTTGAGCTGGCACAAAGAAACGGAATTTCGCTTGCCTACCCCTCGGTCGAAGCGTTGCGCCAAGCGTACGACTTCACCGACCTGCAATCGTTCCTGGATATTTATTACGCCGGCGCCAGCGTCTTGCTGACCGAGCAGGACTTCTACGACATGACCGCGGCCTACCTGCGCCGCGCCGCCGCCGACAACGTGCGCCATGCCGAGATCTTCTTCGACCCGCAGACCCATACCGCGCGCGGCGTGCCGTTCGGGACGGCCATCAACGGCATCTGGCGTGCTTGCCAGGAAGGGCCGATCAGCGCCAGCCTGATCATGTGCTTCCTGCGCCACCTGCCGGAAGAGGACGCGCTCGCCACGCTGGAACAAGCGCTGCCGCATCGCGACAAGCTCATCGGCGTCGGCCTCGACTCGTCCGAGGTCGGCCACCCGCCGGAAAAATTCGCGCGCGTGTTCGAGCGCGCCCGCGAACTCGGCCTGCACCTGGTGGCGCACGCGGGCGAGGAGGGGCCGCCGGCCTACATCGACAGCGCCCTCGACGTGCTGCACGTGGAGCGCATCGACCACGGCGTGCGCTGCCTGGACGACCCGCAGCTGGTGCAGCGCCTGGCGCGCGAGCGGATGGCGCTGACGGTGTGCCCGCTGTCGAACATCAAGCTGCGCGTGTTCGACGTGATGGGCAGCCACAACCTGCGCCGCCTGCTCGACGCCGGCCTGGCGGCGACCGTGAATTCCGACGATCCGGCCTATTTCGGCGGCTACGTCAACGCCAATTACCTGGCCGCCTTCGAGGCGCTGCCGCTGGACGAACGCCACGCGCGCCAGCTGGCCGTCAACAGCTTCGAGGCCGCCTTCCTGGACGCGGACAGCAAGCGCGCCTTCCTCGACGAGGTCGAGGCGTTTTTCGCGCCCGTCTGAATCCCTATCCTTGACAAGGACCATGTCCATGCTGATGCAATCCCTGCGCATGACCGCGCGCGACTGGCGCGCCGGCGAACTGCGCTTCCTGCTGGTGGCGCTGGTGGTGGCGGTGTCGGCCCTGACGGCGGTCGGCTTCTTCGTCGACCGCATGAGGAATGGCCTGAACCGCGACGCCAACCAGCTGCTCGGCGCCGACCTGCTGGTCAATGCCGACCAGCCGGTGGCGCCGGCCTGGCGCCAGGAAGCGCAGCGGCGTGGCCTGGTGCTGGCCGACACCGTTACCTTCCCCAGCATGGCGCAGGCCGGGCAGGGCGACGATTCGCAGGCGCTGCTGGCATCGGTCAAGGCGGTGTCGCCGGGCTATCCGCTGCGCGGACGCCTGCGCACCACCACCAGCGCGCAGGATGCCAGCGAGGCGCTGGGCGACGCCGCCGACGGCATCCCGGCGCCGGGCACGGTATGGGTCGACGTCAATTTGCTGCCGCCGCTGCGCATCGGGGTCGGCAGCAGCATCCAGCTGGGCGACAAGACCTTCAAGGTCGCGCGCCTGATCGCCTCGGAGCCGGACCGCGGCGCCTCGTTCTCGAATTTCGCGCCGCGCGTAATGCTGGCCATGGCCGACCTGAAGGCCACCGGCCTGGTCGACAACTATGCGCGCGTGACCTACCGCATGCAGGTGGCGGGGCGCACGCCCAACGACCTGGGCGCCATCGCCGGCTACGAAGCCTGGCTGCGCGCGCGCATCGCCGCCGACAACGTCAAGGGCGTGCGCATCGAGACGCTGGAAAACGGCCGTCCCGAGATGCGCTCCACGCTGGACCGCGCCGAGCGCTTCCTGGCGCTGGTCAGCCTGCTGTCGGCGATGCTGGCGGCGGTGGCCGTCGCCATGGCGGCGCGCCGCTTCATGGGGCGCCACCTGGACGCCTGCGCCATGCTGCGCTGCCTGGGCATGACCCAGAACCAGGTCGGCGCGATGTTCCTGATCGAGTTCGCGCTGGTCGGCCTGGCCGGCAGCGTGCTGGGCGTGCTGGTCGGCTTCGGCGCCCACTTCGTGCTGCTGGAGCTGATCGGGCGCCTGATGCCGGTCGATTTGCCGCCGGTGTCGCCGCTGCCGGCGCTGCAGGGCATCGCCACCGGCATGCTGCTGCTGGTCGGCTTCGCCCTGCCGCCGGTGCTCCAGCTGCGCAACGTGCCGCACAACCGCGTGCTGCGGCGCGAGCAGGCCGCGCCGCAGCCGCTGGCGCTGGCCACCTACGGCCTGGGCACCGCGGTGTTCGTCGCGCTGCTGCTGTGGCAGGCCGGCGACGCGCGCCTGGCGCTGATGACCGCCGGCGGCTTCCTGGGCGGCTTCGCACTGTTCGCGCTGGTCGGCTGGCTGGCGCTGCTGGCCTTGCGCCGCCTGCGCAACCTGTTCCCGCACCAGGGCTGGCGCTTCGCCGTCACCTCGCTGCAGCGCCGCCCCGGCGCCACCGTGGTGCAGATCGTCTCGCTCTCGCTCGGCCTGATGGCGCTCTTGGTGCTGACCGTGGTGCGCGGCGACCTGATGCAGGCCTGGCGCGTGGCCACCCCGGCCGACGCGCCGAACCGCTTCATCATCAACATCCAGCCCGACCAGCGCGATCGCGTGGCGCAGCAGATCCGCGCCGCCGGCGTGCGCGAGCTGCCGTTGTACCCGATGATCCGCGGGCGCCTGGTGGCGGTGAACGGCAACGCGGTCACCGCCTCGACCTACACCGGCGAACGCGCGCGCGCCTTGTCCGACCGCGAATTCAACCTGTCCAGCGTGCCCGACCTGCCGGCCGCGAACGAGATCGTCGCGGGACGCTGGTACCGCGACGCGCCCGGCGTGGCCGAGGCTTCGGTGGAGCAGGGCATCGCCGAAACCCTGCGCCTCAAACTGGGCGATACCCTGCGCTTCGACATGGGCGGGCTGCTGGTGGAAGCGAAAGTCACCAGCCTGCGCAAGCTGGAATGGGGTTCGATGCGCGCCAACTTCTTCGTCATCATCAATCCGGCAGCGATGCGCGACGCGCCGCAGACGGTGATGACGGCCTTCCACCTGCCGGCCGGCGGCGTCGGCCTGGCCAACACGCTCACGCGCCAGTTCCCGAACCTGACCGTGATCGACGTCAGCGGCATCATCCGCCAGCTGCAGGACGTGCTCGACCAGGTGGTGGTCGCGGTCGAGTTCCTGTTCCTGTTCACGCTGGCCTCGGGCGTGCTGGTGCTGTACGCGGCGCTGATGGGGTCGCAGGCCGAGCGCACCCGCGAAGCCGGCCTGCTGCGCGCGCTGGGCGCCACCCGCGGCCAGCTGGCGCAGGCGCAGCGCATCGAGTTCCTGCTGGTGGGTGGCCTGTCCGGCCTGCTGGCGGCGAGCGGCGCGGCAGCGCTGGGCTGGGCGCTGGCCGAGTACCAGTTCAAATTCCCGTGGCATTTCGAGCCGCAGGTATGGCTGGCGGGGCTGGTGATCGGCGCCGTGTGCGCATTGGCGGGCGGCTGGCTGGGCCTGCGCAACGTACTGCGCCAGCCGCCGTTGCAGACGCTGCGCGAAGCCTGACGCGGATGGCGATCGCCGCGTGGACGGGAAACCCGTCCACGCGACACGGCATCTGCGCTATGATTGCCGGATGTCGAATACCCAGAATACCCAGGACGTCCAGGACGCGCCCGAGGAAACCCGCACCCTGTACGAAATCATCGGCGGCGAAACGCGCCTGCGCGAGCTGGTCGACCGCTTCTACGACATCATGCAGCTGGAATCCGATTTCGCCGGCATCCACGCCATGCACCCGGTCCCCAACGACGGCTCGCGTGACAAGCTGTTCATGTTCCTGTCCGGCTGGATGGGCGGCCCGAACCTCTTCATCGAGAAGTACGGCCACCCGATGCTGCGTGCGCGCCACCTGCCGTTCGCCATCACCAGCAAGGAGCGCGACCAGTGGCTGCGTGCGATGGCGCTGGCACTCGAGGATCTCGGCTACGACGACGAACTGCGCCTGCGCCTGATGCAGGCCTTCTTCCAGACCGCCGACTGGATGCGCAACAAGCCCGACGCCCGGCCCTGACCGCCCCGACCACGCCGCCCCCAAGGCCCACCTGCCCGCCGCGCGGGCCACATTGACACCATGTCCCTCCTCGAATTCATCCTGATCGCGCTGGCGCTGCTGGCGGTCCTCGCCCTGCAGTGCCTGATGTTCCTGCGCATGCGCGGCAGCGGCGGCGACGGCGAGCAGCAGGCGCGCGCGCTGGAACGACTGGAACGCGAGCTGCGTACCGAACTGCAGGCCAGCGCCCAGGCCACGCGCCAGGAGATGGCGGCGCACCTGGCGCAACAGCACGCCGCCGTCGCCCAGCAGCTGGAAGGCATGCGCCAGCAGATCCAGCTGCACGCCGCCGGCGGACGCGAGGAACAGGCGCGCACGCTGAAGCGCTTTGCCGACACCCTGAACGGCGCGCTGGCCAACCTCACCGAATCGAACGCCCAGCGCATGCTGGAAGTGCGCGCCACGCTGGAAACCAAGATCCGCGACCTGCAGAACGACAATGCGCGCCGGCTGGAAGAGATGCGCCAGACGGTCGACGAAAAGCTGCACGCCACGCTGGAGACGCGCCTGACCGAATCGTTCCGCCACGTGTCGGACCGGCTGGAAAAGGTGCACCAGGGCCTGGGCGAGATGCAGCAGCTGGCGCTTGGCGTGGGCGACCTGAAACGCGTGCTCACCAACGTCAAGACGCGCGGCACCTGGGGAGAAGTGCAGCTGGAAATGCTGCTGGAACAGGTGCTGACGGTCGACCAGTACGGCAAGAACATCGAGACCGTGCGCGGCTCCAACGCGCGCGTCGAATTCGCGATCAAGCTGCCGGGCGTGGTCGACGGCGGCCCGCCGCTGTGGCTGCCGATCGACGCCAAGTTTCCCAAGGAGCAGTACGAGCGCCTGGTGGAAGCCAGCGACCGCGCCGATGCGGATGGCGTGGCGCGCGCCGGCGCCGAACTGGAACGCGCGGTGCGCGGCGAGGCCAGGACCATCTGCGAAAAATACGTGGCGCCGCCGCAGACCACCGACTTCGCGATCCTGTTCCTGCCGACCGAGGGCCTGTACGCCGAAGTGATGCGCCGCCCCGGCCTGGCCGATGAGCTGCAGCGCACCCAGCGCGTGACCATCGCCGGCCCGTCCACGCTGGCGGCGCTGCTGAACAGCCTGCAGATGGGCTTTCGCACGCTGGCGCTGGAAAAGCGCTCGTCCGAAGTGTGGCAGGTGCTGGGTGCGGTGAAGACCGAGTTCGCCAAGTTCGGCGACGTGCTGGCCGCCACCAAGCTGACCCTGGAACGCGCCGCCAAGAACATCGAGAATGCCGAGGTGCGCAGCCGCCAGATGGCGCGCAAATTGAAATCGGTGGAAGCGCTGCCCAGCGAAGCGGCGCAGCTCATGTTGGGCAAGGGGGATCTGGATGATGGGGATCGGTAACGCCGGTTGAACGCGTGGACGGGGCCGCCGTCCACGCGTCAATCGCCATCGTCGGAAACGCCCCACGCCAACCGGCACCGCCGTATCAGACCAACCCCTCGAACACCACCACATCCACCATCTCGCCCGCCTGCACGTTGCCCTGCTCGTCATGCAGCACCACCATGCAGTTCGCTTCCGACATCGAGCGCAGGATGCCGGAGCCCTGCGCCCCGGTGATGCGCACCTCGGCCTGGCCGTCGGCGCCGCGCGCCAGCACGGCGCGCTGGAACTCGGTGCGGCCGGGCTTCTTGCGGATCGTGTCGAGCGAACGCGCACGCAGCAGCGGCAACGGGGCGTCGGCGCCCATCATGCGCAGCAGCGCCGCGCGCGCGAAGAAGTAGAACGAGACCATCACCGCCACCGGATTGCCCGGCAGCCCGAACAGAAAGGCGCTGCGGCCGTTGGAGGCGATGCGGCCGAACGCCAGCGGCCGTCCCGGACGCATGGCGAGCTTCCAGAACGCCACGTCGCCCAGGCGCGCCATGATGTCGCGTGTGTAGTCGGCGGCCCCGACCGAGACGCCGCCCGAGGTGATGATGGCGTCGGCGTTCTCGCAGGCGTCGCGCAGCGCGGATTCCAGCGCCTGCGGATCGTCGCGTACCACGCCCATGTCGATGACGTCGCAGCCGAGGCGCTGCAGCATGCCGTAGATGGTGTAGCGGTTGCTGTCGTAGACGCAGCCTTCTTCCAGCGCCTGGCCGATCGAGCGCAGTTCGTCGCCGGTGGAAAAGAAGGCGACCCGCAGGCGCCGCTGCACCGGCACTTCGGCCACGCCGAGCGACGCCATCAGGCCGAGGTCGGACGGACGCACCACGCGGCCTTTCGCCAGCGCCACGCCGCCCACGGCCAGGTCCTCGCCGGCCAGGCGGCGGTTGTCGCCGGCGCGGATCGCGCCGGGCGCGAGCAGCACGTTTTTGCCGTGCGCAGCCTCTTCGACGCTGACGCATTCCTGCGGCACCACGCTGTCGCAGCCGGCCGGCATCACGGCGCCGGTCATGATGCGCACGCATTGGCCCGGCTGCACGGCGCCTTCGAACGGACGCCCGGCGTAGGCGATGCCGGCCACGGCCAGGCGCAGCGGCGCAGCGGGCAGCAGGTCGGCGCCGCGCAGCGCGTAGCCGTCCATCGCCGAGTTGTCGTGGGCCGGCACGTTGATCGGCGAGACGATGTCGCGGGCCAGCACGCGTCCGAGCGCGGCGCGCAGCGCCACCTGCTCGACGGCGCGCACCGGCGCGACGAATTCGCCGATGATGCGCTGGGCGTCGCGCACCGGCAGCGCCTCCGGATCGTAGCCGTCGACGCAGCGCGCCACCTCGTCCAGGCGCGGCTTGCCGGACGCGCCATGGTCGAGCGCGCGCAATTCGTCCAGCGTATTGATGTTGCGGAAGGCGCCGCCGTCCTCGAACAGCACCTCGGCCACCCTGGCCCGTGCATGCCAGCCGTCCATGCGCCGTCCGCCCTCTGCCAGGTAGGCGTCAACCAGCGGCGCCAGGCCGCGCTTCGCCAGGCAAAACACCGGATGGACGCGGCGCCGTCCGTCTTCCTCGGTCACCGCCACCGCCGCGTCGGCGCCGGCTTCCACCAGGCCGCGCTGCAGGCGCGCGGCCAGGTCTGCCGGCAGGAAGGGCGAGTCGCACGGTGCGCTCAGCAGGTAGTCGGTCTCGCAGCGGCGCAGGCCGGTCGCCAGGCCGGCCAGCGGGCCGGGAAAGCCGGGCGTGTCGTCCGGCCACACCGGCACGCCGAAGCCGGCGTAGGCATCCAGGTTGCGGTTGGCGCTGATGGCGATCGCTGCCACCTGCGGCGCCAGGCGCGCCGCTACCTGCGCCGCCATGGTGGCGCCGCCGAACGGCTGCAGGCCCTTGTCCACGTTGCCCATGCGGGTGCCGCGCCCGCCGGCCAGGACCAGGCCGCTGATGGCATCCCTGCCGGTGATCGAGTTCGTACCGCTCATCGCATCAACCGCCGATATACGACATTTCGATGCGCCGCGTGCCCCGCGCCAGGCCTGCCGTGTTGATGGTGCGGGTTTCCGAATAGCGGTCGGCGCGCTTGCGCCACATGTGGGCGATGGCGCTGGACATCTCGGCATCGCTGCGGCCTTCGCGCAGCAGCGCGCGCAGGTCGTGACCGCGGGTGGCGAACAGGCAGGTGAACAGCTTGCCCTCGGTCGACAGGCGGATGCGCGAGCAATCCTGGCAAAAGGCCTGGGTGACGCTGGAGATCATGCCGACCTCGCCGCCGCCGTCGGCGTACCGCCAGCGCGCCGCGGTCTCGCCGGTGTAATTGGGGTCCACCGGTTCGAGCGGCATCTCGGCCGAGATGCGCCGCACCACTTCGCCCGATGGCACTACCTCGTCCATGTTCCAGCCGTTCGAGGCGCCCACGTCCATGTACTCGATGAAACGCAGGATATATGGCGTATTCTTGAAGTGACGCGCCATCGGCAGGATCTGGTCGTCGTTCATGCCGCGCTTGACCACCATGTTGACCTTGATCGGACCCAGGCCGGCGTCGTGCGCGGCGGCGATCCCGCCCAGCACGTCCTCGACCGAGAAGTCGACGTCGTTCATGCGCCGGAACGTGGTGTCGTCGATGGCGTCGAGCGACACCGTCACGCGGTCCAGGCCGGCGTCCTTCAAAGCGCGCGCCTTGCGCGCCAGCAGCGAACCGTTGGTGGTGAGCGTGAGGTCGAGCGGACGGCCGGAGGGCGTGCGCAGCGCGCGCAGGCCGGCGACCAGGCCCTCGATGTTCTTGCGCAGCAGCGGCTCGCCGCCGGTAAGGCGGATCTTCTCGACGCCGTGGGCGATGAACAGCGCCGCCACCCGCGTGATTTCCTCGAAGCTCAGCAGCGCGGAATGGGGCAGGTAGGCGTAGTCCTTGTCGAACACTTCCTTCGGCATGCAATACACGCAGCGGAAATTGCAACGATCGGTCACCGAGATGCGCAGGTCGTGCAGCGGGCGCGCCAGGGCGTCGGACAGCAGTCCGGTCGGCGCTTCCAGCGTGCCGGGCACGGGCAGCGAAGGCGACCTGGCGTCGCCCAGCAAAATGATTTTTTCAGCCATGTCGCTAGGATAGCACCAGGCCGCATATGGCGCAGGCGGCGCCCCGTTGGGCGATGCTGCGCGGCAACGTCCTGGTTGCCTGCCTAGAACATTATTGCAATGAACTTGCATTTAATATTTTCATGTAATACGATAAGTTACATGAAACGAGATAGCCGACTTTCGGGCGTCCTGCACGTCCTGCTGCACATGGCGGAGAGCACCGCACCGATGACGTCCGAGGCGCTGGCCGCGATGATGCAGACCAATCCGGTCGTCGTCCGGCGCATCCTGGCCGGCCTGCGCGAACGGGACCTGGTGCGCTCCGAAAAGGGACATGGCGGCGGCTGGCGCCTATCCTGCGACCTGGAACGGGTGACCCTGCGCGACATCCATACGGCGCTGGGTTCGCCCGCCGTCCTGGCCATCGGCAACCGCACCGAGGCGCCCGGCTGCCTGGTCGAGGAAGCGGTGAACGCCGCCATGGACCAGGCTTGCCGCGAGGCCGAGGCGGTGCTGCTGGCCCGGCTCGGCGACGTCACGCTGGCTGCGCTGAGCCGCGATTTCCACCGGCGCCTGCTGGCGCGGCCGGCATGCACCGATCCGCACGCAACCCATGCGCCGGTCACCACCCACGATGTCATTCAAGGAGAACACGATGTATGACGTGATTGTCGCCGGCGGCAGCTATGCCGGCATGGCCGCGGCACTGCAACTGGTGCGCGCGCGGCGCAAGGTGCTGGTGATCGACGGCGGCCAGCGCCGCAACCGCTTCGCTGCCGTCTCGCATGGCGTGCTGGGCCACGATGGGCGGGCGCCGGACGCCATCCACGCCGACGCCCGGGCGCAGCTGCTCGCTTACCCGGATGTGACCTGGCGCGAGGGCCTGGCCGTCGACGCCGCCGCGGAGGAAGGCGGTTTCACGGTGCGCACCGGCGATGGCGGCGCGCTGCGGGCGCGCCGCCTGATCCTGGCCACCGGCGTCAGCGACAGCCTGCCCGACGTGCCCGGACTACGCGAGCGCTGGGGCGATTCGGTGGTACCGTGCCCGTACTGCCACGGCTACGAATTCGACCGGGGCGCGCTGGGCGTGCTCGGCGCCGGCGAAGTGTCGATGCACCAGGCGCTCCTGCTTCCGGAGTGGGGCGAGACCACGCTGTTCACCAACGGCAGTTTCGAGCCGGACGCGGACCAGCTGCGCCAGCTGGAACAGCGCGGCGTGGCGATCGAGCGCGAAGCGGTGGCCGAGGTCGTCGGCCCCGGGGCCGGCGTGCGCCTGCGCGACGGGCGCACCGTCGAGCTGGATGGATTGTTCGTGGCCTCGCGCATCCGCGTGCAGGGCGGCCTGGCCGAAGCGCTGGGCTGCGCCTTCGCGCCGGGGCCGCTGGGCGACGTGATCCGCACCGACGACATCAAGCAGACCTCGGTGCCCGGCGTGTTCGCCTGTGGCGACGCGGCGCGTGCGATGGCGAGCGTGTCGCTGGCGATCGGCGACGGCGCACTGGCGGGCATCGGCACGCACCGCTCGCTGGTGTTCGAGGGACTCCACTGACGTGGGCATGCCGTTGCCGGCATTGCCGGAAACGACTCCCCATGCAAGCACTGCTGTCCAAGATAATCGTTATCTCTGCCTTAAACGGGTTTTGTTGCTAGCAGTAATGTAAAAATCATTCTTAGCCAATAATTCGTCGTTCCCGGCACTGCCGAGAACGACTCCCCGCGAAGGCGGGGATAATGCCACTGGCATTATCCCCTCCATACTGAGCAAGAGAGTTTGGTACCCAGAAGCAACCAGAATGCTTCAAAAATACCAACTTTTGGCACTCAGCATGGGTCCCCGCCTTCGCGGGGAGTCGTTTCAGGCAATGCCTGGAACGACGGTCTTTAGGCCAGCAATACTATCTTGGACAGCACTGCGCCTGCGCGGGGACGACGGTTTTTAGGTCAGCAATATTATCTCGGACAACACTGCGTGCAGGCAGGGACCCATACCGGGTTTCCGAAGTCGGTATTTTCAATTAGTCGAGACAACGAAAAAGGGAAGCTGAACCAGCTTCCCTTTTTCGTTGTCACGGCGCCTGCCAGTGCCGGACGCATCCGCGCGGGACGCGTCCGGCGCCACCGGTCACTGGCGGGTATCCACCTGGACCAGCGGCTCGTCGACCGGCGGCGGGGCCGGCTTGCGGGTGCGGCCGGTGCGTACCGGCACCGGCACGCTGGCGGCGGCTTCCTGGGCCGCGCGCAGCTTTTCCGGATCGGTCGACGCCAGGGTCAGGCCGGCCTTGGACAGCATGTCGTCCAGGTCTGCGGGCGCGGCGGCTGCCGGGGCGGCCACTGGCACGGCCGGCATGTCGGCCGGCACCGCTGCAGCCGGGGCTGCTGCCATTGCCTGCGCAACCGGCGCGACCGGTGCAACCGGCGTCGCGGTCAAGGCAGCGTCGGCCACCTGTTCCGGCGCCGGAATCGGCGCGGCGGCGGCCGGCGCCGGATCGACGGCATACTCCTGGCCCGGTACGGCAGCCGGTTCCTGGCTGACGGCGGCAGCCTGTGCAGGCACCGCCGCGGCAGCCGGAGCGGCTGCGGCGACCGGCGCCGGCTCGGCGGCCTGGGCGGCGGCGGCGGCGCGCGCCGTCGCCTCGGCCACCGACTGCGAGGTCGGGAACGGCCATGCGCCCTTGGCGGCCGGTACCGCGGCCGGTGCTGCGGCGGCCGGCGCCACGTCGGCTGCCGGCGCCTGCACTGCGCCCTCAGGCTGCGCGGCATGCTGCGCCGTCTCGGCCTGCAGGGAAGGCTGGGAAGCAGGCTGCAAAGCGGCCTGCGCCGCAGCCTGGGCAGCGGCAGCCTTCTCGGCCGCGGCCTGTTCCGCTGCAGCCTGCTCGGCATGCGCCTTCACGGCGGCGGCCTTGACCGACGCGGCGGTCGGGAATGGCCACGGACCGGTCGCCGGCACCTTGGCCGGCTTCTCGGCGCGCGCCCTGGCGGCGGCGCGGGCTTCGGCCTGCACCTTGGCGGCTTCCTCGTCGGCTACCGGGGTAAAGGCCGGCACCGCGCCGTCCAGGTCGCCCGATTCGCCGTCCATGCCGTCGACCTGGTCGCGGTCGCGGCGGTTGCGGTTGCGGCCACCACGGCGGCGGCGGCGGCGCGGTTCGCCGTTGGCGTCCAGTTCCATGTCGTCGTTCGGGCCGATCGAGGTCACCGACTTGACGATTTCTTCCCGGACGATTTCCTGTTCGCCGTTGGGACCGGTCGACGCCACGGTGACGGTGGTCGCGGTGGTGGCCTGGACGAAGTTCACCTCGTCCGGCCGGGCTTCCATCGCCGGGCTGCGTTCCACGCGTTCGACGCGCTCGGTACGCTCGCGCGGCTGGCGCGGTGCGCGTTCCGGGCGCTCGCCACGTTCCGGACGCTCGGCGCGTTCGGGGCGTTCAGCGCGCTCGGCACGCGCCGCCGGGATCTGGCCCTGTACCTGGCCCGGCACCTGGCTTTGGCCCACTGCCTCGGCCTGCTCACGCGGCTCGCGCTGTTCACGCGGCGGGCGCGGTTCGCGTTGCTCGCGCGGCGGACGCGGCGGACGGGCCGGCTTGCCTTCGGCGTCGAAGGTCCTGGCGCCTTCCTCGCCCGGCGCGGCCTTGGCGGTCGGGTCGCGCTCGTCGCGTTCGCGTCCCTTGTTCGGACCGGCGCCGTTCGGATTGCGGCCGTTGCGCGCGCGCGGACCGCGGCTGTTGCGTTCCGCGGCGGCTGCCGCCGCCGGCGCCGGCTCGGCTGGCTTGACCGGCGCCGCGGCCGGGGCAGGCGGCGGAGCGATCGGTGCCGGACGGCCGAAGAAGAAGTTGCGCAGCTTGGCGAAGAAGCCTTCCTCGACCGGGGCCGGCGGCGGTGGCGGCGGCGCTGCCGGCGCCTGGGCGGCCGGGGCCACCGGTTCCGGCTTGGGCTGGCGCTCGACCATCGGCGCCGGCTGGGCCGGGGTAATGGTTTTCACGACGGCTTCCTGGCGCGGCTTGGCTTCTTCCTTCTGGCGCTTGGCGTAGGCCATGTCGGTCTCGGCCGACTCCGCCAGCGTGTAGCTGGCGCCGGCGTCTTCCAGGCGCGGGTCGTCGTGCTTGATGCGCTCGAGCTTGTAATGCGGGGTTTCCAGGTGCTTGTTCGGGATCAGGATGACGGTGATCCGGTGGCGGTTCTCGATCTTGAGGATCTCGCCGCGCTTTTCGTTCAGCAGGAAGGCAGCCACGTCGACCGGCACCTGCACGTGGATGGTCGCCGAGTTCTCCTTCATCGCCTCTTCCTGGATGATGCGCAGCACCTGCAGGGCGGACGATTCGGTATCGCGGATGTGGCCGGTGCCCGAGCAGCGCGGGCAGGTCACGTGCGAGCCTTCCGACAGCGACGGACGCAGGCGCTGGCGCGACAGTTCCATCAGGCCGAAGCGCGAGATCTTGCCCATCTGGACGCGGGCGCGGTCGTGGTGCAGCGCATCCTTCAGGCGCTGTTCGACTTCGCGCTGGTTCTTGGCCACTTCCATGTCGATGAAGTCGATCACGATCAGGCCGCCCAGGTCGCGCAGGCGCAACTGGCGCGCCACTTCGTCGGCGGCTTCCAGGTTGGTGTTGAAGGCGGTGGTCTCGATGTCCGAGCCGCGCGTGGCGCGCGCCGAGTTGACGTCGATGGAGACCAGCGCTTCGGTGTGGTCGATGACGATGGCGCCGCCGGACGGCAGCGGCACGGTGCGCGCGTAGGCGGTCTCGATCTGGTGTTCGATCTGGAAGCGCGAGAACAGCGGCACGTCGTCGCTGTAGCGCTTTACGCGGTGCACCATGTCGGGCATCACGTGGCTCATGAACTGGTGCGCCTGCTCGTAGATCTCGTCGGTGTCGATCAGGATCTCGCCGATGTCCGGCTGGTAGTAGTCGCGGATGGCGCGGATGACCAGCGAGGATTCCTGGTAGATCAGGAACGCGCCCGGGGCCGACTTGCCGGCGCCTTCGATCGCGCGCCACAGCTGCATCAGGTAGTTCAGGTCCCACTGCAGCTCTTCGACGTTGCGGCCGATGCCGGCGGTGCGGGCGATCACCGACATGCCCTGCGGCAGGTCGAGCTTGTCCATGGTCTCGCGCAGTTCCTGGCGCTCTTCGCCTTCGACCCGGCGCGAGACGCCGCCGCCGCGCGGATTGTTCGGCATCAGCACCAGGTAGCGGCCGGCCAGCGAGATGAACGAGGTCAGGGCCGCGCCCTTGTTGCCGCGCTCTTCCTTCTCGACCTGCACCATGATTTCCTGGCCTTCGCGCAGCGCTTCCTTGATGGAGCAGTTGCGCACGTCGACGCCTTCGCGGAAATACGAGCGGGCGACTTCCTTGAAGGGCAAAAAGCCGTGGCGGTCTTCGCCGTAGCTGACGAAGCAGGCTTCGAGGGAGGGTTCGATGCGGGTGATGACGCCCTTGTAGATATTCGACTTGCGCTGTTCGCGACCGGCGGTCTCGATATCGATGTCGATCAGTTTCTGGCCATCGACGATCGCTACGCGCAGTTCCTCTTGCTGCGTAGCGTTAAACAACATGCGTTTCATTTTTATAGACTCCGCGACCCTGGGGCCGTTACAAGTACAGGGAGGTACGCGGGGAGGGGAGTGTTGGCGGTGGTATGCCCAGGGCGTGGCGCGGCATTGCCGGCCACAGGGCGCAAATGGCATCGAACGTCATTGCCGTGCGCACGGCCGCTCGCAAGACCCGGGCGGCCCGATCGGGGCGGCGCCAGGGGGCCTTGGCGGCAGTGCGGCGAAGCCAGGCCGGTGCCGGCATGCAATCGATGACTTCGGACCAGGCGATCAACCAGCCTTGGTCCGTACACGAAGCTTGAAAATCTGTCACGTAGTGCGTCCAACCGGGCGCATGGGCCTGCATCGTGGGCCGGACCACATGGCCGGATGCAAGCGGTGCTTACCTGCCAGGACTGCCGCCGTTCGCGACGGTTTTTCGGTCTCCTCGAGCCATTGGGATGCAGCCTGCATCGGGTCGGGCGGAAACGGCAAGCGTTATCGACGCCATTACCCGGCGAGCCGGCCCGGAAGCCGTCTTGCCGGTACTTATCCTTAAAATTCCAAACAATCCAATCCTGCAAGTCCGTATGCGGCCCGATCGCAACTACGGTGCGACCCTGGCGCGCACGAACGTGTGCGTACCGCTAGCGGCGTTCGGTCCGGCCCGTTGCGCGTTGCATGGCGAACTGCAATGCTCGCGCGGGGCTTTTCAAAACGCCATTGTTTTCCATCGAATTTGCATATAGGCGGGACCGATGGAGACGCCCCTGTGTAAAATATCGTTTTAATTCTTACACCGCAGAGGTTTGACCGCCGCCTGTCGATTATATATTCAAAATGAAGGACTTAGAGAGAATTTCTGGGAAGACAGAGAGAATGGCCCCGCAACACGACGTCGTTCCCCCTTCATCGCAGGCAGATGGCCGCCCCGCCGCAGCGGTCCAGTTCGTCACCATCGGCGAAGAAGAAGCCGGCCAGCGCATCGATAATTTCCTGCTGCGCATCTGCAAGGGCGTGCCGAAGAGCCACGTCTACCGCATCCTGCGTTCCGGCGAAGTGCGCGTGAACAAGGGCCGCATCGACCAGCTGTACCGCCTCGCCAGCGGCGACGTGGTGCGCATCCCGCCGGTGCGCATGGCCGAGCGCAGCGCCGGCAGCGCGCCGGTGCCGGGCGCCGAATTCCACATCGTCCACGAGGACGCCCACCTGCTGGTGATCGACAAGCCGGCCGGCGTGGCCGTGCACGGCGGCTCGGGCGTGTCCTACGGCGTGATCGAGCAGTTGCGCGCGGCGCGGCCGGACGCCAAGTTCCTGGAACTGGTGCACCGCCTCGACCGCGAGACCTCGGGCCTGCTGCTGCTGGCCAAGAAGCGTTCGGCCTTGACCAACCTGCACGAGCAGATGCGCGACGGCGACACCGACAAGCGCTATCTCACCATGGTAGCGGGCGAGTGGCGCAATCCGCGCCAGCACGTCAAGCTGCCGCTGCACAAGTACAGCACGCCGGACGGCGAACGGCGCGTGGTGGTGCAGGCCGGCGGCATGGAGTCGCATACCGTGTTCAACCTGGTGCGCCGCTGGAACGGCTTCGCCCTGCTGGAAGCGGAATTGAAAACCGGCCGCACCCACCAGATCCGCGTGCACCTGTCGGCATCCGGCTTCCCGATCCTGGGCGACGAGAAGTACGGCGACTTCGCCCTCAACAAGCAGCTGCAGAAGGCGAACGAGACGCGCGGCGCGCTGCGCCGCATGTTCCTGCACGCCTACCGGATCACGTTCCGCCACCCGGACAGCGGCCAGCCGATGACCTTGACGGCGCCGCTGCCGCCGGAATGCGAGCGTTTCTTGGTAAGCTTGGGGGAGCCGGCCGGCCGTTCCGGCAACTAGATTCTGCACGACAGACGACGAGCCCATAACTGAGCGCCCCCGAGGCGCAACGAGGAGACGGCGCCACAAGCGCCGCATGACATGCCAAGAAAGCAATTCGATCTGCTGGTCTTCGATTGGGACGGCACGCTGATGGACAGCACCGCCACCATCGTCAAATGTATACAATCCGCGGCGCGCGACCTCGGCCTGGCCGTGCCCAGCGACGCCGCGGCCGCCCACGTGATCGGCCTGGGCCTGTCGGAAGCCATGCACGCCGTCATGCCGGACATCGAACCGGCCCTGTTCCCGCGCATGGTGGAGCGCTATCGCTACCATTACCTGACCAAGGACCATGAACTGGTGCTGTTCAAGGGCGTGCGCGAGATGCTGGAAGACCTCTCGCAGCAGGGCTATTTCCTGGCGGTGGCGACCGGCAAGAGCCGGGTCGGCTTGAACCGCTCTCTGGACGCGGCCAGGCTGCTGTCGACCTTCGACGCCACCCGTTGTGCGGACGAGACATTTTCCAAGCCACACCCGGCAATGTTGCAAGAATTGACAAGGGAACTCGGCCAGGACATGCGGCGTACCGTTATGATCGGCGACACGACCCATGACTTGCTTATGGCTAACAACGCGGGCGCCTCGGGCATCGGCGTCGAGTATGGCGCCCATCCGGTCCAGCAATTGCACGCCTGCCATCCGGTATTTACCGCCAAAAACGTGCCCGAGCTGCACGGGTGGCTGATCGGGAACGCATGAGCGGCGCCGGCGGCATCATGGTATGCGCGTCCAGCGACCTGCTCGACGGCGGCAAGGGCGTGCGCTTTCCGGTGCTGGCATTCGGCGGCAAGGCCACCGGCTTCGTGGTGCGCCACGGCGGCACGGCCTACGCCTACCTGGACCGCTGCGCCCACGCGCCGGTCGAGCTGGACTGGTTCGAGGGCGAATTCTTCGAATCGGGCAAGACGTACCTGATGTGCGCGACCCACGGCGCCACCTATGCGCCGGAAAGCGGCGCCTGCACCGGTGGTCCCTGCCGCGGCGGGCGGTTGCGCCCGATTGCGCTGCGCGAGGAGGGCGGCGCCGTCTACTGGCTGCCGGACCAGCACATCCAGGCGCCGGCACACTGACATCAGGTATTTATGAGCGAACACACCAGCAACGACAACCCCAACGACCAGCGCGGCGCAGTGCCGGCCGGCTACGGCAACTGGGAGCGCGACACGCTCGAGCGCCTCGTGTTCGCCACCGTGCGCGAGCAGCGCGCGGCGCGGCGCTGGAGCATCTTCTTCAAGCTGTCCTTCCTCCTGCTCGCCTTCTTCGCACTGTGGGCCTATTTCGACTTCAATTTCGGCGGCTCGGATATCGAGTCGCTGGGGCGCCATACCGCGCTGATCGAGATCGACGGCGCCATCGACACCGAAGGCAGCGGCGCCGCCGACACGGTGATCCCGTCGCTGAACAAGGCCTTTTCCGACCAGGGCTCGGCGGCGGTGGTGCTGCGCATCAACAGTCCCGGCGGCAGCCCGGTACAGGCCGGCATCATCGTCGACGAGATCGGGCGCCTGAAAAAAATGTATCCGAACAAGCCGATGTACGTGGTGGTCGACGAGATCTGCGCCTCCGGCGGCTATTACATCGCCTCGGCGGCGGACAAGATCTACGTCAATAAAGCCAGCATCGTCGGTTCGGTGGGCGTGCTGATGGATGGCTTCGGCTTCACCGGCCTGATGGACAAGCTGGGCGTCGAACGGCGCCTGCTGACGGCCGGTGAAAACAAGGGCTTCCTCGATCCGTTCAGCCCGCAATCGGACAAGCAGAAGCAGCATGCGCTGTCCATGCTCAACGAAATCCACGAGCAGTTCATCGCCGTGGTGCGCGCCGGCCGCGGCAAGCGATTGAAGGAAAACGCGGAAATCTTTTCTGGCCTGTACTGGACCGGCGCCAAGGCCGTCGAGATGGGACTGGCCGACGGCTTCGGCACCGTGGACACGGTGGCGCGCGACGTCGTCAAGGCCGAAGACATCATCGACTATACCGCCCACGAAGGCTTGCCGGAACGCGTACTGAAGAAATTCGGCGCCTCGGTCGGCGCCGGCGCGGTCCACTCGATCTACCGCGGCGCCGTGCCCGCCCTGCGTTGACAATCAAGATACCTTGAAACTTTGTGCGAATGCGCTATGCTGAGGGTGTAGCGCGTTCGCCAAGTCGGCACGAGATTCAGCCTGCTCCCGCCCCTTCGAGCGCGACACAATCCGCACGGGTGCGGTTTCGAGAGAATCATTCCTCGAGGTAGGGCCCCCATCAGGGGAGAAAACGACGGTGCAAGCCGTCGTTTTCATTTGTGGCCGGCGTCCTCGATCCGGATTGCGGGGCCGCCGGATCGCCCGGCTGCCAGCGCTCGCTCAGTCGCTACCGCTCGCATGCTCTTCATCGTGCTGGTGAAAGCCGCCGGCGTCGAGCCAGGCCTGGAAATTGCGCTGGGCCTGCGCAAACCAGGCGGCGCGCGGCAACTGGTGGGTGGGCGTGTGCACATGCGGCGTCTCGCCGCCGCGCATCCAGCGCACCAGCGCCAGGCGCGCCGGAAACAGCGCGGAATGTTCGTGGGCCATGCTGGCGTCGCGCCCCGTGACGCTGCAAAAGAGCGGCGTGCCGCAGTGTTGGTGTTTTTCGATCTGCATTGATGACCTCTTCTTTGTGTTGATTTTGCAGGTTTAGTCCTACAAGAAAGTAATTCGTAGTCCTACATGAAGGCTTTGTAGGGCGATTCCTAATGAGGTTTCAGTGTATCAACCGGTCTTAGGGGACGTTTGACGTGTGTCAAACGAGTTCTTGTTGCGAGTGGAAACAGCCGAGTTGTTTTACATTTTCGATTGCGCAATCGTTTGCTGCTGCATGGATATTCCGGGCGGGTCAATTCTGTTAAAGTCTCGCCCATGAGCAAATTATCCCTGGACCGCGTGCTGCAATCGCAAGGCTTCGGCACGCGCAAGTATTGCCGCGCGCTGATCGAAGACGGCGACGTGGCCATCGGTGGCGAAGTCCACGACAACTACAAGGCGCTGGTGGAGACGGACGGCCTGGTGCTGACCGTGTTCGACGAGGAATGGATCTACCGCGAGCGCGTCTACATCGCGTTGTACAAGCCGGCCAACTACGAATGCTCGCGCAAGCCGAGCCATCATCCCGGCGTGCTGACTTTGTTGCCGGAACAATTTACGTGGCGCGAAGTCCAGCCGGTCGGCCGCCTCGACCACGACACCACCGGCCTGCTGCTGATGTCGGACGACGGCCCCTTCATCCACGCCCAGTCTTCGCCCAAGCGCCACGTGCCGAAGGTGTACCAGGCCACCACGCAGGACCCGGTGACCCAGGCGCTGGTCGACGAACTGCTGGCCGGCGTGCAACTGCACGACGAACCGGCGCCGTTGAAGGCGGTCTCGTGCGTGCAGCGCGGGGAGCACCAGCTGGAGATCGTGCTGGAGCAGGGCAAGTATCACCAGGTAAAACGCATGCTGGCCGCAGCCGGCAACCATTGCGCGGCGCTGCACCGTTCGCAGATCGGCGGGCTGACGATCGACGCGCTCGGCCTGGGCGAAGGCGAGTGGTGTTTCCTGGAGCAGTCGCAACTCGACCTGCTGGTGCCGGACTGAGTCTCGAGGCAACCGCGCTGGCGTGCGCCGCGGAAAACCGTTTTCCGCGACACTTCAGGGTTTTGTCTCCTGTCAATACTTTATAATGGCTTGACAAGACTCTGATCAACCACGACCACGTTATGCCAGTGCCACATTTCCGCCTACTTCCCTTACTGCCTCTCCTGGTATTGAATCCCGCCTTCGCCCAACAAGGCGGCGCCCCCTTGTCCGAATGCACCCGCATCGCCGATGCCGACCTGCGTTTGGCCTGCTATGACCGCCTGGCCGGCGCCGCGCCGCAAGCCCGGCCGACGCCGGCCGCCGCCGTCCCGGGCGCGAGCGTCGCCGCCGCTGCGCCGGCCCGCGCGGATGCGCCCGCCGTGCCGCTCGACGCCGGGGTCGACGCCGCCCTCGATCTGTCGCCGGAAAAAACGCGTGGCTACAGCCTGGCCGATCACTGGGAGCTGGACCAGGCCCACAAGCGCGGCATCTTCAACGTGCGTCCTCACCGCAACAACTATGTGATGGTCACGCGCACCGCGCATCCGAACAGCGAACCGTACCGTCCGTTCCACGACATCACCGACCTGGCCACCGACCTGTCGCATTCCGAGATCGCGTTCCAGCTCGGCTTCAAGGTCAAGCTGGTCGAAGATGCGTTCAACAAACCGGTGTCCCTGTGGTTCGGCTACACCCAGAACAGCTTCTGGCAGGCCGGCAACCACAAGGCATCTAGCCCGTTCCGCGAAACCAACTATCAGCCCGAACTGATGGCAGTGGCGCCGCTCGACTTCAACGTGCTGGGCTTCCACGCCAGCTTCATCAACCTGGGCGTGGTGCACCAGTCCAACGGCCAGGCCAGCACGCTGTCGCGCAGCTGGAACCGGGTCTACGCGCAACTGGGCCTGGAGCGCGGCGGCTGGACCGTGATGGGGCGCGTCTGGAAGCGCGTCAACGAATCGGCGCCGGACGACGACAACCGCGACATCGTCGACTACATGGGCCGCGGCGACCTGAACGTGACCTATCGCGACAACGGCCATGAATATTCCGCGCTGGTGCGGCGTAACTTCTCGACCGAGCGCGGCGCGGTGCAGCTGAGCTGGGCGTTTCCGATTGCCGGCCACGTGAAAGGCTATGCGCAGTATTTCACGGGCTATGGGCAGAGCCTGATCGACTACAACTACTACCAGAACTCGCTGGGCCTCGGCTTGCAAGGCACGTTCTGAGCCGTTCCGGCTATACGTTGTTCCCTTGATGCCAGGCTGGCAACAACCGCGTAGGGTGGACGGCTCCGCCGTCCACGCGTCCAACCGCCATCTGCAAACCGCAAACCGCTACCTTCGCCGTCTCTGTCCTCGATTGAAAGCTGCAACCGCCAACATCGATTCCCGTCCTGCAGGCCCCCTGGCGCCAATGCCATGTTTCCCGATTGTTAAACAGGCCTGGATCGATCGCCGGCGAAACGCATCGGCCACAAGCAGAATTAACGTTCTCTTTCTCTCCAAAAATCACCTCCGGTTATGCCAGCAAGGCGATAGACCCAGCAGCAACCAAGGCCGTCTTGATGCGTCTGCCAAGGTGATGCAAGTCCGGTATGTCGCTGTGGTAGATCTACCAAATGTCTCCCCACTCGTACCCTTTGCATAGCTTTCAAGACAACAAAATGTTTCCTGCTCTTATTACGCTCGGGTAAAATGACGAGTTACTCCACCCGTTCCGCGCTTCATCCCCAACACCAATGTTAAAGTTCACCAAGAGTTTTACGGCTGTAACTTTGGCCACCGCCGCCATTGCTGCTTCCGCCCAGGACATGAACAACAGGTCGGACCTGTTCAACCAGGATCCGTCGAATTCGTCGAGCACGTCGAATACATCGAACAACGCGAACATGGGCGATGCGACGACGCCCGCCGGTCTGCCGCGCAAGATGGTCATCACCAACGGCCAGGTGAGCGAGCTGGGTGCAGCGTCGGTGCGTAACAACAACGGCGCGTACGGCAACTACGGTGATGGCCGGCAGCGCGGCCAGGCCGGTAGCCGCGACGCGCAAGGGCGACCGAACAATGGCATGCAGAACCGCGACTGGAACAACCGCGGCTATAACGATCGCGATAACCAATTCGAGCAGGAGCCCAGCGAATTCCAGAAATTCGTCGCCGAAAGTACTGGCAAGATGTTGCCGATCTTCGGCTCGGAATTCTTTGCCAATACGCCGTCGACCTTCGCGCCGATTTCAAACGCGCCGATCCCGTCGGAATATCCGCTCGGACCGGGCGACGAATTGATGATCCGCGGCTGGGGTACCGTCGACATCGATTACCGCGCCACCATCGACCGCAACGGCACGATCTCGATCCCGACCATCGGCAACGTGCCGCTGGCCGGCGTGAAGGCGGGCGATGCCCAGAACGTGATCCGCGCAGCGGTCGGCCGCCTGTACAAGGGTGTGACGGTGAACGTCACCTTCGGCCAGCTGCGCGCGATTACCGTGTACGTGGTCGGCCAGGCCAATCGTCCCGGCACCTATACCGTGTCCAGCCTGTCGACGCTGGTGACCGCGCTGTTCGCCAGCGGCGGACCGAACGCCAACGGCAGCATGCGCCACGTGCAGGTCAAGCGCAACGGCAAGGTGGCGGCCGAGCTGGACCTGTATTCGTTCATCGCCAAGGGCGACAAGTCGGCGGACATCAAGCTGCAGGATGGCGATACCATCTACATCCCGTCGGCTGGCGGCTTCGTGGCGCTGACCGGCAAGGTCAATGCGCCGGCCGTCTACGAATTGAGGAGCCGCAGCGATACCATCGAATCGCTGCTCGACGTTGCCGGCGGCCTGCCGGTGGTGGCGGATCCGCGCCGGGCGTTCCTGGAGCGCGTCGACCCGAGCCGGAATCATCCGCGCAGCGTCGAGGAATTCGCGCTCGAAGGGCAGGGCCTCAAGCGCGCGCTGAAAAACGGGGACGTGCTGAACATCACGTCGATCACGCCGGCGTTTGCCAATGCCGTGGTACTGCGCGGTAATGTGGACCAGTCAGTGCGCGCACCGTTCAAGGACGGCATGCGGGTGAGCGATCTGATTCCGAATCGGGAATACCTGATCAGCCGGAAGTCGACGCGGCGGCAGAATGATGTCGTTGCTGAAGCCGGTATTAAAGTTCTTAGCGCCCGCGACGTAGGCCGTAATTCCATTGATCGCGTTAGTCTTAGTGAAAATGAGCGGGATACAAGGTTACAGGCTGAATCGATCGCTGCAAGCATCGGCGGCCTAATCGACCAGATCAACTGGGATTATGCCGTCATCGAACGTGTGAATCGTACGGATCTCAGCGTTAAACTCATTCCATTTAACCTCGGCAAAGTATTTACAAATCCAAACGGACCTGACAATGTGCAATTGCAACCAGGGGATACTGTCACGATCTTCTCGCAAGACGACGTAGCAGTGCCAATGGAAAAACGACAAGTTTTTGTTCGCATTGAAGGCGAAGTAAATGTGCCGGGCGTCTATCAAATGACGGCCGGCGATACTCTGCAGACGTTGATGGCCAAGGCGGGTGGACCAACGGCCAGCGCCTACCTGTTCGGAACAGGTTTCTACCGCGAAGAAGTTCGCAGAGAACAGCAGGCGAATCTGCAGCGCGCAGCAGACAGACTCGATGCACAGATTCGTACTGAGCAGTCGACGCAATTGGCGAATATTCGGGCTATGGCTTCTGCAGATGCAGCTGCGGCAGCAGCACAACTTGAGGCAGAACGCCGCTTAGCCGAGGAGCGTATCACACGTTTTCGTAATCTCAAGCCAACCGGACGAATTGCTTTCGCCTTGGAACCCAAAGAGCGTTCGTTTGCAAACCTTCCACAAGTGACTCTGCAAAACGGCGACCGTCTGGTGGTTCCGTCAAAACCGGCGTTCGTGCATGTATTTGGCGCCGTCAATGTCGAAGCGTCACCGCTCTGGCGTGCGAACAGCCGTGTCAAGGACTACCTCAAGCTGGCCGGCACAACCGTGGATGCAGATATTGACAATGTATTCGTATTGCGTGTGGATGGGACTGTCGTGTCATCAGATTCTCAAGGTTGGTTCTTCGGGAAAATAGGTGGTTTGGAAGTCATGCCAGGAGACACCATCGTTGTGCCTGAGAAACTGGATAAGACGACTTTTTGGAGTGCGTTTACAAAAGGCGCACGGGATTGGACACAGATCTTAGCCAATTTAGGGCTCGGGGCTGCAGCTATCAAGACGTTGCGCGATTAGATAGTTCGTGGCCGTCAGGCCGAACAGAGCGTTATCGAAAAGCCTCGGTGACAGTTATATAAACGGTACATAGCATGAATCAGCCGGAAAAAATTGCAGAACCAATGTGTGAGCAAAGCAAAGATAATTTCGATCTTCTTGAAATTATGATTATTTTAGCCAAGAAGAAGCGGCAACTCATCGGTGTACCACTTATTGTTGGCCTTATTGCTACCGCAATTAGTTTTGCATTACCAAACGTATACCAAGCTACGACAAAGCTTTTGCCTCCACAGCAATCACAGTCTAGCGCGGCAGCGCTGCTTTCCCAGCTTGGCGGTGTCGCGGGATTGGCTGCTGGAGCAGCGGGCGTCAAGACTCCGAATGATCTCTACGTCGGCATGTTAAAGAGCCGCACAATTGCAGACAAGCTGATCAAAACTTTCAACTTAAAAAAATCGTACGACGCCGATACGCAAGAAAAGACACGGCAGATTTTGGAAAAAAATACCAACATCATTGCTGGCAAGGATGGTTTGATCACTATCGATGTAGAAGATAAAGATCAGAAAGTGGTTGCAAGGATTGCCAACGCTTACGTTGAAGAGCTTATAAAACTATCAAAAGAACTTGCGCTTACTGAGGCTTCGCAGCGACGTCTTTTCTTTGAACGCCAACTGGAGCAATCAAAAGACAGGCTTGCAGGCGCTGAAGTTACGTTGAAGCGCTCAATGGATACTCGCGGCGTAATCAGTGTCGACGCCGATAGTCGAGCAATTGTAGAGACAGTTGGGCGTTTGAGGGCACAGATATCTGCAAAACAAATACAATTGAATTCGATGGGTACTGTTGTCACTGAAAACAACCCCGCCTATCGCCGTGCTCAGAGCGAATTGAGCAGCTTGCAGGCTGAGCTCTCAAAATTGGAAAATGGTAGGGGTAGCAGACAGGAAGAGACCGGTATGCCAGGAAACCAGTCTGGCCTTGAAAATATCAAGGTTCTTCGCGATGTAAAATATTATCAGATGCTTTATGAATTGCTCGCTAAACAGTATGAAGCGGCGCGGCTTGATGAAGCAAAGGATCCAGCAATTATCCAAGTCCTGGATACTGCTATAGAACCAGAGAAAAAAGCTAAGCCGAAGCGATTAATCATCGTTCTCGTCTGCATAGCTGTCGCATTTTTTGCAACCGCATTTTTTGTGTTTACATCTGAAGCAAAGCGTCGCCTGAAAATGCGTCCAGGTGGAGAAGCACAACTGGCAGAGTTGTCTGCAAATTTGAAATTCTGATTTTCATGATCGCTGCCAGCAGTTCAGTACCAAAGGTATGACTTGATCTTACAACGAGTACACATGGCCTAAACGTATGAATTGAGTATCGTTTTGATGAAAACTTATATCAAGCGGGACGGAAATATTCCACAGATCTGGATCGTCATCGCTATCTATTTAGGGTATGCCGGACCAGTACTGCTGAAATATTTTTATGATGTGACAGGCGGTGGAGTAGAGATATTTTCTCTAAAGGATACCTCTGCGTTCATAACGTATTCCACTATATGGCTGATGGCGATCATTCCCTTTTTTTTCGGGTTCGGCCTTGCGCCAAAAAAGATCGAGTATCAGCTCCCGCGTGATATCAATAAAACTTTGACGATCACCATAGGCTTGCTTGCACCCATATATGTGTTGGTTAAAGCTCTATTAGCTAGAGACGGGGTTTACCAAAATTACGCATTTGACAGTGATCTAATGGTTGGGGGGGTATGGTCTTTTTCGATGTTTCTATCGGAAACATTTGTTCTTCTTTTTGCCTTTTCCCTGTTGGCTAAAAATCGCAAACTTGCCGTAATTTGTTTTTTATTGATTTCCATCAATGTACTACACGGTACACGAATTTTCAATTTCGTTTCGATCTTAATATTTGCGGCTTGGTATATAACGAACCAAAAATTTACGAAAACAGTTCTGCTGAAAATGCTATTAAGTTTCGCTGGATTGATGGTTTGTGCAATGATTGTCTTTCTGTATCGTTCGGATGTCGATTTTCTATCAGTGTCATTCGAAGAGCAGTTGTTTTATTTGTTTTCACCTGTCGTGTACGAATCGGTATTCTCTCAGACATCCCTGCTCGACTTAGCAAATTCGGCCTTCGGAGACTCGACTTGCGATGCCATAGACTTTTTTTGGGATTTTTCAAGCTTCGTAATACCGCGCATACTTAACGAAGGAAAGGATGCCATTTGTCTTGCTCGTTACTCATATATGCAGCCGCTTGGAGCCTTCAATGGCATATTTGCATCATACATTTATTTTGGATGGTGGTATTTTCTCTATTTTTTTGGATATGGTCTGTTTTTGCGCGGATTGCGTGCTGCGAAAAGCGGAAAATACTTTTTCAATGTTATCTATTTCTATTGCCTAGCAAATATTTCGATACGTATAGTGCGTGATGGGCCAATCCTCGCAGGTAAATATCTAGCAAACGCATTGGTAATTGTATTACTAATCTTTCTGCTTGATAAAGCTCTGCCATACTTCAGGTTTAGTCGTTCGGCATTGTCGAACTGATTTTCGAGCAGCTCTTGATCTTATCTTGACGGAAAAATTATTCAATAGTCTTGCAGAATCTTCTTATAGTTGCAATTTTGAATTGATAGGTAGTTTATGGCTTATTTAAGCGAAGAAGATCTTAAACTGATCGGCTTTAAAGCAGTGGGTCGTAATGTAAAGGTCAGTGATAAGGCCGCGATATACGCTCCTGAGCTGATCGAGATTGGAGACAACTCGCGCATCGACGACTTTTGTATTATTTCTGGGAAAGTTAGTATAGGGAGGCATGTCCATATCGCACCGCATTGCCTAGTAGCTGGCGGTGAGTTAGGAATTACCATGGGAGATTTTTCGGGACTTGCATATTTTGTGCAAGTGTTCTCGCAGTCCGATGATTATTCTGGAAAAACTATGACTAACCCGACCGTTCCTAAAGAGTACAAGAATGAATATAAAGCCGCTGTTCACCTCGGGCGCCATGTGATTATCGGAGCGGGTTCCGTGATATTTCCTGGTGTTACAGTTGCAGAAGGATGTTCTGTAGGTGCACTCGCTCTGGTCAATAAAAGTACGGAGGCTTGGGGTATTTATCTGGGTAATCCGGCACGTCGGTTGCGGGATCGAAGCAGAGACCTTTTAAAATTCGAAGAAAAAATGCAGGAAGAAAACAATGATTCCATTTAATAAACCGTATTTGCATGGACGTGAACTCGTTTATATTGCTCAAGCAGTAGCATCAGGAAAAATTTCAGGCGATGGTATTTTCACTAAAAAATGCCATGAATATTTTGAAGCCAGATACGGTTTTGCTAAAACCTTGATGACCACATCATGCACTGATGCTCTGGAAATGTGTGCTCTGCTGTTGAATATCAATGAAGGCGACGAAGTAATAGTCCCGGCGTTCACGTTTGTTTCGACTGCAAATGCGTTTGCATTGCGAGGTGCAAAACTGGTTTTTGCAGATAGTGAACGACACAATCCCAATGTGGATCCTGAAGAGATAGCAAAACTCATTTCTCCAAATACCAAGGCTGTGGTTGTTGTGCATTACGCCGGTGTCGCTTGCAACATGGCGCCGATTCTCGATTTGTGTCGACTTCACGGTGTTGCTTTGATCGAGGATGCTGCACAAGCGATCGATTCGTATTATATGGATCGACCGCTTGGAAGTCTTGGTTGCTTGAGCACATTTTCTTTCCATGAAACGAAGAATGTAATCGCTGGCGAAGGCGGCCTGCTTGTAATCAACGACAAGAAATTTATCGAACGTGCGGAAATTATTAGGGAAAAAGGGACAAATCGCAGTTCTTTCTTCCGGGGCGAAGTCGACAAATATGGATGGGTGGAAGTCGGTTCCTCTTTTCTTCCGTCAGATATCATATCGGCATACTTATACGCACAATTGGAAAATATGGACGTTATCCAGAGCAGAAGAAAAGCTATTTGGCAGCGATACCATGATCATTTTGTCGACAAGGTTGCGGAATTCGGAATCGAACTGCCTGGCATCCCAGAATGGGCTACCAATAACGGACATATGTTCTACCTTGTCTGTAAGAACCTCGAACAACGTACTGCACTCATTAGGGCGCTGAAAGCTAAGGAAATTCACGCGGTATTTCATTACCTCTCGTTGCATAGTAGCCCCTATTTTTTGGAAAAACATGATGGGCGCCTGTTGCCCAACAGTGATCGATTTTCTGACTGCTTATTGCGATTACCTCTTTTCTACGAACTCACCGATGAGCAATGTGATTCGGTTTGCAATGCCGTCTTGGAGGCCGTGAGAAGTATTCCTCGAGCTGGCTAACAATTCGCCAATTCCTATCTGTCTGCTTACCTTGGATAGGATGCGAATTGCGAATGCCAAGTCTGTGCAGTTTTCATCATGCGAAAGAATGGCGGAATACGCCTGGTCGGAGCACCTTATAAGCTGCTTCGATCGAAAAAGAAAGAGAATATGAATACGGTAAAGTCCACATTCTCAATGGGGGCTGCTCTTCTCTGCAAATTACTAACCGGATTAATAGCCGTAAAAATTTGCGCCTATTATCTTGGAGTTCAAAAATTCGGACTCAGCGGACAAATAAGCAGTTTGATTTCGATAGTAACCTTGCTAGCTGGGGGCGGCGTTGCTACTGGATTGACAAAAATTTATGCTGCTCCTGAAATACATCAAGAAGAGCGTCAACAGTGGATAAAAGCAGCGCATATTCTGGCTGCCTGTACAGCTGTACTACTTCTGCTAGTTTTCCTCTTCTTCAAGAAAGAAATCGAAAATCGCGTTCTCGATGAAAGTCCATATTCTTCCATTATTTTTTTCAGTGTAATCGCATCGATTGCGCCCATATCATTGTCTGCGGTTGCACAGGGGATAATAAATGGTAATCAAAAAACCGGAATGTATTCAAGATCTTTATTGCTTGGAAGTATTATCGGAATTTTTGGTTTTCTCATTCTTAGTTTCCTGTTCGGTGCACGTGGTTCTCTTTGCGGTCTAGTATGGATCCAGATTGCACAGGCACTGTCTTTTTGCTTGACAGCTCGAGCTGTTAAAGAGCGAGCATATGCCAGCTATTTTCCGATTCTCGAATTCTCGAGAAAGGTTCGTTTCTTACTAAGTTTTGGTTTGCTATCAATTGTAGCCGGCGCTACAATTCCGCTGGTATATATGTATGTACGATCACTGATAATAGTCCATCAAGGTTCCTCTGATCTCGGGATCTGGCAAGCCACGGTAAGACTGTCTGAAGCTTATACTCAACTGCCAATGTTGATGCTTTCAGTTGTCTTTTTTCCTCGTTTTTCTAGTCAAGCTGCTCAACCGTTGCAATGGCGTCAAGTATGGAAGGCGTACGGGTTCATTCTTGCACTGATGGGTTTGATTGGTATCTTCGTCAGTACGACACGTAATACTTTAGTTCATCTGCTGTTTACACCAGAATTTCAAACCGTGTCCGATTTTGTGTTCTGGCAGATATCCGGAGATACCTTTCGTATGCTTTCATACGTCGGGACGATGATTTTGGCGGCAAGAGGCTTGGTCAAGTTATGCATACTTGCCGAATTTTTGCAGGCAGCTCTGTTTGGTGGAATCAGTACTGGCTTTATAGCAAATAATATACACGCAGCCCCGTTTGCATCGTATTTACTTACATACGTGATCTACTTTCTGCTAACTGTATTTGCCGTTTTATATTTCTGTAGACAAGAAAGATATTCAAATGCACCTATTGATCGTTAACCTGCATCTTGACATTGGTGGAGTTGAAACGCTTCTTGTCCGCCTGATCCCGCAACTCGCTCAACGGGGCGTTTCGGTGACACTTATGCTTCTTCAAAGGAAAGTAAACCAAGAGTTTTTAGAAAGTTTGCAACCATATTGTCAAATAAAGTTCATCCGGGACGCATTTCCTTTTACGAGAAAACACCTGCGAGATTTTTTCGGTTCACAACCTGACGTAGCGTACTTTACAATTAATCAAGCTTTCGTATTTGGATCTTGGCTTTTAAAACGCGCGGGCTATAAAACAAAAACTGTGCTGGGGGCTTATCAAACAGAAATATTTTGTGCCCCTGCTAAACCTTGGCAATACCATCGCAAAATCGTTCAAAACGCGATTAGGAAGAACATTCCGGCACAATCGGTAATTTTTGGGAATACTGCAGGTCGTGACTACCATGCCAGCAGGTTAATGACCAATTTGGATGATTCTCCAATCGTCCGTCTTTTCGTCGATGTCGAAAAATATAAATTCATACGACGTGGGCCATTATTACGCAGGAAAATAGTTTCCATTGGACGTATTTCTCCTTATAAAACTTACAACTTTACTGTTTTGGATATAATAAAAAATTTGACCGAAATAGGGCACCATTTAGAATGGGATATCTATGGTGATGGTGAAAACTTCGGTGAACTTCAAGAAACGATTATTGAGAAGAACCTCGAAAAATATGTTCACCTACACGGTACGATGAGTTATTCAAGATTCCAAGAGGTCTTGGATGACGCTTTTTTGTTTATCGGTTCTGGAACGAGTCTAATAGAAGCATCGGCTTGCGGCGTACCCTCACTCACCACAATTGAATATTCAAACGAGGCATTGAGTTATGGTTTTATTTCAGAGATCGAAGGATTTAACCTAATCGAACCAAGTTTGGATAAGAGAATATTTTCGATTGAGGAAAAAATATTGGAAATACTCAACGCGAGTGTGTCGGAATATGAACAATTACAGGATCAGTGCTACCTTAAAGCGATATCGTATTCGGGTAGTTCAGTAGTTGATGAGTACATTGCTGTTTTTGAAGCATCGAAGATCAATGGAGTAGTGACGCGTATCACCGATTCGCAAATCCTGGGATACGTCATGAGCGCAGCAATAGGGTACATGTCACGAAAAATCGGAATTCGACACTGAGACAGACATGAGAAAAATCGCAATTGATTATAGCTGGCTAGGGCCGACGGGGATTGGACGGGTCGCTAGTGAAGTCATTACTAGGGCGCCGCCTGACTGGCAACTCACGGCCGTAAGAGACGGACGTGCGAATGCAGGTCCTTTTACACCATTGGATCTCTGGCTCACTCTTCGGAGGATGCATGCCAATCTGTTCTGGTCGCCTGGATTCATGCCGCCAGTTTGCCGCGTTAGCGTTCCGACTGTTTTGACAGTACATGACTTAACACACTTACATTATTATGGTAGGGCAAAAAGGACTTACTATAATGCCTTTATTAAGGCACTTCTATCGCGTGTTGCACACATTGTGACTGTTTCCGATTTTACCCGCCATGAATTGCTGCAGTGGAGTGGATTGCCTGAAGAAAAAGTCACCATGATTTCAAACGCCGTAAGTCCGGCGTTCAATCATGAGGGGCCGTCAATGGGTCTCCCATTTCCTTATATCCTTTATGCGGGTAATCGACGTTCTTATAAGAATGTGGAAGGTTTGATCAAATCATTCGGAATGAGCAAGCTGGCGGCACAAGGCTATGTCTTGGCGTTGACAGGTAACCCTAGTGCCGACCTGCAGCAATTGGCTAAACAATTGAAATTGGAAGAGCATATTCACTACTTCGGATTTGTTTCCGATAAAGAATTGCCGACGCTCTATCGAAGTGCCCACGCTCTTGCGTTTGTTTCTCTTTACGAGGGTTTCGGCCTACCTATTCTAGAGGCAATGGCCTCCGGAGTACCTGTAGTGACCTCGAACTTATCTTCTATGCCTGAAGTTGCCGGAAATGCTGCCGTGTTAGTTGACCCACATGATTTAACATCGATTGCGGCAGGTCTAATAGAGGTGTCAGAAGATGAAGCAAAGCGAAAGGAACTTATAACGAAAGGGTTGCAACGCTCAGCAACATTTTCGTGGGATAAGACCGCAGATAAATACTGGACGCTTTTTTCGCGATTTAGTAATTGATATTGAGATAAAATTGAAACTAGTTGAAAAAGAAAAAAGAGAAATTTCTGTGCCTGTAGATATGCCCAAAGTATTAATATTGCTTGCAACTTATAACGCGGGACCATGGCTAAAAGAGCAATTAAATTCGATCCTGTCGCAAGAAGATGTCGAGGTACATGTCTTGATCGGTGACGATCAATCCAAAGATGGCACTCGTGACCTTATCGACTTCGAGTGGAAGGAGGATGCGCGAGTTGAATTGATCGTGTGGGATTCGCCAAGTGGATCGGCAGGAGGGAATTTTCGTCGTCTATATCGCTGTGCAGATGCAAGTCGCTATGATTATATAGCATTCGCCGATCAGGACGATGTATGGCTTTCTAACAAACTCATTACAGCAGTTCGTGCCCTTCAAAAGCAGAATGCTGCTGGATACTCTTGTTCGGTTGAATCATTTTGGCCCAATGGTAACCGCAAGATAATAAAGCAATGTGGTGTTGTTCGGCACGCTGATTTTCTATTCGAAGGTGGCGGCCAGGGTTGTACATTTGTGATTACCCGATCGCTGTTCCTATTTCTGCAAGATTTCTGTCGCAAGCACGTATCGTTAGCGGATGCAATGCATTACCACGATTGGCTCGTGTATCTGTTAGCACGTACGTCGGGTCTGAAATGGTATTTTGATGAAATGCCTTACATGTGTTATCGCCAACATAGTGGCAACGAAATCGGCTCTCGAGGAAATATTAAAGCGATAGGAAAACGTCTCGACCTGATTAAAAATGGTTGGTACCGTGGTCAAGTTAATTTCGCTCTTAATATCGTGGCCCAACTCAACTATAAATCTGAAAAATTAACGAAATTTGCAAACACATACCATTCTCCACGTTCTCAAGTACGTCAGATTCTGATCGCTTGGTTCATGCTGGTACATGGACGACGCAAACTGAGCGATAGAATTGTTCTTGCTGCAACTGCGCTTGCGGGATGGATCTGAATGATACGATTGTTTGCCGGATTATATCAACAAAGGGCATGTCGGTCTTCAGTTGGAAACCGACATGCAAAATATTCGAGCTTAGCGTCTCAATCGCCAGATTATTTGAAAAGGCCGAGAAAGCAGGTATGAGCCGTTTAATATGCTCCGTCTTTTCTGAAAATTACTTTTATTGTTCGGAGTAGAATGACGATATCGTTGAATAAGGACCAATTTTTTACATACCATGCGTCTAAGTAAACACGTGTATCGTAACTGACATCGTTTCGGCCACTGATTTGCCAAAGTCCGGTGACGCCCGGTTTGGCTTCCAAATAATAGTCTACTTGGTTGCCGTAACGTTCCAGTTCCGCAGTAACGACGGGGCGCGGACCTACCAGACTCATATCGCCTTTGAGGACGTTCCACAATTGTGGAATTTCGTCAAGACTAGTTTTGCGCAAGAACTGACCTATTGACGTAATTCGCGGATCGTTTTTGAGCTTAAAGTCGCGTTTCCACTCCTCGCGTGCTTCAGCGCTATTAGCCAAGAGGTCGGCTAGTAACTTGTCAGCATTTGGAGCCATGGTACGGAACTTATAACATTTAAAAGAAAGATTATGCTGTCCGACACGTGTATGGCCAAAGAATATAGGACGACCAGATTGACTTACCTTAAAGGCAATGAACAAGAAAAGTGGAGAGCCCAATAATAGTACTGATGCCGACACTACCAGATCAAAGCAACGTTTAATAAGACGAGGGAGACGGCGCGCAAGGTTATTGCGCATTGTAAGAATTAACACTTCATGAGCAAAAAAGTGGTTTGCTTCCATACCGTACAAAGGAAGACCGCGCAATGCTGGCACGAGCTGTACATCGTTGTTGTGTCGCCCGAGCTGCTGAATAGTGTCTTGATATGCTTCAACTCCACCTTGTTCTAGAGCAAAAACTACATGTGGGTTGCCAAGTTGTTTTAAAGTCTGAACTGGATTGGTTCCTAGCGAAATACAAGGAATCGGGTTTCCGTACTTGTCGTTGATGTCGTGATTTAGTTTTCCCTTTCCTACAGGAACAAGAAACGCTGCCAACCGCAAGCCCATCAGTGGCTCGTCCTTAAATGCCAATGCAGTTTCTATAGCATTTTCTCCCCAACCGATGATGACCATGGGCCGAATCCAGCCACCGCTTGCGATCAATGCTCGTTTTATTATCCAACGCATTACGACTAATACTACAGGCGCCGTGGCCCAGTTCAATAGTACGCTAGCACGTGAAAATTGCAATTTTGAGAGAAAAAGAAAAACTACGTCGAGTGCAGCAATTGTCAGCGTGATCTTTAGTACATCCTTTATTTCATTTGCAAACGGTTTCCGTTTGGAATAGTGTCCCGAGCCCCAGAAAAAAGCTACCATCAAAACTACCAATAGTAGATAAATTTGAAGTGGCCCGGAATTCAGCGCAGGTCCCCACGCCGCATTTGAAAATATTGGGTCACCATGAAATGGCGCAGCAAACATGACAGCGATGATAAATGCCGATGCCATTGAAATGATATCTGTGCAAATCAGTAAGGCTTTTTCAACACGACGGCTGCAAAACCATTTGGTTTTAGAAAGGAATATTGATTCAATCGGTTTCATTTGAAATGATAGCTGGTGTATGAGTGTCCGAAATAGGCATTAACCAACGAAATGATCGTATGTCCCCATCGCTTTGAAGGGCATCAGGTTCGTTGTATGAATGACCAATCTTACGATTTCTCTGGAAGGCAATCTTATTCATTGACTTGCTCTCACGGAAGAGTTTGCATAAAATCGTGGAAAATTACATTGTATAAATCTAAGACACATTACGCAATTGCAATCTTTCACAAAAAGAAAAAATACCACAACGAATATGTATTTGGAAACAATTTAGTACTCGCCTAATTTGAAAAATTGCTAAAAATTAAATATTTATTGGTCGTTATAGATTTAATGTTTTAGATGAAAATGGGCAATAGTTGACGAAATTAGCGGCGTCGAGCGGCATTGTCGACGAATTAAATACTTGGCCGATCGTAGTTGCGAATGATAAACTTATGATCTTTCACGGGTTCGCTGTCAGCGCTAAGACGATGTCGAGCAATCCGTTCCGATGCCTCTACTAACTGGTTAGATGTGCTAAAAGCAACAAAGCGATACACAAAATATTCTTGCTGTGGTTGTCTCATCCTTAGCGCTGCACATGCCTTTGCCGCTACGCCAACTACTCAAGGGCAATCTGGGTACGTCAACATGCCAAGTGCGTGGACCGAGTACGACGGCACGCTTACGACTGGCTACAGCTACGATACGCCCTATGGCAGCGCTTGGGCGACCGTTACACTACTACCATTCCTACAGTTTACTGGGCGTTACGTTTCCATCACTGGCATTTCGGCTTTCGATACAACCGATGCCGAATATGGAAAGGGTTACGGACGCTACAAGGACAAGGTCGCGGATGTCAAGCTCAGATTGCGAGATGAAACTGACTTTTTCCCTGCGGTTTCCATTGGGGCAACTGATTTGTTAGGGACCGGCTTGTTTAAAGGACAATATGTTGTCGTTTCCAAAAGCTTTGGCCAAGCTCATAATCTGGAAGCCAGCATCGGCTACGGCAAAAATCGTCCAAATGGTCTGTTCGCAGGTGCACGCTGGGCGCCTTTTTCTTCCCCACGCTGGGCAGTGGTTGCAGAATACGATGCGAATGATTACAAGAAGGATTTTCTCGCAAATCAAACTGGGGCTGCGCAACGTGAAGGCGGGCCTGCAGTCGGTATTGAGTATCGCTGGGGTTGGTTGGGTGCGCAGGTGGCGCGGCACCGTGAACACTTCAGTGCAAATGCCTACTTGACGATCCCTTTTTCGCAAAGAGAATTTGTCCCGAAAATTGTGGAACCTGGCCCCTTCCAGGCAAAAGATGCACCTGCCCGCGTTTCGGCAGCTAGCTGGCAGGATGACCCACGTTACGGCGCCGCTTTAGTGGCGGCCCTCGTCAAGCAAGATTTCAAGAACGTGCGTGTTGAACTCGAAGGGAATGTTCTCAAGCTAAACTTGACAAACAACCGAATTTCAAATACGGGGCGCGCTGTCGGCCGAGCCACCCGTACTGCTCTTGCGTTTGCACCTGAGGGCACGCGGTCGATCCAAGTGACTTATACGCGCTTGGAACAGCCAGTGGTAACTTACCGGTTTATTGACCTGCAATTACTCACTGACTACTTGACAGGTTTGGCCAATCGGGAAGCTTTCTTGCAGACTGTTTCAGTGGGTTACTCGACACCTGTCGACCGCACAAGTAATGAACAACATGGCATGCTCGCTGCCCTGCAAGGTGACGGCAAACTCGGACTACAAATGGGCGAGGGAGGCAATCTGGTGCAGGTTAGCTCAGAAGACCGGGAGGCCAATCGTTTTAAAGCAGTACCTAAAGTGTCGTTCTTCTTCAACGATCCGAGTGGCGCATTGCGTTACGAACTCTGGACGGCCATCAATTACGATAGGCGCTTGGCTCAAGGCATGTACTTGAACAGCGATTTCAAACTGGATCTGTTCGAGAACGTATCTGGGGTCACCCAGCCCTCGAATAGCCTGCTGCCCCACGTGCGCACCGACATCGCCGAGTACAAGCGCGGCAGCCGCTTCAAGCTGAACCGCCTGCTGGTCAACAAGTACGTGATGCTCGACGAACGCCTGTATGCGCGCGCCTCGGCCGGCTTTTACGAGGAAATGTACCGCGGCGCCGGCGGCCAGGTGCTGTACCTGCCGAAGGACAGCCGCTGGGCCGCCGACCTCACCGTGGACGCCCTGCAGCAGCGCGGTTTCAAGGGCTGGTTCGACAAGCGCGACTACAGCACCGTCACCGCGCTCGGCGCATTGCACTACAAGCTTCCCTACGACATCACCGCAACCGCGCGCGCCGGCCGTTTCCTGGCCAAGGACAATGGCGTGCGCATGGAATTCAAGCGCCGTTTCGCCTCGGGTGTGGAAATCGGCGCCTGGTACACCAAGACCAGCGGCAAGGACATCACCAACCCGGGTTCGCCGACCGATCCCTACAACGACAAGGGCGTGTTCCTGTCGGTGCCGCTCAACATCATGCTGCCGATGGATTCCCAGGCCAACGCCGGCCTGGCCTTGTCGCCCTGGACGCGCGACGTCGGCCAGATGGTGGCCAGCCCCGGCGACCTGTACGACCTGATGGAGCAGCCGCGGCGCGACCTGACGCTGTACGACGGACTCGGCAACTTCGCCGAACGCCGCGACGAGCAGAACCTGCCCGCCGTGAATCCGCCGGTGCGGCCCCTGACGAACCCGTGGCCGGCCTTCCGCATGCGCGTGGAGCAGTCCGCGTCCACCACGCCGACCCTGCCGGAATGGGCCAAGGGCACCATTCTCGGCGGTGGTGCGATCCTGGGCGGCGCCTTGCTCGACAAGCCGGTCGACCGCTTCATGAAGAAGCATGCGGATTCCAGCGCGGCGCGCGCCTGGGACAACGTCGGCAAGGCGATGCCGGTGGTGCTGGCCGGCGCCGCCGCCGGCGCGGTGGCGTTCGGCGATGCGCGGGCGCAGAACATCGGCCTCATTTCTCTGGAATCGGTGGCCGGCGCGGCCGCGCTGTCGGTCGGCGCCAAGCACCTGGCCGGACGTGCGCGCCCGCGCGAGGAGCGCGGCCAGTGGGGCAGGGCGGCGGACCGCTCGGATGCATCGTTCCCTTCGAACCACAGCACCGTGGCGTTCGCGGCCGTCACGCCGTTTGCGCAGGAGTACGATGCGCCCTGGCTGTACGGCCTGGCTGCCGCCACCTCCCTCGGGCGCACGGCTGGACGCCAGCACTGGGTATCGGACGTGGTCGCCGGCGGCGTGCTCGGCTATGCGGTCGGCGGCTGGCTGTGGCAGGCGCAACGCGACAATAACCGGTCCAGCTTTGCCGTGGCGCCGGGCCCGAAATCGGTCAGCGTGGCCTGGAGCGGCAGCTATTGAGTGATCAGCCGGCGTCGCACCGGCGCCGGCACGACAGCGCATTTCAACAGAAAATTTCAGTTTTTATATTAGAATTGCTGTTTTGTAAAACCGATGCCTACGTGAAAAATCCTGCGGGACGATGCATGCGCGGTTTTCGGCAGCGACTTGGAGCGAACACACATGATCTTGACGACCGGTGGCGCCGGCTTTATTGGTAGTAATTTTGTGCTCGACTGGTTCACGGCCAGCGACGAATCCATGGTCAACCTGGACAAGCTGACCTATGCCGGCAACATGGAAAACCTGGCCGGCCTGCGCGACCAGCCGAAGCACATCTTCGTCAAGGGCGACATCGGCGACGTCGGCCTGGTCCGCCGGCTGCTCGAGCAGCACAAGCCGCGCGCGGTGGTCAATTTCGCCGCCGAGAGCCATGTGGACCGCAGCATCCATGGGCCGGGCGAGTTCATCCAGACCAACATCGTCGGCACCTTCCACCTGCTGGAAGCGGTGCGCGAGTACTGGAACGGCCTGCCCGAACAGGACAAGGCGGCGTTCCGCTTCCTGCACGTCTCCACCGACGAAGTCTACGGTTCGCTGGGCAAGGACGATCCGGCTTTCCGCGAGACCAACCGCTACGAGCCCAACAGCCCGTATTCGGCCAGCAAGGCGGCCAGCGACCACCTGGTGCGCGCTTACCACCACACCTATGGCTTGCCGGTATTGACGACCAATTGCTCCAACAATTACGGTCCGTATCACTTCCCGGAAAAGCTGATCCCGCTGTGCATCCAGAATGCGCTGGGCGGCAAGCCGCTGCCGATCTACGGCGACGGCCAGCAGATCCGCGACTGGCTGTACGTCAAGGACCATTGTTCCGCGATCCGCCGCGTGCTGGAAGCGGGCACGGTCGGCGAGGTCTACAACGTCGGCGGCTGGAACGAAAAGGCCAACCTGGAAGTCGTCGGCACGCTGTGCGACATCCTGGACGACCTCAGCCCACGCGCGGACGGCCAGTCGTACAGGACGCAGATCACCTTCGTCACCGACCGTCCCGGCCACGACCGCCGCTACGCCATCGACGCCACCAGGCTGGAGCGCGAACTCGGCTGGAAGCCGGCCGAGACCTTCGAGACCGGCATCCGCAAGACCGTGCGCTGGTACCTGGATAATCAGGCCTGGGCGCACAACGTGACCAGCGGCGCCTACCGCGAGTGGGTCGGCAAGCAATACGGAGCCTGAATCGTGAAAATCCTCGTGACCGGAAAAAACGGGCAAGTCGGCTTCGAGCTGTGCCGCGCCTTGTCCGTGCTGGGTGAAGTGGTGGCCATCGACCAGGCCGATTGCGACCTGGGCGATGCCGATGCCATCCGCGCGCTGGTGCGCCGGGTGGCGCCGGACGTGATCGTCAATCCGGCCGCCTACACGGCCGTCGACAAGGCCGAAGCCGAGCGCGACACCGCGTTCGCGGTGAATGCGCGGGCGCCGGGCATCCTGGGCGAGGAAGCCGCGCGCCTGGGCGCGCTGGTCGTTCACTACTCGACCGACTACGTCTTCGACGGCGCCAAGGACGGCAGCTACACGGAAGACGACCGCCCCGGTCCGCAGAGCGTCTACGGCAGCACCAAGTACGCCGGCGAGCAGGCCCTGGCGGCGGTCAATCCGCGCCACCTGATCCTGCGTACCAGCTGGGTCGTGGGCGCACACGGCGGCAATTTTGCCAAGACCATGCTGCGCCTGGCAGGCGAACGCGAGCAGCTGAGCGTGGTCGCCGACCAGTTCGGCGCGCCGACCTCGGCCGCGTTGCTGGCCGACCTCACCGCGCATCTGGTGCGCCAGCACGTGCGCGAAGGCGCGGACGGTTTTCCGTACGGGACCTACCACGTGACCGCGGCGGGCGAGACGTCCTGGTGCGAGTATGCGCGCTTCGTGCTGGCCGAAGCGCAGGCGGCAGGCAAGCCCTTGAAGGCAGGTCCGGATGCCGTCGCGCCCCTGAGCACTGCGCAATATCCGACCCCGGCCAAGCGGCCCGCGAATTCGCGCCTGGACACCGGCCGCTTCCGCGATACCTTCGGCTTGCGGCTTCCTTCCTGGCAGGAGGGTGTGCGCCAGGTCCTGCAGCAAATTTTCTAGAAAGACGACGATGGCCGATTCCAAACGCAAGGGCATCATCCTGGCCGGTGGTTCCGGCACCCGGCTGTATCCGGTGACGCAGGCAGTCAGCAAGCAGTTGATGCCGGTGTACGACAAGCCGATGATCTATTACCCGCTCAGCACGCTGATGCTGAGCGGCATCCGCGACGTGCTCGTCATCAGCACGCCGCAGGACACGCCGCGTTTCGCCGAACTGCTCGGCGACGGCAGCCAGTGGGGCATGAACATCCAGTACGCGGTGCAGCCGACGCCGGACGGGCTGGCGCAGGCCTTCATCATCGGGCGCGACTTCATCGGCAACGACCCCAGCGCGCTGGTATTGGGCGACAACATTTTCTATGGCCACGACCTGGTCAAGCAGCTGCAGAGCGCCAACGAGCGCAGCGATGGCGCGACCGTGTTCGCCTACCACGTGCACGATCCGGAGCGCTATGGCGTGGTGGAGTTCGACGCCCGGCAGCGCGCGGTCAGCATCGAGGAAAAGCCGGCGGCGCCGAAGTCGCCGTATGCCGTGACCGGACTGTACTTCTATGACAACAACGTGTGCGGCATCGCCGCCGACATCAAGCCCTCCGCGCGCGGCGAGCTCGAGATCACCGACGTCAACCAGTGCTACCTGGAACGCGGCGAACTGAACGTCGAGATCATGGGGCGCGGGTTTGCCTGGCTCGATACCGGCACCCACGACAGCCTGCTGGAGGCGGCGAGCTTCATCGCCACGCTGCAGAAGCGCCAGGGCCTGCAGGTATCCTGCCCCGAAGAGATCGCGTACCGGCAAGGGTGGATCGATGGTGCGGCGTTGCAGAAGCTGGCATCGCCCTTGTCGAAGAATGGCTATGGCCGTTATCTGTTGAACCTGTTGAAATAAGCACCTACATGCCTTTTACCGTTACCCCTACCGCCATTCCCGAGGTGCTGGTGCTGTCGCCCAAGGTGTTCGGCGATGCACGCGGCTTTTTCTTCGAAAGCTTCAATGCCCGCGATTTCCGCGAAGCGACCGGCCTGGATGTGGCGTTCGTGCAGGACAATCACAGCAAGTCGGCCAAGGGCGTGCTGCGCGGCCTGCACTACCAGATTCAAAATCCGCAGGGCAAGCTGGTGCGCGTGGTGCAAGGGGAGGTGTTCGATGTCGCCGTCGACATGCGCCGCACGTCGCCCACCTTCGGGCGCTGGGTCGGAGAGATCCTGAGCGCCGACAACCACAAGCAGTTGTGGGTGCCGCCGGGCTTCGCCCATGGCTTCGTGGTGCTGAGCGAATCGGCCGAGTTCCTTTATAAAACCACCGATTACTGGTACCCCGAGTTCGAACGCAGCCTGCGCTGGGATGATCCTCAGCTCAACGTGGCCTGGCCGATCCAGGAGGCGCCGCAACTGGCCAGGAAGGATGCCGAAGGCAGCCTGTTCGCGAATGCGGAAACCTACGAATAACCTCACCTGAAAACTTCGATGTCCATGACCAATCTTCGCCAGATCGTTACCCAATCCGGTGTCCAGTTCGGCACCAGCGGCGCCCGCGGCCTCGTCGCCAGCATGCGCGACGACGTGTGCTACGCCTATGCCCAGGCCTTCCTGCGCGCCGTTGCCGGCGCCGCCGATACGGTCGTCCTCGGCCACGACCTGCGCCCGAGCAGCCCCGCCATCGCCGCCGCCTGCGCCCAGGCCGTGCGCGACGCCGGCAAGCGGGTCCTGTTCGTCGGCGCGCTGCCGACGCCCGCGATCGCCTACTATGCCGCGGTGCAGGGCGCGCCCGCCATCGTGGTGACCGGCAGCCATATTCCATTCGACCGCAACGGCATCAAGTTCTACCGTGCCGACGGCGAAATCTCGAAGGCGGACGAGCAGGCCATGCTCGACGCCGGCGTCCAGCTGCCGGCGGCGATCGCCGCGGCCCCGCTGCCGCCCGCCAGCGACGAGCCGGCCAACGCCTACGTGCAGCGCTACCTGGACGTGTTCGGCGCCGATGCGCTGGCCGGCCTGCGCATCGCCGTCTACGAGCATTCGAGCGTGGCGCGCGACATCCTGCACACGATCCTGGAAGCGCTCGGCGCCAGCGTGCTGCCGCTGGGGCGCACCGACCAGTTCGTCCCGATCGATACCGAAGCCGTGCGCGCCGAGGACATCGAACGCGCCGCGCAGTGGGCACAGGAACACAGCTTCGACGCCATCGTGTCGACCGACGGCGATGCCGACCGCCCGCTGATCGGCGACGAGCGCGGCACATGGCTGCGCGGCGACATCGTCGGCATCCTGTGCGGCCAGTACCTGGGTGCCGATTTTGTCGTGACGCCGGTGAGCAGCAATACTGCCGTGGAACGTTGCGGCAGTTTCAAGGAAGTGCTGCGCACGCGCATCGGCTCGCCCTACGTCATCGCCGGCATGGAGCAGCTTGCGGCAACCCACGGCCAGGGCGCCGTGGTGGCCGGCTACGAAGCGAACGGCGGTTTCCTGCTCGGCAGCGACATCGCCCGCAACGGCGCGACCCTGAAGGCCTTGCCGACGCGCGACGCGGTGCTGCCCATCGTCGCCGTGCTGGGACTGGCGCGCGAGCGCGGTTGCCGCGTGTCCGAAGTGACGCGCGCGCTGCCGCCGCGCTTCACCGCCAGCGACCGCCTGCAGGAGTTCGCCACCGAATCGAGCCGCCAGTTGGTGGCACGCCTGGCGCAGGATGGGGCGCTGGCCGCCGGCCTGCTGGCGCCGCAATCAGGCGAACTCGCCAACATCGACACCACCGACGGCTTGCGCGCGACCTTCGCCAACGGCGACATCGTCCACCTGCGTCCGTCCGGCAATGCGCCGGAACTGCGCTGCTATGCGGAAGCCTCGACCCAGGCCGATGCGGAAGCCTTGTGCCGGGCTTGCCTGGAGCGGGTCGCCGCGCAGGCGTAAAAAAACGGCCGCGCAAGCGGCCGTTTTCATATTCATATCGCCGGAGCGCCTGGGCGCTCCCCGTGATTAACGGTGCGAGGTGGTCGAGTGGTTGGTGGTCGAGTCGCTGTCCGAAGCGGCGACGGCGACGGCAGCCACGGCAACGCCGATGGCCACGGCAGCGCCGGTCGACAGGCCGGCGATGGCGGTGCCGCCGAAGAAACCACCGGTGGTGCCGGCAGCTGCGCCGGTACCGGCAGCGCCGGCAGCCTGGCCAGCGGCAGCCGCGTCAGCGGTTTGCGCAGCGGTTGCGGTCGCGGCTTCTTGTGCGAACACTTGTGCCGACAGCATGCTCAGGATGGCGCCGGTAACGAGAATTTTCTTCATATTCAAATCCTTATAAATTCGATTAGGGGACGGCTTCAGCAATAGTGCCTTGCTGCGTCATTATAGCAAGGCAATGTTGCTTCAGTTCACAATAGGCCTGCCAGTCCGGCAACTCCCACGAAAAGTGTGAATAATTTTCCACTTGTCCGCAAGTTAAGAGTTTATCGTAAAAGGTTACAGACAAACTCACGTTTTCTAACGAAATCTGCCACCGTGGGTAATTAACCACCGGTTTCCGATGCTGTTCTCGTTCTAGCCGTGCGGCAATATCGGGAATAATTCCATCCTGACCTGAACTTGGAGCACAGGATGGCGGAAGCCAGCAACGCAGAAAAGACCGAACCGGCGTCACAGCGGCGCCTCGACCAGGCGCGCAAGAACGGCGACATCCCGCGCTCGCGCGAAGTGGCCACCTTCACCGTGCTGATGACGGCCGGCGCCGGCCTGTGGATGATGGGCGGCGGCCTGGTCGCCAAGCTGTCGTCGGTGCTGCAGGGCGGGCTGTCGCTCGACCGCGAGCAGATCCATAACCCTGCGCTGCTGATGGAACGCGTCACCGCCGACGTCGCCGGCGTCATCCTGGCGTGCCTGCCGCTGGCGGCCATGGTCATGCTGGTGATGCTGGCGTCGCCGCTGGTGATCGGCGGGTGGAACTTCAGCGCCAAGTCCTTCCTGCCCAACTTCGGCAAGCTCAATCCGATGCGCGGCCTGGGCAACATGGTGTCGACCAACGCCCTGGTCGAGCTGCTGAAGGCGGTCGCCAAGACGCTGCTGGTGGGCGCCGTGGCCTGGTACGTGGTGATGAGCCAGAAGGACGCCGTGCTCGGCCTGGCGCTGGAACCCTTCGGCACCGCCGCGCCGCACCTGGCCAGCATCCTGGCCAAGTCCTTCCTGACCATGGTCGGGTCGCTGGGCGCCATCGCCATCCTGGACGGGCCGTACCAGATCTGGCATTACGCGGATAAACTCAAGATGACGCGCCAGGAAGTCATCCAGGAATCCAAGGAATCGGACGGCAACCCGCAGATCAAGGGCAAGATCCGCCAGCTGCAGCGCGAGATGGCGCGCAAGCGCATGATGGCCAACGTGCCCACCGCGGATGTTGTCGTGACCAACCCGACCCACTTCGCGGTGGCGCTGAAGTACGCCGACGGCCAGCGCGGCGCGCCGCGCGTGGTCGCCAAGGGCACCGACGAGGTGGCCGCGAAGATCCGCGAGATCGCAAAAGAGAACAAGGTGGCGCTGCTGGAAGCGCCGGCGCTGGCGCGTGCGCTGTACAAGCACACCGACATCGACGACGAGATCCCGGAACGGCTGTACTCGGCGGTGGCCGAAGTGCTGGCCTACGTCTACCAGCTGCGCGCCTACGCCAAGGACAGCCGCCAGCAGTATCCGGATCGCCCGACCAGGCTGCCGGTGCCGCCGGAGATGGACCCGTTCGACCCGGCCTACAAGGCGCCGGGTACGCAGGCGGGGGCGGATACGGGGGCAGACGAGTTGTAATGAAGCGGCGCCGCCGTGCGCCGGCGGTGGAAATAGGCTGGTTTTTCGCGTCTCCTCGCCAAATGGTTTCCGTCAGGCATCAGTAATAATGTTGGTTATGGGCAAGCCATCGGCTTGTCCGCACCGATGACCAATACTGAACGACGGGACACGAATGAACGGTTTCAAACTGCCGGCATGGATGAATGGACTGGCCAGCCGCGGCGGCAACCAGTTGGCGGCGCCGATCCTGATCATCCTGCTGCTGGCGATGATGATCCTGCCGCTGCCGGCATTCGCCCTCGACCTGTTCTTCAGTTTTAACATCGCGCTGTCCGTGATCGTGCTGCTGACCGCGCTGTACACGGTCAAGCCGCTCGACTTCATGGCCTTTCCGGCGGTGCTGCTGGTGACCACCATGCTGCGCCTGGCGCTGAACGTGGCTTCCACGCGCGTGGTGCTGACCCATGGCCACACCGGCGGCGCCGCCGCCGGCAAGGTGATCGAAGCCTTCGGCCACTTCCTGATCGGTGGCAACTACACGGTCGGCCTGGTGGTGTTCATCATCCTCACCATCATCAACTTCACCGTCGTCACCAAGGGCGCGGGCCGTATCGCCGAGGTCGGCGCGCGCTTCGCGCTGGATGCGATGCCGGGCAAGCAGATGGCGATCGACGCCGACCTGAACGCCGGCCTGATCGGCGAAGCGGAAGCCAAGAAGCGCCGCGCCGAAGTCGGGCAGGAAGCGGAATTCTACGGCGCCATGGACGGCGCCTCGAAGTATGTGCACGGCGACGCCGTCGCCGGCATCCTGGTCACCGTCATCAACGTGATCGGCGGCCTGATCGTCGGCATGGTCCAGCACGACATGGCGTTCGGCGATGCCGTCACCAACTACACGCTGCTGGCCATCGGCGACGGCCTGGTGGCGCAGATTCCCTCGCTGATCATCTCGATCGCGGCCGGTATGGTGGTCTCGCGCGTGGCCAGCGAAAAGGACGTCGGCTCGCAGGTGGTCGGCCAGCTGTTCGCCAAGCCGATGGTGCTGTACATCACCGGCGGCATCATCGGCGGCATGGGCCTGATCCCGGGCATGCCGAATCTGGTGTTCCTGCTGCTGGGCAGCACGCTGTTCGGCGCCGGCTACCTGATCGAAAAGAAACGCAAGAACGCACCGCCGGAAGAATTGGCGGGCAATGCCGCCGCCGCGGGGCAGGGCGGGGCGGCAGGCGCGGCCGGCGCCGCGGGCGCCGCCGGCGGCGCCGCGCCGGCCGAGCAGGAAGAAGCCAGCTGGCAAGACGTGATGCCGGTCGATACCCTCGGCCTGGAAGTCGGCTACCGCCTGATCCCGCTGGTCGACAAGGGGCAGAACGGCGAACTGCTGAAGCGCATCAAGGGCATCCGCAAGAAGTTTGCGCAGGAAGTCGGCTTCCTGGCGCCGCCGGTGCACATCCGCGACAACCTGGAACTCAAGCCGGCGGCTTATCGCATTACCCTGAAAGGCGTGGAAGTCGGCAGCGGCGAGGCGATGAACGGCCAGTTCCTGGCGATCAACCCGGGCATGGCCAGCGGCACGCTGCCGGGCCTGGTGACCACCGATCCGGCCTTCGGCCTGCCGGCGATCTGGATCGACGCCGGCCTGAAGGAAGAGGCGCAGAGCATGGGCTACACCGTGGTCGATGCCGGCACCGTGATCGCCACCCACCTGAACCACCTGATCACGACCCACGCGTCGGAACTGCTGGGCCGCATGGAAGTACAGGCGCTGCTGGATCACCTGGCCAAGGAATCGCCCAAGCTGGTCGAGGACCTGGTGCCGAAGGTGGTGTCGCTGTCGACGCTGCAGAAGGTGCTGCAGAACCTGCTGACCGAGGGCGTGCACATCCGCGACATGCGCACCGTCATCGAGACGCTGTCCGAACACGCCGGTACTGCCGACCCGAACGACCTGACCGCGCTGGTGCGCGTGGCGCTGGGGCGCGCCATCGTCCAGCAACTGTTCCCGGGCACCAACGAACTCTCGGTGATGACGCTGGACAATCGCCTGGAGCGATTGCTGGTGCAGGCCCTGAACGCCGGCGGCGACGGCACCGGCATCGAGCCGGGACTGGCCGATACCATCGTCCAGCAGGCGGCGAATGCCACCCAGCAGCAGGAAGCGATGGGCCTGACGCCCGTGCTGCTGGTGCCGGGACCGCTGCGCACCTTGCTGTCGCGTTTCCTGCGCCGCGCCTTGCCGCAACTGAAGGTGCTGTCGCATTCGGAGATCCCGGAAAGCAAGACGATCCGGGTGACCAGCCTGGTCGGCGTATAAGATCGGGCCGGCAGTACACATCCGATGGGCGGCGTTTGCCGCCCATTTACGCATGAGCGGCAGATTTCTTTCGCAAATCCTTGCCGTAACGAAATAAGCCCATTTCCCCCGCCTTTTCCCTCGATTGTTTCCGCACAGCATCGTCAATAATCTTACTCATGAATGGGGCATGCATGCGCCCTGCAGTACCGATTGCGACCGATAGCTGATTACCTGCCCAGAGCGGAGACCGATGATGAACGTGAAGAAATTTACAGCGCCTACTTCCCGCGAGGCCTTGCGCAAAGTGCGCGAGGCCCTGGGCCCGGACGCGGTCATCCTGTCGAACCGCCCGGTGGATGGCGTGGTCGAGATCCTGGCGCTGGACAACGACGATGTCGCTTCGCTGGCATCGCCGTCGATGGCGTCCGAGATGGATGCGCCGCGTCCGCAACTGAACGTGCACGCCGACGTGCCGGCCGCGCCGGCCGCCCCGGCACCGCGCGCGTTCCAGGAAGCGCCGGCGGCCCCGGCCATGCGCTCCTTCGATACGTCCTCCGCCCCGGCGATGCGTTCCTTCGACGCCCCGGCCGCGGCGCCGGCGCGTCACCCGCTGAATCCGTCGAACGCTTTCCTCGGCCTGGACGACCTGCCGGCCGCGGCGCCGGCGCCGCACACCTACGCCGAGCGCCGCGCGCCGGCACCGGAAGCGCCGGCCTTCGACATGGCCGCAATGACCGCCATGATGTCGGCCGCCATCGCCCAGGCGAAAGAATCGGCCGCCAACGCCGCCGCCGCCGAGATGAACGGCATGATGAGCGAACTGCGCGCCATGCGCGGCATGATGGAGTCGCAGCTGGCCGAATTGTCCTGGAGCGGCACCCAGCAGCGCGAGCCGCACAAGGCAGGCGTGCTGCGCGAGATGCTGGCGGCCGGTTTTTCGGCCAGCCTGGCGCGCTACCTGATCGACAAGATGCCGGCCGGTAAGGATGCGGCCGAGTCGATGCGCTGGGTCAAGACCGTGCTGGCGCGCAACCTGGTCACGATGGCCGACGAGGATGCGATCCTGGACCGCGGCGGCGTGTTCGCGCTGGTCGGCCCGACCGGCGTCGGCAAGACCACCACCACCGCCAAGCTGGCGGCGCGCTGCGTGATGCGCCACGGCGCCGACAAGCTGGCCCTGATCACCACCGACGCCTACCGTATCGGCGGCCACGAGCAGCTGCGCATCTACGGCAAGATCCTGGGCGTGATGGTGCACTCGGTGAAGGACGAGGCCGACCTGCGCATCGCCCTGAAGGAACTGCGCAACAAGCACACCGTGCTGATCGACACCATCGGCATGTCGCAGCGCGACCAGATGGTCACCGAGCAGGTGGCGATGCTGGCCGGCAGCGGCGCCGACGTCAAGCGCCTGCTGTGCCTGAACGCCACCGCCACCAACGAGACCCTCAACGAAGTGGTGCGCGCCTACCAGGGCAGCGGCCTGGCCGGCTGCATCATGACCAAGATGGACGAGGCGGCGTCGATCGGCAACGTGCTGGACGTGATCATCCGCCAGAAGCTGAACCTGCACTACATCTCGAACGGCCAGCGCGTGCCGGAAGACCTGCATCTGGCCGACCGCGCCATGCTGGTCGACCGCGCCTTCCGCGGCAAGCGCGACGCCGCCGCCCAGTTTTCCGATGCCGACCTGCCGCTGATGATGGCCGGCCTGGGCAACCTGAACAACGACCGTTCGCTGCGCGAGGTATACGTTGGCTAGTTTCGACTTCGACCAGGCCGAGGGCCTGCGCCGCATGCTGGCCGGCCCCAAGCCGCGCATCGTTTCTTTTCTTTCCGCCACACTCGAGGACGACAAGGGCGCCATGCTGGTCAACCTGGGCGCCTCGCTGGCGCAGTCCGGCAACGACGTGCTGATCGTCGACGCCTGCGAGCGCGGCTACGGCGTGGCGCGCCGCCTGGGTGTCGATCGCGGTCCCGGCCTGCTGCAGGTGGCGCGCCAGGAATGCGCGCTGAACCAGGTGATCCACCCGGCGCCGCAGGGGTTTTCCGTGGTGAACATGAATACCGTCGCCTCCGCGTATCACCCGGACGATGCGCGCCGTCTGGCCAACACCTTCGACGTGCTGGTCAAGCAGGCTGCCGGCAGCATCGTCATCGTCGACGGCGAATTCTCGCCCGACGGCGGCTTTCCGGTGCCGGCCATGGCCGCCTCCGAGATCGTGGTGCAGGTGTCGACCAGCGCCATGTCGATCACCAACGCTTATGCGCTGGTCAAGCGCTTGTCGCAACACCTGGGCCGGCGCCCGTTCGGTATCCTTGTCACCGGCGCTACCGAGGCCGAGGCGAAGGTGGTATACGATAATATGTCATCTGCGGCAACACGTTACCTTGCAGTAACGCTGAGTTCCATGGGCTCGGTGCCGGCTGACGAATACCTGCAGCGCGCTGCGAGCCTGGGACGCGCCGTGGTCGACGCCTTCCCGCTGGCCGGCGCCTCTGTGGCGTTCCGGCGCCTGGCGGGACGCTTTGCGCACGGGGGCGTGCAGCACGGCCGGGCGGCGTGAATTCATCCATAACGAGTCAGATCAGCGAGCGGAAAACCGGGCGACACCATGTACACGGCCAAAGGGAAAGCGGACAAGAATTCTTTGCTGACGGCGCACATGCCGCTGGTGAAGCGTCTCGCCCACCACATGAAGGCGAAGCTGCCGCCGTCGGTCGAGGTGGATGACCTGGTGCAGGCCGGCATGATGGGCTTGCTCGACGCCATCAACCGCTACGAGGAAAACCAGGGCGCCCAGTTCGAGACCTATGCGGTGCTGCGCATCCGCGGCGCCATGCTCGACGAACTGCGCAACAACGACTGGATGCCGCGCTCGACGCGCCAGAACATGCGCAAGGTGGAAGCCGCGATGAACGCCCTGCAGCAGCAGCTGGGCCGCCCGCCGAGCGAATCGGAAGTGGCGAAATCGCTCAAGCTGTCGCTGGCCGACTACCAGGAACTGCTGGGCGAGTCCGGCGGCCACCAGCTGGTGTACTACGAGGATTTCCACGACGGCGAGGAGGGCAGCGACGGCTTCCTCGACCGCTATGCGGTGGACGACGACGATCCGTTGAAAAGCCTGCTCGACACCGATTTCCGCCAGTCCGTCATCGACGCCATCGACGCCCTGCCGCCGCGCGAGAAGATGCTGATGGGCCTGTATTACGAGGAAGAGCTGAACCTGAAGGAGATCGGCGCGGTCATGGGCGTGTCCGAATCGCGCGTCTCGCAGCTGCATACGCAGGCGGTGGCGCGCCTGCGCGCCTGGCTGAAGGAACGCGCATGGACCTGACCAGCCTGCTCGGGCTGGCGCTGGCGCTGGCCGGCATCGTCGTCGGCCACACGCTCGACGGCGGCAAGTTTTCCTCGCTGGTCCAGCCGGCCGCGTTCGCGATCGTGGTGGTCGGCACCTTCGGCGCCGTGCTGCTGCAGACCAAGCGCCAAGCTTTCGTGCGCGGCCTGCGCATGCTGCGCTGGGTGTTCGTGCCGCCGCCGGACCGGCGCGCCCAGCTGGCGCGCGAGATCCACCTGTGGAGCCTGTCGGCGCGGCGCGACGGCCTGCTGTCGCTGGAACAATACCTGGCCAAGGCCGACCCCTTCGTCCAGAAGGGCTTGCGCCTGGTGGTGGACGGCATCCACCCCGACAAGCTGCGCAGCCTGCTGGAAACCGAGATCAACGGCTATGAATTCCGCGAGCGCCAGGCCGCGCGCATCTGGGAAGCGGCGGCCGGCTACGCGCCCACGGTCGGTATCCTGGGCGCGGTGCTGGGCCTGATCCACGTGATGGAAAACCTGAGCGATCCGTCGCGCCTGGGCGCCGGCATCGCGGTCGCCTTCGTCTCGACGGTGTATGGCGTGGGGCTGGCGAACCTGTTCTTCTACCCGGTCGGTAACAAGATCAAGGGCATCGTCGCCGAGCGCGTGGCCCAGTACGAGATCCTCGTCGACGTGTTCCACGACATCGCCACCGGCGACTACACCCGCGTGATCGAGGAACGGGTCGCCTGCCTGCTGGCGCAGCATTGAGAACCGGTTGACACCATGGCGCGCCGCAAACCCTTCCAGGAAGACACCGAACACCACGAGCGCTGGCTGATCTCGTACGCCGACTTCATCACGCTGCTGTTCGCCTTTTTCGTGGTGATGTATGCGATTTCGGTGGTCAACATCGGCAAGTACACGGTGCTGTCGGAAGCGCTGGGCGACGCTTTCGGCGGACGCGGCGCGGCGCTTAAATCCAACACGCAGGTCGAGGTCGAGGCGCTGCCGCTGTCGAACATCATCGCCCACCGCCGCGCCGAAGCCGCCAAGCGCGACCGCGAGCGCCTGGCGCTGCTGGCGCGCAAATTGAACGCTTCGCTGGCGCCGCTGGTCAACGGCGGCAAGGTGCGCGTGACCCAGAACGCGCGCGGGGTGACGGTCGAGATCAATGCCAGCGTGCTGTTCGACGAGGGCGCCGCGGTCCTGGCCGGCAATGCGCGCGAGACGCTGGGCGCGGTGGCCCAGCTGCTCAGGGACGATCCGCACGCGATCGAGGTCGAGGGGCATACCGACGACACGCCGATCCGCAACCCGCTGTTCCCGTCGAACTGGGAACTGTCGGCGGTGCGCGCCAGCAGCGTGGTGCGGCTGTTCATCGAGAACGGCGTGGCCGAGCGCCGCCTGGCGGCGGTGGGACGCGGCGCCAACGTGCCGGCGGCGCCCAACGATACGCCCGAGGGCAGGGCGCGCAACCGGCGCGTGGCGGTCACCATCCTGGCCGGCGGCGGATGAGATAGCCGCCCGCACGCGTGCGCACCTTGGCATTTGCCGCCGCCCCGTGCACAATCGTTCCAACCCGACAGGAGCTTCGATCATGCGAAGACCGATCATGCCGCGCGCCGCTTTGCTGCGTCTGTTGTTGCCATGCACCCTGCTATGCATCTTGCCGGGTACCGGCGGCGCGCATGGAACAGAGAATGGAGCCGAAACGATGAACGTGCACGCGAGCCTGAGCGTCGATGCCAAACACGACAAGGTGCTGGTCACCTTCCGCGCCGAGAACCTGAGCGAGCGCCGCGCCTGGCTGCCGCGCAGCGTCGCCGCCGACCAGGCGCTCACCGGCCGCCTGTTCGACCTGCGCGAACACCCGGGCGGCGCCGAGGTCGCCTACACCGGCCCCTGGGTCAAGCGCGGACCGATGACGGCGGCCGACTTCGTCGAGCTGGCGCCGCACTCGGCCCACACGCACACCATCGACATCACCGATGCGTACGACTTCAAGCCGGGCCAGCATTCCTACGAAATCCGCTACGAGGGCGGCGCGCTGCCGGACGTGCGCCAGCTGGATGCCACGCGCGCCATCGAGGCGGCGCCGGTGGTGTTCAGCCATACGGCGCCGCCCGGACCGTAGGGTGGACGGCTGTACCGCCGCCGCTTGAATCACCGCGGCGGCGCCGCCGTCCACGCGTTCGGCCGGCGCCGAATTTGTGGCAAATCGGGCGTCGCATGAACGCGTGGACGGGGAACCCGCCTCGCCGGCCACATCCACCCTACGGTTGTGGCGGTGTGTTTTCGCCGAAGTATTCGTGCGAATCGGCGTTGTCGATCGCGCGCTCCGGATTGCTGACCGCCAGCGCCCGCGCCGCCTGCTGCCCGTAGACCCAGTCGTTGGTGCCCGCCACTACCGTGAAGTGGCTCATTTCGTGCACCAGCGTGCCGCCCTTGGAGTCGGTGCCGGTGAGCGGCGCGCTCCAGAATGCGTTGCAGACGTAGATCTTGTACGGCTGGTTCGGGTAAACGTAGGCGTAGTAATCCTCGTTGCAGCCGCAGTCGACCGTCACCGGCTTGGTGGCGAAGGCATCCTTGATGGCGATGAAATGGCGCGACACGATGGCGGCGCGCTCGGCGTCGACGGCGCCGAACCAGGTCGTGTAGCGCGGTCCCAGCGCTCTGCGCCGCGTATAGGCTTCGGCATCGGTGGACATCGCCAGCGCCGCCTGTGCGGCCTGGGCGATGGTTTCCTGCTGCGGGTTCGAGCAGCGGCTGTAGGAGAGGGCGTCGGCGCTGCCGGGCGCGCCGGCGTCCGGCGCCGGGGACGACGACGCGTCGGAGGCCGGCCTGGATTGCGCATCCGGCGGCGCTGCGCCGGGCTCCGCCAGGCCGCGCGGCAGGCGGCCGTCGATCCATACCGAGGCCGGCGGCGCTGACGCCGCGTCCCGGCCGGCCTGCGGCAGCAGCCGCGCCGCGTCCGGCGCGGCGTACGACAGCGGCGCGCCGCCGCGGTAGCGGATGCTGTAGGCGCCGGTCACGTTCATGCGGTACAGCGCCGACAGTTCCACCCGCGCGCTGCGCGAAGCGCCCGGCGCCAGCGCGATGAAGTCGCCCGCCCGCGGCGCCGCGCGCTTGACCTGGCGCCCGAGGTAGGGCACCTGCTGGCCGTCGCGCGTGATCTCGAACAGCGGCGCCTCGGGCGCGCCGAACGGGGTCTGCCATGCCAGCAGCCAGGCGGTGGCGTTCGAGGTGTTGGTGATGGTGACCGTCACCATCACCGCGTCGCTGCGGGCCAGGCTCGGGCGCTCCGGCGTCACCGTCACCGTGACGCCGGCCGCCGGCGCCGAGGACGCCGCGACCGCAGATGCCGCGCCGGCACATGCCGCGCCCACGAGCGCCAGCATCGGAATGCGTTTCCAGTCCATGTTCGCTCCAAAGAAAAAGAAGGGAGCTTTTCTTGTAGAGGAAGGCGGAATTGCTGGCTTTGCAAAGGCACAATGGAATGTGCTGGCGGAATGCGCTGGCGCTGCAATGCCACAACAAATCCGCCGCACGATAGCGAAATCCGAACACAAGCTGTGGCAAATTGATATCATGTAAAGATGCTGTAAGATAATAAACGTTTCGCAAAGTAATCCTCTCGTTCACACTGCCGTGCGCCGCCGCTGCCGCCGCACGGCGATGCGCCGGGCGCCTGCCGCGCCGGCGCCGTTCCGGAATCGACCGATTGCCTGCACCCGAGCCCGCACAGCAAGGCGACGACGATAAAGTGACGATTCTTGGACAAGCACACGCACCACAAACCGGATAACCCGCATGCCGCCGACGACGAACGGGTCGCCGCGATCGCGCGCGAGCTCGGCCTGGACGACCGTGAGATCGCCGCGCGCAAGGCCTTCCTCGAACTGGACGAGGACGACGTCGCCCTGCTGCGCCAGGTGCACGTGCTGGTCGACGGCGACGGCGACGTGTTCACCGATACCTTCTACCAGCACGTGCTGGCGATCCCGGAACTGCGCGAGCTGGTGCGCGACGACGCCACCGCGCAGCGCCTGCGGCGCAGCCAGCACGACTATTTCCGCAGCCTGACCGCCGGCGACTACGGCGCCGACTACATCCGCAACCGCCTGCGCGTGGGCGTGGTCCACCAGCGCATCGGGTTGGAGCCGAAGTGGTACATCGGCGGCTACCGCAAGTACCTGGCCGGCATGCTGGAACTGCTGTCGCGCCGCATCGTCGGCGATCCGCAGCGCCTGTCGCGCGCCTACGGCGCGGTGCTCAAGATGGTCTGCTTCGACATGGGGCTGGCGCTCGACACCTATGCCCACGCCAACCAGCGCAGCGTGCTGCAGTACCAGAATTACCTGGAGCAAGTCATCGACGGCATGCCGGCCGGGCTGGCGGTGGTCGGCGCCGACGGCCGGGTGCGCTCGATGAACCGTGCCATGAGCCAGATGCTGGGCGTGGCCGACGACGCCATCGCGGCGCACCCGCCGCTGGCGCAACTGCTGCCGTGCCCGCTGCTGGAGCGGCGCGCCGCCGAGGCGCTGGCATCGGGCGCGGCGCAGGACGGCGTGCCGGTCGCGTTCGACAGCCCGGCCGGCGGCGTGCGCTGGTTCGAGTTCAACATCCGCCGCACGCGCCAGGCCGGCGAGCACCTGCTGCTGCTGATCGGCCAGGACGTGACCTACCAGGCAGAGGCGCGATTGCGCCTCCAGGAAAGCGAGGAATTTTTCCGCCTGACCTTCACGCAAGCCGCGGTCGGCATCGCGCTGCTGTCGCCGGACGGACGCTTCCTGCGCGTGAACCGCAAGCTGTCGCACATCGTCGGCTTCAGCGAGGCCGAGCTGCTGCAGTGCCGCTTCGACGACATCACCTGGCCCGAGGACCTGGCCGAAGACCGCGCCCAGGTGGCGCGCCTGGTGGCCGGCGAACTGCGCGACTTCCAGCGCGAGACGCGCTACGTGCGCAAGGACGGCCAGGCGGTGTGGGTGGCGCTGAGCTGCTCGACCATGCGCGAGGCCGCCGGCGGCCTGCGCCTGATCGCCGCGGTCGAGGACATCTCGCGCCGCAAGCAGGCCGAGGAAGCGCTGCTGCGCCTGGCCAACCACGACGCCCTGACCGGGCTGCCCAACCGTACGCTGCTGCAGGACCGCCTCGAGCACGCCATCGTCCAGGCCCAGCGCAACGGCGCCGCCCGGGACCGGGCGGCCGAGGTCGGCGTGATGTTCATCGACCTGGACCGCTTCAAGCACATCAACGACAGCCTCGGCCACGACGCCGGCGACCGGCTCATCATCGAGATCGCGCGCCGCCTGGGCCGCAGCCTGCGCGAGAGCGACACCGTGGCGCGCCAGGGCGGCGACGAATTCGTGGTGGTGCTGCCCGAGCTGGCCGGCCCCGAGGACGCGGCGCGGGTGGCGCAGAAGGTGCTGGACCACCTGTTCCAGCCGCTCACCCTGTCCGGCCAGGAAGTGTTCCCGACCGGGAGCATCGGCATCGCCATGTACCCGCGCGACGGCGCCGACAGCGGGTCGCTGCTGAAGGCGGCCGACAGCGCCATGTACCGCGCCAAGGCCAGCGGCGGCAACCATTTCCACTTCTACGCGGCCGCCATGGGCACCCATGCGCACCGGCACCTGCGCCTGGAGACCGGGCTGCAGCGCGGCCTGCTGCGCGAGGAATTCGTGCTGCACTACCAGCCCCAGGTCGACATCGCCAGCGGCCGCATCGTCGGCCTGGAAGCGCTGCTGCGCTGGCAGCCGCGCGGCGGCGACATGGTGGCGCCGTCCGACTTCATCCCGCTGGCCGAGGAGACCGGCCTGATCGTGCCGATCGGCGAATGGGTGCTGGCCACCGCGCTGCGCCAGCAGGCGCGCCTGGAAAGCATGGGCCTGGCGCCGCTGCGCATGGGCGTGAACATGTCGGCGCGCCAGTTCCGCGAGGACGACGTGGCCGGCATGGTGGCGCGCCTGCTGCGCGAAAGCGGCTGTTCTCCGTCCTGCCTGACGCTGGAGATCACCGAGAGCGTGCTGATGGAAAATCCGGCGCAGGCCGCCGAGACCATGGCGCGCCTGGCGCAGATGGGCGTGCGCCTGTCGATCGACGACTTCGGCACCGGCTATTCCAGCCTGGCCAACCTGCGCCGCCTGCCGATCCACAGCCTCAAGATCGACCGCTCGTTCGTGGCCGACATCGGCGCGGGCGTGGAGCGGGGCGGCGAGGCCGGCGAGGCCGGCGCCGGCGGCGCCATCGTGCAGGCGGTGATCGCGCTGGCCGGCACCATGAAGCTGGACGTGATCGCCGAAGGCGTCGAGAGCGCCGCCCAGCAAGCCTTCCTGGGCGAGCACGGCTGCCGCCAGATGCAGGGCTACTGGTTCAGCCGGCCCTTGCCGGCGCCGCAGCTGGAACGCCTGCTGCAGGCGCACGGCGCGGGGGCGCAGCCATGAGCGTGGCCATGACCGGAGCGCGGGGCGGGACCGTGGCCGGGCCGGGGCCGCGGCGCGTCTCCGGCGCCGTCCTGGCCGTGCTGGCCGCCGGCCTGGCCGCCTTCATGGCCTGGCTGGTGCTCGGCCACCGCGCCATGCTGCCGTGGCGGCTGCAGTGGTACCTGCCGCTGCACACCGTGGTGGAAACGCTGGCGGTGGTGGTCATCACGCAGGTGTTTTCCACCGGCGGGCACGGCACCGGCAGGCGCATCCCGGCGCGCGTGGCCTTGCTGTCGCCGGCGGCGCTGGCGGTGGCCCTGCTCGAATTCGGCCACCTGATGTCGGTGCCGGGCATGCCCGGCCTGATCGCCCCGGCGGTGCCGGGGTCGGGCGTGGTGTTTTCGCTGGCGGCGCGCCTGCTGGGCGCGCTGACCCTGCTGGCGGCGGTGCTGGTGCCGCGCGAGCGCATGGTGGCGCGCAGCGTGCACGCGCTGGCGATGCTGGCGGCGCTGGCGGCGGTCGGCGCCGGCTACTGGCTGGTGCTGGCCGCGCCCGGCCTGGTGCCGGCCACCCACGTCGCCGGCGTCGGCCCCACCGCCTTCAAGACCGCCTGCGAGTACCTGCTGATCGCGATCAACGGCGTGGCCGCGCTGCTGTCGCTGGGACGCGCGCTGCGCCACGGGCGCCGCACCGACCGCTACCTGGCGCTGGCCGCGGCCGTGATGGCCCTGGCCGGCGTCGCCTTCGTCTTCAGCATGGCGCGCGACGACGCGGTCAGCATGGTCGGCCACCTGTACGAAGTGATCGCCTACCTGTTCCTGTACCGCGCCATCCACGTGGCCGCGGTGCAGGCGCCCTACCTGCGCCTGAAGCGTTCCGAGCGCTCGCTGGCGGAAAGCGAGAGCAACTTCCGCAGCCTGATGGAATGCGCGCCGGACGCGATCCTGCTGGCCGCGCCGGACGGGCGCATCGCCATGATGAACGCGCGCGCCGAGGAACTGTTCGGCATCGGGCGCGACAGCGCCGCCGGCCTGGCGCTGGACGTGCTGCTGCCCGGCGCAGGGGCGGACGGGCAGGGCGACGTGGTCGAGTGCCGGCGCCTGCGCCAGGACCCGTTCCCGGCCGAGGTGCGCCGCGCCGCCACCCCGGCCGGCCAGCAGATCGCGATCGTGCGCGACCTGTCCGAGCGCAGCCGCCTGGAGCGCGCGCTGCTCGAGCAGCTGACCTACGACGCCCTGACCGGCCTGCCGAACCGGCGCCGCATCCTGGAAACGCTGGACGAGGCCATCGATGCGGCGCGCCAGGAACGGCGCACGCTGGCGGTGCTGGTGCTGGACCTGGACGAATTCAGGAAGATCAACAGCGGGTACGGCTGGGCCGGCGGCGACGAGGTGCTGCGCGAATGCGTGACGCGCCTGGCGCAAATGCTGGAATCCGGCGACACCCTGGCGCGCCAGGGCGGCAACGAATTCATCGTGGTGCAGAAGCATTCCGGCCAGGACGCCGCCGGCGCGCTCGGCGCGCGCCTGCTGGGCGCCATGCGCGAACCCTTCGTGCTGGGCGGGCAGCGCGTGTTCCTGTCGGCCAGCATCGGCGTGGCGCTGCTGCCGGAGGCGCCGTGCGGCGCCGCCGGGCTGCTGCAGATGGCGCAGGTGGCGATGGGCGGCGCGCGCGCCGCCGGGCCGGCGCACCTGCGCTTCCACAGCGCCGACATGGAGCAGGCGATCCGCGACCGCGTCGACATGGAAGCGATGCTGCGCCACGCGCTCGAACACGGCCAGCTGGCGCTGCAGTACCAGCCGCGCATCGGCCTGGAAGAAGGCCGCATGAAACGCATGGTCGGCGTGGAGGCGCTGGTGCGCTGGCGCCATCCGGTGCTGGGCCTGGTGCCGCCGGCGCGCTTCATTCCGCTGGCCGAGGAAACCGGCATGATCGAGGAACTCGACCTGTGGGTGCTGCGCACCGCCTGCGCGCGCGCCGCCGCCTGGCACGCCGCCGGGCTGCCGCTGGGAAGGGTGTCGGTGAACCTGTCGGCGCGCCAGTTCCAGCACCCCGGCCTGGCGCAGCGCGTGCGCGCGGCGCTGGAAGACAGCGGCCTGCACCCGGCCCACCTGGAAATCGAGATCACCGAAAGCACGGTGATGCGCGATACCGAGGTGGCGGCCGGCGTGCTGCGTTCGCTGAAGGCGCTCGGCGTGGCGCTGTCGATCGACGATTTCGGCACCGGCTATTCGTCGCTGAGCTACCTGAAGCAGTTCCCGATCGACGTGCTGAAGATCGACCGCTCGTTCGTCAAGGACGTGGTGATCGATGCCAACGACGCCGCCATCACCCGGGCCATCATCGCGCTGGCGCACGGCCTGAACCTGGAAGCGGTGGCGGAGGGCGTGGAGACGGCCGAGCAGATGGCGTTTTTGCAGGAAAACGGCTGCGACGAGATCCAGGGTTTCTACTTCAGCCGGCCGTTGTGGCCGGAGCAGCTGGAAGCGTTCATGGCGCGGGAAGCGCCTCAACCCACCACGTAACGCCGCGACGGCCCGCTGCCGAACGATTGTCCGCCCGGTCCGTATACGCCGCCCGCGCCGCCGCTCTCGCCGCGCAGGGCATTCAGTACCCCGGTGGTATGCGCCATCTGCTTGTTGATCAGCATGCCGTTGACGCGATTGAGTTCCTTGGCTTCGCGCGTCAGTTCCAGCAGGCGATCCCATTGGGTACGCGCATCGGCGCTGCCGCCCACCGCCAGCCACGGCTCCATGCCGTTTTCCGAGGCCACGAAGCCGGCCGCGCCCAGTGCCTGGTGACGCAGGCGCGACAAGTCCGCCGCCTGCTGCGCCAGCCTGAGTTTTTGCGGGGTGAGGGTGGCGAGGCCATCGGCATCCGCACTGACCAGGAGCTGCTGCTCCTGCTTCATCAGCGCCACGATGGAACCGATCAGTTGCTGTTCGTCGCGCAAGCTTGCGCCGGGGGATGCAATGGCCATGAATGATCTATCGTTTGCGGGAATGCAGCAGGTCGCGCACTGTATCCAACAGGCCGTCCGCCACCTTCTCCGAATTTACCTGGAACTGGCCATCCGCGATGGCCGCCTTGATGCGCTCGACTTTCTTGGTGTCGAACACAGCGCTCGTACTGCCGGCCGACGCCAGCGCCTGGCCCTGCGAGGACAGGCGCACGGTCTCGGTCGCGGCGGCAGTACTCGTGGCCGCCGCCGCGGCCGTGGTGTCGGCGCTCTTGGCATTCGTGGCCGGCGTGGTAGTGGCCGGAATGCCTGCGTTGCCTTTGAGTGTATCGTTGATTTTCACAGCATCATCCTTCTCAGGTCGGAGCAGAAAGCCCGGGATCTGCCAAGGGTAACGGTCAGCCAACCAAAAACTTTAGCCGGGGGTTTTTCGAGACGTCAAGGATACCCCGACTTGGCCCGTCCTGCCTGTGCCGTAGAAAACGCCGTGTGAAAACCGTACCTAAAACGCCACCTCCACCATCCCGCCGGCCTTGGCCGTGCCGCTGATCACCGAGCCGCCCGGGGTGCGCACCTGCACCACCTGGCCTTCGCCGGCGTTGCCGATCGCCTTGCCTTCGGCCGACACCGAAAACCCGTTGCCGCTGGAGACCAGGCGCACCGCCTGGCCCTGCTGTACCACGGGCTTGCTGCGCAGCGTGTCCACGCGCAGCGGGGTGCCGGCCGCCAGCGAGACGGTGGGCGTGCGCCCGATCGCCTGCGCCATGTCGGTCAGGATGCCGGCCGGCATGGACGCGATGTCGCCCTGCACCAGCACCAGCTGGCCCTGCTCGATCGGCTGGCCCTGCGCCAGCGGCAGCGCCGCGGCCACGTACTCGGCCTTCACGCTGACCTGCGCCTGCACGAAGATGGTCCAGCTGGACGGCGCCGTGCAGCGGATGCCGACCGTGGTCTTGCCCCAGGCGCGCGCGCCCGGCTGCAAAAAGGCTTGCGGGTCCGGGCAGGCGGCCAGGGCGGTGCGGGCGTCGATGGCGCCCACCTTGACCGTGGCTTCGCCCGGCAGGCCGGCGCTTTGCGATTGCAGGAACTGTTCGGCCAGCGTGCGCAATTGCGCCACGTTCTGGCGCCCGGCGGCCGGCTGCGCCGACAGCGTTTGCGCCGCTGCCAGCGAACCCGTCAGGGCCGCAGCCGCCAGGGCGATCGAAAAAAGAAGTTTCATGGACAGGCGATGTCGTGAGCACGGAAGGATGACAGGCACCATCTTAGGTGCTTTGATTCCACAGTGAAACTTGGAATAGCCCGGTTTTGTGGTGCTTTATTGCCCTATTGGAAGATTGGGCCACATCGTAAGATGCATGCTGTCAACAACAGAAATTGCAGTGCGGAAATCAAGAGCGGCCAGTCGCCGCGCCTTCGCACCATTCATAGATAGGGCTCGACCTCACATGATCGGCAAACTCGACGACTACCTGCGGTTCAACGAAGCGGCCCTGAGCCTGCGTTCGCAGCGCCAGGAATTGCTGGCCTCGAACATCGCCAACGCCGACACGCCCAACTACAAGGCGCGCGACATCGATTTTTCCAGCGCGCTGCAGGGCGCCCTGGCGAGCGGCGGCCAAGCCGGCGGCGCCATGTCGGCCACGTCGGACAAGCATTTCGCCGGCGCCGCCGCCGACGGCAAGACGCTGGCCGACGGCACCCCGGTGCTGTACCGCACGATCACCCAGGGCGCGGTGGACGGCAATACGGTCGAGATGGATACCGAACGCACCCAGTTCGCCGACAACGGCCTGCGCTACGAAGCCGGCATCACGATGCTCAACCACCAGATCCGCGACCTCATCACCGCGATCCAGTCAGGAAGCTGATCATGTCCCTGTTCAATGTCTTCAACGTGGCCGGGTCGGCCATGACGGCCCAGTCGCAGCGCCTGAACACCACCGCCAGCAACCTGGCCAACGCCGACAGCGCCACCAGCGCCAGCGGCGAAGCCTACCGCGCCAAGCAGGTGGTGTTCGAGGCGGTGCCCGTCGAGGGCGGCTCCACCGCGGTCAAGGTGCGCGAAGTGGTCGAGGACCCGTCGCCGCTGAAGCAGGTGTACGACCCCAAGAATCCGCTGGCCGACGCCAAGGGCTACGTGTCGATGCCGAACGTGAACGTGGTCGACGAAATGGTCAACATGCTGTCGGCCTCGCGCTCCTACCAGACCAACGTCGAGACCATGAACGCGGCCAAGACCATGCTGCTCAAGACCCTCACCATCGGCCAATAAACCGTAACGCTCACCACGCCATCCCATGTCCACCGTAAATTCCACCACCGCCTCGACCGCGAACATCAACGACCTGATGTCGACCATGAACGCCAAGTCGGCCAGCAGCACCGGCACCGACAGCGTGCAGGCCGACACCGACAAGTTCATGACCCTGCTGGTCACGCAGCTGAAGAACCAGGATCCGCTGAACCCGCTCGACAACGCGCAAGTGACCAGCCAGCTGGCGCAGCTGCAGACCGTGACCGGCGTGAACAAGCTGAACGACACGCTGGAATCGCTCAAGGCCAGCTACCAGAGTTCGGAGTCGGTGCAGGCGACCAGCCTGATCGGCCATGGCGTGCTGGTCGAGGGCAGCAACGTGTCGCTCTCGAGCAGCAAGGGCATCCTCGGCGTCGAACTCGGCAGCGACGCCGACAGCGTGCAGGTGGCGATCAGCGACAGCAAGGGCAACGTGGTGCAGACCATGGACCTGGGCGCGCAAAAGGCCGGCATCCTGCCGCTGGCCTGGGACGGCGTGCCCGACGCCACCAACCTCGACAGCAGCGGCAAGGCGGTGACCCTGGCCGACGGCAGCTACACCTTCAGCGTGACCGCGACCCAGGGCGGCCAGAAACTGACCGATGCGAAAGGCCTGGCCTTCGACAGCGTCGCCAGCGTCACCACCAACGGCAGCAACGGCGTCAAGTTGAACCTGCCGAACAAGGGCGCGGTCACGCTGGCCGACGTCAAGCAGGTCCTGTAAGCCTTTTCATTTCAGAACACACCGTATTCACAGGAGCACGACATGTCTTTCCAACAGGGCCTGAGCGGCTTGAACGGCGCGGCGAAATCGCTGGACGTCATCGGTAACAACATCGCCAACGCCAGCACGGTCGGCTTCAAGGGCTCGACCACGCAGTTCGCCGACGTCTACGCGCGCTCGCTGAACGGCGCCGGCGGCAACACGGCCGGCATCGGCGTGAGCGTGGCGGCGATCGCCCAGCAGTTCACGCAGGGCAATATCGAGACCTCGAACAACCCGCTCGACATCGCCATCAACGGCGCCGGCTTCTTCCGCACCGAAGCCTCGGGCGTGGCCCAGTACAGCCGCAACGGCCAGTTCTCGCTGGACAAGAACGGCTACCTGGTGAATGCGCAGGGCGCCAACCTGACCGGCTACGGCGTCGGCACCACCAACCAGATCCTGGCCGGCGCGCCGTCGCCGCTGCAGATCAACACCAACGACCTGAAGCCGGTGGCCACCACCAAGGTCGACACCTCGATCAACCTGGATTCGCGCGCCGCCACGCCCACCAACTACCCGTTCAACGCCAACGACCCGACCACCTACAACAAGCAGACCCCGGTCAACGTCTACGACACGCTCGGCAATGCGCACGTGATGTCGATGTACTATGTCAAGACCGATGCCGGCACATGGGACGTCTACGTCGGCAGCGACGGCACCGAGATGACCGGCGCCAACGCCTCGGCCGCGGTGCAGCAGGACGCCGACAGCGTGGCCGCGCGCAGCGCCTGGAGCGCCGCCACCAAGGCTTCCCCGGCCGACGCCACCGCGGTGGCCAGTGCGCTGTCCGACTATGCCAGCAAGGCGTCCGCCGCGGTGGTCGCCGCCGCCACCAAGGCCGGCGCCAGCAGCGCCACCATCGACGCCATCAAGGCCGCGGCCGCCAGCGCCGGCAGCACCGCCGGCTACACGCCGGACCAGGTCGATGCCGACATCGCCGCCGCCGTCAACGTGCCGGCGGTCCCGGTCGGCACCCTGAAATTCGATTCGAACGGCGCGCTCTCGGCCGCGCTGATGTCGCCGCAGACGCTGCCGCTGACCGTGAATTTCCCGATCTATCCGGCCACCGGCTCCAAGGAAACGCTGCCGATCAAGCTGAACTTCACCGGCAGCACCCAGTACGGCGCCGACACCAGCGAAAAGAAGACCACCCAGGACGGCTACACCGCCGGCCACCTGCAGCGCTTCTCGGCCGGCGCCGACGGCATCATCCTGGGCCAGTACAGCAACGGCCAGAGCAAGCCGCTGGGCCAGATCGTGCTGGCCAACTTCACCAACCCGAACGGCCTGGAGCCGCTCGGCAACAACGCCTGGGCCGAGACCTCGTCCTCCGGCACCCCGACCGTCGGCACCCCCAACAGCGGCAGCCTGGGCGTGCTGCAATCGTCGGCCACGGAAAGCTCGAACGTCGACCTGACCGCCGAACTGGTCAACATGATTACCGCCCAGCGCGTGTACCAGGCCAATGCCCAGACCATCAAGACGCAGGATTCGGTCCTGCAGACCTTGGTCAACCTGCGCTAACGCAAACCGGGGTCAGAGCCCGGTTTTTGGAAATGGATAATGGGTAATTGCTCAAAATCGGGCTCTGACCCCGGTTTGATCGAGGACACGAGGACATCATGGATCGGTTGATTTATACGGCGGCCAGCGGCGCCAAGCATATCCTGGAGCAGCAGGCGACCACGTCGAACAATCTGGCCAACGTCAGCACCACGGGTTTCCGCGCCCAGCTCGACAGTTTTCGGGCGGTGCCGGTCCAGGGCGAAGGCTTGCCGACGCGCGCGTTCGTGGTCGACAACACGGTCGGCGCCGATTTTTCCTCGGGCGCGCTGCAGGTCACCGGGCGCGACCTCGACGTGGCGGTCAAGGGCAAGGGCTGGATTGCCGTGCAGATGGCGGACGGCACCGAGTCGTACACCCGCAACGGCGCGCTCGAAGTCGGTCCCAACGGCATCCTGCAGACGTCCAGCGGCCAGGCCGTCGCCGGCGAGAACGGGCCGATCACGATTCCGCCGGACGTGACCATCGCCGTGGGCGGCGACGGCACCGTGTCCACGCTGTCCACCACCACCACGCCGGCCGCGCCGACCGTGCTCGGCCGTATCAAACTGGTGAATCCGGACGAGGCCGGTCTGGTGCGCGGCGACGACGGCCTGTTCCGCCTGAAGGACGGCACCAGCGCCCAGGCCGACCCGGCGGTGACCGTGGCCGGCGGCGCGCTGGAGGGCAGCAACGTGTCGGCCATGGACGCCATGGTGAACATGATCTCGCTGGCGCGTTCCTTCGAAACACAGATGAGCCTGATGAAGAACGCCGAGAATAACGCGGCGAAAGCCACCCAGATCCTGGCTTTGACTTAGTTGCCGGTGGGACATAATTACATGGTGGGTGACGGCATGGGTTCGTCATCTCTTGGAGACCACCACCATGATCCGTTCCCTGTTCATCGCAAAAACCGGCCTCGAGGCGCAGCAGACCAACCTCGACGTCATCACCAACAACCTCGCCAACGTCAGCACCAACGGCTTCAAGAAGTCGCGCGCCGTGTTCGAGGATTTGCTGTACCAGAACGTGCGCCAGCCCGGCGCCCAGTCCTCGCAACAGACGCAGTTGCCGTCCGGCCTGCAGATCGGCAGCGGTACCCGCACCGTCGCCACCGAGCGCATCCACACGCAAGGTAACCCGCAGCAGACCGGCAACTCGAAGGACGTGATGGTCAACGGCTCCGGTTTCTTCCAGGTGCTGCTGCCGGACGGCACCCAAGCCTACACCCGCGACGGCTCGTTCCAGACCGATTCCAACGGCCAGCTGGTCACTTCCAGCGGCTACGTGCTGCAGCCGCCGATCACGGTGCCGAACAATGCGCTGTCGATGACGGTCGGGCGCGACGGCACGGTGTCCGTGACCACCCCCGGCACCGCGGCGCCGACCCAGATCGGCTCGATCCAGCTGTCCAACTTCATCAACCCGGCCGGCCTGGAATCGCGCGGCGAGAACCTGTACGTCGAGACCGGCGCCTCGGGCACCGCCAACACCAGCACCCCGGGCACCAACGGCACCGGCGTGCTGTTGCAGGGCTACGTCGAAACCTCGAACGTCAACGTGGTCGAGGAGATGGTCAACATGATCCAGACGCAGCGCGCGTACGAGATCAACAGCAAGGCTGTCACCACGTCCGACCAGATGCTGCAGAAGCTGACCCAATTGTGAAAAACAGGGTGGATACGATGCGTATTGTTGACGGTGCAGGTACTGCACGCTCGGTATGGGTCCCCGCCTGCGCGGGGACGACGGGGACGGTGGCCGAAAGGATCGGCGCCGTGATGGCGGTGCGCGCCACGATGGCGGCCGCGCTGGCGGCGCTGCTGGCGCTGGCCGGCTGCGCCAGCACGCCGTCGTCGATCGTCAAGCAGCCGACCTCGGTGCGGCCGATGCTGGCCGATGCCGGCGCGCCCAGCGAAGGCGCGATCTACAACGCGAATACCTTCCGTCCGATGTTCGAGGACCGCCGCGCGCGCCACATCGGCGACGTGCTGACCGTCAGCATCAGCGAGAAGACGCAGGCCAACAAGAGCGGCGCCAGCAGCGGCAACAAGTCGGGCAGCGTCGACTTCAAGGTGCCGGGCCCGCTGCAGGGCAAGATCGGCGCCAGCCTGGCCACCAGCTCGAGTTCCAAGTTCGCCGACGGCGACACCCAGACCGCCTCCAACGCCTTTACCGGCACGATCGGCGTGACCGTCTCCGAGGTGCTGCCGAACGGGAACCTGATCGTGGTCGGCGAGAAGCAGATCGCCATGAACAAGGGCGTCGAATTCATCCGCTTCTCGGGCATGGTCAACCCGGACACGATCCAGCCGGGCAACACCGTGTCCTCGACCGTGGTCGCCGACGCCCGCGTCGAGTACCGCACCAACAGCCAGATCGACCGCGCCGAAATGACCGCGATGATGTCGCGTTTCTTCCAGTCGCTGCTGCCGTTTTGATAATTCGGGGTCAGAGCACAATCGAGATTTTGCTCTGACCCCAAATTAACTCCGAACGATGATTCTGCTCTGACCCCGAATTGACCTGAACGATACGACCATCATGCGCACGAACCTGAAACTGATCGCCCTCTGCACCGCCCTGCTGGCCCCGCTCGCGGCCGGCACTGCCCACGCCGAACGCCTGAAGGACCTGGCCAGCATCGGCGGCGTGCGCCAGAACCAGTTGTCCGGCTACGGCATCGTGGTCGGCCTGGACGGCACCGGCGACCAGACCACCCAGACCCCGTTCACCGTCCAGTCGATCACGGCGATGCTGCAGCAGAAGGGCGTCAGCCTGCCGCAGGGCACCCAGCTGCAATTGAAGAACGTGGCGGCGGTGATGGTCACGACTTCGCTGCCGGCCTTTGCCCAGCCGGGCCAGACGCTCGACATCACGGTGTCCTCGATGGGCAATGCGAAAAGCCTGCGCGGCGGCACGCTCCTGATGACGCCGCTGCAGGGCGCCGACGGCCAGGTGTATGCCATGGCGCAAGGCAACGTGCTGGTCGGCGGCGCCGGCGCCCAGGGCGGCGGCGCCTCGGTGCAGGTGAACCAGCTGTCGGTCGGGCGCATCTCGGCCGGCGCCACGGTGGAGCGCGCGGTCGCTTCCACGCTGGGCGCCGACAACCAGATCAAGCTGGAACTGAACAGCACCGACTTCGCCACCGCCAGCCGCGTGGTGGAAGCGGTCAACGACAAGTTCGGCCCCGGCATCGCCACCGCGCTCGACGGCCGCGTGATCCGCGTGCGCGTGCCCTCGTCGAGCGACCAGCGCGTCGCCTTCCTGGGCGTGCTGGAAAACATGGACGTCAAGCCGGCCGAAGCCGCCGCCAGGATCATCCTGAATGCGCGCACCGGTTCCGTCGTGATGAACCGCGCCGTCACGCTCGACACCTGCGCCATCTCGCACGGCAATTTGTCGGTGTCGGTCGGCGCCGACACCCAGGTCAGCCAGCCCCCGGCCGGCTCGCGCGGCGCCACGGTGGTCACCCAGAACCCGCAGGTGGCGCTCAAGAAGGATGGCGGCAAGGTCATCATGTTGAACGGCGGCGCCTCGCTGGCCGAAGTGGTCAAGGCGATGAACGCGATCGGCGCCACCCCGCAGGACTTGCTGGCGATCCTGCAGGCGCTCAAGGCGGCCGGTTCGCTGCGCGCCGAACTCGAAATCATCTGACAAGGAATCCGCCATGCTCGCCTCGACCCAAGACCTGTCCGGCAAGTTCGCCCTCGATACCAACAGCCTCGGCGACCTGAAGCAGTCGGCCAAGTCCGGCTCGGCCGAATCGCTGCGCGGCGCGGCCACGCAGTTCGAGTCGATGTTCATCAACATGATGATGAAGAGCATGCGCGACGCCACGCCGCAGGACGGCATGATGGACAGCCAGGACACCAAGACCTTCACCAGCATGCTGGACCAGCAGATGAGCCAGAAGCTGGCCAAGCGCGGCATCGGCCTGGCCGACGTGCTGGTGCGCCAGCTGGGCGCGCAGCAGGCCGGCCAGCAGACCGCGCAGGAACTCAGCCAGCAGGCGCTGGCGATCGGCGCCGACGGCGCTGCCGGCGGCGGCGCCACCACCGGCAGCGCCGCCAGCGGCAGCCTGGACGCGCTGCGCCTGCTGCGCACGCTCGACACGATGTCCACCGACAGCGCCGCCAGCGCGGTCGCCAAGGGCGCGGGCAGCGCGGCGGGCGCATCGAGCGCATCGAGCAGCGCGAACGCCGCCAAGCCGGCCCACGTGCGCGAGTTCCAGGACAAGATGGCCGACGGCGCCGCCCAGGCCGAGGCGGCCACCGGCGTGCCGGCCAAATTCATGCTGGGCCAGGCCGCGCTGGAAACCGGCTGGGGCAAGCGCGTGATCCGCAACAGCGACGGCAGCTCCAGCAACAACCTGTTCGGCATCAAGGCCGGCCCGGGCTGGAAAGGCAAGGTCGCCACCGCCGTCACCACCGAATACGTGAACGGCAAGCCGCACGCCAAGGTCGAGAAGTTCCGTTCCTACGACAGCCCGGCGGAGGCGTTCAAGGATTACGCCAGCGTCATCAGCAACAACCCGCGCTACGAAAAGGTGCTGGCCCACGGCGGCGACGCCACCGCCTTCGCCCACGGCCTGCAGCGCGCCGGCTACGCCACCGACCCGCAGTACGCGGCCAAGCTGTCGCGCATCATCAAGCATTCGCTGGCATGATGTGCGGGTGCCAGGCGCGGCGCGGTCAAGTTTCGGCGCGGCTTGCCGATAATGACATAGAAAAACCAAGGTAGCCCCACATGTCCCTCCTCAGCATCGGCAAATCCGGCCTGTTCGCGGCCCAGGCGGCGCTCTCGACAACCGGCCACAACATCACCAACGCCAACGTGGCCGGCTACAGCCGCCAGGGCGTGGTGCAGTCGACGTCGACGGCGATGGGCGGCACCAACGGCTACATCGGCACCGGCACGCAGATCGCCCAGGTCAAGCGCTACTCGGACGATTTCCTGAACGCGCAGGTGCGCACCGCCCAGTCCGCGACCAGCGGCCTGGAGGCCTACCAGGCGCAAGTGTCGCAGGTCGACAACCTGCTGGCCGACACCACCTCCGGCCTGTCGCCGGCGCTGCAGGACTTTTTCTCCGCGGTGCAGAACCTGACCGGCGACAGCGCCGGCGTGCCCTCGCGCGCGGCGATGCTGTCCTCGGCCGAGACGCTGGCGTCGCGCTTCCAGTCGATGAACGGCCGCCTGGAAGAAATCCGCAAGGGCGTCAACACCCAGATCAGCTCGAGCGTGGACAGCATCAACAGCTACGCCAGCCAGATCGCCAGCCTGAACGACCAGATCGGCAAGCTGTCCTCGAGCGACAGCCTGAACCTGCCGAACGACCTGCTGGACCAGCGCGACCAGCTGATCATGGACCTGAACAAGCAGGTCAAGGCCACCGTGGTGGCCGGCGACAACAACAGCCTGACGGTGTCGATCGGCAGCGGCCAGCCGCTGGTGGTGGGCTCGCAATCGTTCCAGCTGGCCGCGACCGGCTCGCCGACCGACCAGACCCGCGTCACGGTCGGCTACGTCACCAACAACAAGGTGACGCCGATCGCCGACAATGCCCTCACCGGCGGCGAACTGGGCGGCGCGCTGGAATTCCGCACCAAGTCGCTCGACACGGCGCAGAACGCGATGGGCCGCATCGCCATCGGCCTGGCCCAGACCCTGAACGACCAGCACCACCTGGGCCTGGACGCCAACGGCAATCCGGGCGGCGACTTCTTCAGCGTGGCGCCGGCCGACGTCACCAAGAACGTCAACAACAACATCACCAGCACCACCGCCATCACGGCCACCGTCAGCGATGCTACCCAGCTGACCACCAGCGACTACAAGGTCGATTTCGACGGCGCCAACTACAACGTGACGCGCCTGTCGGACAACAAGAAGACGGTCATCTCGCCGTTCCCGCAGACCACGCCGCAGACCATCGACGGCCTCGATTTCGCGGTCAGCGGCAAGGCCGACGCCGGCGACAACTTCCTGGTGCGCCCGACCATCAACGGCGCCGCCAACTTCAAGGTGGCGCTCACCGACCAGTCGCAGATCGCGGCGGCCACGCCGATCGCCACCAGCGTCCCGCTGACCAATACCGGCACCGCCAAGATCAGCGCCGGCACGGTCGACAAGAACTACCTGGCGGCGCCGCTGACCTCCGCCGTCAACGTCAGCTACGACGGCGGCACCAAGTCGCTGTCGGGCTTCCCGGCGGGCCAGTCGGTGTCGGTCACCACCACCGGCGGCGTCACCACTGCCTACGCGGCCGGCACCGCGGTGCCGTTCTCGGACGGCGCCAGCTACACGGTGGGCGGCATGAGCTTCACCCTGAGCGGCGTGCCGGGCAACGGCGACACCTACACCATCGCCCCCAACAGCGGCACCGGCGACACCCGCAACGCCGGCCTGATCGGCCAGCTGCAATCGAAGAAGATCCTCGACAACGGCAGCGCCAGCTACCAGTCGGCGTATGCGCGCCTGGTCAGCGACGTCGGCAACAAGACGCGCGAGGTGCAGGCCAACGCCGACGCCGGCGCCGCCCAGTTGGCGCAGGCGCAGACCGCCGCCAACAACGTCTCCGGCGTCAACCTGGACGAGGAGGCGGCCAACCTGCTCAAGTACCAGCAGGCCTACCAGGCCGCCGGCAAGGTGATGCAGATCGCCGATACCCTGTTCGACACGCTGCTGTCGATCGGCCATTGAGTCGCCACTGAAAGGAACAGGCCATGTCCATCCGCATCAGCACCAACGCCATCTTCGAAGCCGGCACCAGCCAGATCAACACGCTGCAGAGCCAGATCGCCAAGACCCAGATGCAGCTGTCGACCAACAAGCGCATGCTGTCGGCCGCGGACGACCCGATCGCCTCGGCCAAGGCGCTGGAGCTGACCCAGTCGCAGTCGATGAACACCCAGTTCGGCACCAACCGCAGCAATGCCAAGACCTCGCTGTCGCTGGTCGACCAGTCGATGCAGGACGTCAGCGCCCAGATCACCTCGATCCAGAGCCTGATCGTCACCGCCGGCAACGGCGGCTATTCGGCCAGCGACCGCGAGGCGCTTGCCACCGAACTGCAGGGCCGCCTGACCGACCTGATCGGCCTGGCCAATACCTCGGACGGCACCGGCGGCTACCTGTATTCGGGCTACAAGACCGGCACCCAGCCGTACGTCCAGACCCCGACCGGCGCCACCTACCAGGGCGACCAGGGCCAGCGCAACCTGCAGGTCGGCACCTCGCGCTCGATGTCGGTCAGCGAGAACGGCAGCGCGATCTTCGACGCCATCCCGACCGGCAACGGCAAGTTCACCACCACCGCGGCCGCCGCCAACACCGGCTCCGGCATCATCGCTCCCGGCACCGTGACCGACAGCAGCAAGCTGACCGGCCACGATTACGCGGTCGCCTTCAGCGTGAGCGGCACGCCGGCCGTCACCACCTACAGCGTGTCCGACAACAGCACCTCGCCGGCCACCGCCGTGCTGGCGAACCAACCGTACAAGGAAGGCACCGCGATCGCCTTCGACGGCGTCTCGTTCGACGTCAAGGGCGCGCCGGCCGACGGCGACAGTTTTACCGTGGCGCCGAGCCAGAAGCAGTCGGTGTTCACCACGCTGACCAACCTGATCTCGACCCTGCGCACCTCGGCCGACGGCTCGACCGGCAAGGCGGCCCTGGCCAACGGCCTGGCCAGCGCCGGCGCCAACATGAAGAACGCGCTCGACAACGTGCTCACGGTGCAGGCCTCGGTGGGCGCGCGCCTGAAGGAAGTCGACAACCTGGACAGCACCGGCGACGACCTCAACGTGCAGTACCAGACCACGCTGAGCGGCCTGCAGGACCTCGACATGGTCAAGGCGATCTCGCTGTTCTCGCAGCAGCAGACCACGCTGCAGGCGGCCCAGGTCTCGTTCAAGACCATGTCCGGCCTGTCCCTGTTCAATTACATCTCCTGACGTCGTTAATTCGGGGTCAGAGCAGAATCGAGCGGCAATTCATTCGTTTCAATGGTTCGGGGTCAGAGCAGATTCTCGAGAATCTGCTCTGACCCCGAATTTTTTCGTCATTGTGCTCTGACCCCGATTTTGCTGCGGCCTAACGCGAGTTGGTGATGGGAGCGGCCGGCGGCGGGCGCTGGCCGCCGGTGCGCGGAATGCGGCGGCTGGCTTCGATGCCCTGGTTGAACAGGTTCTGCAGCGGCGTGCCGAGGTAGGGCAGCGTCAGGCTGATGACCAGGAAGCCGGCGCCCAGCGTGATCGGGAAGCCGATACCGAACAGGTTCAGTTGCGGCGCCGCGCGCGTCAGGATCGCCAGCGCGATGTTGGTGACCAGCAGGGCGGCGACGATCGGCAGCGACAATTGCAGCCCGGCCGAGAAGATGCGCCCGCCCCAGCGCACCATTTCCAGCGGCGCCGCCAGCGACATCGGGGCGGCCGAGATCGGCAGGGTGAAGAAGCTCTCGACCAGCGCCTCGATCAGCACCAGATGGGCGTTGAGCGCCAGGAAGGCCATGGTCGCGACCAGCGCCAGGAACTGGCTGATGGCCGAGGTGCGGCCGGCCGAGCCGGGATCGAAGAAGGTGGCGAAGCCCAGGCCCATGGTCGAGCTGGCGAGCTCGCCGGCGAACTCGACGGCGGCGAACACCAGGCGCATGGCGAAGCCCATAGCGCTGCCGATCAAGAGTTCCTGGCCCAGGATCAGGAGGCCGGCCCAGGATGTCGGATCGACCGCCGGTGGCGAAGGGATGGTGGGCGCGACGATGGCGGCCAGCAGCACGCCCAGCGTCAGCTTGATCAGCTGCGGCACGCCGGTATTGCCGAACACCGGCGCCGCCGCCAGCAGGCCGAGGATGCGCGTCAGCGGCCACAGCAGTCCGCCGATCCAGGCATACAGCTCGGTGGTGGTGAACGAGATCACCCGATCAACTGCGGAATCCCGCCGAACACGCTGCGCATGTAATCGGTCATCACCCCCAGCATCCACGGCCCCGCCAGCACCAGCGCCACGAAGATGCCGACCAGCTTCGGGATGAACGACAGGGTCTGCTCGTTGATCTGGGTGGCGGCCTGGAAGATGCTGACGATCAGGCCGATGATCAGCGCCACCAGCAGCAGCGGCGCCGACACCATCAAAGTGACTTCCAGGGCCGTGCGGCCCATCGCGATGACGCTTTCCGGGGTCATGTGCTTCCTTAGTAAAAACTCTGGGACAGCGACCCCAGCAGCAACTGCCAGCCGTCGACCAGCACGAACAGCATCAGCTTGAACGGCAGCGAGATCACCGCCGGCGACATCATCATCATGCCCATCGACATCAGCACCGAGGCCACCACCATGTCGATGATCAGGAACGGGATGAAGATGGCGAAGCCGATCTGGAACGCCGTCTTCAGTTCGCTGGTGATGAAGGCCGGGATCAGCACGCGCAGCGGCACCTCTTCCGGTCCCTGCAGCGCCGGCGTGCGCGAGATCTTGACGAACAGCGCCAGGTCGGACTGGCGCGTCTGCTTCAGCATGAAACCTTTCAGCGGCGCCGCCGCCTTGTCCATCGCGTCGCCCATCTGGACCTGGTTGTTCTGCAGCGGCAGGTAGGCCTCGTTGTAGATGCGGTCGAAGGTCGGCCCCATCACGAACAGCGTCAGGAACAGCGCCAGCCCGACCATGACCTGGTTGGGCGGCGCGGTCTGGGTGCCGATCGCCTGGCGCAGCAGCGACAGCACGATGATGATGCGGGTGAAGCTGGTCATCATCAAGAGCGCCGCCGGGATGAAGGTCAGCGCCGTCATCAAGAGCAGCGTCTGCACCGGCAGCGAGTAGGCGGTGCCGCCGCCGGGCGCCGGGCTGGTGGTAAAGGCGGGAATGGCGGGGGCCGCGGCCGCTGCCAGCGGCAGGGCCAGCAGGCCGGCCGCCAGCAGGAAGGTCTGTTTGCGCATCGGAGGACTGGCTTCTTCTACGAGAGTGCTTATTTGCGTTTGTCGATGGTCTGCTTCAGCCAGTCGGCGAAGCTGGCGGCGGACGGCGTGTGCGGCGCCAGCACCGCGCCGTCATTGGCGTTGGCGTTCGCGCCGGTATTTGCCTGCGCACCGTCCGGCTTGGGCATGGTGGCCAGGCCGTTGACGCGGCCGGGCGAGGCGCCCACCACGATCCACTGGTTGCCGACTTCGACCACCATCAGGCGTTCGCGCCCGCCCAGGTTGAGCGAGCCGACCACGCGCAGGCTGGCGTTGCCGCCGCCGGCCTTGGGACCGTAGCGCTTCAGGAACCAGGCCAGCGCGGCGAGCACGGCCAGCACCGCGACCAGGGCGAACAGGGTCTGCAGCAGGCTGCCGGTGGCGGGTCCGGATTGCATCGGCTGCACCGGTGGCGGCAGCGCGACCGGGCCGCGATCGGCCGGGCCGCGATCGGCCGGGCCGGCGGCCGCGGAACCCGGTGCGCTGGACAGCACGCCCGGGTTCGCCGGCGCGTCCTGCAGCGGGGTGCTGCCCAGCGGCGCCGGTTCCGTGTTCGTGGCCGTGGCGCCGGCGGCCGGGCTGCTGCCGACGCGTCCGGCCTGTCCGTTGGCGGCGGCAAGCGCGCCGGCGCCACCGTCGGTGCGACCGGTAGCGGGCGAGTTGGCCGCCGAGCTCGCCGGCGTGGCCGCCTGCGCTGCCCCTCGCGTACGCTGGTCCGGATTGTGCGTGGCGCCGGCCGGCTGTCCAGTGGCCGCCGATGGCGCGGGGCGGACGGTTTGCGCCGTGCCGGCAGCCGGCGCACCTGCCGCGGACACGGCGCCGCCGGCCTGCGCATCCGCCGCCGCCGGCATGGCCACCGCCTGCTGCGCCTGCATCCCCGCCGCGCCGTCGGCCCGTCCGTCCGGCTGCGCCGCGCAGGCGGCCAGCGGCAACGCCACGGCCAGGACGGTCAGCAGGCGCGCCATCATTTGTTGAGTTTGCGGATGCGTTCCGACGGCGTGATGATGTCGGTGAGGCGGATGCCGAACTTGTCGTTCACCACCACCACCTCGCCCTGGGCGATCAGGCAGCCGTTGACCAGCACGTCCATCGGCTCGCCCGCCATGCCGTCCAGCTCCACCACCGAACCCTGCGCCAGCTGCAGCAGGTTCTTGATGGCGATCTTGGTGCGGCCCAGTTCCACCGTCAGCTGCACCGGGATGTCGAGGATGAAGTCGATGTCGTTGGGCGTGTCCGGACGCGGTCCCTTGTTCGAGAAATCCTGGAACACGGCGGCCGTGGGCGCCGCCTGCGCCTGGCTGGCCAGCGCGGCCGCTTCGGCGGCGGCCTGCTCGGCGATCGCCGCACCCCAATCGTCGTCGAGGCTTGCTTGGTCGTCTTGGGTGTCGGACATGTGCTTCTCTCCTGGTCTGCTGCTGATTGCTTTACCGATTTACTTGCTGAAGGTTTCGCTGTTGGCCAGCAACTTTTCGACCTTCAATGCGTACTGCCCGCTGAACACGCCGTAGCTGCAATCCATCACCGGCACGCCGTCCACGGTGGCCTGGATGTTCTCCGGCACCGAGATCGGGATCACGTCGCCGATCTTCATGTTCAGGATTTCGTCGAAATTCGCCTTGCCGTGGCCCAGCACCGCCACCAGCTCCACCTCGGCCACCTGGATCTGCTGGGTCAGCAGGCGGATCCAGCGCTTGTCCACTTCCAGCGCCTCGCCCTGGATGCTGGACGTCAGCGCGTCGCGGATCGGCTCGATCATCGAGTACGGCATGCAGAAGTGGATCTGGCCCGACACCGAACCGAGTTCGATGGTGAAGGTGGACGATACCACGACTTCATTCGGGGTGGCGATGTTGGCGAACTGGGTGTTCATCTCCGAGCGGATGTACTCGAATTCGATCGGGTACACCGGTTCCCACGACTTGGCGTAGGCCTCGAACACGATGTCCAGGATGCGCATGATGATGCGCTGCTCGGTCTGGGTAAAGTCGCGGCCTTCCACGCGCGTGTGGAAGCGGCCGTCGCCGCCGAACAGGTTGTCCACCAGCAGGAACACCAGGCCCGGGTCGAACACCATCAGCGCGGTGCCGCGCAGCGGCTTCATGTGGATCAGGTTGAGGTTGGTCGGCACCACCAGGTTGCGGATGAATTCGCTGTACTTGGAGACGCGCACCGAGCCCACCGACACTTCGGCGCTGCGGCGCAGGAAGTTGAACAGGCCGACCCGCAGGTAGCGGGCGAAGCGCTCGTTGATGATCTCGAGCGTCGGCATGCGGCCGCGCACGATGCGCTCCTGCGTCGCTAGGTTGTAGGTGCGGACGCCCGAGGTGTCTTCCGGCGCCGCGACGTCGTCCTGGTCGCCGTTGACGCCCTTCAGGAGGGCATCGACTTCTTCCTGCGAAAGAAAATTATCGGCCATGGTGCTCTACCGGGTGCGCGTTGATGCTTTATTGGATGATAAACGAAGTAAACAGGACGTCCGACACTTCCTGCTCGTCGCCGTGCGCGGCGAACGGTTCCTTGACCGCGGCCAGGATCTCGCCGGCCAGCTGCTGCTTGCCTTCCACGCTGCTGATCTCGGACGCCTTCTTGCCCGACAACAGCAGCAGCACGCGGCTGCGCACCTTGGCCATGTTGGTCTTGATCAGCTCGGACTGTTCGGGGCCGTCGACTTCCAGCGTGAACGCCACCTGCAGGTACTGGTCGCCGTTTTCCGGCTGCAGGTTGACGGTGAACGGCTCGATTGCCAGGTATTCCGGCGGATGCTCGTCCTTCTTCTTTTTCTTGGCGCTCTTTTCCTTCTTGGGCGCCTCGGCTTCCTCGGCATGGGCGTCGGCGTTGCCGTGCAAGAAATACCAGGCCGCACCGCCGCCCGCGCCCAGCAGGATCACCACGGCGAGGATGATGATGATCAGCTTGCTCTTGCCGCCGGCTGCCGGTGCTGCGTCCGCTTTGGGATCGGCTTTCATGTTTGGGTTCGCTTTCAAGTTGCTTCGGTCCGCCGCGAGGCGCTGGTGGTTGATTCCGTGATTATGTCATTATCGGAAAAAAGTGCGCAGCGGCAACGATCGAAAAGAGGGGAGAAGGGGCGTCAACTCGTTGTTTCCCGGTATGTTCGATGACATCGTGGAAACACATCGCGGATCAGGGCGTTGCATGACCGCTACGCAGGGTGGACGGCGCCATCCAGATGGTTGCATCGACGTCACGCAGATGCCGTCCACGCCACTCCCCGATGCGCCGGCGCAATCAAATCGTTCATGCGAACGTATCGACCATGCCCCGATCGCCCAGCATGACGGTGCGCGCCACCGGCCGCGCGCCGGCGTCGCCCGCCGCACCGATGCCGTCGTCGCGTCCCGACCCGCGCCCGTCGCCGCCGCGCTCCGACCCGTCCTGCGCCTGGCGTCCGTCCGGCATGCCGGCGTTGACGCTGGCGTTGCCCAGCGCGATGCCGCTCTCGCTCATCATCTCGCGCAGGCGCGGCAGGGCGTTTTCCAGCGCCTGGCGTACTTCCAGCTGGTTCGAGGAGAAGGTCACGCTGGTCTGGTCGTTGCTGACCGACAGCACCACCTGCATCGGGCCGAGGTCCGGCGGATTCAGGGTCAGCGATGCGGTCTGCTCCTCGCTGCCGACCATGTAGACGATCTTCTGGCCGACCTGGTTGTCCCATTGCGAGGTGCCGACGCGGGCGCTGAGGCGGTCGCCCGCCGCGGCGGCGGCCTGGGCGGCTTCCAGCACGGCCGGCTGGGCCTGGGCCACGGCCGCCAGTGCGGCGGCCTGCGGCTGGACGGCGCCCTGCGCGCTGTCGCGCATCTGCTGCAGCAGCGCGTCGGCGTTGTCGGCCGGCGCCTTGAGCACGGCGCGCACCGCGCCGCCGGCCGGGGCCGCGCCCGGATCGGTGGCGGATGCGCCGGCTGCGGCGGCGCCCGCAGCCGCGCCGACGCCGCCATCGGCTGCCAGCGCGGCGCCGGCCAGGCCGGCATCCTGGCCGGCGGCGCCGAGGGCCGTGGCGCCGGCGCCCGCTGCGGCAGCGGAGGTGGTTCCTGCGCCATCCTTGGCGACCGATTTCATCGCCGCCTGCAGCGCCGCCAACTGGGTATCGCTGCGCCGTGTCTTGCCGTTGCCGCCGCCGAGCGCATCGAAGGCTTGCGCGGCGGCGTTCTTTCCTTTCGTCGCGGAAGCGGCGCCGTCCTGGGCCGGCTGCTGCAGGCTGGCCATCAGGGCCAGCAGCGCCGCCGCCGGATCGGCGGCCGCCTGCGTCGCCGGTTCATCGCTCTTGCTCGCATCGGCTGCCTGCGACCCGTCCTTGGCGGCGTCGCCGTCGACGAGTTTGCCGCCGGCTTGCGCCTGCTCCGCGGACGCCGGCGTGGCCTGGTCGACCGCGCTGGCCTGCGCCGATGCCTGCGTTTCGTCGGCGCCCTGCGACGGCGACGCCTCGTGCGTCTGTCCCGGTCCCGCCTTGACCGGCGCCGGCGCGGGTGCTGAAACAGGCGCGGGAGAGGGCGCCGGCGCCTGGCGCTGCGCCAGCTCGTTCGACAGCATGGCGCCGAACCGGCCGGCATCGCCGTTCATGGAGGGCGACGCGCTGCGCGCGGCCTGGCCGGCGTTCGCGGCGGCGGTGGACGGAAGCGGGAGATTAATGGTCTGCATGATCGCGATCGTGAAAGGGACGCAAGGGGTTAATCGGTGTCGAATCCGGCGGCGTTCAGCGCTGGCGCCGCGCCGTGCGCGCCGCGTGGTCGTCCATCATCTTCTGGTCGCGCTTGCTTTCCAGCGCCAGCGCCTGGGCGGCGGCGCGCTCGCTCAGGGTGCGGTAGGACAGGCGCTTGCGCTCGCTTTCCTGCCATGCCTTCCTTTCCATCTCGGCCTTGTATTCGGCATGCTTGATCACATCGCGCTGGCCGTTCAGGGCGTTTTCCAGCTTGCCCAGGAAGGCCACGAAATTGTGGTACGCGAACGGCGTGATGCCGTTCTGCTGGGCGGCGTCGAGCTTGCCGGCGTAGTCGTCGCGGTAGCCGAGCAGCATCTGCAGCTTCTGTTCGGCGTCCTCGACCGCCTTCAGCGCGGCGCCCAGGCGCTTGGCGCGGTCGTCGGATTCGCGCTGGGCGAGGTCGATCAGGGTATCGAGTGCGGATTGGTTGGCCATGGTGAATCAAAGTATACCTGCGGCAACTTCGATCCGATCAGCCGAACAGCGAGGTCAATTCCCCCAAGCTCTGCAGCATGTTGGTGTTGTCGTGGATTTCCTGGCACAAAAAGGCTTCGATGCGTTCGTGCAGCTGGATGGCGCGGTCCAGCACCGGGTCCGAGCCGGCGGCGTAAGCGCCCACCGTGATCAGGTCGCGCGCGCGCTCGTAGCGCGAGTACAGCTGCTTCAGTGTACGCGCCGCCATCTGGTGGTCGCGCGAGGCGATCACGTGCATGGCGCGCGAGATCGATTGCTCGATGTCGATGGCCGGGTAATGGCCGGCCTCGGCCAGGCGGCGGTTCAGCACGATGTGGCCGTCCAGGATGCCGCGCGCGGCGTCGGCGATCGGGTCTTGCTGGTCGTCGCCCTCGGACAGCACGGTATAGAAGGCGGTGATCGAGCCGCCGCCCACGTGGCCGTTGCCGGCGCGTTCCACCAGCACCGGCAACTTGGCGAACACCGAGGGCGGATAGCCCTTGGTGGCCGGCGGTTCGCCGATGGCCAGCGCGATCTCGCGCTGCGCCATCGCGTAGCGGGTCAGCGAATCCATGATCAGCATGACGCTCTTGCCCTGGTCGCGGAAGTGCTCGGCGATCGCGGTGGCGTAGGCGGCGCCCTGCAGGCGCATCAGCGGCGGGCTGTCGGCTGGCGCCGCCACCACGGCCGAACGCGCCAGGCCTTCCGGCCCCAGGATCTGCTCGATGAATTCCTTCACTTCGCGGCCGCGCTCGCCGATCAGGCCGACCACGATCACGTCGGCGGTGGTGTAGCGCGCGATCATCCCCAGCAGCACCGACTTGCCGACGCCGGTACCGGCGAACAGGCCCAGGCGCTGGCCGCGCCCGACCGTCAGCATGGCGTTGATGGCGCGCACGCCGACGTCCAGCGTTTCCGAGATCGGCGCGCGGTCGAGCGGGTTGATCGGGCGCGCATTCAGCGGTCCCATGTCGGTGGTAGCGAGCGGCCCCTTGCCGTCCAGCGGGCGGCCGGCGCCGTCGACCACGCGGCCCAGCAGGCCCCAGCCCACCGGCAGGTGGCGCGCGCGGTCGGCCGGGCGGCGGCGCGGGTGCGCCACGCTGCCGGGTTTCGGCACGCCGGGTTCGACCGGGAACACGCGCGAGCCGGGCACCACGCCCTCGACATCGCTCTGCGGCATCAGGAACAGGCGCTCACCCTCGAAGCCGACCACTTCGGCATCGATGCGCGCGCCGGACGCCACCGGGATCGTGCAGGCGCTGCCCACCGCCAGCTTCAGGCCGACGCATTCCATCACCAGGCCGGCCACGCGCGTGACGCGCCCGGTGACCTGCATCGGCTCGACGAATTCGAGCAGGTTGCCGCAATCCTTCAGCACCGATTTCCAGCGCGCGGTATGCGGGTCGGCGGCACTGCCGGCGCCGGCGTTCATGCCAGCCATTCCAGGTCGCTGCCCAGCGCGTTCGCCAGGCGCTGCCAGCGCGAGGCGATCTGGGCGTCGATCTGGTTGCTGGCGGTGTCGACGCGGCAGCCGCCGCGCGCCAGCGTCTCGTCCTCGACGATGCGCCAGCCGCTCTTTTCCAGTTCCTGGCCGATGCCGCTTTGGACGACGAGCGCGTCTTCTGGATGCAGGGTCAAGAGCGCCGGCTGCTGCAGCGTCGGCAGGTAGTCGACCGCCTCGCGCACCACCGGGATGATCAGTTCGGGGCGCACCTCGAAGGCGATGCGCACCATGCCGCGCGCTAGCTGCACGGCCAGTTCCAGCACGTCCGCCGCGATCGCCTCGTCGGCGGCGGTGACGGCGTCGCCGAAGCGGGTCGCCAGTTCCTGCAGGTGGGTCAGCTCGCGCGCGGATTCGGCGCGGCCTTGCGCCAGGCCATCCTCGTAGCCGCTGGCATGGCCGGCCTGCACCCCTTCGGCATGGCCCTCGGCATAGCCTTCCTGGCGCGCCGCCTCGCGGATCGCCTCGATTTCCTCGATGGTCGGCAGGACCACCGCCGGCGCCGGCGGCGCCAGGCTGGCGGCGCGCGCCGCCTGCGCCGCGGCCATGGCGGCCTGCGCGTCGCGCGCCTCGGCCTCGCGCGCGGCGGCGCGCTGCGCCAGCGTGCTGGGGCGCTCGTCGCCGAACGAGGTCATTTCCCAGCGCTGGTAGGCCGACTGGAGTTCCTTGGGGATAGCCATCAGACGAACGAATCCTCACCCTTGCCGCCCAGGACGATCTGTCCCTCGTCGGCCAGCCTGCGCACGATCTGCAGGATCTGCTTCTGCTGCGATTCTACCTCCGACAGGCGCACCGGCCCCTTCGATTCGAGGTCTTCGCGCATCATCTCGGCGGCGCGCTGCGACATGTTCTTGAAAATCTTTTCGCGCAAGTCCTGCGAGGCGCCCTTCAGGGCGATGATCAGCATCTCGGACTGCACCTCGCGCAGCAGCAGCTGGATGCCGCGGTCGTCGATGTCGATGATGTTGTCGAACACGAACATCTCGTCCATGATCTTCTGCGCCATGTCGTTGTCGTAGTTCTTGATGTTTTCCATGACCGAGGTTTCCTGCTCGCCGCTCATGAAGTTCAGGATCTCGGCCGCGGTGCGCACGCCGCCCAGCGAGGATTTCTTGATGTGCTCGTTGCCCGAGAGGAGCTTGGTGAGCACGTCGTTCAGCTCGCGCAGCGCGGCCGGCTGCACGCCGTCCAGCGTGGCGATGCGCAGGATGGCGTCGTTGCGCAGGCGGTCGGTGAAGTGCGCCAGGATCTCGCAGGCCTGGTCGCGCTCCAGGTGCACCAGGATGGTGGCGATGATCTGCGGGTGCTCGTTGCGGATCAGTTCCGCCACCGATTGCGCGTCCATCCACTTCAGGCTCTCGATGCCGGAAGCGTCCTTGCCGCCCAGGATGCGGTTCAGCAGCACGGCGGCCTTGTCGTCGCCCAGCGCCTTGGTCAGCACTTGCCGGATGTATTCGTCCGAGTCCAGGCCGACGGTCGACTGCAGGTCGACCCGCTCGCGGAAGTCCGACAGCACCGACAGCACCTCCTCGTGCTGCACCGCCTTCATCTGCGCCATCGCCGCGCCCAGCTTCAGCACCTCGCGCGGGCCCAGGTATTTCATGACCTCGGCCGCTTCCGATTCGCCCAGGGCCAGCATCAGGATGGCCGCCTTGTTGACCGCTTCCTTGTCCTTGTCGCTCATTGTTCCGCTCCCAACCATTCCTTGATCACGTTGGCCACGATGCGTGGGTCATGCTGGGCCAGGCTCTTGGCCATTTCCAGGTTGTTCTTGTAGACCTGCACCTGCTTCTGTTCCTCGACTTCCTGGCGCGCCGCCGCTTCCGCTTCCAGGTCCGGCTCCGGTTCCGGCTCCGGCTCTTCCGGTTCCGGCTCGGGCGGCATCTCGACCGCCTTGTCGAACTGCTTCATGACCGGCTTCATCAGCGGACGCAGGATGCGGTACCACAGGAAGGCGATCACCATGGCGATGAACACGTACTTGGCGATGTCCTTGGCCAGCGGCAGGTTGTTCGGGTCCTTCCACCAGTCGAGCGCTTCCTCGGCCGGCTTGTCGATGCCGTCGAACGGGGCGTTGGTCACGTTCAGCGTGTCGCCGCGCGCCTGGCTGTAGCCCATGGCCTGCTTGACCAGTTCGTTGATCTGGGCGACTTCGGCGGCGGTGAGCGGCTTGATGGCGATCTTGCCGGTCTTCGGATCGACGCTGCGGCGGTAGTTGACCACCACGCCCACGGTCAGGCGCTTGATGCCGCCCATCGGCTTTTGCTCGTAGCGCAGGGTCTTGTCGACTTCGTAGTTGGTGGTCGAATCCTTGCGCGTCGGGCCGGTATTTGCCTGCGCGTTCGCTGCGGCCGGGGCGCCGCCCTCGATCGGCGCCGTGGCCACGCCCGGCGGCTGGTTCGACAGCGCGCCCGGGATGCCGGACGGGTTGTTCGTGCCCGGGCCGGCCGACTCCGAAGTCTGCTGGCTGCGGATCGCCTGCGGCTCCGGCGGCGAATTCGGCTTGTACAGTTCGGCGGCGGTGTCGACCTGGGCGAAGTCGACGTCGGCGGTGGCTTCGGCGCGCACGTTGTTCTGGCCGACCAGCGGGGTGATGATCGACTCGACCTGCTTGACGATGTTCTGCTGCAGCGCCTCGACGTACTTCAATTGGTTCGGGTCGAGCTGCTTGCCGCCCTTGTTGCTGGTGTCCGACAGCAGGGTGCCGTTCTGGTCGACCACGGTGACGTTGGCCGGGGTCAGTTCCGGCACGCTGGACGCCACCAGGTGCACGATGGCGCTGACCTGCGCCTGGTCCAGCGCGCGGCCCGGTTGCAGGTTGAGCAGCACCGAGGCGGTGGGCTTCTGCTGGTCGCGCACGAACACCGAGGGCTTGGGCAGCGCCAGGTGCACGCGCGCCTGGCTAACGGCGGCCAGCGCCTGGATCGAATTGGCCAGTTCGCCTTCCAGCGAGCGCTGGTAATTCACCTGCTCGACGAACTGCGAGGTGCCCAGCTTCTGGTTTTCCAGCAGCTCGAAGCCGACGTTGCCGGCGCGCGGCAAGCCCTGCGCCGCCAGTTTCAGGCGCACCGAGTGGACCTGGTCGGCCGGCACCAGGATCGCGCTGCCGCCGTCCGAGAACTTGTACTTCACGCCCATCTGGTCGAGCGAGGCGGTGATGGCGCCGCCGTCGCGGTCGGTGGTGTTCGAGAACAGCACCTTGTATTCCGGCGCCGAGCTCCACAGCCACAGCGCGGCGATCACCGCCAGGGCCAGCGCCACGGCGCCGCCGATGACGACCTTGCGGCCCATCGGGGTTTCCCAATACTTCGGCGGCGGGACCGGGGTATCGATGTCGCTGTCGAGAAGCTGTTCGGCTGTTGCCATGGCGGTGGAGGGTAGGGTGGGATGAATAAGCAGGTGCCATTATGAAGCCGTACGGCAACATTCAAACGCGCGAATAAGGGGAGGTTTACGGTGCTGCTCACCGGCAACAATTGATGGGGCGCTGGTATTCTGGGAGCCTGAATCGACGTGCTCGGCATTCCCGCCACGCAGCGCGACACGCATTTTGAACGGAGGCGGACATGAACATTGGCGGCATCGACAGCAGCCGTATCGAAGCGATGATGGCGCAATTGAAAGCGGCGGCGGCCAAGTCGGCGGCGCCTTCAGCGGCCGGTGGCGCGGGCGCTGCGGGCGGCGTGGGCAGCCTCGGCGGCGTCGGTGGATTGAACGGCGCGGACGCCGCCGGCGCGAGCAGCAAGGTCAGTTTTTCGGATGCGCTCAAGGCGCAGCTGGACAACGTCAGCAATGCGCAATTGCAGGCCGACGACATGGGCCACCGCTTCGCCGCCGGCGACAATTCGGTCAGCCTGTCCGACACCATGATCTCGATGCAAAAGGCGAGCATCTCGTTCCAGGCCACCGTGCAGGTGAGGAACAAGCTGGTGTCGGCGTATCACGACATCATGAACATGCAGGTGTGATCGCTGCTTCGTCGATGAGGCCGGGCAGCGCGGCCTTGCTGCCGTAACGGCGATAATCTACATTGCTGACAGAGGCTGCCAAGGTGATCCCGCCATGAATGATCGCTTGATTTCTGATGAGCTCGTAAAGGCCGTAGGGCAGCAGGTGATTGAAACACTCCCTTGGGCGAGCGATGTCGTCAGCTTCGAACTCCAGGATGACTTTCAATTCCTTCTCGTCTCCGTGGAGTGCGATCCGGCGCTTGCGCATACGCTGGAGCAGCGGCGTCATTTGGGACATGTCATCGATGACATGATGCCGACGAGGGATGGCGAGCTCACTTGGATGTTGAATTTCATGATGCACGGAGAGGTCATGGACAGTTATTTCGGCGGCGATGCCAGCATGCCTGAGCTTGGTTTTTGATCATCATTGCCTGAACACGGAAAGATACCGACGACGATCCAATCAAAAGAGAATGCCGCTCCAGCAGCCAGGTTGCCATCGCTCGTTCCTACGCCAGGATCTGCGCGCAGCCCGAGGCCGTTTCCGCGTCGCCCACCGCCTGCGCCGCCGCGATCAGCGACGTGTAGGTGGCGATTTCCAGGTTCTCGAACACGTAGCCCGCCATCGCGCCCTTGACGACCTCGTCGCTGACCGTCATGCCGTCCACGGCCTGGCCGAAAGCCGCCAGCTTCCCGCCCAGGTCCTTCAATACCGAACTGCTGATGCCGCGCCGGGTCATGCACTGGTCGAGCACGCTCTGCTGCCAGCGCGTCTCGTCGATGTGCTGGACGATGCACACGCGCAGGTCCGGGTAGTTTTCCAGCCGGTCCGCCTGGGCGCTCAGCATCTTTTCCGCCTGCTGTTCCATTGCGTGGGCGTCGCGCAGCCAGTCGTTCAGGTTGTCGTTTGCCGTTGTCGTCATGAATGCCTTCGCTGGCGGATGGGAGTGAGGGGGCGCCGGATGGCCGCGCGCCCCTGTCAGGGTAGGACGCGCCGGCCGGATGTCTACCCGCGATTCGCCAGGCGGAGGGCTTCCGGTTCAGAAAAACAGGATACCGCCGAGCGAGATGCCGTCCATGTGGCTCGATGCGCCGCCGAAGGCGCGCGATTCGGTGCGCCCCAGTTCGCCCACCAGCGTCACCGCTGTGTTGAGGGCATAGTAGGCGCCCAGCGTCAGGTTGGCGTTCGATTTCAGGCCGCCGGTGCCGGTGCCGGACGCGCCGTTGCGGCTCTTGCCATAGTTGAGGCCCAGCTTCAGCCGTTCATTGGTCTTGTAGGTCGCCTGAAGAAAATAATGGGTCGACCTGACGTCGCCCTGGTCGGCGTCCGACAGCAGGCCCAGGCCATTGCCGCGCTGCAGGTTGACCAGGAAGCCGGCTTGTCCGGCATCCATCGAGGCACCCAGTTCGACGGCGTTCATGCGCAGGTTGCCGGCCGTCGTGCCGGCCGCTTCGAAGTGCTGCGACTTGACGCCCAGCCAGCCCTTGACCGGACCGTATGCGCCGGTCAATTGCGCCTGCACCTGCGGCGTCGACCTGGCCGAGTAGCGCGGCGGCGCCACGATCGGCGTGTCGGCCACCGGACTCATCAGGCCGACGTCGAGTCCGATTCCATGGGGCAGCGCCGGTGCGGTATAGGCCACCTGGCCGTAATGGCCGAAGTAGGCGTAGCCGGCGCCGATGTGGCCCAGCGTGACCCGGCCGCGCTGGGTCGCCTGCACCGGCGCGCCGGCGCCGAGCAGGGTCATGTCGCCCAGGATCGCGTGCGACCCGAAGATGCCGTAGTCGCGCCCCAGCTTGACGCTGCCGATGCCGGCATTGCCGACGCTGAAATAGGCCTGGCGCACGTCCACCGTGCTGTTCTGGGCGATGGCGCTGTCGGTGGCGGTGGCGACGTAGATGCCGATCAATGCCTTGACGTCGTAGCCGCCCTGGCTGGTGCTGGCGGACGTCACCAGGCCGCTCGGCAGCAGGCCGTTGCCGACCGTGGTGCGGTGGTCCTCGCCGCCGCAGCCGAGCGTGCGGCCGGCCAGCGCCAGGCCGCCGTCGGCATCGCCCTTGCAGCGCACCACGGTGTAGTAGGCGTTGACGTTGCCGCCGACGTTGACGGTCCAGTCGCCGGCCTTGATGTCGACCGCCGATGCGGGGCGGATGGCGGCGCTGGCAAGCAGACCCAGCATGAGCGTTTTCTTCATCGCTGTCTCCTCGTTATTGTTCATTGAAGCGAAGCATCGGTCGATGCCTCCATAACAATGCAACAAGCGTGCCCAGCGTGGGTAAGGGCAGAGACAGACGAGGATCGGCAAAACGCTGCGGAATCGATGCAATAGGGGTGAAAGGCTGTTCTGTTTGCGAACAGTGGATGAGCAGCCGGGTGGCCGGTGGCGCCGCCCACGCCGTTCTATTCTTCGGCGCGCTCCATGTTCTCGCGGTCGCGCAGGTAGCGCCGGGCAACCGGAAATGGCGGCAGCCACGATTCAGCGGAAACAAACAACCGATGTCATTTCCTAAGCGCATTTTTCAGCTTGACGCTGGCTTGCGCACCCAATTACACTGCCGCTGTTTTTATTTTTTGGGTCCATCAATGGGCACTTGTTCGAGCGATAGTTGTTGCCAGTCCAATCCTGGCACGTTCTCGGCAAGATAACGCAGGCTTCCCGTCTCCTGCCGTCATCCTGCCCAGGATGATGGTCGTCTTCATGCCGCCGCCCGGCCTCCGCCGCGGCATGCAATCTCCAGCAACGGTATCACCCGCAAAGCACGTCCGCAGCGCAGCCGCCGCCGTTTTCATATGGTGTTGTCGGCCCGCATCGCCAGCCAGCGCGTTAACGCTGCCGTAATCAATGCAGCGTATGCTCGGCGCATGCGGCACTCGGCATTGCTGCACTGCGGCGCCTGCGCGCGGCCGCGTCACACCATAACGACGGAATCACCGACCACGCGGCCGGCCGGCACGGCTGCGCGGTCTTGCTGGCCGCGCGCCCTGCGCGCGGATGAGGATCGTGCATGTTTGAATTCTTCGACAAGCGCCGCGGCGCCGTCCAGGACGGCGGTGTCGGCGCCATCGGCGGCCCCGGACGTTTCAACCGCTGGGACTGGATGCTGCTGCCGCTGGTGCTGGCAGTGCTGGCCGCCTGTGCCTACGGCGCCATGCAGATGGCGCGCCCGTTCGTGCTGGGCCAGGCGACCACGGTCTCGCTCGACATCGCCGGGCTGCCGTACTACCTGCTGCGCACCATCCTGCGCATGTTCGCCGCGCTCGGCTGCTCGCTGCTGTTCAGCTTCGTGTTCGCCTTCGTCGCCGCCAAGTACCGCGCCGCCGAAAAGATCCTGATCCCGCTGCTCGACATCCTGCAGTCGGTGCCGATCCTGGGCTTCCAGGCGATCGCCATCGCGCCCTTCATCGCGCTGTTCCCGGGCAGCATGCTGGGCGTGGAATGCGCCGCCATCTTCGCCATCTTCACGTCGCAGGCATGGAACATGGCGTTCAGCCTGTACCAGTCGATGCGCACCGTGCCGGACGAACTGAGCGAGGCGGCGCGGGTGTTCTGCCTGTCCGGCTGGCAGCGCTTCTGGCGCCTGGAACTGCCGTACGCGATGCCGGCGCTGCTGTGGAACATGATGATGTCGATGTCCGGCGGCTGGTTCTTCCTGGTGGCGGCCGAGGCGATCTCGGTGGCCGGCCAGGACATCAAGTTGCCCGGCATCGGCGCCTACATCGCGGTCGCCATCGAGCACGAGGACGGGCGCGCGGTGGCGTGGGCGATCGTCGCCATGTTTGCCGGCATCCTGCTGTACGACCAGCTGTTCTTCCGCCCGCTGCTGGCCTGGGCCGACCGCTTCCGCTTCGAGGAGGCGCAGGGGGAAACCGCGCAGCGCTCCTGGCTGCTCGACTGGGGCCGCCGCAGCCGCTGGATGAGCCGCCTGGCCGACCGCTTCTGGGGCGCCATGCGCGCCACCCTGGGCTGGTTCGGCAATGCCGGCCGCGCGCCGGCGGCGCGCCCGGGACTGCTGCAGCGCGCCGCGCCGCGCCTGTCGCCACGGGTGCTGTCACGCGTGTGGGACGTGCTGCTGGCGGTCGCCGTGGCCGCCGCGACCCTGCGCCTGGTGGTGTACGTGCACAGCGAAGTCGGCTGGGCCGAAGCCGGGCACGTGCTGCTGCTGGGCCTGGCGACCCTGACGCGCGTGATGCTCTTGATCGCGCTGGCCTCGCTGTTCTGGGTGCCGGTGGCGGTGTGGATCGGCCTGCGCCCGCGCTATGCGCAGGGCGTGCAGGCGGTGGCGCAGTTCCTGGCCGCGTTCCCGGTCAACCTGATGTTCCCGCTGGTGGTGTTCCTGCTGGTGAGCCTGCGCCTGAACCCGAACATCTGGCTCAGTCCGTTGATGGTGTTCGGCACCCAGTGGTACATCCTGTTCAACGTGGTGGCCGGCGCCTCGACCATCCCGACCGAGCTGCGCCTGGCGGCCGACAACCTCGGCCTGAAGGGCTGGCTGAAGTGGAAGCGCGTGTACCTGCCGGCGGTGTTCCCGGCCTACGTGACCGGCGCCATCACCGCCAGCGGCGGCTCGTGGAACGCCAGCATCGTGGCCGAATATGTTACCTGGGGCAAGACCACGCTGGCCGCGCAGGGCCTGGGCAGCTACATCAAGCAGATGACCGATGCCGGCGACTTCCACCGCATCGCGCTCGGCATCGGCGTCATGTGCATCTTCGTGATGCTGTTGAACCGCTTCTTCTGGCGCAAGCTGTACTTATTGGCCGACAACCGTGGAGTATGAAATGACGATCGCACAAGACAACTTGATCCACCTGGCCTCGGTCGGCAAATCCTTCAACAGCGCCGACGGCCGCCCGCGCCGCATCCTCGACGGCGTCGATTTCACGCTGCGCCAGGGCGAGATCGTGGCGCTGCTCGGCAAGTCGGGCTCGGGCAAGTCGACGCTGCTGCGCATCATCGCCGGCCTGGTGCCGGCCGAGGGCGGCGCCCGCTACCGCGGACGGCCGATCGACGGCCCGGCGCCGGGCGTGGCGATGGTGTTCCAGTCGTTCGCGCTGTTTCCCTGGCTGACCGTGCAGCAGAACGTCGAGCTGGGACTGGAAGCGCAGGGAGTGGCGCCGGCCGAGCGCGAACGGCGCGCCGATGCCGTGCTGGAACTGATCGGCCTGGCCGGCTTCGGCGGCGCGCTGCCGCGCGAACTGTCGGGCGGCATGCGCCAGCGCGTCGGCATCGCGCGCGCGCTGGTGACCAACCCGGACGTGCTGCTGATGGACGAGGCGTTTTCCGCACTCGACGTGCTCACCGGCGAAACCCTGCGCAACGACATCCTGCAACTGTGGGACGGCAAGCAGATCCCGACGCGCGGCATCGTGGTGGTGTCGCACAACATCGAGGAAGCGGTCATGATGGCCGACCGCATCATCATCCTGTCGAGCGATCCGGGCCGCATCGTCAGCGAGGTGCAGATCGACCTGCCGCGTCCGCGCGACGCCGATTCGCCGCGGGTGCGCGGCCTGATCGATCACGTGTATGGCCTGATGACGATGCGCAAGGCGCCCGCCGCCGCGCCGGGCGCCGCCATGCCCGCCGCCGTGCCGGATTATGCGCTGCCGGATACCGACGTCAGCCGCATCGAGGCGGTGCTGGAGCGCGTGGCCGAGGCGCCGTTCGACGGCCGCGCCGACCTGCCGCACCTGGCCGAGGAAACCGAGCTGTCGGACGAGGAACTGTTCCCCGCCTTCGAGGCGTTGTCGCTGCTGGGGCTGGCGCAGGTGGAAAGCGGCGACATCATCCTCAGCGCGCTGGGGCGCGACTACGCGGCGGCGGCGCAGGCGCGGCGCCAGGAACTGTTCGGGCGCCAGGTGCTGGCCAACGTGCCGCTGGCGGCGCGCATCCGCGCCGCACTGGCGGCCAGCGAGAGCGGCACGCTGCCGGAAGAGCCGTTCATCGAGCTGCTGGAAGAAGGCATGAAGGAAAACCGCGCGCGGCGCACGCTGGAGATCGCGGTGGAGTGGGGGCGCTACGGGGAATTGTACGAGTACGACTTCCACCTCAAGCGGCTCAAACTGCCGGCAGAGTAGCGCCGTCGTCCCCGCGAAGGCGGGGACCCATACGGATCAACCAAAATCACGGCTTTCAAAACGGCCGCGGCATTTCGGATGTAGCGAATCTCGATATTCAGCATGGGTCCCCGCCTGCGCGGGGACGACGATTTGCGGGTTTCGGGTCCTAATGCCCCGCCAGCCTGGCATTGCGCTCGCGCTCCAGCTTGGTGATGTAGCGCTGCACCGCCGCCAGGTTGGCGCGCGAGATGTCGAGGAACTGGCAACCGAGGCGGCGGGTCGTCTTGTCGTTCAGCAGGGTCAGTTCGATCGCGTTGCGCACCAGCAGCGTGGTGGTGACCGGGCCGATTTCCGGCAGGTCGATGCGGCAGCCGGGATAGCTGGTGCCGATCGCGGCGTTCAGCTGGTGCTTGTTGTCCAGCATGGCGACGCCGCCGCAGCTGATGTCGGCCAGCGGGAACACGCTGGCGCCGCCCAGTTCGGGCGGCAGGGTGATGGTGGCGCGCACCGGGTTCGTTACGGGAGTCGTCATGCGATAGAACTCGCGCCGTTGCAGGCGGATCAGGGTGGGGGGCAGGTCGGCGGCCAGGGCCAGGCCGCCTTCGAAATCGGTCTCGCGCAAGCCTTGCAGGTTGAACAGGATGCGGATCTTGTCGAGCGCGGTCTCGCACACCACCTTGTCGGCGCCGACGATGCGCGCGTTCTGCTCGCGGCTGATCGAGCGGTCCAGCACGATGGTGCCGCTGTTTGCGTCGACCGCCAGCAGCGAGGTGACGCAGGCGTCGCCTTCGCCGCGGATCATCAGCCGGACCAGCTGGCGTTTTTCGGAAATCTGGCACAGCAGGGCGACGATCTCCCGGCGCGACCCGACTTCGTAGTTGCGCCAGCTTGCCAATTCGGCGTCAGTGATTGCTTGCATCTGTTCCAACCGGAGGTTCTTGTGGTGGCAGCAGCCGCGCCGTGTCCGGTGCAGGCGGCGTTGCCAGGCCGGCAGCGTGCGCCGATTCAATATGATATAGCCATGCCAACAGTTCGGCAATGGCGCGGTACAGGCCGGGCGGGATCTGGCGGTCCAGGTCGACCTCCATCAGCAGCGACACCAGCTCCTTCGATTCGTGCACGAACACGCCGGCGTCGCGCGCGCGGCCGATGATCTGCTCGGCCACGAGGCCGCGTCCCTTGGCCACCACCTTGGGCGCGGCGTCGCCGCTGCCGTAGGCCAGCGCGACGGCATGCTGGCGCCGTACCGCCTGCCGCTCGTCGTCGGCGCTCATGCGGATGCCGTCGCTGCATCCGGCGCCGCATCCGGTGCCGCACCGGTATCGGCGGCCCCGTCCGGCGCGGCAGGGGCGGCGGATGGCGCGGCATGGATCGCCAGCGTCGACAGCGGCACGCCGGCGGCATCCAGCGCCGTTTCCAGGCGCGCGCGCCCGGCCTGCATGCGCGCGCCGGCGTCCGCGCTGGCGGCATCCAGGCGGATGTGCAGCTGGTCGCCCGACAGCACCACGCGCGCCGATACTTCTCCCAGCTCGCCGAAGCGCAGGCGCAGGCTGCTCTGCCAGGTGCCGCCCGCGCCATCGGCGCCGCCGTCTGCACGTCCCTGGCCGCCGGATGCGTCGCGCTCGCCCGGATCGCGCTCGATTTCCCAGCGCAGTTCCTGGCCCGGCCACAACTGCCCCTGCCAGGCCACGCGCGCCTGTTCGTGCGCGTTCAGCTGCAGGTTGATGAACTGGGCGGTGGCCGGCTCCAGCGGCGAGGACATGCGTCCCTGCGCCTGCGGCTCGGCCTTCAGTTCGGCCAGCGCGCGCGCGCCCTGCGCCCATTCGGCCACGTGCGATTCGTAGAACAGGCCGCTCTTGCCCATGCCGTCCTCGAGCGCCGCGGCGATGGCGGCCGGCTCGAGCATCGGGCCCGGCAGCAGCGGCGTGCGGCCGACGGCGGCGGTGGCCGGCGCATCCGCCTTCTGGGCGGCCGCGATGACGTCGCCGAGCAGCTTGCCGGCGCGGCTGATCGAGGTGTTGGCGTCGCTGGCGGCGCCGCTGCCGAGCTGGCCGACGGTCTTCGCCTGCGCCAGCAGGCCCGAGGTGCGCATCAGCGCGGCCGCTTCCTTGCCCTCCAGGTAGGCCGGCGCCGCCGAGGGTGTTCCTTCCGGCGGCGGCGCCGCTTCGGCAAAGGCGGGCGCGGCGCGGCCGGTGTCGACCTGGAAGGTGGGACGCGGATTCAGGGACACCAGGGTCAGCGGCACCTGGCTGCCGGCCTGGGCGCCGGCCGGCAGCTGCATGCGCGCCGCCATGTCGTTGACGCGCACGATGTGGCTGCCGTCGGGAAGCGTCGACATGACCTCGGCCTGCATCGACTGGCCGACCATGCCGGCGAAGGCGCGCTGGAAGGCCTGCAGGCGGGCGTCGCCGACCGGGACCAGCGGTCCCAGCGGCGCGGTGCGCGCGACCTGGGCAAGCGATGCGTCGCGCGGCAGCATGGCTTACATCAGATCCCGTAGGCGCGCGCGACGCGGCGTTCGGTGCTCTTGTTGCTGATCATGGCCGACAACTTCGTCATCCACGGCTGGGTCAGGTCGCGGATCTTGCGGTCGGCGTCCAGCATGCGGCGGATCGCATCGACCTTGCGCACCCGGTCCTGGCCGGCCAGCGGCTGGGCGTCGCCGCCCGCCTTCAGCTGGCGCACGCAGGCGGCGCATTGCATCTCGAGCTGGGCCAGGCGGTCCCAATCCTCAATGGTGGCGGCGGCCAGCATCTGGTCGGTGATGCCGACCATGGCTTCGTACATGGAGACGGTGTCTTGTGCGTTCATCGATTGTCCAGTCGTGATGTTGTTGCGGTACGCGTGGTTTGGGCGTTGGCGGGTCAGGCGCTGGCCAGGGTCGCCGCCTTCGGCATCGGCGAGGCGGCGCTCGCGGCGGCGGCCGGCTGGCCGGCCTTGTCGCCGATCTGCACCCAGGCGCCGCGCAGTTCGCCCAGCAGGCGGTGCACCTCGTCCAGCATGCCGACGTCGTTCTTGAGGTTGGCCTGCAGCAGGCGCCGGCTCATGTAGTCGTACAGCGCATCCAGGTTGGCGGCGATCTCGCCGCCGGCGTCCTGGTCGAGCGAGGCGCGCAGGCCGTTGTCGATGATCGTGATCGCCTTCGAGATGGCGCTGCCCTTGGCGGCGATGTTGCCGGCGGCGAGGTTGCCCTTGGCGGCCATCAGGGCCGCCAGCGCGCCGTCGTACAGCATCACGATCAGGGTGTGCGGCGAGGCCGACGTGATGCCGGTTTCGAGGCCCACGTTGGCGTAGGCGTTGACGCCGCGTTTCATGGTTCCAAACATCTGGTTCTCCGATATTAAGTCTTGTGACTGGCTGGTTGCTGCCGGGTGGTCCGCTGCCGCCGCTGTCAGCTCGAATTGGCCGCGATGGCCGCGAGCTGCTGCGTCAGGTAGCTTTGCGTGCTCTGCATCGACGACAGCATCGTGTCGAGCGCGGTGAACTGGGCGCGGTAGCGCGCCTCGATCGCGGTGAGGCGGTTGCTGAAGGCGTCGCGGTCCTTCTGGATCGAGGTGACCGTGTTGTTCAGGCCGGTGGTCTTGGTGGTGATCATGCCGCTGGTGCCGATGAAGCTGGTCGCCAGGTTGTTCAGCTGGTAGGCGTAGCCCTGCGAGAAGTTGACGCTGCCGCGCTCGCCCGCGCTGCCGCCGGTGATCTTCAGCGCCAGTCCCTCCACTGCCGAGCCGGCGGCGCCGGTCAGGGTCTGGCCGTTGCCGGTGGCGGCCACGCCGCCGATGGTGCCGGCGATGTCCTTGCCGACCGCCGGCGTGGCGCCGCCGAACAGGTCGGCGACCGCGGTGCCGGTGACGCCACTGATGTCGATCTTGGAACCGATGCCGTACTTGCTCGACGACAGCACCAGGTGGCCGCTGTCGTCGACCGAGCTTTCCACGGTGTCGCCGGCGCCGGAAAAGGTGGAATTGCCGTTGATCGCCGAGCGCAGCAGCGACGCCAGCTGCTTCGGGTCGTAGGTGCCCGCCGGGATGGCGATATTCTGTACCTTGGTCGACGTGGCCGGGTCGGTCTGGTTCAGGGTCACGGTCCAGGTGGTGTTGGCCGCGATCGTGGTGCTGGACGCGAGCGCGTTCTGGCTGGTGAGCGCGCCCTGGGTCGCCATCTGCGTGATGTTGACGGCGTAGTTGCCGGCCTGCGTCTTGGCGCTCGAACTGGCCACCGAGACCATGCCGTCGGTGGCCTGGCCGACCGCGGCGAACAGGCCGGCGATGTCGCTGAAGTTGTTCGTCATCGCCGTGTTCAGCTTGGTCGTGTCGGTCGCCAGGCTGCCGTCCTTCTGGAAGGTGACGCCGATCTGGCCGAGCGTGGTCAGGCCGCCGCCCAGGCCCTGCACCGCCTTGCCGAGCTGGGCGCGCAGCTGGCTCTGGATGCCGCGCACGGTGGCGTCGCCCTGCAGCGCGCCGGCCTTCTTGCTGTCGGCGTTGTAGCCGGTCAGGCTGGCGATGGTCGAGTTGAGCGTGTTGTAGGCCTTGACGAAGCCGTTGATGGCATCGGTGACCGACTTGGTGTCGCGCGTCACCGCCAGCGTCGAGCTGCCGGTCTGGGCCACGTTGATGGTCACGCCGTCGACCGCGCCGGTGACGCTGGTGCTGTTGCTGGTGACGGCGATGCCGTTGACGTTCAGCTTGGTGCTCTGGGCGGCACTGGTCTGGTTCAGCTTTTGCGCGCCGGCCGGGTCGTACGACAGCAGGTCGGAAATCGCCGTGTCGCCGGCGGCGCCGTCGACGCCGCTCACCGAGATCTTCATGGCCGAGCTCTCGCCGGTCTTGGTCGAGGTCAGCACCAGGTGGTAGGGCTTGTCGCTGCCGTCCGAGACGATGCTGGCGGTAACACCGATATTGGCCTTGTTGATGGCGTCGCGGATGCCGGCCAGGCTCTGGCTGCCGGATGGCAGGCTGACGGTGCCGATCGCCTGAGCGCCGTCCTGGGTGAAGCCGGCGCCCAGGTAGCTGCCGCCGGAACCGGCCGTGAGGCCGGCCAGCGCCGGGTTGCTGCCGCCGACCTGGATCGGGCTGCCGGTGCCGGAATTCAGCGACAGGGTCGAGGTGACCACGCTGTTGGAGCCGACGTTGGCCGTGCCGCTGTTGTGCAGGCCGCCGGTGACGCTGCCGGTGACGGTTTCGGTGACGGCGATGTTGGAGCCGTCGGCGGCGGTGAACTGCAGCGTGCCGTCGGAAGCCTTGCCGCTGAAGGTGATGCCGGCATCGGCCAGCGCCTCGGTGGTCGGGTTGGTGCCGGTGAGGGCGCTGTCGATGCCGGCGGCGTCCAGGCTGGCGCCGCCTGCCAGGTCGGCCAGCTCGACCCCGCCCACGCTCAGCGAATAGCTGGCGCCGCTGGCCGTGGTGACGCCGCCGAAGCCGCTGAACAGGTCGGACGCGGTCTTGGTCGCCGCCGCCGCCGCGGTCACGCCGGTGGTGGTGGTCTGGGCATTGATGGCGGCGGCGAGGTCCTTGGCGCTGCGGGTGGCGGCGCCGGTGGCGATCGCGGTGCCGTTGATGGTGAGCGAACCGTTGGCCACGCCGCCGCTGGCCACCGCGGCGCCGAGCGCGCCGCCGGCCAGGCCGAAGTTGCCGCCGGTGACGGTGCCGAACTGGAAGGTCAGCGTGGTCGGCACCCCGGTGCCGATGGCGGCGGTGGTGCTGGCCTTGCCGCCGGTGTTCAGGCTCTGCGCCTGCGCCAGCTGGCTGACGCTGATCTTGTAGTTGCCGGCCACCGCCGTGTCCGAGGTGGTGGCGCTGAGCACGTCGCTGTTGCTGGAAGTGGTCGTCAGCGCGCGGAAGGTCGAGCTGGAGCTGAGCGAGGATAGCGCGCCCTGGAAGGTGCCGATTGCACCGCTGAGCTTGCCGTACGCGGCGATCTGCGCCTGCACGCCGGCGCTCTTGGTGTCGTAGTTGTTGAGCGGCGCCGACTCGGCCGCCATCAGCTTCGTGACGAGGCTGTCGACGTCGAGTCCCGATCCAATGCCTGCTGAACTGATGCCCACCGTATTCTCCTTGAAGGAAAGCGCGCGCTTTCCGTGAGTTGCTAATGTAAGTGATTAACGGCGGAAGCAATTCGTACTTGAGAGCAGGAAATTACTGCCAATTCTGGATCAATGGGTGGGGGAAGCGGGGGTGTCGTTGTGCGATACAGCCGCATGACCGTCGTCCCCGCGCAGGCGGGGACCCATACGAAGCAACAGGATTCGATCCATCCAGAGCGCTTCGCATCCTCGAAAGTACCAACTCCGGACGCTTGGCGTGGGTCCCCGCCTGCGCGGGGACGACGTGGGCAGGGGGCCGCCGGGCGGCGCTTCAGGCGGTCTGCCGGATCAGCAGGCCCTGCATCTTGTCGATCGACTTGGCGATCTCCAGCGCCTCGGCCGAAGGCATCTGGCGTAGTACTTCCCTGGTGTTCTGGTCGATCACCTTGACCACGATGTCCTTGCTGTCCTTGTCGATCGAGAATTCCAGGCTCTGCGAGGAAGCCGCCATCGAATCGTTGATCTTCTTTACCGCGGCATCCAGGGTGTCGCGGTCCGGCTGCGCGGCGGATATAGCGGCCGATGCGGCGGCGGCCGTGGCGGTGGTCGAGACCTTGCCGGCCGCGGCGGCCGGGCCGGCCGGCGACGCAGTCGCAGCTTGCGTCCCACGGTCTTCCAGTTTCGGCGCGAGGGAGGCGCCGAGCGGTTGGATGTTCATGATGAGTTCCTAGTAAAAATTCCCCGGCTGAATCGCTTCAGCCGGGGAACCGCTTTACATCACGTACCGGTGACTACCGGCCGCCGGATCAGCCGCGCAGCAGCGACAGCACGCCGTTCGGCAGCGAGTTCGCCTGGGCCAGCATCGAGGTGCCGGCCTGCTGCAGGATCTGGCCGCGGGTCATGTTCGCGGTTTCCGACGCGAAGTCGGTGTCGACGATGCGGCTGCGCGATGCCGACAAGTTCTCGGTCGAGGTGCTCAGGTTCGAGATCGCCGATTCGAAGCGCGACTGCAGTGCACCGTATTGCGCGCGCTGCTTGTTGACCGACGACAGGGCGGCGTCGGCGATCTTGATCGCCAGCTGGGCGCCGTCGAAGGTGGTCACGTCGAGCGAGGCCACCGATTTCAGGGTCGACGCCTGGTTGGTGGTACCGCCCGAGGCCGCACCCACGCCGAAGCCGGAGCCGGCATCCAGTACCGAGAAGCTCTGGTCGGAGTCGAGCGTGACGCTGCCGTTACCCACCGCGGTTGCCGCCGCTGCCTTGGCATCGAAGGTACCGTTGGTGGTGCCATCCAGCTTGAACGACGAGACGTCGAACTTGGTGTTGGCGGTGGCGCCGTTGGTGATGTTGATGTCGTTGCCCGAGGCGTTGGTCAGCTTGATGCCCTTGGTCTTTTCGTCGTACTGTGCGGTCACGCCGGTGTTGGCGGACTGGGCGTTGATCGCCGAGATGCCGGAAGCGAAGTCGGATGCGACGCCGCCACCCGAGCCCACCGAGAACGACACGGTGACGGCGGTAGCGTTGTCCGACTTGATGCTGAACGAGTACGATTCGGCGCCCAGGCCCAGGTTGACGTCGGTCTTGGCGGTGGCGCTCACGCCGGTGCCCGAGGTCTGCTGGTTGATGCTCTGCGCCAGCGACTTGGCGGTATCGGTGGCGGTGGTGGTGACTTCTTTCGAACCGAGCGAACCGTTGATGGTGATCTTCGAGGCGGCAGCGTTGGTGGTGGCCTTGACCGCCACGGTGTCGTTGGTGACCTGGTTGTCGCCGTAGGTATTGGTCAGGAAGTTCGCGCCGTTGGCCGAGATCAGCTGGCCGGCGTTGGCGCCGACCTGGAAGTTGGCGGTACCCATCGTGCCGTCCAGCAGGTTCTGGCCGTTGAACGAGGTGGTGGTGGCAATGCGGTTCAGTTCCGAGCCGAGCTGCGTGACTTCGGTCTGCAGCGCCTGGCGGTCGCTCGAGGTGTTGCTGGCGTTCGACGATTGCACCGCCAGTTCTCGCATGCGCTGCAGAATGTCGCCCGAGCTGGACAGTGCGCCTTCGGCGGTCTGCGACATCGACACGCCGTCGTTGGCGTTGCGGCTTGCCTGGGTCATGCCCTTGATCTGCGAACTCATGCGGTCCGAGATCGCCAGGCCGGCGGCGTCGTCCTTGGCGCTGTTGATGCGCAGGCCCGAGGACAGGCGCTGGATCGAAGTGTTCAGCGTGGATTGCGAAGCCGACAGGTTACGTTGGGCGTTCAGGGATGCAACGTTGGTATTGATTACGGATGCCATGGTGTCTCTCCAGACTGGGTCTTGCGGGGCGTGGCGACGTGCCACTCGATTCACGTTGGTCTGTCACGCTGTTCCGTGACATTCAAACCGCTGTTGATGCTGGTAACGGTGCCCTACGGAAAAAGTTTAGGGCCCGACGATAAAAAAATGCGAAAAAATTCGAAGACGATGCCAAAGGCCGGCGGCGAGCACAAAAACACCGGGCGCGTCGCATTTGCCCGGGTCGACTCGGCCAGCGCATGCCACGCCCGGCCTGGTGCGACGAGAGCGTCAGCTGCGCAGGAAGCCGTACAGCTTGTCGAGACTGGACCAGCCGCTTGCATGCAGCGCGCCATTCACACGCCGCGTGAACATGGTCTGGTGCTGGAAGCGGCGGCAATAAATGTGTACGGTCCTGACCAGCAACTCGGCGCCGGGCACCTCGCCCTCGTTATTGCATTGTGCCGCCAGCATCAGGCGCAACAGGCCGAAGCGCGACACCAACTGCAGGTAAGCTTCGAACGGGCTGCCGTCGACGAACGGGAACAAGGTCAGGAACATTTCGTTGAGCACGTAATGTTCGAGCAGGTGCGGCGCCGCCTGCAACGCCTGCTCCAGGCGATCCAGGCCGCGCCGGTAGGATGCCACCAGCGTGCCGGCGTCGACCACGCCATTGTCATCGGCGCCGAGGCGGCTACCGACCGACAGCACGATCTCGGTTTCCATGCTGGTCGTGGTCTGGAAACCACGGTCGGCCAAAATGGTCGAAAACACCATCGCCTGCGCCTCGTGGTTGGGCTGCAGGCCGTGCAGCGCATCGACCAGGCCGCCGCCGGCCACCAGGCCGGTAAAGCGTTCGATCAGCGCCGGTACCGCGGCATGTTGCGACGCCGCTAGGGTAGCGGTCAGGCTTTCGCAGAACACGCCGAGCACGGCCAGCCGTTCCCACAGTGCCAGGCCGCCGGTACGCATCAGTTGCAGGCAGAAGATGCGCACGTCGTTGACCGCTTCCGTGGTCAGGCCGAAGCTCACCGTAGAGGCTTGCACGACATCGGGACGGACGGTGATGCGCGATTCGATGAAGTCGAAGGCGTCCGGCTGCAGCAGCGCCTGGCGCGCTGCTTCGGGGCAGGACAGCATCAGCGCCTGCTCGAACTTGCCGCTGAACTGGCGCGTCTGGCGCGGGTAGGTAAAACAGGTGGTCGACAGGTAGCTTTCGCCCAATCCCTTTTGCACGCCGCACAAGCCATCGCTCATGATCGGGCATTGTCCGGTAGCCGGATCGAGTTCGATCTTGCCGTAGTTCTGGTCGCCGTCGCCGGCGCGGTGGCGCTTGACGTGCTTGTCGAGCGTGGCGCCGAGCCCCGGATGGCTGGTCTTGCGGTAGGCATTGAAGGTCTTCTTGTCGAGCGTGACCAGCCAGCCCGAGCAGCAATTGTCTTCGCAGGCGGACCCGGTGCAGGCGAAGCGGGTCACGTAGCGCGGCAGCAGGGCGGGCAGGGTCTTGGTGGGATGCAGGATGGCCATTCGCGGCTCCTCGTCAGATGAAAGATGGGCGTGGCGGCCGTTCAGTCGGCCACCACCACACGGTTCTTGCCGCTCTGCTTGGCCTGGTACATGGCGCGGTCGGCGCGCGCCAGCAGGCTGGGCTGCTCCTCGTCCTGGCGCCGCAGGGCGACGCCGCAGGAAAAGGTGATCAGCATCTTTTCGTTGTCGTGCATGAAGAAGTGGCGCGTCAGTTCGCGCTGCACCCGCACCATCGCCGCCGCGGCCGACTCGACCCCGGTTTCCGGCAGCAGGATCAGGAATTCCTCGCCGCCGAAGCGGGCGATCACATCCATCGAGCGCAGGGTTTCCTTGACCACCTTCACCAGGTGGCGCAGCGCGTTGTCGCCAGCCAGGTGGCCGTAGGTGTCGTTGAGCTTCTTGAAATTGTCCAGGTCGAGCAGGGCCACGCACAGCGGCGTGCCGCGGCGGTCGGCGCGCGCGCTCTCGCGCTCGAACACGTCGTCCAGGCCGCGCCGGTTGAGGCTGCCCGTCAGCTGGTCTTCGCGCACCAGTTCGCTCATTTGCTGCAACTGCGCTTCCAGGTCGCGGATACGGCGTTCGGCGTCCTGCACTTCCTGGTGCGCGGCCAGCATGCGGTCGCGCGAGGCCAGCGCCTCGGCCTGCACCACGCGCGTCTCGCTCAGCACGTGTTCCAGCAATTCGTTGAGTTCCTCGATGTTGGCGGCGTGGCGGATGCGCTCCGAGAAGCCGCCGATCTTTTCATGGAAGCTGCCGGTGGACGCGGCCACCGAGCCGAGCCGGTCGATGAAGGTCATCATCATGTTCTTGACCGTCAGGCGCACGTCGGCGATGCCGCTCCTCAGGTGGCCCTGCTTGTAGATCACGTCCTTCAGGCTGCGCGTGGCGTCTTCCAGCGCGCGCGGGTCGAGCGGGCCGGCGATCAGGTCCTGCACGGCGGCGATCTGGCCGCGCATCCAGCTGTCGTCGTCGAGCAGCTCGCTGACGTTTTCCAGCAGCAGTTTAAAGAGGCGCAGCAGCAATTGCTGCTGCTCGGCGGTGTCGCCGCTCTTGAGCTCGATCTGGTAGCACAGCTCCTTCAGGCGCGTGCCGATCTCGTGCAGCGACGACTCGTCGTGGGCCTGCTTGACCGCCGCGCCCAGCGATTCGGCTTCGCCCGACAGCGCCGGCGAGCCGGCCAGCAGGGACGCCACCGCGAAGGTCAGCGTGCGGCTGAGCAGGTCGCGCAGCAGCTTCGAGCTCGCATCCTCGACGCCGAGCGCCATGGCCGGGTGCGTATGGCGGCGCAGGTGCTTTTCCGCCAGTTGCGACAGCGTGCGCGCATAGCCGTCCCAGTCGCGCTGCTTGACGGCGCGGTGCAGGCGCGTGCCGAACTCGGCCAGTTCGCCGGGCGTGTCGGCCAGGCGTCCGGCAAAGCCCGACAGCACGTGCTCGGCACCCGGGTCGGGCTGGGCCGGGGGCGGCGTTTGCTGCGGCAGTGGCGGCGCCGCCGTTACGCCGGCGATTTCATTGTAGATGTCGCGGTAGGCGTCGGGCGTGGGCGCGATGCGCCGCGTGGCGAGGCGGCGGAAAGCTTCGCGCGCGATCTCGACCGGGTGCTGGGTGGCGCTGCTCTGAGGATTATTTGTATTGGACATTTTGTTGCAGCATGGAATTTTTCTTGTGCCATGGTAGTTCCTGCTGCCAACATTTGATCCAAGGAAAAGCCGGTTAAAAGCGGTTCATTCTTGACGATGTGGAGGAACTTTGCTGCTTGTGGCGCCAGCCTATTGAAAAGTGCATGCCGATAGCCGTCGTTCCCTCGAGGGCGTCCTACGGTCCAAGATCGTATTGCTGGCCTAAAAACCGTCGTCCCCGCGCAGGCGGGGACCCATGCCGAGCGTCAGGACACGTCGGCATGGAAGCACCTCGATGGTTTCAAGGAATCGACTCTGGACGTTCAGTATGGGTCCCCGCCTGCGCGGGGACGACGGGTTGTGCGGGGACGACGGGTTGGTTGCCTGGCCAAGAGGCTGAGCGATGACCGGCACAGCCTTGCCTTCAGTCGATCAGATGGTTCCGGATCGCATAATGCGTCAATTCGGCGCTGGTCTTGAGCTTCATCTTGGCCAACAGACGCGAGCGGTATTCGCTGATGGTCTTGACCGACAGCGACAGCTCTTTCGCGATCTCGCTCACCGTCTTGCCGGAAGCGATCATGGTCAGGGTCTGGTATTCGCGGTCGGACAGGGTGTCGTGCACCGGCAGTTCGTGGTCGGCGCCGACCTGCGCGGCCAGCACCTGCGCCAGCTGCGCGCTGACGTAGCGCTGGCCGGCGGCGACCTGGCGGATCGCGTTGACCAGCTCGCGCGGCGCGCTCTGCTTGGTGAGGTAGCCGGCGGCGCCGGCCTTGAGCGAGCGGATCGCGTACTGGTCCTCGCGGTGCATCGACAGCATCAGCACGGCCAGCTCGGGTTTTTCGGACTTGATCTGTTTCAGCACCTCGATGCCGTTGCGGTCGGGCAGGGAGATGTCCAGCAGCAGCACGTTGCAGCGCGACTTGCGGAACAGCTTGACGGCGTCCAGGCCGGTCTCGGCTTCGCCGGTGACGGCGATGTCGCGCTGCTCGGCGAGGATCTGTTTCAAGCCTTCGCGCACGATGGCGTGGTCGTCGGCGATGAAGACGCGGATGCTGGCTTTTTCACTCATGCTTGCTGGGTTCGGGGTTGCTCTTGGCCGGGTCGGACAGCCTGATCTTGACGGCCACCATCGTGCCGCCGCCGGGCGCCGCCGACAGGTCGAGGGTGCCGCCCAGCGCAAGCGCGCGTTCGCTCATGCCGCGCAGGCCGAACGAGTGCGGCTTCAGGCGGTCTTCGGGCGTGATGCCGCGGCCATTATCGCAGATGCTCAGCGTCAGGTGCTGGCGCTGGCGCCGCAGCGTCACCGTCACGCGGGTGGCGTGGGCATGCTTGGCGATATTGGTCAGCGTTTCCTGGAAAATACGGAACAGGGCGCTGGCACGGTCCTGGTCGAGCGCGATCTCCTTTTCCGTGCTGCGCAGCACGCAGGCGATGCCGAGCTGCTTCTCGAATTCGCGCGCCTGCCATTCGAGCGCGGCGACGATACCCAGGTCGAGCGTGCTGGGACGCAGGTCGAGCGAGATGCGATGGATCGCCTCGATGGTGCGGTCGACCAGGGAATCGAGATAGTCGGCCTTTTCCGCGAGCCCCGGATCCGGCGGCAGGCGCGCTGCCAGCATCGCCAGCGCCATCTTGATGGCGGTCATGTTGCCGCCCAGGTCATCATGGATCTCGCGCGCGATGCGGGTGCGTTCCTGCTCCTTCACCTGCTCGATGTGCGCGGTCAGCTCGGCCAGCCGCGCGCGCGAATGGCGCGTCTCTTCCTGCGCCTGCTTGCTGGCGGTGATGTTGGTCATGATCCCGTCCCACTGCATGTCGCCGTCCAGGCGCTGGGGCGTGGCGCGCAGGCCGATCCACTTGACGTCGTTCCAGGCGGCGATCCAGATCCGGCCTTCCCAGTTCCAGCCTTCGTAGCGGGCGCGCGAGGCCTGCATCGTGTCCAGGTAGCTCTTGCGGTCGTCCGGGAGGATCAGTGCCAGGAAGCGTTCCGGCGCGCGGTGCAGCTCGGCGCACGACAGGCCGAGCAGGGCGGTGCAGCCTTCGCTCAGCTGGGTGAAGGCGACGTTGCCGTCGGCGTGCTGGACGAACTGGTAGACCAGGCCCGGCGTGTGGTTGACCACCGCCGCGAAGCGCGCCTGGTACTGCCCCAGTTCCACGCCGGCCGCCAGTTCGCGCGACAGGTCGTCGCCCACCGCCAGCAGCAGCGCGCGGCCGTCGCGCTGCGCGCGCAGGAAGCACAATTTTATGGCGTAGCTGCTGCCGTCGGCGCGCCGCAGGCGCGTGCGCAGGTTGACGTGGGCGCCGGCTTCTTCTCCCAGCTGGGCGGGCAGCGCCGCCAGCGCCGCCGCGTCGGCCGGCGGCATCAGGTCGTGCGGGGTCATGCCGGCCAGCTGCGCCATGTCGTAGCCGAGGTTGCGGCACGCCGCCGCGTTGGCGTCGACGAAGCGCAGCGTGGCCGGATCGATCAGATAGATTTCGCTGTCGGGCGCGCGTCCGAAGGGCGCAGCGGGGACGGCGGCTGCGGCGGCGCCGGATGCGCCGCCGGGCAGGACTGCGGCATGCGCCCGGCCGGCAGCGAGTGGGAAAGGAGACGTGCTCATGGCAGGATTCACAGGTTATGGGGGGACGCCGCCCGCCATCCTCAACGGCGCCACGAGCGCCACTGGAAGATGAGACGGCGCAGCACGCGCGAGGTATGGCTGGCATGACGGTGGCCGAACCGCGGCGCCGGGCGCTGCTTGCCATGCCAGCGCCGCCGCAGCCGCGACTTCATGCTGCGCAGCGCCCGGCCGGCGCGCCGGTAAGTGTGGCTGGCGCGCAGGCGCCCGATGTAATGGTCCTTCTGCGCCATGAACCAGCCGTGGCAGTACGCGAACCAGCGCACCGCCAGCAGGGTCGGCAGGGTCAGCGCGTACAGCCGCGCCACCACGGCGGCGCCGCCGATCTTGGCGGCGACGATGGCGGCGATGCCGGACACCGCGTGGCCCTTGGCGATGGCCACCAGCGCCAGCAGCTTGACCGGCAACAGCAGCAATCCCGGCAGCAGGAAAGCGCACAGCGCCGCATACGGCGGCAAAGTGCGCACGCGCGATTCGAGCACCGCCAGCAGCGGCCAGCGCGCCAGCCGCGCGGCCAGGCGCGCGCCGACGCGCCAGCACCACTCTTCGAGCAGCAGCAGCAGCGCGGTGGCGTACACCAGCGGCGTGAACAGGCGGCTTCGTTGGACGGCTCTTGTCATGGGTGCATGATACGGGATGGTGCGGATCTGCCGCGTTCGTCGAGACGGATGGCTACTGCTGCCAGATGCGACCGGCTAAACGGAATTGCAAGTCCGTCATGCCGGCCTGGTGCGTCCTATTCTGGCAGGACGCTCTTCGCAGTGGCGCGCGTATCGCTTGCAAAAGGGTCTACAATCGGTGTCATGAACAAGGCATTTGTAAAAGAGTCCGACAACGAGGACGATGACGACGCCCTGGCGCTGGCGCAGGCGATCCCGCCCGGCGCCAAGAACTACATCACGCCCGCCGGCCACCAGGCCATCAAGGACGAACTGCTGCAGCTGATCGACGTCGACCGGCCGGAAGTCGTGCGCGTGGTGCACTGGGCCGCCTCCAACGGCGATCGCTCGGAGAACGGCGACTACATCTACGGCAAGCGCCGCCTGCGCGAGATCGACCGGCGCATCCGCTTCCTCACCAAGCGCCTGGATTCCGCCTTCGTGGTGGATCCCTCGGTCCACTACGGCAACGACCAGGTGTTCTTCGGCGCCACCGTCACCTACGTCAACAAGGCCGGCGAGGAGCATGTCGTGCGCATCGTCGGCATCGACGAGCTGGACCCGCTGCAGGGCAAGATCAGCTGGGTGTCGCCGGTGGCGCGCGCATTGACCAAGGCGCGCGAGGGCGAGGTGGTGACGCTGCAGACGCCGCTCGGCCCGGACGACCTGGACATCCTCGCCGTCGAGTACCCGGAGCCGATCGCCGACTGAACCCACTCCGGATGGCGGCGCGCGCGCAGGCGGACGCGCCCGGTGCGATGCGGCTGGCGCTGGTAAGATGGGATTTTTCCCTGTATTCCGTCTTCCATGAATCGTTCCAACGAGACGCCCATCGCCCAGGCCCCTGACCCGGTCGCGGCCTTGCGCGCGGCCACCGACGGCCGCCACCAGCAGCTCGACAGCGGCCTGCCGATCGGCGCGCCCGACGCGTCCCTGCGCGACTATGCGCTGCACCTGCGCATGTTGCGCGCCTGGCTGCTGCCGCTGCAGGCGTGGCTGGCCGATGCCGGCGGTGAAGGGGATGATGGCGACGCCGCCGTCCAGGATGCCGGCCTGGCCGGACACCTGGCGCTGATCGACACCGACCTGGGCGAGCCCGGCATGCCGGGCACGCCCGAATTCGACCCGCACGCCGTCGCCGTTTCGTGGCCGGCACAGGCGAGTGCGGCCTACCGCTGGGGCGTGCGCTACGTGATCGAAGGATCGCAACTGGGCGGCGTGGTGCTGTATAAACGCCTGGCGCAGCGGCTGGCACCGCATCCGCTGCGCTACCTGAAGGGCGGCGACGCCGGTCCCGGCCCGCGCTGGCGCGAATTCATGGGGGCGCTGCGCCGGCACGTGGGCACGCCGGAGCAGGTCGCCGAAGCGTGTGCCGGGGCGTGCGCGGCGTTCGATGCGATCCTGGCGTTGCGGATGCACGAACATCGGTAGGGTGGACGTGGCCGGCGAGGCGGCTTCGCCGTCTACCCTACGTCATCGAATGGTCGGTATCGACCGGCGGGGCGAGGAACGCCATCGTCGCCGGCCGTCGTTCAGCTGCGTTCGCGCTCGACCCGGTTGACGCCGGCCACCCGGCGCAGGTTGCGGATCAGGTGCGCCAGGTGTACCCGGTCCTTCACCTGGATGGTGAAGCGCAGCTGGGTCATCATGTGCTCGTCGTCCTCGTCCATGCCGACATACGTGATGTTGGCGTCGGACTCGCCGATCTCGGCCGCCACGCGCGCCAGGATGCCCTTCTCGTTGTTGATCAAGAGGCGGATACGGCAATCGAAGCGGCGGTTCAGTTCGCCGCCCCACTGCACCGCGATCCAGCGGTCCGGTTCCTTGGCCTGCAGGCGCTTGGCCTGCGCACAGTCGGACGTGTGTACCACCAGGCCCTGGTCGCGCCGCAGCTGGCCGAGGATCTGGTCGCCCGGGATCGGCAGGCAGCACGGCGCCAGCTGCACGGAAGTGCCTTCGCTGCCGTAGATGGTGACCGGATCGAGTTCGCCGCCGCTGCTCGGCTGGGCCGGCACGCTGTCGACGTCGCCGCCCTGCAGGCCGAAGATGTGGCGCGCCACCAGCGCCGGCATGCGCTTGCCGATGCCGATGTCGGCGTACAGCTCGTCCATCGACTTGGCCGAGGATTCGGCCAGCAGGCGTTCGATCGCGCCGGGCGCCAGTTCGGCCTTGATGCCGAGCTGGCCGAGCGCCTGGCCCAGCAGGTCCTGGCCCAGTTCCACCGACTCGTTCAGGTTAATGGTGCGCAGGAAGTGGCGGATCGCCGAGCGCGCCTTGCCGGTACGGACGAAACTCAGCCAGGTCGGACTCGGCCGCGAATCCGGATCGGTCTCGATCTCGACGATGTCGCCGTTGTGCAGCTCGGTGCGCAGCGACGCCGCTTCGTTGTTGATCTTGACCGACACCGTGTGGTCGCCGATGCCGGTGTGGATGCTGTAGGCGAAGTCGAGCGGCGTGGCGCCGCGCGGCAGCGCGATGATCTTCGACTTCGGCGTGAACACGTACACCGAATCCGGGAACAAATCGACCTTGACGTGTTCCAGGAACTCGGCCGAGTCGCCGGTCTGCTGCTGGATGTCGAGCAGCGACTGCAGCCAGGCATGGGTGCGCTGCTGCAGGTCCGACATGTTCTGGTCGCCGGTCTTGTACAGCCAGTGCGCCGCCACGCCGCTTTCCGCGGTGCGGTGCATGTCCTGGGTGCGGATCTGGAATTCGACCGGGGTGCCGTAGGGGCCGATCAGGGTGGTGTGCAGCGACTGGTAGCCGTTGATCTTGCGGATTGCGATGTAGTCCTTGAACTTGCCCGGCATCGGCTTGTACAGCGAATGCAGGGTGCCGAGCGCCACGTAACAGTTGGGCACGGTGTCCACCACCACGCGGAAGCCGTACACGTCCAGCACCTGCGAGAACGACAGGTGTTTATTCCGCATCTTTTTATAGATGCCGAACAGGGTCTTTTCGCGCCCGTACACCTCGGCCTGGATGCCGGCGCCGCCCAGCGTGTTCTTGACCGCGTCCAGGATCTTCCTGACCACCTCGCGCCGGTTGCCGCGCGCCGCCTTGATCGCCTTGGACAGCGTCTTGTAGCGCAGCGGGTACAAATGCGAGAACGACAGGTCCTGCAGCTCGCGGTAGATGTCGTTCAGGCCGAGCCGGTGCGCGATCGGCACGTAGACTTCCATGGTCTCGCCGGCGATGCGGCGCTTCTTCGCCGGCGCCATCACGCCCAGCGTGCGCATGTTGTGCAGGCGGTCGGCCAGCTTGATCAGGATGACGCGCACGTCGGACGCCATCGCCAGCAGCATCTTGCGGAAGTTTTCCGCCTGCGCCTCGACCACGCTCTGGAATTCGATCTTTTCCAGCTTGGACAGGCCGTCCACCAGGTTGGCCACCTGCGGGCCGAAGCGCTCCAGCAATTCTTCCTTCTTGACGTCCTGGTCCTCGATCACGTCGTGCAGCAGGGCGGCCATGATCGCCTGCGCATCGAGCTTCCAGTCGGCGCAGATCTCGGCCACCGCGATCGGGTGCGAGATGTAGGGCTCGCCCGACTTGCGCACCTGGCCCAGGTGCATCTCGTCCGAGAAGCGGTAGGCTTCCTTGACCCGCTTGAGTTCGACGGGCGTGAGGTAGTCGGCCAGCTTGTTGGCCAGGTGCGTGATCGAGGCGACGCCGGGCGCAGGCGTCTCGGCTTCCTGCGGCTTGCCGGCGGTGCGGCCGGGCCGGGGCGCCTTGTTGGTGGTACTCAAGGGGAGGGAATCCGGTGGGGACAAGTTCATACGTAAAGAAAATCAGCCGCTGTTTGAAGCAGGATAACAGAATAACGGGCTGGCCCAATTCCGTTGGGTCGGGATGTGCGTGGGGAGGGTCAATCGACTGGAAAAATCGTCATCCAGGCGGAACGGCGGCAGGGCGCTTGCGACCATGATCGAAGGATGCACAAAACCGTCGTCCCCGCGAAGCCGGGGACCCATGCCGAGCTTCCGAAATCGGTCTGTCCGATTGCACGAGGTGCTTTCGAGATCGCGAATTCTGTTGCTTGGTATGGGTCCCCGCCTGCGCGGGGACGACGGATCGTAATCAGTTGGGGTCAGAGCACAAGCGTGAAAACCGTGCTCTGACCCACAATGATTTACATAGGCACCTTCTTCAGCATCTCCAGGCCGACCTTGCCCGCGGCGATCTCGCGCAGGGCGACGACGGTCGGCTTGTCCTTGGCTTCGACTTTCGGGGTGTGGCCTTGCAGCAACTGACGGGCGCGGTAAGTGGCGGCCAGGGTCAGCTGGAAACGGTTGGGGACGTTCTTCAGGCAATCTTCGATGGTGATGCGGGCCATGTGCTACTCCTAGTTTGGTCAATATGGAAACGAACGGCCGCCGCAACGGGAAACGGGCAGGGCCCGCCCGGATGCGGCGGGCGCCGGGCGCCGGGTCCGGAAAGCCGGCGGATCGGATTCGGCGGATCAGGTTTGCGGCAGTGCGTGGATTCCCAGCTGGGCAAAGAGCGAGGTGTTGCGGGCCGCTTGCTGGGCGAAGCGCGAACGTGTCGCCTTGACGATCGACTGCAACTCGGACAACGCGACGTTGAACTCTTCATTGATGATAACATACTCGAAGTCCGGCGCGTGAGCGATCTCGCCGCCGGCGGCGAGCAAGCGGCGCGTGATGATGTGCGGCTCGTCGGTGCCGCGCTTGTGCAGGCGCTCTTCCAGCGCCGCGATCGACGGCGGCAGGATGAAGATGCCGGACGCGTGCGGAAACTGCTTCTTGACCTGGCGCGCGCCCTGCCAGTCGATCTCCAGCAGGATGTCGGTGCCGTTCTTCATTTCCTGTTCGACCGTCAGGCGGCTGGTGCCGTAGAAATTGCCGTGCACCTCGGCCCATTCCAGGAACTCGCCGCGGTCGGCGCGCGCCGTGAAGTCCTCGGCGGTGGTGAAGTGGTAATGCACGCCGTCCTGCTCGCCCGGGCGCGGCTGGCGCGTGGTGGTCGAGATCGACAACTTGATGCCCGGTTCCTGCGCCAGCAGCGCGTTGACCAGCGTCGATTTGCCGGCGCCGGACGGGGCGGCGACAATGAACAGGCTGCCGGAGAAAGCGGTGGTGAGCATGAGGATTCCTTTTATTACGTGTTGAATGAAAACGTAGGGTGGACGGCATAGCCAGCTAGGCGCCCCCGTCCACCCTACGGCGGCGCGGTCGGGTTTCACCGGCCGCACGAAACGGTATGCCGCTTATTCCAGGTTCTGCACCTGCTCGCGCATCTGCTCGATCAGCAGCTTGAGCTCCATCGACGCATCCGCCAGTTCCTTGACCGACGCCTTGGCGCCCAGCGTGTTCGCTTCGCGGTTGAGTTCCTGCATCATGAAGTCGAGGCGCTTGCCGACTTGCCCGCCCTTCTTGAGGATGTGGCGGGTCTCGTTCAGGTGCGCGGACAGGCGCGACAGTTCTTCCGAGACGTCGATGCGGATGCCGTACAGGGTGACTTCCTGGCGGATGCGCTCGAACACTTCCTGGCGCGTCAGCACGCTCGGGTTGCCGTGGCCGGCCAGGCCGAGCGCGTCCTGCATGCGTTCGACCGCCTTTTGCTGGAATTGCGAGATCACCTGCGGGATCAGGGGCGTGATGCGCTTGACGATCGCTTCCATCGATTCGATGCGCGACTGCAGCATCGCTTCCAGCGCCGCGCCCTCGCGCCGGCGACTGTCGACGAAGGCGGCGATGGTTTTCACGGTGAGGGCGGCGACGTCGGCCTGCAGCGACTCCTGGCCGATCTGCGCTTCCTCGATCACGCCCGGCCAGCGCAGCAGCTCGGCCACCGTCATGGTCGGCGCGGACACGAAGTGGCGCGTGACTTCGTTCTGCAGGCGCGCCAGGTCGGCCAGCATGTCGTTGTTCAGGACCTGCGAGCCGGTGCTCGCCTTGCGGCCGAAGGACAGCCGGACTTCGACCTTGCCGCGCGTGATGGCGGCCATGATCGCCGCACGCAGGTCGGGCTCCAGCGCGCGCAACTCGTCGTTGATGCGGAACTGCAGGTCGAGGAAGCGTGAATTGACGCTCTTGATCTCGATCGTCAACGTGCCGGCAGCGCCCTCGCTGGTGGCTACCGCATACCCTGTCATGCTAGAAATGCTCAATGGAGTCCCCGGTTGCATGGAACCACGACGCCCCGCCATGCATCGCTTGCCGCCCCATCGGTACGCACCTTGCAGCAGCGGCGCTCCCGGAACGGCACCGCGTCGCCCGCGAGGGTTGTCGAGGTTCCCTTTATTCTTTACAAAGCGATGATTTATCCACACAATCGCCGTGTTTAGCAAGGACTACTCGCTCATGGCTGCACAAAATAACGCTCCCTTGCCGGATGGGCTGGAAATTGGCGGATATCGCATTGTAAAGAAAATTGCGTCCGGCGGGTTCAGTATTGTTTATCTGGCATATGACGGCGACGGCAACGCGGTAGCGATCAAGGAATACCTGCCCAGCGCGCTGGCGCTGCGCCAGCCGGGCGAACTGGCGCCGGCGGTGTCGCGCGCCAACCTGCCGGTCTTCCGCATCGGACTGAAGTGCTTCTTCGAGGAGGGGCGGGCGCTGGCGCGCATCGTGCATCCGAACGTGGTGCGCGTGCTGAATTTCTTCCGCGCCAACGACACCGTCTACATGGTAATGGCCTACGAATCCGGCCACGCGCTGCAGGAAGTGGTGGCGCGCCAGCTGGCGCGGGGACGCCGTCCCGGCGAAGCCTTCGTGCGCCGCGTGTTCGACGGCGTCTGTGCCGGCCTGCGCGAAGTCCACGCCAACAAGCTGCTGCACCTGGACCTGAAGCCGGCCAACATCTACCTGCGCGCCGACGGCACGCCGATCCTGCTCGACTTCGGCGCCGCGCGCCAGACCATCAACACCGACGTGCCTTCGCTGGCGCCGATGTACACGCCCGGCTTCGCGGCGCCGGAACTGTATGCGCGCGGCGTCGCGCTCGGGCCGTGGACCGACATCTACAGCATCGGCGCCGCGCTGTACGCCTGCATGGCCGGCGCGCCGCCGCAGCCGGCCGACGCGCGCCGCGACGCCGACGCCATGCCGCCGTTGTTCGCAAAACTGGACGGCGCCTTTTCGCCGGCGCTGGTGGCGATGGTGACGGCCTGCCTGGCGCTCGATCCGCTGGCGCGCCCGCAGAGCGTGTTCGCGGTGCAGAAGGTGCTGCAGCAGGCGCCGGCCGGATCGCTGCCCGCCGCTGCTGCCGCTGCTGCCGATGCCGCTGCTGCCGATGCCCAGGCGGCGCCCGCATCCGGCTGGCGCGGCCTGCTCGGACGCCTCGGCGGCCTAGGTAGAGCCGGCCGCGGCGACGCCTGATCCTTCCCGATCGTCATTCCGCCAACGGAGACTCCATGCAATTTTCCGCCTACCAGCAAAGCCATATCGGCGGCCGCAAGGTCAACCAGGACCGCATGGGCTACAGCTACACGCGCGAGGCGCTGCTGCTGGTGCTGGCCGACGGCATGGGCGGCCACCAGCGCGGCGAGATCGCCGCCGCCATCGCCCTGCAGAGCCTGGCCGCGCTGTTCCGCGCCCAGGCCACGCCCTACGTCAGGAAACCCGAGCGCTTCCTGGAAGAAGGCTTGCTGCAGGCGCACCAGGATATCCTGCGCTACGCGCGCGAGCGCGCGCTGCCGGAAACGCCGCGCACCACCGTCGTCGCCTGCCTGGTGCAGCACAACTGCGCGGTGTGGGCGCATTGCGGCGACTCGCGCCTGTACTGGCTGCGGCGTGGCCAGGTGCTGGCGCGCACGCGCGACCATTCGCACATCGAGCACCTGATCGCCAAGGGCCTGGCCGACCCGGCCGAACGCAATTCGCACCCGGACCGCAACAAGCTGTACAACTGCCTCGGCTCGTCCAGCCTGCCGCGCGTCGAGCTGTCGCGCCAGGCGCACCTGGAGGCCGGCGACGTGCTGCTGCTGTGCTCCGACGGCCTGTGGGGCGTATTGCCCGACACCGAGATCGTGCACCGCCTGGCCACCCACACCATCGTGCAGGCGGTGCCGGACATGATCGCCATGGCCACCTCGATCGCCGGGCCGCGCGCCGACAACTGCACCGCGCTGGCGATCCAGTGGCAGGGCGCGCACGACGCCGCCCGCGTCGGCGACGACGGCGTCGTCTCCACCCAGATGCTGCCGGAGGGCGCGGTCGGCACCGGGATGGCGGCGGACGGCGCCGCGCCGGCCGAGGGCGACCCGTTCGACGAGGACGACATCGAAAAGGCGATCGCCGAGATCCGCGACGCGATCGAAAAGTCGTCGCAAATCCTGAAGTAGCACATCACATACATTCACGAGGAACCCCATGAGCACCACCACCCGCCCCAGCGGCCGCGCCATCGACCAGCTGCGCGCCATCCGCATCACCCGCCAGTACACCAAGCACGCCGAAGGCTCGGTGCTGATCGAATGCGGCGACACCAAGGTGATCTGCACCGCCAGCATCGAGGACAAGGTGCCCGGCTTCCTGAAGGGCAAGGGGCAGGGCTGGCTGACCGCGGAATACGGCATGCTGCCGCGCTCGACCCACACGCGCATGGACCGCGAGGCGGCGCGCGGCAAGCAGTCCGGCCGCACCCAGGAAATCCAGCGCCTGATCGGCCGTTCGCTGCGTGCCGCGTTCGACCTGCACGCCTTCGGCGAGCGTACCCTGCACCTCGACTGCGACGTGATCCAGGCCGACGGCGGCACCCGCACCGCCTCGATCACCGGCGCCATGGTGGCCGCCTACGACGCCTTTTCGCGCCTGGCGGCGGCCGGCCTGGTGGCGGCGGTGCCGGTGCGCCACTTCGTGGCGGCGATCTCGGTGGGCGTGGTCGGCGGCGTGCCGGTGCTGGACCTGGACTACGTCGAGGATTCCGGCTGCGACACCGACATGAACGTGGTCATGACCGAGTCCGGCCACTTCATCGAGGTCCAGGGTACGGCCGAGGGCGCGGCCTTCGATCGCGCCGGCATGAACCGTTTGCTGGACCTGGCCGAGAGCGGCATCCTGGAACTGGTCGGCATGCAGAAGCGCGCGCTCGGGCTGCTGCTGTAACGTCGCCCGTCGTCCCCGCGCAGGCGGGGACCCATACCGAGCAACCGGAATCGAGATGCCGGCATTGCCGCTTCGGTACATTCTGCATGGGTCCCCGCCTGCGCGGGGACGACGCAACCGTAGCGCCATCCTTGATCAGGACAGCAACTCGGCCAGCCACGCCGGATGGATCCGCCACCCGAAAAACGCCACCGTCCCGTACAACACCCCGACCACGATCGGCACCAGCGCCGCGCGGAACAGCCACTGCTGGCGCGTCAGCGTGGTCACGGCCAGCATCGACAGCGCCAGCGCCAGCACCGCGTCGCTCAGGTCGAACTGGTCGTCGCGGCGGTTGAGCGCCTCGTAGGTGGCCGCGTCCTGCATGGCCTGCCTGCGCGGCGCCTCCTTCTTGGCGGCCTGGTCGGCTTCCAATCGCTCCAGCTCGGCGATGGCGGCCTGGTAGCCGGCCTGCTCGGCCGGCGGGCGCGCCGCCGCGGCCAGGCGCAGCTGCAGCAGCGCCACGTGGGCCTGCTCCTGGCGCAGGTTGCGCGCCTGGTAGAAGGCCCACTGGTCGACCTTGTCCGACTGGGCCTGCTGCATGGTCTGCACGATGTTGTGGTCCTTGACCTTGCACACGCCCATGAACGAGGCCAGCAGGGCCACGGTGAGGGCGACCTTGCGGTCGAGGCGTTCGGTGCGGGCCTCGCGGGCCTGGTCGATGAGTTCCTGTGCTTCCATGATTCCTTGGGTCGAAAAATGCCGGGCGCGTCCATGATAGCGCCGGCGCCGCGGCAGCATACGCGCGGCGCGCGCGGCATGCGGGCCACATTACGGAACCGTAATATTTACGCGGTCCGCGCTGGCCTATACTGCATCGCAGCGCAGCCGGCCGACCCACCCGGCTGCCGCCTGTCTCCCGCATCCACGCCACGCTCGCCACCGACACCATGCACGATCTCGCCGACATCGCCGATTGGCTGCACACCAGCGCCATCCACCACGAATCCACGGTGCACGACACCCTGCCGGACCCGGTGTTCCGGGTCAACGGCGCACCCGCCGTCTCGTTCAGCACCAACAACTACCTGGCGCTGGCCAACCACCCGCGCCTGGTGGACGCCGCCAAGGCCGGCCTGGAACGCTACGGCGTCGGCAACTGCGAGTCGCGCCTGCTGGGCGGCGACCTGCCGGTGTACCGCGAGCTGGAGCGCCGCCTGGGCGCCCTCAAGCACAAGAGCGACGCGGTGCTGTTCGTGACCGGCTACATGACCAACATCGGCGTGCTGTCCACGCTGGTCAAGGCCGGCATGCTGGCGCGCCTGCACGGCTTCCGTCCGAAAAAGCGCCGCCGCTACGCTTACTTCACCGACGAATACAACCACATCAGCATCCGCGAAGGCATCCTGATGTCGGGCGCCGACCGCCACGTCTACCGCCATGCCGACATGGACCACCTGGAGTCGCTGCTCAAGGCGGCCGACGGCATCAGCCCGATCATCGTCAGCGACGGCGTGTTCAGCATGGAAGGCACGATCGCGCCGCTGCCCGCGCTGACCGCGCTGGCGGAACGCTACGGCGCCATCCTGTACATCGACGACGCCCACGCCACCGGCATCCTGGGACAAAACGGCGGCGGCACCTCGGAACATTTTAATTGCTACAGCCCGGCCATCATGCAGATGGGGACGCTGAGCAAGGCGCTCGGTGCGATCGGCGGCTTCGTCGCCCTGGAGCGCGACATGGCCGACGTGCTGCGCCTGACCAGCTCGGCCTACGGCTTCACCTGCCCACCGCCGCCGGACCAGGCCAACGCGCTGCTGGCCGCGCTCGACCTGCTGGAGGAAGAGCCGGAACGGCGGGCGCGCCTGTGGGACAACCAGCGCTACTTCGTCGAGCGCATGGCGCCGCTGGGTTACCACATGGTGTCGACCAGCACCCCGATCGTGCCGGTGCTGATCGGCGACGCGGCGCGCTGCCAGCACTTCGCGCGCGCGCTGCGGGACGAAGGCGTGCACGTCGACGCCATCCAGTTCCCGGCGGTGCCGGTGGGGCAGGCGCGCCTGCGCTTCATGCTCAACGCGGCGCATACGCGCGCGCAGATCGACCACGTGGTCGGCGTGATGGCGCGCCTGGCGTCCGCGCTCTGAGGCTGCGGCGGCGCACGTCCGCGCTGCGGGTCGCGGTTTTTCCATTCCCGTTCCGCCCGCGTGCCGCCACGCGGGTTTTTTTTGCGCGGCGCTGCCACATGCAGAACCCGCTCTTCCTGTAAATACAAAAAAAGAGACACTCTTCCACCAAACGAGAACCGATCGCTCTACCATTGCCTGTATTTACATGGTTTAATTCACGAGCGACGCATCGGTACGAATGTCTTTCGGCTGCACGCCAGGGCATGCGAGGGTTGGTTCTATTTTTGTAAATATCATCGAATGAAAATGAAGCGAGAAGAAGCGCCGAAAGTGACCGCGGCCAGCGGCGTCGTCCAATATGCCGGCATCGCCAGGGCGAGGGAATTCCTGAAATTGAAAGCGAGGTCGGTCGCCTATCGCGAGCCGACCAGGAAATGGATGGGTTTTCTCAATTCACACGAGTTTTATGCGAGGCTCGTCGCGCATAATCCTTATCTGCTCCGGAAAATCTATCGAAGCTACCTGACCAACAAGCTCGATTGCGCCCAGCGGGTTTCCCAATTGATCGGGCACTACAGCTTTGCGAGGTCGATCGGCTGGAACCCGGTCATCCTGAAGGCAGCCGCATCGCCCATGCTGCTGGCCGAATTCGCCGGTAAATCGGCCGCGCGCTACCGCTTGACGCTCGAATGCGGCATGAAGATGGACCGTGAAGGCGATCTCGCGCTGCGCCTGTTCCGGGAAGATGCGCTGATTTGTTCCTGCTCTTTCTCGTTCCTGAAGCTCGATCGATGGTGCATCGCCATCGGCGGCCTGCAGGGGCCGCGCCATGATGGACTGGCATTGATGCGCGAGGCGGGCAGGGATTTCTTCGGCCTGCATCCGAAGCGGCTCATGTTGAAGCTGATGAGGAACCTGGGGCATGAACTCGGGGCCGGCAAGGTCTATTTGGTCGGCAACGACAATCACGCGCTGGCCAGTTTCAGGAAAGATGGCAAGCTGCTCGCCGACTACGACGGCTTCTGGGAAAGTTGCGGCGCGCTGCTGCGCGCCGATGGCAACTTCGAACTGGACTGCGTGCCGCTGCAGCCGCCGGTATTGGCGGATTTCGTCGCCAAGAAACGCTCTGCGATCAGCAAGCAATATGAATTGTTGTGCGAAGTGTCCGGGCAAGCGGATCAGGCGCTGAAGAGGGAGGTTGCCGCCCAGGAGTCGATCCCGACCATCCAGGCGATCCGCCGGCACAGCGACGGGTTGTTCTTCAATTTGACGGACAACCTGGGAAGTTTGTAAGACCGGTTCCTGCACCGTCGCTCGCGGACCGGGCGACAGCGGCCGGCAGGAGCGCGAGCCTCTGCCGGACCGGAACGGGCAGGCTCAATGGACCGCGTCCGCGTTCACATTCTCAATGGCGCAGGCCGCGGCCGTCCCGCGCGCGCCACGGCCCGCGAACCACGGCCATGCCAGCGGCAGCAGCAACAAGGTAAACACCGTCGCCGACACGATCCCGCCCACGATCACCACCGCGAACGGGCGCTGCGTCTCGGACCCGACCCCGTGCGACAGCGCCGCGGGCAGCAGCCCGAGGCCGGCCATCAACGCCGTCATCAGGATCGGCCGCAGGCGCGCTACCGCGCCCTCCAAGGCGCTGTCCCAAGCCGGGCGGCCGGCGCGCCCCAGCTCGACGATCTGCTCGACCAGGATGACGCCGTTCTGCACCGAGATGCCGGCCACGGCGATCAGGCCGACCGCCGCCGAGATCGAGAAGTGCAGGCCGGCCAGCGCCAGGCCGGCCACCGCGCCGACCAGCGTGAACGGCACGATCGCCAGTACCAGCAATGCGCGCGCCATCGAGCGGAAGGCGCCGAACAGCAGGGCGAAGATCAAGAAGGCGGTCAGCGGCACGATCACGCGCAGGCGCTCGACGGCGCGCTGCTGGTTCTCGAACTGGCCGCCCCAGGCGATCGTGTAGCCGGGCGGCAGCGCTACCTCCTGCGCCACCTTTTGCCGGGCCTCGGCCACGAAGCTGCCCTGGTCGCGGCCCAGCAGGTTGGCCTTGACCGAGGCGTTGCGCTGGCCGCTCTCGCGCGCGATGCGGGCCGCGCCCTGGCGCGTCTCGATGCGCGCCACGTCGGCCAGACGCACGCTGCCGGCGCCGCTTGCGCTACCCCCGGGCAGGCTGACCTGCAGCGCGCCGATGGCGTCGAGCGAGCTGCGCTGCTTGTCGGCCAGGCGCAGTGTCAGGTCGAAGCGGCGGTCGCCCTCGTAGAACTGGCCGACCGCGATGCCGCCCAGCGCCGCCTGGATGGCGGCGTTGACGTCGGCCACGTTCAGGCCCAGGCGCGCCACCCGCTCGCGGTCGATGCGGATGTCCAGCTCGCTCTGGCCGGCGATGCGGATCGCCTCGACGTCGGCGGCGCCGGGGATCGCGCGCAGGATATTCGCCACCTGCCCGGCCTTGCGCTCCAGCACCGCCAGATCGGGGCCGTAGAGCTTGACCGCGATCTCCCCCTTCACACCGGACAGCGCTTCCTCGACGTTGTCCTCGATGACCTGGGAAAAATTGGTCGGCACGCCGGGCAGCGCGTGGATGCGGCGCCCGATGTCGGCCACCAGCGCTTCCTTGTCCGGGTAGCGCCAGGTGGCGCGCGGGTGCAGGTCGGCCAGGATCTCCATGTTGTTCGGGCCCTTGGGATCGGTGCCGTCGTCCGGGCGGCCGACGTGCGACACGATGTTGCCGACTTCCGGGTAGCCCTGCAGGATGGCGCGCACGCGCGCTTCGATGGCGCGCGTGTTGTCCAGCGAGCTGGAGGTCGGCAGCTCGATCGTCAGCCACAGGTTGCCTTCGTCCAGCTTGGGCAGGAATTCGCTGCCCAGCAGCGGCGCGCAGGCCAGCGCGGCGGCCAGCAGCGCCGCCGACACCCCGAACACCAGGCCGCGGCGGGCGCCGGCGCGCAGCAGCAGGCGGCGGTAGCCGTCCTGCAGGCGCGGCAGCCAGGCGTTGGGCCGCTCGCGCAGCGGACGCGCGCGCTGCGCCCAGGCCAGCAGCGCCGGCATCAGCGTCAGGGTCAGCAGCAGCGCGCCCAGCATGGCGAAGCTGAGCGTGAACGCCACCGGCGCGAAGATCTTGCCCTCCACGCGCTGGAAGGTGTAGATCGGGATGAAGGCGACGATGATGATGGCCTTGGCGAACAGGATCGGCTGGCCGAGCGCGAGCACGGTCTGCTTGATGGTGGCCTCGGCCGGCTGCGGCCGCGCGTCGAGCGAGGCCGCGTGCAGGCGCACCAGCAGCGCCTCGACCAGCACCACCGCGCTGTCGATGATGATGCCGAAATCCACCGCGCCGAGCGAGATCAGGTTGGCCGGGATGCCGCGCGCGTCCAGCACGATGAAGGCGCACAGCAGCGACAGCGGGATCACGGCCGCGACGATCAGCGCGGCGCGCCAGTTGCCCAGGAAGATGACCAGGATGGCGATCACCAGCAGCGCGCCCACCGTCAGGTTCTCGGCCACGGTGCGCACGGTGTGGCCGATCAGGTCGCTGCGGTCGTAGATGGTGCGGATGCGCACGCCGGGCGGCAGCTTGGCGCCCATGCCGTCGAGCGCTTGCCGCACCTGCGCCACCACCTTGGCGGCGTTGGCGCCCTTGCTCATCTGGACGATGCCCTCGACCACGCTGTTCTCGCGGTTGAAGGCGACCACGCCCGAGCGCGGGCTGTTGCCGATGGCGACCCGGCCGACGTCCGCCACCAGCACGGTGCGGCCGTTGCTGGCGCTGACCACGGCGCGCCCGATGTCGTCGATGCCGTCGAAGATGCCGATGCCGCGCACCACCAGCGCCTCGTCGCCGCGCTGCACCAGGCCGCCGCCGGTGTTGGCGCTGGCGTTGGCCAGCGCCTGGCGCACCTGGTCGAGCGTGACGCCGTAGCGGTTCAGGGCCAGCGGGTCGACCTGCACCTGGTATTGCTTGACGGTGCCGCCGAAGCTGACCACGTCGGCCACGCCGGGCAGCGCGCGCAGGGCCGGGCGCAAGACCCAGTCCTGCAGCGCGCGCACCTCGTTCTCGTCCATGCCCGGCGTTGCCACGCCGGACGCATCCAGCACGTAGCGGTAGACCTCGCCCACGGCGGTGGTGAGCGGCGCCAGCGACGGCTGCACGCCGGGCGGCAGGGTCACGTTCTGCAGGCGTTCCGTCACCTGCTGGCGCGCGAAGTAATCGTCGGTGCCGTCGGCGAACGTCAGCGTCACCACCGACAGGCCGCCGATGCTCACCGAGCGCAGCTGGGTCTGGCGCGGCACGCCGCCCAGCTCGCGCTCGATCGGCAGCGTGGCCACGCGCTCGACTTCCTCGGCGGCCTGGCCGGGCAGCTGCGTCACCACCTGCACCTGCACGTCCTGCACGTCGGGGAAGGCTTCGATCGGCAAGTCGTCCAGCGCATGCCAGCCGAGCGCCGCCAGGCAGCCGGTCAGGAACAGCACCAGCACGCGCTGGGCCAGCACGAGGTCGAGCAGCCTAGCCAGCATGGTTGGCTCCCTCGGCGTTCAGCAGCAGCGCGCCTTCGACCACCACCCGCTCGCGCGGGCGCAGGCCGGCGTCGACGAACGACACCCGGGCGCCGCCCATGGCCACGTGCACGCGCCGCTTCTCGAAGCTGCCGGGCGCGACTTCGACGTAGGCCCATGTCTGGGCGCCTTCGGTGAACAGGGCGGTGTTGGGCAGCGCCAGCGCGGCGCCGCGGTCGGCGCTTGAAATGAAGGCGATGCGCGCGAACATGTCGGGTTTCAGGCGGCCGTCCGGGTTGTCCAGCGCGCAGCGCACCTGCACGCGGCGCGTGACCGGATCGACCGCGACGCCGATGCGTTCGATGGCGCCGCGTACCGGCTCGCCCGGCCAGGCCTCGGTCTCGACGCTGACCGCCTGGCCGCGCTGGAGGCGGGCGGCCAGGCGCTCGGGCACGTCGGCGATCGCCCACACGTGGCGCAGGTCGCTGATCACCAGCAGCGGATTCGACTGGTCGGGGCGCACTTCCTGGCCCGGGTTGACCTGCTTGTCGGCCACGATGCCGGCCAGCGGCGCGCGCAGCACGAAGCGGCCGTCGACCTTGCCGCCGGCGTGCAGGTTGGCGATGCGCTGGCGCGCGCGGCGTGCCTCGGCGTCGGCCTGCCGGTAGTCGGCGTCGGCGTTCTCGAAATCCTTGCGCGCCAGGACTTCGGCGTCCAGCAGCATGCGCGCGCGGCCCAGCGCCAGGCGCTTGCGCTCCTCGTCGGCGGCGGCCTTGCGCTCGTCGGCCTGGGCCGCGGCCAGGTCGGGCGAATCGAGTTCGACCACGGGGGCGCCGGCGCGTACGCTGTCGCCGACCTCGACGTGCTGGGCGACCACGCGCCCCGGCACCGGCGAGCTGACGCGGCTGGTGCGCGCTTCGTCGTAGGCGATGCGCCCGGCCACCGGGTCGGCCAGCGGCAGCGCGCCGGCGCCGACCGCTTCGATCTTCAAAAAGGACAGCTGCGGGTCGTTCGGCGCGAAGCGCAGCAGGCCGGCGCCCGGCCCGGCGGCGGGCGCCTTGGCCGCTGAGGTGGCGGGGACGGTGGCGGGGACGGTGGCGGCGCTGGCGACGCGCTCGGGCAGCAGGGCGTAGCAGGCCACGCCGGCCGTGGCCAGCGCCAGGCCGCATGCGGCGGTGTAGGTCAGGATGTTCATGGGTTCGGCTCCCGGTTGTTCGGCCTGGGTTGCAGGCTCAGTCGTTCGTTTCGGTATGCAGGGCGGCGTCCAGCGCCGCCAGCGACCTGGCGTAGTCGGCGCGCGCGGCCAGCGCGTCCAGCTGGGCCGCGCGCCAGGCGCGGCGCACGTCCAGCACGTCCATCACGCCGAGCGCGCCGTGGGCGAAGGCGAACTCGGCGCCATCGGCCGCCTTGTGCGCGGCCGGCAGCAAGTCCCGGTCGTAGCGCGCCACGCGGCGCGCGCCGGCATCGGCCTGGGCACGGGCGCGCGCCACGTCGGCTTGCGCCGCCTGGCGCGTCTTGGCCAGGTTCTCGCCGGCGGCGTCGAGGGCGGCTTCGGCGCTGCGGATTTCTCCCTGCATCCCGTAGCGCACGAACAGCGGCACCTGCACGGCGATGCCGATGCTGTTGCCGCTGCCCTGCGGATTGGCGCTGCTGGCCGGGTAATGCTCGAACTGCACGCCGACGGTGACGTCGCGCGTGCGCCCGGCCAGCGCCAGGTCGCGCGCGGAGCGCGCCGCCTGCAGGCGCGCGCGCGCGGCGGCGATATCGGCGCGGCGCTCGATGGCGGCGCTGTCCCGGCGTTCATCCGTGGCCGATGCGGTGGCTGTGGACACGGCGCCGCTGCCCCCATCCGCGCCGGCGATGCCGGCCGTGCCGCCGCCGGAACCGTCGCCGGAGACGGCGGCGCTGGAAGACAAAGCGGAAGCCGGCGCGGACGCGGGCGCCGGCCACGCATCGGCCGCGCTCAGGTCGGCGTCCGCGCCGAGTCCGAGCAGCTGGGCCAGCGCGCGCCTGGCCTGGTCGAGGTCGGCGGCGGCATCGTCGGCGTCGTTGCGCGCGCGCAGGGCGTCGATGCGCAGGCGGGCGGTGTCGCTGCCGGCCAGGTCGCCGGCGCGCTGGCGCTGCTCGGCGGCGCGCAGCGCGCGTTCGGCCAGCGCGGCGCTGTCGAGGTTCAGGGCGCTGCGTTCCTGCGCCGCCAGCAGGTCGTAGTAGGCCTGGGCGACGTCGCGCCGCAGCTGGCGGCGGGTATCGGCCAGGTCGGCGCGCGCCGCCAGCGCCAGTTGGCCGGCGGCGGCCGTGCGCAAGCTGCGCTTGGCGCCGCGTTCGACCAGCTGGTCGACCCGCAGCGCGCTGTCGACGGTCTTGGCGTGCAGCGGTCCGGCACCGACGCCGGCGGCCGGGTTGATGTTCATGCTCTGCACGGTCAGCACCGGATTCGGCGCGGCGGCGGCGCTGGCGACGGCGGCGGCCGCGCTGTCGACGCCGATGGCGGCCAGCTTCAGGTCGTGGTTATGCTGTTCGGCCATGGCTTGCGCCTCGGCCAGGCGCAGCGGGCGCGCCGCGGCCGGGCCGGCGATGGCGGCGCAGGCCAGGGCCAGCGCCAGCGCGCCGGTGCGCAGGCGGCGGGAATGAGGAGCGAAATCCATGCCTTATTCCTTTCCGGCGGCCGGCGATCCGGCGGCCGGCGCCGGCAGCACGCGTTCGATGCGCGCCGCCTGGCAGGCATCGCAATCCTCGGGCCACAGCTCGACCTCGTCGCCGGCCGCCAGCGTCATCCCGGCGGGCAGCGGCGCCACCGCGCTGCGGTGCAGGCGCGCCAGGCGATAGCGCACGCGTACGTAGGTAGTGGCGGGCGGCGCGGACGGCGCGCAGGCGTGCAGCGCGGCGGCGCCGGCCTGCGCATCCAGCACGGCCAGCACGCGAGCGCGGCGCGCCCCGTGCGCCCAGTCGACCAGGCCGTTGCCGAGCGGTTCGGCGCAGCCCGCCAGCAGGCAGCACAGGCACAGGCCGCAGGCCAGGCAGGCGCCCAGGCGGCGCGTGGATCGATGCGTGAAGGGGTGATTGGCTTGGTTCATGTGGGACTCCCGGTTCGACGGCGGCGCGCGGCAGGCGCCGGTTGCAGCGGGATGATAGAGATCCGCGAGCGCGTAAACATTACGATCGGGTAATCATTACCAAGCCGTAATCCAGGCCCGGCAAGCTTACCGAACCGTAATGTCTTGAAGAAACACACTCGGCTATACTGGCCTGTCAACCCACCGGACGCCGCCATGCCGCACTGCCTCGTGATCGAAGACGACGATGAAACCCGCGCCTACCTGTGCGATGCGCTGCGCGCCGCCGGCTATGCCGTGCAGGCGGAAACCAGCGGCGAGGACGGCCTGCGCCGCCTGCAGGAAGGGCGCTGGGACGTCGTGGTGCTGGACCGCATGCTGCCCGGCCAGGTCGACGGCATCGGCGTGATCGAGCGCCTGCGCGCGCGCGGCGACGCCACGCCGGTGCTGATCTTGAGCGCGCTGAACAGCGTCGACGAGCGGGTACGCGGCCTGCGCTCCGGCAGCGACGACTATCTGACCAAGCCGTTCGTACTTTCGGAACTGCTGGCGCGCGTGGAAAACCTGAGCCGGCGCGCGGCCTGGTCGCGCGAGGTCAGCGTGCTGCAGGTGGCCGATTTGCAGCTCGACCTGCGCACCATGCGCGCCACCCGCGGCGCCACCGCGATCGCGCTGCAGCCGCGCGAGATGCGCCTGCTGGAATACCTGATGCGCCACGAAGGCCAGATCGTCACCCGCACCATGCTGCTGGAAGGCGTGTGGGAATACCACTTCGACCCGCAGACCAACGTCATCGACGTCCAGGTCAGCCGCCTGCGCGGCAAGATCGACAAGGATTTCAGCCCGGCCCTGATCCACACCGTGCGCGGCGCCGGCTACATGCTGAGCGCCCAGTCGTCGGCCGCATCGTCGCATGGCGCCGCGGCTTAGCCTGCGCGGCTCGATCGCGGCGCGCCTGGCGGTCGGCTACGGCCTGCTGATGGCGCTGTCGATGGCGGCGCTGTCGGCCATCGTCTACTTCGGCACCGTGGGCGTGTTCGAGCGCTCGATCGACAACAAGATCGCCGCGTCGCAGGCGCGCATCCGCGCCGCCTGGCGCGCCGAGGGCCGGCCGGCGGCGATGCGCGAGATCGAGACGCAGCTGCACGACCGCGACGACACCGACACCGAGATGCTCGGCCTGTTCGACGGCGCCGGGCGCCTGGTGTCCGGCAACCTGGGGCGCTGGCGCGGGGCGCTGCCGGCGCCCGGCCGCCTGGCGTCCAGCCGCATGCAGCGCGCCGGAACGCCGGCGCCGGTGTCGGTGCGCCTGCTCGCCGTGCGCCTGGACGACGCCAGCCAACTGTTGGTCGGGCGCGACCTGGAAGAGCTGGATTCGGTCCGCGCCGTGGTGCTGCGCGCGCTGCTGGCCGGGGCCGCGGTGTCGGTGCTGCTGGCCTTTTTCGGCGCCCAGCTGTTCCGCAGCATCCTGGAGGCCCGCATCGGCCACATCCGCCGCACCAGCGCGCGCATCGCCGGCGGCGAGCTGTCCAGCCGCATCGAAGTGCAGGGCCGCGACGAGTTCGCGCGCCTGGGCGAAGACATCAACCGCATGCTCGACCGCATCGAGGCGCTGATGGAGGGCGTGCGCCACGTCTCGAATTCGATCGCGCACGACCTGCGCACGCCGCTCGGCCGGGTGCGCGGGCGCCTCGAACGCGCGCTCGAGGCGAGCGGCGACCCGCACGCGCTGGCGCTCGACGCGCGCCTGGCGATCGAGGGCATCGACGGCGTGATCTCGCTGTTCGACAAGCTGCTGCAGATCGCCGCGCTGGAAGCCGGCGTGCGCACCGGCTCGTTCGAGCAGCTCGACCTGGCCGCGCTGGCCGCCGACATGGCCGAGCTGTACGAAGCCGCCGCCGACGAGCAGGGCGTGGCGCTGCATTGCCTGGCCGCCGGCCCGGTGCCGGTGCGCGGCGACCGCCACCTGCTGGCCAGCGCGCTGGCCGGGTTGATCGACAACGCGATCAAGTACGCGCGCGCCGGCGGCCGGGTCGACATCCGCGCCGAAACGGGGGAAGCGGGCGTATCGCTGGCCGTGCGCGATTACGGTCCCGGCGTGCCTGCGGCCGAGATGGACAAGCTGGGACGGCGCTTCTACCGCGTCGACCAGAGCCGCCACCTGCCGGGCAACGGGCTCGGGCTGGCGATCGTCGGCGCCATCGCCCAACTGCACGGCGGCGCGCTGGCGCTGCGCGACGCGGCGCCGGGCTTCGAGGCGCGCATCGTGATACCGGTGCAGTAAAACGCGGCAGGCGGCATGCGGCATACTGCAGGCGGCGCTAGAATAACGCCTTTCCCCATTCTGTCCACGCCATGACCCAACGTCTCATCCTTGCCTCGAACAACGCCGGCAAGCTCAAGGAATTCGCCCAGCTGCTGGCGCCGATCGGCTTCGAACTGCATCCGCAGGGGGAATTCGACGTGCCGGAAGCGGAAGAACCGTTCGGCACCTTCGTCGAGAACGCGCTCGCCAAGGCGCGCCACGCCGCGCGCCTGACCGGCCTGCCGGCGCTGGCCGACGATTCCGGCGTCTGCATCGACGCCTTCAAGGGCGCGCCCGGCGTGCTGTCGGCGCGCTTTGCCGGCGAGCCGAAGTCGGACGCGCGCAACAACGAAAAGATGGTGCGCGAGCTGGCCGCCCACGCCGACAAATCGGCCTATTACTATTGCGTGCTGGTGTACGTGCGCCACGCCGACGACCCGCAGCCGGTGATCGCCGACGGCGTCTGGCGCGGCTGCATGATCGACATGCCGCGCGGCGCGGGCGGCTTCGGCTACGATCCATACTTCCTGGTGCCGGCGCTGGGCAAGACCGCCGCCGAGCTGGCGCCGAGCGAGAAGAATGCGCTGTCGCACCGCGGCCAGGCCTTGCGCGCACTGGTCGAGAAGCTGAAATGATTCCCATCAAACCGGCGCTTCCCGAGCCGGGCGCGCCGCGCTCGCCGGCCACGGCGGCCCTGCAATACCTGCAGCCCGGCTCGCTGAACCTGACGGCGCTGCCGCCGCTGTCGCTGTACATCCACTGGCCGTGGTGCGTGCGCAAGTGCCCGTACTGCGACTTCAATTCGCACGAATCCAGCGGCCCGGTGCCGGAGCAGGCCTACCTGGATGCGCTGCGCGCCGACCTGGAGCAGTCGCTGCCGCTGATCTGGGGCCGCAAGGTCCACACCGTCTTCATCGGCGGCGGCACGCCCAGCCTGATCTCGGCCGCCGGCCTGGACCGGCTGCTGGCCGACGTGCGCATGCTGCTGCCGCTGGACCTGAATGCCGAGATCACGATGGAAGCCAATCCCGGCACCTTCGAGGCGGAAAAATTCAAGTCCTTCCGCGCCAGCGGCGTCAACCGCCTGTCGATCGGCATCCAGAGCTTCAACGGCGAGCACTTGCGGGCGCTGGGCCGCATCCACGACGAGCGCGAGGCGCTGCGCGCGGTGGAGATCGCGCACGCCAACTTCGACAATTTCAACCTCGACCTGATGTACGCGCTGCCGGGCCAGACCCTGGCGCAGGCGCGCCAGGACATCGACACCGCGCTGGCGTTCGCGCCGCCGCACCTGTCGCTGTACCACCTGACGATGGAACCGAACACGGTGTTCGCCAAGTACCCGCCGCAGCTGCCCAGCGACGACGACAGCGCCGACATCCAGGACATGATCGCCGGCGCGATGGCCGGCGGCGGCTACCAGCACTACGAAGTATCGGCCTACGCGCGCCCGGGCCGGCGCGCGCGCCACAACCTGAACTACTGGGAATTCGGCGACTACCTCGGCATCGGCGCCGGCGCCCATTCCAAGCTGTCGTTCCCGCACCGCGTGTTGCGCCAGGCGCGCTTCAAGCAGCCGGCCTCGTTCATGGAAGCGGCGATCAAGGGCAACCCGGTGCACGAGGAGCGCGAGATCGGCCGCGACGAGATGGGCTTCGAGTTCATGCTCAACCTGCTGCGCCTGACCGAGGGCTTCGATCCGAACCTGTTCGGCCAGCGCACGGGCCTGTCGATCAACGCCATCGAGCAAGCATTGAACGCGGCCGAGGCCAAGGGCCTGCTGTACCGCGATTTCAAGGTGATCCGCCCGACCGAGCTGGGGCAGCGCTTCCTGAACGATCTGCAGGAAATGTTTTTGAGTGAGTGACGAACGCCGCCTCGGCCGGGATGGATGCCCGGACGGCGCTGGTATACTGCGCGCGATGACATCCCTCGTACCCGTGCCGTCCTGGCTGCGCGCCCTGGCGCTCAACTTCGCGCTGTGGGCCGTGCTGTGCGCGCTGGCCGGCATCACCACCTACGGCGACGCGGCCCACTACGGCGACACCCGCAGCTATTGGCGGATGACGCTGGGCTGGTGGTGCGGTTACGCCGCGATGATGGTGCAGAGCTACCTGCTGTACCTGGTGTACGAGGGCCGCCCGGCCTGGCTGGCCACGCCGCGCCGCATCGGCGCCGGTTACCTCGTGTATATCCTGCTGTGCTGGCCGAGCGCCATGCTGGGCCTCGCCCTCAGGCGCTGCATCAAGCTCGACCGCGCGCCGACGCCGGCGAACGCCTGGGCTTACTGGCGGGCGGCGGACAAGTTCGAATGGTTCGTGGTGTTCGTCCTGCTGACGATGGCCTTCGGCGCCGTGGCCGCCATCCTGCTGTGGCGCCGTCAGCGCCGGCAGGACGGCGAGCTGGCCCAGGCGCGCCTGTCGCTGGAACGCCAGCGCCTGGCGGCCCTGCGCGGCCAGCTGGAGCCGCACTTCATGTTCAACACGCTGAGCGCCATCGGCGCCATGGTGCGCACCGACGACAAGCGCCTGGCGCTCGACGGCCTGGAACGCTTGGGCGACCTGCTGGCATACGCGCTGGCCAGCAGCGAGCGCGATTGGATCGACCTGCGCCGGGAACTGCGCTTCGTGCAGGACTATCTCGACCTGCAGCGCCTGCGTTTCGGGGCGCGCCTGGCGGTGCGCATCGAGGGCGGCGAGCTGCTCGACGACGACATCGCCTGCCCGCCGATGCTGCTGCAGCCGCTGGTGGAGAATGCATTGCGCCACGACCTCGAATGCCATGCCGGTACCAGCGACGTGGCGATCGGTTTCTTTCGCGACGGCGCGCAGTTGCTGGTGCGGGTCAGCAACCGCGTCCACGCGAGCGCGGCGCCGGCGGCCGGCCTGGGCATCGGCCTGCGCGGCATCCGCGCGCGCCTGCGCCTGGCCTATGGCGACGCCGCCTCGCTGGCCACCGTGCGCGAGGCCGGCGCCTTCGTGGCCGAGTTGCGCATTCCGCGGACGGCCGACGCATGAGCGCCGCACCCAAGGTACTGATCGTCGACGACGAGCTGCACGCGCGCGCCAACCTGCGCCTGGCGCTGGCGGCGCTGCCGGGCTGGGCGGTCGCCGGCGAATGCGCCGACGCCGCCGCCGCGCGCACCCGTATCGATGCCGGCGGCGTCGACATCCTGCTGCTGGACATCCAGATGCCGGTCGAATCGGGCCTGGTGCTGGCGCGCGACCTGAGCCGGCGCGCCATGCCGCCGCTGGTGGTGTTCGTCACGGCCGACCGCGGCCATGCGCTGGAGGCGTTCGACGTGCATGCACTGGACTACCTGGTCAAGCCGGTCAGCGAGACGCGTCTGCGGCAGACGCTGGAACGCGCCGCCGTGCTGCTCGGCCAGCGCGACGCCCATGCGCGCGCCCTGCGCACCTTTGCCGATCCGCAGCCCGGCTACTGGCGCGAACTGGCGGTGCGTTCGGTGGGAAGCATCGAGCGCGTCGGCCTGGACCGGGTGCAGTGGATCCGCAGCGCCGGCAACTACGTCGAGCTGCACCTGGCGCAGCGCATGCTGCTGCACCGGAGCACGCTGGCGGCGCTGGAAGCCTACCTCGATCCGGCCGAATTCCTGCGCGTCCACCGGTGCGTCCTGGTACGGCGCGGCCAGGCGCGCCGGCTGCGCGCGGCAAACGGGGAGGGCGCGCTGCTCGAGCTGGCATGCGGCGCCGGCGTGCCGGTCAGCGAGCGTTACGTGGCGGCGGTCAAGCGCGCCTTGCGCGCACCCGGATGGTCGCCATGATGCCCGCCATCGCCCGTTCCAGCAGCAGCGCCAGCGCGTAACAGCACGACAGCACCAGCAGGTAGACGGCAAAGGTCCAGGCCTGCACCTTGCCCGGCAGCGCGCGGTACAGCGCCTCGGCCGCCAGCACCACCAGCATGTGCGACAGGTACAGCTCGTAGCTCAGGCTGCCCATGCGCGCCAGCCAGCCGAGGGCGCGGCGCCGCCGGCACGCGGCGACGTGTCAGCCGCGCCGGTTTTGCGCCAGCGCGGCGATGGTACGCGCCAGCGCCGCCACCACGCGCGCGCTGCCGGCATCGTCGAACTCGTCCTCCGGCACCGTTGCCGCCTCGCCGTTCTCGCGGTCCACGGTGTCGTGGTAGGGGTAGCGCATGAATTCGGTGTCGGTGACCATGACGGCCACGGCGCCGGCATGACCGTGGACAGGGCGGTCGGACAGGGTCAGCCCGCGCACGTAGGCCGGCGCCGCCAGGCCGCGCAGCGGACCGTCGGCGCCGCTGCGAAAGCCGGCGAGCGCTTCCTGCACCAGATGCATCGATGCCGGCGTGCCGGCATAGGCGACGAAGCCGTCGCCGTCTGGCGCGCATCCCGGGCAAGCCGGGCAGCCAGGGCCGCCCGCCGGATGCCGGGCCGGGCACGGCGCGGTCTGCGCCGCATGGTCCGGCGCCGGCCCGGGGAAGAACACGAACCGTACCTCGGTGCCGCGGCGCGGATGCAGGCCCCGGAGCAGGCGCGCCAGTTCGAGCACGGCGGCCACGCTGCCGTCGCTGGCGGATGCAGCCGTCCGTCCGGCACGGCCGCTTGCCGCGTCATCGGCATCGCCGCCGTGCGCCGTGCCGGCGGGCGGGCGGGCGTAGCGGGCGCCGATGACGAACAGGCGCGCCGGCGCGGCGCCGGGCGCCAGGTTGGCCAGCGCCGCTTGCACGACGGGCGCGGCGCCGGCCGGGTGCGCCGGGATGCGCACCCGGTAGCCCTCGGCGCGCAGCGTGTGCGCCACGTAGCTTGCGCCCGCCCCGGCGGCAAGGACGGTCGCGTGCGCGCGCAGGCGCTGTGCCAGCCGGGCGTCCGTGCCCATCGGCGCGGCTGCGCTCGGATTGACGGTGACCGTCGCCAGCAGGATCAACAGGACGATGGCGAGGATGACCTTCCAGTGTGCACGGAAAAACGATCGCATGGCGTTCGAGGGTGGCTTCGGACATGCCCAGTCAGGTAGACCATGCCGGCGCGCCGGAGTTCTGCATGCGATGCCGCTCAGGCAAATCCGCTATTCCGTGCGCACGCCAAAAGCCCCATACTGCTGTCTGCTCAGCAATTATCATTTCTTTTTATTATGCAATTTCAATTGTCCGGCGGCGCCTGGCGCTCTGGCGGCGCGTCCTTCCTGGCGCGCTACCTGTTCGCGCTGTTCCTGTTCGCCGTGGCGCTGGCCGCCCGCTTCATGCTGGTCGACGTGCTGCCGGCGCGCGGATTCCCCTTCCTGTCGTTCTTTCCGGCGGTGCTGCTGACCGCCTACATGGTGGGGCTCGGTCCGGGCATGCTGGTGGCCATGCTGAGCACCGTGTCGGCCTGGGCCTTCTTCATGGGGCCCGCCGTCGGCCCGGCCTCGATGGCCAGCAGCGACATCATCGCGCTGGTGTTCTTCGCCGTCATCCTGGTCGTCGACTGCCTGGTGATCGACCGCATGAACACCGCCATGCGCCAGCTGCGCACGGCCGGCGACAAGCTGCGCGCGAGCGAAATGGCGCTGATCGCGCAACAGGCGGAACTGCGCGAGGCCAGCCGGCAAAAGGATGTCTTCATCGCGATGCTGGCGCACGAGTTGCGCAATCCCTTGGCGCCGATCGTGACCGCCGCGCAATTGATCGCCGTCCGGGCCGGACAGGACCAGCAGGTCGCGCGCGCCGCCGGCATCGTGCTGCGCCAGGGCCGCCAGTTGACGCGCCTGGTGGACGACCTGCTCGACGTGTCGCGCATCCATTCGGCCAAGCTGACCCTGCAGATGACGGCGGTGGATCTGCTGGCCGTGGTCCACAGCGCCATCGAGACCTTGCAGCCGGTCATCGACGCGTCGTCCAACCGCTTCGTCGCGACATTGCCGGCACATCCGGTGATGCTGCATGCCGACGGCGCGCGCCTTGCGCAATGCATCTCGAACCTGTTGCACAACGCCTTCAAGTTCACCGCGGGCGGGCGCATCGACCTGCGCGTGGTCCGGGAATCGGCGGGAACGGTCGCGATCACCGTCACCGACACGGGGCGCGGCATTTCGCCGGAAATGCTGCCGAGGCTGTTCGAGATGTTTTCCCAGGAAGGCACGAGCGGTACCGCCGGCAACAGCGGTCTCGGCATCGGCCTGGCGCTGACGCATTACCTGGTCCAGTGCCACGGCGGCAGATTGAGCGCCCACAGCGACGGCCCCGGCCTGGGTGCGCGCTTCGCACTGACCCTGCCGGCCGGCGCGGCGCCTCCCGCCGTGGCGCCGGCAGGGCAGGCGACGACGGTGCAGCGGCAGGCGGGCAGGATACTGGTCGTCGACGACAACGCCGACGCCGCCGACACCTTGCAGGAACTGCTGGCATTGCATGGTTTCGAGGCGCACACGGCCCACACGGGCCGGGCGGCGCTGCACGCGCTCGCGCAAGGCCGTTACGATGCCGTCCTGCTGGATATCGGATTGCCGGACATGTCCGGACACGAAGTCGCCGACACGGCCAGGACGCGTGGCCTGCTGCCCGAAGACACCCTGGTCGTGGCACTGACTGGTTGGAGCGATGCCGAATCGCGCAACAAGTCGGTGCAAGCCGGCATCGACCATCACCTGAACAAGCCGGTCCAGGTCGATGCACTGCTGGAACTGCTGGACTGCCGCACCGCCACCGCTTGAGCCGGCGGGGCCGGACGGATCCGTCCGGCCCCGCGCTGCTTGCGCTGCAAGCGGATGCAGGCGGCAAAAAAGAAGCCGGGGCCGGGCCGCGCTTCGCTGTCGCCGAAACGCGGCCCGGCCCCGGCCGGTACTGCCCGCCGTGCCGGGCGTCAGGCGCTAGGCGCCAGCTACTGCGCCCACGGCACTCAGCGCGCCGCCGTGGCGTTGCCGGTGGCTACCGGAGTGCCGGCCACCGGATTGCCGGCCACCGGATTGCCGGCCACCGGATTGCCGGCCACCGGCACCCCGGCGGCAGCCCGGCCGGCCGCCGGTTCGCTCCAGCCGCCGCCCAGCACGCGGTACAGCGTGACCTGGTTCTGCAGGCGCGCCAGGTTGGCCTGGATCGACTGCTGCTGCGCCGCGAACAGCGAACGCTGGGCGTCCAGCAAGTCCAGGTAGCTGGACGTGCCGCTGCGGTAGCGCAGGTCGGACAGGTTGAAGCGGTCGTTCTCGGCTTGCGCCACCGCCTGCTGGGCGCGCAGCTGCTCGCTGTAGGTGGCCTGGCCGGCCAGCGCGTCCGCCACTTCGCGGAACGCGGTCTGGATGCTGCGCTCGTACTGCGCCACGTAGATGTCGCGGCCGGCGCGGGCGCTTTCCAGGGCGGCGCGGTTGCGGCCGAAGTCGAACAGCGGCAGCACCGCCTGCGGCGCGAAGGTCCAGCCGAAGGTGCCGCTCTTGAACAGGCCGGACAGCTCGTTACTGGCGGTGCCGGCGGTGCCGGTCAGGGCGATGCGCGGGAAGAAATTGGCGCGCGCCGCGCCGATGTTGGCGTTGGCCGCAATCAGCTGCTGCTCGGCGGCGCGGATGTCCGGACGCACCGCCAGCAGGTCCGACGGCATGCCCGGCGGCAGGTCCGGCAGGTTGGTGCTGGCCAGCGTGGCGCCCGGCGGCAGGTTGTCCGGGATCGGCTGGCCGATCAGCAGCGTGATCAGGTTCAGGTCCTGGGCGCGCTGGCGCTGGGCCGCGGCCAGCGTGGTGCGGGCCTGCTCGACCAGCGACAGCGCCTGGTCCAGGTCGAGCTTGGACGACACCCCGTTCTCGAAGCGCAGCTGGGAGAGGCGCAGCGATTCCTCGCGCGTCTTGAGGGTCTGCTGCGTCAGGGCCAGCAGTTCATCGTCGGCCAGGAAGGTCAGATACGTGTTGGCCACCTGGGCGATCAGGCTGATCTGCGTGGTCTTGCGCGCTTCCTCGGTGGCCAGGAATTGCGCCAGCGCCGATTCGGTCAGGTTGCGCACGCGGCCGAAGAAGTCCAGCTCGAACGCCGAGACCGACAGGCCGGCCTGGTAGACGCTGGAAATCGGCTGGTCCTTGCCGGTGGTCTGGCGATTGCCGGTGACCGCCGCGTTGATCGTCGGGAAGCGCTCGGCGCGCTGGATCTGGTACGTGGCGCGCGCCTGCTCGATGTTCAGGATCGAGATGCGCAGGTCGCGGTTGTTGGCCAGCGCGATCGAGATCAGCTGCTGCAGGCGGGCGTCGGTGAAGAAGCGCTGCCAGGCGATGTCGGCCGGCGCCTGCGGCGCCACCGGGTTGCCGCTATGGACAGTGCCTTCCACCGTCGGGAAACCGGCGGCCACCGGCGCGGCCGGGCGCTCGTACTTGGGCGCCAGGTTCACGCAGCCGCCGAGGCAGCCCACCATGGCCAGGGCCAGCACGAGGGGATTCAAACGTTTCATGGTTGCGATCATAGTTGTTCCTTGACTACGGTAGCGGTGTCGTCCTTGCGCGCGGTTTCCGGCGGCGCTGCCTTGCGGCCCTTGAAGAAGCTGCGGATCACCACGAAGAACACCGGCACGAAGAACACGCCGAGGGCGGTGGCGGTGATCATGCCGCCCATCACGCCGGTGCCGATGGCGCGCTGCGACGCCGCGCCGGCGCCGCTGGCGATGACCAGCGGCAGCACGCCGAGGATGAAGGCCAGCGAGGTCATGATGATCGGGCGGAAGCGCAGGTGCGCCGCTTCCAGCGCCGCCTCGAACGGCGACTTGCCCTGCGCCTGCAGGTCCTTGGCGAACTCGACGATCAGGATCGCATTCTTCGCGGCCAGACCGATGATGGTGATCAGGCCGACCTTGAAATACACGTCGTTCGACAGCCCGCGCATGGACGCCGCCAGCAGCGAGCCGAGCACGCCGAGCGGCACCACCAGCAGCACCGCCACCGGGATCGACCAGCTTTCATACAGCGCGGCCAGGGCCAGGAACACCGCCAGCAGGGCGAAGCCGATCAGGATGAACACGGTCGAGCCGGCCAGGATTTCCTCGCGCGACTGGCCGGTCCATTCGTAGGCGAAGCCCGGCGGCAGCTGGGCCGCCAGGCGCTGCATCTCGTCCAGCGCCTGGCCGGTCGAGTAGCCGGGGGCGGCGTCGCCGGTGATGCTCATCGCCGAATAGCCGTTGTAGCGGGTGGTCTGCATCGGACCGGTGACCCACTCGGTGGTGGCGAACGCGGACATCGGCACCGGACGGCCCTGGGCGTTCATGGCGTTGATGCGCAGCAGGTCTTCCGGCTGCATGCGGTCCTTGGCGTCGGCCTGCACCACCACGCGCTGCAGGCGGCCGGCGTTGGGGAAGTCGTTGATGTAGGCCGAGCCGAGCGAGGTCGACAGCGCGGTATTGATCGCGGCGAAGGTCACGCCCAGCGCCTGCGCCTTGTCGCGGTCGATGTTCAGCTTCAGCTGCGGCGCGTCTTCCAGGCCTTCCGGACGGATGCCGGTCAGCACCTTGCTCTGCATCGCCATGCCCAGCATCTGGTTGCGCGCGGCCAGCAGGGCCGCGTGGCCGTTGCCGCCGCGGTCCTGCAGGCGGAACGAGAAGCCGGTGCCGCGTCCCAGTTCCGGGATCGGCGGCGGGCTCACCACGAAGATGAACGAGTCGCGCAGCGCGCCCATGTGCATGGTGATGCGGTTGGCCATGCCCTGCGCGTCCGAACCCGCGGCCTTGCGCTCGTCCCAGGATTTCAGCGGGATGAACGCCAGGCCCATGTTCTGGCCCTGGCCGGTGAACGAGAAGCCGGTCACGGCGACCATGTCGGCCACTTCCGGCTGCTTCATCACGTAGTCTTCCATCGCCTTCAGGACCACGCCGGTGCGTTCCGCGGTGGCGCCCGGCGGCAGCTGGATGTTGGCGATGATGTAGCCCTGGTCCTCGTTCGGCAGGAACGAGTTCGGCAGGCGCGTGAACATCAGGCCGACCACGCCGACCAGCAGCACGAACACGACCAGCGAACGGCCGGCGCGCTTCATGAGCTTGCCGACGATGCCCTCGTAGCGCTTGGCGCCGGTGGTGAAGGTGCGGTTGAACCAGCCGAAGAAGCCGCGCTTGTCCATGTGGTGGCCGGCTTCCACCGGCTTGAGCAGGGTCGCGCACAGCGCCGGCGTCAGGGACAGCGCCAGGAACGCGGAAAAGGCGATCGAGGACACCATCACCGCCGAGAACTGGCGGTAGATGTTGCCGACCGCGCCGGCGAAGAAGGCCAGCGGCACGAACACCGACATCAGCACCACGGTCACGCCGATGATGGCGCCCGAGATCTGCCCCATCGCCTTGCGCGTGGCTTCCAGGGGCGACAAGCCTTCCTCGGACATGATGCGCTCGACGTTTTCCACCACCACGATGGCGTCGTCGACCACGATGCCGATCACCAGCACCATGCCGAACATGGTCAACACGTTGATCGAGAAGCCCAGCGCCAGCAGGGTGGCGAAGGAGCCCAGCAGCGCCACCGGCACCACGATGGTCGGGATGATGGTGTAGCGGATGTTCTGCAGGAAGATGTACATCACGATGAACACCAGGATCACCGCCTCGATCAGGGTTTCCACCACCTGGTGGATCGAGATCTGGATGAACTTGGTCGAATCGTAGGGGATCGCATACTTCATCCCGTGCGGGAAGTACTTCTGCAGCTGGGCCATGCGGTCCTTGATCAGCTGCGCGGTTTCCAGCGCGTTGCCGGACGGCGACAGCTGCACGCCGACGCCGGTCGACGGCTTGCCGTTCAGGCGTGCGGTAGTGGTGTAGGCCTGGCCGCCGATCTCGATGCGGGCCACGTCCTTCAGGCGCACGGTGGAGCCGTCCGGGTTGGCGCGCAGCACGATGTTGCCGAACTGTTCGACGTTGGACAACTGGCCGGTGACGACCACGGTCGCGGTGATCTGCTGGCCGGCGGCCAGCGGCAGGTCGCCGATGGTGCCCGAGGCCACCTGGGCGTTCTGCTGGCTGATCGCGGTGTTGACGTCGGACGGCGACAGGTTGAAGCCGACCAGCTTGGCCGGATCGATCCAGACGCGCATCGCCTTTTCGGTACCGAACAGCTGGGCCTGGCCGACGCCCTTGATGCGCTGGATTTCCGGCAGCACGTTGCGCGACGCATAGTCGCCGAGCGCGATCGGATCCCAGTTGGGGTCGTCCGAGGACAGGATGGTGAACAGCAGGAAGTTGGAGCGCGCCTTGTCGACGCGCACGCCCTGCTGGGTCACGGCCGCCGGCAGGCGCGGGGTGGCGCGCGCCAGGCGGTTCTGGACGTCGACCTGGGCCAGGTCGGGGTCGGTGCCGGTCTCGAACGAGATCGTGATCGAGCCGGTGCCGTTGGCCTGGCTGGTCGACTCCATGTAGATCATGCCCTGGGCGCCGTTCATCTCGCGTTCGATCACGGAGATGACGGAATCTTCCAGGGTCTGGGCCGAGGCGCCGGGGTAGGCGACGCTGACGACGATCGACGGCGGCGCCACGGTCGGGTACTGCGCGATCGGCAGGGACTTGATGGCGACGCCGCCAAGCACCATGATGAACAGCGCGATCACCCAGGCGAAAATGGGGCGGTCAATAAAAAAACGTGCCATTGAGATGGTTCCTCTTACGTCTTACTGGCGGGTGTTGCCGGGACCGGCGGCGGCGCCGGCGGCCGGCGAACCGGCGTTCGGCACGCGCTTGCCGGCGGCGGCGGCATTCGCCTCGGCGCCGGCCGCGTTCGGCTGGGCCGCCGGGTTGCCGGCCGCCGCCGGGGCGTTCGGGTTGGCTGCAGGTGTCCATGCCACCGGCTGCACCGGAGTGCCAGGCGGCATCATCTGCAGCTTCTGGAAGCCGTCCACCATCACTTTTTCGCCTTCCTTCAGGCCGTCGGTGATGACCCAGCTGGCGCCTTCCTGGGAAGCGATCTTGACGGTGCGCTGGGCCGGCTTGTTGTCGGCGCCGACCACCATCACGGTGTCGCCGGTCTGGCCGCCGCGGGTCACGGCCTGCTGCGGCACCAGGATGCCCGAGGGCAGCTCGGCCTGCGCCAGGCGCACGCGCACGTACTGGCCCGGCAGCAGCGCCGAGTCCGGGTTGGCGATCTGGGCGCGCAGCGTGATCTGGCCACTGGTCTGGTCGACGGTCACGTCCGAGAACAGCAGCTTGCCCTTGCGCGGCAAGACGCTGCCGTCGTCCATCACCACCGTCACCGGCAGCGCCGAGTCGATGCCCTTGCCGCCGGCGTTCTTGCGCAGGCGCTGCAGTTCGGACGCCGACTGGGTGATGTTCAGGTAGACCGAATCGGTCTGCTGGATCAGCGCCAGCTGGGTCGCCTCGGTGGCGGACACCAGCGCGCCCTCGGTCACCAGCGCGCGGCCGATGCGGCCGGAGATCGGTGCGTATACGTTGGCGAAGGCCAGGTTGATCTGCGAGATCTTCAGCTGGGCGCGCGCCGAGCTGACGTCGGCCTCGGCCTGCTTCTGGGACGCCACGGCGTTGGTGTATTCCTGCTGGCTGACCGCGTTGGCCTCGACCAGCGGCTTGTAACGGTTGACGATGGCCGCGGTCGAAGTCAGGTTGGCCTGGGCGCGGCCGAGCGCCGCCTGGGAAGCGTTGACCTGCGCCTGGTACGGGTCCGGGTCGATCTGGAACAGCGACTGGCCCTGCTTGACGATGCTGCCTTCGGTGAAGGTGCGCTTGAGGACCACGCCGTTGACGCGGGCACGCACTTCGGCCACGCGGATCGCCTCGACGCGCGCCGGCAGTTCGGTCTCGAGCGCGACCTGCTGGAATTTGGTGGTGATCACGCCGACCTGCGGCGGCGGCATCTTGCCGCCCGGCGCGCCGGCGGCGCCGGGAGCGGCGTCCTTGTTGCCGCACGCCGACAGCAGGGCGATGGCGGTCAGGGTACACGCGGCGATCCGGGACAGTGACAAGGAAGGGGAGTGGACAGGGCGCATTAATGTGCTTCCTACGTGGAATCTCTGGATAACCTGCTGCACGATGCATGGTGCGCGGCACGCCGCAAGGGAACGGCGTCGTCTCCGGATACGGCGTCTGCCGCCGGCACTGCAGTCGTTGGCAACGGGTTTCGCGATTCCCTTCAGTTTAAAAAAGGACAAAACCGTCCCGCGGCACTACTCTGGCGCCGCGCACGGTTTTATCGATGGCTTTGGAGAAACACAGCTATACTATCACGAGTGTATGTTTAATGTTCCAGACCAATGAAAATGGAGAGACCGGCCGATGGCCCGCAGAACCAAGGAAGAGGCGGCCGCCACCCGTGAAAGCATCCTCGATGCTGCAGAGAAATTATTTGTCGAGCAGGGCGTCTCCAGGACGACGCTTCAGCATATCGCAACCGAAGCGGGTGTGACGCGCGGTGCGATCTATTGGCATTTCGACGACAAGGGCGCCTTGTTCAACGCCATGATGGACCGGGCGATCCTGCCGCTGGAAGCCGAACAGAAGGTGCTCGACCAGGCCGAGTCGGCCGATCCGCTGGACGACCTGCGCAACTACATGCTGGCCGTGCTGCGCCGTACCGTCGAGGACCCGGTGGCGCGCCGCGTGTTCGAGATCGCCACGCTGAAAGTCGAGTTCGTGGGCGAAATGGATGCCGTCCGGCTGCGGCGCCAGCATAATATGAGCAACTGGATGGCGCGTTCCGAGCGGCGCCTGCGCAAGGCCGTCGATGAGGGGCTGATCCATGCCCACGTGCAGCCGGCCACGGCGGCGCTGGCGATGTGGATCATGATCGATGGCCTGATCCGCAACTGGATGTTCGATCCCGACGGCTTCGACCTGCTGCAGGTGGGGCGCTGCGTGATCGATCCATACATGGACGGCTTGCGCCGGCGGAATGCCTGAGATAACGAATAAAGGAGAACCCGATGGACCAATCCCGGCAATTTCTCGACCGGCTCGGCATGCGGCATCCGATCATCCAGGCGCCGATGGCGGGCGTGTCGACGCCCAGGCTGGCCGCCGCCGTATCCGAGGCGGGCGGGCTCGGCTCGCTCGGCCTGGGCGCCGGCGACGCCGCGCAATCGCGCAGGCTGATCGAGGAAACGCGCGCCCTGACCGGGCGCGCCTTCAACGTGAACTTCTTTTGCCATGCGCCGGCAGCGCGCGACGCCGCCACCGAAGCCGCCTGGCTGGCGCACCTGGCGCCGCTGTTCAAGGAGGTCGGAGCCACCCCGCCGGCGGCGCTGGACGAAATCTACCGGAGTTTCAACGACGACGACGCTTCCTTCGAGATGCTGCTGGCGCTGCGTCCGGCGGTGGCCAGCTTCCATTTCGGCCTGCCCACGCCGGAGCGCATCGCCGCCCTGCGCCAGGCCGGCATCTATACGATGGCCAGCGCCACCAGCCCGCGCGAAGCGGCGCTGGTCGAAGCCGCCGGCATCGACGCGATCGTGGCGCAGGGCATCGAGGCCGGCGGGCACCGCGGCATGTTCGATCCGGACGCGCCCGACGAGCGCCTCAGCACCGCCGTGCTGGTGCGCATGCTGGTCAAGCGCACCCGGCTGCCGGTCGTCGCGGCCGGCGGCATCATGGACGGCCAGGGCATCAAGGCGGCGCTCGACCTGGGGGCAGTGGCGGCGCAGCTCGGCACCGCCTTCATCCTGTGCCCGGAATCGGCGGCCAACGCCGCCTACCGCGACAACCTGAAAAGCGCCTGCGCCGCCACGACGCGCCTGAGCGCATCCCTGTCCGGCAGGCCGGCGCGCGGCATCGTCAACCGCCTGATCGTCCATGGCGATGGCGGCGGCGTGCGGCCGGCCGCCTACCCGTTGGCGTACGACGCGGCCAAGCGCCTGCATGCCGCGGCGGCGGCGCTGGACAAGCACGTGTTCGCGGCGCACTGGGCCGGGCAGGGCGCGCCGCTGGCGCGCGAGGCCGGCGCCGCCGACCTGGTGCGGATGCTGGAGCGGGAGATGCAGGAATAAAGCCAGGACCGGCGCCGGGCAATCAATCGCGGCTGACGCCGGACGGGCCGATGCGTTCGGCATTCGGCACGTCGGACATGCGGATGCGCACCAGGTGGCGCGCCTCGTCCTCGTAGGTGGTGCGGCCGTGCAGCATGTGGTGGTTGTCGACCAGCAGCAGGGTATCGGTCGGCAACTGCTCCTTGAAGCGGGCGGCGCCGTGCTCGGCGGCCTCGTCCACCAGCGCCAGCGCTTGGCGCAGCGCCGGCGTGTCCATCTCCGGCCGCGCCGCCAGCCCCTTCCTGATGGCGTCGTGGCGCCAGCGGATCGCGAACGGCACGCCCGGACGGCGCGCCGGCTCGAACACGGTGGCCACGTGGATCTCGATCCGGTCTTCGCCGGCGGCGTACACGGCCGGCACCCGGAACGGCACCGGCGTGCGGCACAACAGGTCGAACGCCGACCGCCCCGCCGCGCTGCGCTGCAGGATGCGGTGCAGGTCGGCGCAGTCGACCAGGATCGAATGGCCGCCCAGGCAGCGCGCCGCATTCACCACGTACAGGATGAACTGCTGTTCCGGCATCGGGTAGAACGAGGAATCGGTGTGCATGTCGGCGCTGCCGACGCGTTCGGAAAACGTGGTGAAGCGCAGGCCGCCTTCCTCGAGCGGGCGCGCCTTGACGTCCCAGGCGACCCGCCCGGTGCGCTGGTCGGTCGAGGTCGGATAGCCGAGCGTCAGCGTGAGGGCGTACAAGGCGGCGTTGCGGTGCGCCGGCGGCAGGCCGCGCAAGCCCAGGTCGGTCAGCACCACGGCCGCCGCATCCAGTCCCGCCAGGGCGTCGCGCAGCCGCGCCAGCGTCGCCACCCGGCCCAGCTCGGCGCGCAGCGCCACCTCCTGCGGATGGGGCCGGAAACCGTTGTCGTTGAAGCCGCCGATGTCCGCGAAGCGCTGCGACAGGATGTCGAAAATGCGGTCGAGGTCGTCGTTCCAGGCGAAGCGCGAAGCCGCCAGCACGATATTGCCTTTGTATTTGCTTACAGAGATCATCGTATCCAATCCAATAAATTTTCTTTAGGGAAAGCATCGATTGCCATTGGAATTTGATCCTTGGACGCGATCTTTGATGTTTTGCAAGCCTGCTACCTGTTTTGACGGCTTTGATGCGCATCTTCCGCAAACGTTGTTTTATTGCCTAATAGAAATGATAGATTGATGCACCTATAATCAAAATTGTTAGTTTCCGTTGAGTATTGCTACTTTATTTTCCAAGGACGCGTGCTCATCATGAGAAATCTTTTCTCCGGAATGCGGCTTGCCACCAAGCTCGGCATGGCATTTGCCGCCGTGATCGCCCTGACCGCATTGATCGGCGCCGTCGCCATCCGTGAACTGGGCGAGGTCAACGAAACGGCGACCAGGCTGTCGGCGCGCTGGATGCCGGGCATGCGCGCGATCCAGGACATCAAGTCGCAGGTGGCGCGCATCCGCACGCGCGAACTGCAGTACATCATCTCGAACGACCGCGCCGACATGGACAAGTACGACGCCATCATCGCCAAGGACCTGGAAGACCTGCGCCGCATGCAGGACGACTACGTCGCCCTGATGGCGAACGACGAGGAGCGCGCCATGTATGCCCAGCTGCTCGAGATGTGGGGGCGCTACATGGACGAAGACAGCAAGCTGCGCTCCGCCGCGCGCGCCGGCGACGATGCGCTGGCCAGGCAGCTGATCCGCGGCGAGTCGAACAAGCTGGTGGTGGCGCTGCGCGCGCACATCGACAAGATCGTCGGCATGTACGGCGACGGCGGGCGCGCGGCGGCGGCCGAAGGCAACCGGCGCTATGCCGCCTCGCGCGTGTGGATCTTCGGCCTGGTGGGCGGCAGCATCCTGCTGGGTGCGGCCGGCGCCGCCTTCATCACGCGCTGGCTGATGCGCGGCCTGGGCGGCGAGCCGGACTACGCCACCGAGATCGTCACGCGCATCGCGGCCGGCGACCTGTCGGTGCAGGTGCAGACCCGCGCGGGCGACCGCAGCAGCCTGCTGTTCGCGATGAAGTCGATGCGCGACAACCTGGCGCGCATCGTCAGCGACGTGCGCGGCGCCACCGGCACCATCTCGACTGCCTCGGACGAGATCGCCGGCGGCAACCTCGACCTGTCCAGCCGCACCGAGCAGCAGGCCAGTTCGCTGGAGCAGACCGCGGCCTCGATGGAGCAGCTGACCTCGACCGTGCGCCAGAACGCCGACCACGCCAGCCAGGCCAACCAGCTGGCCGACAGCGCCGCCGGCATCGCCCAGAAGGGCAACAGCGTGGTGGCCAGGGTGGTCGACACGATGGGCGTGATCAACGCCTCGTCGCGCAAGGTGGTCGACATCATCCTGGTCATCGACAGCATCGCCTTCCAGACCAACATCCTGGCGCTGAACGCGGCGGTGGAAGCGGCGCGCGCCGGCGAGCAGGGGCGCGGCTTCGCGGTGGTGGCGGGCGAAGTGCGCAGCCTGGCCCAGCGCTCGGCCACGGCGGCCCGGGAAATCAAGGAACTGATCGGCGATTCGGTGCAGCAGATCGAGGCCGGCAACCTGCTGGTGGCCGAAGCCGGCGCGACCATGAACGACGTGCTGCAGAGCGTGCAGCGCATGCACGCGATCATGGCCGAGATCAGCCTGGCGAGCCGCGAGCAGAGCGCGGGGATCGAGCAGGTGAACCAGGCGATCTCGCAGATGGATGCGGCGACCCAGCAGAACGCCACCCTGGTGCAGCAGGCCACCCACACCGCCCAGGGCCTGCAGGAACAGGCGGCGGCGCTCGACCAGCTGGTCAGCGCATTCCGCCTCGACGGCCCGCAACGCGCTGCTCGGCCGGGCCTGCCGGCGCTCGCGTAGGAGACGAACGTAGGGTGGACGTGGCCGGCGAGGCGGCTCCGCCGTCCACGCGTTCAACCGGTGCCTGCAACCGTCGACGCCCCCACGATATGAAAATGATCAGCGCAGCGCTTCGATCATCTTCTTCAGCTTGACCGAATCCGCACAGAACGCGCGAATCCCCTCGGCCAGCTTCTCGGTCGCCATCGCATCCTCGTTCAGCAGGAAACGGAAGCTTTTCTCGTCGACCGCGATCTTCTCGAGGCCGTCGGCGCCGTCCGCGTTCAGCTTGCGCTCGACCGCGCCTTCGGTGTCGGCCAGCTTCTGCAGCAGGTCCGGGGAAATCGTCAGCAGGTCGCAGCCGGCCAGTTCCAGGATCTGCGAGGTATTGCGGAAGCTCGCGCCCATCACTTCGGTATCGAAGCCGAATTTGCGGTAGTACTGGTAGATGCGCTTGACCGACTGCACGCCCGGATCGTCGGCGCCCTGGTAGTCGGTGCCGGTGGATTTCTTGTACCAGTCGAAGATGCGCCCGACGAACGGCGAGATCAGCTTCACGCCGGCTTCGGCGCACGCCACCGCCTGCACCAGCGAGAACAGCAGGGTCAGGTTGCAGTGGATGCCGTCCTGTTCCAGGATCTCGGCGGCGCGGATGCCTTCCCAGGTCGAGGCGATCTTGATCAGCACGCGCTCGCGCGACACGCCGGCCGCTTCGTACAGCGCGATCAGCTCGCGGCCCTTGGCGACGGTGGCCTCGGTGTCGAACGAGAGGGCGGCGTCGATCTCGGTGGAGACGCGGCCCGGCACGAATTTCAGGATCTCGACGCCGAACGCGATCAACAGGCGGTCGACCACGTCCTCGATCGAGCCGTCGGGCGAATCGGCGACCGCCTTTTCCAGCAGCGGGCGGTATTCCGGCTTCTGCACCGCCTTCAGGATCAGCGACGGGTTGGTGGTCGCATCCTGCGGCGCGTAGGCCTTGATCGACTGGAAGTCGCCGGTGTCGGCCACCACGGTGGTGAATTGCTTGAGCTGTTCGAGTTGGTTCATGGTGCGAAAAAAGTTGGTGATCGGTTCGTTGATTGTACCGGCTGGCGCGTGTCAGCAGTCGGTGGCATCCAGGAAGGCCGCGACCATCGCTTCCAGGCCGGCCTTGTCTTCCTCGGAAAAACGGTCCGGCTCGGGGCTGTCGATGTCGAACACGCCGACCAGCCTGCCGTCCTTGATCACCGGGATCACGATTTCCGACGCCGAGGCCGAATCGCAGGCGATGTGGCCGGGGAAGGCATGCACGTCCGGCACCACGATGGTCTGGCGCTGCACCGCGCTGGCGCCGCACACGCCGCGCCCGAACGGGATGCGCGCGCAGGCCGGCTTGCCCTGGAACGGGCCGACCAGCAGGTCCTGGCCTTCGCCTTTTTTACTGGGCACGGTCAGGTAGAAACCGGCCCAGTTCAGGTCGGACAGGGTGTCGTACACCAGGGCCGAGAATTGGGAAGCGTTGGCGGTCAGGTCGCGTTCGCCTTCCAGCACGCTGGCGACCTGGCGTACCAGCAGGTCGTAGTCGGGGCGGGCGCTGCGTTCGGGATTGATGTGCATGATGAAATGGGCGGCGATGAAGCGTTGTCGAAAACGCGTATTTTACGGCAGCGCGCTTGCCGGCGCTCACGCTGGCGGGCGTTTCTCTTTGTTGGCGGCAACGTGCGCGGACTGGAACGGTGTCGGGACTAGAATCACGAATCGACCCTATCGCGAGACACCAGATGAGCATCCAACCATTCCGCATCGCCATCCCCGACGCCGACCTGGCCGACCTGCGCGAACGCCTGCTGCGCACCCGCCCGGCGCCCGCCATCGAGGATCAGGGCTGGAGCCAGGGCATCGAGCCCGCCTTCCTGCAGGACTTGTTGCGCTACTGGGCCGACGGCTTCGACTGGCGCGCCCAGGAAGCGCGGCTGAACCGCCTGCCGCAGTTCATGGCGCAGGTCGGCGACCAGGCCATCCATTTCGTCCACCGGCAAGGTACCGGCCCGGCGCCGCTGCCGCTGGTGCTGACGCACGGCTGGCCCGGTTCCTTCATCGAGATGGAGCGCATCCTGCCGCTCCTGGCCGATCCGGGCGCCCACGGCGGCGACCCGGTCGATGCCTTCCACGTGGTGGTGCCGTCGCTGCCTGGTTATGCGTTTTCGCCGGCGCCGCGCCGCAAGGGCGTCGGCACCTACGCCACCGCGGCGCTGTGGGCCGACCTGATGGCGCAGCTCGGCTACGACCGCTTCGGCGCCCAGGGCGGCGATCTCGGCGCCAGCGTCACGTCCTGGCTCGGCCTGCGCTTCCCGGAGCGCATCGTCGGCATGCACCTGAATTACATCCCGACCTCGTTCAAGCCGCCGCTGGGCGAAGGCCAGCCCGAATTGACCCCGGAAGAAAAGGATTTCCAGAAGCGCCAGTCGGACTGGAAGGAAAAGGAGGGCGCCTACCGCAGCATGCACGCCACCAAGCCCACCACCGCCGCCAGCGGCCTGAACGACTCGCCGGCCGGGCTGGCGGCCTGGATCGCCGAGAAGGTGCACGCCTGGACCCAGGATTTCGACAAGTCGATTTCTTTCGACACGCTACTGACCGACATCAGCCTGTACTGGTTCACCCAGCAGATCGGCCCGTCGTTCCAGATGTACGTCGAGGAACAGGCCAGGCCGTTCGCGCCGCAGGAGCGGGTGCAGCCGCCGCTGGGCGTGGCGGTGTTCCCGGCCGAGATCCCGATGCCGCCGCGCAGCTGGCCCGAGCGCAGCTACGACGTGCGGCGCTGGACGCCGATGCCGAGCGGCGGCCATTTCGCCGCACTGGAAGAACCGCAACTGCTGGCCGAGGACATCCGCGCCTTTTTCCGGCCGCTGCGCGGCGCCTGAATGCGCTGCCTGCAGCCGGCCGCGAACCTTCGGGTAGTGGCGCACGGCGTGTTGGCGAATCCGCCACACGCCCGGACGGCACGGCTGCTGTCGCTGGCAATCCGACAACTTTTCCATTATGGTAAAGCGTGTTCAACATTCGACGGAGACGCGCATGAACGGTGCGGGCGGAACGGGCGGCGGCACGGGACAGTTTTTCCTCGGACTGCTGATGATGTGCGGCGGCTTCTACCTGCTGCTCAACGGCGTGGTGGTCAGTTCCTCGTTCGGGCTGGGCATGCGCCTGTTTGGCGTGGGCGGCTACGGCGTCACCGGCGGCATCATCCTGGTGCCGCTGGTGATCGGCGTCGCCATGATCTTCTATAACGCCCGCAACTACCTGGGCTGGCTGGTGGCGCTGTGCTCGTTCGGCGCGCTGGTGTTCGGCGTGATCGCGTCGGTCAGCCTGAACCTGCGCACCATGACGGCGTTCGAACTGATCTGCATCCTGGTGCTGGCCTTCGGCGGCCTGGGCCTGTTCCTGCGCTCGCTGCGCGCCGGCGCGGTCGAGGAAGGGCGGGTGGCCGGGCGCGCCGGTTCCCGGTGATGCCCCGGCGCCCGTGCGTCGCCGTCAGACCTGCGGATGCACGAGCGGCGCCGGCTGGATGCCGGCGTCGTTCTCGCTGCGCAGGCGTGCGCGCCAGGCGCCCAGCGCCGACAGGGCGGCGTGGAACTTGCGCTCGATCAGGTCGGCCTCCGCCTCGGTGACATTACCATCCGCCAGCGCGCCCGACACCGCTTCCGCGACCGCGCCGACGTCGCTCATCACGCGGCACACGGTCTGCGACAGGTCGTCCTGGCGGGCGCGCTGCGGCTGCGGTACCGTAAAGGCGGCCATGCCGTGCCGCACCAGCAGCGCGTGCAGCGGCAGGTGGGCGTCGGGCAGGCCGGCCGCATGGCAGCGCTCGACGATCAGCGAGACTTCCTCGAACGAAGGGTAGTGCGATGCGATCGACGGCGACAGCTTGTTGCGCAGCACGTTGGGCGACATGTCGAGCGCACGCGCCAGCGCATCGATTCCGCCCGGGAACTTGCGCGCCACGGTGTACAAGGCATCGTGCTGGTTCATGTCAAGATAGCGGCGCGTCATGGTAATCCTTTGATTATTTTACCGGTGCATGTCACCATGCCCATCGTTATCCTTATTCTAACTTTTGACGGCGCCCCTGACCATGTTCAAGCCACTGCACGCTGTGTTCGTCGCGACCTTGCTGCTGTCGATGCCTCTCGGCCAGGCGCAGGATGCGCGCTCGTCCGCCGGCAAGTCGTCCGCGAGCCAGTCGTACAAGAGCGGCTTTTCGTCGCAGCGTTCGCAGGCGCCGGCAAGCAGCTCTGCATCGCAGCGCCCGTCAGGCGGCGGCTTCGGCTCGTTCAGCCGCCAGCCGGCGCCGGCGTCCGCACGCCCGTCGCGCAGCGATACGGCACGTCCGGGCGGGTCCGGTGGCGGCTTCGGTTCGTTCGGCAACGGCGCGGCGGCGCCGCAGCGTTCGGATTCGGCGCTGTCGCAACGCCTGAATAAAAGCACGTCGGAAGCGAACGCGCTGCGCACGCTGGATGCGCGCCGCGAGGCGCAGCGCCAGGCGCAGGAGCGCGAGCAGATGCGCGAACGCATGCAAGAGCGCGACGGGGCGCGGCAGGCGCAGCGCGATGCGCAGCCGGCGCCGGGCTACGGCGGCGGCAATGGCGGTGCCTACGGCGGCTACGGTCCGGGCTACGGCCAGCCGTACGGCGCCGGGGAACCGCCGGCTGCGCGCCGCGGCGGCATCGGCATCGGCGAGGTCATTGCCGGCGCCGCGCTGGCCAATGCCGCGCGCCGCGCGCATGCGCAGTCGAACGGCGGCGGGCAGGCGGCGCCGGGCGGCTACGGCAATGCGGGTTCGGGTTCGGGCGATGGTGGCAGGAACGCGCCGGCGGACAGCGGCTGGAACGGCGGCGTGAACTCGGTCACGCCGCCGGCGGCACCTGCCGCGGGAGCGCCCGCCGCGGGAACGTCCGCCGCAGGAGCGCCTCCTGCCGGCGCCGGCAAGGGCAGCCGCGCCCTCGGCTTCGGCGTCTACCTGGTCGCCACCCTGGTCTTGCTGGCGCTGGCCGTCTGGCTGCTGCGCTTCGCCTGGAAACGCTTGCGCGGCGGCCGCGACGGCAGCAACCCGGACAAACCGGATAAACCGAATTACTCGTTCGAAAGGAATTGAACAGATGGGCTGGAAAGACGTATTCAGCTACGTGCGCGCCGCCGCCGCCGACAAGGGCGTGACGAAGAAAGAGGCGCGCGCCGACGACGGCGTGCCGCTGGGCGCGCGCATCGGCAGCGTGGTGCAGCTGCAGGTGTCGCCGATCGTGCGCGCGCAGGGCGCCGGCTCGCTCGTCGCCATGCCGCAGCCCGGCGACACGCGCATCCTGGCGCTGTCGCAGCTGACCCTGCAGCCGGACACCGCGCTGTACCGCCTGTACCTGGCCACCGGCGATGCCGACGCCAAGGAGCGCTTCCTGCAGGTGCTGGAAGGCGACGGCGACCGGCCGGCCGAAGTGCTGTACTGCACCCAGCTGGCGCGCGTGATCCCGGAGACCGCGGAAGACCAGGATGCCTACACCGGCCAGGCCGGCTACGGCCTGGGCGACCAGGGCTACACCCTGTGGCGCGAGCAGCTGGCGGACACCCTGGACGACGCCACGCTGGCGGCCGCCTTCGGCGACGCCGACCGCCTCGACTACAGCCGCGACGCCGGATCGCCCGGCGCCGCCTTCGTCGCCCCGTTCCAGGGCCGCGAGACGCGCATCGACGACGCGCAGGGCGTGCGCGGCCTGCGCCAGGAATTGTATTTCATGCCGTACGTGCGCCGCCTGCAGGACGGCACACGCGAGTACCTGCTGATCACGACCGAGATCGTCGAAAGCGTCGATGGCGACGCTTCCAGGCGCGGCATCCACGTCGACTTCGTGATCGGCATTCCGATGGAACCGGAGCGCATCGTCGTCCAGTGATGGCATGGCGGCGCGCCGGCAGACTTTTCAACGAAAGGAACAGCAATGAGCAATGCAAGCGGATGGGGACTGACTGCACGACTGGTGTCGAAACACTTCGGCGTCCTGGGCAACCGGATTTCGGAAGCCCTCGCCAACTTCGATCCCGAAACCGCCACCGAGGCCGACCGTGATCGCCTGGTCGAGACCCTGCGCGAAACCGCCAGGCTGCTGGCGACCGCGCGCGCCTCGTTCGACAAGGAGCACAACGACGTGGTCAGCCTGCAGAACCTGATCGCCAGCGACGAGCGCGCCGCCGACAAGCTGGCCGAGCGCCTGGCCGCCGGCACCATCTCGGAAGCCACGGTGACCATGTTCTGCGACGAGCTGGAAGCCAACAAGGCGCGCCTGCCGCAGGAAGTCCAGGAAGAGGCCGACGCCCGCGCCTACATGGACGAGCTGCAGAAGATCGTCGATGCGCTCGGCAAGCAGCTGGCCGACTTCGACGCCCAGGCGAAAAAGGCGATGCAGTCGCTGGCCGCCGCCAAGGCCCAGAAGGACCTCCAGGAAATGCGTATCGAGCGCCAGAGCCAGCTGGCCGGCCTGCACGGCATGCAGGGCAGCTCCACCGCGCTGAACGCGCTCACGCGCCGCGCCCAGGCGGTCAGCAACGAGGCGGCCGGCATGCGCATCGTCGCCGACATCGGCCAGAAGCCGCTCGACCAGCAGGCCGAACTGCAGGCGATCCGCGCCTCGGTGCACCAGCCGGACAACGGCGCGGAGAGCGCGCTGGATCGGTTGAAGCGCCTGTCGGGCAAGAGTGCGGGGCCGGTACCGTTGCTCGGCGAGACGAAGCCGGGCTGATTCCGTCTTCCCCGCGCAGGCGGGGACCCATACATTGCTACCAAGATCGAATACGCCGCGTGGCCACGCAGCTGATCGATTTTTGATGCTCAGCATGGGTCAACGCCTCCGCGCACTACTGTCCAAGATAGTATTGCTGGCCTAAAAACCGTCGTCCCCGCGGAGGCGGGGACCCATATTGAGCATCCACAGTTGGTATTTCTGAAATATCCCAGTTGCTTCACTGGTAATGAATTCTGTTGCTCAGTATGGGTCCCCCGCCTGCGCGGGAACGACGAGCTATGGGTTAAAGCAGAGATAACGATTATCTTGGACAGCAGTGCGCAGAGGCGGGGACCCATACCGAGCATCGGGAATCATCAGCCTGAAATTGTTGACAGACTAATCGAAGGAAATGGTTTCAGAAACTCAGCATGGGTCCCCGCCTGCGCGGGGACGACGGCGGCTTGTCCGCGCCTACTCCTCCGGCCGTATCCGCAGTGTCTCCTCAAAATGCGCGACCAGCGCCTGCACCTTCGGCACCTGCTGGCGGCGCTTCTGCCACACCAGGTGCAGCGGCAGGCCCTGCGTGGCCAGCGCCGGCAATACCTTGACCAGCCGGCCGTCGCGGATGCGCGGCGCCACCAGCCAGGTCGCCAGTTGCGCGATCCCCAGCCCGGCCTCCACCGCCGCCACCTGCGCCTCGGCCTGGCCCAGCACGATGCGGCCCTCGACGTGGCGGCGCGCCGGCGGCGAGCGTCCGTCGCCGACGAACCAGGGGCTGGCGCTGCCGTCCGCGCGGCCGTACAGCACCGCGTCGTGCTCGAACAAGCGCTCCAGCGAATCCGGTTCGCCGTGGCGCGCCAGGTAGTCCGGCGCCGCGCAGAACACCAGTTCCTCGCTGCCCAGGTAGCGGTAGCCAAGCGTCGCCGGCCAGGCATCCGGCCCGCCGATGCGCACCACCACGTCCAGCCCGTCCTCGACCACGTCGACGAAGCGGTCGGTGAACGATACCTGCGGCGCGATGCGCGGGTGCGCGCGCGCAAAGGCCAGCAACGACGGGATGGCGTGCAGGCGCCCGAAGGTCGCCGGCATGTCCACGCGCAGGCGCCCGGACGGTTCGATGTGCTCGCTCGACAGGTCGCGTTCCGCCGTCTCCAGCTCTTCCAGCACGCGCACGCAGGCCGCGTAAAACAGTTCGCCGGCGTCGGTCATGGCCAGGCGCCGCGTGGTGCGGTCGAACAGCTGCTTGTGCAGGCGGCCTTCGAGCCGGGCGATGGCCTTGCCGACCGCGGAATTGGTCAGATTCAGGCGCTCGGCGGCGGCCGTGAAGCTGCCGGCTTCGGCGACGGCGACGAAGGTTTCCAGGCCTTTCAGGCGTTCGGCCGGCGTCATGGCCCGGTGGTTTTCGGAATTTTGTTCCATAATAATGTGGAATTTATATCCAACATGAGAATCCTGTTCTTTTATACCATGAGGCGAACTGCTTTATGGAATAAATAGCAATGTCTCATTTGAAATCCGTTGATACGGGTGCCGGCGCCCGCCGTGACACCGCCGCCGCCGCCGCTGCTGGCAGCGCCGGTACCCTCCCGATCGTCATCCTGGCCGTGGCCGCGTTCGTCATCGTCACCACCGAATTCCTGATCGTCGGCCTGTTGCCGGCGCTGGCGCGCGACCTGCACATTTCCGCCGCCGCCGCCGGCCAGTTGGTGACCCTGTTCGCGGTCGTGGTCATGCTGTGCGGCCCGTTCCTGACCGCCTGGCTGGCGAACGTCGACCGCAAGCGCCTGTTCGTCGCCATCCTGGTGCTGTTCGCCGGCGCCAACGCCCTGGCGGCGCTGGCGCCCAACCTGTGGGTGCTGGCCCTGGCGCGCCTGCTGCCGGCGCTGGCGCTGCCGGTATTCTGGGGCACGGCCAGCGAGACCGCCGCGCAGATCGCCGGACCGGGCCGGGCCGGGCGCGCCGTTTCCACGGTCTACCTGGGCATCTCGGGCGCGATGCTGTTCGGTATCCCGCTCGGTACCCTGGCCGCCGACGCCATCGGCTGGCGCGGCGCCTTCGCGCTGCTGGCGGCCTTGTCGCTGGTGGTGGCGGTGCTGGTCGCCGCCAGCATGCCCACCGTGCGCGCCAGCACGCCGGTGGCCATGGGCGCCCAGGCGCGCATCTTGAAAAGCCCGTTCTTCCTGGCCAACGTGGCGCTGTCGGTCCTGGTGTTCACCGCCATGTTCACCGGCTACACCTACCTGGCCGCCATGCTGGAACAGGCGGCCGGCATCGCCCCGGCGCGGGTGGGCTGGTGGCTGATGGGCTTCGGCGCGGTCGGCCTGGTCGGCAACTGGCTGGGCGGCCTGTGGGTCGACCGCAAGCCGCTGGCCACCACGGCGCTGTTCTGCATCGTACTGGCGCTGGGCATGGCGGCCGTCATGCTGCTTGCCGACGTGCGCCCCGGCCCCGGCATCGGCTTCGTGCTGGCGCTGGCGGTGTGGGGCATCGCGAATACCGCGCTGTACCCGATCTGCCAGATCCGCGTGATGAAGGCCGCGTCCGGCGCGCAGGCGCTGGCCGGCACCATCAACGTGTCGGCGGCCAACGGCGGCATCGCGCTGGGTGCGGCCATCGGCGGCGCCGCGGTGTCGGGCTGGGGCGCGGGACAGGTCGGCTACGTGGCGGCGGGCATCGCGCTGCTGGCCGCCGCGGTCGCCGCCACGCTGGCAGCCAACGCCAAGTAGGGTGGACGTATGCCCCGCCGGCCATGTGCAAGCCGGCGTCCCCGATTTTGATCATCAAGTACAAGGAGATGCGACATGACCACCGATTTCGACCGCAGCGACAACCAGCACCGCCCGCCGTTGGGCGCCACCAGGGAGGCGGGCGACGCGCCGCTGATCGTCACGCCGACCTTCGTCAGCCGCGTCGACGATACCGCGCGCGGCGAACGGCCGCAGGATGCCGGGTCGTCGAAGAGCAGGCACGGGCACGAGGTCCACTTCCCCAACTGGCGCCCGCACGCGCTGGCGCTGGAAGGCGACCCGAACCTGGCCTATGAACACTGGGACGAATACTGGCGCAAGGTGCACGGCCCGAAGTTCGCCTGGGACGAGCCGGGCAGCTCGTCGGCGCTGGTAGTGCGCTACGACCAGGTGCACCGCATCGCCTCGGGACCGTCGTCGTTCTTCGCGCCGCCGTACCGCGCGATGATCGGCGAGGACGGCAAGCTGCCTTCCGATCCGGAAAAGCGCGTGCCGGCCTACCGCCGTCCGCGCTGGGACGGCTTCGCCTACATCGCCTATGCCGAACGGGACGACATCGAGCGCACGCTGAAGCAGGACAAGTTCGACCGGCGCATCGTGGCCGACGAGCAGGTGGCGTTCCGCATGGTCACGCGCGAGATCACGCGCGAGTACATCCTGGTGCCGAGCGCGCGCCACCGCGACCCAATCAGCTTGGTCAAGATCCACGTGCGCCGCCCGGAACTGTCGCGCGAGGCATTCCAGCGCCGGCTGCTAAAGGAGCATGCGGCGCTGGTGCTGGCCAGCCCGGCCACGCGCGCGCTGGTACGCCGCTACGCCCAGCTGCACAACATCGGCTCGACCCAGCACGACCCGGAAGGCAGCAAGATCGACGCGGTGTCGGTGCTGTCGTTCGCCTCGCTCAACGATGTCGAGGACTACCTGGTGAGCAGCGAGCACGCGGCGCTGCAGGCGTCCGAGGATGCGCTGGCGGGCGAGGGTTCCGAGTGGTGGACGGCGATCAACTACAGCGTGATCAACCGGCTGGGGCCGGAAGTGGCGACGCGCCTGCCGGACGAGACGCCCTGACGCGCGGCCGGCACACGAGATGCCCTGACGCGCGGCCGGCGCACGAGATGCCGTGACGCGCGGCTGGCGCGTCAAGGATCCAGTGCGATCACCTCGTCGCCCGGCCGCGCCTCGCAGCCGGCGCCGAGCGGCTCCCAGCCGTGCCGCACCACGATGTGGGCCTGGTCGTGGCACAGTTCCACGCGGCGCGCCGCCGGCGCCTGGCGCCGCACGAAGTCCTCGATGGTGGCCGGCAGGCTCACGTGCAATGCCAGCGCGTACAAATCGTCGGGCGGGTGGTCGTCCAGGTGCACCAGCGGCACGAACTGGCCGGCGAACAGGGCCAGGTGCGAGGGAATCCTGACGGTGGCGGCGCCGTAGCCCTGCGCGTGCAGCCAGGCCTGCGCAGCGGCGCGCGCCGTGGCGAGGCCGTCTCCCTCGTCGAGATGGCCCCAGGCATTGGCCAGCAGTTCCGCCACCCACTGGTTGCAGTTCTGGTAGCGCGTGCCGAACACGTAGGCATTGGCGCTGTAGCGGCCGGCCAGCAGCGCCAGCGCCAGGCGCTTGTCGGCGGCGGCGCGCGCCAGCGCGGCGGCCTGCTCCCCGGGCAGGAACAGCAGCGCCACGTGGCCGCGCAGCGGCGCGTCGGCGCCCAGCGCGAAGCCGGCGATGCCCTGGTCGAACAGGCGCGGACGCGATTCGTCGCAGGCGTAATACAGCTGGCGCACGTTCCAGGGCGCGTCGGCATCGTCCTTGATGGCGATGCCGGTGTGCGAATACACCAGGTCGAAGCGGCTCAGATCGGTGCCCGAGCGGGCGATCAGGGCGACCCGTTCGCCGGAGCGCGCCAGTTCCGTCTTGACCGCGGCGGCGAAGCGCAGCACGCGGTCCTGGTCGGCGGCGGTGATGTGGTCGGCGCGGTCGCAGAAGGTGGGCAGGCCGGCCCATGCCGGCGCGCCGGCGAGCAGGAAAAACGCGGCCAGGGCGCCGGTGAACAGGCGCTTTAACACGGGAAGAATTCTCGGACAGCGATCAGATGGTGACCTGGCGCGACCCCAGTTCGCGGTACCAGTCGTTCTGCAGCGCCAGGAAGAACGGGCGCTGGGTGTCGGCATAGCCGAATTCGTAGCCGTATACGCGTTCGGTGACCTGCACCAGCTCGCCCGCGTTGACGGCGCGCTGGGCCAGGGCGCGGTCCGGTACGTCCAGGTAGAACTCCTGGGAACCGGCGCCGCCGTCGGCAGCGCGCAGGGTCATGCGCGTGGTGTCCGCCTTGGCGGGCGCGCGCGCGACGTCGATCACGCGGTACTGGCCGGCGGCCACGCGCTTGTCGCGGTTGGAGCTGTTGCTGGAGCCGCCGATCGAGTCGGAAATGCTGGCCGACGAAGCCGATCCCGCGCTGGACGCCGACGAGGCGACGCTGTCCGCATGCGCCGGCAGGGCGCAGGCGCCGGCGAACGTCAGGAAGCAGATCGCGCGGGAGATGTTGGAAATGGTCATGAAACGGTCCTCGATGTCGGCTGGGTCGCCTCATGGTACAGCGCCGCCGCCCGGCTGCAAAGATAGAGTGGCCATTTGGCAAGAAAAGTGTTGCGCAATGAGCAAACGTTTGCGGCGTCGGCGCTGTTCAGCCAATGAACGAATCGAACTGCATGTCGAATTCCTGCAGCGCCTTTTGCGCGTTCTGCATCTTCTTGCGGAATTCCGGGCCGCGCTGCAGCGCCAGGCCGACCGCCAGCACGTCGATCACCACCAGGTAGGCCAGGCGCGCCGAGATCGGCGTGTACGGGTCGGTGGCGAACACCAGGTCGATCGGGATCAGGCAGGTCGCCATGTCGGCCAATGCCGTGCCCGAGGGCGCCAGCACGATCACGTCGGCGCCGCCGCGCCGGGCCAGCTTGGCCGAGCGCACCAGGGCCGGGTTGTTGCCGCGCTGCGAGATCGCCACCAATGCGTCGCCTTCGCGCAGCAGGGCGGCGGCGATGGCGTGGATGGCCGGGTCGGTGTACGACACGGTCGGCACGCCCGAGCGGAAGAATTTGTGCTGGGCGTCGGCGGCGACGAAGCCGGACGAGCCCTGGCCGTAGAATTCGATCTTGTTGGCGCGCGACAAAATGTCGAGCGCCTTCTGGATCAGCTCGGGTTTCAGGTTGTTGCGCAGGTCGAGCAGGGTATTGATCGAGCGGCTGCAGATTTTATTCACCAGGTCGGCCGCCAGGTCGTCCTGGGACGGTTGTTCGCTGTTGCCGGGCAGGGCCAGCGCCAGGCCCTGCGCCAGTTTCAGCTTGAACTCGTGCCAGCCGTCGTAGCCGAGCGTGCGGCAAAAGCGCACCACGGTCGGCTCGGACACCTGCGCGCTCTTGGCCAGCGCCGTGATGTTGCGGCTGACCGTGGCGCCGGGCGCGGCCAGCACCGCCAGCGCGACCTTGCGCTCGGACTTCGAGAGCGAGTCGAGCTGGGTGCGGATCGAATCGAGGAGCAAGGCGGATTCCTTCCGTCGCCGTCAGTCTTCCGGCAGCGCTTCTTCGCGCCACTGCAAGCCATCGCGGCCGATCAGCGCGGACGACGCGGCCGGTCCCCAGGTGCCCGAGGTGTACGGCACCGGCGAGCTGTCGTCCTGTTCCCAGTGTTCCAGGATCGGCTCGACCCATTCCCAGGCGGCCTCCAGCTCGTCGCCGCGCATGAACAGGGTCAATTGGCCGCGCAGCACGTCGAGCAGCAGGCGCTCGTAGGCTTCCATGCGCGGCGCCTTGAACTGTTCGCGGAAATCGAGTTCCAGCTCGGCCTGCTTCAGGCGCATGCTGTCGCCCGGCGTCTTGGCCATCAGGTTCATCGACAGGCCCTCGTCCGGCTGCAGGCGGATCACCAGGCTGTTCGGCTGGAAGCTGGAAGTCGGCTGGTTGAAGATCGAGTGCGGGATGGTCTTGAAGCGCACCACGATCTCGGCCAGGCGGTCGGCCATGCGCTTGCCGGTGCGCAGGTAGAACGGCACGCCGGCCCAGCGCCAGGTATCCACCTCGGCCTTCATGGCGACGAAGGTCTCGGTCTTCGACTGTTTCGGCGCGTCCGGCTCGTCGCGGTAGCCCGGCACCGGCTGGCCGTCGACATAGCCGGAACGGTACTGGCCGCGCACGATGTTCTGCGCCAGCGTGGTGGGCGTGAAGCGCTTCAGCGAACGCAGCACCTGCAGCTTGGCGTCGCGCACGGCGTCCGGCGCGATCGAGGCCGGCGGCTCCATGGCGACGATGCACAGCAGTTGCAGCAGGTGGTTCTGCAGCATGTCGCGCAGCGCGCCCGAGTTGTCGTAGTAACCCAGGCGGTTGCCGACGCCGATCTTTTCGGCGATGGTGATCTGCACGTCGGAAATCCATTCCCGGCGCCACAGCGGCTCGAACAGGATGTTACCGAAGCGCAGCGCCAGCAGGTTCTGCACGGTTTCCTTGCCGAGGTAGTGGTCGATACGGTAGATCTGCGATTCCGCGAACACCTTGCCGACGTCGGCATTGATCTGCTTGGCCGATTCCAGGTCGCGCCCGAGCGGCTTTTCCAGCACCACGCGCGAATTCGGCGTCACCAGCTTGTTGGCGGCCAGGTTGTCGCAGATGCGCGCGAACAGCGAGGGCGGCGTGGCCAGGTAGTACACGCGCGTGAGCGATTCGTCGCGCAGCGCCTCGACCAGCGGACCGAAGCCTTTCTTGTCGCTGGCATCCAGTGCAACATACGTGATGCGCTGCAGGAAGGTGCGCCAGGCCTGGTCGTCGACGCTTTCCTTGACGTGCGGCTTGGCGTTGCTCTCGACCATGGCGATGAACGCATCCTGCGACATGTGGTCGCGGCCGACGCAGATGATGCGCGCTTCAAGCGGCAAGTCGTTGCACACGTCGCGCGCATACATCGCGGGCAACAGCTTGCGCATCGCCAGGTCGCCGCTGCCGCCGAAGAAAACGAGGTCGAAATCGGAAAGAGCCATGGTGTCCAGGAGGGAAAATCGTCGATGATGTAAATTTACTACACGAATAATGGATTCGCAAGAAAATTTACTACGTTTGAAGTCGGCGAAAGGATGCCAAGCGCATATGGTGCCATATTCATTCGTCGCGGGACGCTGGACTGGGATCGTGCTCGTCAGTCAAGTCGGGTTCAGGCAATGCTCGTATCGTAGATGCCGGGGTCGTAGTGTTCCATCAGCGATGTAGGCCTCAGCGGCGCCGTGAAGCCGAAGCCGGCGTAGAGTCCATGCGCATCGCCGGTGGCCAGCGTGAACCGCCGCAGGCCCTGCAAGTCGGGATGCGCCATCACGGCCTGGACCAGGGCATTGCCGTAGCCGCGTCCGCGGTGGGCGGGCAGGACGAACACGTCCACCAGGTTGGCGAAGTTGGCGCCATCGGAAATCACGCGCGCGAACGCCACCTGCGCCGTGCCGAGGTAACCGCCGAAGCACAGGGAGCGGTCGATGGCGCGTTCCAGCGTGGCGAACGGGATGTGGCGAGCCCAGGTCGATTGCTCCGAGAGAAAGTGGTGGATGAGCGTATGACCGGGCTCGGTTTGCTCGGCGTTATGTGGAATACGTGTTGGAAATCCATTCGGGTCCCACAAGTAGACGAAAACTGGTGTGTCAAGATTTTGCCTGTGAAGACGAGTCTGTAAAAAATGTCTTTAAGCAGATGGCCAGATCATGCTGGGAAGGTCACGGCGCCGCCAGCACGGCGAGTCTGGCAACAGCCTTGCAAACGGCGACATTGAATTTCTTCTGGTCCTTGGCGTCGTCCAGCGTCAGTCTCGACATGAGGATTTTTTCGTCGGTATCTCCAGAGATGCCATACAGATGTAACTGCTGACCTTTGACCTCATATGCCAACGCACCATCGAAACCATGCTTCAGCGTCGCGTCGCGAAAGCCCGTCAACAACTTGCCGAGCCGCTTGCGCTTGGCCTTGTCACTTACTGCGGCCATGGCCAAGTCGCCGGTCAGTTGCGGCGGCAAGTTCGTGAAGTAAACATTGGCGACATTCAGCATGGTTTCATTGCAGTCGGCGACTTTTTCGGCTTTGTGATCCACAACGAATTGCTTGACCGCCTTAGTATAGGGCGTGCCTGATGCGTTGCTGACAGCGGCAATACTTAGTCCATCGGGAGAGCCTGCATGGGCTGTAGTGGCGCCGGTGATCATCGCCGCCAGCATCAGTATGGGTTTGAAGTGTTTCGTCATTGTGTTTTTTCGTTTGTACTCGAGGCGGAGTTGGCGATGTTCAGAAAATTTTTGTTGACGTCGGCAATATTGACGATGTCCGGTTCCGGTTGCGATTTGGCATATTCCTCATATGTCACTGGAATATAGAAAGCGTGGAATTTTTGCTCCAACACTTTGCCATTAAGTTTAAACCTGGCAGACACTTCCCCGAGTTTGTATGGAGACAATTTTAATCGGTCGCTCTGGTTGCCGCCGAGCCCTGCGATATCGCCTTGCGTCGTCTTGCCATACACAAACGTCACGTGCCCGGTGCCATGCGCCTTGCCCGTCTCCTGAAAATAGTTGCGCATTACCATGATGGCCCCATACACCGGCTTGTCGATCTTCTTGAATTTCTTCGACCAGGTCGCGAATTGCGACGACGCGCTTTTCTCGTATGGCGCGCCAGCCGTCATCAGGCAATAATTGGCGAACGATGCGCACCATGGCGTGGTGTTCATGTTGCCCCCCAGGCCGACGCGTTTGTGGAAATTGCCGGTCACGGTGATGATACTCTCGTCCTTGCCGGCCCATTTCTTTGCTTCCTCGATCGCTACCGGCATCCACGGCGCCGTCTTCTGGTCGGCCGGCACGATGGCCAGTGGCTGTCCCGTTCCTTCCTTGCTGCGTGTCAGGTCGGCGCCGGCCGTGGGTGGTGGGACTGCATGCGTCTTCGCGGCTGTGCCTTGTGCAGGCTTGGGCTTCGGCGCCGTCCGTGGCGCAGCGGTTTTCATCCTGCCGGATGGCGGCCCGTAGATCCCGATCACCTGACCGATATAGATCTTGGCCGCATCCTTGATGGCGGGATTGTCCTGCATGATCTCGGCCACGGTCGTGTGGAAACGTCCGGCCAGGATACCAAGGGTTTCCTTGCGCGCCACCACGTGGTCGAACGGCTTGCGCGCCGGGTTGGCGACGCTGGTCGGCGGCTTCTTCGGCGCGGTGGGGGCTTCGTAACTGACCAGGTCATGCAGTAGCAGATGCGCACTGGAAACGCCATCCATCACGAACTCGAACTGCTTTTTCCATGCGCCGCTCAGGTCGGGAAAATGGATTTCGACCTTCTTGCCCGGCTGCGTGTGGGCGATCCTGGGCAGCTGGCCGCTGGAGTCGGTCTTCTTTTCGTAGGTCTTGTCGCCGATCTTGATTTGTGCCGGGAGGTTCGGCTTGGGCATGGCGCCATCGGAGATGGTGAGCAACGTGGTCGGGATTTCCTGCTCGAGGCGCGTTTTCTGCTTGCCATGGAAACCTTCGCACTTTTCCATGGCATCGAGCACCTCTTCCATCTTTGCATCGGAAATATCGCTCAATCTGGTCGTGATCGGCAAGCCGGTATGCTTGCTGATGTCGTTGGCATAAGCGAGCGGATCGTTATTGTCCATGGCCGGTGCATAACCTTTCATCAGTGTCCCCGGCATATCGGGATCAGGAATCCCTGTCAACATCGTATAGATGGTACGGTCGTTATAGGCACGACGTAGCAACTGCTTTTTCTGCAGCCGGCCTTCGGCGTAACTCTTGAATATCAGGAACGAGGCATTTCCTTTGGTCTTGCCGATGCCGATGGCACCCATGATCAACTTCTTGCCCTTGGGCGTCGGACGGATATTACCGGGATTATTGAAACGCCATGCGATCGTGCCGCCGGTACGCAGCAGATGCGTTCCGTCATCGCCGGCGTAATCGACAGTTAGGGTATCGGCATCATATTTGGCACTGATGAATTCGCGCGTCATGAACAAATCCTATTTCTTTATTTTGGTAGCGACTTCCTTTTTCAATACTTGCTCGACCGTTAGTTTCGCATTGGCGGGATAATTCCTGGAGGACGTCTTCTTGAAGAAATAAGCTGGACCGTCCGTATCGTTGTCTCCGGCTTGGGTGAATCGGTACCAAGTTACCGAAATCGGCGCGACGACGCGCGGCTTGGTTTCGGCAATCACGACCTCGACACCATTGGCGCCGGCCACCACGGCGGCATCCGCGACGGTCTGCTCGCCTTGGGAAATACTGAACCAGGTCAAGGCATTCCTGTTGTCGCCGTCGAGCACTGGAGCATGCATCCATTCTTCGCCAGGCTTGCTTTCGAAGTAGAACGTCAGGCTGCGCTTGTAGGCCAGGATATCCTGGTACGTACCAGTGATCAGAATAAGTTTGCCACCCAGGACCTGCCATTGATGCATGCCTTGCTGTTCGGATGACACGCTGGTATTAGCGGTTGGTGTGGCGGCAATGGCGCCACCCGCTAGTGCCAGGCAAGACGTCAGCACGACGGTATTGAAAATGCTCTTGATCATGGTTTAATCGTCTCCCTCCGGATTGGTAATGAGTTTACGAAGTAGATTTGGGCTCAGGTGCAGCGATGCATCGAGACCATCCAGTTGCGAAGCATAGGGGCCGAAGTCTTCTTCGAATTCCGGCTCATCTTCGTCCTCTTCGCGGTAGAAGTCGTTGTCCAGCCGCTCGAACTCCGGCATCGGCTCGCTCGCCGCCAGGCGGACGCTGCGCCAGCTGTCCTGGCCGAGTTGCAGCGTGAGCTGGTCCTGGTCCGGAAATTCCAGGCGCGGCAGGCGGCCATCCTCGCCCACTACGCCGGCGGCAACCTGCTTGCCGAGCTTGTCGAGGATGTGGTACGGCTTGCCGACCATGCCCAGTGCCCCCACCGCGGCGTCGGCGCCGGGGAAGGCGAAGCGCAGGCTGTGTGGACCGGTCTCGGCGGCCGGCATTGCGGCGAATGCGGCGTCCAGGTTTTGCGGACCGGTGGCGGCGTGGCTGGCCGCGTGGGCCACCCATTTGCCGGCGGTTCCCTGCTCGATGCCCTTGGCGCTGATGCGGATGAAGCTGCCGCCCGCATGCAGCAGGATTTCCTTGTCCGCCGCGATTTCGATATTCTGCTTGGTGCTGATCAGCTTGAGCACCTGTTCGGCGATGATCTCGATATCGTCGCTCTGCGCCTGGATTTCTACCTTGCCCTTGGCGGCGAACAGCTTCATGCCCGCCTTCTGGACGAACACACTGAGCTTGTCGGCCAGGCTGGCCAGCAGGCTTTTCCCGGTCGAGATCGACAGGTGCTCTCCCGTGGTCAGGACGGTGTGGCGGTCGCTCTGCAGATGCGTGCTGCGCGCCGTGCTGGCGGCGATGCCGGCCGGGCTGGACAGCACCAGCTGGGGCTCGGCCAGTTCTCCCTGGGCTTTGCCGCTGCCGCGGATGGCCTCGTTCTGCGCGGCGAGCGCGACACCGGCCGCAGCCTGGTCGACCTCCTGTTGTTGCGCCAGGTGCTGCCGTGCCAGGTCCGCCATCTGGTCGTGGCGCTCGCGCGCAGCGTTCAGGCGGCCGACCGTCTCGCCCATGTCCTTGGTATGGCCGGCGGCATTATCGCGCGCCTCGGTGGTCAGGAGCATGCCCATGCCGGCGCGCGCCACGCCCCAGGCGTTGGTGGCCAGTTCCCAGCCCTCGCCGCGCTCGTCCTTGCGTCCGCTGTTGTCTTCCACACGCGTGATATGGCCCAGCGAAAGCTGGCTGTGCTGGTGGTCGCTCTTGAGCTGCGCCTGGATCTTGTTGTAGGTGTCGTCCAGGATCAGGTGGTTGCTGCGTCCGCCCGCCGCATTGCCGGTATCGGGCGCCAGCTCGCGGCTGCGCAGTCCCGTCAGGGCTTGCTGGGTCGGCTGCTGCCAGGGCGGCATGTTGCGTTCGTTGAAGACACTGCCGGTGACGATGGGGCGGTCGGGCGAGCCGCCCAGCCACTGTACGATCACTTCGCTGCCCACGCGCGGCACGGCCGCCGCGCCCAGCTCGCCGCCGGCCCAGGAACTGGCTACCCGCAGCCAGGCCGAGCTGCGCTCGTCTTCGACGCCCTCGCGGTCCCAGTGGAATTGGACGCGGATGCGGCCGTACTCGTCGGTATGAATGCTGTCCGGTCCTTGCGGGCCCACCACGGTGGCCGTCTGGGGCGCCAGGATGCGCGTGTCGGTGCTGTTGTAGCCGCGTCCCGGACGCCATGGAATCTGCCTGCGGATGCAGCGCATGGTGTTGCTGTAATTCGCCGGTTGGCTATTCTGCAAATAATTGTTGCGCGCCAGGTGGCGCACTTCCAGCACCAGGAATTCGTTCTTGCCCTCGTCGTCCGACTGCACGGCGTCGTCGAGGAAATGGTCACGCAGGACGAACCAGCGTCCCGGCTGCACGAAGCGGTTGTTGCCGCTGCCCTCGAAATGCTTGGCGGCCGCTTCCGCCTCTTCGATGCGCAGCCGCGCGAGGCGGTCGCCGTCCTGGCGGCCGCTGAAGCCGTAGGCGCCGGTGTATTCGTAGGATTCCACACCGAGTACGCTTCCCTGCCGGTTCACCGTCGACACGCCGACCTGTGCCGGTATCGGCTGCTTGAAATTGAATGCGCTCAAGGCCACATTGGACAGCGCGATGCTGCGCACCGGCGACCACTGGGCGATGCCATCTTCCTCGATCGCGCCGCCATGGCTCTGGAAGCGTACCTGGGCGGCGCCGTCGATGGCATCGGCATAGCGCGAACTGTCGGAGAGCACCAGCTTGTGTCCCAGCGCGGTGTGTTCGTACCAGTAGTGCCAGCCGGCCGCCTCCCAGCGCCGGTGCAAATAGTTGTGGTCGGTTTCGTCGAACTGGCAGGCATCCGTCATCGGCGGGTCGTCGCCCTGGATGCGGCAATCCCAATCGGGCAGGACGGAGTAGTCGGCGAAAATGCTTTCCGTCTGCGCGCGCAGCGACTTGCCGTGGAAGAGGTAATTGTCTTTTCGCAGGCTGAGATACTTCAGCCATGGCGCCAGCAGGGCTTCGTAGAACGCGAAGCCGCCATCGGTGGTGATCAGGCGGAAGCTGAAGACGTAGCCGCTGAAATAGCGCACGCTGCCGTCGCCGCGCACCAGTTCGACGGTCATCAGCTTGCCCTGCATTTCCTTCAGGGCCAGCGTGGCGCTATCCGACAGGAGTTCGACCCGGTATTCGAAATCGCGCGACAAGGATTCGATCGCGTCGAGCTGATTGGGCAGCAATTGCACATCCGGACCGTCGTCGTGGGGAAAGGAGATACGCAGAATGCGCTTGTTTTGCGCATCGTTGAATACCAGATCATGAATCGATTGGACGAGCTTTTGCATTCGATTTCTCTGTCAAATACCTTTATCGGATCGGATCAAAAGTGAAACGAATTATTCATTAACGTAGATACATGTATTCTAAGCAAATAATTAGCGGAACGATCGAATTGCTGCTTATCGTGCGCCCTAACGAGCCCGCTGTGCTACCGCTCAGCAGTACTGGCACTGCTATTGCGCATCGTCTGGTCGGGCAAAGCGGGACAGGAAATCGGTCCTGGTAACAGTCCGCGTAATTTTCGTGTCTGCACCGATATAGACGTCGACGCGGCTGAACGGCGGTTTGATTTCCACGCCATCGCGGCTCGCGAGAGGCAGGCTGACATCGATCACATAGCCGGGACGAGGGCGGCGGGCGGTACGGAACTCGACGCTTTCACCAGGGTCCAGGTGGTGCTTTACGATGTCGTTGTCTTCATTGAAGAAATAGGTGACAGGCGTGGTAGCGGAGGCGGCATAATGCAGGAACACGACTGGCGACGTATAGGCGTTCGCGACAAGGACAAACCACATCAGTGCGATTGCACCGGCAAGCGCCAGCAATTTCTTTGGCATGGATAAGATTGTTATTAAGAACATTGATGTGTGCGCTTGGCGATGTCATCGCCACTGCCCCAGGGCGTGGGCACGCCGACGATAGCCTTCAGCAGGATCGCCACCGTCAGCGTGGCCGGCTTCGCCTGCTTGTACAAGGCGACGCCCAGCTTGATGGAGATATGGTCTGGAACATCGTCGAGTGCATTGGCCCAGTTGCCATTTTCAGGGTGGTGCTGAATCCGCGGGAACCGGGGCTTCGCCAAGTCGCGTCCGATGTCGCTGCCAGCCTGGGCCAGTCCGGCGCCACCCAACAATTCACCGAGGCTGAAACCACATGCGGCGCCGACGTAGCCGTAATGGATGTTGGACCAGATATCGTAGAAATAATCGTCATTGCCATAGCGCTGCCAACCCCTGCGGAAGATCTGCTGTTTGCGCAGGCGCTCCGCCAGAATCGGCTTGTGGTCCCATGGCCGGCCCGGCCCGACCCGCTCGGCCCAGATGGTGTAGGCCGCAGCCTTTTTGCCCATTGCAATACCGGTATAGTCGGGCGGGCCGCCCAACCTCGCATACCATGGCAAGGCATTCCATTCATCCATTTCCTTGGCGATGTCGTAGGCATTCGCCTCTGTCATCTTCTTGCCCTGTTCGGTGAACGGATTGCGTTTCATTTCCGTGACCATGTATTCGGCAATGTCGACCACGTCGTTGCCATGGTTGCAAACGGGTAATCTTTTTGCGGTGGCGTCGGTCACCGGGGTGGTGTTGATGGCCGCGACCAGCCGCATCGGCCTGCCATTCCTGTCCAGTACGGCGCTCATGCATTGTCTTCCAGGTAGATGCGCACATGTTCCCGTTCCAGCGTCTGCTTGAGCAGGTGAGTGTGGCCTTCGGCGTCGGTAGTGCCGTGCTCGACGCTGCCGTCCTCGCGCTCGATGGCGTAGTCGACGTAGGCAAGCGGTTCGCCGCTGCCGGCACCCAACAGCACGTAACGGTCGTCGTAGCGGCCGGGTACCCACAGCGCTTCGTCCTGCGCTGCGGCGGCGAGGCCGGGGGCAGCCGGTGCAGCCGCCGCCGGCTGGAAATAAGCTGTGGTAACCGGTGCGCCGGATGGGTCGTCAATGCCATGAATACCGTTGAGGGTCGACATCAGCGGGCAGCCACCGCTGGTTTGGTCGCCATGCAGCGCCTGCGGCAGGCCATCCGGCAATGTAAAGTGGTGCGGCCCTGCCTTGACCACGCAGTTCTTCCCGCATTTCATGGGACTGCCGTCATGGGCGAGTGGCTTGCCATGGCTCGTATAGGCCGGGTGTCCGTGTTCTACGTGACCGCCGCATGCCGCGGCATCGCCTTCACGTATCCAACCGATGATACTCATGGTAGTAACCCCGTATTGACAGGACGGATTCATATTTTAACAGCAACAAAATACAGCCCGAAACGTATCGTGCTCCACAGCGGCCATGCAAACCAAGAGCCACGAACGTGACAATCCATGAGTTTTTCTCGGTGGCAATTTGCTATGCTGACTGGAATGGCCGGTTTGCGTTATCGCCGCAATGCGTGCCTGTCCCGCTCAACCAATTCAAGAAACAATGAACCAGCAAAAAAAACCAGCGTCCATGATGGCCTTGACCTTGGCGGCATGCCTTTCATTTCCAGCGGCTGTGAATGCAGCAGAGTCGCCGCGCGATCCGTCGGCCGTAATTGCGTCCCTTGGCAACCGTATCTATTCGCTGGCAGAAACGACAGGAAAGACCGACGACATGGTCGCGGCCGAAACCGAGGCGGCCAACGAGATACGCCGCTATATTGCGAATGGTTTGACGAAGGGATTGCTGGCGAAGGAAAAGGGAAAGGGGTCGCCGCTGGCGCTGGCCGCCTATCTCGGCTATCCGAACGTGGTCGACGCATTACTGACATCCGATAGCGTCAGGCGCCATGTCAACGATGTCGACGAAATGGGAATGACACCATGGATTGCGTCCACCCTGTCGCTAAGGCAGAGCATGCCGGCGTGTAATCCGCAGATCGCGGAAAACGTGCTCGCATTGGTGCCGATCATTGTCACGCAGCCTTATTACGTATCGAACCCGGTGGCGCCGTATCGGAAGACACGCGAGTTGCTGGCGCAGGCGGGAGCGTCGGCCGACATGAGCAAGGCGAAGGAAATATGGTTTGGCGTTTGCAAGAACCAGTCGGCTGACGGAAAAAAGAAGGTGCGTGACAGCACGGACATGCAAAAGACGGTGCAGGAACTCGGCATGGCGGAATTAAGCGCGCAGCTTTCCAACTTGCAGAAGAAGATGGGAAGCGGGTCGGGAAAGTAATCACGGTGAAGGTGAGCGGGGTCGCCATGAGATCCACCGACACGGGTTTCGGGGCGAGGGGCGCGGCCCACCGATGCGTCGTCGAAGACAGGACGCTTGCTGGTACGGCGAGACGAAGCCAAGGCGGCCATGGGGTTCGTGTCAGTGGCGCTCAGGCAACCGCTTCAAACCTCGGTCATCCTGGATGCGGTGCTGCCGAACGCGATCCGGCCATGCTCGAGCCGAATCACCCGGTCGGCCGCGGCAATGGTCTCGCTGCGATGCGCCACCACGATGCGCGTGATCTTGAGCGCCTTCAGCGCGGCATTGATCGCGCCCTCGCAAGCCGCATCCACGTGCGAGGTGGCTTCGTCCAGCACCAGCAGGCGCGGGCGCCGGTACAGGGCGCGCGCCAGCAGCAGGCGCTGCTTCTGGCCGCCGGACAGCGCCGCGCCCATGTCGCCCACCGGCGTCTCGGCGCGCAGCGGCATCGCCATCACGTCGCCGGCCAGGGCGGCGGTGCGCAGGCAGTGCCAGACCCACTCCATGTCGATCGCCTCGTCGAAAAAGGCGACGTTCTCGGCGATCGTGCCGCTCAGCAGTTCGTCGTCCTGCATCACCACGCCCAGGCCGCGCCGCACCGCCTTCGGTCCCCACGCCGCCAGCGGCTGGCCGTCCAGCAGCACCTCGCCGGCGCTGGCCGGATACAGCCCGCACAGCACTTTCAGCAGGGTCGACTTGCCGGCGCCGGACGGGCCGACGATGGCGACGAACTCGCCCGGCGCGACCCGCAGCGACAGGTTCGAAAACACCGGCCGCTCGTGCGGCGCGTAGGCGAACGCCAGGCCGCGCAGTTCGATGCCGCCGGCGATCTCGATGCCGGCGCACGCCGGCGGCGCGTCGATGTCCTTTTCCTTGGGCGTGAGCACGATGTCGGCCAGGCGGTGGCTGTACAGGCTCGTCGTGCGCCATTTGATGTACTGGTCCACCAGCAGCGCCGCCTTGGCGGAAAACTGGGTCTGGTAGCTGAGGAAGGCGTACAGCACGCCGATCGTCATTTGGCCGTCGATGATGGCGCGCACGCCCATCCAGGTCAGCACGATGCGCAGCAAGCCGTCGAGCAGCGACTGGATCGTGGAAAAGGAGAGATTGGCCAGCGTCAGGCGCTGGTCCTGGCGCAGGCTGTCGGCCAGCTTTTGCGACCAGTGCAGTTCGCGCTCGTTTTCCGCGCCCATCACCTTCAGCGTCTGGATCGCGCGCACGGTCTCGATGCGCTTGCCATTCTCGGCGATCCTGGCCATCATCGCCGCGCCGCCGAATTTCATGTTCAGCGGCAGCGCCGCCAGCCGGGTCAGCGCGTACAGCAGCAGCCCGCCCAGCGTGACCAGGCTCAGCGGCAGGGACACGAAGGCCATCATGGCGAGGGTGACGATGGCCAGGATGCCGTCCACCACCGCCGACACCAGCGTGCCCGAGACCAGGTCGCGCACCGGGCCGATGGCGTCGAAGCGCGACAGCACGTCGGCCAGCCGGCGCCGCTGGAACCACGGCAGCGGCAGGCGCACCATGTGGCGGAACAGGCGCGTCGTCATGTCCCAGCCGAGCGCGCTGGTCAGGCGCGCCACCAGCACCCCGCGCAGGAGGGACGCGCAGGCATTGAAGGCACAGAACAGGCCGAAGCCCCAGGCCAGCACGCTCAAGAGCTGGGCATCGCCCTTGAGCGCCGCCTCGTCCACCGCCAGCTGGATGAAGAAGGGCGTCGCTACCATGTAAATTTGCAGCAGCACCGACAGCAGCAGGATTTGCAGCAGCGGCGACCAGGTGTCGCGGCCGAAGCGGAACCAGGAGGCGGTCGCCAGTTCGCTGGGCGCGCTGCGCCGCTTGAATTCCGGGCTGGCGCGCAGTTCGAGCGCGGCGCCGGTGAATTGTTGCGAGAGTTCCTTGGCGGTCGGCGTGATGCGGCCGACCGCGGGATCGTGCACCACCAGCCGCGAGCGGCCGGCCTTGACCAGCACGACGAAATGCTGGAAACCCCAATGCAGGATCGCCGGCGTGCGCAGCTGCGCCAGTTCCTCGATCTCGCAACTCACCGCGCGCCCGGTCATGCCCATGTGGGTGGCGATGTCGCGCACCTCGCGCATGGTCAGGCCGCGCGAGGACATCGGATACAGGCGCCGCAGCGTGGCCAGGTCGACGCCGACGCCGAGCTGTTGCGAGGCGACGGCCAGGCATACCAGGCCGCAGTCGGCGACTTCGTCCTGCAAAGGGTAGTCATGCATGATAGGCGTTTCCAGTCATCGTCATGGCGGACTCATTCCATCCGCTTGTTCAACACGTACTCTTCCTTTTCATCGTGTAAGCCATCGTCGCTGTCCAGGTTTCCTCCTTTGTCGATGATCACCGTGTAGCTGACCGGCCTGGCGCCGCCGGGGGTGACCTTGTATCCCAGGAAAAACAGGTACAGGCCCGGCTGGCCGCAGGCAGTCGCCAGCTTGCCGTACAGGTTGTTGCCCAGCAGGGCGTGTCCCAGGGGCGATGTGCTCAGGTCCACCGGCGCCGGCGTATCCGTATCCGATTCGGCCTGGAAACGGACTGCTTTCGCGCTCCTGTCGAATGCCAGGGAATAGCTGGCTTCCTTGCAACTGGCCCGATAGGTCACGGACGCCGCCGGGGCCAGCCGTGGATGGCCACCGGCGTGGATCGTGACCGTGTCGCTCAATAGGCCTGATACGCCCGATGTGCCCGCGCAAGCCAGCAGGGGAAATGCGCACAGCGTCCCCATTCCCATTCTTGTTTTCATTCATCGACCTTTCCAGATACGTGAAAGCCCTCTGCGGAGCCGTCGGCATCCCGCAGGGGGTAGATAGGCGCATTTCACCAAGACCGGAATTCACTCCATCGAGTTGCGCAATATTTCGTTTTCGTTCGTTTCATACAGCGGTTCGTTGTGACTCAGGATGCCTCCCTTTTCGATGATCACCATATAGCCCACCGGTTTCGGGCCGTTGGCGCCGGCCTTGTAGCCGTTGAATTGCAGGTACAAACCCGGCATGCCGCAGGCGAGTGTCACCTTGCCATGCAGTTTCTTGTCCAGAAAAATCTGCCCCAATGGCGACCTGGCCAACTCCACCGGCGCCGATACATCGCCTTCGACGTGGAAAGCGACGGTTTTCGCCGTCCCGTCGGATTCCAGCGCATAGGTTGCCTCCGGGCAGGTGGCGCGGTACGTCACCGACGACGACACGGCGGACTTGGGATGTCCGCCGGCGCTGGCCGTGACCGTGTTGCCGGGTACGCTTGCGCAAGCCAGCAGAGGAAACGCGCATATCATCCCCAGACCCATTTTTGTTTTCATTCATTCACCTTTTTTAGATGTGGCGCTTCAAAGCGATTGCGCTGTTCCATGGCTTCTCTTCATCAATCAAAAGTCTTTCGAAATGTCGGCACCGGGTTTGTCGAAGCGGGAACCCTTGTGGTATTCGAAAGAATCGCCGGATTTCATGTCGACGATGTACATCAGCGCATTCGGATCGACACGGGGTTGCGACAGCATGTCCCTGTAGCTGTCGATGTCGTGCCTGGAAGGCCGGCTCTGGTCGATGCTGAAGTCGTATGGATGGTCATGGACCCAGGCGACGACGGTGTCGCCCGGCTGCAGCGTGTAGCCGGTCGTGACGCTATCGAAGTCGCCGCTGCTGATCGGACCCACCTTCAGCGTACCTTCGCCCGTGCGGACGATCATGCAGCCATGTTCGTTGCCGTCGAGGTTGGCCAGCGCCTTGATCTGGGTCGCCGCTTCCAGCACCACGTTGCGGACGGTGTCGATGTGGACGTTGGCCGGCGCGAATTCCGGCACCGGGCTGGCATGATGCTGTCCGACCCCGTAGTCGCCGGCAACACCGCCGCCGCCGCCGGCGTCGCTGTTGCCGTCGCCGTTGCCGTAGCCGCCCCAGGCGCCGCCGCCGGCGTCGCCCGGATACCACGGCTCGGGCTCGGCATGGCCGACGATGGTGATGCTGGTGGTCCAGGAGTTCCAAGTCGACACCTTGCGGCCACCGGCGATCAGGTCCAGGACGTCATCAGGAATAGTGCGCATTTCAATCAACCTTTTAAATGTGAATCGGAAAATCGTTCAAGATAAGCAGTGCATCGCGTTCCGCGCGGTGCTCGGTATAAAAGCCGGACAAGTTGATGAGCAGCTTGGCGTCCAGCGCGGGATCGCCCGTGGAGACGGCAAGTTCGACGTTATGGATGGGCTCGGCCATACGCCGCAATTCTCTGAATCGCAGTAACAGATCCTCCTTTCTGTGGGCTTGCACGAAAAACGTGATGGAGCGCTCGGGATGCCGGGCGCACAGCGAATCCAGCGTGGTCAGGGCGAATTGGACGCTGCCGAAAGCGGATAAGGCATGCGCGAAATCGGCGATCGACCGGACGAATCCGCTATCCGCCGTGTGCCTGACACCGTGATCGGGAAGGGCCAGGAGTTCGCGCATCGACACGGGAAATGGCGCGATCTTGTTGAGATCGAATCGGCGGCCCGGTTCCGCGCCGATTGGACGTGAGTCCAGCAGTGACGCGATTTCCGCCAGCGGATCGGAGAAAACCGGATCGGAAGCGCCCCGCAGGCGAAATGCGCAATAGGCGCACAATAATTCGGCCAGGTAATCGAGCACCGGCAGGTAATCGCCGCCGATATTCGCGCGCGCCAATAATTCTTCGACATCGCCTGCGCCTGGCCGGCACAATTCGGTCAAGGGCAGGTAATGCGCATCCGGATAATGCCGGCGCAACACCAGGTTGAAGACGATGCGTGCGGTCCTGCCGTTACCGTCGGTAAAAGGGTGCGCCGTCAGCAGGACCAGGTAGGCATTCAGCGCATCCAGCACCGGGTGTCCGCTCGCCATGGCATCCAGGCGCCTGTGCAACGGATCGGCCGGCGCCGGCGGCGCCAGCCGCAGCCAGGGCAGGAAGGTGATGGTCAGGTCGACACGGCGCAATGTTTCCTGGCTGCCGAACAGCGCGCTGCGCACGCGTCGGGCGAGCGCATACAGCGACACGCCCGCAAATCCTTCTGCAAATTCGCCCGCCATGGCGGCGAAGCGCGCCACCACCGCGCGTTCCGAGGTCATGGCATGGGTCTGTTCCCCGCGCGCCAGCACGGCGGCGCGGATGGCCGGCCGCACCGCGATCGCCGGCGTCGGGGCGAACGCAAACTGGCGTAGCGCATCGTAGCCGGTGTCCGGCAGCGGCAGGCAGCGCATCAGGGCGATTTCCAGTCGCGCCAAGCGTTCCCGGGTGGCGGGCGGCAGCGCGGCCCACCGCAGCGGCTGGTGCAGCCGCGCAGTCGTCGGTCGATCCATGGGCCACCCGTCAGTCGAGGAAGCGCTTGCCGGCCACGCGCACCGGCTCGAACAGCAGGTCGAGCAGGGAGCGCTCTTCGAGCACCAGGTCGGCGTTCAGGCGCATGCCCGGCGCCAGCGGCCATTGCTGGCCATAGGCGTCGAGTTTGCCGTGCCGGACCGCCACCCGCACCCGGAACAGTGCTTCGCGCGGCTCCAGCGGCAAGGGGATTTCCTTGGGCAGCAACGGGCTGCCGGCGACGTCCACCACGGTGCCGGCGGCGGCGCCGAAGGTGTGGAAGGGGAAGGCGTCGTACATCAGGCGCACCCTGGCGCCGGGCTTGACGAAGCCGATGGCGCGCGAGGGCGCCCACAGCTCGGCTTCCAGCGCCACCTCGTCGGCCTTGCCGGCGGCCGGCACGATGACGGCGATGGTCTGGTCGGCCGTCACGCTGGCGCCTTCGTGCGCCGAGATCGCGGTGACATAGCCGGCCACCGGCGCCGCCACGCTGGCGGCCAGCTGGGCGTCCGAATTCAGCTGGTGCGCCAGCAATTCGCCGCGCGCGCTGTCGGCTTCCGAGCGCGCCAGTTCGGCCTCGGCATGCAGCCGGCGCAATTGATGGGCGACCTGGTCGATCTGGTTTTGCTGCAGCGCCCGGTCGCGCCGGGCCTGTTCGCCCTGCTGCTGCAGGTTGAGGACCGCGTCTTCCTGCTGGCGCAGCGCCGCGGCCGAGATCATGCCCTTGTCCGCCAGGCTCTTCTGCGCGGCATAGGTGTCGCGCTGCAGCGCCAGCCTGCGCCCGAGCAGGCGTTCGAGGTCGGCGCAGCGGGCCACGTCGGCCAGCAGGCCGTCGCGGCGGCGCGCCAGTTCCTCCACCTGTTCGCCGATCTGCTGCAGGCGGGCGCGGGTCTGGCGCTGCAAGGCCTGTTGCTGCATGTCCTGCACGCTTTTCAGTTCGCGCTCCAGGTTCTGGCCGCTTTTCAAGGCCTGGTGCGAGGCGATCACCGCGATGGCCTGGCCGGCCCGCACGAATTCGCCTTCCTTGACCAATACCCGTTCCGCGATACCGGCAATCGCCGGATTGACGCGGATGGCGCCGGCTTTCGGTACGATCTGGCCGCTGACGGTTTCGCGGCGCGCGTACCTGGCCATGGCAAGAAACGAAATGGCCGTGACCATGATGCCGACGAACAAGAGGGTCAATAACCAGCCCAGCGAACCGGATGTCTTGAAAGGCGAAATGCGATCGTGCTTATTCGCGTCGACCGCGGCTTGCCTGAAATAGGGAAGGGCGGGCGTTTGAATACAACTGTCTTCTTTTGCTACGGCAATGGGAGCGGCGCGAAAAGTCATGGGCAAAAATTGAAAGAGGCGAAAACGCCATTTCGGTTTGGCGAGAGAGTCGCTACTGTAGAGGACTGCCTTCGCTGACTTTTCAATTTGCGCCAATAGTGCGCCAAGCCGGTAAACGAACTAAACGGTGCACATGTGTATTCCTGATGCAATACATTAAGTGGGGAGAGTTTTTGAGAGTTTCTTTAAAAACCTGTTTATGGAATTGCTTATCTAAAATAAAAATGCCCGTGATATACACGGGCATTCAATTTACTGCCGCAATAAAAGTTCGCAATGATTTGCTTGGAACTTCAATGCAGTATCAGAGTCGTAAGTTATTAGTCACGATATTCAGTCTGCGCGATCCCCGGCACGTCCACCGCGAATGCCAGCACCTTGCCGCTGTGCGGATACTGTTCCAGCTCGGCGTCCGGGCGGCCCTTGCTGGCGCTGGTCACGTACAGCGTGCGTAGGTCGGCCCCGCCGAAGGCGAGCGCGGTCGGGCAGCGCAAGGGCAGCGCGATCTCTTGCAGCAGTTGGCCGGCCGGGGACAGCTTGACCAAACGCCCGCCCTCGTACAGCGCGCTCCAGTAGTTGCCCTCGCTGTCCACGGCGCCGCCGTCCGGGCGCCCGCCGTAGTCGGCCGCCTTCTTGTCGTCGGAAAACATGACCAGGTTGCGCTGGTTCGATACCGTGCCGGCGGCGGCGTCGAAGTCGTAGCAATCGATGCGGTGGCTGGTGGTATCGGCGTGGTACATGGTGGCGCCGTCCGGACTCCAGGCCAGGCCGTTGGAATTGGTCATGCCGCCCGACCAGGCCTGGCGCAGCGCGCCGCGTTCCAGCACGTACATCTCGGCCTTTTGCGCGTCGCGCGGTTCGTACATGGTGCCGACCCAGAAGCGCCCCGCCGGGTCGACGCGGCCGTCGTTGAAGCGCACCCTGGCCGTGTCGTACGGCGCCGCCGCCAGGTCCTGCACGTCGCCGCTGCTGGTGTTCAGGTAGACGAAACCGGCGCGCGTGGCGACGGTGAGGTTGTTGTCCAGGTCGACCGCGATTGCCGATGGTTCGGTCGCCATGGCCCAGGTCGAATGCTTGCCGCTGGCCGGATGCAGGCGGTGCACCGCCATGCCGTCGATGTCGACCCAGTACAGCGCGGACTCGACCGGGTGCCAGAGCGGGCATTCGCCGACCTGCATCGCCTCGTTGTGTACGACCGTGAATTTTTCCGTTTTCATGCGTCCGCTTCCTTCCTTATACCGCGGCCTTGGCGCGCGCGATCAGGCCGTTGGTCGAGCCGTCGTGCTGCTGCGGCCGGGCGTCGCCGGTCAGCTCGGCCTCGATCTTCCTGGCCAGTACCTTGCCCAGTTCCACGCCCCACTGGTCGAAGCTGTTCACGTCCCACAGCGCGCCCTGCACGAATACCTTGTGCTCGTACAGCGCGATCAGGGCGCCCAGCGTGGCCGGGGTCAGGTACTCCATCAGGATGGTGTTGCTGGGACGGTTGCCCGGGAAGGTTTTATGCGGCGCCAGGCGCTCGATCTCGGCCGCGTCCAGGCCCTGCAGGTCCTGGCGCACCTCGTCGATGGTCTTGCCCTTCATGAAGGCTTCCGACTGGGCGAAGCAGTTGGCCAGCAGCGCCGCGTGGTGGTTGTGGAATTCGTGCGCCGGACGCAGCGCGGCGATGAAGTCGATCGGCGTCACGTCGGTGCCCTGGTGCAGCAGCTGGAAATAGGCGTGCTGGCCGTTGGTGCCGACGTCGCCCCAGATCACCGGGCCGGTGGCGTAGTCGGTGATCGGGTCGCCGGCGCGCGTGACGCGCTTGCCGTTGCTTTCCATGTCGAGCTGCTGCAGGTAGGCCGGGAAGCGGTTCAGGTCCTGGTGGTAGGGCGCGATCGAGACCGAGCCGGCGTCCAGGAACTCGCGGTTCCAGAAGCCGACCAGGGCCAGGATCATCGGCAGGTTCTGCTCGATCGGGGCCGTGCGGAAGTGCTCGTCCATGGCATGGGCGCCGGCCAGGAAGTCGGCAAAGTAACCGTAGCCGACGCACAGCGCCACCGGCAGGCCGATCGCCGACCACACCGAATACCGGCCGCCGACCCAGTCCCAGAACGGGAACATGTTGGCCGGATCGATGCCGAAGGCCTCGATCGCCTCGACGTTGGTCGACACGGCGACGAAGTGCTTTGCCAGTGCTTCTTCGGAGCCGTTTTGCAGGAACCAGGCGCGCGCGGTGTGCGCGTTCATCATGGTCTCGGCCGTCGTAAACGTCTTGGAGGCGATGATGAACAGCGTGGTTTCCGGGTCCACTTTCGACAGCGCCGCGTCCATGTCGTGGCCGTCGACGTTCGATACGAAGTGCATGGTCAGGCGCGGATGGGCGAACTGGCGCAGCGCCAGGCATACCATCTTCGGACCCAGGTCGGAGCCGCCGATGCCGATGTTGACGATGTCCGTGATCGGCTTGCCGGTGTGGCCGAGCCAGGCGCCGCTGCGTACCGCGTCGCTGAATTCCTTTACCCGCGCCAGCACGGCGTGCACATCGCCGCTCACGTCCTGGCCGTCGACCGTGATCTGCTGCTCGCGCGGCGCGCGCAGGGCGGTGTGCAGCACGGCGCGCTGTTCCGTCAGGTTGATCTTTTCGCCGGCGAACATGGCGTCGCGCAGGCGCTCGACGCCGCGCTCTCGTACCAGCTCTGCCAGCAGTTCAAGCGTGCGCCCGTCCAGCCGGTTTTTTGAATAGTCTAGGAACAGCCCGGCGGCCTCGCACGACAGGCGCTCGAAGCGTTGCGGGTCTTGTGCGAAGAGCTCGCGCATCTGCCAGGCGCCGGCGTCGGCGGCGTGGGTGCGGAGTTGCTGGTAGCTGGCGGTGCTGCTCAAGGGTGGCTGGCGCATGATGTCGGACGGTATGATGTCATTTTATGCAGATGATCGAATCATACAGGAAGCGGGCGTAAATTCACTACATGGATGTGATTGTCCAAATCGCTGGCTGGCTGCGCGGCAGGGTCGGAGCTGGTTGGACGCGTGGGCAGGGGACCTGCCCATCCTACCGCGGACGCAGGCGTTTGCATGCATTGCGAAATCACTTTCCCCTCTATGAGCGCAAGAGCGCGCTGTCTCTCATTTCGTAGTAAAATTTCAGAAATTAATTTACAAGGAACGATCATGGTGCATCCCGTAGTAGAGAAGGTGACCCAGCGCATCATCGAGCGCAGCCGGCCGTCGCGCCAGGCCTACCTCGCGCATCTCGACGCCGCCCGCATCAAGGGCGTACAGCGCGGCGTGCTGGCGTGCACCAACCTGGCCCACGGCTTCGCCGCCTTCCCGGTCAACGACAAGCTCAAATTGCGCCAGCAAAAGGTGCCGTCGGTGGCGATCGTTTCGTCGTACAACGACATGCTGTCGGCGCACCAGCCGTTCGAGACCTATCCGCAGGTGATCAAGGACGCCGTGCGCCAGATCGGCGCCGTGGCCCAGTTCGCCGGCGGCGTGCCGGCCATGTGCGACGGCGTGACGCAGGGCCAGCCGGGCATGGAACTGTCGCTGTTCTCGCGCGACACCATCGCCATGTCGACCGCCATCGCGCTGTCGCACAACATGTTCGACGCCGCCCTGTACCTCGGCATCTGCGACAAGATCGTGCCGGGCCTCTTGATCGGCGCGCTGCACTTCGGCCACATCCCGGCCGTGTTCGTGCCGGGCGGCCCGATGTCGACCGGTATCTCGAACAAGGAAAAGGCGGCGGTGCGCCAGCGCTACGCCAAGGGCGAGGCCACGCGCGAGGAACTGCTGGAAGGGGAGGCGCGTGCCTACCACGGCGCCGGCACCTGCACCTTCTACGGCACCGCCAACAGCAACCAGATGCTGATGGAAATGATGGGCCTGCACCTGCCGGGCGCGGCCTTCGTCAGCCCCGGCACGCCGCTGCGCGAAGCGCTCACGCGCGCCGCCGCGCGCCAGGCGGTGGCAATCTCGCAGCAGGGCGAGCACTACATTCCGGTCGGCCACGTCGTCGACGAAAAGAGCATCGTCAACGCCATCGCCGCGCTGCACGCTACCGGCGGCTCGACCAACCACACGCTGCACCTGATCGCCATTGCGCGCGCGGCCGGCATCGTGATCGACTGGAACGACTTCGACGAACTGTCGAAAGTGGTGCCGCTGCTGGCGCGCGTGTACCCGAACGGCGACGCCGACGTGAACCACTTCCAGGCCGCCGGCGGCCCGACCTTCGTGATCCGCTCGCTGCTCGACGCCGGCCTGGCGCACGACGACGTGAATACCGTCCTGGGACGCGGCCTGCGCGCCCACTGCAAGGAAGCCTTTTTGGACGGCGAAAACGTGGTCTGGCGCGACCTGCCGGAAAAGAGCGGCGACGAGAACGTGCTGCGCACCGCCGACAATCCGTTCAGCCCGGACGGCGGCCTGGCGCTGGTGCAGGGCAACCTGGGCCGCGCGGTGATGAAGATCTCGGCGGTCAAGAAGGAGCACCACATCGTCGAGGCGCCGGCGCTGACCTTCGATTCGCAGGAAGACTTCATGCACGCCTACCAGGCCGGCCAGCTCAACAAGGACTTCGTGGCGGTGCTGCGCTTCCAGGGTCCGCGCGCCAACGGCATGCCGGAACTGCACGCGCTGACCCCGGCGCTGTCGAACCTGCAGGATGCCGGCCGCCACGTGGCGCTGGTGACCGACGGCCGCATGTCGGGCGCCTCCGGCAAGGTGCCGGCGGCGATCCACGTCTCGCCGGAAATCCTGGCCGGCGGTCCGCTCGGCCTGGTGCGCGACGGTGATATCATCCGCCTCGACGCCACGCAAGGCACGCTGGACGCGCTGGTCCCGGCCGACGTGTGGCATGCGCGCAAGCAGGCCACCGCCGACCTGTCGTCCAGCCACATCGGCATGGGCCGCGAACTGTTCGACGTGTTCCGCAAGACCATCAGCGAAGCCGAGCAGGGCGCCGCCACCTTCCCGCTGCCGTCGCCGCGCCAGACCACGGTGCCGCTGCACGAAGGCACCGACACCGGCGAGATCATGCCGGGTTCGGACGAGGACTTTTTGTTCCGCAAGACCAACGACACCAAATGAGTGAGATGAGCACCGATATGAGTACCGACATGAACCTGCTGGACATCATGCGCTCGGCGAGCGTGATCCCCGTCATCGCGATCGACGACCCCGAGCACGCCGTGCCCTTGGCGCAAGCCCTGATCGCGGGCGGCATCCGCGTGCTGGAAGTCACGCTGCGCACCAGGCACGGCCTGGGCGCGATCCGCGCCATGGCGCAGGTCGAAGGCGCCATCGTCGGCGTCGGTACCCTGACCCAGCCGGAAGAATTCGCCGCGGCGCGCGACGCCGGCGCGGTGTTCGGCGTGTCGCCCGGCCTGACCCCGGCGCTGATCGACGCCGCCAAGACCAGCGGCCTGCCGCTGCTGCCGGGCTGCATGACGCCGTCCGAAGTGATGGTGGCGCGCGAAGCCGGCTTCAAGCAGCTGAAACTGTTCCCGGCGGTGCCGGCCGGCGGCGTCGGCATGCTGAAGTCGATCGCCGGTCCGCTGCCGGACGTGACCTTCTGCCCGACCGGCGGCATCTCGATCGAGACCGCGCCGGAATTCCTGGCACTGAAGAATGTCGCCTGCGTGGGCGGCTCCTGGCTGACCCCGGCCGACGCCATCAAGGCCGGCGACTGGGGCCTGATCACCGAGCTGGCCAAGGCCGCCGCGGCGCTGCGCAAGCCGGCCTGATCGCGCATATGCAACGATTGGCGCGGCTATTGACGGCGCGCGAGATCGCGATGGCGTCGCTGCTGTTCGGCGGCGCCATCGACCCTGCCCGGGTGCGCGTGCACAACCGGCGCTACCTGCCGTTCGGGCTGCAGCCGAAAAACTGCGCCATGACGCCCAACGGCAGCATCTATTTTCACCACTCCTGCTTCCTGCCCGACTACACCGCCGGCGTGCCGGCCGTGGTGCACTGGTTCATGCACGAGATGGTGCACGTCTGGCAGCACCAACTCGGCTACCCGGTCCGGCTGCGCGGCGCCATCCGCATCGGCCTGACCTACCATTACGACCTGCGCGAAGGCGCCACGCTGGCCGACTACAACATGGAAGCGCAGGGCGATCTGCTGGCCGATTACTTCGCCTTGAAGCACCTGCGCAAGCCGGAAGCGATGCGCCAGCGCCGCTACGCGGGCGCACTGGCGTTGTATGAACGGGTGCTGGCCGGCTTCCTGGCCGATCCATGCGATGTGGACAGCCTGCCGCGCGGCCTGGCGCGCAAACTGGCGCGGCCACGCGTTCAACCCGGCTGAACCCGTCCAGCCGGTTGCTTCGATCCGCTTTTCGCTGCCGTCGCCAGCTGCGCGCCGCCCGCTGCGGCGGGGCGGACGGGCGCCGGCGCATCCGCAGCGGATGGCGCGGCCAGGCTCGCCAGCAGGCGCAAGGTGCCTTGCTCCTGGCGCAGGCAGGCGCGCCAGCGGCGCAGATGGCGAACCGCCCGCTCGCCGGCCCGGATGGCCTGGCGGCGCGCGGTGGCGTCGACGGTGGCGTCGGCCGCGCGGTGCAGCAGCCAGACGGAAAAATCCAGGTGGTTCATCGGGCGCGCCTGTATGTCGTGCAGCTGCGCGTATGGCGCCGGCAGCGGCAGGTGCGAGGCGCCGCCGGCCGCTGCCGGCGTCGTGCCATCGCGGCCCGTGCCCATGGCGGCGCTCGCGATGAGGACGGGGATCAGGGCAAACAGGGACAAGCGCTGGGGCCAACGGCAGTTCATGTTGTAATATCGATCTTGAATATGCATGACATCGTTGGATGCGACGATGGCAGCATAGCCCCACGGCGCCCGGCCGGAAACTGTAAGTTCTTACGGGCCGGCGGGGCGATGGCGGCGACGGTGCGGTTGGCATGGTGAGGATCGGGTGAATCGATACGGCGACGAGCGGCAGGAACGGCAGCAGGATCGGCAGGCCTGGCAAACGAATTGGCAGGCGCGCCTGGCGCAGGCGCATGGCGAAGCGGACCTGCTTGCCGTGCTGGCGCCGGCCGCCGCCGAACTCGGCTTCGACTACTGCGCGCTCGGCATGCGATGACCTCGGTCAGCCCCTTGCTGTGGAGCGACGAAGTGTTCGCCGGCACGGAAACACTGTGGGCCGATGCGCGCGCCCACGGACTGCACTTCGGCTGGGCCCAGCCCACCCATGACATCAAGGGCGTCGCCAGCCTGCTGACGCTGGCGCGTCCGCAGGGCGTCATCGCGCCCGACGAGTTCCGCGCCAAGGCGCCGCAGGTGGCGTGGCTGGCGCAGGCCGCGCACGCTGCGCTGGAGCGGGTGCTGGCTGCGCGGCCGGACGGCCAGGCCTCGATCCGGCTGACCGGACGCGAGGTCGAGGTGCTGCGCTGGGCCGCCGATGGCAAGACCGCGGCCGAGGCGGCCGGTATCCTGCGCATCTCCGAGCGCACCGTGCTCTTCCACATCGATAATGCGCTGCGCAAGCTGGGCGCGGTCAACAAGACCGCCGGCGTGCTCAAGGCGGCCATGCTGAGGCTGATCTGATGGCCGGGCGCACGCGGCGATCCGTTAGAATGGCGGGATTCTTTCCACTGCTATCCCTATCATGACTCAGGACGAACTCAAGCAGGCCGTGGCCCGCACCGCCATCGATTACGTGGTCGACGGCGAGATCATCGGCGTCGGCACCGGCTCGACCGCCAATTACTTCATCGACGAACTCGGCAAGATCAAGGCGCGCATCAAGGGCGCGGTGGCGTCGTCGGAAGCGACCGCCGCGCGCCTGCGCGGCCACGGCATCGCCGTCTACGACCTGAACGACGTCGAGTCGATCTCGGTGTACGTCGACGGCGCCGACGAGATCGACGCGTCCGGCGCCATGATCAAGGGCGGCGGCGCCGCGCTGACGCGCGAGAAGATCGTGGCTTCGGTAGCAAGGCGTTTCGTGTGCATCGCCGACGGTTCCAAGCTGGTGCCGGCCCTGGGCACGTTCCCGCTGCCGGTCGAGGTGGTGCCGATGGCGCGCGCCGCCGTGGCGCGCAGGCTCGTCGCACTGGGCGGCCAGCCGCGCCTGCGCCTGAAACCGGGCAGCGACGCGCCTTTCGTCACCGACAACGGCGGTCACCTGCTGGACGTGGCCGGCCTGTCCATTACCGATCCGGCCGCGCTGGAAGCCGAGATCAACCAGATCGTCGGCGTGATCGCCGTCGGCCTGTTCGCGCGCCGCGGCGCCGACGTCTGCCTGCTGGGCACCGGCGGCGGCGTGACCACGACCACCTACTGATCCGCCTGCGAGGACGCCCATGCCGACGCCACACCGTGCCATCCGATGCCTGCCCGGGGCTGCCCGCGCCCCGTTCGCCGCCTTGCTGTGCGCCGCGCTGCTGGCCGGCTGCTCGGCGCTCCACGGCAGGATGCCGGCGCCGGCGGCGCCGCTGCGCAGCACGCCGTCCGGCCTGGCCGATGCCGGCGGCGCGCCGATCCAGAAGATCCCGTTCCGCACCGGCGTGTCCTCGGCCACGGTGGAAACCATGGCGCGCAAGCAGGCGTGCAGCGGCGGGCAGGGCGCCGGCCTGATCACCGATCCGGGGCCGGTCGAGGTCTACCGCATGCAGTGCGACGACGGCAAGGTGTTCATGGCGCGCTGCGAACTGCGCCAGTGCCGGCAGATGTGAGCCGGCGCGGCGTCAACGGTGGCCGCGTCCGCCGCCATGGAAGCCGCCGCGGCCAGCGCCGAATCCACCTCTTCCTCCGCTGAACCCGCCACGGCCGCCGCCGAACGCGCGCCCGCCGCCGCGGTAGCCGCCGACGCCGCCGCGGTTCCAGCCGTGTCCGCGCCAGCCGGGAGTCGCGCCCCAGCCGTGGTTGCCGCCATGGCGGTACCCGTAGTAGCCGAAGTCGAGCGACAGCGGCGGCCCGGCGTAGCCCTGGCGCGCATAGCCGTATGGGTAGTAGTAGGGCGAATGGTAGGGGTAGGGCGTGGAATAGGCATAGTAGGACGCGGCCAGCGGCGCCGGGTCGTAGGCCGCGTAGGGCGGGGCGTAGACCGCGCATCCCGACAGGACGGCGCCCGTCGCCAGCGACAAGATCAGGCGGGCCGCTGCGCCGCGTCGAGCAGGTTTCATCGCAGCTTCCTCGCGCGTTCATCCTGCCTGCATTCTAGGCCGGATGGCGCCGTTTGCAATGTCCTTTTGATACGATCGGATACGACAACGCCATTCCGGCGGCAGCGGGAATGGCGTCGTGACGACACTGTCCGGCATGCCGGACCGGGCGCTCGCGTGCTTCAGGCCGCCGGCGGCACGTAGCCTTGCGCCTGGTCGGCGCCTTCGCCGAAGAAATGCTTTTCCATCTGCACGGCCAGGTACTTGCGCGCGCGCGCATCGGCCATGTTCAGGCGGTTTTCGTTGATCAGCATGGTCTGGTGCTTGAGCCAGCCCTGCCAGGCTTCCTTCGACACGTTTTCATAGATGCGCTTGCCGAGTTCGCCAGGGTACGGCAGCATGTCGAGGCCTTCGGCTTCCTTGTTCAGTTTGATGCAGTGGACGGTGCGGGCCATTGTTTTGCTCCTGGTTGGGATCTGAAAGCGTGATTATAAAGGGGGCGGGGAAAACCTACCTGGGCGGTATCTGGATAAGGATACTGCGCACATATTGCCGTCGTCCCCGCGCAGGCGGGGACCCATGCTGACGTGCCGGAGCCGGTGCCGTCGGCGATAAGCCAGCTTCTCTTGTATCTTTACCTGTGTATGGGTCCCCGCCTGCGCGGGGACGACGAGGTGGCTTACAGCGTCTTGATCAGGATTTGCGACCTGCGCTGCCAGTTGTACATGTGCGCCCGGTCCTTCGGCAGGTCGTCCACCGTGGCCGGCATGAAGCCGCGCTTCTTGAACCAGTGCGAGGTGCGCGTGGTCAGGACGAACAGCTTGGTCATGCCGGCGGCGCGCGCGCGGTTTTCCATGTGCTTCAGGATGCGCTCGCCGTCGCCCTGGGCCTGCGCCTCGCTGCTGACGGTCAGGCAGGCCATTTCCGCCATCTTCGATTCCGGGAACGGATACAGGGCGGCGCAGCCGAAGATCACGCCGTCGTGCTCGATGACGGAAAACTGCTCGATCTCGCGCTCGATCAGCTCGCGGCCGCGCTTGACCAGCGTGCCGTCGGCTTCCAGCGGCTCGATCAGCTTGATAATTCCGCCGACGTCCTCAATTGAGGCCTGGCGCAGGCTTTCCAGGTTTTCGTGGCTGATCATGGTGCCGACGCCGTCGTGGGTGAACAGCTCCAGCAGCGCGGAGCCGTCCATCTCGTATGGCACCACGTGCACCCGGTCGACGCCGCTGTGGCAGGCCTTGATGGCGTGCTGCAGGTAGAAGGCGGCGTCCGGCGGCAGGAAGTGCGCCTGCAGCACCGCTTCGGCCTGGTGCGACGACAGTTCGCGGATCTCGGCGCCGGCGATGTCCGACATCAGCGGCGTCTCGGTGATGAAGATCAGCTTGTCGGCGCGCAGGGCAATGGCGGCCGATACCGCCACGTCTTCCATGGTGAGGTTGAACACCTCGCCGGTCGGCGAAAAGCCGAGCGGCGACAGCAGCACGATGTTGTCCTCGGTCTGCAGGATCGGGTGGATCTTGTCGGCGGCGATGCGGCGGGTGACGCCGGTCAGTTCGTGGTCGACGCCGTCGATCACGCCGAGCGGGCGCGCCAGCACGAAGTTGCCGGAGACGATGCTGATCTCGGCATTCGACATCGGCGTGTTCGGTAACCCCTGGCTGAAGGCGGCCTCGATGTCCAGGCGCAGTTCGCCGGCGGCTTCCTTGGCGCATTCCATGGCCGCGGTGTCGGTGATGCGCACGCCGTTGTGGAAGCGGCCCTCGACGTTGCGCAGCGCCAGCTGCTCGGCCACCTGCGGACGCGAGCCGTGCACCAGCACCACGCGGATACCGAGTCCGACCAGCAGCGACAGGTCCTGCGCCAGCACCGGCAGGGCGCCGGCGGCCACGAGTTCACCGGGGAAGGCGACGACGAAGGTCTTGCCGCCGAACGCATGAATATACGGTGCGACCGAGCGCAGCCACTGGACGAATTGGGTAGGGTTTTCCATTTGCCGCATTATAATTCGCTGCGCGATATGCGCACCAAATACCTTGTAAAAATCAATGTCCGAACAGAGTAACAAGCCCCTGCCGAGCCCGGCGCATGCCGCTTCCCCCGCATCGTCCCCGACGCCGTCCGCCGCCGAGGCGCGCGCGCCGCTGACGCGTACGCCGGACCTCCAGACCGTGCCCGAGCACCCGCACCGCGCCGAAGGCGCTGCGCCCGGCCGCGCGCCGCGAGAAGCGCGTCCGGCCGGCGAACGCCGTCCGCGCCAGGAGCGCCAGCCGGGCGAAGGGCGCGAAGCACGCGACGGCGTGCGCGAACCGCGCGCACCACGCGAATCGCGCGGCGAACGCAAGCCGCCGCTGCGCACGCCGCTGCCGCCGATTACGTTTCCGGAAGACCTGCCTGTCTCCGGCCGGCGCCAGGAAATCGCCAAGGCGCTGACCGAACACCAGGTCATCATCGTCTCCGGCGAGACCGGTTCGGGCAAGACCACGCAGTTGCCGAAGATCTGCCTGGAACTGGGGCGCGGCGAAAAGGGCTTGATCGGCCACACCCAGCCGCGCCGCATCGCCGCCTCGTCCACCGCCAAGCGCATCGCCCAGGAGCTGGGCACGCCGGCTGGCGAGCACGTCGGCTACAAGGTGCGCTTCAACGACACGCTGCAGCCGGGCGCCTGGGTCAAGCTGATGACCGACGGTATCCTGCTGGCGGAAACGCAGACCGATCCGCTGCTGCGCGCCTACGACACCATCATCATCGACGAGGCGCACGAGCGCAGCCTGAACATCGACTTCCTGCTCGGCTATCTGAAGCAGATCCTGCCGCGCCGTCCCGACCTGAAGATCATCATCACTTCGGCGACCATCGACGCCGAGCGCTTCGCGCGCCACTTCGCCACGCCGGACACGAAAGTGCCGATCATCGAGGTCTCGGGCCGCCTGTACAAGGTCGAGGTGCGCTACCGCCCGGTCGAGCGCGACGTCGATTCGGCGCCGGCCGGCGCGGCGGACAGCGGCAAGGCCGTCTCCAAGGCGCAGGCCGCGCGCGACAAGCGCGACCTGATGGACGCCGTGGTCGACGGCGTCGAGGAACTGTGCCGCCTGGGGCAGGGCGATGTGCTGGTGTTCCTGCCGGGCGAGCGCGAGATCCGCGACTGCGCCGAGGTGCTGAGGAAGCACCACCCACCGCACGTCGAGATCCTGCCGCTGTTCGCGCGCCTGTCGGTGGAAGAGCAGGACCGCGTGTTCCGCACCACCAACGCGCGCCGCATCGTGCTGGCCACCAACGTGGCCGAGACTTCGCTGACGGTGCCGGGCATCCGCTACGTGGTCGATGCCGGCCTGGCGCGGGTAAAGCGCTACAGCTTCCGCAACAAGGTCGAGCAGCTGCAGGTCGAGCCGATCGCGCAGTCGGCCGCCAACCAGCGCGCCGGCCGCTGCGGCCGCGTGGCCGACGGCGTCTGCATCCGCCTGTACGAGGAAAACGACTTCCTGCAGCGCCCCAAGTTCACCGAGCCGGAAATCCTGCGCTCGTCGCTGGCGGCGGTCATCCTGCGCATGAAGTCGCTGCACCTGGCCGACGTCGAGACCTTTCCCTTCGTCGAGCCGCCGCAGGGCCGGGCGATCGCCGACGGCTACCAGCTGCTGCAGGAGATCGGCGCCGTCGACGACGCCAACGACCTGACGCCGCTGGGCCGCAAGCTGGCGAAATTGCCGCTCGACCCGCGCGTCGGGCGCATGATCCTGGCGGCGGTCGACAACAACTGCCTCACCGAGATGCTGATCATCGCTTCCGCGCTGTCGGTGCAGGATCCGCGCGACCGGCCGCTGGAATACCAGCAGCAGGCCGACGAGAAGCACAAGAAGTTCGCCGACGAGAAGAGCGAGTTCCTCGGCTTCGTGAAGATCTGGCGCTGGTTCGAGCAGGCGATCGAGCACAAGAAGACCAACCGCCAGCTGATGGAAACCTGCCGCGAGAATTTCCTGTCGCAGGTGCGCCTGCGCGAATGGCGCGACGTGCATTCGCAGCTGCTCACCATCGTCAGGGAGCAGGGCTGGCGCCTGAACGAGCTGGCCGCCACCTACGACCAGGTGCACCTGGCGCTGCTGACCGGCCTGCTCGGCAACATCGGCTACAAGCTCGAAGACGAGGCGGGCGTCTACCTGGGCGCGCGCGGCATCAAGTTCCACATCTGGCCCGGCTCCACGCTCGGCAAAAAGGCGGGCAAGTGGGTGATGGCGGCCGAACTGGTCGAGACCACGCGCCTGTACGCGCGCTGCGTCGCCCAGATCCAGCCCGAGTGGGTCGAAAAGATCGGCGCCCACCTGCTGAAGAAATCCTGGGGCGAGCCGCGCTGGGAAAAACGCAGCGCCCAGGTGACCGCCAGCGAGCGCGCCACTTTGTACGGCATCGTGGTGTACGCCCAGCGCCGCATCAACTACGCCCAGCACAACCCGGCGGAGGCGCGCGAGATCTTCATCCGCGACGCGCTGGTGGCGGGCGACTACGACACGCGCGCGCCGTTCTTCGCCCACAACCACAAGCTGGTGCGCGAGATCGAGAACCTCGAACACAAGTCGCGCCGCCTGGACGTGCTGGTGGATGACCAGCTGATCGCCGCTTTCTACGACCAGCAGGTGCCGCAGGATATCGTCAACGGCGCCGGCTTCGAGAAGTGGTACAAGGACGCGGCGCGCGACAACCCGAAATTGCTGTACCTGGTGCGCGAGGAACTGATGCGCCACGAGGCGGCCGGCGTCACCACCGAGCTGTTCCCGAAGACGATGAACGTCACCGGCATCGAGATGGGTTTGTCGTACCACTTCGAGCCGGGCAGCGCGCGCGACGGCGTGACCTTGACGGTGCCGCTGTTCGCGCTGAACCAGATCCCGCAGGAGCGCGCCGGCTGGCTGGTGCCGGGCATGCTGAAGGAAAAGGTGCAGCTGCTGTTGAAATCGCTGCCGCAAAAGCTGCGCCGCCACTGCGTGCCGCTGCCGGAGTACGCGGCGCGCTTCTTCGAGCGCAACCAGGACGCGGTCAGCTTCGGCCGCGGCGATTTGATCGACGTGCTGATCGCCGACATCCAGGCGCAGGCCGGCGTGCGCGTGCTGACGACGGACTTCAAGCTGGAGACGCTGCCGGCGCACCTGTCGATGAACTTCAAGGTGGTCGACGAGCATGGCCGCCAGCTCGACATGGGCCGCAACCTGGCGACGCTGCAGGCGGAACTGGGCGGCCAGGCGCGCCAGAGCTTCCAGCGCATGGCCGAAGCCACGCCGGCCGGCGGCGGGGCGAGCCCTGCCAACGTGGGCCGGCTGCAGGCGGCCTTCGGCGGCGGCAAGCCCGGCGCGCCGGCACGCGGGCAGGGCGGCGCGGCTGCATCGCAGGCCGCGCCATCCGCTGTCCCGCATGCGGCGGCGGGCAAGGGCGGCCCCGCACCCGCGGCGGCACCAGCGGCGGCGCAGGCGGCGCCGACGCACGCGGCCGCCACCCAGCACACCAACATCACCGCCTGGACCTTCGGCGAGTTGCCGGAACTGCTGGAGATCAACCAGGGCAAGCTGACGCTGATCGGCTTCCCGGCGCTGGTCGACAAGGGCACGCACTGCGACCTGGAAGTGTTCGACGACCCCAACGTGGCGGCGCGCACCCACCGCATCGGCCTGCGCCGCCTGTTCGCGCTGCAGTTCAAGGACCAGTTGAAATTCGCCGAGAAGAACGTGCCCGGCCTGCAGCAGATGGGCATGCAGTTCATGTCGGTGGGCTCGCCCGACGAACTGCGCGCGCAGATCGTCGACAAGGCGCTCGACATCGCCTGCCTGCAGGACCCGCTGCCGCACGATGCAGCGTCGTTCAACAGGCGCCGCGACGAGGGCAAGGGCCGCATCGGCCTGCTGATCAACGAGATCGCGCGCCTGGTCGGGCAGGTCCTGGGCGAATTCCACGGCCTGCCCAAGCGCCTGCAGAACCTGGCGCCGGCGGTGGCCGCCGACATGCAGGCGCAATTGCAGGCACTGGTGCACAAGCGCTTCGTGGCCGAGACCGAGTACAGCCAGCTGGCGCACTTCCCGCGTTACCTGAAGGCGATGAACATCCGCCTGGAAAAGCTGCGCGGCAATCCGGCGCGCGACGCGCAGCTGATGGCGGAGTGGCAGACGGCTGCCAGCCAGTTCCAGCGCACCATCAAGAACCAGCCATTGAAAGGGCTGGACCCGCGCATGACGGATTTCCGCTGGATGCTCGAAGAGTTGCGCGTGTCGCTGTTCGCGCAGGAGCTGCGCACGCCGATGCCGGTGTCGAGCAAGCGGCTGCAGAAGGTATGGGAGTCGATGCTGCGCTGAGCGCGCTCATGCGATGTCTTCGATCCAGTGCCGGATGATCGATTCGGTAGCTTGGTCGAGCATGATCTGCTCGCGCAGGCAAAGCGAGCGGACGTTGTTGGCGAAGGTGCGGGCCAGCTCCTTGGGGGCGTCGTTTCCTTCGCCGAACTGGTGGCCGCGCAGCAGCAGTCCACGCAGTACGAAGGTGATGTCGGCGCGGCTGATCGGCCGGCCGAGCTGGCGGAAGCGGTCGCGTATCCGCTTGCCGCTGTCGATGAAGGCAAACGGCGTGCTGCCGACGTCGAGCGCCACTTCTTCGAACAGGTGGCGGTAGCGCGCTGGACTCAGCAAGGGCGCGCCGGTTACGTCGTGGATCTGCTTGGCGACCAGCCACAACTGGTCGTCGTTTCCCCATTCATCGTGTGCCTGCTGGTCGCATGGCTTCCCGACCGCCAGGTGGCGCGCAGGGTCCACGATGTAGCCGCCCGCGGATTTCCAGTCGAGCACCAGGGGTTCTAACTGAAGCGATTCCATGAACCGGCGGAACGTGCCCTTGCCATTCCAATCGGTCGCCACCGTACTGAAGTTGCGCGAAATGGCGGAAGCGATCTTCGTGCACGGTACCGGCTCCCTGGATGTGTCGAGCTCCTGCCTGACGAGTTCCATGATCTGGTCGAGCACCGGCAGGGAAGGCACGGCGTCATGCACCGGCACGCTTGCCGGAGCCAGGGGCTGGGACGCGACGGCCACGGTGGTCTTCCTTTCCGGCTTGGATGCGGCTTCGCCGCCCTCCTGCACGTTCAGCGCGCTGCGCACGAACTCGTCCTGGTCGATCACCAGGTCGGCCGAAGCCCGGTAGGCGGCCGACGGAAAACCGATCGCCAGGACCGTGGTCCGCCGGTCCCAACGGCGCAGCTTGCGCAGCACCGGCGTGAAATCGGCATCGGCCGAAAACACGATGAACTCGTCGTAATGCGCCTCGTGCTGGAGAAGGTCCATCATGTCCAGCACCATATGGATGTCGGTGCTGGTCTTGCCGCCGGTCGTCAGGGCCGGGCAATCGATGATTTCGAAGCCGGCCTTGTTGAAATAGGGCCGGAAACGCTGGTAAGCCTGCGGATTCAGGTAGCAGCGCCTGACCAGCACGCGCCGCCGCGCTCCCTCGGTCGCAAATTCCGGCAGGGCGAGCGATTTCATGACCCAGTCCATCCATTCCGTGGGACGGCTGGCGAAGCGGTCGGCGGTTGCCTGGTCCAGTTGGCGCAATCCGGAATAGATGTTATCGAAGTCGACGAACAGGGCACTTTTCATTCGGGTTTCAAGATATCGGAATGTTGTCTCCCAGAATTATGGCAGACATCGTGCCGGTTGCCGTGTCATTGGACTGATGAACGTCAAGGAAGTCGAGCGCTTTTGTGCAGTAACGACACCAACACCGCAGCGTCGCGGCCATGCCGTCCCGAACCGGGTTGCGTAGCGGCGTTTTGATCGCAAGGCCGGCGCGAACAGGGCGCCGCCCCGTGAATGGGCCACGCCGTCCGCGCACAAGGGCGGCCGGCGCGGCGCGCGGCTGCTGCCTCAGCCGATATTGCTGCCGCGGATACGGCTCAAGTCGTCATCGCCGCCCCGGTTGCCGGCGCGCGGGTCGAGACTGTCGCCGCTGCCCGTGCCCAGGCCGGCCGTGCCGGCGCCCGAGTCCAGGCCGGCGGCGCCGGGACGGCCCGGATCGGTGCCGTAGAAACTGTGGACCTGGTTGGCCCACTGCATGTCGGCCATGTCGGGCCAGGCATCCTTGTTGAAACCGGGCGCGGTCTTGAGGCGGTCCTTGTCGACATTCAGGATGAAGCGCTTCTGCACGGTATCCAGGCGCAGCGCCTGCCACGGCACGGCGAACAGTTTTTCGCCCACTCCCAGGAAGCCGCCAAAGGAGAGCACCGCATACGCGACCTGGCCGGTCTGCATGTCGAGCATGATTTCCTTGATCTCGCCCAGTTCCACTTCGTAGGCATTGACGACGCGCTCGCCGAGCAGCGTGTCGGCGCCCATCAGCGACGGGCCGGGGCCGGCGCTGTCGATGCCCTTGTACATGCCGTACTTGTCGCGGTCTGCATAGCTCATGGCCATTCTCCAGGTATTGATGTGGTTGGAAAACCCCACGCTGGTGCGCGCAGGGGCGGAAATAAATACTGGAAATTTGAGATCAATCAATGGCGTACACGTCTGACTCATCCGTATCATCCATCGATGGCAATATTTTCCGTGGATGAGATGCAAACGAAAACGGAGCGCAACGACGATGTTGATTCTTCAACGCTGTAACCATGCCGGCCCGCTCGGTCACCGGATCCCGACCCGCTCGCGCGCAGCCGCCATCGCGGCATTGCTGGGTGCGCGCCTGCGCTGTGTGGCGTCACTGCCGCGCCGGCGCCACTGACCGGGCTGACCTGGCCAGCCGCACCTGGCCGGCCACAACCACCCTGCACTGCGGCGCATATCACGTTACGGATTGCCCGAGCCGCCGGCCACGCCGTACACCTGGCCGGTGGTGTACGTCGCTTCGGCCGACGCCAGCGTCACGTAGGCCGTCGCCAGTTCGCCCGGCTGGCCGGGACGCTTCATCGGCGAATCGGCGCCGAATTTTTCCAGGCCGCCCGGACTCTGGCCGCCGCACACCTGCAACGGCGTCCATATCGGCCCCGGCGCCACCGCATTTACGCGGATCCCTTTCTCGGCCAGCTGCTTGGCCAGCGACTTGACGAACGCCACCTGCGCGCCCTTGGTGGCCGAGTAGGCGGTCAGGTTGGGCGACGGATCGTAGGCCTGCACCGAGGCGGTGACGATGATGCTGCTGCCCGGCGGCATCAGCGGGATCGCTGCCTTGGTGATCCAGAACATCGCATACAAATTGGTCTTGAAGTGCCAGTCCATCTCCGCCGTGGACAGGTCGAGGATCGATTCGATCGATTGCTGGCGCGCGGCGTTGCTGACCAGGATGTCCAGGCCGCCCAACTGGCGCGCGGCATCGGCCACCATCTTCTTGCAGAACGCTTCGTCGCGGATGTCGCCCGGCACCGTCACCGCCTTGCGGCCGGCCTGGCGGATCAGGGCCACGACTTCGCGCGCATCGGCTTCCTCGGCCGGCAGGTAGCCGATCGCCACGTCGGCGCCTTCGCGCGCAAAGGCGATCGCCGCCGCGCGGCCCATGCCGGAATCGCCGCCAGTGATCAGCGCGCGCCGTCCGGTCAGGCGGCCGCTGCCTTTATACGTGGTTTCGCCGTGGTCGGGACGCGGCGTCATCTTGCTGGCCAGGGCCGGCCATTCCTGCTGCTGGCGCTGGAACGGCGGCTTCGGGTATTGCGGCGGCGTCAGCGGGCGCGCGCCGGCAGTGGCCGCGGCGCCGCCCTGTGCGCCGGTCTGGGCCAGGGCAGGGGCCGCGGCGATGCCGGCGGCGACCGTGCCCACGAAACGGCGGCGCGCGGCGGTTTTCTTGTCGTCGGGGTTGTCGTGCTGTGAATCCATGCTGTCGGGCTCCTGAAGTGGGATGCTGTATTTATTGAACAAATACTAGCTTCTATCTGCAGGCAGGCGCGTTCCTTAGACAGCAGGAAATACTTCAGGAGAGCGGGCAACCGATGCGCCCGCGCCAGCGGTTGTAGCGAAGGCATGCCGGCCAGCCGGCCGGCGGGGAAGCCTCCCGGCCGCGCGGCCGGGGGCGGCAGGTGCAAGCCTGGCGGTCAGTCCAGGTCGGCGGCGTCGTGGCGCTCCAGCACCTGCTCTTCCGGCTTGCCGCGCACGCGGTTGACCTTGCGGCCGCGCTGCACGCCGCGCCGTGCGCCGACCTCGTCGGCCCAGCGCCGCACCTGCTGGTACTGGTGCACCGCCAGGAATTCGCCGGCATCGTACAGCTCGCCCAGCACCAGGCAACCGTACCACGGCCAGATCGCCATGTCGGCGATGCTGTACTCGTCGCCGGCCACGAAGCGGCGCTCGGCCAGCAGGCGGTCGAGCACGTCGAGCTGGCGCTTGGTTTCCATGGCGTAGCGGTTGATCGGGTATTCCAGTTTTTCCGGCGCGTAGGCATAGAAGTGGCCGAAGCCGCCGCCGACGAAGGGCGCCGATCCCATCTGCCACATCAGCCAGTTGAAGGTTTCGGCGCGCGCCGCCGGGTCGGTGGGCAAAAAGGCGCCGAACTTCTCGGCCAGGTAGACCAGGATCGAGCCGGATTCGAACACCCGCACCGGCGTGCTACCGCTGCGGTCGAGCAGGGCGGGAATCTTCGAGTTCGGGTTGACGCCGACGAAGCCGCTGCCGAACTGGGCGCCCTCATTGATCTTGATGAGCCAGGCATCGTATTCGGCGCCAGCGTGGCCGGCATCCAGCAGTTCCTCCAGCAGGATCGTGACCTTCTGGCCATTCGGCGTGCCCAGCGAGTACAGCTGCAGCGGATGCTTGCCGACCGGGAGTTCCTGCTCGTGGGTGGCGCCGGCGATCGGGCGGTTGATGCTGGCGAAGGCGCCGCCCGATGGCGTGGCGGGCGACCAGACCTTGGGCGGGATGTAGGCTTCGAACGGGTTGGTGCTGGACATTATCTGCTCCTTGTCGATGGCTGTCGAGGAGATGGATGATGCCGGAAAATTCACATTCTTGCTGGATGCGGGTGCGCATGTAGGTAGGTTTGAGATGACAGCAATCGATGACGGCGTGTGGAATCGTAGGACCGAAAAAGCCGGCAATTTGCACCCTATTGTGCGTTCGAGTAACCAGCCAAAAATTGTTATTTTGTCTAAAAATCTTAGAAAAGGAATTTTATATAATCCAGGAAGAATTAGATAGGTCAGTAGTGGTTGTGACTGTTTTATATATTAATTATTGAGAATATTTGATGCGCGGATAGCATTGTCTTCGTGCCGCACGCAACAATTTTAATAAAAAGAGTTTTTCTTCATGTAAAATTATTCTTAATAATAGAAAATTCATAATAATTCTAGATTTTAACAATCAAAAATAGTTTTAAAAAATTATTTAGAATATGGCTAAAAAATTTATTTCAACTGGTCGGTATCAAATTTGCTCTTGGGGACTTCTTGAAGAAAATCCAATTGAACCAATAAATTTAGTGTTTCTATAAGAAGCGAAGAGAAATAAATTGAAAGGATATTTTCTTTAATTTTTCTTGAAAAACATTGATTCATAATTCTAGATTTTCAATGAAATAATTATCAAGGAGTAAAATTATAATTGGAGAATGTTTTTTAAAAGATAGAATAATTTCATCAAAGCGTACGGTCTTAAGTATTGTGCTTGTCAGTATGTTTTTCTCGGCGTGGGGAGAAGAAAAACTATTCGTGCTGCCAGAGAAGTTGTTGTAAACAACCCTGCAGGTAAGTTCTACCGTTTCTCCGGCTCCGCATACCAATCTGCAAGATGCCGATTCCACCGGGAGCGATAGTCCTTATGAACCGTCAACGTCTTCTGGTGGGCCGATTCATGGGACGCCCAATGGGATAAGATATATTGTCGAGGCACCGTTTATCTCTCAGGTGCCGCTACGTATTGTAGTAGGCGCAAGCGCTTATGCGGAGCTATGCTTGTACAACACCGTTCCGCAAAACCAACTCTGTGTTACTATCGATTCCCCACTTCCGGCTGGCATGGATCTAGAGTATACGGATGCAACGCTTCTCGATCTAGACAATGATTCGCGTTTCCTAAGTTTCGTCCCAGTCGTCGGTAATTCCGATCCTGAAGGATTGGCTGCATCGCGCTTCATTGACTCTTTAGGAAAAGCTGCGGCTGTTTGGGGAGGCTATTTAGAAATGCACCCCGGACTGGTTGCCAGAACCAACAACGCATTTCGTGCCAGCGTTACCAGCAACTTACTGTTGAGGAGTAGAGGATTATCTCCAAAAAGCACTCATTCAGGTGGGATGCTCAATTCAGAGAACTGTTATGCGGAGATGGCAGAGCTAGGGCTGTGCTCAAATGACCCTGAGGATTCGGTGCCTGATCCAAATATCCCTATTGTTGATGTTCCAGGATACTTGCCAGCTACAACCCCTGAGCCGGTTGAGAGCGGCCATCAATATTTTGCTCCGCAGATTCTCTGTGATTGGCATATTCTATGTAATCAAGGTCAAGAGCCACGAGATAACGATCGAGGCCCAAATAGCGGGACGAGCGGAAAAACGAAAACCGAGTTGGATCAAATCTGCGTGGACATCAATATTCGAGAGATCAATGTCTGCTACGCAATCATTAAAGCCAAAGGAAGGAAAGGAGAGGATTTCTACCGGGAACTAGACATGTGCAAGAAAGAAGCCAATGACCGAATGTATGCCTGTTTTGCTACAGCGGAAAAATTGACTGACAACGGAGCACATCCTGCGCCATAATTTCAATTTAACCACGCCCGGCTTGAGCCGGGCTAGAGAGCACTGATTATGAAAGATCCTCGTCTCACAGTGGCGCTCGCCAGACAAGGTGATGAGCCTTCGTTGCTGATAAGCCGTAACGATAATGAATTACTTAACAACGTTAGCTTGGAGTTAAGGCATCTCAATAATTTAGGATCGTTGGGCGCACAGGTAATGGTAGGCGAATACATTCTTCTGCTGCTTCATGCTGTGCATTCCGAAGATTTCGTTGCATATCCAGCTTTGATGCCGCAAGATATGCAAATGCACAGGCCTATCGATCTCGTAAGTTACTTGATTGAACAAACCAAGCTACGTAAAACTCGGCAACTAATTCCAGCTATTGAAATCGCGCTAGCGGTATACAATGAAGAATTGAAGAGTACTTCTATTCCAAAACAGTGGCCAGCATTTAAGGAAGTCTTCGAGCGGTTATATTCTGACTAAGCTGTTCAGCGCAGCAGCTTCAACCCCGGCGGCAGCGCCTCGCCGAACATGCGCACGGCGCTGGCCTGGTCGAGTTCCACCACCTCGCGCACCATCGCCGTCCAGCCGGCGGGCGCGCCGCTGGCAGCCAGGCGGCGCAGGATGTCTTCGCGCAGCGGCTCGTCGATGTCGCGCGAGCGGTCGCCTGTTCTACGGGCGATGTGGGCGGCGGCGAAGCCGGCCGGCTCGATCTTCTTCCAGTCTAGCGTCGACAGCGCTTCCAGCCAGCGCGCGGCGGCTTGCGGCGGCGCCACTTCGTGCGCGCTGCCGTGCAGGGACTGGCGTGCGCCGGCGCGCGCCAGCGCCCACAGGTAGCGCGCGTAGGTGGCGGCCGCCTTCGAGTCCGGCTTGGGCGCAGCCGGCACCGCCATGATCCGTTCCAGCATCCAGTCGCCGATCTCGGCTTTATACGCTGACGGGATGCGCTCCAGCGAGGCGCCCAGGCGCAGCATGTCGTCCTCGCTGCCGTCGACCAGCGTCACCGGGCGGCGCGCGCGTTCGGCAGGATCGGCCTGCAAATTGAAGGCGAAATCGTCCAGCAGGCGCAGTTGCGCTTCGGTGGACAGGCCGCCGGCCACGCGCCGCCACAGCGTCCACCATTCGGCGCGCACCTGGCTGTCCTTGTGATACTGGACGCCAGCCTCGAACAGCACCCACAGCTGCTCGATGCGCCATGCGTCGAGCGGGTGGCCGAAGCCGGGGCGCAGGCACCAGCCGGCCAGGTTCAGCCAGGCGCGCTCGTGCTCGGCCGAGCGGCGCCGGCCCTTGGCGCGTTCCAGCAGCGCGTCGAACAGGCGCCGCAGCAGCGGCGTCTCCCAGCGTTCGCGCGCGCCCAGCAGGTGTTCCAGCGTGGCGCGCAGCTGGCGCACCTCGCGCGTCTCGACCTGCTGGTTGCGGGCGCCGAAGATGCGGTGGATGTGCTTGAGGGCGTCGTCCAGGCGCGCGGGCAAGGCGGCATCGTCGGGCGCGGCGCCGTCGCCGGCATCCGGCTCCTGCGCGCGCAATTGAAATTCCAGTTTCCAGCGCTGGCCGCTGCCATCCTCGGCCACGCAGGACACTTCCAGCGTGCCGACTTCGGACAGCGCGGTGGCCAGCTGTACCGGAATCTCGCTGCCGCGGCCGGCGCTGCCGTTCGCCTTGTTGTTGGCCTTGTCGTCAGCCCGTTTGCCGCCGCCAGCCTCCCTGGGCGACGCGCCGGACGCGCGCAGCACGGTGGCGATCGCCGGCAGGCGCACCACTTCGTGCGGGTCGAGTTCGACCAGGTCGCCGGGACGCGCTGGGCCGCCCACGGGATCGGCCACCATCGAGACCAGATGGAAGCGCACCGGCCGCCCCAGGCGCAGCGCGAAGCTGCGCTCGGACAGCAGCGACTCTTCGCCGGCGCGGGCGCCGCGCGCCAGCAGGCAGACCGCGCGCAGGCGCTTGCCGTTCTCCTTGGCGCCATCCTTGCCGGCATCTTTGGCGCTGTCTTTCGGCGCATCGTCCAGCAGCAGGTAATAGCTGCGCGCCGAACCGCTCGCGATGGCGGGCGCGAAGCCCGACTGCGCCAGCCAGTAGGCGACCGCGCCGCGCGCCACCGCCACGTCCGGGTCCAGGTTGTGCAGCACCCGCACCGGCGCGCCGCGCCAGCCGGACAGGGTGTCGGCCAGGCGCGCGGCCAGCGCCGCGCCGCGGAACACGCCGCCGTTGAGCAGCAGCGTGTCCGGGACTGGCAGGGCGGATGCCGGCGCAGCATCGGATGCCGGCGCGGATACGTCCGCTGCGGCAGCCGATTGCGCGGCGGCCGTCGCATCCGATCCGGCGCCGCCGTCCGCCGCGTGCGCGCCCAGCGCCGCGCGCGCCGCGCCCGCGTGCTGGCGCAGGAACGCGGCCAGGTGGCGCGTGACGGCCGGATCGCCGGCATAGGGCAGGCCGAACTCGACGATGCCGGTGCGCGTGCGCCGGGCGCTTTCCTGCTGCGGGTTGAGCGGGAAGAAGCCGTCCAGCACGATCTGGCGGATGTCCTCGCGCGTCAGCTGCGCGCTGCGGCTGGCGCCGACCAGGCGCGAACCGGCGCCCAGCAGCGTCACCGTGACCTGCCCGGGCGCGTCCAGCGCCAGCAGTTGCTCCTTGGCGGCGCGGCAGCGTTCGGTCAGCTGGGCCAGGCGCGCCGCCGACAGGCGCTCGCCGCCCTGGACCGTGGCGCCGTCCGGCCGCATGCGCGCTTCGGCCAGGTGCGCCAGCGCCAGGTCCATGTTGTCGCCGCCCAGGATCAGGTGGTTGCCCACGCCGATGCGGGTCAGCTTCGGTTCGCCGTTCTCGACCTCGACGCGCACCAGGCTGAAGTCGGTGGTGCCGCCGCCGACGTCGGCCACCAGCACCAGGCGCGCGCCGGCCAGGTCGTCCGCCAGCGTGGCGCGGTGGCGGTACAGCCAGTCGTACAGGGCCGCCTGCGGTTCTTCCAGCAGGCGCACCGCACTCAAGCCGGCCAGGTGTGCGGCTTCGAGCGTCAAGGCGCGCGCGCCTTCGTCGAAGGAAGCGGGGATCGTGAGTACGATGCGCTGGCGTTCCAGCGGGTGTTGGGGAAAGCGGTGGTTCCAGGCCGCGCGCAGGTAGGCCAGGTAGCTGGCGCTGGCGGCCAGCGGCGAAATCTTGTGGACGTCGTCCGGCGCCCCCCAGGGCAGGATCGGCGCCGTGCGGTCGACGCCGGAATGCGACAGCCAGCTCTTGGCGGAGGCCACCAGCCGGCCGGGCGAGCCGGCGCCGAGTACGCGCGCCAGGCGGCCGAAGACGGCGAAGGGCGCGCCGCGGGTTGCCGCATCGGCGCCTGCCGCGTTACCGCCGGCGGCAGGCGCCGCCGCGTCGTTCGGCAAGGCGCCGGCCGCGGCGCCATCCATGCCGGCGGCGCCCCACGGCAGTTGCAGCGCCCCCGGCGCCAGCTCGCCTGCAGCCGGGTGGTAGCGCACCGATGGCAGCAGCGGCGCCGTGCCCACCTCGCCGGGCGCCACCAGCTGGTCGACCGCGAAGGTCTCGACCTGGCCGCCGTCAATGGCGGCATACGCCAGCACCGTGTTGGTGGTGCCGAGGTCGATGCCGACCAGGTAGGCGGGTTGGCTCACGGCGCGGCCGCTCAAAGGATCGATGCGCCGATCACTGACCGTCCGGCGCGCTGCGCACGTCGAACTCGACCTTCCAGCGCTGGCCCTCGCGCGCTACCGCCGCCAGTTCCAGCGTGCCGGATTCGGTCGCCAGCGCATGCAGCCTGACCTGCACCACGTCGCCCGGCGTGCGTCCCTCGGCCGGCAGGTCGGCCTGGAGTTCGTTCAGCTCCTGCAGCTCGTCCGGGCCCCAGAAGTCGAGCACCTCGCCGATGCGGTCCTGGCGCCGGGTGGTCGAACCGAAGAAGCGGAAGTGCACCGGCTCGCCCACCACCAGGCCGAATTCCTGGCCCGGCAGTTCGAGTTCGCTGCCTTCTTCCATGCCGAACGGCGCCACGCACAGTGCCTGGATCGGCGGCTCCATGCCGGGGATGGCCGGCATGGACGATTCCACGCCGACGTAGTAGGAACGCGCCGTGCCGCCGCGGATACGCACGCCGCCGCCGCGGCGCGCATAGCCGTAGTAGGCGGCGCCGCGCGCCACCGCCAGGTCGAGGTCGGCGCCTTCCAGCATGCGCGCCGGTTCCGCGCCTTCCATGTACAGCCAGTCGTTGATGGTGTCCATCACGCGCTGGGACAGGATCTCGGACTTGAACACGCCGCCGTTGAACAGCACCGCGCTCGGGTGCAGGAAGCTGTGTTCGGCGTCCATGCGGCCCTGGAAACCTTCCAGGTCGGCGGTGGCACCGGCCTGGCGCGCCAGGAACGATGCCAGGTGGCGCGTGACGGCGGCGTCCTGCGCGTACGGCAGGCCCAGTTGGGTCAGGCCGGCGCGCGCGCGGGTGGCCGGACGGGCGCTGGCTTCCACGCGCGGGAAGAAGCCGTCGGTGATGAAGGCGGTCACGTCGTCGCGGGTCAGCTCGGTGCGGATCGAGCCGCCGATCAGCTTGGAGCCGCGGCTCGGCACCACGATCGGCCAGGCGGCCGCGTTGGCGTCGGCCAGCAGGTGCTCCTTGGCGCCGCGGCAGGCGTAGGTGAGGGCGCGCATCTGCCAGGCGTCGAGCTGGGTGCCGTTCGCCTGCAGCTTGCGCGCGACCAGATGCGCCAGGGCGAGATCCATGTTGTCGCCGCCCAGCAGGATGTGGTCGCCCACCGCCACGCGGTGCGGTTCCAGGTTGCCGTTGCGTTCCAGGATGGCGATCAGCGAAAAGTCGCTGGTGCCGCCGCCGACGTCGACCACCAGCACGATGTCGCCGGCCTTGACCTGCTTGCGCCAGGCGCCGCCGCTGCCCTGGATCCAGCTGTACAGGGCCGCCTGCGGCTCTTCCAGCAGCACCGGATTGCCGTAGCCGGCGTAGCGCGCCGCCTCGGCCGTCAGCTCGCGCGCGGCCGGGTCGAACGAGGCGGGAATCGTCACCGTGACGGCCTGCTGCTCGAACGGCGCTTCCGGGTGCGCGGCGTTCCAGGCGTGGCGCAGGTGTTCCAGGTAGCGGGTGGACGCGGCGAGCGGCGACACGCACGCCACTTCGTCCGGCGCGTCCGGCGGCAGGATGGCGGCGCGGCGGTCCACGCCGGGGTGGCACAGCCAGCTCTTGGCCGAGGACACCAGGCGGATCGGGGTGGCGGCGCCGCGGCTGCGCGCCATCTCGCCGATCACGGCGGCGGGTGCCGGCGCCACGGTGGTGGCGCTCCAGGGCAGGGCCAGTTCGCCCGGCGCCAGTTCGTCCGGGTGCGGCAGGTACATGAAGGAGGGCAGCAGCGGCAGCGATTCGACCGTGCCGGGCGCCGACAATTGCGGCACCGGCAGCACGTGCTGCTCGGCCTTTTCGCCGTCGCTGGCCTGCAGGTCGACGTAGGAGAGGGCGCTGTGGGTGGTGCCGAGGTCGATGCCGATGGCGTAGCGCGGGTTGTTGACGGTATTGTTCACAGTTCCACCTCCGCCGGGGCGATGATGCGGGCGTCATGCCCTTCGGTCAGTTGGGGCAGGCGCACGTCCGCTGCGCGCCAGCCGCGGTGGTTCAGCACGCCGGTGAAGGGTGCCTTGCCGACCACGTTGCCGGTCAGGCGCACGCTGGCGGCGTCGAAGCCTTCCGCCAGCGTCACGCGCGCGCCTTCGAGTTCGCTGCGCACCGGTTCGATGCTGAAGTGCTCGCGCAGCACGCGCGCGCAACCCTCGTGCACCACGCGCGCGGCGGCGCCGATGTCGGCGTCGCCGTACACCGTGATGTTTTCGTTGGCGAAGTCGATCAGGCGCGCTTCGCGCTGCAGCAGGCCGAGCAGCTGCAGGGCGGCGTCGGGCGTGGCCACGCGCAGCGTCACCGGAGCAGGGGCCGGAGCGGGGGTAGGTGCCGGAGCGGGCGCCGGCGCAGGTGCCGGCGCCATGGCCGGGCCGACCTGGTCGTCGCGGATGCGCGCTGCGAATTCGGCGTCGCCCAGGCTTTTCGAGAAAGCGCCAAAGGCGATGGAGAGCCGGCTCCAGAAGGAGGGCAGGTTGTTCGGTTGGCTCATGTTCTTGTGGTGTCCGTGTTGGGAGCGTGTTGAAGGCCGCTTGCCGCCGGGGCGGCGCGGCCATGGTCCGTCGAAACGCGCATCATACCAGTTAGACCACAAACAGAGACAGCCCGGTTGGGCTGCGCGCGCCTGGTGGCGGACGGCGAAGGAAGGCGTCAGATCGACGGATCGCCGGACGGGCCGCCCATCTGCGGATCATTGGCCGGCGCGCCCAGCGCCGCCACGCCGCCCAGCAGCGCGCGCGCATAGGCGTCGAACTCGTCCAGCCCGCGCTTGATGATGGTGACCAGGGCCGGCAGCGGCGCCGCCTGATGGTCCCATTCGGCGCGGCAGAATTCGCCGGTGCGCTTGAGGTCCTCGGCCAGCGCCGCCTCGATCCAGCCGTGTTCGGCCAGCAGGGAGATGACTTCGCGCTCCTCGCGCGCCGGGCCGAGCTCGAGTTCGGCGAGCACGTAGTCGCCCATCTCGACCGCGGCTTCCCAGGCGCGGATCACGTTCAGGGTGGCGGCGTCCTGGCGCGTGATGTCGCCCACAAAAGTCGTCGGGTCCTTTTCGTATTCGTCGCGGGCGCGCTTGCAGCAGCGCTCGATGGTGCCCGTCTTGCTGACCAGCAGGTCGTTGTTCATGCTCGTGCCTTGTCCAGTGTATTGACCGGTTACGTTACAGCAGGAACAGGATGGCCGCCGCACAGGTGGGTGCCAGGGCGCCCAGCAGCAGCCCGAGCGCGCCGATCGATTCGTCGGCGAAGCCGTGCCGCAGCAGCGCCGCGCCGGCCGGATTCGGGGCGTTGGCGATCACCGTCAGGCCGCCGCCGGTCACGGCGCCGGCCACCAGCATGATCTTTTCGTGCTCGCCCAGGCCGGTGATCAGGGAACCGAGATAGGTCAGCGCCGCATTGTCGGTGATCGCGGTCAGGACCATCGTGCCGAAGAACAGCTTGAGCGGGCCGAGGCCGGCGATGACCGGCTGCAGCCACCATTGCTGCATTCCGCCCAGCACCACCAGGCCGGCCAGGAAGAAGCCGACCAGCAGGCCTTCGCGCAGGATCAGGCGGTCCTGGTAGCGCTCGTAGGCCTGCGTAAAGCCGAGGAACAGCAGGAACACGCCGGTGAACAGCACCGCATGGTGCGCCAGCAGCACGGTCGCGGCCAGGAAACCCAGGTGGATCAGCGACACCACGGGTGGCACGCGTACCGCCGATTCGCCTTCGACCGACGTGTCCAGCAGGCGCAGGTGGGGCCGCAGCAGGGCGACGATCACGGTGGCGTTGAGAAGCACCGCCAGCGCCGCGCGCCAGCCGAAGTGGGCGAACATGTAGGCGCTGTCCCAGCCCCAGGCGCCGGCCACCATCAGCACCGGCGGCGCGGCGTACGAGGTCAGGGTGCCGCCGATCGAGACATTCACGAACAGCACGCCCAGCGCGCCGTACTTCCACTTTTCCGGCATGCCGGGGCGGAACACCGAGGGCGCCAGCATCAGCGCCGCCAGCGTCATCGCCGCCGGCTCGGTGATCAGGGAGCCGGACAACGGCACCAGCGCCAGGCCGAGCCAGGCCTGGGCCAGTTCGTTGCGCACCGGGATCAGCTGCGCCAGCGTGCGCAGCAGCGTGCGCGCCGCTTCCAGCACCGGGCGCGAGGCCGCCACCACCATCACCACGAACACGAACAGCGGCTCGGTGTAGTGGCGCGACTCGGCGTACTCGATGGCCGAGGCGCCGCCGCCGAGCAGCGCCATGGCCAGCATCAGGATGACCGCCCAGAAGCCGAACACCACCTCGACCTCGCCCAGCAGGTGGAACAGGCCGGCATGGCGCGGGTAGCGGTGCGCCAGTTTTTCGAACTGGTGGGTGGAGAAGGTGTGCAGCAGGGCGATCACGAACAGGACCAGGCCGATCTTCTGGATAGCGGTGGTCATGCAAGGACTCCGGCGGGGGATGGAACGGTGAACGTCATGGTCGGGGATGCGGAAACGGATGGCTGCATTATTTCATTTTTTGCAGCAGGAGGCGGATGAAACCGTGCCGGGGCGCCGTGGACGCCGCTCCCTGCGTCCGCTCGCACCGGCCTACGGCAGCCTGGCGCCGGAGGTTTTCAGCAGGGGTTTTCCGCAATACGCTTCCAGGCTGGCGATGATCTGGCGCGCGGCGGCATCGTCCAGCCCGATCCCCCACGCGAATGTGCCTTGGGTGGTTCTCAACAGCAGTTTCTGGCCTCCCATTCCCAGCGACTTCAGCCTGGCTTCCTGGCTCAGCATGCCGGGATTGCCGAGGATGTCCAGCGCCCGGATGTCGCTGCAATGGAGGATCAAGGTCGCGTCGGTGGCCGATGTGGAATTCCTGGTGACGACGAGCCGTTCGTCCACCAAGAGGTTGCGATAGAGGAGCAGACACGCAAAGACGAACAGCACCAGCAGGAAGATGCAAGGCAGGATGGCCGCGGTGCTGAAAAGTTCCCCGGTTTTCACGAAGCTGGCGACGGTGCTTACTGCAATGAAGAGAAAGACGGGCGCCGTCCAGAGGGCGGCAAACGCGCGCGGCGGTGGGCAGGACAGGTGCAGCGCGTCCCTGGAAGCGGTCATGGTGCAGCGGCCGATACGGCGGGCCGTCATGTTCGTGAATTCCATTTTGCGTCGTATCAACGGAAGCGGTGTAGATGACTGTACTGTAGATATATCTCCTCGGCAATAATTGCATGTGCCGCGCCACGCAGCATCATATTGCCGATCACTGGTTCCCTGTCCACTTTCGAGGTCATCCGATGCTTTCCAAAAAACGTCCGCTGCCGGTGCTACTGTCCGCTTGTCTCGTGTGCGCTGTAATAACGGCATGTTCCGCCAAGACGGCCGAGGAAAAAGGCGCGGCGATGGCAGGCGAGAAGCTCGACATGGCGACCGGCATCGGCAATACGCTGCAGCAGAAGGGCAGCCGCGCCGGCGAGTCGATCGCGGGCGGCGTCGGTGTCCTGATCAAGGGAATGGAAAAAGGCGTGATGAAGTCGGGCAGGGCGATCGTCGTCGAGCCGACGCTGGCGATGGCCGGCTTGAAAATAACCAGGGTGCAGGACAGCGTGGACGCACAAGGTGCCCAGCCCCACAGCCTGGATGCGTATCTGGTATCGGATGCGGACGTCGACGGCATCCTTCAGGTGTCGATGTTCGATGCGCTGGACAGGGAAATCGGCCGCGCCAGCGTGCGTATCGCGCGCCATGCCAATGAAGCGAAATACGAAACGGTTCCACTCGACGTGCAGGTGGATCGTTCCGCCATCCGCAAGCTGGCTTTCGCTTTCAAGCAAGCGACGTCCGGCTGATGCAGGCCAAGACAGGTTCGACCGGCGTACGGTTCCAAAAGATAAACCTTGCCAAAAGCTGATGAGAATAGTACTGTATGTTTATACAGTATTTCTTCGCATCATCTATGAATAGCTCAGATTCAACATCTGTAGCACCGGAATCTCTGCATCCGTCGCTCTGGCGCGCCTCGCAACTGGCGCGCTCCGGCACGCGCTGCATCGATACCGGCCACGCGGCGCTGTCGGCGCAATTGCCGGGCGGCGGCTGGCCTACTGGCAGCCTGGTCGACCTGCTGCTGCAGCAGCCCGGCATCGGCGAAATGCGCCTGCTGCGGCCGGCGCTGGCGGAAGTCGCCGCACGCCGCGTGGTGCTGCTGCAGCCGCCGCATCCGCCCCAGGCGCTGGCGCTGGCTGCGCTGGGGGTGGCGCCGGCGCAGCTGATCTGGCTGCGCAGCGAGCGCAGCGCCGATGCGCTGTGGGCCGCCGAGCAGGTGCTGCGCAGCGGCAGTTGCGGCGCGCTGCTGTTCTGGCAGGGCCATGCGCGCAGCGACAGCCTGCGCCGCCTGCACTTGGCCGCGCAGGCCGGAGAAACCCTGTTCTTCCTGATGCGTCCGCTGGCCGCCGCCCAGGATGCCTCGCCGGCGCCGCTGCGGCTGGCGCTGCGCCCGCAGCCGGGCGGCCTCGAAGTCGCTTTTCTCAAACGCCGGGGACCGCAGCGTGACGCGCCGCTGTTCCTGCCCCTGACCTCTCACCTGCTGCGACGCCATGCGCCTCTGGATCGGACTGCACCTGCCCCGGCTACCGCTCGAGGTCTTCAATCCACGCTGGTGCACTGACGCCGGCAGCGTCGTGCTCGAGCGGGAGCGCGTGCTGGCGGCGTCCGACGCTGCGCTCGGCGCCGGCGTGCGCCCCGGCATGCGCCGCGGCGGCGTGCTCATGCTGCTGCCCGACGCGCAGGTGCACGAGCGCGCGCCGGCGCGCGAGGCCGAGGCGCGCCAGGCGGTGGCGCTGGCGCTCTTGCAATACACGCCGCAGGTGGCCGAGGCCGAGGAAGCCACGCTGCTGATGGATGTCGGCGCCAGCCTGCGCCTGTTCGGCGGCATCCACGCGCTGTGCGCGCGCGTGCGCGCCAACGTGGGCGCGCTCGGCTTCAGCGCCTCGCTGGCCTGCGCGCCGACCGCGCGCGGCGCCTGGCTGCTGGCGCGGGGCTGCGCCGGCCGGCCGCTGCGCATGGCCTCGCTGGTGCGGCGCCTGGACCGCCTGGACGTGCTGCTGGCGCCGCCGGCGCGCGCCCATGCCGCCTGGTTCGAGGGCATCGGCTGCGCCACGCTGGGCGAGCTGCGGCGCCTGCCGCGCCCCGGCCTGCAGCGGCGCTGCGGCGGCGCGCTGCTCGACCTGCTCGACGCCGCCTATGGCCTGGCGCCGGAACTGCACGAGTGGATCGCGCCGCCCGCCACCTTCCAGGCGCGCCTGGAACTGTTCGACCGCATCGAGGACGCCGAACTGCTGCTGGCCGGCGCCCGTCGCTTGCTGCTGCAACTGACCGGCTGGCTGTGCGCGCACCAGCTGGCGGTGGAGCGCGTCACCCTCGAGCTGGAGCACGAACGCGGCCGAGTCGCGCGCGCGCCGACCTGCATCGAGGTGGCGCTGGCGGAACCGGCCTGGCGCGACGAGCACCTGGTGCGCCTGCTGCGCGAGCGCCTGGCCAAGCTGGCGCTGGACGCGCCGGTGATCGGCCTGTGCCTGGCAGCGGATCGGGTGCAGCCGATGGCGCCGCCCAGCGAATCGCTGTTCCCGGAGCCTGGCGGCACTGAGCAGGACCGGATGCGCATGCTGGAACTGCTGGCGGCGCGCCTGGGCGCGGACAACGTGCTGCAACCCCTGCCCAAGGCCGATCACCGGCCCGAGAATGCCAACGTGTGGGTACCGGTACGCGCGCTCGGGCAGGGATCGGGGGGCGCTGGTACGGCTGGCGCGACGGGCGGCGCGGCGGGCGGGCGCCTGCGCGAGAGGATGCAGGAGCGCGCCCACGGCCGCGCCGCCGAGGCCGGCCTGCCGCCCGACGTGATGAGTCTGCCGCGTCCGACCTGGCTGCTGGCCAAGCCGGTCGCGCTGCTGATGCGCGACCATCGGCCGTTCTACGGTTCGCCCTTGCGCATGGCGTCCAACCCAGAGCGCATCGAGGCTGGCTGGTGGGATAGTCCGCAGACGCGCGACTATTTCATCGCCGAAGGGCAGGATCACACCTTGTACTGGGTCTATCGGGAGCGTATCGGCGCCGAGGACAGCGAACCGCGCTGGTTCCTGCACGGGCTGTTCGGCTGACGATGGTCACGGATGCGCCCGGTCATGTCATCAAGTTGACACGGTGCCGTGCCATGATGGCCCGTCTCTTCCTGCTTTTGCAATTTCTTGGGATTGTCCGCCGGCCTCACGCCCGGCGGATTTTTTTTGCCGGATGCGCCGGCGCAGGCTCAGACGGCCAGCGCCTCGTCGTCCAGCGCCAGCATCTGCCGGTCTTCATCGCGCAGCGACTGGCCCGACAGCACGCGCGTGATGACGGCGGCACCGACGCCGCTGGTTTTCAGGTATTCGACGGCGCCGATGGTGCCGGCCTGGCGCTGCACGATCAGGCCGTGGCGGACGGTGCAGTCGTCGAATTCGATGCCGCGCTGGTTGACACGGCTTTCAGTGCGACGGTCGGTATGCTGGATCATGGCGGTTTCCTCATGTGGACCGGTGCAGTGTGAACCGCGCCGCAAGACGCCGCAGTCGGCGCAGTGACCGCAGCCATGTAAGAGTCGATTACCCGCCGAGGTCGGACCAGACACGCATGCAACTTGGCGCAGGTGCGCAAGCGGCGCCGGCTTGCACGCGCCATCGATCCGGTGCAGAGTAGCGCCTTTGCAAGAATCGTCAACATCGCAAGGATGGCAATGCTCACCGAACGCATGGATTTCCAGGGCCCGCACGGCAAGCTCTCGGCCAAGCTGGACGCACCCGACGGCACGCCGCGCGCCTATGGCGTGTTCGCCCACTGTTTTACCTGCAGCAAGGACGTATTGGCCGCCACCCGCATTGCCCAGGGCCTGGCCGAACGCGGCGTGGCCATGCTGCGCTTCGACTTCGCCGGCCTGGGCGCCAGCGCCGGCGATTTCGCCGACACCAATTTTTCCTCCAACGTGGACGACCTGGTGGCCGCCGCCGGCTTCCTGCGCGAGCGCTTCGCCGCGCCGGCACTGCTGGTCGGCCACAGCCTGGGCGGCGCGGCGGTGCTGGCCGCCGCCCACCGCATTCCCGAATCGAAAGCGGTGGTGACGATCGCCGCACCCAGCGATCCACGCTACGTGGTCGACAAACTGCTGTCCGGGCACCTCGACACCATCGCCCAACTGGGGGAGGCGCGCGTGCGCCTGGCGGGCCGCAACTTCAACATCCGCCAGCAATTCGTCGACGACGCTTCCGGGCACCGCCTGCACGAGCGCATCGCGCAACTGGAACGCGCGCTGATGGTGATGCACGCGCCGCAGGACGACACGGTCGACATGGCCAACGCCGGGCGCATCTTCGAGCTGGCGCGGCACCCGAAGAGCTTCGTGTCGCTGGACGGGATCGACCACCTGGTCACCGGCCGCGACGACGCCGCCTACGTGGCCGCCATCATCGCGGCGTGGAGCGCACGCTACCTGGACGCGGCATAGACGGCGGCATCACCCATTTGCGCGGGGACGAAGCATGACTCACGGCGTCACGTAATCGTCCAGCTCCTTGATGCGCTGTCCGGCGCGCCGCTGCATGCAGCCGAGCACCGCCACGTTGCGCATCGTGCCGCCCGCGTATTTCTCGAACACCGCGTCGCAATCGGCTTCGCGGAACTTGATCCACATGCGCTGGGCCGCGACCAGCTTGGTCCTGACCCTGGGCGGCTGCGCCTTGAGCACGCGCTGGTAGGTGAGATTCAGCGTCGCTTCCATCTGCTTCTGCTCGCTCGCCGCGCACTGGTTCATGTCCACCGTGGTGGTGGCGTTCTTGCAGTCCAGCGCAAAGGCGGGGGAGACACATGCGCACAGCGCCAGCAGGGCCGCCGCGCGCAGGCCGCGCATGCTGTCGTGTATCGATCGTTTGCTCGTCATCGTCCTCTCCAATGCAAGGCCGCCAGGGGACCGAACGTTCCGGCGCCGTCGCGGCTGTTGTATGCTTTTTGAAATTCTAACCACAAGGACCAGCATGCACCGTTCAGTTCGCCCGATGACCGCCGCCATCCTCGCTGCCACGGCATTCGCCGGCGCCGCCGTTCTGCCCGCGCCTGCATTTGCCCAAGCGCAGGCACCGGCAACCGCGCCGGCCAGGGCGCACCAGGATGCACAAGCAGCCGAGCGCCGCGTCGACCGGCTGGCGGCAAGCTTCTACGACCTGCGCGCGCGCTTCGATCCGCTGCTGTTCGCCACCGCCAACGGCGACAGCCGCTACGACGACCAAATCGGCATGGCGATCGCGCCGCAGGTGCGCAAGCGCTACCTGGCCGACAACCGGCGCCTGCTGCGCCAGCTGCAGGCCATCGACCGCACGCGCCTGGCGCCCAAGGCCCGGCTGAACTACGACATCCTGGCCTTCGAGATCGCGCGCCAGCTGGACTTCGAGCGCTTTCCGGAACACCTGCTGCCGCTGAACCACTTCGACAATATCCCCAGCACGCTGGCCAACTACGCCGGCGGCACCGGCTCGCAGCCGCTGGGCACGCCAGAGCAGTACCGCGCCTACCTGCACCGGCTGGAGCAGCTGCCGGCCTGGATCGACCAGGCCATCGCCAACATGCGGGAAGGCGTGCGGACCGGCGTGGTGCAGCCCAAGGCGATCACCAGCAAAATGCTGGCGCAGTTCCGCCAGCTGCGCAGCGCCAGGTTCGAGGAGAGCGTGTTCTACGGCCCGGTCGCGCGCATGCCGGCCGGCTTCGCCGAGCAGGACCGGCGCGCGCTGACGGCGGGCTACGTCCAGGCCATCGTCGCCATCCAGGCCGCGCTCGACCGCCTGTGCACCTATCTCGAACGCGATTACCTGGCCGCCGGCCGCGCCGGCGCCGGCTACGGCGACTTGCCCAACGGCGCGGCCTGGTACCGCGCGCGCATCCTGCACAACACCAACCTCGACCTGGCACCGCGGCAGGTGCACGACCTCGGCCTGAAGGAAGTGGCGCGCATCCAGGGCGAGATGGCGGCGCTGGCGCCGCGGCTCGGCTACGACGGCCCCCTGAACCGCTTCCCGCAATGGGTGGCGGCGCAGCCGCGCTTCAAGCCGTTCACCAGCGAGCAGCAGGTGCTGGAGCGCTACCGCCAACTTTACGCGACCGTGCAGGCCAAGTTGCCGGCCTATTTCACGCTGCTGCCCAAGGCGCAGCTGGACATCCAGCTCGAACCCGAACTCACGCGCGCCACCGCCTCCGACCACTACACGCCGGTCGCCGCCGACGGCTCGCATCCGGGCGTGTTCTGGGCGGTGGTCAATGACCCGAAGGATTACGGCATCGACGGCATGTCCAGCCTGCTGCTGCACGAGGGCGTGCCCGGCCACCACCTGCACGCCGCGCTATTGAAGGAACTGCCGCTGCCGGACTTCCGCAAGTTTTATACGGAACACCTGAGCGCCGCCGCCTACACCGAGGGCTGGGCGCTGTACTGCGAATCGCTGGGCAAGGAGTTCGGCCTGTACGGGGAACCGATCGCGTATTACGGCTTTTTGAACCACGAACTGCTGCGCGCGGTGCGCCTGGTGGTCGACACCGGCATGCACGCGCAGGGCTGGCCGCGCGAGAAGGCGGTGGCCTACATGATGGACACGCTCGGCTACAGCGAAGCGCGCGCCGCCAACCAGGTCGAGCGCTACATGGTGTGGCCGGGCCAGGCGCTCAGCTACAAGGTCGGCGCATTGAAGATCCAGGAACTGCGCGCGAAGGCGCAGCAGGCGCTAGGGCCGAAGTTCGACTACGCCGCCTTCCACGCGGTGGTGCTGGGCGACGGCACGCTGCCGCTGCCGATCCTGGAAGCGCAGGTCGACGGCTGGATCGCCGCCGCCCGGAAAGAAGCGCGCTGATTCAGGCCGTGGCCGGCGCCAGCCATGCCATCTTGCGCACCCGGATGTGCGGATGGCTGGCCAGCGGTTCCCATTCGTCGAGGAAGGTAAAGCCCTGGTTGGCGTAGAAGCGCGCGGCGCGCGCGTTCTCCGGCGCCACGTCCAGCACCACGCGCGCGTGGCCCAGCGCCACGGCGCGTGCCTTGACCGCGTCCACCAGGCGCGCGGCGGCGCCCGAGCCGCGCCGTTCGGGGCGCAGCCACATGCCGATCAGGTTGTAGCGGCCGCCGCCATCGACGCCGGCGCCGATCATGCCGGCCGGTTCCTGCGTGGCGTGCGCCGCGTCCGCGCTGCCGGCAACATCGTCGAAGGCCAGCCAGAACGCCGTGCCGCCGCGGCCGGCGGCGGCGGCGCGCTCGCGCCATTGGGCGTCGCTCTGGGCCGCGGCGGACGCGTGGCTGACGCCGAAGGCGGTCGGCGCGTCCAGCAGGGCGGCGAGGCGGATGGCTTTCAGGGTCGGCCAATCTTCTTCGGTGATCAGGCGGATGCGCATGCGGTTCCCGTGCGATATAAGCAGATATCGAAAACAGGTATCGATCCTCCCACGAACAGCGCGGCATGACAAGATGACAGCGCCGGGCAAGCCGCCGCCGGTATGCGACAATCCCAGCCCTTTCATCCTCCAGGAGCGCGAGCATGCAGAACTTCGAACGGCGGCGCGACCGCTTCGCGCTGTTCGACCGCATGGACAGCCCGGCGGTCAACCTGTGCTTCACCATGCACTTGCCGGAGTTCCGGCCCTGGTGCAAGGAACAGGGCCTGGGTCCGTTCCACGTGCTGCTGTGCGCCGTGCTGCGCGCCATCCTGCAGGTCGAGAATTTCCGCTACCGCGTGCTCGAGCGCGAGGTGATCGAGATCGACCGCCTGCATCCGTCCTACACCGTCGTAAACCAGCACTTCGACCTGAATTTCGCCCAGTTCGACTGGTCGGATGACGTGCGCGAGTTCGTGGCGCGCAGCCAGGCGGCGGGCCGCGCAGCCGGCGCCATGGAAGCACTCAACGACAACTACGCCGGCATGAGCGCGCGCGAGGCCAGGGAGCAGGTATTCATCACCTGCATGCCCTGGCTCGACTTCACGTCGATCCAGCATCCGATGGCGTCGCTGGCCGCGCCGGACATCCCGTCGCTGGCCTGGGGCAGGTTCCGCAGTGGGCCGGACTGCCTGCAATTGCCGTTCTCGGTGCAGGCGCACCACGGCTTCGTCGACGGCTACCACATCCACCTGCTGGCGCAGCGCATCGCGGCCGAGCTGGAGGCGATCATGCTGGCGTCGCCATTCATCCTCTGACGTAAGCCGCCAGTTCCTCGGCGCGCCCGGTCGGAAAGGCCGCCTTCAGGTAATCGAGAAAAGCGGACACGCGCGCGCTCAGCAGGCGGCGCGACGGGTACAGCGCCCACAGCGCGGTCTCCGGCCCGGCCACGTCGCCCCAGTGCGCCAGCGTGCCGGCCACCAGGTCGTGGCTGACCAAGGACAGCGGCAGGCGTGCGGCGCCCACCCCCGCGCGCACCGCATCGCGCACCATCACCAGCGACGACAGGCGCAGCACCGGGTCGACCGCGATGCGCGCCGCGCCGCTTGACGTGTTCATCTCCCAGGCCGTGTCCTGGTCGGCCGCGCCGCGCACCACGGCCGGCACCGCCGCGCCGTCCGCCGGCCGCGCCAGGGTCGGACTCGCCACCACCAGCAGCCGGTCGCGCAGGAAGATGCGCCCGACCAGGTTTTCGTCCGCAGCCGGGTTCACCCGGATCACCAGGTCGATGCCTTCCTCGACCATGTCCACGGCGCGGTCCTCGGTCGTGACCTCGAGCCGCACCTCCGGGTAGGCCAGCGCGAAGCCGGCCGCCAGCTTGCCCATGGCGACCTGCGAGAACAGCAGCGGGGCGCTGATGCGCAGGCGCCCGCGCGGCCGCTCGCCGCCCACGGCCAGCGCCGCCGCCACCTCGTCCAGTTCGCCGAGCAGCGGCGCGCTGCGTTGGTATAACGCGCGGCCCTCCTGGGTCAGCTGCAGCGTGCGTGCGCCGCGCTCGACCAGGCGCAGGCCGAGACCCGCCTCCAGGTCCGCCACCCGGCGCGACAGCGTCGCCTTGGGCCGGCCGCTGGCGCGCGCGGCGCGGCCGAAACCGCCGTGGCGGGCGACGAGGATGAAATCGGCGAGGGCTGGCAAGTCCATGAGTGTTCCAGAATCGAGACGGTGTGTCCAATTTTAGCGTCTATCGGACCGGATGCGGGATGGCTACCATGGAATCTCTTCAACCAACCCAGGAGTAAACGCCATGACCATCCTCGTTACCGGTGCCACCGGCACCATCGGCCGCCACGTCGTCGACCAGCTCGTCCAGCGCGGCGCCGCCGTGCGCGCCCTGGTGCGCGATCCGGCCAAGGCCGCCTTTGCCGACGGCGTCGAGGTCGTCCGGGGCGATTTGCTCGACGTCGATGCCTTGCGCAGCGCGTTCTCCGGCGTCTCCACGCTGTTCCTGCTGAACGCGGTCGTGCCCGACGAGTTCACGCAAGCGCTGGTCGCGCTCAACCTGGCGCGCGAGGCCGGCGTCGAGCGCGTGGTCTACCTGTCGGTGATCCACAGCGACCTGTACGTGAACGTGCCGCACTTCGCCGGCAAGTTCGGGGTCGAACGCATGCTCGACACGATGGGCTTCCAGGCCACCATCCTGCGCCCCGCGTATTTCATGGACAACGACCTGACGGTCAAGGACGTCGTGCTCCAGTACGGCGTGTACCCGATGCCGATCGGCAGCAAGGGCCTGGCGATGATCGATGCGCGCGACATCGGCGAGATCGCCGCCATCGCACTGCTCCAGCGCCGCGACGATGCGCGCCCGCAGCGCCTCGAGCGCGTCAACCTGGTCGGGCCGGACACGCTGACCGGCGCCGCCGTCGCCGCCATCTGGTCGGAGGCGCTGGGCCGCCCGGTCGCCTACGGCGGCGACGACAGCGCCGGGTTCGAGCGCAACCTGCGCCAGTTCATGCCGGGCTGGATGGCCTACGACATGCGCCTGATGAGCGAGCGCTTCCTGGGCGACGGCATGCTGCCCCAGGCCGGCGACGCCGAGCGCCTGCAGGCGCTGCTGGGACGCCCGCTGCGTTCGTACCGCGAGTTCGCCGCCGCTGTGGTTGCCGCCGCTGTGGCTGCCGACGCCGCCGTCGCGGCCTGAGAACGGCCTCGTACCCAACTTTAACAAGGAGAACATCATGATCTATTCGACCGCCACCGTTCCCGTCAATCCGGCAGGGGAGACCCCGCTGACCCGTGCCCAGGCCTGGGCCGGCCTGGTGCGCAAGGCGCGCGACGCGCGCCAGTTCCTGCCGCCCAACGTGTGCACCCGCTGCGAGGTCGTGCAGGAAAGCGCCACCCACATCGTGCGCGAAGCCACCATCGCCGGCGACGAGCTGCGCGAGATCATCGCCTTCGAGCCGGAGCACAAGGTCTCGTTCTTCCAGGCCAGCGGGCCGCGCGAAGGGGTGATCGTCAACGAACTGTTCGAGGATGACGAGGGCGCGCTGCAGCTGCGCTTCTATTGCTACCTCGGCCTGCGCGGCAAGGCGCCGGGCGGCGCCGAGGAACGCGCCGAGCAGGCGTGGATGGATGGCGAGCAGGGGTACCGCGCCGCCTTGTTGTCGACATTGAAGCGCACGCGCGCGTTGCTGGGGCAGGGGGCGTTGTGAGCGTGATCCCTGCGTGCGTGGACTTCGGCGGCGCGCCCTTGGTTTGAACGCGTGGACGGCGCAAGCGATGCGGGGATGCGGAGCGTGCGGGTGTAGCCGTCCACCTTACGTGTCAACCAGCCATCGCTCGGTCGGACTCGCGCCTGGCCAGCGACGCTGCGTGCCATCCGTTCAATCGTCGCGGTCGTCGTCGGCGCCGCCATCGCACCCGCTGTCTTCCCGGACGCTGTCGTCGCCTGCTGCGCAGGCGCGCTCCTTGTCGCGATCGTCATCCTCGCTCGCGGCGCAGCAACAAGGCAGCTTGTCGTCTTGGGCGGCATCCTTGCCGTTCGGATGGCATTCGTCGCCGGACCGGGAGCGGGCGGCGTCTTGGCGGCGTTCGTGCTCGCGTTCGCGTTCATACTCGCGTTCGCGTTCGCGCTCCCGTTCCCGCTCCCGCCTGTCGGAGCGCCAGTCGCTGTCGTCATCGCCGCTGCGGCCGCGGTCGTCGTCCGGCGCCCGGCTGCGCTGCGCGTAGGCCACCATGGCCTGGCGGTCGACCAGGCCGGCGCGGTACAGGACCGGGATCGGCCACACGGGCGGCGCATCGGTGCGCGGTGCGGCGCGGCCGTGGGCGTCGAGCGCGGCGTAGGCGATGCCGTCGAGCGACGACCAGTAGCCATGCCCGCCCGGCATGCCGAGCCTGGCGTCCAGGCCGAACACGGCGGGCAGGCGCGGCGACGGCGGCGGCGTTCCCGCGATGCGCGCGCATGCCTCGAGGGTGTCCAGCAGCGCGCCGGACAGCGCCCCCGGTCCGGGTGCGGCAGGCATGGCGTGCGCCGGCGCCGCGCCGACATGCGCGCGGCAGAAGCGCTCCAGCCCGGCCGCATCGTGGCGCAGCCAGATGCGCCAGACCGAATCGGCGGCCTTCGACGGCAGGATGCAGGGACGGCTGCTGCGCGCCGCCGCGTCGAAGAAATCCAATAAACCTTCGGCCGCGCAGGCGAAGAACCAGGCGCCGGTGGGGATGCCGGGGTAGGCATACGGAGCGTCATGGCGCCAGCATGCCTGCAGCCCGGGCGGCAGCGCCGCCAGCGCCGCGCGGTAGGGCGATGCGCGCAGGTGCCGTGCGGCGCGCCAGTTGTCGAACCATGCCATGCGTGTCTCCTCCCTGGCACGTTATCGTCAGCGCGCGCGCGCTCTTGAGGGCCGCCGCGCAAAATCGGCCGCCATGCAAGACGGGCCAACGCGCAACGCCCGGTGGCCCGTCCGTGGAAAACCCATGCGGACGGGATGCGCCCGCCGCTTGCGCCCTCGTTACTTCAGCGCCGAATAGATGCCTTCCAGACGGTCCTTGGTGCCCGGGATGCGTTCCAGGCGCGGGTAACGCAGGCCGCCGCGGTAGTCGAGCGAGACGGTGCGCAGCACGTTGCCCTTCTTGACCAGCAGCCGGATCGGCTTGCCGTCCTTCGCTTCCTTGATCGCGGCCTTCAGCAGTTCCGGCTTGTAGACGCGGTCGTTGACGGCGACGATGCTGCTGTTGGCCGCCAGGCCGGCGCGGAAGGCCACGCCGTCCCAGATCAGGTTGCGGATGGCGCCGTCCTGGGCCACCGTGAAGCCGAGCGAGTAGCTCAGGTCGGTGACCTTGTTGCGGTCGTCGGCGCCCTTGACCAGGTCGGTCGGGGTGTCGGTGTAGACCAGCTTCCAGCCGGCGCGCGCCAGGCCGTCCAGCGGGGCGCCCGGGCCGTGGCCGTCGAGCTTGTTGCGCAGGAAGGCGGCCCAGTCGTAGGGCTGGACCTTGTTCAGCGTCGCCACCACGTCCTCGAAGGTGTAGAAGGCGGGCAGGTGGCTGCCGTCGTTCACGCTGTAGAAGGCGCGCGCGAAATCGTTCAGCGAGCGCTTGTCGCCGGACAGTTCGCGCAGGCGGGTGTCGACGTCCAGCCAGATCAGCTGGCCTTCCGAATAATAATCCTCGCTGCGCTGCCAGTTGGCCCAGCCGAGCGGACGGCGCGCGTTCATGATCGGGTCGTTGACCGTGTCCTGCACCGCGCGCCAGTTGCGGCCGGCGACACTGTCGTAGCGCGCCGCGGTGGCGGCCAGCGCGTCGCGCGCGCCGGCCATCGACACCAGGCCCGAGCGCGCCGCCAGCACGTTCCCCCAATACTGGGTCTGGCCCTCGTACACCCACAGCAGCTCGTTCTGCAGCGGGGTGTTGAAGTTGGGGACGTCCTGGCCGGCCGGGCGGCGGAACTTGCCGTCCCACGAGTGCGTGTACTCGTGCGGCAGCAGGTCGCGCCCGGCCTCGCTCTTGGCCCAGTCGGTGAAGTAGCCCGGCTTGACGCCGTTCTCGCTGGACTGGTGGTGCTCGCGGCCGATGCCGCCGAATTCGTCCGACAGCGCGAACAGGAAGTCGTAGTGGTCGTAGTGGTGCGAGTTAAACAGTTTATATGCTTGTTGAACCAGCTTGCGGTGGGCGGCGATCTGTTCCGGCTTGGCGTCCAGGCTTTCCGGACTGTCGGCGAACACGTTCAGGCGCACCGGCACCTTGGCGCCCGGGTCGAGGTCGAACTGCTTGTAGTAGCGGCCGGCGAACAGCGGCGAGTCGACCAGCGTCTCCAGGTCGCTCGGCTTGAAGTGGACATCGTCGCCCTGGCGGTCGGCGGTTTCCAGCGCGGTGGCGTAGTGCCAGCCGGCGGGCAGCTTGAGGTTGGCCTGCACCGTCACGCCGCGCGCCACGTAGCCGGCCGGGTACAGCGTGGTCGACACCCATTGCACGCCGAGGATGTCGTCGGTCATGGTGTTGCGGCCCTGCGTGGCGTCCAGCGGCGACAGGTACTGGTACTGCGCTTCCAGCGTGGTCGCGCCTTCCGGCACGGTCAGGTGGAACGCGAACACCTGCACCGGGTCGCGCGTCCACTCGACCGGCTTGCCGTTGGCGCTGAACTTCAGGCCGGCCAGCTGGGTGATCGGGCCGTTCGGACCGTGGTTGGCCGGCAGCCATTGCGGATACAGCAGCGTCAGCGGACCGGGCTTCACCGGGATCGACATGCGCATCTGGAAGATCTGCTGCGACAGGTTGGTCGCATCGACGTTCAGCACGATGGTGCCGGGATAGGACTGGGCGGTCGGCGCAGGAATGACGGGCGCGGCCGGCTGGGCGGCGCCGGCGGGCAGGGCCAGCGCCAGCGACAGGGACAAGGCCAGGGCGGAGGCACCGGCAAGACGGCGGGTGGCGCAACCGGAGCGGCGCTGCGGGAAATGTGCGTTCATTGGCTGGGATGGACTATCGAAACGTTGCCGGAAACGGAGGAATGAGGGCAAAACCGGGCGAGTGTAGCATGGTCGACAACGCGAAATTTGCCGAACCACGCGATCGAACGAAATTCGAAAATTGATATTCAAAACCATATTTCGTATGGCTTGAAAAGGGCGGTCATGGGCATTAGATTGGTTCCAACGGATGCTCGATGTGAGGTCCGTACTTTTATCGCTTGAACTTACAAAGGATATCGACCATGCGTACTTTTGACCTGACCCCCCTGTATCGTTCCGCCATCGGCTTCGACCGCCTGGTGAACCTGCTCGAGCAGCGCGCCGAAGCCGCGCCGAGCTACCCGCCGTACAACGTCGAACTGGTCAGCGAAGACAAATACCGTATCGTGATGGCGCTTGCCGGCTTCAGCCGCAACGAAATCGAGATCGTCGCCGAGCGCGACACCCTGAACGTGTCCGGCCGCAAGCAGAAGGATGAAGTGCAGCGCACCTTCCTGCACCGCGGCATCGCCGCACGCGACTTCGAGCAGCGCTTCCAGCTGGCCAACCACGTGAAGGTCGTCAGCGCCGGCTTCGACAACGGCATGCTGACCATCGAACTGGTGCGCGAAGTACCGGAAGCCCACAAGCCGCGCAAGATCGCGATCGCCGACGCGCTGGGCAATACCGACAACGTGCAAGTGCTGGAGCAGCCTCAGCAGAACGCCGCTTGATCGATAGCGGAACATAGGTAGTCGGGAAGAGGCGCTGCGGCGCCTCTTTTCACGTCCGGCCTTCATCCCGCTAAGCCTGGTCTAATAAATGCTTAAGCATGACCTAAGGCGGCAGGCTCAAACTAGCTTCCAACCCAAGCAGCAAACAGACCTTTCCCAATCCCAGGAGCACGACCATGCACAACGAAGGTACCACTACCATCACCGCAAAACGTCTCACCCTGGCCCTGTGCGCGGCCGGCGCGATCGGCGGCGCGGTGGGCGCGGTCGCGGTCAACCACAACAACGCCACCGCCGCCGCCGAAGCCGCCGCCATCGCGGCGCCCGCCAACGGTACGCCGGTCGCGGCGACGCCCGCGCCGGTGGCCGGCAACGCCAATGCCGTCGGCCTGCCCGACTTTACCAAGATCGTCTCGCACAACGGCCCGGCCGTCGTGAACATCCGCGTGGTCGGCAACGCCAAGGCCGATCCGCGCGTGCAGATGCAGGACGGCGACGACGGCGACGGCCAGGACGACCCGTTCTTCGAATTCTTCCGCCGCTTCCAGCCGCAGCAGCCGCGCGGCGGCCAGGGCCATGGCCAGGGCAGTGGGCGCAATCTCGTTTTCGGCGCCGGATCGGGCTTCATCGTGAGCCCGGACGGCGTCATCCTTACCAACGCGCACGTGGTGCGCGATGCGACCGAAGTCACGGTCAAGCTGCAGGACCGGCGCGAATACCGCGCCAAGGTCCTGGGCTCGGATACCAAGACCGACGTCGCCGTATTGAAGATCGACGCCAAGAACCTGCCGGTGGTCCCGGTCGGTAACACGCGCAACCTGCAGGTGGGCGAGTGGGTGCTGGCGATCGGCTCGCCGTATGGCCTGGACAGCACCGTGACCGCCGGCGTGGTGAGCGCGAAAGGGCGCTCGCTGCCGAACGATAACGTGCCGTTCATCCAGACCGACGTCGCCGTCAACCCCGGCAACTCGGGCGGTCCGCTGTTCAACACGCGCGGCGAGGTGGTGGGCATCAACTCGCAGATCTACAGCCAGACCGGCGGCTACCAGGGCCTGTCGTTCGCCATCCCGATCGACGTCGCGGTGCGCATCAAGGACCAGATCGTCGCCACCGGCAAGGTGCAGCATGCCAAGCTGGGCGTGGTGGTGCAGGAAGTGAACCAGGGCTTTGCCGATTCGTTCAAGCTGGAATCGCCGGAAGGCGCGCTGGTGTCGAACGTCGAGCGCGGCGGCGCGGCCGACAAGGCCGGCCTGAAGTCGGGCGACGTGATCCGCCGCGTCAATGGCCAGCAGATCGTCGGTTCGGGCGATTTGCCGGCGCTGCTGGCAGTGGCCCGGCCGGGCGACAAGGTCGCCATGGACGTGTGGCGCGACGGCCGTACCGTGCAGCTGAGTGCCACCCTGGGCAACGCCAACGACAAGCCGGACCAGGCGGACCGCGACAGCCTGGCCAGCAACGCCGGTGGCGGCAAGCTGGGCCTGGCCCTGCGCCCGCTCGAGCCGCTGGAACGGCGCCAGTCGGGCATCCCGTCCGGCCTGGTGATCGAGGACGCGGCCGGCGCGGCCGAGGCGGCCGGCGTGCAGGAAGGCGACGTGCTGCTGGCGGTGAACGGCAAGACGGTCAACTCGGTAGACCAGGTGCGCGACGTGGTCAACAAGTCGTCCAAGTCGGTGGCGCTGCTGATCCAGCGCGGCGGGGACCGGATCTTCATTCCTGTCAGGATCGGCTGAGGGAGCGGAAGGCTTGCAGCATGAGCCCTCTGCAGTGTGAGACGGCATTGAACAGCGTCGTCCCCGCGCAGGCGGGGACCCATGCTGAGCATCAGAATTCGTCCTGGTGAAAGCTCACCGGCGCATTCAAGAGCACGACTTCAGAAGCGGTGTATGGGTTCCCGCCTGCGCGGGAACGACGGTATTTGATAGCCGCTACAGCCAATGTGCGCCCGCCCGCCGACCCGGCGCCCGCGGCGTGCTATCTTCCCCTCCGCATCGATGTGAAATTGGAGAATGTGCATGCGCCTGCTGTTGGTGGAAGACGATACGATGATCGGCGAAGTGGTGCTCGACCTGTTGCGGGCCGAGCACTACGCGGTCGATTGGGTGAAGGATGGCGAGATGGCCGATACCGCCCTGATGCAGAACCAGAACTACGACCTGGTGCTGCTCGACCTCGGCCTGCCGCGCAAGGATGGCATCGAGGTATTGCGCTCCATGCGCGCGCGAAAGGACCGCACGCCGGTACTGGTCGCCACCGCGCGCGACTCGGTGGCGCAGCGCGTGGCCGGGCTGGACGCCGGCGCCGACGACTACGTCCTCAAACCCTACGAACTCGACGAGCTGCTGGCGCGCATCCGCGCGCTGCTGCGGCGCGCCGCCGGGCGCGCCGAGCCCATCTTCGAATACAAGAACATCTCGGTGAATCCGGTCACGCGCGAAGTGCTGGTCGACGGCGCCCCGACCGTGCTGTCGGCGCGCGAATGGGCGGTGCTGGAAGCGCTGGTGGCGCGTCCCGGCGCGGTGCTGTCGCGCGCCCAGCTCGAGGAAAAGCTGTACAGCTGGCGCGACGAGGTCAGTAGCAACGCGGTGGAAGTTTACATCCACGGCCTGCGCAAGAAGCTGGGCAGCGACCTGATCCAGAACGTGCGTGGGGTCGGCTACATGGTGCCCAAGGCATGAACGTGAGAGGGGCGATGAAGGCGCGCGTCACGCACTCGCTGCGCGGGCGCCTGCTGTGGTACCTGCTGGCGGCGATCACCATCGCCGCCATCGCCCAGGCGACCATCGCCTACCGCACCGCGCTCAATGACGCCGACCAGATCTTCGACTATCACATGCAGCAGATGGCGCTGTCGCTGCGTTCGCGCGTGCCGCTCACCAGCAGCGAAGCCGCCAACAGCGTCGACACGCCGGTGGCCGGCAACGACGACCTGGTGCTGCAGGTGTGGTCGCCGGACGGCGTGCAGGTGTTCCGCAGCGCCTCGCACGCGCGCCTGCCGCAGCGCGCCGTGCTCGGTTTTTCCAACGTGCGCGCCAACGGCACCACCTACCGCATCTTCTCGATCCAGACCGAGGCGCAAACCGTGCAGGTGGCGCAGGACCTGGCCGTGCGGCGCAGCATGGCCGGCAACCTGGCCCTGCGCACGCTGGGGCCGGTGGCGGTGATGATGCCGATCCTGATGCTGGTGGTATGGTGGGTGGTCAGCAATTCGCTCGATCCGGTGGCGCGCGTGCGCCGGCAGGTGGCGGCGCGCCAGGCCGACGATCTGTCGCCGGTGTCGGAGCAGGGTTTGCCGGACGAGGTGCGCCCGCTGGTGCACGAGCTGAACCTGCTGTTCGGACGGGTGCGCACCGCCTTCGACGCCCAGCAGAACTTCGTCGCCGACGCCGCCCACGAACTGCGCACGCCGCTGGCGGCCCTCAAGTTGCAGGCGCAGAGCCTGGAACGCGCCGCCGATGCGGACGCGCGCCAGGTCGCGGTCGGGCGCCTGACCGCCGGCATCGAGCGCGCCACGCGCCTGGTCGAGCAGTTGCTGGTGCTGGCGCGCCAGGAAGCCGATCCGGCGCCGCTGCAGCCGGTCGACCTGGCCGCCGTGGCCGCGCGCGCGGTGGCCGACCTGGCCGGCGTGGCCCAGGCGCGCGACATCGACCTCGGCCTGGAACACGCCGACGCCGCCGCGGTGCGCGGCCAGCCGGACGCCCTGACGATCCTGCTGCGTAACCTGGTCGACAACGCCGTCAAGTACACGCCGAGCGGCGGCACGGTCGACGTCTCGGTGCTGGCCGCATCAGGAGGCGTGACGGTGACGGTGGAGGACAGCGGCCCCGGCATCCCGCCCGAAGAACGCGAGCGCGTGTTCGACCGCTTTTATCGCGTGGCCGGCAGCCAGGCTTCGGGCAGCGGACTGGGGCTGGCGATCATCAAGTCGATCGCCGAGCGCCACGGCGCTACGCTGGCGCTGGGCGCATCGGCGCGGCTGGGCGGGCTGGAAGCGAAGGTGGTGTTCCCGGTGTGATGCAGGGCGCGCGAATGCCGTTTCCGTGGCTTATTACGTCAATGCGGTGCATACCTCCGCATCTGGCGACCCATGACCTCGGACGTAGGGTGGACGGCTGCACCGTGCATGTACGCATGGCCGCATCGTGTCCGCCGTCCACGCGGTGATACGCACACGTCGACTTGCCGCGGATGTGGCCGTGGCGGGTTTTGATTGCGTGCTCGACGGACCGGACCGCGTCGATCACCGCGTGGACGGGAGACCCGTCCACCCTACGTATAAAGTGATCGTGGCGCCGCTGCCGTCGATGCTGCTGGCGACCCTGTACGATCGCAGCAATTCCTGTTTCACCAACCCATCCGGATCGTACAGATCGGCGCGCCGCTCGATCAGCCACACGCGCCGGCGCCCTTGCAACAGCCCCCGCAGGCGCAGCGCATCTTCCGGCGCCACGGCCGGCGCGCCCGAATTGCCGGCATAGCGCCGCGCCAGCCCCAGCGCCGGAAACGGCGCCGGCAGGTAGGCCACGCGCGCCGCCAGGTCGCGCGGCAGATAATACGTGACCGGCATCTGCACTTCGTTCGGCAGCGCCACGACCAGGTCGCCGGGCCGGCTTTCCCGCGCCAGCTGCGCCAGCATCTCGCGCCAGTTCTCGGTGTGCGAGCGGTAAAAGCCGATCACCGACCAGGCCGACAAGCCCAGCACCAGCGCCAGCGCCGCCGCCCGCCAGCGCGCCCGCAGGCTGGCCACCCCGAGCGCCATCAGCACCATGCCCAGCGGCGCCAGCCATTCGAACAGGCGCGACAGGAACACCGGCTTGACGAACTGGCTGTAGGCGGCCAGCGCCAGCACCGGCAGCGCCAGCACGCAGGCAAGGTGCCAGCACAACGGGCGCGCATGGCGCCACAGCCAATGGAAACCCGCCAGCACCAGCGCCGCTGCAGGGTAGTGCAGCGCCCGGGCGCCGCTGATCACGGTCCAGGCGGCGACCACGTTGGACGGCTGGAAGCGTACCCAGAATGCCAGCTTTGCCATCGCGGCGTTCTGCCGCACCAGCATCGGGATGAAGGGTGACCAGACCAGAACGGCGCCGATGGCGGACAGCGCCAGCGCCAGCAAGGCGCGTTTCATTGCGGACCGGCTGCGCACGCCCGGCGCCGCCAGCAGCCCGGCCGCCATGCCGGTCCAGATGGCGAAGACGGCGAACACGCCGGTGTTGTGCAGCCACAGCGTGGCGCCGGCGGCCAGGGCCAGGCCGGCGCCGGCCGGCCACAGCTGCCGTGCCCCGGACGGGTGCGGCCATTGTCCGGCCGCTGCCGGTTCGCTTCCAGGCGTGGGGACGGACCAACCGTGCCGGCCCGTCAGCGCCGCCAGCAGCAGGCCGGAACAGAACACCGCCAGCGACCCGGCCAGCGCCTGCAGCGCATATGGGCGCGCCTGCTGCGCGAACAGGATGGCATTGGCGTTCAGCGCCAGCAACAGCGCCGCCAGCAGGGCCACGCGTTCGGCGCGTGTACCCAGGCGCGCCAGGCGCGCGCACGCGGGCAGCAGGACCACGGCCAGCACGCCGGCCAGCACCGACAGGCTGCGCATTGCCGCCTCGCTGGTGCCGAACAGCGCGATCCAGCCTTTCAGCAGCGTGTAGTAGAAGGGCGGATGGGTTTCGTACAGCGGCACGCCGGTCCACAGTTCTCGCAGCGGCACGGCGGCGAACCAGGCGCTGTAGGTCTCGTCCAGCCACAGCGAGCGGCTGGACAGGGTCGGCAGGCGCAGCAGCAGGGCGGCAAGGCCGAGCAGCGCGGTCCAGGTCCACAGGCGCGCAACGGGCGGCGCGGGTGCACCCGCGTGCGCCGCAGCGCCCGCCCCATCGCGTGCGCACGCGGCGCCGGCCTGCGCCGGATCGACCGACGCATCGGCGCCGGATGCATCGGCGCCGGACGCCTCGGCCGGGGAACCGGCAGACGGACCGGCAGACGGACCGGCGGACGGACCGGCGGACGGGTCGGCAGATGCGTCGGCTGCGCTCATGACGGCGTGCGCGGACCGAAGGTCCACGCTGCGTTGACGGCGAAGGTCAGGCCCAGCAGCAGCGCGGTGACCAGCACTTGCGCAATGCGGTAGTCGATCGCGCCATGCCGCAGCAGCAGCGCCATCAGCACGCCGTTGGCGAGCGCCGCCAGCGCCGCCGTGGCGAAGAAACGGACGGCGCTGCGCCAGGCCAGGTGGTCGTGGCCGTGGCGCCGGAAGGTAAAGCGCGCGTTGAGCACGAAGTTGAGCGTCGCCCCAGCCAGCGCGCCCAGCACCGAGGCGGGCGCCGGCGCCAGCCAGTGCAGCGACACCAGCGCCACCAGCAGCGCGTAGTGCAGCGCGGTGCCGGCCGCGCCGACCGTCACGTACAGCAGGAAGCGCGCGAGCGCGGCGCGGTCAGCCATGCGGCGCCGTCCTTTCGTAGCGCTGGCGTACCAGGTACAGTGGCCGCTGCTTCGATTCGAGGTAGATGCGGCCGACGTACTCGCCCAGCACGCCGATGCCGATCAGCTGGATGCCGCCCAGCAGCAGCACCGCCGTGGCCAGCGACGCGTAGCCGGGCACGTCGACGCCGTACAGCAGCGTGCGCACCACCAGCCAGGCGGCGCGTCCCAATGCGAAGAAAGCGATCGACAGGCCGAGATAGGTCCACACGCGCAGCGGCAGCGTGCTGAAGCTGGTGATGCCTTCCAGCGCCAGGTTCCACAGTTTCCAGCCCGAGAACTTGCTGGTGCCGGCGCTGCGCGGCGCGCGCGCGTAGTCGACCACCGCCGTGCGGTAGCCGACCCACGCGAACAGGCCCTTCATGAAGCGGCAGGATTCCGGCAGGGTCTTCAAGGCATCGCAGACGCTGCGCGTAAACAGGCGGAAGTCGCCGACGTTTTCCGGAATCGCCACATCGGCCATGTCGTTGTGGATACGGTAGAAGCACAGCGCGGTCCACTTCTTTAGCAGCGAATCGGCGCCACGGTCGGCGCGCCGCGCCAGCACCACGTCGTAGCCTTCGCGCCATTTCTCGACCAGCTTGCCGATCATGTCCGGCGGGTCCTGCAAATCGGCGTCGAAGGGCACGACCAGGTCGCCGCGCGCCTCGAAGATGGCGGCCGTCAGCGCCGCCTCCTTGCCGAAGTTGCGGGTCAGGTCGATCACGCGCACGCGTTCGTCGGCCTGCGACGCCGCTACCAGGCATTCCAGCGTGTGGTCGCGGCTGCCGTCGTTGACGCACAGGATCTCGAAGCGGATGTTCGGGATGCGTTCGAGTTCGGGAATCACGTGGCGGAAGAATTGCGCGATCGCCGCTTCCTCGTTATACAAGGGCACCACGAGCGATAACAATGGTTTCAGGTCAATGGATCGCGCAGCGATGGGGGATGGGCCGCCTGTGGGCTGCGGAGAAAGCGGGTTTGCTGCAGCCCTGTCGGAAACGCCGGCGTCCTCAGGGGAGTTCATTGCCGGTCCTCCTGCGATACCTTGGCATGAACGTTTGCGTGCGGCGCATTGCGCAGGTGTCCGTGCAGCGTGGTATGCGCGGCAGTGCCGATTTCCGTCCACCACGCGCGCCGCGCAGCCGCGCGCTTGCGGTGCTTGCTCGCCAGTTGCTGGAGATCCTTGAACTGGAAGGGAAGCGGAATCACGTGGCAACCCTTGCCGCTGCGCGTGCCGCCGAATGCATCCCAGAAACTGTCGTACGCGGCCGGATAACCCTGCTTCGAGCGCAGCATGCGCGACAAGGCCATGTCGCTCTTGACGCACAATAATTGGCGCGCACCCACCGCCGCCGCCAGGCCCGCCATCGCGGCGACACAGAAATAGGCCGGCGCGTTGTTCGGAAAGCTGGCCTCGAAAGCGGCGTACAGCACATCGCTGAGCTCGTCGCGCCAGCGGCCCTGGTTGCGCGCGATAAAGGGAACGATGGCGGCATGCATGGCGGCGATCGTCGCGTCGACCCAGTTGAAGCCGATCCGGTGCAGGGTTTCATTCCCGAGCCGCATCACCAGATTCAGGTCGCCTTCGCCGAGATAGCGCTGGTTGGTCTTCAGCCAGATCGAAAACTCGTGCCCGCCGGCGGCATGGCGCCACAGGCGCAGGCCGCCGCCGTACACCTGGCGCTGGTAATCTTCGTCGAAGGCGGCGCTCTCGAAACCGTAGTGGTCCAGCATGCAGGCGACGCGCTCGGCCGGGGTGAAGTGCCGCGACAGGTAATCGCGGTGGCTCAGGTGGTGGAACACGTCCGCATCGGCATCGCGGGCGACGTAGCGGTGGTACACGGTACAGCCGCACAGGGTGCGGTGCCGGCCGGGCCAGCGCAGCACCCTGAGCGAGCGCAGCACGCTGGCGGCCCATGCGCGCATGCCGTAGTGCCCGAGGCTGACGTACCAATAGCGCGCCAGGTAGCGCAGGAGCATGTTCATCGGTTCGGATCCGCGAGGGAGCGTGTCTGCTCATCCGGATTGGACCCGCAATCGACCGGCAAGTGCGGACGATCCGTTTGACCGATGACCATGCCCCGGGCGCGCAAGGCATGGTAGCGCGCATCCGGATGCGCGAATCGGCGTTTTTAAGACGCGTGCATTCAGAACGCGTGCTTCAAAACGCGTGCTTCAAAACGCGTGCTTCAAAACGCGTGAGACAGGCGCGCGAACCAGGCCGCGCCGTTCAGGCCGAACTGCACGCTCTCGTACTTGAAGCCGTTGTCGGTCTCGTCCGCGTTCTGCTCGGTCGGGTGCACGTTGAAGATGTTGGTGCCGCCCACGGTCAGCTTGGTCTTCTCGCTGAAGGCCCAGGTGAAGGCCAGGTCGGCCGAGGTCTTGGCCTGGTAGTACTGGTTCGGCACCGGCGGACCGGAGAAGGTGCCCAGCGTCTGCGGACCGTAATGCACGATGCGGAAATCGGTCTCCAGCCGGCCCAGCGTGTAGTCGAAGTCGAGCGTGGCCTTGCGGCGCGGGCCGCCTTGCTCGATGAACAGGCGCTCGCGCTCGGACAGCAGGACGTCCTCGAAGCCGGCCAGCGAGGCCGGCGCGTGCACGCCGGTCACCTTCGTCTTGCTGAAGTTCATGGCCAGGAAGGTGTTCAGGCGGCCGCCGCCGATGCTGGCGCGGTGCGAGGCGGTCAGGTCCAGGCCCTGGGTGCGGGTGTCGACCGAGTTGACGAAGAACTGGGCCTGGCCCACACCCAGCGCCTGCAGCGTGGCGCCCAGGGCCGGGTAGTTGTCGGCGTCGAAGCGGCCGGACAGCACGATGCGGCCGTCGATGTCGATGTGGTACAGGTCGGCCGTCACCGAGATCGCCGGGGTCGGGGTCCAGGTCGCGCCCAGCGTGGCGCTCTTCGACTTTTCTTCCTTCAGCTTCGGAATGCCGGCGGCGTTGGCGACGGCGCCGCCGTTCGGGGCCAGCACCACGTCCAGCGGCACGCCGCTGACGAAGTCGGTGAAGGTCGACGAGAAATACATCTGCTGCAGCGACGGCGCGCGGAAACCGGTGCTGGCCGAGGCGCGCAGCAGGATGTCATCAGTGGCCTTGAACGAGCCGGCCAGCTTGCCGGTGGTGGTCGAGCCGAAGTCGGAGTAATGCTCGTAGCGCACCGCCGCCTGCAGCTTGGTGCGCGGTGCGACATCGGCTTCGAAATCGAGGTAGGCGGCGCCGCTGTGGCGGTTGCGGTTGGCGGCGTCGCCCGGCTGGAAGCCCGGGAAGCCCTGGCTGCCGGCGTTGCCGCCGAAGCCGACGCCGTCGGCATCGATGTACGAACCCGGCTCGCCGGCGAAGATGCGGTAATTCTCGGCGCGGTACTCGAAGCCGAAGGCGGCGTTCAGGCCGCCCAGGATGCCGTCGTAGAAGCGGCTGAAGTCGGCGTTGCTGGTCAGCTGGCGGAAGGCGAAACCGCCGGCCTCGAACTGCGATGCGCTGACGCCGCGCCCGCCGTTCGACAGGTCGCGGTTGGCGATCGAGGCGTTCAGCGTATTGGCGATGGTGTAGCGCATGCGGTTGTAGCCGTAGGTCTGCGAGAAATCGCCTGCCCATTCGCCCAGGCGGGTGCGGTAGCCGACCGTGGCGTAGCGGTCGTCGATGTCCCCGTCGATGAAGGGGACGAAGCCGCCCGGGTACATGGCGGCCGAGTTGCGCGAGGGAATGTCGTCCGAACCGAGGCCGCCGCGCGCGAACGCGGCCGAGGAAGCGTCGCGGGTCTGGGCGCCGGCGGTGACGTACAGCTTGCCGTCGCCGAGCGGCAACTCGCCATTGGCGTAAATCGTTTTGTTCTTGGTCTTGGTGTCGCCGATGATGCGCGGGTTGCCGTCCTCGGCGCGGTTGGAGCGGCCGCGGTCCAGGTATTCGCCGGTGATGCCGAGCACGCCGCCGCCGACGGCCACGCCGCAGTAGGCCGAGGCCAGCCAGTTGCTGCCGTCGCCCTTCGTGTATTCGCCGGTGCCGAGCACCGATTCGCAGCCCAGGCTCTTCTTGAGTTCGACGTTGATCACGCCGGCGATGGCGTCCGAGCCGTATTGCGCGGCGGCGCCGTCGCGCAGTACCTGCACGTTGCGGATCGCCAGCAGCGGCAGGGCGTTCATGTCGGTGCCGGTGTTGCCGCGGTTGCGCGCGCCGAACAGATTGACCAGCGCGGTGGTGTGGCGGCGCTTGCCGTTGACCAGCACCAGGGTCTGGTCCGAGCCGAGGCCGCGCAGCGCGGCCGAATCGACCAGGTCGGCGCCGTCGGCGCCGCTCTGGCGCGTCGAGTTGAACGAGGGCGAAATGTTGGCCAGCGACTGCGCCAGGTCGAACTGGCCGCCTTGCTCGGCCACCTTGGTCATCGGGATGGTGTCGACCGGGACCGGGGTGTCGGTGGCAGAGGCGTTGCCGACGCGGCGCGAGCCGATGATGCTGACGCTCTGGATCGAAGCGGCTTGGTCGGTGGATGGCGCTGCAGTTGGCGCTGAGGTCGGCGCCGCGGTCTGGGCATGGATGGCGGGCGTCGCCAGCAGGGCGGCGCCGCCGTGCAGGGCCAGCAGGACGGCGCGGCGGATCAGGGTAGGTTTCACGGCTTGGCTCCGGAGGAAAATTGAATCCTAATCAATTAGCGCTTCGGCAACCAAGTGTGGCGTCTCATAACTGCAACATTACGGCGTATAACTTTGGTTCATGCCGCTATTTGCAGAAACCTTTACCGTCGTCCCCGCGCAGGCGCGGAACCATGCTGAGTTTCCAAAGTCGATATTCATGAAGTTTCGGGTTGCTTCTGGCGTGCCGAATTCTGTTGCCTGGTATAGGTCCCCGCCTTCGCGGGGACGACGGATCGACGGCTGACAACAAGCGCATGTGCCCAGCGGATCGGTATCCGGAACACGCCCCACGCAACCGGCGCGCCGGATCACACCCGATGCGACCAGACGGTCTTGCCGGACGGGAGCGGCGCCTCCGGCGCCAGCAAGCCGTCGGCGCGCAGGTCGCCCCAGAACGCCGCCGGGATGACGACGTCCATCAGCGTGGCATTGCGGCGCAGGTGCTGCGGGCTGCTGGCGCCCGGAATGGTGGCCGCCACCGCCGGATGCGCCAGGCCGAACTGCAGCGCCGCCGCGGCCAGGTCGACGCCGTGGCGCGCCGCCACCTGGCGCAGGCGCTCGCGCCGGGCGACCTGTTCCGGCTTGGCCGGCGCGTAGTCGTAGTGTTCGCCGCCGGCCAGGAAGCCGGAATTGAACGGACCGCCCAGCACCACGTGCGCGCCGCGTTCCAGGCACAGCGGGAACAGCTCCTGCAGCGGCGTGGTCTCCATCAGCGTGTAGCGCCCGGCCAGCAGGAAGATGTCAGGGTCGGAACCGCGCAGCGCGCGCAGGCAGGGTTCGATCGTGTTCACGCCCAGGCCCCAGGCCTTGATCGTGCCTTCCTCGCGCAGCTTCGTCATGCCTTCGAAGGCGCCGCCGGGGCCGGCCGCGATGCGGAACTGGTGCTCGAACCCGTCGCCCAGCGCCTCGATCGACAGGTCGTGCACGTAGGCGATGTCGATGTGGCCGAGCGCCAGGCGCTGCAGGCTGTCCTCGACCGCGCGGCGTACGCCGTCGGCCGTGTAGTCGAGCACGCGCTTGAACGGCAGCGAGGAGACGAACGGCGCCGCGATGTCGCCGCCCGGATGCGGCGCCAGCAGGCGCCCGACCTTGGTCGACAGCGTGTATTCGTCGCGCGGACGGCGCCGCAGCGCCTGGCCGAAACGGTGCTCGGACAGGCCGGCGCCGTAGTGGGGCGCGGTGTCGAAGTAGCGGATGCCCGCTTCCCAGGCGGCGTCCACGGTCGCCTGGGCGGCTTCCTCGCTCGTGGTGTGGTACATGTCGCCCAGCCCGGTGCCGCCGAGGCCCAGGCGCGTGATCGGTCGGTAACGTCCCATGTTCGTCCTTTCGTTGGATGGATGCGGTCGATTGCACAGCGGTGCTCTGCGCTGGATTATCGGACAACGTCAGGGCACGGGACGATTCGTTTCCGTTCCTCATCTATTGCCGGCCTGCGCCGGATCGGTGGTCGCCATGCGTCTGAACTGCACGGGCGGCGGTGGGAAAGTGTGAATTTTCAAGCGATATGATTTGATATTCTTGCGATGAGGCAATTTCAGTCTGGCCTCACCGTAGCAATCCGATCGTTTCAACGGCACCTTCCTATCGAGAGACACCCGATGACGCACCTGAATCCAGCACTCGAACGTCCCGCCATCCCGGCCCACACCCCGCACCTGCGAAGCCACATCGCCGCCGTCGCCGACCACCTGCAGAACGATTCGGCGGAACTGCGCCAATGTTCGCCGGAGCAGGTGCTGTACCACGAGTACATGCAGGCCGGGGCGCCGCACGGACCGGTGCTGTATGCGGTCAAGGGCGAACACTGGAACGGCGTCAGCCCGCGCTTCCTGGAATTCATCAACGCCTTCCGCTTCGAGCGCGGCGACATGGGTTATTCCGAATCCGGCTACGGCATCCAGCGCCACCGCAACTTCATGCGCCGCCTGATCGTCAGCGAGCACCACCTGGGCCAGCGCACGCCGGCGCCCGGCCTGGAGATCGACGTCGGCTGCCTGGCGATGACCACCCGCATGGCCATGTACGACATGGCCAAGGTGGCGATCCGCCACGCGCGCGAACGCCGTCCCGGCAGCATCCCGGTGGCGCTGGTGCCGACGCCGTCGTGGGACTACCGCGGCATCTTCAAGGACGTCGGCTTCGAGGTGGTGTTCCTGCCGCTTGGGCCGGCCAACGGCTGGCTGCCCGACCTGGCCGCGTGGGACGCGATCGTGCGCGCCACGCTGGCGGACGGCACGCGCCACATCGCCATGACCGTGACTAACCCGCAGCACAATCCGACCGGCATGCAGTGGCCGGTCGAGGTCACGCGCTGGCTGCTCGACCTGGGCGCCGCCCAGGACGGCTTCCTGCTGCTGGACGACGCCTATTACTGCGTGCACGACCCGCGCGTGGCGGTGGTGAACCACCTGAAGGCGCTGCTCGACGCCTTCGACGAGAACGGCGGCGACAATGCCTTGGTCGACTCCGGCATGTTCGAGCGCTGGGTCGCCACGCGCCCGTTCGGCAAGCAGTTCTCGTGCAACACGATGGGCGTGGCGGCCATCACCACGTCGCCGGCGCTGCTGCGCAAGCTGGGCCGCGAATCGTGGGTCAACCGCTACCACACGAACACCCACAACGCCGAACTGATGTGCGCCTGGCTGGCCACGCCCGAGGCGGCCGACTGGACCGTCGAGACCGGCCTGTTCTACACGCGCCAGAAGGAGCTGGTGCGCACCCGCCTGATGGAGCGCATGGGCTGGCCGGCGTCCGCCATCTGCACCGGCCCGTCGACCTCGTACATGCTGATCGAGATCCCCAAGGTGTACCAGGACAGCGAGGGCGGCATCGACCGCCTGCGCGACGAGCTGTTCTTCGCCACCGGCACGCTGGTGTCGGCCTCGCTGTTCAACCAGAGCGCGCCGGTGCCCTACGTCCGCCTGCACCTGGGCAGCCATCCGGACGTGATCGAGGAATTCCTGCGGCGCTGGCAGGCGGCCGGCCTGCACTACGCCATGCCGGCCATGTTCGGCGGCCGGGAAGCGCTGGCCCGGCCGGTGCCGGCGCAGGCGCTCCGCCGGCAAGCGTAAAGCGGCGCGGCTTCAGGCGCGCAGCGAGCCGCGCCGCCCGTGCGCGCGCGGCGTCGTTGCCAGGCACAGCAGTGCGCCCAGCCACAGCAGGCACACCAGCACGGCCGGCACCGCGCCGCCGTCGCCCAGCCAGGCCGCGTCGCCCAGGTCGGCCAGGCCGCTGCGCTGCGCCACCCAGGCGCCGGCCATCAGGGTGGCGACGGCGGCCAGCGTGCGGCGCACATGCGCATGCCATGCCGGACGCGCCGCGCCGATCATCAGCAGCGGCGGCAGCACGGCGCACAATACCAGCAGCTGCATCGCCTCGATGCCGAGGTTGAAGGCCAGCAGCGCCTGCGCATGCTGCCACGGCGTGAGGCCGGCGCCGGACAGGCTGGCGGAAAAGGCCAGGCCGTGCACCAGGCCGAAGCCGAGCGCCATCCAGGCTTCGGCGCGCGCGAACAGCGGGCGCCAGGCGTGGATGCCGGCGACGGCGATGGTCAGCGCGACCGCGATCTCGACCGGCCCGGCAGGCACCCGCACCAGCCCCAGGCTGCCCAGCACCAGGGTGACGGTGTGGCCGGCGGTGAAGGCGCTGATCACCAGCGCCGTGTGCGCGAGGGCCGCCCGCGGCGTGCGCAGCGCCTGCCAGCGGCGCGCCTGCGCCGTGAGCGGCGCCACCAGCAGCAGCATCAGCAGGAACAGCAGGTGGTCCGTGCCTTCCGCGATGTGCAGCATGCCGCCCTCGAACAAGCTCGTAAAACCGCCGGCCGCGCGTTCCCGGTCCAGCGGCACGAACAGCGTGTTGTGCCCGTGGCTCAGTTCCCCGACCAGCAGCGGCGCCTCGCCGACGCGGCCGCCTTGCCAGTCGTTGCGCAGGAAGACCTGCACGCGGTGGGTGCGCACCTCGTGCGTGATCGCGTCGTACACCAGCTCGGGCGCGCGCGCATCGGCGCTGCCGGCGCGCAGGTCGAACACCGCCTCCAGTTCCGGCGCGCCGTTCAGGTCGACCACCCGTAGCGCCGGACGCAGCACCTGCCAGCTGGCGCCGGCGCCGCGCACGCCGACGTGCTGCAGCAGGTAGGCCGCGAGGCGGTCGCCGTGGCGCGCCAGCACCTCGGCCGGGCGCTCGCTCAGCGGCTTGCCAAAGGCGAATTCGAGCCGGTTCAGCGGCAGCTGGGCGGTCAGGCGCATGCCGCCCGGCGTGGTGTCGAGCCACACCAGGCTTTCCGGCATCGGGTGGGCCACCGCCGCCGGCGCCGCCAGCAGCAGCCGGCAAGCCAGCAGGGCGGTGCCCAGGAAGCGCAGCCAGGCCATCATCGCACCTTCCTCAGCCGACGCACTTGCCACCGTAGTCGCCGACCTTGTCGCGCCAGATGGTGTGGTAGTGGATGTCGCTGCTGATGATGACGCCGCGCTGCACCGAGAACTCGATCCACACGCGCGGTCCCTCGATGCGGAAGTAGTCGCCGTTGGTGGTGACGGTGCCGCTGCCGGCGTAGGCCACGTAGGTGGCGGCCAGGGCGTCGCTGCCCAGGTAGGCGCCGAGCAGGTCGTTGGCGTACTCGGTGGCCTGGGTGGCCACGTAGGCGCGGATCACCGCCTGCACCAGCGCCTGATGGCTCGACGACAGTGCCGAGTAGGCGATGCCGTGCGTGGTCACGCTGGCATAGGCGCGCGGGCAGGTGCCGTCGATGCCGCCGGAACCGTTGGCGCCGAACAGCAGATCGCTGTAGGTGCCGCTCAGCTTGGCCGCCGAGTACGAGGTCAGGGCCGCGCCCAGGTTGGCCATCGCCACGCGCTGCGCCGCCATCGGGTCGTAGGACGTGCCGTTGATGGTGAACGATGCCTTCGGCTCGATGCCCAGGAACAGCGGGGTCGGCGACTTGTAGCTGCCGTTGAAGGCGATGTTCCAGGTCAGGTGGTGGCCGGTGATCTGCAGGATCCAGAAGCCGGTCGAGGTCGGGGTACCGAGGAAGGCGAGGTAGTAGTTGCCGGCGCCGTAGCTGCTGCCGCCGCCGATCGAGTTCAGGTAGTCGTCGGCCGCCTGCAGGCCGGACTGCAGCGAGCTGCCGGTGTCGCCCAGCGAGGTCTTGATCAGGGCGCTGGCGGCGCTCTGCTGGGCGGTGCTCAGGTTGCCCCATTTGATGCCGTTGCGCGACACGAATGACGCCGGCAGGTTCGACCACTTGCGCGCCGCATCCAGGCTCCAGGCCACCTGCACGGTCGACTGCTGCGACGAGCTCAGTGTGGTGTAGAAGGCCATGGCCGCGTTGTAGGCGTCGGTGCTCAGCGCCGAGGAAGCGGTGGTCGTGCTCACCGACAGCGTCACCGCGCTGCTGGCGGTCGACCCGTTGGCGTTGGTGACCACCACGTCGTAGCTGCCGGCATCGGTGCTGGCGACGCTGGCGATGGTGTAGCTGCTGGACGTGGCGCCGGCAATCGCCGTGCCGCCCTTGCGCCACTGGTAGGAGAGGGTGCCGCTGCCGCTGGCGACGACGCTCAGGGTGACGCTGGCACCGACCGCGGCCAATTGCGACACCGGCTGGGTGACGATGGCCGGCGCGCTCGCCGCGGATGCCACGGTCAGGGTGGCGGCGCTGCTGGTGACGCTGCCGGCGCTGTTGCTGACGACGACGTCGTAGCTGCCGGCATCGCCGCTGGCCGTGGACGAGATGGTGTAGGTGCTGGCCGTGGCGCCGCTGATCGCGGTGCCGCCCTTGCGCCACTGGTAGGCCAGCGTGCCGCCGCCGGACGCGCTGACGCTGAAGCTGGCCGCTTGTCCGGCGCTGACGCTGACCGATACCGGCTGGGTGGCGATCGAGGGCGCGGTCACCGAGCCGGAGCTGGTGGTCGAGGTGGTGGAGCTGCTGTCGGACGAACCGCTGCCGCCGCAGCCTGCGGTGAGCGCCAGCGCGCTCCAGAGCAGCAGGGAAGGAAGACGCTTGATCATGGAAGCCTCGTGAAAGTCGATGCGGACAGCACTGGAGTCTATGGAACGGGCACAGGGTGGCTACGCCGGAAAGCGTAAATACGCGTAAATTCCCGTAAAGCCTTCAGCCGGGCAGCGCCATCGCGCCGGCACGCTCGGCCACCCACACCAGCGCCAGCGCGGCGGACGCCAGCGCCGCGCCCTGGCGTACCTGCTGGTAGCGCCCGCTGCGCGCCAGCAGCACCAGCAGTGGCGCCACCAGCAGCACCAGCAGCGCCTGCACCGTCTCGATGCCGAGGTTGAAGGCCAACATCCCTGCAGCCAGGCGCGCGCCGTCCAGGCCCAGCTCGCGGACGGTGGCGGCAAAGGCGAGGCCGTGCACCAGGCCGAAGGCGCCGGCGACCCAGCCTTCGCGGCGCGGGAAGATCGGCCGCCAGGCGTGCGCCGCCGACACCACGATCGACAGCGCGATCGCCACCTCCACCGGCTGCGCCGGCAGCACCACCCGGCCGGTGGCGCCCAGCATCAGCGTCAGCGAATGGCCGGCGGTGAAGGCGGTGACCACGGTGAGCAGCTGGCCCACCATCGCGCGCGTGCCGGCGAAGCCGCCCCAGCGGCTGCCCTGGGCGCGCAGCGCGGCCGGCAGCAGCAGCGTCAGCAGGAACAGCAGGTGGTCGGCGCCTTCGGCGATGTGCGCCATGCCGAGCCTGAACAGGTCGCCGAAGCCGGTCCACCAGCGCGGCGCCACGTCATGGATCGCCACGCTGCGCTGGCCGTAGTGCAGCGAAGCCAGCATGTGCGGCCTGGCGTCCGGTTCCGCGCCGGGCCGCCGCAGCGCCACCAGCGTCAGGTGGTTCGGCACCTGGTGGGCGATGGCGTCGAAGCCCAACTCCAGCGTGCCGGCCGGCGCGCCGGCAGGCGGACGCAGCAGTACGGTGGCCACCAGGTCGGCCGGCGCGCGCTGCAGTTCCCAGCGCAGCGACGTCACCTTCACGCTCCAGGCGCGTCCGTCCGGCGCCACCGGCCGGATGTGGGCCGCCAGGTAGCTTGCGACTTGCGCGTCGCCGGCCAGCGCGCGCCTGCCGGCGGTATCCACCAGCGGCGCCGGGAAGGCCAGCTTCAGTTCGTCCAGCGGCAGCGTCACCCGCGCATCGATGGCGTCGGCGTTCGCATCGAGCAGCACTTCGGACGAGGGCGACGGGTGCGCCTGCGCCGCCATCGCCGCGAACAGGCCGCAGGCCAGCAGCAAGGACAAGGCGAGCGGCAGGAACAGCGGAAACAGCAGCGCGCGGCTGGCTTTGCTAAAGGCTGTGGACATCATGCGGCGCCGCTCAGAAGCTGCCGCCGTAGTCCGCGGTCTTGTCGCGCCACAGCGTGTGGTAGTGGATGTCGGTGCCGTACACCACGCCCTGCTGCACCACGAACTCGATCCACACGCGCGGGCCGTCGATGCGGATGTACGAGTGCTGCGCATCCAGCGGCGCGGCGGCCGCGTTCGGGTAGGCGCCGAAGTCGGCCTTGCCGCCCTGGCCGACGCCGTAGGCGACATACGTCGCGGCCAGCGCGTCGTCGGCCAGGTAGGCGCCCAGCAGGGTGCTGGACACGTCCGCCGCCTGCGTATTCACCCAGGCCGCGATGGCCGCGCGCACATAGGATTGCTGGGCGGCGTTCATGGCGCCGTACTGCAGCCCGCGGCCGCTGGTCGGATACGCCAGCGACTTGAAGTTGCCGTCGCTGTTGCCGGAGGCGCCCATGATCACGTCGGTGAAGGTGGTCGAGAGCTTGGCCGCCGCGGATGCCGTGCCGTCCGACTGGATCGCTTCGGCCAGGTCGTACACCGCCTTGCGCTGCTTTTCCATCGGCGCGTGCTGCACGCCGGCGCTGGCGGCGCTGGCGGTGACGCTGACCGCGCCGCTGGCGTCGACCGTCCAGTTGGGCGGCTCGACGCCGATGAAGGTCGGCGTGGCGCTGACCTTGCCGGTGTTGTAGGTGATGTTGTAGGCCAGGTGGTGGCCGATCAGCTGCAGGATCCAGGGCGTCGTCTTCGACGGCGTGCCGACGAAGGCGATCGAGTACTGGCCGCTGCCGTAGCCGCCGGCGCCGCCGGTGCCGCCGGTGGGCGGCGTGCCGCCCGCGCCCGGATCGGTGCCGCTGGGCGGGGTGCCGCCGGTGCCCGGGTCGGTGCCGGTGGGCGGCGTACCGCCGGTGCCTGGGTCGGTGCCGGTGGGCGGGGTCCCGCCGCCGCCGCCGGGTGCAGTGCCGCCGCCGCTGGCCTGGGCATTCGCCAGCACCTCGTCGGCGGCGCGCAGTTCGTTCGCCAGTTCGATGCCGGTGGCGCTCAGCGCCTGGGCGATCACGGCGTTGGCGGCCGCCAGCTGGGCGCTGGTGAGGGCGGTGGTGTTCAGGCGCAGGCCATGGCGGTCGCCCGGCAGGTTGGTCCACTGGATGGCGTTGTCGAGCGTGTAGGCGAACTGCACGGTGGTGGACGCCGTGCTGGAAGTCGCCACCGTCTTCTGGTCGCTCGAGAGCGTGGCGAGAAAGGCGTTGGCGGCGGCCACCACCGCCGCCGTGTTGATGCCCGAGGCCAGCACGTTGACGGCGAGCGCGGCGCCCGAACTGGTCACGCTGCCGGCGGTATTCTTGACCGTGACGGTATAGGTGCCGGCGCTGGCGCTGCTGGCGCTGGGGATGGTGTAGGCGGGGCCGGTGGCGCCGGCAATGGCGGTGCCGTTGCGGTACCACTGGTAGGCGATGCTAGTACCGTTGGCGGCGACCTTCAGCGTGGCGCTGGAGCCGGCATTCACCGTCAGCGCGGCCGGTTGGGTAGTGATGGCCGGCGCCGCCAGCGTGCTGCTCACCGTGATCGTGGCGGCGCTGCTGGTGACGCTGCCGGCGCTGTTGGTGACGGCCACCGTGTAGGCGCCGGCGGCGGCCGCATCGTAGCTCGGGCGGGTGGCGCCGGCAATCGCGGCGCCGTCCTTGTACCACTGGTAGCCGAGGCCGGCGCCGCCGGCTTCCACGCCCAGGGTTTGGCTGGTGCCGGTCAGGATCGTCGCCGACGCCGGCTGGGTGGTGATCGTCGGTGCATCGGTGACGGTGACGGTGGCGTTGGCGCTGCTGACCGAGCCGGTGGCATCGGTCACCACCACGTAATAGGTGCCGGCCGCGATGGCGGTGTAGCTGGCGGCGGTAGCGTCGGCGATGGCGGCGCCGTCCTTGTACCACTGGTAGGTCGCGCCGGTGCCGCTGGCGACCACCGACAGCACGGCGTTGCTGCCGCTGGCGATGACGGTCGATGCCGGCTGGCCGGTGATCGACGGCGCGCTGGCGGCGGTACTGCCGGTGCTGGTGCCGGTATTGCTGTCGTGGCTGCTGCAACCCGCGAGCAGCAGGGTCAGCGAGGCGGCGTAGGCGGCCAGGGGACGGTTGGACATCTTCATGATTCGGACTCCGTGGTGGTCGATGGGCCGGAGTCTAGTCAATGTATGTACCTCGTTACGCGGCCTTGGCGCGCTTTTGCAGGGTTTTACGCCGCTTTACAAAGGGTGCGGCGGCAAAGCGACGGCGGCGTCGTTGGCAGGCGCGGGATGCGCGCGCAAGCGTTTGCGGTAATCCGATGGCGAGGTGCGCAGCGCCGCGCGCGTGGGTTGGAGGCGGCCGGCGCCTGACATGCGTTGATGCGATCGCGCCGCGCCTTGGCGGTCGGATGCGTCAGCCCGGCTTCAACCCGGCCTGTTCCATCGCATAGCGGGTCACCAATGACGCCAGCAGGGCCGTGATACCGATGAACCACCATTTGCGTTCGAGCCTGGATGCCAGATCGATCCGGTTGATTGTCATATCGGCAATCAGACGCGCAAACGGATTTCGGTGGAGGCTTGCCGCTGTGAGGCCCCCAACTAGCCTCTGCTGCAGTCGGCCAACGGCCGGGTCAGGCCTCGGTGTGCTGCGCATGAACAGAGTGCAGAATGGTGTTGGCTTGTGGCAACAAAAATGATTCCGTAGGGATATAAGGTGTCATACTTTAGGTTACCTGCAGTCGTTGGCATCACGAACTATGGAGAACTTGAGCTGTCTCTGCGGCAAGCAGATGTAGGCGGACTCTCCATACGGTGCAGTGCCGGGCTTGGTTTCTAACGCGATCGTATCCGCCTTCACATCATCCCTTGGAGATAACAATGTACAAACAGCATCAGCGAGCAAAGCGCGCGGCCATCCTCGTCGCGGCACTGGCCGCCTCACCCCTGATGGCCAAGGCCTGCGGCACCGACCCGACGATTGGCGAAGTGTGCGTGGTGGCATTCAGCTGGTGCCCGCAGGGCTACCTCCCGGCCGATGGCCGCAGCTTGGCCGTGACGCAGTATCAGGCGATATTTTCCCTGATCGCCTTCAGCTACGGCGGCAACGGCAGCTCGCAGTTCAATCTCCCCGACCTGCGCGGACGCGTTCCGGTCGGTCTCGGCACAGGCCCGAACATGACCCCGGTTACCCTGGGCCAGCAGGTCGGCCAGCAGAGCCTCACGCTGACAATGCAACAAACGCCGGTGCCGTCGCATGCCCACCCCGCAACGTTCACGGGCACCGGCGGTGGCAGCGTCACAGTGCCGGCCACGCCGGGCAGCCAGGTGATCAGCGCAGCGCTCCCGGTCAGCCCGGCGGTGGGCACCGTGAGCGGCACGGTCGCGGCCCTCGGCCCGAACCAGCAAGGCTATCTGGCCGGCGTATCAAGCTCGGTGGGTCCGGATGCGGCCACCGTGACCGGCCCGTACACGACGACGGCGCCCGGTACGAATGCCGGTACGCTGAAGGCCACGGTCACGGTCAACGGCACCCCGCCATCGCCTGAAATCAAGATTCCCAACGTCGGCATTACCGGCGGCACGGTCGGCGTCGGCGCGAACGCTCCGGTGGTGGCGACGCAGCCGGTCTCCACCCAATCGCCGGGACTGGGCATGAACGCATGCATCGCCATCACCGGTATCTATCCCAACCGTCCCTGAACACCCGCCATCCATTCAACGAAAAAAAAACGCAAAGAAACGACGATGATGAACCGCGCCATGTCCTTCTCCCAGCCAAACTTCCAGTTTCCATTGCAGCAAGGAGGAACCGCCGCGGTTCGCCTGCGCGCGGCCGACCCTGCCGTCAATGGCGGTAACAAGGCTGCCGTACTGGTCGACGCCGCGCTGGACGACCGCCAGATGCTGTTCGCCGGTGCGCCGGCCGGCAACGAAGTCGTCGAATTCGGCGGCACGCACGACGGTCTGGCCCAGCTGGTGGGCTGGGCCGCGACGGGCGAAGGCTATGGCGCGCTGCACCTGCTGTGCCACGGCGGCCCGGGCCGCTTGCAGCTCGGCGCACGCACGCTGGACCGTGCCGCGCTGGCCGACCAGGACGTGCGCGACGCCCTGGCGGCGATCGGCCTGTCGCTGCGTGCGGACGGCAGCGTGCTGCTGTACGGCTGCCATGTGGCGCAAGGCGCCGAAGGCGAGGCCTTCGTGGCCGAACTGGCAGGGGCGCTGGGCGTGCCGGTGGCGGCATCGGCCGGCGCGGTCGGTGCGGCGGCGCTCGGCGGCGCATGGCGCCTCCAGCATGCGAGCGGCGCGGCGGCGGCGGGAACGCTGGCATGGCCGGGCTATGCGCACACGCTCACGATCGCATCGAACACCACGACTTTCTCGACGATCGCCGCCACGTACTACCAGCAACAGGCAGGCGGTTATGATCCGTCGACGGTCATCCTGACGCAAGCGGACGTCGCATCGACCGGCTGGGACGTGGAAACCAAATCGACCAGTTCCGCATCGTCGTTCGGCATACGCGGCTACAACGGCACGGGGTACGGCGCCGACGACGGCACGTCGCTTCGCTTCATTGCCACCGACATCGACTACGTCGTCTTCCGGTCCAACGCCAAGGGCTTCTATTTCGACCTTACCCAATTCTCGCTGCGGAATAACGTCAACGCCGATTTCCAGCTCCAGGCGCTGGATATCGACGGCAACGCCAAGGGAAGCGCGGTCTCGTTTTCGCTCACCGGGACCTCGCTCAACGGCGGCGCGTTTTCGCAGTTCAACGTTGGCGGCAACGCCGACTTCGATCAGATCTATGGCTTCAAGCTGACGTTCTCGACGGCAAATGACGCACCGTTCTTCGACAACGTGATCGTCGAAAACATCGTGGTCCCCGGCGCCGTTCCCACCACGACGGTAACGAGCGCCGCATTGTCCGCCGACACCGGTCCCGACAGTACCGACTTCATCACCAACAGCGCGGCACAGACGGTCGCCGGCTACCTGAGCGCCAACCTGGCCAGCGGCGAAAAAGTCGAGGTGTCGTATGACAATGGCCTGCACTGGAGCGACGCCAACTTCACCGTCGGCAGGAACGACTGGAGCGCGAGCACGACACTGTTCGGCAGCGATACCTTCCAGGCCCGCGTGACCAACAGCGGCGGCAGCAGCACGGCCTTCACGCACGCTTATTCGCTGGACACCTCCGCCCCGGCGGCACCGTCGCTCGCCCTCGCCCCCGCCAGCGACAGCGGCATTTCCAGCAGCGACGGCATCACCAACGTCGCCACGCCGGTATTCAAGGGCAGCGCCGAAGCCGGCGCCACCGTGGTCCTGGTCGACAGCGACGGCGCCACCGTGGTCGGCAGGACGGTCGCCGCCGGCGACGGCAAGTGGTCGGTGGCGACCACGGCGCTGGCCGAGGGCGCGCACACCATCACCGCCAAGGCGGCCGACCTGGCCGGCAACATCAGCGCGGCGTCCGCCGGCGCCGCCGTGAACATCGACCTGACCGCCCCGGCGGCCAAGGTGAACGCGGCCGCGCTGTCGCAAGACACCGGCGCCTCCGCCACCGACATGGTGACCGCGCAAGCCGTCCAGACCATCGGCGGCACCCTGAGCGCCAGCCTGGGCGCCGACGAACGGGTCGAGGTCTCGCTCGACAACGGCACCACCTGGACCACCGCCACCGCCGCCGGCGCCAGCGCCTGGTCGCTGGACGTCACCCTGGCCGGCGCCGACACGCTGCAGGTGCGCGTCATCGATGCCGCCGGCAACGCCGGCGCCGTCTACAAGCATGCCTACGTGCTGGACACGGTCGCGCCGGAGGCGCCGTCCATGCCCGACATGGACGACGCCTCCGACACCGGCACCTCGCACAGCGACGACATCACCGGCAATACCACCCCGAGCTTCAGCGGGCTGGCGGAAAACGGCGCCACCGTGACCCTGTACGACGGCGCCCGTGCAGTCGGGTCCGGCGTCGTGGCGGACGGCGTCTGGCACATCACCAGCAGCGCACTGGCGGCGGGCAGCCACGGCATCGTCGCGCGCGCGACCGACCTGGCCGGCAACGTCAGCGCGGCGTCGGACATCCTCAAGATCCAGGTCGTCACCGACGCGCCCACCACCGGCATCAAGTCGCTGGCGTTGTCGGCCGACAGCGGCGGCTCCGCCACCGATTTCATTACCAACACGGCGGCGCAAACCATCGCCGGACGGCTGGACGCCGGCCTGGCCGACGGCGAGCGCGTCGAGGTGTCGCTCGACGGCGGCGTGCATTGGACCACCGCCAGCGCCGACGGCGACGCCTGGTCGCTGGGTGGCATCACCCTGGCGGCCGGCAGCAGCACCATCGCGGTGCGCGTGGCCAACGCGGTCGACAATGCCGGCCCGGTCTACCTGCAGGACGTCACGCTCGACACCGTCGCGCCCACCCTGTCGATCGCCAGCGACGTCGCGCGCCTGAAGGCGGGCCAGAGCGCCACCATCACCTTCACCTTCAGCGAAGACCCGGGCATGTCCTTCCACTGGGACGGCAACGGCGGCAGCGTGGTCGTCAGCGGCGGCACGCTGTCGGCCCTCGCGGGCGACGGCCCGGTGCGCACCGCCGTGTTCACGCCGGACGCCGACACCAACGGCGGCAGCGCCAGCATCACGGTGCCGGCCGGCAGCTACCAAGACCTGGCCGGCAATGCGGGCAGCGCCGGCGTCTCGCCCGCGCTGAGCTTCGACACGCTGGCGCCGGCCGCGCCGAGCGCGCCGCTGCTGGCCGCCGGCAGCGATACCGGCATCTCCGCCAGCGACAACCTCACCGCCAACGAGCGCCCGACCTTCAGCGGCAGCGCCGAGTCCGGCGCCACCGTGATCCTGCGCGACGCCGACGGCAGCGTGATCGGCAGCGGCATCGCGGTCGACGGCGCATGGTCGATCGTCCCGAGCGCGCGCCTGGCGCAGGGCGCGCACGCGATCAGCGCCAGCGCGGTCGATAGCGCCGGCAACGCCAGCGCCGCCAGCGGCGCGCTGAACCTCGTCATCGACAGCGTCGCACCCACGCTGACGATCAAGAGCAGCATCGCCTACCCGAAGGCGGGCGACACCCCCTTGATCACCTTCACCTTCAGCGAAGACCCGGGCAAGACCTTCAATGCGCACGACATCAGCGTCGAGGGCGGCACGCTGAGTGAGCTGAGCAGCATCGGCGCGGTGCGCACCGCCGTGTTCACGCCGCAGGACGGCGTCGACGGCGGCGTGGCCAGCATCCGGGTCGAGGCCGGCGCCTATACCGATGCCGCGGGCAATGCCGGCGGCGCCGGCTCGGTCGCGCTGGTCTACGACACCCAGGCCCCGGCGGCGCCGTCCGTGCCCGACCTGGACGACGCCTCCGACACCGGCACGTCGGACACCGACAACATCACCGGCAACACCACGCCGACCTTCAACGGCAGCGCCGAGATCGGCGCCACCGTCGACCTGTACGACGGCAAGACCAAGATCGGTTCCGCCGTCGCTACCTATGGCCTGTGGTCGATCACCAGCACCACGCTGGCGGCCGGCAGCCACGACATCGTCGCTATCGCGACCGATGCGGCCGGCAACGTCGGCCCCGCATCGGAGGCGCTGACCATCACCGTGGTCACCGACGGCCCGACCACCGCCGTCTCGACCGTGGTGTTTTCCGCCGACGGCGGCGCCTCCAGCACCGACTTCGTCACCAGCGTGGCGCCGCAGAACCTGTCCGGCACCCTGGGCGCGCCATTGGTAAAAGGCGAGTTCGTCGAGGTCTCGGTCGACGGCGGCCAGCACTGGATCACGGCATCGGCCGACGGCCAGGCCTGGTCGCTGCCGGTCTTGCTCGCGCAGGGCGCCAACCAGATCAAGGTGCGCGTCAGCGACGCCGTCGGCAACAGCGGCCCGGTGCATACCCAGGCCTACATCCTCGACACCGTCGCCCCGAGCGTGGCCATCACCAGCGACCGGGCGCAGCTGAAGGTGGGCGAGACGGCGACCATCACCTTCACCTTCAGCGAGGATCCGGGCGCGTCGTTCGCCTGGGACGGCCAGGCCGGCAGCCTCGCCGTCAGCGGCGGCACCCTGTCGGCGCTGTCGGGCAGCGGCCTGGTGCGCGTGGCCACCTTCACCCCGGCCGCCGGCGTCGACGACGGCTTGGCCGGCATCACGGTGGCCGCCGGCGCCTATGCCGACGCCGCCGGCAACGGCGGTGCGGCAGCCAGCATGCCGCCGCTGCATGTCGATACCCGGGCGCCGGGCGCACCCTCGGCGCCGGTGCTCGATCCCGGCAGCGACAGCGGCACCGCCGGCGACGGCATCACCGCCAACAATGCGCCGCTCATCACCGGCAAGGCCGATCCGTACAACAGCGTCACGCTATACGACAGCGACGGCGTCACCGTGCTGGGCAACGCCATCGCCGATTCCCACGGCACCTGGCGCATCGCCAGCAGCACGCTGGGCGACGGCGTCCATACGCTCAGCGCGCGCCAGGCCGATGCCGCCGGCAACGTCTCCGCCGCCGGCGCACCGCTGTCATTGACGATCGACAGCACGATCCCGGCAGGCGTGGCGGCGCCGCGCCTGGACGCCGCCAGCGACAGCGGCACCGTCGGCGACGGCATCACCAGCGTGACCAAGCCGGTCTTCACCGGCACCGCCGAGGCGCTGGCGCAGGTGACGCTGTACGACAGCGACGGCCTCACCGTGCTCGGCACGGCGCAGGCCGGCGCCGACGGCAAGTGGAGCATCGCTTCCACCACGCTGGCCGAAGGCAAGCACGTCGTCAGCGCGCGCCAGGTCGACGGCGCCGGCAACGTGTCGGGCGCCGGCGCCGGCTTCGAAGTGACCATCGACAGCAAGGCGCCGGGCGCGCCGGCCGCACCCACGCTCAAGGCGTCCAGCGACACCGGCACCCTGGGCGACGGCATCACCGAAAACGCCAATCCGGTGTTCGAGGGCAGCGCCGAGCCGTTCGCGCTGGTGAAGCTGGTCGATACCGGCAGCGGCAAGCTGCTCGGTAGCGCGACCGCGGACCCCGACGGCAAGTGGAGCATCGCCGCCACCGGCCTGGCACTCGGCACGCACGCGATCAGCGCCACCCAGGTGGACGAAGCCGGCAACGCCTCGGCGGCGAGCGCGGTGTTCACGCTGCGCATCGACGCGCCGGCGGTCACGACGCCGCCAAGCACGCTGGTCGACGGCGTGCAGGTGACGACGCAGGCCGTCACCCTGCCGGGCGGCGCCAGCGGCACCGCGGTGCAGGTCCCGATCGTCACCGCCGACCGCGCCGAGAGCAGCGGCCAGGCCGGCGTGGCCGACATCCCGCTGGCCACCAGCAACGGCGCCAGCCTGCTGGTGGCGCAGCTGGCGCCGGGCTACGGCTTGAATGCGAGCGGGGCCAACGTGGCGGTCGCCAACGGGCTGGAGCACCTGATCAGCGCGATCATGGCCGCCACCCCCGGCCACGACGCCGCCGACCAGGGCCACCTGACCGGCAACGGCAAGACCTACCTGGCCACGCTGGCGTCGGAAGGCTCGCTGCTGGTCGAGACCGTGACTCCGGTCAGCACGGCCGGGGCGAGCGGCACGCTGACGCTGAGCGGCGCCGGCGCGCCGGCCGGCCAGCACGTGGCGCTGGTGATCGATGCCGGCGGCGTCGCCGCCGGCACCACGCTGGCGCTGCAGGGGGTGAACTTCGCGGCCGTCATCGGCAGCGCCAGCGTGGTGGCGCAGAGCGGCGCGCCGGTGCTCAGCGGCGACGCCGCGGCCCAGCACTTCACGGTGGAGGCGACCGGGTCGGGCATGGTGTTCGCCGGCGCAGGCAACGATACCTTGAGCTTCGGCCTGCCGAAGGCCACGGCCACCTCATCTGCCAACCCGGCTGCCGACCCGTCCGCGGGCCAGGCCCATGCGGCGGCGGTGCCGGCCACCGGCGTCACGCTGCTGCACGGCGGCCAGGGCACCGATGCCGCCACCTTCGACGGCGCCCGCGCCGACTTCAACGTCGAATCGCACAACGGCTACCTGGTGGTCAGCAGCAAGGCCGCGCCGGACGCCAAGGCGCTCGTGGTCAACGTCGAGCAGCTGCAGTTCAGCGACGCCAGCGTCACGGTGCAGAACGCCCCCGACCTGACCACGCTGGCGGGCATGTACCAGACCATGTTCGGCCGCCAGGCCGACCTGGGCGGCTTCGCGTACTGGGCCGACGTGCACCAGGGCGGCGCCAGCTGGGGCGCGATGGCGCTGGACATGATCGGGTCGAGCGAGCGCGTGGCCGCCACCAACGACAGTTTCAACGGCAACGCCGGGCACGACGTGGCCCTGTTGTACCAGGCGCTGTTCAACCGTGCGCCGGACAGCGGCGGCCTGGCCTACTGGACCGGCCAGATGGCCCATGGCGCCAGCCTGGAAACGGTGGCCACCGCCATGGTGCAATCGGTGGAGATGGTGGGGCACCAGCGCGCGGCGACCGACTGGGACTTCAGCGTGTAAACTGGGCCGGCAAGCGGCATTCTTCGGGAATGCCGGCCTGGTGAAAAACGGCGCCGCATCCGGAAGGATGCGGCGCCGATCCACGATACGGCTGCAATCGGTAGAGACTGCCGTACGTCTCACCACGGCAAATTTGTCCGACTTTACGGTTTCTCCATCACCGTTCCACCCACCAGCACCGCGCCTTCCTCCAGGCGGGTACGGATCAGGCAATCGCGTCCGCCGGCACGCCCTTGATGGAGCACCAGGCCGCGATCGCGTCCAGGTCCGGCGCGAGGCCGTACAGCGTGTCCACGTCCGCCACTTCGACCAGCAGCTTGGGACTGCCGACCGACGCCACCCGCGGCGTCGACGTGACGACCGATGCCGGCGCGCGCAGCAGCGCCGCCGATGAACACGCAGGTGGTATTGCGTTCGCGCGCCAGCGCCTGGCGTTCGGCCGGGTCGAGCGGCCCGTCCTCGATCACCAGCACCGGGTTGCCGGCGCCGGCACCGGCGCCGAAGCAGGTCATGGCATGGATAGGCATGTTTCGTAATGTGTATTTCGCAACGTTCCATCGGGTTCATCGGCTATACTGTGTTTTTATACAGTATTTCCTGTTCGACCCTATTGTAGCGCCCAGCGCCCCCGATCGATGCATTCACCGCCGCCATCCTCGCTGGATTCGTCCACCGGCCTGCACATGGGCCTGCCCGACTATGCGGAGCTGTTCTGCCTGTCGAACTTCTCGTTCCTGCAGGGCGTCTCGCATGCGGAAGAACTGGTGGCGCGCGCGCTGCAGCTGGGCTACCAGGCGCTGGCGCTGACCGACGAGTGTTCGCTGGCCGGCGTGGTGCGCGCGCACGGCGAGGCCAAGCGCGCCGGCCTGCCGCTGATCGTCGGCGCCCATTTCCACCTCGCCGACGAGACCGGCCACCATGCGCTGTCGCTGATTCTGCTGGCGCAAAACCGCAACGGCTACGGCAACCTATCCGAACTGATCACGCTGGGCCGCACGCGCAGCGAAAAGGGCAGCTACCTGCTGCACCCGGCCGACCTAGAAGCGCCGCCGCCGGCGCTGGCGCATTTGACGGGCATGCCGGATTGCCTGGCGATCCTGCTGCCGGCGTATCCCGGCCACGAAGCCGCCGCCATCGACCGCCTGCACGCCCAGGCGGCCTGGCTGGCGCGCGTGTTCGCCGGGCGCGCCTGGCTCGGGTTGACCCTGCTGCACCGCGCCTTCGACGACGCGCACCGGGCGGCGGTGGAGGAGGTCGGCTGGCAGCACGGCCTGCCGATCGTCGCACTCGGCCACGTCGTGATGCACGTGCGCTCGCGCAAGCCGCTGCAGGACACGATGAGCGCGATCCGCATCGGCAAGCCGGTGGCCGAATGCGGTTACCAATTGGCGCCGAACGCCGAGCAGCACCTGCGCTCGCGCGTGCGCCTGGCCAACATCTATCCGCGCGCCGCCTTGCGCGAGACGCTGCGCATCGCCGCCCTGTGCAGCTTTTCGCTGGACGAACTGCGCTACGAGTATCCGGACGAGGTGGTCCCGCCCGGCCATTCGGCGGCCAGCTACCTGCGCAGCGAAACGTATATCGGCGCGCACCGGCGCTTCCGCGACGGCATTCCGGCGCAGGTGCAGGGGCAGATCGAGCACGAATTGTCCCTGATCGCCGAGATGCGCTACGAGCACTACTTCCTCACCGTGTACGACATCGTGCGCCATGCGCGCTCGCTCGGCATCCTGTGCCAGGGGCGCGGCTCGGCCGCCAATTCGGCGGTGTGCTACTGCCTCGGCATCACCGAGGTCGATCCGGCGCGCGCCAGCCTGCTGTTCGAGCGCTTCATCTCGAAGGAGCGCAACGAGCCGCCCGACATCGACGTCGACTTCGAGCACCAGCGCCGCGAAGAGATCATCCAGTACATCTACCGCAAGTACGGGCGCACGCGCGCGGCGCTGGCGGCGGTGGTGATCAGCTACCGTCCGAAAAGCGCGCTGCGCGACAGCGGGCGCGCGCTGGGCGTCGACCTGGCCATCGTCGACAAGGTGTGCAAGCAGCACCACTGGTTCGACGGCAAGGCCGACTTGCTGAACCGGCTGGCCGACAGCGGCCTCGATCCCGCCGCGCCGCTGTCGCAGCAATGGGCGTCGCTGGCGCAGCGCCTGCTCGGTTTTCCGCGCCACCTGTCGCAGCATCCGGGCGGCTTCGTGATGGCGCGCGGGCAGTTGTCGCGCCTGGTACCGATCGAGAACGCCACCATGCTGGAGCGCAGCGTGATCCAGTGGGACAAGGACGACCTCGAAGAACTCGGCCTGATGAAGGTCGACGTGCTGGCGCTGGGCATGCTGTCGATGCTGCGCCGCGGCTTCGACCTGGTCGGCCGGCGCCACGGCGCCGTGTTCGAGATGCAGGACATCCCGCACGACGACAAGCCGACCTACGACATGATCTGCGCGGCCGACACGGTGGGCGTGTTCCAGATCGAGTCGCGCGCGCAGATGAGCATGCTGCCGCGGATGAAGCCGCGCCGCTTCTACGACCTGGTGATCGAGGTGGCGGTGGTGCGCCCGGGGCCGATCCAGGGCGGCATGGTGCACCCGTACCTGAAGCGGCGCGAGGGCAAGGAGCGCGTGGTCTACCCGAGCCCGGACATGGAAAAGGCGCTGGCGCGCACGCTGGGCGTGCCGATCTTCCAGGAACAGGTGATGCAGGTGGCGATCCTGGCGGCCGGCTTCACGCCGGGCGAGGCCGACCAGCTGCGGCGCGCGATGGCGGCCTGGAAGCGCAAGGGCGGGCTGCAGCAATACCACGAGCGCATCGTCGGCGGCATGCTGGCGCGCGGCTACGACATCGCCTTCGCCGAGCAGATCTTCAGCCAGATCCAGGGCTTCGGCGAATACGGTTTTCCCGAGTCGCATGCGGCCAGCTTCGCGCTGCTGGCCTATGCCAGTTCCTGGCTCAAGTGCCACGAACCGGCTGCCTTCCTGTGCGCGCTGCTGAACAGCCAGCCGATGGGATTTTACAGCCCGTCGCAGCTGGTGCAGGATGCGCGTCGCCACGGCATCGAGGTGCGCCCGGCAGACGTGATGGTGAGCGGGTGGGAGTCGGCGCTGGAAGAGCATGACGATGCCGGCCATGGGGAGGGCGGCGGCGCCGGTCGCGTCCGGCCGCAGCCGGCGGTACGCCTCGGCCTGCACCTGCTGCGCGGGATGAACCGCGAGGCGGCAGAGCGCATCGAGCTGGCGCGCGCGATCCGCCCGTTCGCCAGCGTGGCCGACCTGGCGCGGCGCGGCCACCTGGAGCGCGCCGACCTGCAGGTGCTGGCCGCTGCCAACGCGCTCGGCGCACTGGCCGGGCACCGCCGCCAGGCGCTGTGGCAGGCATCGGGCGCGGCGCCGGACAGCGACCTGCTGCGTCCCACCGAGCCGGTCGAGGAAACACCGGTGCTGGCGGCGCCGAGCGAAGGGCAGGACATCGTCGGCGACTACCGCGCCCAGGGCTTGACGCTGGGCCGCCATCCGCTGGCGCTGCTGCGCCGCCAGCTGCTGGAAAAGCGCTTCCTGCCGGCCGGGGTGCTGATGGATTTCCAGAACGGCCAGCTGGCGCGCGCCTGCGGCATCGTCACCGTGCGCCAGCGGCCCGGCACCGCCAAGGGCGTGCTGTTCCTCACCATCGAGGACGAGACCGGCAACGTCAACGTGATCGTGTGGGCGTCGCTGGTCGAGCGGCAGCGGCGCGAGGTGCTGAACGCGGCGCTGCTGGGGGTGTACGGGGTGTGGCAGCGGGAAGGGCAAGTGCGGCACCTGGTGGCCAAGCGGCTGGTGGACATGTCGCACCTGCTGGGGGCGCTGGATACGCGCAGCAGGGATTTTTGTTGAGACGCTACCCCCTTCGGTACAGTCCACACGTCGTCCCCGCGCAGGCGGGGACCCATGCTGAGTATCAAAAATCGCTATTTGTGAAATCCTGTAGCGTTTCCAAGTGATCGATTATAGAAACGATGTATGGGTCCCCGCCAAGGCGCCCGGCTAGGGCGGGGACGACGGTCTTTAGGCCAGCAATACTATCCTGGACAGCAGTGCGCCTGCGCGGGGACGACGTGTCGGGACTCACGGTCGACGTTGTTGCACGCAAGTCGATCTGTTAGGCTGAAAAAAGCATCCCTGCACGCGTATCTCTTCCCATCTTCCATGACCCTACCGATGAAGCCATCCCGCATCTTCCGCAACTCCCTGCTACTGGCCGGCCTGGCCGCTGCCGCCGCCCACGCTGCGCCGCTGCCGGCGCCGTTCGCCGCGCAGCTGAACGCCAACTATCCGGCCATCGAGACCTTGTACCAGGACCTGCACAGCCATCCCGAACTCGGCTTCGACGAGCACCAGACCGCGGCCAAGCTGGTCGAGCGCGCCAGGGCGCTGGGCTACGACGTGACGACCGGCATCGGCGGCACCGGCTTCGTCGCCATCCTGCGCAACGGCCCCGGCCCGACCGTGATGCTGCGTACCGAGCTCGATGCGCTGCCGGTCCAGGAAAAGACCGGCCTGCCATTCGCCAGCAAGGTCACCACCAAAAATGCCGCCGGCGAGACCGTGCCGGTGGCGCACGCCTGCGGCCACGACCTGCACATGTCGGCCTGGTACGGCACCGCCAAGCTGATGGCCGACAACCGCAAGGCCTGGAGCGGCACCCTGATGCTGATCGGCCAGCCGTCCGAGGAAACCGTGCACGGCGCCGAGGCGATGCTCAAGGATGGCCTGTTCACGCGCTTTCCGAAGCCGGACTACGCGCTGTCCTTCCATGACGACGCGACCATGCCGTCCGGGACGATCCTGTACCACGCCGGCCCGTTCCGCGCGTCGTCGGACGTGGTCAACATCACCGTGTTCGGCCAGGGCGGCCACGGCGCCGTGCCGCACGAGGCGCGCGACCCGATCGTGATCGCCGCGCGCCTGGTGATGGCGATCCAGACCCTGGTTTCGCGCGAAAACAACCCGCTCGATCCGGTCGTGATCACCATCGGCAGCATCCACGGCGGCACGCAAGCCAATATCATCCCCGACCAGGTGAAATTGTCGCTGTCGGTGCGCACCTTCAAGCCGGAAGTGCGCAAGCGCGTGCTGGCCAGCATCGCGCGCGAAGCCAGGGGCGAAGCGCTGGCCGCCGGCGCGCCGAAGGAGCCGCTGGTGCAGGTCGAGCCGGGCACCGATTCGGTCTACAACGACCCGGCGCTGATCGAGCGCATGGCCAAGGCGGCGCAGGGCGCGGTCGGTCCGGAGTGGGTGAAGGAGATGCCGGCCAAGATGACCTCGGAAGACTTTTCGCAGTACGGCCAGCAGCCGGGCGTGAAGGCGATCCTGCTGCACGTGGGCGCGGTCGACGCGGGGCGCCTGGACGCGGCCAGGAAGGCGGGCCAGCCGCTGCCGGGCACGCACTCGCCCCAATGGGCGCCGGACTTCAAGCCGACCGTGACCAATGCGATCAAGGCGGAGACGGCGATCCTGCTGGATTTGATGCCGAAGAAGTAGGCTCAAGGATGCGGAGCAGCCAAATGCGTCGTCCCCGCGCAGGCGGGGACCCATATATAGCATCAAAATTCGTTATATCGAAAGTACGGAGATGCTCCGACGTTCGTAACTTCGACAGCTCAGCATGGGTCCCCGCCTGCGCGGGGACGACGGTGCCGGCGAATATCGCCGGCGGCATCTTTTTCACTCCCTCACGCCGCCCTGGTCCCGAAATAATCGTGCACCTCGCCCGACCACTGCTGGTCGGCCATGTCCGGCCAGTGGTCGGTATCGAAGCCCGGCGCGGCGGCGATGCGTTCCTTCGGGATGTCCATGGTGAAGCGCTTGTGCTCGGGGTCGAGCGTCAGCGCCTGCCACGGCACCGCGAACAGCTTTTCTCCCAGGCCGAGGAAGCGGCTGGACGACATCACGGCGTAGGCGATGGTGCCGGTGCGCATGTCGATCATGAATTCCTTGATCACGCCAAGGTGCTCGTCCTGCAGGTTGTGGACGTGGTCGCCGACCAGGGTGGTGCTGCCCATCAGTTCCGGGCCCGGCCCCTTGCCGTGCTTGTTCTTGTACATACCGTAATCGTCGCGTTCCTCGTAAGACATGTGTGCCTCCTGTTCAGGGAAGCGCCAGCATAACCCGAGCATGCCCGGATTCCGTTCGCGCGCACACGGAAGCGAAAAAAAGCCCGGGACGCGCCCGGGCCGCTTGATGTGCTGCAAAGAGGTGCTGCAAAGCGCGTCAGAACTCTTCCCATTCGCCGGCCGCGATCGCTTCCTTCACGGCGGGACGGCTAGCGGCAGGGGGCGCCGCGGAAGGCTGGCGCGTCGGCTGCACCGGCCTGGTCGTCGCCGGCCTGGGCGTCGGTGCCGCTAGGACCGGCGCTGCGGCCGGCGCGCGCGGTGCACGTGCGGCGCCAGCGCCGGCGGCGTGCGCTGCAGTCGCATCCAGCTTGAACACATCGACCGCCGCCGCCAGCCGCGCCGCCTGTTCCTGCAGCGAGCCCGCCGCCGCGGCCGCCTGCTCGACCAGCGCGGCATTCTGCTGCGTGGTCTCGTCCATCTGGCCGATCGCCCCGTGCACCTGCTCGATGCCGCCGGTCTGTTCCTGGCTGGCGCTGGCGATGTCGCCCATGATGGCGGTGACGCGCCGGATCGATTCCACCACCTGGCCCATGGTGGCGCCGGCCTGGTCCACCAGGCGCGTGCCGCTGCCGACCTTGTCGACCGAGTCGCCGATCAGCGCCTTGATTTCGCGCGCCGCCGCCGCCGAGCGCTGGGCCAGGGTGCGCACCTCGCCCGCCACCACGGCGAAGCCGCGTCCCTGTTCGCCGGCGCGCGCGGCTTCCACCGCCGCGTTCAGCGCCAGGATGTTGGTCTGGAAGGCGATGCCGTCGATGACCGTGATGATGTCGACGATCTTGCGCGAGGACGCATTGATCTCGCCCATGGTGGCGACCACGCGGTCGACCACGGCGCCGCCCTGCGCGGCCACTTCGGATGCCTGGATCGACAAGCCGTTGGCCTGGCGCGCATTGTCGGCGTTGCGGCGCACGGTGTCGGCCAGGTGTGCCATCGAGGCCGCGGTCTGTTCGATGGCGGCGGCCTGCTGCTCGGTGCGCGCCGACAGGTCGAGGTTGCCGGCGGCGATCTCGCTGGCGGCGCCGTGGATGGCGCCGGTGCCGCCGCGCACGTCGCCGACGATGCGCACCAGGCTGTCGTTCATCTAGCGCAGGGCGCGCAACAGGGCGGCGGTCTCGTCGCCGCCGTTGGCGGTTTCGCCGCCGCCGGCGCCGGCATCGATGCGGCGCGTGAGGTCGCCGGCGGCCACCGCCTGCGCCAGCTCCACCGCCGCGCGGATCGGCCGTACGATGCCGCGCGTCAGGCGCCAGGAGCAGAACACGCCGGCCAGCAGCGCCACCGCGCTGAGCACGGCGATGCTGCGCGCGCTGCCGATGGTGTCGGCGGCGATGCCGGCGGCGATCTGGCCCATGCGCTGGTGCTGCATCTCGACCAGCTTGCCGACGCCGTCCTCGTAGGCCCTGGCGGCGGGCGTGAATTCCTCGCGCAGCAGGCGCTCGGCGGCGGCGCTGTCGCCGCTCACCTTGGCCTTGACCGCATTGTCCTTGGCCGCCGTATAGGCCTTGCGCAGGTCGCCGATGGTGCGGAACTGTGCCTTTTCCTGCTCGTCGACCAGCATCGGCTCGATCTTCTGCATCAGTTCGGTCGTGCGCGCTACCGTGGCGGCGGCATCGTCCTTGAAGAAGCCGGCCAGGCTCGGGTCGGTGCTCTTGACGATGGCGGCGGTGCGGCGCACCGCGCCGAAGGTCTGCATGCGCCATTCGACGATCATGCGCTCCTTGGCCAGCGGCGCGTCGAGCATCGCCTGGGTTTCGGCGGCGATCGTGTGCAGGTACCAGACGCCGAGGCCGGCGATCGCCATCGTCATCGCCAGCACCAGGGCGAAGCCGGTGCCGAGGCGGGCGCCGATGTTCATGGCGGCGAGCCGCCGCCGGGGAAGGGAAGTAACGGGGAGTGCCATCGCTGTCCTTGAAAATAGTTTACCTGTGGAAATATCAGGAAATTCTACGTTCAGTTATGCGATCCGTGTAACTGTTCAGGATCTTTTGCGGATTTTCATGCGCCGTTGGTGTGAAATTCCAACACGCACGCTCCCCGGCGATGACGCCGCGACAAGCGTCGATGCATGCGCGGCAACGCGAACAACGGCGGCGCGCCGTTCAACGTCCGTCGCCGCCGTTCCGGCTTTCCTGTCCCTCGTCGTCCAGGCGCCCGGACGCTTCGCGCAGGCGCGCGATCCGTTCCGAGGTCTTGGGGTGGGTCGACAGGTAGCCCATCGACACATGCATCCAGCGCGGCAGCTTGTCGTCGTCGGCCTGCTGCGCGCCGAGTTCGGCCAGCACGTCGATGAAGGACTGGACCGGAATGCCGTTGCGGTGCAGGACGGCGACCGCGTAATCGTCGGCCTCGCTTTCCATGCCGCGCGAGTACTCCATGTGCGACAGGATCGTCGGCAGGCCGGCGGCCACCGCGCTGAAGTCGCCGAACAGCGTGGCCGACAGGGCGGCGGTGAGCGAGGAGCCGCTCATGGCGCGCGCCGCGTGGCGCCGCTCGACGTGGCCGATCTCGTGCGCCAGCACCGCGCTCAGCTGTTCGCGCGAGGTAGCGTCGAATTGGTTGTCCCTGGTCTGCACCAGGCGTACCAGGCGGTCGGTGACGATGATGGTGCCGTCCGGCAGGGCCAGTGCGTTGGCGCCCAGCCGGTCCGACGCACGCACCAGCAGGCGCAGCGGCATGCGCGGCTGCGCCGGCGCCAGCGGCGCCAGCAGCGCCTGCACTTCGGCGATGCGCTCGTCGCTCAGGCGCGACGGCGCCACGATGCGCTGCGCTTCCAGGCCGGCCAGCGCCGCCTTGCCGAGCGAAACGTCGACCGAGACCGGCAGGCGCGCGGCGATGCGCCCGGCCACGAACGGGATGCCGCGCAGCCAGGCGGCCGCCAGCAGCGCGCCCAGCAGCACCAGCGACAGCAGCGCCGCCGGCCAGCGTTCCTGCCAGCGCACCACCCAGCTCTTGCGGTAGCCGAGCGCGGCCAGCAGGCGCTCGCGGCCGGCGCCGGCCGGCACTTCGCAGCCGGCGCCGTCGCCGAAGCGCAGCACGGCCGCGGCGGCGGCGAACGGTTCGGCCAGCTTCAATTGCGCCAGCGGATAGCTGCGTTCGCCATCCGCCGTGGCGACGGCCAGGGCATCGCCGCGCACGCGCAGCCGCGCCGGCTGCAGGCGCGCGCTGCGCCCGTCGAAATAGCTGGCCTCGATCGACTGCTGATCCATGTCGTTCGCCGTCACCATGACAGGTCCACTCCCAGGAAGTCGGCGGCGCCGTCGCCGGCGGCGGAGGCCGGACGGCGGCCGGCATGCACGCTGGCCTGCTCGAAGCCGCCGGGCGCGTCGATGCGCACGTGGTCGACCCGGTAGCGCCAGGTGCGCACCGCGGCGAACGGCCGGAACAACCCCAACGTAAACACGGTCAGCAGCACGTTGACCACCTGCAGGCGCAGGTAGCCGCGCACGCGCATGCGGCAATCGATGGCGATGCCGGGAAAGGCCGTGCCCGACCAGGCCCGGTTGTTCATGCGCACCAGGATGTAGAGGCCGCTGAACAGGAAGCACAGGTACAGCAGCAGGGTGCCGAGGATGAGCGCGATGCCGCTGGCCAGGTTGGCGCCCGGTGCGGTGCCGGATGCGGCGCCGCGCCCGGCGACCGCCGTGACGCCGACCACCGCCACGAAGACGACGAGGGCGCCGAGGTTGAACAGGAAGGCGAACAGGTAGGGCTTGGCCAGGCTCGCCGCCGACGGCGCGAAGCCGGCGTGCAGGTCGCCGTACAGCAGGCGGCCGTGCTGGTAGCGCTTCATGGCGCCGTGCATCAGCGGCCAGAACAGGTAGAGCAGGGAAAAGGCGCCGAGGATGCGCGCATCCCTGGTCAGCGCGAACAGGGCGCCGGGCAGCACGAAGATGGCCACCGGCACCAGGTAGGCCAGGTAGGCCTTGGCGATGCCGCCGTCGAAGCCGAACGGCAGGCCGCGGTACCAGGTGTTGGCCAGGCGGAAGCGCAGCGCCGAGCGCATCAGGAAGGGCAGGGCGAGCAGCAGCAGGCCGACCGTGACCGCGCCGGCCGCGACCGAAAAGCCGAACGCGTACTGGTAGGCCGCGACCAGCACCAGCGCCAGGATGCGGCCGCGCAGGATCGCCCTGGGATCGCCGCGGAAGTCGAAGCTGGCGCCGGCCAGGCTGGTGTTCCGGTAAAAATACTGCAGCCGGCGCGTCTTGGCCCAGGCCGAGTAGATGCCGAGCGTGGCGACGCTGAGCATCAGGTTGACGATCCAGATGCGGAAGTATTCGGCGCCGCTGCCGGAGAACTGCAGCGCGAGGAGTTCCGCCGGCTCGGGCGCATGGGCTTCTTCCTCGGCTGGAAAAGCGAGGTCCGGTAGAGCACTGTCGATAGGTTCGGTCATATGGGTAACAGGCTGGTTACTCGTCGTCCCCGCGCAGGCGGGGGCCCATACCGCGCAACATGATTCGAGTCGTTGGAAGTAGCCCCAATCCTTGAAGACGCCAACTCCGGATGCTCGGTATGGGTTCCCGCCTCCGCGGGAACGACGGCTGGTGATCGTTACAGTTTATGCATGACTTTACCGGTTTGGCAATTCTTGCAATAACCGCCCATGCCGTTTGCATCTTCTACGCCACGGGCTCGCCGCAGCCCCTTATTCCAGCCGCTTGTTGCCAAGTTGTATTGAAGAAGTATTTGACGGATTAAGGTATAATCGCCATTTCCCGCGTGTGCCGTCCGGCACTATCTGCACAATGACCAAATTCGTATTCGTCACTGGCGGCGTCGTGTCATCCCTGGGTAAAGGGATCGCGGCCGCTTCCCTCGCCGCGATCCTCGAATCGCGCGGCCTCAAAGTCACCATGCTCAAGCTCGATCCGTACATCAACGTCGATCCGGGCACCATGAGCCCCACGCAGCACGGCGAAGTGTTCGTCACCGACGACGGCGCCGAGACCGACCTCGACCTCGGCCACTACGAGCGCTTCATCAGCACCCGCATGAAGAAGGTGAACAACTTCACCACCGGCCAGATCTACGAATCGGTGATCCGCAAGGAACGCCGCGGCGAATACCTCGGCAAGACCGTGCAGGTGATCCCGCACATCACCAACGAGATCCAGGACTACATCCGCCGCGGCGCCGAAGGCGTGGACGTGGCGCTGGTCGAGATCGGCGGCACCGTGGGCGACATCGAATCGCTGCCGTTCCTGGAAGCCGCGCGCCAGCTGTCGCTGCGTTCGGGCCGCAAGGGCGCCGCCTTCGTCCACCTGACCCTGGTGCCGTACATCTCGTCGGCCGGCGAACTCAAGACCAAGCCGACCCAGCACTCGGTGCAGAAACTGCGCGAGATCGGCATTTCGCCGAACGCGCTGCTGTGCCGCGCCGACCGCCGCATCCCGGACGACGAGCGCGCCAAGATCTCGCTGTTCGCCAACATCGAAGAGCAGGCCGTGATCTCCGTGTGGGACGTGGACACCATCTACAAGGTGCCGCAGGTGCTGTGCGACCAGGGCCTGGACGACATCATTTTGGAAGCGCTCGGCCTGGAAGCGCCGCCGGCCGACCTGTCGATGTGGACCAAACTCATCCACACGCTGGAACACCCGCAGCACGAAGTCACCATCGGCATGGTCGGCAAGTACGTCGACCTGATCGAATCCTACAAATCGCTGACCGAGGCGCTGCGCCACGCCGGCATCCACACCGAGAGCCGCGTCAACATCGAGTACATCGACTCGGAAGAGATCGAATCGACCGGCTGCGGCCACCTGGCCAAGTACGATGCCATCCTGGTGCCGGGCGGCTTCGGCAAGCGCGGCGTGGAAGGCAAGATCATGGCGGCGCGCTATGCCCGCGAAAACCGGATCCCGTACCTGGGCATCTGCCTGGGCATGCAGGTCGCGCTGATCGAGTACGCGCGCCACATGGCCGGCCTGCCGAACGCCAATTCCACCGAGTTCGATCCGGACACCGAGCAGCCGGTGGTGGCCCTGATCAACGAATGGCAGAACCACGACGGCAAGGTCGAGAAGCGCGACGTGAACTCCGACCTGGGCGGCACCATGCGCCTGGGCGCCCAGACCTGCGCGGTGAACCCGGGCACGCTGGCCGCCGACATCTACGGCAACGTCGTGACCGAGCGCCACCGCCACCGCTACGAAGCCAACAATCACTACCTGCCGAAGGTGGAAGCGGCCGGCTTGATCGTGTCGGCGCGCACCCCGAACGAAGACCTGTGCGAGATCATGGAACTGCCGCGCAGCGGCGCCAACGCGCACCCGTGGTACGTCGGCGTGCAATTCCACCCGGAATTCAAGTCGACCCCGCGCAACGGTCATCCGCTGTTCAGTTCGTTCATCCGTGCGGCCCTGGCGCACCAGGCCGCCAACGCCAACCCGCAGGCGGCCAATGCCCCTGCATTGCAAGGAGACGCGGCATGAAGCTCTGCGGATTCGACGTCGGCCTCGAGCACCCGATCTTCCTGATCGCCGGCACCTGCGTGATCGAATCGCGCCAGATGGCGATGGACACCGCCGGCACGCTCAAGGAAATCACCGGCGCGCTGGGCATCCCGTTCATCTACAAATCCTCGTTCGACAAGGCCAACCGCTCGTCCGGCACCTCGTTCCGCGGTCCGGGCATGGACAAGGGACTGGAGATCCTGGCCGACGTGCGCCGCGAACTCGGCGTGCCGGTGCTGACCGACGTCCACGACGAGGCCATGATCCCGCAGGTGGCGAGCGTGGTGGACGTGCTGCAGACGCCCGCGTTCCTGTGCCGCCAGACCGACTTCATCAACGCCTGCGCGCGTTCGGGCAAGCCGGTCAACATCAAGAAGGGCCAGTTCCTGGCGCCGGGCGACATGAAGAACGTGATCGACAAGGCACGCGCGGCCGCAAAAGCCGCCGGCCTGCCGGAAGACAGCTTCATGGCGTGCGAACGCGGCGCCTCGTTCGGCTACAACAACCTGGTGTCCGACATGCGCTCGCTCGCCATCATGCGCGAATCGAACTGCCCGGTGGTGTTCGACGCCACCCACTCGGTGCAGCTGCCGGGCGGGCAGGGCACCTCGTCGGGCGGCCAGCGCGAGCACGTGCCGGTACTGGCGCGCGCCGCGGTGGCGGCCGGCGTGGCGGGCCTGTTCATGGAAACCCATCCCGACCCGGCGTGCGCGCTGTCGGACGGCCCGAATGCGGTGCCGCTGGGACGCATGAAGGAACTGCTGACGACGCTGGTCGACATCGACCGTATCGTCAAGAAGGCGGGCTTCATGGAAGCCGGCTTCGCATAACGAAACGTAGAACCACGAACCTATGCACGTCGTCCCCGCGCAGGCGGGGACCCATACCGAGTTTCCACTGTCGATCACGTCGAACAACTGTCAACGGAACGACTTCGGCAACTCAGCATGGGCCCCCGCCTCCGCGGGGGCGACGGGAGCGTACCGTGCGGCTTGGTGCGCCTGAATCGATTCCTTACTCTTTCTGGAGACTGAAACACCATGAGTGCTATCGTTGATATCATCGGCCGCGAAATCATCGACTCGCGCGGCAATCCGACCGTCGAGTGCGATGTGCTGCTGGAGTCGGGCGTGATGGGCCGCGCCGCCGTGCCGTCGGGCGCATCCACCGGTTCGCGCGAAGCGATCGAACTGCGCGACGGCGACCCCAAGCGCTATTTCGGCAAGGGTGTGCTGCAAGCCTGCGAAAACATCAATACCGAGATCAGCGAAGCCATCATGGGCCTGGACGCCAACGAGCAGGCCTTCCTGGACCGCACCCTGATCGACCTGGACGGCACCGAGAACAAGAGCCGCCTGGGCGCCAACGCCATGCTGGCCGTGTCGATGGCCGTGGCCAAGGCCGCCGCCGAGGAAGCCGGCCTGCCGCTGTACCGCTACTTCGGCGGTTCCGGCGCGATGCAGATGCCGGTGCCGATGATGAACGTCATCAACGGCGGTGCCCACGCCGACAACAACCTGGACATCCAGGAATTCATGATCATCCCGGTCGGCGCACCGTCGTTCAAGGAAGCGATCCGCTACGGCGCCGAGGTGTTCCATACCCTGAAAAAAATCCTGCACAGCAAGAACCTGAACACCGCGGTCGGCGACGAGGGCGGCTTCGCGCCGAGCGTGGCCAACCATGAAGAGGCGATCAAGCTGATCATGCAGGCGATCGAGCAGGCCGGCTACGTGCCGGGCCAGGACATCGCCCTGGGCCTGGACTGCGCCGCCAGCGAGTTCTTCAAGGATGGCAAGTACGTGCTGGAAGGCGAAGGCGGCCTGCAGCTGTCGGCCGAGGACTTCACCAACATCCTGGCGACCTGGTGCGACAAGTACCCGATCATCTCGATCGAGGACGCCATGGCCGAAGGCGACTGGGACGGCTGGAAGATCCTGACCGACCGCCTGGGCAAGCAGGTGCAGCTGGTCGGCGACGACTTGTACGTCACCAACACCAAGATCCTGAAAGAGGGCATCCAGAAGGGCATCGCCAACTCGATCCTCATCAAGATCAACCAGATCGGCACCCTGACCGAGACCTTCGCCGCCATCGAGATGGCCAAGCGCGCCGGCTACACCGCCGTGATCTCGCACCGTTCGGGCGAGACCGAGGATTCGACCATCGCCGACATCGCCGTGGGCCTGAACGCCCTGCAGATCAAGACCGGCTCGATGTCGCGCTCGGACCGCATGGCCAAGTACAACCAGCTGCTGCGCATCGAGGAAGACCTGGGCGACATCGCCAGCTACCCGGGCCGCGAAGCGTTCTACAACCTGAAGTAAGCAGCCCGCAGTACGACTGGGACGCGGTGTGTCCGCCATGTGGCGTGCTGCGCCGCGTCCCTCGATTTCGTTTCCACTCCATGCGCATCATCACCCTTGTCCTGTTCGCCCTGCTGTTGCTGATCCAGTACCCGCTGTGGCTGGGCAAGGGCGGCTGGCTCGCCGTCGCCGACCTGGAAGGCCAGCTCGCCGCCAGCCGCGCCAAGACCGACCAGCTGCACGCGCGTAATGCCAAGCTCGACTCGGAAGTGCGCGACCTGCGCGAGGGCCTGGGCGCGGTGGAAGAGCGCGCGCGCTACGAACTCGGCATGATCAAGCAGAACGAGATCTTCGTGCAGGTGCTGAGGAAGGACGAACACCCGGCCACGATGATGACCGTGCCGCCGCCGGCCCCGCCGCCGAAAACGACCAAGGGCGGCAAGCCCGTCAAGAAAGCCGCGCTCATCCCCGAGGATTGAGCCGCCGCCTCCCTGCACGCCGACGCCGACCATGGCCGACCATCACTCTCATACCGACAACCCCGGGACTCCAGGCGCGCTCGACACGCTGGAAGCCATCGCCGCCTACCTGGCCGCCGCCTTCGAGTGCGGCGACGCCGAATCGCTGGCGCAGGCCCTGGCCGACATCGCGCACGCCGACGGCCTGCCGCACCTGGCCGCCGCCGCCGGCCTGCCGCGCGCCGAACTGGCCGCGGCCCTGGGCGCGGGCGCGATGAGCCTGGACACCACGCTGGCCATCATGAAGGTCATCGACCTGTACCTGCCGGCGCAGCCGGCGCACGGCGCCACCCGCCACTGATCCGTTTGCCACCCTGCCCATCCGGGGCGGACCGTTTGCACGGCGCCGATCCCTTGTTGGTAAAAATACGACATTGTTTCGATCGCAATGATCGATTCCCTGCGCAGCGCACCAGTTACGTCGTAAAGTTGTTTCGGGTAAATTGTTCTGCATAAACGCGATGCTGCATCGGCCGACATGCCCTGCGTCATCGCCCGGTCACGCACGGCTGGAATACTGCCGGGCGGACCGCGGGGGATTTACCCGGCGTCCCATCCACCACAACGACAACGATAGGTAACCGGAAAATGAAAAAAGCATTGATCGCGCTGTTCCTGCTGTCCCCGCTGGTTGTTTTCGCTTCGGAGCAGAGCACCTGCACCACCAACAAGGGCGCTTTTCTCACCGGCAGCGTGACCACCGCGCCGAAGTTCCAGGCCGCCACCCAGACCATCCAGGGCATCCAGGTCTCGCACACCGTGATGTATATCAAGGCCGACCAGGACGGCAAGTCCTACCAGGTGGCGATGGACAACGTGTATGCGTCCGACTACGTCAAGAACGCGACCTCGGTGCCGGCCTCGCTGGCGGCGCTCAAGGCCGGCACGCGCGTCGAAGTGTGCGGCCAGAAGTACTCGGACGGCAGCGGCATCCACTGGGTGCACAATAATTGCGGCGAAACGCCGACCGCCTCGGCGCCGAACGGCTGGGTGAAGACGATCGCCAGCAGCGGCTCGGTGGGCGCCAACCTGGAGCGCAGCCAGGCTTATTGCTACCTGTGGAATTGAGTTGACCGCGACCCGCACGATCGTCTTCGGCAGTGCCGCCGGCGCGTTGGTGCTGGCGGCGGCGCTGGCGTGGCTGCGCGCGCCGGCCGCGGTACGACCGGATGCGCCAGCGGCTGCGGCTGCGCCGGCGCAGGGCGGCGCGCGCTGGCTCGATCCCGCCATGCTGCCGGCCGTCGCGCCGGCGCCGGCGCGCGCCGACTTCGTGACGGCGGACGCCATGCCGATCTACGGCCGCAACGGCCGCCCGGTCGATTTCGGCGGCAAGGATGCGGCGCGCTACATCGACGAGCGTGCCGCCGCCGCGCGTACCGGCGACATGCGCGCCGCCTACCAGCTTTACCAGGCCGCCTCGGCCTGCGCGGCGGCGGCCGAGCCGCTGCCGGAATTCGCCGATCCGGCCCAGGGCGAGACGTTCAGGCGCGAACGCGCGCGCGTGGCCGCGCTGTGCGCCAAGGTGTCGCCGGTCCAGCTGCAGGAGCGCATGCGCTTCCTGGCGCGCGCCGCCGATGCCGGCAACCGCGACGCCCAGATCGATTTCTTCATGGAGGGGCCGGGCGGCAAGCCGGCCGACCCGACGGCCAGCGCCGACGACCCGCAAGTCCAGCAATGGAAGCAGCAGGCCTTGACCTACTTGCAGCAGGCCGGCAACCAGTGCGACCATTTCGCGCTCGGCCTGCTGTCCAACGCCTACGATGCCGGCCAGGTCGTGGCGCGCGATCCGGCGCGCTCGATGGCCTACGCGATCGCCGCCGCCGACGCGCGCCACCGGCCGCTCACCGAACAGCAATTGCGCGAACGCTTCGGCGACGAGGTGGCGCCGGCCGATTTCGCCGCCGGCGTGCAGGCCGGCGCGGCGCTGGCGCACCAGGCTTGTCCGGCCGGCTAGGCGCCGGGCGCCTCCTGGCGCCGCGTATAGCGCGCCGGCGGCGCGCCCACGTGGCGCGCGAAGGCCACGCTGAAGGTGCTGGCGGAGCTGTAGCCGACCCGCTCGGCCACCTCGGCGATGCCGCAGGCGCCGCGTCGCAGCAGGTCCTTGGCCAGCGCCATGCGCCAGGTCAGCAGGTATTGCATCGGCGCCATGCCGACGGCGAGGCTGAAGCGCTCGAAGAACGCCGAGCGCGACAGCGCGGCTTCCTGCGCCAGCTCGGCCACGGTCCAGGCCCGCGCCGGCGCCTCGTGCAGGCGTCGCAGCGCGCCCGCCAGGCGGGCATCGGCCAGGCCGCGCACCAGCCCGGACGAGGCCGCCGTGCCGGCCGTCGAGCGCAGTGCCTCGATCAGCAGCACTTCCAGCAGGCGCGCCATCACCACCTCGCGCGCCGGCCGCCTGGCGCGCGCTTCGTCATCGACCAGCTGCACCAGCGTGGCCAGTCTCGGTGCGTCGCGCACGTGCACCAGGCGTGGCAACAATGACACCAGCAGCGCCGCGTCCGGCGAGCCGAACACGCAATGGCCGATGATGTAGCGCACGTCGGGTAGGCCATCCGCAGCGCCCAGGCGGAATTCGCCGGGACCCAGCATCACCGGATCCATACCGAAGGCCTCGACGCCCGGCTGCTCCATGCTCGACATGGCGAAGTCGTAGGTCGCCGGAACCAGAACGAAGTCGCCTGCTTGCAGCACCAGGGGCGGGGCGCCTTCCACCGCCAGGCGGCAGGCGCCGTCGAGTATCACGCAATACGATGGCTGCCCGGTCTCGGCGCGGCGCACGCCCCAGCGGCCGGCGCCGCCGACGATCTTGGTGTAGCGCACACCCGGCTGCAGCAGGCCGACCACTTCGGCCAATGGATCGATCATTCCTGGACGCTCGCAAATGAATTCCGGACTGGCGATTGTAGTCCGTCCAGGCCGGCTCGCCTATAGTTGCGGCACCTTTACCAAACCAGGGAGTCCCTCATGCAAACCGTTTTGATTACCGGATGCTCGTCCGGTTTCGGCCTGGAGACCGCGCGCCTGTTCCTGGAACGCGGCTGGCGCGTCGTCGCCACCATGCGCGACCCGGACCCCGCCGTGCTGCCGCCATCCGAGCGCCTGCGCGTGCTGGCGCTGGACGTGACCGATGCCGCCGGCATCCGCGCCGCCATCGAAGCCGCCGGCCCGCTCGACGCGCTGGTGAACAATGCCGGCATCGGCGTGCTGTATCCGCTGGAAGGCATCGCCATGGACACCGCGCGTGCCGTGCTGGAAGCCAACACGCTGGGCACCATTGCCATGACGCAGGCCGTGCTGCCGGGCATGCGCGCGCGCCGCGCCGGCGTGATCGTCAACGTGACCTCGAGCGTGACCTTGAAACCCTTGCCGCTGCTGTCGGTGTACACCGCCAGCAAGGCTGCCGTGAACGCCTTCACGGAGTCGCTGGCACTGGAACTGGCACCGCTCGGTATCCGCGCGCGCCTGGTGCTGCCGGGACGATCGCCCGGAACACGCTTCGGCGAGAATGCGCGCGGGCGCATGCAGGGGAACATGCCAGAAGACTATGCGCCGCTGCTGGACGCGGTGATTGCCGGCGTGCGCGGCGGCGGGCCGGTGACGCATGCGCGCGACGTGGCCGAGGCCGTCTGGCGCGCGGTGATGGACCCGGCCGCGCCGATGCGGATACCGGCCGGCGAAGATGCGCAGGCGCTTGCCGCATCATCGTGAGCGCGGCTGCCGGCGCGGGCCGGCAGGGCGGAAGCGGCGCCGGCGTCCTGCCGTCGTGTGCGACAACAGGGACGCCGGCAACGCGTTGGCGGACGATTGCCCGCCGACGGGTGTTACGCGGAAACGCCGTATCAGCCCTGGACGCCGCCGGCGCCGTTCTCCAAGAAGGAGCGCAGCATCCACGCATTCTTTTCGTGGATTTCCATGCGGTCGCTCAGCATGCCGGCGCTCGGCTGGTCGCTCGCTTCGTCGGCGATGCGGAAGGCGCTGCGCACCGTGCGGATCACGGCTTCCTGGCCGTCGACCAGTTGGCGGATCATTTCCTGGGCATTCGGCACGCCGGCTTCTTCCCTGATCGACGACAGTTCGGCGTAGCGCTTGTACGTGCCCGGCGCGAAATGGCCCAGTGCGCGGATGCGCTCGGCGATGTCGTCCAGCGCGGTCCACAGTTCGGTGTACTGCTCCTGGAACATGGTATGCAGGGTCTGGAACATCGGACCGGTCACGTTCCAGTGGAAGTTGTGGGTCTTCAGGTACAGCATGTAGCTGTCGGCCAGCACGTGCGACAGGGCGTCGGCGATTTTTGCGCGGTCTTCGGTGGTGATGCCGATATCGATATTCATGTTGGTTTTCCTTTTTCGATAGACGTTGACAATCAATTGGTGTTGCTCGATTGGTATAAGCTTATCACCAATTGTGACATCCCGTTGCGCATATTTCCAATGATGCGGATAGGGGAAATCGATGGCTGGGCGGTGGAATCGTCGCTGGAATCGTAGGGTGGACGGGTCTCCCGTCCACGCTACTTCTAATCAATGTTTTACGGCGGACACCGGCGCCACCGCATCGGCGGTGGTATCGGTGGCGAACAGCTGCGCGCAGTCGACCGCGTCGAAGGCGTAGTGCTTGCCGCAGAAGTCGCAATTGATGCCCAGCTGGCCCAGGTCGGCCAGCGCCGATTCGACTTCGTCGCGGCCCAGCATCTTGAGCATGTTGCCGACCTTTTCGCGCGAGCAGGTGCAGTGGAACACCGGGTGCAGCGGCTCGAACACGCGGATCGTCTCTTCCCAGAACAGGCGGTTCAGCAGGGTCGGCACGTCGGTGTTCAACAGCTCCTCGCGCTTGAGGGTTGCGCCCAGCATGCCGGCGCGGGTCCAGGTCTCAAGGTCTTCTTCCTCGCTGGCCTGGGCCACCTGGCCCTCGATCGCGCTGTTGCGCGGCAGCTTTTGCAGCAGCAGGCCGCGCGCCACGTTGTCGTCCGCCGCCAGCCACAGCTTGGTTTCCATCTGTTCCGAGCGCAGCATGTAGTTCTCGATGACGGTCGCGATGTCGTCGCCATCCAGCGGCACCACGCCCTGGTATGGCTGCTGGCCCGGCACCTTGTCCTGCGGATCGAGCGTGATCACGAAGCGGCCATGGCCGCCCACGTTGAGCAGGTCGGTCAGGCTGGCGTCGTCGGCCACGTTCGCATCCGGCGCCAGCTTGGCGGTGGCGCGCAGGCGCAGTTCGGCATCGCACTCGACCACCAGCAGGCGCACCGGACCGTCGCCGTGGATCTGCATCACGATGGAACCGTTGAACTTCAGGTTGGCCGACAGCAGCGCGGCCGCGGCGACCATCTCGCCCAGCAAGCCCTTGACTGCGGCAGGGTAGTCGTGGCGCGCCTGGATCTCGCGCCATGCATTGGAGATTTCGATCAGCTCGCCGCGTACGGCGCCGTTGTCGAAGATGAATTTTTGCAGGATGTCCTTGCTGGTATCAGTCGTCATTCTTTATCCGATTTTCTTGAGTTCCGCCTTGAAGCGCCGGCCGCGCTCGACATAGCCGGCGGCGTTGGCCTGCAGCCGCAGCAGGTCGTCTTGCGTCAATGTACGTACCGCTTTGGCCGGCGATCCCAGGATCAGCGTGTTGTCCGGGAACGTCTTGCCTTCCGTGACCAGGGCGCCGGCGCCGACCAGGCAACCCTTGCCGATCACGGCGCCGTTCAGCAGCACCGCCTGGATGCCGATCAGCGCGCCGTCGCCCACCGTGCAGCCGTGCAGCATGGCCTGGTGACCGATGGTCACGCCCTTGCCGATGACCAGCGGGTAGCCCATGTCGGTATGCATTACCGTGCCTTCCTGCACGTTGCTGTCCGCGCCGATCGTGATGCGCTCGTTGTCGCCGCGGATCGTCACCCCGGACCAGACCGAGGCGTTGGCCTCGACGGTCACCTTGCCGATCAGGGTGGCGGAATCGGCGACGTAGGCCGACGCATCGATCTCGGGCGCATGCTCGCCCAGCTGGTAAATCGCCATGGATGTGCTCGCAATAGGGTTGAAGACAGGGGTGAAAAGGCAGCCGCTATTTTACGCCCTTGCGTCCGCCATCGTCCGGCAAGCGCCGCAGATGGGGACGCGTACGCGGATTGCAAGCGCCGCGGCGCGGGCAGGGGGGCAGCCGCCCGGATGCTGGACCGGTATCGCCGCTTTGTGTAAGATGAAGCTTCGAACCGAACGACCGTACTTTTTTGTGAGCAATCTCATGATGCCATCCCGTTCCGAATTCCTGGCCATCCGCGGCCTGCGCATCCACCTGCGCCACTGGGGGCCGCAAGGCGCGCCCAAGCTGTTCATGGCGCATGGCTGGATGGACATGTCGGCTTCGTTCCAGTTCGTGGTCGATGCGCTGCAGGGCGAGTGGCACGTGATCGCGCCCGACTGGCGCGGCTTCGGGCTGAGCGAGCGCGCCGGCGCCGACACCTACTGGTTTCCGGATTACTTCGCCGACCTGGAGGCCATCCTCGACCATTGTGCGCCCGGCGAAGCGGTGAACCTGCTCGGGCACAGCATGGGCGGCAACATCGTCAGCGTGTACGCCGGCATCCGTCCGGAGCGCGTGGCGCGCCTGGTCAACCTGGAAGGTTTCGGTTTGCCGGCCACCAGGCCGGAGCAGGCGCCCGGGCGCTACGCCAGGTGGCTGGAGGAGGTCAAGGCGCCGGCGCCGATGCGCGCCTATGCCAGCCTGGAAGAGGTGGCGGCGCGCCTGCAGAAGACCAATCCGCGCCTGCCGGCCGCGCGCGCCGCCTTCCTGGCGCAGCACTGGGCGGCCCGGAATGCACAAGGGTCGTGGGAAATCCTGGGCGACCCCGCGCACAAGATGACCAGTCCGCTGCTGTACCAGGCGGAAGAGGTGATGGCGTGCTGGCGCCGCATCACCGCGCCGGTACTGTGGGTCGAGGCTGAGCACACCGACATGTGGCGCTGGATGGGGCCGAAGGAACACGCGCGCGCCGAGGTCGACCGCCGCCTGGCGCAGGTGCCCGACGTCACCCCGCGCATGATGCCGGATGCCGGCCACATGCTGCACCACGACCAGCCGCAACTGCTGGCGCGCATGATCGAGGAATTCCTGGCGCAGCCACGACGTTCGGCGGCGGAGGCGGCCTGAGGGTTGGAGGGAGCGGCGCCCGTGCGGAGGGCGGCTCGACCATCCGCCAAGCCGTTCGCGATCCCGCCGATGGGCGTACAATGAAGGCGTCGCGCCCATCCGTTCACCCCTGTTCCCGCCGGTCTTCATCATGCTGAAAGTCGATCTCCACTGCCATTCCAACATCTCCGACGGCGTGCTGGCGCCCCCTGCCGTGGCCGCCTACGCGCGCAAGGGCGGCGTCGATGTGTGGGCGCTGACCGACCACGACGAGGTCGGCGGCATCAAGGCCGCGCGCCGCGCCGCGCAGGAGCAGGGCATGCGCTTCGTGGCCGGCGTCGAGATCTCCGTGACCTGGGCCAATGAGACCATCCACGTGGTCGGCCTGCAGGTGGACGAGGACGAGGCGCGCCTGGTGGCCGGCCTGGCCGCGACCCGGCACGGGCGCGACCAGCGCGGGCGCGAAATGGCGGCCCAGCTGGAAAAGGCCGGCATCCCCGGCGCCTACGAGGGCGCGCTGAAGTACGTCGCCAACCCGGACCTGCTGTCGCGCACCCACTTCGCACGCTACCTGTGCGAGATCGGCGCCTGCAGCACCACCTCCGAAGTGTTCCGGCGCTACCTGACCGAAGGCCGGCCCGGCTACGTGCCGCACCGCTGGGCCACGCTGGCCGATACCATGGGCTGGATCCGCGGCGCCGGCGGCATCCCGGTGATCGCCCACCCGGGGCGCTACCGCTTCTCGAAGACCGCCGAGGGCGCGCTGTTCGACGAATTCAAGCAACTCGGCGGCAACGCCATCGAGGTGGTCACCGGCAGCCACACGCCGGACCAGTACGCCACCTACGCGGAAGTGGCGCGCCGCTACGGCTTCCTGGCCTCGCGCGGCACCGACTTCCACGCGCCGGGCGAGGCGCGGGTCGAATTCGACAAGCTGGCGCCGCTGCCGGCGGGAGTGACGCCGGTGTGGCATGACTGGTTTTGAGCGTTCCGTGTACTGGTCGACACCATGCTCGTCTGTAGCCGAGCGTCGTCCCCGCGCAGGCGGGGACCCAAGCTTACCTTTCTGAAAACGTCAACTGACGATTCACCGTAGCGATCGTCGGAGCCGTTGCATGGGCCCCCGCCTGCGCGGGGACGACGACACTTGAATTTTCGGCATCTCGCCCCTATCTTGACGGTTTTCCATTCATCCCCATAGGGGAGGCAATGACCCAATATTTCGAAATCCATCCGCTCAACCCGCAAGTCCGCCTGCTGCGACAGGCGGCCCAGATCATCCAGTCGGGCGGCATCGTGGCGGCGCCGACCGATTCCGCCTATGCGCTGGTATGCCGCCTCGACGACAAGGCCGCGGTCGAGAAGCTGCGCCGTATCCGCGGCGTCGACGACAAGCACCACCTGACGTTGCTGGTACGCGACCTGTCCGAGATCGCCCAGTACGCGCGCGTCGACAACCAGCAGTACCGCCAACTGAAGTCGGTCTTGCCCGGCCCGTACACCGTGATCCTGGAAGCCACGCGCGAATTGCCGCGCCGGCTGTCGCACCCGTCGCGCAAGACCATCGGCATCCGCGTGCCGGAAAACCCCATCCTGCTCGGCCTGCTGGAAGAACTGGGCGAGCCGCTGATCGGCACCACGCTGCAATTGCCGGACGACGACCACATGCTGTCCGATCCGGAAGAAGTGCGCGAGCGCCTCGACAAGCAGATCGACCTGGTCATCGACGGCGGCGCCGGCACGCTGGAGGCGACCACCGTCGTCGACCTGACCGGTCCGGAAGCGGTGCTGCTGCGCGAAGGCCGCGGCGATCCGTCGGTGTTCGGCCTGTAGCCGCGGGCGCCGCTGCACCGGGCGCCGCTGCGGCGGCGGCCGTGCAAAGTGCAGGACCATGCGCCGGCTTAACCGCAGCTTAAACGGCGCTCGAATTGCTTAGCGGCCATTGGCCGAATAATGCCCGGTGCGTGGGCTCTGTTAGAATCCCGCGTTATGGATGAACTTATACGCAACCTGGCGGTCTACGCACTGCCTGTCCTCTTTGCGCTGACGATGCACGATGCCGCGCAGGCTTTCGTCGCACGGCATTTCGGCGACAATACCGCCCACGCAGCTGGCCGCACCACGCTCAATCCGCTGGCCCATATCGATCCGCTCGGCACGGTGGTGATCCCGGCGATCATGTACGTGACGGTCGGCTTCGTGTTCGGCTATGCCAAGCCTTTGCCGATGAACTATGGGCAGATGCGCAATCCGAAGCGCGACATGGCCTGGGTCGCCTTGTCCGGTCCGGCCGCCAACTTCGTGATGGCGCTGATGTGGATGGTGCTGGCGGTCCTGCTGCAGTATTTCCACGTGGACGAGTCGTTCCCGAACCTGGTGGCCAGCGCCGGCGTGAAGACCAACCTATGGCTGATGGCGTTCAACCTGCTGCCAATCCCGTCGATGGACGGCGGCCGCGTATTGTTCGCGGTCTTGCCGCACAAGCTGGCGTACCAGTATGCGCGCCTGGAACCCTACGGTTTCATCATCTTGCTGGTGCTGATCCTGCTGAAGATCGTGCAGGTCTGGCTGGGGATCGTGTGGGGCGTCGGCCAGCAACTGCTGGAATGGATCGTCACGCCGCTGATCATTCTGCTGAGCTGAGCTGAGCTGAGCTGAGCTGAGCGGCCGCTCGGCCGACCTGCGCCGCGTGCGCCGACCACAGGGATGGAACATCACATGAATCATGCCGTTGCCGACAATCCTTCCGCCTGGGTGCGGCGCTGGGCGCCGCTGATCCGCACCGGCGAAGTGCTCGACCTGGCTTGCGGGGCAGGGCGACATGCGCGCCTGCTGGCGGCGATGGGCCATACCGTCATCGCCCTCGACCGCGATGCCGCCGCGCTGGCGGCGATCGCTGCCGGCGCACACGGCGACGACATCGCCACCGTCGAATACGACCTGGAAGCGCCCGGCAGCGCCTGGCCGTTCGCGCCGCGCAGCCTGTCCGGCATCGTGGTCACGAATTACCTGTACCGGCCGCTGCTGCCGCCGATCACGGCGTCGCTGGCGCCAAACGGCGTCTTGATCTACGAAACCTTTGCGCGCGGCAATGAGGCCTTCGGCAAGCCGTCGAATCCGGACTTTTTGTTGATGCCCGGCGAGCTGATCGGCGTGGCCGGCCGCTCGGGCCTGCGCGTGGTCGCGTTCGAGGATGGCGCGCTGGAATCGCCGAAGCCGGCGCGCGTGCAGCGCCTGTGCGCGGTGGGTCCGGCCTTCGACCTGGGCGGTGCCCGGCTCGACCATTTATCTGGGCGCGAATGACCCATAAGGGCGGGGTATCCGCTACAATCCAAGTTTTATTTATTAACGGCACGGTCCACTGATTATGATTAAGGGCAGCATAGTAGCAATCGTCACGCCGATGTTCGAGGACGGCAGCCTGGACAAGGACAGCCTGCGCAAGCTGATCGACTGGCACGTGGCCGAGGGGACGGATGGCCTGGTCATCGTCGGCACCACCGGCGAATCGGCCACCGTCAGCCCGGACGAACACTGCGAACTGATCCGCCTGACGGTCGAGCACGTTGCCGGCCGCATTCCGGTGATCGCCGGTTCGGGCGGCAACTCGACCGCGGAAGCGATCGCGCTGACCCGCCATGCCAAGGACGTCGGCGCCGACGCTACGCTGCAGGTGGTGCCGTACTACAACCGTCCGACCCAGGAAGGCATGTACCGCCACTTCAAGGCGATCGCCGAAGCGGTGGACATCCCCGTGATCCTCTACAATGTGCCGGGCCGGACCGTGGCCGACATGGCCAACGAGACCGTGGTGCGCTTGGCCGCCGTCGACAACATCGTCGGCATCAAGGATGCGACCGGCAACGTCGGCCGCGGCATCGAACTGCTGCGCGGCGTGGACAAATCGTTCGGCGTGTATTCGGGCGACGACCCGACCGCGATGGCGCTGATGTTCTGTGGCGCCGCCGGCAACATCTCGGTGACCGCCAACGTCGCGCCGCGCGCCATGCACGAGCTGTGCGAAGCGGCCATGGCCGGCGACACCGCCCGTGCCATCGAGATCAACAACCGCGTGCTGGCGCTGCATGCCAAGCTGTTCATTGAACCGAATCCGGTTCCGGTCAAGTGGGCGCTGACCGAAATGGGCAAGATGCCGGCAGGCCTGCGCCTGCCGCTGGCGCCGCTGTCCGCGCAATACCACGACACCGTCCGCGCTGCCCTGCGCGAATCCGGCGTCCTTTGATGAACGGTCTCCTGACCTACTGCTTTAACGATATGACAAATCGCAAGTTCAAGACTCAACGCGCGACCCGCGCCATCGCGCTGACCGCCATGGCATTCAGCCTGGCCGCGTGCACGACGATATTCGAATCGGACAAGGTGGACTACAAGGCGACCAAGAAGGCCGCCCCGCTGGACGTCCCGCCGGACCTGACCCAACTGCAGAAGGACAACCGCTATGCCGTGCCGGACGGCCGCGGCGTCGCCACCGCGTCCGGCTTCCAGCAGCAGCGCAACGGCGGCGCTGCACCCGTCGCCGCCGGCGCGCCTGCCGCGGCGTCCGGCGACACCATCGGTCCGGTCGCGACCGATTCGGTGCATATCGAGCGTGCCGGCAAGCAGCGCTGGCTGGTCGTCAAGCAGACGCCGGAACAGCTGTGGCCGCAACTGGAATCGTTCTGGACCGACGCCGGCTTCACGCTGGAGACCGAATCGGCCCAGACCGGCGTCATGGAAACCAACTGGAACGAAAACCGTTCCAAGATCCCGCAGGATTTCATCCGCCGCACCATCGGCCGCGTGTTCGACTCGGCCTACTCGACCGGCGAGCGCGACAAGTTCCGCACCCGCCTGGAACGCCGTCCGGACGGCGCCACCGAGATCTACATCAGCCACCGCGGCGCCGAGGAAGTGGTGACCGGCGCCCAGCGCGAGACGACGACCTGGACCGCGCGTCCGAACGATCCGGAACTGGAAGCCGAGTTCCTGGGCCGCCTGGTGGCCAAGCTGAACGGCACGCCGGTCAAGCAAGCCGCCTCGATCGTGGCCAACGCGCCGCTGGAACCGCAGCACGCCAAGCTGGACGGCGGCAAGGTCACCGTCGACGAAGGCTTCGACCGCGCCTGGCGCCGCGTCGGCCTGGCGCTGGACCGCGTCGGCTTCACCGTGGAAGACCGCGACCGCGTGCAGGGCATCTATTTCGTGCGCTACGTCGATCCGGATGCGGTCAACAAGGCCGGCTTCTTCAGCAAGCTGTTCGGCTCGGACGACAAGAACAAGGAAGCGCAGCGCTACCGCGTGCTGGTCTCGACCGTGCAGGGCGCGACCAGCAGCGACGTCACCGTGCAGAACAATGACGGCAAGCCGGACGGCACGCCGACCGGCGCCAAGATCCTGCAACTGCTGGCGGACGAACTGAAGTAAGCGGCGTCCGTCGCCAACACGAAACCGGCCTTCGAGGCCGGTTTTTTATTGCCTGCCGACTTGGCGCTTGCCGGGAGGCGGAAGGCGCGCTGGCGAAAACGCAGGCGAAAAAAAAACCGGCCCGAAGGCCGGTTTTAATGAAGCAATGCTGATTACTTCGAAGCGGCCGGAGCAGCGGCAGCAGCAGCAGCGTCGGCAGCCGACGAAGCAGCCGAAGCGGCAGCCGAAGCAGCTGAAGCGGCAGCGTCAGCAGCAGCCGGGTTTGCCGGGGTTGCGGTTGCGTCGGCAGCCGGAACAGCCGGGGTCGCGGTTGCGTCAGCCGGGGTGGTGGTGGTGGTCGTGGTGGTTGCCGGTGCGGTTTCAGCGGCCGGGGTCACGGTGGTGGTTTCTTCTTTTTTGCTGCAGGCGGTCAGGGCAACAGCCAGCAGGGAGACGATCAGCAGAGATTTTTTCATGGTTTTTCCTTAATTAATTCAAAAGAAGTGCATCTGTTGCGATGAATAATTACCGGTAATTATCGCTCGTCAGGAATTCTCGTAGCTTTCATAACTTTGGAAAAAGTGCCTACGGACAACGGGAACCTTCCTAACCCGATATTATAGCCAAATTTACTGAATCGCAACAGAAAACTCGTGTCAAGGTGTAACGATTAATCAGAAGACCAGCCGGCGATTTGTTACAAGATGTGACATAAGTGAAAACACTTATTAGACTCGTATCAAAACCATCCTGGCGACAACTTTTCTCACGTTTTTCTTGATTTCGCGCAAGAAATTGCCAAAAATTGTGCTCTGACCCCGATTTGAAAAACCCAGTGGGTGGATAGGTTTCCCGTCCACGCTTCCGTAGCAAATTTGCGACGCCTGGATGCGACTAGGGGCTGGATGCGTGGACGGCATAGCCGCCCACCCTGCGCCTAAAGGCCGGTAACGGTCGGCGGCAAGGCGGAGCGCGATGCTTCCCAGATGGCGGCAAAACGTGTACGCGGCAAGTCGCTCTCGCCAGGCGCATCGAAAGCCAGCACGCCGCGCGGGTGAGCAGCATGGAAGCGCCGCACCACATGCAGGTTGTCGGCGATGGCGAAGGAATCGGCCAGCTGGCGCAGGTCGCGCGGGGTCTGGCGGCAGGCGGACAGGTGGTCGTAGTCGCGCAGCAGGCGCAGGAAGCGCGGCGCGTGGCGCTCCAGGTGCGCCGTCGAATGCAGCGCCAGGCGCAGCACGCTGCCGCCGTGCAGGAAGCGGCGCAGCAAGGCATCGGTTGCGCTGCTTCCCAGCTCGAACAGGGCGAAGTCCGGGTCGAACAGGTCGAGCGTGGCATGGGCGCGCTCCAGCAACGCGCGCAGCGCCTGCTGGAACCGGGCGCGGCTGTCGAAGTGGACGATGCCTTCCATGCCCGCCATCTTCGCCGTGCCGGCTGGTTCGCCCGGGTCCGTCATCGCGCCTCCCTGCCTTTTGCTTTTCGTATGCGGCTTACGCCAGTTCCAGCCAGCCGTCCTGGTACCAGGTATACAGCGCTTCCAGCACGTCGTCCGACGCCTTGTCGAGCAGGGCGCCTTCCAGGCCGCGCCCGTTGGCCAGCGCGTCCAGCACCGGCTTGTCGGCGCGCCCGACGGCGAACGATTCGCCGTTGATGAACACGTGCTTGCCGCGGTACAGCATCAGCGTCTTGGGCGACAGCGCCAGGCCGCGCCTGGCCGCCTGTTCCATGAAGCGCCCGACCGGCAGCGGTTTCGCCACCGGCGTGAAGAACACGTTGTGCTTCGGCTCGGACAGGTGTTCCCCCAGGAAGATGGTGACGTCTTCCTCGTCCCAGCGCACCTTGTTCAGCTCTTCGGTGACGGTGGTCAGCATCTCGCGCGGGATCTCGGCCGGGTTTTTCGCCGGCTGCAGGCCGGGGTCGGCATAGCGGCCGGGCAGGTCGATCGAATCGGCCATGAACTGCAGGAAGGCTTCGCCCAGTTCCTGGAACGAGGGCGAGCGGAAGCCGATCGAGTAGGTCATGCATTCGCCCTCGGCCACGCCGTCGTGCGCGTAGTGCGGCGGCAGGTACAGCATGTCGCCCGGCTCCAGCACGAATTCCTGTTCCGGCTCGAAATTGGCCAGGATCTTCAGCGGCAAGCCCTCGACCAGGCTCAGGTCCTGCTGCGCGCCGATGCGCCAGCGGCGCTTGCCGTGCGCCTGCAGCAGGAACACGTCGTAGGAATCGAAGTGCGGGCCGACGCCGCCGCCGTCGGTGGCGTAGCTGACCATCAAATCGTCCAGGCGCGCATCCGGCGCGAAGCGGAACTGGCGCAGCAGCGCGTCGGCCTTCGGCTCGACCAGGTTGACGCCTTGTACCAGCATGGTCCATTCGCGCTGGTTGCGCGGCGGCAGTTCGGCCAGCGGGCCGTGCTGCATGTCCCATTGGCCGTCGGCCAGCGTGATCAGGCGCGACTCGACGTGGTTCTGGCGCGCCAGTTCGGCCAGCTTCTCGAACTTCAGCAGCGGCTTGAAATCGGGGATCGCCTGACGGATCAGGAGGGGTTTCTTGTGCCAGTAATCGCGAAGGAACTGGGCGGGAGTGAGGTTCCCGAGGAGCGGTAATTTTTGCATGCGCCATTATACCTACGCCCGCGCCGGGGAAAAATGGTAGTAAGGTTATAATCGAGACCTTATCCAGGAAAGGAAACGCAATGAAGATTGCCCAGAACACGGTCGTTTCGGTCAAGTACAAACTGTCCGATGCCCAGAACAACCTGATCGAAGACGGCGCCCAGCCGATGGTGTACCTGCACGGCGGCTACGAGAACACGCTGCCGAAGATCGAAGAGGAACTGGACGGCAAGGACGTCGGCTACAGCTCGACCATCCAGATCGAGCCGGAAGACGCGTTCGGCGACTACGATCCGGCCCTGCTGAAAGTCGAAGAGCGCAACCGCCTGCCGGAGCCGCTCGAAGTCGGCATGCAGTTCGAAGGCGTGGCCGACGGCGGCGACGACGAGCCGACCATCTTCACCGTCACCGAAGTCGCCGACGACAAGGTCGTGCTGGACGGCAACCACCCGCTGGCCGGCATGGCGCTGCGCTTCGAGCTGGAAGTGCTCGACGTGCGCGCGGCCACCGAGGAAGAAATCGCCCACGGCCACGTGCACGGCGCGCATGGCCACCACCATGGCGACGATCACGGCCATCCGGAAATCGAGGACAACGAGCCGGGCGACCATTTCCGTAGCCAGCCGTTGCAGTGATGTGCGAAGGGGCGCTGTTCTAGCCGAAGCGCCCGTACCGTAAGTGCCGGCACCGTGAAGCGCCGGCAGCGTCGTCCCCGCGCAGGCGGGGACCCATACATCGCCAGCAACAGCGCCTGCTCGGAAGCATCGCGGTACAGCCAGCAAAGCAAATTCTGATGCTCGGCATGGGCCCCCGCCTTCGCGGGGGCGACGGCGCTCACTTCTCCGGCACCGCCAGCGCAAACAGGGTCTTCCCCGCCGGATCCACATCCACCTCCAGTTCCCCCGGCCCGGTCGACAAGTGCCCGACGTTGTCGCGCCATTCGATCGCCGGATGCGCGCCTTTTTCCAGGCGGTTGGCATCCACCATCAGCACCTTGCCCGGGAATTTCTGCGCCAGCGACAGCACCAGGCGCCGCGTCTCGGCAAAGCCGTCGTGGCCGGGCGGCACCGCGCGCCGCAGCAGCGCGCGCAGGCCGGTCGGCTGCGACAGCGCCTTCAGGTCGCCTTCCGAGAACAGCACCACCGCTTCCAGCTTGTCGCGCCGCGCGATGGCGAACAGGCGGTTGAGCCAGAAGCGGTTGGCTACCAGCCGGTCTTCGTATTCGCTGTTGCGCCCGGCATCGGTGAGATAGTGGTTGTTGTTGGCCGGCAGGTTAACGGTGGCGTACAGCACCTTGCCCACCGACCAGTGGGCATTTTCCGCATAGCTGCGAAAGCGCGGGCTCATCGACTGGCGCGTCAGCGCCAGCTTGTGCGTGCCCAGCGTCGACGCTTCCGGGAAGAACAGTTCGCGCACCCGGTTCAGGCGCTCGATCGCATTCGTGCGGCCGGCCGTGTTGCGGCACTCGGTCCAGTCGCTGCCGGCCGGCAGCACCACCATCGGCTTGGGCGCTTCCTCGATCAGGTTGCGGCGGCGCTGGTACAGCTTGTCGCTGCAGGCTTCGCCGGCGCCCTTGATGCCGGCCACCACCACGAACGCGGTCGGCTTGTCGTCGCTGGCGGCGATCGATTGCTTCAGGCGCGCCTCGTCGCCGTCGACGAAGCTGTGGCCGATGACGGCGAAGCGGTAGCCACCGTCGCGCGCTTCCTTCTCGCGTGCCTCCTTTTCGCGGACTTCCTTTTCCTTTGCCGCTTCCCTGGCGTTGCGCTTGGCGGGTGCGCCGGCGGCAATGCCGCAGGCGGCCAGCAGGGCGCTGCCCAGCAGGACGGCGCCCAGCAGCGTGCGCCGCCGGGATTGCAGGATGGCGCCGGAACGGACCCGCGGCATCGGCATCAGGCGGCGGACGCCGCCAGGCGCTTCAACTCGTACAGCCGTTCCAGCGCCTCGCGCGGGGTCAGCGCGTCGGGATCGATGCCGTCAAGCAGCTGCAGTGCAGGCGAGGGCGCGGCGGCAGGCACGGGCGCGGTGGCCGGAACCACCGTCGCCGCCGTGGGTGCGGGCGCTGTCTCGTCCGCAGCGCCGTCGTCTCCGGCGGCGCTGGACTCGGCGCGCGCATCGGTTTCCGGCTCGGCGGGCGCTGGCGCCGCGAACAAGTCGAGCTGCGGCGTGGCGCCCAGCGCCTGCGATTCCAGCCGCGCCAGGTGGCGCCGCGCGGCGCGGATCACGCCCGGCGGCACGCCGGCCAGCTGCGCCACCTGCAAGCCGTAGCTCTGCGAGGCCGGGCCTTCCTGCACCGCGTGCAGGAACACGATGTTGTCCTTGTGCTCGACCGCCGACAGGTGCACGTTGACCGCGCTGGCGTGGGTCTCGGGCAGCTGGGTCAGCTCGAAGTAGTGGGTCGCGAACAAGGTAAAGCTGCGGCTGGTGTCGATCAGGTGGCGCGCGATCGCCCAGGCCAGCGCCAGGCCGTCGAAGGTCGAGGTGCCGCGCCCGACCTCGTCCATCAGCACCAGCGACTGCGCGGTGGCGCCGTTGAGGATGGCGGCCGATTCGGTCATCTCGACCATGAAGGTGGAGCGGCCGTTGGCCAGGTCGTCCGAGGCGCCGATGCGGGTGAAGATGCGGTCGATCGGCCCGATGCTGGCGCTGGCGGCCGGCACGTAGCTGCCGACGTAGGCCAGCAGCGTGATCAGGGCCACCTGGCGCATGAAGGTCGACTTGCCGCCCATGTTCGGCCCGGTGATCAAGAGCAGGCGGCGCTCGTCGGACAGGCGGCAATCGTTGGCGATGAAGCGTTCGATCTGGTTTTCCACCACCGGATGACGGCCCTCGACGATGCTCAGGCAGGGTGCGTCGACCAGCTGCGGTGCGCACCAGTTGTTGCGCAGGGCATGCGCGGCCAGCGCCACCAGCGCATCGGCCTGCGCGATGCCGGAGGCGATGCGCTGCAGGCAGACGATGTGCGGCGCCAGCTCGGCCAGCAGCAGGTCGTACAGCAGCTTTTCGCGCGCCAGCGCGCGGTCCTGCGCCGACAGCGCCTTGTCCTCGAAGGCCTTCAGTTCCGGCGTGATGTAGCGCTCGCAGTTCTTGAGCGTCTGGCGGCGGCGGTAATCGTCCGGCACCTTGTCGGCCTGGCCGTTGGTGACCTCGATATAGAAGCCGTGCACGCGGTTGTACTCGACGCGCAAATTGGCGATGCCGGTACGCGCGCGCTCGCGCGCCTCCAGCTCGACCAGGAACTGGCCGGCGTTCTCGGACAGCGCGCGCAGCTCGTCCAGCTCGGCGTCGAAGCCGCGCGCGAACACGCCGCCGTCGCGCACCATGGCGGCCGGCTCCTCGGCGATGGCGCGCACCAGCAGGGCGACGCATTCCTGCGGCTCGGCGATGGCTTCGTGAAGCTCGCGCAGCAGGGTCGAGTCGCCTGGGATGAAGCAGCGCGCCAGCCCCTCGCGCAGCGCCGGCAATTGCGTCAGGCCGTCGCGCAGGCACGAGAGGTCGCGCGGGCGCGCCGACAGCAGCGCGATGCGGGTGGTGATGCGCTCGATGTCCGGTACCCGCGCCAGCGTGGCGGACAGGTCGCCCGTGGCTTCGCGCTGGATCAGCGCCGCAATCGCCTCATGGCGCGCGCGCGCCACCGACTGGTCGCGGCGCGCATGGTGGATCCAGTGGCGCAGCAGGCGCGACCCCATCGCGGTGCGGCAGCCGTCCAGCAGGGAAAACAGCGTCGGCGATTCGTGCCCGCGGATGGTTTCGGTCAATTCCAGGTTGCGGCGCGTGGCGGCGTCCAGGCCGATGAATTCGCTCTCCGACTCCAGCGCCACGTTCTTGACGTGCTGCAGGCCCTTGCCCTGGGTCGACTGGGCATAGCGCAGCAGCGCGCCGGCCGCGCCGAAGGCGGCGCCCAGGCCATCCACGCCGAAGCCGGACAGCGTCGCCACGCCGAGCTGGTCGAGCAGCGACTTGTGGCCGGCGACCACGTCGAAATGCCATTCCGGCACGCGCTGGGTATGGCCGAACGACGGCTCGTCCGCCATGTCCAGGCTGTCCGCGCGCAGCACCTCGGCCGGCGCGATGCGTTCCAGCTCCTGCACCAGGCGCACGGCGGCCAGGCGAGCATCGCCGGCGAACTCCATCAGCTTCAGCTTGCCGCTGGCCAGCGACAGCCAGGCCAGGCCGGTGGTGACCGTCTTGCGCTGCACGACCGTGCACAGCGCCAGCAGCGGGCGCTCGGCCTTTTCCGGCAGCAGGTCGGCATCGGTCAGCGTGCCCGGCGTGACCACGCGCACCACCTTGCGCTCGACCGGTCCCTTGGCCAGCGCCGGGTCGCCGATCTGCTCGCAGATGGCGCACGATTCGCCCAATTTGACCAGCTTGGCAAGGTACGGGTCGAGCGAGTGGAAGGGCACGCCCGCCATCTTGATCGGATGGCCGCCCGCCGTGCCGCGCGCCGTGAGCGTGATGCCGAGGATGCGCGCCGCCTTTTCGGCGTCCTCGAAGAACAGCTCGTAGAAGTCGCCCATGCGGTAGAACACCAGCATGCTCGGGTAGTCGGCCTTGATGCGCAGGTATTGCTGCATCATCGGGGTGTGCTTTTCGGTCGCGAGGCTTTTGGCCGCGGCGGCATTGATTTCGCGTGGGACGTTCATGGCAAGGTCGTGAAGGGGCCGGGCAGGCGCCGGTCCGGGGGTGCCATTTTACCGCGTTCGACCACGGCGGGGAGAGCGCGGCAGCGGCTTGCGCCGCGCCGCCATCGAAATGCGACGCCTGCCGGGCGGGCGGTGAGGCCGGCCGCTCAGCCGGGCTGGTTCAAGGCCGCAGACGCGGCGTCGTTGCGGCCGATGCGCTGGCTGTGCCGGCGCCATGCCGCCGCCAGCAGCCGGCGCGTCGGCTGTTCGAAACAATAGAACGATGCCACTCCCAAGCCGACAGCCAGGCAGAACGCGGTCGAGGGATCGACCCCGTAGTTCAGCCAGGCCAGGTGGAACGGTTGCTGCCACAGGTACAGCGAGAACGAGCAGGTACCCAGCCAGCGCAGCGCGCGCGTGGACAGGAGCGCGTGCAGCAGGGCGGGCGCGCGGTCCAGGTAATTGACCGTAAAGGCGAGGCAGAGCGGCGCCAGCGTCAGGTGCAGGCCGATGTCCCTGTACGTCGAGAAGCACAGCCAGGCCAGCGGCGCCAGCGCCAGCGGAATCCAGGCCGGCATCCGGTCGAACAGCCGTGGCTGCCAATGGCGCAGGAAACAGACCGTCGCCGAGGCGAGGATGCCCAGCGCCGCCGCCTCGGTGCGGACGTCGCTCGGTGTCGCCCAGGCATGGCGATGGAAGAAGTAGTCATGGCTGACCAATAGCGCGACGAGGGTCGATGCGCCCAGTAGCGCGGCCGTCAGCCAGGCCTTGCCGAGCCGGCGGCTGGCGCAGGCGATCATGGCCAGGAACACGTAGCTGTGTTCCTCGACATTCAGCGACCACAGGTGGCCGACCGGATAATCGGCGTCGAAGATGCTTTTCCAGGGTGGGTAATAGGTCCGTAGAAACGTCAGCGTCGATATCAGTTCGTAGATCGACGGTACGTAGCGAGGCCTCTGGAAGCAGGCCGTGTACACGGTTGCCGACAGCACGAACAGGACGAAGGTCGGTGCGATGCGGATGAAACGGCGCGCGAAAAAGGTGGGCAGGGCGGCCTGGCGGACGAACAGGATCCGGCACATCAGATAGCCGGACAGGGCGAAGAACAGCTGGACGCCGAAGATGCCGATCCACCAGTTCTGGCGGGTGTGATGGAAGTGCGCGAACAGGACGGCCGCGATCGCCAGGCCGCGCCAGCCGTCCAAGTAAGGAATATGCCGTGGAGTCGTTTGCATGATGTTGCCGGTCAATTCAAACCGGCAACATTAGTACGTGCTCACCATCCATCCACCTGATCCATGGGTTAGTAGGCAATGGCCATAGTGAATTGTAGTGATTAAAAATTTGGCAAAACAAAGTAAACCGATAAAATCGGATGCGTAGGCAGCGATCGAAAACTGCGTGATTTATGCATCTGCAAGGTGGATGGCTCGTCGTTCGATGCCAAGATTTTTCGTCCCTGGCGCAAAGTGCATGGCAACAAGGACAAAAAAACAACGTCATGCATGCGCCGGCAAGATGTCGACTCGCGTCTCGTCGGTGTCGCCGGGGCGGGACGGGGTAGCCGCATGCGAACCATCCGGCGCCGGCATGCGGCGCCTGCAGGGCGCCGTCAGCACCCGCATGGCCGTGGCCAGGTCGACCGCATTGGAAGTCCAGCGCCTGCGCCGCCGCCGCCATGCCCCGCGCCCGCAAAGCGTCGTGAATGTTTTCTTCCGTAACGCAGTCGATGCGGCGCTCGATGCGGCGCGCGCCCAGCGCATGCCTGGATGGACCCTGATCGTCGATGTGCAAGTACGTCATACCACCTCCTTGTCGTGTCAGGAAATGGTCGCGTACTTATGTTTTTGGCATTTACTGAATGTCAAGAAAACGGGCGACACGCGGCAATGCTGGAGAACATCCGAACACACGTAACTGCCGTCCACAGGCGGTCGGCGCCTGGCCAGCGACGCCCGCAATGGGGCCGCTACAATGCGCGCTTTCCTTCCCCGTTCACCATGATGTCGTACCAAACCACGCCGATCGCCGCCGCGCCGGACGTCGCCCACCACGAACCGCGCGCGCCGGGCATCGACCTGCTGCGCGCGCTGGCCATCGTCACGGTGATGCTGTACCACCTCGGCAGCCACGGCGTCGCCTTGCCGGCCTGGGTCGAGCACGGCTGGATGGGCGTGGACCTGTTCTTCGTGCTCAGCGGCTACCTGATCGGCTGGCAGGTGCTGCGCACGGTGGCGCAGGGCGGCGCGCCGCGCTGGGGCCGCTTCCTGCTCGACCGTGCGCTGCGCATCCTGCCGGCCTACTACGCGGTGCTGATCCTGTACGTGCTGCTGGGCCAGGGGCGCGAAGGCGGAAACCTGCAGCCGCTGTGGAAATTCGTCACCTTCATGCTCAACCTGGCGCCCGACTGGGAGCACGGCACCGCCTATTCGCACGCGTGGTCGCTGTGCGTCGAGGAGCATTTCTACTGGCTGTTTCCGCTGGCGGTGTGGTTGCTGGCGGGGCGGGCGCGCAAGCGGGCGAGCGGACGCCTGGTCGGCGCCCTGGCGCTCGCCATCGTGGCGGGCGGCATGCTGCTGCGGGGGGCGCTGTGGCAATGGCGGGTGGCGCCGCACCTCGCCGGCGGCGATACCGCCGCCGCCATCGGCGCGTATGTCGTGTCGCTCTACGATCCGACCTATGCGCGCCTGGACGGTTTGCTGCTGGGCGTGATGCTGGCGAGCGTACGCGCTTTCCGGCCGGCGTGGTGGACGCGCCTGCTGCGCCATCCGCGCCGTCTGCTGGCGGCCGGCTTCCTTGTCCTGTTCTGTTGCATGCGCATCGACGCGCTCGGCCCGATCGGCGCCCTGGTCCTGTTTCCGCTGGTGGCGCTCGGCTGCGCCTGCCTGCTGGCCGGCGCGCTCAGCCCGGCGACCCGGATCGGGCGGCGCCAGCTGCCGGGCGTGCGCACGCTGGCGCTGCTGGCCTTCAGCCTGTACCTGACGCACAAGCAGGTATATGCCTGGCTGGACGAATGGCTGCCGCAGGCGTTGCGCGCGGCGCCGCTGGCCGCCTTGCCGGTGTATGCGCTGGTGTCGCTGGCGGCCGCCGCGCTGCTGTACCTGGCGGTCGAACGGCCGGAGCTGCGCCTGCGCGTCAGGATGAGTATCAAGACAAGCGCGCGTGGTTCAGGATCAGCCACGCCACCGTGATCACCACCATGCCGGTGAAGGTGACGCACGACCAGGTGAACCACCAGGCCGACAGCAATCCCGCCTGCAGCACCTTTTCGCACAGCAGGCCGAGGCCGAAGTCGAAGGCGGTGAGGAAGGACCAGCGCCGCAGGTAGACCGGCAGATAACGGCTCATGCGGCGGTTGTGCTGATGCGCGGCGTGGCGCTCGAACAGGTTGCGCGCGGCGCCGACGTCGTGGAACAGCCAGTCGAAGAACAGGAAGCGGTAGAGCAGGCGGCGCAGCGGCATCTCGGGCGCCGGGTCGCCGGTGGGGCGGGATGGTTGGTCCTGGTCGATGGTCATGGTCGCACCGCGTGGTCGTGGACGTCCATGGTAGGGGATCGCAAGGGATCGGCGCGCGCGATGGCGTAGGGTGGACGGCTCCACCCGATGACATGCGTCAACGGAACGCGAATGCCATCCACCCTACGGGCGGGCTCAGGCCTCGGCCACCCGCCCGGCGATGTGCGCCAGCGCTTCGTCGACCTGGTCGATCAGGATCAGCGACAGGTCCCCGGGCTGCAGGCGCGCCAGGGCGCGGTCGATGGCGACGAATTCGCCCTTGATTTCCTCGACGTGGGTCGTGCGCGGGGCGCCGTCCAGGCCCTGGCGCAGCAGTGCCACGACTTCGCCTTCGGCGCGGCCGCGCTGGCACTGGTCTTCGTACAGCAGCACGTCGTCGAAGGCCTTGCCCAGGATGACGGTCTGTTCGCGGATGTCCTGGTCGCGGCGGTCGCCGGCGCCGCTGATCACCACCGAGCGGCGCCGCGCCGGCATGCCCTGCACGGCGTCGACCAGGGCGCTGATGGCGTCCGGGTTGTGGCCGTAGTCGGCGATCACGGTCGCGCCACGATAGTCGAACACGTTGAAGCGGCCGGGCGCGTTGTCGCTCTCGCCCACAAAAGTGCGCAGGCCGGCGCGGACCGTGTCCCAGGCGATGCCGACCGCCCAGGCGGCGGCCACCGAGGCCAGCACGTTCTCGACCTGGAAGCCGACCACACCGCCGCGCGTGATCGGCACGTCCGCGAAATCGATGCGTTCCTCGAACTTGCCCTGCGCCGCCACCAGCTGCCCTTTTTCGGCGTAGACGATGCGGCGGCCCTGGGCGCGGTGCTGCTGCATCAGCGGCAGCGAGGCATCCTGGGCAAAGTAGGTGACGTCGCCGCGGGTGTTGTCGGCCATCGCCGCCACCACCGGATCGGCCGCGTTCAGCACCGCCATGCCGCCGTCGGCGACGTTCTGCACGATCACGCGTTTCAGTACCGCCAGGTCTTCCAGCGTGGTGATGTAGTTCAGGCCGAGGTGGTCGCCGGCGCCGATGTTGGTCACCACCGCCACCTGGCAGCGGTCGAAGGCCAGGCCTTCGCGCAGCAGGCCGCCGCGCGCGGTCTCGAACACGGCGGCGTCGACGTCCGGGTGCATCAGCACGCTGCGCGCGCTGCGCGGGCCGCTGCAGTCGCCGCTGTCGATGCGCCGGTGGCCGATGTACACGCCGTCGGTGTTGGTCATGCCGGTGCGCAGGCCGGAGGCGGCCAGCAGGTGCGCGATCAGGCGCACCGTGGTGGTCTTGCCGTTGGTGCCGGTGACGGCCACCACCGGGATGCGGCCGTCGTCGCCGGGCGCGTACAGCGTGTCCATGATGGCTTCGCCGACCGCACGGCCCTTGCCGAACGAGGGCGAGATGTGCATGCGCAGGCCGGGCGCGGCGTTCACCTCGACGATGCCGCCATGCTGTTCCTCGATCGGTTTCAGCACGCTGTCGCACACCAGGTCGACGCCGCAGATGTCCAGGCCGACCATGTGCGCCGCCGCCACCGCGCGCGCCGCCACTTCCGGGTGCACGTCGTCGGTGACGTCGGTGGCCGAGCCGCCGGTGGACAGGTTGGCGTTGTTGCGCAGCGTGACGCGCTGGCCTTTCGGCGGCACCGATTCGGCGTCGTAGCCCTGCTTGGCCAGGCTGGCCAGGGCGATGTCGTCGAAGCGGATCTTGGTCAGCGAGGTCGCGTGGCCGCTGCCCCGGCGCGGGTCGAGGTTGACGGTGTCGACCAGCTGGCGCACGCTGTGCACGCCGTCGCCGACCACGTGCGGCGGATCGCGGCGGGCGGCGGCCACCAGCTTGTTGCCGATCACCAGCAGGCGGTAGTCGTGGCCGGGCAGGTATTTTTCGACCATGATGTCGTCGCGGAATTCGGAGGCGGCATGGAAGCCGCCCGCCAGCTGCTCGTAGGTGGTGACGTTGACGGTCACGCCCTTGCCCTGGTTGCCGTCCTTCGGCTTGATCACCACCGGCAGGCCGATCTCCTGTGCCGCGGCCCAGGCATCGTCGGGGTCGGTCACCACGCGGCCCAGCGGCACCGGCACGCCGGCGGCGTCCAGCAGCTTCTTGGTCAATTCCTTGTCCTGGGCGATCGATTCGGCGATGGCGCCGGTGGCGTCGATCTCGGCGGCCTGGATGCGGCGCTGGCGGCTACCCCAGCCGAACTGCACCAGGCTGCCCTCGGTCAGGCGGCGGAACGGGATGTTGCGCGCCACCGCGGCGTGCACGATCGAGCCGGTGGACGGGCCCAGGCGCACGTCCTCGTCCAGGTCGCGCAGGCGCGCCAGCGCGCCTTCCAGGTCGAACGGCTGGTCGTTGCGGGCGGCGCTGCACAGCTGCTCGGCCAGTTCCAGCGCCAGCCGGCCCACGTCTTCCTCGCTGTACTCGACCACCACCTGGTAGATGCCGCGCTCCAGCGTGGCGGTGCTGCGGCTGAAGGTGACCGGGCAGCCGGCCTGCGCCTGCAGGGCGAGGGCCGCCACCGCCAGCACCTGCGCCAGCGGGATGGTGTCGTCGTGGCCGGTCGGCTGCAGCGGCCAGATTTCCGGGAATAGCGCGCCCAGGCGCGCCTCGAAGCCGGGCAGCGCGCCGATCGATTCTTCTTCCGGGGTGCAGGCGACGATCGCCTCCACCGAGGTGTGGTGGCTCCAGAGGTTGGGGCCGCGCAGGGCCCGTACGCGAGATACTTCCATAAACCTTCGATCCTTAGTGTGGTCCGGCGCCGCGTCCGCGGACGCGCCGTGCGCCATGTCGGCCCGCTCCCGGCGGGCCCGTACTGATGATGGGTTAAGCGTGGGCGTGGGCCTTGGCGCCCACCGGCGCGCCGAAGGTGCGCAAGCCGGCGCAGATCAGGTCGTGCGGCACGTCCAGCGCCCAGGCGGCAGCCGCCGCGGCCAGCGCCGCCAGCGGCTGGTCGGCCACCTGCGCGCTCACCTTGTCCAGCGCCAGCAGCGTCGATTCGGCGGCGCCCTGGGCCAGCACGATGCGGCGCTGGCGCAAAAAGGCCACGCGGTGGCCGGCGTCGCGCCGCGCGCGCAGCGTGGCGTCCGTTTCGTCGGCGGCGTAGAACAGCACCTCGCCGTCGCTGAACCCGGCCAGCTCGACCACGTCCGGATCGGCCGCGTTGAGGACCGCGGCGCCGTCGGACAGCACCACGTCGACCTGGCTGCGCACCACGTTGGCCAGCGCGTCCCGGTCGCGGATGTACAGGTGCTCCACGTCGGCAATGCTGCCCATGTCGGTGACGATGCCGACCCGGCAGCGGTCGTAGGGCAGGCCGGATTCCAGGATGGTGCGCGCGTTCGATTCGAACACGGCGGCCTGCACGGTGCGGTTGATCAGCAGGCGCTGGCCGGCCTCGAAGCGGGTGCCGTCGCGCGCGTCGACCTGGCGCCGGTCGAGGAACAGGCCCTCGCGGTTGGCCACGCCGACATGCTTGCCGGCCAGGTGCAGCACGCTGCCGACCAGGCGCGCGGCCAGCGCCGCGTCCGTGGTGCCGGTCACGCCCACCAGCGGGATGCGGCCGCTCTCGCCGTCGGCGAACAGGTGCTCGACGATGGCCGCGCCGACCGGGCGCGCCTCGCCGCTGGCCGGCTTGATGTGGGCCAGCAGGCCCGGGCTGGCGTTGACTTCGATGATGGCGCCGCGCTGGTCAAGCAGCGGACGGCCGATGTCCTCGCACACCAGGTCGATGCCGGCGATGTCCAGGCCGACGATGCGCGCCGCCAGCGCCGCCATGTAGGCCACGTCCGGGTGCACCAGGTCGGTGACGTCGTCGGCGACGTTGCCGTTCAGCTGGATCAGCACCTTCTGGCCGGCCGCCGGGATGGACTGCGGCGTCATGCCCTGGCGCTTCAGTTGCAGCTGGTTTTCCTCGCTTTCGGCCGGCAGCACCGGGCTCAATGGAAATTCCTCGGCCTCACCGCGGCGCGGGTCGACGTTGATCTGGCTGTCGCACAGCTGCACGATGGTGGAAATCCCGTCGCCGCTGACCCACAGCGATTCGCCGCGCGCCGCCGCCACCACCTTCTGGCCGACCACCAGCAGGCGGTGCTCGCTGCCGGGCACGAAGCGCTCGACCAGCACCGCGCTCGATTCGCCTTCCTCGGACGCGATGGCATAGGCGGCATGCACGTCGGCTTCCGTCATCAGGTTGAGCGAGACGCCGCGGCCGTGGTTGGCGTCGACCGGCTTGACCACCACCGGCAGGCCGATGTCCTGCGCTTCGTCCCAGGCGGCGGCGGCGCTACGCACCAGGCTGCCTTCCGGCACCGGCACGCCGCACGAGGCCAGCAGGCTCTTGGTCAGGTCCTTGTCGCTGGCGATGCTCTCGGCGATGGCACTGGTGCGGTCGGTCTCGGCGGTCCAGATGCGGCGCTGGGCGGCGCCGTGGCCGAGCTGCACCAGGTTGCCGTCGGTCAGGCGGATCGCCGGGATGCGGCGCTCGGTGGCGGCATCGACGATGCTGTTGGTGGACGGGCCGAGGCAGAAGCGGTCGACCAGTTCGGTCAGTTCGAACACGGTAGCGGGCAGGTCGAACGCGGTGTCGTTGATGGCGGCCATCAAGAGGGCGTGGCCGGCCTTGAGGGCGGCGCGTCCGACCACCTCGTCGCGGGTGCGGAAGGCCATCTTGTAGATGCCGTCGTCGGCCGTGGAGCGGGTCTTGCCGAAGCCGGTCTTCATGCCGGCCAGGTTCTGCAGCTCCAGCACCACGTGTTCCAGGATATGGCCGCACCAGGTGCCGTCGCGCAGGCGCTCCAGGAAGCCGCCGCGTTCGCCGACGCCGCAGCGGTGCTCGACCAGGCCGGGCAGCCAGCCGGTCAGGCGTTCATACAGGCCGGCCAGGGTGTTCGAGGGGCATTCTTCGAGTTCGCCGAGGTCGAGCCATGCTTCGATGACAGGGCGGTAGGTCCAGATGTTCGGCCCACGCAGGTGGGTTACGCGAAGAATGTCGATGTCTTTCTTGTTCGTCATGAAAATATCTTGGTGCGCGGCGCGACCTCTCTCCCACCGTGCAGCGTTGCCTATTGTGTGTGCCGGCCACATCGTTTTTCTATGGCGCACATGTTGTATACTTGCCGAAACGAAGCTTAACGCCCCGACTCGAATTCTGCCAGTCTTGCCGCCATGCGACAGGATACCGTAATTACCCGGCCGCTTCGACGCCGCGCTTGTCAACCGCAGCGCCTCCCGCGACGTTCCATCGTACAAGACTTGCGTGCCGAGGCGCGCCAGGTAATCCGAATCCCGTCGCAGATGCCGCGACACCGACTGCCCGATCATGCTCATCATGCACACCTCGCCCGCCAAGGGCGGCACCAAATGACCACTCAACAACTCGTTCCCTCCGTGCCGCTGGCGGTCGCCGCCAGTTTCCTGCCCGAGCAGTGGCAGGCCGACGTCGAGAAAAAGCTTGCGCCAGGGGAAAACGTTTTGACCAGCGTCGAGGTTGACCTCGATGCGAAATTACGTTTCACGAAGGGCATCCTGGTGGTGACCAGCCGTCGCCTGCTGGCGCGCGCGCCCGGCGAAACAGCCTGGCGCGACTGGCCGTACCGCGCCGGCCTGGCGCTGCGCCACCACGACCACGCCGGCGTCGGCCACCTGGAACTGGTCGATGCCGACGGCCTGCTGGGCGCCTGGCGCTTCACGCTCGGCCAGAATCTGCAGGCGATCCGCGTGGTCGACGCCTTTACGGACCAGGTCGAGAGCCACGTCTCCGGCCGCGCCGCCGGCGCGCCCGAGCAGCACGCCTGCCCGAGCTGCAAGGCGCCGCTGGACGCCGACCAGGAAGAGTGCGTCATCTGCACCAAGGTGCTGCACACGCCGCCGTCTACCTGGACCCTGCTGCGCCTGTGGCGCTTCGCCCGGCCGTACAAGGGGCAGCTGCTGCTGGGCTTCCTGCTGATGCTGGCCAGCACCGGCGCGCACCTGATCCCGCCGTACCTGACCATGCCGCTGATGGACAATGTCCTGATCCCGTACCAGAACGGCCACCAGATCGACAATTCCCTGGTCTACAAGTACATGGGCGGGCTGTTCGCCTCGGCCATCCTGGCCTGGGCGCTGGGCTGGGGCCGCACCTACGTGCTGGCGCTGGTGTCGGAACGGATGGGTGCGGACATGCGCTCGGAAACCTACGAACATTTGCTGCGCCTGTCGCTGGAATTTTTCGGCGGCAAGCGCACCGGCGACCTGATGAGCCGCATCGGCAGCGGCTCGGACCGCATCTGCGTGTTCCTGTCGCTGCACCTGCTGGACTTCCTGTCCGACGTGCTCATGATCATCATGACCGGCGCCATCCTGTTTTCGATCAATGCCAAGCTGGCCCTGATCACGCTGGTGCCGCTGCCCTTCATCGCCTGGATGATCCACGTGGTGCGCGACCGGCTGCGCACCGGCTTCGAGAAGATCGACCGCGTCTGGGGCGAGGTCACCAACGTGCTGGCCGACACCATCCCCGGCATCCGCGTGGTGAAAGCCTTCGCCCAGGAACAGCGCGAGGCGGCGCGCTTCCGCGAAGCCAACAAGCACAACCTGGCCGTCAACGACAAGCTGAACAGGGTGTGGTCGCTGTTCTCGCCGACGGTGTCGCTGCTGACCGAACTGGGCCTGCTCATCATCTGGTGCTTCGGCATCTGGCAGGTCAGCCACAGCGAGATCACGGTGGGCGTGCTGTCCGCCTTCATCGCCTACAGCGGCCGCTTCTATGTGCGCCTCGACTCCATGAGCCGCATCGTCTCGGTGACGCAGAAGTCGGCCTCGGCCGCCAAGCGCATCTTCGACATCCTCGACCACGTGTCGAGCGTGCCGGACCCGGTCAATCCGGCCAGGATCGACAAGGTCGAGGGCAGCATCGAGCTGCGCGAAGTCGGTTTCCGCTACGGCAACCGGGCGGTCAACCGCGGCATCTCGCTGAAGATCCGGGCCGGCGAGATGGTCGGCCTGGTCGGCCATTCCGGTTCCGGCAAGAGCACGCTGGTCAACCTGATCTGCCGCTTCTACGACGTGGCCGAGGGCGCCATCCTGCTGGACGGGCGCGACATCCGCTCGTTCGCGGTGGCCGACTACCGCCGCCACATCGGCCTGGTGCTGCAGGAACCCTTCCTGTTCTTCGGCACCATCGCCGAGAACATCGCCTACGGCAAGCCGGACGCCACCCGCGAGCAGATCATCGCCGCGGCGCGCGCCGCCCACGCCCACGAATTCATCCTGCGCCTGCCACAGGGCTACGATTCGATGGTGGGCGAGCGCGGCCAGGGCCTGTCCGGCGGCGAGCGCCAGCGCATCTCGATCGCGCGCGCACTGCTGATCGACCCGCCGATCCTGATCCTGGACGAGGCGACCTCGTCGGTGGACTCGGAGACCGAAAAGGAAATCCAGAAGGCACTCGACAACCTGGTGCAGGGTCGCACCACCATCGCCATCGCGCACCGCCTGTCGACGCTGCACCGCGCCGACCGCCTGGTGGTGCTGGACCGCGGCGTGGTGGTGGAAGAGGGCAGCCACGACGAACTGATGGCGCGCGAGGGCGCCTACCACCGCCTGTACGAGGCGCAGGCGAGGAACGTGGACCAGGACCCGGACGACGGCAATGCGTGAGGATACAACGATGACGATGTTTCAACCGGTCGTGCAGGCCGCCTTCCAATTGCGCCGCGACGCCTTCGGCAAGCTGGTGCTGACCAATGCCGAGGGCGAGGAATTCGTCGGCGTGACGCCGGTGCGCGCCTTTCCCGTGCAGGCGCCCACGCGCGGCATCTCGCTGGTACGCGACGGCGGCAAGGAAGTCGCCTGGATCGAGGACATGGCGGCGATCCCGTCGGAGGTCGCCCTGCTGGTGGCCGAGGAATTGGAGGGGCGCGAGTTCATGCCCGAGATCCGCTCGATCAGGAGCGTCTCCAGCTTCGCCACGCCGTGTACCTGGAGCGTGCAGACCGATCGCGGCGATACCGAGTTCGTGCTCAAGGGGGAAGAGGATATCCGCCGGCTGGGCGCGTTTTCCCTCTTGATCGCGGACAGCCACGGCATCCACTTCCTGATCCGCGACATGTTCGCGGTCGACAAGGGGAGCCGCAAGATCCTCGACCGGTTCCTTTAAAAATTTTTTTAATAGCGTTAAATTTTAATTTATTAATTGCCAAGACCCGCCTGGTTATACACGCGTTTTCTAAATAATTCAGGAGATTTTTCTCGCCAATCCTTGAGCGCCTGAATAGGCGTTTTATGGCCGAGCGCTCGTTGCGGAATGCTGTGGTTGTAAATCTTGACGTAATTGCGCAGCGTCGATTCTAGTTCGGCAGCTGAACTGAAACGGGTCTGGTTGACGATGTCGCTGATGCGGCCATTGAAACGCTCGACCATACCGTTGGTCTGCGGATGACGAGGCGGAATGAGACGATGCTCGATGTCAAATTGCTTGCATAGCCGGTCGAACACGTGCGTGCCACTGGGTTCCTTTTTCTTGCCGCCAGAGGTAAAGCGATCAGTGAACTGGCTGCCGTTGTCGGTCAATAGTTTGATGATCTTGACGGGGCACGCCTGTTGCACTTTCGCCAGGAAATCAACGCTGCTGCTGTCGGTCTGGTCGGCATACAGGTTGATGTAGACCCAGCGCGTGGCGCGGTCAATGGCGACGAACAAGTAGCGCCGCGATGTTTCGTCGGGCATCTGAGGCAGGTACTTGATATCAATATGTACGAAGCCTGGCTCGTAATCTTTGAAAGACTTTTTTGTGACCGGCGCAGCGCTTTCCTGCTCGACCAGGTCGCGCAGGTCGGAGACCCCATGCCGGCGCAGGCAGCGTCCCAAACCGGCTCGGGAGACGGCAGGATTGATGAATTCACGCGTGATCGTCAGCAGGTCGTCGGTCGGTAGCAGCAGCGTCTTGCGCAGCTCTACTACGATGAGTTCCTGTTCGGGCGATAGCGTGGTGTACATCTTGACCGGAGCATGAGACTTGTCTTCCGGTGAATCGCGGTTTTGCCACTTCCGGATGGTCTGGCGGGTGACGTTGTACAGCCTGGCCAGCTCGGCTTGCGATAGCGTCGAGTTCCTGATTTCCTCGCGGATCAGATGGGTAGTGCGGGCTTGGCTGTGCAGTGCTTGGGTCATTGAATTGCCGGTGAGAGATCAGATTGAAACAGTGTACGCAAAACGTTCCTGGCCTTGAAGAGTGGCCAGCTACGAATCGGTATATGATGCCACGAGTCTAGACAATTAATTAAAGAAGATTTTTTTGCAAAGTATAGTACTGCATTTTAAAGAAAAATTTTAAATAAGATTTTTATATTAAATAATTATAGCTCATCATCATTTAAAGATTCTGGCTCTTTGTGCCAGCGTTGAATGACGTCGTTGAAGTTAATGTTTTTCCAGTCTTTACTCCATTCTGCAAAAGTTTTGATTGTGGCAGACTTTGGTTCGGGATTTGGTGGGGGCAGTTGCACTAGACTTGGCATTAGAGTAGCGTCACCTACGACATATGCTTCTCCTTGCCCCAGTACTGGCAATAGTTCCAAAATTTGACTTGAACTATCAGGGAGTAAGCCCCTTATGTAGCTTTGATCAAATTTATTGGTAAGACGTAATGTGACAAAATTACTACATTGCGAAAAGATAGTATCTGACACTTCTGACGGACGCTGACTCACTACCATGAGACTTAGTCCATATTTTCGTCCTTCCTTTGCAATCCGTTCTATAGATTTTTTTGATGAGTTGTAATCGGCGCTGCTGTTTTGAGGGATGTAATTATGAGCTTCTTCGCAAACAAGCATTAGTGGAATATCATTTGTTCGATTTTGTGCGTGACATATTTTTGAATAATGAAAAGCGAAATCGAATATCAGACGTGATATCAAACTGATAGTGATGCTAAGGACTTCGAACGGAACTCCACTAAGATCTATTACAGTGACATTGGATTTGTCAATGTAACCTATAAACTGTTGGAGAATTTTTTCAAAATCGTCAGTTTTAAAAGATAAGTCATTATCTTTTTTAGGATCAAGTAGGAAGTTTAGACGTTTATCTGCGAGTCTTGTTTCTAATCTTGATACAAATCGGTCAAATTCTCCATTGAATCCGCCTTCTTTAGAAACTTTGGCATTTAAAGACTTGTTGGATCCATTTCCTGAGGAGGCTTCAAAAGCTATCGGGTGCCATAAATTTTCTTCCGATATTTCAATGTCCTTTAAATCGATCGAGGCAAAATATGTCTTGGAATTTTTTTCATAAGAAGTGAAGTTGTTTTTGTTTTTTATATAGTTATATACTTCTTTGATTGAGAAATATGCGGGTGTGTCGTAATTTATTTTTTGAAGTTTAGGATTATATTTTTCTTTATTTGCAATTACGGCTTTTTTAAATTGTGATATTTGATTGTGTGAATTTTGTTCACCTGTTTCAATAAAAATTGTTTCCAATTCTTCGGCATTCATAAGCCAGTAAGGAATTTTTAATTTATCAACATCTAGAAGATTTAAATTAAATTTTTCCTCGTCAGCAATTTTGAATGCAGCAGCATATTCTGCATGTATGTCAAATATTATTACATGAGAGTTTTTTTGGGCATTTGCATGAGAATTTTTAGCATTTGAAATTCCCATCGCGTTTTGAAGCAGGCTTGCAACAGTACACGATTTTCCCGCTCCAGTTGACCCTACTACTCCGACATGTTTCCCAAAAAATTTATTCCCATCAATAAATATAGGGACTAGAGAATTTCCCGCCAGATGACCAATTTTAAAATCTAGTGAAGATGTTTTTGAAAAAACCGCTTTTATATCTTCTTTGTTAAATATAAAAACGGGTTCTGTTGGAACCGGAAGTACGGGAGTTCCTCGTGTAAAAGAAGTGTTTGCTCCGTTATATAGCAGAGCTCCTAAAGGAGTAGCTTCAAGTGTAAAGCGCCAATGTAATTTTTCGTCTTTATCTGAAACTTGTGCGCTATTTATATTATTGATGGTTGCTACCGCATAATTGTGATTCCCATCTGCTATTTTTAGGAATTTCCCAATCTGGAGTTCATTTTTATTTTTTTCTAAAATTTCTAGTCCATCAATTTCTATAATAATCTTTGCTGGTGCGCTTGCTACAACGTAACCAATCTTATTCATAATCTTCTCTCAAGTGAAATAGATAGCTAAGTTCTTTTATTGTAGATACATCGAAATGATGAAGGCTAACGTCAACAGTGTCCACATGGCTTGGTAACTTTTCATTGACGCAAAAAAGGTCATCACTCTTTCTATAGTTCAATGGGCATTTTTTTGGCTGCACAGTGCATAATCTTAAGTCGAACTCACGCTCGCTAATTTTTCCATTGGAACTTTTGGAGAGTGGCTCTTTGAATAATTCTGACATTTCAAATGTGTCTCCTATGATACCAGTTTCTACCCGTATTCCTTTTTTGAAAAGTCTATACTGGATAATCTTAACGGTATCTAAGTCACAATCTAGAGCTATCAAAGGAGTTTTTATGTGTGTAGGCTTGCTATGATATTTTGCAATAAATTCGCTAGCGAATATAACAAACTGGGATTCAAAATCCAGAATTGTAGATGGTATGAAGTAGAAAAACCTTTCGCGTGAATTTTGGCCTAAATTTTTAAGCAATTGTTTTCTTGCTGCGGCAAGTATTTTGTCCCTCGTTTTTGAGGCCAGTGCCCATTTTGAAATTAAAGTTAAATTTATTTTGGAAAGGTATTCAATTAACGCACTCTTTGTTATCCTTCGGTCTTGCACTTTTTTTAGGCTTGATAGCTTTGCGATATGAGCAATTGAGTTGGGATAAAGAAGAGAATCTACATCAGAATTTTTTATCTCAAATTTTGATAGCGCCAATTTTGCTTGCTCTTCAAGTTCATCTATAGATGGACCAAAGTCTAAATTTACTGCATTTAAAAATGAGGATTTGTTAAAGATTGGATTTATGCGATTTACGATCTTTTTTAACTTTACATCTTTTGTTGCTAAAGCATTATCCAATGTAGTTGTCGACACAGGGCGCTGACCGTACGTCTCGCCAGGAACATGAAGGAAAATTTTATAAGCAATATTTTTGTTTGAGGCATGGGAAAAAGCTTCAGCCATTTGTAGAAGTGGCTTGAAAATCAAACTTTCGTTGAAACTATCAGCCGATTCATGATACTTACACTGTATTGCAAGAAAATTATTTGAAGAAAGCTTTACATCAATATCCTCAATTAAACCTTCTACCGTTACTTCTGAATTTAAATCGGAAGTCGCAATAGTAACTATTGTTTTATTAAATTGATAAAGAAATCCCTTAATTGTACTATCCGCAGTTCTGCTCATTTTTATCCTGTGTGCATGAAAAAGACGTTAGTAAATTAAGAATAATATATGTAGAATTTGAAAACAAGAAAATTGGTAAATGTTAAATAAAAATTAAATATTTCACAATCTTGAGAGCAAAATTAAGGCTGTCTGTCTTGAACCCAAAAATTCTCTTGTGCACTAAGTGCTTCTTCTTCTCTTAATGGCCCTATCACCTCGGTCGCGCGCTGGCCGGCGGCGAACACCTGGCGGCACGGCAGCGACAGCGTCGGGTTTTCCGGATCGCTGCCGGTGAGCGCCAGCAGGCTGGTTTCCGACATCCCGTACACCACGCGCCCGACGCCGCTCCAGTAGGCGCCGCCGGCGCACATCGCGCACGGCTCGGCGTTGCTGTACAGGGTGGCGCCGGCCAGTTCGTGCGGCGGGTGCCGCTGCGAGGCCTGGCGCAGCGCGTTCATCTCGGCATGGGCGGTGCGGTCCAGGCTGGAGGCGTTCATCGCCTCGGCGATCACGCGGCCGTCGGCGCCGACCACGATGGCGGCGAACGGGTGGTGGCCGGCGTCGCGCGAGCGCTGGGCGAGGGCGAATACGTAGGTGAGGAAGTCGTGGTCTTGGGGTGTGGGCATCGTCATGGTTTGTCGATTCACGTGAGCGATAGATGATGTAGCCGGCTTACCACCACGTCGTCCCCGCGCAGGCGGGGACCCATAGAAGCTTTACCGAAGTCGCGCTTCTTGCATCTCGAGATAGTATGTATGGGTCCCCGCCTCCGCGGGGACGACGGATCAGGGGCAGCCAATCGTCATTGGCCTGCGAGACTGACTCACTTCGGAATCGTCCCCTCCACCCCCTGCACGTAGAAATTCAAGGAATGGATATCCTTGTCCGCCATCTGCGCCCCGGCCGCCACGCGCACGGCGCCCGACTGGTCCTTGAGCGGTCCCTGGAACGGCTTCAGCTTGCCGGCGACGATGGCCGCCTTCTTTTCCTCGAACAGCTTGGCGACGGCGGCCGGCACCGCCGCGTTCAGCGGCGACATGCGCACCATGCCCTCGGCCAGGCCGCCGCGCGTTTCGCCGCTCTTCCAGGTGCCGGCCAGTACCGCTTGCGCGGTGCGGGTATAGAAATCGCCCCAGTAGTTGGTGCTGGCGGTCAGGTGCGCCTTGGGCGCGAAGCGCGCCATGTCGGAATCCCAGCCGAACGCGTACTTGCCCTTCTGCTCGGCCACCTGCAGCGTCGCCGGCGAATCGGTATTCTGGGTCAGCACGTCGGCGCCCTGGGCGATCAGGGTCTCGGCGGCCTGGCGCTCGCGCGCCGGGTCGTACCAGGTGTTCACCCACACCACCTTGGTCTTGATGGCCGGGTTGACGCTCTGGGCGCCGAGGGTGAAGGCGTCGATGTTGCGGATCACTTCCGGCACCGGGAACGAGCCGACGAAGCCGATCGTGTTCGATTTCGTCATCTTGCCGGCGATGACGCCCTGCAGGTAGCTGCCCTCGTACTGGCGCGTCTCGTAGACACCCATGTTCTTGCCGGTCTTGAAGCCGGTGGCGTGCAGGAACACGGTGCCGGGGAAGGCGCGCGCCACCTTCTCGGTCGGGTTCATGAAGCCGAACGAGGTCGAGAAGATCAGCTTGTTGCCGTCGGCGGCGAGCTTGCGGATCACGCGCTCGGCGTCGGCGCCTTCCGGCACGTTTTCCACGTAGGTCGACTTGACCTGGCCGGGCAGGGCCTTTTCCATGGCCAGCCGGCCCTGTTCGTGGGCGTAGGTCCAGCCGGCGTCGCCGACCGGGCCGACGTAGACGAAGGCGACTTTCAACGGGTCGGCGGCGCGGGCGGGCAGGGCGGCGCCCAGGGAGAGCGAGGCGGCCAGGCCGGCCAGGGCGATCAGCGTGCGACGATGCATGGTGTTCCTCTTTGAATGTGGATGGCGAATCGGTTCGAAGCGAAGCGGGTGGACGGCGTGTCAGAAGTGGTATTCGGCGCGCACCATCGGCGTCTTCGCGGTGGCGCCGGGCACGGTCCGGGACGGGTTGCCGAACTTGTTCTTCCAGTACTGGTACTCGACGCCCAGCTTGAAGGTGTTCTTGGCGGCGCCGACCGCCGCACTGAGGTCGTACATGACCTGCATGTCGACGTTGATCTCGACCGCGGTCGGGCCGCCGAATTCGTTGCGGCCCTTGGTGCCGATGTAGTTGGCGTAGCCCTCGAACGACAGCGGGATGCCGAAGTCGAACGGGATGCCCCAGGCGGCGCTCAGCATGGCGTGGGTGTCGTAGGTGTAGCGCGAGGTCGCCACGCCGGTGAAGCCGTTGAACGGCGCGTTACTCTCGTGCAGGGCGTAGATGCCGACGTCGAGGAAGCCGGGTACGTCCAGCATCAGCGTCGGCCCCAGCACCAGCATGCGCTTCTTGGAGTTGTAGCCGGCGTCGGTCTTGCTGTTGACGTCGAAGCCGAAGGTCAGGCCGACCCCGCGCGCGGGGCCGAAGGCCAGGTTCTTGCCCGCGACCTTGCCCAGGTCGACGGTGTTGCGGTAGACCGCGTAGGCCTCGTGGGCGCCGTTGGTGGCGCCGACCGCCGACGGGTCGTGTTCGTCGGACAGCAGGAAATCGACGCTGAAGAAGTTCTTGCCGTACTTGTAGCCGCTGACGTGGCTGAAGTTGACGACGTGCTTGCTGATGTCGTCGCTGTTGTACGGTTCGGCGAACTTGCTGCCGTAGCGGTAGCTGAGCGCGGTGTCGCTCCAGTCGGCGGCGTGGGCGCCGCCGGCGAGGGCGGCAAGGAGGAAGGGGAGGACGATGCGGGCGTTTTGGACGAGGGGCTTCATGCTGATCCTTGGTATGGTTGGAATGGCAGGAACGGCGCGGCAACGGATTGCATCCAATATGTCACACAGATTGGATGCAATCTTCGAATAACCGATTAGCAAGTATCGGGCCAGACCGGTATTCGCCGCGTTGCCGGAGCGCTCGCGTCTGGCGCCGCCGCCTGTCGCGCCGCATGACCGCAGCGGGTGGCCGGCGCACGCACCGCGGCGGCCCTTTTTGCGCCACCGCCTGCACTGCTTGCTGCGCTGCCGTGGTGCGCGCGCTGCCGCCGCTGCCCGCTACTGTCTGTCACTATCTGCCGGCCTCGGTTACATCATGTTCCACCGCGGCGCGCCGTGTCAGCAGCCGGCCAGCGCCTGCGCCAGGTCGACCTTGCGTTCGCCGGTATCCAGGCGCAGGCGTCCCTCGATCTCCAGCAGGTGGTGCTCGATCGCCGCCGTCGCCCGCGCCGCCTGGCCCCTTTCGATCAGCGCCAGCAGGTCGCCGTGGGAACCGTCGGCGCACATCGGCGCGCCCGGGTGTTCGTACAGGGCGATGATCAGCGAGCAGCGCGACACCAGTTCGCCCAGGAAGCGCCGCAGCACCGCGTTGCCGGCCAGGTCGGCCAGCAGCAGGTGGAATTCGCCGCCGAGGCGGATCCACAGGGCGCGGTCGCCGCCGCGGCGCGCCGCTTCCTCGGCCGCCAGCGCGGCGCGCAGTGCGGCCAGTGCCGCCGGGGTGGCGTTGGCGATCACCAGCGGCACGATCTCGCGCTCCAGCGCGCGCCGTGCGGCGAACACGTCGCGCGCCTCGGCCGGGGTGGGAGACGCCACCACCGCGCCGCGGTTCGGCCGCAGCTCGATGATGTGGTCGTGCGCCAGCCGCTGCAGCGCCTTGCGCACGGTGGTGCGGCTGACGCCGTACAGCTCGCAGAAATCGGCTTCGCCCAGGCGCGTGCCGGGCGGCAGGCGCCGGCCCATCACGGCCTGGACGACGGCGCGGTAGATGCGCTCGTCGACCGCGGCGCCGCGCTTGCTGGCTGGCGCTGGCGCATCGGGCGGCGCCGGCAGCGCGGCCGGGGTGGTAGTGGGAACGGTCGGTTCGCCTTGTCTGCGCCGGCCTTGTGGGCCGGGCGCAGCCGTGTGCTTGGTCATGGTGGTCTCCGCAGCATGGTTTGATTTGTTGTGGCGGGGTGGCCGCCTGCCGGGGATGTAGCAGGAATCGTGCGCGCCCTTGCGCCGCAGGCGAAGCAGGTGCGTGTGCCGATCCCTGCGCAGTCTTGGTGAAATTGTCGACTCGAAATGGTGCAACTTGTATACAAGTCGTGCACGGCGGATTGCCGTCTCGGCGGCGCGCCCGCTGTGCCGGCAGCGGTGGCATGCAACTTGCAGAACAGCTGGCGATGGTCCCCGGTTTTCATGCACGCACCATGGAGCGCACCTTGATCACAGCATCCCCCGATTCACCCGCCGCGCCGCACGCCACGTCCGCGCGCGTGCCGCCGCGCCTGCAACTGCTCGGCATCTCGAAACGCTATCCGTCGGTGGTGGCCAACGACGGCGTCGACCTCACCGTGCTGCCCGGCGAGATCCACGCCGTGCTGGGCGAGAACGGCGCCGGCAAGAGCACGCTGATGAAGATCATCTACGGCGTGGTGCAGCCGGATGCCGGCGAGATCGTGTGGGAAGGCCGGCAGGTGCGCATCGGTTCGCCGTCCGACGCGCGCCGGCTCGGCATCGGCATGGTGTTCCAGCATTTCGCGCTGTTCGAGACGCTCACCGTGGCCGAGAACATTGCGCTGGCGCTGGACGGTCGCGAGACGCCGGCCAAGCTGGCACCGCGCATCCGTGCCGTGTCCGAACAGTACGGCCTGCCGCTCGACCCGGACCGGCGCGTGCACAGCATGTCGGTGGGCGAGCGCCAGCGCGTGGAAATCGTGCGCTGCCTGCTGCAGTCGCCGCGCCTGTTGATCATGGACGAGCCGACCTCGGTGCTGACGCCGGACGCGGTGCAGACGCTGTTCGTGTCGCTGCGCCGGCTGGCGGCCGAGGGCGTCAGCATCCTGTACATCAGCCACAAGCTCGACGAGATCCAGGCGCTGTGCGGCAAGGCCACGGTGCTGCGCGGCGGGCGCGTGGCCGGCACCGCGCTGCCGCGCGAGGAAAGCGCGCAATCGCTGGCGGAACTGATGATCGGATCGGACCTGCCCACCTGCACCCTGGCGCCGCGCGCGCCCGGAGAAGCGCGCCTGCAGATCGACGCGCTCGACCTGGACAGCGGCGACCCGTTCGGCACGCCGCTGCGCGGCATCGGCCTGGAGGTGCGCGCCGGCGAGATCGTCGGCCTGGCCGGCATCTCGGGCAACGGCCAGCAAGAGCTGCTCAAGGCGATTTCCGGCGAACTGGCGGCGCCGCGCGCGGACGCGGTGCGCATCATGGGTGCCGACGCCGGACGCCTGGACCCGGCCGCACGGCGGCGCCTGGGCCTCGGCTTCGTGCCGGAAGAACGGCTGGGCCGCGGCGCCGCGCCGGCCCTGTCGCTGGCCGACAATGCGCTGCTGACCGGCTACCTGTCCGAGCGCGACGGCATGCTGCGGCGCGGGCTGGTGCGGCGCGGCGCGGTGCGCGCCTTTGCCGACGCCGTGATCGCGCGCTTCAAGGTCAAGTGCGGCGGCGCCGGCGCGGCGGCGGCCAGCCTGTCGGGCGGCAACCTGCAGAAATTCATCGTCGGGCGCGAGATCCTTTTGTCGCCGCACGTGATGGTGCTGGCCCAGCCGACCTGGGGCGTCGACATCGGCGCCGCCATGCTGATCCGCCAGGCCATCATCGATTTGCGCGACGCCGGCGTGGCGGTGCTGGTGCTGTCCGAGGAACTGGACGAGCTGTTCATGATGTGCGACCGCATCGCGGTGCTGGCCAAGGGACGGTTGTCGCCGGCGGTGCCGGTGTCGGCCACCAGCGTCGACCGCATCGGGCGCTGGATGGGCGGCGATATCGACACTGCCGCCCACGCCGATGCCGGGCAAGGAGCGCACCATGTCGCGGCTTGAAGCACGTCCGGCGCCCTCGCGCGCCATGATGCTGGCCTCGCCGCTGATCGCGGCCGCCGCCATGCTGGTGTCCGGCTCGCTGCTGTTCCTGTTCCTCGGCCAGGAACCGCTGCACGCCTTTTACGTCTACTTCGTCAAGCCGGCGACCAGCCTGTACGGCGTAGGCGAGCTGCTGCTCAAGGCCACGCCCCTGATCCTGTGCGGGGTCGGGCTGGCGCTCGGCTTTCGCGCCAACGTCCACAACATCGGCGCCGACGGCCAGCTGACCATGGGCGCGGTGGCGGCCGGCTGCGTGGCGCTGTACTTCGACGGTGTGGAAGCGGCGTGGGTGCTGCCGCTGATGCTGCTGGCCGGCGCGCTGGGCGGCATGGCCTGGGCCGCCGTGCCGGCGCTGCTGCGCACCCGTTTCAACACCAGCGAGATCCTGGTCAGCCTGATGCTGGTGTACGTGGCCTACCTGTTCCTGGGCTACCTGGTGCACGGGCCGCTGCGCGACCCGGCCGGCTTCAATTTCCCGCAATCGAAGATGTTCGGCGCCGCCGCCACCCTGCCGCTGCTGGTGGAAGGCCTGCGCGTGAACGCGGCCTTTCCGCTATCCCTGCTGGCCGCCGGCGGGGCCTGGTTCTTTTGCCGCCATACGTTCGCCGGCTACCGCATGCAGGTCAGCGGCATGGCGCCGGCGGCGGCGTTGTACGCCGGCTTTTCCGAGCCGCGCAACGTGTGGCTGGCCTTCATGGCCAGCGGCGCGCTGGCCGGCCTGGCCGGGGTCGGTGAAGTCGCCGGCCCGCTCGGCCAGTTGCAGGGCTCGGTGTCGCCCGGCTACGGCTTCGCCGCCATCATCGTCGCCTACGTCGGCCGGCTGCATCCGCTCGGCGTGGTGCTGGCGGCGCTGTTGATGTCGCTGCTGTACATCGGCGGCGAGTCGGCCCAGATCGAGCTGCAGCTGCCGTCGGCGATCACCGGGCTGTTCCAGGGCCTGCTGCTGTTCTACCTGCTGGCCGCCGACCTGTTCATCCATTACCGCGTCAAGCCGCGCACCCGGCCCGCCGCGCCGGCCGCCCTGTCCACGGAGACCGTCCCGCATGAATCCTGATTACCTGATCGCCATCCTGGCCAGCACCGCCGGCGCCGCCACGCCGCTGGTGCTGGCATCCACCGGCGAACTGGTGGCCGAACGCTCGGGCGTGCTCAACCTCGGGCTGGAAGGCATCATGCTGGTGGGCGCGGTGGCCGGCTTCGCGGTCACGCTGCACGGCGGCTCGCCGCTGCTCGGCCTGCTGGCGGCGATGGCGGCCGGCATGGCGATGGCGCTGGTGTTCGCCGTGCTGGTGCTGACGCTGCAGACCAACCAGGTCGCCACCGGGCTGGCGCTGACGTTGTTCGGGCTGGGCCTGTCGGCCTTTCTCGGGCGCGACCTGGTTGGCCAGACCGTGGCGCCGCTGCCGCACCTGTCGATCCCGCTGCTGTCGAACCTGCCCTTCGTCGGGCCGCTGCTGTTCCGCTTCGATGCGCTGGTGTACGTCTCGCTGGCGCTGGTGGCGCTGGTTGGCTGGGTGCTGGCGCGTACCCGCCTCGGCCTGGCGATCCGCGCGGTGGGAGAGGCGCCGCACAGTGCCCACGCGATCGGCATGCCGGTGCTGAAGCTGCGCTACGCCACGGTGCTGTTCGGCGGCGCGCTGGCGGGCCTGGGCGGCGCCTACCTGTCGCTGGCGCTGACGCCGATGTGGGTCGAGGGCATGACCGCGGGGCGCGGCTGGATCGCGCTGGCGCAGGTGGTGTTCGCCACCTGGAAGCCGCGCGGACTGCTGCTGGGCGCCTACCTGTTCGGCGGCGTGACCGTGCTGCAGTTCCACGGCCAGGGGCTGGGCCTGGCGATCCCGTCGGAATTCCTGTCGATGCTGCCCTACCTGGCGACCATCGTGGTGCTGGTGGTCATCTGCCGCAATCCGCAGACGATCCTGCTGAACAAGCCGATGTCGCTGGGGCAGAATTTCAAGGCCGATTGAGCGCCGCCGTCTCGGTGCCCGGGTCTGCGGGCGCCGCCGGGCAGGACTCGAACTTCGCCAGCGGCAGCCCGCTCGGCAAGGACGCCGGCACGTGCGCGCAGGCGTGCACCGGCAGCGTGCTTTCGTCGAGCAAGCCGGTGCGCACGAACTGCACCAGGTCGGCGATTTCCCGCTCGCTCAGGCGCGGCGGGCGTTGCAGCAGCGGGTCGATCGTGGCCGCGACCCGCTCGATCGGCGCCATGCGCACGGCGAGGTCGGGCGCGACGCCGGCGCGCCTGGCGTCGTAGCCGCGCAGCGAACCCGCCGGGTCGAGGTGGTGGCGCACCGCGTCTTCCAGCCGGGTGAAGGCGCCGTTGTGGAAAAACGCCGGCTGTAGCGCCACGTTGCGCAGCGGCGCCGTGCGGAAGCGGTAGCGGTCGCCGGGCTGGCCGGTGACCTGCTCCAGGCCGTAATCCTCGTCCTCGTCGGGACCGTCGAACAGCTTGTTGCCGGTGCCGACGCCGAATACCGGCGCGATCTGCGGCACGCCGATGTTGTGCATTTTAAAATCGCTGAACATCTCGTTGGCCGTGCCGCCCACCGCATGGCAAGCCACGCAGTTGGCCTTGCCGAAGAACAGCAGCGCGCCGTGTTTTTCCCGGTCGGTCATGGCGGCGGCGTCGCCGCGCGCGTAGCGGTCGAGCGGGGCGTTGGCCCCCTTCAGGATGAATTCATATTCGGCGATGGCGCGCGCGAACATGCCGATGTCGATCGGGGCGCCGGCGCGCACGCTGTCGAACACTTCGCCGAACTTGTCGACATAGGCCGGGATGGCGTTCAGGCGCGCCTCGACGTGCGCCCGGATCGGCCCGTTGCGAAAGCCCCCGGCATCCAGTAGCGGGCAGGTATCTCCCTTGCCGTCGTCGAACTGAAAGTAGCGCGGGTCGAGGCCGTCGCGGATGCCGGTGAAGCCGGCTTCCTCGACCAGCTCGGTGATCGGCAAGAAGGCCTGCGCCTGCAGCAGGTGGCGGATCAGCGGGTCGTTGGGACGGAACTGCGCCGTGCCTTCCGGCTGCGGGAAGCTGAAGCCGAGCGAATTGTCGAACGGGTCGCCGGAGGGCGCGGAAAAGCGCCCGTTCCACATCAGCTTCGGATAGAAGCCGGCGTTCAGGATGATCGGCGAGCGCCGCATGTTGCGCGGCCCCAGGCGGTTCGGGCCGACCAGGCCGTTGTTCTGGATGCCGATGGCGATCGATTGCGTGTCGCCGTAGCCGTGGCTGGGCGAATGACAGGCGGCGCAGGAATTGTCGTTGTGCAGGCTGGATACCGGGTCGAAGAACAGCAGCAGGCCCAGGCCCGCCATCTTGAGGTCCAGCGGCCGGCCGAGGCGCTGTTCGAGTTTCTGTTCGACGGTACCGGTGAAGCCCTGCTGCGCCAGTGCCGCGCCGAGCTGGTCGTCCAGCGACGCTGCCGGCGGCGCCGATGGCTGTGCGGAAGGCGATGCGGCCTGGCCGGGATGGTCGGAACCGCCGCAGCCGGCCAGCAGCGCGGCGCACAGCAGCGCGGTACACAGCAGTGCTACGCAGCTATATGCCGCGCTGGTACCGTGCGCGGCCTTGCCGGACGATTGCGGAAGATGCTGTTGGGCTGCCGATACCTTGCTCATGGGATGCTCCTGCGGCTGGACATGCGGGATGGATACCCTCCCAGCGTAGCCATCCCGGCCGCGCACCCTTTGCGCATGCTCATCGATACGTCGTGAAGCGGGCTGGACCGTACCGGTCCGCCCGGCTGCCGTTGCAAGCGCCTATTCCGGCGCCGCGCCAGCGCGCGATGCCATCCAGCCGTGCGCACTCCAGTCGAGCCGGTGCGTCAGGTCCAGCCGCTCCAGGAAACGCGCGTCGTGCGACACCACCATCAACGCCCCGGTCCAGGACGCCAGCATCGCTTCCAGCGCCTCGATCCCGGCCAGGTCGAGGTGGTTGGTCGGCTCGTCCAGCAGCAGCAGGCGCGGCGTTGGCGTTTGCAGCACCCCCAGCAGCAGCGCCGCGCGCATGCGCTCGCCGCCGCTGAGTTCTCGCGCCGGGCGCAGGATGCGCGTCGGGCCGAGTCCCGCCAGCGCCAGGACTTGGCGCAGCCGGCCCTGCGCGGTGCCGGTGGCCGCGGCGCGCAACTGGTCGAGCACGCCGGTGCAGGCGTCCAGCATGCCGAGCTGCTGGTCGAGCAGCACGCACGGCAGGCGCCGCACCGTGCCGGACAGGGGCGCGATGTCACCGGCGACGGTACGCAGCAGCGTCGACTTGCCGCAGCCGTTCGGGCCGCAAATCGCGATGCGCGCCGCGCCGTTCGCGCGCCAGTCGAGCGCCTCGTGCGGACCGAAGCGCGCCACCAGGCCGTCCAGCACCAATGCCGCCTGGCCATCCGGAATCGCGATGTCCAGCCGAGGAAAGCCGGGTGCCTGCAGCGCGCCGCCCAGCGCGTCGAAGGCGGCGCCGACCGCTTCCTCCAAATCCAGGCGCCGGCGCGCGTTGCGTTCGGCGCGCGCGCCGTCGGTCTGCTGGGCGCGCTGGGGCAGGGCATTAGAACCTATCTCAGTAGGGAGAGGGAAGTTGATGACGATGCGTGGCAAGCGCGGGCAAGGCGCGAGGAGGCGCATGGCGAGCCATGCAACGACGAGTAACGCAGCACCCGCTTGTCAAGCGCCTCAGCAACGACCGGTTCCCTGCTGAGATAGGTTCTTAGCACGATCTTCGGCTGGCCGCCGGCGGCGCGTGCGCGTTCACCGCGCGCATTGCGCCGGGCCGCGCCATCGGCCTGGTCGCGCAGCTGCGCTTCTCCCTGGCGCCGCTCGACGCGCGCCCGCGCCAGCCGCGCCGCGGCCGCCGCCAGGTCGGCTTCGCGCCGGGCCGCCACCAGCGACCAGCCGCCGCCGTAACGGCGCAGTCCGCCCGCGTGGACTTCGAGCGTGCGGTCGGCGTGGTCCAGCAATTCGCGGTCGTGGCTGACCAGCAGCAGGCCGCGTCCGGCCTGGCGCCAAGCCTGCATCTGCTCCAGCAGGAAGCGCCGGTGCGCGGGGTCGAGATGGTTGCTCGGCTCGTCCAGCACCAGCAGGCCGGCATCGCCGCAAAAGGCGCCGATCAGGGACAGCAGCGTGCGCTGGCCGCCCGACAGGGCCGCGGGCGCGAGCGATTCGTCGAGGCCGGCCTGGTCCAGCATCGCCTGCCAGCGCGCTTGCAGATCCCAGTCATCCCCGACCAGCTCGAAGTCGGCTTCCGCGGCCGTGCCCTGCGCCAGGCGCCGCAGCGCCGCCAGCGGCCGGTCCAGCCCGGCAAGGTGGGCGAGGGTAGGTGCGTCGGTGGCACCCGTCTGCTGTTCGACCCAGGCGCTGCGCCCGGGGCGCTCGATGCGGCCGGCCATGTGTTCCAGCCGTCCGGCGATCGTGCGCGCCAGCGTCGATTTGCCGCTGCCGTTGGGACCGATCAGGGCGACGGTTTCAAGGCCGAAGGTCTCGTGCAGGTCGTGGAACAGGACCCTGCCGTCGGGCAGGACGATGTCGACCCCGTGCAGGGCCGCGAAATAGGGATGCGCCATGTGTGACTCCTGTGATGCCGTGAATCTGCGTGCCGCGGCAACCGGTGCCGTGGCGGTACATTCGATGCTGTCGCGCGGGGCGCGCAGCGGGGCATTACAGGCGCATGGGTGGAATCCTCCGTACTGGAACGATGCGATTCTAGCATCGTTTTATGCCATCCCGCAGTAGCCGCCGCGGCACTGGCCGCCGGCCCTTCCGCTTTTCGCGTACAGTTGCCAGGTCTTTTTGCGACGGAGGCCGGCATCGACACACCTACCAGCAACCCGATCCACTTCGTCGTGGTGACCATCGGCTCGGCCGGCGACCTGTTTCCCTTCATGGCGATGGCGCTGGCCCTGCGCGCGGCCGGCCACCGCGCCACCTTCCTGGCGCCGGAGCAGCACGCGCCGTTCGTCACGCCGTCCGGCCTGGACTTCGTCGGCCTGCCTGCCGACGAGGCGGTGCTGCACGACCCCGACCTGTGGCACCCGACGCGCGGCTTCGGCGTGGTCTGGCGCGTCACGCGGCCCGGCATGGCGCGCATCGTGCCGGCCGTGGCGGCGCTGCCGCGGGACGAGCGCTGCGTGCTGCTGGTGCATCCGCTGGCGCTGCCCGAGGCCGACCTGTGCCGCACCATCCACCCGGGCCTGAAGGTGGCCGCCGCCTACCTGGCGCCGCAGAACCTGCCGACCATCCACGACCCGCTGATGGCCGGGCCGTGGCGGGTGCCGTCCTGGGTGCCGCTGGGTGCGCGCCGCTGGATGCTGCGCCAGGGCGTACGGAAGATCGTCGATCCGGTCGCGCTGCCCGAAGTGAACGCCGACCGCGCCGCGCACGGACTGGCGCCGTTGAACAGCCTGCTGCCGGACATGCTGAACCTGGCCGACCTGTCGATCACGCTGTTCCCCGAATGGTTCGCGCCGACCCAGCCCGACTGGCCGCAGCCGCTGCTGCGCGCCGGTTTTCCGCTGTTCGATCCCAACCCGGACGCGCCGCTGTCGCCGGAACTGGCGCGCTTCCTGGACGAGGGGCCGGCGCCGCTGGTGTTCACCCACGGCACCGCCAACACCCAGTCGCGCGCCTACTTCAACGCGGCGCGCGCCGCGGTGCAGCAACTCGGCCTGCGCGCGGTATTCCTCACCGTGCACCGCGACCAGTTGCCGGCCGACCTGCCGCCGTCGATCCTGTGGCAAGCCTACGTGCCGCTGCGCCGCATGCTGCCGCACGCGGCGCTGCTGGCGCACCACGGCGGCATCGGCACCACGGCCGAGGCGCTGCGCGCCGCCACGCCGCAGCTGGTGGTGCCGCTCGCGCACGACCAGTTCGACAATGCGATGCGGGTGACGGCGCTGGGCGTGGGGGCCAGCCTGGCGGCGTCGCGCGTGGATGGCACGAGGATGGCGCGCGTGCTGGGACAGGTGGTCGGGAATGCGGAAGTGGCGCGCCGCTGCGCCGCTGTAGCAGCGCGCTTCGGGACGCATGACCCGTTGCAGTCGCTGTGTCGTGGTCTGGATGCGCTGGTTGATACCTGAAACGATCTGGCCGACATGATCGAATGCATCGGCGCCACACACCCCGGCGCCGCCGCATCCCGAATCGCGCCAGAATGAGCTTTTCCCCACTCGACACAGGAACGGATCATGCAACGAAGCGCATTGGTGGTCGGCGCCAGCGGCATCGGCGGCCGCTACACCGCCAGGGAACTGCTGGCCAACGGCTGGACCGTGTACGGCCTGGCGCGCACGCCGCCGCGCGACCTGCCGGGCATGATCCCGGTGGCGGCCGACCTGCTCGATCCGCCCGCCCTCAACATGGCGCTGGATGCCGCGCTGGCCGGCGACGGCCCGACCCACGTCTTCATCACTACCTGGATGCGCCAGGACAGCGAAGCCGAGAATATCCGCGTCAACGCCGCCATGGTGCGCAACCTGCTCGATGCGCTGTCGGCGCGCACGGCGCTGCGCCACGTGGCGCTGGTGACCGGCCTGAAGCACTATCTCGGACCGTTCGAGGCCTATGCCAGCGCCGGCACGCTGCCGGACACGCCGCTGCGCGAGTCGCAGCCGCGCCTGCCGCTCGAGAATTTCTATTACGCGCAGGAAGACGAGGTCTACGCCGCCGCCGCGCGCGACCGCTTCACCTGGACCGTCCACCGCCCGCACACCATCGTCGGGCTGGCGGTGGGCAACGCGATGAACCTGGGCACCACGCTGGCCGTGTACGCCAGTATCTGCAAGGAGACCGGGCGGCCGTTCCAGTTTCCCGGTTCGCAGGCGCAGTGGGACGGCCTGTCCGACGTGACCGATGCGCGCATGCTGGCCAGGCAGCTGCGCTGGGCCGCCGACACCGACGCCGCCAGGAACCAGGCCTTCAACATCACCAACGGCGATTACTTCCGCTGGAGCTGGCTGTGGCGCCGGCTGGCAGCCTGGTTCGGCGTGCAGGCGGCCGGGTTCGATGGGCAGGCGCAGCCGCTGGAAGGGATCATGGCGAACGATGCGGACGTGTGGCGTTCGATCGCCGCGAAACACAAGCTGCGCGAGGCGGACCTCGGGCGGCTGGTGTCGCCCTGGCATACGGACCTGGACCTGGGGCGGCCGATCGAGGTGATGACGGACATGGCCAACAGCCGCCGGCTGGGGTTCGCCGCCTGGCAGGCGACCGAGGACTCGTTCTTCGACCTGTTCACGGCCTTGCGGGTGGAGCGCTTGATTCCCTGAGCCCGTCGTTCCCGCGCAGGCGGGAATCCAGGGGTTGCGTGCGTCAACGCACCGCAGGCGGGGGGCGGGGTGGGTTGTAATGGAGACATCACGATTTCATCCGGAGCGCCGATGCGCCGCAAGAACGAAGCTGCCGACCAAGCTGACCATGAATCCACGAAGCATGCCGGCAAACGCATGTCCAAGGAAACGACGAGCGATGAGCCGTCCGACAGCACGATGCAGAAGCAGCACACGCGGGGTATGGGTCCCCGCCTGCGCGGGGACGACGGTTTGAAGGCCGCGGGTGATGGACGCTTGCGCAGGGAAGGTGAATTGCAAACCTCCGGCTACGTCCGCGTGCGCGGGGCGCGCGAGCACAACCTGAAGAACGTCAGCGTCGACATTCCGCGCGATGCGCTGGTGGTGTTCACCGGCGTGTCTGGCTCGGGCAAATCGTCGCTGGCGTTCGGCACGCTGTACGCGGAGGCGCAGCGGCGCTACCTGGAGTCGGTGTCGCCGTACGCGCGCCGGCTGTTCCACCAGATGCCGGTGCCGGAAGTCGACGACATCGACGGCCTGCCGCCGGCGGTGGCGCTGCAGCAGCAGCGCGGCACGCCGACTGCGCGTTCTTCCGTCGGCAGCGTCAGCACGCTGTCGAATTCGCTGCGCATGCTGTATTCGCGCGCCGGCGATTATCCGCCGGGGCAGGGCATCCTGTACGCCGAATCGTTCTCGCCCAACACCGCCGAAGGCGCCTGCCCCGAGTGCTCCGGCCTGGGCCGCGTGTACCAGGCCACCGAGCAATCGATGGTGCCGGACGATTCCTTGACCATCCGCGAGCGCGCGGTGGCGGCCTGGCCGCCGGCCTGGCACGGGCAGAACCTGCGCGACATCCTGGTGACGATGGGCTACGACGTCGACACGCCGTGGCGCGACTTGCCGAAAAAGGACCGCGACTGGATCCTGTTTACCGACGAGACCCCGACCGTCCCGGTGTACGCCGGCCTCACGCCGGACGAGACGAAACAGGCGCTGAAACGCAAGGATACGCCCAGCTACCAGGGCACCTTCAGCAGCGCGCGCCGCTACGTGCTGCAGACCTTCGCCACCACCGAGAGCGCGTCGATGAAGAAGCGCGTGGCGCGCTACATGGTCAGTACCGAATGCCCGCTGTGCCGCGGCAAGCGCCTGCGCCAGGAAGCGCTGGCGATCACCTTCGCCGGGCTCGACATCACCGAAGTGTCGCGCATGCCGCTCGAACGCCTGGCGGATCTGCTGCAGCCGTACGTGAAGGATGGCGCCGGCACGGGCGCGGACGCCAGATCCAGGGCGGCCGCGCATCCGGAGCAGGCGATCGTCACCCAGCGCATCGCCGCCGATTTGTGCGCGCGCCTGACGGTGCTGCTGGACCTGGGCCTGGGCTACCTGGCGCTGGAGCGCAGCACGCCGACGCTGTCGCCGGGCGAACTGCAGCGCCTGCGCCTGGCGACCCAGGTGCGCTCCAGCCTATTCGGCGTGGTGTACGTGCTGGACGAGCCGTCCGCCGGCCTGCATCCGGCCGATACCGAGGCGCTGCTGGACGCCCTGGCGCGCCTGAAGGCGGCCGGCAATTCGCTGTTCGTGGTCGAGCATGCGCTGGACGTGATCCGCAAGGCCGACTGGATCGTCGACGTCGGCCCGCAGGCCGGAGAGGGCGGCGGCAAGGTGCTGTACAGCGGCGTGCCGGAAGGCTTGCGCGACGTCGAGGCCTCGCATACGCGCCGCTACCTGTTCGATGACCTGCAGGATGCCGCCCATGCGCCGGCGCGGGCAGCGCGTGAACCGACCGGCTGGCTGCGCCTGGCCGGCATCACCCGCAACAACCTGCACGACCTGGAGGTGGCCTTCCCGCTGGGCGTGATGAGCGCGGTCACCGGCGTGTCCGGCTCGGGCAAGTCGACCCTGGTCAGCCAGGTGCTGGTCGACCTGGTCGGCGCCGCGCTGGGCCAGGCCGCGCCGGAGGAAGAGGTGGAAGAGGGCGCCGAGCTGGAACGCGAGGACATCGTGCCGACGCTGGGCCGCATCGTCCACGATGCCCGGGACGGCGCGCAAGATGGCATGCGCGGCGTGCGGCGCATGGTGCGCGTCGACCAGAAGCCGATCGGGCGCACGCCGCGCTCGAACCTGGCCACCTACACCGGCCTGTTCGACCAGGTGCGCAAGCTGTTCGCCGCCACGCCGCAGGCGAAGAAGCGGCGCTACGACGCCGGGCGCTTTTCCTTCAACGTCGCCAAGGGCCGCTGCGAGCACTGCGCCGGCGAGGGCTTCGTGATGGTCGAACTGCTGTTCCTGCCCAGCGTGTACGCGCCGTGCCCGACCTGCGAAGGGGCGCGCTACAACGCCGACACCCTGGCCGTGACCTTCAAGGACAAGAACATCGCCGAGGTGCTGGGCATGACGGTGGACGACGCCCACGCTTTTTTCCTGGAAGAAGAAGCGGTGGCGCGCCCGCTGCAGGTGCTGCGCGAGGTCGGCCTGGGCTACCTGCGCCTGGGGCAGAGCGCGACCGAGCTGTCCGGCGGCGAGGCGCAGCGCATCAAGCTGGCCACCGAGCTGCAGCGCGCCGGCCGCGGCGGCACGCTGTATGTGCTGGACGAGCCGACCACCGGCCTGCATCCGGTCGACGCCGATCGCCTGATGGCGCAGCTGAACCGCCTGGTCGATGCCGGCAACACGGTGATCATGGTCGAGCACACGATGCGCGTGGTGGCCGGCTGCGACTGGGTGATCGACATCGGTCCCGGCGCCGGCGAGGCCGGCGGCACGGTGGTGGCGGCCGGGGCGCCGCACGAGGTTGCCAAGGCCGCCGCCAGTCGAACTGCGCCTTACCTGAAGGCATCGTTAAGCTAACGGTTGCTTACGCCAGATAAATACCTCATGTAAATACGGACTCCAGGGCTAGAATGTCGTCAAAAGGACGCAGAGCATTTTGCATTTGCGTTACACTTGGGATATTTTTTTTCTAATAGTTACCGTACAAGCATGCCTGGCACGAGTATCGATAGCAACCAATTCCGCCGCATCCTGTCGCGCAACGTCGCCATGCCCCTGGGCATGGGGATGCTCAGCGCGCTGGTGTTCGTCGGCATCATCGCCTACCTCATCAACGTCCTGAGTTGGGTCGAACATTCCGAACACGTGATCGGCCGCGCCAACGAGGTCAGCAAGCTGGCGTCCGACATGGAGGCCGGCATGCGCGGCTACCTGTTGTCCGGCGACGACGATTTCCTGGCGCCCTACCTGCAGTCGAAGCCGAAGATCCAGGCCGAGATGGAGAACCTGACCAAGCTGGTCAGCGACAACCAGAGCCAGGGCGAGCGCATCCAGCGGGTGCGCATCGCCATCCAGCAATGGGAAGTGTTCGCCGAAGACGTGATCGCGCGCCGCACCAAGAACAGCGATTTCATCGAACTGGTGAAAAGCGGGCGTGGCAAGCTGCTGACCGATGAGGTGCGCCTGCAGATCGGCGGGTTCCTGGGCGACGAACAGCGCCTGCTGCAGGAGCGCACCGCGTCCTCGCGCGCGGTGATCGCCTGGTCGGTCGGCGCCTTCCTGGTGTTCAGCCTGGTCGTGGCGGGCTTGCTGGCGCTGTTCGGCCGGCGCGAACTGGTCAAATTGTCCGGTTCCTACAACGACACGCTCGAGCACGAAGCCGAGCACAATGCCCAGCTGCGCCACCAGGACTGGCTGCGTGCCGGCCAGGGCGAGCTGGCGGCGCGCACCAGCGGCATCCACGAACTGGAGCCGCTGGCCGACGCCACCCTGGCCTACGTCACGCATTACCTGGAAGGCGCGGTGGCCGCCATGTACGTGCGCAGCGAGGAGGGCGTGCTGCGCCGCATCGGCACCTACGGCTTCGCGCACCAGGATGGCGAACGCGCCGCGACCATCATGCCGAACGAATCGCTGGCGGCGCAGGCGGCCAACGAAAACCGCGTGCTGACGCTACGCGACCTGCCGGCCGACTACATCAAGGTCGGCTCGGCGCTGGGCGAGGCGTCGCCGCGCCAGCTCCTGATCGCGCCGATCTCGAACCACGGCAAGATCAAGGGCGTGATCGAGATCGGTTTCCTGCATCCGGTGGAACAACGCGACATCGAATTCATGCAGTTCATCGCGGCATCCGTGGGCGCCGGCGTGGCGTCGGTGCTGTACCGCCAGCGCCTGCAGAACGCGCTGGAAGAGCAGCAGGCCATGAACGAGGAATTGCAAGTGCAGCAGGAAGAGCTGCGCACCGCCAACGAAGAGCTGGAAGAACAGTCGCGCGCGCTGGAAGAGTCGCAATCGTCGCTGGAAAACCAGCAGGCCGAGCTGGAGCAGACCAACGACCAGCTGGCCGAGCAGGCGCTCAGCCTGGACATGAAGAATGCCTCGCTGCTGCAGGCGCAGGACCAGTTGCGCGAGCGCGCGCTGGAGCTGGAACGCGCCAGCCGCTACAAGTCGGAATTCTTGGCCAACATGTCGCACGAGCTGCGCACGCCGCTGAACAGCTCGCTGATCCTGGCCAAGCTGCTGTCGGACAATACCAGCGGCAACCTGAACGAAGAGCAGGTGCGCTTCGCCCAGACCATTTATTCTGCCGGCAACGACCTGCTCAACCTGATCAACGACATCCTCGACATTTCCAAGGTCGAGGCCGGCAAGATGGAACTGGTGCTGGAAGACGTGCCGCTGCGCCGCATGGTCGAAGGCATGGGACGCATCTTCGAGCCACTGGCGCGCCAGAAGGAACTGGCGTTCTCGGTCGACATCGCCCCCGGCGTGCCGGCCACCGTGCGCACCGACCGCCAGCGCATCGAGCAGGTGCTCAAGAACCTGCTGTCGAACGCGCTGAAATTCACCGAAACCGGCGGCGTCGGCCTGACGGTCAGCGCCACCGCCGACGGCTGGGTCCAGTTCGCGGTGCAGGATTCCGGCATCGGCATCGCGCCGGAACAGCAGGAGCGCATCTTCGACGCCTTCCACCAGGCCGACGGCACCACCAGCCGCCGCTTCGGCGGCACCGGCCTGGGCCTGTCGATCTCGCGCGACCTGACCGCGCTGCTGGGCGGCACCCTGGCGGTGGCCAGCACGCCGGACGAGGGCAGCGTGTTCACGCTCAGCCTGCCGCGCAACGGCACCGTGGCGGCCACGCCGCCGCCGGCCCCGGTCGCGGCCGCGCTGCCGGCGCGCACGCCGCGCATCCCGGCGCCCGCGCCGGCTGTGGAAACCGCCGCCGCCCCGCAGGCCGACGGCGGCGACTTCCCGGACGATCGTGCCCAGCCGGCCCAGGGCCGCCGCACCGTGCTGGTGATCGAGGACGAGCCGGAATTCGCGCGCATCCTGTACGGCCTGGCGCACGACATGGAATTCCGCTGCCTGGTCGGCCTGACCGCAGAAGCGGGCCTGGAGCTGGCCGCCGCCAACAACCCGGACGCGATCCTGCTGGACATGCGCCTGCCGGACCGCTCCGGCCTGTCGGTGCTGCAGCAGCTGAAGGAAAACCCGGCCACCCGCCACATCCCGGTGCACGTGGTGTCGAGCATGGACAACAGCGGCGAAGCGCTGCACCTGGGCGCCATCGGCTACGCGCTGAAACCGACCACGCGCGAGCAGCTGGAAGAGGTCTTCCACAAGCTCAAGGACAAGTCCACGCAACAGGTCAAGCGCGTGCTGCTGGTCGAGGACGACGAGCGCCAGCGCGACAGCGTGGTGCACCTGATCTCCGACAACGACGTCGAGATCTCGGCGGTCGGCTCCGGCGGCGAAGCGCTGGCGCTGTTGCGCTCGCAGATCTTCGATTGCATGATCATCGACCTGAAGCTGCCCGACATGCAGGGCAACGAGCTGCTGCAGAAGATGTCGATGGAAGAGCTGTTCTCGTTCCCGCCGGTGATCGTATACACCGGCCGCAACCTGACCCGCGACGAGGAAGCGGAGCTGTCCAAGTACTCGCGCTCGATCATCATCAAGGGCGCGCGCTCGCCGGAGCGCCTGCTGGACGAGGTCACGCTGTTCCTGCACAAGGTGGAGTCGACCTTGTCGGCCGAGCGCCAGAGCATGCTCAAGACCGTGCGCGGGCGCGACCGCGTGTTCGAGGGCAGGACCATCCTGCTGGTGGACGACGACGTGCGCAACGTGTTCGCGCTGACCAGCGCGCTGGAGCAGCGCGGCGCCAACGTGGTGGTGGGACGCAACGGCTTCGAAGCCATCGCCCGCCTGGACGAAGTGGAGAACGTCGACCTGGTGCTGATGGACGTCATGATGCCGGGCATGGACGGCCTGGAAGCGACGCGACGCATCCGCCAGGACGGGCGCTTCGCGCGCCTGCCGATCATCACCATCACGGCCAAGGCGATGAAGGATGACCAGGAGCAGTGCCTGGCCGCCGGCGCCAACGATTACCTGGCCAAGCCGATCGACCTGGCCCGACTGTATTCGCTGTTGCGGGTATGGATGCCGACCCTGGAGCGCATTTGAAACACCTGACGAGCGACATGGACATCGAGCTTCGCATGCTGGTCGAAGCCGTCTATTTGAAGTACAACTACGACTTCCGCGACTACACCGGCGCCTCGCAGAAGCGCCGCGTGATGGTGGCGCTGCGCGCGATGGAGTGCAACACGGTGTCCGAGCTGCAGTCCAAGGTCATGCACGACCCGTCCGCGTTCGCCCGGCTGCTGCAGTACCTGACGATTCCGGTCACGGAAATGTTCCGCGATCCGGAGTACTACGCGGCGCTGCGCCGCCACGTATTGCCGCTGCTGGAAACCTATCCGTCGCTGAAGCTGTGGGTGGCGGGCTGCAGCACCGGCGAGGAGGTGTATTCGATGGCGATCATGCTCAAGGAAGAGGGACTGCTGGAACGCAGCCTGATCTACGCCACCGACATCAACCCGGAATCGCTGGACGCGGCGCGGCGCGGCGTGATGCCGCTCGACCGCATGCGCCTGTACACCGAGAACTACCAGAAGGCCGGCGGCAAGCGCGCCTTTTCCGACTACTACACGGCGGCCTACGGCGGCGCGCTGTTCGACCGCGAGCTGATCGAGCACGTGACCTTCGCCGACCACAGCCTGGCCACCGACAGCGTGTTCGCCGAGACCCATTTCATCAGTTGCCGCAACGTGATGATCTACTTTAACAAGCGCCTGCAGAACCGGGTGCTGGGCCTGTTCCACGAATCGCTGGTGCACCGCGGCTTCCTCGGCCTGGGCAGCAAGGAAAGCATCGACTTTTCCAGCTATGCCCAGCGCTTCGAGCCGCTGGCCAAGCGCGAGCGCGTGTTCCGCAAGGTGGGAACATGAGCGCGGCGGCCGTCAAGGACGACCAGGCGCTGCGTACGGCGCTGCGCGGGCGCACCGTGGAAGCGGTGGTGATCGGCGGCTCGGCCGGCAGCGTGGATGCGCTGATCAATCTGCTGCCGGCGCTGCCGGACGGCCTGGGACTGCCGGTATTCTGCATCGTGCACCTGCCGCCCGACCGCGAAAGCCGGCTGGCCGAGCTGTTCAACGAACGCCTGCTCGTGCCGGTGCGCGAAGCCGCCGACAAGGAACCGATCGTGCCCGGTACGGTGTATTTCGCCGGTTCCGCCTACCACCTGTCGGTGGAGCAGGACCGCACTTTTTCCCTGAGCCTGGAGCCGCCGGTGCACTGGGCCCGTCCCGCCATCGACGTGCTGATGGAGTCTGCCGCCGACGCCTACGGCCCCGGCCTGGTGGGCATCCTGCTCACCGGCGCCAACCGCGACGGCGCCGACGGCATGGCCCACATCCGCGTCCGCGGCGGCTTCACCGTGGTGCAGGACCCGGCCGAGGCCCAGGTCGCCGTCATGCCGCTGGCCGCCATCGAACGCAGCCAGCCGAACCTGGTATTGCCGTTGTCCCGTATTTTTGCGCTGTTGTCCATGTTGGAGAATCAAGAATCATGAGCGTCCCAGAACCGACCAAACTCCTGATTGTCGACGACCTGCCGGAAAACCTGCGCGCCCTCGATGCCCTGATCCGCGACGAGCAGCGCACGGTGTACCAGGCCAGCTCGGGCGAGGAGGCGCTGTCGCTGATGCTCGAGCACGAGTTCGCGCTGGCGATCCTGGACGTGCAGATGCCCGGCATGGACGGCTTCGAGCTGGCCGAGCTGATGCGCGCCACTTCGCGCACCCGCAACATCCCGATCGTGTTCGTCTCGGCCGCCGGCCGCGAGCTGAACTACGCCTTCAAGGGCTACGAGAGCGGCGCGGTCGACTTCCTGCACAAGCCGCTCGACCCGGACGCGGTGCGCAGCAAGGTCAAGGTGTTCGTCACCCTCGACCAGCAGCGCGGCGAGATGCGGCGCCAGCTGCAGGCGCTGGAGCGCAGCCGGCGCGAGCAGGAAGTGCTGGTGCGCGAACTCAACGAGACCCAGGCCGAGCTGCAGCGCTCGCTGCGCATGCGCGACGAATTCATGTCGCTAGTGGCGCACGAGCTGCGCACGCCGCTCAACACGCTGTTCCTGGAAACGCAGATGCGCAGCCTGCAGCTCAAGCGCGGCAACCTGCCGGCCTTCAACCCGGAACAGATGGGCACCATGATCAAGCGCGACGAGCGCCAGATCAAGTCGATGATCCGCCTGATCGACGACATGCTGGACGTGTCGCGCATGAAGAGCGGCACGCTGTCGATCCGCCCGGCCAAGGTCGAACTGATGCCGCTGCTGGAGCGCGTGGTCAGCGACCTGTCGCTGGCCGCCGCCGCCGCCGGCTGCAACGTGGTGCTGGCGCCGCACGCGCCCGTGACCGGCTTCTGGGACGAATTCCGCATCGAGCAGGTGGTGGTCAACCTGCTGACCAATGCGCTGCGCTACGGCGTGGGCGGCGGCCCGGTCGAGGTCAGCGTGCACGAGGATGGCTGCCACGTGCGCATCGACGTCGCCGACCACGGCAAGGGCATCGCGCCGGACTACCTGGAGCGCATCTTCGAGCCCTACGAACGCGGCGCCAAGAGCGGCGAGCCGAAGGGACTGGGCCTGGGCCTGTACATCTCGCGCCAGCTGGCCACCTCGCACGGCGGCCAGCTGACGGTGCGCAGCGTGCCGGGCGAGGGCGCGACCTTCAGCCTGCTGCTGCCGTGCACGGAAGCGGCGCTGAAGGCGGTGGCGCCGGCTTGAGGCGGTGCAGGTGGCCGATCCGGCCCAGAAGCCGGCATCCAGCCACCGTCGTTCCCGGCATTGCCGGAAACGACTCCCCGCTCAGGCGCACTACTGTCCAAGATAGTATTGCTGGCCTAAAAACCGTCGTCCCCGCGCAGGCGGGGACCCATGCGGAGTATCCAAGGCCGATATCTTTGAACATTCGGGTTAGCTCTTCAAGTACCGAATCCTGTTGCTCGGTATGGGTCCCCGCCTTCGCGGGGACGACGCAGTCGTTGCGCTTGCCATATACCCGATAGTACCCGTCCATTGCCATTCGATAGCTAAAATCAATCAAAGAAATCCAATCAATTAATTTCAAATTCAATCGTACGCGATGTATAGTGTGTACCTGACGTTTTTGTTCACCCCTTTTTAACCAGGAGATTTCATGTCCCTCATCAACAGCACGATCAAGCCGTTCAAGGCAACCGCATTCCACAACGGCAAGTTCGTTGACCTGACCGAAGGCGACTTCAAAGGCACCTGGTCGATCCTGATGTTCTACCCGGCCGACTTCACCTTCGTCTGCCCGACCGAACTGGAAGACCTGGCCGCTTTCCAGCCGGAATTCGAAAAGATGGGCGTGAAAGTCTACGGCGTGTCGACCGACAGCCACTTCGCGCACAAGGCATGGCACGACACCTCGGAAGCCATCAAGAAAGTGAACTACCCGCTGATCGGCGACCCGACCGGCACCCTGTCGCGCAACTTCGAAGTCATGATCGAAGAAGAAGGCATGGCCCTGCGCGGTACCTTCGTGCTGAATCCGGAAGGCGAGATCAAGGTCATGGAAGTGCATGACAACGGCATCGGCCGCGATGCATCGGAACTGATGCGCAAGGTCAAGGCAGCCCAGTACGTCGCGGCACATCCGGGCGAAGTCTGCCCGGCCAAGTGGAGCGAAGGCGCCGAGACCCTGAAGCCGTCGCTGGACCTGGTCGGCAAGATCTAAGCAGTCGCTTCGAGCAGTACGGTGCGGGCCGCACGGCCCGCCGGCAGTAACCTGCAGCACTCTGTAGCACCCCGGCGCCGGCCATCCGCGATGCGGACCCCGGCCGGCGCCGAACCCCTCGATCGCGCGCATGATCCCGTCCCGAACCGGGCGATCAAACTAGTCGATTTTGCCGCGCCAGAAGATTCACTAATTTGATTGATGCACATTCGATGCGTCGAGGCCCCGCTTCGCCCGCACTTGACACATAAAGGAGTCGACGATGTTAGACAACGACATGAAAACCCAGCTGGGCGCCTACCTGCAACGCGTACAGCAATCCTTCGAAATGGTCGCTTCGCTGGACGACAGCGAGACCGCCAAGCAGATGCGCGACCTGCTGGAAACCATCCAGAGCCTGCGTGGCGACAAGATCACCGTGCGCTACGACGGCAACGATGCGCGCAAGCCGTCGTTCTCGCTCAAGCGCGTCGGCAGCGACACGGCGCTGCGCTTCGCCGGCCTGCCGCTCGGCCATGAATTCACCTCGCTGGTGCTGGCGCTGCTGTGGACCGGCGGCCACCCGCCCAAGGTCGAGCAGGAAACCATCGACAACATCAAGGCGCTGGACGGCGACTACACCTTCGACGTCTACATGTCGCTGACCTGCCATAACTGCCCGGACGTGGTGCAGGCGCTGTCGCTGATGGCGATCCTGAATCCGCGCGTGAAAACCACCGTGATCGAGGGCGGCGCCTTCCAGCAGGAAGTCGAGTCGCGCAAGGTGATGGCGGTGCCGATGGTGTTCTTGAACGGCGAGATGTTCGGTTCCGGCCGCATGATGCTGGAAGAGATCGTCGCCAAGCTGGACACCGGCTCGGCGGCGCGCGACGCGGCCAAGCTGCAGGCCAAGGACCCGTACGACGTGCTGATCGTCGGCGGCGGCCCGTCGGGTTCGGCGGCTGCCGTGTATGCGGCGCGCAAGGGCATCCGCACCGGCATCGCCACCGAGCGCATGGGTGGCCAGGTGAACGACACCATGTCGATCGAGAACTACATCTCGGTGCTGGAGACCGACGGCCCGAAATTCTCGGCGGCGCTGGAAGGACAGGTGCGTCACTACGGCGTCGACGTCATGACCCAGCAGACCGCGGCCCAGATCATCCCGCCGGCGACCCCGGGCGAGCTGGTCGAGGTGCGCTTCACCAACGGCGGTTCGCTGAAGTCGGCCACCGTGATCCTGTCGACCGGCGCGCGCTGGAGGAACGTCAACGTGCCGGGCGAGCAGGAGTACAAGAACGCCGGGGTCGCCTATTGCCCGCACTGCGACGGCCCACTGTACAAAGGCAAGCGCGTGGCGGTGATCGGCGGCGGCAACTCGGGCGTGGAAGCGGCGATCGACCTGGCCGGCATCGTCGAGCACGTGACCCTGCTGGAGTTCTCCAGCCAGCTGAAGGCGGACGCGGTATTGGTGCACAAGCTGGAAAGCCTGCCGAACGTGACCATCCACACCAATGCCCAGACCACCGAAATCACCGGCGACGGCAGCAAGGTGAACGGCATCGCCTTCAAGGACCGCCTCAGCGGCGAAGACAGGCACGTGACCCTGGCCGGCGTGTTCGTCCAGATCGGCCTGGTGCCGAACACCGAGTTCCTGAAGGGTTCGGTCGAGCTGTCGCGCTTCGGCGAGATCATCGTCGATGCCCATGGCCGCACCAACATCCCGGGCGTGTTCGCGGCCGGCGATGCGACCACGACGCCGTTCAAGCAGATCGTGATCGCGGCGGGCGAGGGCGCCAAGGCGTCGCTGGCGGCTTTCGACTACCTGATCCGCATGCCGGTGGCGGTGGAAGCGGCGTAACGAAGTCGTTCGGGCAGGGCGCCGGCCATGCAGGCCGGTCCCGGCTGGCCTGCATGGACCGACAAGAAAAAAGCAGCGCTTCCGCAAGGAGCGCTGCTTTTTTGTTTTCAGGATGCCCGCGCTGTGCGTGCCCTGCATTCGCGAAGGAATTGCCTGCCTATCGTATGGCAGGAGAACGTCCGTTGCGCGAAAAACGCTCGCCGGCTATGCCGAGCGCCGCGCGATCGCTGCGGCAGGAGCGGATCAGTGGAAGAATAACGGGCCGGAAGCGTTCAGCGCCCCGCTGGCGCACACCAGCCAGGTGGTAGCGCTGATCAGGCCAACATGCAATGCGGTCCAGGCGGTCGGGAAGATGCGGGTCATGATGGCGCTCCGTGCGGTATGAATGGTTTGTCGGTGATGACGGTGCCATCTTAAGTTGTGTGCTGTAGAGAAACTATCGGCTTCGATTCCGTCGCTTTGTAGGAGCGCACCTTGTCGCCCTGTCTGAACAAGTGAGAGGCGATCTCGTCGCGATCCTACGGAGCCGATGCATGGCGTCCTATACCGTGCTCGAGTTGTCACGCTTACAGTTGTCGGCATGACCACATACAACTCCCAACTCCTGCATAACGGCATGCTCGCAGTGCGCCGCAATACCATCCGCCGCCTGCTGAAATCCGTCTTCGGCCTCGCCCAATTGCGCGACGGCCAGCAACGCGTGATCGACAGTGTCCTGGACGGCAACGACACTCTTGCCATCATGCCGACCGGCAGCGGCAAGTCGCTGTGCTACCAGATTCCCGCCCGCATCCTGGACGGCATGACGATCGTGGTTTCCCCGCTGATCTCGCTGATGAAGGACCAGCTCGAACGGCTCGAGGAAATCGGCATCCGCGCGGTGCAGGTCAACAGCAGCCTGAATGCGGAAGGGGAGCGCAACGCCCTGGCGGCGATCGCGGAACACCGCTGCGAGATCGTGTTCTGCACGCCGGAACGCCTGACCACGCCGGAATTCGTCGACCTGCTCAAGGGCGTCAAGGTGGCGCTGGCGGTGATCGACGAGGCGCACTGCATCTCGCAATGGGGCCACGATTTCCGCCCGGCCTACCTGGAGATGGCGGGCGCGCTGGAAGCGCTGGGACGCCCGCCGGTGCTGGCGCTGACCGCCACCGCTACCGAGGACGTGATGGACGACATCGGCCGCCAGCTCAACCGGCCGCGCATGAAGGTGGTCAATACCGGCGTGTACCGTTCTAACCTGCACTACGGCGTGGTGCAGGTCACCAATGCCAGGGAAAAGATGCAGGAAGCGCTGCGCCTGGTGCAGGCGGCGCAGGGCGTCGGCATCGTCTACGCCGCCACGGTCAAGATGGCAGAAGAGATGTACCACCTGCTGCAGGAGGCAGGCGAGTCGGTCACCATCTACCACGGCAAGCTGTCGGCTAGCGAGCGCAAGGCCAACCAGGACCTGTTCATGGACGACGAGCGCCGTGTGATGGTGGCGACCAATGCCTTCGGCATGGGCATCGACAAGCCGGACACGCGCTTCGTGGTGCATCTGCAGATTCCGGCCAACCTGGAAGCGTATTACCAGGAATCCGGCCGCGCGGGACGGGACGGCAAGGATGCCGCCTGCACGCTGCTGTTCCTGCAGGACGACAAGCGCCTGCAGCAGTTCTTCCTGGTGAAGCACTACCCGAGCGCTGACGAGATCCGCAGCGTCTATGAGGCCGTGCGCACGCTGGCGCAGCAGGAGAGCGCGACCCGCGAGCGGGTCGAGGACGTGGCCGAGGACCTGGCCGGGCCGCACCTGAAGGTGTGCCTGAAGCTGCTCAAGGATGCGAAACTGCTGCGCCAGAACCGCAAACTGGCCTACCTGGCCACCGCTACCGAGCCGTCCTCGAAGCTGTTCTCGGCCATGGCCGAGATCTACCGCCAGAAGCAGGAGCGCGACAAGGAGGCGCTGGAAGAAATGGTGTCGTACGCGGTCAGCGGATTCTGCCGCTGGAAGCTCCTGATCGATTACTTCGGCGACCACGTCGACGGTTTCGAGAAGTGCTGTCGCTGCGACAACTGCCTGAATCCGCCGGCCGCCGCGCTGGCGGACGATATCGTCATCCGCGACGACGAGTTCGACCATGCCCCCGAGAGCGCGCCGGATCCGGCCTCGGTGTTCGAGCCGGGCAGCCGCGCCAGGGTGGCGAAATATGGCGAGGGCGTGGTGCTGTCGATGGCCGGCGACCAGGTCTGCATCGAATTCCCGGACGGGGAACACCGCTCCTTCATGAAGGACTACGTCGAGCACGCGGCCTAGGCGCGCCTGGCGGAACGCGGTCCCGGCGTGCTGCTTGGTATGATCGGGCCGAATCGACACGACATCGGCGATCGAGGCCGGGAAAGGACCGCATGACGGAGATGGTGGTAGTGCGCAGGGAGGGACTGTATTGCGTCCCCGGGGATTTCTATATCGACCCATGGCGGCCGGTGGAACGGGCCGTCATCACCCATGCCCACGGCGACCATGCGCGCTGGGGGCACGCCCACTACCTGTCGTCGGCGCCGAGCGTCAACATACTTAAATCGCGCCTGGGCAAGGACATCAATATCGAAGGCCTGGAATACGGCGAGCGCATCGTGCGCAACGGCGTGACCATCTCGCTGCATCCGGCCGGGCATGTGCTCGGCTCGGCCCAGATCCGCATGGAGCACCGGGGCGAGATCTGGGTGGCTTCCGGCGACTACAAGGTCGGGCCGGACAGCACCTGCGCGCCGTTCGAGCCGGTGCGCTGCCATACCTTCATCACCGAATCGACCTTCGGCCTGCCGATCTACCGTTGGGACCCGCAGCAGCAGGTATTCGACGACATCAACGCCTGGTGGCGCGCCAACGCCGCCGAGGGACGCGCCAGCATCCTGTACGGCTACTCGTTCGGCAAGGCGCAGCGCCTGCTGTCGGGGCTGGACCCGTCGATCGGCCCGATCGTCTGCCACGGTGCGGTGGAGCCGCTGAACCGCGTGTACCGCGAAGGCGGGGTGGCGCTGCCGCACACGCAGCTGGTGAGCGAAACCGACAAGGCCGATTTCAGGCATGCGATCGTGCTGGCGCCGCCGTCGGCATCCGGCTCGACCTGGACGCGCCGCTTCGGCGACTACAGCGACGCCTTCGCCAGCGGCTGGATGCTGCTGCGAGGCGCCCGGCGGCGGCGCGGCGTCGACCGCGGCTTCGTGCTGTCCGACCACGCCGACTGGCCGGGCCTGTTGTCGGCGATCCGCGCCACCGAGGCGCAGCAGGTGATCGTCACCCACGGCTCGATTCCGGTGCTGGTGCGCTGGCTGTGCCAGATCGGGCTGGACGCCAAGGGCTTCGATACCGAGTACGGTGAAGAGGACGACGATGCGCCGGACGACGCGCCGGCGCCGGCGGACGGCGGCGCCCACGCGCAGGCCGATGCCGGCACGGATGCGCAGGCCGATGCCGGCACGGATGCGCAGGCTGCCGCGCAGTCCGATGGCGCCGACCCCACCGACTCCACCACCGCCGGCAAGCCGGCGCGGCGCCGGGCGCGCACCAGGGCGCAGCCGGCCATGAGCGACGAGGAAGAAGACGAGGATACCGGCGAGGGCGCCGTGCCGGCCGCCGCCGCCGGCGGGGAGCCGTCCGATGCGTGAATTCGCCTGCCTGTACGCCGAACTCGACGAGACCACCGCCACCAACCGCAAGCTGGAGGCGCTGCGCAATTATTTCGCCAGCGCCGCGCCCGAGAACGCCGCCTGGGCCGTGTACTTCCTGGCCGGCGGCAAGCCGCGCCAGGCGGTGCCCAGCAAGCTGATGCGCCAGTACTCGATCGAGTATGCCGGCCTGGACGACTGGCTGTTCGACGAATGCTATTCGTCGGTCGGCGACATGGCCGAGACCATCGCCCACATCCTGCCGCCGCCCACGCGCGAGAGCGACATCGGCCTGGCGGTGTGGATGGAGGAGCGCATCGGCCCGCTACGCGGCGCCGATCCCGGCACCATCCGCGCCGCCCTGTTCCAGTACTGGGACGAGCTGACCTGGCGCGAGCGCTTCCTGTTCGCCAAGCTGATCGGCGGGGGTTTCCGCGTCGGCGTCTCCAAGCTGCTGGTGACGCGCGCGCTGGCGGCAATCGCGGCGGTGGATGCCAAGCTGATCGCCCAGCGCCTGATGGGCTGGACCGACGGCCGCGTGCGCCCGACCGGCGCCGGCTTCCTGCAGCTGATCGCGCCGCAGTCGGACGACGAGCACCGCCTGCGCGGCGGCCAGCCGTACCCGTTCTTCCTGGCGCACCAGCTGCAGGGCGAACCGGCGAATCTCGGCGACATGGGCGGCTGGCAGGTCGAGTGGAAGTACGACGGCATCCGCGCCCAGCTGGTGCGGCGCGGCGGCCAGAGCTACCTGTGGTCGCGCGGCGAAGACCTGATCAGCGAGCGCTTTCCGGAACTGACCGCGCTCCAGCTGCCGGAAGGGACGGTGATCGACGGCGAGGTGCTGATCTGGCAGGGCGGTAGCGGCACCGATGCCGGCGCGGTCGATGCGCCGGCGCCGTTCGCCGACCTGCAGAAGCGCATCGGCAGGAAGACCCTGTCGGCCAAGCTGCTGGCCGAACTGCCGGCGGTGCTAGTGGCCTACGACCTGCTGGAGCTGGACGGCGTCGACACCCGCGCGCTGCCGCAGCATGAGCGCCGCGCGCTGCTGGAGACGCTGGTCACCGGCGTGGCCAGGCCACAGTTGCGCATTTCGCCGCTGGTGACGGCGGATACCTGGGAAGACCTGGGCAAGCTGCGCGGCGAATCGCGCGCGCGCGGCGTGGAAGGGATGATGCTCAAGGCGCGCGACGCCCAGTACGGCGTGGGGCGCACCAAGGACGTCGGCACCTGGTGGAAGTGGAAGATCGATCCGTATGCGATCGATGCGGTGCTGATCTATGCCCAGGCCGGCAGCGGCCGGCGCGCCTCGCTGTACACCGACTACACCTTCGCCGTGTGGGACGGCGACGGGGACGAGCGCAAGCTGGTGCCCTTCGCCAAGGCCTATTCCGGCCTGACCGACGCCGAGATCGCCCAGGTCGACAACGCCATCCGCAAGACCACCGTCGAGAAATTCGGGCCGGTGCGCTCGGTGAAGCCGACCATGGTGTTCGAGATCGGCTTCGAGGGCATCGCCCTGTCGACCCGGCACAAGGCCGGCATCGCGGTGCGCTTCCCGCGCATCCTGCGCCGGCGCGACGACAAGACGGTGGACCAGGCCGATACGCTGGACACCTTGAAGGGATTGCTGGAAGCGCCGGTGGAGGGCATCCAGGAAGGCTTGCCGGAGGTGTCGGCAGCATGACGCGTTCGCAGGCAGAGCAGGCGGTCGACGCCTGGTTCGCGGCGCGCGGCTGGAAGGTGTTCCCGTTCCAGCGCGCGGTATGGAAGGCGGCGCTGGCCGGGCACTCCGGGCTGCTGCACGCCAATACCGGCGCCGGCAAGACCTACGCGGTGTGGTTCGCGGCGCTGCTGCGCGGGGCGATGAATGCCAAGGCTGCCGGCAAGGGCGCGGACAAACGCATCGACGCCGGCACCGGCAAGCGTGCCGCCAAAGCCGCTGCCACCGGCGGTGCGGCCGCGGATACGGCAAGGCTGGCGGCCGGGAATGGCGGCGCCGCCGCCCGTCCCAAGCGCCGCGCCGCCGGCGTGCGCGTGTTGTGGATCACGCCGATGCGCGCGCTGGCCGCCGATACCCAGCGCTCGCTGGAAGCCGCCGCGCACGACCTCGGCGCCGCCAGTCCGGACGTGATCGGCGCCTGGAGCGTGGGCGCGCGCACCGGCGACACGACGTCGGCCGAGCGCGCGCGCCAGGCGCGCGGCCTGCCCGGCGCCCTGATCACCACGCCGGAAAGCCTGTCGCTGCTGCTGTCGCACGCGGGCGCGCGCGAGCAGTTCAAGCAGCTGGACATGGTGATCGTCGACGAGTGGCACGAACTGATGGGCAGCAAGCGCGGGGTGCAGCTGCAGCTGGCGCTGGCGCGCCTGCGGCGCTGGAACCCGGCGCTGGTGGTGTGGGGCCTGTCGGCCACCATGGGCAACCTCGACGACGCGCGCCGCGTGCTGCTGGGCGCTGCGGATGGCGCGGGCGCGGCGCCGGGCGTGCTGGTGGAGGGCGACCTCAAGAAGGAAATCGTGGTCGACACCCTGGTGCCGGCCAACGTGGCGCGCTTTCCCTGGGCCGGCCAGCTCGGCCTGCAGATGCTGCAGCCGGTGATCGACGAGATCGAACGGCACGAGGCCACGCTGCTGTTCACCAACACCCGCGCGCAGTGCGAAATCTGGTACCAGAACCTGATCGAGGCGCGTCCCGACTGGGCCGGCGTGGTGGCGCTGCACCACGGTTCGCTCGACCGCTCGGTGCGCGACTGGGTCGAGAGCGGCCTGAAACGCGGCGAACTGAAGGCGGTGGTGTGCACCGCCAGCCTCGATCTGGGCGTGGACTTCCTGCCGGTCGAGCGCGTGCTGCAGATCGGCAGCGCCAAGGGCATCGCGCGCCTGCTGCAGCGCGCCGGGCGCAGCGGCCATGCGCCGGGGCGGGTCTCGCGCGTGACGCTGGTGCCGACCCACAGCCTGGAACTGCTGGAAGCGGCGGCCGTGAAGCGCGCCGTGGCCAGCCGCCGCATCGAGGCGCGGCAAGTGCCGAACAAGCCGTTCGACGTGCTGGTGCAGCACATGGTGACGGTGGCGCTGGGCGGCGGGTTCGACGCCAAGGAACTGTACGAGGAAGTCAAGACCGCCTGGTCCTACCGTCACCTGACCGCCGAGGAATGGCAATGGGCGCTTGACTTCATCGCGCGCGGCGGCCAGAGCCTGACCATCTACCCGGAATACCGGCGCGTGCTGCCGGACGAGGAGGGTGTCTACCGCGTGCCGGACGCCGCCATCGGCCGGCGCCACCGGATGAGCATCGGCACCATCGTCTCGGATGCGCAGATGCGCGTCGAGTACCAGAGCGGCGGGCGCATCGGCACGGTCGAGGAATCCTTCATCGGGCGGATGAAGCCGGGCGACCACTTCTTGTTCAGCGGCCGCATCCTGGAACTGGTGCGGGTCCACGAGATGACGGCCTTCGTCAAGCGCAGCAGTAGCACCAAGGGCGCGATCAGCCGCTGGGGCGGCACCAAGGCGCCGCTGACCGAGGAACTGGCGCAGGCGGCGCGCGAAGAATTGAAGCTGGCCGCGGCCGGCCGCCTGGAAGGACCGGAAATGCGCGCGCTGCAGCCGCTGCTGGAAGTCCAGCAGACCTGGTCGGCCCTGCCCAGCAGCGACACCCTGGTGGTGGAATCGATGAAGAGCCGCGAAGGCTGGCACCTGTTCGCCTATCCGATCGCGGGACGCTCGGTGCATACCGGACTGGCCTCGCTAGTGGCGCTGCGCGTCAGCCGCCTGCAGCCGATCACCTTCTCGATCGCGGTCAACGACTATGGGTTCGAGCTGCTGTCGCCGGATCCGGTCGACTGGGCCGCCGTGTTCGCCGGCGAGACCGGCGCCGACGCCGGCGTGCTCGCCACCGAGCGCCTGCTGGAAGACGTGCTCGCCAGCCTGAACGCGACCCAGTTGTCGCAGCAGCGCTTCCGCGAGGTGGCGCGCATCGCCGGCCTGGTGTTCCAGGGCTATCCGGGCCAGCACAAGTCGACGCGCCAGGTGCAGGCATCGTCCTCGCTGTTCTTCGAGGTATTCCGCAAGCACGACAGCGCCAACCTGCTGCTGACCCAGGCCGAGCGCGAGGTGCTGGAGCAGGAACTGGAACTGGGCCGCCTGCGCCACACGCTGGTGGAACTGCACGGGCGCCGCATCGCCTACCGCGACGTCAAGCGCGCCACGCCGTTCGCCTTTCCATTGATGGTGGCGCGCTTCCGCGAAAAGATCTCGTCCGAAAAGCTGTCGGACCGGGTGGCGCGCATGGTGCGCGAGCTGGAAAAGGCGGCCGAGGCATGAGCGCGCAGCATGCGAAGCCGGTAGGCGGCGGGCACGATGCGGCTGCCGCTACGGTCGCCGGTCCGGAAACCGCGGCTGCCGCACCGGCGGGCGCGCTAGCGATCGAACTGGCCGGCGAGCGGGTGCTGCTGCTGCCGCAGAAGGCGCTGTACTGGCCGCGCCTGGGCATCCTGGCGATCGCCGACATCCACTTCGGCAAGGCGGCCGCGTTCCGCTCCTTCGGTATTCCGGTGCCGCGCGGCACCACCACCGAAAACCTGGAGGCGCTGGACGCGCTGGTCGCGGCCACCGGCGCGACGCACGTGCTGTTCCTGGGCGACTTCCTGCATGCGCGCGCATCGCATGCGGCCGCCACCCAGGCGGCGATGCTGGCCTGGCGCCTGCGTCATCCGGCCCTGACGCTGACCCTGGTGCGCGGCAACCACGACCAGCATGCGGGCGATCCTGCCGCCGCGCTCGGCATCCACCTGGTCGACGAGCCGCATACGCTGGGGCCGTTCTCGTTCTGCCACCATCCGGATATCGCCGCACCCGGCTATGCGCTGGCCGGCCACGTGCATCCGGCCTACCGGCTGGCGACCCGCTCCGACACGCTGCGCCTGCCGTGTTTCGTGGTCGGGCCGCAGCGCATGATCCTGCCATCCTTCGGCGCCTTTACCGGCGGGTATACGGTACGCGCGGCGCGCGGCGAGCGCATCTTCGTCACCTCCGGCGACGCCGTGCACAGCGTACGCTAGCGCACCGAGCCGTATTGTCGAGCAGCGTAAGCTGATCACATTGACAACGCGTGGAGCGTGCCGGCAACCCCCATCCGGTGCAGGTGCGGCGACGCTTCCCATTCAGGACGGAGGACGACATGGCAACAACCCGACAAACCCTCGCCGCGGCCATGGTCGCTGCGCTGCCGCTGCTGACGGCGGCCGTCCCGGCGCCGGCGCAGGCGCAAAACCACCCGCGCGTGGCCGCCATCGGCCCGCGCATCGAGGATTTCAACGTCGATTCCGTGCGCCGCCTCGATCCGGGCACCGAACTGAACTTCGACCTGCACGGCTCGCCCGGCGGCGACGTCACGCTGCGCATCGACGGCGCCACGCGCAACCTGCACATGACCGAAACCCGTCCCGGCACCTACCAGGGCACGTACACGATCGGCACGCACGACCGTATCCGCCCTGGGAGCTCGGTAACGGCCAACCTGCGCGCCGGCGGCCGGGTCGCCACCCAGGTGCTGGGCGAGGCGCTGGTGCGCGGACCGGGACGCGACCGTGACGACCGCAGCGGCCAGCTGGCCACCGTGCCGCGCGTCGACCGCTTCGACGTGCGCGGCAGCGACGACCTCGGCCCCGGCAACGAACTGCGTTTCTCGGTGTTCGGCACGCCCGGCGCCAAGGTCGATATCCAGATCGCCGGCACGCGCGGCATCGTGACGCTGCCGGAGGTGCGGCCGGGCGAATACAGCGGGCTGTACACGATTCGCCGCGACGACCGCATCGCCCCGGATGCGGCGGTCACCGCGACCATCCGCAACAATGGCCGCTATGCGACCGCGTCGCTCGGCCGCCCGCTGCTGACCGGCGGCCCGGTGCCGCGACCGGTGCGCGATGTACCGCCGCCGCCGCGCGATGCAGGGCAGGGGCCGCGCGATGGACGCGACAACGGGCGCGACGATGGACGCGTGGCGCGCTACTGCACCAATTGCGCGACCGTGGAGGCGGTCAACATGGTGCATGCGAACGGCGAGGCGTCGGCGCTCGGCACGCTGGGCGGCGCCGCGGTCGGCGGCCTACTCGGCAACCAGGTCGGCAGCGGCAATGGCCGCACGGCGGCCACGGTGGCGGGTGCGGTCGGCGGCGCCCTGGCGGGGCGCAGCATCGAGCGCAATGCGCGCAGCGGCGACCGCTTCGAGGTCGTGGTGCGCTACGAGAATGGGGCAACCCAGACCGTCCCGTTCGACAACGATCCGGGATTCCGTGCCGGCGACCGGGTCAAGGTCGACAACGGCGTGCTGGTGCGCGACCAGTAAGGAAGCACCGCGCGCATTTTCGGCAGGGAAGGAAGTACTCGGTACGGTCAGCACAGGCGAGGAAACATCCTCGGAGACGGACTAGCGGCCGGGCCGCTGAAGGCCCGGCCGGTCGATGCGGCTGTAATGCGGCGGCTGTAATGCATCGGCTGTAATTCGCCGGCAGTGATGCGCCGGCTGCGATGTGCCGGCCGTGATGCGCTGGACATCATGCAGTCGCCAGGACCTGGCCGTCGCCGGACGAGTCGGAGTCCGACTTGCCCTTGGCGTTCTGCTTGGCGCGCGAGCGCGAGGGCGGCAGGCGGCGCAGCGTCTTGAGCGCTTCCGGGTCCTTGATGCCGATGGTACGCTGGTCGACCGTGATCAGGCCGATCTCGTTGAAGGCGGACAGGGTGCGGCTGACGGTCTCCAGCGTCAAGCCGAGGTAGCTGCCGATTTCATGGCGCGTCATGCGCAGGTTGAACAGCTTGCTCGAATAGCCCATCGCCGCGAAGCGCTCGGCCAGCGAGATCAGGAAGCGGGCCACGCGTGCTTCGGCCGACAGGGCGCCGAGCATGCCGATCATCGCCTGTTCGCGCACCAGTTCGCGGCTCATCACGCCGTACATCAGGTTCTCGAGCTCGGCATGCACGCGGCCCAGCGCGGTCAGTTTCTTGAACGGCACCAGGATCAGATCGCAGTCCGACAGGGCCACCGCTTCCGATGCGTAATGGCGGGTATGGATGCCGTCGACGCCGAGCATGTCGCCCTTCATCGGGAAGCTCAGCACCTGTTCGTTGCCGAACTCGTCGATCAGCACCGTTTTCAGGAAGCCGGAGTTGACGATGTACAAGGTGTCGAACGCCTGGCCGATGGTATGGACGCGCTGGCCGGTCTTGAACTGCACGTGCTGGAACAGCAGTTCCTCGGTATTCATCGATACGGCTGCCGGGATATGCAGCAGGTCGCAGACTTCCTTGAGGTTGGACCACAGACGGCCCTGGCGCTGGCGACCGGCTTCCATCTGTGACGAGTGCAGCGTCGATTGAGGGGCGTTGCGTTGTTCTGGCGTTGGCTGGGACTGCATACTCATCTCCAGGTAAAGGAAATCAAGGTTTCAGGCGGGCCAGTCCGACTTACTTGGCGCAAGGTTTTAGGCGCCAGGCAGATTCACTCAAAACGGATATAGACCGCAAGCAAGACGAAACGCTGAAATCAGTATGCCAACACGAGTTCGTCATTCATATCAGCAACGGCTGAATGTGTAGGTAGGACAGAACGTCAGGTTGTAGGAGTTTTCCTACCAAAAGTCACTGCGACAGAGGGGAAATCCTAGCTGGAGCGGGCAGGAGGGCGCTGTGGGCCCTGCTGTGAGAAAAGCGACGCCACCCGGGGAGACCGGCACCAACGTGGCGTGGAGGTGTCAAAACAGAATTCTACCCAAAGATGCTTCCGTTTGTCCTACGCTTTCATCGGAGAAAGCAGACGGTGCGCGACCGCATATTGCACCATTTCCGACAAGGACGTCATGCCCATTTTCTGCATGATGCGGGTCTTGTGGGTGCTGACGGTCTTCACCGACAGGTGCAGGTTGTTGGCGATCTCGGTGATCGACTTGCCGCCGACCAGCAGGGAAAAGACTTCGAATTCGCGGTCCGACAACTGCTTGTGCAGCAATTGTTCGTTGGGCGCCATGATGTTCAGCGCCAGCTGCTCGGCGACCTCGGTGCTGATGTAGGGCCGTCCGGAGGCGACCTTGCGGATGGCGCCCACCAGCTGGGTGCCGGCGCTTTCCTTGGTCAGGTAGCCCTGGGCACCGGCGCGGATGGCCCGCACTGCATATTGTTCTTCCTCGTGCATCGTCAGGATCAGGATCGCCAGCTTGGGCGCTTCGCTGCGCACCTGCCGGATCAGGTCGACCCCGCTGCGTCCGGGCATCGACAAATCCAGCAGCAGCAGGTCGAAACCGCCTTGCCGCACCAGCGACAGCACTTCGAAGCCATTGATGGCTTCGCCGACGATTTCGATGTCGACGGCGCCGTCGAGGATGCGCTTGAGGCCTTCGCGCATGATGGTGTGGTCGTCGGCGATGACAATGCGAATCATAAGGTTCCTCGGATATGCATGGGCAGCGAAGCTTTCATCGTAACACCGTTGTAACTGGGTGAATCGTCTCTTTTTTACAAACAGTAGGTTGTTGAGCAGTGATGCCTGACAATGCAGGTACGGCAAATCACGAACCGGGTTCGCGGATGAGGCGATGCACCAGAACCGGCTTGGACGTCTGCGACAGCACCTTGTTGGTAACGCTGCCCAGCAGCAGCTGGCCCCAGCCGCTGCGCCCATGCGAACCCATGAAGATCAGGTCGCAGTCCTGCTGCTCGGCGACGTCGACGATCTTGAGCGCGGCGGCGTCGGAGAATGCCGTGAGACAGGTATGCTTGAGGCCGCATTCCTGCGCCGAGCGCAGCACGGATCCCATGGTTTCCTGCCCCATGCGCTGCATCTGTTCGATGTACTCCACCTCGCTGGGATAGGCAGGCGGAACGATTTCGACGTACACCGGATACTGGTATTCGGGCGCGACGAACAGCACCAGCACTTCGGCCCCCATCTGTTGCGCAAACTTGACGCCGGCGCAAGCCGTGTGCTGCGACACGGCGGAGCCGTCCGTGGTGATCAGAATCTTGCGGTACATGGCCAGTCCCTCCTCGTCTCGTCACCTTTCCATTGTAGTTCGGGTTTTTCGCCTGGAGGTGTTGGTAACGCTTGATCTCGCTCAGAGATGGGTTTGCTTGACCCAGTAAAAAACAAGTTATATGGCGAAAATGCTTGAAATTAATAAATACAACACTTTCTTTATGAAAATATTCATACATTGAGAGAAATTTTTGTTCTGCCGCCACGTTCTTGGGCCAAACGGCAACGCTGCCCACAAGTAAGATTTACCTACGGCAACCACGCTGCTACACTCGTGTTCGAATCAGCTGTCATTTCTGGACGGCAATACGCACCGCACACCGCAACGAGATTGCGACATCTATATTAGGGAGAAGCAGGGATATGACCGACGCCGCTGACGATTTCGACGCACTATTCGAGGAAGTGGCAGCGCAGCGGGCCAGCGCGCCGGCTCCTGCGCCGGCCCCGGCGCCGCCCGCTGCCGCCGACGAAGACGACCTCGAGGCATTGTTCGACCAGGTCGCCGCCGGCGCCGCACCGGCGCCCGCCGTTGCCGCCGTGGCACCCGCCATCGCCGCGGCACCGGCTGCCACGGCACCGGCTCCCGCAGCACCGGCTGCCGCAGCACCGGCTGCCGCACACGCCGAGCCGGCGGACGAGCACGAAAAGAACATGTACGAGCGCCTGGGCGGCATCGTGCGCGTGATGCACGATTCGCTGCGCGAACTGGGTTACGACAAGGCGCTGACCGAAGCCTCGTCGCAGATCGTCGACGCCCAGGACCGCCTCGAATACGTGGCTTCGCTGACCGAGCAGGCCGCCAACAAGGTACTGAATACGCTGGACGACGGCATGCCGGCCCAGGACAAGCTGTCCAAGCAGGCCAAGGACATGGAAAACCGCTGGGCCGACCTGTTCGCGGGCAAGCTCTCGATCGACCAGTTCAAGTCGCTGGCCGGCGACGCCAGGCAGTTCGCCCAGCTGGTGTCGGAAGCCACCGAAGCCGAAAAGGCGCGCCTGCTCGAGATCATGATGGCCCAGGATTTCCAGGACATCACCGGTCAGCTGATCAAGAAGGTGGTCAACATCACCAAGACCGTCGAGAACGAACTGGCCCAGCTGCTGCGCGACAGCGCACCGGCCGACGTCAAGGAAAAACTGGCGCAGAAGCAGGCCGTGCAGGAACCGGCGGCGCCGCTGATGCAGGGTCCGTCAGTGCCGACCGCGGCGCTCGACCAGGACAGTGTCGATGACCTTCTTGCCGATCTGGGATTCTAATGGATGAAATGCTCAAGGATTTCGTCGTCGAGGCGATGGATCTTGCAGCGAATGTCGAAGAGCATCTGCTGCGACTCGAACGCGACCCGGACAACAAGGAAACGCTGAACGCGGTGTTCCGCTCGTTCCACACCATCAAGGGTGGGGCAGGGTTCATGGGATTGCCGGCGCTGGTCACGGCCTGCCACCTGACCGAGAACCTGTTCGATGCGCTGCGCACCGGCGCCGCGCCGGTCACGCCGGCGGCGATCGAGGCATCGCTGCAGGCGTCCGGCTTCGTGGCCGACCAGCTCAACGACCTGAACAACGGCGCCACGCCCGAACAGCTGGCGTCGATGCCGGACGACCTGGAGCGCATGCTCAAGGAGGCGATCGCCGGCGAGGACGCGCCCAAGGCGGCGCCGGCGCCGGCCATGGCGCCCGCAGCGGCCGCAGCGCCGGCCGCGGCTGCACCTGCGCCGGTCGCGGCGGCAGCGCCTGTCGCGCCGGCCGATGGCGTCGACTGGGAAGCGCTGTTCATGGCGGTGGTCCCGCCGGGCACCCATGTGCCGGCCTCCCGGTCCGCACCGGCGCCGCAAGCCGCCGTGCCGGCCGCCGCCATGCCTGCGCCCTCGGTAGCCACGGTGTCGGCCATCGCAGCAGCCGAGCCGGCCGCGGCAAGCCCGGTGACTGCAAGCCCGGCTGCCGCAACGGCCGGCGCCGAGCACGCGCCCGCCAGGCCGGGCTGGGACGGCGCCGAGCGCCGCGCCGACCCCAAGCCGGCCGCCAGTGCGCCGGCCAAGGACGAAAGCATCCGCATCGACGCGGTCAAGCTGGATGCGCTGCTGGAAGTGGCCGGCGAATCGGTGCAGGCCGCCAACCAGGCCGCCGTGCTGCTGGAGCGCCTGTCCCAGTTCAAGTTCGAGGGCCAGGCCGCGACGCTGATGGCGACGCTGACCGAGACGCTGGAACGCGCCTCGCGCTATTCGGCCGAACTGCAGCGCGCCACCCTGGCGACGCGCATGCAGCCGGTGGGCCGCCTGTTCCAGAAGTTCCCGCGCCTGGTGCGCGAGCTGGCCAAGGACCTGGGCAAGGACGTCGAGCTGACCATCGAAGGCGCCGAGACCGAAGTCGACCGCGTGGTGGTGGACAGCCTGTACGACCCGCTGGTGCACATGCTGCGCAACGCGCTCGACCACGGCGTCGAAGGACCGCAGGACCGCGTCGCCAACGGCAAGCCGGCCAAGGCCTTCATCCTGCTGAAGGCCTGGCAGGAAGCCAACAGCGTCATGATCGTGCTGCAGGACGACGGGCGCGGCATGGACCCGGGCAAGCTGCGCAAGAAGGCGGTCGAGAAGGGCCTGATCGGCGAGAGCGCCGCGCCGAGCGACGACGAAGCCTACCAGCTGGTGTTCTTGCCGGGCTTCTCGACCAAGGAAGTGGCGTCGTCGGTGTCGGGCCGCGGCGTCGGCATGGACGTGGTGAAAACCGCGGTCGAGAAGAACCGCGGCGCGATCCGCATCGACTCGAACCTGGGCAAGGGCACCAAGTTCTCGATCCGCTTGCCGATCGAACTGTCGATCGTGCCGACCATGCTGGTGTCGACCTCGGGCGCCCAGCTGGCGCTGCCGATGGCGGTGGTCGAGCGCGTGGTCGAGCTGCCGGAAAACTTCATGCAGGTCGGCGGCGCCCCGGTGCTGAAGGACCAGGGCCGTCCGCTGCCGGTGCGCTCGCTGGCGGCCTCGCTCGGCTACGAAGTGTGCACCGAGCGCGTCGGCATCGTGATCAACGCGCCGCAGCCCTACATCCTGGCGATGCAGGCGGTGGACGGCACCGCCGACCTGGTGATCAAGCCGATGACGGCGCTCACCGTGGAAGGCATCACCGGCACCGCGCGCTCGGCGGAAGGCTCGCTGGTGCTGGTGGTGGGCCTGTCGTTCCTGATGGACGGTTGCCGCGGGAGCGTGCGCCTGGCCGCCTGACGCTTTTACGCAACAAAGCCACAAAAGCCTGTGCGATTCCCGCACAGGCTTTTTTTATTCATGTTTTAAAAAACGAAGCAAAATAATATTTATCGATTAGTTTATTTGTTGAAAGAATCTTGCAAGCCAGCCCGCTTCCGCAATGCACAAATATGGCATAATTTAAGACCATGCCCGCATATGGCGGTCGTTTTCAGGATTGATCATGTTAAAGACGCTCTACGACAAACTCTGGGATTCGCATGTCGTGCGTGCCGATGCCGATGGCACCACCGTACTGTATATCGACCGTCACCTGGTCCATGAAGTCACCAGCCCGCAAGCCTTCGAGGGCCTGCGCGAGGCCGGGCGTCCGCTATGGCGCACGGCCGCCAACCTTGCCGTAGCCGACCACAACGTCCCCACCACCGACCGCCGCCAGGGCATCGCCGACCCCACCTCGCGCCTGCAGGTCGAGACGCTGGACGGCAATGCCAGGTCGTTCGGCCTGACGTACTTCAACATGAACGACAAGCGCCAGGGCATCGTGCACGTGATCGGCCCGGAGCAGGGCGCGACCCTGCCCGGCATGACGGTGGTGTGCGGCGATTCGCACACCTCGACCCACGGCGCCTTCGGCTGCCTGGCGCACGGCATCGGCACCTCGGAAGTCGAGCACGTGCTGGCCACCCAGACCCTGCTGGCCAAGAAGTCGAAATCGATGCTGGTGCAGGTCGACGGCCAGCTGCCGGCGGGCGTGACCGCCAAGGACGTCGTGCTGGCCGTGATCGGCAAGATCGGCACCGCCGGCGGCACCGGCTACGCGATCGAATTCGCCGGCTCGACCATCCGCGCGCTGTCGATGGAAGGCCGCATGACGGTCTGTAACATGGCGATCGAAGCCGGCGCGCGCGCCGGCATGGTGGCGGTCGACCAGACCACCATCGACTACGTCAAAGGCCGTCCGTTCGCGCCCAGCGGCCCGCACTGGGAGCAAGCCGTGGCCTACTGGCGCACCCTGCACACCGATCCGGGCGCGAAGTTCGACCTGGTGGTGACGCTGGACGCCGCCCAGATCCGCCCGCAGGTGACCTGGGGCACTTCGCCCGAGATGGTCACCACCATCGACGGCCGCGTGCCCGATCCGGACCAGGAAAAAGACCCGGTCAAGCGCGACGCCATGGAAAAGGCGCTGGTCTACATGGGCTTGAAACCCAACACGGCGATCGCGGACATCCGCATCGACAAGGTGTTCATCGGTTCCTGCACCAACTCGCGCATCGAGGACCTGCGCGCCGCCGCCGCCGTGGTGCGCGGCCATTACCGCGCTTCCAACGTCAAGCTGGCGATGGTGGTGCCGGGTTCCGGCCTGGTCAAGGAGCAGGCCGAGCGCGAAGGCTTGGACCAGGTGTTCAAGGCCGCCGGCTTCGAATGGCGCGAACCGGGCTGCTCGATGTGCCTGGCGATGAACGCCGACCGCCTGGAACCGGGCGAGCGCTGCGCCTCGACCTCGAACCGCAATTTCGAAGGCCGCCAGGGGCAGGGCAGCCGCACGCACCTGGTATCGCCGGCAATGGCCGCCGCGGCCGGGATCGCCGGCCATTTCGTCGACGTGCGCTAGAGGCCAGAGCCCATTCGCGAAAACCGGGCTCTGACCCCTGCGGAAACATCAAAACAGGAACACAACAGCATGAAGAACATCATCGCCCTCGCACTCGTCGCCCTGGCCGTCAGCGGCTGCAACACGATCTCCGGCATGGGCCGCGACGTGCAGAAGGTCGGCCAGGTCATCACCGGCGCCGGCGGCAAATAAAGGCCAGACCATGGAAAAATTCATCGTACAAGAAGGCCTGGTGGCGCCGCTCGACCGCGCCAACGTCGACACCGACGCCATCATCCCCAAGCAGTTCCTGAAATCGATCCGCCGCACCGGCTTCGGTCCCAACCTGTTCGACGAGTGGCGCTACCTCGACCACGGCGAACCGGGCATGGACAACGCCAACCGTCCGCTGAACCCGGACTTCGTGCTGAACCAGCCGCGCTACCAGGGCGCGTCGGTCCTGCTGGCGCGCAAGAATTTCGGTTGCGGCTCGTCGCGCGAGCACGCGCCGTGGGCGCTGCAGCAGTACGGCTTCCGCGCCATCGTCGCGCCCAGCTTCGCCGATATCTTCTTCAACAATTGCTACAAGAGCGGGCTGCTGCCGATCGTGCTGGGCGAGGCGCAAGTCGACCGCCTGTTCGACGCGGTCAAGGCCTTCCCCGGCTTCAAGCTGGTGGTGGACCTGGAAAAGCAGACCGTGTCCACGCCGGACGGCGCCATGGCCTTCGACTTCCCGATCGACGAGTTCCGCAAGTACTGCCTGCTGAACGGCCTGGACGACATCGGCCTGACCCTGCGCCACGCCGACGACATCCGCGCGTTCGAGGAACGCCACCTGCACAACCAGCCGTGGCTGGCCAACACCATCTGAACGAAGCGGATACCCCCACATGAAGATTGCAATCCTGCCGGGCGACGGCATCGGTCCCGAAATCACGGCCCAGGCGGTCAAGGTCCTGCACGCGCTGGACGAGCGCTTCGAGATGGAAAGCGCGGACGTCGGCGGCGCCGGCTACGCCGCCCACGGCCATCCGCTGCCGCCGGCCACGCTGGCGCTGGCCAAGGCCGCCGATGCGGTGCTGTTCGGCGCCGTCGGCGACTACCGATACGACACGCTCGAGCGCGCGCTGCGCCCGGAGCAGGCGATCCTCGGACTGCGCAAGGAACTCGGCCTGTTCGCCAACCTGCGTCCGGCGATCCTGTACCCGGAACTGGCCGGCGCCTCCACCCTGAAGCCCGAGGTGGTGTCCGGCCTGGACATCCTGATCATCCGCGAACTGACCGGCGACATCTATTTCGGCAAGCCGCGCGGCGTGCGCACATGCCCGGACGGCCCGTTCGCCGGGCAGCGCGAAGGCTTCGACACCATGCGCTACGCCGAAGGCGAGATCCGCCGCATCGCCCACGTGGCGTTCCAGGCCGCCCGCAAGCGCGGCAGCCGGGTGACCAGCGTCGACAAGGCCAACGTGCTGGAAACCTTCCAGTTCTGGCGCGACGTCGTCACCGAGGTGCACGAGGACTACCAGGACGTCGAACTCGAACACATGTACGTCGACAACGCGGCGATGCAGCTGGTGCGCGCGCCGAAGAAATTCGACGTCATCGTCACCGGCAACATGTTCGGCGACATCCTGTCCGATGCCGCGGCCATGCTGACCGGCTCGATCGGCATGCTGCCCTCGGCCTCGCTGGACGCCAACAACAAGGGCCTGTACGAACCGTCGCACGGTTCGGCGCCGGACATCGCCGGCAAGGGCATCGCCAATCCGCTGGCGACCATCCTGTCCGCCGCGATGATGCTGCGCTTCTCGCTCGGCAAGGTCGAGCAGGCCGAGCGCATCGACACCGCGGTCAAGCGCGTGCTGGCCCAGGGCCTGCGCACGCCGGACATTCATGAGGAAGGCACGACCCGCGTCGGCACCGAGGAGATGGGCGACGCGGTAGTGAAAGCGCTGGGCTAAAAAGGCGGTCTTCGCACCGTCGCGCACGTCGTCCCCGCGCAGGCGGGGACCCATGCATCGCTTCTAGAATCATGAACTGGAGAGTGTTACGCCATTTTGAATGGAATGGATTTTGACGCTCAGTATGGGTCCCCGCCTGCGCGGGGACGACGGTGGGTCGCGGGGACGACGGTGGGTCGCGGGGACGACGGTGGGTCGGTCGTGATATAAAGCTGTCGCCCGCAGGGCATGGAAACACATTTTTAACCGAGGAAAAACGATGAAATTAGTAGGTCTGGTAGGTTGGCGCGGCATGGTCGGATCGGTCCTCATGCAGCGCATGCGCGAAGAGGGCGATTTCGACCACATCGAGCCGGTATTCTTCACGACGTCGAACCCGGGCGGCGCCGCCCCGCAGATGGCGAAGAACGAAACCACGCTGAAGAGCGCCACCGACATCGCCGAACTGTCCAAATGCGAGATCATCATCTCCTGCCAGGGCGGCGACTACACGACCGACGTGTTTCCGCGACTGCGCGCCAGCGGCTGGAACGGCTACTGGATCGACGCCGCCTCGACCCTGCGCATGAACGACGATGCGGTGATCGTGCTCGACCCGGTCAACCAGCACGTGATCAAGGACGCGCTGCAGCGCGGCGTCAAGAACTACATCGGCGGCAACTGCACCGTGTCGTGCATGCTGATCGGCCTGGGCGGCCTGTTCCAGCACGACCTGGTCGAGTGGATGACCTCGATGACCTACCAGGCCGCGTCCGGCGGCGGCGCCCAGCACATGCGCGAACTGCTGACCCAGTTCGGCACCATCAACGCCGCCGTCAAGCCGCTGCTGGACGATCCGGCATCGGCCATCCTGGAAATCGACCGCGGCGTGCTGGCCACCCAGCACGGCCTGTCCGCCGACGAAACCAGGCAATTCGGCGCGCCGCTGGCCGGCAACCTGATCCCCTGGATCGACAAGGACCTGGGCAACGGCCAGTCGAAGGAAGAGTGGAAGGCTGGCGCCGAGACCAACAAGATCCTGGGCCGCGGCGAGGCCTTCGGTTCGGCTGCGATCCCGGTGGACGGCCTGTGCGTGCGCATCGGCGCCATGCGCTGCCACTCGCAGGCGCTGACCATCAAGCTCAAGAAGGACGTGCCGCTGGACGAGATCGAGGACATCATCGGTTCGCACAACCAGTGGGGCAAGCTGGTGCCGAACACGCGCGAAGCCTCGATGCGCGAGCTGACCCCGGCGGCGGTGACCGGCGGCTTGACCATCCCGGTCGGGCGCCTGCGCAAGCTGGCCATGGGACCGGATTACCTGTCAGCCTTTACCGTCGGCGACCAGCTGCTGTGGGGCGCAGCCGAACCGCTGCGCCGCATGCTACGCATCGTGCTGGACCAGTCATAGCGCCGGCCGCCTGCGGGCGGCAACCCCAAGGCGGCCGAGGCCGCCTTTTTTATTGGCGGCTCGGCCGTGAATCGGCCAAAAAACATCAGTTATCTGAGTACACTGTCCATATATCTCATGCCTTCCGGGCGTTTATTCGGGCAGAACTTGCACGCCACGGGTCATGATGATATGTTGCTGAGACCTCCGGCAAAGTCTTTCCTCCGATCAACTCACTCGGTTCCGAACATGCATCCCATCCGCCGCCTCCCGTTGAAGTCGTCCGCGCTGAAAAAGCTCACCGCCGCGCTCGCCAGTGCGATGGTCCTGACCTCGGCGGCCAACGCGGCCGGCCTGGGCAAGCTGACCGTGCTGTCCGCGCTGGGGCAACCGCTGCGTGCCGAGATCGAGCTGACCTCGGTGTCGGCCGACGAGGCGGCCGGCCTGGCCGCCAAGCTGGCGTCGCCGGAGGCATTCAAGACCGCCAACATCGAATTCAATCCGGCGCTGCTGTCGCTGCGCTTCAACGTCGAGCAGCGCGGCGGACGCCAGTTCATCCGGGTCAGCTCAACCCAGCCGCTGAACGAACCCTTCGTCGACCTGCTGCTGGAACTGTCGTGGAACAATGGCCGCCTGGTGCGCGAATATACCTTCCTGCTCGATCCGGCCGAGCTGCGCGCGACGCAGTCGGCCCAGGTGGCGCGCAGCGAGGCGCCCCAGCGTGCGCGCAGCGATGCCGCCCTCGCCGCGCCGGCGCAGTCCGCCGATGCGGTGGCGCCCGCCGATACCCCGCGCAGCCGCCGCGCCGCGCGCCGCGCCGCCGCCAGTGCCGATGAGGGAGGGCGCGGCGGCGCCGGCGAATACCGCGTCAAGCCGGGCGACAGCCTGGGCCGCATCGCCACCCAATTGAAACCGGTCGATGTCTCGCTCGACATGATGCTGGTGGCGCTGTACCGCGCCAACCCGGAAGCCTTTGTCGGCAACAACATGAACCGCCTGAAGTCGGGCCGCATCCTGTCGGTGCCGGCGGGCGAGGCCGTGCGCGCCATCGGCGACGGCGAGGCGCACGGCGTGGTGGTGGCGCACGCGGCCGACTTCAATGCCTACCGCAACAAGCTGGCCGGCCAGGTGGGCGCATCGGAAGCGACGCGCACGCCGCCGGCCGGGCAGAGCGCCGCCGGCAAGATCAGCGCCAAGGTCGAGGAGCGCCCGACCGCCGCCAACGAATCGCAGGACCGGCTGCGCCTGTCCAAGGCGGCCCCTAGTGCACCGGGCGCCAAGGCCGGCACCGCCAGCACCGAGGACACGATCGCCAAGCAAAAGGCGCTCGAGGACGCCCAGGCGCGCGTGAAGGAACTCGAGCGCAACGTCACCGACCTGGAAAAGCTGGCCGAGGTCAAGAGCAAGGCCGGCGCCGATGCCCAGAACAAGGCCGCCGCCGCTGCATCGCCCGCGCCGGCGATCAAGCTCGACCAGCCGGCCGCGGAACAAGCGGCGCAGCCGCCGGCCAGGAAGCTGGCGCCGATCAAGCCGGTCGTCAAGCCGGCCACGCCGGAGCCGGGCCTGCTCGACTTCATCATGGACAACCTCACCTATCTCGGCGCCGCCGCCGCGGTGGCGCTGCTGGCAGCGCTTGCCGTCGCCCAGCGCCGCAAGAAGAAGCCGGCCAGGACCGTGGTCGAGCCGGTGGCGGCGGGCGCGCCGGCCGAACCGGCGCACTCGATGTTCGCCGAGACCGGCGGCCAGAGCGTCGACACCAACAACAGCGTGTTCAATTCCAGCTTCGCGCCGTCCGCCAGCCAGCTCGACACCAACGAGGTCGATCCGGTGGCGGAAGCCGACGTCTACATCGCCTACGGCCGCGATGCCCAGGCCGAGGAAATCCTCAAGGAAGCGCTGCGTACCCACCCGGACCGCATGCCGGTGCGCCTGAAGCTGCTCGAGATCTACGCCGCGCGCAAGGACCTGCGCGCCTTCGAGACCCAGGCCGGCGAGGTGTACGGCATGACGCGCGGGCAGGGCGGCGAATGGGCGCAGGCCGCGGCGCTGGGCCTGAGCATCGATCCGCACAATCCGCTGTACGCCGGCAACCCGGTGCATGCCACCGGCGCCGGCCTGGCAGCCGGCGCAGCCGCGGGCCTGGCGGCGGGCGCCTCTGCCGGCGCCGCTTCCGGCTTCGGCGACGGCGGCCGCCACGACATGCTGTCGAAGGACCTCGACGATGCCTTCGGCGCCGCCGATGCCGACGACCGCGCCGCCCACGAACACACCTATGCGCCCGGGGCCGATACGACGCCGGCCGCCGCTTTCGCCGATCCTGCCGCGCTCGACGGCGGGCGCGAGCCGCTCGGTTTCGACCAGCACTTCGCCGAGGCGATGAACCGTCCGGCCGCGCCCGTGCCGGCGCCCGAGGACGACAATGCGCTCGACTTCGACCTGGGCGGCCTGGCCTTCGAGCCGGTGAGCGCCAACGCGCCGGCCGCGCCGCCGGCCGGCGGCGTCGACGACTTCGAGCGCTTCAACAAGCCGGGCGACGTGCCCGACCTGGAGTTCGACATGGGCGCCTTCGATGCGGCGCCGGCAGCGGCAGCTTTTCCCGCTGCAACCGAAACGGCCGCGCCGGCCGCCGAGCGTCCGCTCGACTTTTCCTTCGACATGGACCTGGGCGCCGCACCGGCGCCGAATCCGGTGCCGCACTACGATCCGCTGCTGGACGACGACTTGTTCGAGCCGGTGCCCGCGCCCGCAACGGCAACTGCACCCGCAGCGGCCGCGGCGCCGGATACCGGCATCGACATGGCCAACCTGGCGCGCGAATTCGACCTGCCCGACCTGCCGACCGAACTGTCGACCGGGGTGCCTGCCGACCCGTACGCCAATCCGGCCGCGCCCGAACGCAGCGCCCCGGCCAGCGAGTTGAAGGATCCGCTGTTCGACCTGGACGCCATGGACTTCGGCCTGGAAGCGCAGCGTCCGGCGGCGCAGCCCGCCCCGGCGCCGGACCTGGCCTTCGATGTCGACCGTGACTTCCCGGCCGCGCCAGCGCCGGCGCCGGCGCGCAGCGACGAACCGGTGCCGCCGCTGGCGCTGGACGACGATCCGTTCGCGCTGCCGGCGCTGGACGGCCTGCCGCCCGCGACGCCGGCGCCGGCCGCCGACGCCGCCTACGCCCCGCACGATCTGCTCGAGCCGCAGAATCTGCTCGAGCCTCATAGTCTGCTCGAACCGCAGCGCGAACCGCACCTGGACATGCCGGCCTTCGACCTCGAATTGCCGGGCGACGCGCCGCTGCCGCTGGCGGACGTGCAGGCCGTGGACAGCGCCGAGCTGTCGCCCGCCCACATGGAAATGGAAACCAAGCTGGACCTGGCCGTGGCCTATCAGGAAATCGGCGATAAGGAAGGCGCGCGCGAACTGCTCGACGAAGTCGTCAAGGGCGGCAGCAGCGCCCAGGTCGAACGCGCCAACGCCATGCGCGCATCGCTGGGGTGACACGCGTGACGAGAATTGCAATGGGTGTCCAGTACATCGGCACCGCCTGGAACGGGTATCAGAAACAACCAACGCGCGACACGGTGCAGGACCGGCTCGAGATCGCCCTCGAAAAATTTGCCTGCACCAGGCTGGCCACCACCTGCGCCGGTCGCACCGACGCCGGCGTGCATGCCATCGAGCAGGTGATCCACTTCGATACGGAGCTGGAGCGCGCGCCGCAATCCTGGGTGCGCGGCACCAACGCCTTTTTGCCGGAGTCGATCGTGGTGCGCTGGGCGCACGTGGTGCCTGCCGACGCCGAAGGACAGGATTTCCACGCGCGTTTCTCGGCGCGCTCGCGCACCTATCACTACGTGCTGTACAACCACGCCAACCCGTCGGCGCTGCTGGCCGGCCGCGCCGGCTGGGTATTCCGCCCGCTCGACGTGGAGCGCATGCGCGAGGCGGCGCGCCACCTGATCGGCACCCACGACTTCAGCAGCTTCCGCGCTTCCGGCTGCCAGGCGAACACGCCGGTCAAGCAGATGCACGAGGTGAATATCGAGCGGCGCGGCGACGTCATCGTCTTCACCGTACGCGCCTCCGCCTTCTTGCACCACATGGTGCGCAACATCGTCGGCTCGCTGATCTACGTCGGCACCGGGCGCAACCGGCCGGACTGGATGGCCGAGGTGCTCGACGCCCGCTCGCGCGACGCCGCCGCGCCGACCTTCATGCCGGACGGCCTGTACCTCGCCAGCATCGACTACGATCCGAAGTGGGGATTGCCGCAGGAGGCCGTCTCCGCACTGCCGTTCTAGAGCCAGCGCAGGGGTCAGAGCCCGGTGTTGCTTCTAAAAGGGCTCTGACCCCGGTGTTCAGCCGCGTGGCCAAATCCGGATACGCAACTGCTGACAACTCCGGGGTCAGAGCCCAACCGAATGAACCGGGCTCTGACCCCTGCGGACGCTGACCCCTGCCGATAATCCAACAAACCAGCCAAAACCATGTCCCGTACCCGCATCAAGATCTGCGGCATCACCCGCGAGCAGGACCTGCGCGCGGCCGTGGATGCCGGCGCCGACGCCGTCGGCTTCGTGTTCTATCCGAAAAGCCCACGTTACGTCGCGCCCGCGCGCCTGCGCGAGCTGGCGTCCGCATTGCCGCCCTTCGTCAGCGGCGTCGGCCTGTTCGTCAACGCCACCCTGGACGAGGTAAGGGAAGCGGTCGCGGCCGGGCCGATCGCGCTGCTGCAGTTCCACGGCGACGAGAGCGCGGACGCGTGCGCGGCGCTGGCGGCGGCCGTGCAGCGCCCGTTCGTGCGCGCCTACCGCGTCAGGCCGGACACCACGGCCGCGGATTTGATAGAATCGGAATCTCAATACCGCGCCGCCAGCGCCTGGTTCTCGGGCCTCCTGCTCGACACCTGGGTCGATGCCTACGGCGGCGCAGGAAAGGTCTTCGATTGGTCTGTTATTCCAAAAGAGCTCGCGCCTCGGGTCGTTTTGAGTGGTGGCTTGAGCGTGCAAAACGCGACTGGCGCGGTGGCGCAAGTACGTCCCTTTGCGGTCGACATCAGTAGCGGTGTCGAGGCAGGCAAGGGGATCAAGGATGCCCGCAAGATCGCCGCGTTCGTCGACGCGGTGCGGGCTGCCGACGCCATCACCTGAAAAGCGAGCCACACCATGACCATCGATTCGAAGAAGCTGTTCAAGACCACCGATTACCAGTTGCCGGACGCCACCGGCCACTTCGGCCCCTACGGCGGCAGTTTTGTTGCCGAAACCCTCAGCCACGCGCTGGCCGAGCTGAACGACGCCTATGCGCGCTTCAGCCACGATCCGGCATTCCTGGAAGAGTTCCGCTACGAGCTGGCCCACTTCGTCGGCCGGCCCTCGCCGGTGTACCACGCCAAGCGCTGGTCGCAGCAGGGTGCGAGCGGCGAGCTCGGCGCCCAGATCTTCTTCAAGCGCGAAGACCTGAACCACACCGGCGCCCACAAGATCAACAACGTGATCGGCCAGGCGCTCCTGGCCCGCCGCATGGGCAAGCCGCGCATCATCGCCGAGACCGGCGCCGGCCAGCACGGCGTGGCCACCGCCACCATCTGCGCGCGCTTCGGCCTCGAATGCGTGATCTACATGGGCAGCGAGGACGTCAAGCGCCAAGCCCAGAACGTGTACCGCATGAAGCTGCTGGGCGCCACCGTGGTGCCGGTCGAAAGCGGTTCCAAGACCCTGAAGGATGCGCTCAACGAAGCGATGCGCGACTGGGTCACCAACATCGAAAACACCTTTTATATCATCGGCACCGTGGCCGGCCCGCACCCGTACCCGATGATGGTGCGCGACTTCCAGTCCGTCATCGGCGAGGAATGCCGCGTGCAGATGCCGCAGATGACCGGCCGCCAGCCGGACTACGTGGTGGCCTGCATCGGCGGCGGCTCCAACGCCATGGGCATCTTTTATCCGTACATCGACGAGCCGGGCGTGAAGCTGGTCGGCGTCGAGGCGGCCGGCGAGGGACTGGACTCGGGCAAGCACGCCGCGTCGCTGACGGCCGGCTTCCCGGGCGTCCTGCACGGCAACCGCACCTACCTGCTGCAGGACGACAACGGCCAGATCATCGAGACGCACTCGGTGTCGGCCGGCCTGGACTATCCGGGCGTCGGCCCCGAGCACGCCTGGCTGAAGGACATCCAGCGCGCCGAGTACGTCTCGATCACCGACGAGGAGGCGCTGGCCGCCTTCCACGATTGCTGCCGCATCGAAGGCATCATCCCGGCGCTGGAATCGGCGCACGCGATCGCCTACGCCGCCAAGCTGGCGCCGACGCTGCCCAGGGACCAGATCATCCTGGTCAACCTGTCGGGCCGCGGCGACAAGGACATGCACACGGTCGCGCAGCGCGCCGGCCTGAACTTCGGTTAATCCAACAAGAAAGCACAGCATGTCCAGAATCGAACAGACGTTCAACGCCCTCAAGGAGCAGGGCAAGACCGGCCTCGTCACCTTCATCACCGCCGGCGACCCCGGCCCGGAACTCACCGTGCCGCTGCTTCACGCGCTGGTCGAGGGCGGCGCCGACGTGCTCGAACTCGGCGTCCCGTTTTCCGACCCGATGGCCGAAGGCCCGGTGATCCAGCGCGCCTGCGAGCGCGCGCTGACCTTCGGCATCGGCATGAAGGACGTGCTCGGCTACGTGCGCGAGTTCCGCCGCACCGACCAGGCCACGCCGGTGGTCCTGATGGGCTACGCCAATCCGATCGAGCGCATGGGGCCGTCGGAATTCATCCGCCAGGCGCGCGAGGCGGGCGCCGACGGCGCCATCGTGGTCGATTATCCGCCCGAGGAATGCGCCGAGTTCGCGGCCGAGATGCAGGAAAACGGCCTCGACCTGGTGTTCCTGCTGGCGCCGACCTCGACGCCCGAGCGCATCCGGCAGGTGGCGCGCCACGGCAGCGGCTTTTCGTACTACGTCTCGCTCAAGGGCGTGACCGGCGCCGGCAGCATCGACACCGCCGACGTGGCGCGCCGGGTGGCGGCGATCCGCGAGCACGTGCAGCTGCCGATCGGCGTCGGCTTCGGCATCCGCGATGCGGCCACGGCGAAGCAGGTGGCCGAGGTGGCCGACGCGGTGGTGATCGGCAGCCGCATCATCCAGGAACTGGAAAACACCCCGAAGGAGCAGGGCCCGCAGGCGGTGCGCGACTTCGTGGCCGGCATCCGCACGGCGCTCGACGCGCGCTGACCCCCGGCCGGGCCGGCCCTGGCCCGTAACGACCGGCGCCCGGACCTTGTGTTCCGGCGCCGTTTTTTTTTGTGGTCTTTTTGAAAACCCTGCGGTAGAGTGTACCGACAGTTGTTTCACTCCCACCGAGGCGCTTCCGACATGAAAAAACAAATCCTGCGTGTGTCGCCTATGCAGTCGGCCAAGGTCATGGCCGCGCTGTATTTCGTGTTCTCGATTCCGCTGGCGCTGATCATGATCCTGGTGTCCATGATCAGTCCCCAGCCCGGCACCAGCATGCTGATGGCGCTGATGATGCCGCTGATGTACGTGGTGATCGGTTTCCTGTTTACGCTGCTGGGCGCCTGGGTCTACAACCTGGTCGCGGCGCGCATCGGCGGTTTCGAGTTCGAGACCGCGGAAGTCGGCGACCAGGCCCGTTACGGATGAGCGGCGCGACGGGGGAACCGAAGCGGTTGACGTTCTGGGGCGCCGGCCCCGACGACGACAGCCTCGTGCGCGCCGTGATCGCCGGCCGTAAGACCGTCACCGCCGACTTGGCCGACGCGATGACGCCGGGCTAGGCGGCACAGCCCGCCTGTCGCCCGGTTTTCAAGCTTATCGAACAGCTAATATGTTTAGAGCAAGCATTCGACAAGCCGGAATCGAACGATTACACTACCGCCACTCAGACTAGCCGCAAAGGAGAACAATATGAGTTGGTTGGAAAAACTGCTGCCCCCCCGCATCCAGCGCTCCGATGCCGCCAAGAAACAGACCATGCCGGAAGGCCTGTGGGTCAAGTGTCCGTCGTGCGAAGCGGTGCTGTACCGCGCCGACCTGGATGCCAACCAGCACGTCTGCCCGAAATGCAGCCACCACATGCGCATCCGCGCCCGCGCGCGCCTCGATGCGCTGCTCGACGAGGGCGGCCGCTACGACATCGGCCAGGAAACGCTGCCGGTCGACACGCTGAAGTTCAAGGACAGCAAGAAATATCCTGACCGACTTAAGGCCGCCATGGACGCCACCGGCGAGACCGATGCGCTGATCGTGCAGGGCGGTTCGATCATGAGCCTGCCGGTCGTGGTGGCCTGCTTCGAATTCGAATTCATGGGCGGCTCGATGGGGTCCGTGGTCGGCGAGCGCTTCGTGCGCGGCGCCCAGGTCGCGCTGGAACAGAAGGTGCCGTTCATCTGCATCACCGCCACCGGCGGCGCGCGCATGCAGGAAGGCTTGCTGTCGCTGCTGCAGATGGCCAAGACCACCGCCATGCTGACCAAGCTGTCCGAGAAAAAGCTGCCGTTCATCAGCGTGCTGACCGACCCGACCATGGGCGGCGTGTCCGCTTCGTTCGCCTTCATGGGCGACGTCGTGATGGCCGAGCCGAAGGCGCTGATCGGCTTTGCCGGCCCGCGCGTGATCGAGAACACCGTGCGCGAAAAGCTGCCGGAAGGCTTCCAGCGCGCCGAGTTCCTGGTGCAAAAGGGCGCGGTCGACATGATCGTCGACCGCCGCAAGATGCGCGAAGAGATCGCGCGCCTGCTGGCCCTGCTGCAGAGCCAGCCGGCCGACGTGCTGGCCTGAGCGCGCGCCGGGGCCGGCGACGCTGCCTGCCGCCGGCCCCGGCCTCTCTGCCGCCTCTACCGCTTTCGATCCGTTTATACTGTCGTCCCTGCGCCGACTGCCGCCGTCCATCGCGGCAGGCAGCCGTTTCCGTTTCCGTCTTCCCGCCGGTCCTGCCGGCCGCCACGCACCGCATCTTCCGCCCATGTCCACTCTCCCGACCACCTTGCCCGACTGGCTGGCGCTGCTCGAATCGCGCCACGCCGAAACCCATATCGACATGGGCCTGGACCGCGTACGCCTCGTGAAGGAACGCATGGCGCTGCAGTTCGATTGCCCGGTCATCATGGTGGCCGGCACCAACGGCAAGGGCTCGACCTGCGCCATGCTCGAATCGATCCTGCTGCACGCCGGCTACCGCGTCGGCCTGTACATCAAGCCGCACTTCCTCGACTTCAACGAGCGCGCCCGCATCAACGGCGACATGGCGCCCGACGAGGCGCTGGTGGCCAGCTTCGAGGTCGTCGAGGCGCAGCGCGGCGACATCGACCTGACCTATTTCGAGTTCACCACGCTGGCCATCATGCACCTGATCTCGAAGGCCGGCGTGGACGTGGCGATCCTGGAAGTCGGCCTGGGTGGGCGCCTGGATGCGGTCAATGTGGTCGATGCCGACGTCGCCATCGTCACCAGCATCGACATCGACCACCAGGACTACCTGGGCGACACGCGCGAACAGATCGGTTTCGAAAAGGCCGGCATCTTCCGGCCGGGCAAGGCGGCGATCTGCAGCGACCCGCTGCCGCCGCAGACCCTGATCGACCACGCCGACAGCATCGGCGCCGACTTGTGGCTGCTGGGCCGCGACTTCAACTATGCCGGCGACAAGCAGCAGTGGGCCTACGGCGGCCGCGGCCAGCGCCGCAACGCGCTGGCGTATCCGGCGCTACGCGGCGCCAACCAGCTGCTCAACGCCTCGGCCGCGCTGGCGGCGCTGGAATCGCTGCGCACCACGCTGCCGGTCGGCGCCCAGGAAGTGCGCACCGGCCTGGCGCTGGTGGAGCTGCCGGGCCGCTTCCAGGTGCTGGCGGGCCAGCCGACCACGGTGCTGGACGTGGCGCACAACCCGCACGCGGCGGCGACGCTGGCCCAGAACCTGGGCAACATGGGCTTCCACCGCTTCACCTACGCGGTGTTCGGCATCATGCAGGACAAGGATATCGACGCCGTGATCGCCCACATGGCGCCGCACGTCGACCACTGGTGCGTGGCGGCGCTGCCGTCGCCGCGCTCCGCCGATCCGGCCGCGCTGGCGGCGAAGCTGGAAGAGAAACGTCCGGCCGGGGCCAAGGCCGACGAGTTTTCGGTGAAGGTCTTCGCCGATCCGGGCGCGGCGTTCGCGGATGCCACAAAGCGGGCCGGACAGGATGATAGAATAGTGGTCTTTGGCTCGTTCTATACGGTGGCCGGCGTGATGGCCGCCCGTAAATCCTCCCTTCATTGATCAGAATTCGCATGGGCTTGTTCTCGTTCCTCAATAAAAACAAGCAAGACCGCGCCGCCGACGACAGCGGCCGGTTCTACAGCAAGGACGAGGACGCCGCCCTCAACGAGCGCGCCCGTTCCAAGCGCGCCGGCAACGCCGCCGGCGGCGCCACCCGCCGTCCCGGCAAGGATCCGCTGCTGCCGGAAAAGAAACGCGCGCGCCGGCGCCTGGTCGGTGCCGTCGCGCTGGCGCTCGCGGCCGCGGTCGGCCTGCCGATGCTGCTCGATTCCGAGCCCAAGCCGCCGGTGGCCGGCGACATCGCCATCCAGATTCCTTCGAAGGACAAGGCCGGCGCGCTGCCGGCGCCGCGCGAACCCGCGCCATCGGACAAGGCGGTGGCGGCCGAGGACAGCGTCGACAGCGGCGAGGAAATCGTCAACGAACCGCCCCGCACGCCGTCGTCCAGGACGCCGGCGGCCCTCGCCGCCAAGCCCGGCGCCGAGCCGGCGCCGAAGGCCGATGCGGCCAGGACCGACGCGCCAGCCGACACCCGCGCCGCCGAAAAGGCCGAGCGGCTGGCGCGCGAGCGCGCCGACCGCCTGGAGCGCGAACGGGTGGAGCGCGCGCTGCGCGCCGACCGCGACAAGCTGGCCAGCGAAAAGGCGGCCACCGACAAGGCGGCGCGCGACAAGGCGCGCAAGGCCGAGCAGGAGCGCGCCGATCGCGACAAGCTCGCGCGCGACAAAACGGAACAGGACAGGGCGGAGCACGACAAGGCCGTGCGCCTGGCGCGCGAGAAAGCCGAAAAGGCGGAGCACGACAAAGCCGAACGCGCCGAACGTGAAAAGGCGGAACGCGCCGAGCGCATCGCCAGGGCCAAGCAGGAAGAAAAGGCGAAGGAAGACAGGCCTGCCAAGCCCGCCGAGGGTGCGCGCGCGCTCGCCATCCTGGAAGGCAAGCCGGCCGACAAGCCCAAGGCGGCGGACGAATCCGGCCAGCGCTTCGTGCTGCAGGTGGCGGCCATGTCGAGCCAGGAAAAGGCGGCCGAGGTGCAGGCCAGGCTGCGCGGCGCGGGCATCAGTTCGTACACGCAAAAAGCCAGCACCTCGTCCGGCGAGCTGATCCGCGTGCTGATCGGCCCGATGAGCCGGGACGAGGCGGAAAAGGTACGCGCCAAGGCGGGCAAGCTGGGCATGTCCGGCGCGCTCAAGCCGGTGTGACGCGCCGCTCGTGACGATGCCGTTTTCCGTGACCGATTCCGCCGCGAGCGCCGCCGTCGCGAGCGCGCCGGCGCTGCACACGCCATGACCGTCCGCGCGCCGTGACCATTTTCGATTACCTGGTGCTGTTCATCCTGATCTCGTCGGTCGTCATCAGCACCATGCGCGGCCTGGTCAAGGAAATCCTGTCGCTGGCCGGCTGGGTCGCCGCCTTCGTGGTCGCCAATGCCTGCGGCGCCAAACTGGCGCCCATGCTACCATCGGTGATTCCGGGCGAGGCGGGGAGGTTGATCGTTGCCTATATCGCACTGTTTCTCGGCGTGCGCGTGCTGACCGGCCTGCTGTCCCTGGCGATCCGCGCCGTGGTCGACGCGGCCGGCCTGTCGCTGGCGGACCGCGGCCTGGGCGGCCTGTTCGGACTGGGGCGGGGTATCGTCATCGTGCTGGCCGGGGTCATATTGTGCGGGATGACATCCATTCCCCGACAGGCTTTCTGGCAGGAGGCGCTGTTCGCTCCCATGGCGGAGAGCGGCGTGCGCACCGTGAAGCCTTTCCTGCCCGCTGCCTTGGCGCAGCATGTCCAGTTTTGATTTCTCGTTTGGGAACCCGGCCGGGCCGCCATGCGGCAGCCTGGGCGGATTCCTCGTTTAGCAGTCAGTTTTAGGAGCGCACCATGTGTGGCATCGTCGGCGTCGTTTCGCAGGCCCCCGTCAACCAGTTGTTGTATGACGCATTGCTGCTGCTGCAGCACCGCGGCCAGGATGCCGCGGGCATCGCAACCAATCACAGCAGCATGTTCTCGATGTACAAGGCCAACGGCCTGGTGCGCGACGTGTTCCGCACGCGTAACATGCGTTCGCTGATGGGCAATTCCGGCATCGGCCACTGTCGCTATCCGACCGCCGGTTCGTCCAGCGAAGAAGAAGCGCAGCCGTTCTATGTCAACGCGCCGTTCGGCATCACACTGGCGCACAACGGCAACCTGACCAACCAGGCCCAGTTGAAGGACGAGCTGTTCCGCAACGACCGCCGCCACATCAACACCGACTCCGACTCGGAAGTGTTGCTCAACGTGCTGGCCCACGAGATCCAGCAGGCCGCCGACGGCTACACGCTGGATGCGGACGCGGTGTTCAAGGCGGTCGCCGTGGTGCACCGCCGCGTGCGCGGCGCCTACGCCGTGATCGCCCAGATCGCCGGCCACGGCCTGCTGGCCTTCCGCGATCCGTTCGGCATCCGTCCGTTGTGCATCGGGGTCAACGAGACCGAGAACGGCCCCGAGTACCTGGTGGCCAGCGAATCGGTGGCGCTGGAAGGCCTGGGCTTCCGCTTCATGCGCGACATCGCGCCGGGCGAGGCGGTGTTCATCGACGACGCCGGCCACATGCACGCGCGCCAGTGCGCCGACCATCCCTCGCTGAATCCGTGCGCCTTCGAATACGTGTACCTGGCGCGCCCGGACTCGGTGATCGATGGCGCCTCGGTGTACGCCACCCGCCTCAAGATGGGTGAGTACCTGGCCGACAAGATCCGCAAGGAGATCCCGGTCGAGGAGATCGACGTGGTGATGCCGATCCCGGATTCGTCGCGTCCGGCTGCGATCCAGCTGGCCTTGAAACTGGGCGTCGAGTACCGCGAAGGCTTCATCAAGAACCGCTACATCGGCCGCACCTTCATCATGCCGGGCCAGGGCATGCGCAAGAAATCGGTGCGCCAAAAACTCAACGCCATCGCCGCCGAATTCAAGGACAAGAACGTGCTGCTGGTCGACGACTCGATCGTGCGCGGCACCACCAGCCGCGAGATCGTGCAGATGGCGCGCGAGGCCGGCGCGCGCAAGGTGTTCTTCGCCTCGGCCGCGCCGCCGGTGCTGTACCCGAACGTGTATGGCATCGACATGCCGACCCGCGACGAACTGATCGCCCACGGCCGCACGGTCGAGGAAGTCTGCCGCGAGATCACCGCCGACCGCCTGGTGTACCAGGACATCGCGGCGCTCAAGCAGGCGATCATGGACGTCAATCCGGAACTGACCAGCGTCGAGGCCTCGTGCTTCGACGGCGTGTACATCACCGGCGACGTGACCCCGGCCTACCTGGACAAGCTGGAGAACCACCGTCACCAGTCGTCCGGCAAGTCGTCGGAAGACCTGGTGCGCACCCAGTTGAACCTGAATCCGCCGGTCGCCGCGGAGTAAACGGCGCCGTCGTCCCCGCGAACGCGGGGACCCATGCCGATTCGATCGATATCGGCGCCGTCGTCGTAACCGGATGATTTCGCCGTCAACAATCACCGCGTGGACGGGGAACCCGCCCACACTACTTACCATGACCGAACAAGCGAATTACGGCTTCACCACCACCATCCTGCACAATGATCGCCGCAAGCCGATCGAACAACACTCGCTGCACAAGCCGATCCACACCTCGGTCGCCTTCGGCTACACCGACGCGCGCCAGCTGGCCTCGGTCTTCCAGGGCAAGGAACCCGGCTTCCGCTACGGCCGCCAGGGCAACCCGACGGTGGCGGCGCTGGAAGACAAGATCACCAAGATGGAAGACGGCACCGCCACGCTGTGCTTCGGCACCGGCATGGCCGCCATCGGCGCGCTGGCGCAGGCGCTGCTGCGCGAGGGCGACCACGTGGTGTCGTCCGCGTTCCTGTTCGGCAACACCAACAGCCTGTGGAACACGGTGGCGGGGCAGGGCACCGAGGTCGACTTCGTCGACGCCACCGACGTCGCCAACGTCGAAGCGGCGCTGAAGGACAACACGCGGCTGGTGTTCGTCGAGACCGTCGCCAACCCACGCACCCAGGTGGCCGACCTGGCGCGCATCGGCGCGCTGTGCCGCGCGCGCGGCATCCTGTACGTGGTCGACAACACCATGACCACGCCGTATTTGTTCCGTCCCAAGGCGGTGGGCGCCGGCCTGGTGGTCAATTCGCTGACCAAGTCGATCGGCGGGCACGGCATGGCGCTGGGCGGCGCCCTGACCGACACCGGCCTGTTCGACTGGAGCGCCTTCCCCAACATCGCCCCGAATTTCCGCCGCCTGGCGCCGGCCGCCCAGGGCATGGCGCAGCTGCGCGCCAAGTCGCTGCGCGACTTCGGCGCCTCGCTCGGGCCGGAAGCGGCGCACCACATCGCGGTCGGCGCCGAGACGCTGGCGCTGCGCATGGAGCGCACCTGCGCCAACGCGCTGGCGCTGGCGACGATGCTGGAAGCCGATGAGCGCGTCGCGGCCGTGCACTACCCGGGCCTGGCATCGCACCCGCAGCACGCGCTGTGCGGCGCGCTGTTCCGCAGTTACGGTTCGCTGTTCTCGTTCGAGCTGAAGGACGGCATCGACTGCTTCGACTACCTGAACCGCCTGCAGGTGGCGATCCCGGCCAGCAACCTGGGCGACACGCGCACGCTGGTGATCCCGGTGGCGCACACGATCTTCTTCGAGATGGGGGCGGAGCGCCGCGCCAGCATGGGCATCGCCGAATCCCTGATCCGGGTGTCGGTCGGCATCGAGGATACCGACGACCTGCTGGCCGATTTCGGCAACGCCCTGCAGGGCTGAATCCCGCAGCGCCGGTTTCGTAAAATCCGGTAAAGCGGCCGCTGCGGCGGCGCTTGCCGGTTGAGCCGTGGCCCCGCCCGGGTTATGATCGTGGCATCGTTTCCATTGCCGTCCGCGCCACCTTACGCCATTCCGCCCATGAAAATTGCCCTGTTGTGCGCCGCGCTGCTGTTCACCGACGCGGCGCTGGCCGACGAGCTGGCCGACGCCGATGCCCTGTTCGCCAAGAAAGCCTATCCGCAAGCGCTGCAGAAGTACACCAAGCTGGCGAATGCCGGCAACGTGACGGCCCAGCAGCACCTGGGCGAAATGTATTTCTACGGCGAAGCGGGCAGCGTCGACATGGCCCAGGCATCGCTCTGGTTCGGCAAGGCGGCTGCCAAGGGCAACGCGGTGGCGATCGCCTCGCTCGACCTGATGAAGCAGCGCGCCGCGCGCCGCGCCGACCTCGATTACTGGATCGTCAAGTATGACGGCTCGGACCTGCGCACCGACGAATACCGCTGCCCGGCGCCGCGCTTCCCGGCGATGTCCAAGATCAACGAGGAAATCGACCGCTACAGCGCGCGCATGCAGGCCTGGCAGGCCTGCCACAACCGTTTCGTCCAGTACCTGAACGGTTCGATGCCGCTGACCAAGCGCATCCCGGACGACATCGCCAAGCTGCTGACCAAGGACGAGATGGACAAGGCGACGGCGCACCTGGCGGACGTGGGACAGCGGATCTCGGAAGACACGCAGGTCGGCGGCAAGCTGGTGGTGGCGGATTTCACGGCATGGCGCACGGCGACCGAAGCCTACGTCAACGAGCACAACGAGATGGTCAAGAATGCGCCGCCGCCGGAGAAGGAGGAGCGGAAGTGAGGTTTGATGCGCCGCTGGTAACAATCATGCGATGCGTATGAACGTCGTCCCCGCGCAGGCGGGGACCCATACATCGCCAATGATGGTAGCTCAGCATGGGTCCCCGCCTGCGCGGGGACGACGTGCTGTGTTGCCCGCTATCGCTTCAATGGCGAAGAGCAGCGTGGATCAATGCCACGAACGCAGCAGTCCCACCGCCAAACCTTCCAGCACGAACTCGTCCGTATTCGGATCCACCGTAATCACCGGGAACTCCGGATTTTCCGGCAGCAGCTCGATGGTCGGACCATTCTGGCGGTAGCGCTTGACGGTGACTTCCTCGCCGATGCGGGCCACCACGATCTGGCCGTTCTTGGCGCTGTCGACCTTCTTGACGGCCAGGAAATCGCCGTCGCAGATGCCGGCATCGCGCATCGACCAGCCGCGCACCTTCAGCAGGAAGTCCGGCTTGGCCGAGAACATGGCCGGGTCGACGGAATAGGTGGCTTCGACGTGTTCCTGGGCCAGGATCGGCGAGCCCGCGGCGACGCGGCCGACCAGCGGCAGTGCCATCAGCAGCGCCGGCGGAATGGCCGGCAGCGGGATCGGCGCGGATACCGCCGGCACGGCCGACGGCGGCGTGCCGCCGAGCAGGCGGATGCCGCGCGAGGTGCCGGGAGAAATTTCGATCGCGCCTTTGCGCGCAAGGGCTTGCAGGTGTTCCTCGGCGGCGTTGGCCGAGCGGAAGCCAAGCTCTTGCGCGATTTCGGCGCGGGTCGGCGGGAAGCCGGTGTTGTCGATGGCTTCCTTGATCAGGTTGAGGATCTGTTCTTGCCGTGCGGTGAGCTTAAGCATGGGGGTGCGAGTGGGTATGAGGACAGACTGTATTTTTGTACAGTATGGCGTGGCGTGCAAGGGAAATTACACAATTGGCGCATCTTTTTTGCGCAGTCGCAGCAAGGAAGCGGTAAAAAGCGGGCTTATCACGAACGATAAAGCGATTGAGCGGTTGACTTTTTGCAGTTATAATAGCGGGCTTTCCCTTCCCACACTCGTCTTGACGCCGAGGTGGGCATTTGTTTAAACGTCCTCAAGGAGTGTTGCATGCGTCATTATGAAATCGTGTTTATCGTCCACCCGGACCAGAGCGAGCAGGTCCCGGCGATGATCGAACGCTACAAGACCACGGTCACCTCGCGCGGCGGCCAGATCCACCGCGTCGAAGACTGGGGCCGCCGTCAAATGGCTTACCAGATCCAGAAGCTGCCGAAGGCGCACTACATCTGCATGAACATCGAGTGCGACAACGAGACCCTGGTCGAGCTGGAAACCGCATTCAAATTCAATGATGCCGTGCTGCGTCACCTGACCGTGAAGATGAAGAAGGCCGAGACCGCGCCGTCGCCGATGATGAAGTCGGTCCAGCGCGAAGACGCAGCCAAGACCCATCGCGCCGAGCAGTCGGCCGCGCCGGCCGCCGCTGCCGCTGCCTGAGTAACGGGCCGACGCGCACGGGGTGAACGAGCTGTCGCTGGTTGCCAGCATCACGGAACGCGACACCCTGCGCTATACCCCGGCCGGCATTCCGATCGTCGGCGCGATCCTGCAGCACGGGTCGCAGCAGATGGAAGCGGGTGTGCAGAGGCAGGTCGAGTTCGAGATCACCGCGGTCGCCGCGGGCGAGATTTCGGGCCGCTTCGCCCACGCCGAACTCGGCGCAGTGCACCGCTTCACGGGATTCCTGGCCAGGAAAAGCCGTCACAGCAAAGCCCTGGTGTTTCATATCATTGATTTCAGTGCCGCCTAGCCGATCCAAGATCCAAGCGCGCACGTTTATATAGATACAGGAGCCAAAAATGGCATTCGGTAAAAAGTTCGACAAAAACAAAGCAAAAGAAAAACTGAAGCGCAAACAGCAGAACCCGCTGTTCAAGCGCAAGAAGTTCTGCCGCTTCACCGCCGCCGGCGTGGAACAGGTGGACTACAAGGACGTCGACACCCTGAAGGACTTCGTCCAGGAAAACGGCAAGATCATGCCGGCACGCCTGACCGGCACCAAGGCGCACTACCAGCGTCAAGTCGACACCGCGATCAAGCGCGCGCGTTACCTGGCCCTGCTGCCGTACACCGATCTGCACAACGCTTAATCGCGGTACGCAGTCAGAGAACCTGGAGAATAATATGCAAGTCATCCTGCTGGAAAAAGTCGTCAACGTCGGTAACCTGGGCGACGTGGTCAAGGTCAAGGACGGTTACGCGCGTAACTTCCTGATCCCGCAAAAAATGGCCCGCCGCGCCACCCAATCGGCCGTGGCCGAGTTCGAAGTCAAGCGCGCCGAGCTGGAAAAGGCCGCCGCCGAGAAGCTGTCCGCTTCGCAAGCCCAGGGCGAGAAGCTGAACGGCATGACCGTCACCATCGCCCAGAAGGCCGGCGTCGACGGCCGCCTGTTCGGTTCCGTGACCAACTTCGACATCGCCGAAGCCCTGAGCAAGCAAGGTTTCGCCGTCGAAAAGGCGCAAGTGCGCATGCCGGCCGGCCCGCTGAAGACCACCGGCGAGCACCCGGTTGCCGTCGCGCTGCACACCGACGTCGTGGTTGACGTCACCATCGCCGTCGTCGGCGAAGCAGCCTAAATAAATCGTCGTTCCATCAGTCTCGCAACTGATGCCGTCGTCCCCGCGCAGGCGGGGACCCATGCCGAGTAACCGAAGTCTCGCTGTCGAATACACCCTGGTGTGTCCGATGTAACGAGTTCCGGTGTTCAGCATGGGTCCCCGCCTTCGCGGGGACGACGCATTTGAAGTCGTCGAAAAGCGTCGTTTTTGGTACGCAAAAAACGTCGTTTTTATTTTTAGAAACTCACCAATCTTTTCAGCGGCCGGTGTCTAACGGGTATAATGCCGGCCATGAACACCCCAGCAGACCCGCAGATCGAGTCGCTCCGCATTCCCCCGCATTCCATCGAAGCAGAACAGTCCGTCATCGGCGGCCTACTGCGCGATAATGCGGCGTGGGACCGCATCGCCGACTTCATGCATGCGGAGGATTTCTACCGCTACGACCACCGGATCATCTTCGAACAGATGGTCCGCCTGATCAACTCGGGCAAACCGGCCGACGTGATCACCGTCTATGAGGCGCTGGTCCAGCTCGGCAAGGCCGACGACGTGGGCGGCCTCCAGTACCTGAATGCGATGGCGCAGAACACGCCGTCCGCCGCCAACATCCGCCGCTACGCCGAGATCGTGCGCGACCGCGGCGTGCTGCGCCAGCTCATCACCGTCGCCGACGAAGTCTCGGGCAAGGCCTTCAATCCGCAGGGCGCCGAGGTCAAGCAGATCCTCGACGAGGCCGAGTCGCGCATCTTCGCGATCGCCGAGCAGGGCGCGCGCGGCGCCCAGGGCTGGCTGGCGGTGCAGCCGCTCCTGACCCAGGTGGTGGAGCGCATCGACGAACTGTACAGCCGCGAAAACCAGGGCGAGATCACCGGCGTGCCGACCGGCTTCATCGACCTCGACCGCATGACCTCCGGCCTGCAGGCGGGCGACCTGGTGATCGTGGCCGGCCGTCCGTCGATGGGCAAGACCGCGTTTTCCGTCAACATCGGCGAGAACGTGGCGATCGAGGCCGGCTTGCCGGTGGCGATCTTTTCGATGGAGATGGGCGGCACGCAGCTCGCCATGCGTATGCTCGGCTCGGTCGGCCAGCTCGACCAGCACCGCCTGCGCACCGGCAAGCTGAACGACGAGGACTGGCCGCGCCTGACGCACGCGATCCAGAAGATGAACGATGCGCAGGTCTTCATCGACGAGACCCCGGCGCTGAACCCGATCGAGATGCGCGCGCGCGCGCGCCGCCTGGCGCGCCAGTGCGGCAAGCTCGGCCTGATCATCGTCGATTACCTGCAGCTGATGCAGGGTTCCAAGCCGGGCGACAACCGCGCCTCCGAGATTTCGGAAATCTCGCGCAGCCTGAAGGGCCTGGCCAAGGAACTCGGCTGCCCGGTGATCGCGCTGTCGCAGCTGAACCGCTCGCTGGAACAGCGCCCCAACAAGCGTCCGGTGATGTCCGACCTGCGCGAATCGGGCGCGATCGAGCAGGACGCCGACGTCATCATCTTTCTGTACCGCGACGAAGTCTACAACCCCGACTCGCCCGACAAGGGCACCGCCGAGATCATCATCGGCAAGCAGCGTAACGGCCCGATCGGCGCCATTCGCCTGACCTGGATGGGCATGTACACCAAGTTCGGCAACTACAGCGGTAGCCTGTCTATATACCAGGGCGATTGAGCCGCGACACCACGACCACGGCGACGCACTCCGCGGCGCCGCGGCCCACCAAGAAGAAGTCCCCAAGAGATCCAGAAACGGAGAAAACCATGTTTGGACGCCTGATGCCCACCGAGGGCAAGTTTTTCGACCTGTTCAACCAGCACGCCGCATTGTGCGTGAAGGGCGCGCAAGAGATGGTCGGCCTGATGACCAACTTCGACGACCTCGAAAACCGCACCCACGCCGTGGAAAGCCTCGAAAAACAGGCGGACAAGATCACCTACGCCACCGTCGACCTGCTGCACAAGACCTTCATCACGCCGCTCGACCGTGACGACATCCACAAGCTGATCACGCGCATGGATGACATCCTCGACATGATGGAGGACGCCGCTCAGACCATCTCGCTGTACGACCTGCACGCCGTCACCCCGGAAGCCAAGCGCCTGGCCGAGCTGTGCCTGGCCTGCTGCGAAAAGGTCCAGCAGGCGGTCGGCATGCTCAACAACATGGACAATGCCCAGAAGATGGTCGCGATCTGCGAAGAGATCGACCGCCTGGAATCGGACGCCGACCACGTGATGCGCGCCGCCATGTCCAAGCTGTTCCGCGACGAGCCGGACGTGCGCAACCTGATCAAGATGAAGGCGATCTACGAGATCCTGGAGACCGTCACCGACCGCTGCGAAGACGTCGCCAACATCATCGAAGGCATCATCGTCGAAAACGCGTAAGCCCATAACAATAACAACAACGATGAACTCTCTTCACATCAGCATCTACGTGCTGGGCCTGCTCGTCCTTTTAGCGCTGGTCTTCGATTTCATGAACGGCTTCCACGATGCCGCCAACGCGATCGCGACGGTGGTGTCGACCGGGGTGCTGAAACCGCAAACCGCGGTGGCCATGTCGGCGGTGTTCAACTTCGTCGCCATCTTCACGGTCGGCCTGCACGTGGCCGCCACGGTGGGCAAGGGCACCGTCGATCCGCACATCGTCGACCACTACGTGGTGTTCGGCGCGCTGGTCGGCGCCATCGTCTGGAACGTCATCACCTGGTACTACGGCATCCCGTCGTCGTCCTCGCATGCGCTGATCGGCGGCCTGGTCGGCGCCGCGGTGGCCAAGGGCGGCACCGGCGCACTGGTCGGCGGCGGCCTGCTCAAGACCGTGCAGTGGATCATCCTGTCGCCGCTGCTGGGCTTCGTGCTCGGTTCGCTGGTGATGCTGGCGGTGTCGTGGATCTTCGTGCGCACCCCGCCGCGCAAGGTCGACACCTGGTTCCGCCGCCTGCAGCTGGTCTCGGCCGCGGCCTATTCGCTCGGCCACGGCGGCAACGATGCCCAGAAGACCATCGGCATCATCTGGATGCTGCTGATCGTCGCCGGCGCCTCCAGCGCCGGCGACGCCGCGCCGCCGATGTGGGTGATCATTTCCTGCTACACGGCGATCAGCATGGGCACCCTGTTCGGCGGCTGGCGCATCGTGCGCACCATGGGCCAGAAGATCACCAAGCTCAAGCCCGTCGGCGGCTTCTGCGCAGAATCGGGCGGCGCCATCACCCTGTTCATCGCCTCGATGATCGGCGTGCCGGTGTCCACCACCCACACCATCACCGGCGCCATCGTCGGCGTGGGCTCGGCGCAAAAGGCCTCGGCGGTGCGCTGGGGCGTGGCCGGCAACATCGTGTGGGCGTGGGTCTTCACGATCCCGGCGTCGGCGTTCATGTCGGCGATCGCGTGGTGGGTGGGTACGCACATCCTGTAAACAGCACCATCACCGTCGTTCCAGGCACTGCCTGAAACGACTCCCCGCGCAGGCGGGGACCCATAGCGAACTTCAAGATACGGCGGCTTCGGAAACACCTCGATGCTTCTGGGCTGACGATTTCTGAAACTCGGCATGGGTCCCCGCCTGCGCGGGGACGACGTATTTGGGCCGGCGATTTCCGCTTGTACTGCCAGAACGCGAACGTATCGCATCGAACCCTCCGTATGCGGCAAGCACGCAACATTTCGTGAACATTGCCTGCGCACTCCTGTCTCCTTTTAAAATTTTTGCAAGGTGTAGTAGTAATATTACACACGACCGCCGGCCAGCGTTGCCGCCCGGGCAGTGCCCGCCGGTCCAAACAAGAATGAAGAGGGGACAACACAATGATTCGACGTAGTTTGACTTCACGGCCACGCCTGGCCGCGACCCTGTGCAGCATGCCGCTGCTGGCCATGCTGCTCGCCGGCTGCGGGGCCGGCGATGCCACCCAGCAGGGCGCCCAGTCCGGATCGCGCCAGCTGGCCGTCAGCACGAGCGTGGCCGCGGCCGCGGCAGCGGTGGCGCCCGGCACCATCCGCATGCACTTCCACCGTGTCGAGAACGATGCCGCCCAGTGGGGCGTGTATTCCTGGGACGGCCCGCAAACGCCGAGTTCGGCCTGGATCACCGACCGCTTCCTGTTCAGCGGCACCGACGCCTTCGGCGGCTACGTCGACATCCCGCTGGCGGCCGGCAAGACGTCCATTTCGTTCCTGGTCACGGATGGCTACGGCACCAAGAACTGCGCGGCCGACCAGAACGTGCGCCTGAACGGCGACATCGCCACCCGCGGCCAGGAAATCTGGATGCTGGAAGGCGATTGCGCCACCTACGATGCGGCGCCGGCGCTCACCTACGGCAACCTGGGCAACGCCAGCGCCTACTGGCTGTCGGCCGCCACGCTGGCCTGGCCGGGCGCCGCCACCAGCGGCAGCTACAAGCTGTTCTACGCCTCCAACGGCGGCCTGAACGCGAATGCCGGCGGCGTCACCGGCGCGGACGGCAGCGTCGATTTGCGCATCGGGACGCTGCCGGAAGCGATCCGCCAGAAGTTCCCGCACCTGACCGGCGCCACCGGCCTGAGCCTGTCGGCCAAGGACGCCGCCGCCGTGGCGCAGCTGGCGAGCAGCCAGTTCGCGATCGCCCAGTACGACAGCGCCGGTAACCTGATGAAGATCACCTCGCTGCAGAGCGCCGGCATGCTGGACGACGTGTTCGCCGCCAGGGCGGTGAACGCCCAGCTCGGCGTGACCTTCAATGCCGCCGGCGTGCCGACCTTCCGCGTCTGGGCGCCGACCGCCAAGTCGGTGGCGCTGAACGTGTACGCCAACGCCACCGCGGGCGCCACCGCCACGGTGCCGATGACGCGCGACGCCGCCAGCGGCGTGTGGAGCTACACCGCGCCCAACAATGCCTGGACCAACAAGGCCTACTACACCTACACGGTGAACGTGCTGTCGCGCTGGGCCGACAACAAGGTCGTCGCCAACACCGTCACCGATCCGTATTCGCTGAGCGTGAGCGCCAACAGCACGCGCAGCTTCGTCGCCAACCTGGACAGCGCCGCATTGAAGCCGTTCGGCTGGGACGTGCAGACCATTCCCGCGCTGGCGCATCCGACCGACATCGCCCTGTACGAGCTGCACATCCGCGACTTCTCGGCCTCCGACAGCACGGTGCCGGCGGCGCACCGCGGCAAGTACCTGGCCTTTACCGACACCCGCTCGGACGGCATGCGCCATCTGAAATCGCTGGCCAAGGCCGGCATGACCCACGTGCACCTGCTGCCGAGCTTCGACTTCGCCAGCGTCGACGAAGCCAAGTGCAGCGTGCCGAGCATCCCGAACGCGGGGCCGGATTCGAGCGCCCAGCAGGCGGCGGTGGCGGCGGTGCAGGACAGCGATTGCTTCAACTGGGGCTACGACCCGGTGCACTACAACACGCCGGAAGGCAGCTACGCCACCGATGCCGGCGACGGCGCCGTGCGGGTGCGCGAGTTCCGCGAAATGGTGCAGGGCCTGCACGACGCCGACCTGCGCGTGACCATGGACGTGGTGTACAACCACACCAGCCAGTCGCAGCAGGGCCCGCTGTCGGTGCTGGACCGCATCGTCCCGACGTATTACTACCGCCTGAATCCGAACGGCGGCATCCTGAACGACAGCTGCTGCGCCGACACCGCGCAGGAAACCACGATGATGGGCAAGCTGATGATCGATTCGGTGTCGATGTGGGCCAAGCAGTACAAGGTCGACAGCTTCCGCTTCGACATCATGGGCTTGAGTCCGCTGGACCTGATCAAGCGCCTGCAGGCGGACGTCAACAAGGCGGCCGGCCGCGACATCTACCTGTACGGCGAAGCCTGGAACTTCGGCGCCGTTGCCAACGACGCCCGCTTCGTGCAGGCGCGCCAGGCCAACATGTACGGCACCGGCATCGGTTCGTTCAACGACCGCATGCGCGACTCGGTCCGCGGCGGCGGCTGCTGCGACAACGGCGACGCGCTGTTCACCCAGCAGGGCTTCATCAACGGCGTGTGGTACGACCCGAACGGCAAGGCCAGCCAGACCCGCGACGACGCGCTGCGCCTGGCGGACATGGTGCGCGTGGCCCTGTCCGGCACGCTGCGCGACTACCGTTTCCTAGATCGCACCGGCGCCGTGAAAAGCAACGCCGAGATCGACTACTTCGGCCAGAAGGCCGGCTTCGCCGCCAACCCGGCCGAGACCATCAACTACATCGAGGCGCACGACAACCAGACCCTGTTCGACATCGACGCCTTCCGCCTGCCGCAGACGACCTCGCTGGCCGACCGGGTGCGCGTGCAGAACCTGGGCACGGCCATTAACCTGCTGGCGCAGGGCATTCCGTTCACCCATGCCGGCCAGGAAATCCTGCGTTCCAAGTCGCTCGACCGCGACAGCTACAACGCCGGCGACTGGTTCAACCGCCTGGACTACAGCTACGCGTCGAACAACTTCGGCGTCGGCCTGCCGCTGCAGAACACCAACGGCGACAACTGGCCGATCATGGCGCCGCTGCTGGCCAATCCGCTGATCAAGCCGGACAGCCGCGCCATCGTCCAGGCGCGCGACGTGTTCGAGGACTTCCTGGCGATCCGCAAGGACACCACGCTGTTCCGCCTGCGCACCGCGCAGGACGTCAACGAGCGCCTGAAGTTCTACAACGTCGGACCGAATCAGGTGCCGGGCCTGGTGGTGATGGGTATCGACGGCAGCCAGCCGCGCAGCTACGCCGGCAACGAGTTCGCCCGCGTGGTGGTGCTGTTCAACGTCGACAAGACCGCCAAGACCTTCGCCATCCCCGAGCTGAAGGGCAAGAAGCTGGCGCTGCACAGCATCCAGCGCCGCGGCAGCGACGATGTGGTGAAATCGTCCAGCTACGACCGCACCAGCGGCAGCTTCAGCGTGCCGGCGCGTACCGCGGCGGTGTTCGTGCAGAACGATTGATGCGCGGCGCCTGAAGGGGAGGCGCGCCGCCGGCGCGCCGACGCGAAGGGCCGCAAGCTTGCGCTTGCGGCCCTTTTTTCATGCATGCGGGGCGTCGGCCGGGCGCGGCGGATCACCAATCCTTGCCGGAGTTGTTGACGCCGTTTTCCATCACCCGCTGGTTCTCGAGCTGCTGCTTGTCGGCCACGGTCACGTTGTCCGGACGGCCGCCCTTGCGCGGGATATAGCTGGCGACCGAAGTGGTGCCGCGGTCCGCCATGGCCTGCTGGCCATCCTGGGCCGGATTGTTGGCTGCACAGCCGCACAGCAGGGTTGCACCCGCCAGCGCGGCCAGGGTGATCGATTTCATTGAATGCCTCCTCGGTGATGACTACGGTTGGAAATTGCCATCCTCGATCATAGACGAGCAGCGCCGGCATGAATCTCACGAATAATCACGTATCGCGCGTGCATGCGTGATTATTTTGATCGGGCACAGACACACCATGCGCTCGGTCTTCCAGAATCGGTTGACAACCGTGAAGGAGCACACATGGCACGCTCGATCAGGCTCATCTATCGCAATATCCAGGGCCGCGTCCGGATCAACCATAACTGGGAAGCGATCACCAAAAGTGCCGCAGTATTGATCACTGCGGCCGAATGGCGGGCGGGCAACGATCCCTACGACGATACCGGCCGTCCGAACTTGGGCGAGGCCAATGTCTACGTGACCAACATCGGGCCGCACGATCCGGAGGGCGGCCCCGGCGGCGTCGAATTCCACCTCCACGTCGACTGGGACAGTCCGCTGCACGTGCAGGTGACGATCACCGTGTTCGAGCCGATCGAAAGGTTCGAAGTCGTCGGTTGAGCGGCCGGTGCATGCCGCGGCGGGCGCCTAGCCAGCGTCGCCCTTGATGAAATCGACGAAGGCGCGCAGTGGCGCCGGCACCAGGCGCCGCCCGGAATAGTACAGCCAGGGGCCGGAAATACTGGGCCACCAGTCTTCCAGCACCGGCGCCAGGGCGCCGCTTTCGAAGTACGGGCGCAGCCAGTCCTCGAACAGGTAGACGATACCGCTGCCGGCCACCGCGGCCTGCACCGCCAGGTCGGCCGTGATGCCCAGGCGCACGATCAGCGGGCCGCGCGGGTTGACGTGCACCACCTCGCCGGCGCGCTCGAACTGCCACTGCACCACCGGGCCGCCGGCGAAGCGCCCGGCCAGGCAGGCGTGCGCCGGCAACTGGTCCGGATGGGTGGGGCGGCCATGCCGGGCCAGGTAGGCCGGCGCCGCGGCCGCCGCCAGGCGCTGCACGCGCGGGCCAATCGGCAGCGCGATCATGTCCTGCTCCAGCGCTTCCTCGTAGCGGATGCCGGCGTCGCAGCCGGACGCCAGCACGTCGACGAAGCGGTCTTCCGCCGTCACTTCCAGCGTGATGTCGGGGTAGGCCGTCAGGAAGCGCGGCACGATGTCCGGCAGCACCAGGCGCGACGCCGCCAGCGGCACGTTCAGGCGCAGGATGCCGGCGGGCTGGCCGCCGGCGTCGGCCACCGCGCCCAGCGCCGCCTCGACTTCGCCCAGGGCCGGCCCCAGGCGTTCCAGCAGCGTGCGTCCAGCCTCGGTCGGCGTCACGCTGCGCGTGGTGCGGTTCAGCAGTCGCGCGCCGAGCCGCTGCTCCAGCCGGCGCACCGCGTCGCTCAGGCCCGAGGGGCTGGCGCCGCGTGCGCGCGCCGCCTCGCGGAAGCCGCCGGCGCGCGCCACCGCCACAAAAATCTGCAAGTCGTCCAGGTCGATGTCCATTGTCCGTTTTTCCGTACAGCCCGTGCGGATTGTAGTGGATTGTCCGCCGGCGGGGCCGGCGTTATCTTGTCCTTACACTCACCCAACAAGGAGAACACCATGACCCGACTCGAACGCGCCGGCACCTGGATGCTCGGCGAGCGCCGCGTCAAGCGCCTCGGCTACGGCGCCATGCAACTGGCCGGCCCGGGCGTCTTCGGCCCGCCGCGCGACCCGGAACAGGCGCGCGCCGTGCTGCGCGCGGCGCTGGAGGGCGGCGTCGACCACATCGACACGTCGGACTTCTACGGGCCGCACGTCACCAACCGCTTGATCCGGGAAGCGCTGCAGCCGTATCCGGCCGGGCTGACGCTGGTCACCAAGATCGGCGCGCGCCGCGACGCCCAGGGCGCCTGGCTGCCGGCCTGCTCGGCGCAGGCATTGACCGCGGCGGTGCACGACAACCTGCGCCACCTCGGCCTGGACGCGCTGGACGTGGTCAACCTGCGCAGCATGCTGAGCGTGCACGGTCCGGTGGAAGGCTCATTGGAAGAACCGCTGGCGGCGCTGGCCGAACTGCGCCGCCAGGGGCTGGTGCGCCATATCGGCTTGAGCAACGTGACGCCGGCGCAGGTGCGGCAGGCGCGGCGCATGGTGCCGATCGTCTGCGTGCAGAACCAGTACAACCTGGCGCACCGCAGCGACGACGCGCTGATCGACGAACTGGCCGGGGAGGGCATCGCCTACGTGCCGTTCTTCCCGCTCGGCGGCTTTTCGCCGCTGCAATCGGAGACGCTGTCGGCCGTGGCGGCGCAGCTGGAAGCGACGCCGATGCAGGTGGCGATCGCCTGGCTGTTGCGGCGTTCGCCCAACATCCTGGTGATACCGGGCACGGCGTCGCTCGCGCACCTGCGCGAAAACCTGGCGGCGGCCGACCTGGTATTGCCCGATGCGGCGTACGCGCGGCTGGAGCGGATGGCGGTGGCCGGTCAGGAGAGCTCGACTTCCAGTCCCTCGTAGGCCAGCACCACCGCCAGGTGTTCCAGGCGGCCGGCGAAGCGCGCCAGCGCCTGCGCGAACACGGCTTCCAGTTCGTCGTCGGCACGGGTCGGCTCGTGGTGGGTGCAGTACAGCGTGCGCGCGCCGACCCGCAGCGCCATCTCCAGCGCGGCATCGAAGGTACCGTGGCCCCAGCCCTGCTTGGCCGGGTATTCCTCGAGCGTGTACGAGCAATCGACGATCAAGGCATCCACGCCCTGCATGGCGCGGTCGATCTCGGCCTGACGGCGCGCGATCTCTTGCTGGGCGGCGGCGTGGCCGGGCGCGCCCGGCGCGTGCGGGTTGCTGAACGGTTCGTGGTCGCCGGTGAAGAACAGCGACTTGCCGCCGCAGGCGATGCGGTAGCCGAGGTTGGCGACCGGGTGGTTCATCACCACGCTGTCGACCACGGCATCGCCGACGGTATGCTGCTCGCCGGCTTCCAGCGTGCGGTAGGAAATGCTGGCGGCCATGCGCTCTTCGCTGACCGGAAAATAGCTGTTCTGCAGCTGCACCGCCATCACCCGCTCGATGCCGCTGCCGCTGGCCGCGTCGCGCGGCCCGTGCAGGCACACCCGGCTGCCCTTGACGAACAACGGGATGAAGAAGGGCAGGCCGTGGATGTGGTCCCAGTGGCTGTGCGAGATGAAGATGTCGGCATCGATGCCGGTGCCTGCGGTGCGGCGCGCCATCAGGTCCTGCGCCAGCGGGTACAGGCCGGTGCCCGCGTCCAGCACGATCAGGGTGCCGCCGCCGGTGCGTACTTCGATGCAGGTGGTGTTGCCGCCGTGGCGCACGGTGCGCGGCCCGGGGGACGGGATCGACCCCCGCACGCCCCAGAATCGGAATTTCATGTTGTTCCTTGCTGCTTGATATTAACGGGATGATAGCCGTTTGGGCAGGCACGGTATACAGGGCGCAGGAAGGCGGCTACACTGTTAAAAAATTTCAGCTCGGCAATACACGGATCGTCTTTACGCCGCCGTCTGCCGCCCCGGCCGCCGCATCAGCAGCCGTTCCAGCCCCCTACCGCCATGCAAGAGCCAACCCAGTCCCCTATCGCCGAGCGGCTCGACCTCCTCACCGAAGTCAGCCTCGCCCTCGCCGGCGACCACGACATCGACGCCTTCCTCGAGCGCATCCTGCAGGCCGCGAAAAACCTGACCAACGCCGACGGCGGCACCCTGTACCGGCCCAGTGCGGACGGGCGCAGCCTGTGCTTCCAGTTCTCGCTGAACGACACGCTCGGGCTGCGCCAGGGCGGGGCCGGCGGCGATCCGGTCGGCCTGTCGCCGGTACCGCTGTACGATGCCGACGGCGGCAAGAACCTGTCCTCGGTCGCGGCCTACGCGGCCAACCTGGACCGCTCGGTCAACATCGAGGACGTGTACCAGGCCGAGGACTTCAATTTTTCCGGCATGCGCCGCTTCGACGACGCCTTCGGCTACCACTCGCAATCGTTCCTGACCGTGCCGATGCGCGACCACGAGAAGGAACTCACCGGCGTGCTGCAGCTGATCAACGCGCGCGATCCGGCCACCGGTGCGGTGCGCCCGTTCTCGCCCACCGACCAGCGCTTCATCGAGGCGCTGGCGGGGCAGGCCGCGGTGGCGCTGACCAACCGCCAGCTGATCCGCCAGCTGGAACACCTGCTGGAATCGCTGGTCAACCTGATCAACATCGGCATCGACGAAAAGTCGCCGCACACCGGCCGCCATTGCCAGTTCGTGCCGGAACTGACGATGATGCTGGCCGACGCCGTGCACGCCACCGCCGAGGGGCCGATGGCCGGCTTCCGCATGAGCGAGGGCGACCGCAAGGAGTTGTGGCTGGCCGGCCTGCTGCACGATTGCGGCAAGATCACCACCCCGGTGCACGTGGTCGACAAGGCCACCAAGCTGGAAACCATCTTCGACCGCATCCACCTGGTCGATGCGCGCTTCGAGGTCTTGCTGCGCGATGCCGAGATCCGCATGCTGCGCGCGCGCTGCCAGCCGGGCCTCGGCGCCGACGAGCTGGCCGGACTCGACGCCGGCCTGGCCGCGGAACAGGCCAAGCTGCGCGCCGACCGCGACTTCCTGCGCCACGCCAACGTCGGCAGCGAAGGCATGAGCGTCACCGACCAGCAGCGCGTGCGCCGCATCGCGCGCTACCGCTGGACCGGCCCGGACGGCGTCGAGCGCGACCTGCTGGACGAGGACGAGATCTACAACCTGAACATCCCGTTCGGCACCCTGACCGGGGAAGAACGCAAGATCATCAACAACCACATCGTGGTGACCATCCGCATGCTGGAATCGCTGCCCTGGCCGAAGCACCTGCGCAACGTGCCGGAGTACGCCGGCGGCCACCACGAGCGGGTGGACGGCAAGGGCTACCCGCGCGGCTTGAGGCGCGACCAGATGTCGGTGCAGGCGCGGGTGATGGCGATCGCCGACATCTTCGAGGCGCTGACCGCGCCCGACCGCCCCTACAAGAAGGGCAAGACGCTGTCGGAATCACTGCATATCCTCGGCAAGTTCGCCCTCAACGGCCACATCGATCCGGACCTGTTCGACATTTTCGTGCGCCAGAAGGTCTATGCGCAGTTCTCGAGCAAGTTCCTGGACCCGGCGCAGGTGGACGAGGTCGACGAGGCCGCCATTCCCGGCTACCGGCCGTAAGCGGGAGCACGGACGATGCCGCGATTCGCAAGGAAGGCAGCGCGCGCGCCGGCGCGCGGGCGCATGCGCGGCCTGGCGCGCAAATACGGACTGCGCTGGGCCCTGGGACTGGCGCTGACGCTGGCGGCGCTGCTGTACCTGATGGGCGTGTGGAGCAGCCACGCCATCGCGCGCCAGGACACCATCGTGGCCGACCTGCGCATGCGCCTGGAACGGCCGGTGCCGGACCCGCGCATCGTCATCGTCGACATCGACGCCAAGAGCCTGGGCGAAGTGGGGCGCTTTCCCTGGAGCCGCAACACGATGGCGCGCCTGGTGGACCAACTGGTCGGACATTATGGGGCGGCGACCGTCGGCTTCGACATCGCCTTCCCGGAACCCGACACCAGTTCCGGCTACGCGGTGCTGGAACGCCTGGCCGGCGCCGAGCTGCGCGACGTGCCCGGCATGCGGCGCCGCCTGGACGCGCTGCGGCCGGCGCTCGACTACGACGGCCAGTTCGCGCGCGCGCTGGCCGGACGGCCGGTGGTGCTGGGCTATAACCTGTCGCCGGGCCTGACCCGTGGCGTGCTGCCGCCGCCGCCGTTCACCGCGGCCAGCCTGGGCGGGCGCGAACTGCTCGCCTACGAGGCCGACGGCTACGAAGCCAACATCGCGCCGCTGCAGCAGGCCGCGCGCGGCGCCGGCAGCTTCACGGTGGTACAGGACGCCGACGGCGTGGTGCGCTCCAGCTCCCTGCTGCAGCGCATCGGCGACGGCTATTACCCGTCGCTGGCGCTGGCCACCGCCGCGGTCTACCTGAAGGCGACGTCGATCGCGCCGGTGTTCGAAGACGATGCCATGATGCAGTCGGAGGCACAACTGGAATCCGGCGGCGCCAAGGCGATCCGCATCGCCGGCCCCGGTGTCGAGCGCAGCATCCCGGCCGGCTACGGCCTGCTGACCGTGGTGCAGTACCACGGCAGCGGCGGCCCGCAGGGCGGCTCTTTCCGCTACGTGTCCGCCAGCGACGTGCTGGCCGGACGCGTGGCGCCGCAGGTGCTGCGCGGCGCGATCGTCCTGGTCGGCACCACCGCGCCCGGCCTGGTCGACCTGCGCGCCACGCCGGTGTCGTCCGCCTATCCCGGCGTCGAGGTGCACGCCAACGTCATCAAGTCGATCCTCGACGGGCGCTTCAAGACGCGCTCCCAGTACGCGTTCCCGATCGAAGTGCTGCAGGTGCTGGCGGTGGGCACGCTGCTGGCGCTGCTGCTGCCGGCGCTGTCGCCGCTGGCGGCGGTGCTGGCGGCCGGCGCCGCCTTCGCGCTGGTGGCGGGCATCAACATGGCCATGTACTTCGTCGAGGACACCGTGCTCGACATGGTGATCTGCCTGCTGCTGGTGGCGCTGCTGTTCGTGCTGAACCTGGGCTGGGGCTACTTTTTCGAATTCCGCAAGGGCAGGGCGCTGGTGTCTCGCTTCGGCGAGTACGTGGCGCCGGAACTGGTGGCGCAGATGGCCGAGAACCCGCACGCCTACGACATGGAAGGCGAGAGCCGGGATTTATCGGTCATGTTCGTCGACGTGCGCGGCTTCACCACCATCTCCGAAGGCTTGCCGCCCAAAGAACTGCGCGAGTACATCAATTTGTACCTGACCGCGATGTCGGAAGACATCCGTTCCAGCCACCAGGGCACGCTCGACAAATACATCGGCGACGCCGTGATGGCGTTCTGGGGCGCGCCGGTGGCCTTTGCCGACCACGCCAGCCGCGCGGTGGCCACGGCGCTCTTGATGCAGGCCAGCGCGGCGCGCCTGGACGAGGCCTTCCGCGCGCGCGGCTGGCCGCCCCTGAAGATCGGCATCGGCGTGAATTCCGGCCTGATGCACGTGGGCGACATGGGCTCGGCCATCCGCCGCGCCTATACCGTGATGGGCGACGCCGTGAACCTGGGCGCGCGCCTGGAAGGCATCACCAAAGTGTACGGCGTCGGCATCGCGGTGGGCGAGGCGACACGCCTGGCGGCCCCGGAATTCGCCTACCGCGAGCTGGACCGGGTGCGGGTGAAGGGCAAGAACGAACCGGTGGCCATTTTCGAGCCGCTGGGCCGGCCGGCGGAACTCGATGCGGGCCTGCTGGACGAATTGCGTACTTGGGATGCGGCGCTGGCGCTGGTGCGGGCGCGCGACTGGGACGGGGCGCAGCGGCGCATCGCGGCGCTGCACGACGCACTGGCGGACGATCACCCGCGGCGCGGGCTGTATGCGCTGTACCTGCAGCGCATCGCCCGCTGGCGCGCCGAGCCGCCGGGGGTGGACTGGGATGGGGTGACCACGTTCGAGACCAAGTAGATCGGCCCATGGGGGTGGATCGCTTAACGCTCGCACCGCCTAGGCGGGCGCCGCTACGCCGACCAGGCGCTGCATGATTTGTTTGGCTTCCTTCCCCAACCCGTCCGGGTCGCCGGGACCGAAGTCGCGGCGCACATCGTCGCCGTCGAGCTGCCACAGGTCCCAGGCCGCGTCGGTCGCCATCACCGTCGGCAGCGGGCCGGTGCTGGCCCAGATGCCGTCGGCGATCCGTCTCAGCGTGGCGAGGTCGTCGGGCGGGATGGGGCGCGTCGTGTGTTCCACGATGTCGGTCTTGTGCGCGGTGCGGTCGTCGCGCGCCAGGATACGGCTCGCTTCGCCGCGTTCCAGATCGACCATGTACCACAACGAACCGGTACTCAGGAACGATCCGGCGGCCAGCACCATGCCATGACGCGGCAGGGCGATGGGCAGGCTTGGCATCCTGCACGGTTTGCACAAGCGCTGCTTCGCCGGCGTGTCGGCCGGGGCGGCCTGCACGGGCAGGGCGGCGAATGGGCTGCTCAGCAGCAGTGCAGCGAGTGACGCGGTGATTTTCGGCAAGCGCATGGGGCTCCTCTTCGTTTCCCGGTAATCTACCGCAAAAGGTGCTCGTTGAAATGCGCGGTTTGTCACCATTACCGGCCTGGCGCCGTTGCCACGCGTTCCAGGCCACTGTCCCTGGCCGTACCCGAGCGCTGCTCCCGCCGCGCCATGCTTTGCAGGTCCAGCGGCCGCGTCACGCGATAACGCACCAGCGCCGCGGCGCCGACCGCCACCGCCTGCTCGCCGAACTGCGAAGTGCGGATCGCCGGCGCCGCCAGCTGCGCCGCGTCGGCATACCCGGCCAGCACGCCCCGCGCCTGCTTGACGAAGGCGTCGCCCAGGCGCAGCGCCGGGCCGCCGATGACGATCGCCATCGGGTCGAAGCCGGCCCACAAATTGTTCAGCAACACGCCGAGCTGGCGGCCGGCCGCCTCGACCGCCGCGCGCGTGGCCGCTTCGCCGGCGGCGGCGCGCCGGAACAGGCGCTCCAGCGCGCCATGGCTGTAATGCCGGTCGGGACCGGTCGCCGCCGGGTCCGTATGCAGCAGCGATCCCAGCCCGATCAGCGCGTCCGCGCAGCCGCGCCGGCCGCACGAGCAGGGCGGACCGTCGCTCTGCAGGATGGCGTGGCCGACCTCGCCGGCAAAGCCGTGCAGGCCGGTCAGCAGGCGGTCGCCGACGATCACGCCGGCGCCCACGCCGTAGCCGATCGACAGGTAGATCAGCGGATCGGTGCTGGACTGGGCGGTGAATTCGAACTCCGCCAATGCGGCGGCGTTGGCTTCGTTCTGGATCGCCAGCGGCAGCGCCGCCAGCGGCGTGCCGGCGAAGCAGGCGCGCACCTGGCCGGCGACGTCGACGTTGCGCCAGCCGAGGTGGGGGGCGTGGCGCAGCAGGCCGAGTGCTTCGTCCACCGCGCCGTGCAGGCCGATGCCGACGCCGAGCATGCGCCTTGCGCTGCGCGCCGTGTCTCCTCCAGCGGCGCGGGCAGGGCGCTCCAGGCGCTGCGCCAGCGCCACCAGCGCGCGCGCAGCCAGGCGGATGCAGGATGCCGCATCGTGCGCGTCGTCGTAGCTCACCACGCGCGTTTCCAGCACCCCGCCCAGCAGGTCGACGGCGACCACGCGCGCCTCGTCCACGCCCAGTTCGGCGCCCAGCAGCGCCAGGCGCGACGGATCCAGGTGCAGAGGGGTGGCGCGCCGGCCGACTTCGCCGGTGACCAGCAGGTCGCGCTCGGCGAGCCAGCCTTCGTCCACCAGTTCGCGCACCAGCGCGCTGACCGTCGACTTGGTCAGGTGCAGCTGCTCGGCCAGCGCGGCGCGCGACAGGCCGGGTCGGGCGCCGACCTGGCGCACCAGCGCCATGCGGTTGAGTTGCTTCAGTAATTGCTGGTCACCGGTTACGGGCATGTCTGGGTCCACTCATGTGATTTTTCCGCAACAAGAAACCATCGGCGTCATCGGCGTCATCGTGGCTGTTTTGTCGCTTTATCAAGGCCAGTATAAACCCCGGCTGCTGCTCATGCGTACCGTTAGCGTTAACACGAAGTCATTGATTTATTTGTGAAATCGATTTCAGGATAGCCTTGGTTCGTTGCAGCGCAGCGCGATCCGGACCGGAAAAACCGGGTCCGAAAACACCAGGCGGCCGCGTTCGCGCCGGGTATGGCGGCGAAAAATAGTTGGTTCGATCGATTGACCAATCAGGTCATTTGTTCTTAATCTTTCATAAATTTCTTTGAGCAATGGATAACGAAAAGTTATGCCGCCCTGCAGCGAGCCGGCCCGCGACAGCCCTGTCGTGAGAAGCCGGTGCAGGGCGGACAGTCCCGCAAGACGACAAGAACACGGCGCGCCATGGCGTAGCCTGGCACGGGACAGGTGAGTTGCAGTAACCACCGCGGACGCCGCACCTTCAATCGAGCGCGGCGCCATTTCAGAGACGAGAGAGGAGACACCATGTCGTACAACAACCGGACCCGACCTACCCATTCCCTATCCACGCGCCATCGCCTGATCAGCCTGGCCGTGGCCGGCGCCTGCGCGGCGCTGGCGATGCCCGGCCACGCCCAGGAAGCCGGCGCCGCGCCGTCCGACACCGCCATCGGCGCGCCGGCCGCCACCACGCCGGACAACGCCGGCGCCGCCAACCCGAACGCGCCGGCGACCGTCCTGGTGACCGGCATCCGCGCCAGCATGCAGTCGACGCTGAACCTCAAGCGCAACGCCGACGGCATCGTCGACGGCATCGTGGCCGACGACATCGGCAAGTTCCCGGATACCAACCTGGCCGAGTCGCTGCAGCGCATTTCCGGCGTGTCGATCGACCGCAACCGCGGCGAGGGCGCCAACGTCACCGTGCGCGGTGTCGGTCCCGACCTCAACATGGTGCTGCTCAACGGCCGCCAGATGCCGACCGCCAACCTGGGCGACCAGGCCGGCCGCGCCTTCGACTTCAGCAACCTGGCCTCCGAGTCGGTGTCGCAGATCCAGGTGTACAAGAGCGCACGCGCCGACACCCCGCCGGGCGGCATCGGCGCCACCATCAACATCATGACCGCGCGTCCGCTCGACCTGGGCAACCAGGCCAGCATCGGCGCCAAGGCGGTGTACGACAGGTCGAACAACAACCTGCCGAGCGAAGACAAGGCCAAGCGTTCCTATACGCCGGAAATCTCGGGCATCTACAGCAACGTGTTCGGCAACGGCATGTTCGGCATCGCCGCCAGCGGCAGCTACCAGGAACGCAACCTGGGCGTGAACCAGGCCGCCATCACCAACGGCTGGCTGGGACCGTTCCGCATCGGCGATACCGGCAGCGGCGCCATTCCGCAGCCGGGCACGCCGGGCTACCGTACCGTCACCAATCCGCCCTCGGGCAGCGACATCTACCTGACGCCGCAGAATGCCTCCTACTTCATGCGCGGCTCGCAGCGCCAGCGGACCAACGGCCAATTGACGCTGCAGTTCCGGCCCAACAAGGACTGGACCAGCACCCTCGACTACACCTATTCGCAGAACAAGATCCAGACCAAGTACCACGAACTGTCGGTCTGGTTCAACCACGACACCACGATCCAGTCGAGCACCTTCGGCAAGGGCCCGGTGGCCACGCCGCTGTACTACGAGGAGCGCGTGGTCAACCAGGACATCGCCATGAACGGCGGCGACTTCGCCACCAAGTCGACCAACGGCTCCATCGGCTTCAACACGCAGTGGAAGGCCACCCCCGACCTGCGCCTGACCTTCGACGCGCACCACTCGACCGCGGAAGCCAAGGCCGACAGCCCGTTCGGTTCGAACAACGACCTGGCCACGGTCAGCTTCAGCCGCGGCACCACCGGCATCGATTTCTCGCACGAGATGCCGGTGCTGTCGATCCAGGGCGCCGACTACGTGCGCGCGCCCAACCAGGTCAGCGGTTCCTGGTTCCAGGACGGCCTCAACAAGATGGTCATCGACCAGGCCCAGGCCAGCGGCAGCCTGAAGCTGATGGAATCCTCGAACCTGAACTTCGGCCTGGCGCATACCAAGGTCGACAACCACTCGAAATTCCAGCAGGTGCAGCGCGATTCCTGGTCCGGCACCGCCACCAGTCCGACCAGCTACGACCAGAGCCTGTGGCGCCTTGACACCCTGAGCCAGTACTTCAGCAAGCTGGATGGCTCGGGCGACCCGCGCCTGTTCAACCAACTCCACCTGTTCGACTTTTCCAAGGTGCGCGACGCCGCCATCGCCGTCACCGGCGACCGCGCCGGCTACACCCCGAGCCTGAACGATCCGAGCTTCGACCGCACCACGGTCGAAAAGACCAAGTCGCTGTACCTGCAGTTCAACACCGACTGGGATACCGCGATGCCGATGCACACCGGCGTCGGCTTCCGCTACGAAAAGACCGACGTCACCTCGACCGGCCTGGCCAAGGCGCCGACCCAGCTGAACTGGATCTCGCAGAACGAATACCCGCTGGTATTCGGCTCGACCACCTACCAGACCCTGCGCGGCAAGTACAGCAACTTCCTGCCGACGCTGGACTGGGACATGGACGTGCGCCCGGACCTGAAGCTGCGCGCCAGCTACGGCGTGTCGATCGGCCGTCCGCGCTTCGACCAGATCGAGGGCGGCACCAGCATCGGCACCACGGCCTCGGTGCGCGGCGTGACGGGCAACCGCGGCAACCCGGCGCTGGAACCGGTCAAGTCGAAGAACCTGGATCTCTCGGCCGAGTGGTACTACAGCAAGCAGAGCATGGTCTCGCTCGGCCTGTTCCACAAGGACCTGGAAAACTACGCTGGCCAGCAGGTAGTCAACGAACCGTCGAGCACCGCCACCACGCCGGTCGGCGGCAAGTACTGGAACGCGGCGATCGCGGCCGGCTGCGTGGCCACCGACACCAACTGCATGCGCAACTACATCCTGCGCACCTTCAACGGCCAGCCGGGCGTGACCCTGACCGGGACCAATTCGGCCGGCAACGCCACCGGCACCATCAGCGGCGTGGCCGGCGACCCGGCGCTGCCCTACCTCCTGACCACCTACGTCAACGAGAAAAAGGCGATGCTCAAGGGCGCCGAGCTCAACGTCCAGCACATGTTCGGCAACAGCGGCTTCGGCGTGCAGGCCAACTACACCTGGGTGAAATCGGACCTGGCGTTCGACAACATGGGCACCGGCAACCAGTTCGCGCTGGTCGGCCTGTCCGATTCGGCCAACCTGGTCGGCATCTACGAAGACAGCAAGTGGTCGGTGCGCGCGGCCTACAACTGGCGCGACGAGTTCCTGCTGTCGCCGACCAACAATGGCTTGCCGAACCCGGTGTATGTCGAACCCTACGGCCAGGTCGACCTGAGCGTGGGTTTCAACGTCAACAAGAACCTGAGCCTGTCGTTCGAAGCCATCAACCTCACCGACGCCACCCAGCGCACGCATGGGCGCACCAAGGAGCAGGTGCTGACGGTGACGACCGGCGGACCGCGCTACATGCTGGGAGCGCGCTACAAGTTCTGATTGCAGGCGTAACGAAGGAGCGGCGGCGCGTGGTCGTATCACGCGCCGCTTTTTCGTTTGCCACGACGTTTGTATCGGATGCGCAACGCATCCTCTATCCCATCCGCGGCCGGCAGGGGAAAATGAGCGTTTTATTGCAAATTTTCCCTCAGGAAACTTCCAACCTGATTAGACTGCCGTGAAAGCCGCGCCAGCGCGCCGCCGGCAGCGCGGCATGCACCTGCCCGCCGGGCCAGAACACGAGACCAATGCACAGCCCATACATCAAACGACGCCTCGTCCGCCTGATCGCCGCCGCGCTGCTGGCCGGCGCCGCCGGTGGCGCTGCCGCCCAGGCCGGCGACACGCTCCGCTTCGACATCAGGCGTTTCGACATCCAGGGCAACACGCTGCTGCCGGCAGCCGAGGCGCAGGCCGCGGTAGCGCCGTTCGCCGGCCGCGGGCGCGACTTCGGCGACGTCCAGCGCGCGCTGGAAGCGCTGGAGGCGCAATACCACGCGCACGGCTACAACGTCGTCACCGTGCAGCTGCCGGAACAGGAACTGGGCGGCGGCGTGGTGCGGCTGAACGTGGTCCAGACCCGCATCCGCCAGGTCGAAGTCAGCGGCAACCGCCATTTTTCCGAATCGAACATCCGCGCCGCCCTGCCGGCGCTGCGCCCGGGGCAGACCCCCAACCTGCGCGAGGTGTCGGCCAACCTGCGCCTGGCGAACGAGAACCCGGCCAGGAAGGTGACGCTGAAACTGGCCGATGCGAACACGGAGAACGGCGACGAGGTCGACGCCAGGGTCGAGGTCGCCGACGAGCGCCCGTGGAAGGTGATGCTCAACGTCGACAACACCGGCACCGAAGCCACCGGCAAGACCCACGCCGGCGTGCTGCTGCAGCACGCCAACCTGTGGGGGCGCGACCATGTCGGCTCGCTGCAGTACGTCACCACCGCCGAACACCCGGACCGCGTGGCGGTGTGGGCCGCCGGCTACCACGTGCCGCTGTATGCATCCGGCGATGCGCTCGACCTGTACGCCAGCTATTCGAACGTGGATTCGGGCACCGTCAGCGCCGGCCTGTACAACCTGGCGGTGAGCGGCAAGGGCGCGGTCTATGGCGCGCGCTACAACCACGTGCTGGCCAAGCGCGGCAGCCTGGAAGGGCGCCTGGTGGTCGGCATCGACGTCAAGGCTTTCAAAAACAATGTCGTGTTCGGCGGCGAGAACTTCGGCAACGACGTTACCGTGCGCCCGCTCAGCATCGGCTACGTCGGCAGCATGGCGCTGCCCGGCGGCCAGTTCGATTTTTCCGCGGCGGCGCTGCAGAACCTCGCCGGCGGCAGCCGCGGCGGCGCGGCCGACATTGCCGCGGTGCGTACAAACGCCAAGCCGGCCTACACCATGCTGCGCCTGTCGGCCTCGGTGATCGGCGTGCTGGCCGGCGACTGGCAGGCACGCACGCTGCTCAACGCGCAGCTCACCGGCGACGCGCTGGTGCCGGGCGAGCAGTTCGGCGCCGGCGGCGCCACCTCGGTGCGCGGCTTCGGCGAGCGCGACCTGGCGACCGATTCCGGCGCCGTCGCCAACGTCGAGCTGTACACGCCCAACCTGTGCACGCGCGCGCTGTGGCAATGCCGCCTGCTGGGTTTCTACGACAGCGCCTACGGCGAGCGCCACCACGCGTTGCCGGGAGAATTGCGCCGCAGCGCCATCTCCAGCGTCGGCCTCGGCCTGCGCTTCGCCGCCGGCAGCAATGCGAGCGTGCAGCTCGACTACGGGCACGCCATCCACGTCGGCCAGGTGACGCCGACCAGCAAGAACAAGCTCCATGTCCGCGTGGGCCTGGCCTACTAGGAGGATCGAATGACGACCACGAATTCCAAGCCGGGCAAGCCCGGGCCTGCATCGGCGCGTGCGGCGCCGCGCCTGCGCCGCGGCGCGCTGCTGCTGGCCCTGGGCCTGGGCGCCGTCCAGCATGGCGCCCAGGGGGCGCCCACGCTGCCCCAGGTGGCGGCCGGCAAGGCCACCTTTTCGCGCGAGGGCAACGTGTTCTCGATCACGAACACGCCGGGCGCCATCATCAACTGGCAGAGCTTCGACATCGGCGCCGGCGAGATCACGCGCTTCATCCAGCAAAACGGCGACAGCGCGGTGCTGAACCGCGTGCTGGGCCAGGACCCGAGCAAGATCCTGGGCGCGCTGCAATCGAACGGCAAGGTTTTCCTGATCAACCCGAACGGCATCCTGTTCGGCCAGGGCGCGCGCGTCGACGTGAACGGCCTGGTGGCCTCGACGCTGAACCTCAGCGACGCCGATTTCCTGGCCGGCAGGAAGAACTTCCAGGCCGGCGCCGCGGCAGGCAGCGTGCGCAACGACGGCGCCATCGTCACGCCCAATGGCGGCAAGGTGTTCCTGGTCGCCCCCGACGTGACCAACAACGGCATCGTCAGCGCTCCCGGCGGTGAAGTCGTGCTGGCCGCCGGCCACAGCGTGCAGCTGGTCGATTCCAGCGACACCAACCTGCAGGTGGTGGTGTCGGCCCCGGCCGACCAGGCGCTCAACCTGGGCCGCATCGTGGCCGCGGGCGGACGCATCGGCATCTACGGCGCGCTGGTCAACCAGCGCGGCGTGGTGAATGCCGACAGCGCCGTGGTCGGGGAAAACGGCAAGGTCGTACTGAAGGCCAGCCGCGCCGCCACCCTGGATGCCGGCAGCGTCACCAGCGCGGTCGGCGCCGGGCAGGGGGGCGACGTGCGGATCCTCGGCGACGCGGTCGCGCTGGCCGGCGACGCGCGCGTGGACGCCAGCGGCCGCCAGGGCGGCGGCACGGTGCTGGTCGGCGGCGCCTACCAGGGCGGCAGCGACGCCGCCGGCAATGCGGTGCAGCGCGCCAGCCGCACCACGATGGACGCCGGCGCCAGCATCCGCGCCGACGCCCTCGACAGCGGCAACGGCGGCACCGTGGTGCTGTGGTCGGACGGCTCCACCGCGGCCCACGGCGCCATCTCGGCGCGCGCGGGCGGCGCCGGCGCACAAGCCGGCGCCGGCGGCCTGGTCGAGACCTCGGGCGATGCGCTCGACGTGAGCGGACTGCGGGTCGACGCCGGCGCCGCCGGCGGCAGGAACGGCAGCTGGCTGCTCGATCCCTACGACATCGAAGTGGTGGCCGGCGGCAGCGCCGGCACCGGCGACGTGCGCAGCGCCGCCGCCGGCCTTGGTACCGGCATCACGCGCATCGCGCCGGCCACGCTGGCGGCGGCCGGCGCCGCCGGCACCGACGTCGTGCTGCAGGCGCGCCACGACCTCACCGTCAGCGATGCGCTGGATGCGGCCGGCAGCGTGCACGCCCAGGCCGGCAACGACATCCGCGTCAACGCACAGGTGAGCAGCAGCGGCGGCGACCTCGATTTCCGCGCCGGCAACGCCTTCGTGCTGGGCGCTACGGGCGCGCTCAAGTCGTCCAACAATATCGACATCCGCGCCAACCAGGTCAGCCTGGGCGGCAGCATCGGCGCGGCGAGCGGCAATGCCCAGCTGCCGCTGCTGTCGCTCACCTCGACCGATACCAGCCGGGCGATCCGCGTCGGCAGCGCGGCGGACGCCGGCGCGCTGTGGCTGGACGCGGCCCGCCTGGGCGCGCTGAGCGGCGGCCTGTACGGCATCGCACTGGGCGACGACGCGCACGGCGGCGCGCTGACGATCGACGCTGCTCTGACGGCCTCGACCAGCCTGTTCCTGAACAATCGTGGCGCGATCTCGGTACTGGCGCCGGTCGACCTGGGCGCCGGCGCGGACAGCCGGCTGCTGGCCGTGGCCTACGGCGCCGACCCGATCCGCATCGGTGCGCCGGTCAAGGCGGCAACGTCGGTGCAGCTGCAGGCCGACCGCCTGGCGATCGAGGACGCGGTCAGCGTGAGCAAGGGCAGCGTGACCCTGCAGCCGTTCAATGCCGGCACCCACATCACGGTGGGCGGCAACGGCAACGCCGCCGGCTTCGCGCTCGGCCAGGCGGCGCTGAACAACATCCGCGCCGGCGAACTGACCATCGGCGGCCTGGAAGGCGCCAGTGGTGGGCTGGAAGTGGCCGGCGGGCTAGCGCTGAGCGGCGCCACCGCGCCCGCCAGGCTGACGCTCGATGCCGGCGCCGGCGAACTGGCGATCCGCTCGCCGCTGGTCGTCAACGGCGCCAACACCAGCGCCGGCGGCGGCGCTACCCAAGGGACGCTGGTCCTGAACTCGACCCGCTCCATCGTCGAGCGCGACACCGGCTTGATCAATGCCGGCGCCGTCGCCGTGCGCGCCGGCGCCGGCGACGTGGTGCTGGGCGGGCTGAACGCGATCGCCGTCTTCGCCGGCAGCGCCGGCACGCTGCAGCTGGTGAACGACAGCGCCATGCGCATCGGCAGCGTCGACGGCCTGGCCGGCGTCAACGCGTCGAAGGGCGTGCTGCTGACCGATAACCGCGGCGCCATCACGCTCGATGCAGGCGTCAGCGCCGGCACCGAGGCGACGCTGGCCGCCGCCGGCATTGCCGGCAACGGCATGCTGCGGGCGCCGAGCCTGACGCTGCGTTCCAGCGCCGGCATCGGCAGCGCCGCCGCACCGCTGCGCACCGCCACCGCCACGCTGTCCGCCTACAACCAGGCCGTCGGGACGGCGCCGATCGCCATCGCCAACCAGGGCGCGCTGGTGCTGCGCGGCGCGGTGCAGGACCAGCCCGCCGCCGGCGTCAACGGCGGCGCCATCGCCATCGACAGCGCCGGCGGCATCACGGTGCCGGCGTACGCGGCCGGCAGCGGCGGCGCCCAGGCCGTCGGCGACGTGCGCAGCGGCGGCGGCGACATCGGCCTGGCCGCGCACGGCCCGCTGACCATCCGCGGCCGGGTGAGCAGCGCCAGCGGCAACGTGCGCCTGCTGGCCGACAACGGCGGCCTGCTGACGGTGGCGGCCGGGGCCGGCGTGTCCGCCCCGGGCGGCAAGGTGACCGTGAGCGCCGGCGCCACCGACATCGCACCCGGCACCATCGTCGAGGCCGCGCCGCCGGTGCCGACACCGACACCGGACCCGGTACCGGTGCCGACGCCGACACCGACACCGACACCGACGCCTGATCCGGTGCCGACACCGACACCGACACCCACGCCGGACCCGGTGCCGACGCCAACCCCAGAGCCGACACCAACACCCACGCCGACGCCGGTGCCGACCCCGACACCGGCGCCGACGACGCCGGAACCGACGACGCCGACGACGCCGGAACCGACGACGCCGACGACGCCGACGACGCCCGTGTCGACCCTCCCGAGCGCTGCGTTCTGCAGCACCAATCCGGGCGATGCGACCTGCGCCATCTTCAGCGGCAACGGCGGCGGCCAGAACGCGCAAGGCGTGCCGCTGGCGCAGGCAGTGCAGGGCTCGGTCCACCTGCTCAACGTGGGCGCCGCCGCCGTCGCCCCCGGCGCGCCGGGGCGTGCGGCAGGATCGGAAGACGACAGCCGCCAGGGCGGAGCGGACAAGCGCGCCGCATCGGCGCCGGCGCAACAGAATGGAGCAGGAAATGACAAAGCAGCGCCCAAGAACTATTGCAATTGATGCGGCGGCGCCCGCCCGCGCGGCGCGGTTCGCCAGGGCGCTGCTGTGCGCCGGCGCGCTGCTGGCGGGAAGCGCAGCCTGGGCCGCGCCGGTGGGCGTGGTCGCGCACCTGAGCGGCCCGCTGCTGGACCGCAAGCCCGACGGCAGCGTCAAGGTGCTGGGTCCGAAGTCCGAGGTCGAGAGCGGCGACACGCTGGTCTCGGAAAAGAACACTTACGCCCAGATCCGTTTCGTGGACAACAGCGAGATCACGCTGCGTCCCGGCACCACCTTCCGCATCGAACATTTTTCCTACGATGCCGCCAAGCCGGAAGGCGACAGCGCGGCCTTCGGCCTGGTCAAGGGCGGCCTGCGCTCGATTACCGGCCTGCTTGGCAAGCGCAACAAGGAAAAGTTCATGCTCAAGACGCCGGGCGCGACCATCGGCATCCGCGGCACCACCTTCATCGCGCAGTGGATCGAGGCGCCCGCAGGGACGCCGTCCGCCGTGCCGGCGGGCGCGGCGCTGCCGGCCGAATCGGCACCGGGGCTGCACGTGTCGGTCAGCGACGGCGCCATCATGGTGAGCAACGGCGCCGGTGCGCTCGGCTTCCTGGCCGGGCAGGCCGGCTATGTGCCGAGCGCCACCGTCGCGCCGGTGCCGGCGCCGCCGGCAGCCGCGCCGGCGTTCGTGCCGCCGGCGTCGTTCGGCGCCAACCAGCCGATGGGTGCACAGGGCCAGGGTGCAGCGCCGCAGCAGGGTGCGGGCGCGGATTGCGTGGTGCGGTAAGCGCTTAAGGTGTTTTCCGTAATGCCTCGGATGACGCAGCCAATATGGTTTCAGTAAAGTCGGCTTGGGTCCCCGCCTGCGCGGGGACGACGAGCTATGGGTTAAAGCAGAGATAACGATTATCTTGGACAGCAGTACCTTCGCAAGCAGTCGTTCTCGGCAGTGCCGGAAACGACGAGTTGTCGGACGAAGCGCATAAAAAAAGCCTGTGCCCCTTTCGGAAGCACAGGCTTTTTGCCTTTCCGCGCCAGCCTTGCAGCCGACGCGAAAACCGCTTACAGCACCTCGCTGGCGTGGTCCGCCAGGCGCGAGCGTTCGCCGCGCGCCAGGGTCACGTGGCCGCTGTGGGCCCAGCCCTTGAAGCGGTCGACCACGTAGGTCAGGCCGCTCGAGCCTTCGGTGAGGTAGGGCGTGTCGATCTGGGCGATATTTCCCAGGCACAGGATCTTGGTGCCCGGACCGGCGCGCGTGACCAAGGTCTTCATCTGCTTCGGCGTCAGGTTCTGCGCTTCGTCGATGATCAGGAACTTGTTGACGAAAGTACGACCGCGCATGAAGTTCAGCGACTTGATCTTGATGCGCGAGCGGATCAGGTCCTGGGTGGCGGCGCGGCCCCAGTCGCCGGCGTCGCCGTCGGACTTCATCAGCACTTCCAGGTTGTCGTCGAAGGCGCCCATCCACGGCGACATCTTTTCCTCCTCGGTGCCGGGCAGGAAGCCGATGTCCTCGCCCACCGGCACCGTCACGCGGGTGACGATGATCTCGTTGTAGACCTTGGTTTCCAGCACCTGCGCCAGGCCGGCCGCCAGCGCCAGCAGGGTCTTGCCGGTGCCTGCCTGGCCCAGCAGGGTGACGAAGTCGACTTCCGGATTCATGAGCAGGTTCAGCGCGAAATTCTGCTCGCGGTTGCGCGCGGTGACGCCCCAGACATTGTTCTTGTTGTGGCTGTAGTCGCGCAGGGTCTGCAGCACCGCGGTCTTGCCGGTGATCTGTTTTATCTGGCCATAGAAAGGCGCCTCGCCATTCTTCGGCTCGTAGAACACGAACTGGTTCAGCAGCAGCGACGGCACCAGCGGGCCGGTGACGCGGTAATAGGTGGCCGAGTTGCCGCCCTTGATTTCCTGCCACGACTCCATGTCCTTGCCGTGCCTGGCCCAGAAATCGTCCGGCAGCTGCACGATGCCCGAGTGCAGCATGTCGGTGTCTTCGAGCACGTGGTCGTTGAAGTAATCCTCGGCGGCCAGGCCCAGCGCGCGCGCCTTGATGCGCATGTTGATGTCCTTCGACACCAGCACGATGGTGCGGCCCGAACGGTCGGCTTCCAGCGCGCGCACCACGCCCAGGATCTGGTTGTCGGCCTTGCCCGAGGGCAGGCCTTCCGGCAGCGCGGCGGCGTTCAGGCGCGTTTGGAAGTACAGGCGGCCCTTGGCATCCTTGTTGCCCAGCTTGGACAGCGGCAGGCCGGCCTCGATGGCGTCGTCGTCGGTGTTGGCGATCAGCGCGTCCAGCGTGCGCGACACCTGGCGCGCATTGCGCGCGACTTCCGACATGCCCTTCTTGTGGTTGTCGAGCTCTTCCAGCGTCATCATCGGCAGGTACACGTCGTGTTCCTCGAAGCGGAACAGCGAGCTCGGATCGTGCATCAGCACGTTGGTGTCGAGCACGAACACCTTGGCTTCGCCGGCGCGGTCGGCCTTGCGGCTGGCGGTCGACTTGACGCCCACCTCGACCGGCTTGTGCTTGGCCGGATGCGGCTCGCGCTGGTCGCGTGCTTCGGCGCCGCGCAACTGCGGGGCGGCCTGGTCCGTGCGCGTCTCGGCGCGGGCCGCGGCCGGCGCGGGGGCGGTCACCGCAGCGGCCACGCCGGCGGGCGCGGCTTGCGGCGCGGCGTCGCGCGCCGGTGCCTCGGCCAGCAGTGCGGCCTTCGACTTGCGGTTGCGCCCGCTCTTGGCGCTCTCCACGGCCGGGCCGCTGATCAGGTCTTCGACGGGGTCGTTCTCCGCCTTCGCGGTTGCGCGGACAGGCGATCGGCCGGGTTCGGCCTGGGGGTAATCCTTGGCCAGCAGGATGGTCGCTGGCTTGCTCGGTATTTTCGGTAGTGGCATCAGGTTCTCAATCTCGGATAAAAGGCGGATAAACGCACCATGCGGACGCACATGCGCCGCCGGGCTGGACAGATGCAACAGGGGAGACTGCGGGAACGCCGGCCGGGGTCCGGAAGGGAATCCATCCGGCGGGCTGATGGGAATGATGCGTTGACTTGAAACTGTGACTCAAAATAGGCGGGCCTATGGATGTCCGTCATGCATTGCGAACGGCGGTTGCCAACGGCGGCCTATGGCTGGGTCTTGAGGAATTCCAGCACCTCATCGACATGGTCGTTGACTTTCACGCTACGCCATTCTTTCACCAGTTTGCCGTCAGCGTCAATGACAAACGTACTGCGCTCGACCCCGCGCACTTTCTTGCCGTACATGTTCTTCATCTTCATGACACCGAACTGGTTACACACGGCTTCTTCCGGATCGGAAATCAGCTCGAACGGCAGGCCCAGCTTGGCCTTGAAGCTTTCGTGCGAGCGCAGCGAGTCGCGGCTGAGGCCGACCACTTGCGCGCCCAGCGCGGTGAACTGGTCCAGGTGGTCGCGGAAGGCCAGCGATTCCGTGGTGCAGCCGGGCGTATTGTCCTTCGGGTAGAAGTACAGCACGGTGTACTTGGCCGGCCGGCCCGCCAGCTCGAAGGTCTGGTTGCCGGTCATGGCGGCGCTGAAGTTGGCAAGCTGCATGCCGGCGGTGAGGGCGGGTGAAGCGGTTGGGCTGTCGGCCACGGAGGTCTCCTGTCTGGACCACGAATCGCCGCCGACGCCCCGGCGGCGGTGTTCGGGTGGTTTACCTGGTTGGTGATGCAAGCGTGTCGAGCACGATCAGCTGGCCCGACCGTCCCGGCAGGGTACCCCACTGCACCGGATATTCCGGCAGCGGCGTCCCCGCGATCTTTTCATGGTACTGCGCCATCGACGCCAGCCGGTAGCCTTGCGCTTTCCAACCCGTCAACAGCTGCTCGAATATGGGGGCGAGTTTTTGCCCTTCAAGCTCGGCGTGCAGGGTGTACACGTGATCGCGCCGGTTCCGCGCCGTCAGCGCCAGCAGGTGCGCGGCGATGTTGTCGTCGTCGATCACCGTGCCGTCGATCTCGCGGCCCAGCAGTTCGTCCAGCGTCGGCAGCGTGGTCGGCATCTGGATGCAGTCCAGGCCCTGGTAGCGGTAGGGGCCGGCGGCCGGGTCGCGCAGGGCGCCGTCCTCGCGCAGGCAGGCGCGCCCGTCCGAGGCGTAGCGATAGCCGACACTGTCGTGGCGGGCAAAGGCGTGGCCGTTCATCTGCCAGCCGGCGGCGCCGTGGGTATGCGGCGGCCGGCCGAACACCTGGGCGTAGCGCTGCTCGCTTTTCGCCATCATGCGCCCGGTCCAGGCGGCATCCTTGCCGCGCACCTTGTCCTGCCACAGCACGTGGTCCCAGGTGTGGATGCCGCATTCGAAGCCGGCGTCGCGCACCGCGCGCATCTCGGCCGCGGCCCTGGCGCCGATGTCCGGCCCCGGCAGCAGCACGCCGTACATCAGCGTCTTGATGCCGTAGTGCTCGACCACCGAGGTGCGCGACACCTTCTGGAAGAAGCCCGGACGCAGCGCGCGCCGCATCGCCCAGCCGGTGTGGTCCGGCCCGAGCGCGAACAGGAAGGTGGCGCCGGCCGCATGCCGGGTCAGCATGCGCACCAGGTTGGGCACGCCCTCGCGCGTGCCGCGGTAGGTGTCGACGTCGATCTTGAGCACCATCAGCGGCGCCGCGTTCGGGTCCTGCATCGGTCAGTCCACCAGCGCGCGCGCCGCCGGCACCTGGCCGCGGTAGGCGTCGAAGATGTGGCGCAGCGCGTCGGCCATGGTGGTGTCCGCGGACCAGTCCAGGTCGCGCATGGTGTTCTCGATCTTGGGCACGCGGTTCTGCACGTCCTGGTAGCCTTCGCCGTAGTACGCGCCCGAGCTGGTCTCGACGATCTGCACCTTCTGCGCGCCCTGCGCGTATTCCGGATATTCGGCCGCCAGCTTGAGCATCATGTCGGCCAGGTCGCGGATCGAGTAGTTATTGGTCGGGTTGCCGATGTTGTAGATCTGGCCGCTGGCCTTGCCGTCCTTGTTCTCGATGATCTTCATGAGCGCCGAGATGCCGTCGTCGATGTAGGTGAAGGCGCGCTTCTGGTGGCCGCCGTCGACCAGCTGGATGGTTTCGCCGCGCACGATGTGGCCGAAGAACTGGGTCAGCACGCGCGAGGAGCCTTCCTTCGGCGTGTGGATCGAGTCCAGGCCGGCGCCGATCCAGTTGAACGGGCGGAACAGCGTGAAGTTCAGGCCTTCCATGCCGTAGCCCCAGATCACGCGGTCCATCAGCTGCTTGGCGCAGGCGTAGATCCAGCGCGGCTTGTTGATCGGGCCGTACACCAGTTCCGACTGCTCCGGGTCGAACTCGGCGTCGCGGCTCATGCCGTACACCTCCGACGTCGACGGGAAGATCAGGTGCTTGCCGTACTTGGCGGCCGAGCGCACGATCGGCAGGTTGGCCTCGAAGTCCAGCTCGAACACGCGCAGCGGCTGCTTCACGTAGGTCGACGGCGTGGCGATCGCCACCAGCGGCAGGATCACGTCGCACTTCTTGACGTGGTACTCGACCCATTCCTTGTTGATCGTGATGTCGCCTTCGAAGAAGTGCATGCGTGGGTGGTCGAGCAGTTCCTTGATGCGGTCGCAGCTCATGTCCATGCCGTACACGTCCCAGTCGGTGGTTTCCAGGATGCGCTTGGAGAGGTGGTGGCCGATGAAGCCGTTGACGCCGAGGATGAGTACTTTCTTCATGGTGTTCCGTGATTGTCTTGTTGGGTGCCTGGGTTGGCGCGCGTGCCCGCGCGCCGAAAACGTTTATATTGTAGGTATTTACGCGCGCTCGTGGCGGCGCGCTCGGCGCTTATTTTATCCCTGCGCCGCCTGCAGTTGCGAGCGCAGTGCGGCCGCGGACACGCGCGCATCGTCCAGCAGCAAGCCGTGGATCGCCAGCACGCGGCCGTCGCCGCACACGCCGAGGATGGCGTCGTCCGCCACCGCCAGTCCCGGCGCCGCATCGGCCGGCAGGCCGGCCGGCGCGCGCGGCAGCAGGCGCGCGCGCTCGATCACGTAGCGGCGCGTGCCGGCGGCAGTCTCGACGTCGGTGAACGCGCCGGGGTAGGGCGGCGCCACCGCGCGGTGCAGGTTGTACACCTGCTGCGCCGGCAGGGTCCAGTCGATGCGGCCGTCTTCCGGCTTGCGCCCGCCGAAGTAGCCGCCGCGGGTCAGGTCGTTCGGGGTGCGCGGGGCGCTGCCGTCCAGCAGCGCCGGCAGCACGCCGTACAGCGCCAGCTCGGCCGCCACCGTCACCTTGCCGAACACCTCGAAGGCGGTGTCGTCGGGCAGGATCGGCACCGCCTGCTGGGCCACGATGGCGCCGGCGTCCGGCTTGATCGTCATCTCGTGCAGCGAGGCGCCGGCCTCGCCCGCGCCGTGCAGCACCGCCCAGTTGACCGGCGCGCGCCCGCGGAATTGCGGCAGCAGCGAACCGTGCATGTTGTAGGCCGGCGCCACGTCCAGGATCGCCTGCGGCAGCATGTGGCGGTAGTAGAAGCTGAACATCAGGTCGGGCTTGGCGGCTTTTACCCGTTCCAGCAGTTCGGGCGACTTGGGGTCGTCCGGCGTGATGAAGGGGATGCCTTCCAGTTCGCACAGTGACTGGACCGATTCGAACCAGATGTTTTCAAGAGCGCTGTCCTGGTGGGTGACGACCAGGGCGACGTCGACGCCGCCGGCCAGCAGGACTTTCAGGCAGCGTACGCCGACGTTGTGGTAGGCGAAGACGACTGCACGTTTGGAGGGTTGGGTCATGGTGTGATTAATGGAATAACGAATTCGGTGAGGCTGGTAGCGAACGATGGGGGCACGTACGTTCGGACGTCGTCCCCGACCTGGCCGGCCGCCTTGGCGGGGACCCATGCCGAGCTACCGAAGTTGGAGAAGACGCCTCGATGCAAAGTATCCAATTTCTGATACGCGGTATGGGCCCCCGCCTGCGCGGGGGCGACGGCTCGCCTGATGGTTTTCAGCGCACGACTTTGCGCTTTTCCCCCTCGGCATCCAGCTGCTCGTCCGGCAAGCCCTGCAGCACCGCCGCCACCACGTAGCGCGGCCGGGCGCGCACCTGCTGGTAGATGCGGCCGACGTATTCGCCGACCAGGCCGATGCCGAACAGGATCACGCCCATGAAGAAGAACGCCACCGCGAACAGCGTGAACACGCCGTCGGCCTCGGCGCCGAAGATCAGGCGCCGCACCAGCAGCGTCAGCACCAGCAGCGCCGACAGCAGTGACATGGTCATGCCCAGCAGCGAGAACATCTGCAGCGGCACCAGCGAGAAGCCGGTCATCAGGTCGAAGTTCAGGCGGATCAGGCTGTACAGCGAATACTTCGATTCGCCGGCCGCGCGCTCCTCGTGCTCGACCACGATCTCGGTCGGCCGGCGCGCGAATTTATAGGTCAGCGCCGGCACGAAGGTGTTCACCTCGCCGCACTGGTTGACCAGGTCGATCACGTTGCGGCCGTAGGCGCGCAGCATGTTGCCCTGGTCGGTGATGTGGATGTTGGTGATGCGCTCGCGCAGCCGGTTCATGGCCTTGGAGGCGATCGTGCGCCAGGCCGAATCCTGGCGCTTGCGGCGGATCGAGCCGACGTAATCGTAGCCTTCGCGCATCTTCTCGATCAGCTTGTGGACTTCTTCCGGCGGATTCTGCAGGTCGGCGTCGAGGGTGATCACGATCTCGCCGCGGGTCTGCTCGAAGCCGGCCAGGATCGCCATGTGCTGGCCGTAGTTGCCGTTGAAGAGCACGACGCGCGTCACGTCGGGGCGCTTGCGGTACTGTTCGGCCAGGATCGATACCGAGCCGTCGCGGCTGCCGTCGTTGACGAAGATGACTTCGTACGGCAGGTCCAGCTTGTCCATGGCCGGGTACAGGCGCCCGAACAGGTTGGCCAGGCCGGCTTCCTCGTTGTAGACCGGGATGACGATCGAGACTTCCGGCTTGCTCGACACGACCCTCATTGCGCCGCGTCCTTCTTCAATACCGCCTTGACCGCCGCCACCACGCGCTCGACCTCCTGCGTGGTCATGGCGTTGAACATCGGCAGCGTCACCGTCAGGCGGCCGATCTGTTCGGCGTGCGGGAACATGCCTTCCCGGAAGCCGCGCTCGCGGTACAGGGTCAGCAGGTGGATCGGCGCGTAGTGGTAGCCGGTGCCGATGTTGTAGTCCTGCTGCAGGCGCGTCATGAAGGCGGCGCGCGTGCCCGGGCCCTGGTCCGGCAGGATGATCTGGAACAGGTGCCAGTTCGACGTGCCGAAGGCCTGCAGCGGCAGCTGGGCGCCGGTGTCGCGCTCGAAATCCGGGCCGAAGCAATCGAAATAGTGGCGCGCCAGTGCGGCGCGGTGCGCGGTCAATGCCTCGAGCTGCTTCATCTGGCCCAGGCCGATGGCCGCCATGATGTCGCTCATGTTGTACTTGCCGCCCAGGACGTCGACGTCGATGCCGTCCACGCCGCTGCGGGTCACGCCCTGCAGGCGGTATTTCTCGGCCAGGCGCGCTTCTTCCGGCGTGTTCAGCACCAGGCAGCCGCCTTCGCCGGTGGTCAGGTTTTTGTTGGCCTGGAAGCTGAACGAGACGAAGTCGCCGAACGACCCGATGCGCTTGCCGTTCCAGGTCGAGCCGAGCGCCTGCGCCGCGTCCTCGATCACGCGCAGCCCGTGCCGGTTCGCGATGGCGTACAGGCGGTCCATGTCGACCGGCAGGCCGGACAGGTAGACCGGGATCAGCGCTTTCGTACGCGGCGTGATCGCCGCTTCCAGTTTATCCAGGTCGATGTTGCGGGTGACCGGGTCGATGTCGGCGAACACCGGGGTGGCGCCGACTTCCAGGATCACGTTGGCGGTGGCCGGCCACGAGACCGGGGTGGTGATCACTTCGTCGTCGGCGCCCACGCCGGCGATGCGCAGCGCGATCTCCATCGTGCAGGTACCGGAATTGAAGGTGCGCACCGGGCGCCCGCCGAAGTAGGCGGACAGCAGCGCCTCGAAGGCCTGGTTCTTGGGACCGGTGGTGATCCAGCCGGAACGCAGCACCTCGCCGACGGCGGCGATCGTCTCCTCGTCGATGGTGGGCCGGGAAAAGGGCAGGAAGGGCAGCTCGGCAGTCATGGCATCTCGTCGTGTGCTTGGGATTGTTGGTATGTCGTCACGGCAAAGATGCTCGCTGGACACTATTATTATGGATAATTCTTATGATTGGCTGAACCGGCGCGGCCGGCGTTGCGATTGTAGCAGCGCAATCGCGTATTTATGAGCGCGCCAATAACACCACGCCGACGATGATCACCCCGATCGCCAGCATGCGCTGCGGCGGCACCACCTCGCCCAGGAACATCCAGGCGCCGAAGGCCGACACCACGTAGCCGAGCGACAGCATCGGGTAGGCGATGGTCACGTCGGTGCGCGACAGGCCGATGATCCACACCACCACCGACACCGCGTAGCAGCCCAGGCCGGCGATGATCGGCCACTGCATGCCGATCTTGAGCAGGGTGCCGAACCAGTTGCCGGCGGTCAGGTGGATGGCGCCGCCCATGGCGTTGGTACCGGCCTTGAGCAGCAGTTGGGCGGCGGCGTTGAGCAGCACGCCGGTGATGATGAATGCGAACGTCGTGAAATTCATGGGGTCGGGTCGAAGATGAACGGGCAGGCGGGCCGGGTGCGGCCGCCTCAGAAATTGGCGATCGCCACGCGGCGCGCGTCGCCGGCCACCACCCGCAGCGGCACGCCCTGGCGGCGCAGTTCCTCGACGATCTCGGGACGGGTGATGGCCAGGTTGCGCACGCCGGCGGCGGCGTCGCGGCGCCAGCGCGCCGTGAATGCCGGAATGGTCGGCACCCACAAGGCCGGCTGCTGCTCCAGGCCGAAGGCGAATTCGTCCCGGTAGTCGACCAGCGTCACGGTGCGCCCGAGGTAGAAGGTCAGCGACTGCTCGTAGATGCCGACCGAGTACAGCGGGATCTTCGGGTCGGCGGCGCCTGCCGCCTCCAGGGCCGGCAGCAGGGCGCTGCCGGCGCGCACCTGCGCCACCGGCTCGAAGCCGACCAGCAGCAGCTGGGCGCCGGCGAAGCCGGCGATGGCCAGCACCAGCACGGTCAGGTCGCGCCGCATCTGGCGCGCAGTCAGCAGCGCCAGCGCGCCGCCGACCAGCAGCACCAGGCCGGCCGCCAGCACCCAGGGCTGGTAGGCGGCGTACACCACGTCCTCGCCCGGCTTCTTGGCCAGGCGCTCCATGAACGGCACCAGCGCCAGCAAGCCGGCACCCAGCAAGGAGGTCAGGCCGGCGGTCAGCATGCGGCTGCGGCGGGTGCCGGCATCCAGGTACAGCGCGATCAGGAGCGCCACCGCCGGGAACACCGGCACGATGTAGCCGGGCAGCTTGGAATTCGACTTGGTGAAGAACAGCAGGATGAACACCACCCACACCAGCAGCATCAGGCGCGGACGGAAGCGTTGCGCGCCCGCCGTGGCCTGGCTTTCGCGCTCGCACGCGAGCGCGTCGCGGCGCGCGCCCAGCAGCAGGCCTTGCAGCAGCACGCCGGCCCAGGGCACGCTGCCGACCGCCAGCAGGGCGAAGAAGATCCACCAGGAGGCTTCGCGGTGGTGTTCCTTGCGCAGGAAGCGGTCGAAGTGTTCGTGGATGAAGAAGAAATGCGGCTGTTCCGGGTTGCGCAGGCCGACCAGCACGAACCAGGGCGCGGCGACCAGGAAGAACAGCAGCAATCCTTTACCCAGGTGCAGGCGCTTCCAGATCGCCCAGTCGCGCGACAACAGCGTGTACAGCACCAGCACCGCGCCCGGCAGCACCACGCCGATCAGGCCTTTGGCCAGCACCGCCAGCGCCATGCCGGCCCAGCAGGCCAGCATCCAGTTGCGCCGCTCGGCCGGGGCGGCGCCGTCGCGCTGCGCGATCAGGAGCGCGCACAGGGCCAGCGTCATCATCGCCGACAGGCTCATGTCGAGGGAGTTGACCTGGCTGCAGGCGATCCAGTAGATCGACGAGCCCAGCACCAGCGCGCCGTAGAAACCGATGCGTGCGCCGAACACGCGCCGTCCGGCCAGGCCGGTCAGCAGCACGCCCAGCAGCCCGCACAGGCCGGTCCACAGGCGCGCCTGCCATTCGCCCACGCCGAACAGCGTGAAGGTCAGGGCGTTCATCCAGGTCTGCAGCGGCGGCTTCTCGAAGTACTTGATGCCGTTCAGGCGCGTGGTGATCCAGTCGCCGCTGGCAAACATCTCGCGCGCCATCTCGGCGTAGCGGCCTTCGTCGGGAGGCACCAGGGTGCGCGCGCCCAGCACGTACAGCAGGGCGACGGCAAAGGCGATCAGGAGTGTCCAGTTGAGGGTCTTGTTGCGGTACAGCTCGTTCATTCGGGCGCCTTCGCACCCTCGATGATCAGGGCCAGCACGACCTTGCGGCCTTCGCCCATCAGGATGTTGTAGGTGCGGCAGGCGGCGTGGCTGTCCATGCTTTCCACGCCGATGCGCTGCGACGACAGGCTGGTCACCAGGCGCGGATGCACGAAGCGCTGGCGCTCGCCGGTGCCGAGGATGACCACGTCCGGGCGGTCGGCGGCGATCTGTTCGAAATGGGCGGCGGCCAGGTCCTCGAAGCGCGTCACGTCCCAGGGGCGCGGCGCCACCTCGGGCAGCACCAGCACACTGTAGTCGAAGCGCTGGGCGTTGATCTCGACACCGTTCCGGTCGTAGCCGGTCACCGTCTGGTATTTCTCTGTGCTGTCGGAATGAAGCTTCATGATGAAATGGAGGGCTGGGGTTGGGAAACGGGCGCGCACGCGGGCCGCGTATTGTATCCGCTCGGTGCGGCGAATTGTAGCCGTTGCCGGGCTTGCCAGTAATGCACGGTTGCTTAATCAGGCTGCTTTGGGCAGAATGGAATTTTTCGCATTGCAACAATGTGGTGCATTCCAGCCCGGTCCGTGACCGATGACTGTGCAAATAAAGGGGAGATTGTGCGACCGATTCTGAAATCCAACAAGCTGGACGAGGTGTGCTACGAGATCCGCGGGCCGGCGCTGGACAAGGCGCGCCAGATGGAGGAAGACGGCCAGAAGATCATCAAGCTGAACATCGGCAACCTGGCCGTGTTCGGCTTCGACCCGCCCGACGAGATCGTGCAGGACATGATGCGCAACATGCACGGCGCCGCCGGCTATACCGACTCGAAGGGCATGTTCGCGCCGCGCAAGGCGGTCATGCACTATACCCAGAGCAAGAACATCGCCGCCGTCGGTATCGACGACATTTATCTGGGCAATGGCGCCTCGGAACTGATCGTGATGGCGATGCAGGGTTTGTTGAACAGCGGCGACGAGGTGCTGGTGCCGGCGCCCGACTATCCGCTGTGGACCGCCGCCGTCAGCCTGGCCGGCGGCAACCCGGTGCACTACGTGTGCGACGAGGGCGCCGGCTGGATGCCGGACATCGCCGACATGCGCAGCAAGATCACGCCGAACACGCGCGCGATCGTCGTCATCAACCCGAACAACCCGACCGGTGCGCTGTATTCGCGCGAGGTGCTGCTGGAGATCATCGAGCTGGCGCGCCAGCACGGCCTGATCATCTACGCCGACGAAATCTACGACAAGACCCTGTACGATGGTAACGAGCACGAATCGATCGCCGCGCTGGCCGACGACGTGCTGTTCGTCACCCTGAACGGCCTGTCCAAGAATTACCGCTCGTGCGGCTACCGCGCCGGCTGGATGGTGGTGTCCGGCGAAAAGCGCCACGCCAAGGGCTACATCGAAGGCTTGAACATGCTGGCCTCGATGCGCCTGTGCGCCAATGCGCCGGGCCAGTTCGCGATCCAGACCGCGCTCGGCGGGCGCCAGAGCATCGCCGACCTGGTGGCGCCGGGCGGACGCCTGGCGCGCCAGCGCGACCTCGCCTACCAATTACTGACCGATATTCCGGGCGTGTCCTGCGTCAAGCCAAAAGCCGCGCTGTACATGTTCCCGCGCCTCGACCCGAAGATCTACCCGATCGCGGACGACCAGCAATTTATCTGCGAGCTGCTGTCCGAGGAAAAAGTCCTGCTGGTGCAAGGCACCGGCTTCAACTGGAAGACCCCGGACCATTTCCGGCTGGTGTTCCTTCCCAATTCCGACGACCTGACGGATGCATGCGGCCGTATCGCGCGCTTCCTCGACGGCTACCGGCGCCGCCATGCGCGCTGAGAATACAGACAAGAACTTATGAAACCCATCAAAGCAGGCCTGCTGGGCATCGGCACCGTCGGTGCCGGCACCTTCCAGGTGCTACGACGCAACCAGGAAGAAATCCGCCGCCGCGCCGGACGCGGCATCGAAGTGAGTATGGTCGCCGCCCGCAACCTCGAGCGCGCGCGCGACATCGTCCTCGACGCCGGCGCCGCCGGCCAGTGCGAGGTCGTGAACGACCCGTTCGCCGTGGTCGACAACCCGGACATCGACATCGTCGTCGAACTGATCGGCGGCTACGACCTGGCGCGCGAACTGGTGCTGCGCGCCATCGCCAACGGCAAGCACGTGGTCACCGCCAACAAGGCGCTGCTGGCCCAGCACGGCAACGAAATCTTCGCCGCGGCCCAGGAAAAGGGCGTGATGGTGGCCTTCGAGGCGGCCGTCGCCGGCGGCATCCCGATCATCAAGGCGCTGCGCGAAGGCCTGGCAGCCAACCGCATCGAATCGGTGGCCGGCATCATCAACGGCACCACCAACTTCATCCTGTCCGAGATGCGCGACAAGGGCCTGGACTTCGCCACCGTGCTCAAGCAGGCGCAGGAGCTCGGCTACGCCGAGGCCGACCCGACCTTCGACATCGAGGGCGTGGACGCGGCCCACAAGCTGACCATCATGGCGGCGATCGCGTTCGGCATCCCGATGCAGTTCGGCGGCGCCCACGTGGAGGGCATCAGCCGCCTGCAGGCGGTGGACATCCGCTACGCCGAGGAACTGGGCTACCGCATCAAGCTGCTGGGCATCACCCGCCGCAGCAGCGTCGACGGCGGTGAGGGCATCGAGCTGCGCGTGCACCCGACCCTGATCCCGGCGGCGCGCCTGATCGCCAACGTCGAAGGCGCCATGAACGCGGTGCTGGTGAAGGCCGACGCGGTCGGCACCACGCTGTACTACGGCAAGGGCGCCGGCGCCGAGCCGACCGCCTCCAGCGTGATCGCCGACCTGGTCGACGTGACCCGCTCGGCCACGGTCGACCCCTATTCGCGCGTGCCGCACCTGGCCTTCCACCCGTCCGAGCTGGCCGATTTGCCGATCCTGCCGATGGACGACATCAGCACCAGCTATTACCTGCGCGTGCATGTGCAGGACCAGCTGGGCGTGATGGCCGACCTGACCCGCATCCTGGCCGAAGCCGGCATCTCGATCGACGCCGTGCTGCAGAAGCAGCCGGGCGACAAGGCGCGCACCGACATCGTCATCATCACCCACCAGACCCGCGAGAAGTACGTGAATGCGGCGATCCTGAAGATCGAAAGCCTGGCGGCGATCGTGGGGCAGGTGGTGCGGATCCGGTTGGAGAGCCTGGGCTGACAGGGCAGGGGCTGGCCCCGTCGTCCCCGCGCAGGCGGGGACCCATACTGAATATCAGAATTTGCGACGTGAGAACCGTCCCAGCGCTTTCGAGTACATAGTGCTGGACACTCAGCATGGGTCCCCGCCTGCGCGGGGACGACGGCGTCGCGCTGCCAATCCCATGGCCGCATCGGTCACCACACCGTCCTGCACCGCCTTCTCGGCGGCATCACCCAGTGCCCCAGGAACTCGTCGGCGAACTCGTCCACGCATTCGCGCGGCGCCGTGCTCGGCGTGTCGAGCGGTGCGGTAAGGAGGGCGTGCAGGTCGCGCTCGACCCGGTCGTACGGCGCTTCCGGAGCGCCGCAGTGATTGAGGGGGTGGTTGGTCGAATTCATGGGCAAATTCTACCTGCGCTGCACCGCACAAAAAGCGTGCTCGCATTTGGATTTGCGTTGTCTCAAGCATATCCCTTTTTACGCAGGATCAGGCTTGTCCAGGCGTAAGATCAGTTTCCTGGTGGCTCATAATTAGTCGCATCTAACGGTACCTGCGGGCCTGTGCGCCGCACTTTCCCAACGCACCGGCGCTGCCGTCGCGCCCGTGTGAGCAGCCGCAAGGACCGCGTTCCGGCCGCGAACCGCGCAAGATGCGGCGGCTTCAATCGGGCGGCGCCGGCAGCTTGAACAGCACCTCGACCCGCAAGCCGCGTCCATCCTCGGCCGCATCCAGGCGCACGCCTGCGCCGTGCAGCGCGGCGATGTCGCGCACGATCGCCAGCCCGAGGCCGGTGCCGCCGGGATTGCTTTCCAGTGCGGCCTGGGCGCGGTAGAACGGCGTGAACACTTTATCGCGCTCCGCCTCCGGGATGCCCGGTCCGCTGTCCTCGACGTCGAGCAGCGCGCCCGCCGGCGTGGCGCGCACGCGCAGCAGCACGCTGCCGCCCGGCGGCGTGTAGCGGATGGCGTTGTCGGCCAGGTTGGTCACCAGTTCGTGCAGCAGCAGGGCCTGGCCGGGCACGGTGGTGCCGGGGCCGTCCTCGGCTTCCAGCGCCAGGTCGATCCCCTTCTGCACCGCCGGCAGCGCCAGTTCCAGGCCGACCTGGCGCGCCACCGCGGTCAGCGATACCGGTTCCACATGGGCGCCGTCGCCGCCGTGCTCGATGCGCGCCAGCGTCAGCAGGCGGTTGGCCAGGTGCACGGTGGCGTCGAGCGTGGCGGCGATCGAGCGCACGATCTCCTGGGCCGCGGCCGGGTCGTGTTCGCGCAGCGCCAGTTCGGCCTGGGTCTTGAGCACCGCCAGCGGGGTGCGCAACTGGTGCGAGGCATCGGCGATGAAGCGGCGCTGGCTGGCGATCAGGTCCTGCATGCGCGTCATGGCGCCGTTCATGGCCGCCACCAGCGGCCGCACCTCCTTGTGCACCAGCGCCGGGTCGACGTCCGACAGGTCGGACAGCGCGCGTGTCTCGACCTCGTTCTTCAGGCGCATCAGCGGGCGCAGCACCAGGCGCACCGCGAACCACACCAGCGTCGCCACCGCCAGCACCATCAGCGCCTGGCGCACCAGCGTGTTCAGCAGGATGCGGCGCGACAGCGCGCGCCGCGCATCCAGGGTTTCGCCGACCTGGATCAGGGCGATGCCGCGCATCGAATCGTCGAACACCGGCTGCAGCAGCGCGGCGATGCGCACCGGCTCGCCGTTGTAGTCGGCGTGGTAGAAGCGCACCAGCGCCGGGTACAGTTCCGAGCGCGGCACCCTGTCCGGCACCGGCGGCAGGTCGTCGTAGCCGGACACGGTCTCGCCGCGCAGGCCGCCGACGCGATAGTAGATGCGCCCCAGGGTGTCGGTCTCGAAGCTGTCCAGCGCCAGGTAGGGCACGTCGGCCACCACCTTGCCGTCCTGGACCGAGACCCGCTCCGCCAGCGCGCGCGTGGAGGCCAGCAACGAGCGGTCGTAGGCGATGTCGGCCGCCTCCAGCGCGTCCTGGTACAGCGACACCGTGTTCAGCGCCACCAGCACCACCAGCGGCGCGATCAGCCAGCGCAGCAGCTGGTTGCGCAGGCTGCCGGGTTGACGGCTCAACGGCGCCTCATACCGGGCGCTCTTGCAAGAGGTAACCGATCCCGCGCAGCGTGGCGATGGCGGCGCCACCGTCCGGGCGGCGGTCCAGCTTCTTGCGCACGCGGTGGATGTACAGCTCGATGGCGTCCAGGTTGGCGTCGTCGTCGAGCGCGAACACTTCGTCGAACAGCTTTTCCTTGGACAGCGCGCGCCCCGGGCGCGCGATCAGCGCTTCCAGCACCGCGTGCTCGCGCGGGGTCAGCGCCAGCGGCTCGCCGCAGTACGAAAACATGCGCGCCACGGTGTCGAAGCTGAGCTGGCCGCAGCGCTGCACCAGGTTCTCGACGCCGCCGCCGCGCCGGCGCAGCAGTGCTTTTATGCGCGCCTCCAGCTCGGCCAGTTCGAACGGCTTGGCCAGGTAGTCGTCGGCGCCCAGGTTCAGGCCCTGCACCCGTTCTTCCAGGCCGCCGCGCGCGGTCAGGATCAGCACCGGCGTGCGCGCCCGTTCGCCGCCGCGCGCGCGCAGGCGGCGCAGCACGTCCAGGCCGTCCATCTTGGGCAGGGTCAGGTCCAGGATCACCAATGCGTAGTCCTGGGTGTGCAGGAGGGCGTCGGCATCGGCGCCGTTGGCCGCGCATTCGACGGTGAGATGGGCGTCGCGCAGGGCTTTCGACACCCAGTGCGACAGCTCGACGTGGTCTTCGACTAACAGGATTCGCATCGCGCCAGTGTAAGCGCAAACGTGCGGGCGCGGATAGCCGTCCGGCCGCTACGGGTTTTCCACAACGGCGGCCGCCGTGCCTGAAGGCTGCGCTGAAAGCTTTTTGAAAGCTGGGGCCGCATATAGTTGGCACAAACGAAGCGGCGCAGAAGACACAAGCGACCGCTCAGGCGTCACGCAACGCTTACAACAACCGGAGACAACCCATGAAACACTCGGCCCTCGCGCTCGCCGTAATGGCAGCGCTTTCCCTGAACCAGTCCGCCCACGCCCAGAGCAACGTCCAGGTCTATGGCCTGATCGACGCCGGCGTCGAAGCCGTCAACCATGCCGGCGCCAACGACGGCAGCATGGTGCGCGTCATCTCGGGCGGCAAGAACACGTCGCGCTGGGGCTTGCGCGGCAGCGAAGACCTGGGCAACGGCCTGAAGGCGGTGTACAACCTGGAAGGCGGCATCCTGCTCGACACCGGCGCCGCCGACGGCGCGCTGTTCCGACGCCAGGCCGTGGTCGGCCTGGAAGGCGACTTCGGCCGCCTGGTGCTGGGCCGCTCGTTCACCACCACCTATGACCTGGTGATCAAGTTCGACCCGCTCGGCTTCGCCCCCAACTATTCCTGGGCCACCACCGGCAGCGCCACCGGCCCGTCCAAGTACGGCATGACCACCGCCTTCGACAACCTGGCCAAGTACACCGGCACCAGCGGCAATTTCACGTATGGCGCCACGATCGGGCTGGGCGAGCAGGCCGGCAGCACCGCCGACGGCCGCAAATATGCCGTGGGCGGCTCTTGGATCGGCAAGAGCGTCGGCCTGATGGCCAGCTACGAGCAGGTCAACGGTGCTACCCTCGCCGCTACCGGCCGGCGCGACCGCACCACCGCCTACCACCTGGGCGCCGACTACCGCATGGGAAGCTGGCGCGCCATCGCTGGCATGCGCGGCTATAAACTGGTGGCCGGGCGCGCCGCCACCGCCGACCTGCGCGGCGACACCTACTGGCTGGGCGTCATCCATACCATCGACAAGTTCACGCTGACCGGCGCCGCCTACCACATCAACACGAAGGACTTGCCGGTCGCGCGCGACGCCGATCCGACCATGTTCGTGGCGCGCGCGATGTACGCGCTGTCCAAGCGCACCGATTTGTACCTGGTGGGCGCGCATGCGAAGGCCGACCACGGCCAGCCGATCGGCCTGTCGCGCGACGACGTGGGTACCGGCAGCACGCAGAACGGCGTCACCGCCGGCATCCAGCACCGGTTCTGAGCGCTGCGCCGCCGCTGCCAATATGATGGTCGCCATGACTATCCTGCGCACCTTCCTGACGCCGGCGCTGCTGGCGGCAACGGGCCTGTGGCTCGCGGCCGGCGCGTCCGCCGCGTCCACCTTCCAGCCTGCCGAGGCCGAATGCCTGATCCCGTCGAAACCCGGCGGGGCGATGGACCTGACCTGCAAGCTCGCCGTGCATGCCCTGGACGACGCCAGGGCGGCGGACAAGGCGGCCGTGCCTGGACCGGCCGTGCCTGAAGCGGCCGTGCCCAGGCTGAAGCTGAGTTACTTGCCGGGCGGGATCGGCGCGGTGGCCTGGCACACGCTGGTGTCGCAGCGGCGCACCGAGGCCAACACCCTGGTGGCGTTCTCGGGCGGCTCGCTGCTGAATCTCGCCCAGGGCAAGTTCGGCAAGGCCGGTCCCGACGACGTGCGCTGGGTGGCGGCGCTGGGCGCCGACTACGGCATGATCGCGGTGCGCGCCGATTCGCCCTACCGCAGCCTGAAGGAATTGGTCGCCGCGCTGCGGCGCGACCCGCAGCGGGTGCTGGTCGGCATGTCCGGCACCATCGGCAGCCAGGACTGGATGAAGATGGCGCTGCTGGCGCGCCTGGCCGGCATCGATCCGAGGAAGCTGCGCTTCGTGGCGCTGGAGGGCGGCGGCGAGACCTTCACTGCGATGCAGGCCGACTACGTGCAGGTGGTGTCGGGCGACGTCTCGGAAGCCGCGCTGTACGCCGGGCCGGGCAAGGTGCGTGTGCTGGCGGTGCTGTCCGAGACGCGCCTGCCGGGCGTGCTGGCCGGCGTGCCCACCGCGCGCGAACAGGGCTACGACCTGGTGTGGCCGGTGATCCGCGGCCTGTGGATGGGGCCGGGCGTGGCGGACGCCGACTACCGGCGCTGGGTCTCCGCCTTCGAGCGCGTGCAGGCCGACCCCGGCTTCGCGCGCCGGCGCGAGCAGGCCGGCCTGTATCCCTTTTCACTCACCGGGGACGCGCTGACCCGGTACATCCGGCAAGCCGTCGTCCATTACAACCATCTGGCCCGGGAATTCAACCTGGTGCGCGAGCGCCAGGGCGATACCGCCACGGGCCATTGAGATCACCAAGGAGACAACTATGAAACGCAATGCCATCTTCACCGCCATCGCCACCCTGGCCGCATCCGCAGCGATGCCGGCCCTGGCGCAAGTGCCGGCCGGCTATCCGGCCGGCTACCAGCAGATCGTCGACGCCGCCAAGAAGGAGGGCAAGCTGGTGGTGTACGGCGCCACCGACAGCAAGGCCACCACGCCGCTGATCAAGGACTTCAACCAGCTGTATCCGGGCATCGTGGTCGAGTACAACGACATGAACTCGACCGAGGTGTACAACCGCTTCATCTCGGAAGCGGCGGCCGGCGGCGACACCGCCGACGCGCTGTGGTCGTCGGCGATGGACCTGCAGATCAAGCTGGCCTCGGGCGGCTACGCGATGGCCTACAAATCGGTGGAAGCGGCCAACATCCCCGGCTGGGCGGCGTGGAAGGACATGGCATACGGCACCACCTTCGAGCCGGCCACCTTCGTCTACAACAAGCGCCTGGTGACCGGCGCCGAGATCCCGCAGACCCACGCCGACTTCGCGCGATTGATCGTGCAGCCGAAGTTCCGCGACAAGGTCACCACCTACGATATCGAGAAATCCGGGGTCGGCTTCATGTTCATGACCCAGGACGCGCAGGACTATCCGCAGTTCGGCGCCCTGCAGCAGGCGCTGGGCACGGCCAAGGTGCGCGTGCAATCCTCGACCGGCACCATGCTGGAACGGATCTCGTCGGGCGAGAACCTGATCGGCTACAACGTGATCGGCTCGTATGCGCTGGTGCGCGCCAAGACCGACCCGTCGCTGGGCGTGGTGCTGCCCAAGGACTACACGCTGGTGATGTCGCGCGTCCAGTTCATCAACAAGTCGGCCAAGCACCCGAACGCCGCCAAGCTGTGGATGGACTACATGCTGTCCAAGCGCGGCCAGACCGTCATCGCCAACGAATCGAAGCTGTACGCGATCCGCGCAGACGTCACCGGCGAGACCACCTCGGCGGAACTCATCAAGCAGGTCGGCGAAAAGAACGTCAAGCCGGTGCCGGTCGGCCCGCAGGTGCTGGAATACCTGGCCCCGGCCAAGCGCATGGCCTTCCTGAAGACCTGGAAAGACACGGCCGGCAAGAAGTAATCCGCCCCATCCAACGCAACGGAGACTTCCATGCCCACCTTTTCCCTACCCGGCGCGCGCGTCGAGCCGTCCGGCGCCGACGACCGGCGCGCGGCGCGCAGGCGCTTCAACTGGCCGCGCGCGATCGTGGTCGTGCTGACCTGCGTGGCGATCTTCCTGCCGCTGTTCCTGGTGTTCTACCAGAGCTTCCTGACCGCGCCGTTCTTCATGCCGGACAAGATGCTCGGGCTGGACGCCTACGAATTCATCTTCGCCGACAGCGACTTCTGGCTCGCCTTTAAAAACGGCCTGATGCTGGCCGCCGGCCTGGCCGCGATCGCGGTGCCGCTGGGCGGCATGCTGGCGTTCCTGATGGTGCGCACCGACCTGCCGGGGCGTTCGTTCATCGCGCCGCTGCTGCTGGTGCCGATCTTCGTATCGCCGATGGTGATGGGCTTCGGCTACGTGGTGTCGATGGGGCCGGTCGGCTTCTACTCGACCTGGGCGCACCAGCTGCTGGGCGTGATCCCGTGGAACGTGTACTCGTTCGGCAGCATCGTCGTGATCGCCGGCCTGACCCACGTGCCGCACGTGTACCTGTACGCTTCCTCGGCCCTGAAAAGCCTGGGATCGGACGTGGAGGAGGCGGCGCGCGTGTCCGGCGCCTCGCCGTGGCAGGTGATGTTCAACGTGTCGCTGCCGATGATCATGCCGGCGCTGGCCTATGCCGGCGTGCTGGTGTTCTTCCTCGGCTTCGAGGTGTTCGGCCTGGTGCTGGTGCTGGGCGATCCGGAAGGCCACCTGGTGCTGGCCACCTACCTGTACAAGCTGACGAATAAACTGGGCACGCCCTCGTACCACCTGATGGCGGCGGTGGCGGTGTGCCTGGTGGCGGTGACGATGCCGCTGGTGATGCTGCAGCGCCGCCTGCTGAAGTCGGCCAACAAGTACGTGTCGATCAAGGGCAAGGGCGCGCGCCAGAAGCCGCTCCCGCTGGGCAAGTGGAAGTGGGTCGCGATGGCGCTGATCGGCGCCTGGATCCTGGTGACCATCGTGCTGCCGCTGTCGGGCATCGCGCTGCGCTCGTTCGTCCAGTACTGGGGAGAAGGCGTCAGGCTGGCCGATGTGCTGACCCTGCAGCACTTTCGCGACATCTTCGAGCAGCCGTCGCTGGTGCGCGGCATCGTCAACACCATCCTGATCGGCGTGATCGGCGGCGGCCTGGCGGTGGCCTGCTACACCGCGATCGCGCTGGCCATGCACCGCAAACCGGATGGCGTGACCCGCGTGCTCGACTACAGCGTGCTGGTGCCGCGCGCGGTGCCGGGCCTGCTGGCCGGCCTCTCCTTCCTGTGGGTGTTCCTGTTCGTGCCGAGCTGGCTCGACACGATCCTGAAGAGCATGGACAACGGCGCCGCGCTGTGGCTGTCCGAGCACCTCATTCCGGCGCTGCGCCAGGTGCGCTCGACCATCTTCGCGCTGTGGCTGGCCTACTCGGTCGTATGGCTGGCCTACGGCATGCGCCTGGTCTCGACCGCGCTGCTGCAGGTGGGGCCGGAACTGGAAGAGGCGGCGCGTGCGGTGGGCGCGCGGCGCGGTCGCGTCACCCGCGACATCACCCTGCCGCTGATCAAGTTCGGCATGCTGGGCGCCTGGCTGATGGTGTTCCTGATCTTCGAGCGCGAATACTCGACCGGCGTCTACCTGCTGTCGCCGGGCACCGAGGTGATCGGCGCGATGCTGGTGTCGCTGTGGGCCGGCGGTTCGACCGACCTGGTGGCCGCGCTCTCGTTCATCAACATCGTGCTGGTGGCGATCGGCCTGGGCATCGCGCTGCGCTTCGGCGTGAAGCTGCATAACTAAATATAAGCGAGACATCATCATGAACGTTTTGACCGTCAACGACCTGCACCTCGACTACGGCAGCGGCGCTTCCGCCAACCCCATCCTGAAAGGTGTGTCGATGCACCTGCAGCGCGGCGAGGTGGTGGCGCTGCTGGGCCCGTCCGGCAGCGGCAAGACCACGTTGCTGCGCGCCGTGGCCGGCCTGGAAAGCCCCAAGGCCGGCACCATCGACATCGGCGAGCGGCGCGTGTTCGACGGCGCCCGCAAGCTGGAACTGCCGGCCGAGGAGCGCAACCTGGGCCTGGTGTTCCAGTCGTACGCGCTGTGGCCGCACAAGACCGTGGCGGACAACGTCGCCTACGGCCTCAAGCTGCGCCGTATGGGCTCGAGCGAGATCGCCGCCAAGGTCAAGGAAGTGCTGGCCCAGCTCGGCCTGGGTCACCTGGGCGAGCGCTTCCCGCACCAGCTGTCGGGTGGCCAGCAGCAGCGCGTGGCGATCGCGCGCGCGCTGGTGTACAACCCGCCGGTGATCCTGCTGGACGAGCCGCTGTCGAACCTGGACGCCAAGCTGCGCGAGGAAGCGCGCGCCTTTTTGCGCGAACTGATCGTGCGCCTGGGCCTGTCGGCACTGATGGTGACCCACGACCAGGCCGAGGCGATGGCGATCTCGGACCGCATCCTGCTGCTCAACAATGGCAAGATCGAGCAGCAGGGCACGCCGCAATCGATGTACGAGGCGCCGGACACGCTGTTCACCGCCGAGTTCATGGGCAGCAACAACCGCCTGCCGGCCCAGGTCGTGCAGCGCAGCGGCGCCGGCGCGCGCGTGCGCGTGGAGGGCAGGGAACTCAACGCCACCGTGCGCAGCATGGACGCCGCGGCGGACGCCAAGGCGCTGATCCGGGTCGAGGAAGTGCGCATCGGCCGCACCCCGGTGGACAACGGCATCCAGTTGCCGCTGTCGACCTGCATGTACCTGGGCGACCGCTGGGAGTGTTTGTTCAAGAGCGGCGAATCGAGCGTGCGCGCCTACTCCAAGGGGCGCATCGATCCGGGCAACTACTGGCTGGAGATGCCGGCCGAGAAGCTCTGGGTGTTCTAAGGCCGGCGGCACGCGGGCATCGACGATGACGCGCCTGTCCAAAGCGCCTGCATCGGCATCGCCGCCGGCAGCGGGGCAGGGCGATGCGGCGTCGCCGTCCGTCCGTTCCCGCCTCGCGGTGACGCTGCGCACCTTCGTGCCGGCGCTGCTGCTGGCCTTCCTGGCGGCGCAGGCCTGCATCGCGCTCGACACGCCGCTGCCGTGGATGATCGGCCCGCTGTTTTCCACCGCCATCGCCTGCATGCTGGGCGCGCCCCTAGGAGCGCCGGTGCAGGCGCGCGAAGCCGGGCAGTGGGCCATCGGCACCGCGCTCGGGTTGTACTTCAGCGCCCCGGTACTGGCCGTACTGGGGCGCCACGCCGGCTGGATCGTGCTGGCGGTCGGCTTCACCGTCTGCCTCGGCGTGGCCGCCGGCGCGCTGCTGCGGCGCCTGTCCGGCAGCGACGACGTCACCGCCTTCTTCGCCATGGCGGCCGGCGGCGCCTCCGAGATGGCGGTGCAGGCCGAGCGCCACGGCGCCGTGGTCGAACGCGTCGCCGCCGCCCACAGCCTGCGCATCATGATGGTGGTCGGCACGATCCCGTTCGCGCTGCGCTGGTGGAGCCGCCACGGCGGCATGGGCAGCATGGGCAAAATGGCCGGCCTGGACACCTTCGTGCCGCTGGCCAGCCGCGTCGACACGCCCGGCCTGCTGCTCTTGATCCTGGCCACCAGCCCGGCGGCGCTGCTGTTGAAACGCCTGCGCCTGCCGAATGCCTGGGTGATCGGCCCCCTGGCGGTGGCGCTGCTGCTCACCGCCGCCGGCATCGAATTGTCGCGCCTGCCGGAATGGATGATCCGCGCCGGCCAGCTGTGCATCGGCGTCTCGCTCGGCACCCGCTTCACGCCCGGCTTCGTCCACACCGCGCCGCGCTTCCTGGCCAGCGTGGCCGTCTGCACGGCGGCGACCGTCCTCACGTCGGCCGGCTTCGCCTGGGGGCTCGCGCATGTCGCCGGACTGCACCCCGGCACCATGATGCTGGCGACCTCGCCCGGCGGCATCGCCGAGATGGCGCTGACGGCGCGCGTGCTGCACCTGGGCGTGCCGGTGGTGACCGCCTTCCACGTGTCGCGCATGGTCGTGGTGGTGCTCGGCATCGGGCCGCTGTACCGCGCCTGGGTGCACTGGCGCCGATCCGATGCGGGTCGAGGATGACGCTACCGATGCCTGTCGGGTAGCCGTCTTTGCATGGCCGGGTAGCATGATCCGCTACCTTGCGTTGGTTCTTGGCAATGTCATGTACGCAGTCGCCGTTGTGCTGTAGATTACGCATCCATCGACGACTTCCCGTGCCCGCGAGAGCCCCGCATGAGCCATCCAAGCCAGTTTTCCCTGCTGACCCAGCGCCGCTTCGGTCCCTTCTTCTGGACCCAGTTCTTGGGCGCGTTCAACGACAATTTGTTCAAGACCGCCCTGATGGTGGTGCTGACCTACGATGCGCTGTCGTGGACGTCGATGTCGCCGGCGCTGCTGAACAACCTGATCCCCGGCCTGTTCATCCTGCCCTACGTGGTGCTGTCCGCCACCGCCGGCCAGGTCGCCGACAAGTTCGACAAGGGCCGCATGGCGCGCTGGATCAAGGCGGTCGAGATCGGCATCATGCTGGTGGCCGGCGCCGGCTGGCTGACGCACCAGCTGTGGCTCCTGATCGCGGCGGTGGCCGGCATGGGCATCCACTCGACGCTGTTCGGCCCGGTGAAATACGCCTACCTGCCGCAGCACCTGAAGGCCGACGAACTGGTGGGCGGCAACGGCGTGATCGAGATGGGGACCTTCGTCGGCATCCTGCTGGGCGAGGTGGCGGGCGCGCTGCTGGCCGGCCGTGGGGCCACCGGCATCCACCTGGTGGTGGGCGCCACGCTGGCGGCGGCCGTGCTCGGGCTGGCCACCAGCTGGCGCATTCCGGCGTCGCCGGCGCCGGAGCCGGATTTGAAGATCAGCGCCAACATCGCCGGCGAATCGCTGCGCAACCTGGCCTATTCGCGCAAGAACCGCACCGTGTTCCTGTCGATGCTGGGCAATTCCTGGTTCTGGTTCTACGGCGCGCTGGTGCTGTCGCAATTCCCGCTGTACGCCAAGGATTACCTGCATGGCGACCACAGCGTGTTCGTGCTGCTGCTGACGATTTTCTCGCTCGGCATCGGCTCCGGCTCGCTGCTGTGCGAAAAACTCTCCGGCCGCAAGGTCGAGATCGGCCTGGTGCCGTTCGGCGCCATCGGCCTGTCGCTGTTCGGCATCGATTTGTACTTCGCCAGCCTGCACTACACGAACAGCGCGCCGGTCGGCGCCCTCGGCCTGCTGCACCAGGCCGGCACCCTGCGCATTCTGGCCGACCTGCTGCTGCTGGGCGTGTTCGGCGGCCTGTTCATCGTGCCGCTGTTCGCGCTGATCCAGACGCGCTGCGACCCCAAGCATGTCTCGCGCACCATCGCCGGCATGAACATCCTGAATGCGCTGTTCATGGTGGCCGCCGCCGGCGTTGCCATCTTCCTGATCAAGCGCGGCTTCACCATTCCCGAGATGTTCCTGACCACCGCGCTGCTGAACGCCGTGGTCGCCGTCTACATCTTCTCGCTGGTGCCGGAATTCCTGATGCGCTTCCTGGCCTGGCTGCTGATCCATACGATCCACCGCGTGTCGACCGTGGAGTCCGGACGCATTCCGGAAGAGGGCGCGGCGGTCCTGGTGTGCAACCACGTCAGCTACGTCGACGCCATCGTCATCATGGCGGCCAGCCCGCGCCCGATCCGCTTCGTGATGGACCACCGCATCTTCAAGACACCGCTGCTGGGTTTCATTTTCCGCACCGGCAAGGCGATTCCGATCGCGCCGGCCAAGGAAGACCCGTGGCTGATGGAAAAGGCCTTCATCGACATCGCCCACGCGCTGCACGACGGCGAGCTGGTCTGCATTTTCCCCGAAGGGAAACTGACGCGCACCGGCGAGATGAATGAATTCCGCGGCGGCATCGCCAGGATCGTCGAGCGCAGCCAGGTGCCGGTGATCCCGATGGCGCTGCGCGGCCTGTGGGGCAGCGTGTTCTCGCGCGACCCATCCAACGTGTTCGAGCGCTCGTTCGCGCGCGGCTGGCGCTCGCGCCTGGCGCTGGCGGTGGGGCGGCCGGTGCCGCCGCAGGAGGTGACGCCGGAGCACCTGCACGACGAAGTGCTGGCGCTGCGCGGGGAGTGGAAGTGAAGGGCGTGGAAGTAAGTCTTACGAAATCCGCATCGTTTTCCTTTGTGGATCGGTGCGGCTCTGGTATGATCGCAGGCTGAGTCGGGGCGTAGCGCAGCCTGGTAGCGTACCTGCATGGGGTGCAGGGGGTCGGAGGTTCGAATCCTCTCGCCCCGACCAAAGAATGCAAGATCGAAAAAGGGGTGATGCTTCCGGCATCGTCCCTTTTTTTCAATACCGCTTCACCTGAACCGGATGAGCGACTTGGCCAGCTTGCTGTATTCCTCGTGCTTCGCTTTCAAATCATCGTACAGGCGATCGAATTCGCTGCCGGCGACGACGAAGCCCAGTTCGACTTCGCGGATATAACGATGGAAAGTTGCGGTGGCATCGCGCCACTTCCGATGTGCGCTTTCGATGTTATCGAGGTCGGCATACGGGTTGAAACTGGGCATTTCCATCGCTAGGCTCCGAGCAAACTATGGACGGCAAATAGTACGCCATTTATGCGCCCTGCCTGGAAAAAGATTGCGGTCGCAAGCTTAAACCAATGACCGTCAATGTTGTGCCATCAGCATTCTGGCAAGTTCCCGATAACGCTCGTATTTGGCGTCGAGGATATCGCGCAGCGTCTCGAAGACATGGCTCGATCCGGTAGCGCCCTTTTTCATGCTGCGGATATAACAATGGAACTCATCGGTCGCCGCACACCATTCGTTGTGTGCGACCTCCAGCGCGGCAAGGCGGCTGACTAGCTGGCTGTTGGCAGTGCCCATGACACGTCTCCAAAATAGCAATCGATTTCGTCAAATGTTACCTTAACTTTAATTTCGCATGGGTGTGTTTTCACCAAGCGAACGGGTGTATGAGTGGTGCATAAAAATTTGACGATTTTGACGACGTACGGGTGTCTTCTTGCGTGTTGTACCGTACCGAAAGGCTGACGGGATAGACGTATTGTCATGATTCCCCGGGAGTGGCATGTCATCTCGATCAAGCCTCCTGGCTATGTAACCCGATTGGCCCCACTGCCGACACAGCGAACCGGCTGATCACCACTTGGATCGGAAAACTTCATGCAAAAAAACACAGCAGCCATCGTCGGCGGATTGATCGCCGGCCTCCTCACCACTGCCGTCATGCAGGCAGGCCGCCGCACCGGTGTTCTGACCAAGACCCTCGACCGCGACGCCGTCGACTGGATCGACAGGCACACCGACTCGCGCGCCGTCATCGGCGACACGGGCACCAGCGCGGTGGAATTCGTCAACCACCTGGGCGCCTCGGCCGCGTTCGCGCTGGCCCTGCCCAAGTTGAAGGAACTGGCGCCCACGCTGTCCCCGGTCGCGCTCGGCACCCTGTACGGCACCGCGCTGTACGCCATCAACATCGGCTGCATCGCGCCGCTGCTGGGCATCACCGAAGGCGAGGTCGAAGCCGGCCCGCGCAAGGCGGGCGAGCGCTGGGCGATCCACGTGCTGCAGGCGGTCGCTACCGCCGTCATCGCCGAGCGCTTGACCCAGGACGTCGACAACGACTGACGGCATGCCTGGACGCCGCCGGACCGGCGATTCAGGAACGCTTCAGTCCCACGTCAGCGGCGCCGCCCCGAACTGCACGATCTCCCGCTCGATCGCCCCGAGCGCCACCGTGCGCTCGACTCCGCCGCGCTTGACTGCTTCCTTCGGCATTCCGTACACCACGCAGCTGTGCTCGTCCTGCGCGAGCGTGCGCGCCCCCGCGCGCCGCATTTCCAGCATCCCGGCGGCGCCGTCGTCACCCATCCCGGTCATCAAGATGCCCAGCGCGTTGGTCCCGGCATGCCGCGCCGCCGAGCGGAACAGCACGTCCACCGAGGGCCGGTGCCGGCTCACCGGCGGGCCGTCCACCACGTCGACGCGGTAGTGGTCGCCGTCGCGGCGCAGCAGCAGGTGGCGCCCGCCCGGCGCGATCAGCGCCAGCCCGGGCAGCACGCGGTCGCCGTGGCGCGCCTCGCGCACCGCGATGCGCGACAGGCGGTCCAGGCGCTCGGCGAATGCCGCGGTGAACTGTGCCGGCATGTGCTGCACGACGACGATGCCGGGCGCGCCGGGCGGCAGCGCCGCCAGCACCGCTTCCAGCGCCTGGGTGCCGCCGGTGGAAGCGCCGATCGCCACCACGCGTTCGTCGCCGTGCGCCGATGCCTGTGCCGCGCCGAGCGGCGCCAGCACGGCATCCGCCGTCAGCTTCGGCGCCGGTGCTGCTGGCGGCGGACGTGCACCCAGGCGGCGCACGTCGGCATAGGCCGCGGCGCGTACCGCCGCCACCAGTTCGCCGGCGCGCTCGTGCAGGAAATCCTTCAGGCCGAGCTGCGGCTTGGCGATCACGGACACCGCGCCCGCCGCCAGCGCCGCCATCGCGGCTTCCGGACCGCCGGCCAGGGCCGAGCACACCACCACCGGCGTCGGCCGCTCGGCCATCAGTTTCTTCAAGAAGGCGAGGCCGTCGGTGCGCGGCATCTCGATGTCGAGCACGATCACGTCCGGCCACTGGCGCTGCATGCGTTCGAGCGCGCGCGGCGGGTCGGACACCGCATGCAGCAGGCGCATGCCGGGCGCCTGCGCCAGCAGGGCGCCGACCGTGCGCCGCACGACGGCCGAGTCGTCCACCACCATCACGTCGATCGTCCGGTTGGGCATGCCGGGATCAAGCCGCCTTGCGGTAGACCGAGGGCATCACGTGCACCAGGGTGTCGCTCAGCTCGTGCAGGCTTTCGGCGTGGCCGATGACGAAGTGGCCGCCCGGCTTCAGGTGCGCGGCCACGCGCGCGACCACCTGGCGCTTGGTGTCGCCGCTGAAGTAGATCATCACGTTGCGCAGGAAGATGACGTCGAACAGGCCGAGGTCGGCCGGCAGCTGCGTGTTCAGGTTCACCTGGCGCAGCTGCACGCGGCGGCGCAGCGCGCGCTCCACCAGCAGCGTGCCGTGCTCCTCGCGGATGCCTTTCATGCAAAAGCGGCGCAGGTAGTCGGGCGGGATGTGGTCGGCGCGCGCCATCGGGTAGTGGCCGGTGCGGGCGCGTTCCAGCATGCTGGCGCTGATGTCGGAGCCGGCCACTTCCCACGGCAGTTCGCCGAGCACGTCGGCCAGCACCATGGCGATGCTGTACGGTTCCTCGCCGGACGAGCAGGCGGCGCTCCAGACGCGATACGGCGCGTTGGCGCGCAGGCCGGCCCTGGCGGCCCCCGCCTGCGCGCGCAGCAGGTCGAAATGGCGCGGCTCGCGGAAGAAATAGGTTTCGTTGGTGGTCAAGAGGTCGACCGCCAGCTGCACCTCGTCCGGATGGCTGCCGCTGCTCAGCAGGCGGAAGTAGGCGTCGTACGAGGCCAGGCCGTGGTGCTGCAGGCGCCTGGCCAGGCGCCCGGCCACCAGCGCCATCTTCGATTCGACCATCGTGATGCCGGCCATCTCGAAGATGAAGCGGCGGAAGCTGGCGAATTCGCCCGGGCTGATCGCGCAGTGGGACATGGCGGGGTCAGGCCGCCAGCGCCGCCGGCGCCGCCGGCTCGGGCGCGTCGTCCAGCACCAGCACCTGCGCCACGTCGAGCAGGATGACGAAGCCGCCATTGACCTTGCCCATGCCGGCGATGTAGTCGCCATGGATGCGCGTGCCGAAGGCCGGCGCCGGCTCGATCTCGGCGGCGGGAATGTCGAGCACCGCGCTGACCGCGTCGACGATCACGCCGGTCACCTGCGGCCCGTCCGGCGCGGCCAGTTCGACGATGACGATGCAGGTGCGCCGGCCCGGCACGGCCGGCGCGCGGCCGAAGCGCGCCGCCAGGTCCAGCACCGGCACCACCGCGCCGCGCAGGTTGATCACGCCGCGGATCGACGGCGGCATCATCGGCACCTCGGTGACGTTGCCGAACTCGATGATTTCCTTGACCGCCATGATGCCGATGCCGAAGGCTTCGCCGCCGAGCGCGAAGGTCAGGTATTGCGCCGTTGCTGCCGCTTCGGGCGCGGTCGCGGGCGCGGGCGCTTGCGATGCTGTCGTCATGGCGCGCTCAGAAATGGGTGAAGTTGGCTTCGTCCGGCTCGCCGTGGCGCGCCGGGCTGTCGGCCAGGCGCAGCGCATTGCCGCGCCGCGCCGGGCGCACCGGGGCCGGCCGCGCCACCATCGCCAGCCTGCTGCGCGGCGCCTGCGCGCCCGCCGCATCGCCGCCCACGCGGAAGAAGCCCATCGCCTGCTGCAGCTGCTCGGCCTGGCTGCTCATCTCGTCGGCGGTGGCCGCCAGCTCTTCCGAACTGGAAGCGTTCTGCTGGGTGGTCTGGCTCATCTGGCCGACCGCGGCGTTGATCTGGGTGACGCCGGTGGACTGCTCTTCCGAGGCCGCCGTGATTTCCTGCACCAGGTCCGAGGTCTTGCGGATGTTCGGCACCATGCGGTCGAGCAGGGCGCCGGCGCGCTCGGCCAGTTCCACGCTGCTGGTGGCCACTTCGCCGATCTCCTGCGCCGCCACCTGGCTGCGCTCGGCCAGCTTGCGCACCTCGGCCGCCACCACCGCGAAGCCCTTGCCGTGCTCGCCGGCGCGCGCCGCCTCGATGGCGGCGTTCAGGGCCAGCAGGTTGGTCTGGTAGGCGATGTCGTCGATGATCCCGATCTGGCGTGCGATGCGCTGCATCGCGGCGACGGTCGCCTTGACCGCTTCGCCGCCCTCGACCGCCTCGCGCGCCGCCTGCGCCGCCATGCCGTCGGTGACGCGCGCGTTTTCCGTGTTCTGCGCGATCGAGGCGGTGATCTCTTCCAGCGAGGCGCTGGTCTGCTCGACCCCGGCGGCCTGCTCGGAGGCCGCCTGCGACAGCGACTCGGCAGTGGCGCTGACCTGTTCCGACGCCGACGCCAGCGATTGCGCGCTGCCATTGACTTCGCCGACCACGACGGACAGCTTGTCCATGGTGGCGTTCGAGTAGTCCTTCAGCTTGGCGAAGGCGCCCTGGTAGTCCTTGTCGATGCGCTTGCCCAGGTCGCCCTCGGCCAGAGCCGACATCACGCGCACCACGTCGTCGACGCTGGCGCCGGTGGTGGTCACCAGCTGGTTCAGGCCGTCGCCCATCTCCTTCTGGAAGCCCTGCATGCCGGCGGTGTCGACGCGGGCGTCGAAGTTGCCGCGGTTGGCCGCTTCCACCACCGTGCGCTGGCCGGCGATCACCTGGCGCAGCTTGGTGACCATCTGGCCGACGGCGAACAGCATGCTGCCATGGTCGCCCTGGCGCACCACCACGTCGCTCGACAGGTCGCCGTCGGCGATGCGCCTGAGGACGGCGGCGGCGTAGGCCGGCTCGCCGCCCAGCGTGCGGGTCAGGCTCAGCGTGATCCACACGGCCATGCCGATCCCCATCAGCACGGCCAGCGCACCGAGCATCAGCATGCGGTCGCGCGCGCCTACGTATTCGGCGGCGGCCTGCTTGCCGGATTCCTCCATCGACCCGGCCTGGTGCTGGATCATGTTGTCGATCGCCTTGATGTAGGCGGCCTGCAGCGGCGCCATGCGGTTCAGCACCAGGTCGCGCGCCTCGGCGCGGCGGCCGGCGTTGACCAGGTTGACGAATTCCTCCTGGGTGCCGATGTACTTCTGGCGCTGCTCCAGCACGGCGTCGAAGTATTCCCTGCCGGTGCTCGAACTGACCAGTTTCTTCAGCTTGTCGAGGTCGACCAGGATGTCCTTGCGCGAGGACTCGATGCTGGCCAGCTCGCGCCGGGTCACGTCGGCGTCGTCGGTCATCACGATGCTGCGCATGGCGATGGCGATTTCCTGGATGTCGCCGATCAGGTCGTAGCTGGCGGCGACCTTCGGATACTTGTCTTTCACCAGTTCGTCGACGTTGGCGCTGACGCTGGCCAGGCTGCGCACGGCCAGCAGGATGACGGCCACCAGCAACAGGCCGACGACGCCGAATCCCAGGGCCAGGCGGACACTTACTTTCAGATTGCGGAACACGGGATACTCCTTGCGGCGCTTGCCGCGCGATGGGAAATCAAATCATGGTTGTCGTGTTCGACGCCGGCGAACAGCGCCGCCACGTCGAGGATCAGGGCGACGCCGCCGTTGCCCAGGATCGAGGAACCGCATAGGAAGCGCGCACCGGCGAACACCTTGCCGAGCGGCTTGATCACGGTCTGGAACTCGCCCAGCAGGGCGTCCACCACCAGGCCGGCGCGGCGGCCGCCGTAGCGCACCACCACGATGCTCTGGCGCCGCGCCAGCGCGCCCTCGATGCCGAAGCGTTCACGCAGGCGCACGAAGGGCAGCGGCCGGCCGCGCAGGTCGACGTAGTCGCGTCCCGGCACGGCGTGGAATTCGATGCATTCCTCGACCACGTCCATCGGGATCACGAACACCGACTTGCCGACGCCGACCTGGAAGCCGTTGATGATTGCCAGCGTCAGCGGCAGGCGCACGCTGACCGTGGTGCCGGCGCCTTCGGTGCTGGCGATGTCGACGCTGCCGCGCAGCGCCACGATGTTGCGCTTGACCACGTCCATGCCGACGCCGCGCCCGGACAGGCTGGTCACCTGCTCGGCGGTCGAGAAGCCGGGCTCGAAGATCAGGTTGAAGATTTCCTTGTCGGACAAGGCGCGTCCCGGCTCCACCAGGCCGCGCTCGACCGCCTTGGCCAGGATGCGCGCGCGGTTCAAACCGCCGCCGTCGTCGGCCACCTCGATCACGATGCTGCCCGAGTCGTGGTAGGCGTTCAGCGCCACCGTGCCCTGCGCCGGCTTGCCGCGCGCGGCGCGCAGCTCGGCGCTCTCGATGCCGTGGTCCATGGCGTTGCGCACCAGGTGGGTCAGCGGGTCGCCGATCTTTTCCACCAGCGTCTTGTCCAGCTCGGCGTCCTCGCCGCTCAGGGCCAGGCGGATGTCCTTGCGCAGTTCGCGCGCCACGTCGTGCACCACGCGCTCGAAGCGCTTGAAGGTGGCGCCGATCTTGACCATGCGCAGCTGCAGCGCGCTGTCGCGCACTTCCTCGACCAGGCCGGACAGGGTAGCGGTGCGTTCCAGCAGCTCGGGAACGTCGGTGCGGCGCGCCACCAGGTCGACGCCGGCGCCGGCGATGATCAGTTCGCCCACCAGGTTGATCAGGCGGTCCAGCTTGTCGGCGTCGACGCGCACGGTGCGCGCCTCCTGCTGCGGGCGTGGTTCCGGCGCCTGGCGCTGCTTGGCCAGCGCCGCTTCCACCACCGGCGCGCGCACCGCGCCCTGGTCGACCAGGATGGCGCCGATCGGCACGAATTCGCCGCCGCCGCTGCTGGCCGCCGATTGCGCCGCCAGCGCCTGTTCCAGTTCGTGCGCGGTGACGCTGCCGCAGCGGACCAGCATCTCGCCCAGGCGCTCGCGCTGCTCGGGCACCTCGTCCAGCCAGGCGATGTATTCGGCGGCGCGGCTGTGCGGCGCCAGGATGCGGATCTGGCAATCGTCGCGCACGAAGTCGAACACGTCGTCGATGGTGGCTTTGTCCGTGCTGCTCGACAGGCCGATCTCGAAGCCGAGGTAGCAGGATTCCGGGTCGAACTCGTCGGCCTCGGGCAGGCCGTCGGCCAGCGTGGCGATGCCGGTGACCTGGCCGAGCTGGCCCAGGTAGCGGATGAAGGACAAGGGGTCCATGCCGTTGCGCAGCACGTCCGGGCCGAAGCGCAGCGAGATGTGCCACTGCTCGTGCTCGTTTGCCGGCGCAGGTGCGGGCGCGGACGACGGCGTGGCGGGTGGGGCCGCGGCCGCGGCCGGGGCGCCGCCGAGATGGCCGTGCAGCGCCGCCAGCAGCGGCGCGCCGGCGGCCAGCAGGCCGGCGTCGGCATCGAGCGTGCCCGCCTCGACCGCGTCGACCAGCGCGCCGATGTGGTCGCGGCAGGCCAGCAGCAGGCTGACCAGGTCGTCGCCGAACGGCAGGGCGCCAGCGCGCACCTTGTCCAGCACGCTTTCCGCCACGTGGGTGAAGTCGACCACCGGGTCCAGCCCGAACATGCCGGCCGAGCCCTTGATCGTGTGGGCGGCGCGGAAGATGGCGTCGATGGCGTCGGCGCCGTCGTGCCCGGCCGCCAGCAGCGCGCTTTCCATCTGCTCGAGCAGCTCGCGGCTCTCGGCGATGAAGGTGTGCATCAACTGGTCGATGTTCATGGCAGCTCGCCCTCGAGCGTCAAGCCGAGCAGGGCCAGCACGTCGCGCACGGCGGCGCCGGCGGCGGGCACGGCCAGCCGCTTGCCCAGCCGCGCCGCTTCGCGCCGCGCCATCAGCAGCAGCTGCAGGCCGGCGCTGTCGAATTCGGTGACGGCGGACAGGTCGAGGGCCGGCGCCGGATGCGTGCGCACCGCGTCCAGCAGCAGCGGCTTCAGTTCCGCCGCGCGGTAGATCGTCATCTCGCCGGCGATCGCCAGCGGCGCGGGGGCGGGTGCGTTCGCTTGCAGGTTCATTGGCGGCTCGGCACGCGTCACGCCAGCGTCAGCTTCTGGACCGCGGCCAGCAGCGCTTCCGGCTTGAACGGCTTGACCATCCAGGCGCGCGCGCCGGCGGCCTTGCCTTGCTCCTTCTTTTCTTCCTGCGACTCGGTGGTCAGCATCAGCACCGGCGTGAACTTGTAGGCGGGACGGGTCTTCAGCTCGCGCAGGAAGGCGATGCCGTCCATGTTGGGCATGTTGACGTCGCTGATGATCAGGTTGACCTTCTGCCCGGTCAGCTTGGCCAGCGCGTCCTTGCCGTCGCAGCCTTCGATGACCTCGTAGCCGGCCTGGCGCAGGGCGATGCCGACGACCTGGCGGATCGACAGCGAGTCGTCCACCACCATGATGGTTTTTGCCATGGGTATTCCTAGAAAAAGGTGAGTTCTTCGGCCGGCGCCGCGGCCGGGCTGCCGGCCGCGGCGGACTTGCGCACGTGCAGCGTGCGTTCCTCGGCCATCGCGTAGGTGCTTTCCAGCTCGGCCAGCAGCGCCTGCGCCTCCAGCGGCGCCAGGCCGCCGGCGCAGCGCGCGGCGTGTTCGTCGAGGTAGGAGGGCAGGCGCTCGACGTTCTGGCGCACGTGCGACAGGATCTGGCTGACGCGGTCCTGGAACTGCAGCTGCACCAGCGACTGCCCGACCTCGGCCTGGATGCCGGCGCTTTCGCGGCGCAGCAGCTCGGACGAACGCGCCTGCGCCTCGGTCACCTGGCGCAGCGACGCCAGCACGTGGCCGATGGTCCGTTCCGACGCCTGCGCCGCGCGCGTCTCCTCGCGCATCGATTCGCCGGCCGCACGGCAGGTGGCGTCGATCGCCGCGCTGATCTGGCCGACCTGCTCGGCGATGTGCTTGCCGGCGTCGGCCGAGCGGTTGGACAGCATGCGCACCTCGTTGGCGACCACGGCGAAGCCGCGTCCGGCCTCGCCGGCGCGCGCCGCCTCGATCGCCGCGTTCAGCGCCAGCAGGTTGGTCTGCCAGGCGATGCTGGCCACGTCGGCCGCCATCTTCTGCAATTGCGCCGTGACCTGCTGCAATCCTTCGATGCGCCCCACCATCTGCTGCTTGGTGGCGGCCGCAGCGGCGAGCATGTCCAGCAGCGAGCGCAATTCGGTTTCGCTGGCGGCGAACACGCCGGCCAGGTCCGCGTCCGCACCGTCCTCGCCGGGGCCGTCCTTCCCGACGCGATGTGCGCCCGAGGCGGCCAGCGCCTGTTCCAGCCGCATGACGATGCCGCCGAAGCGTTCGGCCAGCGCCTCCACCGCCGACGCGGTCTGCATGCGCGAGGCGTCGATGTGCGCGCCCCATACCTGCGCCACCTGTTCGCCGAAGCGGCGGCGGCTGGCGAGGTAGGCGTCCAGGTCCGCGTTTCGGGCCGGCGCCGCGGCCGGCGCCTGGAAAAGCATGCCGGCGGCGGCGGCCAGCAGCAGGGCGGCGAACAGCCAGCCATGCCATTGCCAGGCGGCCAGCGGCACGATGGCGCAGGCCGCGGCCACGGCCAGCATCAGGGGGAAATAAGCGTTCAGGGGGCGTTGGCGCATCACGCGTCGCTCGGTAGGCATGTCGGAATATCGGGTAGCGGCTGGATGCCTTTGCAGGCAAGGCCGGTGCATGTGCGCGCGCCGCCGCCGATGGACGCGATGCCGGCGCGAGCAAACAGATCATTGCAGATTTAGTTGCCGTAGCGCAAGCATGAGTGCATGGATTCGTGCTGGGGGTCGCGTAAATAACACAAGATCCGGCTGATTTCCTGCTGTGTTATTGGAATGAAATTATCTGATCGATCTCATCGACGCATGGTTTGACGCGTGTTTCCGAAGCGGGCATGGTGCAAGACGATTGATCCTGGATGAACCAGTCACTCGTTCCGCTGGTTTTGACGCTGACGAATATCAATGCTAGCGTTGGACTTCCTTGAACGGGAGGTCATATGCAATTCGGTAACGTCTATTGGGATGCCGCCCTGATGCGCAGCGACGACCGCTATCCCTCGATCCTGGCGATCGGCGATTCCTGGTTCTGGTACCCATTCCCCGGCGGTTCGCTGCTGAATCACCTGGGGCCGATGGTGGCCCCGAAGGAGCATGTGATCCTGGCCTATGGCAACAACGGTGCCGAAGCCTACGACTACGTGCGCGGCAAGTACGCGCGCCCGATCGATACGGCGCTGCAGCTGTACGGCAGTTCGCTGTCGGCCGTGTTCATCAGCGGCGGCGGCAACGATTTCGCCGGCATCAACGACTTGCGGCCGCTCCTGCTGGATGACTGCTCGGCCTGCGCCACGGCCGCGGGGTGCTTCCGCGAACGCGCGCAGGCGGGCAGCCTGGGCTGGCTGCTCGACAAGATCGGCGCCAGTTACATCGCGCTGATCGACCGGGTCACCGGCGCGACCTGGCATACCGGCGTGGTGGATGCCGGCGGCCGTACCGCCAGCGCCACCGGCGCCACCAGGATCATCCTGCACAACTACGACTACGCGCCGGTGACGGGCGCGGGGCTGTTCGGGCCGGGCAGCTCGCCCTGGCTGCTACCCGCCTTCTTGGCCGCCAAGGTGGCGCCGCCGCTGCGCGACCAGTGCATCGTGTTGCTGATCGACGGGTTCACGGCGATGCTGCAGAGGGTCGCGGCGCGCTATCCGGGCCGCGTGTTCGTGGTCGACAGCCGCGAAGCCCTGCAGCGCGGCGACTGGGCCAACGAATTGCATCCGACGCCGGGCGGTTTCGCCAAGATCGCGGCGCGCTGGCAACCGGTGTTGCGCCAGCAGGGGTTGGCGCCCTGAACGGGCAGGAAGATCCGGCCGCCGGCATGCGCTTGCGCAAGACACGCACCGGTGGCAACTGGCGACTTGCGCATGAGCTGTATCCGCACAGTAAGCGAATACCGGGGCCGGCTAGCATCCACCGATGATGTCATTCAACGGTGGAGGAACGATGCTCATCGAATTTCGCAGCGATGTCCCGCAGGAAGTGCGCCTGCTGCTGTGCGGCCGCATGATCGGCACGGTGGTCGAGATCGACGGCGAACGATACCGGGTCGATGATTTCGATTTGAAATCGCGCGAATTCCGGGTGCGGCGCGTCTTGTCGGGCAACCAGGTTGTGCCGAACACGGCCACCGAAAACGTGTTTTTCCAGAACATCAAGCATCTGGTCGTCGGCTGAGTCGAACAGTCGAGGAGCGTCATGCAAACGAGCCGGCCCTGACGCCGGCTCGTTTCGTTTACGCGCTTTCGTTGTGGTTGCGGATGGTGTCGCGACAATTACTTCCTGCGCGTGCGCAAGCGCGTGCCGCCGATCAGCGCCAGTCCCAGCAGCACCATCGCCGCCGAGGCCGGTTCCGGGACCATGCCCAGTTGCTGCGCGGCGATGCGCTGCAGCGTCAGGGCATCGGCTTGCGAGATGCCCAGGTCGCGCGCGGCGATTTCGTTGGCGCCGAGCGACAGCGGATCGAGGCCGGTGATGGTGCCGAACTGCACCAGCGCATCCAGGTAGGAGCCGTACTTGCTGGCGTGCAGGTAGTCGTCCCACCACAGATTCATGGCGTCGCCCGCCTGGTTCGGCACGAACACGCCGTTGGCGTCGTAGAAGCCGCCGGTCTTGACCAAGCCCTGGTCGAAGGCGAGCTGGAACGCGTCGCCGGCGCCGATCACGCCCGCGAAGTGGCCGTTGGCGGCGGCTTCGCCATAGATCGACGCGTGCAGGTCGGACGTCATGGCGGCCAGGGATTGGTAGTACAGCGTCGCCTGGGTGTTGGTGCCGTCCGGGACCGGGCTGCCGGTGGGGCTGGTGGTGTCCGCCGTCGTCACCAGGTGGGCATACACCATGTCCGGGCGCGCCCAGGTTTCGGTCAGGTAGACCTTGGCGTCCGGATTGGCATTGACGTTCTGCGGGATGGTGCGCACGGTGTTGCAGGTCGCGGCCGACGAGCCGGTGGCCATGCAGGCGGCCAGGCTGCCGTACAGCGCGGTTTCGGTATAGGTCTGCGCCTTGCCCGAGTGGATGAATTGCTCGAGCTTGTCCGCATAGGCGCGGAACTGGGCCGGATTGGCGTTCTTGCCCGAACCGACCGGCAGGGTGGCATCGCTCTGCTCCTGCAGCACCACGACGTCCCATTTCTGCGAGGCGACATTGCCGCGCAAGTCCCAGGCGCTGTTCGCGGTGTTTAGGAACTGGCCGCGCAGCGACGCCGCGTTGCGCGCCGAGATCGAGACATCGTAATCGAGACCTTTTTCGACAGTAAATTGCTTGAAGATACCGGCGATGCCGCCCCACGGGTGCGGTTCCCAGGGGTTGGCGCCGGTCGCGTTGGCGGCGTAGAAACCGGCGGTCAGGTCGTGCACGTTGGCGGCGTTGTAGCGCATCACCGGGTCGACCCGGCCGAAGGTGTAGCTGTTGCCGACGAACAGGATTTCGATGGGGGCGGCGCTGACGGCCGGGGCCGCCGCGACCACGAGCGCGGCACAGGCGGCGCGCCAGGACCAGCGCTTGGGGTTGAAAGGAACATGCATGATTGTCTCCGTTTTGGTGGCTGCTTGGATGTTATTCGGACTGCAACGGTATCGTGCAGCGGAAGCGGCAAGCGTGACAATAAGCGTTTTCCCTTATAGTCGTTTCATTGCGAATTTATACTCCATTTGGTAAATACATTCTGCTTTAGGAAATTCAAGCAAGTGTATGTACTAAAAATGGGGATGGAATGCAGGTTCCATTCATCACCTCATGCATGCGCGAGCCGTTCGTGGCGGCGTGGGTGCAGGCGCCATGTGCTCCACCAGATCAGCCACAGCAAGGCCGCCTGGATCGGCAGCCGCAGCCACAGCACCCACAACGGAAACGGAAACAGGTCGTGCCGCTGCAGCATGTAGATGTGCGCCGGCGTCACGGCCAGCGTCAGCAGGATCAGGCCGATGCCGGCGGCGCGGCGGGTCGCGGGCACCAGGATGCCCACCGCGCCGAGCAGCTCGAACACGCCGCTGACCAGGACGGCGGCGACCGGCCACGGGATGTAGGGCGGCACGATGCGCGCCTCGGTGCCGGTGGCGGCGAAGTGGGCGATGCCGCCGATGAAGAACCAGAGGAAGACGAAGGCGAGTCCCGCCACCTGTCCATTGCCGGCCCGGCGCGTGCGCCACGCGCGTTTCAATCCATCCAGTGCCATGCCATTCTCCATCGATTTCCGTTGATATTGATGAAAAGCTATCATCAAGCCGTGCGGCAGGGCGCACTTCAGCCATCGACCGGCAAGTGCGATCCGAGCCGAATCGCTTTGCGTCGTATCAAATATTCGCTTGGCCGCACCTTCTCTTAATACGCGTCTCGATGTCGATTTAATTTCCTGGAGGATATTTCAGCCAGAATGCGTCGTCACCACAAGGAGGGACCATGGCTACGGACTACTACCTGCAGCTGGATGGCATCAAGGGCGAATCGGCGGACCCGCGCCACGCCGGCTGGATCGAGTGCACGTCGGTCGGCTGGTCGATCCAGCGCACCAGGCGCGTGCCGGCGCCGGCCGCTGCCAACGGCCATGCCGCCGAGCGCGCCGCCGATCGTGCCGAACGGACCGAACGCGCCGAACTGAGCGAGATCGCCATCGACAAGCTGATCGACGTGTCCTCGCCGATGCTGGCGGAGCTGTGCGCCTGCGGCAAGACGATTCCGCGCGCCAGGCTGGAAATGCTGCGCGCCGGCGGCAATGGGGAAGCCACCAAATACTATGAAGTGGAACTGGAAAACGTGCTATCACACACATCGCACCCAGCTTCCATGGCGGCGACATTCCGATCGAACATCTCGCCCTGAAGTTCTCCAAGGTGCAGTGGAAATATACCCAGCAAAAAATCGGCGGCGGTGGCGGCAACACCGCCGGCGGCTGGGACCTGGGTCTCGACCACGCCGCCTGACGGCGTTTCCACTCCTTGCCGGCGCTCGCCATGCATCGCCTGCAACTTTCCGCTCCCTACCGGGATACCCGCTAAAAAGGCGGCGGCGCGTCCGGCAAGGGCGGCGCCACGTCCAGGTCGAGTTCGCTGCGCGGCAGGGCGCCCAGGTCGGCGCCCTCGGCCAGGGCCGGCGCCTGGAATGCCGCATGCACACGGGCCCCATGCTTTTGCACGGAGGCCAGCATCACCGGCAAGGCCGGAAAATACGGCTGCAGCCGCGCCAGCAAGGCGTCGCCTGCACCCGGCGTCACGTAGGCGGGCGGCGGAAAGGCGATCGCCACACGCACGCCCTGCAATTCGGTGACTGCCACGCCAATCTTCATCCGTGTTTCCTCGCACTTTCCTGATTGTCGCCGACTGGTTCGGGCGATGCCGCATCACATCTTACGCCCGTCAACAATTTGCAGCGCGACAAAAATAGTTCTTGCGCGCTACAAGTTCCCGCCGACTCATCGAGATAACGCAAAGAATCGGCCCGTTGCCGTCTTGTTACGGCAGAGGGCGCTGGCTAGATTGATCCTGCCGCCGGGGCCGCATGGCCGGCGCCGTCGGCGAACCCGATGCACACTTTCGAGGAGCAAGCGATGAAACCGATTCTGCGATCCATCTCCGGACTGAGACAACTTCTCGCCCCGCAGGCAGGCGTCCTGCAGCGCCGCCGCCGCGCCCTGGTGGCGGCCGTCACGCTGGCCGTGGCCGGCTTGTCGCTATCGCTGCCGCCGTCGCCGGCGATGGCGCAGGCGCGTCCCTGGGACGGCGAGCAATGGGTCGGCACCTGGGGCACGGCGCCGGCCGGCCCGCCGCTGGCCGCCCAGCTGCAAACCTTCAGCAACCAGACGCTGCGCATGATCGTCCATACCAGCATCGGCGGCGCGCAGGTGCGCATCCGCATCTCCAACGAGTTCGGCACCATGCCGCTGCGCATCGGCGAAGCCCACGTCGCCCTGCGCCAGGGCGGCGCTGCCATCGTCGCCGGCAGCGACCGTCCCCTGACCTTCGGCGGCGCCCGGTCGGTCACGATTCCGCCCGGCGCCCCGGTACTGTCCGACCCGGTGCAACTGGACGTGCCGGCGCTGTCCGACCTGGCGGTCAGCCTGTACCTGCCGGAGACGGTGCAGGCGAACACCCTCCACGGCGCGGCCTTCCAGACCAATTACGTTTCGTTGCCGGGCAATTTCACCGGCGCGGCGACGCTGCCGACCGACCGCACCATCACGTCCTGGCCCTTCCTGACGGAAGTCGACGTCGATGCCCCGGGCAGCGCCGCCATCGTGGCGCTGGGCGACTCGATCACCGACGGCGCCGTGACCACGGTCGACGCCAACCGCCGCTGGCCGGACCTGCTGGCACTGCGCCTGCAGACCACGCGCGACCTGGTGGCCGCATCGACGGGCCAGGCTGGGGGGGCTGCAGGCGGCGCCGGCCTGGCGGCGAACGCGCGCCTGGGCGTGATCAACCGCGGCATCGGCGGCAACCGCCTCCTGCGCGACCCGGGCGAGCAGCCGCTGTTCGGACGTGCGGCGCTGGCCCGTTTCGACCGCGACGTGCTGGCGACCGCCGGCGTGCGCTACATGGTGGTCCTGATCGGCATCAACGATATCGGCCATCCCGGCACCGGCACCATTCCGGCCTCCGAAGCGCCCACCGTGAGCGACCTGATTGCCGGCTACCGCCAGCTGATCGAGCGCGCCCACGCCAAGGGCATCGCCGCTTATGGTGCGACGCTGACGCCGTTCGAGGGTACCGTGTTCCCGGGCTACTATTCGCCGGAGAAAGAACAGATCCGCCAGGCCGTGAACGACTGGATCCGCAGCGGCGATGCCTTCGACGGCGTGATCGACTTCGAGCGCGCCGTGCGCGATCCGTCGCACCCGGCCCGGATGCTGCCGGCCTACGACAGCGGCGACCACCTGCATCCGAACGACCTCGGCATGCAGGCGATGGCGAATGCGATTCCGCTGGAATTGTTCCGCGGCCTGGGCAGCGCCGCCCGTGCCGCGACATCGGCGTCGGCCCTTGCTGTGCCGAATGGAACCAGGGCAGCGAACCCGGCCGATGCAGGCAGGGCAACCAGGGCGGCCAGGACCGCCAAGGCTGCCAAGCCGGCCGCTGGAGCGCGTTGAGGCGTGCAACGGGGTGTCACGACGTGTCATGACGTCGGCATGGTGTCCGCCTGCCGCGCCGGTTCCAGCAGCTCGCGCACCGCCTGCACGATGCGTTCCGGCGCGACGCCGTCCAGGCAGGCATGGTGGCCCATCGGGCAACTGCTCTTGAAGCAGAAACGGCAGGGCACGTCCTCGAACAGCACCCGGCTGCGCACCGCCCACGGCGTGTGCTGCGGATTGGTCAGCGCATACAGGTCGACCACAGGCGTGCCGAGCGCGGCGGCGATGTGCGCCGGGCCGGTGTTGTTGGTGATCGCCACCGCCGCCAGGCGCACGGCCGCGCCCAGTTCGCCCAGGCTCAGGCGGCCGGCCAGCGAGTGGACCGGGGCAGCGATGCCGGCGCCATCGCGCAACTGCCCGGCCAGTGCGCTTTCCGCGGCGCTGCCGGTCAGCACCAGCGGCAGGCCGGGGTGCTGCGCCAGCAGGCGCATCGCCTGCATCCAGCGGCCGGGCGGATAACGGCGCGCGGCGGCGCTGGCGCCCGGGTGGAGCAGCAGCCAGGGGCGGCCGGGATCGATGCCGGCGCTGCGCAGCAGGGCGCGCACCGTGTCCAGGTCGGCCGGACGCAGCGCGAACGACAGGCGCTGGTCCGCCGTGCGGCAACCGACCCGTTTCACCAGCGCGAGCTGGCGCTGCACTTCGTGGCGCACCATCGTGGCCGGCTCGGGATCGGCGACCCAGTCGCTCAGCAGGCGGTACGGGTTTTCGCGGCAATGGGCCAGCCGCAGCGGGATGCCGGCCAGGTGGCACAGCAGCGCCGCCGGCAGCGCGCTCTGGGTGTAGGTGGTGAAGATCACGGCGGCGTCGAAGGCGCGCGCGGCCAGCGCATCGGCCAGGCCGGCGACCGGCGCCGCTGCGGATTGCGGCCGCTCGGCCGGCCCCGCGCCGGCTGCCATGTCATCGTCCGGCCGGGCGCCGGATGACCCCTCACCGCCATCCTTCATCCACGGCGCCCGGTGCACGATGACGTCGTCGATTTCCGGAACGAAGGCAGCGGCAGCGGCGCCGGCCGGCGATGCGAGCAGCGTCAGGCTGCGTCCCGGCACGCTGTCGCGCAGCGCGCGCATGGCGGGCGTGCACATCAGCACGTCGCCGAGCGAGTCGAGGCGCACGCACAGGATGCGGCGCGCCCGGCGCCATGCCGGCGCCATGGCGGGCGCCGCCGCATCGAGGGGCGTCGTGTGCGCGTTCATGCCGGCTCCCCGTGGCTGGCGATCAGCACCGCCGCCGTGTACAGGTCGGGCGCCATGCGCGTCGGCACGCGGCGCGGACCGAGCCGCCATTCGGTTTCGTTGCCGTTGTCGAGCAGGACGGTGCGGCAGCCGGCGCGGTTGCCGGCCTCGACGTCGTGCAGGATATCGCCGATCATCCACGACGAATGCAGGTCGATGCCGTGCTCGTGCGCGGCCTGCAGCAGCAGGCCCGGCTCCGGCTTGCGGCAATGGCAATCGTGGGCGTAGGCGGTAACGCTGCCGCCAGGATGGTGCGGACAATAATAAAAGCCGTCCAGCGACAGCCGTTCGCGGAAAAGCAGGTCGCGCAGGCGGTCGCCGACCGCGTGCATGGAAGACTCGTCGAAGCGGCCGAAGGCGATGCCGGCCTGGTTGCTGATGACGAACAGCCGGTAGTCGAGGCGCGACAGCAGGCGCAGCGCGGGGCCGGCGCCGCTGCACAGGCTGATGCGGCGCGGTTCGACGTTGAAGGGCAGGTCGTCCACCAGCGTACCGTCCTTGTCCAGGAAGACGGCCTTCATGTCAGGGCCACGACGTTTCGTGCACCGGCAGCACGATGTCGCCGCCGGTGCCGCCGCCATTGCCGCCGGCTGCGGCGGCGCGCATGTGCGCGGCCGCGTGCTTGGCCAGCATGAACGGGCCGTTCAGGTTGGTGCCGACCACGCGCAGCCAGTCCTGTTCTGATAATTCGTCGATCGGCAGGGTGACGTCGGCGCCGGCGTTGTTGACGAGGATGTCGAGCCGGCCCATGGTGTCCAGCGTGCGCTCGATCGCCGGGCGCGCGGCGGACGGGTCGGCCACGTCCAGCGCCAGCGCCGTGGCGCGCACGTCGTAGCGCTGCAGCGCCGCGACGCCCGCCTGCAGCGGCTCGGGGCGGATGTCGGCGGCGACGATGTCGGCGCCGGCCCCGGCCAGCACGGCGGCCAGCGCGGCGCCCAGGCCGCTGGCGGCGCCGGTGATGAAGGCGACCTTGCCGCGCAGGCCGGGCACGTCGGCGGGGTCGTGCGGAAATGCAATCGGTGAAACGGGAACCGATGGGGCGCGAAGCGGCGATGCGGGGCGGGGGAGGTTACGTGATGGAATGTCTGCCATGCTGGCTCCTGGAGGGATCTCGTCGATGGATAGGCTTGCTTGCCGGTTCGATTGCACCGGACGGGTTGCTTCGAATGGGCGGCGTCACCCGGTTTCGGCCAGCACCGCCGCGTACACGTCCGCCACCTGGCGCGCGACCGTGCGCCAGGTGTAGTGCCGCGCCGCGCGCCGCTGCCCGGCCTCGCCCATGGCGCGCGCCAGCGCCGGATCGCGCTGCAGCGTGGCCAGGCGGTCGGCCACCGCCTGGGGGTCGCGCGAGGGCACCAGGAAGCCGGTAGCGCCGTCGATCACGGTGCTCTTGATGCCGCCGACCTCGGAACCGATCACCGGCCGCGCGCACGCCATGGCTTCCACCGGCGTGATGCCGAACGGCTCGTACCAGGGCGTGGTCACGAACACGTCGGCGGCGCCGTAGCAGTGGCGCAGTTCCGCGCGCGCCTTGCGGCCGAGGAAGTGCACGTGCTCGCCGATGCCGAGCCGGCGCGCGAGCGCCTGCAGGCGTACCGATTCCGGTCCGTCGTGGTTGTCGGTATCCGATCGTCCGTCGTGCCGGCGCGCACGGTCTTGCGCGTCGCCGCCGACCACCAGCAGCTGGGCATCGACGCCATGGCGCGTGCGCAGCAGTGCGATGGCGTCGATCACGGTGTCCACGCCCTTGCGCGGCACCATGCGTCCCAGCTGCAGCACGGTGAAGCGCGCGGGATCGAAGCGCGCGGCGCCGCGCCCGAGCAGGGCGCGCGCCGCCTCGCGTTGCAGCGGCCACAGTTCGTCCGGATCGAATCCGCAGGGCGCCAGCGCGATGCGCGCCGGACTGGCGCCGTACAGCCGCTCCATGTCCTGGCGGTCCTGGCTGCACTCGGCGATGATGCGGTCGGCCTGCTGCATCAGCGCGGCCTCGATGCGCACGCGCGCCGGCGGGAAGGCGTCGGCGGCGCGCTGGGCCAGGCGGCGCACCTGGCCCAGCGCGTGGAAGGTGATCACGAAGGGCAGGCCGAGCGCCTGCCTGAGGTGCTGGGCGACCATGCCGGACATGAAGAAATTGGCATGCACGATGTCGTAGGGTGCCGGCTGGTGGCGCGCGAAGCGGGTGACGAAGCGTGCGAACGCCTCGACGTGGGGCAGCATCTGTTCCTTCGGCACGTAATGGGCGGGGCCGGCCGGCACGTTGATCACGCGTACGCCCTGGTGCCAGTGCACCAGCTGCTTCCGGCCGATGGCGTCGCGCCGCGTGAACACGTCGACCAGGCAGCCGGACAGCGCCAGTTCGCGCGCCAGCTGCGCCACGTAGACGTTCTGGCCGCCGCAATCGATACCTCCCGGCGCCGCCAGCGGCGAAGCATGGTCGCTGATGAGGGCGATGCGCCGCGCGCGCGGCAGCCCGGGCGCGGCCGGCGTCCCGGCTGCGCCGGCTATGGCGGATGCGGCGGCGGAGGCGGCGGGCGGTTCGGTGAGCATGGAATCGTCGGGTCTCGTGTGGCGTCCCGGCTAGCCGGCGACGTGGCGCAGGGCGGCGTCCCAGTCGGCGCCGAACCGTTCGATGGAAAACCGTTCGCGCGCGCTGCGCCGTCCGGCCGCGCCCAGGCTGCGCGCCAGCACCGGATCGTCGAGCAGCGCGCGCATCGCGGCCTGCAGCAGGCGCGTGTCGGTGACGGCGACGCCGGACACCCCGTGTTCGATCACGGTGGCCATCTCGGCGGTGGCCAGGGCGACCACCGGAATGCCGGCCATCATCGCCTCGATGGCCGACAGGCTGAGGCTGGCATAGCGCACCGGGCTGAACACGAAACGGTAGCGCGCCGCGAACGCCGGCAACTGCGGATGGTCGATCTCGCCCAGGCCGCCCGCGCTGCCGCCGGCCGCGTCGCCGTCCAGCGAACCTATGCCGACCAGGTCGAGCGGCACCTGGGCGCGCAGCGCACCGAACAGGTCGGCCCCCATGCGCCGGCTGCGCCGCGCCAGGTGATTGGTGATGACCAGTCCGCGCGCGATGTCGCCGCGGTAGCGCACGCCGTCCGGAATCGTCACGCCGTGCTCGATCACGCGCGTGGGGCTGCGGCCGCTGTCCCACATCAATTGGTTGAACGGGGTGACGTGCACCAGCAGCACGTCCGGGTCGTCGACCGGGTGGCGCACGTCGGTCGGCCAGGCGGTGGCGCCGCCGGTGCCGGCGGCCAGGCCGGGCGGATCGTGCTCGAGGTAGATGCGCGGCAGGGCGCGCTGGGCCGGCGTCAGCAGCGCATGCTGGTCGGTGTGCCAGTGATGGTCTTCCTGGAACAGGATGCAGTCGAACTCGCGCTCGCGCGCCTGCTCCGCCGGCAGGTCGTGCACGTTGGGGCCGAAGGGGAAGGGGCCGCAGCGTCCGCCATAGCCCGGCGGCCGGCCCGGCCGGGACAGCACGTGAAATTCGTGCGGCGCATGCGACAGGTAATACAGGTAGCTGCCGTGCGTGTGCCAGGTCAGCACGTTCAGGCGGCGCATGGCGCCTCCAAAGGCGTCGCCGCAACAGGCGTAAGCAATCTCTCGTCGGGCATGGCTGGCTCGCTGGTTCGAATCCGTCGATGATGTGACCGGTTCGACCGCGAACGAAATGGCAGGGTTCCTGCACACCGGTGCAGCTTCAACCTGCGTCAATCAGAACCTGTCTCAGTGCATCGGGCGATGTCGCCTGGCCGGCGGAAAAAGAAAAGGCGCCCGCATGGGGCGCCCTGGATAAGGCGTGGCGGCCGGGCCGCCGGTAGCGGCAGCACCGCTCAAGGCTTGCGCTTGAACCCGGTATCGTCGTCCATGTTGCTGTCGCCGGCCAGGCGGTTGGCGAAGCCCGGGCTGCGCGGGTAGCCGCCAGCGGCATCGTTCGAATCGTGCACTTCCGTACCCTCGTCGCCGTCCGGACCGGTCTGGGAACCGGCGCGGTCGGTGCTGTGCTTGGCATGGTCGGCGCCGGCGTTGCCCGGCGAGCGCGGCAGGCCACCGGCCACGTCGTTCGACTGGTGCACGCCGCCGTGGTCGGCGCGCTGGTTGGACGCCATGTGCGAGCCGGCCACGCCTTCCTGGGTATTGCCGTGCTGCGCTTCCTGCCCGCCCTGGGCGTTGCCGCTGCCGACCGGCCGCGGCGGGATGGTACCGCCGTCGCGCACGGCGGTGTCGTTGACCGACTGCATGTTGCCGCGCGGGCTGACGTTCACGCTGTCGTCGCGCGACTGGTGGCCGACCGGTTCCTCGAGCACGCCGTAGGCGCTGGAACGCTGGGTTTCCATCACCCGCTGGTGGCTGTCGGTGATGCCCTTCACGGCGCCGCTGCCGCCGCTCAACTGGTTTTTCCCGGCGCCGCTCTGGAGCGAGGTACGGGTGCCGATTTCCGGATTCACGCCGCCGGTGTCGTCGGCCGCGCCCATGCCGTCGCTGCCGCTGCCCATCATGTCGCGTTGCGGATTGCTTCCCGACAGCACGCCGCTGCCCTGCGGATAGGTATGGTCGAGCGGCGCATTGCTGCGCACGGCCTTGCCTTCCGCACCGGGCGTGCCTTTTTCATTGGCGCCGTTGTTGGTCTGGTTGTTGAATTCGCTGCGCTGGTTTGCGTCCATGATCGTTTCCTTTCGAGCTGAACAGATGCTGGTAAGCGGATTCCTATCCGCCGGTTGCAGCCATGATGCCTCTTTGCCACGGTGTCCAGTATAGGAAGACGCAGCGGACATCTGTAGGACGAATACGGACGGAACGGTGTTAATTCTTTACTACTGGAAGTAAAGTTTCAATATTGAATTTTTTGTCTCATCTTGTCCTACAAAGTCATCTGAAAACGTCCTATATCGGCATTCACTTTGCATCCCTAAGATGTTCCCGACCGATCACTCAACGGCGCTTGCTCGATGGTATCGGCCAGCCTGCCGCAAGACGCGGCGGTTTCAATCGCACAAGGAGAGAGAACCATGGCATCAAGCAACCAGGGCAACAAGCAGAGCGGTGGCGGCACCAAGAACCGCGGTTTCGCATCGATGGACCCGGAGCGCCAGCGCCAGATCGCCAGCGAGGGCGGCAAGGCCGCTCACCAGAAGGGCACCGCACACGAGTTCACCTCGGAAGAAGCACGCCGTGCCGGCAGCATGAGCCACGGCAACCGTCAGTCGGCGTCGGGTTCGTCGTCGCGCAGCGCGTCGAAGGGCAACAAACAATAACGGATTCCATGCGCCAGGCGCGCCGTCATGGCCGCCTGGCACGACAGACAGCCGCGGCGCGGCCGGAAGAGGGGAGCGGAGGCGCTCCCCTTTTTGCGTGTGCGGTAGGCATTCTTTCGCACCTGTCACGAAGGGGATGCGGTAGAATCGCTGCGCTTTTCATATTGTCATTTCATAGGAATTGGTCGTGAAATCAGCGGTTATCCGTCAAGTCAAGAGCATGGCGATGTCATGCGACCGGGTCGGCAATCTGTTGCTGGTCAAGTTTTCCGCGCAGGGCGCCGGCGATGTCTGCGTGTTCCTGCCTGCCTCGATCGTGTTCTGGCTGCTGCAGCACCTGCCCGCCAACCAGGACCCGAACCTGCAGCCGCCGCCGGCGCCGCCGCAGATCACCCAGCTGGACTGGGACAATCCGCACGTGCCGCATGCCTTCACGGTCAACTGCAAGGTCTTGCCGGGCAAGATCAGCATGACCTTCAACCTGGACCGCAAACCCGACCTGACGGTCGTGCTCGACCGCAGCAACGTCGAGATGATGCGCCAGGTCATGCACGCCTACAGCCAGGAATTGATCGACCTGGACGCCTGAATCCGGCGGCCTGCGCGCCGCCATTCCGCCAGCCATGCGCCGGCGCCGGGGCATCGGCTATCATGCGTTTTTGAACGCGTTACGAAAGAACCGCCATGCCCATCAAGATCAGCCAGCACTTCGATTCCGGCGCCATCGACGTCGTCCAGGCCGACGATCCGCGCCGGATCGACCTGAACCTGCGCAAGGATTCGCACGCCGACATCCACCAGTGGTTCCACTTCCGCCTGCAGGGCGCGCGCGGGCAAGCCTGCACCATCCGCTTCCTGAACGCCGGCCAGGCCACCTATCCGAAGGGTTTCGAGGGTTATCAGGTGGCGGCCAGCTACGACACCGAACACTGGTTCCGGGTGCCGACCAGCTTCGACGGCCAGGTCATGACCGTCAACCATACCCCCGAGCTGGACAGCGTCTACTACGCCTACTTCGAACCGTATACCTGGGAACGCCACCTGCGCCTGCTGGGCGAGGTGGCGGAACACCCGCTGGTGCGCGTGCACGACATCGGCACCACGATCGACGGCCGCGACATGAACATGGTGGTGGTCGGCGATCCGCAGGCGGAAAAGAAGATCTGGGTGATCGCGCGCCAGCATCCGGGCGAGACCATGGCCGAATGGTTCGTCGAGGGCATGATGGATGCGCTGCTGGACGACGCCAACCCGGTCGCGCGCAAGCTGCTGCAGCGCGCCGTGTTCTACATCGTCCCGAACATGAACCCGGACGGCTCGGTGCGCGGCAACCTGCGCACCAATGCCGCCGGCGCCAACCTGAACCGCGAATGGATGACGCCGTCGCTTGAGCGCAGCCCGGAAGTGCTGTGCGTGAAGGACAAGATCCACGCCACCGGCGTCGACATGTTCTTCGACATCCACGGCGACGAGGCGCTGCCGTACAACTTCGTGGCCGGCTGCGAGATGCTGGAAGACTTCACCGAGGGACGCGCGGCGGCCCAGAACGCCTTCGTCGACCGCTACATGGCGTCCAGCCCGGACTTCCAGAACGTCTACGGCTACCTGGCCAGCAAGTACAACGAGGAACTGCTGACGCTGGCCTCGAAGTACATCGGCCACACCTTCAAGTGCCTGTCGCTGACCCTGGAACTGCCGTTCAAGGACAACGCCGACCTGCCCGACCCGCAGGTCGGCTGGAACGGCGCGCGCAGCGCGGCGCTGGGCGCGGCGATGCTGCAGCCGATCCTGCAATCGCTGGACGACTGACACCATGGGCATCGAGATCGAACGCAAGTTTCTGCTGAACGGCGATGACTGGCGCGGTCTCGGCCAGCCGACCCTGATGCGCCAGGGCTACCTGTGTGCCGACCCGGTGCGCACCGTGCGCGTGCGCATCGAAGGGGCGCGCGCCGTCGTCACCATCAAGGGCAAGAGCACGGGCGCCAGCCGCGGCGAGTGGGAATACGCCATTCCCGTGCCCGACGCCGCCGAGCTGCTGGAAGGCCTGTGCGAACAGCCGCTGGTGGAAAAGATCCGCCACCGCATCGCGCATGCCGGCCACGTCTGGGAAGTCGACGAGTTCCTGGGCCAGAACGCCGGCCTGATCGTGGCCGAGATCGAGCTCGGCGCCGAGGAGGAAGCCTTCGACAGGCCGGACTGGATCGGGCGCGAAGTCACCGGCGACAAGCGTTACTACAATTCCAGCCTGGTGCGGCTGCCGTATGCGCGCTGGAAGGACGGGGCATGAGGGCGCCCGCGCGCTTGCGCGGCCGCCGCGCCGTGCTGGCAGCCTGTTCCCTGGCCCTGCTTGCCGGCGTCGCCGCCGCGGCGCCGCAGGCGCCTGCCGTGCCGGCCGTCGCCGCCTCATCCTATTTTCCGCCGGCGGCCGGATGGGCGCACCGCACCCCGGCGCAGCTGGGGCTCGACCCGGCGAAACTGGCCGAGGCGGTCGCCTACGCCCAGTCGCACGAGACCGAGCGCGCACGCGATTTTTCCGACCAGCGCGCCACCTTCGGCGAGCCGCTCGGTTCGCTGCCGAGCAAGCGCGCCGCCACCAACGGCGTGGTCGTCTACAAGGGCTACGTGGTGGCCGAGTTCGGCGACACGCATTTCGTCGACCCGACCTATTCGGTGGCCAAGAGCATGCTGTCGACCGTGGCCGGGGTGGCGCTGCGCGACGGCCTCATTGCCGGCCTGGAGCAGCCGGTGGCGCGCAGCGTGGACGACGGCGGCTACGCCTCGGCCCACAATGCGACGATCACCTGGAAGCAGCACCTGCAGCAGGAATCCGAGTGGGAAGGCAGCCTGTGGGGCAAGAACGCCGACTTCATCGGCCACGATGCCTTCGGCGCCGGCGAGCGCAAGCCGCGTGCGCTGGGCGCGCCGGGCACGCATTTCGAGTACAACGACGTGCGCATCAACCGCCTGGCGCTGTCGCTGCTGCGGGTGTTCGGCAAGCCGCTGCCGGACGTGTTGCAGGAGCGGGTGATGGACCCGATCGGCGCCTCCAACAGCTGGAAATGGGTGCCATACACCAACAGCTACGTCGACATCGGCGGCCGGCAAGTCGCCTCCGTCAGCGGCGGCACGCGCTGGGGCGGCGGCATGTGGATCGATTCCTGGGACATGGCGCGCTTCGGCTACCTGTGGCTGCGCGGCGGCGCCTGGAATGGCCGCCAGATCCTGCCGCCGGACTACGTCAGGGCGGCGCTGCGTCCGAGCGAGAACGGCCCCGACTACGGCTACCTGTGGTGGCTCAACACCAGGGGCAAGAACCTGCCCGGCCTGCCGGCCACGGCCTACGCCGCGCTCGGCGCCGGCAGCAACGACATCGTGGTCTCGCCCGAGCACGACCTGGTGATCGTGTGGCGCTGGCATGCCGGCAATCCGGCCGAGTTCGCCAAGCGGGTGATCGCCGCGGTCCGCTGAAGCGGACGCCCCTTTCAGCCACATTGTGTAAATATATGAACGGCAGCGCGGAGGTGCTTGCCGCGCTTCTGCGTGTCGTATATCGTCACTTTCATCAAATAAATTGATTGCCGAATGCTTTTTGTTGGATAAAATCAATTAAAATTGCGTATTTCATGTCGCCTCAACCCGAACCAAGCGTGGATGTACTGGCGGCGCCCGTAGGGCTGCAATTGTTCGAAGGCAGCCCGGATTGCGTCAAGCTGCTCAGCCTCGACGGCTGCCTGCTGGCCATGAACAAGAATGGCCAATGTGCCATGGAAATCGACGATTTCTCGAACGTGGCCGGTGCAGCCTGGACCGCGTTCTGGCCGCAGGAAAGCCGCGCCGCGATCGAAGATGCGATCGCCACCGCCGTCCGCGGCGGCAGCGGCCATGTTAAAGCCTTTTGTCCGACCGCGCGCGGTACGCCGAAGTGGTGGGACGTGACGATGATGCAGGTGATCGGCGTGGACGGGGAAGCCGGCAATTTGCTGGCGGTGTCGCGCGACATTACCGCTACCCACCAGGCCGAGCGTGCGCTGCACGCCAGCGAAGCGCGTTTCCGCTCGCTGGTCACCGCCACCAGCGCCATCGTGTGGGAATCGCCGGGCGAAGGCGGTTTCGCCGCCGAGCAGCCGGCCTGGGCCGCGTTCACCGGCCAGGGTTTCGCCCAGTACCGTGGCGCCGGCTGGCTGGCCGCCGTGCACCCCGAGGACCGCGCCGCCACGCTGGCGGCCTGGGACCGGGCCGTGGCCACGCGTTCGATCTACGGTTGCCAGCACCGCCTGCGGCGCGCCGACGGGCAATACCGCCACATGAGCGTGAAGGGCGTGCCGATCTTCGACGACGGCGGCGCCGTCACGGAGTGGGTGGGCGTGCATACCGACATCACCGACGACATCCGCACCCATGCCGAGCGCGAGCGCCTGCTGGCCGAGGTGCGCGCCGCCAACGAGCGCATGGGCGACATCTTCCGCCAGGCGCCGGCCTTCATGTGCGTGCTGCGCGGTCCGGAGCACGTGTTCGAGATGGTCAACGACCGCTACCTGCAGCTGGTCGGCAACCGCGACCTGGTCGGGCAGCCGATCCGCCAGGCCCTGCCGGAAGTGGAAGGACAGGGGTTCTTCGAGCTGCTCGACCGCGTGTACCGCACCGGCGAGCCGTTCTTCGGCTTCGAGATGCCGGTGCTGCTGCAGCGCGAGCCGGGCATGCCGCTCGAGGAACGCTTCAGCGACCTGGTCTACATGGCGCTGCGCGACGCCGACGGCGCGGTGACCGGCCTGCTGGTGCACGGCGTCGACCAGACCCACCGCAAGCAGGCCGACATCGCGCTGCACGAAAGCCGCGAGCGCTTCGAGAAGATCGTCAGCCAGGCCACCACCGGCGTGGTCGAGATGGATACCGCGGGCCGGATCACCTTCGTCAACCAGAAGTACGCCGACATGCTGGGCTACCGGCCCGGCGAATTGATCGGCGTCGAGGTCGAGCGCATCACCGCGCCGGATTCGCTCGGCGCCACCCTCGACCTGGTCGGCGGTCTGCGCGCTGGCGGCGACGGCGGCATCATCGACAAATACTACCTGCGCAAGGACGGCTCGACGATGCCGGCCACCAGCGCCATCAACGCCCTGCGCGGCCCGGACGGCGAATTCCAGGGCGTGGTGGCGATCGTGCTCGACACCACCGAGAGCAAGCGCGCCGCGCGCATGCTGCGCGCCAGCGAGGAACGCTACCGCACCCTGTTCGAATCGATGGACCAGGGTTTCTGCATCATCGAGATGCTGTTTGACGCCGCCGGCAAGCCGGTCGACTACCGTTTCGTCGAGATGAATCCGACCTTCGAGCGCCATACCGGCCTGGCCGACGTCGCCGGCAAGCGCGTCCGGGAACTGGTGCCGGATCTGGACGGCTTCTGGATCGACACCTACGGCAAGGTGGCGCTCAGCGGCGAGCCGATGCGCTTCGAGAACGAGGCCGGCGCCATGGCGCGCTGGTTCGACGTCTACGCGGCCCGCATCGGCGGCGAAGGCAGCAGCCTGGTGGCGCTGCTGTTCAGCGACATCACGGCGCGCAAGCAGGCCGACGAAAAGCTGCGCACGCTGGCCGCCGACCTCTCCGAAGCCGACCGCCGCAAGACCGAGTTCCTGGCCACGCTGGCGCACGAATTGCGCAATCCGCTGGCGCCGATCCGCAGCGGCCTGGGCGTGATGCGCCTGAGCGGCGACAACCCGGCCACCGTCGCCAAGGTGCGCGCGGTGATGGAGCGGCAGGTCGGCCACATGGTGCACCTGATCGACGACCTGCTCGACGTCGCCCGCATCAGCGGCGGCAAGCTGGAACTGAAAAAGGCGCGCGTCGACCTGCACGAGGTGCTGGCCAGCGCGGTCGAGACCAGCATGCCGATGATCGAGGCCGCCGGCCATGCGCTGGCGCTGGAGCTGGCACCTGAGCTGGCACCTGAGGCGTTCGCGGCCGACGTCGACGCCACCCGCATTTCGCAGGTGGTGGCCAACCTGCTCAACAACGCCGCCAAGTACACCCCGGCCGGCGGACGCATCGGGCTGGCGCTGCGGCGCGACGGCGGCGATGCGCTGGTCACGGTGGCGGACAACGGCGTCGGCATCCCGGCCGAGGCGCTGCCCACCGTGTTCGACATGTTCACCCAGGTCGGACGCAACATCGACCGCGCCCAGGGCGGCCTGGGCATCGGCCTGTCGCTGGTGCGGCGCCTGGTGGAGATGCATGGCGGCAGCGTGAGCGTGCACAGCGACGGTGCCGGCGCCGGCAGCGTGTTCACGGTGCGCCTGCCGCTGGCGCCGGCGCCAAGCGAGGCCGCGCCGGCGCCCGCGCCGGGCGGCGCCGCGCCGGCCGCGCCGGGCTTGCGCGTGCTGGTGGTGGACGACAACGTCGACGCCGCGGCGACGCTGGCGATGATCCTGGAAATGCAGGGCCACGCGACGCGCGTGGCGCACGACGGCGTCGAGGCGATCGCCGCGCTGGCGGAATTCACGCCGCAGCTGGCCTTGCTCGATATCGGCATGCCGCGCATGAACGGCTACGAGACCGCGCTGGCGATGCGCGCCGTGCCGGGCCTGGAGCAGCTCAGGCTGGTCGCCCTGACCGGCTGGGGCGCCGACGACGACCGTAAGCGTTCGCGCGAGGCCGGCTTCGACCACCATTTGACCAAGCCGGTGCAGATGGCCGAACTCGAGCGCCTCCTGGCGCGGGCGGCCGGGGCGGACTGACGGGGGAGGGAGGACGCGGCATGCACGGCCGCGTCGGGCGGCGCCGGCGGCGGCCGGCGCCGTGCAAGGTCAGTGGAAGTGCTCGTTCCCGGCCGGCGCGTCTTCCGGCATCTCGGCGTGCACCAGTTCGCCGGACGGGTCGGCGAACAGCGGCGCGCCGCAATCGTCGCAGTATTCCGCGACGTAGCGTTCGCCGATGCGCTTGACGTGGCTGACGCCGACTTCGTGCAGGTGCCCGACGATCTCCTCGACCGGCGGCAGCGGACCGGCACCCGCCGGGGCGCCCTCGGCCGGCGCGCCGTCCTCGTCTTCCTGGCCGTACAGCGGCCAGACGATGCCGTACACCACGTCGGTCGACTGGCGCAGCGTGAAGCCGACGCGGTATTCGTCGACCTGGCTGTCGCCGGGCTCGTCGCCGAAGCCGGCCACCACGGCGCGCAGGTCGGACGGCTCCACGTTCAGCGTGTGGGTCAGGTAGTGCACGGCGGCGCGGATCGAGACCGGACGGACCTGGCGGTCGGCTTCGCGGCAGGCCATGTAATAGGCTTCCGGCAGCAGCAGTTCGACGCCGCAGCCCGGCAGCAGGCGCGTGACGTTGGGGCCGGCCTGGGCGCGCCACTGTTCCAGCGCGGCCTCGCGCACCGCCTCGAAGTTCAGGTGGTGCTGCGCTTCCTGCCAGCGGAACAGTGGCGCATCCTTGCGCGCCACCACGGCGATCAACAGGTAACGGGTGTCGGCCAGGAACTGCGAGGTGTCCGGGCCGGGCGCGGCCGGCTTCACGCCGCTGCCGTTCTTGTTGCCGTTGCCGCCGTTGTTCTTGTGGGCGGCCTGGGCCAGCTTGTGGGTCAGCGCATAGGTCTCGGCGTGGGTGCGCGGCAGCTGGTCGATCGAATACAGCGTCGGCGCCACGGCGGCCTGCGCGCCTTCTGCCAGCAGGTGGGCGCTGAAGTGGGCGCCGAGGGTGGCCAGCACGTCGTTCGGGATGGTGCCGGAGGCGATGGCGAAACGGGTCCAGGCCAGCACCGGGGCGGCCACCAGCAGCGCCTGCCAGCAGACTTCGCCGTCGGCGCCCTGTTCGAGCATGGTCGAGGATTCGCTGACCGCTTCGACGCCGTCCATCAGCACGTCGTACACCGCCAGTTCGCCCTTGAACAGGACATTCAGGGCGGCGTCGATGCTGTCCTGGTGGTTGGTCTTGAGCAGCTTCTGCAACTGCTGGTCGAGGTTGCGCTCCCAGGTCCGTTCTTCGACGCGGCTGGCGGCCTGCACGATGGCCTGGCTGATACTGACGAGACGCTGGCTGTCTGCCGATAATTTGGTTGAATCTTTGGAGGAGCGACGCATAGCGCTTGAGGAGTCTCTTCAGTGGATGAATGGAGGTCGGACCGACAGTCCGAAGGGGTCATGATAAACCCTTATCCCCGGTATTGTAGTTGATTAGGCCACATGGCTGTAATCCCTGCCCGGACCGGCACCGACCGGCCTGCTTGAAAAAAGTTGCATCAGCGAACATAATGAGAATCGTTCTCATTTCGAGATGCCACTGCAAGGGCCACACCATGATGCTCCACATTCCCGGCGTGCTGACGCCGGAACAGGTCGCGCAGTTCCGCACCCGCCTGCGCCAGATCGACTGGGTCGACGGCCGTGCCAGCGTCGGCGCCCAGGGCGCGCAAGTCAAGCGCAACCGCCAGCTGGCGGAAGGCTCGCCGCTGGCGGTCGAGCTGGGCCAGGCCGTCAGCGCCGCGCTGATGGCCAATCCGCTGTTCTTTGCCAGCGTGCTGCCGCTGCGCATCTTGCCGCCGTTCTTCAACAGCTACGCCGGCGGCGAGCACTACGGCGCCCACGTCGACGGCGCCATCCGCGCCCAGCGCGGCGGCGCGCCGGTGCGCTCGGACGTTTCCTGCACGGTGTTCCTGTGCGAGCCGGACGAGTACGAGGGCGGGGAATTGTCGGTGGTGGATGCCTACGGCGCCCACGAGGTCAAGTTGCCTGCCGGGGACGCCATCGTGTACCCGTCCACCAGCGTGCACCAGGTGCTGCCGGTGACGCGCGGCGAGCGCCTGGCGTCCTTCCTGTGGGTGCAGAGCATGGTGCGCGACGACTGGAAGCGATCGATGCTGTTCGAGCTCGACAGCAATATCCAGGCGCTGCGCGGCAAGGTCGGCGACACGCCGGAACTGGTGGGGCTGACCGGGCATTACCACAACCTGCTGCGGCAGTGGGCGGAGACGTAGGAGGGGGCCAGAGCCCAAGGGGTCAGAGCCCGGTTTACACGGGTGGGCTCTGACCCCGGTGGTCAGCCGAAGCGCCGGCCCCGGTGGTCAGCCGCAACGCCGGCAATGACGAGGGATGTTAGACGCGCCGCCAATCAGCACCGGGGTCAGAGCCCTTCAAAAGAAGAACCGGGCTCTGACCCCTGCGCCAAGGCGGGCAGGGCGCCGGTTACGCCGCCAGCAGCTGGCGCAGCACGAACGGCAGGATGCCGCCATGCTTGTAGTAGTCGACTTCGATCGGGGTGTCGATGCGCAGCAGCACGCGGGTCTGCTTGACCTCGCCGTTGGCGCGGCGGATCACCAGGGTCGCCTGCATCTGCGGGCGGATCTCGCCTTCCAGGCCGACCAGGTCGAAGGTCTCGTCGCCGGTGATGCCCAGCGTGTCGACGCTGTCGTCGGCCAGGAACTGCAGCGGCAGCACGCCCATGCCGACCAGGTTGGAGCGGTGGATGCGCTCGAACGAACGGGCGATCACGGCCTTCACGCCCAGCAGCTGGGTGCCCTTGGCGGCCCAGTCGCGCGAGGAGCCGGTGCCGTACTCTTCGCCGCCGAAGATCATGGTCGGGGTGCCTTCCGCCACGTACTTCATCGCCGCGTCGTAGATCGACTGCTGTTCGCCGCTCGGCTGGTGGATGGTGATGCCGCCCTCGACCGCGGAACCGTCGGCCTTCGGCGGGATCATCTTGTTCTTGATGCGCACGTTGGCGAAGGTGCCGCGCATCATGATCTCGTGGTTGCCGCGACGCGAGCCGTAGGAGTTGAAGTCGGCCTTCAGCACGCCGTGGTCCTTCAGCCACTTGCCGGCCGGACCGTCTTCCTTGATCGAGCCGGCCGGCGAGATGTGGTCGGTGGTGATCGAGTCGCCGAACACGCCCAGCGCGCGCGCGCCTTCGATGTTGGCGGCGGTTGCCTTCGGGGTCATCTCGAAGTCGCCGAAGAACGGCGGCTCGGCGATGTAGGTCGACTCCGGCCAGTCGTAGACCTGGCCCGACACCGACGACACGGCTTCCCACAGCGCGCCCGGGTTGCCCTTGACGTCGGCGTAGTTGGCCTTGAACACGTCCGAGTTCATCGCGAACTTCATCAGGTCCTGCACTTCCTGCGAGGTCGGCCAGATGTCGCCCAGGTAGACGTCGACACCGTCGGCGCCCTTGCCGACCGGCTCGCTCATCAGGTCGCGCGTGACGTTGCCGGCGATCGCGTAGGCGACCACCAGCGGCGGCGAGGCCAGGAAGTTGGAGCGGATGTTCGGGTGGATGCGCGCTTCGAAGTTGCGGTTACCCGACAGCACGGCGGCGGCGATGATGTCGTTCGAGGTGATCGCGGCGTTCAGTTCCGGGGTCAGGTCGCCGGCATTGCCGATGCAGGTGGTGCAGCCGTAGGCGGTCACGCCGAAGCCGAGCTGTTCCAGGTACGGCAGCAGGCCGGCGGCTTGCAGGTAGTTGGTGACCACGCGCGATCCCGGCGCCAGCGAGCTCTTGATGTGCGGCGCCACGGTCAGGCCCTTCTCGACCGCCTTTTTCGCCAGCAGGCCGGCGGCCAGCAGCACGCTCGGGTTCGAGGTGTTGGTGCACGAGGTGATCGCGGCGATCAGCACGTCGCCGTTCTTCACGCGCACGCCGTTGGTGGTCTCGTAGACCTTGCCCAGGTCGTCGGCGCTCTTGTTGAAGCCGTTGGCATTGGTCGGTTTCGAGAACAGGTCGGCGAAGGTCGACTTCACGGCGCCCAGTTCGATACGGTCTTGCGGACGCTTGGGGCCGGCCAGCGACGGGGTGACGGTCGACAGGTCCAGGTGCAGCACGCGGGTGTAGTCGATCTCGCCTTCCTGCGGGATGCCGAACAGGTTCTGCGCCTTGTAGTAGTTTTCGAAGGCGGCCAGTTCCTCGTCGGTGCGGCCGGTGCCGCGGAAGTACTCGACGGTCTTTTCGTCGACCGGGAAGAAGCCCATCGTGGCGCCGTATTCCGGGGCCATGTTGCCGATGGTGGCGCGGTCGGTGGTCGACAGCGAACGGGTGCCTTCGCCGAAGAACTCGACGAACTTGCCCACGACCTTCTCCTTGCGCAGCATTTCGGTGATGGTCAGCACCAGGTCGGTCGCGGTGCAGCCTTCGCGCAGCGCGCCGGTCAGGTTCACGCCGATCACGTCCGGGGTCAGGAAGTAGACCGGCTGGCCCAGCATGCCGGCTTCCGCCTCGATGCCGCCCACGCCCCAGCCGACCACGCCGACGCCGTTGATCATGGTGGTGTGCGAGTCGGTGCCCACCAGGGTGTCCGGGTAGTACATGCCGTTCTGCTGCATGACGCCGCGCGCCAGGTATTCCAGGTTGACCTGGTGGACGATGCCGAAGCCCGGCGGCACCACGCCGAAGGTGTCGAACGCCTGCATGCCCCACTTCATGAACTGGTAGCGCTCGTTGTTGCGCTGGAACTCGATCTTCATGTTCAGGTCGAGCGAGTCCGGGGTGCGGAAGTGGTCGATGGTGACCGAGTGGTCGACCACCAGGTCGACCGGCACCAGCGGCTCGATCTTCTTCGGATCGGCGCCGGTCTTGGCGGCGACGTTGCGCATCGCGGCCAGGTCGGCCAGCAGCGGCACGCCGGTGAAGTCCTGCAGCACCACGCGCGCCACCACGAACGGGATCTCGTCGGTGCGCTGGGCGGTCGGGTTCCAGTTGGCCAGTTGCTTGACGTGTTCTTCGGTGACCTTCTTGCCGTCGCAATTGCGCAGCACCGATTCGAGCACGATACGGATCGACACCGGCAGGCGCGACAGGTTCACGCCCAGGGTTTCGGCCAGGGCCGGCAGCGAGTGGAACTGGCCGTTCTGGCCTTCGCTCAGCGGGAATTCCTTGAGCGTGTTCAAAGTATTGTGAGACATGTAAAGCTCTCCTTGGTAAAAGGTATTTTCTTAACTACTTGAAACCGGGCAGGGCAGCGGCGACGCTGCGTCGGCGTCAGCTCTTCTTTTCCGCAGGCGCGGAAGCCCCCACGGAGGCGGGCGCCGGAGCCGGCGCGGCCGCGGCGGTCACCATCGGCTTGGCCTGTTCGGCGTTCTTGCATTCGTTGGCCAGCTGGCGGTTCAGCTTCGAGTCCAGCAGGATGCCCTTGGCCGGAATGCCGATCCAGATCAGGCCGAACTTCGGATTCTCGAAGCGCACCGCGCCGGTGGTGGTGCCGACGCGGTCCAGGCGGTGCAGGCGGTTCTTCCAGCGCAGCGCGATGTGGGCATCGTCCTTGTCGTTGGTATAGATCGTGATCTTGTTGTTCAGTTCGCACGAGTATTCGGCGACGCTGTTGTCGGTGACGTCCGGTTCCGGCTCGTCGTCGGCCACGACGGGAGCCGCCGCTTCCTTCTTCGATTTCTTGTGCTTGCCTTCGGCCTTGGCTTGCGCCTTGGCCTGGTCGGCCAGCACCTTGGTGGCCTTGGGGTGGTCCTGGCTGGAGGCGGCCGAGGCCGGCGCGCACAGGCCGGCGGCCGCCAGTGCAAAAGCGCAGGCGGCGGCGAGTTGTTGGAGGGTGTTGGCCATCAGGTGGTTTCCGGTTGATTGACGATTGCCGCCGCGGCATCCGGCAGCGCAAGGCCGGCCAGCTTAGCGCGCTGCAACACCGTCCAATAATATCGGTAGCTGGCGCGGTCGTGCAAGCGGCCATGCTGGGCGATCGGACCCCAGTTCGCCGCCATCGCCTCCAGCAGGATATTGGTGGCCTCGTTCACCTCCGACAGTCGCGGCGTGAACGCCTTGACGATCGGCTTGATCTGGTCCGGGTGGATGCTCCACATGCGGGTAAAGCCGAATTCGCCGGCGGCGCGGGTGGCGTCGTTGGCGACGGTCGCGCTGTCCTTGATATCGGTCGTCACATTATGCGAAGGGACCTTGGCATACGCATGACATGCCGCAACCATCTCCAGCTTGGCGCGCACCACCAGCGGGTGGGTAAATTGTCCCGGCGTGCGCATGGCGGCCGCCGGCACCGCGCCGTGGTGGCCCGAGACGAAATCCATGATGCCGAACGACAGGCACTCGACCTGGGGCAGGGCGGCGATCTCGAACACCTGGTGCAGCGCGCCGTGGGTCTCGACCAGCACGTGCAGCGGCAGCGGGTTTTCCGGGCCGCGGCCGGCAGCCTGGGCGGCGCGGTTGATGAGCGCGCGCGCGCGCACCACGTCCTCGAAGCCTTCCGGCTTGGGCAGCACCACGTAGGCCAGCTCTTTCGCGGCGGCGCCGACGATGGCCTGCACGTCCTGGGCAAAGAACGGGCTGGCGACGTCGTGCAGGCGCGCGCCGATGCGCTTGTAGCGGTTGCCGGCGTCCAGCAGCAGCGCCGCCACCAGCTCGGCATGCTCGCGCTCGCGCCCGGCGGTGGCGCCGTCCTCGCAGTCGAAGGTGATGTCGAACACCGGGCCGAGCTCTTGTTGCAGGGCCATCGACTTGCGCATCAGCTTCTCGCTGCCGGCGTAGTGATCGCAGGCGGGGAGCAGCAACGGCTGGCGTTTACCCTGGAATAAAACCTCGGAAGGATGCATGTTAGGTAAAAATGTGATTGCGTCGTCCCCGCGAAGGCGGGGACCCATACTTAACAAAAAAAAGTCGATCAGTTTGAAGGAGCGCTAATTTTCAAATATATCAACTCCGGTACTTCAGCATGGGTCCCCGCCTGCGCGGGGACGACGTTGGTTCTAGCGGGGACGACGGCAGATCTTATTGGCCCAGCAGGTGCGCCACGCCGGCGCGCTCTTCGTTCAGCTCGTCCAGGGTCTTGTTGATGCGCTCCTGCGAGAACTGGTCGATGTCCAGGCCCTGCACGATGGTGTACTCGCCGTTCTCGGTGGTCACCGGGAAGCCGAAGATCACGCCTTCCGGAATGCCGTACGAACCGTCCGACGGGATGCCCATGGTGGTCCACTTGCCATTGGTGCCCAGCACCCAGTCGCGCACGTGGTCGATGGCGGCGTTGGCGGCCGAGGCGGCCGACGAGGCGCCGCGCGCTTCGATGATGGCGGCGCCGCGCTTGCCGACGGTCGGCAGGAAGGTGTTGGCGTTCCACTCCTGGTCGTTGATCAGGTCCTTGAGCGACTGGCCGTCGGCGGTGGCGAAGCGGTAGTCGGCGTACATGGTCGGCGAGTGGTTGCCCCACACGACCATCTTCTCGATGCCGGCGACCGGCTTGCCGGCCTTGGCGGCGACTTGCGACAGGGCGCGGTTGTGGTCCAGGCGCAGCATGGCGGTGAAGTTCTTGGCCGGCAGGTTCGGCGCCGACTTCATGGCGATGTAGGCGTTGGTGTTGGCCGGGTTGCCGACCACCAGCACCTTGACGTCGCGCGAGGCGACTGCGTCCAGGGCCTTGCCCTGCACGGTGAAGATCTGGGCGTTGGCTTCCAGCAGGTCCTTGCGCTCCATGCCCGGGCCGCGCGGACGCGCGCCGACCAGTAGGGCGACGTCGGCATCCTTGAATGCGGTCATCGGGTCGCTGTGCGCGGTCATTTCGACCAGCAGCGGGAACGCGCAGTCGTCGAGTTCCATCATGACGCCCTTGAGCGCTTTCTGTGCCTTTTCGTTGTCGATCTCGAGCAGCTGCAGAATGACCGGCTGGTCCTTGCCCAGCATGTCGCCGCTGGCAATGCGGAACAGCAGGGAATAGCCGATCTGGCCGGCAGCGCCGGTGACCGCGACGCGCATTGGGTTTTTAGCCATGATGAATCTCCAAAAAGTGGGAAAGACGGTAACTGAACGAGACCTGACAAGCGGGCGACGCCGAGGATACGCCAGTTTGGGAAAACTGCAATCATACCAAAACGGCCATCCACGGGCGGGGGCGGGCGCGCCATCGGCTGGGTGCGCCACGCCCGGTCGACCGGGAGTGTATTCCTGTGCCGTTGCTGCTGTCAATTCATATCATATGTCTTATATAAGACACATAATCTCCGGTCCCTCGCACTGGACGGGGCAGGGGTTTTGTGAAAAAATCGCAGGTTATGAACCAAGCATCGTCCAATCCGAACGTCAGCAGCGCCGCCGGCAACAACAGCGCGGGTGGCGCAGGCAACGCTGGCTCCGGAGCGGGCGCCCCGCCCGCGGGCATGTCCCCGACCTTTTCCCCGCTGTACCAGCAGATCAAGGCCTTGATCACCCAGAGCCTGCAGTCGGGAGAATGGAAGCCGGGCGAACTGATTCCCAGCGAAGTCGAGCTGGCCGGCCGCTACAAGGTCAGCCAGGGCACGGTGCGCAAGGCGATCGACGAGCTGGCCGCCGAGCACCTGGTGCTGCGGCGCCAGGGCAAGGGCACCTTCGTCGCCAGCCACAACGAGGCGCGCGCCCACTTCCGCTTCCTGAAGCTGGTGCCGGACGAAGGCGTGCCGCACCAGGCCGACCACCGCTACCTCGAAGTCAGGCGCGTGCGCGCCGGCGCCGAGGTGGCGCGCCTGCTCGACCTGAAGTCGGGCGACGCGGTGGTCTACATCAAGCGCCTGATGTCGTTCGACGGCGCGCCCACGATCCTGGAAGAGCTGTGGCTGCCGGGACAGTTGTTCAAGGGCCTGACGGCGGAGCGCCTGGCGGAATACAAGGGGCCGATGTACGGCCTGTTCGAATCCGAGTTCGGCACGCGCATGATCCGCGCCAGCGAAAAGATCCGCGCGGTGGCGGCCGACGAGGGCAGCGCCGGCCACCTGAAGGTGGCGCCCGGCACGCCCTTGCTGTGCGTCGACCGGATCTCGTTCACCTATGGCGACAAGGCGGTGGAATTGCGGCGCGGTTTGTATTCGACTGCGCAACATCATTATCAAAATGAATTGTCGTAAAGCGCGTTTGCGCAAGCTCCATGCTGGTGCAGGAATTGTGTGTAGCGATTAAAATGGATTGGTTTTGCGGTAGCGGCGCCGAAGCCCGGTCGGCGCACTTTCTCCACTGCTCGGCGCCCTGGCGCGGCGTGCATCGGAGCAAGTTACAAAACCGGTCAATATTGCGGGTTTCATAACTAGATAAGTACCAAGGGAGGTCAACCAATGTCGGAAGCCATCAGAAACCAGCAGAAGCGAGGGCAGCCGCTGCGTAATATCGGCATCAAGGATATTACGGTCAACTACAAGCAGCCGCCGTCGGCGATCGTGTCGATCATGCACCGCATCAGCGGCTTCTTGCTGTTCCTGTCTCTGCCGTTCCTGCTGTACCTGTTCCAAGAGAGCCTGCGTTCGGAAATCTCGTTCGCGCACTTCGCCGGCGTGGTCGGCCATCCGCTCATCAAGATCGTGATCCTGGCGCTGTCGTGGGCGTACCTGCACCACTTCGTGGCCGGCCTGCGCCACCTGGTGATGGACAACCACATCGCCCTCGACAGGGAAGCGTCGCAGAAAACCGCGCGCTGGGTACTGATGATCGTCGTCGCCCTGACCGTGCTGGTCGCCCTCAAACTGTTCGGAGTGTTTTAATCATGGCAACCCCCAAGAACGTCGGACAGCGCCGCCTGGTCGTCGGCGCCCACTACGGCATGCGCGACTGGCTGGCCCAGCGCGTCACCGCGATCGTGATGGCGATCTTCACCGTCATCCTGCTGGTCTCCTTCCTGACCGCGCAAAACTTCACCTACGAAGGCTGGGCCGGCCTGTTCGCCCGCCAGTGGTTCAAGCTGTTCACCATGGTCACCTTCTTCGGCCTGTTCTACCACGTGTGGGTGGGCGTGCGTGACATCTTCATGGACTACGTCAAACCGGTCGGCATCCGCCTGACCCTGCAGATCGCCGCGGTGCTCTGGCTGCTCGCCTGCGCCGCCTGGACTGTGCAAATTCTCTGGAGCGTGTAAATCGTGGCAGCAATCAAAACCGCAATCCCTTCGCGTCGCTTCGACGCGGTCATCGTCGGCGCCGGCGGCTCCGGCATGCGCGCCTCGCTGCAGCTGGCCGAGGCCGGCCTGAACGTGGCGGTCCTGTCCAAGGTGTTCCCGACCCGTTCGCACACCGTGGCGGCGCAGGGCGGCATCGGCGCCTCGCTGGGCAACATGAGCGAGGACGACTGGTACTGGCACATGTTCGACACCGTCAAGGGCGGCGACTACCTGGGCGACCAGGATGCGATCGAATTCATGTGCCGCGAAGCGCCGAAGGTCGTGTACGAGCTGGAACACTTCGGCATGCCGTTCGACCGCAACCCGGACGGCACCATCTACCAGCGTCCGTTCGGCGGCCACACCGCCAACTTCGGCGAGAAGCCGGTACAGCGCGCCTGCGCCGCCGCCGACCGTACCGGCCACGCGCTGCTGCACACGCTGTACCAGCGTAATGTCCGTGCGCGCACCCACTTCTTCGTCGAGTGGATGGCCCTGGACCTGGTGCGCAACGCCGACGGCGACGTGCTGGGCGTGGTGGCGCTGGAAATGGAAACCGGCGACATCATGATCCTGGAAGCCAAGACCACGATCTTCGCCACCGGCGGCGCCGGCCGCATCTTCGCCGCGTCGACCAACGCCTTCATCAACACCGGCGACGGCATGGGCATGGCGGCGCGCGCCGGCCTGCCGCTGCAGGACATGGAGTTCTGGCAGTTCCACCCGACCGGCGTGGCCGGCGCCGGCGTCCTGATCACCGAGGGTGTGCGCGGCGAGGGCGGCATCCTGATCAACTCGAACGGCGAACGCTTCATGGAGCGCTACGCGCCGACCCTGAAGGACCTGGCGCCGCGCGACTTCGTGTCGCGCTCGATGGACCAGGAGATCAAGGAAGGCCGCGGCGTCGGTCCGAACAAGGACCACGTGCTGCTCGACCTGCGCCACATCGGCGCGGAGACCATCCGCAAGCGCCTGCCGTCGATCCTGGAGATCGGCCACAAGTTCGCCAACGTCGACGCCACCAAGGAACCGATTCCCGTGGTGCCGACCATCCACTACCAGATGGGCGGCATCCCGACCAACATCCACGGGCAAGTCGTCGCGCCGGACGGCACCGGCGGCCAGAAGATCGTGCAGGGCCTGTACGCGATCGGCGAATGCGCCTGCGTCTCGGTGCACGGCGCCAATCGCCTCGGCACCAACTCGCTGCTCGACCTGGTGGTGTTCGGCCGTGCGGCCGGCAACCACGTGGTCGCGTCGAACCTGAAGGCGCAGTCGAACAAGCCGCTGCCCGCCGACGCCGCCGACTTCGCGATGAACCGCCTGAACAAGCTGGAAAACTCGACCGGCGGCGAGAAGGTGCAGCACGTGGCCAACGACATCCGCTCGACCATGCAGAAGTTCTGCGGCGTGTTCCGCACCGACGCCCTGCTGAACGAAGGCGTGCAGGAGATCATGAAGCTGGACGAGCGCCGCAAGCACGTCTCGTTCAAGGACAAGTCGAAGGTCTTCAACACCGCCCGCGTGGAAGCGCTGGAACTGGACAACCTGATCGAGACCGCCAAGGCGACCATCGTCTCGGCCGCGGCGCGCAAGGAATCGCGCGGCGCCCACGCCCACAGCGACTACGAGAAGCGCGACGACGAGAACTGGATGAAGCACACCCTGTTCTTCTCGGAGAACAACCGCCTCGAGTACAAGGCCGTCGTGACCAAGCCGCTGACGGTCGACACGTTCAAGCCGAAGGCACGTACTTTCTAATATTCGTCATGCCGGTTCAACCGGCGCGCAGAGATAGGTAAAACATGGCACGCACAGTCCACCTGAAGATCTACCGCTACGATCCGGACAAGGATTCGAAGCCCTACATGCAAGACTACACGGTCGAGCTGAAAGACACCGACAAGATGCTGCTGGACGCCCTGCAGCGCATCAAGTCCGACGTCGACGACTCGATCGCCCTGCGCCGTTCGTGCCGCGAAGGCGTGTGCGGTTCGGACGCGATGAACATCAACGGCAAGAACGGCCTGGCCTGCACCACCAACCTGAACGAGCTGACCCAGCCGATCGTGCTGCGTCCGCTGCCGGGCCTGCCGGTGGTGCGCGACCTGATCGTCGACATGACCAACTTCTTCAAGCAGTACCACTCGATCAAGCCGTACCTGATCAACGACTCGATCAAGCCGGAGAAGGAGCGCCTGCAATCGCCCGAGCAACGCGAGGAACTGGACGGCCTGTACGAGTGCATCCTGTGCGCGTGCTGCTCGACCTCGTGCCCGTCGTTCTGGTGGAACCCGGACAAGTTCGTCGGTCCGGCCGGCCTGCTGCAGGCCTACCGCTTCATCGCCGACACCCGCGACGAAGCCACCAACGAGCGCCTGGACAATCTGGAAGACCCGTACCGCCTGTTCCGCTGCAAGTCGATCATGAACTGTACGGACGTGTGCCCGAAGGGCCTGAATCCGAACAAGGCGATCGGCAAGATCAAGGAATTGCTGGTCCGCCGCGCGATTTGAGAGAGCGTGGCATTGTGCCGACGCGTAGGGTGGACGGCTCCGCCGTCCACCCTACGCGTCGCGGCCGATCGTCGAGCGGCACCAACGCGGCGTCGCTGTCGCCGCGGAACCGGTATATTGCGGGCGGCATTGCGCCCGGATTGTTGCCAATAAGTACAGTAGAACTACCGTACTGTCCCCACCGGACAGCCAAGGTATAGTGTTGACCGAACAACGGACCCGAGTGTGACAACCCATCCAAGCACGCATCAATCCGACCCGGCCAACCGGGCCCGCCTTCGCTGGCGCGCGCGCCGCGGCCTGCTGGAGAACGACCTGATCCTCACGCGCTTCCTGGACGCGCACGAGGAAGCGTTGACGGACGAGGAAGTCGATGCGCTGACCCGGCTGCTGGACCTGGCGGACAATCCGCTGATGGACCTGCTGCTGGGGCGCACCGAGCCCGAAGGCGAGGTCGACCTGCCGCAGGTGCGCGCCTTGCTCGCGCGGCTGCGCCAAGCGTGACGAAAACGATTTCGTTTATTTTGTATCCACCTCCCACAGAAGGAAGTGCCATGAACATCTCTGATACCAAAGCCACCCTGTCGTTCTCGGACGGCAGCCAATCGATCGACATGCCGATCTACAAGGGCTCGATCGGCCCGGACGTCATCGACATCCGCAAGCTGTACGGCCAGACCGGCAAGTTCACCTACGACCCGGGCTTCATGTCGACCGCAGCGTGCAACTCGAGCATCACCTACATCGACGGCGACAAGGGCGAGCTGCTGTACCGTGGCTATCCGATCGAGCAACTGGCGGTGAACTGCGACTTCCTGGAGACCTGCTACCTGCTGCTGAACGGCGAACTGCCGAACGCCGAGCAGAAGCAGACCTTCACGGACACCGTGACCAAGCACACGATGATCCACGAGCAGATGAACTTCTTCTTCCGTGGCTTCCGCCGCGACGCGCACCCGATGTCGGTGCTGGTCGGCACCGTCGGCGCGCTGGCCTCGTTCTACCACGACTCGCTCGATATCAACGATGCCAAGCAGCGCGAGATCTCGGCGATCCGCCTGATCGCCAAGCTGCCGACGCTGGCCGCCATGGCCTACAAGTATTCGATCGGCCAGCCGTTCATGTACCCGCGCAACGACCTGTCGTACAGCGCCAACTTCATGTACATGATGTTCGGTAACCCGTGCGAAGAGTACAAGGTCAACGACGTGCTGGTGCGCGCGCTCGACCGCATCCTGATCCTGCACGCCGACCACGAGCAGAACGCCTCGACCTCGACCGTCCGCCTGGCCGGTTCGTCGGGCGCGAATCCGTTCGCGTGCATCGCCGCCGGCATCGCCTGCCTGTGGGGTCCGGCCCACGGCGGCGCCAACGAAGCCGCCCTGAACATGCTGAAGGAAATCGGCACGGTCGACAACATCCCGGCCTTCATCGAGAAGGTCAAGGACAAGAACTCGGGCGTCAAGCTGATGGGCTTCGGCCACCGCGTCTACAAGAACTTCGACCCGCGCGCCAAGCTGATGCGCGAGACCTGCCACGAAGTGCTGGAAGAGCTGGGCCTGCAGGACGACCCGCTGTTCAAGCTGGCGATGGAACTGGAAAAGATCGCCCTGAACGACGAATACTTCGTGTCGCGCAAGCTGTACCCGAACGTCGACTTCTACTCGGGTATCGTGCAGTCGGCGCTGGGCATCCCGGTTTCGATGTTCACCGGTATCTTCGCCATGGCGCGCACCATCGGCTGGATCGCCCAGTGGAACGAAATGATCGCCGATCCGGAACAGAAGATCGGCCGTCCGCGCCAGCTGTTCGTCGGCTCGCCGCGCCGCGACGTGCCGGGCATCGACCAGCGTTGATCGCGCTTCGGCGTCGATGAAAAAGCGGGCTGCGGTCCGCTTTTTTATTTTGTGGCCCGTACGTGAAAACACGTCGTTCCAGGCACTGCCTGAAACGACTCCCCGCGCAGGCGGGGACCCATACTGAGCAACAGAATTCGTTACCATTGAAGTAACTGAGATATTTCAGAAATACGAACTGTGGATCGTCAGCATGGGTCCCCGCCTTCGCGGGGACGACGCGGCGCAATGGAAAACGGCCGCCGGATCGCTCCGGCGGCCGTTGAAGGCAGGATGGTTCGGTAAAGGATCAAACGGCGTAATACGCCTCGACCGTGCCCTTCAGCTTGATCAGCATCGGACGGCCCTTGCGGTCCAGGGTCTTGCCGGCGGCGACTTTGATCCAGCCTTCGCTGATGCAATACTCTTCGACGTCGGTGCGTTCCTTGCCGTTGAAGCGGATGCCGACCGGGTGCTTGAAGATCTCCGCATCGTGGTGCGGGCTCCTCGGATCGATGGAGAGATGGTCGGGCAGGGGAGGGAGTTGGGTGGTATCGTTCATGCCCGCGATTATCCACGATTCCGCGCGCCGAAGCGAGCACGCCAAGCGGATGCGCGCCACGTCGTCGGTGCCAGTCTCAATTGCATTTGCCGCGCACGATCGCTGCGCCCCAGAACGGCAGGGCCAGCACCCCGCCGAGGCCGAATACCCAGGTCTTGGTGCGGAACTCCGCCGGCTGGTGCTTCAAGGCGTCCGGCCCCAGGCAGGACGGTTTCTCCGCCTCGGAAAACTGGCGCGAGAATTCACGGTGGCGATCGCCGCTCAGCGCCGGCCCGCGGTCGCCGCTGGCGGCCTTGGGCTCGTCTGCCAGGGCGGCGCGCACCGCTTCCTTGATGGCGGCATCGCTGATCCCGCCGACCGACCCCGCCGTTGTCGGCTGCGGCGGGGATGGAAGCGCCGCTTCCTGCGCCTGTGCCGTCGCCATGCCCATCATCCCGGCAAGAGCGAAGGAAAGCGTGAGGCGCATGCGAATAAAACAAGCGATTGCCATGGTGACCGTATCGACGAGAGAATACGGAACAACTATACACGGCGACCGATCCGAAACTTGCAATATACATATCGAAAAAGTGCCGGATATTCGCCCTTGACGATCCCAACCCAGGAGAAACCATGAAATCCCTGTTCCTTGCATGCTGCCTGTTCCTGACCGGCCTGGCCCAGGCCGCCGCGCCGAGTCCCGCCCTGCTCAAGCAGGTCAACGCCTTCGTCGACGGCTGGCACGACGATGCCGCCCACGCGCGCATGGCGTATTTCGACAAGATCGCGCCGGACGGCGTGTACATCGGTACCGACCGCGGCGAGCGTTGGGAGCGCAGCGCGTTCCGCGAGTGGGCGCGCGGCTATTTCCAGGGTAAATCGTCGGCCTGGGTGTTCCACGCCACGCAGCGCAATGTGTACGCCTCGGGCGACGGCAAGACCATCTGGTTCGACGAACTGCTCGACACCAGGAGTCTGGGCCACTGCATGGCCAGCGGCGTGCTGCGCAAGACGGCGAAGGGATTCGAGATCGTGCACTACCAGCTGTCGATCGCGGTGCCGAACGAGATCGTCGACAAGGTCGGCGCCATGGTCAAGGAGGCCGAGGCGGCAGGCGCGGCGGCGAAGTAGCACGTTGCACGGGCGTGTCCGGGCGTGTAGCGGAACGATGGCGACGGGGCATGCGGACAATACGGTTCTTGCCGAGATAGTTTGGTTTTGAGGTTTATTTCGCGGTTTTTGTCTTTACCCAGCAACAGCCAATCGTGCAGACCGTGACAGAGTTCACGTTTCCCCATAGAATTTTTCTCTTTTACAATTTATAGTGCACTGTAGAAAAAATATTCTGTAGAGCATCCGAGGAAGAGATCTTGGGAACCCGTTACGATATCCGCTACTGGCGCAACCAGGTCTTTTCCTCGCTGCTGAACTACGTGCTGGCCCTGGGCATGGTCATGGCCGTGCCCAGCATGTGGCTGGCGGGCACCCACGGCATCTGGCCGATCGTGGTCATGGACGCGGTGGCTATGGTCTGGCTGAGCGCGATCTGGGCGCTCAAGCGGCTGTCGTACAGCGTGCGCGTGTACAACTTCCTGGCGGTCGCCTTCCTCATCGGCATCGGCATGATGGTCACCATCGGCCCGGTCAGCCAGATCTTCCTGCTGGCCACGCCGGTGCTGGCGGTGGTGCTGCTCGGGATGCGTCCGGCGATCGGTGCGCTGGCGGTCAGCGCGCTCTCGATCCTGGTGCTGGGACTGACCGGCCATGCGCGGCTGTACGTGTCCGCCGCCATCGAGGACTACACGCTGGTCCCGTGCCTGATCCTGACCCTGAACTACCTGTGCATCGGCGTACTGCTCACGCTGACCTGCGGCACCGTGCTGCAGCGCCTGAGCAGCACGCTCGAGGATGCGCGCCGCACCGCCGATTCGCTCAAGCAGGGCCACGCGCAGCTGCACGAGCTGAATGCCGAATTGCGCCTGACCTCCGCAGCGGTGGCGCGCCTGAACGACATGGTGCTGATCGCCAAGGTGGTGGAAGAGGCGGGCGCGGTGCAGCCGATCATCTTCGCCAACGATGCCTTCCAGCGCCGCACCGGCTACCAGCGCGACGAAGTGCTGGGCCAGAGCCTGCGCATGCTGCACGGCGTCGACACCGACCAGAACGAGGTGGCGCGCATCGCGCTGGCGATGAGCCGCAACGAGCCGGTCAAGACCGAGATGGTCAACTACGCCAAGGACGGCACGCCCTACTGGATCGAGGCCGACATGGTGCCGTTCACCGGAGAAGGCGGGCGCAACACGCACTGGGTGGTGGTGGCGCGCGACATCACCGAGCGCAAGAACTCGGCCGATGCCATCCACCGCCTGGCCTTCTTCGACGTGCTGACCGGCCTGCCCAACCGGCGCCTGCTGATGGAGCGCCTGGACGGCATGCTGGGCGGCGTGCGCGCCGGCACCGGCCTGGGCGCGATCCTGTTCATCGACCTCGACAACTTCAAGACCATCAACGATGCGCGCGGCCATGCGGTCGGCGACCTGGTGCTCAAGCAGGCGGCGGCGCGCCTGGCCGGCGTGGTGCGCAACAGCGACACCGTGGCGCGCCTGGGCGGCGACGAATTCGTGGTCCTGCTCGACAAGCTGGGCAGCGACCCGCTCGGCGCCACCGAGGCCGCGCTGGCGGTGGCGGAAAAGGTGCGCGTGGCGCTGGCCCAGGACATCGCCATCGACGACCAGTCGTATCACGCGCCGGCCAGCATCGGCGTGGCGCTGCCGCTGCGCGCCGGCCAGACCGCGGCCGACCTGCTGCGCGAGGCCGACACCGCGATGTACCACGCCAAGGAGGCCGGCCGCAACGGCGTGGCCCTGTTCGAGACCGGCATGCTGGCCGAGGCCGAGCGCAAGCTGACGCTGGAAACCGACCTCGCCGCCGCGCTCGAGAACGGCGAACTGTCGATGCACCTGCAATTGCAGGTCGACCACGACCAGGCCCCGGTCGGCGCCGAGCTGCTGATGCGCTGGCGCCGCGCCGACGGTTCGATGGTGCCGCCGGACGTGTTCATCCCGGCCGCCGAAGCCAGCGGCCTGATCGTCCACCTGGGCCAGTGGGCGCTGCGCCAGGCCTGCCTGTGCTGGCTGCGCCTGGACGCGGCCGGGCACGCGATGCCGCTGTCGGTGAACGTCAGCCCGCTGCAGTTCCGCCAGCCGGATTTCGTCGAGCAGGTCGAGCTGGTGCTGCGCGAGACCGGCGCGCCGGCAAGCCAGCTGATCTTCGAGGTGACCGAGGGTTTGCTGGTGGACGACCTGAACCAGACCATCGCGCGCATGCACCAGCTGGCCCAGCTGGGCATCCGCTTCTCGATCGACGACTTCGGCACCGGCTATTCGAACCTGGCCTACCTCAAAAAGATGCCGCTGTACGAGCTGAAGATCGACAAGAGCTTCATTCGCGATACGCCGAACGATGTCAACGGCACCGCCATCGTGCAATCGATCCTGGCGATGGCCGACCACCTCGGCCTGCGCGTGGTGGCCGAAGGCGTCGAGACCGCCCAGCAGGCCAGCTTCCTGTCGGCCAACCGCCATCCGACCATGCAGGGCTACCTGTTCTCGCGCCCGGCGCCGCTGGAAGAGCTGATCCGCAAGCTGGACGAGCCGGTGCGCACGCAGGCGCACGGGCGCGACCAGGAACGCTTGCCGGCCTGACGCTGCCGGGCTGGCGCATCGCGGCGCCTTCCGCGCCCCGATCCGTCGCGCCAAGGCGACAATCCGCCGCCCGTTGCGGCATGCACCGCTTTCAGCCGCCCGGCCATCCGGCGCGCACCGTGACGACGCGCCCCCCGGCGTCGCCGCCGCCGCCGCACGCACTGCAATTGCACAAAATACAACTGGTGAAATCTGTGTGCATTCCGGTGACAAACCGAGGCAATTCAGTGCAAGCCAGGCTTTGACACGGCGGCGGCGACACTCGCAGCATGGACCTGCCGTTCCCACGGCGCCTGTCCAACCACTACGAGGATCCCATGAAACGTGTTTTCGCTGCAGCAGTACTCGCCGCCGCATCCGCCGCCGCCCTCGCGTCGCCCATCTCGACCACCGTCGACTTTTCCAACGGCCAGCAAGGCTGGGACGCCGGCCCGCCGTTCGACGGCAACCAGGGCGTGTGGATCGATGCTTCGCTGGGCAACGGCGCGCCCGCGCTGCACACGGTCAACCCGGAAACCTTCGGCGTGCACTGGAGCACCACCGGCAACCAGGCCTTCATCGGCAACTACGGCGCCAGCGCTTCGGTGACACTGGGGATCGACGTGCTGGCCAACTCGATCGTCTATCTCGGCCGGGAAGTGCACCGCAGGCTGGTGGTCGAGCTGCGCGACTACGACGATCCCTACCAGGACATGCCGTACACCAGCGTCTGGTACGACCTGGGCGAGATCGGCGCCGACAAGGGCGGCTGGCAGCACCTGTCGGTGACCATCGGCGACACCGCCGCGGCGGCGCTGCCGGCCGGCTGGGGCGGCTACGGCAATACCGTGGACGAGCCGAGCCTGCCGCCGGGACGCAGCTTCGCCGACGTGCTGGCAAGCGTCGACGAGATCAGTTTCACCACCTTCGTGCCGGGGTATTTCTACGGCTGGACGGCGTACGACATCGCGGTCGACAATATCGCCATCAGTGCCGACGCCGAGGTGCCCGAGCCGGGCAGCCTGGCGATGCTGGCGGGCGGCCTGGGCGTGCTGGCGTGGGCGCGCCGGCGCCGTACCAGCGGCCGCCATGCCCTGGAGCGCCGCACCTGACCAAGAACCTATCGCCCGGTCAGAACAGCGACAGGTTTTCCGGCGGCGCCGGCGGGGCCGGCCGGGCGGCTTTCGGCTTTCTCGGCGGCTGCGGCGCCGGCCAGGCCTTCATCGCCGCGGCCGGGAACGGGCGCAGGAAGCTGCGCGCCAGTTCGCGGTCGCGGCAATGCAGCCAGGCGTCGACTTCATCCGGCGCCAGGATCACCAGCGCGCGCTTTTCGTCGCCGGGCTTGTGGAAGCGGCGCATCAGCGGGTGCTGGTCGGCGTTGATGGTGATCTGGGTGAACGAGGCCGCCACGCGGCCGCCGTCCTCGGCCCATTCGCGCCACAGGCCGGCCACGAAGAAGGGCGCGTCGTCGCGCATGCCGATGCCGAAGCGCTCGGCATGGCCGCTCTCGTAGTTCGGTTCGTAGAAGCAGGTCATCGGCACCGCGCACAACTGGCTGCGCTGCCAGGCCGGCGCGAACGAGCGTTTTTCGGCGACCGATTCGGCGCGCGCGTTCATGGTGTCGAACACTTTCACGCCGGGCGGGATATGGCGGCGCGGCACCATGCCGTAGCCGGCCAGGCACAGTTCGCGGCGGCCGCCGGCGCCGGCGCGCACGATCGGGGCGTCGTAATCCTTCCAGGTTTCAATCGCCCATTCCAGGTCGCGATACAGGTCGACCAGCTCGCCGAGGACCATGTCGAGCTGTTCGGGCAGGGGAGGGCGGTAGTTGACGCACATGGCGGACCGATCGTGGGGAGGGAGACGCCATGATAGCAGCGCCGGTGTGCTAAGGTGGCGCATCGCATCCACCGGACCATCGCGCAGTGAGCACCATTCCTTACGTCGGCCGTTTCGCCCCGTCCCCCACCGGCCCCTTGCACGCCGGCTCGCTGGTGGCGGCGCTGGCCAGCTGGCTCGACGCGCGCGCCCACGGCGGCGCGTGGCTGGTCCGCATCGAGGACATCGACGAAGGCAGGAGCGTGCCCGGCGCCGCCGAGGACATCGTCGCCTTGCTGGGCCGGCTGGGCATGGTGTCCGACCGCGAGATCGTGTGGCAGAGCCGGCGCAAGCCCCTCTACCAGGCCGCGCGCGAACGGCTGGCGCAGCGGGTGTACGGCTGCGGCTGCAACCGGCGCGAGATCGCCGATTCGCGCCTGGGCACGGGGCCGGACGGCGCCGCCATCTATCCCGGCACCTGCCGCCACGGCCTGGCGCCGGGGCGGGAAGCGCGCAGCCTGCGCCTGCGCGTGCCGGACGCCGGCGCCGACGAGATCGCCTTCGACGACCGCTTCGCCGGGCGCGTCGGCCAGCGGCTGGCGCTGGAATCCGGGGACTTCGTGCTCAAGCGCGCCGACGGCTACTGGGCCTACCAGTTGGCGGTGGTGGTGGACGATGCCGCGCAGGGCGTGACCGACGTCGTGCGCGGCGCCGACCTGCTCGATTCGACGCCGCGCCAGATCTACCTGCAGCGCCTGCTCGGCGTGCCGACGCCGCGCTACCTGCACGTGCCGGTGGTGCGCAACGGCGCCGGCGAAAAGCTGTCGAAGCAGACCGGGGCGCTGGCGGTGCAGCCGGACGACGAGGCCGGCGCCGTGGCGGCGCTGCGCCAGGCCGCCGGCTTCCTCGGGCTCGACCTCGGGCGGCAATCGCCGGGCACGCTGGCCGCGTTCCGGGAGGCCGCCGTCCCGGCCTGGCAGCGGCTGCTGGCCGCGCGCGGGGAAGATGCCTGAGCCGGGCTAGGCTGCGAGACGGCCCGCCGGCGCCTGCGGACGGCGCCGGCCCAGCCACAGCAGGCCCGCCATGCCGGCCCCGAGCATGGCCCAGCCGGACGGCTCCGGCACCGGCGCCGCCACCAGGAAGCCGCGGATCTCGCCGTTGGCATAGGCGCTGGTGTGGATGTTGACGTAGGCCTCGTTGGCGGCGATGGCGTCGAGCAGGGCCGAGGCGGCGCCCTGCACGGTGCCGCCATGGGCGGCCAGGAAGGCCGGTTCCCAGGACGCTGCGTCGGCCAGCGGGATCGAGGCGCTGTAGTCGCCGGCGCGCACGCCGGTCGGGAAGCCGGCGAAGGGCAGGGCCACCGGCGCCGTGCCCGTAAAGGCTTCGCTGGTGCAGCAATGGATGTGGGCGGCGGCGGTGGTGCCGACCAGGTCGCGGAAGGGCATGTCGACCAGGATCGAGCGGCCGCCGGTTTCCAGCGTCACCACGGCGGTGCCCGGAGTGCCGTGCAAAACCTAGCATCATCGGCAGGCCGCGGCGCACACCATACGGCCGAGATAGTGCCGACGAGCGACTGTGCCAACGGGAGATTGAGAGCGCCTAACTGCGCTTGAGCACCGTGATGCTGCCGCCGGCTTCCAGGAAGGCGCACTGCATCTGGTGGCGCGCGCAATCGGCCTCGCGCAGCGCCTGCTCGATGTCGGCCTCGCCGACGCGGTTGCGCTGCATGACCTTGTCGAAGAACACGCCATCGCGCCCCAGCAGCACGGCTTCGCCCTGCAGCAGCGATTCCATCTTGCGGCTGCGCGCCGAGAGCAGGCCGATGCTGGCGTTCAGCACGATCAGCGTGGCCGCGATGATCAGGCCGCCGCTGACGGAATCGTCGCCGCCCGACAGGCCGTTCGACACCGCTTCCGACAGCAGCATGACCACCAGCAGGTCGAAGGGACTCAGCTGGCTGACCGTGCGCTTGCCGGACAGGCGCACCATCAGCAGCAGCGCCAGGTACACCATGGTGCCGCGGGCCACGAATTCCCACCAGGGCAAATCCATATCGAACATGATCAATCCTCACCAAAGGCAGCGCCGATGGCGGGATTGTAATAAATACAGCGTTTTCCCACCGTTCGTTAGGAAGGGTTCGCCGCTGCCTCGGCCGCAGGACGGGCGGCTGGGGCGGACGGGGCGGGCGGTGCGGGCGGCACGGGCGGCACGGGCGGCACGGGCGGCACGGGCGGCTGCTGCCGCGCGCCGGCTTGCGGCGGTGCGGGCGGCGCGGGCGGCGCGGGCGGCGCGGAGGGTGCCGGCGGTGCCGGCGGCACCTGGCCTGCAACCGGCGGCTTGGGCGGCGCCATCCGGCCCGCGACCGGCGGTTTCGGCGGCTTCGGCGGTGTCGGTACTACCCCGTGCTTGCCGGCGCGCGGCGCGGCGCCGGGCTGTGCGGGGGGCGCCGGCGGTACCGGCGTCGTTGCCGGCGGTGCCGGCGGCAGCGGCGCAGACAGCGGCGGCGGCGGGGGCGGGTCCCGGTCGGCGCTCTGGGCGCGGGCGAAGGCGCTGGTCAGCACGAGGGCGGCGCACAGCACGGCCGGCTTGAAGTGGGTGGTGGCGAGTTTCATGGGCTTTCTCCTGTGGCGCCCGCCGGATGCGGCGGGCCATGTACGACATGGTGCCTGCCGAATGTGGAGAAAATGTGGACGCCGCGTGGAGACGCTGCGCGGCCGGCGCAACCTCAGGTGTCGAAGCGGTAGCCCAGCCCGTAGATCGAATGGATTGCCTCGACGCCCGGCAGTGCCGCTTCCAGCTTGCGCCGCAGGTTCTTGACGTGGCTGTCGATGGCGCGGTCGGCCACGTCCAGGCCGGCGTTGCCTTCGCGCGCCAGGTCGAGCAGGCGCGCCCGCGAAAACACCTGGCCGGGCCGGCGCGCCAGCGCGGCCAGGATGCCGTACTCGCTCGGCGTCAGGTCGAGCGGCTGGCCGTGGATGGCGATGCGGCGCGCGTCCTCGTCGATGGCGACCGCCGGCGGCTGCTGCGGCGCCGCTGCGGCCTGCGCCCCGCCGTGGCCGCTGCGGCGCAGGATCGCCTTGATGCGCGCCATCAGCTCGCGCGGGCTGAAGGGCTTGCAGACGTAGTCGTCGGCGCCGGTTTCCAGGCCCAGCAGGCGGTCGATCTCTTCCACCCGCGCCGTCACCATGATCATCGGCACGTCGGAAAAGGTGCGCAGCGCGCGGCACAGCGCCAGCCCGTCCAGGCCGGGCAGCATCAGGTCGAGCACCACCAGGTCGGGCGGGTCTTCGCGGAATGCCGCCAGCGCGGCGGCGCCGTCGTGGTACACGCTGGGCGCGTGGCCGGCCGCGCGCGCGTAGTCGGCCACCAGCGCCGCCAGTTCCGGCTCGTCCTCGACGATGGCGATGCGCGCCGGCGCCGTCATGCCGCCTCCTGTGCCAGCGGCATCGTCACGCTGGCGCGCAGGCCGCCCAGCGGCGAGTGCGAAAAGGCGAGCGTGGCGCCTTGCGCTTCCAGCAGGCGCCGGCACAGCGCCAGGCCGAGGCCGGCGCCGCCGTGGGCGCGGCTGCGCGAGGCATCCACGCGGTAGAAGCGCTCGCCCAGGCGCGCCAGCGCGGCGTCCGGTACGCCGGGGGGCGCATCGTCCAGTTCCAGCCGCAGCACGCCGGCGCCGGCCCGGGCGCGCAGGCGCACGCGACCGCCCGGCGCGCTGTAGCGCAGGCTGTTTTCCAGCAGGTTGTCGAACACCTGGCGCATGCGGTCGGCGTCGGCCAGCACGGTGGCGCGCGGCGGCGGCGCGCCCAGTTCCAGCGCCAGGCCGGCCGCCTGCAAGCGCGCCTCGAACGCGCCGGCGCGGCCGGCCGCCAGGCGCCACAGGTCGAGCGCGGCCGGGCGGCATTCCAGGGCGCCGACGTCGGCGCGCGCCAGCGCGTACAGCTCGTCGATCAGCTTGTTCAGGGCCAGTACCTGGGCCAGCATGGCGTCCAGGTGGGCGGGGCTGGCTTCGCGCACGCCGTCCTGCAGCGCTTCCAGCTGGGCACGCAGCACCGCCAGCGGCGTGCGCAGTTCGTGCGAGGTGTCCGCCACCCACTGGCGCCGCGCCGCCTCGGCGCCGTCCAGGCGCTGCGCCAACGCGTTGAAATGGCGCGCCAGGTCGCCCAGCTCGTCGCTGCGCGCGGCCGCCAGGCGCGTGTCGAAGCGGCCTTCGGCCAGCCGGCGCGCGCCGTCTTCCAGCGCCAGGATCGGACGGCGGAAGTGGCGCGCCAGCAGGATCGCGGCCAGCGCGCTCATCGCCACCGCCGCGGCCACGATCAGCCACAGGCTGCTGCTCAGCTGCGCCAGGAAGGCGTACGCCAGCGCATCGCCGGGCCGTGCGCCGCGCGCCACGCCGAGCCAGCCGACGGTGCGGCCGTCGACCTCGATCGCGCGCCGCGCCGGCGGCGGCACCTCTGCCCGGCGCCCGGCCAGCCAGCGCCCGTCGGCGCCGAGCAGGGTGATGCGGCGCGGCAGCGACTGGGCGGCGTCGATGGCGGCGGGGCCGGCGGCGGGATCCGGCGGCGCCGCCGGCACGCCGATGTGCGGCGGCGGCAGCGGCGGCAGGGGCGGCGCCGGTGCGGCCGGGGGCGCGGCTGGGGCCGGCGCCATCGCTGGCGCGGCGGACGCGGCCGGCGCAGCCGCTGGCGCGGGTGTGGCAGAGGCGGCCGGCACAGGGACGGCGGATGCCGGCGCCGCGGCGGAAGCGGAGATCGAGGCGCCGATGGCGGCCGGCGCCGGCGCTGCCGCTGACGCCGGGGGCGCAGACACCGCGGGCGGTGCGGGCGGGGCCGGCGGCGCCGCTTCTTCGCGCGCGCGCTGCAGGCGCGCCAGTTCCGTCACGATCCAGCCCTGGCGCGCGCCGTCGGGAATGAATTGCCAGCCGCCGCCAGTACGGTAGCGCCGCGCCAGCGCGGCCGAGAGCTCGTCCAGGCGGTCGAGTTCGATGCCGGCCGCGTATTCGCCGAAGCCGGCCAGCACGTTCTGGCGCAGCAGGAACACGGCGCCGGCCGCCACCGCGAGGATGGCGAGCAGCACGCTGGCGAACAGGCGGTGGCCGATGGAAAAGGTCAAGGCGGTCAGGTGACGAATGGTCGGGAACCCATTCTAGGGCAAGCGCGGGCCGGCGGCCACACCTTCGGCCGCCTCGCCGGCCGCACGCCGGGCCGCGCTCAGGCCGCGCGCGCCGCCGTCGCCGTAGCCGCCGCAGCCGCCACAGCCGCCACATCCGCCACGGCCGCCGCGGCCGGGTCGACGATGCGGTAGCTGGCCTGCTGTGTCCCTTCGCCGGTGGCGATGAACTCGACGGCGCGGCTGCCCACGCCCATGCGGTACAGGCGCCCGGCGCCGGCCGGCACCATCACGTGCAGGCGCGTCGCCACGTAGGCGGCGGGGCCGTGCGCGCCGCGCACCACCAGCACGTGGCCGGGGGCGCCGGGCCGCACGCCGGCGTCCGGGCGCAGGTCGGCCAGCGCGATCGAGCCGCCGCGCCAGGCCATGGCGGCGGGAAGGCGCGGCGCGGCGGCGACGGCCGGCGGCAGCGCCAGCACTTCCTCGACCGTGTCGATCGGCAGCGCGCCGTGGCCGTCGGCCTCGAACACGATGTAGGCGACCGCGTTGGCGGCCTGCGCCGCGCCGCGCGGGGCGTGCTGCGTGCCCTGCAGCGCGCCGTCGCGGCTCAGCGCCGCTTCGGGAAAGCGCGCGAACAGGCGCGCGGTGTCGAGCAGGCGCACCGCGCGCCCCTCCTCGTCGAACAGGGTGGCGCCGATGCCGCCGGCGCAGGGGACGGTGGCGGCGCCGAAGGCGCGCAGTTCCAGCGCCGCATGCACCGGCAGGCCGAGCGCCAGGCCGGCGTGCACGATCACCGCCAGCAGGGGGGCTTCGCCCTGCGCATCCGCAGCGGCGTCCGTCGTGGCGTCCGGCGCCAGCGCATCGGCCGCCAGCACGGCCAGGTGCCGGCCGCGCCACAGGCAATAAGCGGCGCCGCCGGCGCCGGTCCCGAAACGCTCCAGCGCCGGCATCGGGATGATCTCGGCGAGGTCGGCCGCCGGCACCCCGAGGCGCATGGCGCCGGCTTGCAGCACGGCATAGGGATGGCGAGGCGCATCCGCCGCGCTGCCGGTATCCGCGGCAACGGCCGCTGCAGCGCCGGTGGATTGGCCGGGCGCGCCGTCGGCCCGGTGCCAGGCTTGCGCCAGGTCGGCCAGGCGGCCGACGTCGAGCACGCTCAGGACGGCGCCACCGTCGGGCGCGCGCGCCACGCTGTGGAACACTTCCTCTTCGTCCTCGTCGTGGTGCAGGCGCGTGAGCTGCCCGGGCGCCAGGTCGACCAGGCCGCCCACCGCGTCGACCCGCAGCCCGATGCTGCGTAACCCATCGCGCAGCACCAGCACGCGCGCATGCGCGGCCGCGCCGGGCGCCGCCGCGCCGGGCGCCGCTGCGCCGACCTCGACCCAGCGCGCCAGGTCGACCACCGGCACCAATCCGCTGTCGTGTTCCACCACGCCGCACAGGGCGCCGCGGCGGCGCGGCAGCACGGCCTCCGGCGGCGGCGCCGGGATCGCCTGCAGCACCGCCGCCGCCGGAATGCCGATGCGTACCGCGCCGACCACGGCTTCGGCCAGCTGCACGGCGGGCGCTTCGCAGGCGGCCATGGTCAGCGCTCCGTGGCCACGCGGTCGAGTTCGGTCAGCAGCGCCGAGGCGTCGCGCGTGGCGTTGGCCTGGGCGCTGGTCGAGGCGTGGATCTGCGCGATCGAGGCGCTGGTCTCGCCCACCGACTGCACGATGCGGGCGAACGCATCCTCGACCTCGGCCGCCAGGCGCGTGCCTTCGCCGACGCGGTTGACGGTCTCGTTGATCAGCTTGGCGATCTCGCGCGTGGCCTGCGCCGACTTCTCGGCCAGCTTGCGCACCTCGTTGGCGACCACCGAGAAGCCCTTGCCGTGCTCGCCGGCGCGCGCCGCCTCGATGGCGGCGTTGAAGGCCAGCAGGTGGGTCTGGCCGGCGATGTCGCTGATGGTGTCGATGATGTCGTGCACGTCGCCGGACGATTTCTGGATGCCCAGCATGGCCTGGCGCGAGCGCTCCAGCAGCTTGCTGCCTTCGGCGGCGTCGGCCTGGGTGCGGCTGGCCATGCCGGCCGACTGCTGCGCGCCCTGGGCGATGGCGGCGATCGACTGCGACAATTCCGCCAGCACGCCGGAAATGGCCTTCACCTTGGCGCTGACCAGTTCTTCGCGGTGCACCTGCTCGGTCACGTCCATCGCGAACTTGACCACCTTGTACGGCTTGCCGTCGGCGTCGAAGATCGGGTTGTAGGTGGCCAGGATCCAGATGTCGGCGTCGTGCTTGCCGCGCCGCTTGAAACGGCCCGACTGGAACTGTCCCTGCGCCAGGTTGGCCCAGAAATGGCGGTAGGCCGGGCTCTTGACCAGTTCCGGCTCGCAGAACATGCTGTGGTGGCCGCCCAGGACTTCCTCGCCGAGGTAGCCCATGGTGCGCAGGAAGTTGTCGTTCACCGCCAGCACGTTGCCGCGCAGGTCGAACTCGATCACCGCCTGGGAGCGGCCGATGGCGTCCAGCTTGCCCTGCGAATCGGCGTGGTGCAGCTTGGCGGCGGTGATGTCGGTGGCGAACTTGATCACCTTGACCGGCTTGCCGTCGGCGTCCAGGATCGGGTTGTAGTTGGCCTGGATCCAGACCGCCCGGCCATCCTTGGCGACGCGCTTGAATTCGCCGGCGTGGAACTCGCCGGCCGCCAGCATGCGCCAGAAGGCGCGGTATTCGCTCGAGCGGCTGTAGGCCTGGTCGCAGAACATCGCATGGTGCTGCCCGACCACCTCGTCGGCCGCGTAGCCGAGGGTGTCGAGGAAATTGCGGTTGGCGCGCAGCACGCGTCCCTGCAGGTCGAACTCGATCACCGCCTGGGCGCGGTCGAGCGCGGTCATGCTGCCTTCGAACTCGGCGTTGCGCTCGGTCGCGGCGGTGACGTCGGTGGCGTACTTGATCACCTTGAACGGCTTGCCGTCCAGGCCGAACACCGGGTTGTAGGAGGCGTTGATCCAGATCTCGCGCCCCGACTTGTGGCGGCGCTTGAAGTGGCCGGCGTGCGGCTCTCCCGAGGCCAGGTGCAGCCAGAACGCCGCGTAGTCGGCCGAGGCCGCGTAGGCCGGGTCGCAGAAGATGCGGTGGTGCTTGCCCGCGACCTCGTCCAGGCCGTAGCCCATCGTGTCCAGGAAGTTGGCGTTGGCGTGCAGGATGCGCCCGTCCAGGCCGAACTCGATCACGGCCTGGACCCGGTTGATGGCGTCCATCTTGGCGGCATCGTCCGCGCTCTGCAGCTTGGCCGCCGTGATGTCGGTGGCGAACTTGATGATCTTGACCGCCTTGCCGGCGCCGTCGAACACCGGATTGTAGGAAGCCTGCAGCCAGACCGGCTCGCCGCTGCTGTCCAGGCGCATGTATTCGCCGCTGCAGGCCTGGCCGCGCGCCAGCGCCTGCCAGAAGGCGGTGTAGTCGCTGGAGGAAGAAAATTCACGGCTGCAGAACATGCGGTGGTGCTGGCCCACCACTTCGCCCAGGGTATAACTCACCGCATCCAGGAAGTTCTGGTTGGCGTGGATCACGCGGCCGTCGAGATCGAATTCGACCACGGCCTGGGTGCGGTTGATGGCGTCCAGGGCGGCGCGCGCCAGGTCGTGGCGCGTATCGGCGTGGGAGAGAACCGTGTCGACGGAAGTGAGCATGGAATGTGGACGAGTAACGTGATGGATGGACTATGACGGGGACACCGGTCCCCGACCCCTGCGGCGCCGGCACGCGCCCCGGACGATGCATCGAACATGCCGGTAGATCAACTGGTGGAAATTTAAGCTTTTTCCGAAAAGAAATCTAATTGTCTTTCAGTATCAATTCAATAGTTGTTGTGAAAATATTGAAATTGATGGTTGGCAACAATATAGCGCAGTTTTCGTATTGACGGCGTTCGTGCGGTGTGCGTGTACCGGCGCTGGTCCTGCCGGGCAGCTTGCGGCGGCATTTGCCGGAATTGATGAGGGAACACGGCGCGTATGCCGTACGCCGCCGCTGTCAGTAGACGTCGCGGCGGTAGCGGCCGTCGGCCGCCAGCAGGTCGAGCGCCTGCTCGCCCAGGATATCGACCAGCGCCGCATGCACGCCGCCGGCCATGCCTTGCAGGCTGCCGCAGACGTAGATGGCGGCGCCGCGGTCGATCCAGTCGCCGACCTGGCCGGCGTGGAGGCGCAGCACGTCCTGCACGTAGCGCCGTTCCTGCCGGTCGCGCGAGAAGGCCAGGTCGAGGCGGCCCAGCCAGCCGGCGTCGCGCCAGCCCTGCAACTCCTCGCGCAGCAGGAAATCGTGCTGGTTGTTGCGTTCGCCGAACAGCAGCCAGTTGTCGTGTTCGCCCAGGTGGATGCGCGCCTTGAGCAGGGCGCGCAGGCCGGCCAGGCCGCTGCCGTTGCCGATCGCGATCAGGGGGCGGCGCGCGTTTTCTCCCAGGCGGAAGCGCTGGTGCGCGCGCACCCGCAGCGCGATCGTGTCGGCGGCGCCGGCACCCTCGCACAGCCAGCCGGAGGCGGCGCCGGGGCTGCCGTCCGCGCGCCGCTGCAGGCGCACCAGCAGTTCCAGGCGGCCGTCCAGCGGCAGCGAGGCGATCGAGTATTCGCGCGGATGCCCGGGGTCGGCCGGCGCGCCGACCTGCACCAGGTCGCCGGCTTCCCAGTCGGGCAAAGGACCGCTGCGCGGCACCAGCGCCAGGCGGTACAGGGGCGCGCCGGCGCTGCCGGGATTCAGCAGCACGCGCTCCTTGATGCACCAGTCGCCGTAGGCCGGCGCTTCCCAGTCGGGCGTATCGACCGTGCCGGCCAGGCGGCCGACGTGGTGCTGCCATGCGGCCAGCGCGGCGCCGTCGCCGCGGTCGACCTCGATGCGCTCGAACAGGCGGGTGGCGCCGCGCGCCGCCAGCCAGCCGTCCAGCGCGCGGCCGAAGCCGCAGTAGTTGGCGTAGCTGCGGTCGCCCAGCGCCAGCACGGCGTAGTGCAGGTGCGCCAGCGCCGACCCGGCGCCGGCGCCGGCCGGGGGCGCCGCCAGGCGGGCGGCCAGGCGCGCCGCGCTGTCCGGCGCGTCGCCTTCGCCGTAGGTGCTGGCCACCAGCAGCAGGTTCGATGCGCGCCCGAGCGCGGCCTCGTCCAGCGTCGAGATGCACACGGCGCGCGCGGCCAGGCCGCCGGTGGCCAGCGTCTCGGCGCTGCGCTGCGCCAGGTATTCGGCATTGCCGGTCTGGCTGGCATACACCACCAGCCAGACGCCGGCGCCGCCGTCGACGGCGCCGGCCGCGGCAGCGCGGCGCGCCTGCCAGATGCCGGCGCACAGCGCCAGCCAGCTGCCGGCGAGCGCGAGCGCGCCGCCCCAGCGCAAGGGTTCGGTGGTCAGCATCATTGCAGCAGGGCGCGCCAGGCGGACGAGGTGACGGCGGACAGCGGCGCGCCGGGCGCGTCCGCACGCAGCAGGAAGCGCGCCGCCACGCCGCGCGCCTCGGCGAAGGCGAGGCCGGCCAAGGGGCCCATCACGGTCAGCGCGGTGGACAGCGCGTCGGCCGCCATGCAGGCCGGCGCCAGCACCGTCACCGAGGCCACGCCGTTGGCGATCGGCTGGCCGCTGCGCGGATCGAGCGTGTGCGAACGGCGGCGGCTGTCCGGGCAGCGGTAATAGCGGCGGTAGTCGCCCGAGGTGGCCACCGCCAGGCCGTGCAGCGCCAGCAGCGGCGCCGGGGGCGCCGCAGTGCCGGTCTCGCTGCCGGCGGCGCCATCCTGGCCGTCATCGCCGCTGCCGTCCGGCACGCCCTCGACCTCGACCCACCAGGGCTGGCCGTCGGCCTTGACCCCGGCGCCGCGCAGTTCGCCGCCGGCTTCGGCCAGGTAGTGGCGCACGCCGTGGCGTTCCAGGCACAGCGCCAGGCGGTCGACCGCGTAGCCCTTGGCCACCGCCGACAAATCGAGCCGCGCGCCGCCCGGCTGGTACAGGCGGCGCGCGGCGCGGTCGAGCACCGGCGCGGCGGCGCGCCGCTGCGCCAGCACGGCGTGCACCGCCGCCGGCGCCGGCGCATAGAAGCCGGCCTGGTCGTAGCGGCCCGCGGCGCCGAAGCCCCACAGGTCGACCAGCGCGCCGGCGGCCGGGTCGTAGGCGCCGGCGCTGGCTTCGTGCACCCACAGCGCGTAGTCCATCACCTCGAAGAACGGCGCCGGCAGGTCGTGCCAGCTGCCGGCCGGGGCGCGGTTGTAGCGCATCAGCAGGGAGGTGTCGTCCCAGTGGCTCATCTGCGCCACCACCATGTCCAGTTCCGCCTGCAGCGCCGCGCGTAAATCGGCGGCGTCCGTGGCGCCGGCCGGCTGCATCAGCCGCACCGACCAGCCGCTGCCCATCGCCGTGCCGGACAGCGCCAGCGGGCGGCTGCCGGGCGGCGCCGGAGCGGGGTCGATCGCCAGCGGAACCAGGACGTCGCGCACGCCTACTCCGGCAGGATCTCGAAGGTGGCCGAGTAGCTGTAGCGCTTCGACTCGGCCGGACCCTCTGCGCCCGGACCGCGCGGTGCATTCGCCGGATAGGCGGCGCTCAGCCAGTACATGTTCGGCGCCGGCAGCGTGAAGCTGGCTTCGCCGTTGGCGTCGGTGGTGAGCCTGACTTCGCCCGCGGTGCCGCGGTAGCGCACGCCGCCCGGGATCATGCTGAACGGGAAGTTGGGCAGCGGCTTGCCGTCGAGCAGGAAGCGCAGGCGCGCCTTGTCGCCCGCGTGCAGCTCGTTCGGGTGGGTGACGGCCACCATCTCCAGGCCGCGTCCGACCGGCTTCAGGGCGCCGGCGGAAGCCTTGTTCAGGGTGACGAAGGTGTCCTGGCGCTGGACCATGGTGGTGCGGCGCACCTCGGCGGCGCCGGCCGGGATCTCGTTCTGCGCGGCCTGCTCGCTGGCGCGGAAGCGCTTGGTTTCGCCGTTCAGCTTGTAGCTGCCCATGACGTTGACGGCGGCCAGGGTGATGCGGTAGGTGCCGTCCTTCGGCAGGCGGATGTCGACCGTCGAGCGGTGCTTGCCGACGGTGGCCGCCGGCGCCGGCGCGGTGGCGCCGTCCGGATCGGTGACCGTCAGGCCGTCGAGCTTGAGCGGCATGAAGTCGGCCTCGAACAGGCCTTCCGAGGTGGCGCCGTCGATCGTGACCCAGGCTTCGCGGTCGGACTCGATGACGGTGGTGGTCGGGATCATCCACTGGCGGTGGGCGTGCGCGGCCAGGGCGGCGCTCGCCAGGGACACGGCCAGGACGAGTTTCTTGACGGTGGTGGTGTGCATGAGCGTCTCCGATGGATGGTTATTGCACCGCGATGGCGACCGCGCCCAGTTCTTCCTTGCCGGCGCCGCTGGCGGCCAGCTTGCCCTTGGCCGGCCAGGCGAACGGCACGCGCACCAGCTCGCGTCCGCCGCCTTCGCGCGCGGCCTCGATCACCAGCTTGTAGTCGCCGGCCGGCAGTTTGTCCAGGCCGGTGATGGCCGGGCCGAAGTTCATGGTCTGGGTGCCGGCCGGGCGGGTGGCGCCGGAGACGCCGTCGATCGGCAGCTTGGCGTCGCGGCCGGCCTTGCGCCACCAGGTGCGCAGGTCCTTGACCCACTTCTCGCCGGCGTTGTCGCGCTTCTTGACGTCGTACAGCACAGAAAGAGTCGAAGCAATAGTCTGGTCGGCGCGCTCGATCCAGATCGCCACGTAGGGCTTGTGGTACTCGGCCACGTTCAGCTGCGGCAGGTCGAACTTGACGGTGAGATCGGCGGCCATCGCCCAGCTCGAGGCGAGCGGCAGGGTCAGGGCGAGCGTGCGGGACAGTTTCATGGGACGCTTTCTTGTAGGTGTGATGGAGAAGGGCGGATCAATGCACGAACAGCAGGGCCAGCACCACCGGCAGCAGGATGCCGAAGCCGATCACCGGCCAGGTCGACGGCCGGTTGGCGGCGTGATACTTCATGATGAGGAAACCGGTGATGCAGAACACCAGGCAGGCGCCGGCGAAGATGTCGATGAACCAGCCCCACACGGCGCCGGCGTTGCGGCCCTTGTGCATGTCGTTCAGCCACGAGATCCAGCCGCGGTCGGTGCGTTCGTATTCGGCCTTGCCGTCGGCGCCGATGCGCAGCCAGGCGTCGCCGCCCGGGCGCGGCAGCGCGACGTAGGCATCGTCCTCGCTCCACTCGGCGCGCTTGCCGCGCACCTCGGCCGGGAAGGTCCGTTCGGCCCAGTCGGCCAGCCCGGCCGGCAGCGGCAGCTTGGCATCGGCGTGCGCGGCAGCGAAATCCGCCAGCTGCGCTTGCAGCGCCGGCGGCAGTGCCGCCTTCAGGCGCGTGACCTGCGGCTTGGCCTCGATCTGGGACGCGTGGTTGAGGGTGAAGCCGGTGACGCTGAACAGCAGCATTGCCGTCAGGCACAGCGCCGAGCTGATCCAGTGCCACTGGTGCAGCTGGCGCAGCCAGACGGCGCGGCGCGCGCCCGGCAGGGCGGGAACGGTGGCGTCGGAACGGGCGGCGGCGGATGGGGGAGAAGACATTTTTAAATGATAACGATTATCATTTAGCAGGTCAACCCGGCAATTTTTTGCACAGATTTCGTAACAAATAAAAGTGTTGACAATCCCTGTTTGCGCATGAGGCTTGCGTTACAATACCGTGCGCAAAACGGGCAGTCATGCCATGTGGATGCGCCGTTGGATCGAATCATGTGTCAAAGGGGCCGCGATGTGCCGTCGCTGGTGACAGCGCTCGTCGATCGAGGTCCGGTATAAAGTCCTTCCCCCACAACTTGATGTAGTAAGTGCGATCCGCTAACCGGTCAGGCCGTGTCGCGGAAGGTTAGATTAACCCGCCCCAACCTCGCGAAACGCGATGAAAGGTGAGCAAGAATGATGCAACAATATAACGCCAACTCCTACCTGTTCGGCGGTAACGCGCCGTACGTGGAAGAGCTGTACGAAGCGTACCTGGACAATCCCGGCTCGGTGCCGGACAACTGGCGCGCCTACTTTGACGCGATGCAGCACATGCCCGCGGTCGACGGCAGCGAAAAGCCCGACGTCGCCCATGCCTCGGTGATCGCCTCCTTCGCCGAGCGCGCCAAGCAGGGTCCGATCCGCACCGTGATCGCCTCCCCGGACGCCGAACTCGGCCGCAAGCGCGTGGCCGTCACCCAGCTGATCGCCGCCTACCGCTACCTCGGTTCGCGCTGGGCCAACCTGGACCCGCTGCAGCGCCAGGAGCGCCCGCCGATCCCGGAACTGGATCCGGCCTTCTACGGTTTCAACGAAGCCGACCTCGACACCAAATTCAACATCAGCAACACCTACTTCGGCCAGGAAACCGCCTCGCTGCGCGACCTGCTGAACATGCTGCGCGATACCTACTGCCGTTCGGTGGGCGCCGAGTTCATGTACGTCAGCGACCCGACCGAGAAGCGCTGGCTGCAGGAAAAGCTGGAATCGATCCGCTCGACCCCGGCCTTCACGGCCGAAAAGAAAAAGCACATCCTCGAGCGCCTGACCGCGGCCGAAGGCCTGGAACGCTACCTGCACACCAAGTACGTCGGCGCCAAGCGCTTCTCGCTGGAAGGCGGCGAATCCTTCATCGCCTCGATGGATGAAGTCATCCAGCGCGCCGGCGAGCAGGGCGTCCAGGAAATCGTCATCGGCATGGCCCACCGCGGCCGCCTGAACGTGCTGGTCAATACCCTGGGCAAGGCCCCGTCCGAGCTGTTCGAGGAATTCGAAGGCAAGCACGCCGACGACCTGCCGTCGGGCGACGTGAAATACCACCAGGGCTTCTCGAGCGACATCTCGACCCCGGGCGGCCCGGTCCACCTGTCGCTGGCGTTCAACCCGTCGCACCTGGAGATCGTCAACCCGGTCGTCGAAGGCTCGGTCAAGGCGCGTATGGAACGCCGCGGCGACCACGCCGGCAAGGAAGTGCTGCCGATCCTGGTGCACGGCGACGCCGCGTTCGCCGGCCAGGGCGTGGTCATGGAGACCCTGAACCTGGCCCAGACCCGCGGCTACGGCACCGGCGGCACCGTCCACATCGTCATCAACAACCAGATCGGCTTCACCACCTCGGACCCGCGCGACGCCCGTTCGACGCTGTACTGCACCGACGTGGTCAAGATGATCGAGGCGCCGGTGCTGCACGTGAACGCCGACGATCCGGAGGCGGTCGTGCTGGCCACGCAGATCGCGATGGACTACCGCACCGAATTCCACAAGGACGTGGTGCTGGACATCGTCTGCTACCGCAAGCTGGGCCACAACGAGCAGGACACCCCGGCGCTGACCCAGCCGCTGATGTACAAGAAGATCGCCAAGCACCCGGGCACCCGCAAGATGTACGCGGACAAGCTGGCCGCACAGAACACCATCGAGCTTGATGGCGGCGACCAGCTGGTGACGGCCTACCGCAACGCGATGGACGCCGGCAAGCACACCATCGACCCGGTGCTGACCGACTTCAAGAACAAGTACGCCGTCGACTGGGCGCCGTTCCTGAACAAGAAGTGGACCGACGCCGCCGACACCGCGGTGCCGCTGACCGAGCTGAAACGCCTGGCCCAGCGCATCACCACCGTGCCGGAAAACTTCAAGCTGCACTCGCTGGTCGAGAAGGTGCTGGGCGACCGCGCCACCATGGGCCGCGGCGAGATGAACCTCGACTGGGGCATGGGCGAACACCTGGCCTACGCCTCGCTGCTGGCGTCCGGCTACGCGGTGCGCCTGTCGGGCCAGGACGCCGGCCGCGGCACCTTCGTGCACCGCCACGCCGTGCTGCACGACCAGAACCGCGAGCGCTGGGACCAGGGCATCTACCTGCCGCTGGCCAACGTCCAGGAAAACCAGGCCAACTTCACCGTGATCGACTCGGTGCTGTCGGAAGAAGCGGTGCTGGGCTTCGAATACGGCTTCTCGACCGCCGAGCCGAACACGCTGACCATCTGGGAAGGCCAGTTCGGCGACTTCGTCAACGGCGCGCAGGTCGTCATCGACCAGTTCATCGCTTCCGGCGAAGTGAAATGGGGCCGCGCCTCGGGCCTGGTGCTGATGCTGCCGCACGGCTACGAAGGGCAAGGTCCGGAGCACTCGTCGGCGCGCATCGAGCGCTTCCTGCAGCTGTGCGCGGACCACAACATGCAAGTCGTGCAGCCGACCACCGCCGCCCAGATCTTCCACCTGCTGCGCCGCCAGATGGTGCGCCAGTTCAGGAAGCCGCTGGTGATCTTCACGCCGAAGTCGCTGCTGCGCAACAAGGACGCCGGCTCGCCGCTGAACGACCTGGCCGGCGGCGGTTTCCAGACCGTGATCGGCGAACACGACGAGAAGATCGACGCCAACAAGGTCAAGCGCGTGATCGCCTGCTCGGGCAAGGTGTACTACGACCTGATCAACGCGCGCAAGACGCGCGGCACCAGCGATACCGCCATCATCCGCATGGAGCAGCTGTATCCGTTCCCGCACAAGGCCTTCGCCGCGGAACTGAAGAAGTATGCCAACGTGACCGAGGTGGTGTGGGCGCAGGACGAGCCGCAGAACCAGGGCCCGTGGTTCCAGATCCAGCACAACCTGTTCGAAAGCATGGAAACGGGCCAGCGCCTGGCGTATGCCGGCCGTCCCGCTTCCGCCGCGCCGGCGGTCGGCTACTCCGACAAGCACGTCGCGCAACAGAAGGAACTGCTGGAGACCGCGTTCTCGAAGTTGAAGGGGTTCATCCTCACCAAGTAAGCCCACGCGGCGCCGCGCACCCTTGCGCGGCGCCCGCCCGGATCACGCATTGCAGACCGAACGGCCCCGCAAGCACGCGGGACGTTCGCACAGAAAAAATAAACGGAGTTTTTTAAATGGCACAAATCGAAGTCAAGGTCCCCCAACTGTCGGAATCGGTCGCCGAAGCGACCCTGCTGTCCTGGCACAAGAAGGTCGGCGAATCCGTCTCGCGTGACGAAAACATGATCGACATCGAGACCGACAAGGTGGTCCTCGAACTGCCGGCGCCGAATGCCGGCGTGATCGTGCAGATCATCAAGGCCGACGGCGCCACCGTCGTCGCCGGCGAGACCATCGCGATCATCGATACCGAAGCCTCGGCCCAGACCAGCCCGGTCGGCATCACCGCCGCCGCCACCCCGAACGCCCCGATCCCGGCGCCGGCCCCGCATGCCAGCGCCGCTTCCGCGACCGGCGCCTCCGGTGGCGCCAAGGCCGACATCGCCATGCCGTCGGCCGCCAAGATCCTGGCCGACAACAACCTGAGCCCGAGCGACGCCACCGGCACCGGCCGCGACGGCCGCGTGACCAAGGGCGATGCCCTGGCCGCCGTCGCCAACAAGGGCGCCGTGCCGGCCCCGGCCGCACCGGGCGCATCCGCGTCGGCCCCGGCCGCCCCGGCCCCGCTGCAGCAGCAGGCCGCCAAGCCGGCGCTGCCGCAAGTGTCCGCCCCGAGCGCCAACCTGGGCGAGCGTCCGGAAGAGCGCGTGCCGATGAGCCGCCTGCGCGCCCGCATCGCCGAGCGCCTGCTGCAGTCGCAGTCGACCAACGCCATCCTGACCACCTTCAACGAAGTCAACATGGCCCCGGTCATGGAACTGCGCGCCAAGTACAAGGACAAGTTCGAGAAGGAACACGGCGTCAAGCTGGGCTTCATGTCCTTCTTCGTCAAGGCCGCCGTGGCCGCGCTGAAGAAGTACCCGATCCTGAACGCCTCGGTCGACGGCAACGACATCATCTACCACGGCTACTTCGACATCGGCATCGCGGTCGGTTCGCCGCGCGGCCTGGTGGTGCCGATCCTGCGCAACGCCGACCAGATGAGCATCGCCGAGATCGAGAAGAAGATCGGCGAGTTCGGCCAGAAGGCCAAGGAAGGCAAGCTGACCCTGGAAGACCTGACCGGCGGCACCTTCTCGATCTCCAACGGCGGCACCTTCGGCTCGATGCTGTCGACCCCGATCATCAACCCGCCGCAGTCGGCGATCCTGGGCGTGCACGCGACCAAGGACCGCGCCGTGGTCGAGAACGGCCAGATCGTGATCCGTCCGATGAACTACCTGGCGATGTCGTACGACCACCGCATCATCGATGGCCGCGAAGCCGTCCTGGGCCTGGTGGCCATGAAGGACGCGCTGGAAGACCCGGCGCGCCTGCTGCTCGACCTGTAATCGCCGCCGCCGCAAGCCGGGTGGCGCCGGCTGCGCGCGTTGGCCGCTGTTCGAACCGATGGAGGCATCATGATTGCGGATGAAATCAAGCGTTTGCATGAACTGCACCAGGCCGGCGCGCTGAGCGACGCCGAATTCGAACAGGCCAAGGCGCGCCTGCTGTCCACCGCGAATATCCGGTTGGACAAGGATGCGTCCAGCAGCCGCTTCGCCGGCGACCTGAACTCGCTGCGCCGCTCGCGCACCGACCGCTGGCTCAGCGGCGTGTGCGGCGGGCTGGCCGTGGCGACCAGGGTCGATTCCTGGGTATGGCGGCTGCTGTTCGCGCTGCTGACGCTGACCTTCGGCTTCGGCGCGGTGATTTACCTGTTGTTGTGGATTTTTGTGCCGGAAGAGGGTGTTCCGGCTACGACTGATTGATCGTCGTTCCCGCGAAGGCGGGAACCCATAGAGACGTTACTGGAGTCGCACCGCTTGCGTCTTCGAGATGCTCAGCATGGGTCCCCGCCTGCGCGGGGACGACGGTGGTTTGCGCTGGCACGAGGCTGGCGCGGGCCAGACAAGGAACGATAAATGAGCACCGAAAAACAATTTGACGTCGTCGTGATCGGCGGCGGCCCCGGCGGCTACATCGCCGCCATCCGCGCGGCCCAGCTGGGCTTCAAGACCGCCTGCATCGACGAGTGGACCAACGCCAAGGGCGCTCCAGCCCTGGGCGGCACCTGCACCAACGTCGGCTGCATCCCGTCCAAGGCGCTGCTGCAATCGTCGGAACACTTCGAGCACGCCGGCCACGCGTTCGCCGAGCACGGCATCGACGTGCAGGGCCTGCAGCTGAACCTGCCGCAGATGCTCAAGCGCAAGGACGGCGTGATCAAGTCCAACAACGACGGCATCGTCTACCTGTTCAAGAAGAACAAGGTCAGCTTCTTCCACGGCCGCGGCACCCTGGCCGGCGGTACCGAAGGCGCGTACACCATCAACGTGTCCGGCCCGACCACCGATACGCTGACCGCGAAGAACGTGATCGTCGCCACCGGCTCGAACGCCCGCGAACTGCCGGGCGCGCCGTTCGACGAGAAAGTCATCCTGTCGAACACCGGCGCGCTGACCATCGACAACGTGCCGGCCAGGCTGGGCGTGATCGGCGCCGGCGTGATCGGCCTGGAAATGGGTTCGGTATGGCGCCGCCTGGGCGCCCAAGTCACCGTGCTGGAAGGCTTGCCGGCCTTCCTCGGCGCGGTCGACGAGCAGATCGCCAAGGAAGCCCACAAGCTGTTCAAGAAGCAGGGCCTGGACATCCACCTGGGCGTGAAGATCGGCGCCATCAGCAACCGCGGCAACGACGTCACGGTCGAGTACACGGACGCCGCCGGCGGCGCGCAGACCGCCACCTTCGACCGCCTGATCGTCTCGATCGGCCGCGTGCCGAACACCACCGGCCTGGGCCTGGAGTCGGTCGGCCTGCAGCTCGGCGAGCGCGGCTTCATCGCCGTCGACGACGAATGCCGCACCAACGTCCCGGGCATCTGGGCGGTGGGCGACGTGGTGCGCGGCCCGATGCTGGCGCACAAGGCGGAAGAAGAGGGCGTCGCGGTCGCCGAGCGCATCGCCGGCCAGCACGGCCACGTCAACTTCAACACCATCCCGTGGGTGATCTACACCTCGCCGGAAATCGCCTGGGTCGGCAAGACCGAGCAGCAGCTGAAGGCGGAAGGCGTCGCCTACAAGGCCGGCACCTTCCCGTTCGCCGCCAACGGCCGCGCGCGCGCGCTGGGCGACATCTCGGGCATGGTGAAGTTCCTGGCCGATGCCGCGACCGACGAAATCCTGGGCGTGCACATCATCGGCCCGGTGGCGTCCGAACTGATCTCGGAAGCCGTGGTCGCGATGGAATTCCGCGCTTCCAGCGAAGACATCGCCCGCATCTGCCACGCCCACCCGTCGCTGTCCGAAGCGACCAAGGAAGCCGCGCTCGCCGTCGACAAGCGGTCGCTGAACTTCTAATCCGGCCGCCGCGGCCGACGTGGGGTGGACGGGACAACCCGTCCACCCCGCATTATTTGATCCCCATGAACGTCCAAGAGTACTACCAGCACGCGCTCACCGAACGCGGTTTCAAGTCCGATCCCGCGCAGCAGCGCGCCGTCGACCGCCTGCAGCAAGCCTACGACGGCTGGGTCGACTACAAGGCCCGGCGCTCGTCCGCGTTCAAGCGCCTGATCAACCGTCCCGACGTGCCGCGCGGCGTCTACCTGTGGGGCGGGGTGGGGCGCGGCAAGTCCTTCCTGATGGACAGCTTTTACTCGGTGGTGCCGGTGGTGCGCAAGACGCGCCTGCACTTCCACGAATTCATGCGCGCGGTGCACCGCCAGCTCGACGAGCTGAAGGGCATGGAAGACCCGCTGGTCGAAGTCGCCAAGCGCATCGCCAAGAAATACCGCCTGATCTGCTTCGACGAATTCCACGTCAACGACGTGGCCGACGCCATGATCATGTACAACCTGCTGTCGAACCTGTTCGACCTCGGCGTGTCGTTCGTGATGACCTCGAACTACGACCCGGACAAGCTGTATCCGGACGGCCTGCACCGCGACCGCATGCTGCCGACCATCGCCCTGCTCAAGGCGCGCATGGACGTGCTGAACGTCGACGCCGGCATCGACTACCGCCACCGCGCGCTGGAGCAGGTCGAGGCCTACTACACGCCGCTGAACGCCGCCAGCGACCGCCAGCTGCGCGACGCCTATGCCAAGATCGCCGACACCGCCGACGAGGACCCACGCGTGCGCATCGAGCAGCGCGAACTGCGCGCACTGAGGCGCGCGGGAGGGGTGATCTGGTTCGATTTCGCCACCCTGTGCGGCGGTCCGCGCTCGCAGAACGATTACCTGGAACTGGCCAGCCAGTTCCACACCGTGATCCTGTCCGCCATCCCGCGCATGTCGGCCTCGATGTCGTCCGAGGCGCGCCGCTTCACCTGGCTGATCGACGTGTTCTACGACCACAAGGTCAAGCTCTTGATGTCGGCCGAGGTCGAGCCCGAGCAGCTGTATACCGAAGGATCGATGTCGAACGAGTTCCATCGCACCGTGTCGCGTATCATCGAGATGCAGTCGCGCGAATACATGCTGGCCGAGCGCCGCGGCGCCGCCGACGCGCTGGCCTGACATCTCCGACAAGATTCCATCAAGAGGAACCGATGAAACACGATCCGACATCCTTCATGCGCGCCTTGCGCAGCGCCGGCGCGGCAGGCATGCTGGCGGCGCTGGCCGCCTGCGCCGGACCCGAGCCGGTGCCGCGCGAAATCCCGCCGCCGCCGGTGACCTCGGTGGCCCAGGCCGACCAGCAGCTGGCCGCCGTGGCGCGCGAACGCGCCGCGATCGAGGCGCGCTTCGCCGAGCGCGAACGCGTCTGCTATACCAAGTTCCTGGTCACCAATTGCATCAACGAGGCGCGCGAACGCCACCGCAGCGCGCTCGCCGCCCAGCGCGCGATCGAGGTGCAGGCCGCGCGCTTCAAGCGCCAGGCCAAGGTCGACGAGCGCGACCGCAACCTGGCGGAAGCCGAACAACGCTACCAGGAGCAGGAAGCGCACCTGGCCGCCGCGCCGCCCAAGCCGGCGCCGGACGTGGCGCCCGCGCCGGCGCCGCGCAAGTCGAGCGTGCCGGCGCGCACCGCCCAGCGCGATGCCCGCGTGCGCGCGGCGCAGCAGAAGGAAGCGGCGGAAACGGACAAGCGCGCCGCCAATGTGCGCGCCTACGAAGAGCGCAAGGCCGAATCGGAAGAGCGCCAGCGGCGCGTGGCCCAGCGCCAGGCCGACAAGGCGGCCAAGGCGGCCAGGCAGGCGGCGGAATCGGCGGACAAGGCCAAGGCCGCCGCGGCGGGTGCGCCGGCGCAGTAATACGGGATATCGCGTTATACGGACTACCGGGTTCGGCGTAGGGTGGACGGCGTAGCCGTCCACCCTACGCGGCGACCAATTTGACGATGGCCATGCTGCAATTGCCGCCCTTGCCCTGCGAGCGCTCGCCCGCCTTGTTGATCAGCATCTCGGACGCCTGGCGCGGCGACGAGCGTGCGGTGGCCGCGCCCAGTTCGGCATCGGTGAAGAAGTGCCACAGCCCATCCGTGCACAGCACGAAGATGTCGCCCGGCGCCAGCGCGGCGCGCTGGCCGACGGTGACGAACGGGTCCTTGCGGTCATTGCCCAGCACGTTCAGCAGCAGCTTGGATTTGCGGTGGTTGCGCGCCGCCTCGGGTGGCAGGCGGTCGCTGGACGTCAGGTGCTCGACGTAGGCGGCATCGCCCGTGCGCGTTTCGCATTTGCCGTCGTGGAAGTAATACAGGCGCGAGTCGCCCACGTGCGCCCACACCGCTTCGCCGTGCGGGCTCAGCACCAGGCCGACGAAAGTGGCGTGCGCGGTCGACTGGGCCGCCACCGCGTTCATCTTGATGACGGTATGGGTTTCCTGGACGATGTCGCGCAGCAGTTGTGCCAAGCGCTCGACGGAGGCCCGGTCGCCCGGCTTGAATTCGTCGAACATCTGCTTGGCGGTATGCAGCGCCTGTTCCGACCCGGCGGCGCCGGCGATGCCGTCGGACAGCACGGCCAGCACGTAGCCGGGCGCGCGGGCGCCGGTCATCAGCGCCACCCGGTCGTTCTGTTGTGGGCGATTGCCCAGGTGCTGCGCGGTTCCGGCTTCTATCTTGTATGCGGTCATAAACGTGGCTTTCCGATACCGGCTTGCCGAACTTTGTTGGCGGCAACGGCGGTGTAGATTAAACTATGCACCGGTTTATGCCAGTGTTGCAAGCCGTGTTGCAAGCGGTAACAGCGAATCGTGCCATCCCGGCTCAGGGGCGGCGTCATCCTTCCCCATCCAGCCCTATCTATCTCGGAACCACCCACCATGATCGACGTCCAGGAGATCCAGCGCCGCATTATCGAACTCGACGTGGAACATCGCGACCTCGACGCCGTGATCGACATGCTCACGCGTGACGGCCACACCGACCAGTTGCAATTGCGCCGCCTGAAGAAGCGCAAGCTGCAGTTGAAGGACCATATCACGCTGCTCAAGATGCAGCTGGTGCCCGACGTCCCGGCCTGAGGCCGGCGCGGCCGGCGGCGTCGCCCCGGACTGCGCCCCGGCAACCGGCAAGGCGCGGCGGCTGCTACAATCGCTGTTCCGGTGCGCCCATCCGCCTTGCCGCGCCCGCAGGCCGACCGGATTTCACCTCCGCCATTTCCTGTTCCACCGCCATCACCTTGACCGATCATCTTCCCATGCCAGGCGCCGGCGCCGGCGAGCCCATTCCTTCCGCATCCGCCGAACAGTCGCCGGCACAGGCGTCCGGCCAGGCGCCCGGCAAATACGACGAGGAAGTCGACCGCATCTTCGGCGCCGGCGGCCCGCTCGCGCCCGCGGTCGGCACCTTCAAGCCGCGCCAGTCGCAGACCGAGATGGCCAAGGCGATCGCGCACGCGATCGGCACCCAGGGCACGCTCATCGCCGAGGCCGGCACCGGCACCGGCAAGACCTTCGCCTACCTGGTGCCGGCACTGCTGTGGGGCGGCAAGACGATCGTCTCGACCGGGACCAAGAACTTGCAGGATCAATTGTTCTCGCGTGACATCCCGACCGTGCGTGCCGCCCTGCGCGCGCCGGTGTCGGTGGCGCTGCTCAAGGGCCGCGCCAACTACGTCTGCCACTACCACCTGGAACGCACGCTGCAGAACGGCCGCCTGACCTCGCGCGACGACGTCGGCCACCTGCGCGAGATCTCGCGCTTCATGAAGATGACCAACTCGGGCGACAAGGCCGAGCTGGCCAAGGTGCCGGAAACCGCGTCCGTGTGGAACCTGGTGACCTCGACGCGCGAGAACTGCGTCGGCCAGGAGTGCCAGTACTACCAGGATTGCTTCGTGATGAAGGCGCGCCGCGAAGCCCAGCAGGCCGACGTGGTGGTGGTCAACCACCACCTGTTCTTCGCCGACGTGGCGCTGAAGGAAGGCGGCATGGCCGAGCTGCTGCCGGCCGCCAACACCATCGTGTTCGACGAGGCGCACCAGCTGCCCGAGGTGGCGACGCTGTTCTTCGGCACCACCGTTTCCACCTCGCAGGTGCTGGAACTGTGCCGCGACGTGCTGGCCGAGGGCCTGGCGCACGCGCGCGGCAGCCCGGACTGGGCCAAGGTCGTGACGGTGGTGGAAAAGGCGGCGCGCGACCTGCGCCTGACCTTCCCCGAGGGCGGCACGCGCCTGTCGCTGCCGCAGATCCCGCCCAGTTCGGACTTCTTCCCGGCGCTGGAAAAGCTGAAGGAAGAGCTGGAAGGCCTGGTCGACGTGCTCGAGGAAAACGCCGAGCGTGCCGAGACGCTGGAGCAGTGCCGCGTGCGCGCGGTCGAGCTGCTGGAACAGTTCAAGGCGTGGAAAGCCGAACCGCCAAAGAAGAGGGAGCCGAAGAAGGCCAAGGATGCCGACCCCGGCGAGGAAGAAGCCGGGAGCGGCGACGCGGTATTGTGGGTCGAAGCCTTCGCTTCCGCACTGCAATTGCACAAGACGCCGCTGTCGATCGCGCCGATCTTCGCCGGCCAGCGCGCCGGCAGCCCGCGCAGCTGGATCTTCACCTCGGCCACGCTGGCGGTGAAGAACGACTTCAAGCATTTCACCGCCCAGCTCGGCATGACCGGCGAGCCCGCCGTTACCTGGCCCAGCCCCTTCGATTACCAGGAGCAGGGTATCCTGTACGTGCCGACCGGCCTGCCGGAACCGAACACCATGGGCTATACCGACGCCGTGGTCGACGCGGCGCTGCCGGTGATCGAGGCCGCCGGCGGGCGCACCTTTTTCCTGTGCACCACGATCCGCGCCGTCAACCGCGTGGCCGAGCGCCTGCGCGCCGAGTTCGCCGCGCGCGGCCTGGCGTTCCCGCTGTTCGTGCAGGGCGAGCGCGGCCGCACCGAACTGCTGGATTCCTTCCGCAACGCCGGCAACGCGGTGCTGGTGGGCAGCCAGAGCTTCTGGGAAGGCGTCGACGTGCGCGGCGAGGCGCTGTCGCTGGTGATCATCGACAAGCTGCCGTTCGCGCCGCCGGACGACCCGGTGCTGGCCGCGCGCATCGAGATCATGGAAAAGAAGGGCATGAACGGCTTCGTCCACCACACGCTGCCGGAAGCCATCATCAACCTGAAGCAGGGCGCCGGGCGCCTGATCCGCGACGTCGACGACCGCGGCGTGCTGATGCTGTGCGACCCGCGCGTGATCAGCAAGCCCTACGGCCGGCGCATCTGGCAGAGCCTGCCGCCGTTCCGGCGCACGCGCGTGCAGGCGGACGTGATCGACTTCTTCAGGCAGCCCAAGCCGTAGGCGCCGTGCCGGCGCGGGCCTGGCGGCCGAGGCTGAGCGCGCTTGTGCTCCCACAACATGCGCCATGGGTGGATTGCTAGAGTCTCCAGGACTTCGACAGGAGACCGCAATGGCAATCCGTTACGGCTGTTTCTTCAGCTATGCCCATGGCCGGCATGAGCTCATGCGGCAGTTCAAGGCCACGCTGGTGGATGCCCTGCGCTGCTACCTCGAACCCCATTTCGACGACGAAGACGAACTCTTCGTCGATACCGACCAGCTCGGCGGCGGCGACGACCTCGACCGCAAGATCGCGCGCGCGTTGTGCGAAAGCGCCTGCATGGTGCTGATCTACACGCCGAAGTACGAAGCGCACGCCTACACGCGGCGCGAATACGCGGCCATGCGCCTGCTGGAAGCCGAGCGCAGCGCGTGGTACCAGCTGCCCAGCCGGCTGATCATCCCGGTCATCATGACCCGCCACCCCGACCGGCTGCCGCCGCAGATCACCGAATCGTTCTACGTCGATTTCTCGCGCTTCACGATGGCGACGGGCGACCTCAAGTCGAACACCGACTTCCTGCCGGACATCGACAAGATGGTCCAGCGCATCGCCGCCCATTACCAGCTCCAGAAAAGACACATGCCGCCGGGGCACGATTGCAACCAATTCGTGCTGCCCGCTGTCCCACCGCCATGGCGCGAGAGCCCGGACCCAACCTTCCCCAAAAAATAAGGAGCCCTATGGATACCACCCGCATCACCGCGCAGCCGGCCGGGATGGCCGGCGAGGTGACGACGTTTTATTCCTACGACAGCGCCCCCGTGCGCAGCCTGGCGCTCGCGCATGCCGGCTGGCTGCTGGCCGGGCGCCGCCAGGCGCAGACGCCGGTGCTGATGATCGACTGGGACCTCGACAGTCCGGGCCTGCACCATTATTTCCAGCGCGGCGACGGCCAGCGCGCCGGCGTGCTCGAACTGTTCGAAGGGTGCCGCGACCGGTTGCGCGGCGAGGACGGCGCCGCGCGCGGCGACGGCGAGGGCGCCGAGGCGCTGGCCGCGCGCGTGCTCGACGCCATCGACTGGGACGCGCATATCGAGCGCGTGGACGATGTGCGCCCGCTGTACCTGATGCGCGCCGGCCGCTTCGACGACAGCTACGGCGAGCGCGCCGACCGCATCGACTGGGACGCGCTGTTCGGCACCTGCCCGGCGCTGTTCCGCAGCTTTGCCGCCGGCCTCAAGCGGCGCTTCGCCCACGTGCTGGTCGATTGCCGGGGCGGGCGCTCGGCCGCCGCCAGCGTCTGCACCGCGCTGCTGCCCGACAAGGTGGTCGGCCTGTTCACCCCCGACCGGCGCAGCCTGGACGGCCTGGCCGGCGTGGTGGCGCGCGCGCTCGACTACCGCTGCAGCCACGAGGACGAGCAGCGCCCGCTGCTGGTGTATCCGCTGCCCAGCCCGGTCGACAGCGCCGGCGAGGCGCGCCTGCGCTGGCGTCTCGGCGATGCGCAGCAGGGCGGCGCCGGCTACCAGGCCGCGCTCGAGGAATTGCTGGGCCGGTGCTACGGCATCTCCGCCATGTGCCTCGACAGCTACCTGGACGAGGTGGTGCTGCCGCAGGCCGGCCTGCTGGGCGCGGCCCTGCCGTCCGGCCGCGGGCACCGCGGCAAGCGCGACCGGCTGGGCGCGGTGCGCAGCATCGAGGCGCTGCTCGAATGGCTGGAACCAGGCCATTTTCCCTGGCGTTCGCTGGTCGAGGTGCGCCTGCTGCAGGCGATCGAGGCCTTGCGCGAGCGCGCCGCCGATCCGCAGGCGCCGGTCCTGCTGCGCGAAATGGCGCGCCTGGGCGAATCCTACCTGAGCCAGCAGGACGAACTGGAGGCGGCGCGCTGCATCGAACGCCACGCGATCGCGCTGCAGAAAGGCATCCATGCGATGGAAGAGGGCAAGCGCGGCCTGCCGGCGGCGCGGCGGCACGGCGAGGCGCGCATGACCTAGCGCCGGCGATCGCGCTGGCGCGGCGGCGCGGTGTGGTGCATCCGCTACGCCGGCGCAGCGCGCGGCGGTGAACAAGAAATGTGCAGCGGCGTGGATCGCTGTTCCCGTTGCTTCAGGTAAAATCCCATGCATGCGAATCCTTATCAGTAACGACGACGGCTACCTCGCCCCCGGCATCAACGCCCTGGCCGATGCCCTGGCGCAGGTGGCCGAGATCGTGGTGGTCGCCCCCGACAGCAACCGCTCGGGCGCGTCGAACTCCCTGTCGCTGGACCGCCCGCTGTCGGTCTCGAAGGCCGCCAACGGTTTCTTCTTCACCAACGGCACGCCCAGCGATTGCGTGCACATCGCGCTGACGGCGATGCTCGACGCGCCGCCCGACCTGGTGGTTTCCGGCATCAACAACGGCCAGAACATGGGCGACGACACGCTGTACTCCGGCACCGTGGCGGCCGCCACCGAGGCTTACCTGTTCGGTATCCCGGCGATCGCGTTTTCGCAGGTCAGGAGCGGCTGGGCCGAGGTGGAATCGGCGGCGCGGGTGGCGCGCGACATCGTGCTGCGCGGCTTCGACACGCTGGATGCGCCCTTCCTGCTGAACGTGAACATCCCGAACCTGCCGTATGAACGGATGGGGCCGCTTACCCCGACCCGCCTCGGCCGCCGCCACCACTCCGAGCCGGTGATCCGCGCCCAGGATCCGCGCGGACGGGAAATTTTCTGGATCGGTGCGCCCGGCGCTTGCCGCGACGCCGCGGAAGGCACCGATTTCCATGCGACGGCGCAGGGCAGGGTATCGCTGACGCCGCTGCAGGTCGACCTGACCCACAGGGAACAGCTGGACGCGTTGCGGCGCAGCCTGGGATGAACGCACCATGAGCATGAGCGAACCATGAGCATGAGGAAACCATGAGCGAGAAGCGCAGCAATTTCCCCTTGCCGTTGTCGTCGGTGACCGGCGCAGGCGCGCGCAAGCCGGCCGCGCCGGCGCCGGTGGCCACGCCGCAGACGGCGACCCAGAATGCGCGCAGCAATGGCCAGGCGCCGGCCACGCCGGCAGGCGATGCGCGCCAGCGCGGCGCGCAGCCGGCGCAGCCGCAGCAGGCGCTGGCGCGTTCCGACCTGATGGCGACCGAGGCCCCGCGCCGCGCCATGGCGGCGCGCGTGGCGCGCCAGGGCGTGGCCGACGCCCAGGTGCTGGGCGCGCTGGAAACGGTGCCGCGCCACCTGTTCGTCGAGCCGGCGATGTCGTCGCAGGCATATGCCGACGTGTCGCTGCCGATCGGCTACAGCCAGACGATTTCGCAGCCGTACATGGTGGCGCGCATGATCGAACTGCTCAAGGCCAACGGCCAGCCGCTGCGCCGCGTGCTCGAGATCGGCACCGGCTGCGGCTACCAGGCCGCGGTGCTGTGCCGGGTCGCGCAGGAGGTGTTTTCGGTCGAGCGCATCAAGCCGCTGCACGAGCTGGCCAAGCACAATCTCCGGCCCTTGCACGTCGCCAACCTGCGTTTGCAGTACGGAGATGGTATGCTAGGGCTCCCGCAGGCCGCCCCCTTCGACGGCATCATCCTGGCGGCGGCCGGATCCGAGGTGCCGCGCGCCCTGCTCGAACAGATGGCCATCGGTGCGCGCCTGGTGGCGCCGGTCGGCGCCCAGGTCCAGCACTTGCAGCGTATCATCCGCACCGGCAAGTCGGAATGGACCAGCGAAACGCTGGAAGCCTGCCATTTCGTCCCGCTGCGGCCGGGCATCGCCTGAGCATGCCGGAATGTCGTAACAGATTTAGATGAGAATGAAACCAACACCCCGTTTAGCCCTGCTGGCGATCAGTCTCGGCGTCCTGTCCGCCTGTAGCACCGAGACCCGCCAGGCCCCCGTGATCGACCGTCCGACCCCGCCCGCATCCGCCCACCGCCCGCGCCCCGCGCCGGCCCCGCAGCCGGTCGAGCAGCCCAGGAGCGACGCCGGAGGCATGTACACGGTGCGCCGCGGCGACACGCTGCTGCGCATCGCGCTCGATTTCGGCCAGAACTACCGCGACCTGATCGCCTGGAACAGCCTGTCCGATCCGAACGACATCAAGGTCGGGCAGGTGCTGCGGGTGGCGCCGACCGGCGGCGCCGCGAATGCCAGCCCGGCCGTCGCCGGCGGCAGCGCCGTGGTGACCGCGCCGATCGCCATGCCGGGCGCCGAGCGCCCGGCCGCGCCGCCGAAGAAGACCGCGCCGCGCGGCGACAAGAAGCCGTACGGCGAGTCCGCCCTGGCCGAGGCGCAGAAGGACAAGGACAAGGACGAGAACGGCAAGCCGGAGCGTCCGCCGGCCGGTGCGCTGGCCGTGCCGGCGCCGGTGCAGGCGGCGTCGACGGCGCCGGGCGCGCTGGCCGCCGGCAGCACCGTCACCGCCAGCGACGACGAGCGCCTGAGCTGGATGTGGCCGTCCGACGGCCGCATCGTCGCCACCTTCGACGAAGGCAAGAACAAGGGCATCGACATCGCCGGCAAGATCGGCCAGCACGTGCTGGCCGCCGGTTCCGGAAAGGTGATGTATGCCGGCAGCGGCATCCGCGGATATGGTAATCTGGTGATTGTCAAACATAGCAACAGCTTGCTGTCGGCGTATGCGCACAACCGCAACATCGTGGTCAAGGAAGGTCAAAGCGTGACCAAGGGCCAGGTGATCGCGGAAATGGGCGATTCCGATACCGACACCGTCAAACTGCATTTCGAGATACGCCAGCAAGGCAAGCCGGTCGACCCGGCCAAGTTCCTGCCGAGCCGTTAGAGAGGTCCAATGACGCCGCCGCCCGATCCGTTCGACCCAGACCCACAGGACAATGCATCGGACGATGCGGCGGACCACGCCGCGGACGATGCGCACGAGGGCGGCGAGTTCGGTGCGGATGGGGTCGAACGCGCCGATGCGCTGCCCGAAGGCGCCGCGCTCGATGCCGCCGACGATTTGAAGAAGGCGCTGCAGGCGGAACTCTCCACCGACACCACCCAGCATTACCTGAACCGCATCGGCGCCAAGCCGCTGCTGGGCGCCGAGCAGGAAGTGCAGGTCGCCACGCTGGCCAAGGCCGGCGACTTCGGCGCCCGCCAGAAAATGATCGAGCACAACCTGCGGCTGGTGGTGTCGATCGCCAAGCACTACATCAACCGCGGCGTGGTGCTGCTCGACCTGATCGAGGAAGGCAACATCGGCCTGATGCGCGCGATCGACAAGTTCGAGCCCGAGCGCGGCTTCCGCTTTTCCACCTACGCCACCTGGTGGATCCGCCAGAGCATCGAGCGCGCCATCATGAACCAGGCGCGCACCGTGCGCCTGCCGGTGCACATGGTGCGCGAGCTGAACCAGGTGCTGCGCGCCAAGTACCACCTCGAATCGCAGCACCACGACGGCAAGGACGCCTGCGCCGAGGACATCGCCAGCCTGGTCGGGCGCCCGGTGGAAGAGGTGCAGGACATCCTGGCGCTGTCCGAGCACGCCACCTCGCTCGACGCTCCGCTCGACAACGATCCGCAGAGCAGCCTGATGGACATGCTGCCCGACGAGGCCGACGTCAGCCCGGACACGCACGCCGAGCAGCACGAGATGACCTTGCTGGTGCGCGACTGGCTGCAGAAGCTGCCCGACAAGCAGCGCGTGGTGGTGGTGCGCCGCTTCGGCCTCGACAACGACGATCCGGCCACGCTGGAAACCCTGGCCGAGGAAATGGGCGTGACGCGCGAACGGGTGCGCCAGATCCAGCAGGAAGCCCTGGTGAAACTGAAGCGGGCCATGGCCGCCCGTGGCGTCGTGCGCGATTCCTTGCTATGATGCCCGCCGGGCCGGATGAGGCCCGTTTTTCATGATGAATTCCCGCCGGACCGTTTGCGCCGCCGATCGATGATGGGCGCAATGCCGATGATCCGTCATCCCCGCGCAGGCGGGGACCCATACTGAGCCGCCATTGTCGCCGTGCCCGGCGATCCGGCTTCGCTTCATTCAGCATGGGCCCCCGCCTTCGCGGGGGCGACGCGTCGACGCCGCCGGCCGTTTCCATCGTCCCGGTTCCCTCTCGATCTTCCTTCTTCCGACCATGCAAGAAACCTTCATCGACATCAAATCCCTCGACATGGACGCGCGCGGCGTCGGCCACCTGCAGAACGAGGACGGCACCCAAGGCAAGGTGATCTTCGTCGAGGGCGCGCTGCCGGGCGAGCGCGTCAGCTTCGAGACGCTGCGCAAGAAGAAGAACTGGGAATCGGGCCGCATGGTCACGCTGCAGCGCGCCTCGGCGATGCGCGTGACGCCGAAGTGCCCGCACTTCTGGCACTGCGGCGGCTGCTCGATGCAGCACCTGGAGGCCTCGAGCCAGGTGGCGATGAAGCAGCGCGTGCTGGAAGATAACCTGTGGCACATCGGCAAGACCAAGGCCGAACACATCATGCGCCCGATGTACGGCCCGACCTGGGAATACCGCCTGCGCGCGCGCCTGTCGGTGCGCTGGGTGCCCAAGAAGGGTACGGTGCTGGTCGGCTTCCACGAGCGCCATTCCTCGTACGTGGCCGACATGACCAGTTGCGAGATCATCCCGCGCCACCTGTCGAACATGCTGGTGCCGCTGCGCGAGCTGGTGGGCGCGCTGTCGATCTACCAGCAGATGCCGCAGATCGAGGTCGCGGTGGGCGAGGACGTGACCGTGCTGGTGCTGCGCGTCATGGCGCCGCTGTCGGCGGCCGACGAACGATTGGTGAAGGCCTTCGCCGACCAGTGGCACATCCAGTGGTGGCTGCAGCCGAAGGGGCCGGACAGCGCGTATCCGTACTACCCGCTGGGCAAGGAACTGTACTACACGCTGCCGGAATTCGGCATCAGGATGCCGTTCAAGCCGACCGATTTCACCCAGGTCAACCACCAGATCAACCGCCTGCTGGTGCACAAGGCGCTGCGCCTGCTGGAGGTGGCGCCGGGCGAGCGCGTGGCCGACCTGTTCTGCGGGCTGGGCAATTTCACGCTGCCGCTGGCGACCCAGGCGCGCGAAGTGGTCGGCATCGAGGGCAGCACCGCGCTGACCACGCGCGCGCTGGAAAATGCGCGCGCCAACGGCCTGGCCGACAAGACCCGCTTTTATACCCGCAACCTGTTCGAAGTCACCAGGGACGACCTGGTCGAACTGGGCAAGTTCGACCGCATGCTGGTCGACCCGCCGCGCGACGGCGCCGTGGCGCTGGCGCTGGCGCTGGCCGAACTGCGCCTGAGCCACCCGGACCTGCTGCCCAGCCGCATCGTCTACGTCTCGTGCAGTCCGTCCACGCTGGCGCGCGACGCCGGCATCCTGACCCATCGCGCCGGCTACCGCATGACCAAGGCCGGCGTGGCCAACATGTTCCCGCATACCTCGCACGTGGAGTCGATCGGGGTGTTCGAGCTGATCCCGGATTTCCAGCCGCGCGCGTTCGAGGCGGTGGGGCAGGGCCAGGAAGCGCTGGAAACGCAGGGCTGAGCGCCGACGTCGGTTCCCTGTGTCAGCCTTGGCACGTCGTCCCCGCGGAGGCGGGGACCCATGCTGAGTCACCGTAGTCGTCATGCCGGCAATCCGGCTTCGCTTCATTCAGCATGGGCCCCCGCCAAGGGGGCCGCCGAGGCCGGGGGCGACGGTTTTGAGATCGGGGGAAAGTGGTGATACGTACCGCAACGCACCGGCCCTAACAACCTATTCCGCCCGTCCCACCTTCGCCAGCACCCCGAACAGCGCCTGCGATTCCACCGGCTTGACGAAATAATGATCGAACCCGGCCTCGGCCGCGCTGTCCTGGTCGGCGCGCTGGCCGTAGCCGGTGATCGCCACCAGCAGCGCCTTGTCCGTACCCGGCAGTTTGCGCAGGCGCCGTCCCAGTTCGTAGCCGCTCATGCCCGGCAGGCCGATGTCGAGCAGGAAGCCGTCGAAGGCTTGGCGGGCGGCGCACGCCAGGGCGTCGGCGGGGGTGTGCACCACCGTCACCGTGTGGCCGCCGGCTTCCAGCAGCAAACCGAGGGTCAGGGCCGCGTCGACGTTGTCGTCCACCAGCATCAGGTTCAGGCTGGCGGCGCCGGCGTCGGCCGCGGCGGCCGGCGCCGGCGCCGCGGGTGCGGCCCGGGCCTGCAGGCGCGGCAGGCGCAGCGCGAATTCGCTGCCCATGTTGCGGCCTTCGCTGGTCACGGTGACGCTGCCGCCATGCAGTTCGGCCAGGCTCTTCACCAGCGCCAGTCCCAGGCCCAGGCCGCCCTGGGCGCGGTCGGGGGTGCGTTCGGCCTGTGAGAACAGGTCGAATACGGTCGGCAGCAGCTCGGCCGGGATGCCGATGCCGTTGTCCGACACGCTCACCGATACCTGCTGCGCCGTGCTGTCCATGCACACCGCCAGGCGGCCGCCTTCCGGGGTGTACTTGGCGGCATTGCCGAGCAGGTTGGCGATCACCTGCACCAGGCGCTTGTGGTCGCCTTCGACGCAGGCGGCGCCCGGCTCCTGCGCGACGTGCAGCGCCAGCTGGTGGCGGCGCGCCTCGATCAACGGGCGCACCTGCTCGACCGCGTCGGCGATCACGCGGCGCAGGTCGACCTCGTCGCGCGCCAGCACCACCAGCCCGCGCGTCACGCGCGACACGTCCAGCAGGTCGTCGATGAGGCCGGTCATGTGCGTGACCTGGCGCCCGATGATGGCGCTGGTGCGCTGGGCGCGTTCGCTGTCCGGCGTGCCCATGTTGAGCAGCTGGGCGGCGGCCGAGATCGGCGCCAGCGGGTTCCTCAGTTCGTGCGCCAGCATCGCCAGGAACTCGTCCTTGCGGCGGTCGGCCTGTTGCAGCGCCTGTTCCGCGCGCACCCGTTCGGCCGCGCTCCAGGAGCGCTCTGCCACGTCCTCGATCAGGCGCACGATGTCGGCGCTCCAGACGCGCGGCAGGTTGTCGTTGACGAACAGGCAGGCGCTCAGGACGCCGTTGCGGTTGAGCGGCACCACCACGCACGAGCGGATCTGCATGGCGTTGAAATGCTGCAGGATGTCCGGCGCGCCCGTGCGCGGATCGCGCTGCAGGTCGCTCGAGACCCAGGTGCCCTGGGTCAAGGCGGCGAAGTTGGCAGGGCCGAACATGCCGGACTGGAAGGCGCCGCCCAGCGGCCCGGTCAAGCCGTCGGTGTAGTTCGAATGGAAGGTGACCAGGTCCTTGTCGGCGTCGTAGTCGCCGTACACCACGCGGCTGGCCTGCAGGAAGCGCCCCAGCATGGCGCTGGTGTCGAGGAAGATGCGGCCCGGGTCGCGCAGGCGGCGCAGCAGGTCGGCCAGCTCCAGGCGGAACTCGTTCATGTCGAGCAGCGTGGTCTGGCGCGCCACCGCGTCGCGCAGCGCCTGCGAGGCGCGCACCCGGTCCAGCGCTTCCCAGCTGCGCTCGGCGATGTCGGCGGCCAGGCGCTGGTCTTCCTCGTCCCAGTCGCGCGGCGCGGCTGCGTAGCCGACCAGCGCGCCCTTGAGTTCGCTGCGCCGCACCAGCGGCAGCGCCAGCAGCGCGCGCACGCCGGCTTCGGCGTAGCGGGCGCCGCGCGCCGGCAGGCGCGGGTCGGCGGTGACGTCGCCGACTGCCAGCGGGGCGCCGGTGCGCATCAGCGTCAGCGCCGCGGCGCTGAAGTCGTCCAGCGGCGCGCGCTTGCCGGACAACAGGCCGGTGGCGGCGTCGCCGTCGCGGCCCCAGTCCTGGATCACCTCGACGCTGCCATCCTCCTCGTCGGCCTCGACGTAGCAGACGTGGTCGAGCTGCAGGTATTTGCCGAGCAGGGCGCAGGCGCGCTCGGTGATGTCGGACGGGTGGTACAGGCGGCGCAGGCTGTCGACCACGTGCAGCTGCATCGCGTGGCGGCGTTCGAGCTGGACGCGCTGGGTGGTTTCGCTGGTCACGCACAGCACGCCGCGCACCTTGCCGCCTTCGTCGCGCAGCGGCGAGTAGGCCAGCGTGAACCAGCCGTCGACCCGCTTGCCGTCGCGGTACACCGGGCGCGGCACGTCCTCGCCATAGGTCGAACGGCCCTCCAGCGCGCTCTCGATCAGCGGCTTGACGATCGGCCACAGGTCGGGCCAGGCCTGCGGCAGCGGACGACCGAGCGCGACAGGATGGTGGTTGCCCAGGCGCTCGGCGAAGGCGGCGTTGTACAGCAAGGTCAGCTGCGGTCCCCAGGCAAGGTACATGGGGAACTCGGATTCGAGGATCAGGCTGGCCGCGTTGCGCAGCGCCGGGCTCCAGCAGGCCGGCGCACCGATCGCTGTGTCCGACCAATCGACATCGTGGTAGCCCGCCCGCCTGGCGCCAGTGCCATGAAATAGATGCATGTCACGGGTTGCGATTGTCATGCTTGCGTCTCCCGTACTTGAATACAGCCATTTTATGCACAATCGCAGCCACTTCAATGCACTAGAGAAAATATTCAATTGCCCGAGAAAAAATTTATTTATCTTGGAAATAACAAAACCGCTGTAATCGGCGGTTTCGATGTCGTTTGCATGGCGGCGCGGCGTTCGACGGCATCGGCGCCGTGCGCCGATACAACAACCGGCGGCGGCCGGCGCCGACCGCCGCCGGTGCCCATCAGAACTTGGCGCGCACGCCGAACACGAAGTTTCTACCCGGCAGCGGCGAAATTTCCTTGAGCAGCGAGGTGGACAGGCGGATATCTTCGTTGAGCAGGTTCTTCGCCAGCACGAACCAGGTGAGGTCGGTCTTGTCCAGCTTCTGCGTGTACGACAGGTTGGCGTCGACCTGGTTGTAGCCCGGCGTGGTGCTGTCCTCGAAGGCCGCCAGGCGTTCCTGGCCGCGTGCGTGGATCCAGCTCAGGCCGGCGCGCCAGTCGGCCTGGCGGTAGCCGACGCTGGCGCCGATGCGGTCGGCCGGCTGCAGCGGCAGGCTGCCGCCGCGGTCCAGATTGCCGCGCGAGCTGTCGGCGAACAGGCGGCCGTTCCAGCCCATGCCGACCTGGTTCCAGGTCAGCTCGGCCTCGGCACCCTGGATGTGGGCGTCGGCCTGCTGGAACAGGCGCTGGCGGAATTCGCCGCCCGGGTTGCCGTCCTCGTCGAAGCTGTTGCCGTTCACCTGGCCGTAGATGAAGTTCGACACGTTGTTGCGGAACAGGTTGGCCTTCCAGCGCAGCAGGCCGCTGGTCTTTTGCAGCGACAGCTCGACGTTGCGCGAGATTTCCTTGCGCAGGTCCGGATCGCCGACGTCGAAGGTGAGGGTGGCGTCGTGCGGGCCGCCCGAGTACAGCTCCTCGGTGGCGGGCGCGCGCTGGGCGTAGGACACGGTGGCGCCGGCGGCGTAGTCGCTGGTGAACGGCCACAGCGCGCCGACCGAGCCGGAACCCAGGTCGAAGCGGCGCTCGATGTTGCCGACCGGCTGGCGCTTGACGTTTTCGTAGCGCGCGCCGGCGTTCACGCGCAGCGGCCCGACCGTGGTTTCCTCGACCAGGAACAGTGCGGACGAGGTGGAGTGCGTGACCGGCACCGTGTCCGGGCCGCCGCTCGGGCTCAGCGCCGAGAAATGGGTGTTCTCGGTCTGCACGCCGAAGGTGCCGTGCAGGCCGGCGAGCGGGCGGTGGGTCAGCTCCAGGCGCGATTCGAACGAGCGGTTGGTGAACAGTACCGCCGGTGAGCCGTCTTCTTCCAGCTCGGCGTGCTTGTAGTCGGTGAAGCCGGCCTTGAAGCGCGCGCTTTCCAGGCCCTCGAGCGGATTCTTCACCAGGCTGTCGAAGTCGTAGCGGTTCTGGCGCTGGTCGATGCGCGAGCCCTCGTCGGTCGGGATGCCGTACACGTTGGACAGGTGCGAGGCCGAGAAGCCGGCATAGCCCCAGTCGTCGATGTACGAGCCGCCCAGGCCGATGTTGCGCTCGGCGGTGTCGGAGTGCGGCAGGCGGTCCATCGCGGTGGACGGGTCGTTCAGTACGCGGTTGCCGGGGATCTTGTAGTCGCCCGTGTCGCGCCAGTTGCCGTCGATGTGCAGGCCGAACTTGCCGACCGAGCCGTCGGCCGAGCCGGACACGTTGCGCGCATTGTCGACCGTGCCGTAGCGGGTTTCCAGCTGGCCGATCGGCCTGGCTTCCAGCTCGGTCGGGATGCGCTCGTTGACCACGTTGACCAGGCCGCCGATCGCGCCCGAGCCGTACAGCAGGGCGGCCGGGCCGCGCAGGATCTCGATCTGGCGCGCCACCGCGCCTTCGGAGGCCACCGCGTGGTCGTTCGACAGGCCGGACACGTCGGAGGTGGCCATGCCGTTTTCCAGCATTTTCACGCGCGAGCCTTCCAGGCCGCGGATGATCGGGCGCGAGGCGCCGGCGCCGAAGGCCGAGGCCGAGACGCCGAGTTCGCCCTGCAGGGTTTCGCCCAGCGAGCTGCCGACCTTGTCGCGCAGTTCGTCGCCGGCCAGCACCTTGGCCGGCGTCAGGATCTGGTCGCCTTCGCCGTTGCGCAGCGGGTTGGCGGTAACCACGACCTGCTGGATCTGGCCTTCGCTGACGGTCTGGTTCTGGGGCGCGTCGGCGCTAGCATCGGCGGGGGCGGATGCGGCGGCGAACAGGGCAGGGTGGAAGGCGAGCAGGATCGCGCTGGACAGCAGCGTACGTTGAATCTTCATGGTGTAAAACCTCGGGCAAATGATAACGGTCCGGCCGCGCCGCGCGATGTGGTTGGGCGCAGCGGCGGTCGGGCAAAGCGGGTGGATTGCAGTGCGGGTTATCAGGCCAGGGGCGGGGCGCGCGACTGGAAGACGCAGTCGGTCAGCAGGCAGATGCCGGGCGTGGCCGGCAGGCTGGGGATGGCATAGGCCAGTTCGGCGGGGATGAAGCGGCGGATGCCGGCCGGCAGCGCGAACGCCACCTGGGCGCTGGCGGCGCACTGGCCGCACAGGTCGTGCAGGCCGGGCTTCTGCGGCTTGCCGCCGCCGTCTTCGCCTGCCGGCGCGCCGGCCTGCGCCAGCGCTTCGCGCACCTCGTTCCAGTGCGTATAGCCGTGGCCGAGCGACAGCTGCTGCGAGACGAGCAGCAGCAGCGACAGCAATACATGGACCAGGCTACGCGGCATGCGGGAACGGGATTCGGGGCTGGAGGTGCGACACGGCGCCCATTCTAAGCGCGTTGCGGCGATTCTGACAACGGCGCGAAAAAAAACCGGCCATGAGGCCGGTTTTCGTGAAACGCTGCACCGATCAATCGCGGTTGCCGAAACCGATGCCCAGCAACTGCAGCAGGCTGGTGAAGACGTTGTAGATGTCCAGGTAGATCGACAGCGTGGCGGTGATGTAGTTGGTCTCGCCGCCGTTGACGATGCGCTGCACGTCGAACAGGATGAAGGCCGAGAAGATACCCATCGCCATCACCGACACCACCAGGGTCAGGGCGGTCAGGTGCAGGAAGATGTTGGCGACGCTGGCCAGGATCAGCACGATCACGCCGGCGAACAGCCAGCTGCCCATGCCGGAGAAATCGCGCTTGGTGACGGTGGCGACGGTGGCCATGGTGGCGAACACGATCGCGGTACCGCCGAAGGCCAGCATGATCAGGCCGCCGCCGTTCGAGAAGCCGAGCGTGTAGCGCAGGAGCGGCGTCAGCATCAGGCCCATGAAAAAGGTGAAACCGAGCAGCATCGGCACGCCGAGCGCCGAATCCTTGGTCTTCTGGATGCCGAAGATGAAACCGAAGGCGATGGCGAAGAACACCAGCATGCCGATGCCGCCGCTCAGCATCGGCAGCGCGGTGGTCACGCCGATGTAGGCGCCCAGCACGGTCGGGATCATCGACAGCGCAAGCAGCCAGTAGGTGTTGCGCAGGACGCGGTTGCGCGACGCCTGGCCGGCGCCGACGTCGTAGGTTTTTTGCAGGCTCGGGATCATGTTGCCTCCGTTGGATTGAATGACTGTTGCTGTTGCAGCCCATGTGGGGATGGACCGATCGATTGCCAGCTTACCGTGTAAAGACTGCGGCAGGCTTAGGATTGGTTTAAATTGGCGACCATCCCCGCAGGCCCATACGGTATGTACGCCGCCACTGTAACACTTCGACGCAAAGCGGGCCAATATCGGCCATGCGGAGGAGTTAGAATCTACGGCAATGGCTTCTTATGCTAGAATTGAAGGTTAGTCGGGTTCTTACCTTCTCGATTTAAACCTTTCTTTTCATTGGAGTTTTTACATGGCAATCGAACGCACCCTGTCGATCATCAAACCAGACGCAGTCGCAAAAAACGTGATCGGTCAAATCTACAGCCGCTTTGAAGGCGCCGGCCTGAAGGTCGTGGCCGCCCGCATGGCCCAGCTGTCGCGCGCCGAAGCCGAAGGCTTTTACGCCGTCCACAAGGAGCGTCCGTTCTTCGGCGCCCTGGTCGACTTCATGGTCTCGGGTCCGGTCATGATCCAGGTGCTGGAAGGCGAAGGCGCGATTGCCAAGAACCGCGAACTGATGGGCGCCACCGATCCGAAGAAGGCCGACGCCGGCACCATCCGCGCCGATTTCGCCGACTCGATCGACGCCAACGCCGTGCATGGTTCGGACGCCGCCGAGACCGCCGCCGTGGAAATCGCCTACTATTTCCCGGCACTGAACGTCTACTCGCGTTGATCCGCAGCTGCGGCGCGGCGGACGGATCGTCCGCCGGCGCCCGGCTGCGCATGTTGTAGCCGCCCGCCGACGGCCTGCCACTGACTGGCCGGCTGCCCGCGGGCGGGATTATTTTGGTAAATACAGGAATCGATATGGCCACTCTCACCAACCTGCTGGACTTCGATCCCGCGCAGCTCGTCGCCTACTGCGCCGAGTTGGGGGAGAAGCCATTTCGCGCCAAGCAATTGCAGCGCTGGATCCACCAGTTCGGGGCGTCGAATTTCGACGATATGACCGACCTGGCCAAGTCGCTGCGCGAAAAACTGAAGACCCGCGCCGAGGTCCGTGCGCCGGCCATCATCAGCGACCACACCTCCGCCGACGGCACCCGCAAGTGGCTGGTCGACGTCGGCAACGGCAACGCGGTCGAGACCGTGTTCATCCCGGAAGAGACGCGCGGCACGCTGTGCATCAGCACGCAGGCCGGCTGCGCCGTCAACTGCCGCTTCTGCTCGACCGGCAAGCAGGGCTTCAACCGCAACCTGAGCGTGGCCGAGATCATTGGCCAGCTGTGGATGGCCGAGTTCGAGCTGCGCCGTACCAAGGGCATCGAGCCCGGCCCGAAGGGCGAGCGCCAGATCACCAACGTGGTCATGATGGGCATGGGCGAGCCGCTGCTGAACTTCGAGCCGACCGTCACCGCGCTCAAGCTGATGCTCGACGATAACGCCTACGGCCTGTCGCGCCGTCGGGTGACCCTGTCGACCTCGGGCGTGGTGCCGATGATGGACAAGCTCAGCCAGGAATGCCCGGTGGCCCTCGCGGTGTCGGTGCACGCGTCCAACGACCCGCTGCGCGATGGCCTGGTGCCGCTGAACAAGAAGTACCCGCTGCGCGAGCTGATGGCCGCCTGCCGCCGCTATCTCGAATTCGCGCCGCGCGACTTCATCACCTTCGAATACTGCATGCTCGACGGCGTCAACGACAGCGACGAGCATGCGCGCGAGCTGATCGCCCTGGTCAACGACCCGCAGGTCGGCGTCAATTGCAAGTTCAACCTGATTCCGTTCAACCCGTTCCCGGAATCCGGCCTGCTGCGCTCGAAGAACCCGCGCATCAAGGCCTTCGCCCAGGTACTGATGGATGCCGGCATCGTGACCACCATCCGCAAGACGCGCGGCGACGACATCGACGCCGCCTGCGGCCAGCTGGCCGGCGAGGTGCAGGACCGCACCCGCGTCAACGAGCGCATGAGCAAGATGGCGGAATACCAGCAGAAGTTCGGCGCCAACTTCGGCAAGATCGTGGAGATCGCTTCCTGATGGCTGCGCCGGCCGGACGCAGTGCCCGCACCGCAGCGCTGCTCGCGATCTCGCTCGCGGCGACGCTGCTGCCGGGCTGCGCCGGCACGCAGGGCGGGTACGGCGGCGCGCCGCGCGAATTGCGCACCGCGTCCGACCAGACCGCGGCCGAGAAGCGCGCCCAGATCCGACTGCAGCTGGCGGTCGGCTACTACCAGGACCGCAAGTACGCCATCGCGCTGGACGAGGTCAAGCAGGCCATCGCCGCCGATCCGGACTATGCCGACGCCTACGGCTTCCGCGCCCTGATCTATACCGCCATGGGCGAGAACGCCCTGGCCGACGAGAACTACCGGCACGCGCTGCGCCTGGCGCCGCGCAATCCGGACTTGTCCAACAACTACGGGCTGTTCCTGTGCGAGGCCGGCGGCAAGCCGGCCGAAGCCATGGGCCATTTCGAGGCCGCGCTGAAGAATCCGGCCTACGGTTCGCCGGTAAAGGCCCTGGTCAATGCCGGCAACTGCAGCCTGAAGATGAAGAATACCGACGCGGCCGAGCGCTACCTGCTCGATGCGCTGCGTTACGATCCGGCGCTGCCGGCCGTGAGCAGCGGCCTGGCGCGGGTCTACTTCGAGCGGCGCGACGACAACCGCGCCGGGTTTTTCATCAACCGCTTGACCGAGACGGCGAAACTCGAGACGCTGTCGGCCGACGTGTTGTGGCTGGCCATCCGGGTCGAGCACAGGCTCGGCGACCGGTCCATGGAAGCATCGCTGGCGGCGCAGCTGCGCAAGCGCTTCCCAGGCTCGCCGGAATACGCGGCGTTCGAGCGCGGTGCCTTTAATGAGTGAGACGACAACAATGAGTTCCGAGCGTGCAGAACAGCCGGCGGCGCCCGACAACCGCCACGCCATTCCCGGCAAGACCCTGGCGGCCCAGCGCGAAGCGATGGGGTGGAGCGTGGAACAGGTCGCCGACCAGCTGAAGCTGGCGGTGCGCCAGGTGGTGGCGCTGGAGGCGGGCGACTATGCCGCGCTGCCCAGCCCGGCGGTGACGCGCGGCTTCGTGCGCGCCTACGCCAAGCTGATGAAGCTGGACCCGGCGCCGCTGGTGGCGCAGATCGAGATGGACACGCCGCCGGTCCCGAGCGGCAACACCGCCGCTGCGGCCGCCGCGCGCCGTCCGAGTCCGACGTCGTTTTCGGAAGCCAAGTTCCCGCTGCATAACAAGCGCAGCAAGCTGCCGCTGGCCTGGATCGGCGGCGCCGTCGCCGTGGTGGCCGCCGCCGCCGCGGCATGGCACTTCGGCCTGCTGCCGACCGGCCAGCACGGCGACGCCGCGGCGACATCGACGAGCGTGACCACGCCGGCCGGCGCCGCCGCGGAGGGCGCGCACGGCAGCACGGTCGAGACGCTGCAGAATCCGTCGGTGCCGCTGATCTCGGTGCCGGCGCCGAACGCGGCCTCCGCATCGACGACGGCCGCGCCGGGCGTCGCCACGCCGGGCGTCGCTACGCCGGGCGCAGCCGCCGGCGGCGCCGTGGTCAACGTGCCCGCCACCACCGCCACGGGCGCGCCGCCCGCCGCCGTGCCAGCCGCGGCGGCGACGCCCGCGAACGTCGCCAATGCCGCCGCAACCCCGGCCGCCGGTAGCGGCGTGGCGACGCCCGGCGTGGCGACGCCCGGCGTAGCGACGCCCGGCGCGCTCGTGCTGAACGTGCGCCAGGATTCGTGGATCGAGGTCAGGCCGGGCAAGGGCGGCGCGCCGCTGATCTCGCGCCTGGTCAAGGCCGGCAGCACCGAGACCGTGAATGTCAGCGGCCCGGTGCGCGTCACCGTCGGCAATCCGGGCGGCGTCTCGGTCACCCTGCGCGGCGCCCCGGTGGCGCTGCCGCCGGTGCCGGGCAAGACCCTGGCGCGCGTGAACCTGGAATGAAGCACAACGTACCATGACCAACCCAATGTCCTCTCCAATGACGAACACGCCCGACGCGCCGGAGGCGGTGCGCATGCTAGATGCCGCCCCGGATACGCCGGACACCGTGCCGCCCGACGCGGCGCCGGCCGGCCCGTCGCCGATCCCTTCCGGTCCGCTGGGCCGGCGCGCCAGCCGCGGCGTGCTGGTCAGCCACGGCGCGCGCCAGGTGCGCATCGGCGGCGACGCCCCGGTGGTGGTGCAGTCGATGACCAATACCGACACCGCCGACGCCATCGGCACCGCGATCCAGGTGAAGGAACTGGCGCGCGCCGGTTCCGAGATCGTCCGCATCACCGTCGACACGCCGGCGGCGGCGGCGGCGGTGCCGGCGATCCGCGAGCAGCTCGACCGCATGGGCGTGGACGTGCCGCTGGTCGGCGACTTCCACTACAACGGCCACCTGCTGCTGCGCGACTATCCGGAATGCGCGCAGGCGCTGTCGAAGTACCGCATCAATCCGGGCAACGTCGGCAAGGGCGCCAAGCGCGACAGCCAGTTCGCCCAGATGATCGAGATCGCGATCCGCAACGACAAGCCGGTGCGCATCGGCGTCAACTGGGGCAGCCTGGACCAGGCGCTGCTGGCGCGCATCATGGACGAGAACGCCGCGCGCGCGCAGCCGTGGAGCGCCCAGGCGGTGATGTACGAAGCCTTGATCACCTCGGCCATCGAGAACGCCCAGCGCGCCGAGGAAATCGGCATGCGCCGCGACCAGATCGTCCTGTCGTGCAAGGTCTCCGGCGTGCAGGACCTGATCGCGGTGTACCGCGAGCTGGCCCGGCGCTGCGACTATGCGCTGCACCTGGGCCTGACCGAGGCCGGCATGGGCAGCAAGGGCATCGTGGCCTCGACCGCCGCCCTGTCCGTGCTGCTGCAGGAAGGCATCGGCGACACCATCCGCATCTCGCTGACGCCGGAGCCGGGCGGCGACCGCACGCGCGAAGTCGTGGTCGGCCAGGAAATCCTGCAGACCATGGGCCTGCGCAAGTTCACGCCGATGGTGATCGCCTGCCCGGGCTGCGGGCGCACCACGTCGACCGTGTTCCAGGAGCTGGCGGACAACATCCAGACCTTCCTGCGCGAGCAGATGCCGGAATGGAAGAAGACCTACCCGGGCGTGGAAGCGATGAACGTGGCCGTGATGGGCTGCATCGTCAACGGTCCGGGCGAATCGAAGCACGCGAATATCGGCATCAGCCTGCCCGGCACCGGCGAATCGCCGGCGGCCCCGGTCTTTGTGGATGGCGAAAAGGTCGCTACACTGCGCGGTGAGCGCATCGTCGACGAGTTCCAGGCGATCGTGCTGGAATACGTGAAGAAAAATTACGGTCGAGAGACCGCGAATAGCTAGCGTCGTCCCCGCGCAGGCGGGGACCCATGCCGAGTTGGCCGAAGATGCTCCGTATGGGTTCCCGCCAAGGCGACCGGCCAGGGCGGGAACGACGCCGAGGAAGAAATAGAATGTCCGAGAAAAAAGAAAAAATCAGCGCCATCAAAGGCATGAACGACATCCTCCCGGCCGACGCGCCGCTGTGGGAACTGTTCGAAAACACCGCCGAGTCGGTCTTGAAAAGCTACGGCTACCAGAAGATCGTCACCCCGATCGTCGAGGAAACCGGCCTGTTCGCGCGCGCCATCGGCGCCGTCACCGACATCGTCGAGAAGGAAATGTATTCGTTCACCGACGCGATGAACGGCGACCTGCTGACGCTGCGTCCGGAAGGCACCGCCGGCGTGGTGCGCGCCGTGGTCGAGCACAACATGGCCTACGACGGTCCCAAGCGCCTGTGGTACAAGGGCCCGATGTTCCGCCACGAGCGTCCGCAGCGCGGCCGCTACCGCCAGTTCTTCCAGTTCGGCGCGGAAGCGATCGGCTTTTCCGGCCCGGACATCGACGCCGAGCTGATCATGCTGTGCCGCCGCCTGTGGGACGACATCGGCCTCGACGAGATCCGCCTGGAACTGAATTCGATCGGCAATGCCGACGAGCGCCAGCGCCACCGCGCCGACCTGATCGCCTATTTCGAAGCCAACATCGACGTGCTGGACGCCGAGGCCAAGCGCCGCCTGCACGCCAATCCGCTGCGCATCCTGGACACCAAGAATCCGGCGATGCAGGATCTGGTCAACGCCGCGCCGCAGCTGCTGTCCTACCTGGGCGAGGAGTCGCTGGCGCACTTCGAGGGTCTCAAGAAAATCCTCGACGCCGCCAACGTCCAGTACACGGTCAACCCGCGCCTGGTGCGCGGCCTGGACTACTACAACCGCACCGTGTTCGAGTGGGTCACCGACGCCCTCGGCGCCCAGGGCACCGTGTGCGCGGGCGGCCGCTACGATCCGCTGATCGAGACCTTCGGCGGCAAGCCGACCCCGGGCATCGGCTTCGCCATGGGCATCGAACGCCTGATCGAGCTGATGAAGGCGCAGGGCGAACCGGCCGCGCCGGGCCAGTGCGACGTCTACATGGTGCACCAGGGCGATGAGGCGCGCATGAAGGCCTTCATCCTGGCCGAGCGCATCCGCGACGCCGGCCTGGACGTGGTGCTGCACTGCGCCACCCCGGCTGGCGCCGGCAGCTTCAAGAGCCAGATGAAAAAGGCGGACGCCTCGGGCGCCGCCTTCGCCGTGATCATCGGCGAGGACGAGGTCGCCAAGGACGAGGTCGCGGTCAAGTCGCTGCGCGCCGCGCAGGGCGAAAACGCGCAGCAGGCCACCGTCGCCTTCGGCGCCGCGGTCGACTACCTGGTCGACCAGATCGTCGGCGGCGGTGGCGAGCACGACTGCGGCCCCGATTGCGACGACCACCATCACGTGCACCGCCCGTAATCCCAACCATCCGATCCACCGATAACTTACAACACGTCCATGGCATACGATCTCGAAGAACAGGAACAGATAGCCAATTTCAAGGCTTTCTGGAACCGTTTCGGCAACCTGATCAGCTGGGTGCTGATCCTGGCCTGCGGCGCTTATGCCGCCTACAATTTCTGGAACTCGCACGAACGCGACCTGTCGCGCGAAGCGTCCAACCGCTACGTGCTGCTGACCGAGGCGCTCGACGCCAAGGACAACGCCAAGGTGCAGCGCATCGCCGGCGAAGTCGAGAAGGGATATGGCCGCAGCGCCTATGCCCCGATGGCGGCGCTGGCCGCCGCCAAGTCGGCCTTCGACGCCAACGACCTGAAGACCGCCAAGGCGCAGCTGCAGTGGGCGATCGACCACGGCAACGACGAGTACAAGTCGGTGGCGCGCCTGCGCCTGTCCGGCGTGCTGCTCGACGAAAAAGCCTACGACGGCGCGCTGGCCGCGCTGAACGGCGACTTCCTGCCGCAGTTCGCCGCCGAGGTGGCCGACCGCAGGGGCGACGTGCTGGTGGCGCAGAACAAGCTGGCGGACGCGCGCACCGCCTACCAGAACGCGCTCGACAAGATGGGCAAACAGCATCCTGGCCGCCAGATCGTGCAGGTCAAGCTGGACGCCATCGGCGGCGCGCCGGTGAATCCGGCCGTGACCGTGACGCAGAAAGCCGCCGCGTAATCGTCGAGCGTTACGTAATTTGTCGGTCGCAGCATAACCACCGTCGTTCCCGCGCAGGCGGGAATCCATACTGAAGCACAGAAATCGTTCATTTGCGTATTTTGCGGCCTCTCATATGTCGCGTCATGGATGCTCTGTATGGGTCCCCGCCGAGGCGCCCGGCTAGGGCGGGGACGACGCTCAAGTTGCTCTCGCAAGCTGATTTTCAGAACAAGGTAAAAAACAACATGCGTATTTCCCGCAAGCTGGTTGGTGTCGGTGTCCTCGCCCTGATGACGGGCTGCTCGACGATTAGTTCGCTCAATCCGTTCGCCTCGAAGCCGAAAGGCAACCTGCCGGCGCCGCTGGTCGAGCTGAAGGCGTCGATGGCGGTGCGTACCGCGTGGAAGCTGGAAGTCGGCAAGTCCAACAACTACCCGCTGACGCCTGCGCTGGCCGGCAACACCGTGGTCGCCGCCGGCGGCGACGGCACCCTGGTGCGCGTGGACGCCGCCAGCGGCCGCCAGCTGTGGCGCGTGAAAGCCGGCAGCGACCTGACCGCCGGCGTCGGCACCGACGGCGAGACCATCGTGGTGGGCGGCGCCAAGGGCGTGCTGATGGCCTTCGACATGGACGGCAAGCCGCTGTGGAAAGCCCAGTTGTCGAGCGAGATCCTGTCGGCGCCGGCCGTGGGGCAGGGCGTGGTGGTGGCGCGCAGCATCGACAACCGCATCGTCGGCTACGACGTCAAGACCGGCCAGAAGAAGTGGACCGTGCAGCGTACTTCGCCGCCGCTGACCCTGCGCCTGGCGCCGGGCATGGTGGTGCACGACAAGGACGTCATCATCGCCCAGCCGGGCGGCAAGCTGATGTCGCTGATCCTGGCCACCGGCGCGCCGCGCTGGGAAATCGAGGTCGGCGTGGCCAAGGGCGCCACCGAACTGGAGCGCGTGACCGACATCGGCGGCTACCCGGTGGTCTACGAGGGCGATGTCTGCGCCGTGACCTACCAGGGCCGCGTCGGCTGCTTCGACCTGGCCACCGGCAGCCCGCGCTGGACCCGCGACATCTCGTCCGAGGCCGGCGTGGCGGTCGACCAGCGCTTCGTGTTCGTCCCGGACGACAAGGGTGCCGTCTCCGCCTACAACCGCGACGGCGGCACCAGCGCCTGGAAGAACGACAAGCTGTCCTACCGCCGCCTGTCGACCCCGGTCTCCTACGGCCGCACGGTGGCGGTGGGCGACTACCAGGGCTACGTGCACTTCCTGTCGCGCGAGGACGGCGCCTTCCTGGCGCGCGCCGCCACCGACGGCAGCGCCATCTCGTCGACCCCGCTGGTGGCGGGGTCGAACCTGATTTTTCAAACACAAAATGGAACTGTGACCGCCATCGCGGTCGAATAGCATAATTACATGAAGCCGGTAATCGCACTCGTTGGACGCCCGAACGTCGGGAAGTCGACCTTATTCAACCGCATGACCCGCTCGCGCGACGCGCTGGTGGCGGACCTGCCCGGCCTCACGCGCGACCGCCACTACGGCGAAGGGCGCATGGGCGAACGCCCGTTCCTGGTGATCGACACCGGCGGTTTCGAGCCGGTCGCCAAGGAAGGCATCATGCACGAGATGGCGCTGCAGACGCGCCAGGCGGTGGCCGAGGCCGACGTGGTGATGTTCATCGTCGACGGCCGCCAGGGCCTGACCCCGCACGACAAGACCATCACCGACTTCCTGCGCAAGTCGGGCCGCAAGGTCATGCTGGTGGTGAACAAGTCCGAGGGCATGAAGTACACCTCGGTCACCGCCGAGTTCTACGAGCTCGGCATGGGCGACCCGTATGTGATCTCGGCCGCCCACGGCGACGGCGTGCTCGACCTGGTCAACGAGGCGATCGACGAAGCCGTGACCCTGCGTCCGGCCGAGGAGGCCGAGTTCGACCCGGCCGACCACGGCGTCAAGATCGCGCTGGTGGGGCGCCCGAACGTCGGCAAGTCGACCCTGATCAATACCCTGGTCGGCGAGCAGCGCGTGATCGCCTTCGACATGCCGGGCACCACGCGCGACTCGATCGAGGTGCCGTTCGAAAAGAACGGCAAGAACTACACGCTGATCGACACCGCCGGCATCCGCCGCCGCGGCAAGGTGTTCGAGGCCATCGAAAAATTCTCGGTGGTCAAGACGCTGCAATCGATCTCGGAGGCCAACGTGGTCGTGCTGATGCTGGACGCCCAGCTCGACATTTCCGAGCAGGACGCGCACATCGCCGGCTTCATCCTGGAAACCGGGCGCGCGCTGGTGGTGGCCGTCAACAAGTGGGACGGCTTGACCTCCGACCAGCGCGACCAGGTCAAGAACGACATCGACCGCAAGCTGGACTTCCTCGGCTTCGCCGAAATGAAGTTCATCTCGGCGCTGAAGGGCACCGGCATTCCGCAGCTGCTGAAGTCGGTGGACACCGCCTATGCCGCCGCCACCGCCAAGCTCAGCACGCCGCGCCTGACGCGCGCGCTGCAGGAAGCGATCGAGAAGCAGGAACCGAAGCGCAAGGGCAGCACCCGCCCGAAGATGCGCTACGCCCACCAGGGCGGCCAGAATCCGCCGATCATCGTCATCCACGGCAATGCGCTGGACGGCATCACCGAGCCGTACAAGCGCTACCTGGAAAAGCACTTCCGCGATACCTTCGACCTGATCGGCACGCCGTTGCGGATCGAGCTGCGCAGCGGCAAGAACCCGTTTGCCAAAGGCGGCGAGTAAAACGCTTCGACGACGTACCGCGCGGCAAGCCACCTGCACGTCGTCCCCGCGCAGGCGGGGACCCATACGTGGCAACTATCGTCGGCCTGCCGGCACTGCGGCTGCATGACACTCTGCATGGGTCCCCGCCTGCGCGGGGAAGACGGTCTCTAGGTCAGTACGATCATCTTGGACAGTCATGTGCCTGCGCGGGCGTCGTCGCAGGCGTGCCTGGGGCGACGGCAACGCGGCTTTAAGCGTTTCATAAGCCTAGCAGGACGACAAAAATCGGTGAAACAGGGTAGAGTAGCCCTAGGAAAGCATTCAACCCGAGAATGCTGGCCCAAGCACTTGAAAAACGGCATACCGCCTCAATTTTTATACGACAACAACATTACGGAGCTGTTATGAGCAACAAAGGGCAACTGTTACAAGACCCATTCCTGAACGCCTTGCGCAAGGAGCATGTCCCTGTTTCGATCTACCTGGTCAACGGCATCAAGCTGCAAGGCCACATCGAATCCTTCGACCAGTACGTGGTCTTGCTGCGTAACACGGTTACCCAGATGGTCTACAAGCACGCAATCTCCACCGTCGTTCCGGCCCGCGCCGTCAACCTCAACCTCGAGCACGACGCTGAGTGAGGGACAAGCCTGACGGCCAGGGCGCCGACACCATGCGCGCGGCACTGGTCGGCATCGACTTCGGCGCCGGCGACTTCAAGGCCAGCCTGGAAGAGCTGGCGCTGCTGGCGCGTTCCGCCGGCGCCACGCCGGTCACCACCATCACCGCCAAACGCAGCAGCCCCGATCCGGCCCACTTCGTCGGCAGCGGCAAGGCCGACGAGATCGCCCAGGCCTGCCTGGCCGAGCACATCGACATCGTCATCTTCAACCACGCCCTGTCGCCCGCCCAGCAGCGCAACCTGGAGCGGCGCCTCAACATCCGCGTGGTCGACCGCACCAGCCTGATCCTCGATATCTTCGCCCAGCGCGCCCAGAGCCACGAGGGCAAGCTGCAGGTCGAGCTGGCGCAGCTGCAGCACCTGGCCACGCGCCTGATCCGCGGCTGGACCCACCTGGAGCGCCAGAAGGGCGGTATCGGCCTGCGCGGTCCCGGCGAAACCCAGCTGGAGACCGACCGCCGCCTGATCGGCGAGCGCGTCAAGATGCTGCGCGCGCGCCTGTCCAAGCTGCGCAAGCAGCACGAGACCCAGCGCCGTGCGCGTGGCCGCAACAAGACTTTTTCGGTATCGCTGGTCGGCTATACCAATGCCGGCAAGTCGACCTTGTTCAACACCCTGACCAAGGCCGGGGTGTACGTGGCGAACCAGCTGTTCGCGACCCTGGACACCACCAGCCGCCGCCTGTACCTGGGCGAGGAAACCGGCAACGTGGTCATGTCGGATACCGTCGGCTTCGTGCGCGAACTGCCGCACCAGCTGGTGGCGGCGTTCCGCGCCACGCTCGAGGAAACCATCCACGCCGACCTGCTGTTGCACGTGGTGGACGGCTCGTCGCCGGTGCGCATGGAGCAGATCCAGCAGGTCAACGAGGTGCTGCGCGAGATCGGCGCCGACCACATTCCGCAGATCCTGGTGTGGAACAAGATCGATGCGGCCGGCCTCGAGCCGGGAGTGGAACGTGATGAATATGATAAAATCAGCCGCGTTTTCATCAGCGCCCACAGCGGCGCCGGCCTGGACCTGCTGCGCGAGGCGATCGTCGAGGCGGCGCGCCGCGGACCCGGTCCGGCGCAGTCCGACGAGGACGCCGACCCACGCGGCTTCGTGCACGACCTGGAAACCGGCATCAGTGGCCCGGCCGAGAGTATTTCCGCAACCACGCCTGTCGGGCCGCATTGAGCGTTCGCACCTTCAACCGGCGCGCAGGCCTTATTAAGCGATTTATGCCCGTTCTTTCCTTCAAGCGTCCCGCTGCGGCCGCCATGCCGGCGGGTGCGCCGCGCGGCGTCCCGGCGCCGCTTGCGCCGCCCGCTGGCGGTGCCGGCTTCCGTTTCCCTGTCTCTTCCGGGATCAAGCTCTCGCTGAACGACCCGCGCTGGGGCCACCGTCCCGAAGAGGGCCACAAGGCGCAGGAAGGCCGCCGTCCGGGCAAGAACGACAACAAGAACGGCAACAAGAACGACGGCGGCGACGGTCCGCCCGACCTCGACCAGCTGTGGCGCGACTTCAACCAGCGCCTGAACCGCCTGTTCGGCAAGCGCGGCGGTAGCGGCGGCGACGGTTCGTTCCGCCCGGGCGCGCGCGGCGTCGGCGCCGTCGCCGGCCTGGCCGCCGCCATCGCCGCGGCGATCTGGCTGTCCAGCGGCGCCTTCGTGGTGCCGGAAGGGCAGGTCGGCATCGTCACCACCTTCGGCCAGCTGTCGCACAAGACCGGCCCCGGCGTCAGCTGGCGCTGGCCGGCGCCGTTCCAGGCGCATGAAGTCGTCAACGTGGCGCAGGTGCAAACCGCCGAGATCGGCTACCGCGGCAACGTGCGCAACAAGCAGCCGAACGAGGCGCTGATGCTGACGGGCGACCAGAACATCGTCGACCTGCAGTTTTCGGTGCAATACAAGATCAAGGACCCGGTCGCCTGGGTGTTCAACAACCGCGACCAGGTCGATACGGTGCGCGGCGCCGCCGAGACCGCGGTGCGCGAAGTGGTCGGCGGCAGCAAGATGGATTACGTGCTGTACGACGGCCGCGAACGCGTGGCGCTGGAGGCGCGCGGGCGCATCCAGGACATGTTCGAGCGCTACAAGCTCGGCGCCGAGGTCGTCGCCGTCACCGTCCAGTCGGCGCAGCCGCCGGAGCAGGTCGCGGCCGCCTTCGAGGACGGCGTGCGCGCGCAAGAGGACCGCGCGCGCCTGCGCAGCGAGGCCGATGCCTATGCCAGCGACGTCATCCTGCAGGCGCGCGGCCGCGCGGCGCGCCAGCTGCAGGACGCACAGGGCTATCGTGCCACCGTCGAGAACACGGCCGAAGGCAATGCCGCGCGCTTCGACAAGATCGTGGCCGAATACGCCAAGGCCCCGGCGGTCACGCGCGACCGCATGTACATCGACACCATGCAGCAGATTCTTTCCAGTACCAGCAAGGTCATGATCGACGCCAAGACCGGCACCAACCAGATCTACCTGCCGCTCGACCGCCTGCTGGCGCAATCGACCGCCAACGAAGCCGCACTGGGCAGCCGTTCCGGCCCGGTGATGATGCCGGCGCAGCCGCCGGCGGCCGGACAGCCGGGGCAGCCGGCCCAGCAGCAGGCGCCGGGGCAAGCGCAGGCTCAGGGTTCCCAGCAAGTTCCGCAGCAGGCCCAGCCGCAAGTGCAGCAAGGGCAGCAAGGCCAGCCGCAACAAGGCCAGGCACAGGCGCCAGCGCAGGCCCAGCCGGCGCCGGCGCCGGAACATGGCGAGGCGCGCCACCGCGACCTGCGCAGCCGCGATGCGTCGCGCGAACGGGAGAGCCGCTGATGAACCGCGTGCTTTCCATCGCCGTGGCCGCCGTGGCCGCGGCCGCCATCCTGTCCTCGATCACCTATTCGGTCGACCAGCACCGCTACGCCGTGGTGTCCGGCATGGGTGAGCGCGACGTGGTCGCGCGCCCGGGCCTGCACTTCAAGCTGCCGGCGCCGCTGCAGACCGTGTCCTACCTCGACAAGCGCCTGCAGACGCTCGACATGCCGGGCAACGAGCGCTTCCTGACCAACGAAAAGAAGGACCTGGTGGTCGACGCCTTCGTCAAGTGGAAGATCGCCGACGCGCGCCAGTACCTGCTGTCCGGCGGTGCCGTCAGCGGCCGCAGCGGCGAACGCGCCAGGGACGGCGGCAACGAGCGCGTCGGCCAGCTGGTGCGCAATGCGCTCACCGCCGAGATCGCCAAGCGCAGCGTCGGCGACGTCCTGTCCGGCCAGCGCGGGCAGGTGGCCGAGGCGGTGCGCCAGCGCGTCGCCGCGGACGCGCGCCGGCTGGGCGTGGAGGTGGCCGACGTGCGCCTGCGCCGCGTCGACTTCAGCGACCAGGTGAACGCTTCCCTGATCGAACGCATGCGCGCCGAGCGCGTGCGCGTGGCCAGCGAGACGCGCGCCACCGGCGCCGCCGAGAACGAGCAGATCCGCGCCGATGCGGAGCGCCAGCGCAGCGTGATCCTGGCCGAGGCCCAGCGCGACGCCGAGTCGATCCGCGGCGAGGGCGACGCGCGCGCGGCGGCGATCTATGCGCAGTCGTTCGGCAAGAATCCGGAGTTCTACCGCTTCTACCGCTCGATGGAAGCGTACAAGGCGACCTTCAAGGGCCGCAACGACGTGCTGGTACTGGATGCGAATTCCGAGTTCTTCAAGTACTTCAAGGGGCCGGGCGCGGGCAAGTAGCATTCAACCTGCGTATCACCGTTTGAACGCGTGGACGGGAACCTGCCTCGTCGGCCACGTCCACCCTACCGCCCGACACGCCGTTGCCACAACACGCCATTGCCCCAACGCGCCTTGTTTTCGGTTAAAATCGTCGATTCGGCGCAAGGGATGCGTGCAAAGCCGCGTCGCCGTTTGCTGAAAATTGCCTGAAATTTAACAAACCGATCCGCTTTGCCCATGCCTACCTGGCTACTGCCCGAGAATATCGCCGACGTCTTGCCGTCCGAAGCACGCAAGATCGAAGAGCTGCGCCGCCTGATGCTCGACACCTTCCGCACCTACGGCTACGAACTGGTGATGCCGCCGCTGCTCGAATACGTCGATTCGCTGCTGGCCGGCGCCGGGCAGGATACCGATACCCGCACCTTCAGGCTGATCGATTCGATGAGCGGCCGCCTGCTCGGCCTGCGCGCCGACATGACCACGCAGGTGGCGCGCATCGACGCCCACTTGCTTAACCGCGACAGCGTCACCCGCCTGTGCTACGCCGGCAGCGTGCTGCACACCCGTCCTTCGGGCCTGCACGCCACGCGCGAGCCGCTGCAGATCGGCGCCGAGATCTACGGCCACGCCGGGCTGGAAGCCGACGCCGAGATCCAGGAACTGGCCCTGGCCTCGCTGGCGCTGGCCGGCTTCGAGCGGCCGCGCCTGGACCTGGCCCACGTCGGCGTGCTGCGCGCGCTGCTGGACGACGATCCTGCCGCCAAGCGCGACGAGCAGCTGCTGTACGGCCTGCTGCGCTCGAAGGACCTCCCCGGCCTGGAAGAGGCGACCGCCGATTACGCCGCGGCCACGCGCGACGCCCTGCTGGCGCTGCCGAGCCTGTACGGCGACGTCGAGGTGCTGGCGTGGGCGCGCGAACTGCTGCCGGCGATTCCCGGCATCACGCGCGCGCTGGCCGAACTGGCCGCGCTGGCGGCCTCGGCGCAGGGCCGGGCGCAGGTCGCGATCGACCTGGCCGACCTGCGCGGCTACCAATACGAAAGCGGCGCCATGTTCGCGCTGTACGTGCCGGGCCTGCCGAACGCGGTGGCGCGCGGCGGCCGCTATGACCACGTGGGCGAAGCCTTCGGGCGCGCGCGTCCGGCCACCGGCTTTTCGCTCGACCTGCGCGAACTGGCGCGACTGCTGCCGAGCGCCGGGCGCAAGCACGCCATCCGCGCGCCCTGGGGCAACGCCCCCGAACTGCGCGCGCAAATCGCCGGCCTGCGCAAGGCCGGCGAAGTCGTGATCCAGTCCATGCCGGGCCACGACAATGTACAGGACGAGTTCGAGTGCGACCGCGTGCTCGTCCTCGAACAAGGAAATTGGATTCTCAAAAACTTAGGTTAAGTGATGTCAAATACTGCTAAGAACGTCGTTGTCATCGGTACCCAGTGGGGCGATGAGGGCAAGGGTAAGATCGTCGACTGGCTGACCGACCACGCCGCCGGCGTGGTGCGTTTCCAGGGCGGCCACAACGCCGGCCACACGCTGGTGATCAAGGGCCAGAAGACCGCGCTGCAACTGATCCCGTCGGGCATCATGCGCGAAGGCGTGGCCTGCTACATCGGCAACGGCGTGGTGGTCTCGGTGCCGGACGTGATGCGCGAGATCGACAAGCTGCAGGCCGCTGGCGTCGAAGTCGCCTCGCGCCTGAAGATCTCGGAAGCCTGCCCGGCGATCCTGCCCTACCACGTCGCCATCGACGTCGCCCGCGAAGCCAAGCGCGGCGCCAACAAGATCGGCACCACCGGCAAGGGCATCGGCCCGGCCTATGAAGACAAGGTGGCGCGCCGCGCGATCCGCATCGCCGACATGCTCAACGAGACCCGCTTCGCCGAGAAGCTGCGCGAAAACCTGGATTACCACAACTTCGTGCTGACCGGCTACCTGGGCGCCCAGGCCGTCGACTTCCAGAAGACCTTCGACGACGCCATGGCGCTGGTGCCGCGCCTGCGCCCGATGGTCGGCGACGTGTCGTCCGCCCTGTACGCCGCCCACAAGGCCGGCGGCAAGCTGCTGTTCGAAGGCGCGCAGGGCTCGCTGCTCGACGTCGACCACGGCACCTACCCGTTCGTCACCTCGTCCAACTGCGTGGCCGGCAACGCCGCCGCCGGTTCGGGCGTCGGCCCGGGCATGCTGCACTACATCATGGGCATCACCAAGGCCTACACCACCCGCGTCGGTTCGGGCCCGTTCCCGTCGGAACTGCCGACCGACGCCGGCGTCGGCGAGCACCTGTCGCGCGTGGGCCACGAGTTCGGCACCGTGACCGGCCGCGCGCGCCGCTGCGGCTGGTTCGACGCCGCGCTGCTGCGCCGCTCGGTGCAGATCAACGGCGTGTCGGGCATGTGCCTGACCAAGCTGGACGTGTTGGACGGCATCGAGTCGCTGAAGCTGTGCACCGGCTACAAGATCGACGGCCGCGATGCCGACATCTTCCCGGTCGGCGCCGAGGAAGCGGCCGCCTGCGTGCCGGTGTACGAAGAGATGCCGGGCTGGACCGAATCGACCGTCGGCGCCAAGTCGATGGACGAACTGCCGGCCAACGCGCGCGCCTACATCAAGCGCATCGAAGAACTGGTCGGCATTCCGGTGGACATGGTGTCGACCGGCCCGGACCGCGAAGAAACCATCGTGCTGCGCCATCCGTTCGCGGCTTGATATCGAATAAGAATAGGAATCTAGCAGATGAATACCCCTGCATCGACTGACAAGGACCTGTGGGTCTCCTGGGACGACTACAACCGCCTGGTCGAGCGCCTGGCGCTGAAGGTCTACGAATCGAACTGGAAGTTCGACATGGTGCTGTGCCTGGCGCGCGGCGGCGTGCGTCCGGGCGACGTGCTGTCGCGCATTTTCGACGTGCCGCTGGCGATCCTGTCGACCAGTTCCTACCGCGAGGAAGCCGGCACCAAGCAGGGCAACCTGGACATCGCCAAGTACATGACGATGACCAAGGGCCCGCTGGCCGGCCGCATCCTGCTGGTGGACGACCTGGCCGATTCCGGCGTGACCCTGCAGCGCGTGCGCGAGCACCTGCAGTCGAATTACCCGGACGTCACCGAAGTGCGCTCGGCCGTGATTTGGGTCAAGGGTACGTCGTCGCTGGTGCCGGACTACCACCTGGAAGACCTGCCGCACAATCCGTGGATCCACCAGCCGTTCGAGGACTACGACGGTTTGCGTCCGCACCAGTTGTCGGCGTGGATGAAGAAGTTCGAAAAGAACTGATCAGGATAAATTTCCTAGAAAATCGAGGCTACGGCCTCGATTTTTTTTGAACGTTGTAAATCAGGGCAGAACCGTGTGCTTCAGGCGAGCATGGTTGGAAATTCCCTTGCGGTGTTGCTGAAAAGCTGAAAAGATGCCGAGAGTCAATAAATGTCTTGCTCATCGGTATTTACGTGATCCAGAATATTGGTAATCCGCGCCGAGGAACAGGCCATCGCGTGGGACCGATGTCGTGGTAACGATGCCTGTGACAGGGCCGGCGCCAGCGACTGGCGACGGCATCCGGAATTCGTCCTCACCCTACAGCCACCATGAATTTTTTCCGCTCCACCATCAAGACGCGTCTGCGCATCGGCTTCGGTGCGATGATCCTGGCATTGATCGTCGTCGCCGCCACCGGATTGTTTGAAATGGGACGCGCCAACGTGGCCACCGAGCACATTGTGCAGATCAACATGCGCAAGATCGAACTGCTCGAGGACATGTCCGACTCGGTGCACGTGGTGTCGCGCGTGATCCGCTCGATGGCGCTGCTGGCCAACCAGAGCGAGGCCGCGCGCGAGTATGCCAAGGTGGTGGCCGCCAACGAAAAATACGATACCGCCTACGCCGCCCTGCAGGCGCTGCCGCTGGACGAGCGCGGCGCCGAGCTGGTACGCGAAATCAAGCGCCTCGAAAACACGGTGGAACCGATGAACGACCGCTTCCGCGCGATGGCCGAGCACGGCGATCCGCAGGCGATCCACTACCTGCTCGGCACCGCCGGCCCCGCGATGATGCAGTGGCAGGGTGCGATCCGCACCTTCATGACGCTGCAGAAGAAGAAAAGCCGGGACGACGCCGTCGGCGCCGCCCGCGCCTACGAGGAAGCGCGCGCGCTGATGATCGGCCTGGGCGTGGTGACCACGTTCGGGGCCGCGCTGTTCGCGTTCTGGCTGACGCGTTCGATCTGCCGTCCGCTGGCGCAGGCGGTCGACATGGCGCGCACCGTTGCCGCCGGCGACCTGACCGCGTCGGCCATGGTGGAAGCGGGCGACCGCACCGAAACCGCGGCGCTGCTGCGTGCGCTGAACGCCATGAACGAGGGCCTGAATGCGATCGTGCTGCAGGTGCGCCATGGCGCCCAGGCACTGGCCGACGGCGCCACCGAAATCGCCAACGGCAACATCGACCTGTCCGGACGTACCGAGCGCCAGGCCTCGGCGCTGCAGCAGACCGCGGCCTCGATGGAACAGTTGACGGTGACCGTCAAGAACAATGCCGACAATGCGAATGCGGTGAGCGCGATGGCCGGCGCCAGCGCCCGGACCGCCGCCCGCGGCGGCCAGTCGGTGGGGCAGGTGGTCGAGGTGATGACGCGCATCGAGGGATCGTCGGCGCGCATCGTCGAGATCATCGACGTCATCGACGGCATCGCCTTCCAGACCAATATCCTGGCGCTGAACGCCGCCGTGGAAGCGGCGCGCGCCGGCGAGCAGGGCCGCGGCTTCGCGGTGGTGGCGTCCGAAGTGCGCACGCTGGCGCAGCGTTCGGCCACGGCGGCGCGCGAGATCAAGGCGCTGATCGACGGCTCGGTGGCGCAGATCGCCGAGGGCGGCGCCCTGGCGCGCCAGGCCGGCGCCACCGTGCAGGAGATCGTCGGCGGCATCGACAAGGTGTCCGGCATCGTGGTCGAGATCGCCAGCGCCAGCCGCGAACAGTCGGACGGCATCGAGCAGACCCACCAGGCCATCAGCGAGATGGACCAGATCACCCAGCACAACGCCGCGCTGGTGGAAGAGGTGGCCGCCACCGCCGCCACGTTGAAGGACGAGGCGCTGGCGCTGGAAGAAGTGGTCAGCCGCTTCAAGTTGCGCGGCGAACGCGCGCCGGCCCGCCGCGGCGCCGCGCCGGCGCCGGCTGCGCGCGGCACGCTCGGCCTGCCGGCGCCGGACCTGGAACAGACCGAATTTGCCTGAGAACCTATTTCAGTAGTCCGGAGTCGCTACTGGCGCGCCTGACAAACAGGTGCTGCGTTGCTCGTCCTTGCATGGCTCGCCATGCGGCGTCCTCGCGCCTTGCCCCTGCTTGCCATGCATCGCCATTAGCTTCCCCCTGCCTACTGAAATAGGTTCTGAACGGCGGCGGCCGGCGCCGCCACGGTGGGTTGCAATCGGTTAAGATTGCAGGGTTTCGGCGCCCGCCGCGACCTTGCGTTCACCGATCCGCCCCATGACCCAGAGTTTTTTCCAGACCTTCATCCTGCTGCTGCTCGTCACCGACCCGTTCGGCAACGTGCCCCTGTTCGTCACCGCGCTGAAGGACGTGCCGCCGGCGCGCCGCCCGCGCATCGTGGTGCGCGAGTGCGCCATCGCCTTCCTGCTGCTGCTGCTGTTCATGTTCTTCGGCCGCCACTTCCTGACGGCGCTGCAGCTGACCGACATCTCCCTGCGCATCGGCGGCAGCGTGATCCTCCTGATCATCGCCATGCGCATGATCTTTCCCCATCCGGACGGCGTGCTCGGCAAGAGCGAGCACGGCGAACCCTTCATCGTGCCGCTGGCGATCCCGGCCCTGGCAGGCCCCTCGGCGCTGGCCACCGTGCTGCTGTTCACCTCGCGCAGCACGGAAGAGGTGATGGTGCACGTGGCGGCGCTGGCCGCGGTCGGCATCGTCTGGCTGGCCGTGTTCCTCGGCGCCGAGCGGTTGCAAAAGGTGCTCGGCACGCAGGTGATGACGGCGTTCGAACGCCTGATGGGCTTGATCCTGACGGCGATGTCGATCGAGATGCTGCTGGGCGGGGTGCGGGCGTTCGTCAAAACGCTGTGAGCGGCTTACTGCCGAAAACCGTCGTTCGCGCGAAGGCGGGAACCCATACGGCATAAATGATTTAGGGAAAGCTGACGCTGCTCGAATGCTTTGTAGCTACGAACTTTGGATACTGGGCATGGGCCCCCGCCTTCGCGGGGGCGACGGAGCATACTTAACCACGAAATGGAAACGCCAATGAAATCCACCATCACCACCATCGCCCTCGGCCTGGTCCTCGCCTTTTCCCTGGGCGCCTGCGACCGCCACAAGCAGACCAACGCCACCGGCCCGGCCACCGTCGCCGACACCTCGCCGCAAGCGTTCAAGAAGACCGACACCGTCGAAGGCAGCGGCAAGGTCGCCACCGCCGGGCAGACCGTCACCGTCAACTACACCGGCTGGCTGTTCGCGCCCAGTGCGCCGCAGCAGCACGGCGCCCAGTTCGACAGCTCGATCGGGCGCGAGCCGTTCACCTTCCAGCTCGGCGCCGGCAACGTCATCAAGGGCTGGGACCAGGGCGTGGAAGACATGAAGGTGGGCGGCAAGCGCACCCTGCTGATCCCGGCCGCGCTGGCCTACGGCCCCGATGGCGCCGGCCCGATCCCGCCGAACGCCAACCTGGTCTTCGACGTCGAGCTGCTCGACGTAAAATAACGCGTCCGTCGCGGGTTCGTAGTGTGGACGTTCGTGAATCAGGCCAGTGGCCTGATTCACCCCGTCCACCCTACATCGTCGGTTCCCAGCTGCCGCGCCAGAAGTGGCCCGGCTCGCTGCGTTCGCAGGTGCTCAGCTTGAACCCGGTCTGCACGGCTTGCAGGCAGCGCTCGTTGCCGGTGGCGCGGTTGGTGAACATCATGCGCGGCACGCCGCCCTTCAGGATCCACTGCTGGTCCTTCCCTTTGCCGCAGGGCGCCATATGGATGGCGTCGGTGCCGGTCGTGGTGGAGGCGCTTAGGCAGGCGGCCTGGCCGCCGGCCACCGTCTGCAATTTGAAATAGCCGGGAATGTCGCCGCGTACCGTCACCCATTGCTGGGACGGCGACTTGTCGCATTTGTTCATGGCCACGTGCTCGCCCTCGGCGCCGAGGCACTGGCCGCGCAGGTCGAGGCCATTCTGCAGGTAGGTGATGTCGGCTGCGGCAAAGCTGAGGCTGCTGGCCAGGGCGAGCGCGAATGCGCCGAGAAGGGCAAGACGGCTGTGCATGTTTCCTCCATAAGTGACAGACAGCAAGATAGCATGTTCGCAATGTCTTTTCTATATCGCTGTGTTATCGCTGTGTTATCGCTATGTAACGGCGCCCGGACGCCATGAAAAAAGCGACCCGCAGGTCGCTTCCGGTCGCGCATGCAGGGCTGGCGTTTACTTGCCCAGCATCGACACCACGTTGTCCGCCCCCGGCGCGCCGAAGGCTTGCTGCTTGAGCACGTGCAGCTGGTCGCGCACCTGCGCCGCCTTTTCGAACTCCAGGTTCTTGGCGTGGTCGACCATGAGCTTTTCGAGGCGCTTGATTTCCTTCGAAATCTGCTTCTCGCTCACGATATATAGCTTCACTATTTTCTACAAAAGCAATGATTAAGCGCACTTCGAAAAACCTCGGCTGACCTAACGCCGGCTGGGTAAAGTCCTCGCATCGAACAAGCCGGCGAGTGTCGTCATGATGAAGCCCCGGATTAGTCTATTTGCCGAGCAAGAGCGCGAAGACCGTCGCACAAAATTGGGCAACCCGTAGGTGGGGCTACGCGAGCATGGGGATTTTGAGGCGCTGGCGGCGCGTATTGACGCCGCTGCACCGCGTCCTTTCCGCGCTAAAGGCGGTCATCCTCCGTACCCAACTGTGTTGATGATCAAAATCCTGATACTGCAGCAGTTGTACAACCTGGCCGACGGTGCGCTGAAGTAGCAGTTGCTGGACCGTCGCAGCTTTCTGCGTTTCCTGGATCTGACCGAGAGTAGCAGCATCCTGGACGCCAAGACGATCTAGCTGTTCCGTGACCGCCTGGCACAAGATAGCGTGGGCAACCAGGTGTTCGAGCAAGTCCAGAAGCAGTTGCTGTCGCAGGGTTATCTGGCGCGCTGCAGCCAGATCGTCGACGCTTCGCTGGTGCAAGCCCCGGTCCAGCGCAACAAGCGTGAGGAGGCCGAAACGGTCAAGGAAGGCACGGTGCCGCTGGGCTGGAAACGGCACAAGCGAGCGCAAAAGGATGTCGACGCGAAGTGGACCAAAAAGCACGGCAAGAATCACTTCGGCTACAAGCTGCACGCCGGCATCGACAAGCGCTGCAAGCTGATGCGCAGAATCATAGTCACGCATGCAGCCGTGGCCGACACCATAATCTTTGAAGAGTTGCACTACCCGAGCAACACCAGCCGCGACATGTATGCTGACCGAGGCTACCCCAGCATCGAACGGGAAACCAACTTGAAGCAAGCTGGCTGGCGCGTGCATATCCAGCGACGAGGCCATGCAACTAAAGGCATTTCCGAGACGCAGAAGCGGCTTAACCGCTCGATCGCTACGCCGCGCGCCCGTGTCGAACATGTGTTCGGCTCTTTGGCTCCGATGGGGGGAAACTGGTGGGCTGCCTTGGCATCGTGCCCACGACCTTGGCCCTGCAGTTGAAAGCTGCCAGTTACAACCTCAAGCGTCTGGTCTTCCTGAAAGAACGCGGTCGGCGCCGTTATAAACCCGCGGTTTGGCAGCCTGGGGCTGCCAAACCGACCTGCTCAAGTACACGTTGCGATCAAAAATCGTATTATCGCAGCACCGCGGCAATCTGAATCATGCTTCAGATTGCCTGCTGGCGTTCAAAACTGGGTTATTCGAGGTAACCTTAATACATCCTGTGTTTACTTAATTTAGTCATAACGTAGATAAAAGCCATTAAATACTTGTTAATTTATTATTTATCTTTAATAGAATCTGGTGACGATATTTTTATTGTTCTAGCTCTATCGCGTAATTGCTGAATAAAGGCTGCTTTTTCTGCTCCTCCAGTACTAGTAGAGCTTCTATACGTTTTTGCTTGCTTTGCTAAGAATGCCTCGATCCTTGTTTGATCATTTGAAGATAATTTCTTAAACATATAGTTAGTAAGTAAATTTGTAAAAATAAGATCTCTTGAGCCTCCAAGAACATTAGGTCTTTCCATAAAATCTTCAATCTTATCCATGTATTTTGGCAAGCCAAGTTCCGCATAAAGTAAGACGGTGATCAAACCAGGTAATTCCTGATTCGCATGGGTTTCTAAAAAACGATTCATTACATCAGCTAGTTTTGCTGTGCCTAAATATTCAATAACCATAGCCAGAAAAATTGCTGGAATTACAGTGCTAACCATTTTTTTAAGACTCCTTTCATTTCTATGTTCGTCTGTAAAGGAGCCACGATCTTGTGAGAGAATTTCAAGTTGAACTAATGCAAAAATTATATTTCTTGACCAATGTTCGATACAGGTATGAAATATCTGTTCGACTGAAGTATTGTCGTCAACTAATTCAGAATTCCTTAAAACCATCGATGCTAATATAAGATGTTTTAAATAATCAGAATATTTTGAGTCATATTGAACAACTTCTATCTGATCAGCCTCTATAGATGAATGGTTAATCTTTTCTTCTTTATTTTCTGATTTATCATTTTTTTGAGTATGCAAATTTATTTCATCAAAATCATCAAGAATTGCCTCTTGTTCTTGATTATTTGGGCGTGATAGTATTAAGTCATGCACGCGATCCCGCAGACTGTCCAAAATTGAGTCATCATGTGATGCAACTCTTGAATAATCATTGGATGTAATATTTAAATCAACCGCTCGAGATGCATATTCTAATCGATGCGCAACCAAGCTTAGTAACTCGATATTGTCTTGCTTTAAGCCTGAGTAATAATCTATTTCATTTATATATTTTAGCAAGTTATCTTTTGATGTGCATTCATCAAGATAATCTGGCTTATCAAGCATTCTGCGCGCTACAAAGTATTCTCGGAAGCACTCTAGTTTAAAGCGAACATCCTCGCCAATCTCAAGCAAGACTCCACGGCTAAAGAAATGGTTAATAAGTTCTAAAGGTTTTGCTTTTGGCTGTGGCCGGGCTTTAAAGTATTCAACAGCAAAGGATTCTAAGTCCAAACGAGATATGGAGTGCACTGGGTCTCTACTCATCTTGGCGGCCAATTCGCAGAGAAAATGTTGCTTGATACGAAACGTATATATCTCAGATCTAAAATTGGTATCAGCTAATTTCTCTAATAGACCTTCAATGAAATTTTCAATTAATGTTGCATAATTTACTGGGGAGAAGGCAATTTTTCTCTCGTTCAACCAAAGTATCATACTCATTAAAAATGGAGAACGCGGTAACTGTAGCTTTGCTGTAACACGTAAAACACCATCAAGAATGTGAGAGGATTCATCTGCAGCATCTCCAAACCAATTTTTAATTAATGCACGTACTTGCCTACGACTGAAAGGAAGTAAAAAGAGCTCTGAAACGTTAACGCCTAGATCAGGCAAGGCTTGTTCTACGAGAGTAATGCGCGCACTATCTTCCGCGCTAAAGATAAATTTATTTTTTGAATATAACTTAGTAAATTTTACTAAATTTTGGTACTGTAATGAATTTCTATCAAGAGGGCAATTGTCAATATGTATAGTTGCCTTTCCTGTTTCTAATGCACGCTCAATCTCTGATCTTTTCAATGCTCCATCACAGAACGTTCCAAATGCGCTAAGTATCGAACTAGCACTTGAGAAATTCCGACCATCTATACAGAAAGCAACATTCCCAGATAAAGCAGTTGCTCGAGTTGCTCTTACAGCAAGATAATTTAAGGTTGTTGTTTTTCCTGACTCTTTTCCACCCCAAATAAAGAAATTTTTTGGATCTTTTTCGAGGTCAGGAATGCTAATCAAATTTGTTTTTCCTTGAGAAGCTATATCTACATCTATCTGATTAGGTGAAACTCGAGAAATTCTAGGTTCAACGAACAAATCACCAATATCTTCTGGAGCAACATCAGAAATTGCTGATGAAACAAGTTGCCTATTTGCTTCATCACAAATTCTTTGAACACTTCGCTCTGGTAAAACAAAGTTCACCTCAGAGTTTTTTTTTAACGGAGAATTAAAAATCCCTCCTCCTGCAAAGCGTACACTTACATCGAAACAATCTCGTCCATGAAAATACTCTCGCGTTTCTTGATGAAAAGTATTTTCTTTGGTATTAATTTCAATTATCGAAAAACCATTAAAGTAATCACGTGATTGATATAGGCATCCTGCGCCGCAAATAATCAAATTGTTATGAGGAGCAACCAAAGATAGTCCGTCTCCCTCATGGACATGACCATGCAACAGTATGTCAAAATTTCTAGCAATTGCTCGTTGTGTTGACGCAAAATCTTTAGGCGATAGCCAGTTTAAAGGATGATGAACTAATGCAATTTTAACATCGCAATTTTCCAAACCTTTAGCTGAAAGTTCTATCTGACGCTCACCTAAAATAAGTGTTCCACAATCTTGATCATTAGAGCGGCCAGTAGCACGCCATGCAGAATTAAGTGCTGCAACCCCAATTTTTTGGCCATGTAAATGAAGCAGAAAATTAGCGTAAAGTGGAGTTCTTTTTAAACAACTCGTTGATCCAAAATCTGCAGAAAGAGAATTAAATTTTTCCAAAGATCTGAATGCTGAAGTATGTGATTCATGCTCTGAAATAAATTCATTTACATTTATACGGTCTGAAAGAGCATTTTGCAGCCCACTTTCATAAATTTTATCTCTAGCCAGCAACTCAAGATCATGATTTCCGGGGCACAAAAAAAATTGATCTTGTGTTAGATTTGCTGCTGATAATATCTTATCAATAAAATCTTCTTTAACTTTTATGCGGTAATCTTCAGAATAAGATCCCTTACCGACAAGGTCCCCAGTAAAAAAAATAAAATCAAAATCCTCAGATTCTCTTAGGTTCTCGATATCTTTGCATAAAGCCGCAATAACTGTGTGCTGATCGTGGTCATTTTTTTTAGTGCTTAAATGAAGATCGGATAAGTGCAATGCGCGAATTTTCAAGATTTTTCCTAGATTATCTCAATTTTAGAGTTTATATTTACCAACCATCTCGTAATTAATTCAATATCGATAAATTATATTTTAAGATATAAATTAATCATCTAAAATTTATTTACTTCCCCAAAATAGACACCACGTTGTCCGCCCCCGGCGCGCCGAAGGCTTGCTGCTTGAGCACGTGCAGCTGGTCGCGCACCTGCGCCGCCTTTTCGAACTCCAGGTTCTTGGCGTGGTCGACCATGAGCTTTTCGAGGCGCTTGATCTCCTTCGAGATCTGCTTCTCGCTCATCGCCTCGACCTTGGCGGTTTCCTGCGCCGAGGCGATCGAGCCGTCCTGCATCTGCTTGGCCGCGGCCGCGCTGTAGACGCCGTCGATCATGTCCTTGATCTTCTTGTTCACCCCCTTCGGCACGATGCCGTTGGCGGCGTTGAAGGCGATCTGCTTGGCGCGGCGGCGCTCGGTCTCGTCGATGGCGCGCTGCATCGAGTCGGTCACCTGGTCGCCGTACAGGATCGCCACGCCGTTCAGGTTGCGCGCCGCGCGGCCGATGGTCTGGATCAGCGAGCGTTCCGAGCGCAGGAAACCTTCCTTGTCGGCGTCCAGCACCGCCACCAGCGAGACTTCCGGCAAGTCCAGGCCCTCGCGCAGCAGGTTGATGCCGACCAGCACGTCGAAGGTGCCCAGGCGCAGGTCGCGCAGGATTTCCACGCGCTCGACGGTGTCGATGTCGCTGTGCAGGTAGCGCACCTTGATGCCGTGGTCGCCCAGGTACTCGGTCAGCTGCTCGGCCATGCGCTTGGTCAGCGTGGTCACCAGCACGCGCTCGTCCTTGGCGATGCGGTCGGTGATCTCGCCCATCAGGTCGTCCACCTGCGAGCGCGCCGGGCGCACGAACAGCTGCGGGTCGACCAGGCCGGTCGGGCGCACCACCTGCTCGACCACGTTGTCGGCGTGCTGCTTTTCATACTCGGCCGGCGTGGCCGACACAAAAATGCACTGGCGCATCTTGTTCTCGAATTCCTCGAACTTCAGCGGCCGGTTGTCCAGCGCCGACGGCAAGCGGAAACCGTAGTCGACCAGGTTCACCTTGCGCGAGCGGTCGCCGTTGTACATGGCGTTCAACTGGCCGATCATCACGTGCGACTCGTCCATGAACATCAGCGCGTCCTTGGGCAGGTAATCGATCAGCGTCGGCGGCGGTTCGCCCGGCATGGCGCCGGACAGGTGGCGCGAGTAGTTCTCGATGCCCTTCGTGAAACCGACCTCGGCCAGCATCTCCAGGTCGAAGCGGGTGCGCTGCTCCAGGCGCTGCTCTTCCAGCAGCTTGCCCTGTTCGCGGAACTGTTCCAGGCGGTCGCGCAGCTCGGCCTTGATCGAGTCGACGGCGCGCAGCACGGTCGAGCGCGGCGTGACGTAGTGCGAACCCGGGTACACGGTAAAGCGCGGGATCTTCTGGCGGATGCGCCCGGTCAGCGGGTCGAACAATTGCAGCGATTCGATCTCGTCGTCGAACATCTCGACGCGGATCGCCAGCTCGGCGTGCTCGGCCGGGAAAATGTCGATGGTGTCGCCGCGCACGCGGAACGAACCGCGCGAGAAGTCCATCTCGTTGCGCGTGTACTGCATCTGGATCAGGCGCGCGATCACGTCGCGCTGCGCCACCTTGTCGCCGGCGCGCAGCGTCAGGATCATCTTGTGGTACTCGTTCGGATTACCGATACCGTAGATGGCCGACACGGTCGCCACGATCACCACGTCGCGCCGTTCCATCAGCGACTTGGTGCACGACAGGCGCATCTGCTCGATGTGCTCGTTGATCGACGAGTCCTTTTCGATGAACAGGTCGCGCTGCGGCACGTACGCTTCCGGCTGGTAGTAATCGTAGTACGAGACGAAGTACTCGACCGCGTTCTGCGGGAAGAATTCGCGGAACTCGGCGTACAGCTGGGCCGCCAGCGTCTTGTTCGGCGCGAACACGATCGCCGGACGCCCGGCGCGGGCGATCACGTTGGCCATCGTGTAGGTCTTGCCGGAGCCGGTCACGCCGAGCAGCGTCTGGTACATCAGGCCATCGTCGATGCCCTCGATCAGGCCGTCGATCGCGGTCGGCTGGTCGCCCGCGGGCGGGAAGGGCTGGTGCAGCTTGAACGGGGAATTCGGGTACGTGATGACGTTCGGGGCTGGAGAATTTGCGACCGATAAATCTGCCATGGAATCAGACCTTTGCTAGAATGGGAGTCCGCCTGCGACCGATCATGCACTGCAGCATGCTCGGGCCGCTGTCTATACATTTGCTGCGAACCCAACCGACAAACTCACTCTGCGACCCAGTTTATCACGATGAATTCCACAGCTCCTGCCAGTATCTTCGGCGCCATCGCCATGGCCCCGCGCGACCCCATCCTGGGCATTACCGAAGCCTTCAATGCGGATACCAACCCGGGCAAGATCAACCTGGGCGTCGGTGTCTACTATGACGACAATGGCAAGGTGCCGCTGCTGGATTGCGTACGCAGGGCGGAGTCGGTGTTGATGGAACAGCCGGCACCGCGCACCTACCTGCCGATCGAAGGCCTGGGCGCGTATTACAAGGCTGTGCAAGAACTCGTATTTGGTGCCGACAGCCCGGTTATTCAAGAGAAGCGCGCGATCACCGTGCAGGCCCTGGGCGGCACCGGCGCACTCAAGATCGGCGCCGACTTCCTCAAGCGCTTCGCGCCGGGTTCCGATGTCTACATCAGCGACCCGAGCTGGGAAAACCACCGCGCGCTGTTCGAAAGTGCCGGCTTCACCGTCAACAATTACACCTATTACGATCCGGCCACCCACGGCGTCGATTTCGACGGCATGCTGGCCGCCCTGCGCGCCATGCCGGAAGGCGCGATCGTGGTGCTGCACGCCTGCTGCCACAACCCGACCGGCGCCGACCTGACGGCCGACCAGTGGGGCCAGGTCATCGACGCCGTGCAGGAGGGCGGCCTGATCCCGTTCCTGGACATGGCCTACCAGGGCTTCGGTTCGGGTATCCTCGAAGACGGCGCGGTGGTGCGCCGCTTCGTCGAGGCCGGCGGCCCGCTGCTGGTATCGAACTCGTTCTCGAAGTCGTTCTCGCTGTACGGCGAGCGCGTCGGCGCCTTGTCCGTGGTGGCCTCGTCCAGCGAGGAAGCGGCGCGCCTGCTGTCGCAGCTGAAGCGCATCGTGCGCACCAACTACTCGAACCCGCCGACCCATGGCGGCAAGGTGGTGGCCACCGTGCTGTCGACTCCGGAACTGCGCCAGCTGTGGGAAGACGAACTGGCCGGCATGCGCGTGCGCATCAAGCAGATGCGCGAAGAACTGGTGCGCAAGCTGGCGGAAAAGGCGCCGGGCAAGGACTTCGCGTTCGTGCGCCAGCAGGTCGGCATGTTCTCGTACTCGGGCCTGACCAAGGAGCAGGTCGGCCAGCTGCGCGACGAGTCGATCTACGCCGTGGACACCGGCCGCATCTGCGTGGCCGCGCTGAACTCGAAGAACATCGATCGCGTTGTTGACGCCATCGCAAAAGTTCTCTAAAATCCTGGCTCTTCCGATCGAGCGCTAGTTCAGTCGGAAGCGTTTGAGGTGCGATTCCCTGATAGCTCAGTCGGTAGAGCGACGGACTGTTAATCCGCAGGTCCCTGGTTCGAGTCCAGGTCGGGGAGCCAGAATTCACGCCTTCGGCGGCAGGCACACCAAGCGCGACGCGCTGTGCAGGTTGTCGGAGGCTGTTATAATTGCAACATCTTTTCCCTGATAGCTCAGTCGGTAGAGCGACGGACTGTTAATCCGCAGGTCCCTGGTTCGAGTCCAGGTCGGGGAGCCAGAATTGAGCAGCAAGCAAAAAAGGGGTGTCGAGCGATCGGCGCCCCTTTTTTGTCATGGATGTCGATCGCAGAGTAGGGTGGACGTGGCCGGCGAGGCGGCTTGGCCGTCCACGCGGTGATCGCCGGCGCCCGCGTGACCGCACCCGAGCACGACGGCGGTTTTCGGATGTGTTTTGAACGCGTGGACGGCGCACGGGAAGTCATGATGCAAGCGCCAAGGTGTAGCCGTCCACCCTACGCGGATACCGGTTTCACCTTCGACGCGGCTTCCAGGGCGCGGGCACGCGCCGTATCCACGTCGCCGGCCGTCGCCAGCGCCACCCCCATGCGCCGGCGCGCGAACGATTCCGGCTTGCCGAACAGGCGGATGTCCGATTCCGGCACGCGCAGCGCCTCGGCCACGCCCTCGAAGGCGATGCCGGCCTGGTCCAGCTGGCCGTAGATCACCGCCGAGGCGCCCGGCGCGCGCAGCGCCACGTTTACCGGCAGGCCGAGGATGGCTTTCGCATGCAGTTCGAACTCGCTCTGCACCTGGGTCGCCATGGTCACCATGCCGGTGTCGTGCGGGCGCGGGCTGACTTCCGAGAACCACACCATGTCGCCCTTGACGAACAGTTCGACACCGAACACGCCCCGGCCGCCCAGGTTGGCGGTGACCTTTTGCGCGATTTCCTTGGCGTTGGCCAGCGCGCCCGCCGTCATCGGCTGCGGCTGCCAGGATTCGACGTAGTCGCCCTGCACCTGCTTGTGGCCGATCGGCGCGCAGAACTGCGTTTCCACCTGGCCGCCGGCGCCGGTGGCGCGCACGGTCAAGAGCGTGATCTCGTAGTCGAAGTCGATGAAGCCCTCGACGATCACGCGCCCGGCATCGACGCGCCCGCCGGCCGCGGCGTGGTGCCAGGCGGCTTCGACGTCGCCGGCACCGTCCAGCTTCGATTGCCCCTTGCCGGACGAGGACATCACTGGTTTCACCACGCACGGAAAGCCGATCTCGGCGCAGGCCTGCCTCAGTTCCTCCAGGCTGCTGGCGAAGCGGTAGGGCGAGGTCGCCAGGCCGAGTTCCTCGGCGGCCAGGCGGCGGATGCCTTCGCGGTTCATCGTGAGCAGCGCCGCACGCGCGGTCGGGATGCAGGTGATGGCGCCGGCGTCTTCCAGCTCGGCCAGTTTGGCGGTGGCGATCGCCTCGATCTCGGGCACCACCAGGTGCGGGCGCTCGCGCTCGATCAGTGCGGCCAGGGCGTCGCCGTCCGTCATGTCGATTACGTGGGCGCGGTGCGCCACCTGGTGGCCGGGCGCGTCCGGGTAGCGGTCGACCGCGATCACTTCGATGCCGAGGCGCTGCAGCGAGATGATGACTTCCTTGCCGAGTTCGCCGGAGCCGAGCAGCATGACGCGCGTGGCGGACGGGGAGAGCGGAGTACCGATGTTGCCGGGAGTGCGGGGTATGTTCATGGAAGGAAGAGGGTTGTGCTGGGAAAGTGGCGACTATAGCAAACGGCGGCGCGCCTGTCCGAAGCGCCCCCGCGGCCGCACGATTGCAAAAAAGGTCTTGCCGGAATGGCGCTGGCGGTTATAATGCGGCCTCAATTCCCTGATAGCTCAGTCGGTAGAGCGACGGACTGTTAATCCGCAGGTCCCTGGTTCGAGTCCAGGTCGGGGAGCCAGAATACAAGCAGTATCCGAAAGCCCGCTTCGAACGAAGCGGGCTTTTTCGTTTGCGCCGACGTTGTGCTTTCGTTACTTCACCCGATTTCGCGAGTCCCATGCCGATGGCTTTTACCTCGACCACCAGCGCCGCCAGCCTTCTGCTCGAACGCGACGCGCGCCGCATCGCCCGCCATGCCGCCGCTGCCGAGCGCGCCGGCTGGCTGCATCCGGCCCAGCGGGCGCTGCTCCACCGGCGCGGCTGGCTGCGCATGCTGGCGCCGCGCGCACTGGGCGGCGCCGAGATGGCGCTGCCGGACGTGGTGCGCCTGGAAGAAGCGCTCGCGCGCGTGGACGGCAGCATGGGCTGGACCGTGACCCTGTGCGCCGGCGCCGGCTGGTTCGCCGGCTTCCTGCCGCCCGCGCTGGCGCGCCGGGTACTGGCCACGCCGCGGGTGTGCCTGGCCGGCAGCGGCGCGCCCACCGGCATTGCCGAGCGCGAAGGCGACGGCTGGCGCATCGACGGCCACTGGGACTATGCCAGCGGCGCGCCGATGGCGACCCATTTCACCTTCAACGCCATCCTGCGCGAGGGCGGCCGGCCGCTGCCGGACGACGCCGGCCAGCCGCGTGTCCAGGCCTTCGTGGTGCCGGCCGCACTGGTGGAGGTGCAGCCGAACTGGAACACGATCGGCCTGCGCGCCACCGCCTCGCACGGCTACCGCGTGCGCGACCGCTGGATCGGCGCCGGGCACGGCTTCGAGATCGATCCGGCCAGGGCGCGCGAGCAAGGCCCCTTGTACCGCTTTCCCTTCCTGGCCTTCGCCTTCGTCACGCTGGCGGCCAACGTGGCCGGCATGGGCGCGCATTTCCTCGAACTGGCGGGCGAGTGCATCGGCCGGCGCCGGCACCGCTTCGGCGTGCCGGGCGAGATGCTGGCTGCCGTGCCGGCGGTGCGCGCCGCGCTCGAGCTGGCCAGCGCCGGCCTGGCCACGGCGCGCGCGCGCCTCTACGCGGCGCTCGACGCCGCCTGGGCGCGCGTGCTGGTGGACGGCCATGTCGATGCCGCCACCGCGGACGGCCTGCAGGCGCTGTCGATGGATTGGGTGAGCGCGGCGCGGCGGGCGGTGGACAGCTTGACGCCGTACTGCGGCTTGCAGGCGATGCGCGCCGACAGCGAGATCAACCGCGTGTGGCGCGATTTTCACACGGCGTCCCAGCATGCGCTGCTGGCGCCGCTGAGTTGACACTATTCACTCCAAAGAATCGTTCACTGATTTTCATGCAACACTGGTCAAGTCGATACCCAGCCGTTATAATTCGGTCTCGATTCCCTGATAGCTCAGTCGGTAGAGCGACGGACTGTTAATCCGCAGGTCCCTGGTTCGAGTCCAGGTCGGGGAGCCAGAATACAAGCAGTATCCGAAAGCCCGCTTCGAACGAAGCGGGCTTTTTCGTTTGCGCTGCTTTTTCTTTTTTCTTTCCTGTCTGTATCCATAACGCTGGCCTTTTGCGCGGCGTCAGCAAAGCTTGGCCGGCCTTTCTATAATGGACCATTTGCCGCCAGGGACCAGCATGGAACAGCCAGTCGATACAAGCACCGCCCAGCCGGCGCAACCGCTTCCGCAAGCGCCGTCCGCAGTCTTGCAGGACGGTCTCCCGCCCGGCCCGCGCGGCTGGGCCATCCTGTCGCTGGCGATCGGCGTCGGCATGTCGTCGCTCGACACCGCCATCGCCAACACGGCGCTGCCGGCCATGGCGGCGCAGCTGCACGCGGCGCCGGCCGATTCGGTGTGGATCGTCAACGCCTACCAGCTGGCGATGGTGGCGACCCTGCTGCCGATCGCGGCGCTGGCCGAGACCGTCGGCTACCGGCGCGTGTACGTGGCCGGCATGGCGCTGTTCACGCTGGCCTCGCTGGCGTGCGCGCTGGCCTGGTCGCTGCCGGCGCTGATCGTGGCGCGCCTGTTCCAGGGCCTGGGCGCCAGCGCCATCATGGGCGTCAACACGGCGCTGCTGCGCGTCGTCTACCCGGCCAAGCTGCACGGGCGCGGCTTCGGCAACAATGCGCTGGTGGTGGCGGTCGGGTTCGCGGTCGGCCCCAGCCTGGCCTCGCTGATCCTGGCGGCGTCGTCGTGGGAATGGCTGTTCGGCATCAACGTCCTGCCCGGCATCGTCGCCTTCTTCCTGGCGCGCAAGGCCTTGCCGGAATCGCCGCGCGCCAGCCACCGCTTCGACCGCCTGGCCGGCCTGTACTGCGTGATCGCCTTCGGCATGGCGGTGCTGGCACTGGGCGACGGCGCGCACCGGGTCGACTACCACAAGCTGCTGCCGGAAGCGCTGGTGGCCTGCGTGTTCTTCCTGCTGCTGCTGCACCGCCAGCGCCGGCACCCGGCGCCGCTGCTGCCGGTCGACCTGCTGCGCCGCCCGATGTTCGCGCTGTCCACCCTCACCGCCGTATGCACCTTCGCCGCCCAGGCGCTCGCCTTTGTCGCGCTGCCGTTCTATTTCGAGAGCGCGCTGGGCCGCTCGCCGATCGAGACCGGCTTCCTGATGACGCCGTGGCCGGTGCTGGTCGGGGTGATGGCGCCGCTGGCGGGGCGCCTGAGCGACCGTTATTCGCCCGGCCTGCTGGGCGGCATCGGCCTGTTGATCCTGTCGGCCGGCCTGCTGGCGCTGCTGCGCATGCCGGCGGCGCCGTCGGCGCTCGACATCGGCTGGCGCATGGCGGTGTGCGGCATCGGCTTCGGCTTCTTCCAGGCGCCCAACATGAAGGCGATCATGGGCAGCGCGCCGGCCGCGCGCAGCGGCAGCGCCAGCGGCATCGTCGCCACCGCGCGCCTGACCGGGCAGGCCACCGGCGCCGCGCTGGTGGCGTTCTGCCTGACCATCTCGACGCTGCAGGGCAGCTGGTACGCGCTCGGCCTGGCCGCCGCCTTCGCCTTTGCCGCCAGCGTGGCCAGCTTCTCGCGCCTGGCGGTGGCGCCCGGCGCCGGCCTTTAAACCCGGCCCATCGCCTCCACATGGGATGCGTGCGGCGCCGTCGGGGCGGCGCCATTCATCTGCGAGGCGCACGTGACTGACCCACTGTGTCCCCTGTGCGGAAGGCCGCTGGGGACGATCAACATCGATCGGCACCACCTGATTCCGAAGTCCTTGAAAGGCAAGGAGCAGTTCCCGATTCACAAGATCTGCCACCGCAAGATCCACGCGACCTTTTCGGAAAAGGAGCTGCTGCGCTCTTATCACACCTGGGGCGCGCTCCAGGCCGATGCCGACATCGGTTCCTTCATCGGCTGGGTCGCGAACAAGCCGCCCGAGTTCTACACGCGCACCTTCACGTCCAACAAGAAGAAGCAGCGCTAGCATGCCTTCAGTGGCCATGAGCAATAAGCCACCCCGACTCAGGCTGGATATTTCGTGAAATGTTCATGAATACGCTGTTTTCAGCGTGTATTTACCCTTTTATTTGACACATTTTTTACATTTCGGTTCCTATCATTGCGTTATGGCTCAGCCGCTTGAGGTAAAATCAGCGCTTACGAATTTGCAATTTAGAGACATCTCATGTTGCTGACTGCATCGACCTGATGAGCCAATACGAACCCAACCCCTGTTCCGTTCTGCTCATCGACGACGAACCATTTGCTGAAGACATCATTTCCCATGGTTTGAAGGGATGTGCCGCGCATACCCTGCGCTATGCCAACCGGGCCGAGCTGGCGGTGGAGCTGGCCAGGGAAGTGGCGGCGACGGTGGTGCTGGTCGACCTGCGCATGCCGGGCGTGGATGGGTTCGAGGTAACGCGCCGCCTGCGCGCCGAACGCGATACGGAAAACGTGCCGGTGATCCTGCTGTCCTCCGAAGAGGATCCCGACATCAAGGCCATGGCCTTCGCGGCCGGCGCCAACGATTACCTGGTCAAGTGGCCCGACCCGCGCGAACTGGTGGCGCGCGTGCGCTACCACAGCGATGCCTTCGGCGCGCGGCGCCAGCGCGACGCCGCCTTCGTCTCGCTGCGCCTGAGCCAGGAACAGCTGGCGGCCAGCCAGTCGGCCCTGTACCAGGCGCAGAAGATGGAAGCGATCGGCCAGCTGACCGGCGGGGTGGCGCACGACTTCAACAACGTGCTGCAGATCATCGGCGGCAACCTGCAGCTGCTCAAGCTGGTCGGCAACCTGAACGACGCCGGCCGCACCCGCGTCGACATGGCGCTGTCCGGGGTCGAGCGCGGCGCCAAGCTGTCCTCGCACCTGCTGGCCTTCGCCCGCCGCCAGCCGCTGCAGGCGGTGGTGACCCATCCCGGCCACCTGCTGCGCGAGATGGACGACATGATGCGCCGCCTGCTCGGCCCGAACGCCAGCGTGGTCACCGACATCGCCGATGGACTGGGCAGCGCGCTGGTCGATCCGAACCAGTTGAACAACGTCCTGCTGAACCTGGCGATCAATGCGCGCGACGCCATGGGCGGCAGCGGCACGCTGACCATCCGCGCCGCCAACGTCGAGCCCGACACGCCGGTGCCGGCGACGCTGGCGCCGGGCCGCTACATCGCGATCGAAGTGCTGGACACCGGCAAGGGCATGCCGCCGGACGTGCTGGAGCGCGCCTTCGAACCCTTCTTCACCACCAAGCCGCTGGGGCAGGGCACCGGGCTCGGCCTGTCGATGGCCTATGGCTTCGTCAAGCAGTCGGGCGGCGACATCGTCCTGGCCAGCGAGATCGGCCGCGGCACCAGCGTGCGCATCTTCCTGCCGCGCGTCGATGCCGAGCCGGTGCGCCAGCGCAACAGCGCCGCCGCCCCGCTGCAGGGCGGCGCGGAGACGATCCTGGTGGTCGAGGACGAGGATGCGGTGCGCGATACCACCTGCGGCATCCTGTCGGCGCTCGGCTACCGCGTGCTGCAGGCGGCGGACGCCGCCGCCGCCCTGGCGATCATCGACGACGGGCAGGCGATCGACCTGGTGTTCACCGACGTCATCATGCCCGGCCCGGTCAGCAGCCTGCAGCTGGGCGAAGCGGTGCGCGCGAAGCTGCCGCGGGCGCAGGTCCTGTATACCTCGGGGTATGCGGAAGGGGTGTTGACGCACGAGGGCAAGCTGGACGCGGCGGTGGACCTGCTGCAGAAACCCTACCATCCGGACGCGCTCAGCGCCCGTATCCGCCACTTGCTGCGGCGGGGCCGGCAAGGCTGAGCGCCGTGCGGCGCCCGCCTGCCGTGGTTTGCCGGACGGGGCGCATGCCCGCCGGCGCCGCCATCAATTCTTGGGCGGCTTGATGTAGCGCTGCGATCCCGGCGGCGGTTCGTTCAGCACCGCCCAGAAGATGCCGAGGTCCGAGATGGCGCGCACGAAGTCGGTGAAGTCGACCGGCTTGACCACGTAGGCGTTCACGCCCAGTTCGTAGCTGCGCACCAGGTCCTGTTCTTCCTTGGACGAGGTCAGCATCACCACCGGCAGTGGCTTCAGGCTGTCGGTCTCGCGGATATCCTTCAGCACTTCCAGGCCGTCGACCTTCGGCAGCTTCAGGTCGAGCAGCACCACGGCCGGGTTGCCGGCCACGCGCGTGGCATGTTCGCCGCGCCGGTGCAGGTAGTCGAGCGCCTCGGCGCCGTCGCGCATGACGACGACCTGGTTGGCGAGCTGGCTTTTCGACAGGGCGATCAGCGTCAGCTCGAGGTCGTTCGGATTGTCTTCGACCAGCAGGATGGGCTTGAGCATGCTTTCTTTCAGATTACTGTTTGGTTGGGTTGTCTGCTTGGGCGCCGTCGTCGGCTTCGTCTTCGTCTTCGTGCTTGGGCAGGGCGAACGAAAAGCTGGCGCTCTCGCCGAGCACCGAGTCGGCCCACACGCGGCCGCCATGGCGCTCGACGATGCGGCGCACGTTGGCCAGGCCGATGCCGGTGCCCTGGAAATCTTCCATGCGGTGCAGGCGCTGGAACACGCCGAACAGCTTGTGCACGTAATCCATGTTGAAGCCTGCGCCGTTGTCGTCCACGTGGAAGACCGTTTCCTGCGCGTGGTCGTCGGCGCTGATGCGGATGCGCGCCATCTCGCGCTGGCCGGTGAACTTGACGGCGTTGGCCAGCAGGTTGGAGAGCGCCAGGTGCAGGAAGGTCGGGTCGGCCCACACCACCGGCAACGGAGCGACGTCCCATTCGATGTCGCGGCCGCGGGTTTCCGGCGCCAGCTTGTGGATGCATGAATTTACCAGGTCGTTCATGTCGACCTCGGTCGGACGCAGCGCCGCGCGGCCCATCTGCGAGAACGACAGCAGGTCGTCGACCAGCTTGCCGGCCAGGCGCGCCGATTCCTTGATGTTCTTCAGGAAGCGCTGGCGCTGCACGGCATCCTCGCTGCCGGCCGATTCGAGCAGCAGGTCGGAAAAGCCGACGATGTGGCGCAGCGGCGCGCGCAGGTCGTGCGACACCGAATACGAGAACGCTTCCAGCTCCTTGTTGGCGCGCCCGAGCTCGCCGGCCAGCTCGGCCATCTGTTCGGCGCGCTCCAGCACGATGCCCAGCAGGGCGGTGCGGAATTCCAGTGCCAGTTCGAGTTCGCCGGCGTGCCAGCGCACGCTGCTGCCGTGAATGGTTTCGCGCCAGGACGCGAAGCTGGTGCGCGGCGACAGCTGCAGCGGCGCGCCGTGCAGCGCCTTGTCGGCGGCTTCCTTTTCGCGCGGGTTGCCGGCCCACTCGATCGTGTGCACGTATTCGGGCCGGAACCACAGCAGGTAATGCTTGTGGATGCGCGAGATCGGCAGCGCCAGCAGGCCGCTGGCGTTGCGCACCATGGCGGCGGCGGGCGGCCAGGCGCGCGACAGGTTGTCGGTGTGGTACAGGTCGCCGTGCTCGCTGCGCGCCAGCCAGTCGACCAGGGCCGCGATTTCTTCCTTCCCGGGCGTGTCGCCGTGAAGCAGGATGCGGTCGTCGACCACGATGGCGGCGCCCGCCGCGCGCGCGAAGCGCAGCAGGTCGGGGAACACGCTGGACAGGTTGTCGATGAAATTGCTGCCCTGGGTCAGCCCGGCCAGCATCGCCACCATGATGCGCCGCACCTCGAGGCGGAACTGCAGTTCGCGCGCGTCTTCTCGCGATTCGATGCACAGCGCCAGGATCTGGCCCAGCTGTTCGCAGGCGGTGCGCTTTTCGAAGCCGACCGGTTTCGGATCGCGGTTGTGGCAGGAGATCAATCCCCACAGCTTGCCCTTGACGATCAGCGACACCGACATCGAGGCCAGCGTTTCCATGTTGCGCATGTACTGCAGGTGCACCGGCGACACGCTGCGCAGCGCCGCGAAGGACAGGTCGTTGGGCTGCTGCGTGAGCGGGTTCAGCGCCGGCACCAGCGCCGCCGGATGGTAATCGGCGTTCTGGATCAGGCGGATATGCTGCAACAGGTACAGCTCGCGCGCCTGGGCCGGGATGTCGGTGGCCGGGAAGTGCTGGCCCATGTACGCGTGGTAGCCTGCCTCCAGCGACTCGGCCATCACGTGGCCGTGGCCGTCCGGGTCGAACTGGTAGGCCACCACGCGCCCGTAGCCGGTCACCGCGCGCACGTGCTCGCACGCCTGCTGGGCCAGCATCTGGATGCTGCCGGCCTCGTTCACCTTCAGCAGGAAGTCGCCGATCAGCGGGTACAGGTGGCGGAAGTCGGCCGCCTCGGCGCGGTCCACCGGTTCGAATTCCAGATAGGTTACCCGATCCCAGCGGTGCGCCAGCACGTCGAAATGGCGTTTGCTGCGGATGCCGACGGTACCGGCATAGAACGGATGCGATCCGAGTTCGGGGCCGAGCTGCGCCACGATGCGCTGCACGCCATCCTCGCCGATCACGCCGGCCAGCGGACCGCCCACCACGGCGGCGGCGCTGCAGCCCGCCCAGTCGCCCAGGTTGGCGCTGGCCTGCAGCACGGTCAGTTCGTCCGACAGGGCCAGCAGGAAGCCATGCGGCTGGATGCTGCCGGGCGTGCGGATGGGTTCCTTGGCGCAATTCGACAAGTCAAGGAGTTCTGCGTTGATGGCCTTGTTCATGGTGCGTGAGCGTCAGCTCCAGAGTGCATGCAAGAGAGTATTTTACCTTGATCACATCTTGATCGACGTCTAAGGGCGGTTTCTTCTCTTTAGATTTGCGGCAACATTTCAACAACATAAAATCATAGCGGATCAAATCCGTCAATTTCAAATGGATAAGCCCGCATGTACATGGCATGAAACGCCACAATTTGAACAAAGAATGATTTCCTTTTGATTAAGACTACTTTTGTTGATAATGTGAAATAGTGTTGCATGCACGTGAGAATCGTGCCGAATGCCGGTAGCCGCGCGGCGCAAGGCGATAGGCCGGTGTATGATCGACTGGATTAGTTTCAGAAAATTGAATTTAAGAAACACTTTAGCCATAACGACTTGATACGCCATGAATGATCAGACGCAACCTAGAAAATCGTTGCTGGACGAACGGCGTTTCGAATACCTGATCTCCGGGATCAGCGATTACGCCATCTACATGCTCGACCCGCGCGGGCTGGTCAGCAGCTGGAACGCCGGCGCCAGGCGCTTCAAGGGCTACCAGACCCAGGAAATCCTGGGCGAGCACTTCTCGCGCTTCTACACGCCGGAAGACCGCGAGGCCGGCATGCCGGCGCGGGCGCTGGACACCGCGCTCACGCAGGGCAAGTACGAGGCCGAGGGGTGGCGCATGCGCAAGGACGGTTCGCGCTTCTGGGCCCACGTGGTGATCGACCCGATCTACGACGAACATGCGCAACTGCTGGGCTTCGCCAAGGTCACGCGCGACGTCACCGAGCGCAAGCGCGCCGAGGATGCGCTGCGCGAGAGCGAGCAGCGCTTCCGCCTGCTGGTGCAGGGCGTGACCGATTACGCGATCTACATGCTGTCGCCCGAGGGCACGGTCACCAACTGGAACACCGGCGCCGAGCGCATCAAGGGCTACCTGCAGGACGAGATCGTCGGTAGCCATTTTTCGCGCTTCTATATCGACGAGGACAAGCTGGCCGGCATCCCGGCGCATGCGCTGGGCACCGCGTCGAGCGCCGGGCGCTTCGAAGCCGAAGGCTGGCGCGTGCGCAAGGACGGTTCGCGCTTCTGGGCGCACGTGATCATCGACGCCATCCACGACGAATCCGGCACCCTGATCGGCTTCGCCAAGATCACGCGCGACCTGACCGAAAAGAAGCGCGCGGCGCAAGCGCTGGAAGCGGCCGACAAGGCCCTGTTCCAGGCGCAGAAGATGGAATCCATCGGCCAGCTGACCGGCGGCGTGGCGCACGACTTCAACAACCTGCTGTCGGTGCTGTCGAGCGGCCTGGAAGTGCTGGCCCTGCAGCGCGCCGAGGGCGACGTGCGCACCATCGAGAGCATGCGCCGCGCGGTCGACCGCGGCGCGCGCCTGACCCAGCAGTTGCTGGCGTTCGCGCGCCAGCAGCCGCTGCAGGCGGAGGTCCGCAACATCAACCGCATCATCAGCGGCTTCGAGACGGTGCTGCGGCGCGCCGGCAATTCGGCCATCGATTTCACCATCGACCTGGACCGCAAGGCCCACAGCGCCGAGATCGACAGCGCGCGCTTCGAATCGGCGTTGCTGAACCTGGTGGTGAACGCGCGCGACGCGATGCCGGACGGCGGGCGCTTGCTATTGACCACCGCCAACGCGGCCCTGGACGGCAAGTCGGGGCCGGCGCAGCTGGCGGCGCTGCCGCCGCGCGAGTATGTGCGCATCAGCGTGGCCGACAGCGGCACCGGCATGCCGCCGGACGTGGTGGCGCGCGCCTTCGAACCCTTTTTCACGACCAAGGAAGTCGGCAAGGGCACCGGCCTCGGCCTGTCGCAGGTGTACGGCTTCATCAAGCAGTCGGGCGGCGAAGTCGTCATCGAGAGCCGGCCGGGCGAGGGCACCACGGTGTCGATCTACCTGCCGGCGGTGGTCGACGCCACCGTGGAGGACGACAACGGCCACATCGAGCGCGTCTTGATCGTCGAGGACGAGCCGGACCTGATGGACGTGGCCGCCTCGCTGTTCACCAGCATGGGCTACGAGGTGGTGACCGCGGCCAGCGGCTACGAGGCGATCGACGTCATGCGCCAGCGCGACGTCGACATCCTGTTCACCGACGTGGTGATGCCGAACGGGATGAACGGCATCGAACTGGCCAGCTACACGCGCGAGCACTATCCGGACACCCGCATCATGCTGGCGTCCGGCTACCCGCTGCCGGCGCTGAAGCAGCGCCACGGCAGCGGACTGGGCGAGTTCGCGTTCGTCAACAAGCCGTATCGGCTGTCGGATCTCGCCCGCACCCTGCGCTCGGCGATGCGCTGAGCGCCTGACGAACCCGCATGGCAGCGTTGCATTCGTCTCGCCGTACTAGCGTACTGTCTTCGACGATGCGCCTTGCCCTGCGGGCCCGTCAGGCGCTCAGTGGTATTACTCCAGTGCGAAAATGATGTCGCTGATGCGGTCGTAGATCGCATCGGCCGAATCGCCCTGGTGCGGCCAGTTCAGGATGTCGAAATGGTCGTAGCCGCGGTAGTTGCCGAGGAAATTCCAGCTGCCGCGCAGCGCCGTGCCGTCGTAGTCGCGCACCGGCTGGCCGTTTGGCGCGCGCATGCTGACCGTGTTGACCACGCCGTCGTTGGGAAACCAGCTGCTGTCGATGCGCACCCGGTCGGGCGACGACTGGGTGTACGAGCCCATGCCGGGCTGCCCGAGCGAGGGCACGATCCACTCGCCGGCATAGGGTTTGAAGTAGGACATCATGTCGACGCGCGGGTACTGGAAATTCGCGCTCTGCACCGGCGCCAGCAGGCGGTCGGTGCCGTTGCAGCACCAGGCGCCGGCCTCGGTCGCCAGCGTGCCCACCGAAAAATAGTAGACCCGCGGCGAGGTCTGCGCCCAGGTATTGAATTCGCGCGCGCCGTCCGGCGACAGTTCCCAGTTGGCCAGGCGGTGGTCGACGATGTCGCGCAAGGGGCTGCGCAGCATCGGCAGCACGTTCAGGATGGCGTCGCGCAGCGTGGTGCCGTTGTGCGGCGCCGACAGCGTGACCGCGCTGCGCACCCAGCCGACCTTGCCGCCGCGGTACAGGTCGTAGCCGCCTTCGTCGCCGTTGGGCGAGCCGTGCTCGAGCAGCTGGATCAGCGCGCGGATGGTGGTGCCGCCCTGGCTGTGGCCGATCAGGTGGATCGGATGCGCCTCGTCCCATTGCGGATACAGGGCGAGCGGGTAGCCGTCCGGATTGTCCTTGGGGTCGGCGGCCCAGCACTTGCCCGGCGGCTTTTGCACCTGGCCGAAGTCGCCCGAGTTCGCCATGTGGGCGGCGCCGTAGTCGACGCAGCCGCCCTTGATCTGCGCGTACAGCTCGGCGGCGCGGTCCCAGTTGGAACTGATGGCGCCGACGCCGGCCGCGTATACCGCGTGCGGCCCATGGTACAGCTGCATGTGGGCGGCGATGTTCTGGTAGCCGCCCCAGTACAGGAAACCGCTGCCGGGATAGGCGTCCGGCCCGAAGCCGAGGAAGCCGTGCACCAGCACCACCGGGTAGTTGTTGGCGGCGCCGGCATTGCCCGCCGTCAGCAGCAGGGGAAATGCCAGCAGCGCGCACGCGCAAACCTTTATCAATCGCAACATCGTGTTCTCCAATCGTCGAACGGGCGGAATGCCCATTGTCGGATCGGTGTCCGCGCGCGGGTTTGCGCTGTGTCTGCTCCGATTGCTGCGGTGCGGAAAAAGTAACGGCGGACCCGTGGGCCCGCCGTGCTCGAAGCGAGTGGTCGACGCTGCGTCAGTGCGGCAGCATCGCCGTGCTGCCCAGCGCGGTGGCGCCCGGCGCGCCGCCCGGGCCATCCAGCGCCGGCGCCGGGGCCGGCGTGTTGGACGCCGTCACCGCCGCTTTTTCCAGCAGGTCCGGATTCCAGACCACGTGCTCGTCGACCGAATACAGGCGGCACGGCTTGTCGCTCTTGGCCGAGCAGGTTGCCAGCGCGCGCGATTCCGGGTCTTCGCCTTCCTCGGCCCAGCACCAGCCGCCGCTGGGCGAGATGGCGAAGGCGCGCGGCGTCAGCTTGGTCAGGTATTCCTTGTAGGCGCGGCGCCCGTTCTCGCTCAGGAAAGGCACCGAGTCGATATCGCCGACGCCGGCGAAATCGGTCGGCTGCGGCATCGGCGGTTCCGGGATCTTGTACAGCACCTCGGTGGGCATGCCGACCCCCTTCAGGAACTTCATGGTGTCTTCCAGCCACACCCTGGCGCCGTCGCGGCTGGCCAGCATGCCGTGCGAATCGCGTTTGAACGGCGCATACTCGACCAGTTCGGCCTTGCCGCCGGCCTGCTCGAAGGCGTCGTGCATGCGCGCCACCAGTTCCGGGCCGAACAGCGAATCGTTGCGGCCGTACATCCACAGGCTCGGCACGCGGTTTTCCGCACCGTACTGCGAAAACGCGGCCACCAGCGCCGAGCGCCAGCCGCAGCTGTCGCCGTCGTCGCGCAGGCCGCCGGCGAAGTTGATCAGGCCGCGCACGCCGGGCAGATCCTGGGTGCCGAGCGCCATCGTCGCCAGGCCGCCGTAGGATTGGCCGGCGATCACGACGTGGTCGGCATCGACCCACTTCTGGGCGCGCGCATAGTCGAGCGCTGACAGGATGTCCTCGGCCTGCGTGTAGCCGTTGGCCGTCATGTCGCAGCCGTGGTCGCGGTAGCGCCCGGTCGAGTTGGCGAAGCCCTGGCGCATCGGCACGATTACCGCATAGCCGCGCTCGACGAAGGCGCGCGCCATGTAATAGAAGCGGTCGCGCGGCTGCAGGTTGGTGCGTCCCGGATCCTTACCATGGTTGATGATGATCAAGGGGAAGGGGCCAGGACCGTTAGGCTGGAACACGGTTGTTTCCAGACGCGACTGGTGGTTATTGCCGGCCGGGATCAGGACGATGCGCTCGTTGATGTGGTAGTCGAGTTGCAGTTCCTGCTCGATGGCCAGGCCCGGCAGCAGGGCCAGGCTGGCGATCAGCGCGGTGGTCAGTGTGCGAACGGATGCGAGTGCTCTGAACATGGATAGCTCTGAAGACAACGCCCTGCGGATGTGTCCGTCAGGGAACTGATTGCTTAGCGGAATGAATTGATTCTAAGCACGTTGATTTTTCAGAGCAATATCCAATTGACTAAATCTCGACCTAAATCTTCGCGTGTGGCCAAGTTTGCCAGAACAGGCAGATAATCCGTCCAGCCAACGATTGGATGACCCATGTTTCCTGTCGAAGAACGCTTTACGATTGCCCTACACGCCGGCGCCCGCGCCTGGCGCGCCGCGCTCGAGCGCCACCTGAAGGCCAACGGCGTCACCGCGGCCGGCTGGAGCGCGCTGGCGGTGCTGGCCGCCGCCATGGAGCCGCCATCGCAGCGCGAACTGGCGCGCCGCCTGGGCGTGGACGGCGCTACGCTGGTCTCGACCATCGACCGCCTGGTGGCGGGCGGCCTGGTCGAGCGCCTGCCGGGTCCGCACGACCGCCGTGTCAAACTGGTGGCGCTGACCGATGCCGGGCGCGACCTGGCCGGGCGCGTCGAGCGCGAAGCGGCGCTGCTGCGGCTTGCCATCGCCGAGCGCATCGACGGCGAGCGCCTGGAAAGCGCGGCCGCGGTGCTGGAAGAACTGCAGCGGATCCTGGAGCACGCATGAGCGACAAGTACGCGCCGCGCACATGGGCGCCGGATGAACGCCCGACGATGCCCGGCGGCCCCTCGTTCCCGGCCCATTCGAATCCGCGCCGCGCCGCCTATTTCCTGGTCGGCACCCTGGTCACGCTGACGGGCGGCCTGGGCAACGCGCTGGTCAGCGCCAACCTGGTCAACCTGCAGGGGACGCTGGGCGCCTACGCCTACGAGACCAACTGGTTGCCGGCCGCCTACGTGATGACCAACGCCTCGATGAACCTGGTGCTGGTGAAATTCCGCCAGCAGTTCGGCCTGCGCGCCTTCACCGAAGCCTTCCTGGTGCTGTATGCGCTGGTGACCTTCGCCCACCTGTTCGTGAACGACATCGGTTCGGCGATCGCGGTGCGCGCCGCCCACGGCATGGTCGGCGCGGCGCTGTCCACGCTAGGCCTGTACTACACGCTGCAGGCGTTCACCAAGGCATGGCGCCCGCGCGGCATCGTGATCTCGACCGGCATCTCGCAGCTGGCGCTGCCGCTGGCCTACCTGTTTTCCAGCAGCCTGCTGCAGATTGCCGAGTGGCGCGGGCTGTACGTGTTCGAGCTGGGCCTGACCCTGGTGACGCTGGGCGCGGTGCTGTGGCTCAAGCTGCCGCCGGGCGACCGCTTCAAAGCGTTCCGGCCGGCCGATTTCCTCACCTTTATCCTGTTCGCGCCCGGCGTGGCTCTGCTGACCGCGGCGCTGACCTTCGGGCGCGTGCTGTGGTGGACCGAGCAGCGCTGGATCGGGGTGGCGCTGGCGGCCTCGATCGTGCTGATCCTGGCCGCCATCTGCGTCGAGCGCAACCGCCAGAATCCGCTGCTGAACATCCGCTGGCTGACCAACGGCAGCATCGTGCGCCTGGCGATCGCGATGATGCTGGTACGGGTGGTGCTGTCCGAGCAGAGCGTGGGCGCGGTCGGCTTCCTGCGCCTGGTCGGCCTGAACAACGACCAGCTGCAGGTGCTGTTCGCGGTGGTGCTGGTCGCCACCATCCTCGGCATCGTGTTCGCGGCGCTGGCGGTGCGGCGCGCCGACCTGCTGACGCCGCAGATCGTGGCGCTGCTGATCATGGCCGTCGGCGCCTACATCGACGCCCAGGCCGACAACCTGACGCGCCCGGCGCAGATGATGGTCAGCCAGGGCATGCTGGCCTTCGGCGGCGTGCTGTTCCTGGGGCCGCTGCTGCTGACGCTGATGGGCTCCGTGATCGCCAATCCGGCCAACCTGATCAGCTTTTCGGTGCTGTTCAGCCTGACCCAGAACATGGGCGGCCTGCTCGGCTCCTCGCTGCTGGGCACTTTCCAGGTGATGCGCGAGAAATACCATTCCTCGCTGCTGGCCGAGAGCCTGAGTTCGCTCGACCCGCTGGTCGCCGGCCGCATCCAGCAGGGCGCCGCCGCCTATGCGCGCGTGCTGGCCGATCCGGCCGCGCGCAGCCGCCAGGGCGCAGCGGCGCTGGCGGCGAGCGCCACGCGCGAAGCCAACATCCTGGCCTACAACGACGTGTTCCTCCTGATTGCCGTGCTGGCGGTACTGCTGGCCGTGTGGATCTTCGGGCGCGGCATGTGGGTGAAATACATTGCGCCGCCCACCGAGGCGCCGGGCGCGGCAGCTCGACCGTCTCCGGCGGCGCCGCTGGAAATGCCGCGCCCGACCGATTCGCCGCTGGCCACGCCGTCCGGCGACCGCCGCGGCGATACGCGCCCGCCGCAGCCGGTGGCGCCCGGCGAGCCGATGCCGCAAGCGGCCAACCCATGACCTCCACCGACGATCGACCGCCCATGCCAGAATCCGCCACGACCACCCAGCGACAATCGAACCGCAAGGTCATCGCCAGCGGACTGCTGTTTGCCCTGGTCGCGCTGACCGGCGTGCTGATCGTGCTGTACGCCTGGAACCTGCCGCCGTTCCACAGCGCGATCCAGTCCACCGAGAATGCGCTGGTGCGCGGCCAGGTCACCATCATCAGCCCGCAACTGTCCGGCTACGTGGTCGAGGTCGACGTGCAGGATTTCCAGACCGTGCGCCAGGGGCAGCTGCTGATGCGCATCGACGACCGCATCTACCTGCAGCGCCTGGAGCAGGCGCGCGCCGCGCTGGCCACCCAGCGCGCGGCGCTGGCCAACTTCGCCCAGAGCCAGGGCAGCGCGCGCGCCACCATCGCCCAGAACGAGGCCGCGGTGGCCAATGCCGATGCCCAGTCGCGGCGCGCCAGCGCCGACCTGCGCCGGGTCGAGGAGCTGGCGGCGGACGGCTCGCTGTCGGCGCGCGAGCGCGACGCCGCGCGCGCCACCCGCGCCCAGACCGTGGCCGCCACCGCGCAGGCCGCGGCGGCGCTGGACATCGCGCGCCAGAACCTGCGCACCGTGGACGTCAACCGCGGCGCCCTGGCGGCGGCGGTGGCCAACGCCGAGGCGGCGGTGAAGCTGGCCGAGATCGATCTCGCCAATACCCGCATCCTGGCGCCGCGCGATGGCCAGCTGGGCCAGGTGGGCGTGCGCCTGGGCGCCTTTGTAAATGCCGGCGCCCAGCTGACCGCGCTGGTGCCGCAAGCCATGTGGGTGATCGCCAACATGAAGGAAACGCAGATGGCTGACGTGCGCCTGGGCCAGCCGGTCACTTTTACCGTGGACGCGCTGAACCACGCCAGGCTGCGCGGCCGTGTGCAGGAGATCGCGCCGGCCACCGGCTCGGAGTTCTCGGTGATCACGCCGGACAACGCCACCGGCAACTTCGTCAAGATCGCCCAGCGCATCCCGGTGCGCATCTCGATCGACGCCAATCAGGCGCTGGCGCAGCGCTTGCGGCCCGGGATGTCGGTGGTCGCCAGCATCGATACCGCGCCCAAGGGGCCGGCGCGATGAGGCGCGGCAGGGGCGGGAAGCGCGCCGGCAGCATGGCGCCGCATCCGCGCGCGCGCCTGGCGGCCGGCGCAGCGGTGCTGGCGCTCGGCCCGCTGCTGCTGGCCGGCTGCCGCCTTCCGGTGCAGACGCCGCCCGCGCGCACGCTGGCGGTGCCGGGCGAATGGCGCGGCGAGGTCGAGGCGGCTCCGCAGGCCGGCGCGGTCGAGACCGGCTGGTGGCGCAGCTTCGGCGACCCGGCGCTGGACGCGCTGGTGACGCAGGCGCTGGCGAGCAATGCCGACATCCGCACGGCGCAGTCGCGCCTGCAGGAATACCGGGCGCGCATCGACGTCGCACGCTCCGCGCTACAGCCGGCCTTGAGCGTGGGCCTGACGCCCGCGCGGGCGCGCGCCATCGGCCCGTTCGGCACGCCGGTGGAAGCGACCACGCTGCAGGGCAACGTGCAGGCGTCCTACGAACTGGATCCGTTCGGACGCTTGGCCGGCACCCTTGATGCCGCACGCCTGGACCTGGCCAGCCAGCAGGCGGCGGCCGACGCCACCGCGCTGGCGGTGGCCGCCAATACCGCGTCCGGCTACCTGAACCTGCGCGGCCTGGACGCCCAGCTGGCGCTGGCGCGCGACACGCTGGCCTCGCGCAGCCGCTCGCTCGCGCTGGCGCGGCGCCAGTTCGAGGTCGGCTACAGCTCGCGCCTGGAACTGGCGCAGGCCGAGGCCGAGTTCCGCGCCACCGCCGCCGTGGTGCCGCAGCTGGAGCGTTCCATCACCCAGCAGGAGAACGCGCTGGCGCTGCTGCTAGGCGCCAGCCCCGGACCGATCGCGCGCGGCACCACCCTGAACGAACTGCGCGCGCCGGCGATCCAGCCCGGTTTGCCATCGGCGCTGCTGCGGCGCCGTCCGGACATCGCCCAGGCCGAGCGCGCCATCGCCGCCGCCGACGCCAATCTGGCCGTGGCGCGCGACCAGATGCTGCCGTCGCTGCGCCTGACCGCATCCGTCGGCGGCTACGCGCACAGCCTGCCGGACCTGCTCGGTTCCGGCACCACGCTGTGGAGCGTGGGCGGCAGCATCCTGGCGCCGCTGTTCGACGCCGGCCGCCTGCGCGCCCAGGCCGACGTTTCCGCCTCGCTGCGCGACCGCGCCGTGTTCGCCTACGAAGCGGTAGTGCGCAACGCCTTCGCCGAAACCGAGAACGGTTTATCCGCGGTGCAGAGGCTGCGCGAACAGCTCGAGCAATCCGAGGCGCGCGCCGTCGCCACCGGCGAAACGCTGCGCGTGGCACACAACCGCTACCGCAACGGCTACTCGTCCTACCTGGAAGAGCTGGACGCCCAGCGTAACAACTTCAGCGCCGAGACCAACGTGCTGCAACTGCGCGCCAGCTACCTGGCCGCGCATGTCGACCTGTACCGGGCATTGGGGGGTGGGTGGGGCGCCGCGGCGCCTGCGAGGACGGCGCCGGCCCCCTGAGACCAAGCACTGACATCACCACCCTCGTCTTCGCGGAGGCGCACTACTGTCCAAGATAGTATTGCTGGCCTAAAGACCGTCGTTCCAGGCACTGCCTGAAACGACTCCCCGCGAAGGCGCACTACTGTCCAAGATAGTATTGCTGGCCTGAAGACCATCGTCCCCGCGGAGGCGGGGACCCATGCTGAGCATCCACGATTGGTATTTCTGACATATTCCAGTTGCTTCAATGGTAACGAATTCTGTTGCTCAGTATGGGGCCCCGCCTGCGCGGGGACGACGAGCTATGGGTTAAAGCAGAGATAACGATTATCTTGGACAGCAGTGCGCGAAGGCGGGGACCCATACTGAGCCACCATGGCCCCTATACCGATCCTAATCGAACGCTAGCAACGCCGTCGTCCCGTTAGAATGGTCATAACGAAATACCAACATCGGAGAACGACATGATCAAGATCGGAGTCATCGCCGGCAGCACCCGCCCGGGACGCCGCGCACTGGATGTGGCCAACTGGGTGCTGGACGTGGCCGGCATGCGCGGCGACGCCGTGTTCGAACTGGTGGACATCCAGGAATACAAGCTGCCGCTGCTGGACGAGCCGGTGCCGCCGTCGATGGGGCAATACACGCAGCCGCACACCAAGGTGTGGTCGGCCAAGATCGCCGGGTTCGACGGCTTCGTGTTCGTCACGCCCGAGTACAACCACGGCACCTCGGGCGCGCTGAAGAACGCCATCGACTTCCTGTTTAAGGAATGGAACGACAAGGCGGCCGGCTTCGTCTCCTACGGCAGCATCGGCGGCGCGCGCGCGGTCGAGAGCCTGCGCCTGGTGATGGGCGAACTGATGGTGGCCGACGTGCGCGCCCAGGTGATGCTGACCCTGCGCGACGACTGGCAGGAGCACGCCTTCAAGCCGCGCGAGCATCACGAGCAAGCCCTCGACACCCTGCTGGACCAGGTAGTGGCCTGGAGCCGCGCCCTCAAGACGCTGCGCCACGATGCGGAGCAACCGGCGCTGGCGGACGCGCCGCAGCTGGCGCCGGAACTGGCGGCAGAGGCGCCGCCGCCGGGACGCCGGGTCGGCAGCATGTAAGAACCTATCTCAGTAGTCCGGAGTCGCTACTGGTGCGCCTGACAAACAGGTGCTGCGTTGCTCGTCCTTGCATGGCTCGCCATGCATCACCATTTGCTTCCCCCTGCCTACTGAGATAGGTTCTAAGGGCGGCCGCATTGCGTTGGGGCGGCGTACAATCGCCGTCCATGACCGATCCTCTTCCTTCGCGCCGCCCCGAATGCGGCGCCTGCCTGCGCGCGCAAAGCGCCTGTATCTGCCGCTGGGCGGCGCCGGTGGCAAGCAGCGTCGAGCTGCTGATCCTGCAGCATCCGCTCGAAGTGCGTAACGCCAAGAACAGCGCGCGCCTGCTGCACCTGTGCCTGCCGGAGAGCAGCCGCATCGTCGTCGGCGAGGCGTTCGCACCGGGCGACCTGGAAACGCTGCTGCATGGCGGCGGACGCACGCCGCTGCTGCTGTATCCGGAGACGCCGGGCGTCGCCACGCCGGGCGTCGCCACGCCGGGCGTCGCCACGCCGGGCGTCACTGCGCCGGATGATGCCGTGCCGGATGCGCAGCCGGCGGCGTTGCGACTGGTGCTGCTGGACGCCACCTGGCGCAAGAGCCGCAAGATGCTCTACCTGAATCCGGCCCTGCAATGGCTGCCGCGCCTGGCGTTGCAGGCCGCGCCGCCGTCCGCCTACCTAATCCGCAAGGCGCATGCGCCGCACCAGCTGTCGACGCTGGAAGCCGCGGTGCACGCGCTGGCGCAGCTGGAAGGCGCGCCGGCGCGCTACCGCCCGCTGCTGGCGGCATTCGACGGATTTGTGCAACAACAAGCCGCCCAATTCCGCGCTTGAACCCCGCTTCGCATCGGCGTACTATACTGTATAAACATACAGTACTTAAGGGGCGCTGTGGTGGACAGTCAAAATACGAGCGTAAGCTTGCCTGACGAGCAAGCGATGTTGCCATTTTTGCCGGACAAGTCACCGAAACCGGTAGCGAAGAAACCGGTTGCCAAGCCGGCCAGGTCCGCCATGCCGGCCATGGTGTCCGGATCGGTCGCCAGGTCGGTGTCGCGCGTGCCCGACACGGCCATGCCCGAAGCCGCGCTGCGCAGCGCCGGCGCCCGCGGCGCCAACCTCGCGCTGGACCTGCATCCCGACCTGCCCATCAAGGGCCGCGGGGCCGTCACCAATATCCAGAGCCGCTTCGAGGTGCACGGCCGCGAGCGCTTCGACGATGGCTGGACGATACCGGTCCAGGCGCCGGCGCAGCCGCGCGGCCAGGTGCCTGCTCGGGACCAGCACCAGGACCAGGCCGCGTCGCTCAAGACCGTCGTGACCGACGAGATCGCGCGCTCGATCCTGTCGCGTAACAGCTCTCCCGACATCCCATTCGGCGTGTCGCTGAATCCGTATCGGGGCTGCGAGCACGGCTGCATCTATTGCTACGCCCGGCCGTCGCACGGCTACCTCGGCCTGTCGCCCGGCCTCGATTTCGAAAGCAAGCTGTTCGCCAAGGTCAACGCGGCCGATTTGCTGCGCCAGGAACTGGCGCGTCCCGGCTACGTGCCGCACAACATCGCCATCGGCGTCAACACCGACGCTTATCAACCCTGCGAACGGAACAAGCGCATCACACGCGAGGTGCTGGAAGTGCTGGCCGAGTGCCGCCATCCGTACGGCCTGATCACCAAGTCGGCCCTGATTGAGCGCGACATCGACCTGATCGCGCCGATGGCCGAGCAGGGCCTGGCCTGCGCCGCCATCACGCTCACCACGCTGGACGGCGAGATCGCGCGCACGCTGGAGCCGCGCGCGGCGGCGCCGGCGCGGCGCCTGCGCGCCATCCGCACGCTGACCGAGGCCGGCATCCCGGTCAGCGTCAGCGTGGCGCCGATCATCCCCTTCGTCACCGAACCGGAAATCGAGCGCATCCTGGAAGCGGCCAGGGATGCCGGCGCCGTCGGCGCCCACTACACGGTGCTGCGCATGCCGTGGGAAGTCAACCCGCTGTTCCAGCAATGGCTGCAAACCCACTTCCCGGACCGCGCCCAGCGCGTGCTGAACCGCATCCGCGACATGCGCGGCGGTAAGGAGTACGACAGCGACTTCGGCAAGCGCATGACGGGCGAGGGCGTCTGGGCCGACCTGATCCGCCAGCGCTTCACCAAGGCCGTCAAGCGCCTCGGGCTGGATGGCTATACCAGCCGTTTCAACAAGCTGGACGGTGAGCAATTCCGGCGGCCGGTGGTGGTGCCGAAAACAGCCAAGCAGACCATCGCCGAGGCGGCGCAGATGGACTTGTTCTGACGGCATCCGCTGGCGGCCCGAACGGCAAATGCCCAGGCCCGCCGCGGTGTAGTCAAGCCGGCGAGCGCGTGTGCCCGGGAGCGCAGCGCAGCGCAGCGATGTGCGTAGGGAGATCGGGGAAGTCCTCGGGAATCAAGGCGAACATGTGCGCATCGACCGCACGGCCGCGCAGTTGCAGGCGGCGGCGCGCCAGGCACTCGTGCTGCGCACCCGAGCGGCGCGCCACGGCCAGGCTGGCGGCGTTGCCGTCCGCAACGACGATCTCGACGCGCGCTTGTCCGAGTGACTGGAATGCGTGGCGCGCCAGTGCCGCGACGGCGGCGCTGGCCGCGCCCTGGCGCTGGGCGCTGGTGCGGACCCAGTAGCCGAGGTTGCAGAATGCGTGCAGCTGGATGAACTTGTTCAGGCCGGCGCCGCCGACCAGGCGTCGTTCGACCTTGCTGACGATGGCGAATTCATGGCTGCTGCCGTCGGCGCGGCCGGCGTCGCAGGCGGCGAACCAGTCCAGCGCATTCTGCTCGCTGAATCCGGCGTGCGCCCAATCCATCCAGCGACCGACGCTGGACACCGATTCGCGTACCGCGGCGGCAAAGGCGGGCGCGTCGTCGGGAACGAAGGGGCGCAGCAGGTAGGCGCCGGCATCCAGGTGCGTCATTGGCGATCCTTTGTAGCAAGGTATGCGTTGGCCCGAGTGATTTGGCTCGGACGAGAAGTTGCTGTCGACACGCCGGATGCGGCCCGGCGTGTCTTGCCTGTTTGTTATCTTAAATAAAGATTTTACGGCTTGCATGAATGGGAGACAGGGCCGCACGCGGGCCGGGTTGTGCGGGCAGCGGTGGTCGGCTACGATGGCGCCTTTCCATTTCTTCAATAACGAGAACAAAGATGGCGGAGCAGGGCAGCGCGGTGGAGCACGCGCAGCGGGCGGGACAGCAACGGGCGGCAAAGGAGCAAGCGCCAGGAAAGCAGCGGGAATCGGGTGAGCAGCAGGCAGGACAACAGCGCCAAGCCGCACAACCGTCACAACAGAGGCAGCAGGAGCAACAGGCGCAGCAAGAGCAGCAGGCGAGGGAGGCAGCCTGGCCTGGGTCCGGGCCGCCCGCCGCGGCGCAGTCCGCAGCGCAGCGCGTGGTCTTCGTCGGCGCCGAATCGACCGGCAAGTCGACCCTGGCCGAATACCTGGCGCGCGTCTACGACAGCGTGTCGGTACCGGAAATCGGCCGTTTCATCTGGGAACAGAAACAGGGAAAGCTGGACGCCGACGACTATGTCGACATCGCGCTCAAGCACCGCCAGGCCGAGGACGAAGCGATGCAGCGGGCGCGGCGCTGGCTGTTCGTCGACACCAATGCGCTGACCACGCTGCTGCTCGGATTGCAGTTCGGCCAGGTGACGCCGCCGGCGCCGGCCGAATTGCTGCGCTGCGCCGACGAGTGCGCCGCGCGCTACGCCCACACCTTCGTCTGCGCCGACGACATCCCGTACGAAGAGCAGGAAGTGCGTGAGAACGAAGCCTGGCGCGGCCGCATCCAGCGCCTGGTGCTGCAGGACCTGGAAGCGCGCGGTATTCCCTACACGATCGTGCGCGGCAGTGTCGAGGAGCGCGCCGCGCAGGTGATGGGCGTGCTGGACGCCCGGCCGCCCGCCTGACGGACAGCCGCGGTGGCGCGGCTCACACCATCGTCCCCGGCAGCTCGATCCCGTTCAGGCGCCGGAACAGCTTGAGCGCGTAGGTGTCCGTCATGCTCGAGATGAAATCGGTGGCGCCCAGCAGGCGTTCGTAGGCAGAGGTACCGCGGGTGAATTGCCTGGGAACGATCTGGACGATCTTCCGGTGCACCGGCGAGCGCTCGTCGACGGGCGTCGCCAGCGCCGGCACGATCTTTTCCAGCAGGCCGCCCAGGATCTCGAAGCCGGCCGCTTCGATCTGCAATACCGACGGCGTGGCGTAGATGCGCTCGCGCGACAGCGCCGCGATCTCCTTCAATTGGGGCGCGAAGCGCGAGCGTCCGGCCAGGTCGTGCTCGAAGCGCCCGGCCATGATGGCGTCGTAGTGTTCCTCGAACACCGCCAGCGCGGCGCGCACCAGGTTACCGATGGCGCGGGCGCGCAGGTATTCGATGCGGCCCTCGTCGTCGTCGAGCTGGCGGTACGAGGCGCTGGCTTGCTGGCCGTCGGGAAAGGCGATCGGCCATAGCAGCGCATGGGCCTGCTCGAACGACACGCGCGCCAGCCGGTGGCCGTCCTCCAGATCGACGATGCCGTAGCAAATGTCGTCGGCGGCTTCCATCACGAAAGCGAGCGGGTGGCGCGCCCAGGCGCCGGGCGCTTTCTGCAGCAGGCCGGTCTGCAAGGCGACGCGCGCGAAGTTGTCCGCATCGTGGGCAAAATAACCGAATTTCTTTTCGCTGATCCTGCCCTTGTCGGCCGGCAGGTCGGACGCGCGCGGGTACTTGGCGAACGCCGCCAGCACCGCGCAGGTGAGCTGGAAGCCGCCGTGGTCGACCGCGTTCTGCAGGCGCGTGATCAGGCGGAAGCCCTGGGCATTGCCTTCGAAGCGCAGGAAATCCTGGCGCTCGCGCTCCGACAGGCCGTCCAGCCAGCGCGCGCGGTGGTCGGAGAACCACGACTGGATCGCCGCCTCGCCCGAATGGCCGAAGGGCGGGTTGCCGATGTCGTGCGCCAGGCAGGCCGCCGCCACGATGCTGCCGAAATCTTGCGGCGCCATCGTCAGCGCCGCTTCCTTGCGCAGGATGAACTCGCCGCACAGCATGCCGAGCGAGCGGCCGACCGAAGACACTTCGATGCTGTGCGTCAGGCGCGTGCGCACGTAATCGTTGTCGGACAGCGGAAACACCTGCGTCTTGTCTTGCATGCGCCGGAACGCGCTCGAATACACCACCCGGTCCCAGTCGCGCATGTAGCCGGTGCGGCTGGCATCCTCGCCGCGGTCGTCCTCGCGGCCCAGGCGCATCGTCGAGACCAGGCGCGGCCATTCCATCGTCATCGCATTCTCCGTCAGCAATTGCCATCCGCCGCCCAAGGGGCGGACACGAGCGGCACCAGTGTAGCGCATGGGAACGAGGGTACTGTCCATGACCGGGACAAAGGCATGATCATCGAAAAATGCTTGACTCTATCAATCTTCACGATTATCTTAAGATGTATCGTAAGATATAAAGGAGAAATGTCATGCATCACCACCATCACCACGATCATTGCCACGACCATCAGGCACATGGCGACCGCCAGCACGGACCGGCCGGGTTCGCCGGACGCCACGGCGGCCATGGCGACGGACCCGGCACCCACGGCGAAGGCCGCCATGCGCACGGCCACGGCCACGGCGGCGGGCGCGGCGGCCGTCCGGGACGCGGCGGCGGGCGCGGCGGTTTCGGCTTCGACGACGACGGAGGCATGCCGCGCGGACGCAAGCTGTCCTCGGACGACCTGCAATTGCTGCTGCTGGCGCTGATCGCCGAGCGCCCCGGCCACGGCTACGAGCTGATCAAGGAACTGGAAGCGCGCTCGAACGGCTTCTACGTGCCCAGCCCGGGCATGATGTATCCGGCGCTGGCCTGCATGGAAGACCAGGGCCACGTGACCATCGAGCAGGAGGGCAACCGCAAGCGCTATGCGCCTTCGGACGAGGGCCGCGCGCACCTGGAAGCCAACCGCGAGCGCGCCGACGCCATGCTGGCCAAGCTGCAGCAGGCCGCCGACAAGATGGCGCGCATGCGCAGCGCGCTCTCCGGCGAGGAGGGCGCGGGCGATCCGGCCGGCGAAGGCAGGCGCGGCGGCTGGGTGAGCGAATTCCATGATGCGCGCCACGCGCTCAAGCACGCCCTGCACGCGTGCGGGGATGCCGGCGAGGACGAGCAGCGCCGCATCGCCGCGATCCTGGCGCGCGCCGCGGCCGAGATCGACGGACAGGCCGGCGCCGGCCAGCAGCAGGCATAACGCGCGCTGCCGTATCATGGACGCATCGTCCCGATGCAGCCATTGTCCATGTCACCCGATCCCATCGTCGCCACCAGCAAGCTCCTCAGTTACGTCCTGCGCCACCGGCCGGACAGCATCGGCATCGCGCTCGACGCCAACGGCTGGACCGGCGTCGACGAACTGCTGGCGCGCCTGGCCGCCGGCGGGCATGCGGTCGACCGCGACCTGCTGCAGCGCGTGGTGGCCGGCAACGACAAGCAGCGCTTCGCCTTCAGCGCGGACGGCAGCCGCATCCGCGCCAGCCAGGGGCACTCGGTCGCGGTCGACCTGGGGCTGGTCGCCGCCGAGCCGCCCGCCGTGCTGTACCACGGCACCGCCAGCCGCTTCCTGAAGTCGATCCTGGTGTCCGGCCTGAAGGCGTCGGGGCGGCAGCACGTGCATTTGTCGGCCGATGCGGCCACGGCCAGGACCGTGGGGGCGCGCCACGGGTTTCCGGTGGTGCTGCGGGTGGATGCGCGGCGCATGCGCGCGGATGGCTTGGTGTTCTACCGGTCGGACAATGGGGTGTGGTTGACGCAGGCGGTGATGCCGCGTTACCTGGATGCGGCGGGCAACGCGTGAATATGACGATTTTCGAGGTGGGTGGCGCGCCTTGATCGGCGGCGCGGATGGTGGTTGGACGCGTGGACGGCGCATGGGCCGTCACCATGCCACAGGCGCGGGCGAAGCCGTCCACCCTACAATGGCAGCGTGTTTCGCCAGCCGCTCAGGCGGCGCCGGTGGCCGAGGCCAGCAGCTCGGCGGTGTCGTGCGCGCCCATCTTGCGGGCGGCGTCGAGGATGGTGTTGCCGTCGGCGTCCGGGCGCAGCGGGTCGGCACCGCGCGCCAGCAGCAACTGCGCGATGTCGACGCGGTTGAACATGGCGGCGAACATCAGCGCGGTCTTGCCGTTGGGGCCGGCGTTGTCGACCTGGGCGCCGTGGTCGAGCAGCAGGGTGGCGATCGGCAGGTCGCCCTTGAAGGCCACGCCGGCGAGCGGGGTCTGGCCGGCGTCGTTCTGCACTTCCGGGTCGGCGCCATGTTCCAGCAGGGTCTTGGCGGCGTCGAAATGGCCGTGGTAGCAGGCCAGCATCAGCAGGCTGTCGCCGCGCTCGTTGCGCAGGTTGCGCGGCAGGCCGCGCTCCAGCAGGCTGGAGAGCTCGACGGCTTCGCCGGCGCGCACCAGGCCGAACACGCGGCGCACGAAGGCGAGCGTGTCCTCGTCGAGTTCGGGGCGCTGGGCCGGGCTGGTCGGTGGCTGCTGCTGCATCGTGTTCTCCTGGGCTGTGGTCTGCGGGTGTGCGGGGGCTGCCGGGTGGCTTGGCAATTAGACCACAAACCGCGCAATCCGGCGGCCGTGCGCGTGCGCGTGCGCGCACCCGAACGCGCCGTCAGGGCTTGAACGCGGCCAAGTGGCGCTCGATCTCGAACACGTGCGGATCGAACTTGCCCAGTTCGCGCAGCGCGCCGGCCAGTTCCAGCAGGTAGTCGACGTTCGGGCCGCTCGGGCCGCTGGCGGCGGCGATCTGGCGCGCGATGTCGCGCTCGCTGGCCGGTCCCAGGTAGGCGGCGTTCTCGTGGGTGGCGATATACACCAGGCCTTCGATGCTGGCGCCGTCCTCGAACCGGATGTCGGTCGCCAGGCGCAGGTAGCCGTTCTTTTCGCGGTAATCCAGGTGCGCGAACGCGTCCGGCGTGACCAGGTAGGCCATGCCGTGGCACAGCGCGCCCGGCTCCGGCACCAGTGTCACCACGCGTCCCGGCGCGCTGTGCGTGCCGCGGTGGTCGTGCGAACCCTGCCAGAAGCGGCGCGTCCAGCCGGCGATGTGCGCCGGGCGCCGTTCCAGGAAGGGGAAATCGGCCTTGAAGATGAGGGAGCCGTAGCCGAACAGCCAGACGCTGGCGTGGCGGTCGAACTTGTCCATGCGCTGGTTGATCTCGACGGTGTTCAGGGACATGGTGGCGGCGCTCGCGGTGACGAAAGCCCATTCTAGCGCGGCCGCTGCCTTGCCCGCCCTTTCGCTTGCCCTCGCAAGGGCGCGTGGTGCGCAGTGTTCGCAAGCGCACGGTCGAGAGGAGCGATCGTCTGGCCCAATGGAGGCATCGGCAAGCCGGACGCGTCCCACCGAAAAATACGATTTGTACGATCGCCGGATTTGCATTTTAATGGCGGCACTCAAAACAAGAATCGAAGGAAACGCCATGAAACTCGCTTCCCTGAAAGCCGGCGGCCGCGACGGCACCCTGGTCGTGGTCAGCCGCGACCTGGGCATCTGCCAGGCCGTGCCGGCCATCGCGCGCACCCTGCAGGCCGCGCTGGACGACTGGGACCGCGTGCAGCCGCGCCTGCAGCAGGTCTACGAGCAGCTCAACGGGCAACCGCGTGCCGGCGGCGTGCCGGACGCGGTCCCGTTCAGCGCGTCCGACTGCGCCTCGCCGCTGCCGCGCGCCTACCAGTGGGCCGACGGCTCGGCCTACATCAACCACGTCGAACTGGTGCGCAAGGCCAGGAATGCCGCGGTGCCGCCGTCGTTCTACCAGGACCCGCTGATGTACCAGGGCGGTTCGGATTCCTTCGTCGGCCCGTGCGACCCGATCGCGGCGCTATCCGAAGACTGGGGCATCGACCTGGAGGCCGAGGTGGCGGTGGTGACCGGCGACGTGCCGATGGGCGCGGCGCCGGAACAGGCCGCCGGCGCGATCCGCCTGGTCATGCTGGTCAACGACGTCTCGCTGCGCAACCTGATCCCGAAGGAACTGGAAAAGGGCTTCGGCTTCTTCCAGTCGAAGCCGGCCAGCGCATTCTCTCCGGTGGCGGTGACGCCGGACGAGCTGGGCGCCGCCTGGCAGGACAGCAAGCTCAAGCTGCCGCTGCTGGTGACCCTCAACGGCCAGCCGTTCGGGCGCCCGGACGCCGGCGAGGACATGACCTTCAGCTTCGCCCGGCTGGTGGCGCACGCCGCCAGGACGCGCGAACTGGCGGCCGGCACCATCATCGGCTCGGGCACGGTGTCCAACAAGCAGGGCGGCCTGCACGGTTCCAGCATCGCCAACGGCGGCGTCGGCTATTGCTGCCTGGCCGAGCTGCGCATGTACGAGACCATCGAGCAGGGCGCGCCGCAGACGCCGTTCCTGCGCTTCGGCGACACGGTGCGCATCGAGATGCAGGATGCGGCCGGGGCCAGCATTTTCGGCGCGATCGACCAGCAGGTCGCGCACTACCAAGGGAGAAGGGAATGAAGCTTTATACGTATTTCCGCAGCTCCGCCGCCTACCGGGTGCGCATTGCGCTGAACCTGAAGGAGCTGCAGTACGACGCGATTCCGGTGCACCTGCTGCGCGACGGCGGCGAACAGCTGCAGGCGCAGTACACCGCGATCAACCCGAGCGGCCTGGTGCCGGCGTTCCAGGACGACTACATCACGCTGACGCAGTCGATGGCGATCCTGGAATACCTGGACGACGAGTACCCGAAGGTGCCGTTGATGCCGAAAGATGCCAGCGGACGCGCGCGGGTGCGCGAGCTGGCCCAGATCATCGCCTGCGACATCCACCCGGTGAACAACCTGCGCGTGCTGCGCTACCTGACCGACACCCTCGGTTTGTCCGAAGCGGTGAAGACCGAGTGGTACCGCCACTGGCTGACGGACGGGCTGGAGGTGCTGGAAAAACACCTCGACCGCGACCCCAGCGCCGGCCCGCTGTGCCACGGCCACACCCCGACCATCGCCGATTGCTGCCTGGTGCCGCAGGTCTACAATGCCCAGCGCCACGGCATCGACCTGGCGCCGTACCCGAACATCCGGCGCATCAATGCCGCCTGCATCGAGATGCCCGGCTTCGTCGCGGCGCATCCGGCGAACCAGCCGGATGCGGAGTAATCGCCGCGTCTTCATCGTCGAGGCGGGAAAGCCAGGCCGTCGTTCCCGCGGAGGCGGGGACCCATGCGCACGCCACCGATACCGTAGGCATCGGACCCTGCGGCTCAGCTGGCCCGCTGCCCGACAAGAAAAATCCGCACACAGGCACTTGCGAAGGGCGGGCACGGCACCAATCTGCGCTGTCTTGTCATCTGGATAATTCTATTCATCTCATGCCTGACACCACAATCCCTACCGCCATTCTCGACGCCCTGAAGCTGGCCGATCCTTCCTGGCACGCGACCCTGCGCCAGGGCCTGGAAGCGATGATGCGCGCCACGCCCGACTACCTGCCGGCGCTGGCGGTGGACGATTACCTGCCCACCGACGGTCGCCTGTTCGCCGCCTTCGCGCTGCCGCTGGAACGGGTGCGCTACGTGCTGGTGGGGGAGGGGCCGTATCCGCGTGCGCAAAGCGCGACCGGGGTCTGCTTCATGGACGGGGCGGTGGGGGAACTGTGGTCGGAAGCCGGCCTGTCGAAGCCGGTCAACCGCGCCACCTCGCTGCGCAATTTCATGAAGATGCTGCTGGTGGCCGACGGCCGCCTGCAGGCCGACGACACCGGCGGCGCCGCGCTGGCGCCGATCGCCAGGTCGGCCGTGCAGGGTGACGGCAGCATCCGCACCCTGGCCGCACTGCAGGACAACCTGCTGGGCGAAGGTTTCCTGCTGCTGAACGCGTCACTGGTGTTCCGCAAGCACGTGGCGCCGGTGGTCGACGCGCGCGCCTGGGTGCCGTTCCAGCAAGCCGTGTTCGCGGCCCTGTCCGCGCGCGCTGCCAAGCCGACCCTGGTCTTGTGGGGCAAGATCGCCGAGCAACTGAAAAACGTCCCCGAAAGCGCCAGCTTTCCCCACGTCCAGGCCGAGCATCCCTACAACCTCAGCTTCATCCGCCACCAGGGCATGCAGCAACTGTTCGGCCCGATGCACCTCCTGCGCCAGCGCTGACAACAAATTCGGGGTCAAATTCGGGGTCAGAGCACTTTCCAAGGAAATTGACTGGTCCATTCGGCGTGACGCCGCATCGCGTCGGTGTGGAGAAAGGAACGATGCCATGTATCTCCAGCCGCTGTCTCGATACTGGAGTGGCGCAGAGACTATTGATTTTGAAAGTGCTCTGACCCCGAATTTTCGGCGCTTACTGCAGTTTTGGGCCGTCCAAGACAAACCCCGTCAGATGCGCTATACTTGACTAAATCGATCAACTAATCAGGTTATTCAAGATGTCTCGCAAGCAGTTGAGCAGACGAACTTGGTTGATTGAATAAAGGCAAGATTTTAACACTGTCTGGAAACCAACCCGGGGTTGTGATGCGTCTGACCACCAAAGGCCGTTTTGCTGTAACCGCGATGATCGACCTGGCACTGCGCCAGGGCAACGGTCCGGTCACGCTGTCCGGCATCAGCCAGCGCCAGGCGATTTCGCTGTCCTACCTGGAGCAGTTGTTCGGCAAGCTGCGCCGGCACGAGATCGTCGAGTCGGTGCGCGGCCCGGGGGGCGGCTACAGCCTGGCGCGCAGCGCCGCCAAGGTGACCGTCGCCGACATCATCATCGCCGTCGACGAGCCGCTCGACGCCACCCAGTGCGGCGGCAAGGGCAATTGCCACGGTGCCGACGGCGCGGGCGGCACGCAATGCATGACCCACGAGCTGTGGGCCACCCTGAATGCGAAGATGGTCGATTTCCTCGACTCCGTCACCTTGCAGGACCTGGTCGACCAGCAGAAGCAGAAGGACCAGAACGTGGTGGTGATGCACCGCCAGGCGGCCGTCGGACAGCACTGAACGAGCAGCAGCAAAAAGCAGAACGCAGAACACCGAGCAGCAACCAACATTGAGCAGTACATCGACATTGAGCAGCACATCGGATGGAGTGAACACATGAACGCGCCTTTGGACAAAAAAATCGAGCAGAGCTTCGTCACCGCACCGCATTTTCCGATCTACATGGATTACTCGGCCACCACGCCGATCGATCCGCGCGTGGCCGACAAGATGATCCCGTTCCTGCGCGAGCAGTTCGGCAATCCGGCGTCGCGCAGCCACGCCTACGGCTGGAGCGCCGAGGCGGCGGTGGAGGAAGCGCGCGCGCAGGTGGCGGCGCTGGTCGGCGCCGATCCGCGCGAGATCATCTGGACCTCGGGCGCGACCGAATCGAACAACCTGGCCCTGAAGGGCGCCGCGCACTTCTATAAAACGAAGGGCAAGCACATCATCACGGTCAAGACCGAGCACAAGGCCGTGCTGGACACCGTGCGCGAGCTGGAACGCCAGGGCTTCGAGGCGACCTACCTGGAGCCGCAGGACAACGGCCTGATCTCGCTCGAGCAGCTGGAAGCGGCGATCCGTCCGGACACCATCCTGGTCTCGGTCATGTACGTCAACAACGAGATCGGCGTGATCCAGCCGATCGCCGAGATCGGCGAACTGTGCCGCAAGAAGGGCGTGATCTTCCACAGCGACGCCGCGCAAGCCACCGGCAAGGTGCACATCGACCTGGACAAGCTGAAGGTCGACCTGATGACCTTCACCGCGCACAAGACCTACGGTCCGAAGGGCATCGGCGCCCTGTACGTGCGCCGCAAGCCGCGCGTGCGCCTGGAAGCGCAGATGCACGGCGGCGGCCACGAGCGCGGCCTGCGCTCGGGCACGCTGCCGACCCACCAGATCGCCGGCATGGGGGAAGCCTTCCGCATCGCGCGTGAAGAGATGGACAGCGAGATCGCCCGCGTGCAGGCGCTGCGCGACCGCCTGGCCAAGGGCCTGCTGGAGATCGAAGAGGTCTACATCAACGGCGACATGCAGCATCGCGTGCCGCACAACCTGAACGTCAGCTTCAACTTCGTCGAAGGCGAATCGCTGATCATGGCGGTCAAGGACCTGGCGGTGTCGTCCGGTTCGGCCTGCACCTCGGCCTCGCTGGAACCGTCGTACGTGCTGCGCGCCCTGGGCCGCAGCGACGAACTGGCGCACAGCTCGATCCGCTTCACGATCGGCCGCTTCACCACCGAGGCGGACATCGACTTCGCGGTCGAGCTGCTGAAATCGAAAGTCGGCAAGCTGCGCGAACTGTCGCCGCTGTGGGACATGCACAAGGACGGCATCGACATCAGCTCGATCCAGTGGGCCGCGCACTGATCACGGACACGCAGCACCAAGCAACGTAACGCATTCAAGGAGCACTACCATGGCATATTCGGACAAAGTTCTCGACCACTACGAAAACCCGCGCAACGTCGGCGCCTTCGACAAGAACGCCGACGACGTCGGCACCGGCATGGTCGGCGCGCCGGCCTGCGGCGACGTGATGAAGCTGCAGATCAAGGTGAACGACCAGGGCCTGATCGAAGACGCGAAGTTCAAGACCTACGGCTGCGGCTCGGCGATCGCCTCCAGCTCGCTGATCACCGAATGGGTGAAGGGCAAGACCCTGGACGAGGCGCTGGCCATCAAGAATACCCAGATCGCCGAGGAACTGGCGCTGCCGCCGGTGAAGATCCACTGCTCGATCCTGGCCGAGGATGCGATCAAGGCGGCCGTGGCCGACTACAAGACCAAGCACGCGACCGAAAACGCGTAATGCGTTGACCGGCATGCGTGGGGTGGACGGGGCGCCTAGCCGGCTTCGCCGTCCACCCCGCGTAACACGTATCCAAGTTGGAGAAAATTCATGTCCATCACACTGACAGAAAAAGCCGCACGCCACATCACCCGTTACCTCGAGCGCCGGGGCAAGGGTGTCGGCCTGCGCTTCGGTGTGCGCACCACCGGCTGCTCCGGCCTGGCCTACAAGCTGGAATACGTCGACGAGCCGGGCGGCGAGGACAACATCTTCGAATCGCACGGCGTGAAGGTGTTCGTTGATCCCAAGAGCCTGCCCTACATCGACGGCACCGAACTCGATTTCGCGCGCGAAGGCTTGAACGAAGGCTTCCGCTTCAACAACCCGAACGTCAAGGACAACTGCGGCTGTGGCGAAAGCTTCCGCATCTGAGCGCGTCCGCGCGCGTGTCCCATTTTCCGCCAGGCGCAGCACCCACCGATGCAGAACCACTTCGACCTGTTCCACCTCCCGCCCCGCTTCGACCTCGACATGGATGCGCTGGACAGCGCCTACCGCGAGGTGCAGGGCCGCGTCCACCCGGACCGCTTCGTCAACGCCGGCGATACCGAGAAGCGCGTCGCCATGCAATGGGCCACGCGCGCCAACGAGGCTTACCAGACCCTGCGCAATCCGCAGAAGCGCGCCCAGTACCTGTGCGAGCTGAACGGCGTCGACATCGGGGCCGAGTCCAACACGGCGATGCCGGTGGACTTCCTGATGCAGCAGATGGAACTGCGCGAGGCGCTGGCCGACGCGCGTGCCGGCAAGGATGCGGCGGCGCTGGACGCGCTCGACGCCCAGGTGCGCGGCGAGCGCAAGGCGCAGCTGGCGCAGGTCGGCCGGCTGCTCGACGGCGGCGACTACGCGCAGGCGGCGCAGGGCGTGCGCGCGCTGATGTTCCTCGACAAATTCGGCGACGAGCTGCAGTACGCGTTCGAGGCATTGGAAGCGTGACGGACGCGATCGCACCAAAAAACAAAACCAGGTAACACGACCATGGCACTACTGCAGATTTCCGAACCCGGCATGTCGACCGCGCCGCACCAGCACCGCCTGGCGGTGGGCATCGACCTCGGCACCACCAATTCCCTCGTCGCCACCGTGCGCAGCAGCATCCCGGAAGTGCTGAGCGACGAAGACGGCCGAGCGCTGCTGCCCTCGGTCGTGCGCTACCTGCCGGACGGCCACGCCAACATCGGCCACAAGGCGCAGGCGCACCAGACCACCGACCCGAAGAACACCATCGTCTCGGTCAAGCGCTTCATGGGGCGCGGCCTGAAGGACATCGCCCACGCCGAGAACCTGCCCTACGATTTCGTGGATTCGCCGGGCATGGTGCAGCTGAGGACCGTGGCCGGCGTCAAGAGTCCGGTCGAGACCTCGGCCCAGATCCTGGCGACGCTGCGCCAGCGCGCCGAGGATGCGCTGGGCGACGAACTGGTCGGCGCCGTGATCACCGTGCCGGCCTACTTCGACGACGCCCAGCGGCAAGCCACCAAGGACGCGGCCCAGCTGGCCGGCCTGAACGTGCTGCGCCTGCTGTCCGAGCCGACCGCGGCCGCCATCGCCTACGGCCTGGACCACGGCAAGGAAGGCGTGTTCGCGGTGTACGACCTGGGCGGCGGCACCTTCGACATCTCGATCTTGAAATTGTCCAAGGGCGTGTTCGAGGTGCTGTCCACCGGCGGCGATTCGGCCCTGGGCGGCGACGACTTCGACCAGCGCCTGTTCTGCCACATCACCCAGCAGGCTGCCTTGTCTCCGCTGTCGGACCAGGACACCGCGACCCTGATGGTCAAGGCGCGCCAGGCCAAGGAACTGCTGTCGACCAACGAGGACACGACCGTCGAGGCGATCCTGAAGTCGGGCGAGCTGGTGCAGGTTACCGTCGCCGCCAGGACCTTCGCCGACATCACCCAGCAGCTGGTGGCGAAAACCATGAACGCGGTGCGCAAGGCGATGCGCGACGCGAACGTGTCGGTGGAAGACGTCGACGGCGTGGTGCTGGTCGGCGGCGCCACGCGCATGCCGCACATCCGCCGCGCCGTGGGCGATTACTTCAAGACCATCCCGCACGCCAACATCGATCCGGACAAGGTGGTGGCGCTGGGCGCCGCCATCCAGGCGAACCTGCTGGCCGGTAACCGCGCGGCGGGCGACGACTGGCTGCTGCTGGACGTGATCCCGCTGTCGCTCGGCATCGAGACCATGGGTGGCCTGGTCGAGAAGATCATCCCGCGCAACTCGACCATCCCGTGCGCGCGCGCGCAGGAATTCACCACCTTCAAGGATGGCCAGACCGCGCTGGCGGTGCACGTGGTGCAGGGCGAGCGCGAGCTGGTGTCCGACTGCCGCTCGCTGGCGCGCTTCGAGCTGCGCGGCATCCCGCCGATGGCGGCCGGCGCGGCGCGCATCCGCGTCACGTACCAGGTCGACGCCGACGGCCTGCTGTCGGTGGCGGCGCGCGAGATGCGATCGAGCGTGGAAGCGTCGATCACCGTCAAGCCGTCCTACGGTTTGGGCGACGACGAGGTGGCGCGCATGCTGCAGGATTCGTACAATTCCGCCTCCGTCGACATGGCGGCGCGCGCGCTGCGCGAGGAACAGGTCGAGGCCGAGCGCATCCTGCTGGCCACGCAATCGGCGCTCGACGCCGACAACGAACTGCTCAGCGACGCGGAGCGCGACGCCATCGCGACACTGGTGCAGGCGGTGCGCGATGCCGCCGTGCGCTCCAACGACCAGGGCCTGGAAGCCGGCGCGCGCCAGAACGCGCTGCACGACGCGGTGCACGCCCTGGCCGACGGTACCGAGGAATTCGCCGCGCGGCGCATGGACAAGAGCGTGCGCAAGGTGCTGGCGGGGAAATCGCTGGATCAGGTGTAAGGGCTGTTGCTCGAACTCCAGCGGCATTCTGACAGGATACGAACACAAAACGTCGTCCCCGCGAAAGCGGGGACCCATACTGAATGACAGGATTCGTGGCGTTTGAACCGCCAGCGAATTGCTCAGGAATCGATTCTGGATGCCCGGCATGGGTCCCCGCCTGCGCGGGGACGACGGGGTGGCGCAGCGGGCAGAAAGATGTCTGCCAAGCCCGTATGGGATAATGCCCCACCCAAAAAAGCAAATAAACCAACGAGGTAAAGAAGTGCCACAAATCGTCATCCTCCCCCATCCCGTGTTCTGTCCCGACGGCGCCGTGCTCGACGGCCCGGCCGGCAAGTCGATCTGCGACGTCCTGCTCGACAACGACATCGACATCGAACACGCCTGCGACCGCGTGTGCGCCTGCACCACCTGCCACGTGGTGGTGCGCGAAGGCTTCGATTCGCTGAACGAGCAGGAAGAAAAGGAAGAGGACATGCTCGACAAGGCCTGGGGCCTGGAGCCGAACTCGCGTCTGTCGTGCCAGGCGATCATCGCGGACGAGGATCTGGTGGTCGAGATCCCGAAATACACGATCAACCACGCAGCCGAAAAGAACCATTGACGGGAGGTTTCCCATGAAATGGCAGGACGTGAGCGCCATCGCCGAGGCGCTGCTGGAACGTTATCCGGACGTCGATCCGTCGACGGTGCGCTTCGTCGATTTGCACAACTGGGTGGTCGGCCTGGACGGCTTCGACGACGACCGCCTGCGCGGCGGCGAACGCGTCCTCGAAGCGATCCAGGCCGCGTGGATCGACGAGGCGCGTTGATACAGCAATGCATCGTAGGGTGGACGGCTGCGCCGTCCACGCGTCCAACCAACGCGGGCATTCGTTGAACGTGTGGACGGCAAAGCCGCCTCGCCGGCCACGTCCACCCTACCGCGTAATCGGAAGAATACGACAATGAGCAAGAAACAGAACAAGGCCACGCAGCAGCCGGCCACCCCAAGACCGGCCCCGTCACTCCACGAACTGGCCCCGGAAATCAAGCCTGGCCAGTCGATCGAGCTGCTCAAGGAACTGCACATCCTCACCCGCGACGGCAAGCTGAACCAGGACAGCCGCCGCAAGCTCAAGCAGGTCTACCACCTGGTGCAGTTCATCGAGCCGCTGCTCGAGGACGTGCGGGTCGCCCGGGAAGCAAAGGGCGAGCAGGCGCGCGGCGTCAGCGTGGTTGACCACGGCGCCGGCAAGTCCTACCTCGGCTTCATCCTGTATGACCTGTTCTTCAAGGGCCGCGCCGACGACTCGCGCATCTATGGCATCGAAACGCGCGAGGAGCTGGTGCAGAAGTCGGGCGCGCTGGCCGAGCGCCTGGGCTTTCCCGGCATGTCGTTCCTGAATTTGTCGGTGGCGGAATCGACCAGCTCCGACCGGCTGCCGCCCACCGTCGACGTGGTCACCGCGCTGCACGCCTGTAACACCGCCACCGACGACGCCATCGACTTCGCGCTGCAGAAGGGGGCGAAGCACATCGTGCTGGTGCCGTGCTGCCAGGCCGAGGTGGCGTCGGTGCTGCGCAAGAACAAGGGCCGCGACCTGGGCCGCAGCGCGCTCACCGAGATCTGGCGCCACCCGATCCACACGCGCGAGTTCGGCAGCCAGATCACCAACGTGCTGCGCTGCCTGCGCCTGGAAGCGCACGGCTACCAGGTCACGGTGACCGAGCTGGTGGGTTGGGAACACTCGATGAAGAACGAGCTGATCGTCGCCACCTACAAAGACCTGCCGCGCAGGCGGCCCGCCGAGCGCCTGCGCGAGGTGCTGGCCGAACTGGGCCTGGACGAGATGGCCGCGCGCTTCGGCGTCGCCCGGCCCGCGTCCGCCGCGGCTCCGGAAGCGCAACCCGCCTGATACACTGCACGGATGCGGCCGTGCCGCCGCGCGACCGTCCGCATCCGCTGCACCCATCACCGCCACCACCGACCGATAGAGACCATGAGCGACCAACACCAGCGCTGGATCGACCTGCGCAGCGACACCGTCACCCAACCGAGCGCCGCCATGCGCGCCGCCATGGCCGCCGCGCCGGTGGGCGACGACGTCTACGGCGACGACCCCACCGTCAACCGCCTGCAGGCGTTCGCGGCCGAGCTGTTCGGCTACGAGGCCGGCATGTTCGCCCCCAGCGGTACCCAGACCAACCTGATCGCGCTGATGACCCACTGCGGCCGCGGCGACGAATACCTGGTCGGCCAGGAAGCGCATACCTACAAGTACGAAGGCGGCGGTGCAGCGGTGCTGGGCAGCATCCAGCCGCAGCCGATCGCCAACGGGGCCGACGGCAGCATCGCCGTGGCCGACATCGGCGCCTACATCAAACCGGACGACATGCACTTCGCGCGCACGCGCCTGCTGGCGCTGGAAAACACCATCGGCGGCCGCGTGCTGCCGCTGGACTACCTCGAGGCCGCGACAAGCTTCGCCCACGCGCGCGGCCTGGCGACCCACCTCGACGGTGCGCGCGTGTGCAACGCCGCCGTCAAGAACGGCCAGAGCCTGCGCGCCGCGGTGGCCGGTTTCGACACCGTCTCGGTGTGCCTGTCCAAGGGCCTGGGCGCGCCGGTCGGTTCGGTGCTGCTGGGACCGAAGGACTTCATCGAGCAGGGCAAGCGCTGGCGCAAGATGCTGGGCGGCGGCATGCGCCAGGCCGGCGTGATCGCGGCGGCGGCGCACCACGCGCTCGAGCACAACGTCGAGCGCCTGGCCGACGACCACCGCAACGCGGCCGACCTGGCCGCCGGCCTGGGCCGCATCGAGGGCCTGACGGTGACCGCGCCGCAGACCAACATCTTCTACGTGCAGGTGCCGGACGCCGCCGTGGCGCCGCTGCGCGCGCACCTGGCCGCACGCGGTATCCGCGCCAGCATCGGCGCCAACACGCGCCTGGTGACGCACCTGGACGTGTCGGCCGAGGACGTGCGCACGGTGGTCGACGCCTTCGGTGCCTTTTTCCGCGATTGGCGCGCCTGATGAGCGCGACGCGAGAGGGCAATCAGGGCGTGGGCGTGGACGCGCGGCTTGACGAGGCGGCGGGCGGCGAGGGCATCCGCCTGGCCAAGCGCGTGGCGGCGCAGGTGCCATGCTCGCGCGCCGAGGCCGAGCGCTACATCGCCGGCGGCTGGGTCGGCGTCGACGGCGCCGTGGTGGAGGATCCAGCCACGCGCGTGACGCCGGCGCAGGCGGTGGCGTTGCTGCCGGGCGCCACGGCGGAGGAGCCGCTGCCGGTGACGATCCTGTTGCACAAGCCGGCCGGCGTCGCCTGCAGCGCGCTGGCGGCCGATCCGGCGGCGCACCTGAGCGCCGCCACCCTGGCGCCGGCGCAGGGCGGGCCGGGCGACCAGCGCTTCCTGCAGCGCCACCTGGCCAGGCTGACACTGGCGACGCCGCTGGATACCGAGGCCAGCGGCCTGGTGGTGCTGAGCCAGGACTGGCGCATGCTGCGCAAGCTGGTCGACGATGGCGCGCGCATCGAGCACGAATACGTGGTCGAGACTGCGGCCGCGGTCGGCGACGAGGCGCTGCAGGCGGTCGGCGCCGCCTTTGCCGGCGGTAACGCCGCGGTCAAGGTCAGCCGCCAGAGCGAGGCGCGCCTGCGCATCGCCGGCAAGGGTATCGCGCCTTCGCGTGTCGGCGCGGCTTGCCGCGCCGCCGGGCTGGAGGTCAAGGCGATCCGCCGCCTGCGCGTCGGCCGCATTGCCGTCGGCAGCCTGGCGGCAGGGCGCTGGCGCTACCTGCAAGAGTTCGAACGCTTCTGAAGTGCTTTCTAACTGAGCGAGGCAGGAAGCGCCATGCTGCCGCGCCTGCGCACATGCTGTCAGGTGACCGCGGGTGCGGTGGCCAGCCTGGATTCGCAACTGCCGTATCCTCTGTCGCAGGTGCTGGCGGAAGCGATCGAGGCGCTGGATGGACAATCGTTCGGTGCGCGCATCCGGACAGCGCGGGCGGCGCAGGAACCGTACGGGCAACAAGCCCAGGGCGATACCGGCCTGGACGAATCGTGACGCGAAGCGGCGCGCTTGCCTGAAATATGCAACTAACCGATAGTATTAAATCGGAAAAAGTCGAGCGAGCAGGCGCAACGATCGTGGAAAGCGCCATCCTTCCGAGGGCGCCAGCGGGCGTTCAGGAAGCCACCGCCTGTACCGCCGGCCGGCCGACCAGGCTGACCAGCCGCGTGCCCGCCAGCCGGTCGTGCAGGAAGCGCCGCTGCGGATCGAGCAGCGCGGTTGCGCCCCAGGCCACGATGCCGACGCCGACCACGATGCCGACCTGGGCCTTGCCGGTCACGCCGAACAGCGCACACACGGCCAGCGCCGGCAGGAACCAGCCCCAGGCCAGCAGGTAGCGCAGCACCGCCGTGCGCAGCGGCACGCGCGCGCCGCCGTCGGTCAGCAGGCGCATGCGCCAGGTCTTCATCGCCAGCGTATGGCCGCTGCCGCTCCAGGCGTGCACGAAATAGGCGCCGGTGACCAGGAACAGGAACACCTTCAGGCCGTACTGGTAGACCGGCTCGTGGTGGTTGCGCGTGAGCGCCAGCCACAGCGCCACCGCCAGCATCTCGACCGCCGCCAGCAGGAAACTTTCGTACACCATGGCGACCAGGCGGCGCCGGATGCTGGGACAGGGCAGGGGCGGCGCGGTGGGTTCGCTCATGGCGTGGTCGGCAATCCTTCAGGCGTTGTTGGGTGTGATGCCCCAGTTGGCCGGCACCGGTTTTTCCTGCTGGGCCGGCGGCGCCGGCGTGGCGGGAGCGCCGGCCGGCGGCGCGGCCGGGTTCGATGCCGGCACGGCGGGCGCGGCGGGCGCCGCCACGCACGGCGGCGTGGCCGAGACGGCGTTCCTGACGGTTCCTGCGGGGCAGGCGCTCGCGCCCTGGCCCAGCGGCACGACCTTGGCGTTGGCCTGGGACGGCACCGCCGGGACGGCGCGCCCGGCCGCGGAAGCCGCCAGCTTTTCCTTCTGTTCGTTCGACAACTGCTGGTAACTCTGCCAGGTGGCGTTCTTCTGCTCGGGGGCGATCTTGCGGGTGCGGGTATACGTCTCGCGCGCCAGTTCGCGCTGCTCGGGCGTCAACTTGACCCATTCGCGCATGCGTTCGTGCACGCGCTCCCGCTCTTCCGGACGCATGGCGCCGAAACGGCTGGCCAGCTGCAGCCACTTCTGCTTGCGCACGCCGTCCATGCCGTCCCACTCGCCCTGCAGCGGCTGCAGCGCCACTTGCTGGGCCGGGGTGAGGGCACGCCAGTACGGCTTGTCGCCGATCTTGCGCACCGATGCGGCGCCCAGGCCCGCCTGCACCTGGCGCACTGCCGCACCGTCGCCGGCTGCGTCGCCCGCGGACGGACCGATGGCGCCTTGCCGTCCGATCACCAGCGCAGCCGTGCCGGCAACGAGCACGGCGGCGGCAACGGCAAGGCCGGCGACTTTACGCTTGTTTGCCGTCATCCTTTACTGGGCTCGCTGCGGCTGTTGCTGCTGTTGTTGCAGGAGATAGGCGTTGAAACCGTGATCGGTGTAGGCGGTCAGCGGCAGTTCGTCGGACAGCACGGCGGCATCCAGTTCGGCCAGTTCGGCCACGCGCTCCTCGTGCTGGGCCTGGTAGACGCCGACCAGGCCGCCCACCATCGCCACCAGCGGCGCCACCACGGCGGCGCGCGCCAGCCACTGCATCGAGAACAGCGACGCCAGCTCGAAGCGCGCACGCTTTCCCTGCGGCTGGCGCAGGGCCGTCGCCGCCTGCGGGGCGTCGGCCTTTTTGCGCGCCAGCGCCTGCGCGCGCGCGGCGGCCAGGCGGTCCGTGGTGGAAGCCGGCAGTTCGTCGAGCCGTTCGTTGAGGGCGTGACGGATCTTGTACGCCAGGTTGATGTCGTCGGTATTCATAATTTTATTCCCTTGGCCTCGAGGGCTGCTGCCAGGGCATGCGTAGCGCGAGAGCAATGCGTTTTCACGCTGCCCTCGGAGCATCCCATCGCTTGGGCCGTTTCGGCCACGTCCATGTCCTGCCAGTAACGCATGAGGAAGGCTTCGCGTTGACGTGCCGGGAGCTTTTGTACCTCGTCTTCGATCAGGCGCAGGGTTTGCGCCCGTTCCACCTGGTCCGCGCTCGACTCCGCCGCGGCCGAACCTTCTTCGGCCTCGTACGAATTCAGTATATCAAAGTCCTCGTCGTCGTCATCCCGCCGGCCCAGCCCTCCGAACAGGGTGACCCAGGTGTTGCGCACCTTCTCGCGCCGGAAGTAATCCAGGATCGTGGTCTGCAGGATGCGCTGGAACAGCATCGGCAATTCCGCCGCCGGCTTGTCGCCGTATTTTTCCGCCAGCTTGATCATGGCGTCCTGAACGATGTCGAGCGCTGCCTCGTCCTTGCGGACCGCGTACGCCGCCTGCTTGAAGGCGCGCCGCTCGACACTCTCGAGGAAATCGTTGAGTTCTTTATCAGTGGCCATGCGATGAATGTGGGAGGCCACCGGTACGTTGCCTGTGGCTTATCGGAAAACTTCCGCATGCTAGCAAATATTGCGGACGGCCGCATCCGAAACCCGAATAAGATAGCGAAACGTCCATCATCATGGAGCACGCATGCTGCGCGGCCCGGCTTCGCCGAACACTGCCGCAACGGCACCCCCTGAGCCGGCGCGGAGTCGCTGCGCACGCACCGAAACCGGGAATATCATTTTTGACTTGACCGTTATGGTGCAACGCAGTAAGGTACCTGACGCTTTGCAACCCCGAAGCTTATGGTCACGCCGGATTGGCACACAAGGCCCTTTCCGCGCATGACGCGCTTTCATTTGTAGGCAGTTTGCTCCGACCCGCGCCACCAGCGCGAGAGACACGCATTCCGCACACAGAAACTCACGCCAAACGAGTTTGCGCCCAGCGCCGTTCCGCAAGGATCCTACGGAATCCTGTAAGACCGACGTGACCGCAGAAAGAAGGGAAGCATGAGCGCTGTTGCGTGACACGTATCTCGCCAGGAACGAGCATCCGATCAATCTCCCTATGGGTCTTGAAAGGAAATAGTTCATGAGTTTTGACGCAACAGTGCCCATCACGGGCGCCGAGATCGCAGTCCGTTGTCTGGCGGAAGAGGGCGTAGAGCACGTCTTCGGCTATCCGGGCGGCGCGGTCCTCTACATCTACGACGCCATCTTCAAGCAGGACAAGTTCCAGCACATCCTGGTCCGTCACGAGCAGGCTGCGATCCACGCGGCCGACGCGTATTCGCGCAGCTCGAACAAGGTCGGCGTGGCCCTGGTCACTTCCGGCCCGGGCGTCACCAATGCCGTCACCGGCCTGTCCACCGCGTACATGGATTCGATCCCGATGGTCGTGATTTCCGGCCAGGTGCCGACCCACGCGATCGGCCAGGACGCCTTCCAGGAATGCGACACGGTCGGCATCACCCGTCCGGTGGTCAAGCACAACTTCCTGGTCAAGGACGTGCGCGAGCTGGCCGAGACTATCAAGAAAGCCTTTTATATCGCCCGTACCGGCCGTCCCGGCCCGGTGCTGGTCGACATCCCCAAGGATGTCAGCATGCAAAAGGCGCTGTACGCGTATCCGAAGGAAATCGAGATGCGCTCCTACCGCCCGGTCGACAAGGGCCACGCCGGCCAGATCCGCAAGGCGGTGCAATTGCTGCTGCAGGCCGAGCGCCCGATGATCTACGGCGGCGGCGGCGTCATCCTGGCCAACGCATCGGCCGAGCTGAACCGCCTGGTCGACAAGCTCGGCTTCCCGATCACCAACACGCTGATGGGCCTGGGCGCCTACCGTTCGTCGAGCGGCCATTTCCTCGGCATGCCCGGCATGCACGGCACCTATGAGGCGAACATGGCGATGCAGCACTGCGACGTCCTGATCGCCATCGGCGCGCGCTTCGACGACCGCGTGATCGGCAACCCGCGCCACTTCGCCACCAACCCGCGCAAGATCATCCATATCGACATCGACCCGTCGTCGATCTCGAAGCGGGTCAAGGTCGACATCCCGATCGTCGGCAACGTCAAGGACGTGCTGGTCGAGCTGCTGTCGCAGCTGGAAGCGGCCGAAGCGAAACCCAACAAGGCCGGCCTGGAGCAGTGGTGGAAGCAGATCGGCGAATGGCGCGGGCGCGAATGCCTGAAGTACCAGCCGTCCGATGAGGTCATCAAGCCGCAATCGGTGGTCGAGAAGCTGTGGCAGGTCACCGCAGGCGACGCCTTCATCACCTCCGACGTCGGCCAGCACCAGATGTGGGCGGCCCAGTACTACCCGTTCAACCAGCCGCGCCGCTGGATCAACTCGGGCGGCCTCGGCACCATGGGCGTGGGCTTGCCGTACGCGATGGGCGTGCAGATGGCCAACCCGGACGCCACCGTCGCCTGCGTCACCGGCGAGGGCTCGATCCAGATGAACATCCAGGAACTGGCCACCTGCAAGCAGTACAACCTGACGCCGAAGATCGTCCTCCTGAACAACCGCTTCCTGGGCATGGTGCGCCAGTGGCAGGAACTCGACTACAACTCGCGCTATTCCGAGTCGTACATGGATTCGCTGCCGGACTTCGAGAAGCTGGCCGAGGCCTACGGGCACGTCGGCATGCGCATCGACAAGCCGGGCGATGTCGAGAACGCCCTGCGCGACGCCTTCGCCATGAAGGACCGCCTGGTGTTCATGAACTTCATCACCGACCGCAGCGAGAACGTCTGGCCGATGGTCAAGACCGGTAAAGGCTTGTCGGAGATGCTGCTCGGATCGGAGGACCTGTAATGCGCCACATCATCTCCGTCCTGCTGGAAAACGAAGCCGGCGCGCTGTCGCGCGTGGTCGGCCTGTTCTCGGCGCGCGGCTACAACATCGAAACGCTGACCGTGGCGCCGACCGAGGATGCCACCCTGTCGCGCATGACCATCGTCACGGTCGGCTCGGACGATATCATCGAGCAGATCACCAAGCACCTGAACCGCCTTATCGAGGTGGTCAAGGTGGTCGACCTGACCGAGGGCCAGCACATCGAGCGCGAGCTCATGCTGATCAAGGTAAGGGCGGTCGGCAAGGAGCGCGAGGAAATGAAGCGTACCGCCGACATCTTCCGCGGCCGCATCATCGACGTGACCGAGAAGACCTACACGATCGAGCTGACCGGCGCCAAGTCGAAACTGGACGCGTTCATCGACGCCATCGACCGCGCCTCGATCCTCGAGACCGTGCGCACCGGCGGCAGCGGCATCGGCCGCGGCGAACGCATCCTCAAGGTATAAGCACCCGTATCCGGGCCGGAACCGGATCACCGCAGGGTGGACGTGGCCGACGAGGCGGCTCCGCCCGACAATCAAATTGACCGCGATGCGTGCGCCGTCCACGCGTAACGCCCGCATCGCGACAACGGCAACGACACATAAAAAACAGGATCAAACATGAAAGTTTTCTACGATAAAGACTGCGACCTCTCCCTCATCAAAGGCAAGAACGTCGCCATCCTCGGCTACGGCTCGCAAGGCCATGCGCACGCCCAGAACCTGACCGAATCCGGCGTCAACGTCACCGTCGGCCTGCGCCGCGGCGGCGCTTCCTGGGGCAAGGTCGAGCAGGCCGGCATCAAGGTCGCCGAGGTCGACGAAGCGGTCAAGGCCGCCGACGTCGTCATGATCCTGCTGCCGGACGAGAATATCGCCCAGGTGTACAAGGAAAACGTCGAGCCGAACATCAAGCAGGGCGCGGTGCTGGCCTTCGCCCACGGCTTCAACGTCCACTACGGCCAGGTCGTGCCGCGCGCCGACCTCGACGTGATCATGGTCGCGCCGAAGGCGCCGGGCCACACCGTGCGCGGCACCTACCGCCAGGGCGGCGGCGTGCCGCACCTGATCGCCGTCTACCAGGACAAGTCGGGCACGGCGCGCGACATCGCGCTGTCGTATTCGATGGCCAACGGCGGCGGCAAGGCCGGCATCATCGAGACCAACTTCCGCGAAGAGACCGAGACCGACCTGTTCGGCGAGCAGGCCGTGCTGTGCGGCGGTACCGTCGAGCTGATCAAGGCCGGCTTCGAGACGCTGGTGGAAGCGGGCTACGCGCCGGAAATGGCCTATTTCGAGTGCCTGCACGAACTGAAGCTGATCGTCGACCTGATCTACGAAGGCGGCATCGCCAACATGAACTACTCGATCTCGAACAACGCCGAATACGGCGAGTACGTGACCGGCCCGCGCGTGGTCACCGAAGACACCAAGAACGCGATGCGCCAGTGCCTGAAGGACATCCAGACCGGCGAGTACGCGAAGAGCTTCATCCTCGAGAACAAGGCCGGCGCCCCGACCCTGATCTCGCGCCGCCGCCTGACGGCCGAACACCAGATCGAGGAAGTCGGCAGCAAGCTGCGCGCGATGATGCCGTGGATTGCCAAGAACAAGCTGGTGGATCAGTCGAAGAACTGATTGTTCGAGTAGCAGGTCGACAGCTTTTCCTGCAGACGTCGACAGCACCCCGTCGTCCCCGCGCAGGCGGGGACCCATATGAAGCATCAGAAATCGAGAAGCGGCGCCGTAACGCCGCCTATTCGACTTCGGTGTTTCAGCATGGATCCCCGCCTTCGCGGGGACGACGGTTTTTGGGTTTCGGTTTCTGTCGGTCACGCGCGTTCCCTCACACCCAATTGCATCCATTTGCAACCGTTTGCAATTTTTCATTACAGAAACTCGTCGCTGCCGGTAAATACGGTATCGTTCTCCTGCCGCGGTAACCACCGCCGATTCATCAGGAGAACAAGCATGCGCGTACCAAAGATCGTCCTCGCCACCGTCCTTGCCGCCGCCTTTGCCGGCGCCCAGGCCCAGACTGCCCCCACGGTCGCCACCGCCCAGGGCGGCAGCGTCGCCACCGGCGGCACGCTGGTCGTGGTGCCGGCCTATGGCGAAGTCGTACACGCCAACGACGAAGCCACCGTCACCTTCTCGGTCGAGGAGCAGGACAAGGACCGCGCCGCCGCCACCGCGCGCGTCAACCAGAAGATGAAGCAGGGTACCGAGCTGGTGCGCCGCGCCGATCCGCAGGCCAAGCTGAAGACCGTCAACTACTACACCTACCCGGTGTACCCGGAAGTGCCGGACAGCCCGCGCCCGCTGGTCAAGCCGGAAGCGCGCCGCATCCCGATCGGCTGGCGCGTCGGCCAGAACCTGGAAGTCACCACGCGCAGCCTCGATAAACTGCCGCAGACCGTCGGCGCGGCGCAGAAGGTGCTGGGCATCGCCGGCATCGACTACCACCTGAGCCAGGAACTCACGCGCCGGCTGGACGACGAGCGCATCGCCGCCACCTACCGCAACCTGAACGAGCGCGTGGCGTCGATCGCGCGCGCCATGGGCCGCAACCTGGGCGACGCGGTCATCGACACCGTCGACTTCGAGGGCAGCGGCAACTATGGTAATCAGATGCCGCCGCCGCCGCCGATGGCAATGATGCGCGCCAAGAGCGCCGACGCCTCCAGCGAGATGCCCGAACCCAGCTTCGAGCCGGGCGAGACGCGCCTGGAAATGCGCATGGTGGGCAAGGTGAAATTCAGGTAATCATGTCGATTCGTTAAGTAGCGGTTCGCTAACTGGGCGGTGGCACCACTATAATGGAGGCTTCCGCGCCCAGGTGCGCTGCTACCGACGATCAAACCATGGCACCTCTTCCCCGACGCAGAAAAACCGGCGCCGTCAAAGGCCCGGGCTTCGCCCGCTTCACCCGGGGCCGCAAGACCGAGGCCGCGGCCGCGCGCCCGCGCCGCGGCATCTACCTGCTGCCCAATGCCTTCACCACCGCCGCGCTGTTCGGCGGCTTCTACGCCATCGTGATGGCCATGAACCAGCGCTTCGACCACGCCTGCTGGGCGGTCTTCATCGCCATGGTGCTGGACAGCCTGGACGGCCGCGTGGCGCGCCTGACCAATACCCAATCCGAATTCGGCGCCCAGTACGACAGCCTGTCCGACATGGTGTCGTTCGGCGCCGCGCCGGCGCTGGTGATCTACGAATGGTCGCTGCGTGGCCTGGGCAAGCTGGGCTGGATCGCCGCCTTCGTCTACTGCGCCGGCGCCGCGCTGCGCCTGGCGCGCTTCAACACCAACATCGAAGTCGTCGATAAACGCTTCTTCCAGGGCTTGCCCAGCCCGGCCGCGGCGGCGCTGGTGGTCGGCTTCGTGATGATGATGACCGACCCGGACATCAACGTCAGCGCGCGCCGCGTCGACTGGATCTCGTGGGGCATCGCGCTGTTCGCCGGCCTGACCATGGTCACCAACGTGCCGTTCTACAGTTTTAAGGACGTCAATTTCCGCAAGTCGGTGCCGTTCATCGTGGTGTTCCTGATCGCGCTGGCGCTGGCGCTGCTGGCGATCGACCCGCCCAAGGTGCTGTGGCCGCTGTTCGTGCTGTACGGCCTGTCCGGCTATGCGGTGTATTTCTGGCGCCTGGCCAAGGGCAAGCCGGTCAGCATCGTGCAGACCGCGCAAGAATCGAACGATCCGAGCGAGCGGCGCTGAACCCGGCGCCGGCTCGGGCGGCACTGGCCGCAGCGCACCGGCCGCCTGCGCCGCGATCCATCCCATGCGTCGGCATCCGTCCCGAGGCCGGCTTCAATCGCGCGCGGTGCGCCATTGCTGCGCTGCCGCGGGCGTCTCGTGCGCCGGGCAGCTGGTCAACGTCTGCTTGCCGTGCTTCTCGATCATGTCGATGCGGGTGGTGGGCGCGCGCTCGGTAATGCAATAGGTGCCGTTGCCGGTGACGACCTTGCTGCGCCGGTCGCCATTGCCGGTGTTGTTGACCAGTTCCGCCACCCTGGGCGCCTCGAACAGTCCGGGCGCCGCCATGTCCGCCGCGCCTTCCATCCCCTTGCGCATGCGGATCTGCGGACTGTCCGGCGGCGCCACGATGTACGGATAGTTTTCCTTGCGCAGCGTGCGGTCGATGGCGCCTGCGTCGCGCCGCGCGCGTTCGAGGATGCGCGCTGCCGCGCCGGCGCCGGCGGGGGCCGAAGCGGCGCTGCCGGCAGCCGCTTGCGCGCTGCCCGGCCGGTCATCTTGGGCGGTGGATGCGGCGGTGGCCGGCGCGGCCGGCGCCGGAAGCGTGATCGCATTCGGCGCGCCCGCAGCCGCCGCCGGGGAGGGCGCCTGTTGTGGCCGCGGCGGACGCAACGCGGGCGTTGCCTGGCGCCGCATGGCGGTGGCGGTGGCGGGCGGCGCAGGCGCCGCCACGGGTTCGTCTGCCGCTGCCGGCATGCGCGCCGGGGCCGGCAGCGAAATCCATTGCGTCACCGCTTGCGCCCGCTCGGTGTCGACGGGCGGCGCATGGCGCGCCGCCTGCCAGGCGATCGCCAGCGCCATGTGCATGAGCACGGTGAGGACAAGCGCCGTCGGACGGCGCTGGGGGGGCAGATACGGGTCGACGCTCGGCATGGTTGCCCAGTATAGCGGGCGGCGCGCCATGCTTTGTCACACATTCTTGCGTGCCGGTTGGCCCCGCAATCGATGCATTCCCGGACGCGGCCGGACAGGCCGTGGCGCTCGACTGGACTCGCGTGCGTGGCTGGAAGGCCGGCGCCCGCTATACTCGGACATTGTTTTCCACTTGCACTTTATATGAAAAAATTGACACGATTTGCCGCCGGCCTCGGCGCCGCCATGCTGCTGGGCGGCGTGCTGGCCGCGTGTTCTCCCTTGTCCGCGCTGAATGCGGTGTCGCCAAGCGGCCAGTCCAGCGCCAGCGACGGCATCCGCTACGCGCCCGGCGAGCGCCACCTGCTCGACGTGTACCGTCCCGCTGCCGGCGCGGCGGCGGCGCCGGTGATCGTGTTCTTCTACGGCGGCAACTGGGTCAGCGGCGCGCGCCGCGACTACGCCTTCGTCGGCCGGGCCCTGGCGGCGCGCGGCTTCGTGGTGGTGGTGCCCGACTACCGGCTGTACCCGCAGGTGCGTTATCCGGACTTCCTCGACGACGGCGCCCAGGCCGTGGCCTGGACCGAACGCGAGATCGGCAAGTACGGCGGCGACCCCCGTAACGTGTTCGTGATGGGCCACAGCGCCGGCGCCTACAACGCCGCCATGCTGGCGCTGGACGGGCGCTGGCTCGGCAAGCAGGGTATCCGCCCGGATTCGCTGCGCGGCTGGATCGGCCTGGCCGGTCCCTACGATTTCCTGCCGATCGAGAACCGCACCACGCGCCCGGTGTTCGATTACCCGTACACCAAGGCCGACACCCAGCCGGCCAACCACGTGGGCGCGGGCGTGCCGCCGGCGCTCCTGATCGCGCCGAAGAAGGACGATACCGTCAACCCGGTGCGCAACACCGGCGGCCTGGCGGCGCGCCTGCGCACGGCCGGCGTGCCGGTGCGCGAGCTGTACTACGGCGGCGTCAACCACGTGACGCTGGTGGCGTCGCTGTCGTCGCCGCTGCACCGGCTGGCGCCGACGCTGGATGCGGTGGAAGCGTTCGTGCGCAGCGATGGGGGGAGGGTGCCAGCAGCCGGTGCTGCACCCGGAAAGTAAGCGACACCGCGTCGTCCCCGCGCAGGCGGGGATCCATGCCGAGCTCCCAAAATCGCGGTAGCTTGCGTCGCTGTGGCGTTTCCAGCATACCGAATTCTGTCACGATGTATGGGTCCCCGCCTGCGCGCACTACTGTCCAAGATAATCGTTATCTCTGCCTTAAGCAGGTTTTGTTGCTAGCAATAACGTAAAAATCATTCCTAGCCAATAACTCGTCGTCCCCGCGAAGGCGGGGATCCATACTGAGCAAGAAATTTGGTAGCCAGAAGTAATCAGAATGCTTCAAAAATACCAACTTTTGACACTCAGTATGGGTCCCCGCCTTCGCGGGGACGACGGTTTTTAGGCCATCAATACTATCTTGGACAGCAGTGCGCCTGCGCGGGGAGTCGTTTCAGGCAATGCCTGGAACGACGGTTTTCGGGTCTCGGTTCAGCGCAACCGGAACCGGTCGTCATACCGTGGATCCGGCCCGTTGATCATCTGCTGCACCACGCCCTTCTGGTCGAAGTGCACGTGCATCATCGAGTTCCACACGCCCGCCTCCTTGTAGCGGTACGACCAGACCTCGTAGTCGTGGAAAGCCACCCGCGAAAATTCCGCCGGACGGCCGAAGGTGCGCACGATCTCGTCCTTGTCGGTCTTGCCGATCCTGACGGTGGCGAACTTCTCGCTGGTCAGCACCTGTTCGTAGGAGACGAAGCGCCCGTCGGCGTCGACGCGCGCCATGTACTGGAACTGGCCCATCGGCTGGCCGCGGTATTCGAGGATGCGGCCGCCGTCCGGCGCCGGATACACGGCATCCGACCGGCCCAGCTTGGCCTCGACCGCGGGCAGCGGCTCGCCCACGGCGGGCACCTGGCGCAGGAAGGGGGCGCCGCAGCCGCCCAGCAGCAGGGCGGCGCACAGCATGGCGATGTGGTGGGTAGGGCGCATCATGGTCTCGTCGAAGGAAGGATTCCGGACGCATCTTCCATCACGGCGGCCTTCGCGGTCAACCGTGCCGGGGCGATCCGGCCCCGGTCGATCCCGGCTCAGTCGATCCACGCCTTCCAGATCAGGATCACGTTCAGGCTGACGATGGTCGCCATCATGGCCCAGGCCACCACCGCGACGGTGCGCGGGCTGGCGAAGCGGCCCATGATGTCGCGGCTGCTGGTATAGCGGATCAGCGGCAGCATGGCGAATGGCAACTGCAGGCTGAGCACCACCTGGCTGAACAGCAGCAACTGGCCGATACCCTGCTCGCCATAGGCAGCGGTGACGAAGAACGCCGGCACGATGGCGATCGAGCGCGTGATCAGGCGCCGCGCCCACGGCGGCAACTTGACCTGGATAAACCCTTCCATCACGATCTGGCCGGCCAGGGTGGCGGTGACGGACGAGCTCTGGCCGGCGGCCAGCAGGGCCACCGCGAACAGCGTGCTGGCCACTGCCGCGCCGGTGAGCGGCCCGAGCAGGCGGTAGGCATCCTGCAGTTCCGCCACCTGCTGGTTGCCGCTGCCGTGGAACACGGCGCCGGACGTGACCAGGATGGCGGCGTTCACCAGGAAGGCGAAGCACAGCGCCACCACGATGTCGGCGGTGGCGAAGCGGATGGCGCCGGCCTTGCCTTCGTCGCTGATGTCGAAGCGCCGCGTCTGCACCACCGACGAGTGCAGGTACAGGTTGTGCGGCATGACGGTGGCGCCGATGATGCCGATCGCCAGGTACAGCATGCCGGGGTCGGTGACGGTGCGGGCGCTCGGAATGAAGCCGGCCGCCACCGCCGCCCATTCGGGCCGGGCCAGCACCAGGTTAATGCCGAAACACAGGAACACGATCGCCAGCAGGCTCATGATGAACGCTTCCAGGTACTTGAAGCCGAACTTCTGCAGCCACAAAATCAGCAGCACGTCGAGCACGGTGAGCAGCACGCCGATGCTCAGTGGAATGTGGAACAACATGTTCAGGGCGATCGCCGTGCCGATCACCTCGGCCAGGTCGCAGGCGCAGATCGCCAGTTCGCACAGCAGCCATTGCGCCATGGCCGAGCGGCGCGAGGAATGTTGCCGGGTCAGCTGGGCCAGGTCGGCCTGGGCCACGATGCCCAGGCGCGCCGACAGCACCTGCAGCAGCATCGCCATGATGCTGGACAGGCCGACGATCCACAGCAGGGCATAGCCGTAGCTGGCGCCGCCGGCCAGGTCGGTGGCCCAGTTGCCCGGGTCCATGTAGCCGACCGCGACCAGGTAGCCCGGTCCGATGAAGGCCAGGATGCGGCGCCACCAGGGGCCGCTGGTGCGCACCGGCACGCTGCGCTGGGCATTGGCGCCGAGTTCGGCGTCGATGCCGTCCGGCGTGCTGGCTAGCACGGGCGGTGTCATGACATATCCTGCGGCTGGTACATCGAAGCTCCTCGGCAACTATCGGGCGCGGCCTGGACCGCAACCGGTTCATGCAATACAGATCCTCATATTGCGCAGATTTCCATGCTGGTTCTGTTGGCTGGAGCACATTTAGGCAAAGCACAAGATTGTTTTTGCCGGCCGCCTGTTGTATTTCTGATGAGACAAGCATACCGGAAACCCGCAAGAACCCCGCTAATCCCCTGCCGCCAGCAGTGTGAAGCTTGCAAAGCCTAGCCGTGCGGCCGGATTTGCCCTATACTCGCGGGTCTGCCCATGTCGGGCAGGCATTCGAACAATCACGGTGCGCTGGGTTTCGACTCATGCACCGCATGTGAAAGGCAAGATCATGACCGTAGAAACCCTCGACAAAGCCGCCATCATCGCGGACAACGCCCGCGGCGAAAAAGACACCGGCTCGCCGGAAGTGCAAGTCGCGCTGCTGACCGCACGCATCAACGACCTGAACGGCCACTTCAAGGAACACAAGAAGGACCACCACTCGCGCCGCGGCCTGATCATGATGGTCAACCGTCGCAAGAGCCTGCTGGCTTACCTGAAGCGCAAGGACCTGAACCGCTACCGCGACCTGATCGCCAAGCTGGGCCTGCGTAAGTAATCGCTTGTATCGAGCATTGGGCATCGCGCCGAACGCTTGATGGAAAAATGCCTGCGTCAGTCTGACTGCCGCGGGCATTTTTTGTTTTTGTGCTTCCCGATGGCGAGGAAGCAAGGCCGCCACAGCGGCCCGTGGTGAGGTGAACGACAGCGCCTGAAAATCTGTCGGCAAATAGAAAGGGAAATCCCATGTTTAACAAAGTTACCAAGACCTTCCAATACGGCGACCATACCGTCACCCTGGAAACCGGCGAAATCGCGCGCCAGGCCAGCGGCGCCGTGCTGGTGTCGGTGGAAGATACCGTCGTGCTGGCCACCGTGGTCGCCAAGAAGGACGCCAAGCCGGGCCAGGACTTCTTCCCGCTGACCGTCGACTACATCGAGAAGGCCTACGCCGCCGGCAAGATCCCGGGCGGCTTCTTCAAGCGCGAAGGCCGTCCGTCGGAAAAGGAAACGCTGACCTCGCGCCTGATCGACCGTCCGATCCGCCCGCTGTTCCCGGAAGGCTACCTGAACGAAGTGCAGGTCATCATCCACGTGCTGTCGGTGAATCCTGAAATCGATCCGGACATCCCGTCGATGATCGGCGCCTCGGCCGCCCTGTGCGTGTCCGGCATCCCGTTCAGCGGCCCGATCGGCGCCGCCCGCGTCGGCTACGCCAACGGCCAGTACATCCTGAACCCGACCACCACCCAGCTCAAGACCTCGCAGATGGACCTGGTCGTGGCCGGCACCGAGCACGCCGTGCTGATGGTCGAATCCGAAGCGCAGCAACTGTCGGAAGAAATCATGCTGGGCGCGGTCGTCTACGGCCACGAGCAGATGAAGGCCGTGATCGACGCCATCCATGCCCTGGTGGAAGAGGGCGGCAAGCCGGAAGTCGAATGGGCGCCGGCGCCGAAGAACGAGACCCTGATCGCGCAGGTCGCGCAACTGGCCGACGCGAAAATCCGCGACGCCTACCAGACCCGCGAAAAATCGGCGCGCCAGCAAAAGCTGAAGTCGCTGTCCGGCGAAGTGCAGGCTGCGCTGGCCGAGCAGGGCGTGCAGGCGGATGGCGCCGAAGTCGGCAACATCCTGTTCGACATGGAAGCCAAGGTCGTGCGTTCCCAGATCCTGGACGGCGAGCCGCGCATCGACGGCCGCGACACCCGCACCGTGCGTCCGATCTCGATCCGCACCAGCGTGCTGCCGCGCACCCACGGTTCCGCGCTGTTCACCCGCGGCGAAACGCAGGCGCTGGTGATCGCCACCCTGGGCACCGGCCGCGACAGCCAGAAGATCGACGCGCTGATGGGCGAGTACACCGACGACTTCATGATGCACTACAACATGCCGCCGTTCGCCACCGGCGAAACCGGCCGCGTCGGCACCCCGAAGCGCCGCGAGATCGGCCATGGCCGCCTGGCCAAGCGCGCGCTGGTCGCCGCGCTGCCGGCGCAGGACGAGTTCAGCTACTCGGTGCGCCTGGTGTCGGAAATCACCGAATCGAACGGTTCCTCGTCGATGGCCTCCGTCTGCGGCGGCTGCCTGGCGCTGATGGACGCCGGCGTGCCGATGAAGGCGCACGTGGCCGGCATCGCCATGGGCCTGATCAAGGAAGGCGGCAAGTTCGCCGTCCTGACCGACATCCTGGGCGATGAAGACCACCTGGGCGACATGGACTTCAAGGTGGCCGGCACCGCGCAGGGCATCACCGCGCTGCAGATGGACATCAAGATCCAGGGCATCACCAAGGAAATCATGCAGGTCGCGCTGGCGCAGGCCAAGGACGGCCGCCAGCACATCCTGGCCGAGATGCAGAAGGCGATGCCGACCGTGAAGACCGAACTGTCGGACTTCGCCCCGCGCCTGATCACCATCAAGATCAACCCGGAAAAGATCCGTGACGTGATCGGCAAGGGCGGCGCCGTGATCCGCGCGCTGACCGAAGAGACCGGCACCCAGATCGACATCACCGACGAAGGCATCGTGACCATCGCCTCGGTCGACGCCGCCGCCGGCCAGGAAGCCAAGCGCCGCATCGAAGAGCTGACGGCCTCGGTCGAAGTGGGCAAGACCTACGACGGCACCGTGCTGAAGCTGCTGGACTTCGGCGCCATCGTGCAGGTGATGCCGGGCAAGGACGGCTTGCTGCACATCTCGCAGATCGCCAACGAGCGCGTGAACGCCGTGTCCGACTACCTCAAGGAAGGCCAGCAGGTACGCGTGAAGGTGCTGGAGACCGACGAGCGCGGTCGCCTGAAGCTGTCGATGAAGGCGGCCGATCCGGCCGAAGCGGCGCAGTAATACCGGGACGGGCCGCCTCCGCGGCCTGCCGGATGAAAACCGCCGGTGCGCGAGCCCGGCGGTTTTTTATTCGTCCAGCACGCGCGCGGACGGCACGATGCGCACGTCGTGCATCTGGTTCAAATACGCTTCCAGGTACCACTTGTGGCTGGCGCCGACGATCACCAGCGTGCGGCTGCCCGGCTGGAAACCGATCGCCTCGCGGATATTGGCCGCCATGCGCAGGTTGCGCGTTTCCCAGTAGCCCAGGTAGCCGCGGCCGAACTGCTGCGGCGAGGGTTCCTCCAGCGCCGCGCCGAAGTCGCTGTCGTAGACCAGGCGCGCCTGGGCCGGGTCGTTGAGGGCGCGGTACAGCGCCAGCACGCCCTCGGCGTCGCCGACCCGCGCGTCCAGGCGCTCGTCCATCTGCTTGCGCCTGGCCGTGGCCGGATTGTCCCAGGCCCTGGCGATGGCGGCGCCGGCCGCCTTCGGGTCGGCGTCGGGCGCGTCCGCCGTGGTCGTCCATGCTCAGCACGCGTTCGAGGCCGAGGGCGGCGGCCAGCGGCGCCGCGAGCAGGCTGTCCTCGCCGCGCGCGCCGCGACCGCCGCGCCGTTGTTCCAGCGCCGCCACCAGCGTGGCGTCGAGGCCGTCGCCGGCATGGCGTTCGGCCGGCGCCAGGCGCAGCCACTGCACCAGCCCCGACACCGGTTCGCCCCCGGCCAGGAACACGGCGGCCAGGCGGCGCCGCTGCGCCGGTGTCGGGGCGGCAGGCCAGGCGGCCAGCGTGCGCTCGATCTCGGCGGTGGCGGCCGGCACGTCCAGGCCGGTGGCGGCGCGCGCCGGCGCCGGATCCCAGCCGCAATACGCGTCGATCGATTCGCGGTAGCGCGCCGGGTAGCGGCGCATCAGGTCGCACTGCGGGCCGGACAGGTTCTCGATGGCGACGATGCGCGGCCGCCAGGCCAGCAGGCGCTCGTGCAGCAGGCGCAGGGCGGCCGGCTGGAACGCCGGCGGCAGGTACTTCAGGTGGGCGGTGCCCAGCACCAGCACCTCGTTCGGCACGCCCTTTGCCGGACCCTTCAATGCGGCAGGGTCGAAGCGTGCGGCGCCGTCGGGCGCATGCGCGTGGGCGCCGGCGACGTGCAGCAGGGTAGTTGCCAACAGGCAGGCAAGTCGGTTGTGCATTCGGTCGTCCCTTCCGGTGTCGTCGATCATGAAACCGATCCTGCACCGCTGCGGGCACGGGCCGCACAGGAATGAGACAGGCTGCCTGTTTGGCAGGATGAGATGCATTCGACCCATGTCGCGCAACAAATGACGTGCACCCGCGGCAACACGGGAAAATAATTCCTGAGCGCACTTATGAACGGCCCATGGAGTCTATGTAAGGAGTGGTATAGTCTCTCATTTGCAACTTGCTCAACATGTATTGACAAATACGAGCAAAAAACCAGATCGATCACAAAGGAAACATAGATGACCCCTCAGGATTACGCGACCCGCATCAGCCAGATCATCCAGGACCACGAGGCCGAGATCGGCGCGGAGTGGGTGGCGCAATTGGAGGCGTTGACGATGCGCTCGAGCGTCGTATCCAAAGAGCAATTGCGTAATCACTGCCGCCAATTCCTGGCCGCGTTCGCCGCCGCTGCCCGCGCGGGCGAGCTGCAGAACATCGAGCACCGCGCCTGGGACGAGGTGCGCGATTTGCTGGCCGAGATCTCGGCCGTGCGCGCCAAGGGCGGCTCGACCCCGAGCGAAACCGCGACCTTCGTGTTCTCGCTCAAGCAGCCGCTGTTCGCGCACCTGCGCAGCGCATTCGGCGCGGATGCCGCCGGCCTGGCGGACACGTCCTGGACCGTCAACACCCTGCTCGACAAGCTGGGCCTGTTCACCATCGAAGCCTTCCAGCGCACGCGCGACCAGATCATCGTGCGCCAGCAGCAGGAATTGCTGGAGCTGTCGACGCCGGTGGTGAAACTGTGGGACGGCATCCTGGCACTGCCGCTGATCGGCACCCTCGATTCGGCGCGCACCCAGGTGGTCATGGAAAACATCCTGCAGAAGATCGTCGATACCGGCGCCGCCATCGCCATCATCGACATCACCGGCGTGCCCACCGTGGACACGCTGGTGGCGCAGCACCTGATGAAGACCATCGCCGCGGCGCGCCTGATGGGCGCCGACTGCATCATCAGCGGCATCCGCCCGCAGATCGCGCAGACCATCGTGCACCTGGGCGTGAACCTGGAAGACGTGGTCACCAAGGCGACGCTGGCGGATGCGTTCCAGGTGGCGCTGCAGCGCGCCGGCGCGCGCGTGGTCGCCGGCGGCGCGAAGGACTGAGCATGGAACGCATCCCGATCCTGCGCATGGGCGACCTGCTGCTGGTGACGATCCAGGTCGACATGCACGACCGGCTGGCGCTGCAGCTGCAGGACGACCTGACCGAACGCATCGTGAGCGACCGCGCCAGGGGCGTGCTGATCGACATCTCGGCGCTGGACCTGGTCGATTCCTTCATCGGCCGCATGATCAGCAACACCGCGGCCATGGCGCGCGTGCTCGACGCGCGCACCGTGGTGGTCGGCATGCAGCCGGCGGTGGCGATCACGCTGGTCGAGCTGGGCCTGACGCTGGACGGCGTCAAGACCGCGCTGAATGTCGAAAAGGGCATGGCCCTGCTAGGAAAGAACATCGTTTGATGAACGCCGCGCAACAAAACCGGGTCGCCTTCGCGTCCGACGTGCTGGAGCGTCACGGGCGGCTGCGCACTGCGCGCATGACCCTGCCGCTGCGCTCGGACGAGGACGTGGTCGCGCTGCGCCGCCATGTGCGCGAGCGCGCCGTGGCGATCGCGCTGTCCCTGGTCGAGCAGACCAAGCTGGTGACGGCGGCCAGCGAACTGGCGCGCAACACCATCAAGTACGGCGGCGGCGGCGAAGCCCACCTGGACGCGCTGGCCGACAGCCTGCGCCAGGGCGTGTGCCTGGTCTTCGTCGACGACGGCCCTGGCATTGCCGATATCGACCAGGCGCTGCGCGACGGCTTCACCACCGGCGGCGGCCTGGGCCTGGGACTGGGCGGGGCCAAGCGCCTGGTCGACGAGTTCGACATTGAATCACGCACGGGAGAGGGCACGGCCGTGTCCATCGTCAAATGGAAACGCTGATCAGTTCGCTGCAACCGCATATCCCGTTCGCCATCAACCACGCCAGCGACGTCGCCGCCGCGCGCCGCGCCGGCCAGAAGCTGGCCGATGCGCTCGGCTTCAACGAGGTGCAGGCGGGACGCCTGGCGATCGTGATCACCGAAGCCGCCACCAACATCGTCAAGCATGCCGGCGAAGGCATGCTGTACATCATGCGCGCCCAGTCGGGCATCTCGACGCCGGGCGTGGACGTGCTGGCGGTCGACAACGGTCCCGGCATCGCCGACCTGGAAACCAGCCTGCGCGACGGCGTCTCGACCGCCGGCACCGCCGGCACCGGCCTGGGCGCGCTGCACCGGCAGGCCAACGAATTCGACGTGTGGTCGATGCCGGGCAAGGGCGCCGCATTCTTCATGCGCGTGTGGAGCACGCCGGCGCCGCCGGAACCGTGCGGCGTCGAAGTCGGCGCCCTGTTCGTGCCGCTGGCCGGCGAGGATGCCTGCGGCGACGGCTGGGCCGCGTCCTGCAACCCGGACGGCGCCACGCTGCTCGGCGTGGACGGCCTCGGTCATGGCGAGAAAGCGTCCGAGGCTGCGGTGGCCGCCATCCGGGCGCTCGAAGTGCATCCGTCCGCCTTTCCGGAAGAAGTGCTGCAGCGCGCCCACGAGGCGCTGCGCGGCACCCGCGGCGCGGCGCTGTCGGTGGCGCGCATCGAGTACGAGGGCGACGACGTGCGCTTCGCCGGCATCGGCAACGTGTCCGGCATCGTCGACGACGGCGCCGCGCGCCGCGCGCTGGTGTCGCACAACGGCATCGTCGGCCACAACATGCGCAAGGTCCACACCTTCACCGTCGACTGCCCGAGCGGGGCGCTGGTGATCCTGCATTCGGACGGCGTGCAGACCCAGTGGGACCTGCGCGCCTATCCGGGCCTGTACGCACGCGCGCCGGCGATCGTGGCCGGCATCCTGATGCGCGATTTCATGCGCGGACGCGACGATGCCATGGTGCTGGTGGCGCGCCGCCGCGAGAGGTGCGCATGAATGTCCAGCGCATCCTGAACATCGCCCTCGGCAACGACCAGGACGTGGTGCTGGTGCGCCAGCGCGCGCGCCAGGTCTCCAGCCTGCTCGGCTTTTCGCAGCAGGACCAGGTGCGCATCGCCACCGCGGTGTCGGAAGCGGCGCGCGCCGCCTGCCAGATGCGCTTCGGCGGGCGCGCCGTGTTCCAGCTGCGCGACAGCGGCCGTTTGCAGCGCCTGGAAATGGTGGTCAGCGCCGGCGCCGGCGCCTTCGGCCGCCTGCCCGAGGCGGTGGTGGCGACCGCCTGCCGCCTGATGGACGAATGCGCGCTGGACGAGGAAACGCCGACGATCACCATGGTCCGTACCCTGCCGGGGCGCGACCATGTCGGGCCGGAGCGGCTGGCCGAACTGGGCGCCCAGCTGGCCAGGGACAGCGCGGTGGCGAATACCTATCTCGAGGTGCATTTGCAGAACCGCGAACTGGTGTCGACCCTGGCCGAGCTGCGCGAGCGCCAGGAAGACCTGCTGGCGCTGACGCGCGAGCTGGAAGACACCAACCGCGGCATCGTCGCGCTGTACGCCGAGATCGAGGACAAGGCCGAGCGCCTGCGCAAGGCCGACGAGATGAAGTCGCGCTTCCTGTCGAACACCAGCCACGAGCTGCGCACGCCGTTGTCGTCGATCCGCGCGCTGGCCCAGCTGCTGCTGGACCGCATGGACGGCGACCTGACTGAGGAGCAGGAGCGCCAAGTGAAATTCATCGCCAGCGCCGCGTTCGACCTGTCGGAACTGGTCAATGACCTGCTCGACCTGGCCAAGATCGAGGCCGGCAAGGTCGACCTGCATCCGGCGCCGGTGGCGGTCGATAACCTGTTCCGCGCCTTGAAGGGCATGCTGCGCCCGCTGGTGGACGACGCCCGGGTGGAACTGGTGTTCGAGATCGACGGCGAGGTGCCGGTGTTCGAATCGGACGAAGGCAAGATCTCGCAGGTGCTGCGCAACTTTATCTCGAACGCCCTGAAATTCACCGAGCAGGGCAGCGTGCGTGTCGGCGCCGCCTGGGACGCCGCCGGGGAGATTCGCCTGACGGTGGCCGACAGCGGCATCGGCATCAGCCCGGACAACCTGCAGCTGATCTTCGAAGAGTTCAGCCAGATCGAACATCCGCTGCAGCGGCGCAGCAAGGGCACCGGCCTCGGCCTGCCGCTGTGCCGCAAGCTGGCGGCGCTGCTCGGAGGGCGCGTCGACGTGGCCAGCCGGGTCGGCCAGGGATCCACCTTCAGCCTGATCCTGCCGCGCCGCTTCCCGGCGCAGGATCGGCATCGCCAGGACGGCAACCAATAACCCTTATGAACAATCCCTCCCTGATCCTGAACGTCGACGACAACGACGGCGCCCGCTACGCCAAGACCCGCATCCTGCAGAGCGCCGGATTCCAGGTGGTCGAGGCCAGCAACGGCACCGATGCGCTGGCGCTCACGCGCCGCGGCGACATCGCGCTGGTGCTGCTGGACGTGAAGCTGCCCGACATTAACGGCCTGGAAGTCTGCCGCCGCATCAAGGCCGACCCGGACAGCGCCGCCGTGCTGGTGCTGCAGACCTCGGCCGCGCTGACCGGGCGCGCCGACCGCATCCGCGGCCTGGACGGCGGCGCCGACAATTATCTCGCGGCGCCGATCGAGGCCGACGAACTGGTGGCCAACGTGAATGCGCTGCTGCGCATGCGCCATACCCAGGGCGCGCTGCGCGAGAGCGAGGAGCGCTTCCGCCAGCTGACCGACAACATCGAGGACGTGTTCTGGATGTTCTCGCTGCCGGCGCGCAAGCTCGAATACGTCAGTCCGGCCTACGCCGCGATCTGGGGCCGCGACGCCGACAGCCTGGCGCGCGACCCGGCCAGCTGGATGGAAGCGGTGCATGCCGGCGACCGCGACTACGTGGCCTCGCTGTGGAGCGCGGTGCAGGAGGTGCCGCACTACGACGCCGAGTACCGCATCGTGCTGAGGGACGGCGCCGTACGCTGGGTGCGCGACCGCCTGTTCCCGGTGCGCGACCGCCGCGGCGAGGTATACCGGGTGGCGCGCGTCACCAGCGACATCACGCGCCGGCGCGAGATGGAAGGCTTGCTGCGCGCCGCCGACAACAACAAGAACGAGTTCCTGGCGACGCTGGCGCACGAGCTGCGCAATCCGCTCTCGCCGATCCGCAACGCGGCGGCGCTGCTGGGCGCCACCGGCGCCGGCGCCCAGGAACGGCAGGCCAAGGCGCGCGAGGTGATCACGCGCCAGGTCGACCACCTGGCGCACCTGGTCGACGACCTGCTGGACGTGGCGCGCATCTCGGAAGGCAAGATCGTGCTGCGCAGGGAAGAGGTCGAGCTGGGCGCCGTGATCGCCCAGGCGATCGAGACCGCCGGTCCCCTGATCGCGGCGCGCGGCCACCAGCTGGAAGTCGATGCGCCGGCCGAGCAGGTATGGGTCGACGGCGATCCGGTGCGCCTGGCGCAATCGATGGGCAACCTGCTGCACAACGCCGCCAAGTTCACGCCGACCGGCGGCAAGATCCGCGTCGGGGTCGAGGTGGATGGCACCGTGGTGCGCATCGCCGTGCAGGACAACGGCATCGGCATCGCCGAGGACAATCTGTCGCGCATCTTCGGCATGTTCACCCAGGCCGCGCTGCCGCCAGACCGCGCCCAGGAGGGACTCGGGATCGGCCTGTCGCTGGTGTCGCGCCTGCTGGAGATGCACGGCGGCCACCTGTCGGCGGCCAGCCCCGGCATCGGCCTGGGCAGCACCTTCACGGTGGAGCTGCCGGTGCTGCGCACCGCCCAGCCGCAGGCGCAGGAAGAGGCCGGCGCCGCCTTGCCGGCCCCGGCCAGCGGCGGGCGCCGCGTGCTGCTGGTGGACGACAACGTCGACGCCATGGATATGATGGCCTTCCTGCTGGCCGAGATGGGCTACGACCCCACCACCACCACCGACGGCGGCAACTTGGTGCCGCTGGCGCTGGAGCGGCATCCGGACGTGATCGTGCTGGACATCGGCCTGCCGGGCGTGGACGGCTACGAGCTGGCGCGCCGCCTGAAGCAGCATCCGGAACTGAAGTCGATCCGGCTGGTGGCGCACACCGGCTACGGCTCGCCCGAAGACCGGCGCAAGGCGCACGAGGCGGGGTTCGATGCGCACCTGGTCAAGCCGGCCGAGCTGGCCGACCTGGAAAAGGCCTTGCAGGGGTAGGGTGCGTCACCGCACCGTTGGCGCGGCCATGGCGGTCTAAGCTGGCTGCGTCACCCACACCGAACGGAGGCCATCATGCCCAAGGGCGCCAGTCCGAAACGCGAAGCCGAGTACAAGAAGCTCGAGACCGAATTCAAGAAGGAACACCGCTACCCCGGCCGCGAGGAAGAAGTCGCCGCGCGCATCGTCAACAAGCAGCGCGCCGAGCATGGGGAAACCAAGGAATCGGCGCACGGCGGGTCGAAGCAGTCGGCCAAGAAGTAAGCCGCTCCCGCGTCGTCCCCGCGCAGGCGGGGACCCATACTGAGGTCCTAGAGTCGACAGCTTGGAAGCATATGCTGTCTTTTCAATAAATCGGGTTTAGTTACTCACTATGGGTCCCCGCCAAGGCGCCCGGCCAGGGCGGGGACGACGTGATTTCGCGGAGTGACGTCATTTGTCGGTGACGGTAAATTCACCGAACGCCTTCAGCTGTTCCCCCACCGCCTTTCTGTCCCCCACCACCACGATCGCCTGGTTCTCCGGCGCGAAATACTTCTTCGCCACCTCGCGCACCTGCTCCGGCGTGACCTTCTCGATCAGCGGCACGTACTGCGCCAGGAATTCCGGCGGCAGGCCGACCAGCCAGTTGTTCGCCAGCGTGCCGGCCACGGCGCGCTGCATCTGGTTGCTCAGCAGGTAGTTGCCGGCCACGTAGCGCTTGTGCATGCGCATCTCGTCGGGCGCCACCAGTTCGCTGCCGATGCGCTTGTATTCGTTGAAGGTTTCGGTGAGCGCGGCGCCGGTGACGTCGTTGCGCACGTCGGCGCCGCCGACGATGCTGCCGCCTTCGCGCAGCAGGCGCGCACCGGCCGAGGCGCCGTAGGTATAGCCCTTTTCCTCGCGCAGCTTGATGTTCACGCGGCTGGAAAAGCCGCCGCCCAGGATCGTGCCGGCCAGGCGCAGCGGCACCTGGTCCTGGGCGGTGGCGGCGATGCCGGGCCCGCCCAGGCGCACCGTCGACTGCACGCTGCCGGCGCGTTCCAGCAGCAGGCGCACCGGCTTGACGCCGCCTGCCAGCGGCGGGACTTCCGGCGCGGCCTCGCCGCTGCCCTTCCAGTCGCCGAACGCCTGCTGCGCCAGCTTCATCGCATCGGCTTCCTTGATGCGGCCGGCAATCACCAGCAGCGCGCGCTCGGGGCGGAAGCGCCTGGCGTGCTCGCTGCGCAGCAGCGCCTCGTCGGTGGCGCCGATCGATTCCGCGGTCGGCTGGGTATGACCGTACGGGTGTTCGCCGTACACCGTACGGCTCAGCGCGCGCTCGGCGCGAAAGCGCGGCTGGGTCTCGGCCACGCGCAGCGACTGCAGCGCGTTGGCCTTGGCCAGCGCGACTTCGCCGGCCGGGAACGACGGCGTGCGCGCGACCTCCGCCAGCAGCCCCATCATGGCGCCGGCCTGCGAAGCCAGGGCGTTGGCCGAGACCGAGATGCCGTCGGCGCCGGCGCCGGCCGCCACCGCGCCGCCCATGCCCTGGGCGGCTTCGGCGATGGCGCGCGAATCGCGCCTGGCCGTGCCTTCGTTGAGCAGGCCGGCCAGCAGCTCGGCGAAGCCCGGATGCGCGGCATCGTCGGCGCCGAAGCCGGCGCCGCGCACGGCCAGCACCATGTCCACGCGCGGCACGCCGGCGCGCGGCACCACCCACACCTGCAGGCCGTTGGCCAGGGTCTTCCTGCCGATGTGCGGCGCCGGCAGCGGCTTGTCCTTGCCGTAGGCGGGCATGCCGGCCGGGGCCTTGGCGGCTGCCGCAGCATCGGCTGGCGGCGCCCCGTGCGCGCCGGCGCTTGCCAAGGCGCCGGCAACGGCCAGTGTCAGCATCAGTTTGTTCATCGAGGCGCTCCTCATTGTTTGGTGCCGGCCGGCGGGGTGCCGGCAGCGGGCGTGGCCGGTTTGCCGGCAGGGGCGGGCGCGGTCGCCGCGGCGTTGGCCGGCGTCGGCGCGGCCGGCGAGGCTGGCGTCCTGGCAGCCGGCCTGCGGTCGATCACGGTGCGGTTGGCCGGCACCAGGTAAATCGCGGCCACACGCTGGATGTCGCCGGAAGTGACGCCGTCGATCCAGCCCGGCACCTTGTTGACCACGTCGGCATCGCCCCACAGCGTCTGCAGCTTGGCCAGGGTGTCGGCGCGGCTCAGGAAGTTTTCCAGGCGGTTGTTCCAGCTGGCCAGCATGCGCGTCTTGACGCGCTTCAGGGTGGCGGCGTCGACGCCGTTTTTCGCGATCTTGCCGATCTCTTCGTCCATCGCCGCCAGCATGGCGTCGGCGCTGCCGTTCGGCTTGTACAGGCCGGTTACCGTGAACAGGGTCGGACCGTCGTATTCGAACGGGCCGGTGAGGCCGAAGCCGCCCGATACGTTGAGCGCGATCTCGCGGCCCTTGACCAGGCCCTGGTACAGCAGCGAGGCGTCGCCGCCGGCCAGCAGCTCGGCCAGCATCGCCATCGGCGCCTGGTCGCGGCTGGCGCGCGCCGGTACCTTCCAGCCGGCGGCGACCGCCGGCACCTGGGCCAGCGCGTCGCTCTGCTCGATGCGCTTTTCCTGCGTGTTCAAGCCTTCGCTGAAATCGCTCGGCTTCGGGGTTGGGCGCGCCGCGATGGCGCCGAAGTACTTCTGCGCCAGGGCGAAGCCCTGGGCCGGGGTGAGGTCGCCGGCGATCGCCAGCACCGCGTTGTTGGGGCCGTAGTAGTCGCGGTGGAAGGCGCGCACGTCGTCCAGGCTGGCGCCTTCCAGGTCCTCGAAGCTGCCGTAGCCGTCGTGGTTGTTTTCCCACTTCTGGAACGCCAGCTGGCTGATGTCGATCCACGAGAACGCGCCGTAGGGCTGGTTCTTGACGTTGACGCGGATTTCTTCCTTGACCACGTCCTGCTGGTTCTTCAGCGTGGCCGGGTTGAAGTCGAGCGTCTTCATACGGTCCGCTTCCAGCCACAGGATCGGCTCGATGCTGGACACCGGCGCGGTCTCGATGTAGTTGGTGAAGTCGGGCCGGGTGGAACCGTTGTTGTTGCCGCCCCCGCCGGTGATGGTGCGGTCGAACACGCCCTTCGGCGCGTTCGGCGTGCCCTGGAACATCAGGTGTTCGAACAGGTGGGCGAAGCCGGTGCGGTTGCGCGGCTCCAGCCGCATGCCGACGTGGTACACGACCGACACGCCCACGGTGGGCGAGCTGTGGTCTTCGGAGACGACGACCGTCAGGCCGTTGTCGAGCTTCTTGACGTGGACCGGCAGTTTCCACTGGTCGCTGCTCGCGGCGCAGGCCGGCAGCGAAAGGGCCAGGCCGGCCAGCAGAAAGGGTAATTGGCGCATGCGCATCGATGACCTCTTGGTTGGGTGTGCCGCTTATCTTAACGTAATGCAATGCAAATACGGAAATGTATGCATGTCGAGGTCGAGACGGTGGCGGCGCCGGCGCCATGCCTGCCGCACACCGGTCGCATCCATGCGTCGCCTGGGTGGCCGTTTTTGCATTCCGTCGCAATCCGCTGGGCGCCTGTTCCGTTACCCCGTATTCTTGTCGTATCGGCCACCCGCGGCATGGGCGGCATTCGACAAGAACAAGACGAACGGGAGAATGCATGAACAAGATGGTCACGCTCGGCATGGCGCAACTGGGCCTGTGGGCGGCGCTGGGAATCGCGCAGGCCGCGCCCGAGCCCGACACCCAGGTGCGCGTGGTCGACGCGCGCGTGGTGCGCGTGCGCCTGGACGGCGCGGTCGACCTGCGCATCCGCCAGGGCGGCACCCCGAGCCTGACCCTGAGCGGCGATCCGCGCTGGGTGGCCAGGACCACCACCGAGCAGCGCGGCGACACGCTGCGCATCGATTCCGAGATGCAGGGCAGGATGCGCCTGGGTTCGCTGCACGCCGAACTGATCCTGCCCGCGCTGCGCGAGGTGGTGTCGGAAAGCCTGGGCGCGACCGAGGTCACCGGCTTTTCCGGCGACGACCTGGCGCTGACCCTGGACGGCGCCGGGTCGATGCGCGTGTCCGCCAGCTACCGTACCGTGAGCGCCAACCTGGGCGGCATCGGCAGCATGCAGCTGCAGGGCCTGGACAGCGAGGTCGTGTCGCTCAGCCTGCAGGGCGCCGGCTTCGTGATGCTGAGCGGACGGACGCGCCTGCTGAAGGCCGACCTGGCCGGCCTGGGCAACCTGGACGCCCAGCAGTTCAGCGCCGATTCGGTCGACGTCGACCTGTCCGGCCTGGGCAACGCCAGCGTGACGGCGCACCGCAACGCCAACCTGAACCTGTCGGGACTGGGGTCGGTCACAGTGTATGGCAAGCCGCTGAACCGCAAGGTGGCCCTGGACGGCCTGGGCAAGGTGAGTTGGAAGTAATCCGGACGATGAAAAAACTGACCATTGCAATCCTGTTCGCGCTCGGCCTGCACGGCAGCGCGCTGGCCGGGCTGGCCGAGGGCGCCAGCGCCTACAACGCCCGCAACTATGCGCTGGCCCTGAAGGAAGTCACGCCGCTGGCGCAGGCCGGCAACGCCGAGGCGCAGCACCTGCTGGGCCTGATGTACTACATGGGACGCGGCGTGCGGCGCGACTACAGGCAGGCCTTCGCCTGGCACTACAAGGCGGCCCAGCAGGGCAAGGCCGACGCCCAGTACGTGGTCGGCGCCATGTACTACACCGGCAACGCGGTGCCGCAGGACCAGCTGCTGGCCGTGCAGTGGTTCCGCAAGGCGGCCGAGCAGTCGCACCCGGACGCGCAGTACGCGCTCGGCCTGATGTACCGCTACCACGTGGCCGGCATGCCGCAGGACATGGTGATCGCCTACATGCTGTGGAACCTGGCCGCCGCCAGCGGCCACCGCAACGCCACCGAGCAGCGCGCCGTCATCGCGCGCCAGATGAGCCAGGAGCAGATCGAGGAGGCGCAAGCCCTGTCGCGCAACTGGAAACCGGGCACCGCCTTGCCGACGCAGTCCAGGACCGGCAGCAGCGCCTGAGCGATCCGGTATCGCCGCCATGGCCCAGGTGCAGGCCCACGCGCCATGGAGCGCGCGTCCTACGCCGGCATGGCGTGCGCACGCTGGGCGAACCCGGCCGCTGTGGCTACCATGGATTGGTCCCGGCCGGTCATGTCGACCAGGCAGCGCGGACATCCACCAGCGGAGGCGATCATGGCATCGAATAAACAGGGCGGCGGCAACAAGCAGAGCAGCGGCAACAAGCAGGGCAGCAGCAACAAGCAAGGCAGCGGCAACAAACAGAGCGTGGGCGGCGGGCGCGGCTTCGCCTCGATGGACCCGCAGCGCCAGCGCGAGATCGCGGCGCAGGGCGGCCGCGCCGCCCATGCCTCGGGCAATGCCCACGAATTCACGTCGGAAGAAGCGCGCCGCGCCGGTTCGATGAGCCACAAGAACGACGGCAAGCGGTGATCGGCGCGCCGCCATGCGATCGGCCCCGGAAATCGCTCGCTTGTGCATGAAACCGATTTCATATACCCTTGCCCGCATTTCAATTCCGCTAATCGAAGGGCAGGGGACGGCATGGTGGACGACGCACGCAGGAACACATTCAAGACGCTGCTGGCGGGCACTGCCGCGATGACTTCAGGACCGGTGCTGGCCCGGCCGGCCGCCGACGCACGGCATGGCGGCGCGCGGCCACCCGCCTGGGGCAGGGGCATCGAAGGCCAGCGCAAGGCCGACCGCGGCGACGGCACCTACCTGAATCCGATCGTCTCGGGCGACCATCCCGATCCGACCATCCTCAAGGACGGTGCGGACTACTACATGACGTTTTCGTCGTTCTTTTCCTATCCCGGCATCGTCATCTGGCACTCGACCGACCTGGTCAACTGGGCGCCGGTCGGCCCGGCCCTGCACAAGCCGCTCGGCACCATCTGGGCGGTCGACCTGTGCAAGCACGACGGCCGCTACTTCGTCTACATCCCGGCGGCGCCAGATGGCAATACCTGGTCGATCTACGCGATCTGGGCCGACCGCATCGAAGGGCCGTGGAGCGATCCGGTCGACCTGCACATCGCGGGATGCATCGACCCGGGCCACGTGGTGGGCGAGGACGGCAAGCGCTACCTGTTCGTCAACGGCATCCGCCGCATCCGCCTGAGCGACGACGGCCTGTCGACCGCCGGGCCGGTGGAGCCGGCCTACCAGCCGTGGCGCTATCCCGAGGACTGGGTGGTCGAGAATTTCGCGCCCGAGGGGCCGAAGCTGCTGCGCCATGGCGGCTGGTTCTACCTGGTCACGGCCGTGGGCGGCACCGCCGGGCCGGTGACGGGACACATGGTGATCGCCGCGCGTTCGAAATCGATCCACGGCCCGTGGGAGCATTGCCCGCACAACCCGCTGGTGCGCACGCAGAGCGCCGATGAACCGTGGTGGTCGCGCGGCCACGCGACGCTGGTCGAAGGGCCGGGCGGCGACTGGTGGATGGTGTATCACGCCTACGAGAACGGCTACCGCACCCTGGGCCGCCAGACCCTGCTGGAACCGATCGAATGGACCGCCGACGGCTGGTTCCGCGCCAAGGGAGGTGACTTATCGAAACCCCTGCCCAAGCCGCGCGGCGGCAAGGCCGGCCCGTCCGGGCGCGCGCTGTCCGACGACTTCAGCCAGGACCGCTTCGGCACGCAATGGTGCTTCCACGATCCGGCGCCGGACGAGATGGGCCGGGTGCGGCGCGATGCACGCGGCCTGGAAATCCGCGGCAAGGGCACGTCCCCGGCGGACAGCGCGCCGCTGGCCTGCATCGTCGGCGACCGTGCCTACGAAGCCGAAGTGACGATCGAGCTGCTGGGCGAGGCCGAGGGCGGCCTGCTGCTGTTCTACAACCACAAGGCCTTCGTCGGCGTCGGCTTCACGCCCACGACGATCCGCACCTTCGAGTACGCCGAGGAACAGCCGTGGATGAAGATCGCGCGCGCCGCCACGCGCGTGCGCGTGCGCATGACCAACGATGCCAACGTGGTCACCTTCCGCTACTCGTACGACGGCGGCCGGACCTGGCTGCTGCACGGCCTGCGCATGGAAGTGTCGGGTATCCACCATAACGTGTTCGGCGGCTTCCTGAGCCTCAAGATCGGGATCTACAGCGCCGGGCAGGGTGCGATCCGGCTGAGCGATTTCCGTTACAGGGCGCTGGTGTAGACAGCGCGGAACTTGTCGACACCGCTGTTGTGGACGATATCGCTGGCTTATGAAGCGTCGTCCCCGCGCAGGCGGGGACCCATGCTGAGCAACAAAAATCGGTACATTGGAAGCGACGCGAACGCTTCACGAATATCGACTTTAGAAACTCAGTATGGGTCCCCGCCTTCGCGGGAACGACGATCGATTTACTGCGTCACCACCTCCCGCACCGGCGCCTTGGCCGCGCCCGCCTGAGCCGCCGGCTTCAGCGCCGCGCTTAGCGTGCGGAACAGTTCCAGCGGTACCGCGTTGCCCATCGCCTGGTAGCCCAGGTCGTTCGGATGCAGGTGGTCGCCGCTGTCGTAGGACGGCAGGAAGCGCGCCGGGTGGCTCGGGTCGCGGGTGACGCGGTCGAAGTCGATCACGCCGTCGAACTCGTCGCTGGCGCGGATCCAGTTGTTGACCGCCTGGCGGATCGCTTCCTTCTCCACCGAGTAGTAGCCGGCGCCCTCGAACGGCGTCAGCGTGGCGCCGTAGACCGCGATGCCCTTGGCGTGGGCGCGCGCGATCACCTGGCGGTAGCCGGCGATCAGGTCGGCCGTCGCCAGCGGATTGGCCGCCGAGCTGTTGCCGATGTCGTTGATGCCGATCATCAGCGTCATGTAGCGCACGCCGGCGGTGGCGAGCACGTCGCGGTCGAAGCGTTCCAGGATGTTGCGTCCGGCCAGCGAGCCTTCCGGCGGATTGGTCAGCAGGCGGTTGCCGCTGATGCCGCGGTTGACCACGCCCAGGCGCGCATTCAGGCCGCCGGCCGGGTCGCGCACGGTCTGCAGGCGCCGCTCCAGCCAGTCGGGCCAGCGGTTGTTGGTGTCCGGCGTGCTGCGCGTGCCGTCGGTGATCGAATCGCCCAGCGTGACCACGGCGGCGCCGCCGCCGTTGCTACCTCCGGTGACATCGACTTCGGTCAGGAACGGCCACGACAGGATGGTGCGCTGGGTCGGCAGCGTGGCGGCGCCGGTGAAGTCGCCCGGCAGCGACACGTAGTTGGTCTGGCTGGCGGTGCCGTGGATGGTGGTGGCGCCCACCGTGCCCGGCAGGTACAGGCTGACCGCCAGGTCGGACAGCGCCGGCACGGCCAGGTCGACCGGGTCGGACAACACCGGCGCGCCGGGCGGGATCGTGATCGCCGCGTTGCCGCTGAAGGTCAGCGGTCGGTCGCTGCCTTCCTGGATGCCGGCGCCGTTGTCCGCGCCCGTCGCGCGCAATGCGACGTGGGCATTGCCGATGCGCAGCGGCGTGCTGCCCATCTCGTTCGACAGGCGGATGCGCACGCGCGTGCCGCCGATGCTGGTGTGGACGATCAGGCGCACGGTCTGGTCGGTGAAGGTCTGCGTGTTGGCCGGCAGCGGCGGACCGCCCGGCCCCGCGCCCCAGGTGCCGACCCAGCGCTCGCCGCCCCAGTCCTGGGCATACGAGGGCGTCGCCGGGAAGGCCAGCACCGTGGCCAGGCCGAGGCCCAGGCCGGCCAGCACGACGGCGCGGCGCACGGGGCGCGCCGGCGCGGCGCGGTGGCCGAGGGATGGGAAGCTTGCAGGGAAAAAGTGACCGCTGACATAGCGGCGCCCGGCGTCAAGCAGGGCAGGCAGGCTCAGCTTCATGTCTCGCTCCTTTGGAAACGAGGCCATGGCGCCGCGCGGAAAGCGCGATGCGGTGTGCATGGCCTCGTTGAGTCAATCTTAGCGGCCGCGACCCGGGCGGCAAGGGCCGGGCGCGCCGCATCCTTGATCTTGCGCCAAGCTGTGCCGTATTGGGCGTGCAATCCAGCATCTATCAGCAAAAACAAGCAAAACAATTGTTTTAGCACACTACCGTGCGAGCGGGAGGCCGCCGGACGGATCGCGCACCACTGGCGTACAATTGCTCTTTATTTAACAAAAGGCATTACCATGCGCGCCATCGAAATCACCCATCCCGGCCCGGCCGACGTCCTGCAAGCCTGCGAGCGTCCGCTGCCCGTCCTGAAACCCGGCGAAGTCCTGATCCGCGTGATCGCCGCCGGCGTCAACCGCCCGGACGTGTTCCAGCGTCTCGGCCAGTATCCGGTGCCGCCGGGCGCCTCCGACCTGCCGGGCCTGGAAGTGGCCGGCGAGATCGTGGACGGCGAGCTCGGCGACAGCGGCTTCGCCAGGGGCGACCTGGTGTGCGCGCTGGTGCAGGGCGGCGGCTACGCCGAATACTGCGCCGCGCCGCTGGCGCAATGCCTGCCGGTGCCCGAGGGTTTGAGTCCGCTGGAGGCGGCCTCGCTGCCGGAAACCTTCTTCACCGTGTGGAGCAACGTGTTCCAGCGCGCCGGCCTGAAGGACGACGAGACGCTGCTGGTGCAGGGCGGCAGCTCCGGCATCGGCGTCACCGCGATCCAGCTGGCCAGGGCGCTCGGCCACCGCGTGTTCGCCACCGCCGGCTCGCGCGAAAAATGCGAGGCCTGCGAGGCGCTGGGCGCCGAGCGCGCCATCAACTACAAGGACGAGGATTTTACCGCCGTGGTCAAGGAACTCACCGGCGGCAAGGGTGTCGACGTGGTGCTGGACATGGTCGGCGGCGACTACGTGGCACGCGAGATCGCCTGCCTGGCCGACGATGGCCGCATCGTGGTGATCGCGCTGCTGGGCGGCGCCAAGGCCGAGGTCGACCTGGGCCAGGTGTTGCGCCGGCGCCTGACCCTCACCGGCTCGACGCTGCGCCCACGCCCGGTGGCGTTCAAGGCCAGGGTGGCGGCCGAGCTGCGCGCGCAGGTGTGGCCGCTGTTCGCCGCCGGCAAGATCAAGCCGGTGATCCACCGCGTGTTCCCCCTGGAGCAGGCGGCCGCGGCGCACGCGCTGATGGAAAGCAGCGCGCACGTGGGCAAGATCATGCTGTCGGTCGCGGAGGCGTGAGACCGTGGGCACGCTTGACAAGCCAGCAACGCCAGCGGTCAGCCTTTGTTTGACCGTCCTTTCAACGACCGCTAAAATAGCGGGTTATTTGACCGTGGGGTAACGATGCGTCCCAAACTCGTCATCGGCAACTGGAAAATGAACGGCAACCGCGCCGACAATGCCGCTTTGTTGGCCGGCATCGCGGCCGGGCTGGGCGCGCACGCGGCCGCATGCGCGGTGTGCGTGCCGGCACCCTACCTGCAGCAGTGCGAGGAAACCCTGGCCGGCAGCCGGATCGCCTGGGGCGCGCAAGACGTGTCGATGCACGATTGCGGCGCCTATACCGGCGAAGTGTGCGCGCGCATGGTGGCCGATTTCGGCGGCCGCTACGTGATCGTCGGCCATTCCGAGCGGCGCGCCTACCATGGCGAAAGCAGCGAGCTGGTCGCCAACAAGGTGCTGGCGGTGCTGGAGCAGCGCATGGTGCCGATCGTCTGCGTCGGCGAGACCCTGGAGCAGCGCGAGGCCGGGCAGACCGTGCAGGTGGTCGGCGCCCAGCTCGACGCGGTGCTGGACGCGCTCGATCCGCAGGTGCTGCCGGGCCTGGTGCTGGCCTACGAGCCGGTATGGGCGATCGGCACCGGCCGCAACGCCACGCCGGACATGGCGCAGCAGGTGCACGCGCAGCTGCGCGCGCGCCTGGCGGCGCGCAATCCGGCGGCCGCGGCCGTGGTGCCGGTCCTGTACGGCGGCAGCATGAAGCCGGACAACGCCTTCGACCTGCTGGCCCAGCCGGACATCGACGGCGGCCTGATCGGCGGCGCGGCATTGAAGGCGCCGGACTTCCTGGCCATCATCGCGGCGGCCGACCGCGTGACCGGCGGCGCTGCCGGCGGGCCGGCCGGCAGCGAGCGGGCGGCGCAGGCGGCTTGAGCGGTATCCCGGCGCCGCATCGATCGCCGGCGGCGCCGGACGCGCGTACCCCGGCCCGGCCGGGCGCGAAGAATTTGCAACGTAGTTAAACCTTGGAATGGAATAAATAATGAACGTGTTGTTCAATCTGATCGTCGTGGTACAGGTCGTCTCCGCGCTGGCCATCATCGGCCTGGTGCTCGTCCAGCACGGGAAGGGCGCCGACATGGGCGCCGCCTTCGGTTCCGGCGCCTCCGGCAGCCTGTTCGGAGCCAGCGGCTCGTCCAACTTCCTGTCCAAGTCGACCGCCGTCGCGGCGGGCGTGTTCTTCGCGTCGACCCTGGCGCTGGCCTATTTCGGCACCAACCGTCCGCACGCCGGTGTCGGCGGCGGCGTGATGGACCGCGCCGTGGCGCCGGTGTCGAAGGTGCCGGCGACCACCGTCCCGGCCACCGGTGTCCCGGCTGCCGATCCGGCCGCCAGCGTGCCGGGCGCGACCGCCGCACCGGCCGCCGCCCAGGACGTGCCGCAGGCGCCGGCCGCCACTGCACCGGCCGCTACTGCGCCGGCGCCGGCAGCCCCCGCCAAGTAATCTCCGCAGCGTGCCCGGCCGGCGCCCGGCAACCCGTTTGCCGGCGCGCGGATCGAGCGCGGCGCGCCCGCATGCGGATCGGGTGTAGTATCGGCGCGCTACGGTGCGCCACGGTTTTTGACTGGCGGCTTTTCAACCTGCCGGCTTGTACACACAAGACAATAAAAGTTGAGAAAAACAGTAACTTCCTTTGAACTAGCGCAGATTTTGCATTGAAAAAAGGTGCTAAGGCAGGGTAGAATACTGGTCTCCAGCCGACGTGGTGAAATTGGTAGACACGCTATCTTGAGGGGGTAGTGGCGCAAGCTGTGCGAGTTCGAGTCTCGCCGTCGGCACCAAGATATATACGAAAAGCCAGCTAGGGCGCAGAGCTACGCTCCTTGCCTCAAGCTGGCTTTTTTACGAGGATCTGTCGGAGGCCTTGAAGAACCGTTGCAGGCAGCGGCGATTCTGGCCCGAGACGCCCAGACGAACGAGACGCGTCAGGGGGGTCGAAAAATCGCCGCGCGCAGGTTTTTCGGCGCTCCGAAGGTCTTGAAGCCTGCGCGGCCCGGGGTAGAAACACCAACGCGTGGCAGCTGAAACGAGGTTTCCAGTCGTGCGATCCTGGTGGAAGGCACCGAGCCAGGTTTGTACGAAACGGTAGTACTGCAGCCCCTGCAGTGTTTTTTCAACCGATCGTTCAACTAAGGCTTCACCGTGAACCTCGAGAACTATTTCCCCGTCCTATTATTCCTGATAATCGGCACCGTCGTCGGTGTCGCCTCGCAGCTGCTCGGCCGCGTGGTCGGTCCGCATCGCCCCGATGCCGCCAAACTCTCCCCGTATGAATGCGGCTTCGAAGCCTTCGAAGACGCGCGCATGAAGTTCGACGTCCGGTACTACCTGGTCGCGATCCTGTTTATTTTGTTTGACTTGGAAACGGCATTCTTCTTCCCCTGGGGCGTCTCGATGCGCGAACTCGGCTGGCAAGCGTTCGTCACGATGATGGTCTTCATCGCCGAGTTCATCGTCGGTTTCTGGTACATCTGGAAGAAAGGTGCCCTTGATTGGGAATAAGCCATGGCTATTGAAGGCGTTTTAAACGAAGGTTTTGTTACCACCACAGCCGACAAGCTGATCAATTGGGCCCGCACCGGCTCGATGTGGCCGATGACGTTCGGTCTGGCCTGCTGCGCCGTCGAGATGATGCACGCGGGCGCCGCGCGCTACGACCTCGACCGCTTCGGCGTCGTGTTCCGTCCATCGCCGCGCCAGTCCGACGTGATGATCGTCGCCGGCACCCTGTGCAACAAGATGGCGCCGGCGCTGCGCAAGGTGTACGACCAGATGGCCGAGCCGCGCTGGGTCATCTCGATGGGTTCCTGCGCCAACGGCGGCGGCTACTACCACTACTCGTATTCGGTCGTGCGCGGCTGCGACCGCATCGTCCCGGTCGACGTGTATGTCCCGGGCTGCCCGCCGACGGCCGAGGCGCTGTTGTACGGCATCATCCAACTGCAAAACAAGATCAAGCGCACCAGCACCATCGCGCGCTAAGACACAAGCTGGTCCCAACACACCATGACGACAAAAATCGAAGCCCTTGAACTCGCCCTGAGGAATGCCCTGGGCGAGGGCGCCGCCATCAGCGTGGCGCTGGGCGAAGTAACGGTCGTCGTCAAGGCGGCCGATTACCTGGCCTCCATGACGACCCTGCGCGACCACCCGGGCCTGCGCTTTGAAGAACTGATCGACCTGTGCGGCGTCGACTATCTCGACCACGGCGAAGGCACCTGGGACGGCCTGCGCTTCGCGGCGGTCTCGCACCTGCTGTCGATCGAGCACAACTGGCGCGTGCGCGTGCGCGTGTTCTGCCCGGACGACGAGATGCCGATCATTGATTCCGTCACCGGCATCTGGCGCGGCGCCAACTGGTACGAGCGCGAAGCCTTCGACATGTACGGCATCCTGTTCGAAGGCCACGGCGACCTGCGCCGGATCCTGACCGACTACGGCTTCATCGGCCACCCGTTCCGCAAGGACTTCCCGGTCTCGGGCTACGTCGAAATGCGCTACGACCCCGAACAGAAGCGCGTGATCTACCAACCCGTGACGATCGAGCCGCGTGAAAACATCCCGCGCGTGATCCGCGAAGAAACCTACGGGATGAAATAATGGCTGAGCTTAAGAACTACACCCTGAACTTCGGTCCGCAGCACCCGGCCGCGCACGGCGTGCTGCGCCTGGTGCTGGAACTGGACGGCGAAGTGATCCAGCGTGCCGACCCGCACATCGGCCTGCTGCACCGCGGCACCGAGAAGCTGGCGGAAACCCGCACCTACCTGCAGTCGGTGCCGTACATGGACCGCCTCGACTACGTCTCGATGATGTGCAACGAGCACGGCTACGTGCTGGCCATCGAGAAGCTGCTCGGCATCGAGGTGCCGGTGCGCGCCCAGTACATCCGCGTGATGTTCGACGAGATCACCCGCATCCTGAACCACCTGATGTGGCTCGGCGCGCACGCGCTCGACATCGGCGCCATGGGCCCGTTCCTGTACGCCTTCCGCGACCGCGAAGACCTGTTCGACGTGTACGAGGCGGTGTCCGGCGCACGCATGCACGCGGCCTACTACCGCCCGGGCGGCGTGTACCGCGACCTGCCGGAAGTGATGCCGCAGCACAAGCCCTCGCTGCTGCGCAACCAGCGCACCATCGACGAGCTGAACGAGACCCGCCAGGGCTCGGTGCTGGACTTCATCGAATCGTTCACCAAGCGCTTCGACGGCTACGTCGACGAGTACGAGACCCTGTTGACCGACAACCGCATCTGGAAGCAGCGCACCGTCGGCATCGGCGTGGTGTCGCCGGAAGCGGCGATGGCCATGGGCTTCACCGGCGCCATGCTGCGCGGCTCGGGCGTGGCCTGGGACCTGCGCAAGAAGCAGCCGTACGCGGTGTACGACAAGATGGAATTCGACATCCCGGTCGGCACCAACGGCGACTCCTACGACCGCTACCTGGTGCGCGTGGAAGAGCTGCGCCAGTCGAACCGCATCATCAAGCAGTGCATCGCCTGGCTGCGCGCGAATCCGGGCCCGGTCATGACCAGCAACCACAAGGTCGCCCCGCCGTCGCGCGTGGACATGAAGACCAACATGGAATCGCTGATCCACCACTTCAAGCTGTTCACCGAAGGCTTCCACGTCCCGCCGGGCGAGGCCTACGCCGCGGTCGAGCACCCGAAGGGCGAGTTCGGCATCTACATCGTGTCCGACGGCGCCAACAAGCCGTACCGCCTGAAGATCCGCACCCCGGACTATGCGCACCTGCAGAGCCTGGACGAGATGGCGCGCGGCCACATGATCGCCGACGCGGTCACCATCATCGGTACCCAGGACATCGTGTTCGGGTCGATCGACCGCTGATTTATCGGCCCGAGAATAAGAGGCAAGAGAGATTATGTTATCAGAGCAGTGTCTGCAAAAAATCGACCGCGAACTGGCCAAGTACCCGGCCGACCAGCGCCAGTCGGCCGTGATGGCCGCGCTGGCCCACGCGCAGGTCGAAAAGGGCTGGCTGGCGCCGGAAACGATGCAGGAAGTGGCCGACTACATCGGCATGCCCGCCATCGCCGTGCAGGAAGTGGCCACCTTCTACAACATGTACAACATCAAGCCGGTGGGCAAGAACAAGATCACCGTCTGCACCAACCTGCCGTGCGCCCTGTCGGGCGGCGAGCGCGCCGGCCAGCGCATCAAGGATGCGCTCGGCATCGACTACCGCGACACCACCGCCGACGGCCGGTTCACGCTGCTGGAAGGCGAGTGCATGGGCGCCTGCGGCGATGCGCCCGTCATGCTGGTGAATAACCATCGCATGTGCTCGTTCATGAGCGACGAGAAGATCGACGCCCTGCTGGAGGAACTCAACAAATGACGAGCCTGCACGACCGTCACATCAAGCCGCTGATCCTGAAGGACCTGAACGGCGACAACTGGCACCTGGCCGACTACGTCAAGCGCGGCGGCTACAGCGCGCTGCGCCGCATCCTGGAAGAGGGCCTGACGCCGGAACAGATCATCGCCGATCTCAAGGCGTCCGGCCTGCGCGGCCGCGGCGGCGCCGGTTTCCCGACCGGCCTCAAATGGAGCTTCATGCCGCGCCAGTACCCGGGCCAGAAATACCTCGTCTGCAACACCGACGAAGGCGAGCCGGGCACGTTCAAGGACCGCGACATCATCCGCTACAACCCGCACGCGCTGATCGAGGGCATGGCCATCGGCGCCTTCGCGATGGGCATCACCGTGGGCTACAACTACATCCACGGCGAGATCTTCCAGGAATACCTGCGCTTCGAAGAGGCGCTGGAAGAGGCGCGCGCCGCCGGTTTCCTGGGCGACAACATCATGGGGTCGACCTTCTCGTTCCAGCTGCACGCGCACCACGGCTACGGCGCCTATATCTGCGGCGAAGAGACCGCGCTGCTCGAATCGCTGGAAGGCAAGAAGGGCCAGCCGCGCTTCAAGCCGCCGTTCCCGGCCTCGTTCGGCCTGTACGGCAAGCCGACCACGATCAACAACACCGAGACCTTCGCGGCGGTGCCGTTCATCCTGAACATCGGCGCCAGCGAATACATGGCGCTGGGCAAGCCGAACAACGGCGGCACCAAGATCTTCTCGATCTCGGGCGACATCGAGCGTCCGGGCAACTACGAAGTCCCGCTCGGCACGCCGTTCGCGACCCTGATGGAACTGGCCGGCGGCATGCGCGGCGGCAAGAAGATCAAGGCCGTGATCCCGGGCGGTTCGTCGGCGCCGGTGGTGCGCGGCGAGGTCATGATGCAGACCGACCTCGACTACGATTCGATCGCCAAGGCCGGCTCGATGCTGGGTTCGGGCGCGGTCATCGTGATGGACGAGACGCGCTGCATGGTCAAGTCGCTGCTGCGCCTGTCCTACTTCTACTACGAGGAATCGTGCGGCCAGTGCACGCCGTGCCGCGAAGGCACCGGCTGGATGTACCGCATGGTGCACCGTATCGAGAACGGTCAGGGTCGCCCGGAAGACATGGATCTGCTGAACAACATCGCTTTCAACATCAAGGGCCGCACCATCTGCGCGCTCGGCGATGCGGCGGCGATGCCGGTGGAAGCGATGATCAAGAACTTCCGCGAAGAATTTGAATATCACATCGAGCACAAGCACTGCTTGGTGCCGACTTACCTCTAAGCCAGGTCAGGTAACGATCAAATGGTTGAAATCGAATTAGACGGCAAGAAAGTCGAAGTCCCGCCAGGTTCCATGGTGATGGACGCCGCAAACAAACTGGGAACCTACATCCCGCACTTCTGCTATCACAAGAAATTGTCGATCGCGGCCAACTGCCGCATGTGCCTGGTGGAAGTGGAGAAAGCACCGAAGCCGCTGCCGGCCTGCGCCACCCCGGTCACCCCGGGCATGATCGTGCGCAGCCACAGCGACAAGGCGGTGCAGGCGCAGAAATCCGTGATGGAATTCCTGCTGATTAATCACCCGCTGGATTGCCCGATCTGCGACCAGGGCGGCGAATGCCAGCTGCAGGACCTGGCCGTCGGCTACGGCAAGAGCAACTCGCGCTACGCCGAGGAAAAGCGCGTGGTGGCCCCGAAAGAGGCCGGCCCGCTGATCTCGATGGAAGAGATGAGCCGCTGCATCCAGTGCACCCGCTGCGTGCGCTTCGGCCAGGAAGTGGCCGGCGTGATGGAATTCGGCATGGTCGGCCGCGGCGAGCACTCGGAAATCACCACCTTCGTGGGCAAGTCGGTCGACTCGGAAGTGTCGGGCAACATGATCGATCTGTGCCCGGTCGGCGCGCTGACCAGCAAGCCGTTCCGCTACTCGGCGCGTCCGTGGGAACTGCAGCGCCGCCGCTCGGTGTCGCCGCACGATTCGCTCGGCTCGAACCTGATCGTGCAGGTCAAGGGCGGCAAGGTCATGCGTGTGCTGCCGCTGGAAAACGAGACCATCAACGAGTGCTGGATCTCGGACAAGGACCGCTTCTCGTACGAAGCGCTGGACAATGCGGCGCGCCTGGTCAACCCGATGATCAAGCAGGACGGCAAGTGGATCGACATCGATTGGCAGACCGCCCTCGAATACGTCGCGCACGGCCTGCGCAACATCCGCCACGAGCACGGCGCCGGCAGCATCGCCGCCGTCGGCACCGCCCACTCGACCGTGGAAGAACTGTTCCTGCTGCAAAAGGCCATGCGCGGCTTCGGCGTCGAAAACGTCGATTTCCGCCTGCGCCAGAGCGACTTCGCGCTCGATGGCACCGTCGTGCCGTCGCTGGGCATGCCGATCGCCGAACTGTCGAACCTGCAGCGCGTGCTGGTGGTCGGCTCGTTCCTGCGCAAGGACCACCCGCTGGCCGCGACCCGCCTGCGCGCCGCCGTGAAATCCGGCGCCAAGCTGTCGATCGTGCACGGTTCGCACGACGACAACCTGATCCCGACCGCCAACCGCCTGATCGCCGCCCCGAGCGACTGGCTGGCCGCGCTGTCGGAAATCGCCGTGGCCGTGGCGTCCGCCAAGGGCATCGCCGCACCGGCAGGATTCGACAACGTGGAAGCCGGCGACGCCGCCAAGGGCATCGCCGCCACCCTGGTGGTGGATAACGCCGCGGACCTGCCGGGCGCGGTCCTGCTGGGCAACGCCGTTTCGCACCACCCGCAAGCCTCCAAGCTGCACGCCGTGGCGCAGTGGATCGCCGAGCAGACCGGCGCCAAGTTCGGCTACTTCGTCGAAGCGGCGAACACCGTCGGCGGCTACCTGGTGAACGCCACCTCGCCGAACGCCGCCAAGCTGTTCGCCGAGCCGAAGAAGGCCTACGTGCTGCTCAACGCCGAGCCGGAACTGGACGCCGCCAACCCGCAGCAAGCCGTCAAGGCGCTGCAGGGCGCGGAAATGGTCGTCGTCATGTCGGCCTTCAAGCACGGCATGGACTATGCCGACGTGCTGCTGCCGATCTCGCCGTTTTCCGAAACCGCCGGCACCTTCGTCAATTGCGAAGGCCGCGCGCAAAGCTTCAACGGCACCGTGAAACCGCTGGGCGAGACCCGTCCGGCCTGGAAAGTGCTGCGCGTGCTGGGTAACCTGCTGGGCCTGCAAGGCTTCGACTACGAGAATTCCGAGTCGATCCGCGACGAGGCGCTGGGCAAGGGCGTGATGGAGCACGGCGACAAGCTGAACAACACCGCCCGCCTGGCGCCGAGCGCTGCCGCCTACGGCAGCGGCGACGGCCTGGAGCGCCTGGCCGACGTGCCGATCTACTTCGCCGACGCCATCGCGCGCCGTTCGGAACCGCTGCTGCGTACCGCCGACGCCCAGGCGCCGCTGGCGACGATCTCGGCCAAGCTGGCCGAACGGATCGGCGTCAAGGCCGGCGACGTGGTCACGGTCTCGCAAGGTACGGGAAGCGTCAACCTGGCCGCCGCCATCGACACGCGCCTGCCGGCCCACGTCGTGCGCGTGGCCGCCGCCCACCAATTGACGTCGGTACTGGGCGATATGTTCGGTCCGATCAGCATCACTAAAGCGCCCGCAGGGGCAGGGGAGGGCCAATAATGTCGGTGCCTGACGTAATCAACAACCTGAATGCCGGCGGCGCCAACCTGCTGGGACCGGCCGTGTGGCCGGTGGCGTGGACGCTGCTGAAGATCGTGGTGGTGCTGCTGCCGCTGATGGGCCTGGTGGCCTACCTGGTGCTGTGGGAGCGCAAGCTGATCGGCTGGATCCACATCCGCGTGGGCCCAAACCGGGTCGGCCCGCTGGGCCTGTTGCAGCCGATTTCCGATGCATTGAAACTGCTGCTCAAGGAAATCGTGGTGCCGGCGAAAGCCACCCCGAGCCTGTTCGTGATCGGCCCGCTCATGACGATCATGCCGGCGCTGGCCGCCTGGTCGGTGATCCCGTTCGGCCCGGAAGTCGCGCTGGCCGACGTCAACGCCGGCCTGCTGCTGCTGCTGGCGATCACCTCGATGGAAGTCTACGGCATCATCATCGCCGGCTGGGCCTCGAACTCGAAGTACTCGTTCATGGGCGCGATGCGCGCCTCGGCCCAGATGATTTCCTATGAAATCCCGATGGGCTTCGTGATGGTCGTGGTGCTGATGGTCTCGGGCAGCCTGAACTTCTCCGACATCGTCGCTTCGCAACAGCGTGGCATGTTCGCCGGCCACGGCTTGAACTTCCTGTCGTGGAACTGGCTGCCGCTGCTGCCGCTGTTCGTCATCTACATCACTTCCGGCCTGGCCGAGTGCAACCGCCACCCGTTCGACGTGGTGGAAGGCGAATCGGAAATCGTGGCCGGCCACATGGTCGAGTACTCGGGCATGTCGTACGCGATGTTCATGCTGGCCGAGTACGCCAACATGATCCTGGTGGCGACGCTGGCCGCGATCATGTTCCTGGGCGGCTGGTCGGCGCCGTTCGGCTTCCTGGACATCGGCGGCGCCTTCGGCGGCTTCTTCTGGCTGTTCCTGAAAGCCTTCCTGGTGGTGTCGCTGTTCATCTGGGTGCGCGGCACCTTCCCGCGCTACCGCTACGACCAGATCATGCGTTTGGGCTGGAAAGTCTTCATCCCGCTGACCCTGGTCTGGCTGGTGCTGGTCGCCGGCGTCATGCAGACCCCGTGGAACATCTGGAAGTAAGGACGCACACGAAATGACACGCTTTAAAGACTTCGTCGGCAGCCTGATGCTGACCGAACTGATCAAGGGACTGGCGCTGACCGGCAAGTATGCGTTCTCGCGCAAGATCACCGTCCAGTACCCGGAAGAAAAGACCCCGATCTCGCCGCGTTTCCGTGGCCTGCACGCGCTGCGCCGCTACCCCAACGGGGAAGAGCGCTGCATCGCCTGCAAGCTGTGCGAAGCGGTGTGCCCGGCCATGGCCATCACGATCGAATCGGCCCAGCGCGACGACGGCACCCGCCGCACCACGCGCTACGACATCGACCTGACCAAGTGCATCTTTTGCGGCTTTTGCGAAGAATCGTGCCCGGTCGACTCGATCGTCGAAACGCAAGTGCTCGAATACCACGGTGAAAAGCGGGGCGACCTGTACTACACCAAGGAAATGCTGCTGGCCGTGGGCGATCGCTACGAAAACGACATCGCTGCCGCGCGCGCCGCGGACGCGAAGTACCGTTAATAACAAGAGGGCTCCTGCTTACAAGCCATGGATTTCACAACTGTTCTGTTTTACGTCTTCGCGGCCGTGATGGTGCTGGCCGGACTGAGCGTCATCACCTCGAAGAACCCGGTACATGCCGCGCTGTTCCTGGTGCTGGCGTTCTTCAACGCGGCCGGCATCTGGATGCTGCTCAAGGCCGAGTTCCTGGCCATCGTGCTGGTGCTGGTCTACGTCGGCGCCGTGATGGTGCTGTTCCTGTTCGTCGTCATGATGCTCGACATTAACGTCGACCGCATGCGCGAAGGCTTCTGGGGCTACCTGCCGATCGCTTCCGGCATCGGCGCCCTGATCGTGCTGGAAATGGCGGCCGTGCTGTGGCGCGGCTTCCTGGGCACGCCGGACGCCCCGGCCGATGCCGCCGTCGGCCACATCGGCGGCACCAAGCAACTCGGCCTGCTGATCTACACCAAGTACATCTACGGCTTCGAGATCGCCGCCGCGATCCTGCTGGTGGCGATCATCGCCGCCGTCGCCCTGACCCTGCGCAAGCGCAAGGACAGCAAGGCGATCGACCCGGGCCTGGCGGTCCGTGTCAAGCGCAACGACCGCCTGCGCATCGTCAAGATGGCGGCGGTGGACCAGAAGGCGATCGACGCCGCCGCCGTAGCCGCCGCGGCTGCCGCGGCAGCACCCGCCGGCACCAACACCAAGGAGACGCCATGACCGTATCGCTCGCTCACTACCTGATCCTGGGCGCGATCCTGTTCGCGATCTCGGTGGTCGGTATTTTCCTGAACCGGAAGAACATCATCATCCTGCTGATGGCCATCGAACTGATGCTGCTGGCGGTGAACCTGAACTTTGTGGCGTTCTCGCACTATCTGGGAGACGCGGCGGGGCAGATCTTCGTGTTCTTCATCCTGACTGTCGCGGCCGCCGAATCGGCGATCGGCCTGGCGATCCTGGTGGTCCTGTTCCGCAACCTGGACACGATCAACGTGGAAGACCTCGACAGCCTGAAGGGCTGAGCGGTTTGTCTGTCAACCTCCTGATAAATAAGACATAAGGTTCAATATGGCGGGGCAACTCAACCCAACCCTCCTGCTGGCGGTGCCCTTGGCGCCGCTGGCGGGCTCGGCGATTGCCGGCTTGTTCGGCACCAAGTTCTTCGGCAACCTGGTCGGCCGCACCGTGTCGCACAGCGCGACCATCCTCGGCGTGCTGGTGGCGCTGATCATCTCGCTGATGACGCTCAATGACGTGCTGCACGGCGCCGGCTTCAACGGCGACGTCTACACCTGGATGACCATTGGCAGCATGAAGATGACGGTCGGCTTCCAGATCGACTCGCTGTCGGCGATGATGATGTGCGTGGTCACGTCGGTCTCGCTGATGGTGCACATCTACACGATCGGCTACATGGCCGAGGACGACGGCTACAACCGCTTCTTCTCGTACATCTCGCTGTTCACGTTCTCGATGCTGATGCTGGTCATGTCCAACAACTTCCTGCAGCTGTTCTTCGGCTGGGAAGCGGTGGGCCTGGTCTCCTACCTGCTGATCGGCTTCTGGTACACCCGTCCGACCGCGATCTTCGCCAACATGAAGGCCTTCCTGGTCAACCGCGTCGGCGACTTCGGCTTCATCCTCGGCATCGGCCTGCTGCTGGCCGCCACCGGCACCATGAACTACGGCGAGACCTTCGCCAAGGCGCAGGCGCTCTCCAGCATGTTCGTGCCGGGCACCACCTGGCCGCTGCTGACCGCGGCCTGCATCTGCCTGTTCATCGGCGCGATGGGCAAGTCGGCGCAGTTCCCGCTGCACGTGTGGCTGCCGGACTCGATGGAAGGCCCGACCCCGATCTCGGCGCTGATCCACGCGGCGACCATGGTCACCGCCGGCATCTTCATGGTGACGCGCATGTCGCCGCTGTTCGAGCTGTCGGACACCGCGCTGTCGTTCATCATCGTGATCGGCTCGATCACCGCGCTGTTCATGGGTTTCCTGGGCATCATCCAGAACGACATCAAGCGCGTGGTCGCCTACTCGACCCTGTCGCAGCTGGGCTACATGACCGTGGCGCTGGGCGTCTCGGCCTACAACGTGGCCGTGTTCCACCTGATGACCCACGCGTTCTTCAAGGCACTGCTGTTCCTGGGCGCCGGTTCGGTCATCATCGGCATGCACCACGACCAGGACATGCGCAACATGGGCGGCCTGCGCAAGTACATGCCGATCACCTGGATCACTTCGCTGCTCGGTTCGCTGGCCCTGATCGGTACGCCGTTCTTCTCGGGTTTCTATTCGAAGGATTCGATCATCGAGGCGGTGCACGCGTCCCACCTGTGGGGTTCGGGCTTCGCGGCGTTCTCGGTGACCGCCGGCGTGTTCATCACGGCGTTCTACTCGTTCCGCATGTACTTCCTGGTCTTCCACGGCAAGGAGCGCTTCGGTCTAGGCCACGGCCACGGCCATGATCATGCGCACGATGCCCACGGCGCCGGCCACGCGGTTGCCCATCACGCCGACCAGCCGCACGATACCCACGGCACTGCCGTGCACGATCCGCACGCGCTGCACGATTCGGCTGCGCACCACGAAGAATCCGAGGAAGACGACCACGGCCACCACGGCCTGGCCCCGGGCCAGAAGCCGCACGAGTCGCCGCTGGTGGTGACGCTGCCGCTGATCCTGCTGGCGATCCCGTCGGTCGTCATCGGTTTCTTCGCGATCGGCCCGATGCTGTTCGGCGACTTCTTCAAGAACGTCATCTACATCGGCGAGAACCACGAAGCGATGCGCGAGCTGGCGGAAGAGTTCCACGGCGCCGCCGCGATGGGCGTGCATGCGCTCACCAGCGTACCGTTCTGGCTGGCCCTGGCCGGCGTGGTCGCCGCCTACTACTGCTACATGATCAATCCGCGCGTGCCGGCCTGGTTCTACGCCAAGCTGCGTCCGATCCACACCCTGCTCGACAACAAGTACTACATGGACAAGTTCAATGAAGTCGTGTTCGCCGGCGGCGCCCGTGCGCTGGGCAAGGGCCTGTGGCAGGTGGGCGACCGCGCGCTGATCGACGGTCTGCTCGTCAACGGCAGCGCCAAGCTGGTCGGCTGGTTCTCGACCATCACGCGCACCTTCCAGACCGGCTACATCTATCACTATGCGTTCGTGATGATCCTGGGCGTGCTGGGTACCCTCGTGTACTTCTTCCCGTTCTGGCGCGCTTAAAAGAGAGAACAACAAATGCAGTCTACGATTTCCCATTTCCCTCCCTACCTGAGCCTGTCGGTCTGGCTGCCGATCCTGTGCGGCGTGATCGTGCTGGCGATGGGCCGCGACAGCCGCGCCGGTTTCACCCGCATGCTGGCGCTGGCAGGCGCGGTGGTCAGCTTCCTGCCGACCATCCCGCTGTTCACCAATTTCAGCAATGCCGCCCACGGACCGCAGTTCGTGGAAAAGGCATCCTGGATCGAGCGCTTCAACATCCAGTACTACCTGGGCATCGACGGCCTGTCGTTGTGGTTCGTGCCGCTGACCGCGTTCATCACGATCATCGTGATCATCTCGGCCTGGGAAGTGATCCAGGAACGCGTGGCCCAGTACATGGGTTCCTTCCTGCTGCTGTCGGGCCTGATGATCGGCGTGTTCGTGTCGCTCGACGGCCTGCTGTTCTACTTCTTCTTCGAAGCCACGCTGATCCCGATGTTCATCATCATCGGCGTGTTCGGCGGCCCGAACCGCGTGTACGCGGCCTTCAAATTCTTCCTGTACACGTTCATGGGTTCGCTGCTGACCCTGGTCGCGATCATCTACCTGTACAACAAGTCGGGCGGCAGCTTCGACGTGCTGGCATGGCACCGCCTGGAACTGACGATGAAGGAACAGGTCCTGATCTTCGTCGCCTTCCTGATGGCCTTCGCCGTCAAGGTGCCGATGTGGCCGGTGCACACCTGGCTGCCGGACGCCCACGTGGAAGCGCCGACCGGCGGTTCCGTGGTGCTGGCCGCGATCATGCTGAAGCTGGGCGGCTACGGCTTCCTGCGGTTCTCGTTGCCGATCGCGCCGGACGCCTCGCACTACCTGGCTCCCTTGATCATCGTGCTGTCGCTGATCGCCGTGATCTACATCGGCCTGGTGGCGATGGTGCAGTCGGACATGAAGAAACTGGTGGCCTATTCGTCGATCGCGCACATGGGCTTCGTCACCCTGGGCTTCTTCATCTTCAACGAAATCGGCGTGCAGGGCGGCATCGTGCAGATGATCTCGCACGGCTTCGTCTCGGGCGCCATGTTCCTGTGCATCGGCGTGCTGTACGACCGCATGCACTCGCGCCAGATCGCCGACTACGGCGGCGTGGTGAACCGCATGCCGAAGTTCGCCGCGTTCTCGGTGCTGTTCGCGATGGCCAACTGCGGCCTGCCGGCGACGTCCGGCTTCGTGGGCGAGTTCATGGTGATCCTGGGCAGCGTCCAGTTCAACTTCTGGACCGGCCTGCTGTCCGCCACCGCCCTGATCCTGGGTGCTGCGTACTCGCTGTGGATGGTCAAGCGCGTGGTGTTCGGCAAGATCGGTAACAAGCACGTCGCCGAACTGACCGACCTGAACGGCCGCGAGTTCTTCATGCTGGGCGTGCTCGCCATCCTGACCATCTACATGGGCCTGTATCCGGCGCCGTTCACCGATCCGCTGCAAGTGTCGGTGGCCGACCTGCTGCAGCACGTGTCGGTCAGCAAGCTGCCGCACTGAGCGTGGCGCATCAAGGAACCGATAAGACACTATGAATCCGATAATCAATCACCCCGCAGTCGAGACGGCCGCCACCAACCTGGCGCCCGTCCATGCCGAAATCTTCCTGCTGGTCGCGGCGTCGGCGATCTTGCTGATCGACATGTTCCAGAAGGAAGGCAAGCGCAATCTCACCTACATCCTGTCGCTGCTGACGCTGGGCGGCTGCGCCGTGTTCAGCTTCCTCGACTTCCAGTCGGGCGCCACCGTGCACACGTTCTACGGCATGTACGTGTCCGACCCGATGGCCAACCTGCTGAAGTTGTTTACTTACCTGGCCGTGGCCGTGACCCTGGTGTATTCGCGCCAGTACGCCGACGAGCGCGGCATGATGTCCGGTAACATGGGCGGCGAGTTCTACGTGCTGGCGCTGTTCGCCACGCTGGGCCAGATGATCATGATCTCTGGCAGCAGCATGCTGTCGATCTACCTTGGCCTGGAACTGATGTCGCTGTCGCTGTACGCGCTGGTGGCGATCCGCCGCGACCATGCGATCTCGACCGAAGCCTCGATGAAGTACTTCATCCTGGGTTCGCTGGCCTCCGGCTTCATGCTGTACGGCATTTCGATGGTGTACGGCGCCACCGGTTCGCTGGACATCGCCAGCATCGCCCGCGCCGCCGGCTCCAACAGCGCCAACCACACCATCCTGGTGTTCGGCCTGGTGTTCCTGGTGGCCGGCCTGGCCTTCAAGCTGGGCGCGGTGCCGTTCCACATGTGGGTGCCGGACGTCTACCAGGGCGCGCCGACCGCGGTGACCCTGCTGCTGGGCGCGGCGCCCAAGCTGGCCTCGTTCGCCATGCTGATCCGCATCCTGGTGGAAGGCTTGCTGCCGCTGGCCTTCGACTGGCAGCAGATGCTGCTGGCGCTGGCCGTGCTGTCGCTGGCCGTGGGCAACCTGACCGCGATCGCCCAGAGCAACCTGAAGCGCATGCTGGCCTATTCGACCATCGCCCAGCTCGGCTTCGTGCTGCTCGGCATGATGGCCGGCGTGGTCGGCGGCAGCATCGCCAACGCCCCGGTCGCCTACAGCGCCGCGATGTACTACACCATCACCTACGTGCTGACCACGCTGGGCAGCTTCGGCCTGATCATGATGCTGGCGCGCGCCGGTTTCGAGGCCGAGGAAATCGCCGACTTCAAGGGCCTGGCCAAGCGCAGCCCGTGGTACGCGATCGTCATGACGGTGTTGATGTTCTCGCTGGCCGGCGTGCCGCCGATGATGGGCTTCATGGCCAAGTGGGCGGTGCTGCAGGCGGTGGTCGCCACCGGCCAGCTGTGGCTGGCGATCGTGGCCGTGCTGTTCTCGCTGATCGGCGCCTTCTACTACCTGCGCGTGGTGAAGACCATCTGGTTCGACGACGTGGCCGACGCCTCGCCGATCGCGACCCCGATGGACATGCGCGCCGTGCTGTCGCTGAACGGCGTGCTGGTGGTCGGCCTGGGCGTGCTGCCGGGCCCGCTGCTGGCGGCTTGCCTGAGCGCCATGAAGGCGACGCTGGGCATGGGCGCGTAAGGGCTGGTGGACCTGTCCCTGGCCACCTGGTTGGTGATCGCGGTCGCGATCGCGCTCGCCAACCTGCCGTTCCTCAACGAAAAGCTGTTCGGCTTCATCCCCCTGCCCGCCGCGGGCAGGGGCGAGTCCCCCGGCGCCGTGCGCGCCAAACCGTTCGCACTGCGCCTGCTGGAACTGCTCGGCCTGTACTTCGTGGTCGGCCTGCTGGGCTGGTGGCTGGAGTCGCGCATCGGCAACGTGTTTCCGCAGACCTGGGAGTTTTATGCGATCACCGGGTGCCTGTTCCTGGTCCTCGCGTTTCCGGGCTTCGTCCTGCGCTACCTGAAGCGCTGAAGCCAGTTCCTCATCGACAGCGCGTCCCGCCGCCGTTTTCCGGCGGCTTTTTTTTGTCCGTGCTTCCCGGTGTGCGCTGCCAGTCGCGGTCTCATGTAAGCTGCGGGATATCGATCGACATATCCTTGCCGGAGCCTTCATGACCGACCAGTACCCAGCCCAACAACCTGACCAGCCATCCGACGCGCACCTGCGCGAAACCCGCATCGACGGCGCACTGGCCTACGACGGCCACTTCCTGAAAGTCTCGCGCGACCGTGTACGCCTGCCGGACGGCAAGGAGACCGGGCGCGAGTTCATCCGCCATCCTGGGGCCGTGGTGATCCTGCCGCTGCTGGACGACGGCCGCGTGCTGCTCGAACGCCAGTACCGCTATCCGAACGACCGCGTGTTCATCGAATTCCCGGCCGGGAAGATCGATGCCGGCGAGGCATCCCTGGCCAGCGCCAAACGCGAACTGGAGGAGGAAACCGGCTACACGGCATCCGACTGGCATTTCGTCTGCACGATCCACAATGCGATCGCCTATTCGGACGAGCACCTGGACCTGTTTCTGGCGCGCGGGCTGGTGGCGGGCGAGGCCAGGCTGGACCAGGGCGAGTTTCTGGAAACCTTCACGGCGACGGTGCCGGAGCTGCTGGAGATGGTCAAGCGAGGCGAAATCACCGATGTGAAGACGGTGATCGGCACGTTCTGGCTGGAGAAGTTCGCGAGCGGCGCGTGGAAGCCGGATTGAGGTACGAGGTGCCGTCGTTTGTGCGACGTGCGTCGATCAAGAAGGATAGACCGGCAAGTAGTCACCGTCGCCCCCGCGCAGGCGGGGGCCCATGCCGAGTAACTGGATTCCGGGTAGGGAACCGACCGTAGAATGCAACTAGGACCAACGTTGGCACCGATGCGTGGGTTCCCGCCTGCGCGGGAACGACGAATGTCGCCGTCGTATTGGCAGCAAGCGCTGGTCGCTCTCATGCTGACATCGGGCGCCGTCATCCATGCCCACGCCGCCACCGCGTTCCAGCAACGCTGCGAACAGATGGCGGCGAGCAGCGGCAGCGCCGCGCGCTTCGCCTCGCGCGCCAACGGCTACCGCATCGACAACGGCATCTCGTACGTGGCGCTGACGCAGATGAAACGCCCGCCGCAGCAGGCCGGCCTGGTGCTGGGCCTGACGCGCGCCGAATCGCGCGTCGACCTGCAGATCGACGGCCCCACGCTGCAGGACCCGGCCAGCGGCATCGAATGCGCGGCGCCGCGCATCACCGTCACGCTGTCGTATCCGCCGATCGTGGTGTATGTCGGGCGCGAGTTCGCCGCCGGCACCTGCGCGTACCGGGAGATACTTGCGCATGAGATGCGCCATCTCAAGTCGTATACCGACGCGCTGCCGAAAGTGGAAGAGCAGGTGCGCGAACGGCTGGGACGCCGCTTCGACGGCAAGCCGCTGTACGCGCGTGCCGGCCAGGCGCGCGGCTTGCTGCAGCAAGAGATCAACGGCAACTGGCTCCCCTACATCAACAACGAGATGCTGAAGATCGAGAAGCTGCAGGAAGGGATCGACAGCCCGCAGGAATATGCGCGTCTCAGCAAAGTTTGCGCAGGTGAGGTACAGTCTCTTATTGGATCGACAAGACGCACCAGATCATCGCCTCAACCAGCACCATAAGTACATGACCCAAGCACCACGTTATTTCGCCCTGATCCCCGCCGCCGGCGTCGGCGCCCGCATGGGCGCGGCCAGTCCCAAGCAATACATGAAGATCGGCGGCCGGCCGATGCTGCGCCACACGCTCGACGCCTTCTTGTCGAGCGATTTGGTCGCCCACACCTTCGTCGTGGTCAGTCCCGACGACCCCTACATCGACGCCGTCGCGCCCAGCCACGGCGTGACCATCCTGCGCTGCGGCGGCGACAGCCGCATGGAATCGGTGCGCAACGGCCTGGCGGTGCTGGCCAGCACGCTGGGGCCGGACGACTGGGTGCTGGTGCACGACGCCGCCCGGCCGGGCCTGACCGCCGACCTGATCGAGAAACTCGTCAGCGCCATCGGCGACCACCCGGCCGGCGGCCTGCTGGCGCTGCCGATCGTGGACACGGTGAAGCGCTGCATCGACGGCGAAGCGGCCGGCACGGTGCCGCGCAAGGGCTTGTGGCTGGCGCAGACGCCGCAGATGTTCCGCTACCGCCTGCTGAGCCAGGCGCTGGCCGCCACCACCGATCCGAACGCGATTACCGACGACGCCAGTGCGGTTGAAGCGCTCGGATTGAGCCCGAAATTAGTCGAAGGACATCCCCGCAACCTGAAAGTCACGCTGCCCGAGGACATCCGCATCGCCGAGATGTACCTGGCCGTGTCCCAACCGGAATTCGTATAACACCATGGCACTCGCATCCTACAACCCGACCCCGCCGTTCCGCATCGGTACCGGCTATGACTGCCATGCGCTGGTCGAGGGGCGCAAGCTGATCGTCGGCGGCGTCACCATTCCGCACCGCCTGGGCCTGCTCGGCCACTCCGACGCCGACGTGCTGCTGCACGCGGTCATCGATTCGCTGCTGGGTGCCGCCGGCCTGGGCGACATCGGCAAGCACTTCCCGGACACCGACCCGATGTTCGCCGGCGCCGACTCGCGCACGCTGCTGCGCGAGGTGGCGCACCGCGTGCTGGGCACCGGCTACACCATCGGCAACATCGACGCCACCATCATCGCCCAGCAGCCGAAGATGGCGCCGCACATCCCGCAGATGGTGTCGCGCATCGCCGAAGACCTGGGCGTCTCGCCGCAGCAGGTCAACATCAAGGCCAAGACCAACGAAAAGCTGGGCTGGCTGGGGCGCGAGGAAGGCATGGCGGCGCAATCGACCGCGCTGCTGATCCGCGCCCAGCAGTAAGCCGGGCCGCTGTCCCGATGGCGCGCGATCCCTGGGCTTACCGCGAGGTGGCGGTGGAATCGGTGGCGATCGGCGGGGAAGGTGCGGGCGCGCGCCTGCGCATCCGGCCCGTGGCGGGGCAGGCCTATGCCACCTCGATGCGCGTGCAGTGTTCGCGCGCGCTGGCCGATCCGGCGCGCTATCCGGCCGGCACCCGCTTCCTGATCCGCGCCAAGCTGACCGACCGCAACGGCGGCGCGCCCTTCCTGTACGCCTGGCATGGCGATCCAATCAAGGTGCTGTCGCCGCGCGAGGCGCGTTCCTTCCTCGACGAATACCGCCGGCGCCGCATCTGAATCCCGCTTTTGAAGGCTAGCGCTGCTCGATCACCAGGCGGTTGACGTAACGGTCGAAGACGCCGCCGCCGCGGTACGGCAAGGGCGTGTAGTCGTACAGCAGGCAGGGCAGCAGCGAATACTGCACCACCAGCAGCAGGCGCGCCCCGCGCGCCGGCGGCGTGCCCTTGTAGATGCCCTTGCTGTCGATGGCGAAGGCGGTGCCGGCCGCGCCCGTGACCACCTCGGCGGCGCCGTGCGTGCGCGCCACCTCGTCGTCCTCGTAGCGGCGCAGGCGCAGCGGCATGCGGTCGCGGTGGCTGCCGGCCACGAAGCTGTGCGGGCCGGACAGGGCGTCGACATCGGTCAGGTACACCAGCATCTTGATGCAGCCGGGCTCGGAATCGCGGTGGAAGGCCTGCACCATGCCGTCCGCGGCAGCGCCGGCGAACGACCAGCGCAGGCCGATCAGCGTAATGATCGGCGTGTAGCCGAGATAGTCCCGCGCCAGGCGCAGCATGGTAGGGTGGTTCGCCAGCGCCATGATGTGCGGGCAGTCGACGACAATGCCGAGCGGCACGTCGCCGATGCCGACGCCGGGCGGCGCGCTGTCCAAGCGGAAGGTCCTGCCGTCGCCGCGCGCGGCCACCAGGTCGCGGTGGCGCAGCCAGGCGCGCACCTCGGCGCAGTGCGCGGGCGGCAGCAGGCGGCCGAGCGGCGCGATGCCGCGCTCGCGCAGCGCCTGTAGCGCGGGGGGCGTGGCGGCGGCGTGCGGCGCCTGCTGCAAGGGATCGGGCAGGGTGGCGCGGGCCGGGCTGCCGTGCAATCGGTGCAGCACCGCGATGGTGGCGCGCGTGGCGGCGCGCCTGAGCCTGCGGCTGGTGACGGCGCGCTGCAGGTAGTAGTCCAGCAGCTTGAGCCGGGCATGGCGCGACCGGCTGGCGAGCGTCAGGATCGAGACCATGTGCCTCCGGCGCGAAAAAGGAAGGGGGTGCCGGCGGTTGTTTCCTAAACGCAAGCCAGACGAGCTTACGACAGATTTTTTACGGCGCAATGATCCACTTGGGTAAAGAAACGTAAATATCGATCGCCCGCTCCGGCGCAGGCTCAGGGCGCGGCCGGCGCATCCGGCGCGAACACCAGCGCCGCCTGTTCCAGGATGCGCTGCACCGCCGGGTGGTCGACGCGGCGCGCCACCGTCACCGCATGGAACTGCTCGGCGATCGTGCCGACCTCGCCCAGCGCTTCCAGGCCGTATTCAGCGCAGATGGTGGGCGCCAGCACGGTCGGCGCCAGCACGAAGCCGGCGCCCTCGCGCGCGAACGACATCAGCAGCGCGCCGTCGTCGAACTCGCCGACCACGATCGGCCGCAGCGCCTCGCGCTCGAACCAGGCGTGCAGCTGGCTGTGCACGGCGGCGTCGGCGCCGGGCAGCAGGAAGGGCGCGCCCGCCAGGCAGCGCGGAAAGGCGCCGGGCCAGGCGCGGCGCAGGTCCGGGTGCCCGAGCACGGTCTGGGTGCTGGCGCCCAGCAGGTGGGTGTGGCCGCGCACCGCACCGCCGGGCGGCAGGCCGCGGTCGGCGATCACCAGGTCGAGGCGGTGCGCGCTCAGTTCCAGCATCAGCGCGTCCAGCCGGCCTTCGCGGCACACCAGGCGCATCGCCAGCCCGGCGCCGCGCGCCGGCTGCAGCAGGCGGAAGGCCATCGTCTTCGGGATCATGTCGCACACGCCCACGCGCAGCGTCTCGGGCGCGCGCAGCAGGCCGCGGCGGACGTTCTGTTCGAGTTCGTTGCCGAGGTCGAAGATGCGCTCGGCATACAGCAGCACCGTCTTGCCGGCCTCGGTCAGCTCCAGCAGCCGGCCCTTTTTGCGGAACAGCGCCTCGCCCATCTGCGCTTCCAGCAGCTGCAGCTGGCCGCTGATCGCCTGCGCCGTCACGTGCAGGCGCTTGGACGCGGCGGCGATCGTGCCGCTGCTAGCCACGGCATAAAAATACTGGAGGTGCTTGTAATTAATCAAGAAACAACTCCAAAAAAATTGATGATCATTAAAGATAAATCGATTTTACTTTAGATCGTGCGGGCCTTAATCTGCCGTCATCACTTTTCAAGGAGAACACCATGCGCACTTACACCACCGACAGTCCCGACGCCGTCAGCCGGATGCTGGCCCTGACCATGATGGTCGACGGCCACCTCGATCCGGAGGAAGTCGACGCGATGCGCTCCTCCGGCATCCTGCGCCGCGCCTGCATCGACGACGCGCGCTTCGACCGGGTGGTGCAGGGCTTGTGCGAAGACCTGCTGTCCACCGCCACCCGGCGCTGCGCCGGCGACGTCGAGATCGACGCCGCGCTGCTCGACGAACTGCTGCGCGAGGTCGCCGATCCGGCGCTGCGCATGAGCACCATGAAGGCGATGCTCGACATCGTCCATGCCGACGGCGTGCTGGACGGGCGCGAGACCCTCTTGATCGAGCGCGCCTTCAAGGCCTGGGGCGAGCCGCCGCGCCTGCGCGCCGCCTGAGTATGACCCGGGCGGCGGCGCGGCCATCGTGTCCGCCGCGCCCTTGAAAAAATCGCTACACTCCAGGCACCGCATCCGTCACAGCAAAAAGGAACGACATGGCAACGAGGAAGATCGCAGTACTGGTGGGCAGCCTGCGCAAGGACTCGTTCACGCGCCGGCTGGCGAAGAACCTGATGCTGCTGGCGCCGCCGACGCTGGAACTGGAGATCGTCGACATTTCCCAGCTGCCGATGTACAACCAGGACGACGAGACCGACACGCCGCCGCCGACGTGGACCGAGTTCCGCGGCCGTATCCACGACGCCGACGGCATCCTGTTCTGCACGCCCGAATACAACCGCTCGCTGCCGGCGGTGCTGAAAAACGCCATCGACGTCGGCTCGCGCCCGTACGGCCAGGCCGCCTGGAGCGGCAAGCCGTGCGCGGTGGTCAGCAATTCGCCGGGCGCGCTGGGCGGCTTCGGCGCCAACCACGCGGTGCGCCAGTGCCTCGTGTTCCTCAACATGCCGTGCATGCAGGCGCCGGAAGCCTACATCGGCGGCATCGCCACCAAGCTCGACGGCGACCGCCTGACCGACGACGGCTTGCGCGCCTTCCTGCAGCAGTTCATGGAATGCTTCGCCACCTGGGTCGAGCGCCACGCCGATTGAGACAGGTACCGTTGAAAGCGTTGTAATGAAAGCTGGATCGTGAAATCGCGCGCAAACAAGCCGCGCGAGCAGGAGGGGACTGCGCAGGCGCCTGCACGGCCTTATGTATCGCAGGTGCCGGACACCTACGGCAAGCCGCCGGCCGGCTGGCGCCGCCACATGTTCGACGTCATCTTCGAGGCCGACACGCCCGCCGGGCGCCGCTTCGACATCATCCTGGTGTGCCTGATCATGCTCAGCATCCTGGTGGTGGTGCTGGACAGCGTGCCGGACCTGCACCGCGAATACGGCGGCCTGCTGCACGTGGCCGAATGGGGCTTCACGCTGCTGTTCACGGCGGAATACGCGGCGCGCGTACTCTGCGTGCAGCGGCCGTGGCGCTACATGACCGGCTTCTACGGCGTGATCGACCTGCTGTCGGTCGTCCCCGCCTATTTCTCGCTGCTGGTGGCGGGCAGTGCGCTGCTGCTGGACATCCGCATCCTGCGCCTGCTGCGGGTATTCCGCATCTTCAAGCTGACCCTGTACATCGAGGAATACACGCGCCTGGGCGAGGCGCTGGCGGCCAGCCGCCGCAAGATCATGGTGTTCCTGTCGGTGGTGCTGATGGCGATCCTGATCTTCGGCACCGTCATGTACGTGGTCGAAGGCCCGCAGAACGGCTACACCAGCATTCCGGTGGCGATGTACTGGGCCACGGTGACCATGACGACGGTCGGCTACGGCGACATCACGCCGCACACCCACCTGGGCAAGGCGATCTCCTCGTTCATGATGCTGATCGGCTGGGGCATCCTGGCGGTGCCGACCGGGATCGTGACCGCCGAGATGACGCTGCGCCGCGGCGACCTGCGCCCGGGACCCTTGCCGGGCCTGACACCGCCATCGCCGCCGCCGGCGCAGGCAGGCATGCGTACCTGCCCCGCCTGCGGCAGCGGCGGCCACGAGGCCGGCGCCGGCTTTTGCAAGGATTGCGGCGCCGCCTTGCCGGCGCGCGAGCCCGCCTGAGCAGTGCCGCCGGCCATCGGCGGCCTCAGAACTTCACGCCCACCCGCCCGTAGTAATACCCGCCGTTGATCCCGAACGGCGAGAAGGTCGGGTACACCGTCACCGCCGCATTGTCCAGGTTGGCGCGCCGCTCGGCCTGCAGCTGGGCGTTCACCTGGTCCGGATAGCGGTTGAACAGGTTGTTCGCGCCCACCGACACGGTCCAGGCGCGGCCGATGCGGTAGCTCACTTCCAGGTCGGTGATGGCGGCCGGCTTGATCTCGGTCTTGTAGTAGGTCGATCCGTCCGAGGAATCCAGCGCCGACGACCTGCCGTAGAACGCCTCGCGCAGGTTGACGGTCCAGTTCCCGAAGCGCCACAGCGCGCCCAGGTTCACGCGCACCCGCGGCGACGCCGTCTCCAGGTCGGCGATGGCGCTGGCGTCGAGCAGGGTCTGCGGCTGCAGCTGCAGCGGCGCCTGGTTGATCTTGATGACCTGCACCTTGTTGTAGTTGGCCGCCAGCGACCAGTCGACCTTGCCGGCCGCGCCGTAGCTGCTGTTCAGGGTGGCGACGAATTCCAGGCCGCGCGAGCGCGTGTTGACGGCGTTCGAGAAGATGTTGATGCCGGTTTGCACCACGGTCGGGTCGAGCACGTTGCCGTTGGCGATGATCGCCGCGGTGACCGCCGGCGAGTTCACCGCGCCGCCGGAACCGTACAGCGCGCCGGAGCCGACGATGCGGTCGCGGATCGTGATCTGGTAGGCGTCGGCGGTGATCGCCAGGTCCGGCGCCGGATTCAGGACGATGCCGGCGCTGACGTTGGTCGAGGCTTCCGGGCGCAGACCGTTCACGCCGACCAGGCGCGCGCCGGGCGAATTCGGCGGCAGCTGCACGAAGGCGCTGCGCGGCGAGACGTTGGTGGCCGAATAATACGATTCGGCCAATGTCGGCGCGCGGAAGCCGTTCGAGTAGGTGGCGCGCACCGCCACCGCCGGCGAAAAGTCGTAGCGGCTGGTGAGCTTGCCGACGCGGGCGCTGCCGAAGTCGCTGAAGTGCTCGTAGCGGCCGGCAAGGTCGACCGTCCAGCCCTTCAGCGGCTGGCCGGCCAGGTTGGCGTAGGCGGCGCGGTTGTTGCGGCTGTGGCTGCCGGCGTCGGTCAGCGAAAAGCCGGGGAAGGATTGCGAGCCTTCCTTATAGCGCGAGGCGGCGTCGCCGGCGCCGATTTCGTACTCGTCGCGGCGCTGTTCCAGGCCGAGCGCGAAGTTCAGCGGCGCCGACCAGCCGACGTCGAACTCGCGGCTGAGGTCGAGGTTGTTGGTCCACTGGCTGGCGACGAACTTGCCGGCGTAGAAGGTCAGCGGGGTGCTGCCGGTGTCGGCGTACAGCGAGACGTTGGCCGAGTGCGCGACGCCGAGTTTCGCAGTGTCCTTGCCGTAGGTGCTGGACAGGTCCCAGCGCCAGTCGCCGGCAAGACGCCCCTTGATACCGGCGGTGAAGGCATAGTCTTCCTCGTCGAAGGTTTCCTGCGGCGAGAAGCCGGTCGGGTAGATCGCCGGCAGGCGGTCCGGCATGCGGTAGTTCTCGAAAGCGCGCGCTTCCTTCTTGCCGTAGGTGCCGAAGGCGTACAGCTGCAGGTCCGGATTCAGGTCGACGCCGAAGTTGGCGGCGCCGATGTGCTGGCGGTACTGGGCGTCGCCGGCGATGTGGTTGACGTACGGGTAGCCGGCGGCATTGCGCAGCTGCGGCAGGGCGGCCAGGCGCGCCGGGCTGATCACGCGCGGGTCGATGCCGCCGCGATCGGAAAAGCCGTGGTACTTGGTTTCCAGCGTCAGGTTCAGCCAGGCGTCGCCGAACGGCGCCAGGCCGAGGTTGATGCTGCCGTCGCCGGTGTGACCGCCGCCTTCGCGGCCGTCCTTGTCGCGGTAGCCGCCGCCGTTCAGGTTGATGTTGCCGCCTTGGGCGTTCTGCTTGAGGATGATGTTGACCACGCCGGCGATGGCATCGGTGCCGTACTGGGCGGCGGCGCCGTCCTGCAGCACCTCGATGTGGTCGATGGCCGAGACCGGGATGTAGTTCAGGTCGGCCGCGGCGCCGCCCTGGTAGGGGCCGCCCAGCACCGCCAGGTTCGAAGTGCCGTGGCGGCGCTTGCCGTTCACCAGCACCAGCGTGTTGTTGGGCGACAGGCCGCGCAGGCGCGCCGACAGCGTCATGTTGGCCATGTCGCCGCCGAAGGCCTGGGCGTTCAGCGACGGCAGGTTCTGCGACAGCGCCTGCAGCAGGTCGGGCTGGCCGGTGCGGCCCAGCGAGGTCGCGTCCAGCACCTGTACCGGCGAAGCGCTGTTCTCGACCTTCAGGCCGGCGGCGCGGGTGCCGGTGACGATCACGACGCCGGCGTTGGCCGGGCCGGCTTCGACCGCTGCCGGCACGGCTGCGGCGGGCGTGTCGGCCGGCGCGGCGGCCGGCTTGTCGTCGGCGGCCTGCGCCAGGCCCAGGCCGCAGGAAAGGACGCCGGCGGCGACGCCGGAATGGAGGATGGCCTTGTGCATGGATTACCCCTTGTTGTGGATTGCGTTTTGGACGATGCGTGACGACGCCGCGGTTGGCGGCTGTGCGCGCGCGACGCGCGCAGCCGTCCCCGCGCCGCCCGGATGGGCGGCGTTGCGTCGGATTTTCCGGAACGGCCGGCGCCGCGGCGGCGCGTTATTTTTTGGCGGCCACCACCTCGATCTCGACCAGCCAGCCCGGATTCGACAGGCCGGCCACCTGCACCACGGCGCGCGCCGGCAGGTTCGGTTGGGCGCCGCCGAAGAACTGGGTATACGCTTCCATGAAGCCGGCCACGTCGCCCTTGCCGCCCTTGGCCGGGTCGCCCACCAGGAACACCTGCATCTTGACCACGTCGCCCATCGACAGGCCCATGCCCTTGAGGATGTCCTGGATCTTGGTCAGCACCCCCATGGTCTGGGTGCGGGTGTCGCCGAAGGCGGCCAGGGTGTTCTGGTCGGCCGTCTTGCTGACCGCCGGCGGCACCTGGCCGCTGATGAAGTGGATGGTGGTGCCGGGCGGCAGGGTGACCGCCTGGGCGATCGGGAAGTCGGAGTTCGGCAGCTTGTGGCGCACGATGGCCTGGGCCGAGGCGGGCGGCAGCGCGGACAGCAGGATGGCGGCGCAGGTAGCAAGGGGGGCGATGCGGGAGCGGAGCGTCATGGAAGGCTTTCGTCGGGTTGCGTGAATGGGTTTCAGTGCTTATTTCCGAAGCGGCTGTGCGAGGCCGGCGCCACCCCGAGGGCGCTGCGCTGGGCGGCGACGTCCGGTGCGGCCAGCGGCGCCGCGGCGTTGCCCCAGCTGCTGCGCACGTAGCTCAGCACCTGGGCGATGTCGCCGTCGTCGAGGCTGCCGGAAAAGTCGGGCATGCCGCCGCGGCCCTTGAGCAGCACCGTCGCGACTTCCAGCGGCGCGCCCTGCACGAAGGCGTTGCCGGCCAGGGCCGGAAAGGCGCCCGGGATACCCTGGCCGTTGGCCTGGTGGCAGGCGGCGCAGTTCTTGGCGAACAGGGTCTTGCCGTCGACTGCCGGCGGCGCGGACTGGGCGTGTGCGAAGCCGGCCGCGCTGGTCGCCAGCACCAGGCCGATGGCAACCGCTGCGCGCAGGATGGATGCGTTGCGTGTCATGCGCTGGCCCTCTTGTGGAGTTGTTCGATCTGCTGCCAGGCCGATTCGATGGCGCCGGCCTGCCAGCCGGTCAGGTAGCTCAGGTGTTCGCCGGCCAGCAGCACCCGGCCTTCGCCTTCGAGCAGGACCGGGTAGGCGTTCTTGCGCCCGGCCTCGTCCCACTCGGCCCAGCCGCCCAGGTTGTACTGGACCCGGTGCCAGGCCACCGAAAAGGCGTTCTCGTAGGCGTCGCGGTATTGCGGGAAGATCCTTTCGCCGGCGCTGACCGCGAACTCGGCGCGCTCGGCTGGCGACAGGGCGCTGGCTTCGATCGCGTCCAGCGCGTAGTGGTAGTAGCCGAGGACCACGCCTTTCCTGCTTTGCCAGCCGGACGAGGGCAGGGAAATGGTGTTGATGCCCTTGATGTCGGTGAGCACGTGGCCGCCGTAGATCTGGTCGTCCTCTTCCCAGAAGCGGCGCTTCATCTGCAGGCCGATCTTGCCGACCGGCGCGTACGATACCGCCTTCATCGCGCCCTTGAAGCGCTCCGAGAAATCGGTGTCGATGGTGCGCAGCACCGACAGCGGGATCGCGCACAGCACGTAGTCGGCGCTGACGCTGGAGAGCTTGCCGCTGGCGACGTCCTTGAGCGCGACGGTGACCCCGTCCGGCGTCTGGCGGATGCGCTGCACTTCCTGGCCGTAGCGGATCTTGCCGCCCAGGCGGCTGGCGAAGCCCTGGGCGATGCGGTCCATGCCGCCCACCGGCTGGAACATGGTGGTGTGCATCGGGAATTCCTGCACCGCGCTGTAGACCTTGCCGACCTTGGACGACAGCAGGTCGCGGAAGGCGAGCGGATCGGACGCCGTGCCGGGACGCAGGCCGGCGCCCGGATTGACCGCCCAGCCGCGCCCGTTGCGGCCCTTGTAGGCCAGGTCCTTGGCGTTCAGCGCGCCCTCGTGCGCCAGGTAATCCAGCAGTAGGCGCTGGTCGTCCGGGTTCAGGCGCGTGTCGAGCAGCTTGTCCTGCACCGACTTGGCCAGCAGCTCGGCCACGTGGCCGCGCATGTCGGCCTTGACCTGTTCCGGGCGCAGGCGCCGTTTGGAAAACGGCCCGGCGTCTTCCATGTAGACCCAGGCATGATCGTTCTCGTTGACCATGACTTCCAGCGGCACGTCGAACTGGCGCGTGTAGTACAGCGTCGACTGGTGGTCGAGCGGAATGCGCCAGGGGCCGTGGTTGATGTACTGGCCTTCGTCGAAGCGGCAGGTCTGCGCCTCGCCGCCCAGTTCCTGCAGCGCGAAGCCCTTGCGCGCCGTCTGGCAGCGTCCGCCGGCGAAGGGACGCGCTTCCAGCACCTCGACCTGGTAGCCGAGTTTCGACAGTTCGTAGGCGGCGGTCATGCCGGCCAGGCCGGCGCCCAGCACCGCCACCTTCTTGCCCCTGCCGCTGCCGGACAGCGCGGGCGGGGCATTGACCGTGGAGGCGATCCCCATCCCCCAGGCGTTCATCGTGTTGAGCAACAGGGCCGTACCGCCCACCGCGGCGGCACGGTACAGGAATTCGCGTCGCGTCAGCGACGGAGACAAACGTTTCATCGGCACCTCTTTGGACTGGGAAAACTCTTATTGCGAAAACGTGTTTGCTTATTTGTGTTTCAGCAATACCCGTGCCAGCGAGAGGTGATAGATCCGGTTCTGCACAGTAAAAAATAAAGTATTTTTCCTTTTATTCGAACGTAAGTTCGATGTAATGATTTATTTTCAAATAAAGTTTGTTCTGGCCTGCTTTTGCGCCGGTCGACGCAGATGCCGGGTGCACCGGTCGGCCGAGCCGGCGCCAGACTTTATTTTTCTTCGTCCAGACTTTGTTTTCGCGATGGCGCGCTGCGTCGCCATGCCTGCCACGTGTTGCAAAGTGGAAGCGATCGACAGCCTTTTTTTATCCTTGTTTTGCACTGCACCATCGTGGCCCGGACTGCACTCGATTGGTCATATTGCAACATCGTGTTGCACCGCAAACGCCGTCGCCCGCGCTTCCGGCATGCCGTCCCGGTCCAGCCAGTAACTGAACTGGCCGAAGCTGGGCACGGCGCCGGCATCGTGCCCGTCGAAGAATTCGCGCAGCATCTGGCGGTAGGCGGCGCGCCGCGAAAAGCCGGCGCCGGCGGGCTGGACGGCGCGGTGGCGCGTTACCGCGCTGCGGAAGATGGCGCGCGTGGCGGCGTCGATGTTCAGCCCCGGATGCATGCCCGCCTTGCGCGGCCGGCCGCGCTTGACGCCCTCGGTGGCGGCGCGCACCTTGCCGCGCGCGCCCGAGTTGCCGTAGTCGGGCAGCAGCGCGTCGATGGTCTGGCCGCGCTCCCAGAAGCGGCGCAGGTAGCGCAGCACGCTGGGCCGCGACACGCCGTGTTCCAGCGCGCACTGCGCCACCAGGGCGGCGCGCTCGCGCGGCCGGTATAGCGCCGGCGCCTGCTGCTGCAGCGTGTTCACGATGCGCCAGGCCTTGTTCTGCAGCGCGCGGTGGCGGGCGGGCAGGTGCGGCGGCGGCGGCGGCGCCGCATACGGGTCGTGCGCCAGCAGGCGCGCGCGCCGCCCCAGCACGTCGTCGGCCAGCGTCTGCAGCGGGATGCTGCGCGGCTGGCTGTGCTCGATGCCGAGCTCGAAGGTCCAGGCCAGGGCAAGCCGGTGGTCGATCCACAGGATGCGCAGCGTGCGCTGCAAAGCCACATACGCGATCACATCGTTTCGCAGGAACATGAGCGGCCTCCGCAAGGATTCAGGTAATGCGGGCCGAATGCAAGTATCAAGCCAGAGCACAATGTTTTTGAAGATACAAGCCCAACACTATTGGCGCAGATCAAACATTAACGTCGTGCCGCACTTACTCTGTGAGCTTCGTGCCGCAGACGATTTGCGGCATCGCAGCAGGACCTTTCGAACAACCCATCAATCCTATGAGGTAACGCATGTTCCCATTTCCACAAAGCATTAATCCGGCAGTGCGCACCCATGTCGATGCCCAGACTGCCTTCATGAACGACATCTCGAAATCGATGTTCCGCTCGTTCCAGCAGATGTGCGACCTGAACATCCAGCTGATGCAGACGCTGCTGGAAGAATCGGCCCTGGCCGGCAAGCAGATCATGAGCGTCGACCGCCAGTCGGAACTGCTGAGCGCGGCATCCTCGCGCGCCCAGCCGACCAGCGACAAGCTGCGCGCCTACCAGCAGCACATCTCGCGCCTGGCCGCCGATGCCCAGGTCGACATGGCGCGCGTGACCGAGCAGCACGTGCAGACCACCACCCGCACCGCCCGCGCCCTGGCCGACGAAGTGGCGCGCGACGCCACCGAGCAGACCGAGCGCGGCCTGCGCGCCCAGCAGGAAACCGTGCGTCAGTATGCCGATCCGTTCACCCGCGGCGACGGCGCCGGCGCCAAGGCACGTGCCGGCAGCGGCGACGGCGCGGCGTCGGCCGAGTTCACCGCATCCGCCGACGGCGCCTCGGCCACCGTCAGCGGCCAGTACACCCCGCCGGGCCAGGGCCAATCGTCCGGGCAGCGCGACCGCGGCACGTCGGCGCACTGACCCGCCTGCGGCAGGCGATCCGGCATCACAGCCGTTCCAGCACCGCTTCCCGGTACTGGCGGCTGCACGGCACGCGCGCACCGCCGCGCAGCAGCAATTCGCAATCGCCCTTGTCCAGCACCAGCACGCGCTCGATGCTGGGCAGGTGCACGGCGGCACGGCGGTGGCAGCGCATGAAGGCGGGTCCGAGCTGCGGCAGCAGCGCCGCCAGCGTCCGGCGCAGCAGCGGGCTGGCGGCGCCGGTATGCAGCACCACGTAGTTGTCTGCGGTCTCGATCCACTGGATGTCGCTGGTCCGCACCACGCGCGTGCCGCCGCGCTCGGGCACCAGCAGCTGTTGCAGAGGCTGTGAGGGCCGTGCCGCGGCCGGGGCGGACCGATGCTCGCGCAGGCGAGCCTGATGGCGTGCCTGCACACGCTGTAGCGTGCGCCGCAGGCGCGCGGCGTCGAAGGGTTTGGTCAGGTAATCGACGGCATCGGCATCGAAAGCCTGCAGCGCGTAGCGGTCGTGGGCGGTGACGAACACGATCAGCGGCGCCGGGTCGGGCAGGGCCGCCGCCAGTTCGATGCCGGACAATTCAGGCATGGCGATGTCGAGGAACAGCACGTCGGGCAGGAAGCCGGCGATGCACGCCAGCGCTTCGAGGCCGTCCTGCGCTTCGGCCAGCGCCTCGATGCCGTCCTGCGGCGCCAGCATGCGGCGCAGGCGCGCACGCGCGGGCGCTTCGTCGTCGACGATCAAGATGCGCATGCCGGCGCTCCGCCATCGTCCGGCGCCGCCCGGCAGGGCAGGCGCAGTTCGGCGCGCACGCCGCCGCCCGGGCGCGCTTGCAGGCTGAGGCTGGCATCCTCGCCGTACAGGGCGGCCAGGCGCGCGCGCAGGTTGGACAGGCCGATGCCGCCGCCCGCACGCGGCGCCGCCAGGCCATCGCCGCTGCCGCTGTCGGTGCCGTTACCCGTGTGACCGTCCATGCCATCGCCGGCAGCATCGCGCAGGCGGCCGGCATCGTCTTCCACGCTCAGCACCAGCATGCCGTCGCGGCGCCGCACCGCGACCGCGATGCGGGTCAGGCCGCGGCGCCGCTCCACCGTGTGCTTGAACACGTTTTCCAGCAGCGGCTGCAGGCTCATCACCGGTACCGGCACGCCGGCCAGCGCGCCGGCAGGCAGTGTTTCGCCGGGCAGCATGCCGGCGTGCGCTCCGGCCTCGCCAAGCGCATCGTCGCGCTCTTCGTCCAGGCACAACTCGTCCTGGATGCTCCAGCTGATCTCCACCCGTCCCGCGAAGCGTTCCGCCATCACGCCGGCGTAGCCGCGCGCCAGGCGCAGCTCGGCCGCCAGCGGCGCCTGGTGCCGGTGCCCCAGTTCCAGCGTGGCGCGCAGCACGTCGGCCAGCCGCACCAGGGCGGCGTCGGCGCGTCCGACGTCGGCGTACATCAGTTCCGAAATGGTGTTGAGCGCATTGAACAGGAAATGCGGCTGCATCTGGCTGGTCAATTGCTGCAGCTGGGCCTGGCGCAGCAGGGCGTCGGCCTGCTCGGCGCGCAGCCTGGCGTCCAGCAGCGCGCGGTAGGACTCGACCCCGAAGCGGATCGCGGTGAACAGGCCGACGAACAGCGAAATCTTCATCGACTCGTACAGGAACAGGCGCGGCAGCGGATCGTGGCGGTATACCTGGCCGGCCAGCGCGTACACGCCGTGGCGCACGCCGAACGCCAGCGGCACGAAGGCGATCCAGTACAGCGGCAGCCAGCGCGCCTGGCTGGCGAACCAGCGCGCCGGCGTGCCCAGCAGGCGCGCATCGGCGCGCGAACCGCGCAGCTGGACCAGCGCCAGCACGGTGGTCACCAGCGCCGACGAGCCTTCCCACAGCACCGGTTTCCAGAGTTCGCTGTCGTGCTCGTTGCGGATGAAGTCCTGCACCGCGACCAGGATCATCAGGGTCCAGAACAGGATCCAGGCCAGGACGAACACGAGGTTGCGGCGTAGCGGGTGCATGCGCCGATGATGGGCGATTCCCGCCGCGTTGTCAAAATGTCTCCATCCCGGCAGCGCTGTGCCATTTATTTAAGATTCAGGTAATTCGGCGCCGGTAAAATGCGTCGACCACGTACATACAGGAGCTGCATTCGTCTTGACCAACGCCTTCAAGCCCGACTTGCCCTTCGTCGCCGGATTCGGCTGCATCGTCATCGCCTCCTGCTGCCTGCTGGGCTGGGCGCTCGGCATCGGCCACCTGACCTCGCTGTTGCCGGGACTGCCGACAATGGTGCCGATGACCGCGATGATGAGCATCCTGGCCGGCCTGGCGCTGTGGCGCCAGCGCGGCGCGGCGCAGGCCCCGGCGGCCGTCCCGTTCGCGTTGCCGGCCGCATTGCCGCCCGCGTTCCTGAGCGCGATGGCGCTGGCGATCCTGGCCGCCCATGCCGCCCGCTGGGCGCCGCCACCCTTCATGCTGCATGCGCCGCCGCACCTGCGCGCCTGGGCCCTGTCGTCGCCGCTGACGGCCACCATGTTCGCCGGCGTCGGCATCGGCCTGCTGGCGACGCTGCGCGCGCGAAGCGTGCGCCACGGGCAGTGGCTGGCGCTGGGCGTGCTGCTGCTGGCGCTGCTGACGCTGGGCGGCTACGTATTCCACGACACCTACCTGTACCGGCTGTTGCCGGGGCGCGGCACCTCGATCCTGACCACGCTGGTGCTCATCCTGCTGCCGCTGGGGATATTCGGTTTGCGCCCATCCGAGGGCATCATGGTGGCGGTGACCGGCGGCGCCACCGGCGCCCGCATCGCGCGCCGGCTGCTGCTGTCGGCGCTGGCGATGCCGGTGCTGCTCGGCGCCGCGGTCGGGGTCGCGCTGCACCTCGAGGCGATCGACAGCGGCACCGCCATCGCCCTGCTGGTATGGGGCATGGCGGCGCTGTTCACCGCCGTCACCTGGCGCTGCGCGCTGATGCTGTACCACGCCGAGGCGGCGCGGCGCCAGGCCGAGCAGGAGCGCGAGGCGGCGCTGGCCTCGCTGCGCGACGCCGATGCGCGCAAGGACGACTTCCTGGCGGTACTGGCGCACGAGCTGCGCAATCCGCTGGCGCCGATCCGCGCCGCCGCCGACCTGCTGCGCCTGTCGAAGGGCGGCGACCCGGCCCAGCTGCGCCGCACCAGCGACATCATCGACCGCCAGGTCGGCCACATGACGCACCTGGTCGACGACCTGCTCGACGTGTCGCGCGTGCGGCGCGGCCTGCTCGCGCTGGAAAAGGCGCCGCTCGACCTGCGCGCCGCCGTGGGCGATGCGCTCGAGCAGATCAAGCCGCTGATCGCGCAGCGCCGCCACCGCCTGCAGGTCGATCTGGGCGCGGCGCGTCCGCAGGTGTTGGGCGACCACAAGCGTCTGGTGCAGGTGGTGGCCAATTTGCTGGCCAACGCCGCCAAGTACACGCCGGAGGGCGGCGAGATCGTGCTGTCGCTGCGCGCCGCCGATGGGCGCGCCGAGGTGAGCGTGCGCGACAACGGCATCGGCATCGATGCCGGCTTGCTGCCGCAGGTGTTCGACTCGTTTACGCAGGCCACGCGCACGGCCGGACGGGCCGAAGGCGGGCTGGGATTGGGGCTGGCGCTGGTGCGGCGCCTGGCCGAGCTGCACGACGGCCGGGTGAGCGCCCACAGCGCCGGGCTGGGGCAGGGCAGCACCTTCGTGTTGACCTTGCCCTGCCTGCGCGCGAGCGCGGCCTAGTCCGCGCGGGCGTACCGGCCTTGCAAGGGAAACAGCGCAGCGGGGCGGCGCGCCTGCGCCCCGGGGAAGAAGATTACAGCTCGCCGTCCAGCGCCGGCTCGGCCAGGGGGGTCATCATGTGGCCCAGCTTGGCCTGCTTGGTGTCCAGGTAGCCGTTGTTGAAGGCGTTGCGGTTGACCAGCAGCGGCACGCGCTCGGCCACCCGGATGCCGAGCTTTTCCAGCGCGGCGATCTTGCGCGGGTTGTTGGTCATCAGGCGCACCGCTTCGACGCCGAAGCGCTGCAGCATCGGCAGCACCAGCTCGTAGTTGCGGGCGTCGGCATGGAAGCCCAGCTGCAGGTTGGCCTCGACCGTGTCGGCGCCGGCTTCCTGCAGGCGGTAGGCGCGGATCTTGTTGACCAGGCCGATGCCGCGGCCTTCCTGGCGCAGGTACAGCAGGATGCCGCGTCCCTCGTCGGCGATGCGCTTCAGCGCGCCTTCAAGCTGGGCGCCGCAGTCGCAGCGCTGCGAAAACATCACGTCGCCGGTCAGGCATTCCGAATGGATGCGCGCCAGCGGCGGCGCGCCCGCCAGGTCGCCCAGCGTCATGGCCAGGTGCTCCTTGCCGGTGCCGTGCTCGACGAACGCGTGCAGCGTGAACTGCGCCCACGGCGTCGGCAGCGTGCACGAGGTGACGTAGTCAAGGATGGCGGATGGCGCGGCGGCGGCGGTGTCTTGCATGGCGGTGTTCCCGGAACGGTAGCGTGAAGCGAAGTGACAATGACCGGCAAGTTTACCGGAAAACGTCCCGCTCCGTGCGGCGGCCGCTCGCCGGCCAGGATGGGTGCATGCCGCATTGCAACAAATTGTCCTCCATGCATGCTTGCTGTGCTACGCTTGCGCCAGCGTTTTTTTCCCCTTGCCGATGCCGTTTTCCCTTGCCTTCCTGCGCCGCCTGCCGCCGCGCGCCCTGAGCGCCTGGATGGCGCTCGCCTTTTCCCTGCTGTCGATCGTGCTGACGCTGGTGCTGACCGCCGCCATCGAGCGCAAGGCCACCGAGCAGGTCAAGACCAGCATCGGCCACGGCCTGGCCGAACTGGCCGCGCAAACCTCCGACAAGCTGGAGCGCGGCATGTACGAGCGCTACCGCGAAGTCGCGCTGATCGCCCAGCGCGCCGACCTGGGGCCGGATGCGCCGCATGCGCAGCGGCGCGCGGCGCTGGACCGGGTGCGCGCCAGCTACGACTACTACAGCTGGATAGGCATGGCCGGCATGGACGGCACCGTACAGGTGGCGGCGCAAGGCTTGCTGGAAGGGGCGGACGTGTCGCGCCGTCCCTGGTTCCGCGACGCCCTGCGCGGCGTCCACGCCGGCGACGTGCACGACGCCAAGCTGCTGGCCAGCCTGCTGCCGCGCCAGGCCGAGCCGCTGCGCTTCGTCGACGTCGCCTTTCCCTGGCTGGACGCGGCCGGGGCGCCGCGCGGCGTGCTCGGCGTGCACCTGTCCTGGCAGTGGGCGCGCGACGTCGAGCGCTCGGTGATGCGCGGCGTCACCCAGCGGCGCCAGGCCCAGGCGCTGATCGTCGACGCCGGCGGCACCGTGCTGCTGGGACCGCGCGCGCTGCTGGGCACGCGCCTGGCGCTGCCCAGCCTCGGCGCCGCGCAAGCCGATGCCAAGGCCGCCGCCGACGGCGGCTACCTGGTCGAGCGCTGGCCGGACGGCGCTTCCTACCTGGTCGGCTACATGCGCGGGCACGGCTACGGCGCCTATCCGGGGCTGGGGTGGACCGTGCTGGTGCGCCAGAACGTGGCCGACGCCTACGCGCCGGTGCGGCGCCTGCGCGAGTACGGCCTGGTGGCAGGCGTGCTGCTGGCGGCGCTGTTCTCGCTGGCCGGGGTGCTGGTGGCGCGCCGCATCACCCGCCCGCTGGGCGAGCTGGCCCAGGCGGCGCAGCAGATCCGCGCCGGCCAGCCGGCCGCCATCGAGGCCGGCCATGGGCGCTATACCGAGGTGCGCGCGCTGGCCGGCGCGCTGGGCGCGCTGGTGGACGACCTGGTGCGCCGGCGCGCGGAACTGGAAGAACTCAACGCCACGCTGGAGCAGCGGGTCGGCCAGCGCACGCGCGAGCTGGAACAGGCGCTGGCCACGGTGCGCGCCAGCGAGCAGCGCGTCGCGGTGATCCTGGAGACCGCGCAGGACGCCTTCATCCGGGTCGACCTGCAGGGCCTGGTGCGCGACTGGAATCCGGCCGCCGAGCAGATGCTGGGCTGGACCCGCGCGCAGGCGCTGGGCCGGTCGGTGGCCGAACTGGTGGTGCCGGAGCAATTTCGTCCGCTCACCCGCGCCGCCTTGCGCCAGTTCCTGCAGACCGGCGACCACGAGATCGTCGGCCAGCGCGTCGAGCGCGTCCTGATCACGCGCGACGGCGCCGAGGTGCCGGTCGAGATGACCACCGGCGTGGCCGGCACCGCCGACGGCGCCTTCTTCAGCATCTTCCTGCACGATATCTCGGGCCGGCGCCAGGTGGAGCGCATGAAGAACGAATTCGTGGCGACCGTCTCGCACGAGCTGCGCACGCCACTGACCTCGATCAGCGCCTCGCTGGCGATGCTGGCCGACGGCATGGCCGGCGACCTGCCGCCCGCCGCGCGCGGCCTGGTGGGCGTGGCCAACGCCAGCTCGGAGCGCCTGATCCGCCTGATCGGCGACGTGCTCGACATCCAGAAGATGGAGGCGGGCAGGACGCCGATCGAGCGCACGGTGCAGCCGCTGGCGCCGATCGCCGTCGACGCGGTCGCCGCGATGCGCGGTTTCGCCGCCCAGGCCGGGGTGGCGCTGGCGCTGGACGCCAGTGACGGCGCCGGCGCCAGCGAGGCCGCGCCCTGCGCCGCGGTCGACCGCGACCGCATTACGCAAGTGCTGACCAACCTGCTGTCGAACGCGGTCAAGTTTTCCAGCCCGGGCACCACCGTGCACACCCGCATCGAGGCCGCGCCCGGCAAGGTGCGGCTGGCGGTGGCGGACCAGGGCGCCGGCATTCCCGAGGATTTCCGCGAACGCGTGTTCCAGCGCTTCGCCCAGGCCGACGCCGCCGATTCGCGCCGCAAGGGCGGCACCGGACTCGGATTGAGCATCTGCAAGGCGATCGTCGAGGAGCATGGCGGCACGATCCGCTTCGAGAGCCGCAGCGGGGAAGGGACCACGTTCATCGTCGAATTGCCGGCGGCGCCGGCAACCGACATGGCTGTGGTTGCGCACGGCAACGCATCGTAGGGTAGACGGCTCCGCCGTCTACGCGGTGATCGTCGGCGGCGGGATCATCCGGCGCGAAAACGGAGCCGATATCAATCGACGCGTGGACGGCGGAGCCGCCTCGCCGGCCACGTCCACCCTACGCCGGGGCGACCGTCAACGCGTTCGGCCCGGCGCCGTACAGGCGCTCGAACTCGTCCAGCGGCACCGGCCGGCCCAGCAGGTAACCCTGCAGCGCATCGCAGCCGCAGGCCAGCGCGAAGCGCCGCTGCGCTTCCTGCTCCACGCCCTCGGCCACCACTTCCAGCCCCAGCTTGCGCGCCAGCGCCACGATGGCTTCGACGATGGCGCCGCCGGCATCGCCGTCCTGCACGAACGCGCGGTCGATCTTGACCGCCGCCAGCGGAAAGCGCAGCAGGCAGGCCAGCGACGACTGGCCGCTGCCGAAATCGTCCAGCGAAAAGGCCACGCCCTGGTCGCGCAGCTGGCGCATGTGCAGGCTCAGTCCCTGCACGTTGCCGGCGAAGACGCTCTCGGTCAGCTCCAGGCACAGGCGGTCGGCGCTGGCGCCGGTGGCGGCCAGCAGCGCCGCCACCGTGCGCGGGAAATCCGGGTCGCGCAGTTGCTGCACGCTGACGTTGACGGCCAGCTTGACGCGTCCCAGCGCCGGCAAGGCAGACCAGCGCGCCAGCGCGCGGCAGGTTTCTTCCAGCACCTGCAGGCCGAGCGGCACGATCAGGCCGGTGGTCTCGGCCTGGCCGATGAATTCGCGCGCGCCCACCAGGCCGTGCTCGCGGTGCTGCCAGCGCGCCAGCACCTCGGCGCCGACCAGGCAGCCGGCGCGGTCGAACTGCGGCTGGCAGAACAGCACGAACTGGCGCCCGGCCAGGCCGTCGCGCAGGGCGCTGTCGAGCGCCGCCTGGCGGTCGGCCGCCGCCTGCATGCTCTGGTCGAAGAAACGCGCGGTGTTCCTGCCGTCGCCCTTGGCGCGGTACATGGCCAGGTCGGCCTGCTTGAGCAGGGTGTCGATGCCGCCGCCGGCGCCGTCGAACAGCGTGATGCCGATGCTGGGCGTGCTGGCGCCGGGGCTGCCGGGCAGGTCGTACGGCTGGCCCAGCAGCCCCAGGATCTTGCGCGCCACCTGGCCGGCGTGGAAGGTGGCGTCGTCGCGGCCGGCGCCCAGGTTTTCCAGCACCACCACGAACTCGTCGCCGCCCAGGCGCGCCAGCTGGTCGCTGTCGCGCAGCGCCTGGCGCAGCCGCTGCGCCACCTGGCGCAGCAGCATGTCGCCGACGTCGTGGCCCATGGTGTCGTTGAGCAGCTTGAAGTTGTCGAGGTCGATGAACATCACCGCGCCCAGCTGGCCGGAACGGCTGCTGCGCGCCAGCGTCTTGTCCAGTTCCTCGATCAGGAAGCGCCGGTTGGGCAGGCCGGTCAGGTGGTCGAAATACGCCAGTTCGTAGATGCGGCGCTCGGCGCGCTTGCGCTCGGTGAGGTCGGTGACGGTGCCGGACAGGCGCAGCGCGCGCCCGTTCGCATCGCGCAGCACGAATCCCTTGGCCAGCACGGGCACGTCGTGGCCGTCGCGGTGGCGCAGGCGGAATTCCAGGCTGTAGCTCTGTCGGCCGTCGCCCAGCAGGTGCACCAGGAAGGCGGTGCAGTGCGGCAGGTCGTCCGGATGCATCAGGCGGCGCCAGGTGCCGGCGTCGGCCGGCAGCTCGCCCGGGTGGTAGCCGAACATGTCCCACCAGCGTTCCGAATAATAGGTTTCGCCGCTGGCCAGGTCCCAGTCCCAGGGCGCGTCGCTGGTGCCCTGCAGGATCAGGCGCAGGCGTTCCTCGGATTTCTGCAGGCGCCGCTCGGTGTCGACCAGGCCGGTGCATTCGGTGAAGGAAATCACCACGCCCTGCATGCGGCCGTCGTCGCCGCATTCCGGATAGGCGTTGCACAGCAGCCAGCGGCGCTCGCCGTGGCCGTCGACGGGCACGCCGACGATCGTGCCGGACACCTTGGCGCCGCTGCGCAGCACCTGGATGACGGGGTAGGCCTCGATCGGCATCGGCGCGCCGTCCTGGTACACCAGGCCCCATTCCGCGGCGTCGACCGCGGTGCCGACCAGGGCGTCCACGCTGCGCTCGAGCAGGCATGCGGCCAGGCGGTTGGCGCTGACGATGATGCCATCCGTACCATGGACGACGACGCCGGCCGGCAGGTGCTCGAGCAGGTCGCCGAAGCGCTGCTGCAGGTCGTCCGGCGGGAGTGGGGCCGTGGCTGGTTCGGAGAGTGGTGGCATACGCGAGGTCCGCTTTTTGAACATACTAGCAGTTACCTGGACAGTATGGCGCGGCCGTGCGTGCGGCCCCCGGACGGGCCGCCGTCATGCCGTCGTCAGGCGGCGGGCTGCAGGTAACGGCGCAGGCGCGCCAGCAATTCCTGCGGCTGGAACGGCTTGATCACGAAGTCGTCGGCGCCGGCGTCCAGCGCGCGCACGGTGTCGCGCTCGGTGTTCTTGGCGGTCAGCATTAGCACCGGCACCGCCTGCCAGGCGGCCTGGGCGCGGATCAGGGCGATGATCTCGAAGCCGTCCACGTAGGGCAGCATCACGTCCAGCAGCACCAGCTGCGGCGGCGGGTTGGCGATCACGTAGGCGGCCGCGGCGCGGCCGTCGGCCATGTGGATGGCCTGGTAGCCCTGGTGCTCCAGCAAGAACATCAGGACGTGGGCGATGTGGACGTCGTCCTCGACGACCAGCACGGTGGAGGTGGCGCTCATGGCATGGGTGCGGAAAGTGGCTCCAGCGTCCGATTATAGCGCGCGCCGGGGCCGTATCGACGGCGCCGCGCGGCGGCATGCGGCCGGCGGCCGTCGCCGGTTTCGCGACAGCGCGGCTTCAGGGGATGGCGTATCGCGGTAGCATGGTTGCAGGAGGAAAGAATCATGCAAACCGATTTCAACCTGGAGCGCTTCGTCGAGGCGCAGCAAGGCGTCTACGACAAGGCGCTGGCCGAGCTGCAGGCCGGCCGCAAGCGCAGCCACTGGATGTGGTTCATCTTTCCGCAGGTGGCGGGCCTGGGCGGCAGCGCCATGGCCCAACGGTACGCGATCGCCTCCGGCGAAGAAGCCGCCGCCTACCTGGCGCATCCGCTGCTGGGACCGCGCCTGCGCGCCTGCGCTGCGGCCGTGGCAAGCCATGGCGAGCGCGCCATCGGCGAGATACTCGATCATCCCGACGACCTCAAGTTCCGCTCCAGCATGACGCTGTTCGCCGACGTCGCTCCGGACGAGGCGCTGTTCCAGCGCTGTATCGACCAGTTCTTCGGCGGCGAGCCCGACGCCGCCACGCTGGCGCGGCTGGGCTGAGCGCTCAGCGCGCCGGCTGCGCGGCCATCTGCGCCACCCGCTGCGCCAGCGCATCCAGCGCGAACGGCTTGGTCATCAGCTGGGTGCCGTCGTCCATGCTGCTGCGCTCGACCAGCTTGGCCTCGGCATAGCCGGTGATGAACAGCACCTTCAAGCTGGGACGCAGCTGGCGCGCCGCCTCGGCCAGCTGGCGGCCGTTGGTGCCGCCGGCCAGGCCGATGTCGGTGACCAGCAGGTCGACCGTGGCGCCGGTATTCAACGCGCGCAGGGCGCCGACGGCGTTGCCGGCCTCGATCACGTGGTGGCCCAAGCGCATCAGCGCCTCGGCCATCAGGCCGCGCAGCGCCGCCTCGTCGTCGACCAGCAGCACGGCGATGCCGTCCTGCACCGCCGGCGTTGCCGGGACGGCCTTGCCATCGTCCGCCATGCCCGCATCGCCGTGCCAGCGCGGCAGGACCAGGTGCATGGTGGTGCCGCGGCCGGGGCTGGAGTCGAGGCGCACATGGCCGCCCGACTGGCGCGCGAAGCCGTAGATCATCGACAGCCCCAGGCCGGTGCCCTGGCCGATCGGCTTGGTGGTGAAGAACGGGTCGAACACCTTGGCCGCCACTTCCGGCGTCATGCCGGTGCCGGTGTCGCGCACGCTCAGCCGCACGTAGTCGCCGGCGGGCAGTTCGTAACCCATCGCTTCGTCCGCTTCCAGTACCGTATTCGCCATGCCGATATACAGACGGCCGCCGTCCGGCATGGCGTCGCGCGCGTTGATGCACAGGTTGAGCAGGGCGTTCTCGAGCTGGTTGGGGTCGGCCAGCGTCGGCCACAATCCCGGCTGGCCGGTCACGTCCAGCGTGATTTCCGGACCGATGCTGCGCCGGACCATGTCGAGCATGCCCGCCACCAGCCGTTCGACGTCGACCGCGCGCGCATCCAGCGGCTGGCGCCGCGAGAACGCCAGCAGCCGGTGGGTCAGCGCCGCGGCGCGCTTCACCGCGCCCTGGGCGATGTCGACGAAGCGCGCCAGGTCGTCGGTCTTGCCCATGCGGACGCGCAGGCCGAGCAGGTCCAGGCTGCCGCCGATGCTGGCCAGCAGGTTGTTGAAGTCGTGCGCCAGGCCGCCGGTGAGCTGGCCCACCGCTTCCATCTTGGCGCTCTGGCGCAGCCGTTCCTCGGCCTCCAGCAGCGCGGCGGCGCGCGCCTTGTCGGCGCTGACGTCGCGCCCGACCGCGACGATAACGCCGTCGCCCTTGTTGGCGTTCCAGGAAATCCAGCGGTAGCTACCGTCGCGGTGGCGATAGCGGTTCTCGAAATTCGGCGCCAGCTCGCCGGTCACGTCGAGGCTTTGTGCGCCCTCGATGGTGTGGGCCAGGTCGTCCGGATGCAGCAGGTCGAACAGGTTGGCGCCGAGCAGGTCGCTTTCCTGCCAGCCGAGCACGGCGGTCCAGGCCGGGTTCACCGCCGTGATGGCGCCGTCGAAGCCGGCCACCAGCATGATTTCCTGGGATAGTTGCCACAGGCGGTTGCGGTCGACCGTGGTGGCGGCCACCTGGCGTTCCAGGTCGAGGTTGAGTTCACGCAGCGCGCGGGCGGCGTCCAGGCGCGCCATTTCGGCCCAGGTGCGGTCGGCCACGCCCTTGATGAAGGCGATATCCTCTTCGCTCCAGGCGCGTGGACGTTCGTCGTTTACCAGGAATACGGCGGCCAGGCCGCCGCTGCCGAGCAGCGGCACGTTCAGCAGCGCGGTGATGTGCAGTGCATGCATGGCCCCCTGGGTAGGGACGGTGCGCGGGTCGGCGCCGACGTCGGCGATCGCCACGGTGTTGCCGCGCAGCAGGTCGGCCAGGTAGGAACCGTAATCCGAAAAATGGTGCAGCCCAGCGATGCTGCCGATGGCCGGACCGGCGCACCAGTCGTCGGCGACCTCGATGGTGCCGGCGATGCGGTCGACCCGGCCGAAGCCGGCGCGCGCCGCGCCCAGCGTGGCGCCGGCGATCGCGCCGGCGATGCGCACGGCATCGTCGGCTTGTTCGGCCTGGCGCAGGCGGTCGCCCAGGTGCAGCAGCGCAGCCTGGCGCGCCTCGCGCTGCTTGCGCGCCTCGATGTCGACGATCACGCCCGGAAAGGTCAGCGGCTGGCCGTGCGCATCGTGGTCGACGTGGCCGTTGGCTTCCACCCAGCGGTAGCCGCCATCGCCCTGGCGCACCCGGTATTCGGCGCGGTAGTGGCCGCCGCGCGCCATGGCTTCGCCGATCAGGCGCGCCACCATCGGTTCGTCGTCCGGGTGGATCGATTGCACCACCTGGGCCAGCGGCACGCCGCGCTGCAGCGCTTGCGGGTCGAGCGAGAAGTAGCGCGAGAAACGGCTGTCGGCGGTGAAGCGGTCGCGCACCACGTCCCAATACCAGGTGCCGGCCACCGCGCCGGCATCCAGCGCCAGGGCGATGCGCTGGTCGGCGCGGCGCAGCTCTTCCTGCGAGCGCTTGCGCTCGGTGATGTCGGTGGCGGTGCCGAACCATTCGCGGATGGCGCCGTCGGCATCCAGCATCGGCACTGCGCGCGACAGCGTCCAGCCGAACGAACCGTCGGCCCGGCGCACGCGGTGTTCGTGTTCGAACACGCTGCGCGACGCGATGGCGCGGCCGATCGCCGCCAGCACGCCGGGCTGGTCGTCGGGGTGGATATACTCGTGCAGCCAGTCGCGATTCGGCGCCACGGTGTCGGCCAGGATGCCGTGGCCATTGAGCTGCTGCATCTCGCTCCAGTCCGGACTCATCCTGTACACCACGCCGGCGCTGGCGAAGGTATGGAAGCGTTCGTCGTTCAACTGCAACGCCTGGGTGGCGCGCACGCTCTCGGTGGTTTCGATGACGGTGGCAAACACGCCCTTGACCCGTGCGCCGTCGTAGGCCGGGCTGTAGACCAGGTCGAACCAGGCTTGCTCTGGGACGCCGTTACGCTCCAGCACCACGCTCTGGTGGAAAAACTGGCGCGAACGGCCCTGCAGCACATCCGCATTGACGGGATCGATGAACGGCCTGACCTCGGGCCAGCATTCGCGGTTGGGCTGGCCGAGTGCGCGCGGATGGCGCGGGCCGCATACCTTGGCATAGCCGTCGTTGTAGATCTGGATGAGTTCGGCACCCCACAGCAGGACCGTGGGAATCGGCGAATGCACCACCAGGTCGACCAGCGTGCGCAGCGCCGGCGACCAGGCGCCGATCGGTCCGAGGGGCGTGGACGACCAGTCGAAACCACGGATCATGGCGCCCAGTTCGCCGCCGTCGGCCGGCCACGCAGGGCTGCTAGAAGAAACTTCCAACATGTTCAATACTAAAGCGAAAGGAAATAAACAGGTCCGTGAGAATGGCGCTACGCCGGCGGCATGCAATGAAGAAGCAACATGCGCAATCAAACCACCAAGATTGTATGCGATTCAATGAAATTGATGAGGTAGTTGAAAGAAAATTTTGGACAAGGTGAAGAAATCGGGATGATCGGCATTTTTGGTGTGGTTTTTGTCACCTTGCGTATAATCGCCGCAAAGTTTGTCCTTCATCACTACCCAACAACAATTCATGGCTTCATCTTCTGAAAACATCAGCATGGCGGTATTCTGCGACTTCGAGAACGTCGCCCTCGGCGTGCGCGATGCGAACTACGAGAAATTCGACATCAAGCCGGTCCTCGAACGCCTGCTGCTCAAGGGCAGCATCGTGGTCAAGAAAGCCTATTGCGACTGGGATCGCTACAAGAGCTTCAAGGGACCGATGCACGAGGCGAATTTCGAACTGATCGAGATTCCGCACGTGCGCCAGTCCGGCAAGAACTCGGCCGACATCCGCATGGTGGTGGATGCGCTCGACCTGTGCTACACCAAGGCCCACGTCGATACCTTCGTGATCATCAGCGGCGACTCCGACTTTTCGCCGCTGGTGTCGAAGCTGCGCGAAAACGCCAAGAAGGTGATCGGCGTCGGTGTCAAGCAATCGACCTCCGACCTGCTGGTGGCCAACTGCGACGAATTCATCTTCTACGACGACCTGGCGCGCGAAGTGCGGCGCGCGGCCGCCAAGCGCGACGAGCGCCGCGCCCAGCCGCAGCAGCGCCGTCCGTCCGACGAGGCCAACCGCAAGCGCGAAGAAATGGAAACGCGCAAGCTGCAGGCGCTGGAAATGGTGGTCGAGACCTTCGACGCGCTGGTCTCGGAGCGCGGCGATACCGGCAAGATCTGGGCCTCGCTGCTGAAGGACACGCTGAAGCGCCGCCGTCCGGATTTCTCGGAAACTTATTATGGCTTCCGCACTTTCGGCAATTTGCTGGAAGAGGCGCAGACGCGCGGCCTGTTCGAATTCGGCCGCGACGAAAAGTCCGGCACCTACGTGTACCGCACCAGCCAGGCCGCCGAGGCAATGCCCGGCGGCGTGGAGCTGGAACAGGCGGCAGCGCCGGGCGCCCTCGACGCGGAAGCGGCGGATGCTGCCGAGCAGGGCGCCGATGCCGCGCCGGCGGCCGTGGAAGCGCCGGTACGCGAAGCGCGCGGCCGTGGCCGCGGGCGCGGACGCAAGGGCCGCGAGCAGCAGGCCGAGCAGCCGTCCGAAGCCAGCGGCGCCGCTGCGGCGCCGGGCGCGCGCGACGATGGCGTGCGCGCCGACGACGCGGCGGTGCAGGCGCCGGGCGCGTGGACGGCGCCGACGCCGGACCTGGCGGAAGCCGGGCCGGTCGAGGCCTCGCCGGTGGCTTCGCTGATCGATGCCGCCGCGGCCGCAGCGGCCGCCACGATGCCGGATGCGGGCGACGGCCAGCCGGAGGCTGCCTCCCGGGCGGTGGACGCGGCGGACCAGGTGCCCGGCGCGCAGCAGCCGCCGGCGGACGTCACGCCGTCGCCGAAGGAACGCCGCCGCGCCCCGCGCGCACCGCGCAAGACGGCGGCGCGCAAGGATGCCGGTGCACAGGGCGCCGACACCGCCGCAGCCGCCACGCCGGCCGCCGTGACGCCGCCGGCCGATGCCGCCGGCGCGCCGGCAAGCGCATCGTCCAGCGGCGACGGCGCGGCAGCGGGCGCCGCCGAGCCGGAACACCAGCAGGACGGCGCCGCGGCGACGGCTGCGGCGGTCGACACCGCGGCGGTCGAAACCGCGGCGGCCGGCACTGCGGCGCTCGGCACCGATGTTGCCGCGGACGCCGAGCCGGGCGAAGGCGAGGACGCCCAGGCCGACCAGGCAGCGCGCAAGAAGTCGTCGCGTCCGGCCCACAAGGCGCCGTCGCGCAAGCCGGCCGCGCGCTCGCGCCGTCCGGCCAAGCCGAAGGCCACGCCGGAAAACGGCTGATCCGCCCGCGCGCGGCGCGCCGGCCGGCGCCGCCCGTGTGCAATAATGACAATGCAGGGGCGCCGGCGTCCCTGCATTCCGTCTGCCACTGCCAGGAGCCGCCATGCGAACGCCCTCCGCATCGATCGCGCGCCAGCCCGTTGCGCTGGCCGCCGCATTTGCCGCTGCCTGTCTTGTGTCGGCGGCGCTGCAGCCGGCATGCGCGGCGCCGGCATCCGCTGCCACCGCCCCGCCCGCATCCCATCCGCTGCTCGGCATCTGGACCCTGAGCATCCCCCAGCTCGGCTGCTCGGAAACCTATCATTTCCGCGGCGACGGCACCACGCTGGTCAAGAGCGCGCAGGAGATCTCCGAGAGCGAGTTCACCGTGGACGTCAAACCCAGCGCCAGGGGCTTCTACAAGCTGCAGGACCGCATCGTCAAGGACAACGGCAAGCAGGATTGCTCGGGCGAGATCATGAAGGTCGGCACGCGCGCCACCAATTTCCTGCGCTTCCACCCGTCCGGCGCGCGCTTCGTGATGTGCCAGGACGAGACCATGGCCGCCTGCATCGGCCCGTTCGAGCGCATGCCGGGCCAGGGCATCTGATCCTCGTTCCCGGGCGCAGCGCCGGGATGGCGGCGCCGGCTTGTGGCATCGCTGCAACCGGCGCCGGCCGCCGGGCAGCGCCCGCCTTTCCGGATTGTCCTGTCCATACGATATTGTGTATCCTGTCGCCCATTGCGTCTGCAAGCAATAGGCAGCGCTCCGCCATACCGTTCCCCTTCCATCGCGCCCCGGACGGCGCCCGCCCATGCCCGACAGCCATACCATCACCGACCGCCAAGCCCGCCTGATCATCGACAATGCGGTCGACTACGCCATCATCGGCCTCGACCTGCACGGCGTCATCACCTCGTGGAACGTCGGCGCCGCCAACGTCATGGGCTGGTCGGCCAGGGAGGCGATCGGCCGGCCGGCGCAGATGATCTTCACGCCGGAAGACGTCGATGCGCACATCCCGGCCGCCGAGATGAGCGCCGCCATCCGCACCGGGCGCGGCATCGACGAGCGCTGGCACCTGCGCAAGGACGGTTCGCGCTTCTGGGGGAATGGCGAGATCATGCCGCTGCGTAACGAGCGCGGCGAGCTGGAAGGCTACATGAAGATCCTGCGCGACCGCACCGCGCAGCACGAGGTCGCCACCGCGCTGGTGGAAAGCGAAGACCGCTACCGCACCCTGCACGATGCGATGGAAGAGGGCTTCTGCCTGATCGAAGTGCGCTGCGGCGACGACGCCAGGCCGATCGATTACCGCTTCCTGGAAACGAACGCCGCGTTCGAGCGCCACACCGGGCTGGCGGACGCGGTCGGCGCCTGGGTGCGCGACCTGTTGCCGCAGCACGAGCAGCACTGGTTCGACATCTACGCCCGCATCGCGCTGACGGGCGAGTCGGCGCGCTTCGAACTGCCGTCGCAGGCGCTCGGGCGGCGCTACGAAGTGTTCGCCTACCGCGTCGGCGACCCGGACAAGCGCGTGGTCGCGGTCCTGTTCAGCGACATCACGCTGCGGCGCGCCAAGGATGCCCGGCTGAAGGACAGCGAGGACCACCTGCGCCAGCTGAACGGCATGTTGCGCGGTAACGAAGCCAACCTGCGCCTGTTGCTGGACACGATCGGCGAAGGTTTCTATGCGGTCGACCGCGACGGCCTGACCACCACCTGCAACGCCGCCTTCCTGCGCATGATGGGCTTCGCCCGGGTCGAGGACGTGGTCGGGAGCAGGCTGCACGACCTGATCCACCATTCGCACCCGGGCGGTGCGCCCTATGCCGAGGCCGACTGTCCGATCTACCTGGCGGCCAGCGCCGGCATTCCCGCCCATGTGAAGGAGGAACTGTTCTTTCCGCTGCATGGGGCGCCGCTGTGGGTGGAGTACCGGGCCACGCCGATCCTGCAGGACGGCGTGCTGCAGGGGGCGATCTGCACCTTCCAGGACGTGTCGGAGCAGCGCCGGCGCGATCAGGCGCAAAAGAAGGCGGAGGCATTCGGCACGGCCCTGCTGCAGCTGAGCGACAGCCTGCGCGACCTGCAGGACGTCGCCGCCATGCAGGCGGCCGCGACCGGCGTCATCGGCGCCACGCTCGAGGCCGGCCGGGTCGGTTACGGCCTGGTGGCCGCGGACAACCAGACCTTCACCGTGCCGCAGGACTGGACCGCGTCCGGCTTCCCCTCGCTGGCCGGCGCCTACCGGCTGGACGATTACGGCCTGTACGCCGCCGACCTGCGCGCCGGCAGGACCGTGGTCATCGACGACGTGCGCGTCGACCCGCGCACCGCCGCCGATCCGGAACCGCTGGTGGCGCTGTCGGTCGGCGCGCTGATCAACCATCCGGTGGTCGAGCAGGGGCGCATCGTCGCCGTCCTGTACGTCAACGATGCCCACGCGCGCGCCTGGCGCGACGACGAGGTCGCGTTCGTGCGCGACGCCGCCGACCGCCTGCGCCAGGCGAGCGAGCGGCGGCGCGCCGAACTGGACCTGCACGACCTGAACGCCAGGCTGGAAAGCGAGGTCGAGGCCCGTACCGCCGAACGCGACCGCATGTGGAACATTTCGCCGGACCTGATGGTCGTCATGGCCCCGGACGGCACCTACCGGCGCGCGAATCCGGCCTGGAAAACGGTACTCGGCTACGAGCCGGCCGAGCTCGCCGGTATCGGCGCGGCGCACCTGGCGCACCCGGACGACAGCGCGGCGACGCAGGCGGCGCTCGGGCTGGCGCAGAACAATGCGCTGCCGTCCTTCGAGAACCGTTTCCGCCACAAGGACGGCAGCTACCGCTGGATCCAGTGGGCGGCGGCGCCGGGCGGCGATGAGATCTTTGCCATCGGGCGCGACGTGACCGCATCCCGCGAAGCCGCCGAGCGCCTGGTACAGGCCGAAGAACAGCTGCGCCAGAGCCAGAAGATGGAAGCGGTCGGCCAGCTGACCGGCGGCCTGGCCCACGATTTCAACAACCTGCTGGCCGGCATTTCCGGATCCATCGAGCTGATGCAGATGAGGATGCAGCAGGGGCGTCTCGCCGATCTCGGCCGCTACCTCACGGCGGCGCAGGGCGCGACCAGGCGCGCCGCCGCCCTGACGCACCGGCTGCTGGCGTTCTCGCGGCGCCAGACGCTCGATCCGAAACTCACCGACGTCAACCGGCTGGTGGGCGGCATGCAGGACATGATCCAGCGCACCGTCGGCCCCGCCGTCGCGCTGGAGGTGGTGGGCGCGGCCGGGTTGTGGCCGGTGCTGGTGGACCCGTCGCAGCTCGAGAATGCCTTGCTGAACCTGTGCATCAATGCGCGCGACGCGATGCCGGATGGCGGCCGCGTCACGGTGGAAACCATGAACAAGTGGTTCGATGCGCGCGCGGCGCGCCTGCTCGACATGCCGGAAGGAGACTACGTGTCGTTGTGCGTCAGCGATAGCGGCACCGGCATGACCCCGGAAGTGGTGGCGCGCGCGTTCGAACCCTTCTTCACGACCAAGCCGATCGGCGAGGGCACCGGCCTGGGCCTGTCGATGATCTACGGTTTCGCCCAGCAATCGGGCGGCCAGGTGCGCATCTACTCGGAAGTGGGCGAGGGCACCACCGTGTGCATCTACCTGCCGCGCCGCCGGGGCGAAGCCGATGCCGGCGCGGCCGCCGGGGAGGGCGCGCTGCCGTATGCGCAGCGCGGCGCCACGGTGCTGGTGGTGGACGACGACGCCACCGTGCGCATGCTGGTGGTCGACATCCTGGAAGAACTCGGGTATGCGGCGATCGAGGCGGCCGACGGCAGGGAGGGCCTGAAGATCCTCGCGTCGGACCGGGCGATCGACCTCTTGATCACGGACGTCGGCCTGCCGGGCGGCATGAACGGCCGCCAGATGGCGGATGCCGCGCGCGTCCAGCGGCACGGCCTGAAAGTGTTGTTCATTACCGGGTACGCGGAAAACGCCGTGATCAGGAACGGCCACCTGGATCCGGGCATGGCGGTGCTGACCAAGCCGTTCGCGATGGACACCATGGCGGCGCGCATCCAGGCGCTGATCGACGCGCCGCCGCAGGGCTGACGGGTTGCGGCCGCGTGCGCCATGCGCCGCGCAGCCGGCGCCGCGCTACCCGTGGCGCCAGGTGTGTTTTGCCTGCAGCAATGCGATCACGGCTTCGACTTCGTCCAGCGAAAACGGCTTGGGCAGCGCCATGTCGAATCCGTCCGGTACGCCGCCTTGCGCCGCGCTTGCCTTGGTCGTGACCAGGGCGGCCAGGGGTTGCAGCGCGCGCGCCGCCGCCGCGAACGCCCGGCCGTGCTGGTCGACCGGGTCGATGTTGGTGAAGATGACGTCGGCCCGCTGCTGCGCCAGGACCGCCAGCGCTTCGGCGGCGGTGCGCGCCACGGCGACCTCGTGCCCCTTCAGGCGCATCATGTCGCGCACCGCTGCGCTCACCTCGGAATCGCTGTCGACTATCAGGAGCTTAGCCATTGGAAATCGTCGTTCGCATGGTTGGTTGACGCTGCTGCCGGGCGTGCGCTAGCGCGCCGCCAGCGAATGGCCGCTGGCGCTGCCGACGAAGGGCGTGCAATCCACCGGTATGTCGATCAGGAAGGTGGTGCCGGTCTCGGGCGCGCTGTCCACGGCGATGCTGCCGCCGTGGCTCTCGGCCACGCGCTTGACGAACGGCAGGCCCACGCCCCAGCCCTCGGCCGCTGCGGCGGCGCCGTCGCGCGTGAGGTAGTCGAAGATCGGTCCGTAGCGCTCCTTCGGGATCGGGTTGCCGGTGTTGTGCACCGACAGCATCAGGCGGCCGCGGGTATGTGCCGCCACGATGCCGACAGCGCCGCCGTCGCCGTACTTGATGGCGTTGTTGATCAGGTTTTCCAGCGCGCGGCGCATGGTGCGCCGGCACCAGAAGCCGTGGATCGGCTCGGTGCGCGCGCAGACCTCGACCCCGCCCGATTGCCGGTACTCGGCCGACACTTCGGCGACCAGGTCGGCCATGTCGAATGCAGACAGTTCGAGCGGCAGTTGTTCGCCGGCGTTCGAGGTCAGCGCGTCGAGCAGCTCGGTCATCATGTGCGCCAGGCGCTGCGCGTTGGATGCGATCTTGGCCGCGGCGCGCCTGGCGATGGCGGGATCGGACGCGATCTGCACCACTTCGGCGCCGTTCATGATCACCGCCAGCGGCGTGCGCATGTCGTGCGACAGCGAGGCGGCGAGCTTGCGGCGCAGGTCGTCCTGGATGAGCACGAATTCGCGCACCGCTTCGCGCACCGCATGGTTGATGGAGCGGTCGATGACGTTCCAGTCGGCCGCCGTCAGCGCGACGCGCCCGTCCGCTTCCGCCGCGATCGACTCGCGCAGGATCTGGTATTCGTGGATCACCTGGTCGGGGCCGAACGGGGTCATGCGCGCGCGCTCGCTGCCGTGGACGGCGGCGGCGTTGGTGTTGCTGGTGGCATCCTGGCGGCAATGGCCGGGGCTGAGCGCTTCCGCGATATTGTCGAAAAACGCCGGGAGGGTGTTGGTCAGCACCGGACTGCGCAGGGCGTCGGCGCCTTCGACGCGCGAGCGGATCTCGCGTTCCCAACGCGTCATGGTCGCATCGCGCAGGGCGAGGAATTGCCGCGCCGTTGCGGACAAGCCGCGCTCATTGCAATTTTGGTCGGTAGCCAGGTTCATGAAGTGCTCGATGGAAAGCCGGCGTGCGGACGTTGATGGACCGCGGCCGCACGGCGCGTGCGCCGGAGGCGCGGTATGCTGCCGCGGGGCTGGGCGAACGGCATGTCGATGTTGCGGGCATGATTTTACATTCAATTCGCTGAGCATGCCTGTCGCCGCGCGGCCGGACAGCCGGGACCGGCGTTCGATTGAATGCAACAGTTGTCAATATTATGCGACTCGGGCATATAATCGGCACATACAGCGAAATTTTTGATAGGCAAGCCATGGGCCAGCTCTATTCTTCCCGCCGTGTTTTGGTCGTCGACGACAATTCGGATGCCGCCGCACTGGTGGCGGAACTGCTGTCGCTGCAGGGCTACGCCGTCGCCGTGGCGCATGGCGGCCGCGAGGCCTTGGCCGTCGCCAGGGAATTCGTGCCGGAAGTGGTGTTCCTGGATATCGGCATGCCGGAAATGGACGGCTACGAAGTCGCGACCGCGCTGCGCCGCGCCGCCTGGCTGCCGGCGCCGCGCATCGTCGCGCTGACGGCGTGGGGCAATGCCCAGGCGCGCGCGCGCAGCGCCGCCTGCGGTTTCGACGCGCACCTGGTCAAGCCGGCGCGCGTGGATACCCTGCTGAGCGAAGCGGCGTCCGGGCACCAGGTCCATTGACGCCTTCCGCAGCGCCGTCCGGGCGGCTGCGGGCCATGGTGTATATTGCCGGTCGGTTCGACCACATTGATTCTTCGGCATGTCTCCAGCTTTACTGTTCTGCATCCTGATCGGCTATTTCGCGCTGCTGCTCGGCGTCGCCTGGGCCACCGCGCGCCATGCCGACAACAACGCCTTTTTCATCGGTAACAAGAGCAGCAACTGGATGCTGGTCGCCTTCGGCATGGTCGGCACCACGCTGTCCGGCGCCACCTTCATCAGCGTGCCGGGCGCGGTCGGCGCCGACGGCTTCGGCTACCTGCAGATCCTGATCGGCTACGTGGCCGGCTACGTCGCCGTGGCCTACCTGCTGCTGCCGCTGTATTACCGCATGGGGCTGACCTCGATCTACCATTACCTGGACGTGCGCCTGGGCCGGCGCGCCTACCAGAGCGGGGCCGGCTTCTTCATCCTCTCGCGCCTGTTCGGCGCCACCGCGCGCCTGTACCTGGTGGTGGCGGTGCTGCAATCGATCATCCTCGACAGCCTGGGCGTGCCGTTCTGGCTGACCACCCTGGTCATCCTCGGCATGATCCTGCTGTATACCTACCGCGGCGGCGTCAAGACCATCGTCTGGACCGACACGCTGCAGACCAGCTGCATGCTGTTCGGCCTGTTCGCCTGCGTGGCCTGGCTGCTCGGCCAGCTCGATTTGTCGCCGGCGCAGGCGCTGGCGCGCATGCACGAGCAGGGGCTGGCGCGCGTGTTCACGCTGGATGCGAACAGCCCCGGCTTCTGGCTCAAGCAGATCGTGGCCGGCATCTTCATCGTCATCACCATGACCGGCCTGGACCAGGAAATGATGCAGAAGACGATCTCGGTGAAGACCCTGCGCGACTCGCAGAAGAACCTGCTCGCCCTGACTGCGGTGCTGGTGGTGGTGCTGTGCTCGTTCCTGTTCCTGGGCGGCCTGCTGTACCTGGTTGCGCCCACGGTGGGCGTGACGGCGAGCGGCGACAAGATCTTTTCCACGATCGTGATGGGCCACCTGCCGGCGGCGGTGCAGATCGTCTTCCTGGTCGCGCTGGTCTCGGCGCTGTTCCCGAGCGCCGACGGCGCCATCACCGCGCTGACGTCCACCTTCTGCATCGACATCCTCGGCATCCAGCGCCGCACCGACCTGTCCGAAGCCGGCCGCGTGCGCCTGCGCCGCCGCGTGCACCTGGCGTTCGCGCTGCTGTTCCTGGTGATAGTGCTGGTGTTCAAATTGGTGGACAATCCCAGCATGATCAACGTGATCCTCAAACTGGCCGGCTATACCTACGGTCCCTTGCTGGGCCTGTTCGCCTTCGGCATGTTCACGCGGCGCGTGCTGGCGGACCGCCTGGTGCCGCTGGTGACGGTCGGCGCGCCGCTGCTGTGCGCGCTGCTGGAGTTTAACCAGCGTATCCTGCTCGGCAGTTACCGCCTCGGCCTGGAACTCTTGATCGTCAACGGCGCGCTGGTGTTCGCCGGGCTGCTGGCGATCTCGCGCCGCCGCACGGACGCCGAGGCCGCTGCCGATGCCGATGCCGCCCCGGCGGTTTCCGGCAAGCTCGCCGGCTGACCGGCCCAATCCAATTTCAACCAAGCGGAGTTTCGATGTCATCCAAGCCCAAGTCTTCCCTGCGCCGCGGAATCGGCGCGTTCTGGCGCGGCCTCGACGCCACCCGCCGTTTCCTGCTGAACCTGCTGTTCCTGCTGTTCCTGATCGTGCTGCTGTGGGCGATCTTCGGCGGCGGCCTGAAACCGCTGGCGCCGAAGACGGCGCTGGTGCTGGACCTGAAGGGCGAGCTGGTCGAGGAACGCGCCGGCAGCGTGCGCGATTCGCTGGTGGCCGGCCTGAGCGGTAATGCGCGCCACCTGGTGCAGCTGCGCGACGTGCTCACCGCACTGGACAGCGCCGCCAAGGACGCCAGCATCAACAGCGTGGTGCTGCTGCTGGACGAACTGGATGGCGGCGGCCTGGCCTCGCTGCGCGAGATCGGCGCCGCGGTCGAGCGGGTGAAAGCGGCCGGCAAGCCGGTGGTGGCCTGGGGCGGCAGCTTCGACCAGAAGCGCTACCTGGTGGCGTCGCACGCCAGCGAGGTCTACCTGCACCCGATGGGCATGGTGATGATCGAGGGCTTCGGCCACCACCGCAACTACTACCGCGACGCGCTCGACAAGGTCGGCGTCACGGTCAACCTGATCAAGGTGGGCACGTATAAAAGCTTTGCCGAGCCGTACATCGGCAACGGCCCGTCGCCGGCGGCGCAGGAGGCCGACAGCTTCCTGTACAACGCCCTGTGGACCAACTACACGAACGAGGTGGAAAAGGCGCGCAAGCTGGCGCCGGGCGCGCTGGCGGCCGGCATCGAGCAGCTGCCGCAGCTGATGGCGGCGGCCAACGGCAACGCCGCCAAGGTGGCGCTCGACGCCAGGCTGATCGACGGCGTCAAGACCCGCGACGAAGTGCGCGCCATGATGGTCAAGCGCGGCGCCTGGGACGAGGCCAACAAGACCTTCCGCCAGGTCGGCCTGGACGACTACGTCGGCCGCCATCAGCCGAAGATGACCGGCGACGCGGTGGCGGTGGTGGTCGCGGCCGGCGACATCACCGACGGCACCGGCGGCCCCGGCATGGTCGGCGCCCAGACCACCTCGAACCTGATCCGCACCGCGCGCGAGGACAAGCAGGTCAAGGCGATCGTGCTGCGCGTGAATTCGCCGGGCGGCAGCGCCTTCGGCTCGGAACTGATCCGGCGCGAGCTGGAACTGGCGCGCGCCGCCGGCAAGCCGGTGGTGGTGTCGATGGGCGACGTGGCCGCTTCCGGCGGCTACTGGATCTCGATGGCGGCTGACGAGGTGATCGCCGACCAGTCGACCGTGACCGGCTCGATCGGCGTGTTCGCGATCTTGCCGACCGCGGAAAAGGTGGGCGACAAGCTGGGCATCCACACCGCCGGCGTGACCACCACCTGGCTGGCCGACGCCTACAACCCGCTGCGTCCGCTGGACCCGCGCTTCAGCCAGCTGATCCAGTCCAGCATCAACCACGTGTACGACGAATTCACCACCAAGGCCGCGATCGCGCGCCGCACCTCGCCGGAAAAGATCGACGCCGTCGGCCAGGGCCGCGTGTGGACCGGCGCGCAAGCCAGGGAGCGCGGCCTGGTCGACCGCCTGGGCAGCTACGACGACGCCCTGCGTTCGGCGGCGAAGCGCGCCCACCTGGGCGACGACTTCCGCGTGGCCTATGCCGAACGTCCGGGCTCGCTGGCCGAGCGCTTCCTGGAACGCCTCGGCTTTTCCGACGTGCAGGTGCTGAACGTGCAGGTGAAACTGGGCCTGCTGCCGGACCCGGCCGCCGACGCGGCGCTGGCGTCCACCGCCTTGTCGGCCGGCGCCGTGGGCGGCGTGGCGCGCGACCTCGGCTGGCTGTCGCGCGTGGCCGCACGGCGCGAGCCGTTCGCGGCGGTGACGCATTGCTTGTGCGAGATTCCTTGAAGGCGTTTTGAGTTGATGGCCCAAAAACCGTCGTTCCAGGCATTGCCTGAAACGACTCCCCGCGCAGGCGGGGACCCATGCTGAGTCTACAAAGTCGGCATCGTCAAAGTATTCGAGTAATTTCCGATATATCGAATTTGGTCGCTCAGTATGGGTCCCCGCCTTCGCGGGGACGACGGGGTATGGGTTTGTAACAGTATGTACACCGGCAAACCCCTGCCGGCATGACGGGCGCAACGGCTGTTGCGCCCGTTTTTGTTTCCATTTCCCGCCTTCAGGCAGTCATCGGTGTCAAATCGTGTAAAGCCCCCGCCGCCGACGCACGCCGCCGTGCCGCCGATATTGCCGCTCCGGCTATCTTCTATACGAAATGAAACATAAGCGCGGCCCGCGCCATGCTACAGTCGCTGGACTTTTTTTATCGTGCATTCGCACGCCCGCCCGCCAAGGACCAGCATGGATTCGACCGTCACACCCGACAAGGAAAAGACTTCCACCCAGCCCAAGCATTCGCGCCGCTCGCGCGTGATCGGCACCATCGTCGCGGTGCTCGCGATGGCCGGGCTCGGTGCGCTGGCCTGGCACCTGACCCACCGCGATCCGCAGGGCGGGGCGGGGGCGCAGGGCCAGGCCGGGCAGGGCGGCGGCGGGCCGGGCGCGGGCGGCCCCGGCGGCGGCCAGGGCGGCGGGCGCCGCGGCGCGCCGGCCACCACGGTCGGCGTCGGCAAGGCGGAGCGCACCGATATCCCGATCATCCTCGACGCGCTGGGCACGGTCACGCCGGCGGCGGTGGCCACCGTGCGCCCGCAGGTATCGGGCGTGCTGCAGAAGATCAATTTTACGGAGGGCCAGCTGGTCAAGGCCGGCCAGGTGCTGGCGATGATCGATCCGCGTCCGGCCCAGATGGCGCTGCTGCAGGCCACCGGCCAGCGCCAGCGCGACCAGGCGCAGCTGGAAAGCGCACAGGTGCTGCTGCAGCGCTACCGCACGCTGCTGGACCAGGACTCGATCGCGCGCCAGGACGTCGACACCCAGGCGGCGCTGGTCAAGCAGCTGCAAGGCACCGTCACCACCGACCGCGCCGCCGAGGGCATCGCCCAGATCAACCTCGGCTACACGCAGGTGCGCGCGCCGATCGCCGGCCGCGTCGGCCTGCGCACGGTCGACATCGGTAACCTGGTGAGCTCGGGCGACAGCACCGGCATCGCCGTGATCACCCAGCAATCGCCGATCGATGTCGAGTTCGCGGTGCCGCAGGACCAGCTGCCGGCGCTGCAGCAGCGCATCAACGACAACGCCACCATGGCCGCCAGCGCGCTCGACCGCACCCGCACCGACAAGCTGGCCGAGGGCCGCTTCATGGCGCTCGACAACCAGGTCGATACCCAGACCGGCACCGTGCGCGCCAAGGCGCGCTTCGGCAACGAGGGGCTGAAGCTGTTCCCGAGCCAGTTCGTCAACGTCAAGCTGCAGGTGAATACCATCAAGAATGCCGTGACGGTGCCGGTGACGGCGCTGCGCCACGGTTCCAACGCCGACTATGTGTACGTGCTGAACCAGCAGAACCGCACGGTGGCGCTGACCAACGTGAAGCGCGGCCAGGCCGCCAACGAGCGCGTGCAGATCACCGAAGGCCTGCAGGGCGGCGAGACCGTGATCACCGAAGGCGCCGACCGCCTCAAGGATGGCGCCAAGGTGACGCTGCCGGGCGACCGTCCGGCGGGCGCGCATAGCGGCACGGGCGCGGGCGACCGCCAGCAGCGCCGCCGCCAGCAGGAGGGCAGCGCGCAATGAGGTTTGAACAACGCGCGCGCCGGGAGCAGCCATGAGTCCATCCGCACCCTTCATCCGCCGCCCGGTCGCCACCGCGCTGCTGATGCTGGCGATCGTGCTGGCCGGCCTGGTCGGCTATAAACTGCTGCCGCTGTCGGCGCTGCCGCAGGTCGACTTCCCGACCATCCAGGTGCAGACGCTGTATCCGGGCGCCAGTCCGGAAGTGATGGCGCGCACCGTCACCGCGCCGCTGGAGCGCCAGTTCGGCCAGATGGCCGGCCTGTCGCGCATGAGTTCCACCAGCGCCGCCGGCGTGTCCGTGATCACGCTGCAGTTCGGCCTGGGCGAGACGCTCGACGTGGCCGAGCAGGAAGTGCAGGCGGCGATCAACGCCGGCGGCTCGCTGCTGCCGACCGACCTGCCGGCGCCGCCGGTGTACGCCAAGGTCAATCCGGCCGACGCGCCGGTGCTGACCCTGGCCATCACCTCGGACACCATGCCGCTGACCGAGGTGCAGAACCTGGTCAACACGCGCCTGGCGCTGAAGATCAGCCAGGTGACCGGCGTCGGCCTGGTGTCGCTGCAGGGCGGCCAGCGCCCGGCGGTGCGCATCCAGGCGAATACCGATGCGCTGGCTTCCTACGGCCTGGGCCTGGACACGCTGCGCACCGCGATCACCAACGCCAACGCCAACAGCGCCAAGGGCAGCTTCGACGGCCCCTCGCGCGCCTACACCATCAACGCCAACGACCAGCTGCTGACGGTGCCCGACTACAAGGGGCTGATCGTCGCCTACCGCAACGGCGCGCCGGTGCGTCTGTCCGACGTGGCGCAGGTGGTCGACAGCGCCGAGAACGTCAAGCTGGGCGCCTGGGCCGGCATGAAGCCGGCCATCATCCTCAACGTGCAGCGCCAGCCGGGCGCCAACGTGATCGCCACCGTGGACGCCATCAAGGAGCGCCTGCCCGAGCTGCAGGCCGGCCTGCCGCAGAACGTGCGCCTGGACGTGCTGTCCGACCGCACCACCGGCATCCGCGCCTCGGTCGAGCACGTGCAGATCGAGCTGGTGCTGGCGGTGCTGCTGGTGGTGCTGGTGATCTTCGCCTTCTTGCACAGCGTCCGCGCCACCGTCATCGCCAGCCTGGCGGTGCCGATCTCGCTGGTGGGCAGCTTCGGCGTGATGTACCTGCTCGGCTACAGCCTGAACAATCTGTCGCTGATGGCGCTGACCATCGCTACCGGCTTCGTGGTCGACGACGCCATCGTCATGATCGAGAACATCTCGCGCTACATCGAGGAAGGCGAGAAGCCGATGGACGCGGCCCTCAAGGGCGCGACCCAGATCGGCTTCACCATCATCTCGCTGACGGTATCGCTGATCGCGGTGCTGATCCCGCTGCTGTTCATGGGCGACGTGGTCGGCCGCCTGTTCCGCGAATTCGCGGTGACGCTGGCGATCACGATCTTGATTTCGGCGGTGGTCTCGCTGACGCTGGTGCCGATGATGTCGGCGCGCTGGCTCAAGCAGGAAGACAAGTCGCACGAAAGCGGCTTCGCCAAGAAATTCCAGGGCTTCTTCGACTGGGTCATCAAGCACTACGACCGCAGCCTGAACTGGGTGCTGGAACGCCAGGGCCTGACGCTGCTGGTGGCGCTCGGCACGGTGGCGCTGACCGCGCTGCTGTGGACCTTCATCCCGAAGAGCCTGTTCCCGACCCAGGACACGGGGCAGTTGCAGGCGCGCGTGGAAGCGAGACAAGCGATCTCGTATGCCGCGATGGCCGAGATGCAGCAGCGCGTGGCGCGCCAGGTGCTGGCCGACCCGGACGTGGCTTCGATCAGCTCGACGGTCGGCGTGGACGCCGCCAACAACACCATGCTGCACACCGGCACCATGCTGATCAACCTGAAGGAAGACCGCGCCGGCCAGGAAGAATTGATGGAGCGCCTGCGCCGCCGCGTGACCCAAAACGTGGCCGGCGCCACGCTGTACCTGCAGCCGACCCAGGACCTGACCATCGACGCCGAGAGCGGGCCGACCCAGTACCGCCTGTCGATCGAGGGCGCGGACACGAAAACCGTGACCGAGTGGGCCGGCAAATTGTCGGCGGCGATGGCGCGCCGCAAGGAAGTGCGCAACGTGGTGACCGATGCCGGCGCCACCGGCGCGGCGGCCTACGTCAACATCGACCGCGACAGCGCCTCGCGCCTGTCGGTGACCGCGTCCAACATCGACGACGCGCTGTACAGCGCCTACGGCCAGCGCATCGTCTCGACCATCTTCACCGAAACCAACCAGTACCGCGTGATCCTGGAAGCGCGCCAGGACGAGCAGATGTCGCTGGAATCGCTGGCCAACCTGCAGCTGCGCACCGGGTCCGGATCGGCCACGCCGCTGTCGGCCATCGCCACCGTCACCGAGCAGGCGGCGCCGCTGCAGATCACCCACGTGGCGCAGTACCCGGCCACCACCATCGGCTTCGACACCGCCTCCGGCGTGAAGCTGGGCACGGCGGTCGCCGCGATCAAGGAAGCGGCCGCCGAGATCAAGCTGCCGGCCTCGGTGACGATGACCTTCCTGGGTGCGTCCGGCGCCTACCAGTCGTCGCTGTCGAACCAGCTGTGGCTGATCCTGGCGGCGGTGGTGTGCGTGTACATCGTGCTCGGGGTGCTGTATGAAAGCTATATCCACCCGCTGACCATCCTGTCGACGCTGCCGTCGGCCGGCGTGGGCGCGCTGCTGGCGCTGATGATCAGCGGCCAGGGCCTGGGCGTGATCGGCATCATCGGCATCATCCTCCTGATCGGCATCGTGAAAAAGAACGCCATCATGATGATCGATTTCGCCATCGAGGCGGAGCGCGACGAGGGCAAGGACCCGCGCACCGCGATCCACCAGGCCGCGATGCTGCGCTTCCGCCCGATCATCATGACCACGCTGGCGGCGCTGTTCGCCGCCGTGCCATTGATGCTCGGCTGGGGCGAGGGCGCCGAGCTGCGCCGGCCGCTCGGCCTGGCCATCTTCGGCGGCCTGATCGTCAGCCAGCTGCTGACCCTGTTCACCACGCCGGTGATCTACCTGTCGTTCGACCGCCTGGCGCGGCGCTGGGGCGGCCAGCCGCCGGCCAAGCCGCACAGCGGCGCCAAGCCCGGACCGGACGGCGGGCAGAAGGGCAAGCCGCCGCATGAACACCAGCCGCAAGAGCCGGCCCTGCTGAAACCGCCGGTGAATGCGCGCGAGGCCGACGCATGAATTTGTCGAAGCCCTTCGTCAACCGGCCGATCGCCACCATCCTGCTGACGATCGGGCTGGCGCTGGCCGGCATCGCCGCCTTTTTCGTGCTGCCGGTGTCGCCGCTGCCGCAGGTGGATTTTCCGGCGATTTCCGTCAGCGCCAACCTGCCGGGCGCCAGCCCGGACACGATGGCGTCGTCGGTGGCGACGCCGCTGGAGCGGCGCCTGGCGACCATCGCCGGCGTCAACGAGATCACCTCGAACAGCGGCAACGGCCAGACCCGCATCAGCCTGCAGTTCGAGCTGAACCGCCAGATCGACGCCGCCGCGCGCGAGGTGCAGGCCGCGATCAACGCCTCGCGCGCCGACCTGCCGTCCACGCTGCGCAGCAACCCCACCTACCGCAAGGCCAATCCGTCGGACGCGCCGGTGATCATCCTGGCGCTGACTTCGAAGACCCGCAGCCCCGGCCAGATCTACGACGAGGTGTCGAACCTGGTGCAGCAGAAGCTGGCCCAGGTCAAGGGCGTGGGCGACGTCGAGATCGGCGGCGGCTCGCTGCCGGCGGTGCGCGTCGACCTGAACCCGTACCTGCTGAACCGCTACGGCGTGTCCAGCGAAGACGTGCGCGCCGCCATCCAGGCCAGCAATCCGAACCGCCCGAAAGGCGCGCTCGAAGGCAGCGGCATGCGCCTTCAGATCTATTCGCAGGCGAACACCCCGACGGGCGGCCGCACCGCGGCGGATTATCGCGGCCTGATCGTGGCCTGGCGCGACGGCGCCGGTATCCGCCTGCAGGACATCGCCGACGTGACCGACAGCGTCGAGAACATCAACACGCTCGGCCTGTTCAACGGCCAGCCGTCGGTGATCGTGCTGGTCACGCGCCAGCCGGGCGCCAACATCATCGAGACCGTGGACGGCGTGCGCGCGCTGCTGCCGTCGCTGCAGGCCCAACTGCCGCAGGACGTCAGCCTGCAGGTGGCCTCGGACAGCACCAATTCGATCCGCTCGTCGCTGCACGAGATCGAGGCCACGCTGGGCATCTCGATCCTGCTGGTGGTGCTGGTGGTGAGCGTGTTCCTGCGCAGCGTGCGCGCCACCGTGGTGCCGGCGGTGGCCACCGTGGTCTCGCTGCTGGGCACCTTCGGCGTGATGTACATGCTCGGCTTCTCGCTCAACAACCTGTCGCTGATGGCGCTGACGGTGGCCACCGGTTTCGTGGTCGACGACGCCATCGTGGTGCTGGAAAACACCAGCCGCCACGTGGAAGAGGGCATGGACCGCATGAAGGCGGCCCTGCTGGGCGCCCAGGAAGTCGGTTTCACCGTGCTGTCGATCAGCCTGTCGCTGGTGGCGGTGTTCATCCCGCTGCTGTTCATGGGCGGCCAGGTCGGGCGCCTGTTCCGCGAATTCGCGGTGACGCTGTCGGTGGCGGTGATGATCTCGCTGGTCATCTCGCTGACCACCACGCCGATGCTGTGCGCCATGCTGCTGAAACCGCCGAAGGAAGGCGAAAGGAAAAAGCAGCCCGGCCGCCTGGCGCGCTGGTCCGAGGCCGGTTTCGACAAGATCCTGAAAGGCTACGAGCACGCGCTCGACTGGGCGCTGGATGCCAAGCTGCTGGTGATGCTGATCCTGGCCTTCGTGGTCGGCCTGAACGTGTTCCTGTTTTCAAGCGCGCCGAAGGGCTTCTTCCCGCAGCAGGACACCGGCCAGATCAACGGCGGCATGCGCGCCGACCAGAGCATCTCGTTCCAGGCCATGCAGGGCAAGCTGTACCAACTGGTCAACATCATCCGGCGCGACCCGGCGGTGGACACCGTGGTCGGCTTCACCGGCGGCTCGCGCGCCGGCGGCGGCTTCATGTTCGTCAATTTGAAGCCGGCCTCGCAGCGCAAGAAGGGAGAGAGCGGCCAGGCCGTGATCGCGCGCCTGCGCCCGCAACTGGCCAAGGTCACCGGCGTGCAGCTGTTCCTGAACCCGGTGCAAGACTTGCGCATGGGCGGGCGCCAGAGCAATTCGACCTACCAGTACACGATGAAGAGCGACAGCCGCGTCGACCTGCGCAACTGGGCCACCAGGCTGGCCGACGCCATGCGCACCCGCAAGGAGCTGATCGACGTGGACACCGACCAGGCCGAGAACGGCGTGGAGACCTACGTCGAGATCGACAAGGACAGCGCCTCGCGCCTGGGCATCTCGGCCAAGGACATCGACAATGCGCTGTACAACGGCTTCGGCCAGCGCCAGGTGGCCAACATCTACGACGAGCTGAACCAGTACCACGTGATCATGGGCGTGGCGCAGAAGTATGCGCAGTCGCCGGAAGCGCTGGACGACGTCTACGTGCCGGCCGCTGCCGCTTCCACCACTTCCACCGCGGCCACCAGTACCGCCAGCACCGCCACGGCCAGCTCGACGGCGACCGCCACTACCGCGTCCACCAGCGGTGGCGGCGGCACCCCGACCAGTTCCACCAACCTGACCGCGGCGCGCGACCCGTCCAGCGGCTCGGCGCTGTCGACCCGCGCCACCACCATGGTGCCGCTGTCGGCGATCGCGCGCTTTGCCGAGCGTTCGACTCCGAGTTCGGTGAACCACCAGGACGGCGAACTGTCGACCACGATCTCGTTCAACCTGGCGCAGGGCGTCTCGCTGTCGGAAGCGCAGGCGGCCGTGCGCCAGGCCGAGGCCGACATCGGCATGCCGAACAACGTGCGCGGCAGCTTCCAGGGCCAGGCCAAGCAGGCGCAGGAATCGAACAAGCAGCAGCCGCTGCTGATCCTGGCGGCGATCGTGGTCATCTACATCGTGCTGGGCATCCTGTACGAAAGCCTGGTGCACCCGGTCACCGTGCTGTCGACGTTGCCGTCGGCCGGCGTGGGCGCGGTGCTGGCGCTGCTGATGTTCCGGCTGGACTTCTCGATCATCGCGCTGATCGGTGTGTTCCTGCTGATCGGCATCGTCAAGAAGAACGCCATCCTGATCATCGACTTCGCGCTGGAGGCGGAACGCGCGCGCGGCATCTCCGCCACCGAGGCGGTGCGCGAAGCCTGCCTGCTGCGCTTCCGCCCGATCCTGATGACCACCCTCGCCGCGGCGCTGGGCGCCTTGCCGCTGGCGATCGGCTTCGGCGAAGGCTCCGAACTGCGCCAGCCGCTCGGCATCGCCATCATCGGCGGGCTGCTGGCCAGCCAGGTGCTGACCCTGCTGACCACGCCGGTGGTGTACGTCTACCTCGACAAGCTGCGCAGCCGCAAGCCCGACGAGCACGAACTGGCGCGCCACCCGCACGACGCGCAGCCGGCGCCCACCCATTCCTGACCTTATGAGCATGAAAGCAGCGATGCGCAACAAATCCTCCTTCCGTCCCGCCTTGCGTCCGGCACTCAACGCTGTGGCGCTGGCCTGCGCCGTGCTGGCCGCCGGCTGCTCGGTCAGCCCGACCTACCAGCGCCCGAGCACGCCGGCGCCGGCCGCCTTCAAGGAACTGCAGGGCTGGAGCCCGGCGGCGCCGGCCGATGCCCTCGAACGCGGGCCGTGGTGGGACCTGTTCGGCGATCCGCTGCTGTCGCAGCTGGCGTCCCAGGTCGAGGTCTCGAACCAGAATGTGGCGGCCGCGGTGGCCGCCTATGCCCAGGCGCGCGCGCTGGTGGCCCAGCAGCGCGCGGCGCTGTTCCCGACCGTGTCGCTGAGCGGTTCCGGCACGCGCTCGGGCACGCGCGGCGGCGGCGGCAGCGCCAGTGTCGACACCAACGGCAACATCGTCGGCGGCAGCGGCGGCGGCAGTGTCGGCAACAACTACCGGCTGTCGATCGGCGGCAGCTGGGAGCCGGACGTGTGGGGGCGCCTGCGCGCCGGCGTGAATGCCGCGCGCGCCAGCGCCGAAGCCAGCGCCGCCGACCTGGCGTCGGCGCGCCTGTCGGCGCAGGGCGAGCTGGTGCTGGACTACCTGTCGCTGCGCTCGATCGACGCCCAGCGCGAGATCCTGAATACGACCATCGCCGCCTACGAGCGCGAGCTGAAGATCACCACCAACCGCTTCGACGTCGGCATCGTGCCGCATTCGGACGTCTACCAGGCGCAGACCCAGCTCTCCACGGCGCGCGCCGACGAACTCGGCCTGCGCAGCCAGCGCGCCCAGCTCGAGCACGCGATCGCGGTCCTGGTCGGCAAGGCGCCGGCCGACTTCGCGCTGTCACCGGCGCCGTGGAACACGGTCGTGCCGGCGGTACCGGTCGGGGTGCCGTCGACGCTGCTGCAGCGCCGCCCGGACATCGCCGCCGCCGAGCGCGCGGTGGCCGCCGCCAACGAGCAGATCGGCATCGCCCGCTCGGCCTACTTCCCCGACATCGGCCTGAGCGCATCCTACGGCACCGCCGCGACCACGGTGGGCGATTTGTTCAACGCCTCGGCCGCGGCCTGGTCGTTCGGCCTGTCGGCGGCGCAGACCCTGTTCAACGCCGGCGCCACCCGCGCCGCCGTCGACAGCGCGCGCGCCCAGCAGGAGCGCTACGCCGCGCTGTACCGCCAGACCGTGCTGGCCGCCTTCGCCGACGTCGAGAACCAGCTGTCCGCCACCCAGGTGCTGGCCCAGCAGCAAGACCTGCGCCGCCAGGCCTCGGAAGCCGCCGACAAGGTCGAGCAGCAGATCACCAACCGCTACAAGGCCGGCCAGGTCAGCTACACCGAGGTGGTGCAGGCCCAGATCACCGCCCTGAGCGCCCGCCGCACCCTGGTGCAGGTACAGGCCGACCGCCAGACCACCGCCATCGCCCTGATCCAGTCCCTCGGCGGCGGCTGGCACACCCCCTGACCGCCATGGCGCAGTCAATTCGGGGTCAGAGCACATTGGCGCTGCATTTCGGGGTCAGAGCACTTTGTCGATCAATGTTACGGAAACAAAGTAGCATCCTGCTTCAGAGGGAAGCGGGTGCTCGCGAAACCGGCAGTGTCGTGTTTCGGCTGCACTGCGCATTGTGCTCTGACCCCGAATCGGCCGTGCAAAGTGCTCTGACCCCGAATTTCGTTAATGTCCCGACGACAATTTCATCAACACCAGCCCGCCGACGATCAGCGCGGCGGCGCACAGGCGCATGGGCGTGACGGCTTCGCCCAGCACGACGATGCCGACGGCAAAGCTGCCGATGGCGCCGATGCCGGTCCAGACGGTGTAGGCGGTGCCCAGCGGCAGGCTGCGCATCGCGACCGACAGCAAGCCGAAGCTGGCGGCCATGGCGGCCAGGGTGACGAGCGAGGGAGCGAGCCTGCCGAAGCCGTCCGACAGTTTGAGCGTGTAGGCCCACACGACTTCGAGCAGGCCGGCGGCAAGCAACAGGATCCAGGCGAGGTTGGCGGACAGGACGGAAGTGAAATGCGAGCGCATGCGGCTCTCCTTGCAAGAGCCGGGCCGTCCCGGACATGTTCCACGATGGGGGAGGCCGTCCTCCCGGTGTGATGCGATTATAGCGGCAGACCGCGCTGCACCGCGTCCGCCTCGAGCGCGCGCGCCTCCGCCTGGCGCGCCCAGCGCGCCGCCAGCACCGCGCACACCATCAGCTGGATCTGGTGGAACAGCATCACCGGCAGGATCACCATGCCCAGCGCGCCCGGCGCGAACAGCACCTTGGCCATCGGTACGCCGCTGGCCAGGCTTTTCTTGGAGCCGCAGAACACGATGGTGATCTCGTCCTCGCGCGAAAAGCCGAGGCGGCGGCTGGTCCAGGTAGCCAGCGCCAGCGCCACCGCCAGCAGCAGCGCGCACACCACGCCCAGCGTCACCAGCGAGCCGGGCGACAGCTTGTGCCACAGGCCCTCGTTGACCGATTCGCTGAAGGCGGTGTACACCACCAGCAGGATCGAACCCTGGTCGACGATCTTCAGCATCGGCTTGTGGCGGTCGACCCATTTGCCGATCCACGGGCGCAGGAACTGGCCGGCCAGGAAGGGCAGCAGCAGCTGCTCGACGATGCTCCACACCGCATCCAGCGTCGAGCCGGGGCCGTGCGCCGAGCCGCGTACGATCAGGGTCGACACGAGCAGCGGCGTGACGAAGATGCCGACGAAGTTGGAGGCCGAAGCGCTGCACACCGCCGCCGCCACGTTCCCGCGCGCCATCGAGGTGAAGGCGATCGAGGACTGCACGGTCGAGGGCAGGGTGCACAGGAACAGGATGCCGATGTACAGGTTGGCGTCGATCACGCTGCCGGCCAGCGGCTTCAGGGCCAGCCCGAGCAGCGGGAACATGACGAAGGTCGAGGCCAGCACCAGCAGGTGCAGGCGCCAGTTGGTCAGGCCGGACAGCATGGCTTCGCGCGACAGCTTGGCGCCGTGCAGGAAGAACAGCAGGCCGATGGCGACCGTGGTCACCTTGCCCAGCACCACCGCGGTCTGGCCGCTGCAGGGCAGCACGCTGGCGAGCGCGACGGTGCCGAGCAGCCACAGGGTGAAGGTGTCGGGCGCCAGGCGGCGCAGGGAAGCGGTGGACCGTTGCAGGAAGGATGGCATGAGCGGCAGGAGACGTGGGGCGGGAGGGACGCCGGACCCATGATTCTAGCCTCATCCGCGCCGGCGCGCAGCAGCGGCGGCGGCGCTGTTCGCGTTCGTGCTCGGGCTCGTGCCCTACCGATGAAAACCGCCCGTATTCCGCCCTGACCCCGAATCGGCATTCGGCCCTGACCCCGAATGGCGGTGCGGTGGTTTTGTGTGACAAACTTATTTCCAGATATAAGCAGGGCGACTATACTCGCGCTTGCTTTTATTTACTGGGGTCTCATTTTGTTCAAATCCATTGTCCTGCCCGTCGCGCTGATGGGGGTGGTCACGGCCGCCCACGCCGACGAAGGCCAGTGGCAGCCGCACCAGCTGCCGCAGTTGAAATCCGAACTCAAGCGCATCGGCATCACCATCCCGGCCGAGAAACTGGCCGATTTGTCGAAGCATCCGATGAGCGCGATGGTGTCGCTGGGCGGCTGCTCGGCCTCGTTCGTATCGCCGGACGGCCTGGTGGTCACCAACCACCATTGCGCCTACGGCGCGGTGCAGCGCAACGCGACCCCGGAGCATAACTACATCGTCAACGGCTTCCTGGCCAAGACCCGCGCCGAGGAACTGCCGGGCGGCCCCAACACGCTGGTGTACGTGACCGAGAAGGTCGAGAACGTCACCGACCGCGTATTGAAGGGCCTGGCGCCGAACCTGTCCGGCAAGGAGCGCCACGAGCAGGTGGAAAGTCGCATCAAGGCGCTGATCGCCGAATGCGAGTCCGACAAGTCGTACCGCTGCTCGGTGCCGGCCTTCCACCGCGGCGGCGAGTATTACCGCATCCGCCAGCTGCTGATTCGCGACGTGCGCCTGGTGTACGCGCCGGCCGACGCGGTCGGCAACTTCGGCGGCGACATCGACAACTACGAATTCCCGCGCCAGGCCGGCGATTTTTCCTTCCTGCGCGCCTACGTCGGCAAGGACGGCCGCCCGGCCGACCCGTCGCCCGACAACGTGCCGTACCGCTCGAAGGACTTCCTGGTGGTCTCGGCGGAGGGCCTGAAGAATGGCGACCCGATCCTGCTGGCCGGCTACCCGGGCCGCACCAGCCGCTACAAGCTGCCGTCGGAAATCCGCTTCGCGCGCGACGTCGACTATCCGGCCAAGGTGGCGTCGATCACGGCCGATTTGTCGGTGATCGCCGCCTCCACCCTCGGCAACCCGAACTACGACGTGCGCTACGCCAGTGTGGCGAAGAGCCTGAACAACGTGCTGAAGAAGACGCAGGGCCTGCTGGACGGCTTCGCGCGCAAGGACATCGCCGCCATCAAGGACGTGCAGGACGCCGAGTTCCGCAACTGGTATAAACAACATGGCAAGGGCGGTTCGCTGCTGGGCGACCTCGACACCGCCATCGGCGCCGACATGCGCGCCACCCAGCAGGAAAGCGCCTGGCTTGAGGCCACCCACAGCGACCTGCTGAAAAGCGCGCGCACCCTGTACCGCCTGGCGCTGGAACGCCAGAAGCCGGACGCCCAGCGCGAAGCCGGCTACCAGGAACGCGACCTCTCCTTCATCAAGGCGCGCCTGACCCGCCTGGAGCAGTCGTTCGTGGCCAGCGTCGACCAGGCCCGCTACGCCGCCGCCCTGAACCGCTATGCGAAGATCGACCCGAAGCTGCGCCCGCAGGGCCTGGATGCGCTGCTGCCGGCACCGAACAACCTGCCGGCGCTGTACAAGTCGACCGAGCTGGGCGACACCAACAAGCGCCTGGCCTGGATCGGCAAGGACCCGGCCGCCTTCCGCGCGTCGAACGACCCGTTCATCCAGCTGGCGGTGCGCCTGCAGGACAGCGGCATGGCGCTGGAAGACCGCCGCAAGGAAGTCGACGGCAACCTGGAGCGCGTGGTGCCGCAGTACATGGAAGCGGTGATCGCCTGGAAGAAGTCGCAGGGCAAGCCGGTCTACCCGGACGCCAACTCGACGCTGCGCGTGACCTACGGCACGGTGGCGCCGTACACACCGCGCGACGGCATCGTCAAGGGGCCGTTCTCGACCGTGCAGGGCATCCTGGAAAAGGCGACGAACAAGGAGCCGTTCAACGCCCCGGCCAACCTGCTGCAGGCGATCCGCGACAAGCGCTACGGCGTGTTCAAGGACCCGGTACTGGGCACGGTGCCGGTCGACTTCCTGTCCAGCGCCGACACCACCGGCGGCAATTCCGGTTCGGCGGTGATGAACAAGCGCGGCGAACTGGTCGGCCTGAACTTCGATTCGACCTACGAGTCGATCACCAAGGACTGGTACTTCGACCCGGTCATCACGCGCGCGATCCACGTCGACATCCGCTACATGCTGTGGGTGATGAAGGAAGTCGACCATGCCGACAACCTGCTCAAGGAAATGACGATCAAGTATCCGAAACAATAACCGATACGTCATCGATGAAACCGCGCCTGGAGCGATCCCGGCGCGGTTTTTCATTTGTGGGTGCGTAGGGTGGACGGCTATGCCGTCCACGCGTTCATGCGACGCGTGCATATCGCGCGCCATCAATATCGGTTCCAGTCACGTGTTTGACGACGCAACCGCCGCGTATCACCGCGTGGACGGCACAGCCGTCCACCCTACCGGTGTCTCGTCCGCTCATCTGCCGGAAACCAGATATCGAAGCGCGTCTCGCCGTCCGCGCCCGGCGCCAGCGAATAGGTGCACCCGTGCCGGTTCAGCACTTCGCGCACGAACATCAGGCCGATGCCCTGGCCGCCCTTCTTGGTGCTGAAGAAGGGCGTGAACAGGCGCCGCACCGGCACCGCCCCCAGCTGGCCGCCGGAATCGATCACCGACAGGCGCATGCGCCTGCCGCCATCGGCATCGTCGTGCGCCAGTTCGACGCGGATGAAGTCCTGCGGCGCCGGCGCCGCATCGTGCATCTGCGCCGCTTCCGCATGAGCCAAGGCGGCGCGGCGCGCCTCCACCGCCTCGATCGCGTTCTTGACGATGTTCAGCAGCGCCTGCTCGACCAGCTGCACGTCGAGCGCCATCGGCGCCGCCGCGTCGCGCCGTCCCCAGCCGAGCGCGATGCCGCGCCGCTGGCAGGTTTCGCGGTTCAGCCACAGGATATCGTCCACCACGTCGCCGAGCGCGGCCGCGCGCAGCGCCAGCGCCGGCATCTTGACCACGTGGGTGAAACGGTCGATGAACTCGCCCAGGCTGGCGTTGCGGCGGCGCGCGGCGACGATGGCGGTGGCGAAGTCGTCGCCATCCTGCCGCGCCAGTTGGCCGCGGTAGTACAGCAGCGAATCGAGCACCGAGCCGGTGGCGGCCACGGTGTTGTTGACTTCGTGCGCCAGCACGCGGATCAGGCGCTCGTAGGTGGCGCGTTCCGAGTCTTCCAGTTCGGCCGTGAGTTCTTCCACCAGCAGGAAGTGGCGCGCGAAGCCGCGGTCGAAGAACTGGCCGCGGCGTGCCCGGTAGCGCCGCCCGCCGGTATCGGTCAGCAGCAGGCTGGCGTGCAGGGGCAGGGCGTCGAGCTGGCGCGCCAGGTCGCGGCTGCGTTCGCGCGCCCGCGCATCGAACGCGCCGTCGAAATCGCCATCGCCGCTGCCCTCATCGGCCCAGTGCGACAACGGCCGGCCCAGCGGCTGCGCCAGGCCGAGCAGGGCGGCGGCGCCGGCGTTCAGCAGGCTGATGCGGCGGTCGAAGTCGAATACCAGCACCGCGCCCGGCGTGGCTTCGAGCAGGCGGTCCAGAAAACCCTGCTGTTCGCCCAGCGCCAGGCGCTCGCGGTGCAGCGCGTCCAGCATGGCGTTGAACATGCCGACCAGGTCGTCGAGCTCGCGCATGCCGGGCGCGGCCAGGCGGCCGGCATACTGCTGGTCCTGCAGCAGCTCGTGGAAGCGGCGCGTGTAGCCGAGCGGTTCGAGCGCGCGCCGCAGCAGTAGCCAGCCGAGCGCCAGGCTCGCTGCCAGCGCCGCCTCGGCGCCGACGAACAGCGCCGGCCGCGCCGGCAGCAGCAGGGTGGCGCAGCCGAACAAGGGCAGGTGCAGCGCCAGCAGGTAGGCAGTGAAGCGGGTGCGCAGCGTCGGCGGCAGAGGCATGCGCAGATTCATACGCAAATTCAGGCGCGGATTCACGGGCAGGCGCATGCGTCTCGCCGCAGCGCGCTACCGTGATGCGCAAAGTGAAGGCGGCGCGTCATTCGTTGCTGCGGTCGCCGGCCTCGCCATCGCCCAGGCCGTGCCGTTCCAGGCGCCGGTACAGCGCCGTGCGCGACAGCCCGAGCATGCGTGCCACCCGCGAGATGTTGCCGGTGTGCTGCTGCAGCGCCTGTTCGATCATGTGGCGCTCCACCTGTTCCAGCGTCATGCCGTCCACGCCCAGGCGCGCGCCCGGCACGCCTTCGTCGACGGCGGCGGTCGCGATGAAGTCGGCCTGCGTCAGCGGCCGGCCGCCCGGCCGGTCCTGGCCGGCCAGCAGCAGCGTGCGCTCCAGCGTCTGGCGCAGCTGGCGGATGTTGCCCGGCCACGGCTGCGCCGCCAGCCAGTCCAGCGCCGCCGGCGCCAGCTTGATGTCGTCCAGGCCGTAGGCGGCGCACACGCCGGCGCCGATATGGCGCGCCAGCAGCGGGATGTCGCTGCGCCGTTCGCGCAGCGGCGGCAGGCGGATCGTGATCAGGTTGAGGCGGTAGAACAGGTCTTCGCGAAACTCCCCGCTCGCCACCAGCTCGGCCAGTTCGCGGTTGGTGGCCGAGACCACGCGCACGTCGGCCTGCTCCGCGCGGCTGGCGCCGACCGGCTGGTAGCGCTGGTCCTGCAGCACGCGCAGCAGCTTGACCTGGTCGCCGCGGTTGAGCTCACCGATCTCGTCGAGGAACAGGGTGCCGCCGTCGGCGCTGGCGACGTGGCCCTTGCGGTCGCTCCTGGCGTCCGTAAAGGCGCCGCGCACGTGGCCGAACATCTCGCTCTCGAACAGAGAAGGCGTGATCGCGCCCATGTTGATCTTGACGACCGGCCGCGCCGCGCGCGGGCTGTTGCGGTGGATGGCGTCGGCCACCAGTTCCTTGCCGGTGCCGCTCTCGCCCAGGATCAGCACCGGCGCGCGCGTGCGCGCCACCTGGCCGATGGTCTCCAGCACCTTCAGCAGCTTCGGGTGTTCGCCGACGATGGCGCCGAAGTCGAAGCGCGCGTCCAGCGCGGCGCGCGCCGATCGCGGCGGGTTCGATGTGGCGCGGGCGGCATCCGGCGCCAGCTGCAGGGTCGCCTCGACCAGCTCGACCAGTTGCGCATTGTCCCAGGGCTTGGTGAAGAAGTTGGCGGCGCCGGCTTTCACCCCGCGCACGGCCAGGGCGATCGAGCCCCAGGCCGTCATCAACAGCACCGGCACGCCGGGATGGCGTTCCTTGACCTGCGCGAGCAGCGCCAGGCCTTCCTCGCCGTCGGTACGCAGGGAAAAATTCATGTCCTGCAGCACCAGGTCGACCGGCGTCGCCGCCAGCCGGGCCAATGCCTGGCGCGGATCGTCCGCGCACACGGTGGCGAAGCCGGCCTGCTTGAGCAGCAGGGCCAGCGAGACCTGCACCGCGCCGTCGTCGTCGACGATCAGGACGCACTGCCTGCGATGTGGTTCCATGCGATGTTCGTGATCGTTATTCGTAGTGCAGCGCCTGCGCCGGATGCAGGCGGCTGGCGCGCCAGCCCGGGTAGAGCGAGCACAGCAAGGATAGCAGATAGATCACGCCCATCGACAGCGCCGCCGCCCCCAGGAACACCGGCCAGTCCAGGCTCGCGCCCAGTGCGCCGGTCAGCGGCAGCTGCGCCAGCAGCGCCAGCCCGGGCAGCATGGCGACGGAGCTGAGCAGCAGCTGTTCGAGCACGATCTGGCGGTAGATGTCGCCGGCGCGCGCGCCGACCGCGCGGCGCAGGCCGATCTCGGGAATGCGCCGCGTGGTGTTTTGCCACAGCACGCCGAACAGGCCGAAGGCGACCATGGCCAGCATGAAGGCGGCGATCACGGCGATCACGGCCAGCGGCACCAGCTGTTCCTTCATCTGCGACGCGCGCATCGCCGCCAACGGCTGGATCGTGTACGACCAGTCGTTGCGCACCAGCCGCAATTGCCGGTTCAGCGCCGCCTCGACACTGCGCGGCGTGCCCGGCGCCAGCTTCACGAGCATCGTGCGCACGCGCGCCGCGCTCGCCTGCGGCGCGAACCGGGTGAAGACGAAGTTCACCGGCGTCATCAGCGGGTGGCGGTGGCGGTAGGTGTCGACGATGCCGATCACTTCCAGCGTGGTCGTGACGCGGCCGTCGGTCCGGGTGAAGCGGCGCCCGAGCGCATCCTGGCCGGGGAACAGGACCGCCGCCAGGCGCCGGTTCAGCAGCGCCGGCTGCACCGCCGCGCCCTCGTCGGCGGCGGAGAACCAGCGCCCGCGCGCGACCCGCATGCCGGTCGCCGCGGCGAAGCCGTCGCTGGCTTCCAGGATGTTGGTGCTGACCTTGGCGCCGGTGGCCGGCGAATCGACGTCGGTGGTCCAGGTCGAATTCGTGTAGGGCGAGTAGGAAGCGAAGCCGGCTTCGCGCACCGCCGGCAGCGCCAGCAGGGCGCGCCGCAGCTTGTCGTAGACGTCGGCCGGGATGCTCTCGGCCTTGGCGTCGCCGGTGGCGACCTGCACCGACCAGGCGTCGGTGCCGTCGAAGCCGATCGGTTCGCGGTACAGCTGCCAGCTGCGCAGGACGAAGGCGGCAATGCCGAACACGATGGCGAAGGCGAGCAGGATCTCCAGGCTCAGCATCAGGTTCCTGGACTTGCGTTTCCAGGTCAGTTGCAACAGGTGGCGCAGCATCAGGCGGCTCCTTTCAGGGCATGGACGGGATCGAGGCGCGACATCTTCCAGGCCGGGATCACGCCGGAGAGCAGGCCGAACAAAAAGGCCAGCAGCATGCCGACGCCGAACACGCGCAGGTCGATGTGGACCTCGAGATAGGGAATCAACCGGGACGCTTCCAGCCACCACAGCGCCAGCCGGCTGCAGGCCAGGCCGAGCAGGCCGCCGGCGAGGCACAGCAGCACGTTCTCGACCACCAGCTGGCCGACCAGCTGCGCGCTGGTGGCGCCGAAGGCCTTGCGCACGCCGATCTCGCTGCTGCGCTCGAGGATGCGGCCCATGTTCAAATTGACCAGGTTGAGCGCCGGCAGCAGCATGAAGGCCAGCATGGCGCCGCCGATGATCGCCAGCAGCCTGGCGGCGCCGGAATCGGCATCGCTTTGTCGTTCGAGCAGCACGCGGGCGAACACGTCGAGCTTGCTGTCGGCCCAGAACACGGTGCTCGACAAGGTGCGCGGGTCCTCCGTCACGAAGGTGGTGGCGATGCGCGCGACCTCGCGCCGGATGCGCGGCAGGTCGGCCGGGTCGCGCGCCAGCAGCAGGGCGGCGAAATTGCCGGTCAGTTCGCCCTGGTAGGCGGTCGAGGGAAAGCTGGACAGGGGTGCCCACATGTCGGCGAAGGCGTTCACGTGCAGCACGTCCGCCACCACGCCGATGACCTGGAACACCTGGCCACCGACGCTCAGGGTATGGCCCACCGCCGCGCCGTCCGCGAACAGCTGGCGCGCGGTGGTGGCGTTGAGGACCGCGACCAGGCGGCCGTTGCGGTCGTCGTCCTCGTCCGGCAGGCGGCCGGCCAGCAGCTTGAAGTCGAGGATCTGCCAGTAATCGGCATCCACGCGCCGCAACTGCAGCTGGCTGACGCGGTCGCCCTGGTAGGCCGAGACCTCGCCCGGCACCGTGATCGCCGACACCCGTTCGACGCCCTGCATGGGCTTGAGGTACTGGTCGATGGTCTTGTAGCCCAGCAGGGTGGTGCGGAAGTTGTGGCCGTCGGCGCTGGAACTGCGGATGCCGTACACCTGCAGCATGCGCCCGCTCTTGCCTTCCACGCCGGTGGGAAAGAATGCGGTCTCCAGCAGCGCGGTGATCACCATCAGCACCACCAGCGTGAGCACGATGCAGGTGAGATTAATCAGTGTAAACAGTTTGCGCCGCATGAAGACCTTGTACGCGGTCAGCAGGTAGTTACGCAGCATGGACGTGCTCCGTATCCACCAGCTGGCCGTCGAACACGCGCACGATGCGGTTGACGCGGCGTGCTTCCTGTTCGTCGTGGGTGACCATCACCACGGTGGTGCCCTCGCGGTTCAGGCCGAGCAGGATGTCCATCACTTCGGCGCCCATCCTGCTGTCCAGGTTGCCGGTCGGCTCGTCGGCCAGCAGCACCTGCGGCTGGCCGACGATGGCGCGCGCGATCGCCACGCGCTGCTGCTGGCCGCCGGACAGCTGGTTCGGGTAATGGTCCATGCGCGCGCCCAGGCCGACCTTTTCCAATGCCGCGCGCGCCAGCCGGCGCCGTTCGGCGCTGCCCGCGCCATCCTTGCGGTACAAGAGCGGAAGCTCGACGTTGTCGATCACGCGCAGGTCCGGGATCAGATGAAAACTCTGGAAGATGAAGCCGAAGCTGCGGTTGCGCAGCGCCGCCAGCCGGCGTTCGCCGATGCGCTCGACCGCCGCGCCGCCCACCTCGACGCTGCCGCTTCCCGGCCGGTCGAGCAGACCGATGATGTTCAGCAGCGTGCTCTTGCCGCAGCCGCTCGGCCCCATCAGCGCCACGAATTCGCCTTCCCTGACGTGCAGGTCGATGTCCTTGAGCGCCAGCGTCTCGACCTTGTCGGTCCGGTAGGTCTTGCTGACCTTGTGCAGCCTGATCATGTGTTCTGCTCCTTGTGGTTTCAATTCGTGATGCGGATGGTGTCCAGTTCCTTGAAGGCGGCGGTGTCGGACACGATGAAGCGGTCCCCGGCACGCGCGCCGGCCGCCACCTCGACCACCTTGCCGTCGCCCGCGCCCAGTTCCAGCACGGTCTTGCGCGCCATGCCGCCGTCCACCCGGAAGGCCGGCTGGCGGCCGCGGCCGTTGAAGGCAGCGCCCTTGTCGATTACCAGCACGCCGGCGCGGCGCGCGGTGACCACGTCGACGTCGACGCGCATCTTGTTGCGCAGCTGCGGATTGTGCGGCTGGGCCAGGTCGACCAGCAGCTTGATGCTGCCGTTCTGGATTTCGGGCAGGATGGTGCGCACCGTGCCGGCCAGCACCGCGCCGTTCTGCGCCACGCGGACCGGCTGGCCCGGCGCCAGCTGGCGCGCGTGGAAGTCGGACAGGCTGGCCTCGACCCGGTAGTTGTTCAGTTCGGACACGCGCGCCACCAGCTGCCCGGCCGCCACGCTGGCGCCTTCTTCCTCGACCAGCGAAGTCAGCATGCCGGAAAAGGGCGCGCACACGCGCGTCTGCGCCAGCAAGCCTTCCTGGCGTGCGATCTGCTTGTGCAGGATCGCCTGCTGCAGCCGGGCGGCGGCGATGGCGCCGGCGGTGGCGCGACGCGTGTCCTCGACCAGCTCGCGCTGCTGGCGCAGCTGGATCTCGTTGCGCTGCACGTTCAGCTGCGCCGTCAGCAGGTCTTCGCCGGACACCAGGCCGCTGCTGCGCAGCTTCTGGTTGCGCTCGTGGCGCGCGCGCGCCGACTGCAGATCGATTTCCAGCAGCTCGATGCTGCTCCTGGTCTGCTTGATCTTCTGCGCCATCTCCAGCGCCAGGACGTCGACGCGGTTGTCCTGCTGCGCCAGCTGTTCCTTGAACGCTTCCAGTGCCAGGCGGATCTCGCGGTCGTCCAGTTCCAGCAGCAGCTCGCCGGCCCCGACCTGCTGGCCCGGCTTGGCATGCACGCGCGCCACGCGGCTGGCGCCGGGACTGGACACCACTTCCTCGTGCACGGGAATGATCACGCCGGCGGCGTTGATCGTGTTGTCGACGTCGCCGCGCCGGACTTCGGCCACGACGATGTCGGCGGCGCCGACGCCGGGCCGCAGCGCGCGGTTGGCGCCCCACAGCACGGCGCCGAAGAGGACCGCGAGGGCCAGCGCGCCGGCCAGGTGGCGCCGGCGGCGGCGCTGCAGGATGTCGATGCCGATGGCGTGGTCCATGGTGCGCAAGGCGATGACGAGTTGGTTGGAATGCCATCCCTGTTGCAAGCCCCGTGCCAGTGGCATTTCCCTGGGAAGGCCATGGCGTGGACGCCGCCGCGCTGCCCGCCGGCGGGCAATACTGTCCGCATCCGGACACCCCATCTTCGCCGCTGCCCGGCTTGCATAAAGACGGCGCAGTCCGGATAATCCCGGGCATGAACGACACCATCGTCCTCGCCGGTTTCGGCACCACGCCGCTGGAACTGCTTTCCTTCTTCCTCTCGATCGCCACCGTGCTGCTGAACATCCGCCGCAACCACTGGGCCTGGCTGTTCGCGATCATCTCGTCGGCCGCCTACGGCCTGGTGTTCTTCAACGCGCGCCTGTACGGCGACGCCGGCCTGCAGGCGGTGTTCATCGCCGCCTCGGTGTGGGGCTGGCAGCTGTGGCTGCGCGGCGCCGGCAATCGGCCGCTGGTCGTCACGCGCCTGCGCCGGGCGGGCTGGGCCTGGTCGCTGGCCGGCTGGGCGCTCGGCTTCGTGCTGCTGTCGGCCTTCCTGAAACGCTACACCGACACCGACGTGCCCTACATGGACGGCTTCCTGACCGCCGGCAGCCTGCTCGGCCAGGTCCTCTTGGCGCGCAAGAAGGTCGAGAACTGGCATACCTGGATCGCGGTGGACGTGCTGTACGTCGGGCTGTATCTGTATAAGGGTTTGCACCTGACCGCGCTGCTGTACGCGCTGTTCGTGGCGCTGGCAGTGGTCGGCCTGCGTGCGTGGCGCGCGGCGGCGGACGGCGCTGCGCCCGCGACGCCGCACACGGCCGACCTGGCGCGCGGCGCCGGGGCCGAGTGAGGATGGATATGGCGACCGAGCAGGCGGCAGCGGGCGGCGCCGCGGCGCAGGACGCTGCCGCGGCGGGCGCGGCGCCGATGCGCATCGCCATCCTGGGCGCCGAATCGACCGGCAAGTCGACCCTGGCCGCCGCCCTGGCCCGGCGCCACGGCAGCCTGTGGGTGCCGGAATACCTGCGCGAATTCGTCGACGTCATGGGACGCGTGCCGCACGAGGACGACCAGCCCGGCATCGCGCGCACGCAGCTGGCGCGCGAGGATGCGCTGGCGTTGCGCTTGGCGCAGGCGCCCGCCGGGACGTGGCCGGTTGCCGCGCCGGTGGAGCAAGCCGCGCCGGCGCGGCGCCTGCTGTTCTGCGACACCACGCCGCTGATGACGGCGGTGTACAGCCGCATCTACTGGGGCCGGTTGCCGGACGACTTATTGGCGCTGGAGGCGGCGCACGACTATGCGCTGACGCTGGTGGCCGCCCCCGACCTGCCGTGGGTGGCGGACGGCCTGCAGCGCGACTCGGAAGCGGTACGCCGGCGCGTGCATGCGCAGCTGCTGGCGGTGCTGCAGGAGCGCGGGATTGCCTACGTGTTGCTGACCGGGGAGCTGGCGCAGCGGATGGAGCGGGTGGAGGCGTTGCTGGCGGCGGCGTGACGTCGTCCCCGCGAAGGCGGGGACCCATACCGAATATCCGAAATTGGTATTTTCAAAGCATTCGCGGTGCTTTTAACATATCGACATGTTTTGCTTAGCATGGGTCCCCGCCTGCGCGGGGAGTCGTTTCCGGCAATGCCGGAAACGGCGGTTTTCAGGTCACCGATACTATTCCTGACCACAGTACGCGCAGGCCGAAGCAACGTACTGGCTGAAGCACAGCCGCCTACAGGTCGAACTGCGCCGACAACCGGAACGTGCGCGGCGCGCCCGGCAGCAGGTAGCCGCCCAGCGCCGGCGTGACGTCGCGCCAGTAGAACTTGTCGAACAGGTTGTCCACGCGCGCGCGCACGGTCACGCCCGTCGCGCCCAGTTTCATGGCGTAGGCGGCGCCGGCGCCGAACACGTGGTAGTCGGGGACGAACACGCGGTTCTCGACATCGAACGCCTTCTTGCCCGCGTACTGCCACACGCCGTCCACCTTCAGGCCGGGCACGGCGGGCACCGCGTATTCCGCCCAGGCGCTCGACTTGAAGGCGGGCACGTCGGTGACGCGCTTGCCGTCGATGCTTTCCTGGCCAGTGCCCTGCTGGCGCGTGTTCAGCGCCATCAGCGAGGCGCCGTAGCGCAGCGCCTCGCCGAAGCGGCCGTCGGCCGAGAATTCCAGGCCGCGGTGGGTCTGGCGGCCGTTGCGCACGAACGGGTGGCGCTGCTCGAGCACGCCGTTCACCAGCACGCCGACGTCCTGGTTCGGGTCTTCGTATTCGAGGCCCTGGCGGATCTGGAACAGCGCCGCCGACAAATTGACGCCGGCCAGCACGCCCTTGGCGCCGAGCTCGACCTGGCGCGAGCGTCCCGGCGCCAATACCTGCGCCTCGTTGCTGGTGCCCATCGGCGCGATGCCGCCATGCTGCAGGCCGTGGCTGAAAGAACCGTACACATTCCAGTCGCGGTCCAGCGCAATCACGAGCGCCAGGCTCGGCAGCGCGAAGCTGTCGTCGGCCTTGACGTAGGCCGCGATGTCGTCGTCGTACTCGCTGCGCTTGATCTGCACGTAGCGCAGGCCGCCGTGCAGCGTCAGGCGCTGCGACAGGGTGACGATGTCCTGCGCGAACAGGGCGCTTTCCTGGTCGCTGCGGCGCTCGAACACCGGACCGGTGACGCGGTCGGGCTTGGCCGGTGGCGTGGTCAAGGGATGCCAGATATTGCTGTAGCCGACCAGGTCGTATACGTACTCGCCGAAGCTGTCGTGGCGTTCGGCGTAGGAGACGCCGAGCGTCAGCGCGTGGCGCAGCGCGCCGGTGCCGAACTTGCCCTGCAACATGGCTTGCGCGCCCCACGGCGACTTGCGCTCGCCGGTGCTCTGGTAATCGTAGACGTCGTAGTCGCCGTTGCCGCAGTAGCCCGGGTAGTAACCGTCGCCCTCGTTGCTGCAGCCGTAGGGGAAGGCGGTGAAGTCGTCGCGCTTGAACCAGTGCTTGTTGGCGGCCACGGTCGCGTTCCACTCCGGCGCCAGGCGGTATTCGAAGCGCAGGCCGAGGTTGGTGTCGCGCGTGTCCACCGGGCGCGTCCAGGGCTGGTCGTTGAGCAGCATCTTGGCGGACACGCCGGTCGGCAGCGCCTGGTTGCGGATCAGCTGGAAGCCGGGCGCGGTGACCTGCGCCTTGTGCTGGTAGTCGAGGTCGAGCTGCAGCAGGGCGTCCGGGGTGAGTTGCCAGTCGAACGCGCCGGAGACGAACTGGCGCTCGCCGTTGGCGCCGCGCACGTACGAGTGCAGGTCGGCGGCGGCGGCGTTGATGCGGTAGCCGAAGCGGCGGTCGTCGAAGCGCCCGCCCAGGTCGACCGTGCCGTACAGGGTGCCGCGCTCGCTGACCTCGACCGTGGCCGAGCGCAGCGGCGCCGCGGTCGGGCGCTTGGTGACGTAGTTGACGATGCCGCCCGGGGTGGCGATGCCGGCGGTGAGGCCGGCCAGGCCCTTCAGCACTTCGATGCGTTCCTTGTTTTCCAGCGGGATCTGGGTGTCGCCGGGAATCGCGAAGCCATCCTTGCGGTAGCTGTAGTTGTTGTCGAGCGCAAAGCCGCGGATCGAGAATTGCTCGGCATAGCCGACCGCGTTGTAGGCGTCGCTCACCGAGGCGTCGTAGCGCAGCGCTTCGGTGGTCGAGCGGATCGACAGGTCTTGCAGGCGGGTGCGGTCGAACACGCTGATCGAGGCCGGCGTGTCGACCAGCGCCGTCTCGGAAAAGCCGCCGACGGCGGCGCGCTCGGTGGCGGCGCGGTTGCCGGTGACGACGACTTCGTTGACGGGCTGGCCGTCCGCAGCGGATTGCGCCGTTTGCGCTTGTGCGGAAAACGCCTGCATCAGCGCGCAGGCCAGGATCGAATACTTCAGGTGTGGTGTCATGTGTTTGCTCGTTATCGGCGCCGACGGGGGCGGTCGGGCGCGGCTGAGCCAACGGGGAAGGGCAAACAAGGCGGGAACTGCGTTGCGCTTTCCTTCGCTGGCATTATCCAGATCAGGTACGAAGGGTATCTCTCACCCGGAAGCAAGCTTCCAGGACCCCTAGCGAAAGCGCGAGTGTAGCACGTGCACGCGCCGGCGTGGCAGTTTCGTCAACGAGCGCCGGTTCTCAGGCCGGTTCCAAGGCCGGCGCGGCTTGCCCGGCCCGTACGCGCGCATGCAGCAGGTGGCGCTGCAGCACCGTGCGCGCCGACTCGCCGATCGCGCGCCAGTGCTCGCGCCGTTGGGCGGCGCGCTTGCGGTGCTTGGACGGCATCTCGGACAAGGGCTTGACATAGAAGGGCAGGCCGATCAGCCACCCTTCGCCGCCTTTCATCTCGATGCCGCCGAGGATCTTCCAGAAGCCGTCGTAGGCATTGGCAAAATGTTTTTGCGGATCGGGATCGTAGGCGATGTGGGCGCTGCTGCGGATCGCCACCACCTGTTCCATGTCCAGCGCCTGAGCCATGCCCTGCATCGCGGCGAAGCAGAAGAAGCTGGGCGAGTTGTTGGGAAATACCCGTTCGAAGGCGTCGAAGGCGGCGCCGGAATCGGTCCAGCGGCCCTGGTTGCGGGCGATGAAGGGCACCACCGGCGTCTCCAGTCCCAGCATGCGGCCTTCCAGCCAGCTGAAGGACAGGCGGTGCAGGCACTTGCCGTCGGCGACCAGGGCGATGGTGAGGTCGCCCTCGGCGTTGCCGCGCGACGCCATTTCCAGCTGGATCAGGAAGCTGCTGCCATCGGCGTCGTGGCGCCACAGCGGCAGCCGGCACGCGCCGTACACGGCCCGCCGGTAGGCGCCGTCGAAGGTGCTTTCCTCGAAGCGGTAATGGCCCAGCGCCGCCTGCACGCGCAGGCGCGGCGACAGGCCCTTGATCAGGTAGTCGCGGTGGCTGAGATGGTGGAACGGGTCGCCGCCGCATGCCGGTACCACGTGCTCGCGGTGGACGCCGAGCCGGCACAGCGCCTGGTGGTCGCGGTAATGGGCCAGGACCCGCAGGCTGCGCGCCATGCACAGCAGCCAGGACGCAAGGCCGACCTGGCGGCGCATGGCCACGGCGTGCCTGGCGAGATGGGCGAAAATCATGGATGCTCCGAAGGTTCGTTATCGACAGCGTGATCTTGTGCCACCGTTCCGCACGGTACGGTGAGTTTCCTCAACGGGAACAATGCATCCGCTCGATCAAGACTTTCGCCATCGACACGGCCCTCGAAACGCGGGTTTTGTTGTGAGCATGTCTCTTGTTGTTGACGCTTTGTCAGGACTCGTTGCCAGATGCAAGACTAGCACGATTGCCGCGCCGAACATCCGGCTTCCTGATGAATAATTGCGTCAGACCGAACGAGACGAGGAGCAAGGCATGGAGTACGAACTTTTTTACTGGCCCACGATCCAGGGCCGCGGCGAATTCGTGCGCCTGGCGCTGGAAGAAGCCGGGGCGCACTACGTGGACGTGGCGCGCACGCCTGGCGGCATGGCGCGCATGACGGCGCTGATGGACGGCGCCGATCATCCGTCGTTCGCGCCGCCGTTCCTGAAGGCCGGCGACCTGCTGGTCGGGCAGACCGCCAACATCCTGCTGTACCTGGGCCGCCGGCACGGGCTGGCGCCGGCCGACGAGCAGGGGCAACTGTGGGTGCACCAGATCCAGCTCACCATCGCCGACCTGGTGGCGGAAGCGCACGATACCCACCACCCGATCGCCAGCGGGTTGTACTACGAAGACCAGCGGCCGGAAGCCAAGCGGCGCGCGGCGGATTTCATCGAGACGCGCATTCCCAAGTTCTTCGACTGGTTCGAAGGCTTGCTCGGACGCCCGGCACCGAAGGACTACCTCACCGGCGACCGGGTGAGCTACGCCGACCTGTCGCTGTTCCAGCTGGTCGAAGGCTTGCGCTACGCCTTCCCCAATGCGCTGGCACGCATCGACGGCGCTTATCCGCTGGTGACGGCGCTGCGCGACCGCGTCGCCGCGCGCCCGCGCATCGCGGCCTACCTGGCCTCGACACGGCGCCTGCCCTTCAACGAGGAAGGCATCTTCCGCCGCTACCCGGAGCTGGACGAGCAGGCCGGCCACGCCGTCGGCAAAGGCGGCTGACCCTACCCCCTGGCGGCATGCCGTGGCGCCGCGGATGGCTCGTTGTCTTGTCCACCCCGCTGCGGTAGCATCGTTCGTCAACCACCGCCAGAGGGTCCATGAAACGACGCCGCCAGTTCCTGATCACCGCGCCGCTCGGCATGCTTGCCGCCGCCGGCGCCGCCCATGCCCGCCGCCTCCTGCCGCAAGAGGGCACACCCCCGCCCGGCGTGGCGACGCCCGGCGTAGCGACGCCCGGCGCCCCGCCCACCTTCGGCGCCACCGAGGGCTTCGGCCCGGCCGTATCGCCGGCCACCTTCGCCGCAGCCGAACGGCTGATGCAGGTGACCCACACCCCGGCGCAGCGCGCGATGATGGCCGCTTCCTGGCGCGTGTCGCTGTCCTCGACCATGGAGCGGCGCAGCGGCCCGCGCAAGGTGGCGCTGGCGCCGGACGTGGCGCCGGCCACGGTGTGGCGCCCGGCCTCGATCCCGCCGGCGGCGCAAGACCGGCAAGCGGCCGCGCGCCCGCGCGAGCGCTTCGTGCGCAGCCGCGCGCCCGGCCGGCCGCTGCCGGCGCGCGACGAGGACATCGCCCACGCGCCGGTGACGCAGCTGGCGCGCTGGATCGAGACGCGCGTCCTCGGCGCCGAGCGCCTGGCGCGCATCTATATCGAGCGCATCAAGCGTTTGGACGGCGCGCTGCGCAGCGTGATCACGCTGACCGAAGCGCATGCGCTGCAACGCGCGCGCCAGGCCGACCGCGAGATCGCCGCCGGCCGGTACCGCGGCCCGCTGCACGGCATCCCGTACGGCGTGAAGGACCTGCTCGACACCGCCGGCATCCGCACCACCTGGGGCGCGGAGTTCTACCGCGACCGGGTGCCGGCGGCGGATGCTGCGGTGGTGGCCAGGCTGGATGCCGCCGGCGCGGTGCTGGTCGCCAAGCTGAGCCTGGGCGCGCTGGCGCTGAACGACATCTGGTTCGGCGGCCAGACCATGAATCCGTGGCTGCCGCAGGAAGGCGCCTCGGGTTCCAGCGCCGGCCCGGGCGCGGCCACGGCGGCGGCGCTGGTGGCGTTCTCGATCGGCAGCGAGACCGGCGGCAGCATCGTCAGCCCGGCCATGCGCTGCGGCGTGACCGGCCTGCGCCCGACCTATGGCCGGGTGCCGCGCACCGGCGCCATGACGCTGTGCTGGTCGCTCGACAAGCTGGGGCCGATGACGCGCACGGTGGAAGATGCGATGCTGGTGCTGCAGGCGATCTCCGGGCCGGACGCGGGCGACGCCGCCAGCGTGGCGGCGCCGCTCGGGTTCGACGCCGGCGCCGGGGTGGCGGGATTGAAGGTCGGCTACTTCGCCGGCTGGATGGGCGAGGCGCCGGCCACCGAGGTCGACCGCGCGGCGCTGGCCACATTGCAGAAGCTGGGCTTGCAGCCGGTGCCGGTGACGCTGCCGGACTGGCCCTACCAGTCGCTGAACACGGTGCTGTTCGCCGAGGCTGCCGCCGCCTTCGAGGACATCACGCTGGACGGCCGCGTCGACCAGCTCAGGGAACAGGTGCCGGACGCCTGGCCCAACCTGTTCCGCGAGGCGCGCTTCCTGTCGGCGGTGGACTTCGTGCAGGCCGACCGCCTGCGGCGCAAGGTGGCGCTGGAGATGGCGCGCATCTTCCGCTCGGTCGACCTGCTGCTGGTGCCGTCGCTGCGCGACGAGATGCTGACCATTTCGAACCACACCGGCCATCCGTCGCTGACGCTGCGCACCGGTTCGGTCGAGGTGGCGCAGGCGCGCAGCGACTGGGCGCCCGATCCGGCGCGGCCGCTGCCGACGTTCGCGCCGCCGCGCCGCGTGCCGCACGGCGTGACCCTGATCGGGCGCCTGTTCGACGAAGGCACGCTGGGCGCGGTCGGCATGGCGCTGGAACGCGCGGCCGGGGTGGCGGCGGAGCGTCCTCCCGGCTTTTGAGGCTGCGGCGCGCACCGTACGGCGGCGCCGGCGCACTGGTCAGGCGGGCGCGCTGCGCAGGGCAGGGTAGGCGGGCAGGTCGACCTCGTCGGCCCGGCCGGCCACCGCTTTGGCGACCAGGGTGCGCAGGCCGGGCAGGCTGGCCAGGTGCAGCAGCGCCGACTGCAGGTGCACGCCCAGCCGGCTGTGCGGCTGCGCCAGGCGCGGTCCGAACTTGGGCACGTCCTGCCCCTTTTCGGCAAACGGGCGCATGATGCGCTCGTAGGCGGCCAGCGCCGCCCCGATATCGGCATCGCCGCCGCCGTCGCGGCCGCACAGTTCGCCGGCCAGCACGTAGGCGCCGATGAGCGACAGGCTTGCGCCCACGCCGCCCAGCGGCGTGGTGCACCAGGCGGCGTCGCCGGCCAGGGCGACGCGCCCGTTCGACCAGCGCTCCATCTTGACCTGCCGGAGCACGTCGAAATAGAAGTCGTCGGCCCGTTCCATGCCCTCGAGCACGCGCGCGGTTTCCCAGCCGGCGCCAGTAAAATGCTCGCGTAAAAAGGCCTTCTGCCGCGCCGGTTCCAGCCCTTCGTTGCCCTGCGCCGGTCCCTGCAGGGTCAGCACGGCGCGCGTGCTGCCCTTGCGGTCCGGACGCAGGAACACGCTGCGCCCGCCCGGCGCGGTGTACCAGCGCGCCATGTCGCCGTCGCCGGCGCCTTTCGGGATCGTGAAGTAACCCATGGTGACGTCCAGCCAGCGCGGCGCGTTCTCGCCGGGGAACACGCGTTCGCGCGTGCTGGAGCCGACGCCTTCGGCCACCAGCACCAGGTCGTAGTCTGCCTGCGCGCCGCTGTCGAAGCGCACGCGCGCGCCGGCATCGGTGGTCTCGACGCCGTCGATCGCATCGCCGAAACGGTAGCGCGCGTGGGCGCGGGCGCCGTCGTACAGCAGGCGCGCCAGGTCGCCGCGCAGGATTTCCAGTTCCGCCGTGAAGGCGTCGCCGCCGAGTTCCTCGAGCGGGAATTCCGCCACCGTGGCGCCGTCCTGGTCGACGAAGCGCACGCCGCTTTCGCCGGTGCCGTTATCCTGTACCGCCTGCAGCAGGCCCATGCGCTCCAGCACGGTGCGCGCCGCGCCGCGCACGTCGACGTTCTGGCCGCCGTCGCGGAACGCCGGGGCGCGCTCCACCACCGTCACGTCGAAGCCGTTGCGGCCCAGCCACCAGGCCAGGGCATTGCCGGCGATGCTGGCGCCGGTGATGAGAACATGTCGGACCATCGGTTTCTCCTTTGACGGCACGTCGGAAAACCTGCTGCGCGTTGCCGTGGCGGTCTGCGATGCGCCGCACCGGCGCATCGGCGCACCGGCGCACCGGCTGTACTGCTCGTGCAGCTGCGCTTCTCGACCACCCCGGCTGCCGCTCGCTACGGTTTTTCGAGGTGCCTTTTGCCGGACTATAGCACCGGCGTCGCGGCGGCGGCGCAGCCCGCCTGCAGCGCCAGGCAGGATTGCGCATCGCGCGCCATGCGGCCCAGGAACCAGCCGCTGCAGGCGCCGAGCAACACGCACACCGCCGCAGTGAACGCGACGTCGTGGCGCAGTTGCGGCAGCACGGCGCAGGCCACCGAGGTCAGGTACTTGGTGAAGAACACCGCCATCATCATCGCCAGCGGCAGGCGGCTGCCGCGCACGCGCACGGTGCCGGGCAGGGCGCCGGCGCCGATGCGCCCGGCGCTGCCTTTCCACACCGCCGCAGCGGTGGCCGCCGCGCCGCAGGCCCAGGCGGCCAGCGCGATCCCGTCCAGGCCGAATTTCGCCGCGATGTCCTGCAGCGACAGCGCCAGCATCGCCAGCGGCAGGATGAACAGCTTGCGGGTCGCGATCTCGCGCTCGCGCAGGGCGGCCAGCCCGCGCTGGAGCAAAAAGGCGAGGATCGCCCAGACGTAGAGGGGCGTGTGGGTCAGGATCTGGATCAGCATGGCGGGCTCCGCAAGTGGGTTGGGTTGGACGCCACTATGCCAGCGGACCGGCGCGGCGCGGCGGCCGTGCGACGAACGGCGCACGTGCGGCGCGAAATGCCGCCTGGCGGCGCGAAATGCAGCGGCGCGCTGTGCAAGACTCTATGATGGCGTTTCCTATCACCGATTCCGGAGCCTGCCTTGACCCGTCCCGATCCAACCCACGCCGACCCGTCCGCCTGCCCGCCCGCCGGCGCGCCGGACGCTTCCTCGATCCTGCGCATCGCCGCCTTTTCCGACGGCGCGCGCGGCGGCAATCCGGCCGGCGTCTGGATCGGCGCCGCCTTGCCGCCGGCAGCCGACATGCAGCGCCTGGCGCACGACATCGGTTACTCGGAAACCGCGTTCGCGGCGCCGCTGCCGGGCGCGCAAGGGGTGGACGGCGGCTGGCGCGTGCGCTACTTTTCGCCGGAGTGCGAAGTGCCGTTCTGCGGCCACGCCACCATCGCGCTGGGCGCCGCGCTGGCGGCGGCGCACGGCGACGGCGTGTATGCGCTGACGCTGAACGCGGCGGCGATCACGGTCGAAGGGCGGCGCGCGGACGATGGCCTGGTGACGGCGGCGCTGCAGTCGCCGCCCACCTGGAGCCGGCCGGCCGACGCGGCGCTGGTGCAACAGGCGCTGGCGCTGTTCGGCTACGCGCCCGACGACCTCGATGCGCGCATCCCGCCCGGCCTGGCGCATGCGGGCGCCGACCACCTGGTGCTGGCGCTGGCGCGCCGCGACACGCTGGCCGCCATGCGCTACGAACTGGCGGCGGGACGGGCGCTGATGCTGGCGCACGGCCTCACCACCATCGTGCTGGCCTGGGCCGAGGACGAACGCACCTTCCACACCCGCAATCCGTTCGCCGTGGGCGGCGTGCTGGAAGACCCGGCCACCGGCGCCGGCACCGCCGCATTGGCCGGCTACCTGCGCGACATCGGCTGGCCGCACGGCGGCGCCATCGATGTGATCCAGGGCGAGGACATGGGCATGCGCTCGCTGCTGCATGCCGATATCGGCGCCGTCCAGGGTACGTCGATCCGGGTCGGCGGCAGCGCTCGTTCATTATCTTAATTGGAATATTTTGAGCCGTAATTTATTGTGAGAAATAGAAGGGGAAAAGCCTTCCTGTTTGGCATATAAGAACTTTTTCAAAGATTGATAATAATCAAAATGAAATTTTTCTTATAAAAAACCAATCTAGGAGTTGTCCCATGCTGCCCCACAACGCAATCGTTTTTCCCAGCTCTATTTCTCCAAATAATCAGGCACCTGCGCGCGTCATGCCTTACCGCACGACGGAGCGCCTGCCATTCACGATCCGCCGCGTGGACAACCAGGCCGACCTGTGGAAAGCCGTGCGCATGCGCCATGCCGCCTACGACCGCCACGTGCCGCAGTTCGCGTCGCAACTGACGGAACCGGAGTCCTCCGACTATGGCGACAACAGCGTGGTATTCATCGCCGAATCCAAGCTGGACGGTTCGACCCTGGGCACCGCGCGCATGGAAACCAACCTGTACGGCCCGCTGCACGTCGAGGAATCGGTGACGCTGCCGGACTGGCTGCGCGGCCGTCCGCTGGCCGAGATGAGCCGCCTGGGCGTGGACAACAGCCGCATCGGGCGGATGGTCAAGACCGCGCTGCTCAAGGCCGGCGTGCTGTATTGCCAGGACAACGGCATCGATTGGGCGCTGGCGACCGGGCGCGCGCCGATCGACCGCCAGTACGAGCAGCTGACCTTCGTCGACGTCTTTCCGGAACTGGGCTTCGTGCCGCTGCGTCACGTCGGCAACATGCCGCACCGGGTCATGGCCTTCGACATCACCACCATCGAACAGCGCTGGACCGCGGCCGCGCATCCGCTGCTGAACTTCTTCTGCCACATCCGGCATCCCGACATCGACGTCGGCGGCAAGGCGGGCGTGTCGCGGCCGGTGGCGGCCGGCAGTGCCGCGATGGGCGTGGCGGGCGCGGCGGACGTGTCCGAAATGTACCAATTAGTTGCCTGAGAGTTGCTTGAACGAATAATTACGATGACTGCATGACGCTAACCATGTATCCTTGCGGAAATAAATTTGCGGCTGCCTGCGCGGTCGCAACACCCGAGTTTCGCCATGGATGCACATGCTTCATAACCCGACCGGCAACCGGAAACTGCCCGCGTTCGTGCAGTCGGCCGTCGACCTGGTGTTCCGGTCCTTTGCCTATTACCTGATTCCGCTGGCGATCGGCGTGGTGTCGTTGATCGCCCTGTCTTGCTGGGACAACCAGTACATGGCGCGCCCCAGCGACCCGCTGGCGGTGCGCGTGTTCCAGGAGCCGGCCACGCCGGCCACGCCCATGACCCCGGCGCTGGCGGCGGCCCGGCTGCGCGAGGGTGCGACCGTCGACTGGTTCGATACCCACCTGTCCGAGGCGCCGGTGTGGTTCAGCTTCGCCACGCGCGCGCCGCAAGCGGACGCCGGCGCCGCCCAGGGGGACAGCCTGATCGAATTTCCCTCGCGCCATGCGCTGGATATCGCCTGCTGGGACGCGGCCTCGCTGCAGCCGCTCGGATCCGCCAGCCGCTCGCGTGCCGACGGCGCCATCGCCATCGCCAAGGCCGGATTTGCCCTGACCCCGAATGCCTGGCCGGCGCGCGTGCTGTGCCGCGGCCGCTTTGCCGGTCCGGCGCGCCTGAGCGTGGTGCAGTGGCAGAAGAGCCAGTTCGAACTGTCGCTGCAGGATTACCATCGCAAGTCCGGCCTGCTCGACGGCGGCATGATCGTGCTGGCGCTGTTCGTGCTGCTCACCGCGGCCATCAACCGCCAGCCGCTGTACGTGCTGTTCGCCGGCTGGCTGATCCTGAACCTGCGCATCGGCGGCCTGTCGACCGGCTGGGACATCCAGTGGCTGGGCATGGTGGTGCCGCCGCAGTGGCTGCTCAAGGGGCGTCCGCTGACCATCGCCCTGTACGGTATCTCGACGCTGACGCTGTACCAGGCGCTGTTCCGCGAAGAGCTGGCCAGGACCCGCTTCCTGGTGCCGATGCGCATCACCCAGTGGTGCTGCGTGCCGCTGCTGGCCGGCGCCGTGGTGCTGCCCTACGGCGTGTTCCTGCCGCTGCTGTGGGCCATCATGATCTTCGGCTTTTCGCTGATGACGGTCGGCCTGGTCGCCATCATCGTGCGCTCGCGCACGCGGGTGGCGGCTTGGTTCGCGGCCTCGTTCGCCATGACCTACGTGGCCTCGCTGGCCGAGGTGATCTCGGCGGCGTTCGGCATGCACCAGGTGCTCGGCGTGATCAACAGCGTCACCGCCGCGCTGGCGTCGAGCCTGCTGGCGGCGCTGGCGGTGGCCGAGCAGATGCGCATGGAAACCGAGAAGCGCCTCGAAGCCCAGCAAAAGCTGGAGCACGCCTACGAGGCGATGCCGGTCGGCCTCTTCACGCTGGACATGCAGGGCCGCTTCCTCAGCGCCAACCCGGCCATGCTCAAGATGCTGCGCATCGAGCAGATCCTGCCGCAACGCACCGCTTGGAAGCAGTTCTTCGCCGGGAGCGCCTGGCAGGAACTGGTGGAACGCGTGCATTCCCAGAGCGACGCCGAACTGGAAGTCGCCAGCCGCGACGACACCCAGCGCTTCATGGTCAGCGCCACGCTGGCGCGCGGCCGCATCGAGGCGGTGCTGCAGGACGTCACGGAAAGGCACAAGGCCACGCAGCAGCTGCGCTTCCTGGCCGACAACGATCCGCTGACCAAGGTGTTCAACCGGCGCGGCATCGAAAAGATGTTCGAGGACACCACGCGCCCGCAAGCCGACCGGCGGCCGCTGTCGCTGGCCTACATCGACCTCGACCGCTTCAAGCTGATCAACGACCTGTTCGGCCACGCCGCCGGCGACGAAGTGCTCAGGCAGGTGTGCGAGCGCATCGGGTCGATGCTGGGCGGCGGCCAGCGCGTCGGCCGCGTCGGCGGCGACGAATTCGTCATCGTCATGCCGGACACCGCGATCCCGATGGCGACGCTGGTCTGCCGCGGCATCGTCGACCGCATCGGCGGCACCCCGTACCGGGTCGGCGACAAGGCCTTCCACGTGCGCGGCTCGATCGGCCTGATCGAAGTGGCGCCGGGCATGGCGATGAAGGACGCCGTGTCGACCGCCGACCGCGCCTGCCGCGAAGCCAAGGACGGCCACAACGACGGGCTGGTGGTCTACGAGAGCGGATCGAAGGCGTTCCAGGAGCGCGAGAACGAACTGGACATGGTGGCGCGCCTGTCCGGCCCCGACGCCACCGAGGGCATGTTCCTGGAGATGCAGCCGATCATGTCGCTGCATTCACCCTACGAATCGCTGAATTTCGAGGTGCTGCTGCGCATGCGCGACGCCGACGGCCGCACGCTGCCGGCCGGCCCGCTGATCGGCGCGGCCGAGAAGAGCGGGCGCGCCGGCGTGATCGACCGCTGGGTGCTGTCCACCACGCTCGGCTGGATCGAGGAGCACGGCGCCACGCTGGCGAATACCCGCTTCGTGTGCATGAACCTGTCCGGCGCCTCGCTCAACGACGAGCGCTTCGTGCAGGACGCGCTCGACATCCTGGCGCGCCATGCGCACGTGGCCGGGCGCCTGTGCATGGAGATCACCGAGAGCGTGGCGCTGCACGACCTGGACAACACGCGCCGCTTCATCGACCAGGTGCGCGCCTTTGGCGTCAAGGTGGCGCTGGACGACTTCGGTGCCGGCTACACCTCGTTCTCGTACCTGAAGGAATTGCCGGCGGACGTGCTGAAAATCGACGGCAACTTCATCGTCAACATCAATGCCCACCCGGCCAACGTCGCCATCGTCGAGGCGATCGTCAACCTGGCCGCCAACCTGGGTATGAAGACCATCGCCGAATGGGCCGAGGACGCGGCCACCATCCGCACGCTAGCCGAGATCGGCGTCGACTACGTGCAGGGCTATGCGATCGCGCGTTCGCAGCCGCCGGAAAAACTGCTGGCGGCGAGCTCGGCGGCCAGCTTCATCAAGGCGGACGACGTGCTGCAGCTGGTGCGCACGCTGGGCACCGCGGGGGGCGCGCCGATGTTCCCGGACGGGGGACAGCCCTGGGGCCTGCATTGATCCACTGCTGACGAACGCTCAGTTCAGGCCGGCCAGGCTGGTGCGGGTGCTTTCCTGCAGCATCAGGGTGCGGCGCGCCGCCTTCAGGGTGGCGATGTCGCCGGCCAGCGGCGCCGGTTGCGCAGCGGCCGGACGCTGCCAGGCGGCGTGGCGCAGCTCGGCGGCAGGCAGCACGTAGCGCTGCGCCGGCGGCTGGGCGCGCGCCGTATCCGGCGGCGCGCCTGGTTGCCCGGTTTGCTGCGCGGTTTGCTGTTCCTGCGTTTGCGCGCCGGCGGAGGCCTGGGTGTCGCGGCTCAGCGTCACGGCGGCGTCGCCGGCCGGGCAGGGCTGGTCGGTGAGGGTGACGTGGCCATCCGCGGCCACGCACTTGACGATGTCGGTGCCGGCCACGGCGGCCGGTCCGGTGAATACCACGGCGGCGATCATGGCCAGCAGGCTGGTGGGACGCTTCATGGCGTACTCCGATGCTTTGTTATCTTAATTGCATCGTGCGCCTCGCAGGTGCCGCCGGTCTGTTCGCTGTCTCACCCAGTGCGAATGCGCCAGCGCCTTCGGTTTCGTCGAAACGCGGCCGGCGTCAGGCCGCCAGCGGCAGCGAGAACTGCAGCAGCAGGCCGCCGCCATCGCGGTTGCGCACCGCCAGCTCGGCATTGTGGCGCGTGATCACGCGTTCCACGATCGCCAGGCCTAAACCGGCGCCGTTGGCCTGGCCGCGCGCGCTGTCCAGCCGCGTGAACGGGCGCAGCAGCTGCTGGATCTGGTCGTCCGGCACCCCCACGCCGCGGTCGTTGATCTCGACGATGGCGCGGCGGCCGTGGCCGGTCAGCTTGACGTGGCAGGCGATGTCGATCTCGGTTACGTCCAGCCCCGGCGTCTTGCCGTAGCGGCGCGCGTTCTCGATGACGTTGTTGATCACGCGCCGCAGGTCGGTGGCGTTGCCCGGCACCAGCACGCCATCCTCGATGTCGACGCTGGTGCGCACGTCGGCCAGGCGCTCGGCCTCGCGCGCGCAATCGTCGAGCAGTCCGGACAGGTCGACCGGCACGAAGGTGGCGGCCTCGGTGGGGCGGGCGAAGTCGAGGAACTGGCCGATGATGGCGTCCATCTGGGCGATGTCCGACTGCATGCCGTCGCGCGCCTCGGTCGACAGGTTGGCCATCTCCAGTTCCAGCTGCATGCGCGCCAGCGGCGTGCGCAGGTCGTGCGAGATGCCGGCCAGGATCACGGCGCGGTCGTTTTCCAGCTGCTGCAGGTCGTCCACCATCTGGTTGAAGCTGCGGTTGGCCTGGATGATCTCCTTCGAACCCCGTTCCGGCAGGGCAGCGGGGCGCTTGCCCTGGGCGATCGAGCGCGCCGCCGCGGTCAGGCGCGCCAGCGGCAGGTTGACCAGGCTGGAGATCAATGCCGCGCCCAGCAGCGACAGGCCGCCCACCAGCGCGGCCCAGCCCAGCCATTGCACGCGCGTCAGTGCCAGGCGCTCGCGTTCCAGCATCAGCCAGTACTTGTCGCCGTCGATGTCGAAGCTGACCCAGAAGCCGGGCATGTCGTTGACGCGGCGCGAGAAGCGCGTATCCTGGCCCAGCTTGGCGCGCACGATGGCGGCGATCTCCGGCATCATCGGCGTCGCCGGCGGCGGTTCGATGGTGTCGGTCGGCTCCAGCGTCAGCACGCGGATGCCTTCGTTGGAGACCAGCTCGATCAGCAGCTCGCGCCGCATGTCGGGCGCCGAGTGGGTCAGCGCCGCCTTGGTGATGGTGACCACCGACACCAGCAGCTCGGCGGTCTGCTCGACCTGCGGGCCGCGCTGGAACACGCTGAGCATGCCGATCCAGGACGCCATCGACAATGTGGTGAGCAGGGACAGCAGGAAGAAGGTGCGCCAGAACAGGCCGCTCCTGAACCAGCCCCCCGGGCGCGGCGCGCCGCGCGCCGCGGCAGACGTGGTGAACACTAGCGCGGCTGGCCTTCAGGAATGAACACGTAGCCCAGGCCCCATACGGTCTGGATGTACAGCGGGCTGGACGGGTCCGGCTCGATCAGCTTGCGCAGGCGCGAGATCTGCACGTCCAGCGAACGGTCGAACACCTCGTATTCGCGGCCGCGCGCCAGTTCCATCAGCTTTTCGCGCGACAGCGGCTGGCGCGCGTGGCGCGCGAACACCTTCAGCACCGAGAATTCGCCGGTGGTCAGCGGTACCGTCTCGCCGTTCTTCTTCAGCGTGCGCGTGCCCAGGTCGAGCACGAAGTCGCCGAACTCGAAGGTCTGCGGCGTCTCGCTCGGGGCGCCCGGGATCTCGTCCGGGCCCTTGCGGCGCAGCACCGCGTTGATGCGCGCCACCAGTTCGCGCGGGTTGAAGGGCTTGGGCAGGTAATCGTCGGCGCCCATCTCCAGGCCGACGATGCGGTCCACGTCCTCGCCCTTGGCGGTCAGCATGATGATCGGGGTCTGGTCGCCGGCGCCGCGCAGGCGGCGGCAGATCGACAGGCCGTCCTCGCCCGGCAGCATCAGGTCCAGCACCAGCAGGTCGTAGCGCTCGCGCAGCCACAGTTTGTTCATGGCCGGCGCGCTTTCCGCAGTGACCACCTGGAAGCCTTGTTCGGTCAGGTAGCGGCGCAGCAGGTCGCGCAGGCGCACGTCGTCGTCGACCACCATGATCTTGGCGGCGTGGCCGTTGTTGCCCTGGGCGGCGCCGGTATTCGGGTTTGTTGCATTCATGAGTCTGTCAAGATTTGTCAGATTAATATCGCTATGGTAACTTCTTATCGCCCTGCGGACAGGGGGTACGGGCAGGGCATTACATTGTGTTACAAACTTTACCCATTTGGTCTTATACCACTTGGGGAATCCACATACACTGGACTCATCGAATCAAAGCTTATCACTTACTTGGCATCGCGGAAGAGGACATCATGAAGAGCGCGTTCAACGACAACCACGCAGGCACGAAGGCAGCGCGCATCGCGCGCATTGCCGCTCGCACTGCGCTGGCGTGCGCTCTGGCCTTCGGCGCAGGAGGGGCGAGCGCCCAGCAGCACGGGGATCGCCGCGACGACCAGGGCATGCAGCAGCGCGAGCGTTTCTCGCTGCCCCAGCAGGACCGCGAGGGACGCCAGTCCGAGGCACGTGCCAACGACGACATGCGCCGCGCCCAGCAGCAGGACCAGCAGGAGCAGCGCGAGGCCACCCGGCGCGCCGGCAGCCGCCTGACGCCGGACGAGCGGCGCGACCTGCGCCGCCAGATCAACGAAGCCAACATGGATATGCAGCAGCGGCGACGCTAGTCCGGATCGCCGTCTTGCCGGAACGACGGCCTTAGGCGATACGGCCGTCTTGTCTTGCGCCCGTTCCCTGCAGTGCCTGCGCTATCGGCATGCGCATTTCGGAAAACTCTTCATCGCAATATTGTTGCTGATCGTTTATTTTCTTTCGGCAACATGATACGCTCCATGGTTCTTGCCACGGCCTGAGCCTCGCCGTGGTGCCCACTTGCGGACTGGAGTCGATCATGTCCACCCACGGCGCCGCCCCAGCGGCCCCCGTCGGCATCGCCGTCCCCGACGGCCTCGCCATCCGTGCCGACGGCTTGTACGCCGAGGCCGGCGTTGCCGGCGCCGCGACCCCTGCGCTGGCCGCCGCCATCGACGCCGTCTACCGCGGCGGCAACCTGCTGCAAGGCCTCGATTATCCCGCCTTCCTGAAAGCCGTGTTCGGCCACGATCCGGCGCCCGCCGGCGGCGTGCCGGCCGCGGATGGCGCCGTACGCATCGCCGCCGCCATCGAAGCGTTCGACCCGGCGCGGCGCGCCCTGTACCGCCCGCTAAAGATCGGCGCCGGCCGCGCCGAATACTATTTCGAGCCGGTCTGGCTGGCCGATCCGCTCGACCCGGACGCGCCGGGCACGCCGACCCGCCTCGACCCCGACGAATTCGTCGCCGACCTGTGGGTCAAGGGCATCCGCTGCGGCATCGAGATCGACACGGTGCGCGCCGCCATCGCAGCGAACAAGGCCGACCGCATCGTGGTCGCACGGCGGCTGGAGGCGCAGCCGGGCATCGACGCCCACATCGTCGAAGTCGCGGACGACCTGCACCGCAACGACGCGCCGCGCCAGCTGGCCAACGGCCGCCTCGACCTGCACCGCTTCCAGAACCGCTTTCCGCAGATCGGGCCGGGCGTGCGCCTGCTGCGCAAGGTGGCGGCCACCGCCGGCATGCATGGCGTGGAAATGTCGGGCGCGCCGATTCCGTCGGCGCCGGGACGCGACACCGACCTCGGCGCCTACGCCGGACCCGGCACCAACGTGGAACACGGCAAGGACGGCGAATTCCTGGTGTCGCAGCAGGCCGGCTTCCTGTCGGTGGACGGCAAGAGCAGCCGCATCTCGGTCGGCGCCAAGATCGTCAGCCACGACGGCGTCAGCGCCAAGACCACCGGCGACCTGCAACTGAGCGGCGACTACGAGGAATTCGGCGAGGTGCAGGAAAAGCGCGTGATCGAGGGCGCGGGCATCACGGTGCACGGCGACGTCTTCGGGCGCCTGGTCTCGCGCGGCGGCGCCGTCCTGCTGCACGCCAACCTGGTCGGCGGCGCGGTGCACAACCGGTGCGGCGACATCCGCGTGCGCGGCATGGCATCGGGCGCGGTCTTGCTCGCGCCCGAGGGCGCGGTGCTGCTGGAACGCGCCGAGAACTGCATCGTGGCCGCCGCGCGCGTGCACATCGCGCATGCGGTGAACTGCGAGATCATCGGCGACGAGGTGACGGTGGGACAGGCCGAAGGCAGCGCCGTCGCCGGCCGCCGCGTGGACGTGGCATGCACGGCGCCGCGCCGGCAGAGCGAGATGCTGGTGTGCGCGCTGCAGCCGGACGGGCGCGAGCTGGACGGGCTGATCGCGGCGGTGGGCGAGCGTATCGCCGGCTTCGACGTCCTGGTGGCGCGCCACAAGGCGGCGCTGGAGCGCCTGGGCGCCGAACCGGCCGTGCGCCGCTACCTGCTGCTGGCCTCGAAAGTGCGCAAGCACGAGATCGGCCTGAACCCGGAACAGGCGCGCCAGTTCCAGAAGATGGGGCAGGACGTGGCCCCGGCCTTGACCGCGATCGGCGCGGCCTCGAACGCCGTCAAGGCCGCCGCAGCCGAGCGCCAGGCCGGCGCCGCGATGCTGGCGGGACTGGAAGCGCAGCGCCGCGATGCCGCCTGCATCGCGACGGTGACGGTGCAGCAGGTGCAGGGCGATACCCAGGTGCGCGTGCTCGGCTTCGACCCGCGCGCCGGCCACCCGTGGCTGGTGGACCCGCGCGACGCCAAGGCGCGCCTGCGCGGACCGCAGCACGGGGCGCTGCTGTTCAGCGGCGCGGCGGGGAGCGTAGCGTGGAGCAGCGCGCCGGAGGCGGCAGTGGCGCCAGGGTAGGCACGAGGTGGTGCTGCTTGCGTATATCGCGGCCGAATGATATCGCCACAGCATCGTCGTCCCCGCGCAGGCGGGGACCCATGCCGAGTGTCCAAAGTTGGCATTTTTTGAAGCCTCTGAACTGCTTCTAAAGTACCGAATTCTGTTGCTTAATATGGGGTAAAGAATGCCAGTGGCATTCTTTACCCTGCGCGGGGACGACGGTCATTCCACCCGTTCCCGGCTCGCCGCCAGCGCCGCATAGCAGCCCGCGGCCTGCGCCGGCAAGCCGCCGAACAGCCCCGCATCGCCTTCTTCCAGCACGCCTTCCTCGACCAGCATGCGCACCTTGCCGAGGTAGTCGGCCAGCTTCAGCAGGCGTCCCAGCGGCGACATGGACGCGCCCTTGCGCAGCCCGCCCTGTTCGAGCAGCGCCTGCGCCACCGGCTCCGGGAAATGCCATTCGCGCGCGATGCCGGCCGCCAACGCGCGCGCGTCGGCGGCCAGCTGGGCCAGGAACAGGTCGGTGCCGAGCAGCGGCGCATGCGCGGCCGCGCCATCCATGAAGCGCAGCGCCACGATCATGCCGACGTTCTGCAGCAGTCCGGCCAGGAAGGCGTCGAAGGGTTCGACGCCCATCTCGGCGGCCAGGGCGCGTGCGCCCATCGCGCAGCGCTCGGCATGCTGCCACAGGCGCGGCGCCAGGCGCCGCGTGTACAGCCCGGAGTGCACGTCGATGATGGGACGGAAGGCTACCGTGGTCACCAGCTGGCGCAAGCCTTCCTGGCCGATCAGGATCACGGCGTGCTCGACGCTGGCGATCGGCGCGGCGGCGCCCAGGAAGCAGTTGTTGGCCAGGCGGATCACGGCCGCCACCAGCACCACGTCGGACGAGATGGTGCGCGCCAGGGCGTTGCCGGAAAAATTGTCGTTGCGCAGGCTTTGCAGGATCTGCGGCACCAGGCCCGGCATGCGTTTCACCAGGGCCGCGCCCGACTGCTGCGATGCCAGGATGGCGCGCAGGGCGTCCAGCACGTCCTGCTCGGCGGGATCGAGTTCCAGGCCGTCCCGTTGCGGGCGTTCGAACAGCCAGGCATTCCAGGCGCGGTTGACGTGGTCGAGCTGCTCGAACGAGACCGGCGCTGCGCCGCTTGCGCAGGCAGCGCGTGCGCTCGCCATGCCCGCAATGGCCGGCGCAGCGTCGGCCGGTTGTGCCGCCATCCCGGGCGCAAAGTCCGCGGGGAGCGCGGGTGCCGCCATCGGCACGGACGCGCCGGGTGCTGGGGCCGCCGGCACAGTCGCGGCGGCGGGCGCGGGCGCCGCCGCGGCAGGTCGGGAGAACAGGCGCTGCAGCCACCGGGTGATCGTCACGTCATCCTCCTTCGCGGCCGGTTGTAGGAATGCCGAATCCATTGTACGGGAGTATCCAATGAATGCGGGCATCCACATGATCCCGCAAAAGTTGACTGTAATCAATATCCTTAAGGAATGACCGTCGTAAGATTGCAGCCTCAACAGAGGATTCGCCATGTACAACACGACCAGCGACAGCGTCAGCATCGACAGCACGACGGCCATGCAATTCCTGAGCTTCACGCTCGGCGGCCTGGAGTACGCGATCGATTTCGCCAAGGTGCACGAGTTGCGGGTGCTGAAGGCGCTCGAGCGGTTCGCATCGAGCGGCGAGATCATCGGCGGCGTGGCCGTCTCGCGCGGCGTGATCATGCCGCTGGTCGACATGCGCGCCGCGTTCGGCACGGTCAGCGGTACGCCCGATCCGATGACCGACGTGATCATCCTGAAATTGTCGAGCTGCGTGATGGGGATGGTGGTCGATGGCGTGACCGGCGTGGTCACGTTGCAGGCGGACCAGGTGGCGCCGATGCCGGGCGCCGAGGGCGTGGACGCCGGCTACCTGATCGGCATCGCCCATGCCGGCCAGCGGCGCCTGATCCTGGTCGACATCGACCGCCTGATGTCGGTGCAGGGCGCCGGCGCCGTGAACGGCACGCTGCAGGTCGCCTGAACGCGGCAGCGCCCGCGCACCGCGAACGGTGCGCGCGGCGGCGGCGCCAGCCCGCCCCGGGTCGGTCCGGCCGGATACTCAGGCCGCCAAGGTTTCCAGCTGCTCCTGCAATTCCAGCCACTCGGTTTCCAGCTGCCCCAGGTCGCGCGAGAGGAAAGCCTGGTCGGCCACCGCCGTCTTCAGCGCATCCTTGTTGGCGGCCTCGTAGATGGCCGGGTCCAGCAGGCGCGCATCGACCGCTTCCTTCTTCGCGTTCAGCTTGGCCATCTGCTCTTCGAGGCGCTTGATGCGGTTCTCGATCGGCTTCTTCAGCGCCGCCAGGCGCTGGCGCTCCTCGGCCTGCTGCTTCTTTTGCTCCTTGCGGTCGACCGGCGCCGCCGCTGCAGCCGCCGGCGCGGATGCAGCCGTGCCCGTGGCCTTCGCGGCAGCGGCCGGCGTCGCCTGAGGCGCAGGTTCGCCGGCCTTGCCCAGCTTGGTCTGGAACAGCCATTCCTTGTAGTCGTCCAGGTCGCCGTCGAAGGGTTGCAAACGGCCGTCGGCGACGATGATGAACTGGTCGGTGGTCGCGCGCAGCAGGTGGCGGTCGTGCGACACCACCACCAGCGTGCCCTCGAACTGCGCCAGCGCCAGCGTCAGCGCCTCGCGCGTTTCCAGGTCCAGGTGGTTGGTCGGTTCGTCCAGCAGCAGCAGGTTGGGGCGCTGCCACACGATCAGGGCCAGCGCCAGGCGCGCCTTTTCGCCGCCGGAGAAGGGCGCGATCGGGCTGGTCACCATGTCGCCCGGGAAGTTGAAGCCGCCCAGGAAGTTGCGCAGTTCCTGCTCGCGCACGTTGGGCGCGATCTTCAGCAAGTGCCACAGCGGCGACTCGTCGTGGCGCAGCATCTCGACCTGGTGCTGGGCGAAGTAGCCGATCGCCAGGCCCTTGCCGAGCGTGGCGGTGCCGGTAACCGGATCGAGCTCGCCGGCGATGGTCTTGATCAGCGTCGACTTGCCGGCGCCGTTCACGCCCAGCAGGCCGATGCGCTGGCCGATCTGCAATGAAAAATTCACGCGCTTGACGATGGTTTTCGCATCGACCCGGTCGCCGTGCTCGTCGAGGATCGGGTAGCCGGCGTCGACGTCTTCCATCACCAGCAGCGGATTCGGCGCCGAGACGGGATCGCGGAACTCGAACGAGAACTCGGCGGCGGCGCGCAGCGGCGCCAGTTCTTCCATCTTGGCCAGCGCCTTCATGCGGCTCTGCGCCTGGCGCGCCTTGGTGGCCTTGGCCTTGAAGCGGTCGACGAAGGATTGCAAGTGAGCGCGTGTGCGCTGCTGCTTGTCGAAGGCGGCGGCGGCCAGCACCAGGTGGGCGGCGCGCTGGCGTTCGAAGGCGCTGTAGTTGCCCGAGTAGCGCTTCAGCTTGCGCTCGTCGATGTGCACCACCACGTTCACGACTTCGTCGAGGAAGTCGCGGTCGTGCGAGATGATGATCAAGGTGCCGGCGTAGCGCTTGAGCCAGTCTTCCAGCCAGATGATGGCGTCCAGGTCCAGGTGGTTGGTCGGCTCGTCCAGCAGCAGCAGGTCGGACGGGCACATCAGCGCCTGCGCCAGGTTCAGGCGCATGCGCCAGCCGCCCGAGAAGCTGGCGACCGGCTGGCGCATCTGGTCGAGCGAAAAGCCCAGACCCAGCAGCAGCTGTTCGGCGCGCGACTGCACGGTATAGGCCTCGGCGTCCGCCAGCAGGCCGTGCAGCTCGCCGATGGCGAGGCCGTTTTCCTGCGTGTGCGGGGCCGCTTCCAGGCGCGCCAGCTCGGATTCCAGGCGGCGCAGGTTGACGTCGCCGTCGATGGCGTAGTCGAGCGCCGGACGGTCCAGCGCCGGGGTTTCCTGGGCCACGTAGGCCATGCGCCAGCGCTGCGGGAAATCGATCGCGCCCTGGTCGGGGTGCAGCTCGCCGCGCAGCATGGCGAACAGGCTGGACTTGCCGGCGCCGTTGGCGCCGATCAGGCCGATCTTGTCGCCGGGATTGAGGGTGAGGTCGGCGTCTTCCAGCAGCGGCTTGGTGCCGCGCATCAGGCTGACGTTGGAGAATCGGATCATGGCAACAATAGGTGAAAATTGCCGTCGTCCCCGCGCAGGCGGGGACCCATACGGCATGACAGAAATCGCGATGCCGACACTGGGCCGGCTCGTTACATGATGGGCTTCGAAATCTTCAGCATGGGTCCCCGCCTGCGCGGGGACGACGGTGTTGAGGCTGTCTTGGGAATTACTTGGCCAGCTGCTCGGCCGTGAGCAGGAACACCGCGTCGTCGCCGATGCTGGTGCTCAGCCAGGTCAGCCCCAGCTGGCCGAACGCCGCTTCCGCGAATTCGCGCTCGTTGCCGATCTCGACCACCAGGATGCCTTCCGGCGTCAGGCGCTCGGCGGCGCCGTCGACGATCTTGCGCACCAGGTCCATGCCGTCCTCGCCGCCGGCCAGGGCGATCTGCGGCTCGCGCAGGTATTCCGGCGGCAGCTTGCCCATCGAGTCGGCATTCACGTACGGCGGGTTGGTGACGATCAGGTCGTACTTCTTGAACGGCACGTTCTGGTACAGGTCGGACGCGATCGGATTCACGCGGCCTTCCAGCTTGTAGTCGCGGATGTTGCGCTCGGCCACCGCCAGCGCATCCTTCGAGATGTCGATCGCGTCCACGACGGCATTCGGGAAGGCGTCGGCCATCATGATCGCCAGGCAGCCGGAGCCGGTGCACAGTTCGAGCACGTTTTCGACGCTGTCCGGATCGGCGATCCAGGGCGCGAAGGTGTTCGGGATCAGCTCGGCGATGAAGGAGCGCGGCACCAGCACGCGCTCGTCGACATAGAAGTTGTAGCTGCCCAGCCAGGCCTCGTTGGTGATGTACGCTGCCGGCACGCGCTCGTTCACGCGGCGCTCGATCACGGACAGCACCTGCAGCACTTCGTCCTGCAGCAACTGCGCGTCGAGGAACGGATCCAGCTTGTCGAGCGGGAGTTTCAGCGTGTGCAGGATCAGGTAGGCGGCTTCGTCGAAGGCCTCGGCGCTGCCGTGGCCGAAGAACAGCTTGGCCGCGTTGAAGCGGGTGACGGCGTAGCGCAGCAGGTCGCGCGGCGTGCGGAAAGTGGTCGTGGTCATGGCCATGTCGTGATGATTATGCCGCGGGCGGCAGGGGCGCCAGCAGCGTTTCCAGCGTGCGCCGGTAGATGTTCTTGAGCGGGTCGATGTAGCGCACCTCGATGTGCTCGTCGATCTTGTGGATGCTGGCGTTGGGTGGCCCGAATTCTATCACCTGGGGGCAGATGCGGGCGATGAAACGGCCGTCCGAGGTGCCGCCGGTGGTCGACAGTTCGGTGGCCACGCCCAGCTCGTCCTTGATGGCGCCGCAGATGGCGTCCGACAGCGTGCCCTTCGGCGTCAGGAACGGCTGGCCGGACAGGGTCCAGTCGAGGTCGTAGTCCAGCCCGTGGCGGTCGAGGATCGCGTGCACGCGCGCCTGCAGGCTCTCGGCCGTGCTGGCGGTGGAAAAGCGGAAGTTGAAGTCGACCCGCATCCGGCCCGGGATCACGTTGGTGGCGCCGGTGCCGGCAGCGACGTTCGACACCTGCCAGCTGGTCGGCGGGAAGTATTCGTTGCCTTCGTCCCAGCGCTCGGCGGCCAGCTCGGCCAGCGCCGGCGCGGCCTGGTGGATCGGGTTGCGCGCCAGGTGCGGGTAGGCGATGTGGCCCTGGATGCCTTTCACCACCAGGCAGCCGGACAGCGAGCCGCGGCGGCCGTTCTTGATCATGTCGCCCAGCACGTGGCTGGAAGTCGGCTCGCCGACCAGGCAGTAATCCGGCGTCTCGCCGCGCTCTTCCAGCAGCTCGCACACGATGACGGTGCCGTCCACCGCCGGGCCTTCCTCGTCGCTGGTGATCAGCAAGGCGATCGAGCCGGCGTGGCCGGCGTGGGCGGCGACGAATTCCTCGATCGCCACCACCATCGCCGCGATCGAGGTCTTCATGTCGGAGGCGCCGCGGCCGTACAGCTTGCCGTCGCGCACGGTCGGCGAGAAGGGCTGCGATTGCCACTGGTCGACCGGGCCGGATGGCACCACGTCGGTGTGGCCGGCGAACACGAACAGCGGGGATTCGGTGCCGCGGCGTGCCCACAGGTTGGTGACGCCGTTCGACGCGATCGTCTCGCAGGTGAAGCCGAGCGGCGACAGCAGCTCGATCAGGCGCTGCTGGCAGCCCTTGTCGTGCGGGGTGACGGAATCGAGCGCGATCAGTTCTTCGGTCAGCAGCTGGGTGCGCGATGGCTTCATGCGGACTGCTCCTTGCCGAAGATCGCAGCGTATTGGTCGTTCGAAAAACCGACCGCCAGCGGGCCGGCGCCGGCCAGCACCGGGCGCTTGACCACGGACGGGTTTTCCAGCATCAGCGCCAGCGCGCTGGCCTTGTCGACCACTTGCGCGCGCCGTTCGTCGGACAGCTTCCTCCAGGTCGTGCCCTTGCGGTTGACCAGGGTTTCCCAGTCGAGCTGGTCGAGCCAGGATGCCGCCAGGGCGCGCTCCAGGCCCTGCTTCTTGAAATCGTGGAAGTCGACGGCGTGGCCGTTGTCGGCCAGCCAGGTGCGCGCTTTTTTGACGGTGTCGCAGTTGGGAATACCGTACAACGTAATTTCTGTCATGTAATCAGCTAGTTAGGAGATTCCGTCACCGAGTAATCGCGACGCATGTGGCCGCTATGTGGTACAAATTTGACGATGGAGTAAAGGCGAGAGGATACCATGTAGACTCGATACTTCCATTTGAGGCTGACCTAAACGCCGAATTGGCGGTCCGCCGTATAACTTGATGCGCACTCTCCGAACGTCAACATGAGCAGGCACAATAGAATCAAGGACTTAGCCTAGCCTTTATGGGGTGGACTTTTTGCTTTCTGGCTTCGGGTAGCGGGTGGGGTAGCATTTTACTTGAGTGCGCGGAAGCTAGTTAGCTTATTGCAAGGGGCACAGGCAACGACAATTACGTAACAGCAGAACAGTTAGTGGCGAATTTGGACGAACTAACGTATCCTTATCGCAATTGTGCTTACGTCAACACAAAGTTGTTCTTATAGACGATGGTTCACGTTACGCTACTCTAAAACACTTACTGAACGAGACGAAAACCTCCATGGCTACTGTCGCTAGTTACCCTAAGATCAGCCGAAACATGTGGACAAAGCTACGTGCTAGGTTCACAAAATCGATTCCGGTTGCCGTAAGCCCAGCCTTCGTAAGTTCAGTAGTCACGATGGCCGATGCGTCAGCAGTATCAAATGTCATAAAACCACTCCAGGTTCTTGGACTGATCGATGACCAGCGTAAGCCCACTCCGCTGGCTAATCAATGGCGTCATGACGATGAGTATCCTGCTGTCTGTAAAGCGATTCGCGAACGTATCTATCCTGACGATTTGAGAGATGCCTACCCAAGTGGAGCTGCTGAGGAGAGGCCGGGGATTATCAAGTGGTTTATGAAGTCGGCACACGTGGGCGACGCCGCTGCTCGAATGTTTGCTGACATGTATTGCATACTTGCACAGGCCGATGCTTCCCTACTCGACGAGCAGGTACCAGGCACGCCCCCAGAAAATAAGCGCGCAACTCGCAAGCCCGCACCTAAAGCAGAAGCGTCGCGCCCAATTGAACTAGGTAACTCGCACGTAGACAGCGCCCCGGTACCGCATGCACATGCACCGCACCGCCCGTTAGGAAAGTTCCCAGCAGTTCATATCGATGTGCAGGTACACATATCCCCTGACACATCGCCAGAGCAGATTGATAGAATTTTCGAAAGTATGGCCAAGCATCTCGGTAACTTCACTGGTTGACATGAAGCCGAGCGATGCAATTTGAATCGCCCCGGATTTTGAGGAGGCTCCATTGTTTGAGAGAATGGAGCTATGAAGAAGCAACCGAAGTATTCACCTGAAGTTATCGAGCGCGCTGTGCGCATGGTCAGCGAAGCTGGCAGCGAGTATCCGTCGCAGTGGGCAGCGATCACATCCATCGCAGCCAAGATCGGCTGTACGCCTGAAACGCTGCGTCGTTGGATACGCCAGCAAGAAACCGATACCGGCCAGCGTCCTGGTGTCACTACCGCCGAGCAGGAGCGTATGAAGGCATTGGAGCGGGAGAATCGGGAGCTGCGCAAGGCGAACGAGATCCTACGCCTGGCGAGCGCTTTTTTCGCCCAGGCGGAGCTCGACCGCCGCTTCAAATCGTAAGAGCGTTCATCGACAAGCACCGCCATGCCTACGGCGTCGAGCCGATTTGCAGTGTCATGCAGGTCGCGCCGTCGGGCTACTGGCGTTACGCAGCGAGACGGCGTAACCCGGCATTGCAGTGTCCACGGGCGCAGCGTGATGAAGTCCTGAGCGCCGAGATCGAGCGTGTCTGGCAGGCGAACTTGCAAGTCTATGGGGTCGACAAGGTTTGGCGCCAGCTGAAACGTGAAGGTACTGACGTAGCCCGCTGTACCGTGGAGCGCCTGATGCGTCGCGCCGGCCTGCGTGGCGTTATACGTGGCAAGGTGGTACGCACCACCGTCCCCGATGCGAAAGCGCCGTGCCCACTCGACCGGGTCAACCGTCAATTCAAGGCACAGCGACCGAATCAGTTGTGGGTCAGCGATTTCACGTACGTGTCGACGTGGCAGGGTTTCGTCTACGTAGCCTTCGTTATTGATGTCTTTGCGCGCCGTATCGTAGGCTGGCGCGTCAGCAGTTCGATGCGAACCGACTTCGTGCTCGAAGCCCTGGAGCAGGCGTTGTACGACCGCCAGCCAGAACGCAGCGATGCCTTGGTCCACCATAGCGACAGGGGCTCGCAATACGTCAGCATTCGGTACAGCGAGCGCCTTGCAGAGGCTGGTGTAGAACCTTCCGTGGGCAGCAAGGGCGACAGCTATGACAACGCCCTGGCCGAAACCATCAACGGTTTGTACAAGGCTGAGCTGATCCATCGCCGCGCTCCCTGGAAGACGCGCGAGGCCGTCGAGCTGGCAACCCTGGAATGGGTTGCCTGGTTCAACCATCACCGTCTGCTGGAACCACTCGGCTATATACCGCCGGCGGAAGCTGAGGCAAACTATTACGAGCAGTTGAGCAGTCAAGCCATTCCGGCCTGACTCACATAAACCGGCCTCTACGAAAGCCGGGGCGATTCAGTCATAAGATAGTAGGTTAATTATGGTCTGGCTTATAAGTTGAGTCAACTATCTTTTGATCCACTGTGGGACACAATAGCAGGGGTGGCTCATAACTTAGAACTTCTGATCTGTTATGTTCACTTACGCTGGGTTGAGTTGTCGTACTGTTCGGCGATTTCTGCTAGTTCATCAACTCGGTTTGAGAGAACCAGCATGCCGCCCTTCGCGGCGCGCATAATCCGTGAACGTAAGATGAACCCAAGCAGCCATGCCCCGGCAAGTGAGCAGGCAATAGGTAGGGTTAGGACTGGCCAGACGTTCTCGGGGTGAAGTGGCTCCAGTTGTAGACAATGCCTAGCGAAGACTACCCAAATGATTGCGAACGTCGAGACGCGCCAGATGCTGTGTCTTAGCCAACGAAACAGCGCATCGCCGATGAAGGTAACTGTAGTTCCTATCAATATTTCTTCCATAGCTCTCCGTTTATTAATCAGTGCTGAGTGCAGGCAACACGGCTGCCCGCCGTTAATGGGTCGTAAATGCCGTGGTCATAAGTCCATCATAACGCGACCATTGGCGCTATGCCAAGGGTATCGGGAAAGACGGACAAGGATCAGCTGCTAGCTCTGCTAGGCGCTGCTATACGCGCACGTCGAAAGGTTATGGACCTCTCTCAGGAGGCCTTGGCTGACCAAGCAGGAATCGACCGCTCGCACATGGGTAAGATCGAGCGCGGAGAGCGCAACGTTACGTTACTCAACGTCGCTAAACTTGCACATGCCCTGTCTTGTAAGCCGTCAGACTTATTGGTTGACGCGGGCTTTTGATGGCGCAACGTGGTACCTACGGGGGCACTACCAGACGTTATCGGTAAGAGAGGGCTTCGCGTGAGCTAATCAAATTTTAGGTTCATCCGTCTGTGCTAGTAGTCTGGCAGGCAGGAAGGGCGAGAACCCGGCAGGAAACAGTTTTGTTGCACTGAGTCGAAGATACTGCGCTCGTTGTCCAGTGATCCCGCACCACCGTACACCGCAGTGATTCCAGACATTGATTTGTGCCCCATGAGCGGCCCAAAGTCAGAGTCTGAGTATCCACATGCGCGTGCTATGTCGGCGAATAGATGCCGCACGCTGTACAGCGTGTGCTTTGTCTCCGTTGAGCCTTGTGCTGCGCTTACGAATCTATTCAGCCGTTCAACCCGAGTGCGGGCAGTCTCCGAATTACACGAGCCTCGACTTACGGCTAGGTCGAAGAGCGGCTTCAATTCAGCAGGAACAGGTAAGTCACGTTCGCTCGATGCATTCTTCGCGCCGTTGAGCCCAACGCGGAATACAAGCTGTTCATTTCCGAATACGTCGGTTTGCGACTGCAAGGACTCGGGCCCAGCCTGGAGAATTTCTCTCGGGCGTAAGCCGTACAGTGCACAAAGCAGGAATGCAGCATGCCAATACCCGCCGTCTCGCGGGGTAATCCCCCCATTTTTAGAGCACGCTAAAAGTAGAGGTTAAGCGGCAAGGGCAAGTTTCTGTTTTGGCGTAATACCGCCGAGCGCCATGTTGGGCCGGTCGTGATTGTAGGTCCACAGCCAGTTGGTGGCAAACTCCTGGATTTCGTCGAGCGTTTCGAACAGGTGGTGGGCAAGCCAGTCATAGCGAACCGTCCTGTTGTAGCGCTCGACGTAGGCGTTCTGTTGCGGTTGGCCAGGTTGAATGAAATCGATACGGATGCCGCGCTTTGCGGCCCATGCCAAGGTCACGGCGCTGATGTATTCAGGGCCATTGTCGCATCGGATTGCCTCCGGCCTGCCGCGCCATTCGATGATCCGGTCTAGTGAACGTATCACGCGTTCAGACGGCAGCGAGAAGTCGACCTCGATTCCTAGGCCTTCGCGGTTGAAGTCGTCGATCACATTGAACAGACGGATGCTGCGCCCATCGGCGAGCTGGTCGTGCATGAAGTCCATCGACCAGCTTTGGTTGATCGCGCTCGGCACTGCCAGCGGCAGCGGCTTCTCGCGCACCAGGCGATGGCGCGGCTTGATCCGCAGGTTCAATTCAAGTTCACGGTAAATCCTGTAGACGCGCTTGTGGTTCCATTTGAAGCCTTTCACGTTGCGCAGGTACAGGAAGCACAACCCGAAGCCCCAGTTACGCTGGTTGTTGGTCAGCCGCACCAGCCAGTCGGCAATGAGGCCATTTTCTGCATCCAGCTTGGCTTTGTACCGGTAGCAGGTCTGGCTGATGCCAAACGCCTGGCACGCCAGTTTGACCGTGGCTGACCGTTCTGTTACGGCCCATTGCGCCATCTCTCGCCGCTGAGATGGCGCTACCATTTTTTTGTGAGCGCCTCCGCGACGATCTCGGCCTTGAGACGCTCCTCGACATACATCTTCTTGAGCCGCCGGTTTTCCTCCTCCAGCTCCTTCATCCGCGCCATCAACGAGGCGTCCATGCCGCCGAACTTGGAGCGCCACTTGTAGAACGTGGCGTTGCTGATGCCGTGCTCGCGGCACAGCTCCGGTACAGGACTGCCGGCTTCGGCTTGCTTGAGGATGGCGATAATCTGGCTGTCGGTAAAGCGGGACGTCTTCATGTAGAGCTTTCTGTGTCTTAAGTAGAAAATTCTACTTCTGATCGCGCTCTTTTTGTGGGGGGATTACCGCGGCAGGTACGCCGGCAGACCATGTAAGACCTTGTGAAGAACGGACACCGGCATAGGAGCCTTCGCGTCTCTGCGGGCTTTGCCTGCGCCCTTGAGTTGCTTCAGCTCGCCAACCTTTGGAACGCTGAATTCATGCCAGCCGGGCACGCACTTAAGTAGAGCGATAACCGAAGATGCTTCGGTCCAAACAGAACTTGGCCGCTTGCCGCTTTCCAGCTCCCGCTTACACCAGTCGCTTATCGCCGCAACGGCGCTACTTTGCTTGCAAGGTAATGACAGCGCACGTAGGGCTATTCGGCGGGCCAGTTCTTTACGGCGATGTGATTTGTCAGCGGCGTACTCTGCCAGCGCTGCGTCCAGTTTCTTTTGGTCGAGCGTATCCGAGGTGCCATTATTTCGTTGGGAGGACGTATCTCGGCTCTCTTCCGTTGGTCGAGGCTCGTCCGTTGCTGCAAAATTGAGCGGTTCACCTCGTACCGCAGCCTCCATCGCTTTAAGCGCCACACGTGCCTCAAGTGGGTGCATGTTGATTTCCGTAGGCATACGTCCCGCAATGTGCTCTTTTAATGCTCGACGCCGCCAGTCGATCTGATCCATCCAGCCAGCCTTGTTTCGTGCTTGCTCTGCAATGACCAATTCTGTCATCTGGCGAATGATGCCCGGCAAACGGCCCAAAACGTCCTTGGCGACCTCTGCATCTGATGGGCGGGTATTGGCAGCAGAATCGACCTCGGAAGCCGTGGCGGGCGTCTCCATGAGTTCGCGGAGAGCCTTCTCGCACTCGTTGTCAAATTGAACACTTACCGCTCGCGCCAGCCTTGCCGCTTCCTTCGGGTCTGCGGTTCCAAGTGCTTTGACGAATTCCGCTCGCTTGAGTACTGCTGCCACTTCGTTAGGATACCGGCGGCGGTAGCTGTACCGTCCGTTGCGTCTGATGAGATAGTCGGCCATTGAATGCGTCACGTGTGGCAATCACATGGCAGTAACACGCTTGAGCTGAAAGCACGTACATGCGCCGGATTGTGGTGCGCGGGAGTAGTGAAAACCCAATAATTATCAATGGCTTACAAGCAACTCGTCAATGCTTGTGGACTACGCCCTACAGTTGGGAATACCGTAGAGGGTCGTTTTCATGGACAGGATCGCTGTGCCGGCCGGCGCCGGCGGAATTGCGGTGCAAACGGCATCCCGCTCGCCGCCGGCGGCGGATGTTCGGGATGCCCGGAAGGCGCGAAGGATAGCACAGGCCGGCTTCGGCGGCGGCATCGGCGCCCGGCGGGCCGGCGGTCGGGGAGACGACGGCGCCGTACGCATCGGCCTGCGAACCAAGCGGGCGCCATCGGGTCTGACGCAGTGAAAACCGGCATCCTGGAGGCACCATGCGACATCTCACTCATGCGCAGGCTTGCGCACATCCCCGTACCTGCCGCGCCGCTGCGGCGCTTGCCGTCGCCGTCCTGGCTTGCGCGCCGCCGCTGGCGCGGACGCAGGCGGCCGGCGCGGAAGCAAGAATGGACGCCGGCGCGCGTGCCACCACCATCGTGCCGGTGACGCCGGCGCCGGTGTGCGAGCGCCGCCGCTATATTGCGCCCGAGGATACGCGCCCCATCCTGGGCGCGTATGCGCTGTCCAACGGCGACCAGCTGCGCGTCAGCCGGCAGGCGAGCCGCTATTTCGCCGAGATGGGCAGGACCGGGCGCGTCGAACTCATCCCGCTGGGCGAAAACGATTTCGTGGAAAAGGGCGGACGCATGCACCTGGTGTTCGAGCGCGAGTGGCCGGATGCCGACGTCGCCATCAGCGGCATCGATGCGCCGCGGCCCGCCGGCAACGCCTGCCGCCGCGGCTGATGGCGGCCGGGCCGGCGCCGGCGCTGGCGCTCGGTGGTCGAACGTGGTTCAGCCGTCGAGCGTGAACTCGGTGAACGACGGCCCGGCCGGCGCCTCTGCCGGCTTGGGGGCTTCCTCGGCCTTGGCCAGCTCGCTGTCCGGCCCGTTATTGATCAGCCACAGCAGGTTGGTGGCCGAGTCGGCGTTGGCCAGCGCCTCGTCGCGCGTGATCAGGTCGGCGTTCACCAGTTCCAGCAGCGCCTTCTCGAACGACTGCGAGCCGGGCGACAGGCTCTTGTCCATCGCTTCCCTGATCTGGCCGATTTCTCCCTTTTCGATCAGGTCGGCGACGTAGCGCGTATTGACCATCACCTCGGCGGCGGCGTGGCGGCGGCCGCCGGCCTTGGCCCGCACCAGGCGCTGCGAGACGATCGCCTTGACGCTGGATGCCAGGTCCTGCAGCAGGGCCGGGCGGTTCTCGAGCGGGTAGAAGCTGATGATGCGGTTCAGCGCGTTGTAGCTGTTGTTGGCGTGCAGTGTGGCCAGCACCAGGTGGCCGGACTGGGCGTAGGCGAGGGCGGCGGCCATGGTGTCCTTGTCGCGGATCTCGCCGATCAGGATGCAGTCGGGCGCCTGGCGCAGCGAATTGCGCAGCGCGATCTCGAAGCTGGCGGCGTCGCTGCCGATCTCGCGCTGGTTGACGATCGACTTCCTGTTCTTGAACAGGTACTCGATCGGGTCTTCCAGCGTCAGGATGTGGCCGGACCGGCGCTCGTTGCGGTGGTCCAGCATCGACGCGATGGTGGTCGACTTGCCGGACCCGGTGGCGCCCACCACCAGCAGCAGGCCGCGCTTTTCCATGATGAGTTCGGACAGCACCGCCGGCAGGCCCAGCTCGCCCAGCGGCGGAATGCTGGCCGGCACGAAGCGGAACACGGCCGAGATGGTGCCGCGCTGGCGGAACGCCGACAGGCGGAAGCGGCCGAGATTCGGCACCGAGATGCCCATGTTCAGCTCGTTCTCGCGCGCCAGCGCGGCCATCTGCTCGGGTGAGGCGACTTGCGACAGCAGGGACTCGATGTTTTCGGGTTCCAGCTTGTTCTGGTTGATCGGGATCAGGTTGCCATTGATCTTGATGTGAACCGGGGAGTTGACCGCGAAGAACATGTCGGACGCGTTCTTTTCCTTCATCAGTTGGAACAGGCGTTCCATGGCCATGGCGGTTCTCCCTTGCTGTGCAGTAATATTTCTGTGATGGGATTCTAACGTGCTGGAGAGGATTGCGGCGGTCCAGAATAGGCGCTGATGTAGAGAAATACCCTAAAAGTTCATTAAAACCAACAGCCCCAAAACGTCGTCCCCGCGCAGGTGGGGACCCAAGCTGAAGTGGTTTATCCGCGCCATCGACTTGCGGATGCTCAGTATGGGTCCCCGCCTGCGCGGGGACGACGGTTTTATGGCCGCGGGTTGAAATACCGCTGGCCGGAAATTACTGGATTACGAAATCAAATCCCGCGCAACAGTTCGTTGATGCCGGTCTTGGCGCGCGTCTTGGCATCCACCTGCTTGACGATCACGGCGCAGTACAGGCTGTAGCTGCCGTCGGCCGACGGCAGGCTGCCCGATACCACCACCGAACCCGCCGGCACGCGGCCGTAGCTGACTTCGCCGGTTTCGCGGTTGAAGATCTTGGTCGACTGGCCGATGTACACGCCCATCGAGATCACCGAGTTCTCTTCGACGATCACGCCTTCGACGATTTCCGAGCGGGCGCCGATGAAGCAGTTGTCTTCGATGATGGTCGGATTGGCCTGCATCGGTTCCAGCACGCCGCCGATGCCGACGCCGCCGGACAGGTGCACGTTCTTGCCGATCTGGGCGCAGGAGCCGACGGTGGCCCAGGTGTCGACCATGGTGCCTTCGTCGACGTAGGCGCCGATGTTGACGTAGGACGGCATCAAGACCACGTTCTTGCCGATGAACGAGCCGCGGCGCGCCACCGCCGGCGGCACCACGCGAAAGCCGCCCTTGGCGAAGTCGTCGGCGCTGTAGCCGGCGAACTTGGTCGGGACCTTGTCGTAGAACTGCATGCCGCCGCCTTCGACCGGCACGTTGTTCTCGAGGCGGAACGACAGCAGCACCGCCTTCTTGATCCATTGGTTGACGTTCCAGCCGCCGTTCTCCTTCTGGGCGACGCGCAGGCTGCCGTCGTCGAGGCCGGCGATGACGTGGGACACCGCGTCGCGCACTTCGGCGTTGGCGCTGGTCGGGCTGATCTCGGCGCGCTGTTCCCAGGCGGTGTCGATGATGGTCTGGAGCTGTTGGGTCATGATGTGTCTGCGTTTCAGGATGGTGGTGTGGTTGAATCGGTATCGGTGATGCGGCTTACGAGGTGCTGGACTCTGCCTTGAGGTCCTTGCAGAACCGGACGATGCGGTTGGCCGCTTCCAGTCCCTCGTCGACGCCGGCGACCAGCGCCATGCGGATGCGGCCGGTGCCCGGGTTGCTGCCGTGGGCGTCGCGTGCAAGGTAGCTGCCGGGCAACACCGTGACATTATAGGCGGCGTACAGGCGCTTGGCGAACTCGGTGTCCGACAGGCCGCTGCGGCGCACGTCGGCCCACAGGTAGAAACCGGCATCGGGCAGTTCGACGTCCATGACTTCCTTGAGCAAGGGCGTGATCAGGCTGAACTTTTCCTTGTACAGCGCGCGGTTTTCCTGCACGTGCGCCTCGTCGTTCCAGGCCGCGATCGAGGCCGCCTGCACGGGCGGCGACATGGCGCCGCCGGAGTAAGTCCGGTACAGCAGGAAGGCCTTCAGCAGTTGCGGATCGCCGGCCACGAAGCCGGAGCGCATGCCCGGCACGTTGGAGCGCTTGGACAGGCTGGAGAACACGATCAGGTTGGCGTACGGGCGCGCGCCGCCGCTGCGGCCGAGCTGGTGCGCCGCTTCCAGCGCCCCCAGCGGCGGCGTGGCGCCGGTATAGATCTCGGAATAGCACTCGTCGGACGCGATGACGAAGCCGTGGCGGTCGGCCAGCGCGAACAGCTCGCGCCAGTCCTCCAGCGACAGCACGGCGCCGGCGGGGTTGCCTGGCGAGCACACGTACAGCAGCTGCACGCGCGCCCACACGTCGTCCGGTACGCTGCCGTAGTCGCAGCCGAAGTTGCGGCCCGGTTCCGAGTTCACGAAATACGGCGTGGCGCCGGCCAGGTAGGCCGCGCCCTCGTAGATCTGGTAGAACGGGTTCGGGCACATCACCAGCGCGTCCGATTTCGTCGGGTCGATCGCGCAGTGGGCGATGCCGAACAGCGCCTCGCGCGAGCCGTTCACCGGCAGCACCATGGTGGCCGCATCCAGCGGCGGCACGCCGTAGCGGCGCTCGATCCAGGCCGCGATCGCGGCGCGCAGCGGCTCGCCGCCGTGCGTGCTCGGGTACACGGCCAGGCCGCCCAGGCCGTGCGTCAGCGCCTTCTGGATGAAGGCGGGCGTCGGATGCTTGGGCTCGCCGATGCCCAGGCTGATGGGCGCGTGGGCGGCATTCGGCGTCACGCCGGCGAACAACTGGCGCAGCTTTTCGAACGGGTAGGGGTGCAGGCGGTCGAGGTAGGGATTCACGGCGGTCCGGAAAGAGTGAGGCGGATTGGTGGGCGAAAGAATGTCAATTATAGCCATGCCGGAAGGATGCTGCTTCACCGCGATTGCCGGCGGCGCCGTTGCTGGATTAGTATTGACGAGAAGAATTTAACTCATTCAATCGCCCATCCAGCCTGGAGTCCGCCGTGCCGATGCAGTATGCCCGCGCCCTGACCGGCCACGATCGCAGCCGGCGCGCCAACCGCCACCTCGGCCTGGCGCTCGCCTTCGTCGCCGGCGCCGCCAACGCCGGCGGCTTCCTGGCGGTGCACCAGTACACCTCGCACATGACCGGCATCGTGTCGTCGGCGGCCGACAACCTGGCGCTCGGCGCCGGCGAGCTGGTGCTGGACGCGGTCGGCGCCATGCTGTCCTTCCTGCTGGGCGCGGCCTGCACCGCGGTGATGGTGCACTACGCGCGCCGGCGCAGCCTGGCCAGCGAGTACGCGCTGCCGCTGCTGCTGGAGGCGCTGCTGATGCTGGTGTTCGGCATGCTGGGCGCGCGCCTGTCCAAGGTGCAGGGCCTGTTCGTGCCGGCCACGGTGATGCTGCTATGCTTCATGATGGGCCTGCAGAACGCGCTGATGACCAAGCTGTCGCACGCCGAGATCCGCACCACCCACATGACCGGCATCGTCACCGACATCGGCATCGAGCTGGGCAAGCTGCTGTACTGGAACGCCGACGGCGGCGCACTGCGGCCGAAGGTGCTGGCCAACCGCGAGCGCCTGGCGCTGCTGTGCGGCCTGCTGCTGAGCTTCTTCGCCGGCGGCGTCGGCGGCGCGCTCGGCTTCAAGCACGCCGGCTGGCTGGCGACGCTGCCGCTGGCGCTGCTGCTGACGGCGCTGGCGATCGTGCCGGCGCTGGATGATGTGCGCAGAGGGGTCAGAGCCCGGTTTTGATGAGGGGTCAGAGCCCGGTGTTGCTTTTCGAAGGGCTCTGACCCCGGTGCTCAGTGGCAAGCCGGTGGGGTAGACGGAAATCCCGCCTCGCCGGCCACGTCCACCTTACGTGCAATGGCAGATTTCCGCGGCGTGGCTGCTGTTCGACTGCGCACCGGGGGCAGAGCCCAGGCAAGCAAAACCGGGCTCTGACCCCTGAGCAACATCGGGCGCCGCTCCCTGGATCTCGACCCGGTTGCGCCCGCCCGCCTTGGCGGCGTACATGGCGCGGTCGGCGCACTCGAACAGCTGCGCGCTCCCGTCCAGCGGCCCCGGCACGATGGTGGCCACGCCGACCGACACGGTCAGCCAGGGCGCGGTCGGCGAGTGCGGGTTCGGCAGCTGCAGGTCTTCCACCGCGGCGCGCACCAGTTCGGCCAGGCGCGCGGCGCCGTCGGCCGGGGTCTCGGGGAACAGCAGCACGAATTCCTCGCCGCCGTAGCGCGCCGCCAGGTCGGTCGGGCGCGCCGCGTGGCCCTGCAGCGTCTGCGCCACGGTGCGCAGGCAGGCGTCGCCGGCGGCGTGGCCGAGGGCGTCGTTGTACAGCTTGAAATGGTCGACGTCGAGCACGATCAGCGACAGCGGCTGGCCGGTGCGCAGCGCGCGCTGCCATTCCTGTTCCAGGAAGGCGTCGAAGCGGCGCCGGTTGGCGATCTTGGTCAGCGGGTCGAGCAGGGCGGCGCGCTGCAGCGCGTCCTCGGAACGCTTGTGGTGGGTGATGTCGTGCAGCAGGGCGACGAACAGGCCGTCGTCGGCGTGCATCGGCGTCATGGTCAGGTCCATCGCGTGCAGCTCGCCGTCGCGGTGGCGGATCATCACTTCGCGGGTACCGTTCCCGCCCAGCTCGAGCACGCCCATGCACTCGCCGCCGCGCAGCGTGCAGCCGTCCAGCAGGTCGCACAGGCTGCGCCCCACCAGCGCGTCCGGCGCGAAGCCCAGGTAGCGGTCGCAGGCCGGGTTGGCGTACTGGATGCGGCCGGAGCGCTCGACGATCAAGAGGCCCTGGTCCATGCTGTTGACGATCATGCGCAGCCGGTCGGCCTGCGCCTTTTGGGTTTCGCTGTTGCTGCGCAGGCGCAGCTGGGCGCGCACGCGCGCGCACACTTCTTCCATGCGCAGCGGCTTGCGGATGTAGTCGGCGGCGCCGAGGTCGAAGCCGGTGACCACGTCCTCGGTTTCGCCGCGCGCGCTCATGAAGATCACCGGAATGCGCGCCGTGGCCGGGTGCGCCTTCATGCGGCGGCAGGTCTCCAGCCCGTCCATGCCGGCCATCACGACGTCGAGCAGCACCAGGTCGGGCTGGATGCGCTGGGCGATCTCGAGCGCGCGTTCACCTGAGGTCGCGACAAAGGTCTGGTAGCCTTGCTGCAGCAGGATGGAACGCAATACGCCGAGGTGTTCCGCGGCATCGTCGACGATCAGGATGGCTGGCTTGCGCACTTCGGCAAGCAGCGCGGTAGCTGGAGTGGACATACTTTGCCTTGAGGCACGATAAATGATCGTTTGAAATCATACATCGTACAAGCCACCAGCGGGAAAGATGTTGCTTGTTTGATAGAAATTTACGTCACGTTGGCGCAACTTGCGGTTGGTTGATCAAACCGACAGTCGCGCCGCGATGTGCCGGCGCGGACGGCGCGGGGCCATCCACGCCGTCGGTTTACACCTGTGCGCGGATCAGGGCGCCCAGTACCGCGATGCCTTCGCGGATGCGTTCCGGCGGCACCGTCACGAACGACAGGCGCAGCGTGTTGGCGACTTCGTCGTTGGCGTAGAACGGCGCACCCGGCACGAAGGCGACGCGCGCGGCGATGGCCTGGTCGAGCAGCTTGCGCGAGTCGATGTTCTCCGGCAGCGTGACCCAGATGAACATGCCGCCTTCCGGACGGGTCCAGCTGACGCTCTTCGGGAAATGCTCGTCCATCGCGTCCAGCATCGCCTGGCACTGGCTGGCGTACAGGGTGCGGATGGTCGGGATGTGCTGGTCGAGGAAGCCGTCCTTGACCACTTCGTGCACCACCATCTGCGTCAATTGCGCGGTGTGCAGGTCGGCGGCCTGCTTGGCCAGTTCCAGGCGGCGCACCAGCGGCAGCGGGGCGCACACGTAGCCCAGGCGGATGCCCGGGGTCAGCACCTTGGAGAACGACCCCATGTAGATCACGCCGTCCGGATTCATGTTCAGCATGCGCGGCATCGGCTCGCCCTTGTACGACAGCGCGCCGTACGGATCGTCCTCGATCAGCGGCAGGCGCAGGCGCGCGCAGGTTTCCACCAGTTCGCGGCGGCGCTCGAGCGACAGCGAGCGGCCGGTCGGGTTCTGGAAGTTGGGCAGCGAGTACAGCAGGCGCGCGCCCTCGGCCACGCCTTCCAGCGAGGACGGCACCAGGCCGTGCTCGTCGGTCTCGACCGACTTGAATTCCGGACGGTACACCGAGAACGCCTGCAGCGCGCCCAGGTAGCTCGGGGTCTCGACCAGCACGCGGCTGCCTTCGTCGATCAGCACCTTGCCCAGCAGGTCGAGCGCCTGCTGCGAACCGGACACCATCAGGATCTGTTCCGGCTGGATGCGGCAATCCTCGGTGGACAGGTAGTTCGCCACCCATTCGCGCAGCGGCGCGTAGCCATCGGTCGGACCGTACTGCAGCGCCTGCTTGCCGGTTTCGGACAGCACCTTGTCGTAGGCCGCCTTCATGCGCTCCACCGGAAAGGTGGCGGGCGAGGGCAGGCCGCCGGCGAAGGAAGTGATTTCCGGACGCTGGGTGATTTTCAGGATCTCGCGGATGGCCGAGCTTTGCAGCTGCTGGGCGCGCTCCGAGAAAGTCCACTCGATGGGGTTCGGGTTGTCGATTTTCATACTGATCTCACAGGAAAGACCGCGGGTGGTCGGCCATGGGGTAGCTGGCCATTATAAAGCACGCCGGATGGGCTGCTTCTCTCAACAAGCCTGCCTTGTGGGCGGGCCTTGCATACGTTGCCGGACGGCTGGCTTATGCGAGTTCGACGATCATTTCGATCTCGACGCAGGCGCCGCGCGGCAGGGAAGCCACGCCGAACGCCGAACGCGCGTGCTTGCCGGCGTCGCCGAACACCTCGCCCAGCAGTTCCGAGCAGCCGTTGGTGACCAGGTGCTGTTCATTGTAGTCCGGCGTCGAGGCGACCAGGCTGAGCACCTTGACGATGCGTTTTACACGGTCCAGATTGCCGCCGCAGGCTTCCTGCAGCGTGCCGATCAGGTCGATCGCGACCGCGCGCGCCGCGGCCTGGGCCTCGGCGGTGGTCTTGTCCTTGCCGACGATGCCGGTGTTCACCGAGCCGTCGGCGTTCTTGGCGATGTGGCCGGACAGGAACACGAGGTTGCCGGTCTGCACGTACATGACGTAGGCGGCGGCCGGGGTGGCCGGCGCGGCCAGGGTGATGTTCAGTTCATTGAGTTTGTCTTGGACGGACATGGGATTTCCCGGTGCTTGAAAAGAGCCATCATTGTACGACTTGCCAGTCGCGCTGCCCACTGCCGCTGGCGCTGCCGCGGCGCTCATCGCGGCGCTCATCGCGGCGGCGCGCGCTCGACCCGTGCACGCCGGCCGAGCGCCACGGTGGCGACCACCGCCAGCGCGAAGCCGCAATTGAGCAAGGTCAAAGGTTCGCCCAGCAGCAGGGCGGCGCCGGCCATGCTGAGGAAAGGCTGCAGCAACTGCACCTGGCCGACCCGCGCCACGCCCCCCAGCGCCAGGCCGCGGTACCAGAAAAAGAAGCCGACGAACATCGAGAACACGGTCACGTAGCCGAAGCCGAGCCAGGCGCGAAGCCCGGCGCGCGCCAGTTGCGCCGGCTGGACGCCGCCAAGCAGCAGCAGCGCCGCCGCGGCCGGCATGGCGGCCAGCACCAGCGCCCAGCAGATCACCTGCGGGCCGCCCAGGGAGCGCGCCAGGCGTCCGCCTTCGGCATAGCCGGCGGCGGCCACGGCCACCGCGCCGAACATCAGCAGGTCAGCGCGCTGCAGGCCGCCGCCGCCCTGGAACAAGGCAAAGCCGGCGACCAGCCCGGCGCCGAGCAGCGCCGCCAGCCAGAATCCGGCCGACGGCCGCTCGAAGCCGCGCAGCGCCGCATACAGGGCGGTGGCCAGCGGCAGGACGCCGCACAGCACCGCCCCGTGCGCGGCCGGCAGCGTGCGCAGCGCCAATGAGGTCAGCAACGGAAAGCCGATCACACACCCGCCCGCCACGATCGCCAGCGCCGGCAGGTCGGCGCGCGCCGGGCGCGGCGCACGCTGGATGCGCAGCCAGCACGCCGCCAGCAGCGCCGCGCCGAGCGCCCGTCCCAGCGTCACGAACAGCGGATCGAGGCCGGCCAGCGCCATGCGCGTGAACGGCAGCGTCAGGCTGAAGACGGCGACGCCGGCCAGGCCGAGCAGCATGCCGCGGGTTTCGTCGCGCGTGCGGGTGGGAGTGGGTGAAGCAGGCAGGACGGCAGGTGCGGCAGCGGGCATGGGGCGGCTCCTCGGAGGGTTGCGGCGATGATCGATGACACGTATGCTAGACCTGTCGGGCGGTACAGTCCCGATACACTTTCCTCCTTGCTTCATACACTGTGATGGCGAAATGACCGATACACCGCCGCTCCTCGGCCTGTTGTCGCGCGACTCGGGCGAATCGCTGCCGGACCAGATCGTGCGCGCCATCGCCGCCCGCATCGACGACCGGCAGCTGCGCGCCGGCGCGCGCATGCCCTCGATCCGCCGCTTCGCCGCCAGCCACGGCGTGTCGCCGTTCACGGTGGTGGCCAGCTACGACAAGCTGGCGGCCCAGGGTTACCTGGAGTCGCGCCGCGGCGCCGGCTTCTTCGTGCGCGAGCGCTCCGTCCTGAATACCGATGTGCGTGCTGCGCAGGCGCCGGCGCACGGCGTCGACGGCGCCGAGCCGCCGGCGCTGGACGTGGTCTGGCTGATCCGCAACATGTTCCGCCAGTCGCCGGGCCGGCCCTCCAGCGCGGCCGGCGTGCTGCCGGCCGACTGGCTCGACGGCGCCGCTGTCGCCAACGCCCTGCGCGCGGTGGGCCGCCAGCACGCCAGCCTGCTGCTGAACTATGGCGCGCCGCACGGCTACGGCCCGCTGCGCCAGCAATTGCAGCGCAAGCTGGCCGCGCTCGAGATCGAGGCCGCGCCCGACCAGATCGTCACCACGCTCGGCGTGACGCAGGCGCTGGACCTGGTGGCGCGCGAGTGCTGCCGTCCCGGCGACACCGTGTTCGTCGACGACCCGGCCTGGTTCCTGATGTTCGGCTCGTTCGCGGCGATGGGCCTGAAGGTGGTCGGCATCCGGCGCCTGCCGGACGGCCCCGACCTGGCGCAACTGGCCGAGCTGGCGGCGCTGCACAAGCCGCGCCTGTACGTCATCAATTCGGTGCTGCACAACCCGACCTCGACCACGCTCTCCGCCGCCAAGGCGTTCCAGGTGCTGCGCATCGCCGAGCGGCACGACGTGACCGTGGTGGAAGACGACATCTATTGCGACCTGCATCCCGGCGCCGGCGGCCAGACGGCCACGCGCCTGGCCGCGCTCGACCAGCTGCGCCGCGTGATCTACCTGTCCGGCTTCTCGAAGTCGCTGGCCGCCAACCTGCGCGTCGGCTTCATCGCGGCGCCGGCCGAGCTGGCGCAGCGCCTGGCCGACCGCAAGATGCTGGCCACCCTCACCACCAGCGACCTGGGCGAACGGGTGGTCTACAAGATCCTGAGCGAAGGCCTGTACCGCAAGCACCTGGAGCGCATCCGCACGCGCCTGGATGCGGTGCGGCCGGCGGCCATGCGCCGCATCGAAGCGCTCGGCTTCAGGCCCGACCCGTTGCCGCCGGCCGGCATGTTCGCCTGGGTCGACACCGGCCGCGACACCAACGTGCTGGCGGCGCGCGCCATGGCGCAAGGCTTGCTGCTGGCGCCGGGCAGCCTGTTCTCGCCGAGCCAGCTGCCGTCCACCAGGATGCGGGTCAACGTCGCCGCCATGGAAGACGATGCCCTGTGGCGCTTCCTGGAACGCGAGATGGCGCGCCGGCCGGCATGACGGCTGCGCGGGGCGGGGCAGCGGGCAGCGCCGCGCCTTGCCGTCAGGCGCCGGCGCAGGCCGCGGCGCGCGCCAGCAGCAGCGTGGCTTCGCGCCGGTTGCGCGTCAGCGCCGCCGCCCGTTCGAACTCGGCGCGCGCTTCGCCATGGCGTCCCAGTTTCACCAGCAGGTCGCCGCGCACGCTCGGCAGCAGGTGGTAGTTGCGCAGCGCCGGTTCATCGAGCAACCGGTCCGCCAGCGCCAGCCCCTCCGCCGGCCCGTAGGCCATGCCCAGCGCCACCGCGCGGTTGAGTTCGACGACCGGCGACGGCAGCAATTGCGCCAGCGCGTCGTACAGCGCGGCGATGCGCACCCAGTCGGTGGCGTCGGGCGCGGGCGCCACCGCATGGCAAGCGGCGATGGCGGCCTGCAAGGCATACGGTCCCAGGCTGCCGTGCCGGCCGGCGCGCGCCAGCGCCGCCAGGCCGCGCCGGATCAGCAGGCGGTCCCAGCGCGCGCGGTCCTGTTCCAGCAGCAGTACCGGTTCGCCGCCCGGCCCGGAGCGGGCGCGTTCGCGCGAGGACTGGATTTCCATCAGCGCCACCAGGCCGTGCACTTCGCCTTCCTGCGGCATCAATTCGGCCAGCACGCGCCCCAGGCGCAGCGCTTCGCGGCACAGCGCCGGGCGCAGCCAGTCGGCGCCGGCGCTGGCCGTGTATCCCTCGTTGTAGATCAGGTACAGCACCTGCAGCACCGAGGCCAGGCGCGGCCGGCGCTCCTCGCCCTGCGGCACGGCGAACGGCACCCTGGCCTCGGACAGGGTGCGCTTGGCGCGCACGATGCGCTGCGCCATGGTGGCTTCCGGTACCAGGAAGGCGTGCGCGATCTCGGCGCTCGACAGGCCGCCCACCACCTTCAGCGTCAGCGCCGCGCGCGCCTCCGGCGACAGCACCGGGTGGCAGGCCACGAACATCAGGCGCAGCACGTCGTCGTCGATGGCGCTTGCACGCTCCTGCGCCAGTTCGGCCAGCTCGTCCGGCCGGCGCTGCAAGGAGCGGTCGTGCAGCAGCGCGTCGGCTTCCCAGGCGATGGCGTCCTGCTTGCCGGCGTGCAGGGCCAGGCGCCGCAGCTGGTCCAGCGCGCGGCGCTTGGCCACCTGCATCAGCCACGCGCCGGGACGGTCCGGGATGCCGTCGCGCGGCCAGCGTTCCAGCGCTTCCAGCATGGCGTCCTGCGCCAGTTCCTCGGCCTGGCCGAGCTCGCGCAGCATGCGCGCCAGCGCGCCGACGATGCGCGCCGACTCCATGCGCCACACCGCCTCCACCACGCGGCCGACGTCGGCGTGCGCCATTCAAGGCTCCAGCGCCGGGCCGTCCGGCGCTGCCACCTCGCGGATCTCGACCTCGACGTCCGGCCCGGTCGGGTAGGGCAGGCTGCGCGCCCAGTCGACGGCGTCCCGCAGCGAGGCGGCGCCGATCATCCAGAAGCCGGCGATGAGTTCCTTGGCTTCGGCGAAGGGCCCGTCGACCAGCGTGGTGCGGCCGCCCTTGCGCTGCAGGCGGGCGCCGCGCGCGCTCGATTTCAGGCCGTCGCCGGCCAGCAGCACGCCCAGCGTTACCTGGGCGGCGTTGAAGGCGTTCAGCGCGTCGAGCCGCGCCTGCGCCGGGATGGCGTCGCGCTCGGTGTCCGCGGTGGCGCGCAGCAGGATGACATAGCGCTTGCCGCCGGCGCCGGCGGCGGCCGGCACCTCGGCGCAGCCGCCGGGACAGCCGGTCTCGCGCAGTTCCAGCACGACCTCGCCGCTGCCTTCGCAATCGCGCGCCGGCCAGCGTTCCAGCAGGCGCATGGCGGCTTCCTTCGACGGCGCCCGGACGATGGTGAAGCCGGCCACCAGTTCCGCAACCTCGGGGAAGGGGCTGGCATCGATGGTTTCGCCGTCCGGCCCCATCCGCAGGCGCACCCCGGCGGCGCTCGGGTGCAGGTCCAGCGCCGGCCCCAGCGCGCCGGCCGCGCGCAGGGCCGCGTGGAAGCGCGCCCTGTCCGCGGCCAGTGCGGGCGAGGGCGGCAGGCCGGCTTCGGTGGCGGCGTCCGCCTTGCGGATGATCATGAATTGCATGGCCGGCGTCCTCCTAGCGCGCCGCGACCTGCGCTTCCATGCGCGCCATCTGCGCGCGCAGTTCGGGCGTGAGCTCGGGCCCGAAGTCTTCCGGGCCATACAACTGGCGGATCTCGAGTTCGCCCTCGCCGTCTTCGTGCGGGCTGGGGCATTTCTTCATCCATTCGATGACTTCTTCGCGCGAGCCGACGTCGAGCAGCCAGAAGCCCGCGACCAGTTCCTTGGTTTCGGCGAAGGGGCCGTCGATGACGGTGCGGCGCTCGCCCTGGATGCGGATGCGCGCGCCCTTGCTGCTCGGGTGCAAGCCTTCCCCGGCCAGCAGGATGCCGGCCTTGACCATCTCTTCGTTGAAGTCCTGCATGGCGGCGATCAGCTTTTCGCTGGGCATGACGCCGGCTTCCGAGGCCGCGTTGGCCTTGACGATGACCATGAATTTCATTGCCGTTCTCCTTGCGTGCAGTCTTGCATCGTTGCGAACATGGCCTGCATTTCTTCCTGCATCTGTTCGGGCGTGAGGTCGCGCCGGTGGGTGGCGAGCGCCCAGCGGTGGCCGAACGGGTCTTGCAACTGGCCGTAGCGGTCGCCCCAGAACATGTCGGCGGGCGGCATGATCGGCCTGGCGCCGGCGGCCGCGGCCTGTTGCCAGGACGCGTCGACGTCCTCCACGTACAGGTGGAGGACGACCGGCGATCCCTTCAATGCCAGCGGCCCGACGCTGCCGTACTCGGGAAACTCGTCGGCCAGCATGATGCGCGAGTCGCCGATGCGCAGCTCGGCGTGCATCAGCTTGCCGTCCGGCCCCGCCATGCGGCCGAGCTCGACCGCGCCGAACGCCTGCTTGTAGAAATCGAGCGCCGCGGCCGCGTCGGCGCATACCAGGTGCGGCGTGACGCTGTGGTAACCCTCGGGGATGGGCCTTGCGTTTTCCTGCATGATGGATCTCCTGTCGGTGGTTGATCGTGGTGCTGCCATCATGACGACGAACGGCGCCCGCGCTTTTCGACATACGGCGCGGCGCCGGGCGAAAATATTTTTCGCCCGGCCTTACGGTAAGCCGGCCGGCGCCCCGAGTCGAGCGAAATCGGCGCCCCGACCCGCCGTGCATGACGAGCGCGGGTACAACGTCGCCGACGCGGCAAGGATGTCGTTTCGTCATCGCATCCGCGCGCGTTTGTTCGCGCTGCAATATTGCTTGTCAAAAAAATCTCTTGAAATCCCGCGCGCCATCCTTATGTTGGCCCGGTCTGTTCAACCAACGATCACCACGAGGACCAACATGGCTGTCGCCGAAAAAGAAACCCTTGGCTTTCAAGCTGAAGTCAAACAGCTGCTGCAACTGATGATCCACTCCTTGTATTCCAACAAGGAAATCTTCCTGCGCGAACTGATCTCGAACGCGTCCGACGCCGCCGACAAGCTGCGCTTCGAAGCCATCAACAACGACGCCCTGTACGGCAACGACCACGAACTGAAGATCAAGGTGGCGTTCGACAAGGACGCCAAGACCGTCACCATTTCCGACAACGGCATCGGCATGAGCCGCGACGAAGTCATCTCGCACCTGGGCACCATCGCCAAGTCGGGCACCAAGGAATTCTTCGGCAAGCTCTCGGGCGACCAGCAGGCCGACGCCGCGCTGATCGGCCAGTTCGGCGTGGGCTTCTACTCGGCCTTCATCGTGGCCGACCGCGTCACCGTCGTGACCCGCCGCGCCGGCGCCGATGCGTCGGATGGCGTGCGCTGGGAATCGACCGGCGAGGGCGACTACACCATCGAGCAGGTCGACAAGCCCGGCCGCGGCACCGACATCACCCTGCACCTGCGCGAAGGCGAGGACGAGCTGCTGTCGGCCTGGAAGCTGAAGTCGATCATCCGCAAGTACTCCGACCACATCTCGCTGCCGATCGCCATGCAGAAGGAAGAGTGGGACGAGGAGAAGAAGGAAAACGTCGTGACCGACGAGCTGGAAACCGTGAACCAGGCCAGCGCGCTGTGGGCCCGTTCCAAGTCGGACATCACCAAGGAACAGTACGACGAGTTCTATAAACACGTTTCGCACGACTTCCAGGAACCGCTGGCCCATACCCACAACCGCGTGGAAGGCCGCAGCGAGTACACCCAGCTGCTGTACGTGCCGGCGCACGCGCCGTTCGACCTGTGGGACCGCAACAAGCGCGGCGGCATCAAGCTGTACGTCAAGCGCGTGTTCATCATGGACGATGCCGAGCAGCTGATGCCGGTCTACCTGCGCTTTGTGAAGGGCGTGATCGATTCCGCCGACCTGCCGCTGAACGTCTCGCGCGAGATCCTGCAGGAATCGCGCGACGTGCGCGTGATCCGCGAAGGTTCGACCAAGCGCGTGCTGGGCATGCTGGAAGAGATGGCGAACTCGGACGAGCAGGAAGGCAAGGAGAAGTACGTCACCTTCTGGAAGGAATTCGGCCAGGTGCTCAAGGAAGGCATCGGCGAGGATGCGACCAACAAGGACCGCATCGCCAAGCTGCTGCGCTTCGCCTCGACCCACAACGAGAATGCCGACCAGTCGACCTCGTTCGAGGACTACGTCGGCCGCATGAAGGAAGGCCAGGACAAGATCTATTACGTCACCGCCGACAGCTACACCGCCGCCAAGAACAGCCCGCACCTGGAAATCTTCCGCAAGAAGGGCGTGGAAGTGCTGCTGCTGACCGACCGCGTGGACGAGTGGATGCTGTCCTTCCTGAACGACTTCGACGGCAAGGAACTGGTGTCGGTGGCCAAGGGCGGCCTGGACCTGGGCAAGCTGGAAGACGAGGCCGAGAAGAAGGAGCACGAGGAAACCGAAGGCCAGTACAAAGAGCTGGTCGAGAAGATGAAGGGCGCGCTGGCGGACAAGGCCAAGGACGTGCGCGTGACCTTCCGCCTGACCGACTCGCCGGCCTGCCTGGTGGCGGACGAGCACGAACTGTCGGCCAACCTGGTGCGCATGCTGAAGCAGGCCGGCCAGAACGCGCCGGACAGCAAGCCGATCCTCGAGATCAACCCGCAGCACCCGCTGGTGACGCGCCTGAAGTACGAAGATGCTGCCAGCCCGCGCTTCGCCGACTGGTCGCACATCCTGTTCGACCAGGCCATGCTGGCCGAAGGCGGCAGCCTGAGCGATCCGGCGGCGTTCGTGAAGCGTTTGAACGAGATGCTGCTGGCGACTGCGGGCAAGTAAACCCGCTATTCGGCAGATCTTGATAATGGCCGGCGCGTTGGTGCGCTGGCCATTTTTTTATCGTGGTTGCGGCGCTCGCACACTGCGGCCGAAATTGATACAGTCTACTTGGAGACCGTCGTCCCCGCGCAGGCGGGGACCCATACACCGTGTCTATCTTTGGCTCAGCATGGGGTAAAGAATGCCAGTGGCATTCTTTACCCTGCGCGGGGACGACGTGATTTATGCTGCCATCAAGCCATCTGCACTGATCGGCTGGCCGATGCTCACTGCACCACCCGCGGCACCCGCCCCAGGACCCCGGCAAACGCCATCACCCCCGCATGCAGCGCCCGCTGCAGCGCCACCGTGAGCGGCTGCAGCGCCACCGTCACCAGCGCGATCGCTGCGGCCAGCGCCAGGATGGTGCCCGGCTGGCCGCGCTCGATCGGTACCAGGGTCTGCCAGGCGCCGATCACCACGCCGTGCGACAGGTACAGGGTAAAGGTGTGCGCCGACATCCGCCGCACCGGGCTGCGCAGCCGTTCCAGCAGACCGAAGCCGGCATGGCGCGCGCAGGCGAAGTTGGCCAGCACGATCAGCATGACGGCATAGTCGGCCAGCACGCGGTCGGCGCTGCCCAGCCGGATCGCCGTGAACGGCCAGGCGCCGTTGGCCACCTGGCGCAAGGCCGGTTCGGGGTCCAGCCAGCCCCACAGCGCCATCAGCAGCACGCTGAGCAGCCAGCCGGCGCGCGCCGCGCCGCGCCCGATGGCGTGCGGGCGCCGCTGCCAGCGGTACAGCGCGACCCCGCTCAGCCACACCGGCAGCAGCAGCCACAGGCGCGGGCCGATCAGGGCCAGCACGCACGCCAGCGCCAGCAGGCGGCGCCGGCCGCGCAGGTAGCAGGCCACGCCGAACAGCACGTAGTACCAGGCTTCGTAATCCAGCGACCAGTAGGGCAGCAGCCAGGGCGGACGCTCGGCGAAGCGCCAGACGTCGCCCAGGAACAGCAGGTGGAAGGGGACGTACAGCCAGGGGCGCTGCAGCTGGTAGGCGTCGTCGACGCGGCCGTGCAGGGGGCCGGCCGCGAGCGCCGCCAGCAAGAACGCGAACAGCAGCACCGGCAGCGCCACCGAATACAGGCGCGCGCAGCGGGCGGCGGCGTATTCGCCCAGCGTATGGTTCTTGTGCTCGGCGCTGTAGGCGATCACGAAGCCGGACAGCACGAAGAAGGCGATTACCGCCTCGCGCCCGAAATCGGGGATGGCGGCGACCTGGCGCGCGCTGAAGATGCCGAAATAGCCGAAGTGCGCCGCCACCACGGCCAGCGCCGCGAGCGTGCGCACCAGGTCGAGATACAGGGAGAAAGGCTGGTCCAGTCCGGCCGGCGGGCGCATGCTGGGGCGGCTGTTCATCTCGAAGGCACCTCGTCGGCGGCATGTGATCAGGCAGGACGGGGATCACATGTCCGGCACGCGACGCCCGGCACGTGATGTCCCGGGCATCACGGGTTCAGGTCGCGGCAGAAGTCTTCCAGCAGGCGCTCGCCCTCGGGCCACGCGCCGTAGCCGCTGTCGGCATTCACGTGGCCGGCGTTGCCGATCTCGACCAGGCGGCTGCCCCAGGCGGCGGCAAAGGCGCGCGCGCGCTCGGGCGTCACGTACGGGTCGTCGCTGCTGGCCACCACCAGCGAGGGGAAGGGCAGCGCCTCCATCGGCACCGGAGAAAAACCGTTGCTGCCGACCGGGTAGGAGTCGGCGTCGGTGTCGCTCGGCGCCACCAGGAAGGCGCCGGCCACTTCCAGGCGCGAGCCGGACTGCGCCCACTGGTTCACCAGCATGCAGCCCAGGCTGTGCGCGACCAGGATCGGCTTGCCCTGGCAGGCGGCAATCGCCGCGTCCAGCTCGGCCACCCATTCGTCGCGCTCGGGGTTGTTCCAGTCGCGGTGCGCGGCGCGGGTCCAGGCCGGGTACTTGCGCTCCCAGTGCGATTGCCAGTGCTGCGGACCGGAGTTCCACAGGCCGGCCAGGATCAGGATGTCGCACTTCATGGAGCCTCCACAGCAATGTTGATATGACGCTTGCCATTATTGCACGCCGGGTGGCGGCGCGGCGCGTCTACAGCTTCGTGCGCAGCGCGAACAGTTCCGGAAACAGCACCACGTCCAGCATCTTGCGCAGGTAGCTGACGCCGGCGGTGCCGCCGGTGCCGGCCTTGAAGCCGATGATGCGCTCCACCGTCGACACGTGGCGGAAGCGCCAGAAGCGGAACGCGGTCTCCAGGTCGACCAGCTTCTCGGCCAGCTCGTACAGCGCCCAGTGATGCCCGGGGTCGCGGTAGACGGCGAGCCAGGCCGCCATCACCGAATCGTCGTGCGCCGTGGGCAGGCCGGGGTCGCGCGCCAGCCGTTCGGGCGACACTGCCAGTCCGGAACGCGCCAGCAGCCGCACCGCCTCGTCGTAGATCGAGGGCGCGTGCAGTTCGCGTTCCAGGCGCGCGTGCTGCCCGGGCGCATCCCGGTGCACCGCCAGCATGGCCGGGTTCTTGTTCCCGAGGATGAATTCGAGTTCCCGGTACTGGAACGACTGGAAGCCGGAGGACGCGGCCAGGTAGGGCCGGATGGCGCTGTACTCGGGCGGGGTCATGGTGGCCAGCACGTCCCAGGCGTGCACCAGCTGGTCCATGATGCGCGCCACCCGCGCCAACATCTTGAAGGCGGGCGGCAGGTCGCCGCCGGCCACCAGCGTGCGCACCGCCTGCAGTTCGTGCAGCATCAGCTTGATCCACAGTTCGCCCGTCTGGTGCTGGACGATGAACAGCATCTCGTTGTGGTCCGGCGACAGCGGGTGCTGGGCCGACAGGATCTGCTCCAGGCCCAGGTAGTCGCCGTAGCGCATGGCCTGGCTGAAGTCCATGCGTGCGCCGTGCCATTGCGCGTTTTCCGGCGACGGCGCCGGCGGCTGCTCGCCTTCGTCCATGGGGTCCATGGCGTCTCCCTAGGTCACCGCCGCGCGCGCGGCGTGGATATCGTAGCCTTCGCCGTCGAGGATATCGCGCAGGGTCTCGACCGCGTCCCAGACGTCGGTGAAGCCGGTGTACAGCGGGGTGAAGCCGAAGCGCATGATGTCCGGCTCGCGGTAGTCGCCGATCACGCCGCGCCCGATCAGCGCCGCCATCACCGCGTAGCCGTGCGGATGGGTGAAGCTGACGTGGCTGCCGCGCCGTGCATGCTCGCGCGGCGTGACCAGTGTCAACCGGTGCCCGGCGCAGCGGCGTTCGACCAGGCCGATGAACAGGTCGGTCAGCGCCAGCGATTTTTCGCGCAGCGCAGTCATGTCGGTGGCGTCGAACACGTCCAGGCCGCACTCGACCAGCGCCAGCGACACCACCGGCTGGGTGCCGCACAGCGCGCGCCCGATGCCGTCGGCTGCGGCGAAGCCATGCGCCATCGCGAACGGCGCCGCGTGGCTCCACCAGCCGGTAAGCGGGTGGCTGAACGCGGCCTGGTGGCGCTGCGGCACCCAGATAAAGGCCGGCGCGCCCGGTCCGCCATTCAGGTATTTATAGGTGCAGCCGACCGCGAAGTCGGCCCCGGCGCCGTGCAGGTCGATCGGCACCGCGCCGGCCGAGTGGGCCAGGTCCCATACCGTCAAGGCGCCGTTGGCGTGGGCGTGGGCGGTGAGGGCGGCCATGTCGTGCTGGCGCCCGTCGCGGTAGTTCACGTGGGTGAGCATCAGCACGGCACAATCGGCGTCCACCGCCGCTTCCAGCTCCTCCGGGGTGTCGACCAGGCGCACGCCGTAGCCGCGGTCGAGCCAGCGCGCCAGGCCGTCGGCCATGTAGATGTCGGTCGGGAAGTTGGCGCGCTCGGTGACGATGGTCTTGCGCGCCGGTGCGCGTTCCTCCTGGATTGCCAGCGCTGCCGCCAGCGCCTTGAACAGGTTGAGCGAGGTGGTGTCGGTGACCACGACTTCGCCGGCATGCGCGCCGATCAGCGGCGCCAGGCGATCGCCCAGGCGCTTGGGCAGCTCGAACCAGCCGGCGTCGTTCCAGCTGCGGATCAGGTCGCGGCCCCATTCGCGCGCCACCACGTCCTGGGCGCGCGCCAGGGCGCTGCGCGGACGCGCGCCGAGCGAATTGCCGTCCAGGTAGATCACGCCCTCGGGCAGGTCGAAGCGCGCGCGCAGCGGCGCCAGCGGGTCGGCGGCGTCGAGCGCCAGGCAATCGGCGCGGGTGGTCGGCAGGGAAGGGCGGTCGGCGGTCGGGGCAATGTCCATCGTGCGGTGCGGGATCGGTTGGGTTGCAGGGAAGTCGGCGCCGGCCCCGGACAGATGCGCAAGGCCGACCGCCGCAGTGTAGCAAGCAATCCGGCGCACACGCCATCGCCGACGTTCGATGTCGATCGGACAATTTGCTCGGCCGGTTGCAACGCGAGCAGGGGGACAACGAAAAATTTTCGAAAATATTTTGGGAAAACCCTAAAGTTCCCGCGACGGCGTCCGATAACCCATCCAGATACGGGGAAAAGCGTCGAAAAAAAGTTTTCGGAAACGCTAAAGTCGGTTGAAACGGTGCCGATAAGGATTCAGAGCGACCCAGAAGACGTGAAAAATATTTTCGAACGACCCTAAAGTTCCGGTTTTGGTTGACGTAAACCAACACAAGATGCTTTCGATAAAAGTATTTGCTAAGTCGAAAGTGTCATGTTCAAAACAATTTCCTTCGTCCCCTTGTCATAGGGGAGCACCCCTGATTCGAGCGAGTTTGTCAGACAAACTCCTACGAGTCCTATCGCCTTTGGCGGACGAAAAATACAGACATGCTCCGATAGCTGAAAAGTTTCCTCACGGTCAGAATCTATCTCATCGGCAACACATTGCGGGCCGGAAGCGACCAACGGAGAGATGAAAATGACTGCGAACGACATGATGGCTGAAATTCGTGATGCGAACCTGAGCTACCTGATGCTGGCCCAGCAGATGATTCGCGCCGACAAGGTCACGGCGATCTTCCGGCTTGGCATCTCGGCCGACATTGCCGAACTAATCGAAGGCATGAGCAATGCCCAGATCCTGAAGCTGGCCGGCGGCAACATGATGCTGGCGCGCTTCCGCTTCGACGATTCGGCGATCCTGGGCATGCTCACCAGCCACAGCAAGGACCGCGCCCTGGCGCAGTCGCACGCCGCCATCCTGATGGCCGGCCAGCCCGCCGAAGAAATCGCCTAAGATTCAAACCCCGGTTTTCGGTCCACGGCGGTAGGGTGGACGTGGCATCCTCCCCGCAGCCGCCAACAGGTCATCATGAGCAAGAAAAGCGTCGTGTCCGAAGCCCAGGAAATCCAGCTGGCCATCGAACTGATCCAGCTGGGCGCCCGTCTCCAGCTGCTGGAGAACGAAGTCTCGCTGTCGCGCGAACGCTTGATCAAGCTGTACAAGGAACTCAAGGGCGTGTCGCCGCCGAAGGGCATGCTGCCGTTCTCGACCGACTGGTTCCTGACCTGGCAGCCGAACATCCATTCCTCGCTGTACATCAATATTTATAAATTCCTGGTCGACAACGCCGGCGCCACCGGCATCCAGGCGATCATGAAGTCCTACCAGCTGTACCTGGAGCAGATGCCGCCGGAGCCGGGCGAGGAGCCCTTGCTGTCGCTGACGCGCGCCTGGACCCTGGTGCGTTTCTTCCAAGGAAACATGCTGATGGTGGCGCCGTGTTCCAAGTGCCAGGGCAAGTTCGTGGTCAACGCGCTCGACCTGAACGACAATTACCAGTGCGGCCTGTGCCACATGCCCTCGCGCGCCGGCAAGACGCGCAAGGCCAAGGACGCCGCCGCCCAGGCTGGCGGCAACTGACTTTCCTTCCTCCGCATTCATGAACGCGTCGCGCCTGCGCCGTATCCTGGCGGCGCCCGCCCTGCGCGCACTGCTGCTGCAAATGCTGGCGTTTCCCTTGACGCTGGCCGCGGTATGGCTGCTGGCGCGCGCCGGCATGGCGCCGCAGCCGCTGGGCGTGGCGCTGCTGCAGGGCGCCGGGGCTGCGTTGCTGTCCTGGCGCGCCGGCCTGGCGCGCTGGTGGCTTGCGATCCAGTTCGTCTTCCCATCCGCCTTGCTGCTGGCGCAGGATGGCGCGCGCGGCCTGGCGCTGCCGCCGGCACTGTTCCTGGTTGTGTTCCTGCTGCTGGTGCTGGTGTACTGGTCGACCTTCCGCACGCAAGTGCCGTACTACCCGTCCGGACGCGCGGTGCGCGACGTGGTCGCCGGCCTGCTGCCCCAGGAGCGGCCGGCGGCGGCGATCGACATCGGCAGCGGCCTCGGCGGCCTCGTGCTGGACCTGGCGCGGCGCCGTCCCGATTGCCGCATCGACGGCATCGAGCTGGCGCCGCTGCCATGGCTGGCCAGCCGCCTGCGCGCGCGCCTCGAAGGCAGCCGCGCGCGCTTCCTGCGCGGTGACTACGACGACCTCGACTTCGGCAGCTACGACCTGGTGTTCGCCTACCTGTCGCCGGCAGCAATGGCGGCGCTGTGGCGCAAGGCCAGCGCCGAGATGCAGCCCGGCAGTGTGCTTGTTAGTTACGAATTCATTATTGTCGATAGGGCACCGGATTGGCATTTGGTTATCGAAAGTACCCATAAAAATGTTTACGTATGGCACTTTTGAACCACAGTCAGGGCATTTTTACTTGCTCGTAGTCACTTCTCCCGTTAATCTAGTTCCCTAAGTAAATATTTCTTCTTGGATTTATTGTTTGTCGAATCCAGGGCCGTGGAATACGCGGATTCATCGATCGGGAGCGCCGTGTTTGTCATTATTGGTTACATCGTCGTCATAGGCGCCGTGTTCGGCGGCTATGCCGCAACCGGCGCCCACCTGGCCGTGTTGTGGCAGCCGCTGGAGCTGGTCATGATCTTCGGCGCCGCGCTCGGCGCGTTTTTCGTGGGCAATACCCCGAAAGCGGTCAAGGCGACCATGAAGGCGCTGCCGACCGTGTTCAAGGGCTCCAAATTCACGCGCGACATGTACATGGAATTGATGTCGCTGTTGTTCGACGTGCTGTCCAAGGTGCGCAAGGAAGGCTTGATGTCGATCGAAGGCGACATCGAAAGCCCGGAACAGAGCCCGGTGTTCTCGAAGTACCCGGCCGTGCTGGCCGACCACCACATCGTCGAATTCATCACCGATTACTTGCGGTTGATGGTATCCGGCAACATGGACGCCTTCCAGATCGAGAACCTGATGGACAACGAAATCGAGACCCACCATCATGAGGGAGCGCTCCCGGCCCAGTGTATCGCCAAGCTGGGCGACGGCCTGCCGGCCTTCGGCATCGTGGCGGCGGTGATGGGCGTGGTGCACACGATGGAATCGGTGGGCATGCCGCCGGCCGAGCTGGGCATCCTGATCGCGCACGCGCTGGTCGGCACCTTCCTCGGCATCCTGCTGGCCTACGGCTTCGTCGGTCCGTTGTCGGGCCTGCTGGAACAGAAACTGGAGGAATCCACCAAGATGTTCCAGACCGTGAAGGTGACGCTGCTGGCCAGCCTGAACGGCTACGCCCCGGCGCTGTCCGTCGAATTCGGCCGCAAGGTGCTGTACTCGACCGAGCGTCCGACCTTTGCCGAACTGGAAGACCACATCAAGAAGGCCAAGAGCAAATAATGCCGATCGCACGCCCACGGGGAGGCCGCCATGGCTGACGAAGGCCAGCGCCCGATCATCGTCAAGCGCATCAAGAAGGGCGGCCACGGCCACCACGGCGGCGCCTGGAAGATCGCCTATGCCGACTTCGTGACGGCGATGATGGCGTTCTTCCTGCTCATGTGGCTGCTCGGCTCGACCACCAAGGGCGACATGGAAGGCATCGCCAGCTTCTTCAAGACGCCGCTGAAGGTGGCCTTGCAGGGCGGTTCCGGCGCCGGCGACGCCACCTCGATCCTGCAGGGCGGCGGCCAGGACCTGACCCGGCGCAACGGCCAGGTCAAGAAGGGCGAAGTCACCCCCGACAAGAAGGTCTACGACATGAAGGCGGCGCGCGCCGCGGTCGAGCGCGCCGAAGCGGAGCGCCTGCAGACGCTGAAGGAGCGCATCCAGGCCACCATCGAGGCCAACCCGGTGCTGAAGAAGTACAAGAACCAGCTGCTGCTGGACATCACCAGCGAAGGCCTGCGCATCCAGATCGTCGACGAAAAGAACCGTCCGATGTTCGAGAGCGCGCGCGCCGAGCTGCAGCCGTACACGCGCGACATCCTGGACGTGCTGGCGTTGGTGCTGAACGACGTGCCGAACAAGCTGAGCCTGTCCGGCCACACCGATTCCACGCCCTACATGACCGAGAGCGGCTACAGCAACTGGGAATTGTCGGCCGACCGCGCCAACGCCTCGCGCCGCGAACTGGTGCGCGGCGGCCTGGCCGACGCCAAGGTGCTGCGCGTGGTGGGCCTGGCCGGCGTCAACCACCTGGACCGCAAGGACCCGTTCAATCCGGTCAACCGCCGCATCAGCATCCTGGTGATGAACAAGCGTACCGAGGAAGGCTTGCTGCGCGACGGCGTGGCGCTCGACGTGCCGGGCGACGATGCCGACGCAGCGGTGAAGGCGGTGGCGTCGGCGACGGGCGGCGGCATCGCGCCTGCTGAGGCAGCGGCAGCCCCGGCGGCGCCGGCCGCGGCCGGGAAGTAGCGCGGCGTGACGATCTGGAGGATGGCATGACAAGGAAAAAGATTCTCGGCTCCCGCGTCAAGCGCCTGCTGTCGGGCGTGTCCGACCATGGCCGGCGCCACCTGGTCGAGGTCGAGACCGACCTGGTGCAGACCAACCTGCTGCTCGAGGAGGCGATCGTCAAGCTGACCGCCAGCTTCATGGCGATCCACCAGGCGGTGGAGACGCGCCAGGACGCGATCGACCGCCTGCTGGCGGGCGCCGCACCGAGCGCCGACGATGTCGCCGCGCTGGGCGGCATGTCCGCCGAGATCGCGCGCCACGTGAACGGCGCCGTCACCGGCATGCAGTTCCAGGACATGACCAGCCAGCTGCTCGACCGCACGCTGCGCCGCGTGAGCGGCCTGCGCGCCTTCCTGGCGACGCTGAACGCGCACGGCGCCGGCATCGTGCCCGAGAGCGACAGCGAGGAAATCGTCGAGCGCCTGGGGCAGGTCGGCAGCGCGCTGGCGCTGCAGTCGATCGCGCTGCGCGGCATGCTGCGCAAGTCGGTGGAACAGCGGCAACTGGAAAGCGGGGATGTGGAGTTGTTCTAATTTATGTTATGGGGTCGGTGCCCGGTTCACTCGGGTGGGCTCTGACCTCATCTGATCAAGACGGGCTAGGCCTGTGGCTGAACACCGGGGTCGGAGCCCTGAAGGAAAAACCGGGCGCTGACCCCTAGGAGTAAAAAAAATGGCAAAAACAATTCTCGCGGTCGACGATTCGAGCTCGCTGCGCCAGATGGTGGCGTTCAGCCTGAAGGCGGCCGGCTACCAGGTGGTGGAGGCGGTCGACGGCCAGGATGGGCTGGACAAGGCGCGCCAGCAGACCGTCGACCTGGTCCTGACCGACCAGAACATGCCGAAGATGGATGGCCTCACGCTGATCAAGTCGCTGCGCGGCATGCCGGCCTATGCCAAGGTGCCGATCCTGATGCTGACCACCGAATCGTCCGACGAGATGAAGGCCAGGGGCCGCGCCGCCGGCGCCAACGGCTGGCTGGTCAAGCCCTTCGATCCGCAGCGCCTGATCGAGGTCGTCAAGAAGGTCATTGGATAACAGGGTCACCACGGGAAGCACCATGAGCATCGACATCAGCCAGTTCTACCAGGTCTTTTTCGACGAGGCGGAAGAACTCCTCGCCGAGAAGGAGCGTCTGCTGCTGGCCGTCGATCCCGCCGCGCCCGACGCGGAAGACCTGAACGCGATCTTCCGCACCGCCCATTCGATCAAGGGCGGCGCCTCGACCTTCGGCCTGAACGACATGAGCGAAGTGACCCACGTGCTGGAGTCGCTGCTCGACCGCATCCGCAAGGGCGAGATGGCGCTCACCGCGCAGCACGTGGACGCCTTCCTGTCGGCCAAGGACATCCTCAAGATGCAGCTCGACGGCCACCGCCACGGCGCCGCCGTCGACCAGGATGCCGTCGCCAACGTGCGCATGGTGCTGCACGACCTGTCGCAGGGCGTGGTGCCGGTGCACCACGCCACCGTGCCGTCGTTCCTGCATGCCGAGCACAAGCAGGCCGTGGCCGAAGGCGCGCACCGCTACAAGATCGAACTGCCCGACCTGCCGCAGCGCGATGTGAACGCGCTGGTCGACGAACTCGGGCTGATGGGACGGGTGTCGGTGGTGCCGCTCGCGGGCGGACGCAGCGCGCTGGTCATCACCACCCACGAAAGCCTGGACGACATCGTCGCCATCTGCTCGTTCGTGCTCGATCCGGACGACCTCAAGGTGTTCGAGGCGCCGCCCTTGACGCCCGAGCAACGCGCCATCGAGGCTGCCGAACGCGCCCGCATCGAGGACGCGCAGGGCTACGGCTTCTTCGACCCGGTCGAGCCCGATGCCGGCGCCGCCGCACATGCGGCCGAACCGTCCGACGACGAGCGCGGCTACGGCTTCTTCCAGCCGATCGAGCAGATCCGGCGCGAGGCCGGCATCGCCGATGTGCCGCAAGAGGCGGCGAAGGCGGCGTCCGCACAGGCGCGCGCCGAGGCGCAGGAAGCCGAAGCGCTCGAGAAAAAGGCGGCGAAGAAGGCGGCGGAAGCGGCCCATGCGCACGCCGAAGCGGGCTCGATCCGCGTGTCGATCGAAAAGGTCGACCAGCTGATCAACCTGGTCGGCGAGATGGTGATCACGCAAGCCATGATCGAGCAGAGAAGCGACGGCCTCGACCCGATGCTGCACGAGCGCCTGCTGCAATCGGTGTCGCAGCTGACCCGCAACACGCGCGCGCTGCAGGAAGCGGTGATGTCGATCCGCATGATGCCGATGGATTTCGTGTTCTCGCGCTTTCCGCGCATGGTGCGCGACCTGGCCGGCAAGCTGGGCAAGAAGGTCGACTTCATCACCCACGGCGCGGCCACCGAACTGGACAAGGGCCTGATCGAGCGCATCGTCGATCCGCTGACGCACCTGGTGCGCAACAGCATCGACCACGGCATCGAACTGCCGGCCGCGCGCGTCAAGGCCGGCAAGTCGGAGTCGGGGCGCCTGTTCCTGTCGGCCGCGCACCAGGGCGGCAACATCGTGATCGAGGTGGCTGACGACGGCGCCGGCCTGAACCGCGAAAAGATCCTGGCCAAGGCCGCCGCCAACGGCTTGCCGGTATCGAACGCCATGAGCGATGCCGAGGTCTGGCAGCTGATCTTCGCGCCCGGCTTCTCGACCGCGGAAATCGTCACCGACGTCTCCGGGCGCGGGGTCGGCATGGACGTCGTCAAGCGCAACATCACGGCGCTGGGCGGCAGCATCGACATCCGCTCGGCCCAGGGCTTCGGCACCACCATCCTGATCTCGCTGCCGCTGACGCTGGCGATCCTGGACGGCATGTCGATCCGCTGCGGCGACGAGATCTACATCCTGCCGCTGGGCTTCGTGGTCGAGTCGCTGCAGCCTTTGCCCTCCGACGTCAAGGAGATCGCCGGCCAGGGCCGCGTGGTCAAGGTGCGCGGCGAGTACCTGCCGCTGATCCCGCTGCACCAGATGTTCAACATCGAGCCGCACTGCACCGACCCCACCGAGGGCATCCTGGTGATCCTCGAGACCGAAGGGCGCAAGGCCGCGCTGTTCGTCGACGAGCTGGTCGGCCAGCAGCAGGTGGTGGTGAAGAACCTCGAATCGAATTACCGCAAGGTGGCCGGCATCTCCGGCGCCACCATCCTGGGCGACGGCGGCGTGGCCCTGATCCTGGACGTGGCCGCGCTGCTGCGCTCGGCCCGCCAGCTGACCGACGACGCCGTCACCCTGTAACCGAACAACCTCAACTCATCCATTGGGAACCGACATGTCCACACATCTGACCATCAAGAACGACGCCCACGACGGCAGCGGCAGCGAATACCTGGCCTTCACCCTCGGCTCCGAGGAATACGGCATCGACATCCTGAAGGTGCAGGAAATCCGCGGCTACGAAGCCGTGACCCGCATCGCCAACGCGCCGGAATTCATCAAGGGCGTGATCAACCTGCGCGGCATCATCATCCCGGTGGTCGACATGCGCATCAAGTTCAAGCTCGGCACCCCGACCTACGACCAGTTCACGGTCGTGATCATCCTGAACATCGGCGGGCGCATCATGGGCATGGTGGTCGACAGCGTGTCCGACGTGACCACGCTGACCCCGGACCAGATCAAGCCGGCGCCGGACATGGGCAGCGCCTTCAGCGCCGACTACCTGGTCGGGCTGGGCACCGTCGACGAGCGCATGCTGATCCTGATCGACATCGACAAGCTGATGTCGTCCAGCGAGATGGGCCTGATCGACAAGATGGCGGCGTAAGCACCCGACGCGGCGCAACACAGCGCGCGCCGTACGGCGTGCGCATAACGAGAGACAGAGGTAAAACGTGCCGCTGACAAGCAAGCAGGAAACCGGCAAGGAATTCGAATTCACGCGCCACGACTTCGAGCGCGTGCGCGGGCTGATCTACCAGCGCGCCGGCATTTCGCTGGCCGACAGCAAGCAGGAAATGGTCTACAGCCGCCTGGCGCGCCGCCTGCGCGCCACCGGCATCGCCTCGTTCGCGACCTACCTGGACGGCCTGGAAGGCGGCCACATGGGCGGCGAGTGGGAATCGTTCACCAACGCGCTCACCACCAACCTGACCTCGTTCTTCCGCGAGGCCCATCACTTCCCGCTGCTGGCCGAGCATGCGTCCAGGGCGCGCCGCGACAAAGCGGCGCCGTTCACCGTCTGGTGCTCGGCCAGTTCCACCGGCGAAGAGCCGTACTCGATCGCGATGACGCTGTGCGAAGCCTTCGGCAGCGCCACGCCGCCCGTGCAGATCGTCGCCACCGACATCGACACCAACGTGCTGGCCACGGCCGCCGCCGGCGTGTATCCGATGGAGCGCGTCGACAAGCTGGAGCCGGAACGCCTGCGCCGCTTCTTCCTGAAGGGGAAGGGCGCCCAGCAGGGCATGGTGCGGGTGCGCCCGGAACTGCGCAACCTGGTCAGCTTCCGCCAGCTGAACCTGCTGGCCGACGGCTGGGACGTGAAGGGGCCGTACGACGCGATCTTTTGCCGCAACGTGATGATCTACTTCGACAAGGCCACCCAGCGCAAGATCCTGTCGCGCTTCGTGCCGCTGATGAAGCCGGATGCGCTGCTGTTCGCCGGGCACTCGGAGAACTTCCTGTATGTGTCCGACGCGCTGCGCCTGCGCGGCAAGACGGTGTACGAACTGGCCCAGGCCTAGGCGGGATGAACCACGCATGGACAATACCCATTTTGCCACCAACGTCTACTACGACCGCACCTTCGATTGCGACGCCGCCAAGATCCTGCCGGGCGAGTACTACTACACCGCCAAGGACATGCTGATCGTGACCGTGCTCGGCTCCTGCGTGTCGGCCTGCATCCGCGACCGTACCAAGGGCCTGGGCGGGATGAACCACTTCATGCTGCCCGACGGCGGCGGCGAGGCCGGCAGTCCGGTCTCGGCCTCGATGCGCTACGGCACCTATGCGATGGAAGTGCTGATCAACGATTTGCTGAAAGCGGGCGCGCGGCGCGAACACCTGGAAGCCAAGGTGTTCGGCGGCGGCGCCGTGCTGCGCGGCTTTTCGGCGATGAACGTGGGCGAGCGCAACGCCGCCTTCGTGATGCGCTTCCTGAAGACCGAGCGCATCCCGGTGGTGGCCGAGGACCTCAACGACATCTACCCGAGAAAAGTGTATTTTTTTCCGCGCAGCGGCCGCGTGCTGGTCAAGAAGCTGATGCAGACCCACAACGACACGCTGGCCAAGCGCGAATCCGACTACGCCAGCCGCCTCAAGGTGGCGCCGGTGGGCGGCGACGTCGACCTGTTCCAATAATAAAATCCGCTTGAGAGAAAGGCTCGCAGGATGAACACGACCAACAAGATCAAGGTGGCGATCGTCGACGACTCGGCCCTGATCCGCAGCGTGATGACCGAGATCGTCAATTCCCAGCCCGACATGGAAGTGGCCGGGGTCGCCCCCGACCCGCTGGTGGCGCGTGAACTGATCAAGCGCACCAATCCCGACGTGCTCACGCTCGACGTCGAGATGCCGAAGATGGACGGCCTCGATTTCCTCGAGCGCCTGATGCGCCTGCGGCCGATGCCGGTGCTGATGGTGTCCTCGCTGACCGAGCGCGGGTCCGAGATCACGATGCGCGCGCTGGAATTGGGCGCGGTCGACTTCGTCACCAAGCCGAAGATCTCGATCCAGTCCGGCATGCGCGAATACACCGAACTGATCACCGACAAGATCCGCGCCGCCGCGCGCGCGCGCATCCGGCCGCGCAGCCTGCATGCGCCGGGCGCCGGCACCGGGACGGGAACCGCGATGCCGGTGCTGCGCGCGCCGCTGAACTCGTCGGAAAAGCTGATCATCATCGGCGCTTCCACCGGCGGCACCGAGGCGATCCGCGAATTCCTGATGCAGATGCCGTCCGACTGTCCGGGCATCCTGATCGCCCAGCACATGCCGGAAGGTTTTACCAGCTCGTTCGCGCGCCGCCTCGATTCGCTGTGCAAGATCAGCGTGTGCGAATCGCAGGGCAACGAACGGGTGCTGCCGGGCCATGCCTACATCGCCCCCGGCCATTCGCACCTGCTGCTGACGCGTTCCGGCGCCAACTACATGACCCGCATCGAGCAGAGCGAGCCGGTCAACCGCCACCGTCCGTCGGTGGACGTGCTGTTCCGTTCGGCGGCCCAGGCCGCCGGCAAGAACGCGGTCGGGGTGATCCTGACCGGCATGGGCAAGGACGGCGCACAAGGGATGCTGGAGATGAAGGGGGCGGGAGCGTACAATTTCGCCCAGGACGAAGCTTCGTGCGTGGTGTTCGGCATGCCGCGCGAAGCGATCGCCATCGGCGCCGCCCACGAAATCGCGCCCTTGCAGGCCTTGCCGGGACTGGTTCTTGGCCATCTTGCAACGCATGGGGGGCGGGCGTTGCGTGTTTGATCCGAACCGGTTGCTTTCACTGTAGTTTTATCGCCGTACGGCAACAAAAATGCTATGCTAAGGCCTGTTAAGCAGTGCCGAACCCTACCAACATCACGGGGTCCCGCAAACCGCCCGCGGCCGGGATGCCTTATCAGAATACAGAAACAACGGAGTAATTCATGGCTGATCCAAAGATGCGTTTTTTGGTTGTTGACGACTTCTCGACGATGCGCCGTATCGTCCGGAACCTGCTGAAGGAACTGGGCTACGCCAACGTCGACGAAGCCGAAGACGGCGTGATGGCGCTGGCCAAGCTGCGCAGCGAACAGTTCGATTTCGTGGTGTCGGACTGGAACATGCCGAACATGGACGGCCTGACCATGTTGCAGAACATCCGCGCCGATCCCGCGCTGGCCAAGCTGCCGGTGCTGATGGTGACCGCCGAGGCCAAGAAGGAAAACATCATCGCGGCGGCCCAGGCCGGCGCCAATGGCTATGTCGTCAAGCCGTTCACCGCGGCCACGCTGGACGAGAAGCTGAACAAGATCTTCGAAAAGATGGAAAAGGCTGCCTGACATGAATGCGCACATCGCTGGCCAGGTTGCAGAGGTGGCGGCCGTCGACGCCGCGGCGGTCGAACCCGGTGCGCACGACGAGGTGCTCAGCCGCATCGGCCACATGACGCGCGCGCTGCACGAGAACCTGCGCGGTCTGGGCCTGGACAAGCTGATCGAAAAGGCCGCCAGCGACATCCCCGACGCGCGCGACCGCCTCGACTACGTGGCGCGCCTGTCGGAACAGGCCGCCAAGCGCGTGCTGGACGCCACCGACGCCGCCAATCCGCTGCAGGACGGCATCGACGCCTCGGCCACCGACCTGTCCCGGTCCTGGCAGGCGCTGCTGGCTGCGCCGGCTGGCGACGACGCTGCCTGGCGCGCGCTGGCCGAGCGTACCGTGGCCAGCCTGGACGTCGCGCGTACGTCGGCCGGCGCCACCAAGGGCCACCTGATGGACATCATGATGGCCCAGGACTTCCAGGACCTGACCGGCCAGGTGATCAAGCGCATCACCGGCATCGCCCAGAACCTGGAAAAGCAACTGGTGCAGGTGCTGGTCGACTTCGCGCCGGAAGAGATCAAGCGCGAGCTGGACAATGGCTTGCTGAACGGGCCGCAGATCAAGCCGCAGGGCAATACCGAGGTGGTGGCGGACCAGGGGCAGGTGGATGACCTGCTCGACAGCTTGGGTTTTTGAAGCGGTCGAGTCATCCGCGTCGATAATGTAAGCGCAACATGATGCACGTCGTCCCCGGCCTGGGCGGCCCCCTTGGCGGGGACCCATGCTGCGCCTCCAAAGCTGCTGTCCTAGCAAAACCGTGACGGTTTCAACGTTAGCGAATTCTGGTACTCAGTATGGGTCCCCGCCTTCGCGGGGACGACGGGGTAACCGATCCACATGTATTGCCAGCAGCAAGCGGTGCCGCCCATCCGGCATCAAAAGTTTCACCCAGTCTCACCCATCGTCTCACCGGCGCCCAGACTCATGCACCAGACCAATTTCATCGTCCGTGAACCCCTGCTCGATCCCAGGCAGCGCGTCATCGGCTACGAACTGTCATGGCAGCAGCACGAACAGCAGGTCACCGACGCCGACCTGGAAGCGCTGGTCGGCTTCGTCGCCGGCCAGCTGGTCGACGAGGAGGGCGGCTGGCTGCTGCGCGACAAGCTGCTGTTCCTGGACGCGGTGCCGGCCATGCTGTCGCTGGACGCGCTGCATGCGCTGCCGCCGGAACGCACCGTGCTGTCGGTGCGCACGCGCGACCTGGCCAACGCCGATACCCGCGCCGCGGTGCAGGGCCTGCGCGCCGGCGGGGTCGGCATCTCGATCCGCGGCGTGAACCTCGACCTGCTGGGGCGCAACCTGGCGCCGCTGGCCTCGTTCGCCGAGGTGCGCTTCGCCGGCGCCGATGTCGCCGCCCAGGCCCGCACCTATGCCGCCGCCAAGCAATCCTCGCTGCGCCTGGTCGGGCGCCCGGTCGCCACCTGGGCCGAATTCGACGCCTGCGCCGCGCTCGGACTGGACTCGGTGGTCGGCAAGCTGCACCTGACACCGCGTCCCGGCAACCCGGTGAAGGGCATGAACCCGGCGCAGGCCATCATCCTGCAACTGATGCAGATGGTGCAGAACAACGAGGACGTGCCCAAGATCGAGGCCGTGCTCAAGCGCGACCCGGCGCTGATCTATAAGCTGCTGCGCTTCATCAATTCGGCCGGTTTCGGCGCCGGGCGCGAGATCCAGTCGCTGCGCCAGGCGATCGCCATGCTCGGCTACGCGCCGCTGTACCGCTGGCTGGTGCTGCTGCTGGCGACCGCCAGTTCCAGCGGCTATTCGCCGGTGCTGATGGAAACCGCGGTGGTGCGCGCGCGCCTGTGCGAGCTGCTCGGGCAGAAGAATTTGCCGCGCGGCGATGGCGAATACCTGTTCGTGGCCGGCATGTTCTCGCTGCTCGACCGTTTACTGGGCTTGCCGATGCAGGAAGTGCTGGATGCGATCCAGCTGCCGGAGCCGGTGGTGCGCGCGCTGCTGGCGCGCGACGGCGTGTACGGACCCTACCTGGCGCTGGCGGAGGCGTGCGAACTGAATTCCAACCTGGTGGCCTCGATGGCCGCCGCGCTCGGGATCGCGCCCTTGGCCGTCAACCAGGCGCACTTGTCGGCGCTGGCGTGGGCGCAGAACGTGGCCGCGTGAAACACCGTGGCACCGTTGGTAGGGTGGGCGGCTCCGCCGTCCACGCGTTCAACATGTGCATGCATTGGTTGAACGCGTGGACGGGGGACCCGTCCACCCTACCATCGAACGTAAAAAACGGGCCGCGCGGCCCGTTGTCGTTTGTGCGCATGTCGCGGCCTCTGCCACCCATCACCTGCGCTTCTGCACCGTCGTCACCGCCCGGTCCAGCCCCTGGCGCATCTGCATCGCGATCTGCGAGATGCGGCAGCCGATCTGCACCTGCTGCCCCAGCAAAAAGGTGCGGAACGGCCGCAGCAGGCGCACTTCGAGGTCGGCCACGATGCGCAGCGACGGCCCCAGGTCCAGCTGCACGCCATCCAGCTTCCTGCCCACGTACAGTTCGTAGGCCTGTTCCGGCGTGGCGCGCATGCCCACGCCGCCGCTGGAAAAATCGTGCAGCGGCAGTTCGAACACCTTGCCCAGCGTCGTGAAGCGCGCGCTGTAGTTGACGCCGACCGGCGTTTCCAGGCGCGGCTCGGCGCGCCGGTTGAGCACCTGGCACATGACCGGAATCGGCAACCGGGTCAGGTGCGGCCGGCCGGGCACGACGTTCCAGTCGGCGTCCAGCTCGAACTGGATCTTGGCGTTGCCGCCGAGCGAAGCCACCAGCGTGGTCTTGCCTTCCGCCAGCACCAGGTCGCCGTCGGCGAGGTCGAGCGTGAAGCAAGCGTCATCCGGCAGTACCTCGTCGATGCGCGCCATGGCCACGAGGCGCCCGGGCGGGTACACCGTGACCGCTTCGCCGGCCTGCGCCAGCCCCGCCAGCGTGCCGGCGATCTCGGACGCGTCGCGCATCTGGTGCGCCCCGTGTTGCGGGCCGATGCGGTCGACGGCGTCGGCGGCCTTGGGCGGGCCCTTGCGCAAATGGTTGGGAGCGAAGTCGGTCATTCGGGTACCTGCCGCAGGCCTTGGTTAAGAAACAATGCCACGATTTTAGCAAAACGTCATCGAAATTTCCAAATGGAAAAATATCATATTTCCAGATTATCGATCAGGCGCGTATTGCCCAGCTTGGCCGCAGTCAGCACCACCAGCGGATCGCCGGCGGCATGTTCTGCGGCGCTGGGCGCCTGCAGGTCCATGCGCTTGCGGATCGAGACGTAGTCCGGTTGCCAGCCGTGGCCGGCCAGGCGCGCCATGGCGTCGCGCTCCAGCGCCGCCAGGTCCGGGTGGCCGGCGCGCGCCTGTTCCGCCACGTACTGCAGGGTCTGGTACAGGAAGGGCGCTTCGGCGCGTTCCGCGGGCGACAGGTAGCCGTTGCGCGAGGACAGCGCCAGGCCATCCTCGGCGCGGAAGGTCTCGGCGCCGATGATCTCGGTCGGCAGCGCGAACTGGCGCGCCATGTTACGGATGATCATCAGCTGCTGGTAATCCTTCTTGCCGAACACCGCCACGCGCGGCTGCACGCACGAGAACAGCTTGGTCACCACGGTGCACACGCCGTTGAAGAAGCCGGGGCGGAACTCGCCTTCGAGGATGTTGCCCAGGCCGTCCGGCGGCTGCACGCGGTATTCCTGCGGCTCCGGGTACAGGTCCTTCTCGGTCGGCGCGAACAGCACGTACACGCCTTCCTTTTCCAGCTTCTCGACGTCGGCCTGGAAGGTGCGCGGGTACTTGTCGAAATCCTCGTTGGGGCCGAACTGCAGGCGGTTGACGAAGATCGAGGCGACCACCGGGTCGCCGTGGCGGCGCGCCAGGCGCATCAGCGACAGGTGGCCCTCGTGCAGGTTGCCCATGGTCGGAACGAAGGCGGTACGCAGCTGGCCGCGCAACTGGTCGCGCAGGTCCTCGATGGAAGAGATGATTTTCATGATTGATTCGGTTTCGTTGAGGCGGCGCCGCGCCGTGGTTCGGGCCGGCGTTCAGGCCGGGGAATAGGCGAGCCGCACGTAGATCGGCGCGAACGGTTCGGCCTGGGTGATTTCGATCAGGGTTTCCTTGGCCAGCTCGAGCAGGGCGACGAAGTGCACCACCACCACCGGCACGCCGGCCTGGCCGCCGAACAGGTCGGCGAACTCGACGAAGCGCGCCGACTGCAGCGTGCGCAGGATGGCCGACATGTGCTCGCGCACCGACAGTTCCTCGCGCCCGATGCGGTGGTGCTGGGTCAGCCTGGCGCGGCGCAGCACGTCCATCCAGGCGCGCTGCAGGTCGTGCGCGTCGACCTGCGGCCAGACCACGGCGTCGCCCTGCTCGATGGGCAGCGACGGGCGCTGGAAATCGCGCTCGTACTGGGGCAGGGCGCCCAGGTCCTTGGCCGCCAGCTTGATCTGCTCGTAGTCCAGCAAGCGCCGCACCAGTTCCGCGCGCGGATCGTCGGCTTCCTCGACCAGCAAGTCCTGGCGCTTCGGCAGCAGCATGCGCGACTTGATCTCGATCAGCATGGCCGCCATGAGCAGGTATTCGGCCGCCAGTTCCAGGTTGCTCTGGCGGATCTGCTCGACGTACTCCAGGTATTGCAGGGTCACCTGCGCCATCGGGATATCGAGGATGTTGAAGTTCTGCTTGCGGATCAGGTACAGCAGCAGGTCGAGCGGGCCTTCGAAGGCGTCCAGGAACACCTCGAGCGCGTCGGGCGGGATGTACAGGTCGTTGGGCAGGCGCAGCAGCGGTTCGCCGTACAGGCGCGCCACCGCGGCTTCGGCCGCCTGTGCGGCGGCCTGGGCCGCGGCGCCGGCCTCATCCTGGGGATGGCCGGACGCGGCGCCGTCGCCGGCAACGGGATCGGCGGCCCCATCCGGGGCCACCTGCTCGGGCAGCATCGTCGCCGGCCTCGGGAATCAGACCTTGCTCTGGTACGGGTAGGCTTGCTGGCGCAGGCGCGATTCCTCGACGCGGCGCTGCTCGTCCAGCGTCAGCGGCGCCTTGTCCCACAGCAGCGCGCGGCCGGCCACCTGGCGCTCGTCCATGCCCGGGGTCTTTTCCTTGAGTTCCCGGATGAACTTGGTGTGGTCGGATTCGTACATCGAATGTTTGGTGAACAGGCCCATGGTTTTCTTTGTCCTAAAGTCGGCAAACAGGCAATGATACTGCCTGCCAGCCGGAATGAATAAGGTTTAGTTGTGCAGTTCGTTCAGCTGGCGCGCGATGATGTCGTGGTTGAGCCACAACACCGGCGCGATCTTTTCGGCCGCGCCGTGGAACATCAGCGGGCCCGCGCTTTCCAGCACCAGCGCCGACAGGTGGTCGGTGATCAGCGCCTTGCGGTCAAGATGCAGCGAGGTGATCTCGTCCGAGGTGCCGATCATGACGTCGGCCAGCGCCGGGGTATTGTCCATCGGCCAGGCTTCGAAGTCGCGGAAACCCTTGCTGGTGTCGGTCTGCAGGTAGGCTTCCAGCTTGTCCAGGATCGATTGCAGCGACACGCCTTCGCCCAGCAGGGCCTGGCACGCGTCCCACTGCTGCTGGGCCCAGGCGCCGCCGTTTTCTTTTTTCAGCGCTGCCAGCAGCGGGAACAGCGACAGTTCGACGCCGACGAAGATGTCCGACGAATTGGTGCGGATTTCCGGGCAGTTGAACACGGTCGCGGCGATGCCCTGGCGCCAAGCCGCCTCGGCGATCGATTCCAGGCGCATCTTGGCGTAGCCTTGCGTGTAGTTGGTGTAGGTCTGCCAGGTGTACTCGCCGCCGATCAGCACTTCGGTGCCGTGGTAGCCGTAGGCGGTGTAGCGCACCTGGCCGCCCTGCGCCGTCACGCGTTCGCGGATCGCGCTCGACGCGTCGATCAGGTACTTCAGCGTGTTGGCGGTGACTTCGTCGAAGTTCATCAGGATCAGCTTACCCAGGTCGCTGTCGAGCAGGGCGCGCGAGGACATGAAGCGCTCGCCGCGGCCTTTGTAGATGCGGTTGGCGATCGCCAGGAAGGCCTTGATCTTCGGAATGCCGCCGGCCATGGTGTGGGCGAAGAACACGTTGGCGCCATCCGGCACCAGCTTGTCGATCTCCGCCATGGCCTGCTGCGCCGCCGCGCTGAAGCGGCGCACGCCGGCCAGGCGGCAGGCTTCGATCTTGTCCCAGTCCAGCTTGTCTTCCTGCCAGCCCTTGAGGGTGACGCCGGCCAGCATCTCAGTCGGGTTCTGCTCGCCTTCCGGCGCGTCCATGTCGAAGCCGGCCATCAGCGGCACGTTGATGATCTTGCCGCCCAGCTTGCCTTCGGCTTCCGCGTGCTCTTCCGTGGTCAGCGCGCGCAGCGCGCCGCCCTCGTCGCGGCGGCCGACGGTGATGCCGAGGATGGTCATGCCGGCGGCACGCGCCTGGTCGACCAGGCCGTTGGCGTAGCCGCGGCCGAACAGTTCGCCGAACAGGACGAACACGTCACCTTGGCGGAACAGGTTGGCGTGCGGGATATGCCTCAGGGCTTTGTATTCGGTCATAGTATGTGCCATCGCTCGAAAGTAGGAAGGATCGGCGCCTGGACTGGGGCCGGCCCCCTTGTTATTGAAGGTGCGCATTATACCGCCACTGGTGCGCAAAAATTGATACTAGTCTGGCAAGCGGCGAGGCGGGCGGGCTGCCTCAATCGTCATGCGCGGCGGGTGGCGGAAGGACAGCGGCCGCGGCCGCTGCGGAGGGCGTGCGGCTGGGGCCGGATGCGGCATCCACGCTCGGGGAGCGCCGCATCCGGTGGCGCCGGCCGGCGCCGGCGCAGGAAAGGATCAGCGGATGCGCATGCCCGGCTGGGCGCCGGACACCGGCTCCAGCAGGTACAGGCCCGGGTTCGCCTTTTCGTCCTTGGCGGAGGCGCACAGCACCATGCCTTCCGACACGCCGAACTTCATCTTGCGCGGCGCCAGGTTGGCGACCAGGACGGTCAGCTTGCCGATCAATTGCTCCGGCTGGTAGGCCGACTTGATGCCGGAGAACACGTTGCGGTGGCGGCCTTCGCCCACGTCCAGCGTCAGGCGCAGCAGCTTGCTGGAGCCTTCCACGTGCTCGCAGTTGACGATCTTCGCCACGCGCAGGTCGATCTTCGTAAAATCGTCGATCGAGATTTCCGGGGCCAGTTCCTCGATGTCGCCGGCGGCCGCTTGCACACCCGCGTCGGCGGGTCCTGCCGCAGCGCTTGCCGCCGTGCCCGCTGCCGGGGTAGTCGCTGCCGCAGCAGCAGTGGGAGCGGCGACCTGTGCCGGCGTGGCGACGCCCGGCTTGTCGAACAAATCCTCGACCATCTTGGCGTCGACGCGCTGCATCAGGTGGCTGTAGGCGCCGATGGTACGGCCCAGCATCGACGTGTACACCGTGTCGCCCTGCGTATCGGCCCAGCCGAAGGCAGCGTCGCCCAGGAACTCCTGCACGCGCGCCGCCACCTGCGGCAGCACCGGCGACAGCAGGATGGTCAGCTGGCGGAACAGGATCAATGCCGTGGTGCAGACTTCGTGCAGTTCCGCGGTCTTCGCTTCGTCCTTGGCCAGGATCCACGGCTTGTTCTCGTCGACGTAGCGGTTGGCGACGTCGGCCACTTCCATGATCTCGCGCAGCGCCTTGCCGAACTCGCGCGACTCGAAATTGGCGGCGATGCTGGCCTGGCGTTCGCCCTGCTCGCCGTTCAGCGCGCGCGCGATCCAACCCTTGGCGTCGTCCGACAGCGACGCGGCCAGCTTGCCGTCGAACTTCTTGGCGATGAAGCCGGCGCAGCGGCTGGCGATGTTCACGTACTTGCCGATCAGGTCGCTGTTCACGCGCGCCACGAAGTCGTCGCCGTTGAAGTCCAGGTCCTCGACCTTGCTGTTCAATTTGAACGCCAGGTAGTAGCGCAGCCACTCCGGGTTCATCTTCAGTTCCAGGTAGCGCAGCGGCGAGATGCCGGTGCCGCGCGATTTCGACATCTTTTCGTTGTTCACGGTCAGGTGGCCGTGCACGTTGACCTTCAGCTTGTCGATGATCGGGTGGCCCGAAAAATTCAGCATCGCCGGCCAGAACAGCAGGTGGAAGGAGACGATGTCCTTGCCGATGAAGTGCACCTGCTCCGCGCTCGGGTCCTGGAGGAAGGCCTCGTAGTCCAGGCCCTGCTTTTCGAAATAGTTCTTGAGGCTGGCCAGGTAGCCGACCGGCGCGTCCAGCCACACGTAAAAGAATTTGCCCGGCGCGTCCGGGATCGGGATGCCGAAATAGGGCGCGTCGCGCGAGATGTCCCAGTCGGCCAGCTTTTCGCCGTTTTCACCGAGCCATTCGGAGACCTTGTTGACCATTTCCGGCTGCAGGCGGCCCGGCGTGTTCAGCCAGTCCTTGAGGAACTGGAAGCAGCGCGGGTCGGACAGCTTGAAGAAGTACTGCTCGGACGGCTTCAGGACCGGGGTCGAGCCGGTGAATACCGAGAACGGGTTGATCAGCTCGGTCGGCTGGTAGGCGGCGCCGCAGACTTCGCAGTTGTCGCCGTACTGGTCCTTGGCATGGCACACCGGGCACTCTCCCTTGATGTTGCGGTCGGCCAGGAACATGCCCTTGGCAGTGTCGTAGAAGCGGTCGACGGTTTTCGTATAGATCAGTCCGGCATCGCGCAGCTTGCGGTAGATGCCCTGTGACAAATCGACGTTTTCCGGCGAATCGGTCGAATACCAGTTATCGAAGGCGATGTGGAAGCCGTCCAGGTATTGCTGGCGGCCGGCAGCGATGCGCGCCACGAATGCTTGCGGCGTCACGCCGTCCTTTTCCGCGGCGATCATGATCGGCGTGCCGTGGGTATCGTCGGCGCCGACGAAGTGCACCACGCGTTGCTGGCCGTTGTCTTGCTGCATGCGCTGGAAGCGGACCCAGATGTCGGCCTGGATGTATTCCATCATGTGGCCGATGTGGAAGGCGGCGTTGGCGTAGGGCAGGGCGGTGGTGACGAACAGCTTGCGTGTCATGGTCGGAAAGGGAAGTTCGATTGGGAAAACAGGCATTTTACAGTGGATGACCCCGAACGCGCAGGGGCTTCTTGGCGGTTTTGCCCCCTGGACACTAATCGATCGGCCGTTTTGCGCTAAACTTGCGCATCACATCCGGAGAACCCCATGAGCATCACTGTAGAAGACGTCAAGGCCGCGCTGTCGGCCGTCGTCGATCCGAACACGAATAAAGATTTCGTCAGCACCAAGTCGGCCAAGAACATCCAGATCGACGGCGACAGCCTGTCGCTGGACATCGAACTCGGTTACCCGGCCAAGAGCCAGGTCGGCGCCATCCGCACGGGCGTGATCAACGCGCTGCGCGCGCTGCCGGGCGTGGGCAACGTCAGTGTCAACGTCACCAGCAAGATCGTCTCGCACGCGGTGCAGCGCGGCCTGAAGGTGATGCCGAACGTGAAGAACATCATCGCCGTGGCGTCGGGCAAGGGCGGCGTCGGCAAGTCGACCACCGCGGTCAATTTGGCGTTGGCCCTGGCCGCCGAAGGCGCCAGCGTCGGCCTGCTGGACGCCGACATCTACGGCCCGTCGCAGCCGATGATGCTGGGCGTCAGCGGCCAGCCGAAGAGCCTGGATGGCAAGTCGATGGAGCCGCTCGAAGGCCACGGCGTGCAAGTCTCGTCGATCGGCTTCATGATCGACCCGGACGAGCCGATGGTGTGGCGCGGCCCGATGGTCACGCAGGCGCTGCAGCAGTTGCTGGAACAGACCAACTGGCGCGCGCTCGACTACCTGATCGTCGACATGCCGCCGGGCACCGGCGACATCCAGCTGACCCTGTCGCAAAAGGTGCCGGTCACCGGCGCCGTGATCGTCACCACCCCGCAGGACATCGCCCTGCTGGACGCGCGCAAGGGTCTCAAGATGTTCGAGAAGGTCGGCATCCCGATCGTCGGCGTGGTGGAAAACATGAGCACCCACATCTGCTCCAACTGCGGCCACGCCGAAGACATCTTCGGTTCCGGCGGCGGCCAGAAGATGTGCGCCGACTTCGGCGTCGAGTTCCTCGGCAAGCTGCCGCTGACCCTCGCCATCCGCGAACAGACCGATTCCGGCACCCCGACCGTGGTGGCCGAGCCGGACGGTGCGGTGGCGCAGATCTACAAGGACATCGCGCGCAAGGTGGCGATCAAGGTGGCGGAAAAGGCCAAGGACATGAGTTCCAAGTTTCCGACCATCGTGGTCAAGAACGACTGACACAGGTTTTCACCGCCAGCGCTTAAGCCGTCGTCCCCGCGCAGGCGGGGACCCATGCTGAATTCCCAAGGTCGATCCATTGAAAGCGCCACCGCCGCTTCCAGTATATCGGCTTCCGGAGGCTCGGCATGGGTCCCCGCCTTCGCGGGGACGACGTTTTTACGCTCGCATCTCATTCATTGCTTCTCGCTCGTCGGAACAAAAAACCATGCGCATCGACACCATCCGCACCCGCCTGCGCAGCCTCGGCGCCATGCCCCTGCACGAAGACCGCGTCCTGCGCGACTGGGTCCGCGCCATGCCGCACGACCAGGGCCGGCGCCGTCCCGCCGACTTCCTGCCGAAACCGGTGCGCGAGGCGTTGCCGCAACTGGACGCCGAGCTGGACGCCATGGCGCGCGTGATCGGCAACCATCCGGCCGAGGACGGCTCGGCGCGGCTGCTGGTGGCACTGGCCGACGGCCAGACGGTGGAATCGGTGCTGCTGCCGCGCGACGGCGTGTGCGTGTCGAGCCAGGTCGGCTGCGCGGTCGGCTGCCAATTCTGCATGACCGGGCAGGGCGGCCTGGTGCGCCAGGTGACAAGCGGCGAGATCGTGGCGCAGGTGGTGCTGGCGCGGCGCCTGCGGCCGGTCAAGAAGGTGGTGTTCATGGGCATGGGCGAACCGGCCCACAACCTCGACAACGTGCTGGAAGCGATCGAGCTGCTCGGCATCGAGGGCAACATCGCCCACAAGAACCTGGTGTTTTCCACCGTGGGCGATGCGCGCGTGTTCGAGCGCCTGCCGCTGGGGCGCGTCAAGCCGGCGCTGGCGCTGTCGCTGCACACCACCCGGGCCGACCTGCGCGCGCGCCTGCTGCCGCGCGCGCCGCGCTTCACGGCCGCCGAGCTGGTCGAGCACGGCGAGCGCTATGCGCGGGTATCCGCCTATCCGATCCAGTACCAGTGGACGCTGCTGGACGGCGTCAACGACGGCCAGGACGAGCTCGACGCCATCGTCGATCTCTTGCGCGGCAAGTATGCGGTGCTCAACATGATCCCCTACAACACCAATCCCGGCCTGCCGTTTCGCCGCCCCGGCTGGGACAAGGCGCGCGCCATCGCCGCGCACCTGTCCAGCCGCGGCGTGCTGACCAAGCTGCGCGATTCGGCCGGGCAGGACGTCGACGGCGGCTGCGGGCAATTGCGCGCGCGCGCCGCGGGCGGGCAGCCGGTGCGGATGCAGGCGCTGCACAGGCAGCCGAAGGCGGCATGAGCGGCCGGCACCGCCTCGTCGATGTGCCTTCGCATAAGGCATGAGGGAACCGGGATGTGCAGGCATGATCGTTGGCCTGTACGTGTTTCGGTAGGGTGGGCGGCCGCACCGTACCGTTCGCATCGCACCACCCTCGCCGCCGTCCACGCATTCAAGCGGCGCTGACGAAGCCGCGTGGCCAGCCCCGCCCACCCTACAGATCCAGCATCTCTACCTGCCGTAGCGAGGCACTGCTCATGTACCAGTCATTCACCACCAGTTCGATCCGCTCCACGCGCATGACGCCCAGCGCTGCACCACGTAGCGTCTCGATCGCTTCGACGAAGCGCCGCGGCTGCCGCAGGGGCCGCACGAAGCGCAGCAGCGTCGCATGCGCCGTCACCAGGCGGTAGCGCCGGTCGAGCGACGCGTCCAGTGCGCGTGCGCGCAGCTCGGCGCGCAGGCGGTCGCGCAACGTGGCCAGCGTGTCGCCGTGCGGATAGCCCTGTGCCAGCACCGCGCCGCGCGACGCCGTCACGCCGCGAAAATCGATCTCGAAGGCCGGCAGGCCATGCACCGCGCAGCGTACCGCGTCGCGGTAATCGTCCAGGCGCGCCAACTGCGGCTGGAAATCGTCGCCCACCGTGAACAGCGACAGCACGGTCACGTGCAGGTCGACGGCCGGATGCAGGTATTGGCCCGGTTCGAGCGCGTCCAGGCGTTCCAGCAGGTGGGTGAAGCGGCCCGCCAGCGCGGCGCCTGGGCGTGCGATCAGGGTCAGGCCGCGGCGCGGGTCGGGGCCTTGCAGCAGGCGCGCGTCGCAGTCGATGTCGCCGGTGCCGATGGCGGCGCGGCTGCGCTCCCAGATGGCGTCGTAATGGGACTGGAGCGCGTGCGGTGCGGGATCGGTGTGCATGCGTGTATTGTGGCGCAAGGCACGCGTGCCGGCAACGGTGGCCGCTCGTGCGGATCGCTTGCCGGCCTCGTCGCGGATTGCGCCGCCACCCTTGCGAGGCGCCATGCCGGCGTCGGTGTCGGTATCCCGAATCAGGCCGCCATGCCGATCGGCGGCAGCAGGCGGCGCGCGCGCACCCGGTTGCGGCCGGCGCGCTTGGCCTCGTACATCAGTTCGTCGGCGGCGGCGATCAGCGCGTGCGGCGCCAGCGTGCGCACGGCGGCCAGATTGGCGCCGGCCACGCCGAAGCTGGCGCTGGCCGCCAGCGCGATGTCGCCGAAGGCGATGCGTTCAACCGCGCAGGCGGCGCGCATGCGCTCGGCCAGTGCGGCCGCGTCTTCGGGGGCGGTTTCAGGAAGGATTACCAGGAATTCCTCGCCGCCATAGCGCACCACCGTGTCCAGGCCCTCGCGCGTCATCGATTGCAGCAAGGCCGCGAAGCGTTGCAGCACCAGGTCGCCGGCGTGGTGGCCGTGGGTGTCGTTGATCGCCTTGAAGCCGTCCAGGTCGCACAGGATCAGCGACAGGTCGAGGCCGTCTCGCCGCGCGCGCGCCATTTCGTCGTCGAGCAGGGCGTCGTTCAGGTGGCGCCGGTTGTAGCAGCCGGTGAGCGGGTCGCGCATCGACAGGCTGGTCAGCACCTGCTGGGTCCGGTACTGTTCGCGCCACAGGCGCGCGAAGCGGTTGGCGGCGGCCGCGCCGAACACGTTGGCGAATACCAGCAGCACCGCCATCGAACGCAGGTGGCGCGTGGTTTCCTGGTGCTGGTGGAAGGCGATGGCGAGGAAGGCCAGGGTGGCGCCGCAGGCCAGCAGCGGGGCGGCCAGCGGACGGTTCGGAATGAAGATGTTAAACACGATGACCATGATCGCCAGCGACATCCCGTGCAGCAGTACTTCCTGCGGCCGGCACCAGGTCACCACCAGGAAGCTGGCCATCCAGCACAGCGTGAAGGCGCTGGCGACGTGGTAGGGCGCGCGCACCGAGGCGCCGGGCCTGCTTGCATGGCGCAGGCCGAGCACCGCGAGCAGCGGCATGCAAACGCGCGCCAGCACCGGCGCCAGCGCGCGTTCCGGCCCCAGCAAGGCGATGTCGTTGATTCCAAACAGCACATAGAACAGCGAGCACAGCAGGAGCGCCCGGCGCAGCTGCGACCGGATTTCGGCGGATTGGTGCTGAAGGAAGCCGGCCTCCATGGCTGGACAGGAAAATTCTCCACGCAGGCGCGCAATGGAAGCAATGCTCGGATCGTTCGGCATGGATGGCGGAGGCTAGGATGAGGCGAAAAATTGCTGAAATCCGGGCAACACTGTAGCCAGTGTTCAATTTCATGTAAAGTAATTGTTGTTTTTGCTGATTTGCAATTTGGAAACTGTTGCATCCATACGCCATGGGCGGCTGGCCACGCAGGCCGGGGATGAGGTTGTAAAATAACCGCCTTGCCAATCATCCGGCCATTCACAGCCCCATTCTCCCTACCATGACCGTCCGTACCCGTTTCGCTCCCAGCCCGACCGGCTATCTCCACCTCGGCGGCGCCCGCACCGCGCTGTATTCGTGGGCTTACGCCCGCCATTTCGGCGGCACCTTCATCCTGCGCATCGAAGACACCGACCTGGAGCGTTCGACCCCGGAAGCGGTGCAGGCGATCCTGGACGGCATGCAGTGGCTGGGCCTGAGCCACGACGAAGGCCCGTTCTACCAGATGCAGCGCATGGACCGTTACCGCGAGGTGGTCAAGGGCATGCTGGACGCCGGCACCGCCTACCTGTGCTATTGCTCCCCCGACGAGGTCGAGGCCATGCGCGAGCGCATGCGCGCCCTGGGCGAGAAGCCGCGCTACGACGGCACCTGGCGTCCGGAGCCGGGCAAGACCCTGCCGGCGGTGCCGGAAGGCGTCAAGCCGGTGGTGCGCTTCAAGAATCCGCTGGACGGCGAAGTCACCTGGCACGACGTGGTCAAGGGGCCGATCACCATCGCCAACAAGGAACTGGACGACCTGGTCATCGCGCGCCCGGACGGCACGCCGACCTACAACTTCTGCGTGGCCGTGGATGACTGGGACATGCGGATCACCCACGTGCTGCGCGGCGACGACCACGTGAACAACACGCCGCGCCAGATCAACATCCTGCGTGCGTTGAACGCCGAGCTGCCGCAGTACGGCCACCTGCCGATGATCCTCGGTCCGGACGGCCAGAAACTGTCCAAGCGCCATGGCGCGGTCAGCGTGATGCAGTATCCGGAGCAGGGCTTCCTGCCGGAGGCGATGCTGAACTACCTGGCGCGCCTGGGCTGGAGCCACGGCGACGACGAGATCTTCTCGATGCAGCAGTTTACCGAGTGGTTCAACCTGGAGCACCTGACGGCCTCGGCCGCCCAGTTCAATCCGGAAAAGCTGGCCTGGCTGAACAACCACTATATCAAGCAGGCCGACAACGGGCGCCTGGCCGATCTGGCGCGGCCGAAGATGGTGGCGCAGGGCGCGCAATTCGACGGCGCGCCGCCGCTGGCGAGCGTGCTGGGCCTGATGAAGGAGCGCACCAACACCGTCAACGAACTGGCCGATGCGGCGATGCTGTTCTATCGCACGCCAGCGCCGGACGCTGCGTTGCTGGCCCAGCACCTGACCGACGCTGTGCGCCCCGCGCTGGCGCAGTTCGCCGAGCGCGTGCGCGAGGTCGAGTGGACCAAGCCGGCGCTGGCGGCCATGATGAAGGACGTGCTGGCGGCCCACGGCCTCAAGATGCCGCAGCTGGCCATGCCGCTGCGCCTGCTAGTCACCGGCCAGCTGCAGACCCCGGCCATCGATGCCGTGCTGGAACTGTTCGGCCGCGACGCCGTGGCGGCGCGCGTAGCGAAGGGTTTGTAAGCGATTTGGCTATTTGCGTAATGCAAGTGCGTCCGCTATAATGCTCGCACTTCAGCACTGCGGGGGTATAGCTCAGCTGGGAGAGCGCTTGCATGGCATGCAAGAGGTCAGCGGTTCGATCCCGCTTACCTCCACCAAGGTTGAAGTGTGCAGTAGGCAGTCAGGTAGTTCAGGGTCCCCATCGTCTAGAGGCCTAGGACATCACCCTTTCACGGTGAGTACCGGGGTTCGAATCCCCGTGGGGACGCCAGCGTCGCAGGTTTTCGGGCAAGCGGCGTGGTAGTAGAAGCAGATGCAGTATGTTATAGTGTCGTTTTCCCGTAGGGGGTATAGCTCAGCTGGGAGAGCGCTTGCATGGCATGCAAGAGGTCAGCGGTTCGATCCCGCTTACCTCCACCAAGCAGGGAAAAACGACGGTAGCATCATGCAGTCGACAAGTAGTCCAGGGTCCCCATCGTCTAGAGGCCTAGGACATCACCCTTTCACGGTGAGTACCGGGGTTCGAATCCCCGTGGGGACGCCAAGAATTCGGCAAGGTTTTTGCCAACATCGTGCAGCCGCCAGCGGGTTGCATGGATGATGGCGGAGCGATGGTGGCACATCGCTGCGGCATGCCAGTGTAGTCAACGTAGTATCGGTTTTAGGTCCCCATCGTCTAGAGGCCTAGGACATCACCCTTTCACGGTGAGTACCGGGGTTCGAATCCCCGTGGGGACGCCAGTTGCAAGGAGCCGCCTTGAGCGGCTTTTTTGTTGAAGTTTCGGGGGGTATAGCTCAGCTGGGAGAGCGCTTGCATGGCATGCAAGAGGTCAGCGGTTCGATCCCGCTTACCTCCACCAAGTTGTCGATGTTGCAGTCCGGGTCCCCATCGTCTAGAGGCCTAGGACATCACCCTTTCACGGTGAGTACCGGGGTTCGAATCCCCGTGGGGACGCCAGCAGGCAGGATGCAGCACACCGTTTTAGGTCCCCATCGTCTAGAGGCCTAGGACATCACCCTTTCACGGTGAGTACCGGGGTTCGAATCCCCGTGGGGACGCCAGGCAAAGACCGGAGCAGACCACCGCGCATGCGCGGACAGGTGCTCCGGTTTTTCTTTTTGCGCCTACCAACCGACGCGCGTTCCACCATACCCGAACCCCAGCGGCGCCATGAAGGCCGGTGCGCGCGGTGCGCCCATGCCCAGGTATGCGGCATTGATCGCGGGGTCGAACATCGCATTGGCCGCCATGGCGCCCGCCATCGAACCCAGCGGCGCCTGCATGGCTTGCTGGCCAGGCAGCCCCAGCCCGAACGCGGTCGGCGCATCGGGCATGCCGGCGCCGGTGCGCAATGCGCCGGACTGGGTGACGCGGCGCCCGCTCCGGCGGATCAGGTCGAACAAGGCGTCGACCCGCTGCGCCGAGCGCATGCCGCCCTGCGCCTGCAGGGCCGGATGGTGCGCCAGCATCAGCGCCGCCAGCCCGGTCACGTGCGGCGCCGCCATCGAGGTGCCGTCCCAGGCGGCGAAATTGGCAGGCGGCACCGAGGAAACGATGGCCACGCCCGGTGCGCACACGTCGACTTCCGGCCCGAAGCAACTGAATTTCGCGGTGAAATAGCCCGAGGCATCGACGTCGGTGCTCAGCGTTTCGACGTGGTAGCTATCGCGCGGAAATTCGTCGAACTTGCCGATCGCCGCCACCGCCAGCACGTTGGGCGACGCCGCCGGATACTGCACCGGTCCGCCCGAATTGCCGGTGGCGGCAATGCAGGCGATCCCGGCCTGCTTGGCGCGCACGATGCGCTGCTCCAGCGCCGGCGACGGCGAGACGCCGCCCAGGCTCAGGTTGACCACGTCGATCTGCTGCTCGATGCAATAGTCGAGCGCTTCGATCAGCTGGCTGACTTGGCCGCCGGGGAACAGCTTGCAGACGTGGATCTCGGCCTCCGGCGCGAAGCCGTGGATGCCGAAGGTCGGGTCGGCGCCGCCGATGACGCCGCTGCAATGGCTGCCGTGGCCCAGCACGTCCTGGTTCCAGCTGTCCGGGTTCTTGCCGATGATGTCGACGCCGTTCTGGATGCGCTTCAGGTCCGGATGGCGGTTGTCCGCGCCGGAATCGATGACGGCGATCTTGACGCCCTGGCCGCGGAAGTTCGGCGGCAGCTGGTCGAGGCGCATGGCGCGCTGGCCCCAGCCGATCGCGCTGCGCTTGGGAAAGTCGGGCAGTTGCGGCCAGTCCGACAGCGGGCGCAGGCCGATCACGTTCGCCTCGTCGGTGCCGAGGTCGGGGTCGCGCTGGTAGAAGCTCCAGTAATCGGCGCGCGGCTTGACGTACACGCCGCTCACCATGTGCGGGGAGTCGCCGTACAGCGTCACCGTGACTTCGCCGCGTGCATCGGTCATGCCGCCGGCCGGCAGCAGGCCGCCGAACAGCGCCACCTCGGCGTCCGGCAGGGGCGTGCCGTCCTTGCCCAGCACCACCATGCGGAACGCCAGCGTGGCGCTGGCGCGCACCGCCAGCGAATTCACCATTGCCGGCTGGCGCGGCATGACTTCGTGCAGCAACAGATGCTGGTCGCGCTCGATCACCAGCTGGCCCTGCGTCTGCTGCTGCAGCGCGCGCGCCTTGTCGTCGGTCATGCGCGCCACCAGCGTGCCGCCGCCGGCGGCCGCGCCGATGCCCAGCGGGCCCATGCCGGCCGTACCGACGGTGCGCACCACGTCGATGTCGGGGTGGTCGTTCAACGCTTTTTCGACTGCCTGCAGCGACGGCGGCTGCAGCGCCGGCGATGGCATGCCGAACGGGCCGATTGCGGCCAGGCCGGGCGCCTGCTGGGGCGCCACCAGGAACTGCTTCTTGCGTTCGCCCACGCGGCGGCCGGGCGCTTCGTCCGCCCTGGCGCGCATGCCGCGCGCCGCCTCGCCGTCCGGCGGCGGGGGCGCTTCCTGGCCGCCGCCATCCGGCGCGCCGGGCTGTCCAGGCATTGGAGATTTGCCCATGTCTGCTCCTCGAAGGAGCGCCCCGGCAAGCGGCCGCGCGCTGGCGGCGGTGCCGGAGGCGTTCCGGGTAATGGTTGAGGACGGCGCTAGTCGAACAGCGACAGCGGCCGGTCCGGTTCGATCATCAACTGGTTGGCCGGCCGGAACGATGCCTCGAGCAGTTGCGCCGTATGGGCATCGGTCTCGACCACCACGGTATGCGGCTGCGCCTGCGGTCCGATCTTCTCGACCAGCCGCAGCGCCGGGATGGCATCGATGCCGGCGACAAAGGCCGCCAGGGCCGGCCCGTCGCCGACGGCATGGATGATGTAGCGGTTGGTGCCACCTGCGTTCTGCATGCGGATCTCCCTATGACCACGGTACGGCGCAGCGCCTGCGCGATCGATCAATGGATGGTGGCGCCGCCGCCGGGCGACTGCTGTGCGCCGCCCTGCAGTTGGCCGAACCCCTGCGCGTAAGGCTGGCCATACGCCTGGGCCATCGGATTGCCCTGGTAGGCCGGATACTGGCCCGGCTGGAACTGCTGCGCCCCGGCCTGGCCCTGCTGCGCCTGCAACGCTTGCTGCATGGCCAGTTGCTGCAGCTGGAAGGGATCGGCCGAGAACGGCAGCAGGCTGCCCAGCGCGGAGGACAGGCCGCCGATGGTGCTGCCCAACTGCTGGTTGCCGGCGATGCCGCCGATCAGGCCGCCGAGCGGGCGTCCCACCTGGCCGAGCGCGTCGCCCAGCCAGCCCTGCGGCGCCAGCTGGCCCTGCAACTGCTGGCCTTGCAATCCCTGTCCGACCTGCTGCGGTTGCTGGAATTGCTGTGGTTGCTGTTGCTGGAACTGCTGCGGTTGCTGCAGCATCTGCGGCTGCATGCCCTGCTGCGACTGCAGGTGGAATACCTGCTGCAATTGCTGGAGTACCTGCTGGACCTGTTGCAGCCGCTGCGCCACCCGCGAGCCCGGCGGCAGGGCCGAGGCGACCACCGGCAGCAGGCCGGCAAGGGTGTTCAGCAGCGTGACGGCGGTCTTGATGATGCCGATGTTGCCCAGCAGGCCGCCCAGCAGGTCGCCGGGCCAGGCTTGCGGCGCGATCTGGCCGCCGAAGGCCTGCTGTTGCCCGCCCTGGCCGAATGCCTGGCCGGGGCCGGCCGCCAGCGGCAGCAAGCCGCCGCCGATGCCGCCGGCATACTGCCCGATCTGGGCGCCCAGCTGCGGATTGTCGAACAGGCCGCCGATGGCGCGCCCGGCCAGCCCGCCCAGCGGCGCCCCGATCATGCCGCCCAGCCAACCTTGCGGCGACAGTTGTTGCTGTGGAAACGGTTGCTGTAGAAACTGTTGCGGTGCCAATGCCTGTCCGATGCCGAGCTGCTGAAATTCATTCATGATCGACTCCTCGTTCTGGATGCGGCCGTGGCCGGGCGCGCAGCGCCAAACGCGCTGGTCCGCTCCCGTGCCCGCGCACCACGATGCGGCCGCGATGAAGGAACACTCCCGCCGGTCGCCCGGCCGGAGCGGCGATGATGGCGGCGCTGCGTGCGCCGCCGGTCCTTGCCCGTGCAAGGGTGGCTGTTCGACCCGCGCTGCGCGGCGAAGTTTGTCGGAGGATGCGCCATGCAGGGTGGGTGTCGTGCGCCTTGTGCTGGCGCAGACGGAGCGCCGATCGCGTCTTTTACCTGTGCTGCCGGGCAGGGCGGGGCGCGCCCTTCTTGGAGCAGGGAAATCCGCTACAATGCCGTTCCCCGCCGCCGCTTTCTTCCCCTTCCATGCAGTCCACCCAAGGCTTTCCGCGTTCGCTCGCCATCTTCTGCAAGGTCGTCGACAACTTCGGCGACATCGGCATCTGCTGGCGCCTGGCGCGCCTGTTGCGGCACGAGCACGCCATCGCGGTCACGCTATGGGTCGACGACCTGCGCAGCTTCCGGCGCATCTGGCCGGCGGTGGACGCGGGCGCCGAGGTGCAGGAAGTCGACGGCGTGCAGGTGCGCCACTGGCGCGGCCAGGACGGCGGGTTCGATCCCGCCGGCGTGCCCGACATAGTGATCGAATTCTTCGGCGTCGAACTGCCGCCGGGCTACGTCGCGGCGATGGCGCGGCGCGATCCGCCGCCGGTCTGGATCAACTACGAGGGCTTGAGCGCCGAGGCATGGGTGGAAGGCTGCCACACACTGCCGTCGATGCACCCGCGCCTGAAGCTGACCAAGCATTTCTTCTTTCCCGGCTTTACGGCAAAAACCGGGGGGCTGCTGCGCGAAGCCGCGCTGCTGGACCAGCGCGACCGTTTCCGGGCCGACCCGGCGGCGCTGGACGCCTTCTTCGCGCAGCTCGGCTTGAGCGCACAGGAGATCGCCGCAGCGAAGGCCGGCCTCAGGGTCAGCCTGTTCTGCTATCCCGAGGCGCCGATCGACGGCCTGTTCGGCGCCTGGGAGGCGGGCGCACGCCCGGTGACCTGCCTGGTGCCGGAAGGCGTCGCCGCCGAGCGGGTCGCCGCCTTCTTCGGTGCGCCGGCCGTGCCCGGCGCCACGGCCACGCGCGGCGCGCTGACGCTGCGCGTGATCCCGTTCATGGCGCAGACCGACTACGACCGCCTGCTGTGGGCGTGCGACCTGAATTTCGTGCGCGGCGAGGACTCCTGGGTGCGCGCCCAGTGGGCCGGACGCCCATTCGTCTGGCACATTTATCCGCAAGATGAAAACTTGCATCATGTTAAACTTCGCGCGTTCCTGCAGATGGCTGCGGGAAGCGTCGAGAGTCTGATCGATTTTTCCCTGCGCTGGAATGGCGCGGCCGGGACGACCACGGACGAGCGGCCGGACTGGCCGGCGCTGTGGACGGCCCTGCAAGCCGACCTGCCGGCCATCGATGCCCGCGCCGCTGCATGGCAGGCGTCGATGTTGGCGAATGGCGACTTGGTGAGCAATCTGCTGCGCTTCGCCCGGTCGCTGCGGTAGGCGGCAGGCAAGGATCATGATATGATGCTCGATTACTGCAACTCCTTTTTTGGCCAATACTTCCTATGAAACCCGCAAAAGAAATCCGTGTCGGCAACATCATCATGGTCGATGAAAAGCCGTTTATCGTGCTGCGCTCTGACGTCAACGGCTCGAGCCGCACGGGCTTCACCTACAAGTGGAAGATGAAGAATCTTCTGACCAATGCACCGCTGGAGAACGTGTTCCGCGGCGACGACAAGTTCGACGTCGTCGTGCTGGACAAGAAGCCGGTGACCTACTCGTACTTCGCCGACCCGCTGTACGTCTTCATGGACGAAGAGTACAACCAGTACGAAATCGAAGAAGAAAACATGGGCGAAGCGATCAACTACCTGAAAGACGGTATGGAATGCGAAGCCGTGTTCTACGACGGCAAGGCGATCTCGGTCGAACTGCCGATCACCATCGCACGCCAGGTCATCTACACCGAGCCGGCCGTCAAGGGCAACACTTCGGGCAACGTCCTGAAGGAAGCCAAGCTGGAAAACGCGATCGAAGCCAAGCAGTTCACGATCCAGGTGCCGCTGTTCGTCAACCAGGACGACACCATCGAGATCGATACCCGCACCGCCGAGTACAAGCGCGTCGTGCGCAACTGATTGGTGTTCGTGACCGCATTCGCATGCGGTCCGATGAGAAAAGCGCTGCCTGTGGGCGGCGCTTTTTTTTCGCCCGTTTTGACTGGAGTATTACCATGTCCGACAAGGAATCATTGAACCCGGCCGCGCTCGATGCCTTGCGTGCGCGTTTCCAGCAGCAGTCGAACAAGGCGCAAAAATATTATGCCGTCATGCACGCGGCGCGCGGCGCATTGAAAAGCGACGAGGCGGCCGATGCCTGGATGAATGCGCCGCTGGCTGCCTGCGATGGCAAGACGCCGGCCGAGCTGGTGGCCGCCGGGCGCGAGCAGGAGGCGCTGGCGCTGGCAAACACGTTGACGCCGGGTGCGGCGCGCTGACATCCCGGGCCATGGATGCGTTCGTCGATGAGTGCGATGCCTGACTATGTCACGTCGACCCTGTATATCGGGTCGATACGCCATCTCTTTTGCTAGACGGATCGCATCGGCAACTTTACTGCTATCCTCCTTGATTATTTGATCGGAGGAATGCATGGAGCGCAGGGATTTCGTTCGCATCGGCATGGCGGCCGGTGTCGCCGGCGGCACCGCCGGCATCACACGACTGGCCGCAGCAGCCAACGGGGGCGTCAGCGGCCCCCTGCTGGAGGCCGGCGTCCAGGAACAGCAGGCGCATATGGCGGCCGGCAAGCTGACGGCGAAGGCGCTGGTGCAAGCCTACCTGGCGCGCATCGCCGCCATCGACAAGGCCGGCCCCGCCATCAACGCCGTCATCGAACTGAATCCCGACGCCGTGCGCATCGCCGAGGAACTCGACCGCGAACGCAAGGCGAACAAGCTGCGCGGCCCGCTGCACGGCATTCCCGTGCTCATCAAGGACAACATCGCCACCGCGGACAGGATGAGCACCAGCGCCGGTTCGCTGGCGCTGGCCGGCGTGCGCGCCAGCCGCGACGCCTTCGTGGCGGAGTGCCTGCGCGCCGCCGGTGCCGTCATCCTCGGCAAGACCAACCTGTCCGAATGGGCCAACATGCGCTCGACCCACTCGATCAGCGGCTGGAGCGGGCGCGGCGGCCTGACGCGCAATCCGTATGCGCTCGACCGCAACACCAGCGGCTCCAGCGCCGGTTCCGGCGCGGCCATGGCGGCCAGCCTGGCGACGCTGGCGATCGGTACCGAGACCGACGGCTCGATCGTCTCGCCGTCGTCGATCTGCGGCATCGTCGGCATCAAGCCGACCCTGGGCCTGGTCAGCCGCAGCGGCATCGTCCCGATCGCGCATTCGCAGGACACCGCCGGCCCGATGACGCGCAGCGTCGCCGACGCCGCGCTGCTGCTGGACGCCATCGCCGGCCCCGATGTGCACGATGCCGAGACGCGCAACGCCCCCGGCAAGCCGGCCGGCTATGTGCAGGCGCTGCGCAAGGACGGCCTGCAGGGCAGGCGCCTGGGCGTGGCGCGCAACTTCTTCGGCGATGGCGCCGCCGATGCCGTCGTCGAGCAGGAGCTGGCGCTGCTGAAGGCGCAGGGCGCGATCCTGGTCGACGTCAAGCTGCCGAATACCGACAAGTACGGCGACAGCGAACTGGAAGTGCTGCTGGGCGAATTCCGCCCCGACCTGGAAGCCTGGCTGGCGGCGTATGCTCCCCATGCGCCGGTGAAGACCATGGCCGACGTCATCGCCTTCAACCAAAAGAACGCGGCGCGCGAACTGAAGCACTTCGGCCAGGAACACCTGGTCGCGGCCCAGGCCAAGCCGGGGCTGGACGACAAGGCGTACCGCGAGGCGCTGGCCAACAACCGCCGCTACGCGCGCGAGGAAGGCATCGACCGGATCATGCGGGAAGAGCGCCTGGACGCGCTGGTGGCGCCCACCGGCGGCACGGCCTGGCTCACCGACTACATCAACGGCGACCATTACGGCGCCAGCTTTTCCTCGCCGGCGGCGGTGGCAGGCTATCCGCACATCACGGTGCCGGCCGGCTACGTGCACGGCTTGCCGGTCGGGCTGTCGTTCGTCGGCGGGGCCTGGAGCGAGGCGACGCTGATCGGCATGGCCTACGCCTACGAGCAGGCCAGCCGGCGCCGGCGCGCGCCGGGCTTTCCGGCGACGGTCAACGTCGCCACCTGAAAAAATGGTCGGCGCGCAGGCGCTGCGCACCGCCATGCGCTGCCGGCATCAGCAGGCGGTCGGGCGCAGGCGCTCGACCTCGAGGCCGAACAGCGGACGCAGGTGCGTGCCGAACACGTTGCCGCAAAAGGCGGCGACCAGCCACAGCCAGCCGTGCAGGCTGCCCGAGACGATGCCGCTGAAGTAGGCGCCGATGTTGCAGCCGTAGGCCAGGCGCGCGCCATAGCCGAGCAGCAGGCCGCCCGCCACCGCTGCCAACAGCGAACGCAGCGGCAGGCGCCACACCGGCGCATAGCGGCCGGCCAGCGCCGCCGCCAGCATCGCGCCCAGCACGATGCCGATGTCCATCACCGAGGTCACGTCGTGCGACAGCGGCGCCGCCAGCGCGGCGGCGTTGGCCTTGGTCGACCAGTAGGCCCAGCCCGGGGTGTCGATGCCGATCGCCGCAGCGGCCTTGGCGCCCCACAGCGCGAACGCCGAGGTCACGCCCCACGGCCGGCCGGATAGCGCCAACGTGGCGAAATTCAGCAGTACCAGCGCCAGCGCGCCGGCCGCCAGCGGCCATGGGCCGTGCAGCCACGGCGAGGTATGTTTCGGCTGCACGTGGGAGGCCACCAGGCGACCGTGGCGGCGCTTCTCGACCAGCACGGTGACGGCGGCGATCACTGCGAACACGATCCAGTTCAGCAGCAGCGCCGGCGCCAGGCCGAGCGTCTTGACCAGGGAAATCGGCTTGAGTTGCGGCAGCGCCGTCCAGAACGGCATGTGCGCGGTAGCGATCACCGAGCCCGCGATGAAGGCGATCAAGGTCACGATCATGCGCGTGCTGCCGCCGCCCACCGTGTACAGGGTGCCGGAGGCGCAGCCGCCGCCCAGCTGCATGCCGATGCCGAAGAGGAAGGCGCCCACCACCACCGAGGTGCCGGCCGGCGAGACCAGGCCGGTGACCGGGTTGCCGAACAGGGTGCCGGCCGCCAGCGCCGGAAAGAACAGGGCGACGCCGACGGCCAGCATCAGCATCTGCGCGCGCAGGCCGGCGCCGCGGCCGTCGGCGATGAACACGCGCCAGGCCGAGGTGAAGCCGAAGGCGGCGTGGTACAGGGCCACGCCGAGCAGGGCGCCGACCACGTACAGCGCTGACTGGCGCGCGCCGACGCCCTGGGCGAGATACACCGCGCCGAGCGCGATGAGGGTCAAGGACACGCCGAGCGGACCCGGGTTGACGGCGGCGCGGCGGGGGAGCGGCAGGGAAGCGGAATCGGGCATGGGAATGTGAACACTGTAAAACGCAATCGGTCATTGTCGCGCGTTTCCGGCTTTCCTGCAGGGTCAGGGGCTGCCGGCGCCGCCTTTGCGCACCCAGACGAATGCGCACACCGCCGCCGCCGCCGCGCAGGCGCTGCACACCGTCATCGCCAGGTGGAATGCCGCCAGCAGCGCCTTGCCATGCGCCGTCAGCACCGCGCCCAGCAGGGCGGTGGCGATCAGGCCGCCGCCGCGCGCCACGGCGCTGTTGAAGCCGGAGGCGATGCCGGTGTGGCTGCCGTCCACCGAGGACAGTACCGCGGTCGTCAGGGGCGACGCCACGCAGGCCATGCCGATGGCGATCGTCAGGATCGCCGGCAGCACGGTGCCCGCGTAGCCGCCCGGGCCGATGCGCGTGCCGAGCAGGAAGCCGCCGGCCACGACCAGGGCGCCGACCGCCAGCGGCAGGCGCGAGCCGATGCTGCCGGCCAGCCGGCCCATCAGCGGCGAACCGAGCGCCAGCACCACCGGGAACGGCAGCAGCGCCGCGCCGGCCTGCTGCGCCGAGTAGCCGAGCGCCTGGATCAGCGTGTAGGGCACCAGCACCATGAAGGCGCCGAGCGCGCCGTACAGCAGGAAGGTCATCAGGTTCAGGCCGGAAAACCCGTTCGCGCGGAACAGCGACAGCGGCAGCATGGCGCGTTCCCCGGCGCGCCGCTCGGCCAGCACGAAGGCCGCCAGGATGGCGGCGCCGGCCAGCAGCGCCAGGCCGGAGGCGAGCGTCAGGCCCTTGTCGGCCGAGGCCGCGGCCAGGCCCCAGGTGAGCGACCCCAGGCCCAGGCTGGCCAGGACGGCGCCGGCGGGATCCAGCGCGGCCGGCTTGGAGTCGGCGGGCGGCCGGACGAAACGCCAGCCCATGAACAGCGCCAGCGCTGCGATCGGCAGGTTGATGGTGAAGATGGCGCGCCAGCCGACGGCGTCGATCAGCCAGCCGCCCAGCAGCGGACCGAGGGCGCCGGCGGCGGCGCCCGCCGCGGCCCAGATGCCGATCGCGCGCCCGCGCGCCTTGCCCTCGAAGGTGGCGCCCAGCACCGCCAGGCTGTTCGGCATCAGCATGGCGGCGCCGACGCCCTGCAGCACCCGCCCGCCGACCAGCAGCCACAAGTTGGGCGCCAGCGCGCACAGCAGCGATGCCAGCGCGAACACCGCGATGCCCGCCAGTAGCAGCCGGCGCCGGCCGAAGCGGTCGCCGGCGGCGCCGCCCAGCAGCAGCAGGGCGCTCAGGGGCAGCAGGTAGCCGTTCACCACCCACGACAGGTCGGCGCCCGCGCCACCCAGTTCGTGTCCGATGGTGCTCAGGCCGACGTTCACCACCGAGCCGTCGATGAAGGCCAGGCTGGTCGACAGGATCGACGTCGCCAGCACCAAGTTCGGATGGGCGCTGCGCGTCGACGCCGGCGCGGGCGATGCGCTTTCCGCCAGCGGGCGGTCGCAGTTGGCGGGCAGGTTGCTCATGGGTGTGGCGCGGCCTGGCGGGCCTTGTCGAACACCGGCCCCCACAGAGGGTGGCCCTGCTCGCCGGGGTCGAGGGTGAATGACGGATCGAGCCGCAGCGCCCGGTCGAAGGCCTGGCGGCACTGCGCCGCGCGCGCGCTCACGCAATAGCTGAAGGCAGTGTACTTCAGCGCTTCCAGGCGGGTGGCTTGCGGGCCGCCGGCGACGTCGCGCGCCGCCAGGCGCCGGATGGCGCCGTTGAAGTCGCCGTCGCCGTACAGGCGGATGCCTTCGCGCAGGCCGGCCTCGCTGGCGGCGTTGCCGGCCATGGCGTCGCTGCGCTCGCGCGCCGGCGCCGCCTGGCGTTTCAGGACATCGGCGGCCTTGGGGTGGGAAGGCGTGCGGGCGCGTCGCGTATCGAGGATCGGGTCGCCGCTGCAGGCGGCGAGCACGGTTGCGGCCAGCAGCGCGCACAGCAGCCCGGCGGCGCGCGGCGGGACGGTCCGCGTCCGTCCGCGCTGGCCGGTCGTCGCTGGGTGCTGGCTGGTCTGGTGCATGGCGCCTCCGTGGTGGGTCATTCGGCGGCGAAGTCGACCGTGATGCGGCCGTCGCCTTCGGCGGTATCGACTTCGAGCGCGCGTTCCTGGAAATTCGGATTGGCGATGCGGATGGTGTGGCGTCCCGGCGCCAGCGTCACGCGCTTGAGCGGCGGACTGACGCCGCGTTCGGCGCCGTCCACATAGACCACGCCCCACGGCTGGATCTGCAGCCGGTAGGCGGCGCCGCCGTTGGGGACGGGCGCTTCGGATGCCGGCTGCGCCGCCGAAGACGCGGCGGCCGGCCGCTCCGGCGCGGCGGCCGGTGCAGGGGCGGGATTGACGCTGCCGGCGTTGCGCGGTGCGCCGGGCTGCAACGGCGGCATGGGCGCCTTGGCAGTTGCGGGCGCCGGGAACGGTGTTGGCGTGGCCGCCATGTTGCCGCTCGCCGGCTGGCCGGCGGCTGCCGCGGGCGTTGCCGGCGCCGTCGCCGTACCGCCTTGTGCAACAGTGCTCGCTGACGTAGTGGGCGGCGCCGCGGACGGCGCGGCGGACGGCGCCTGGTCGGTGCCCGTCCCGGCGCTGCCGGTGGCAGATGTGCCAATGTCAGGCGTACCGGCGGCCGGCACGCTGGCGGCTGGCGTACCGGTACCCGGCACGGTTCCGGCGTCCTCCACCGGTGCCGGTGCCCGGCCGGCAGGCGTGGACGGTCCCTTGCCGCGCCATCCGAGGTACCCGGCCAGCACGATGGCCACCAGCACGGCCGCGCCCACGGCCAGGCTCCAGGGCCGGCGCTGCGCCTGCGGTGCGCGGCCGGCGTTGGCCTTGCCGGCCTGCAGCGGCGGCGGCGGGATGCCGACCGCGACCGAAGGGGATGTCGAGGCCGACAGCGGCGGGATGACGGCGGCTGTCTCCAGCGGTGCCGGGCTGGAGGGGCGCAGCGGTTGCGGTACCGGCCCGTCGTCCGTCGAGGAAGCCGGCCGTGCGGATGCCGCATCGGCAGCGGGTACGGACGGCGCATCCGCGGCCGGTCCCGCTTGCGCGGGCTTGATCAGCTGCGCCGGGACGGCGGGCGGCGCCGTGTCGCCGGATCGGGCGGCATCGGCCAGCGGCGCAGTATCGGGTACGGGTACGGGCACGGGCGCAGTATCGGGTACGGGCGCGGGCGCCGGGTCGGGAACCTGTGCCATCCCGGTTCGTGCGGAAGCGTCGCTTTCCTGCGCCGGTGCGTCCGGCCGGGGTGCACCGTCGTCCGGGTCCGCCGCCGCATCCAGTTCTGCGATGATGGCATCCAGCTGCGCCGCCGGATCCGGCTCCAGGGCATCGGCCGGCGCAGGCTCGTCGTCCGGTATCGGCCCCAGGTCGGCCGGATCGATCGCATCGAGGTCCAGGCCGGGCAGGTCCAGTCCGGCCGGCGCAGGCGGCGGCGCCGGCGTCTCGACCGCCGCGATGCCGAGCAGCCCGCGCAGTTCGCCGATGCCGTGCGGACGCTCCCCGGGATCGGGCGACATGCAGCGGTCGATCGCCGTCAGCAGCGGTTCGCCGTAGCCGGGCAGGTCGCGTCCGCGCAACGGTCCTTGCGGCAGCAGTTCCCGGGTGATGGCGTAGTGGATGACGCCGGCCAGGGCATGCAGGTCTTCTTCTACCGCGGGCCGTACGTCGCTGAGGAGCAGGGGCAGCAGCAGCGGCGCACCGTTGTCGTGGATGGCGACGGTGTCGGGCGTGATGGCGCGGTGCGGCATGCCCATCGCGGTCTGCATGTCGATCGAGCGCAGCAGCTGGCGGATGAGCTTGTAGCACCAGGCCTCGTCGATCCGTCCGGGATCGTGCTCGACGATGTCCCTGACGGTGTTGCCGATGGAAGCCGCGTGGTCCGGGCCGGTATTGGTTGGGCTGGTCATCTCGTCGATCTGGTTGCGTAGCAAAATCATGCCAGAATAACAGGAAAGTTGTCGGATTTCAGCCCAACCGTGCGCCGTGGTGCCGGCGCCGGTCCCTTGTCGCGCTCCCGCTCAGGGCGTAATGAAACGCATCCGGAAATTGCGTCCCTTGACGCTGCCGTAGTCCGCACCCAGCGGATTGCCGGCGCTCAGGCGCGCGAAGGCCTGCTCGGCCACGTCGCGCGCCAGCGCCACGTAGCTGGCGAATTCGAGGATGTGGATCTTGCCGACCTGTTCCTTGGTCAGGCCGCCGTCGTTGGTCAGCGCGCCCAGCAGGTCGCCCGGGCGCAGCTTGTCCTTCTTGCCGCCGGCGAAGCACAGCGTGACCATCGGCGCCGGTTCCACCACGCCGGCGTCGCCATCGAGCTCGTCCAGCGGATGCCAGGACGCGGGCGCGCCCTGCATGTCCTCGATGGCGCGCACGAAGCGCTTTTCGTTGGGCGCGCACAGCGACAGCGCCAGGCCGCTCTCGCCCGCGCGGCCGGTGCGCCCGACCCGGTGCACGTGCACTTCCGGGTCCTTGGAGACGTCGACGTTGATCACCGCTTCCAGGCCGGCGATGTCGATGCCGCGCGCCGCCACGTCGGTGGCGACCAGCACCGAACAGCTGCGGTTGGCGAACAGCACCAGGGTCTCGTCGCGGTCGCGCTGCTCCAGTTCGCCGTACAGCGCCAGAGCCGAAAAGCCCTGCTGCTGCAGGTAATCGGCCACTTCGCGGCAGCGCGCCTTGGTGTTGCAGAAGGCGATCGCCGACGCCGGGCGGTAGTGGCGCAGCAGGCGCGCCACGGCGGCGTCGCGGCCGTCGAAGCCGATCTCGTAGAAGCGCTGTTCGATCTGGGCCGGCGCATGTTGCGTCTCGACCGCGATCTCCTGCGGATCGGTGAGGAAGTGGACGGTGGCTTCGCGGATGTCGTCCGGGTAGGTGGCCGAGAACAGCAGGGTCTGGCGATAGCTGGGGCAATCGCGCACGATGCCGGCGATCTCGTCGTAGAAACCCATGTCGGTCATGCGGTCGGCCTCGTCCAGCACCAGCGTGTGCAGGCGCGCCAGGTCGAGGGTGCGGCGTTGCAGGTGGTCGCGCACCCGGCCCGGGGTGCCGACCACGATGTGGGCGCCGAATTCGAGGCTGGCGATCTGCGGGCGCATCGGCACACCGCCGGTGAGCGTGACCACCTTGACGTTGCCGATGCCGCGCGCCAGGCGGCGCAGTTCGCCGGCGACCTGGTCGGCCAGTTCGCGCGTCGGGCACAGCACCATGCCCTGCACTGCGAACAGCGTCGGGTTCAGCTTGAGCAGCATGCCGATGCCGAAGGCGGCGGTCTTGCCGCTGCCGGTCTTGGCCTGGACGATCAGGTCGCGCCCGGCCAGCGCCGCGGGCAGGGCGGATGCCTGCACCGGCGTCATCTGGCGGTAGCCGAGCTGGGACAGGTTCGCGAGGAAGCGCTCCTCGAGCTGGAGCGAGGAGAAGGCGGTATCTTGCATGGTGAAATCCGCGTGCGCGGTGGTGAAATCAGGCCGGCTGCCAGATCGGCAGGCCGGTCAGGTCGAGGTTCGGATCGCGCTTCCAGACCGGCAAGCCGGAGGTGTCGGTTTCTTCCAGGAGCTGCAGCTGCTCCTGCTTGAGCGCGACCCGGCGCGGGCGGGGCGTGGCGCGTTTCGGCGCGTCCGTATGCGCATCGGTGTCGGCAACGGCAACGCCTTCATCCCGTGCCGGTGTTTCCAGGCCCGGCAAGTCGAAGGTGGCGTTGTCTTTCTTGTCTCTCATTGATGCGCGGGCCAAAACACAAAGCCCGGCTGCAAGAGCGAACCCCGATGATCGAGGCCCTCTGGAGTCGGGCTTGTACACTACGAAACTGGTTGCGGGGACAGGATTTGAACCTGTGACCTTCGGGTTATGAGCCCGACGAGCTGCCAGACTGCTCCACCCCGCGTCTGTTGATGCCATTGTAGCGCAAGCGGGACGGCAATGCAAATCGGGAAAGTGCGCGGGTGGCCACGGCCGGGTAGATCCGTCGTCCCCGCGGAGGCGGGGAGCCATGCTGAACATCGGAACCCGCGACTTCGGAGATGCCGCAGTCTTTCTTGATGCCTGGGTCTTGGAAGCCGGGTATGGGTCCCCGCCTGCGCGGGGACGACGGTATTCAGGCCACGCGCAGGCGCCACAGCGAGGTCACCTCTTGCGAGCGCGCCGCCGCCAGCGGGTCGTCCGGGTCGCTCGCCTTCGGGTGCACCGGACGGATGTCGTGGCGGCCGGCCACCTGCAGGCCGGCGCCGGCGATCCAGCCCAGCAGCTGCGCGCGCGAGCGCAGGCCGAGGTGCTCGGCCAGGTCGGACAGGATCAGCCAGCCTTCGCCCTGTTCCAGCAAATGGTCCTTCAAGCCCGCCAGGAAGCCCTTGAGCATGCGGCTGTCCGGATCGTAGACCGCGTACTCGATGGCCGAGCTCGGCTTGCCCGGCAGCCAGGGCGGATTGCACACCACCAGGCCGGCGCGGCCCGGCGGGAACAGGTCGGCGCGCACCACCTCGACCTGCGCCGCCAGCCCGAGGCGTGCGATGTTGGCGCGCGCGCAGCCGAGCGCGCGCTCGTCCATGTCGGTGGCCACGACGCGCTGCAGGCCGCGCCGCGCCAGCACCGCCGACAGCACGCCGCTGCCGGCGCCGATGTCGAAGGCGAGCGCCGCCGCTGGCGACCCCGGACGCGGCAGCGGCGCCTGCGCCACCAGTTCCACGTATTCGCCGCGCACCGGCGAGAACACGCCGTACCAGGGGTGAATGCGCTCGTCCAGCGCGGGAATGAACACGCCCTTGCGGCGCCACTCGTGCGCGCCGATCAGGCCGAGCAGCTCGCGCAGCGAGGCCACGATGGGTTCGTGCACGGCGCCGTACGCTTCCAGGCAGGCGTCGCGCACGTCCGGCGCGCGCCGCAGCGGGATGCTGCAATCGGCCTCGAACGGGATCAGCAGCAGCGCCAGCACGCGCGCGCGCTGCAGCTGCGACAAGCGGTGGCGGTGGAACTGCTCGGTCAGGGTGGCGGCGGGTTTGGCAGGCTTGGCGCGCTTGCCGCGGCCGCCCTTGTGGTCGAGGCGCCGCATCAGCGCCTGCAGCAGCTGGCGCGCGTTCTGGAAGTCGCCGCGCCACAGCAGGCCGGTGCCGTCCAGCGCCAGGCGCCAGGCGGTGTCGGCGCTCATGGTGTCGTCGGCGATGACGACCTTCTTCGGCGCCGGCCAGCCGCTTTCGGAGCGCCAGCGCGCAGTGCGTTGCTCGCCGTCCTCGGTCCAGGCCAGCAGTGCAAAGGCGCCATCGGCGCCGGCGGGTTCGCCCGTCGGCATGTTCGCTGGAGTAGTCACCGGGCGCCGCTCAATGATGGTGGTGCCAGTGGGCGTCGTTCGACTCGACGAAGGATTTCACCGCGTCCGGGTTGCCGGTCGCGTGGCGCTTGATTTCGCCGCAGCCGCAGATGCCCTGGTAGGGCTGGATGTGCGAGCAGGCCGAGACTTTCTGCAAGAAGACCTTGACCGGCTTGTCGCACTTGGCGCACTTGAAGGTTAGGATACGGGCGGGTTTGGACATGGTTCTGTACCGGAAGGGAGGGATGAGCCGCAGCGCGGAAAAGGCGGGCATTTTAGCACCGGGGACGACGCCGCACCGCGGCGCCCATCGTGCCGCTCACTGCACGCTGATCGAACTGCTGCCGCCCCCGTTCGGCCGCACCAGCACCCTGGTGGCGATCCGTTCCGTCATCTCCTGCACGTGCGAGATCACGCCCACCTTGCGGCCCAGCGACTGCAGCGCGTCCAGGGCGTCCATCGCCACGCCCAGCGTCTCGCTGTCCAGGCTGCCGAAGCCTTCGTCGATGAACAGCGACTCGACCTTGACCCGGTTCGACGACAGCGAGGCCAGCCCGAGCGCCAGCGCCAGCGACACCAGGAAGGATTCGCCGCCGGACAGCGAGTTCACCGAGCGCACCTCGCCGCCCATGTCCTGGTCGCGCACCATCAACGCCAGCGACGGGCCGCCGGCGCCGGCCACGCGCTCCAGGCGGTAGCGCCGCGCCAGCTGGGACAGGTGGCGGTTGGCGTAGCCGAGCAGCACGTCGAGCGTGAATTGCTGGGCGTAGTTGCGGAACTTCTTGCCGTCGGCGGAACCGATCAGTTCCGCCAGCCTGGCCCAGCGTTCCTCGACGGCGCGCTGGCGCTCGATCTCGTCCAGCATCGAACGCGCGCGCTCGCGCCGGTGGTCGTCCTCGCGGATGCGCAGCATCAGGCCGGTAGCGCCGTCGTGGGCGGCGCAGCGCTCGCGTTCGGCGCCGTCGACGGCCTGCTGCAGCTCGTCGATGGCGGTGTCGGCCAGGTCCGGCTGCGCCGCGTCGGCAGCCGAAGGCGGCGCCGCCTCCCGGTGCTGGCGCAGGCGCGCGCGGCGCTCGGCCAGCACGGCGCCGGCCTGGCGCGCCGCACCGTCCAGTTCCAACAGCAATGCGCGTTCCTGCGACATCCAGGCCGCGCCCACCGCCAGCAGCTCGGCCAGGTGGCGCTCGTCCGCCAGGGGTTCCAGGGCCGGGCCGGTGGCGTCGAAGTCCTCGATCCATTGCACCAGGCGCGCTGCGGTGTCGGCGGCGGCCTGCTGCAGGTCGGCGCCGCGCTGGCGCGCGCGTTCCTGCGCCTCGCGCACGCGCGCTTCCAGCTGGACGGCCTGCAGGCTGGCGGCCTGGCCGGCGTCGAGCGCCGCGCGCGATGCAGCCACGTCGGCCGCCAGCGCGCCCTCGACCTCGCGGGCGGGCCGGCCGTCGAACAGCGCGCCGCGTTCGCGCCGCTGCTGCTCGCGCTCGGCATCGATGCGTGCGAACTCGGCGCGCGCATCGAGCAGCCGCTGCGCCGCCATTGCGGCGCGTTCCTGCGCAGCCGCGTGCCCGGCCTCGAGCGCGCCGCGCTCTGCCTCCAGCTGTCCGAGGCGCGCCGATTGCGCGTTCCAGTCGGCGGCAGCGCGCGCGCGCGCCTGGCGCCAGCCCTCCGGATCGCTGCGCCATTCGTCTTGCCAGGCGGGGCCGCAGGCTTGCGCCAGCACCGGGTCCAGTTCGGCCAGCGCCGCGGCCAGGGCGGTGCCGGCGGCTGCGCGCGTCGCCGCCAGCGCGGCACTTTCGGTGTCCAGGCTTGCGCGCAGCGCCTGCGCGGTCTGGGCGTCCTGCGCCAGGCGCGCGTGCGCGCGCTGGGCGGCGTCCCAGGCCTGGCCGGCGGCGTCGCGCGCCTGCTCGGCGCGGCGCAGCGCCGCTTCGCGCGCGTCGAGCGCATCGACGGCGGCGCGCAGCGCGTCCTGCCGGGCCGCCAGCCAGGCGTCGCGGCGGGCCGCCGCCGCGGCGCCTGTAGCGGTCGGCGAGTTATCCGCAGGCGCATCCGCCCGGGCGTTGCCGCCGGCATCGGCACTGCCGGCCAGCTCGGCCGCCAGCGGGCTGGCCGCAAGCTCGTCTTCCAGTTGCTCGATGGCTTCGTGCAGGGCCGGACGCTCCTCGGCCAGTGCCTGCAGGCGTTCGCCGGCGGCCACGATGGCGGCGTCCAGCCGTGTCTGCTCGTCGCGGTTGGCGCGCTGCTCGCGGCGGCGCGCGCCGACTTCGCCGGCCAGCGCGTCGAGCACCGTGTGCAGGCGCGCTTCCTGGTGCCGGTACGGATGGTCTTCGCTGCCGCACACCGGGCAGGGTGCGCCGTCGGCCAGGTTGGCGCGCAGGCTTTCCGCGCCGCCGGCGCAGGCCAGCTGGGCCGCTTCCAGCAGGCGCTCCGACTGGGCCAGCGTCGCGTCGACGACGGCGCCGGCCGCGCGCGCCGTCTCCAGCGCCCGTGCCGCGGCGGCGCGCGCTTCGTCCTGGCGCGCGGCCTGGGCGTCGAGCCGGGCCAACTGCCCATGCGCCGCCGCCAGGCCGTTGCTGGCGGCGCCGAAGGCGGCCAGGCGTTCGCGCCGGGTTTCCAGTGCGCGCCGTTCGCCGCGCAGGCCGTCGGCATCGACTTCCAGCAGCGCCGCAGCGGCCTGGCGCCGGGCGGCGTCGCGTTGGTCGAGCTGCGCGGCGGCGCCGGCCAGGTCGGCCGTGATCGTCTGCGCCGCGGCGGCGGCGCGCGTCAGGCCGGCGCGCGCGTGCGCCAGCGCGGCGGCGCTGTCGGCGTCGCGGCGCGCGTCGCCCTGCGCCTGTACCAGCCGTTGTTCCCAGCGCGCCCATTGCGTGGCCAGGTCTTGCAAGCCGGCGTGCGCCGCCAGCCAGGCGCGGGTGTCGGTCAGGGCGTTCGCCGCGGCGTCGCGCTGCGCGCTCCTGGCGGCGCAGGCGCTGGCGGCCTGTCCGGCGTCGAGAACGGCGCCGTCGCGCGCGGCGCGCGCCTTGTCGTGGGCGCTCGCCAGCGCCGCCAGCGTGGCGTCGAGCGCCTTGGCGCGGTCCAGTTGCGGCCCTTGCGCCTGGAGCGCTTCCTCGGCCCGCGCCAGCCGGCGTTCGGCTTCCCGGCGCGCCCCGGCCGCGGCTTGCTGCGCCTCCAGCGCGCGCGCCAGTTCGCGCTCGCCGTTTTCCAGTGCGGATTCGGCTTGCTGCCGTTCGTGCGCCAGGCGCTGCAGGTCGGCCACCAGCGGACGCGCCGGCTGCACCGCGTCGAGCGTGGCCAGGCGCCGCCGCCGCGCGCCGCCCTCGGCGTTGGCGGCATCGGCCTGCGCCAGCGCCTGCGCGGCCTCGAGCTCACCCTGGCGCAGGCGCTCCAGCTCCTGGCGCCATTGCAGGCGCAGCTGCAGCGCCGCGCGCCGTGCTTCCAGCAGGTTCGATGCCGCCTGGGCGGCGCCGTATTCTTCGTCCAGCGCGCTGCGCGCCTCGGGCGCCATGGGCGCCTGGTCCTGCAGGCGCGCGCTCAGGCGGCGCATCGCTTCCTGCTCGCTGCGCCAGCGTTCGAAGGCGCGCCGCGAGATCTCGCTGTAGACGGCGCTGCCGGTGAGCGTCTCCAGCAGCTCGCCGCGCTCGTTCTCGTCGGTGCGCAAAAAGGCCGAGAATTCGTTCTGCGCCAGCAGCACCGAGCGCGTGAACTGCTCGAACGAGAGTCCGATGCGGCCTTCGATCTCGGCCAGCACCTCGGTCTTGGTGCCGCCCAGCGCCGCCAGTTCCGGCAGCCGCTGCAGGCTCATGCCGGACGGCTGCAGCGCGCCGCCGGCGCGGTTGCGCGAACGGCGCACGCTCCAGCGCGCGCGGTAGCGGCCGCCGTCGTTGCCCACGAAGTCGACCTCGGCGTGGGCTTCGGCGGCGCCGCGCCGCAGCAGCGTGCGCCGGTCCTGCACCGACAGCAGGTCGGTGCCGACGTCCGGCAGCAGGTTGCCGGCGCGCGGTCCCTTCAGCAGGCGCGGCGTGGCGTCGTACAGGGCCAGGCAGAGGGCGTCGAGCAGCGTGCTCTTGCCGGCGCCGGTCGGGCCGCTGATGGCGAACAGGCCGCTCGACGCCAGCGGCTCGCTTTCGAAATCGACCTCGAACTCGCCGGCCAGCGAGGCCAGGTTCTTGCCGCCGATGCGCAGGATCTTCATTTGCGGCCTTTCGCACCCGCCGCGGCGGCATCGCCATCCTGCGGCAGCATCAGTTCGGCAAAGGCAGACAGCTGGTCGTCCGGCGCCTCGTCGCCGAAGCGCTGGCGCCACAGGCGGCGGAAGATGTCGTCCGGCTGCAGCTGCGCCAGCTGGTCGAGCGTGAGGGCGGCATCGGCCTCGTCCGCGGCCACGGCGCGCCGGCTCGGCTCGATCTTGGCCAGGCGCACCGGCTTGTCGGCGATGGCCGCTTCGACCTGGGCGCGCAGGCCCGGTTCCGGACCGTCCAGCAGCACCCGCACTTCGAGGTAGGGGCGGGCGTGCTCGGGCAGGTCGGGCAGGTCCAGGCTCACCAGTTCGGCGAGCGCTTCCTTCAGCGGGGCCGGCCTGGCCGGCACGCGCAGCAGCGCCACCGCGCGCGGCACCGGCAGCGGCACGATGGCGCGCGCGGCGCCGTCTTCCAGGTCGATGCGCAGCACCTGGTGCTGGTAGCCGACCTCGGCGAACGACAGCGGCAGCGGACTGCCGCTGTAGCGCAGGTGCTCCTGTTTGCCGACGCGCTGGGCCAGGTGCAGGTGGCCGAGGGCGGCGTAGGCGATCGACGGATCGAACATCGACGCCGGCAGCGCCTCGGTGCCGCCGATCACGATGCGGCGCTCGGAATCGGGCGAGGCATCGCCGCCGACCATGTGGCAGTGGCCCATGGCGACGATCGCCTGGCCCGCGGTGCAGCGGGCGCGCGCCAGCGCATAGGCTTGCCGGTAGAGCAGGGCGATGCCCTGCAGGTAGGCGTCGTGGACGCCGCCGGCGCCCGATTCGTCCGCCGCGGCCTGGCCGCCCGCCGCGCCGTCGCCGGCCGCCCCGTCCATATCGGTTGCCGCGCCGGTATCGGCAGGTGCGCCAGGCGCCGGCACGCGCGGCACGTCGCCCGGACGCAGGAACGGGATCGCCACGCACCAGGCCGCGATTGCGCCCGCCTTGTCGGTCAGCGGCACCAGGAAGCGTTCCAGGTCGATCGCGCCATCCGCGCCGCGCGTCACGTGGCCGACCACGCGCGTGCCGTGCGCTTCCAGCAACGGTCCCGGCGCTTCCAGGCGCCCGGCCGAGTCGTGGTTGCCGGCGATGACGACGATGTCGAGCTGCGGCGAGCGGGCGCGCGCCTGCTGCAGGAAGCGGTACAGCTGGCGCTGCGAGGCCGCCGACGGGTTGGCGTTGTCGAAGATGTCGCCGGCGATCAGCAGCGCGTCGATCTCCTCGGCCACGATGGTGTCGAGCAGCCAGTCGAGAAAGCGCTGGTGCTCCCAGGTCCGGTCGAAATTGTGCAGGGTCTGGCCGAGGTGCCAGTCGGAGGTGTGCAGCAGCCGCATGGGATCGATGAGCAGGAGATGCGCCGGGCCGGCGCGGTGGATGAGCCAGGGCGTCCACTATAGCGCAGACCGGGGCGGCGGTGTGCGGGGCGATGGCGTTTCGCCGGGCCCACTACAATCGTCCCATGAGCGAACCGATCCTTTCCATCGGCGCCGCGCGCGCCCTGCACCTGGCGGCCCAGGGCATGCTGCAGGCGCGCCGCGCCCGCGCCACCCCTGGCGACGTGCTGGCCGCGATCCGCCGCATGGGCGTGCTGCAGATCGACACCATCAGCGTGGTGGCGCGCAGTCCTTACCTGGTGCTGTGGAGCCGCCTGGGCGACTACGATCCGTGCTGGCTGGACGCGCTGCTGGAGCAGGGCCGGCTGTTCGAGTACTGGGCGCACGAAGCCTGCTTCATCCCGGTCGAGGATTACGGGCTGTACCGGCACCGCATGATCGATCCCGGCTCGCTCGGCTGGAAATACGCGGGCGCCTGGATGCGCGAGCACCCGGACGAGGTCGAGCGCGTATTGGAGCACATTCGTACCCATGGCCCGGTGCGCTCGGCGGATTTCGTGCGCGAAGATGGCAAGGCCGGCGGCTGGTGGCAATGGAAGCCGCAGAAGCGCGCGCTCGAGGTGCTGTTCACGACCGGCCGGCTGATGATCGCGCGCCGGCAGCAGTTCCAGCGTGTGTACGACCTGGCCGAACGCGTGCTGCCGGGCTGGGACGACGCCGATATGCCGTCGCTGGACGCCGCCCGGCGCGCCCTGGTCCTGCAGGCGGTCAAGGCGCTGGGCGTGGCCAGGGCGGCCTGGATTGCGGACTACCACCGCACCCGGCCGCCGCACACCGATGCGCACGCGCTGGCCGATGCCGGCCTGCTGCTGCGTGTCCGGGTCGAAGGCTGGCGCGATGCGCTGTTCGTGCATCCGGACCATGCCCCGCTGCTGGAACGCGCCGCCGCCGGCGCCTTGACGCCGTCCGTCACCAGTCCGCTGTCGCCGTTCGACCCGATCGTCTGGGACCGGCGCCGCGCGGCCGAGCTGTTCGGCTTCGACTACCGGCTGGAGTGCTACACGCCGGCGCACAAGCGCCGCCACGGTTATTTCACGCTGCCGTTGTTGCGCCGCGGCGCGCTGGTGGGGCGGGTCGACGCCAAGGCGCACCGCAAGCAGGGCGTGTTCGAGCTGAAGGCGCTGGCGCTGGAGCCGGGCGTGCGCACCGGCGGCCGCCTGGCCGGCGACCTGGCCAGCGCCTTCCTGCGCTGCGCACGCTGGCACGCTTGTTCGCAGGTGACCCTGGTGCAGGCCGAGCCGGAAGCCTTCGCCGGGCCGCTGCGGGCGGCATTGGCGGCGCTGGCGCCGCCGCGCGCGTGTTAACGATCGCCGGTGCTGCTGCGCAGCCAGTCGCGCCCGCGCCCATCCATGGCCGCGGCGATGACCTCGGCCGGCAGGCTGTACACGGTGGCCCAGGTGGCGCGGCCGTCGGGCGCGTTGGAGGGAAAGCTGGTGGTCTCGATCGGCCAGTGGTACTTGCGTTTCAGGGTACGCACGATGGCGGCCAGCGTGACGCGGCCGCGCAGTGGTTCGGCGCCGGCCTGGTCGGCATTGGACAGGAGGATCGCGAGTACGGCGCCGCGTGCGGTGCGCGGGCCGGGGAAGATGGGAAGCTTGCTTGGCATGCCCTTATTTTAGCCGGCGCGGCGGATTGGCAACACCTTTACCGATGAGCGATCGGCAAGCCGGCCCAAGTGGCTTGCTGGGTTCCCGGTTTGAGCTAGATCAAATGCCGGATGGGCAAGCAACTTACACTTGGTATTCCTTCAGGCCCGATGACAATAAAACCATTCTTTTGGGCTTGTTCAACACCAACGTTTCCCATCCAGGCTTCCAGGCTGGCCCCACCGTCCGGCGGGAATTCGTTTGGGCAAAAACATCGAGCGGAGACCGAATGCTGACGTCGACTTACACCCTCGTTGCCCTATCCGTCGAACAAAACAAGGTTCGCGCGGCGCTGCACTCGCTGCTGCAAGAATTGCATGTCCTGCCGGGCGATCTCCACACCCTGGCCACCGGCCGCGCGGCGCAGTTGTGCGCCGGCCTGCGCCAGGCCTACGACAGCTGCCACTGGCGCAAGCTGGACAAGTTCCTGGTGCCGGCCCTGCGCCGCCACACCGCCGTCGCCGACGGGCTGCTGCAGGATCTCGAGGAGCTCAGCCGCGCCGCCTGGCAGGCGCTGGACGCGGCCGAAGCCTGCATCGGCGCGGCCGAGCGCGCGGTGCCGCGCGTGCAGTTCTGCGGCGCCGTCGAGCGTTGCGTCGCGGCCCTGCGGCGGCGCCTGGAGCGCGAGGAGCACGAACTGTTTCCGCTGGCGCGCAGCGCGGTGGGCGGCGATGCCTGGTTCGCGATCGCCAACCAGATGCTGGCGCACGACGCCCATGCGCGCGAGCGGCGCGGGACGCCGCGCGGCGGGCGGCTCGCACGCGATCCGGTTGCAGCCGAGGGCGGCCGCCGCCACGCCGCGCTGTCGGCCCTGCATTGAAGCGGCGTCGACGCTCGAACACGGCCATGCCTGCACGCGCCGCCCCCGCGGCGCGAAGCCATCAGGGTTCTTTGCTATGATGGCGATTTTGGAAGTGCGATTTCATCATGTTCGAGTTCCTATTCAAGCGGTCGGGCGACAACAAGTCCGGCGACAAGCCGGCCGGACAGGGCGCGCAGCCAGAGCCGTCCGCCTCCCGGCCGGCCGCCTCCACCGCGCCGCGCGCGCTCCAGGCCGAGCGCCTGGCCCTGGTCCGGGGCGACGAAGCGGCCGCGGTGGAATTCATTCTCCAATGCGAATTTTCCGAACTGCGGCTCACGGCCGCCGAGTCCGTCCATAGTCCCGACGCCCTCGAACGCGTGCATGCGGCGATGCGCAATACCGACCGCCGTGTCGCCAAGCTGATGCAGGCGCGCCTGGATGCGCACCGCCATCGCGAGTCCGAGCACCGGCGCGCCGAGGCCACGCTGGCGCAGGCGCAGGCCCTGCTCGAGGACGCACTGCTGACGCCCAACCATGTTGCCGAACTGGACCGCAAATGGGCGGTCATCGCCGCGCCCGAACTGGCCGACGCCTTCGGCCAGGTACGCACCGCCCTCGGCCGGCGCCTGGAAGACCAGGTGCGCCTGCAGCGCGCCATGATCGACCGCCTGGCGGCGCTGCGCCGGCTCGGGTCGGCCCAGCCGGACGCCGCGCCGAGCGCCGCCGAGCTGGCCGAGCGCCTGGATGCGCTGGCGCGCGAGCAGGGCGAGGCGCTGCAGGCGCCGGAACACGCCTCGCTGCCGCGCGGCCTGGCGGCCGAGTTCGGCGTCGAGCACCAGAAGCTGCAGGCCGGCCTGCATGCGATCGAAGCCGGCCAGTCGGCGCTGGCGGCGCGCGCCGCCTTCCTCGAGGACCGGCAGGCCCGGCCCGCCGCCGAACTCGACGCGGATGCGCTGCGCAAGGAATGGCGCGCGCTGCCGCCGCTGCCGCAGGAACTGGCGCAGGCCTTGTCGCAGGGCCAGGGCGGCGCATTGCAGGATCGCTTCGATGCCTTGCTGGCCAGTGCGCCGCAACCGGAAGCGCGCAAGCCGAAGGAAGCCAGCCCGCCCAGGACCCGGGAGCCGGGAAGCGCGCCGCGCAACAAGGGCGCCGACCAGCACTTCATCGACAACATGGATGCCATGGAAGCCGCCTTGCAGCAGGGTTCTCTGGGCACCGCCGCCGAACTCGACAAGGCGCTCAAGGAAGCGCGCGACAAGGGCATGCGCCTGACGCCGGCCCAGTCCGACCGCCTGGCGCACGTGCGCAGCGAATTCAAGCGCCTGTCCGACTGGGCGCGCTGGGGCGGCAACGTGTCGCGCGAAGAATTGATCAAGGCCGTCGAGGCCTTGACGACCCAGCAGTTGCCGATGAGCGAGCTGGCCAAGAAGGTCGGCAGCATGCGCGAGCGCTGGAAGGCGCTCGACAGCCTGTCCGGCGCCGCGCCAAAGAGCCTGTGGGAGCGCTTCGACGCCGCCTGCAGCGCCGCCTACGCCCCGGCCGCGGCCCATTTCCGCCACCTGGCCGACGAGCGCCACGCCAACGCGGCGCGCGGCGACAAGCTGGTCGAAGAGGCGCGCGCCGAGATCGCGCGCCTGCAATCCGGCGAAGCCGAATGGAAGCACGTGGCCGGCACCGTGCAGCGCCTGCGCCTGGCCTGGAGCCACCTGGGCGCGATCGACCGCAAGGACAAGAAGCGCCTGGACGGCGCCTTCGCCGACGCCCTCAACGTGCTGCAGGCGCCGCTGGAAGAACAGCGCAAGGCCGAGATGGCCGAGCGCGAACAGATCATCGAGCTGGCCGCCGCCATCGATCCGCACGATCGCCACGCGGTGGACACCATGCGCGCGCTGCAGCAGCGCTGGCAGGAACATGCGCGCGCGCTGCCGCTGGAACGCAAGAGCGAGCAGGCGCTGTGGCAGCGCTTCCGCGCGGTGTGCGACGACGTGTTCCAGCGCCGCAAGGACAGCATGCACGAGGCCGACATCGAGCGGCGCGCCCACGAAGCCGCCAAGGAAGCGATCAGCGCGCGCCTGGAGGCGGCGGCGCCGGACGCGACCCCGGCCGGCGCCGGCAAGCTGCTGCGCGAGGCCCAGGCCGAATGGCAGGCGATCGGCCCGGTGCCGCGCGCCCACGAGGCGCGCGTCGAGAAACGCTTCCACGCCGCGCTGGCGCTGGTGCAGCAGCATGCCGACGGCGTGCGCCGCGCCGCCGGCGTGGCCCAGGCCGGCCACCTGCGCGACAAGCTGCGCCTGGTGCGCGAACTGGAGCAGGCTGTCGCCGGCGGCGACGATGCCGATGCCGCGCCGGTCGACTGGGCAGCGCGCTGGGACGCCGTCGCGGCGCCGGACGCCGAGCTGGAGCGCGTGCTGCGCACCCGCTTCGACGCCGCCCTGGCCGCGCTGCAGGGCGACCAGGCCCGGCGCGCCGCCTATGCGCGGCAGCTGGAGCACAACCGCGATGCGCTGCTGCACGATTTGCTGCGCCTGGAAATCGGCGCCGGCATCGACAGCGGCCCGGAATTCGCGCGCGAGCGCCTGAAACTGCAGGTCGAGGTGCTGCAATCCTCGCTCAAGTCGGGACCGAAGCCGGCGGCGCAGCGCGGGGCCGGCCAGAAAGCGGCGCCCGGCCAGCCGGCGGGCGGCAACCCGGGCGGCGCGGCCGCGTCCGGTGCCGGCCTGCGCGCCCTGTGCGCCTTGCCGGCGCTGCTGGACGCGCGCACCGCCTCGCGCATCGAGCAGCTGGTCATGCGCCTGGCGAAGAATGGATGAGGTTGGCAACGATGACGAGCGGGGAGGATGCATGATCGAGGTACGGGTACAGTCCGCGGATTTCGACCTGGGCGCGGAAGTCGCGCGCCTGCGCGCGGGCGACGCCCGGATCGGGGCGGTGGTGAGTTTCGTCGGCACCGTGCGCGACATGAACGACGGCGACCGGGTGGCGGAACTGGAGCTGGAACACTATCCCGGCATGACCGAACGCTCGCTGGAAGAGATCGTCGAGCAGGCGCGCGCGCGCTGGCCGCTGTACGGCGCGCTGGTGGTGCACCGCGTCGGACCGATGCAGCCGATGGAACAGATCGTGCTGGTGGCGTGCAGCGCGGCGCACCGCGGCGAAGCCTTCGCAGCCTGCGAATTCATCATGGATTACCTGAAGACCGAGGCGCCGTTCTGGAAGAAGGAACAGACGCCGGGCGGCGCGCGCTGGGTCGATGCGCGCGTGAGCGACGATGCGGCGCGCGCCAAGTGGCAGCTCGGCTGATCTGGCGCCCTGTGTAGCGCGCCGGCCACAACCGCAATAATCCATCGCAACATTGTTCCGCGGAAATTCATTGCAACTTGCGGTTGCCATGACGATCTGGCAAAGTTCCAGCCTCATCCATGACCGCGGAGCGTCCCATGAGCCTGTCCGGCACCGTCGCCTATCGCCCCAGCCCGGCCTTCGTCGGCGCTTCCTGGGCCGCCCTCGCCATCGGGCTGGCCGCCTACCTGATCGGGCTGTGGAATGCCCAGATGCAGCTGAACGAAAAGGGGTATTACCTGACGATCCTGCTGTACGGTTGTTTCGCCGCGGTGTCGCTGCAGAAGACGGTGCGCGACCGCGCCGAGGGCATACGCGTCACCGGCATCTACTTCGGCCTGTGCTGGATGTCGCTGCTGGCCGCGGTCCTGCTGCTGGTGGTGGGCCTGTTGAACGCCACCCTGAGCCTGAGCGAAAAGGGTTTTTATGCGATGTCCTTCGTGCTCGCCCTGTTCGCCATCGTCGCCGTGCAAAAGAACGTGCGCGACCTGGCGATGAGCGCCGTGCCCGGCGACGAGCGCGCCTGACACACGGCCGCGGTTGCGATCGCGGCAAGACCTGCCCGGGCCGGTGGCCGTCGTTGCCGGCTCTGCTTGGGCTGGCGGCGTACGCATCGCCTCACTCTTCGGAGGCGCTCTCCTTTCCGGCCCGGCGCCGCCATTCGGCCAATTCCCCCAGCCGCAACGCGTGCGGCGCCCGCTCTCCATGGCCGTGCTTGCCGTTGCCGATCCGTTGCGAGCGATAGATCCCGGTATGTCCCGAAAACAGGTAGCTGACCACGCAGCCGATGGCGGCGTACACCCCGACCTCGGCGCCGAACAGCTCGAGCGCCATCAGCGTCGAGGCGATCGGCGTATTCGCGGCGCCGGCGAACACGGCCACGAAGCCGACCCCGGCCAGCAGCGGAAACGGCAGCTGCAGCAGCGGCGATAAGGCATTGCCGAGCGTGGCGCCGATGTAGAACAGCGGCGTCACCTCGCCACCCTTGAAGCCGCTGGCCAGCGATGCGATGGTAAAAGCCATCTTGCCGGCGAAGTCCCAGGGCGGCATGGGTTGCACGAACGCGGCCTGGATGGTCGGGATGCCCAGCCCCAGGTAGTGTCCGGTGCCCGGCAGCATGGCCGCGGCGGCGATGGCGATGCCGCCCAGCAGCGCGCGCAGCGGCGCGTAGGCCACGCGTCGCTTGAACCAGCCGCCCAGCGCATGGGTCCAGTCGGCGAACAGCTTGCCGGCCAGGCCGAAGGCGGCGCCGGCGACGACGAGCGCCGCCAGCGTCCACGCCGTCACGGCCGGAATCGCAGCGGCGGGGATCGCATAGTGGGTATGATGCGCCCCCCACAGCTGGCACACGCGGTCGGCGGCGACGGCGGCGGCCAGGCAGGCGGGCAGGGCGTCGTAGCGCAGGCGGCCGATGGCCAGCACTTCCAGGCCGAACACGGCGCCGGCCAGCGGCGTGCCGAATACCGAGGCGAAGCCGGCGCTGATGCCCGCCATCAGCAGGATGCGGCGCTCCTGGTGGCCGAGGCGCAGCAGCAAGGTCAGCTGATCGGCCAGCGCACCGCCCATCTGCACCGCCGTGCCCTCGCGCCCGACCGAGGCACCGAGTAGGTGCGAGGCGACCGTGCCGCCCATCACCAGCGGCGCCATGCGCAGCGGGATCACCTGTTTCGGGTCGTGGATCTCGTCGATCAGCAGGTTGTTGCCGGGCTCGACCTGGCGCCCGCATCGCAGGTAAACCCAGGACACGGCGAAGCCGCCCAATGGCAGCAGCCACAACAGCCATGGGTGGGCCAGGCGGCTCGCCGTGGCGCGGTCGAGCGCGAACAGGAACAGGGCGGAGGCGGAGCCGGCCAGCGCGCCGGCCAGCACGGCCAGCACGATCCACTTGGCCATGTAGGGCAGCAGGCGAAAGCGTTGCAGGCGCAAGCGCTGCAGGCGGGAAGGCGGAAGCGAAGGTGTCATGCATGTCCTTGTCGGGTTCGATAAGACGCTTTCCCCGGACATGCAGGCGTCACCACACGATGCAGGCGCCCGCACGTCCACGCAGCCGGCAAGCCGGAGGGAATCGTGCAGGCATCATCAGCCCTGTGGGCGGTTCGTGCGGAACACGGGAGGAATGCCATCTCCCGCAGGCATTCTAGCGCAGCGCGGCGGCGCATGCCAGGGCAGCCCTTCGTCACGGTTAAGTGGTTTTTAAGCAAGGTCGCCATTTCGCATCTTGAAAAGCCGGCGCCGCACCCTTAATTGCGTTTCAACTTGAACACCAACCATTGAGGACCACCCCATGCGGCAAGACAAATTGACGACCAAGCTCCAGGAAGCGCTGGCGGATGCCCAGAGCCTGGCGGTCGGCAACGACAACCAGTACATCGAACCGGCCCACCTGCTGAGCGCGCTGCTGAGCCAGGACGACGGCGGCGCGCGTTCGCTACTGCAGCGCGCCGGCGTCAACGTCGGCGGCCTGCAGAACGCGCTGCGCGGCGCCGTCGAGCGCCTGGCCAAGGTGTCCGGCACCGGCGGCGACGTGCAGGTCGGGCGCGAACTGGTCGGCCTGCTGAACCTGGCCGACCGCGAATCGCAGAAACGCGGCGACCAGTTCCTGTCCAGCGAAATGGTGTTGCTGGCGCTGACCGACGACAAATCCGACGCCGGCCGCCTGGCGCGCGAGCACGGCTTGAGCCGCAAGGCGCTGGAATCGGCGATTGCCGCCGTGCGCGGCGGCGAGTCGGTGAACTCGCAGGATGCCGAAGGACAGCGCGAGGCGCTGAAGAAATACACGCTCGACCTGACCGAACGCGCGCGCCTGGGCAAGCTCGACCCGGTGATCGGCCGCGACGACGAGATCCGCCGCGCCATCCAGGTGCTGCAGCGCCGCTCGAAGAACAACCCGGTGCTGATCGGCGAGCCGGGCGTGGGCAAGACCGCCATCGTCGAGGGACTGGCGCAGCGCATCGTCAACGGCGAGGTGCCGGATTCGCTCAAGGGCAAGCGCGTGCTGTCGCTCGACATGGCGGCGCTGCTGGCTGGCGCCAAGTTCCGCGGCGAGTTCGAGGAGCGCCTGAAGGCGGTGCTGAAGGAACTGGCCCAGGACGAAGGCATGACCATCGTCTTCATCGACGAGATCCACACCATGGTCGGCGCCGGCAAGGCCGAGGGCGCGATGGACGCCGGCAACATGCTGAAACCCGCCCTGGCGCGCGGCGAGCTGCACTGCGTCGGCGCGACCACGCTCGACGAATACCGCAAGTACGTGGAAAAGGATGCCGCGCTGGAGCGCCGCTTCCAGAAGATCCTGGTCGACGAACCGAGCGTGGAAGCGACCATCGCCATCCTGCGCGGGCTGCAGGAAAAGTACGAGCTGCACCACAAGGTCGAGATCACCGACCCGGCGATCATCGCCGCGGCCGAGCTGTCGCACCGCTACATCACCGACCGCTTCCTGCCGGACAAGGCGATCGACCTGATCGACGAAGCCGCCGCCAAGATCAAGATCGAGATCGATTCCAAGCCGGAAGTCATGGACAAGCTGGACCGCCGCCTGATCCAGCTGAAGATCGAGCGCGAAGCGGTCAGGAAGGAAACCGACGAAGCCTCGCAGCGCCGCCTGGAACTGCTCGGCGACGAGATCGGCCGCCTGGAGCGCGAGTACAACGATTACGAGGAAACCCTGAAGGCCGAGAAGGCGGCGGTGCAGGGCTCGGCCCACATCAAGGAAGAAATCGAGCAGGTGCGCCTGCAGATCCAGGAAGCGCATCGCAACAGCGACTACGGCCGCATGTCCGAGCTGCAGTACGGCCGCCTGCCGGAACTGGAAAAGCAGCTCAAGGAGGCGGAAGCGGCGGGCGAGCAGCCGCTGGATGCCGACGGCAAGCCGAAACTGCTGCGCACCCAGGTCGGCGCCGAGGAGATCGCCGAGGTGGTGGCGCGCGCGACCGGCATTCCGGTGGCGCGCATGATGCAGGGCGAGCGCGACAAGCTGCTGCACATCGAGGAAGAGCTGCACAAGCGCGTGGTCGGGCAGGACGAGGCGATCGAGGCGGTGTCGGATGCGATCCGCCGCTCGCGCGCCGGCCTGGCCGATCCGGACCGCCCGTACGGCTCGTTCATGTTCCTGGGCCCGACCGGCGTCGGCAAGACGGAGCTGTGCAAGGCGCTGGCTTCGTTCCTGTTCGATACCGAGGAATCGCTGATCCGCATCGACATGAGCGAATTCATGGAGAAGCACTCGGTGGCCCGCCTGATCGGCGCGCCGCCGGGCTACGTCGGCTACGAGGAGGGCGGATACCTGACCGAGGCCGTGCGCAGGAAGCCGTACAGCGTGATCCTGCTCGACGAGATCGAGAAGGCGCACCCGGACGTGTTCAACGTGCTGCTGCAGGCGCTCGACGACGGCCGCATGACCGACGGCCAGGGACGCACCGTGGATTTCAAGAACACGGTGATCGTGATGACCTCCAACCTGGGTTCGAACCGCATCCAGTCGATGGAAGGCAGCGAGCCGGAAGTGGTCAAGCTGGCGGTGATGGCCGAGGTGCGCGGTCACTTCCGCCCCGAGTTCATCAACCGCATCGACGAGATCGTGGTGTTCCATGCGCTCGACGAGAAGAACATCGGTTCGATCGCCAGGATCCAGCTGCGCAACCTGGAAGGACGCCTGGAAAAGATGGAGATGGCGCTGGACCTGAGCGAGGAGGCGCTGCAGAAGATCGCCGAGGCCGGCTTCGATCCGATCTATGGCGCGCGCCCGCTCAAGCGCGCGATCCAGCAGCAGATCGAGAATCCGCTGTCGAAGGCGATCCTGTCCGGGCGCTTCGGTCCGAAGGACACGATCCATGTCGGCGTGCAGGGTGGCCAGCTGACGTTCGGCGCGGCGCCGGCGGTCGAGCTGGCCAAGTAATGCGGTAGCCGGCGCCGGCATGGGTCGGCGCGAGGATTGAGCCCCATCCGGCCTTGCCGGGTGGGGCTTTTTTTCGTCCCATGGTGCTGCACGCCGCGAGTTGAATCGGTCCGTCTCCAGTACACCGCCTTGTTGTTGCCTGAAATCATCAATTTCCTACGTATATCAATCGTCCGCGTCAGGCTTGCGTGCATGATCCCAACGCCGGCTGCCATCGGCGTCGTTTTCGTATTGCGAAAAGCGGTTTCGCCAATGGAAACAGCGCAGCATGCCACGCTGCCCAGCCGTTCCATTTTGAGAAATTTGTTTTCGCATCATGATATGCGTAGCGCAAGTGGTTGATTTTTATAAGCATAAAAATAGTCCTGTGTCTTATATAAGAGTTCCGCTGCTGCGCACAAAAGGCCTATCATTGTTTCCAAGGGCGATCCACCGTCCACCGCTTTCCGATCCACTCATCAACTTCGTTTTTCATTCAGGAGAACAACATGGCAACCCGTGAACAGCAAATCGCCGCTCTGCAACAGGACTGGGACAGCAATCCGCGCTGGAAGGACGTGACGCGCAACTACAGCGCCGACGACGTCGTGCGCCTGCGCGGCTCGGTCCAGGTCGAGCACACGCTGGCGCGCCGCGGCGCGGAAAAGCTGTGGGGCCTGGTCAACGACGAACCCTACGTGAATGCGCTGGGCGCCCTGACCGGCAACCAGGCCATGCAGCAGGTCAAGGCCGGCCTGAAGGCGATATATTTGTCGGGCTGGCAGGTGGCGGGCGACGCCAACGTTGCCGGCGAGATGTATCCGGACCAGTCGCTGTACCCGGCCAACTCGGTGCCGCTGGTGGTGCGCCGCATCAACAACACCTTCCAGCGCGCCGACCAGATCCAGTGGTCGGAAGGCAAGGACGACATCGATTACTTCGCGCCGATCGTGGCCGACGCCGAGGCCGGCTTCGGCGGCGTACTGAATGCGTACGAGCTGATGAAGGCGATGATCGAGGCCGGCGCCGCCGGCGTGCACTTCGAAGATCAGCTGGCATCGGTCAAGAAGTGCGGCCACATGGGCGGCAAGGTGCTGGTGCCGACCCGCGAGGCGGTCGAGAAGCTGACCGCGGCGCGCCTGGCGGCCGACGTGATGGGCACGCCGACGCTGGTGATCGCCCGCACCGATGCCGAGGCGGCCGACCTGCTGACCTCGGACGTGGACGCCAACGACGCCCCGTTCTGCACCGGCGAGCGCACCGTCGAAGGCTTCTTCCGCGTCCGTCCCGGCGTCGAGCAGGCGATCTCGCGCGGCCTCGCCTACGCGCCGTTCGCCGACTTGGTCTGGTGCGAGACCGGCAAGCCGGACCTGGCCTTCGCCAAGCGCTTCGCCGAAGCCATCCACGCCAGGTTCCCGGGCAAGATGCTGGCCTATAACTGCTCGCCCTCGTTCAACTGGAAGAAGAACCTGGACGACGCCACCATTGCCAAGTTCCAGAAAGAACTGGGCGCGATGGGCTACAAGTTCCAGTTCATCACCCTGGCCGGCTTCCATGCGCTGAACTACAGCATGTTCAACCTGGCGCACGGCTACGCGCGCAACGGCATGTCGGCCTTCGTCGAACTGCAGGAAGCCGAATTCACCGCCGCCGACAAGGGTTTTACCGCGGTCAAGCACCAGCGCGAAGTCGGCACCGGCTACTTCGATGCGGTGACCCAGGCGATCCAGCAGGGCCAGAGCTCGACCACGGCCTTGCACGGCTCGACCGAGGACGAGCAGTTCTTCGATACCAAGAAAGTGGCGTAGCACCTGCGTCGTCCCCGGCCTAGGCGGCCCCCTTGACGGGGACCCATACCCCGCATCCATCCCCAAGAAACCGGGAAGCCAAGGGCAATTCGAGCCGAACGACAGTCGTCTGACATAAGCCGCAGCCACCCGCCGCGGCTTTTCTTTTTTGGGCGATGCGCATAGATGGGCGATAATGACGGATGGGCCAAAGTACGCGCCCGCCGCACTCACTTATCCGGAATCCACTATGTTTAGTTACCGCCACGCCTACCACGCGGGGAATCACGCTGATGTCCTGAAGCACTTTATCCAGGTTCAGTTGCACCAATACATGAACCAGAAGGACACTGCCTACACCTATATCGACACCCATTCCGGTGCCGGCGTGTATGCGCTCGACAGTGCCCAGGCGAGCAGGAGCGGCGAGTTCGAGGACGGCATCGCGCGCCTGTGGAACCGCGACGACCTGCCGCCGGCCCTGGCCGAGTACGTGGACGTGGTGCGGGCCCTGAACCCGAGCGGCAAGCTGCGCTACTACCCCGGCTCGCCCTACGTGGCCGAGCAGGTGGCGCGTCCGGAAGACCGGCTGCGCCTGTTCGAACTGCACCCGTCCGACATCAAGATCCTGGTCGACAACTTCCGCAAGCTGGAAGCGCACCAAGCCGAGCAGGGCGAACGGGCACGCGGCCGCCGCGTGCTGATCGACTACAAGGATGGTTTCCAGGGGCTGAAGGCGCTGCTGCCGCCGCCGTCGCGCCGCGCGCTGGTGCTGATCGACCCGCCGTACGAGGTCAAGCTCGACTACAAGCACGTGCGCGACGCGCTGGAAGAGGCGCTCAAGCGCTTCCCGGGCGGCATGTACGCGGTCTGGTACCCGGTGCTGCAGCGCATGGAATCGCGCCAGTTCGCCGACCGCCTGAAGCGCCTGCCGGCCAAGGAATGGCTGCACGTGACCCTGACGGTCGCCACGCCCGGCCCGGACGGCACCGGCCTGCACAGCAGCGGCATGTTCATCCTGAATCCGCCCTACACGCTGGAACCGACGCTGCGCCAGGTGCTGCCTTACCTAGTGCAGGTGCTGGGCCAGGACGGCGGCGCCACCTTCCGCATCGAGCGCGGCACCCAGGTCACCGGCGCCATGGCGGCGGCCGGTCCGCGCGCGCCGGTCGGCAATGCGCGCCGCGCCAGCCCGCTGTCGGGCGCCGGCAGCCTGCGCCTGCCGGGCCAGGCCTTCGGCGACGGTCCGCGCGCGCGCGATGGCGCCGAAGGCGAGCGCGCGCCGCGTCCGGCCCGCGAAGGCGGCGCCGAGCGTGGCGCCGGGCGCGCCGATGCCCGTACCGATAATCGCACCAACGTTCCGCGCAACGCCGGCAAGCCGCGCTCGACGGTGGGCGCGGCCGATGCAGCCGGCGCCGGTTCGCCGCGCGCCGGTTCGCCACGTTCCACCGCAGCGCGCGGCAATGGCGACCGGCCCGGCCCGGCGCGTCCCGCCGGCAAGCGCGGGGGCGGTTCCGGCCGCGGTTGAGTCTGGCTCATCGGGGGGTTGTGCAGCCGAGTCCCGAGCAGCCAAACTCCGCGCAGCCAAATTCCAATTTCGCGTTTCGAACGACCGGTGCGTGCCCATTGCGGCGCGCACCAATGGCCATGCGCGCCGGAATGGTAACGTTTTGATACGATGTCGAAATGTAAAGACGGCGAGTCTGTAGTATAGTCGCCCCCGTGTCCCGCTCGACCGGGACCCGGTTCGCGTGTTGCGTGCCGCAATCGTTTTCAGGAGTGTTACATGCATGCGGATGCAACGGCAGTCACGTCCATGCCGTCGGATGATTTTTTTCTGGCGCGCCAGCCCATACTCGGGCGCGACCAGAAACTGGTGGCGTTCGAACTGCTGTTTCGCGCCGCCGCCGAGCACGAGGACGCGCAGCTGACCGACTATGCCGCCGCCACCGCCGCCGTGATCTCGCATGCATCCCAGCTCGGCATGAAGCAGGTCGTGGGCGAGCAGATCGCCTTCGTCAACGTCGACGAGGTCGTGCTGAAAAGCGACTTCGTGCGCTTCCTGCCTCCTGACAAGGTCATTCTAGAAATCCTGGAGACCGTGCAAGCCACGCCCGAGGTCACGGCGCGCGTGAGGGAATTGAAGGAGCTCGGGTTCCGCTTCGCCCTCGATGACGTTATAGGCCATTCCGAGCAGGTGAGCAAGCTGATGGACCTGGTCGACGTCATCAAGATCGACCTGAAGGGCGTCAGCCGCGCCGAACTGATCGAGCTGGCCCATTCGCTGCGCAGTCCACACCAGAAGCTGCTGGCCGAAAAGGTCGAGACCGTCGAGGAATTCGAGCTGTGCCTGGAACTCGGCTTCGAGTATTTCCAGGGATATTATTTTGCGCGCCCCGCGATCCTTTCCGGCAAGAAGATCTCGCCGTCCGAGATGGTGCTGCTGCGCCTGCTCGACCTGATCAACTCGAATGCCGACAATGCGGCGATCGAAGCGGTGGTCAAGCGCGACGCCTTGCTCAGCCTGAACCTGCTGCGCCTGGTGAACAGCCACCTGACCGGTACCGGCGGCGGCCACATCGAATCGGTGTCGCAGGCGCTGGCGCAACTCGGACGCAGCCAGCTGCAGCGCTGGGTGCAGATCCTGCTGTACAGCGGCCCCGACGGCCACGTCGAACTGAATTCGCCGCTGCTGCAGATGGCCACCACGCGCGGTCGCCTGCTGGAATTGATGGCGCTGACGCTGCACCCGGGCGATGTCGAGGGCGCGAATACCGCCTTCACGGTCGGCATCATGTCGCTGATGGACGCGTTGTTCTCGGTGTCGATGGGCGAGCTGCTGGGCAAGGTCGAGGTGTCGCCCGAGGTGCGCGCCGCGCTGCTGGAGCGCGGCGGGAAGTACGGCACCATGCTGCGCATCGCCGAGCAGCTCGAGGGCGTGCAGTGCAACCGGACCCTGTCGCAGGCGCTGGCGGCGCTCGGCCTGTCGGCCAAGCGCCTGCGCGAGATCGAATTGGCCGCCTTCGACTGGGTGCGCGAGCTCAGCGGCGCCGACGTGGGTTGATGCGTGGGGTGGACGGCATCCGCGCCGCATCCGTGCACGCGACGGCGGTATAGCCGTCCACCCTAAGCCCGCTGCATGGCAGGATAGCGGCCATGCGTACGGCCGCACGCCACGCAACGGCGTTGACGTGCTATAGATTTATTGCGCCAGGAACAGGAACACGGTCGGCTTCTTGTGGAAATCCGGCCCCTTGCCGGCCGCCAGGCGCGCCTTCCACTTGGCCGCGCTCAGGGTCGTCACCGACTCGCTCGGCAGCGACAGGTCGGTGGCCACGCACAGCAAGGTGCCCGGCTGGCAGTTCGCCACCAGCGCTTCCAGCATCGCGCCGTTGCGGTAGGGCGTCTCGATCAGCAGTTGCGTCTGCTTTTCGCTGCGCGAACGCGCTTCCAGCTGCCCAATGCGCTTGGCGCGCTGGGCGGCGTCGGTGGGCAGGTAGCCGTTGAAGGCGAAGCTCTGGCCGTTCAGGCCGCTCGCCATCACCGCCAGCAGCAGCGAGGAAGGCCCCACCAGCGGCCGCACCGTGATGCCGTGCTGGTGCGCCAGCCGCACCAGGTCGGCGCCGGGGTCGGCCACCGCCGGCACGCCGGCTTCCGACACCAGGCCGGCATCGCGTCCGGCCAGCAGCGGCGCCAGCAGGGCGTCCAACGCCTGCGCCGGCGTGTTCACATTGAGTTCAGCGATCTGGATTTCCTGCAGCGGGCGCGCCAGCGGATGGTCGATCCCGACCAGTTTTAAAAAGGCGCGCGCCGTCTTGGCATTCTCGGCGACGAAATAATCGAGCTTCGAGGCGATGTCCTGCACCTGCTCGGGCAGGACGTGGGACAGGGCGCGCGGCGCGGCGTCGGTGGCGCCGAGGGTATTCGGGATCAGGTAGAGGGTACCGGTCATTGGTTTTCGTTCTTGGTGATTGCAAGGGTATTGCCGTTACTGTCCGGGCGACACGGCGGCCGCGCCGAAGAAGGGCACGCCGGCGCGGCGCAGCATGCCGCACAGCGCGATCAGCGGCAGGCCCGTCAGCGCGGTCGGGTCGACGCTGTCGATGCGTTCCAGGATGGCGATGCCGAGTCCTTCGTTCTTGGCGCTGCCGGCGCAGTCGTAGGGCTGCTCGATGCGCAGGTAGGCATCCAGTTCGGCGTCCGGCAAATCGCGGAAGGTGACGGCGGTCTGCACGTCCTCGACTTGCGCCTTGCCATCGGCATGGCGGCCGTCCCACAGGCACAGCGCGGTATGGAACAGCACGCGCCGGCCGCGCATTCGCTGCAGCTGGGCCAGGGCGCGCGCATGGTCGCCCGGCTTGCCGATCTGTTCGCCGTCCAGCGTGGCGACCTGGTCCGAGCCGATCACTAGCGCGCCCGGACGCAGGTGCGCGATCGCCGCTGCCTTGGCGCGCGCCAGGCGCAGTGCGGTGGCATGCGGGGCTTCGCCGGGCAGGGGCGTCTCGTCGATATCGGGCGCCTGGGCGGTAAAGGGCAGGCCCAGGCGCGCCAGCAGTTCGCGGCGGTAGGCTGAACTGGACGCAAGGATCAGGCGCGGCACGGTGGAACTTGGTATGATGTCGTCCGGTCGAATATTCATAAGCAAAACAGAGGCGATTGTTCCCGGCAAGTATCCCAACGGGGAAGGCCGATGGGCCGGGCAGACGCCCGGGCGGGCCGGTACGGCAACCGCGCGACGGCATCGGCGGCGCGCTGCAGGGCAAGCCACAGCACAATCCACAAAATGCAGCAAGTTTTTGACTGGCCGGGGAGAAGCCTGTTATTATCGCAGGTTTTCCGGGGAAGTTTTTCCAAATGAGCGCTTTTGTCATCGACGCCTTCGAATTCTGTCGAAATGACGGCCATCGCGAAGGCGTCACGCCGGTGGCGGAAATGTCCCGCCTGGCGGCCGATTGCGCCGACAAGTCGGGTTCGATCAGCTGGACGATCCAGGGCGGCAAGACCAAGCAGGGCTACCCGTCGCTGACCCTGGCGGTGGCCGGTACCGTGCAGCTGGTATGCCAGCGTTGCCTGCAGCCGTTCGGCCACGACATCGATTCGTCCACCATGCTGGTGCTGGGCAAGGACGATGCGGACGCCGACGAGATCGAGGAAATCCTCGACGATGAAAGCATCGACGTGATCGTTGGCAGCCACGCCTGCGACATCCGCGACCTGCTCGAGGACGAAGCCCTGCTGGCCCTGCCGCAGGCACCGAAGCACGAGGTATGCCCCGATACCAAATTGATGGACGGCCTGAAGTCCGAGAAGGTATCGCCGTTCGCGGCGTTGAAAAGCCTCAAGCCGGAATGAGTTTCGGCAGCGGCGTCCTGCGCCGCGGCCGATGCATAAAGCGCGTCCAGGTGTGGACGCCAAAGAATTCATCGAAAGAATTTGCGCCGCGTGATCCGGTTTCATGCCGATCGCGGGCGTGTCAAGAACGTGTCAAACGCGTGCAGCAATCGAGTATGGCAGGTGTAGTGAGTTGTAGGCAGCGTTAAAACATGTCGGCGCGCGGTCAAATGAGTGATTGCCGCTGGGATACTCGATGCGCATGTTTTTGCGAATCGAATGTGTTAGAATTTTAGAACTTATGTTTAGGAGTCATCATGGCAGTTCAGCAGAATAAGAAGTCCCCGTCGAAGCGCGGCATGCACCGTTCGCACGATTTCCTGGTTGCACCGAACCTGGCAGTCGAGCCGACCACCGGCGAAACCCACCTGCGTCACCACATCAGCCCGAACGGTTTCTACCGTGGCCGTAAAGTGCTGAAGACCAAGAACGACGAGTAATCGACGTCTTGCTGTCTTGTTCGATGAAAGCGGTGTTGCGTATGTCGAATGCGTGGCGCCGCTTTTTATTTGTCTTTCGCACCGGCTGCAACCACCACTTGCACACCGTCATTTTCCATCTCGCTGACTCTGGCCGCTCCCCTGCAGCGCGCCGAGGCCAGGCCGCCGCCGGCACGTTCTGACGCCGCGGCCCATCCCGACAAATGACAATCAAAATTTCCATCGACTGCATGGGTGGCGATCACGGCCCCGCAGTGACCATCCCGGCAGCCCTCGCATTCCTCAAGCACGAACCCGAAGCCGAACTGATCCTGGTCGGCCTGGAAGACCAGATTCGTGCTGAACTCAAGAAACACCACGCCGCCGACAATCCGCGCCTGAGCGTCAAGCACGCCGCCGAGGTCGTCGCCATGGACGATCCGGTCGAGGTCGCCCTGCGGCGCAAGAAGGATTCCTCGATGCGCGTCGCCATCGAGCAGGTCAAGGACGGCAGCGCCGCCGTCTGCGTCTCGGCCGGCAATACCGGCGCCCTGATGGCGATTTCGCGCTATGTCCTGAAGACCATGGCCGACGTCGACCGTCCGGCGATCTGCTCGATCCTGCCGAACCAGAAGGGCGGCCCGACCTACATGCTCGACCTCGGCGCCAACGTCGACTGCGAGCCGCATCACCTGCACCAGTTCGCCATCATGGGCGCGGTGCTGTTCGAGGCGATGGAACACCGCCGCCCCAGCATCGGCCTGCTCAACGTGGGCACCGAGGAAATCAAGGGCACCGAAGCGGTCAAGGCCACCGCCGCGCTGCTGCGCGCCGACCACGAGCGCGGCGTGCTGAATTTCCACGGCAATGTCGAAGGCAACGACATCTTCAAGGGCACCGTCGACGTGGTCGTCTGCGACGGTTTCGTCGGCAACGTCACGCTGAAGGCGGTCGAAGGCTTGTCGCGCTTCTTCAAGGCGACGCTGATGGAGACCACGCTGTCCAAGCTGGGCGCGCTGCTGGCGATGAAATCGCTGAAGAAGCTGAATCCGGAAAGCTACAACGGCGCCGGCCTGCTGGGCCTGAAAGGCCTGGTATTCAAGAGCCACGGCGGCGCCCAGGCCTATGCCTACGAATGGGCGATCCGGCGCGCCTTCGACGCCGCCAAATACAACGTGCAAGACCAACTCTCGACCCTGATCCACGAGTTGATGCCGCCTAGCGCCGACCGGGAAGCGCCGGCCCCCACCATCCAGCAGGTCAAGCAATGACTGTGTACAGCAAAATCATCGGCACCGGCAGCTACCTGCCGCAGCAGCGCGTCACCAACCACGACTTGGCGGCGCAGCTCGGCGCCAAGGGCATCGAGACCTCGGACGAGTGGATCGTCAGCCGCAGCGGCATCTCGGCGCGCCATTACGCTGCACCCGCGGAAAACGCGTCCGACCTGGCCGTGCACGCCGCGCGCCGCGCGCTGGAAGCGGCCGGCCTGGAGGCAGAGCAGATCGACCTGATCGTGGTCGCCACCTCGACCCCGGATTACCACGGCAATTTCCCCAGCACCGCCTGCGTGGTGCAGAACAAGCTCGGCCTGCGCAACAATTGCGCCGCCTTCGACCTGGGCGCGGTGTGCAGCGGCTTCGTGTACGCGATGTCGACCGCCGATGCCTTCATCAAGGCCGGCAATGCGAAGAACGTGCTGGTGATCGGCACCGAAGTGTTTTCGCGCATCCTCGACTTCGACGACCGCAGCACCTGCGTGCTGTTCGGCGACGGCGCCGGCGCGGTGGTCATGACGGCGTCGGACGAACCGGGCGTGCTGGCGGTCAAGCTGCATGCCGACGGCAGCCACGGCGACATCCTGTGCGGCCCGCGCAACCCGGCCAACGCGGCGGTGGCGGTGGCCGGCGGCAGCTACCTGTACATGGACGGTCCGGCGGTGTTCAAGCTGGCGGTGTCCGTGCTGGAAAAGGTCGCCAACGAAGCCCTCGAGCATGCCGGCATGGCGTCGTCCGAGATCGACTGGCTGATCCCGCACCAGGCTAACCTGCGCATCATGAACGGCACCGCCAAGAAGCTCGGCCTGCCGGCGGAAAAGATGGTGGTGACCGTGCAGGAGCACGGCAACACCTCCGCCGCCTCGATCCCGCTGGCACTCGACCTGGCGGTGCGCGACGGCCGCATCCGGCCGGGGCAAAACATCCTGATGGAAGGCGTCGGCGGCGGCTTCACCTGGGGCGCCGTGCTGGCGCGCATGTGATTCACAAGAATAAAAGGAAGAGAAGGAATCCCGATGAATAAATTCGCATTCGTCTTCACCGGCCAGGGCGCGCAGGCGGTCGGCATGCTGAACGGCTTCGCCGGCAACCCGGTGGTCGAGCAGACCGTGCAGGAAGCCTCGGACGCACTCGGCCAGGATATCGGCAAGCTGATTGCCGAAGGCCCGAAGGAAGCGCTGGACCTGACCACCAACACCCAGCCCGTGATGCTGACCGCGGCCGTGGCCGTGTACCGCGCCTGGATCGCCGCCGGCGGCCCGGCGCCGAGCCTGGTGGCCGGCCACAGCCTGGGCGAATATTCGGCGCTGGTCGCGGCCGGCGCGATCGCCTTCAAGGATGCGGTGCCGCTGGTGCGCTTCCGCGCCCAGGCGATGCAGGACGCGGTGCCGGTCGGGCAGGGCGGCATGGCCGTCATCCTCGGCCTGCAGGCCGACGACGTGCGCGCCGTGTGTCTCGATGCGGCGCAGGGCGAGGTGGTGGAAGCGGTCAACTTCAACGAGCCGACCCAGATCGTCATCGCCGGCCACGCCGGTGCCGTCGACCGCGCCTGCGAGCTGGCCAAGGCCAGGGGCGCCAAGCGCGCCATGAAGCTGGCGGTATCGGCACCGTTCCACTCGTCGCTGCTGAAGCCGGCATCGGACCGCCTGTGCGACTACATGGCCGGCCTCGAATTTTCCGCGCCGCAGATCGGCTTGATCAACAACGTCGACGTGGCTATCCTGAACGATCCGGCCGCGATCAAGGACGCGCTGGTGCGCCAGGCCGCCGGTCCGGTGCGCTGGGTCGAGACGATGCAGAAGATGGCGCGCGAGGGCGTCACCCAGGTCATCGAATGCGCGCCCAGCAAGACCCTGATCGGCATGGCCAAGCGCATCGATCCGGTGTTGGTGGGCGAGGCGCTGGTCGACCAGGCGGCGCTGGAGCGCGTGCTGGCCGCCGTCAAGGCCTGACAGATCCGAACAGATCCCAGATACAAGTAAGGAACAACAATGAACCTGCAAAACCAAGTCGCCCTCGTCACCGGCGCCTCGCGCGGCATCGGCAAGGCCATCGCACTGGAACTGGCGCGCCAGGGCGCCAAAGTGGTCGGCACCGCCACCAGCGCAGCCGGCGCCGAAGCGATCGGCGCCTACCTCGCCGAGTTCGGCGGCAAGGGCGTGGTATTGAACGTTACCGACGCCGCCCAGTGCGCGGCCGTGATCGACGAGATCGCCAAGAGTGCCGGCGCCATCGGCATCCTGGTCAACAATGCCGGCATCACGCAAGACCAGCTGGCGATGCGCATGAAGGACGAGGAGTGGGACAACGTGATCGCCACCAACCTCACCGCCGTCGGCCGCCTGTCGCGCGCCGTGCTGCGCGGCATGATGAAGGCGAAGCAGGGCCGCATCATCAACATCACCTCGGTGGTCGGCGCCAGCGGCAATCCGGGCCAGATGAACTATGCCGCCGCCAAGGCCGGCGTGGCCGGCATGACGCGCGCGCTGGCGCGCGAGATCGGCAGCCGCAACATCACCGTCAATTGCGTGGCACCGGGCTTCATCGACACCGACATGACCCGCGGCCTGGGCGAAGGCCAGCACGAAGCGCTGCTGACCCAGATCCCGCTGGGCCGTCTCGGCCAGCCGGAAGACATCGCCCACGCGGTGGCCTTCCTGGCCGGTCCGCAGGCCGCCTACATCACCGGTACCGAGCTGCACGTCAACGGCGGCATGTACATGAATTGATGGCGGTGCTGCCCCCTTCGGAATAAAATCTCGGCTTTTAGCAACCGTTTCAGCCGAGTTAGCGTCAGACGCTGAAAATAGTTTTTCATCGCGCAAACCCTGATAAAATGCGCGCACTTTCCGCAACACATACCTAATGGAGCCATAACATGTCGGATATCGAACAACGCGTTAAAAAAATCGTCGCTGAGCAACTGGGTGTTGCAGAAGCAGACATCAAAATCGACTCCTCGTTCGTTGACGATCTCGGCGCAGATTCGCTGGACACCGTTGAACTGGTGATGGCACTGGAAGACGAATTCGAAATGGAAATCCCGGACGAGCAGGCCGAGAAGATCACCACCGTTCGTCAAGCCATCGAGTACGCACAAGCGCACGTCAAGGCTTAAGTTCCAAGGATTTCAGGAGAACCGCTTGAGTTCACGCAACCGCCGTGTCGTCGTCACCGGCCTGGGTTGCATTTCTCCGATCGGCAATACCATTGCCGAGGCGTGGGAAGCAGCACTGGCTGGCAAGTCGGGCATTGCCAACATCACCAAGTTTGACGCCTCGTCCTTTTCGACCCGCTTCGCGGGCGAAGTGAAGAACTTCAACGTCGAGGATTACCTGCCGGGCAAGGAAGGCCGCCACATGGATGCGTTCATCCATTACGGCATGGCCGCCGGCATCCAGGCGTTGCAGGATTCGGGACTGGTCGTCACCGAGGACAATGCCGACCGTATCGGCGTGGTCGTGGGCTCGGGCATCGGCGGCCTGCCGATGATCGAAGAGACCAAGGCGGAGTACGACAGCCGCGGCCCGCGCCGCATCTCGCCGTTCTTCGTGCCGGCCTCGATCATCAACATGATCTCGGGCGACCTGTCGATCAAGTTCGGCCTGCGCGGCCCCAACCTGGCGATCGTGACGGCCTGTACCACCGGCCTGCACTGCATCGGCCAGGCGGCGCGCCTGATCGAATACGGCGACGCCGACGTGATGATCGCCGGCGGCGCGGAATCGACCGTGTCGCCGCTGGGCCTGGGCGGCTTCGCCTCGGCGCGCGCCCTGTCGGCACGCAACGACGATCCGGCCACCGCATCGCGTCCGTGGGACCGCGACCGCGACGGCTTCGTGCTGGGCGAGGGCGCCGGCGTGATGGTGCTGGAAGAGTACGAGCACGCCAAGGCGCGCGGCGCCAAGATCTATGCGGAAGTCGTCGGCTTCGGCATGAGTGCGGACGCCAACCACATCACCGCACCGCTGGAAGACGGCAGCGGCGCCTCGCGCTGCATGGTGTCGGCGATGCAATATGCCGGCATTAATCCGGACCAGGTGCAGTACGTGAACGCGCACGGCACTTCGACCCCGGTGGGCGATGCGGCGGAAGTGAAGGGCATCAAGCGCACCTTCGGCGACCATGCGAACAAGCTGATCGTCAATTCCACCAAGTCGATGACCGGCCACCTGCTGGGCGGCGCCGGCGGCTTGGAATCGGTGTTCACGGTGCTGGCGATCCACAATCAGGTGTCGCCGCCGACCATCAACATCTTCAACCAGGACCCGGAATGCGACCTGGACTTCTGCGCCAACACGGCGCGTGACCTGAAGATCGATTACGCGGTCAAGAACTCGTTCGGCTTCGGCGGCACCAACGGTACCCTGGTCTTCGCCAAGATCTGAATCAAGCGACGACTTGTAGGTCTGAACTACGCAACGCCCGCTCCTGTCAAAGGAGCGGGCGTTTGTTTTTCTACGGCCGTTTTTGCAGCCCTGCTTTGCAGCCCTGGTTTGCAGCCCTGATTTACAGCCTTGTTTTCGCCGCGCTTCACCGCGCTGCGGCCTCGCTTCCTTTCATCAGGATCTCCCATGTCGATCGCGGTTTCCGTCGTTGTCGCGCCTTCGCGCATCCATCGCCTGTTGCTCGGCGGCTGTGCCCTGGTGCAGCTGGGAACGGCCTTCGCCACGGGGCCGTTGGCCTCCGGGAAGGTGCTGGGTGCACCCTGGATTGCCCTGTTGCCTTCGCTCGGGGCGGCGCTGTTTGCGTTGGCCGTGGCGCGCCGTCCAAAGACGCACCGGATTGATATTTCTGGAACCGGCGACCTACGCGTGACGGTACAACAGGACGTGGGCGCAGCGAGCGTGGACGGCGCCGCGGCAAGCTTGCTGCCGGGCTCGGTCGTGTGGCCGGTGCTGGTCGTGCTGCGCTACGGCGTCCCCGGCGCACCGGCGTCGACCTTGCCGGTGTGGCGCGACAGCGTCGATGCGGCGGGCTGGCGTGCGCTGGCGGTCGCGCTCGCCGTAATCGGACGCCGTACCGATGCCGGGATGGCGTCCGACAAAATACGATGAACTTATGTAGCGGGCCGACTCTTAGGGTAATAGGGCGCCTCGCCAACGACGCAGCCAACGGGACCTGTTCAGTGACGACCGAACGCGAGTGTGATCAATTGTTGGTCGAGCGCGTCCAGGCTGGCGAGCGCCGGGCGTTCGATCTGCTGGTGGCGAAGTACCAGCGCCGCCTGATGCGGCTGGTGTCGCGCCTCGTGCACGATCCGGCCGAGGCGGAAGACGTGGTGCAGGAAACCTTCATCAAGGCGTTCCGCGCACTGCGCCACTTCCGCGGCGATTCCGCGTTCTATACCTGGTTGTACCGGATCGGCATCAACACAGCGAAGAATTTCCTGGTCACGCAGGGCCGGCGCGCACCGACGTCGACCGAAACCGATGCCGAACGCGCGGAAGGATTTGACGATGCGGACAGCTTGCGCGACATTAATACACCCGAGTCCGTATTGGCGAGCAAGCAGATCGCGTACACGGTCAATGCCGCGATGGAGGCATTGCCGCTGGAATTGCGGACGGCAATCGTCCTGCGCGAGATCGAAGGTTTGAGTTACGAAGAAATATCTGAAGTGATGGCGTGTCCAATCGGTACAGTGCGCAGTCGGATTTTCCGGGCGCGTGAAGTCATTGCCGAAAAATTGCGGCCCTTGCTCGACATCTCGGCGGAAAAACGCCGCTGAGAAGGCAGGACGTCGGGCGCGGGCCGCCGGTGGGGGAAGGCGCAGCATGGCTGGACTGCGTGCGTACGCCGGCAATGATCGATATTGACAGGGATCGAGGAAAACCGTGGCAAGCGCTGGCGATGATGGCTGGAGCGGCCAATCCGGGAATCGCCGCCGCGCCGAATGGGGCGCGGCGCCGGTTCCGGCATTTCCGCCAGCACCGCAGCAGGATGATACCTTGATGACCCGACGTAATGGAACGACCATGGACACGAACAAAAAGAATCGCGAACACATCTCGGCCTTCGGCGACGGCGAGATCGGCGCTGCCGACCTGGAGCTGGCGCTGGCGGCTCTCGACCTGCCCGAGGGCCGCCAGGCCTGGGAGTTGTACCACCATATCGGCGACGTGTTGCGCGCCCAGGCCACGCCGGACCTGTCCTCCGGCTTCGGTGCATGCCTGGCCGAAAAACTGGCCGCCGAACCGCTGCCGGGCAAGCGCGCAGCGGCAGCCGCGTCCGGACTGGCCGCGGAGCAGACGGACATCGCCGCCGCCGGGCAGCGCTGAGCGGGCGAGCGCCGTTGCCATCTCCAGCCGGGTGCGCCGGATGCGCGCTGCGCATCCATGCGGCGGCCTGGCGATCTTGCCGGCAGGCGGCCTCGCCGCCATACATCTTCCCAGACGTCTTGCGCCGCATATCGCGGCGCCGCCGGCCACCCGGTGCCGGAGCGGCGCACGCGTGTTCCGTGCCAACGCGACAATATTGCTCTTTTGCCTTACCATGGAGTGACTACAGCCTTCAACTTGCCCTTACCGATTAAGTCATGACCAGTAAAACTGCCAGCACCATCCTGTCGGCCCTCCTGTTCGCGGGCGCGGGCCTCGCGTTTTCCCCGGCGGCCCTGGCCGCTCCCGTCGCCACCGGCACCGTCGCCGGCCTGCCGGATTTCGCCGACCTGGTCGACCGGGTCGGCCCGGCGGTGGTCAACATCCGCACCACCGAGCGCGTGCGCCTGGGCCAGGGCGGCGCCGGCGCAGGTGGTGATGAGGAAATGCAGGAATTCCTGCGCCGCTTCTTCGGCGGCCAGATGGCGCCGCGCGGGCGCCGCGGCGCGCCCCAGCAGCAACAGGAAGAAGAACAGGTGCAGCGCGGCGTCGGTTCCGGCTTCATCATTTCCGAGGACGGCTACGTGCTGACCAATGCCCACGTGGTCGAAGGCGCCGACGAAGTCACTGTGACGCTGACCGACCGCCGCGAATTCAAGGCCAAGGTGCTGGGCGCCGACCGCCGCAGCGACGTGGCCCTGCTGAAGGTCGAGGGCCGCAACCTGCCGTTCGTGCGCACCGGCGATTCCAATAAGATCCGCGTCGGCGAATGGGTGATTGCGATCGGTTCGCCGTTCAACCTGGAAAATACGGTCACCGCCGGCATCATCTCGGCCAAGCAGCGCGATACCGGCGAATACCTGCCGCTGATCCAGAGCGACGTCGCGGTCAACCCCGGCAACTCGGGCGGCCCGCTGATCAATATGCGCGGCGAGGTCATCGGCATCAATTCGCAGATCGCGACCCTGTCCGGCGCCTACAACGGCATCTCGTTCGCCGTGCCGATCGACGAGGTGCTGCGCGTGTCCGACCAGATCCGCAAGACCGGCAAGGTCACGCGCGGGCGCCTGGGCGTGCAGATCAGCGAAGTCACGCGCGACGTCGCCGAATCGCTCGGCCTGGGCCGCGCGCGCGGCGCCGAGGTGGCGATGGTCGAGCCGGGCGGCCCGGCCGACAAGGCCGGCGTCAAGGTCGGCGACATCATCCTGAAGTTCAACGGCGCCGATATCGAGAAGAGCACCGACCTGCCGCGCCAGGTGGGCGCTTCGGCCGTCGGCAGCCGCGCCAACGTCAGCGTGTGGCGCCGCGGCAGCCAGATCGAACTGCCGGTGACCATCGTCGAGCTGCAGGAAGAAAAATCGCCGGGCGCGCGCCCGACGCCGAAGAAGCCGGCGCCCGAGCAGGCGCCCAACGCGCTCGGCCTGCACGTGTCCGACCTGTCGGCGGCGCAGAAGCGCGATTTGAAGATCGACGCCGGCGTGATGGTCGACGCCGCCGAAGGCCGCGCAGCCTCGGCCGGCATCCGCCAGGGCGATATGGTGCTGCAGATGAACAATGTCGAGATCACCGGCGCGGCCCAGTTCAACGGCCTGGTGGCCAGGCTCGATCCGAAGAAGCCGGTGGCCCTGCTGGTGCGGCGCGAAAACGCGTCGCAGTACCTGGTCATCAAGCCGCGTTCCTGACGCGGTGGGGGTGCCTCTGCGCGACACCGTGGCCGGGGAGGGCGGCGCTGCACACGGTGGCGCCGCGGCGGCGTTCACGCTGTATTCGCGCAACTGGTGCCACCTGTGCGACGACATGCTGGCCGCGCTGCACGCCTTCATGGCGCGCCGGGACCGGCCCTGTACGGTCGACGTGATCGACATCGATGCCGATCCGGCCCTGGCGGCGCGCTTCGACGAACTGGTGCCGGTGCTGTACGGCGATCCGGCCGGCCCGGAAATCTGCCACTACTTCCTCGACGAAGCCGCGCTGCGCCGTCATCTGGGCCTGCCCGCCGGCGCATGAGCGGCACCATGTGTCGCATTGAGGCCACCTCTCCCCATCCCGGATGGTCTTGGCACTGTGCAATAGTCTTCCATACAGCGCCGCCTGCGTTCGAGGAATGAACCGACACGGCCGCCTACGGCGATCGCCGCCCACATTCCGGGCTTTCTGCTTCGAAATCCGTTAAAATGGAAAGCTTGGGAGCGTATTTGCAGGCGTAAAACGTGCTGGCGTAAAACAGCACCGCCGCTACACCGCTCTCCACAGGCGCTTGCCCGGGCTCGCCCGCAGCAGCGCTTTTTTCGCGTTCTTCGCGCTCTTTCAGATAGTCGCCGGCCGCCTGCGTGCCGGCCTGGCCGCGTGCCGCTCTTTTTGGTTTTGAGTTTTGTTAATGAAAAACATACGTAACTTTTCCATCATCGCCCACATCGACCACGGCAAATCGACCCTGGCGGACCGCATCATCCAGCTGTGCGGTGGCTTGTCCGAGCGCGAAATGGACGCGCAGGTGCTCGACTCGATGGACCTGGAGCGCGAGCGCGGCATCACCATCAAGGCCCAGACCGCGGCCCTGCAATACAAGGCGCGTGACGGCGAGGTCTACAACCTGAACCTGATCGATACCCCCGGCCACGTCGACTTCAGCTATGAAGTCTCGCGTTCGCTGTCGGCCTGCGAAGGCGCGCTGCTGGTGGTCGACGCCTCCCAGGGCGTGGAAGCGCAAACGGTGGCCAACTGCTACACCGCGCTCGACCTGGGCGTGGAAGTGGTGCCGATCCTGAACAAGATCGACCTGCCGCACGCCGACCCGGACAATGCCAAGAAAGAGATCGAGGACGTCATCGGCATCGACGCCAGCGACGCCACCACCTGCTCGGCCAAGACCGGCCTGGGCGTGGAAGACGTGCTGGAAACCCTGATCGCCAGGGTGCCGCCGCCCGAGGGCGACCCGGACGCGCCGCTGCAGGCGCTGATCGTCGACTCGTGGTACGACCCGTACGTGGGCGTGGTGATGCTGGTGCGCGTGGTCAACGGCACCCTGCGTCCGAAAGACAAGATCCTCCTGATGGCCACCGAATCGGTGAACCTGGTCGAGAACATCGGCGTCTTCACGCCGCGCTCGGTGTCGCTGCCGGAACTGAAGGCGGGGCAAGTCGGCTTCATCATCGCCGGCATCAAGGAATTGACGGCGGCCAAGGTCGGCGATACCGTCACCCTGGCCAACAAACCGGCGCCGGCGCCGCTGCCGGGCTTCAAGGAAGTCCAGCCGCAGGTGTTCGCCGGCCTGTTCCCGGTGGAGGCCAACCAGTACGACGCGCTGCGCGATTCGCTGGAAAAGCTCAAGTTGAACGACGCCGCCCTGATGTACGAACCGGAAGTGTCACAGGCGCTCGGCTTCGGCTTCCGCTGCGGCTTCCTGGGCCTGCTGCACATGGAGATCGTGCAGGAGCGCCTGGAGCGCGAATTCGACATGGACCTGATCACCACCGCGCCGACCGTGGTGTACGAGGTCGAGATGCGCGACGGCAGCATCGTCCGCGTCGACAATCCGTCCAAGATGCCGGAGCCGTCCAAGATCAACGAGGTGCGCGAACCGATCGTCGACGTCAACCTGTACATGCCGCAGGAATACGTCGGCTCGGTGATGACGCTGTGTAACGGCAAGCGCGGCGTGCAGATGGACATGGCCTACCACGGCCGCCAGGTCAAGCTGCACTATGAGATTCCGATGGCCGAGATCGTGCTCGACTTCTTCGACCGCCTGAAATCGACCTCGCGCGGCTATGCCTCGATGGACTACGAGTTCAAGGAAAACCGCGCCGCCGACGTGGTCAAGGTGGACATGCTGATCAACAGCGAAAAGGTCGATGCGCTGGCGATCATCGTGCACCGCGCCAACGCGCCGTACCGCGGGCGCCAGGTGGCCGCCAAGATGCGCGAGCTGATCCCGCGCCAGATGTTCGACGTGGCGATCCAGGCCGCCATCGGCGCGACCATCATCTCGCGCGAAAACGTCAAGGCGCTGCGCAAGAACGTGCTGGCCAAGTGCTATGGCGGCGACGTCTCGCGCAAGAAGAAGCTGCTGGAAAAGCAAAAGGCCGGCAAGAAGCGCATGAAGCAGGTGGGCTCGGTGGAAATCCCGCAGGAAGCCTTCCTCGCCATCCTCCAAGTGGAAGACAAATAACAACATGAATATGCAACTGATCCTCGGGAATTTCGCGCTGATCCTGTTCGTGGCGATGGTGATCACGGGCGTGATCTGGTGCCTGGACGTGTTCGTCCTGGCGAAACAGCGCCGCGCGCGTGCGAATGCCGCCCTGGCCGAGTACGACGCGCGCTACGCCAAGCTGAGCGCCGACGGTATCAAGGCCGACAACAACCATGGCGGCCGCGCCGCGCTGGAAGCGTCGATCCTGCGCCAGCCGACCTGGGTCGAGTACTCGGGCAGCTTCTTCCCGGTGATCGCGCTGGTGTTCGTCCTGCGCTCGTTCCTGTTCGAGCCGTTCAAGATCCCGTCGTCGTCGATGGTGCCGACCCTGCTGGTGGGCGACCTGATCCTGGTGAACAAGTTCGACTACGGCATCCGCCTGCCGGTGCTGAACAAGAAGATCGTCCAGGTCGGCAACCCGCAACGCGGCGACGTCATGGTGTTCAAATACCCGAAGGACATGAGCCAGGACTACATCAAGCGCGTCATCGGCGTACCGGGTGATAAAATCACGTACGAGAACAAGCGCCTGACCGTGAACGGCCAGCCGGTTGCCTACGAGCCGCTGGACGATTACCTCGACGACGAGCACCTGGCGTACAACAAGCAGTTCCTGGAAAAGCTGCCGAACGCGCCGCACCGCATCCTCAACATGGATGCGGTGCGGCCGATCAACCTGGGCGCGGTGGAGGATTTCCCACATCACGAAAGTTGTACCTATTCCTACGATAAATTTACCTGTATCGTACCGGAAGGCAACTATTTCATGATGGGCGATAACCGCGACAACAGTGCAGACAGCCGCTACTGGGGCTTCGTGCCGGACCAGAACATCGTCGGCAAGGCTGTATTCGTTTGGATGAACTTCGGCAACTTGAAGCGCATCGGCGGTATCCACTAACCTGGAGAGGCAGATGCGCGCAATCCAACGTGCAAGCGGCAACAATGCAGTGAACACCGGGACGTGCGTGCGGCCCGGCGGCAAGTACCGGATCAACGCCGAGGCCGGCGTGTCGCTGTCCGGGCTGATCGTGGTGCTGGTCGTGCTGGGCGCCCTGGCGCTGCTGGCGATCAAGGTCACCCCGGCTTACCTGGAATATCGCGCCATCAAGGGGGCGATCGTCCAGGCCAAGGCCGCCGGCGGCACCGTGCGCGAGATACAAGCGGCGTTCGACCGCAACGCCGGCATCAACAGCGTCACGTCCGTCAGCGGGCGCGATCTCTTGATCAGCCGCGAGAACGGCACGACCGAAGTCGGTTTCGCCTACGAAAAGCGTATTCCGCTGGCCGGCAACGCCAGCCTGCTGCTCGACTTCGCCGGCACCACCGACCCCAGCGGTGTGGTCGCCACGGCCGACGGCACCAAGTAACCAGCCGTGCAGGGCGGGTAGGGATACCGGCTCGCGCCGGCCCAACCAGATTGATACGACAATGAATCTTCAGTTATTGCAGACACGCCTCGGTTACACCTTCCAGGATCCCGGCCTGCTGCAGCAGGCGCTGACCCACCGTAGCCACAGCAGCCTGCATAACGAGCGCCTCGAGTTCCTCGGCGATTCGATCCTGAACTGCGTGGTCGCCTCGGTGCTCTACGAGCGCTTCGCGGCGCTGCCCGAAGGCGACCTGTCGCGCCTGCGCGCCAACCTGGTCAAGCAGCAATCGCTGTTCGAGATCGCCCAGAAGCTGGAATTGTCGCAGTTCCTGCGCCTCGGCGAAGGCGAACTCAAGTCGGGCGGTTTCCGCCGCCCGTCGATCCTGGCCGACACGCTGGAAGCGCTGCTGGGCGCGATCTTCCTCGACAGCGGCTTCGAATCCGCGCGCGCGGTGATCCGCGCGTTCTACATTCCGCTGCTGGACTCGGTCGACCCGCGCACCCTGGGCAAGGATGCCAAGACCTTGTTGCAGGAATTTTTGCAGAGCAAAAAGATTTCGCTGCCGACCTATAACGTGGTGGCCACCCACGGCGCCGCCCATAGCCAGGAATTCGAGATCGAGTGCCTGGTGCCCAAGCTCGGTATCCAAGTCTACGGCCGCGGCGGCAGCCGGCGCGCCGGCGAGCAGGCCGCGGCGCGCCTGGCGCTGGAAGTGGCCGAACAGGCGGCGCACAAGAACCCGGCGGGCGCGCGCAAGTCCAAGCCGCGTGCGGCGCAACTGAAGCTGGCCGGCATTGCGACGGACCAAAGCGCGGAACAAAGCATCGACCGGCGTGGCGCCCAGGCCGGCGCCCAGAGCGAGCTGTCCTTGCAGGCAGACGAACACCCATCCAAGCAACACCAGGCAGGAAGCAAGCAAGCATGAGCACCCAGAAACCCGTCGACACCGATCTCGACCTCCCGAACACCGAGCGCGATCTCCCGATCAACCAGGACGAGGGCGCTGGCGCCGATGTCGACGCTGTTGCCGACGCTAATGCCGATGCCGGCGAGGCTGCCGGGCAAGCCGATGCCGCCGTCGCGCACGACGACAACTTCCGCTGCGGCTACATCGCCATCGTCGGCCGTCCGAACGTCGGCAAGTCGACGCTGATGAACGTGCTGATCGGCGCCAAGGTCTCGATCACATCGCGCAAGGCGCAGACCACGCGCCACCGCATCACCGGCATCCAGACCCGCGACGACGCCCAGTTCATCTACGTCGATACGCCCGGTTTCCAGACCCGCCACGCGAACGCGCTCAACAAGACCCTCAACAAGACGGTGTCGAACACGCTGACCGCCAGCGACGTGATCCTGTTCCTGGTGGAGGCCGGCACCTTCGGTCCGGCCGACCAGCAGGTGCTCGACATGCTGCCGAAAAACGTGCCGGTGATCCTGGTGATCAACAAGTCGGACCGCATGAAGGACAAGGCGGAATTGATGCCGTTCGCCGCCAAGGTGGCCGGGCTGCGCGATTTCACCGCGATCGTGCCGGTGTCGGCCAAGCTGCGCTTCCAGGTCGACGCGCTCGAAGGCGAGATCCGCCGCCACCTGCCGCAGAATCCGCCGGTGTTCGGCCCGGACGACATCACCGACCGCAGCGAGAAATTCCTGGCGGCCGAGATCGTGCGCGAAAAGGTGTTTCGCTTGCTGGGCGACGAGCTGCCCTATACCAGCACCGTGCTGATCGAGCAGTTCCAGCAGGAGGGCAACCTGCGCCGCATCTTCGCCGCCATCCTGGTCGAGCGCGATACGCATAAGTCGATGATCATCGGTAACAAGGGCGCGCGCCTGAAGGAGATTTCGACCCAGTCGCGCATCGACATGGAAAAATTGTTCGGTGGTCCGGTGTACTTGGAAATCTGGGTCAAGGTCAAATCCGGCTGGGCCGACAACGAAGCCGGGCTGCGCGCCTACGGCTACGAATAAGCCACCCTTCCGACGCTGACGCATGCCCGGCCACGACGACCAACTTCCCGATGGCGCGCAAGAAGCCGGCGCCGTGTATGACGTGATGCCGGCAGCCGACGCTGCGCCAGCCGATGCTGCGGCAGCCGACGCTGCGGCAGCCGACGCTGCGCCGGCCGATACGTCTGCCACCGCCATGGCACCCACGGTCGAAGCGCCCGCCAGCGCGGCGGCACCGATCGACGCGCCGCTGTCCACCGCCGTGCCGGCATCGGTCGCCACGCCGCTGCCGACGGCCTTGCCGCTTTCGACAACGATGCCGGCGCCGGTCTCCGCTCCCGTTGCGGCGCCCGCGCGCGCCGAGCCGCGCCGCCGTCCGCCGGTACAGGGCGGCAAGGTGCTCGGCCAGCCCGGCTTCGTGCTGCACAGCTATCCCTACAAGGAAACCAGCCTGATCGTCGACACGTTCACGCGCGATTTCGGCCGCATCGGCGTGGTCGCCAAGGGCGCCAAACGGCCGCTGTCGAAGCTGCGCGGCGTGCTGCAGACCTTCCAGCCGCTGTCGCTGTCGTTTTCCGGCAAGTCCGAACTGCGCACGCTGATCGATGCCGATTGGGTCGGCGGCATGCTGCCGCTGGAAAAGACCGCGCTGCTGTGCGGCTTTTACCTGAACGAGCTGCTGGTGAAACTGCTGGCGCGCGACGACCCCCATCCGAAACTGTTCGACCACTACGTCTCGACGCTGAACGAGCTGGCGCACGGCGAACCCGCACAAATCGCCTTGCGAAAATTCGAGCGGGCCCTACTTAAGGAAACGGGCGTCGCCGCCGACCTGACCCGCGCCACCGACACGCGCGCCAGGGTGCTGCCCGACGGCCAGTACGTGGTGGATCCGGAGCGCGGACCGCGCCGCGCCCTGGCGTCGGACAGTTGGCCGGTGGTGTCCGGCAAGACCCTGATGGACATGGAGCGCGAGGATTACAGCGATGCGCAGACCCAGGCCCAGAGCAAGCAGCTGATGCGCTTCCTGCTGGCCTACCACCTGGGCGGCGCGCCGCTGAACACGCGTCAGATCCTGATCGACCTGATGCAGTTGTAGACTGCCGTCGTAGATACACTAAGAGAAAAAACCATGAGCTTCCTGCAGCCCGCCGGCCCGGTCATCGACCTGGGCGTGAACATCGACCACATCGCCACCGTGCGCAACGCGCGCGGCACCGTCTACCCGGACCCGCTGCGCGCCGCGCTGCTGGCCGAGCAGGCCGGCGCCGACCTGATCACGCTGCACCTGCGCGAGGACCGGCGTCACATCAAGGATGCCGACGTGCTGGCGATCCGCCCGGCGCTGGCCACGCGCATGAACCTGGAAGCCGCGGTGACCCAGGAAATGATCGACTTCGCCTGCAAGGTGAAGCCGCAGGACGTGTGCCTGGTGCCCGAGCGGCGCGAGGAAGTCACCACCGAGGGCGGCCTGGACGTGATCCGCTACCAGAAGGAAGTCGAGGCCGCGATCCGCCAGCTGAAGGGAGAAGGCATCCGCGTGTCGCTGTTCATCGATGCCGACGAACAGCAGATTGCCGCCGCCGCCGCCGCCGGCGCGCCGGTGATCGAACTGCACACCGGCCGCTATGCCGAGGCCGAAGGCGAAGCCGAGCTGGCGCACGAGCTGGAGCGCATCGAGGCCGGCGTGCGCGCCGGCGTCCGGCACGGCCTGCGCGTGAACGCCGGCCACGGCCTGCACTACACCAACGTGCAGCCGATCGCCGCCATTCCCGACATCCACGAGCTGAACATCGGCCACGCCATCGTCGCCCACGCGCTGTTCGCCGGCTTCGAGAACGCGGTGCGCGAGATGAAGGCGATCATGGTGGCGGCGCGCCTGGGCACCCGCTACATTGGCAAATGAGCGGCAAATGAGCACGATCTACGGCATCGGCACCGACATCGTCCAGATCTCGCGCGTCGAGGCGGCGCTGGCGCGCAGCGGCGAGCGCTTCGCCGAAAAGATCCTGGGTCCGCAGGAACTGGAAAAGTACCACGCACGGCGCGCCAAGAACGCCGTGCGCGGCCTGCGCTTCCTGGCCACCCGCTTCTCGGCCAAGGAAGCGTTTTCCAAGGCGATCGGCATGGGCATGCGCATGCCGATGACCTGGCGCGCGGCGCAGATGCTGAATGCGCCGAGCGGCAAGCCGACCATTGTCTGCAGCGGCGCGCTGGAAGAATTCATGCGCGCCAACCGGCTCAGCGCCCAGGTGACGATCAGCGACGAAGCCGACTACGGCGTCGCCTTCGTCATCGTCACCCAGGCGCCGCCAGAACCAGAACCAACCAGGTAAAACGCACGTGACCAAGGAAGTTCAAACAGCAGCCGGCCAGGCGGAGCAGGGCCTGCCGGCGTCCGTACCGGAGCAGGCGGCGTCGACGCAGCCTGCCGTACCCGCGCATATCGATTCCGCCACGAACGGCATCCCGGCTGCGCCGCACTCGCACGCACCCGGCAAGCAGGCAGCCGATGAGCAGGTGGCCGACGAGCAGGCGCCCGACGAGCAGGTGCGCGACAGCGCATCCGGCCTGGGCGCGCAGGCCTACGTACGCGCCGCCCAGGCCGGATCCGTTGATCCGGCCGGCGCATCTGTTCCCGCAGCCGGGGTGCCTGCCGCAGCGGCTGCCACGCCCGCCGGCAAGGCCAGGGGCAGGCCCAAGGCCGCCGCGCGTGCCGCCGATGATGCCGGCGCCGAGGCCGATGCGGCGGCGCGCGTCCGCCCCGACACCCGCCGCGTGCTGAAGGAAGAGCTGACCGCGACGCTGGCCAACGACGCCGGCGCCAAGGCCAGTCCATCGGCGCGCGAGCAGGTGCTGGCCACGGTCGCGAAACTCCCCGGCCTGCCGGGCGTGTACCGCTATTTCGACGGCGCCGACCAGGTGCTGTACGTCGGCAAGGCGCGCAACCTCAAGAACCGCGTGTCGAGCTACTTCCAGAAAAACCTGTCGAGCCCGCGTATCGCGATGATGGTGCAGCAGATCGCGCGCCTGGAGACCACCGTCACCAGCAGCGAGGCCGAGGCGCTGATCCTGGAAAACAACCTGATCAAGACGCTCAAGCCGCGCTACAACATCCTGTTTCGCGATGATAAATCGTATCCGTATTTGAAAATCAGCGGTGGCGAGGCGCCGCGCATGGCGTATTACCGCGGCGCGCTGGACAAGAAAAACCAGTACTTCGGCCCGTTCCCGAGCGCCTGGGCGGTCAAGGAATCGATGCAGCTGCTGCAGAAGGTGTTCATGCTGCGCACCTGCGAGGACAGCGTGTACGCCAACCGCACGCGGCCCTGCCTGCTGCACCAGATCGGCCGCTGCAGCGGTCCCTGCGTCGACCTGATCGCGCCCGAGGATTACCGGCGCGACGTCGACAACGCCTCGAAATTCCTGCGCGGACGCCAGAACGAGGTGATGGAAGAGCTGGAAAAGAAGATGCTCGATTTCGCCATGGAGCTCAAGTTCGAGCGCGCCGCCGGCGTGCGCAACCAGATCCAGGCGCTGTCGCGCGTGCTGCACGCGCAAAGCATGGAGACGACCGGCGACGCCGACGTCGACGTCATCGCCGTGGTGGTGCAGGGCGGGCGCGCCTGCGTCAACCTGGCGATGGTGCGCGGCGGCCGCCACCTGGGCGACCGCGCCTATTTCCCCTCTCACGTCAACGAGGCCATCGGCGAGAACCTGGGCGAGAGTTCGCTCGAAGTCGAGGTGCTGGCCGCCTTCCTGGCCCAGCACTACGCCGACAAGTTCATCCCGGCCACGCTGATCTTGAACGTTGACTTCGACATGCCGGAACTGATCGTGGCGCTGACCGAGCAGTGCGGCCACCGCATCAACCTGGTGTTCCAACCGCAGGGCCAGCGCCGCCAGTGGCTGGAGATGGCCTGCAAGGGCGCCGAGATCTCGCTGGCGCGCCTGCTGTCCGAGCAGGGCTCGCAACAGTCGCGCACGCGCGCGATGGCCGAGGTGCTGGGGCTGGACAGCGAAGACCTCGACCAGATCCGCATCGAATGCTTCGACATCAGCCACACCGGCGGCGAAGCGACGCAAGCCTCGTGCGTGGTGTTCCACCATCACCAGATGCAGAACGGAGAGTATCGCCGCTACAACATCAACGGCATCACGCCGGGCGACGACTACGCGGCGATGCGCCAGGTGCTGACGCGGCGCTACGAAAAGGTGGCGGGCGGCGACGGCGTGATGCCGGACATCGCCCTGATCGACGGCGGCCGCGGCCAGGTCGAGATGGCGCGCCAGGTATTTTCCGAGCTGGGCCTGGACGTGAGCGCGATCGTCGGCGTGGCGAAGGGGGAGGGCCGCCGCGTCGGCCTGGAAACGCTGATCTTCGCCGACGGCCGGCCGCCGCAGGAACTGGGCAAGGAATCGGCGGCGCTGATGCTGGTGGCCATGATCCGCGACGAAGCGCACCGCTTCGCCATCACCGGCATGCGCGCCAAGCGCGCCAAGGCGCGGCAAGCCTCGCGCCTGGAAGAGATCGAAGGCATCGGCGCCAAGCGCAGGCAGCGGCTGCTGGCGCGCTTCGGCGGCTTGCGCGGCGTGGTCGACGCCAGTGTGGAAGACCTGATGTCGGTGGAAGGGATTTCCAGCACGCTGGCCGAGGAAATCTACCGCCAGCTGCACTAACCCGGCGCGTAAACACGCGGATTCCTGCGCCCAGCCGAACTGGTTTAAAAGGCAAGAGCCATGTAGACTAGCGGCGCGCGGCCGGCAGCAGCCGACCGCGCGCCGCGCGCATTTCCGAAGTCAATCAAGACCAGATCAAGATCCTCGACTCATCACATGCCTTTCAACATCCCGATTCTCCTGACCTGGTTACGCGTCGCACTGATTCCCCTGGTTGTCGGCGTATACTATCTCCCCGCCCACTGGCTGCCGCTGGCGGACCGCAACTTGGCGGCGACGCTGGTGTTCATCGTCGCCGCCGTCACCGACTGGTTCGACGGCTACCTGGCGCGCCGCTGGAACCAGACCTCGGCCTTCGGCGCCTTCCTCGACCCGGTGGCCGACAAGCTGATGGTGGCCGGCGCGCTGCTGGTGCTGGTGCAGCTGGGCCGCGTGAACGCGATCATCGCCTTCATCATCATCGGCCGAGAAATCACGATTTCCGCGTTGCGCGAATGGATGGCCGAGATCGGCGCACGCAAGTCGGTGGCGGTGAATTCGCTCGGCAAGATCAAGACCGCCGCGCAGATGGTCGCCATTCCGATGCTGCTGTTCCACGATGCGCTGTTCGGCTTCCTCGACATGCACCTGGCGGGCGAGATCCTGCTGTGGATCGCCGGCGTGCTGACGGTGTGGTCGATGTTCTACTACCTGCGCCGCGCATGGCCGCTCATCAAGGAAAAGTCGGGTCCGCAATAGGGCGAGTAGAAAACTTTCTAACGAGTCATCCTTGACAGGGTGCTCAGCATCTCTATAATGCCTGCCTGTTGCGAACGAAACGTTGTCAAAACAGCGCAGCAAACGAAACGAAGCGGGAGTAGCTCAGTTGGTAGAGCGCAACCTTGCCAAGGTTGAGGTCGAGAGTTCGAGACTCTTCTCCCGCTCCAGCGTTTGCAGGTCGAAAGCAATAACGCAGCAAACGGTTCTCTTGGAAAGCAGTCGAAAATCTGAGATAATCGCAAGTTCCAGCGACGCGGGAGTAGCTCAGTTGGTAGAGCGCAACCTTGCCAAGGTTGAGGTCGAGAGTTCGAGACTCTTCTCCCGCTCCAGTAAAAGCTGGTGCAGCAGTACAAGCAGTTTGAAAGACTCCATGCGGGAGTAGCTCAGTTGGTAGAGCGCAACCTTGCCAAGGTTGAGGTCGAGAGTTCGAGACTCTTCTCCCGCTCCAGGTTTCGGTAGTAAGGTAGTAGTGCAGATGCGGGAGTAGCTCAGTTGGTAGAGCGCAACCTTGCCAAGGTTGAGGTCGAGAGTTCGAGACTCTTCTCCCGCTCCAAGCAGTAGAGCGGTAACGGTATAAACAGTTTGGTCGTACACTCCACGCGGGAGTAGCTCAGTTGGTAGAGCGCAACCTTGCCAAGGTTGAGGTCGAGAGTTCGAGACTCTTCTCCCGCTCCAATTTCAGGAAAGTGTCCACTTTCCGTGTCGGTCTGGTTCATAACCGGTCAGGTCGGCATCGTCAGCGTCACCTCGGGCGAGGTAGCAAAGCGGTTATGCAGCGGCCTGCAAAGCCGTGTAGACGGGTTCGACTCCCGTCCTCGCCTCCATCCTGTCTTTTTGTCCCGCACATAGTTTTGGTTCAGGTCAAATCGTATTTCTCATTTAGAACAAGTTCTGCAATCTTGGCTCGTAAGTTTTTTGAAACTGGACGTAGCAATTCTAGCCCTAGCGCCATCATCCCATTTAATGCATCACAAATACCCATAGTGAATGCTTGACGTAGTGAGCCATCACATACGTGTGACAGCGAGTTGACAGGCAAGCGCGAAATGCTCCGACCCGTGCGCGTAAGGCCTGCCGTGCCAAGCCTCGAACATGGGTTGCTCGTCGGGCATGTAGCCGCTCTGCGGTAGCCAGGTCGCATAGAGCCAGTCGATGGCCCGAGACTCGAGTGCCAGGTCACCGTCAACGTCGACCTCGGCCACTCGCATCGGTGGAAAGTCGAAGCGGCCGATCTCGCCATCCAGTGCGACGTCGTCGACCACGAGTGCGATGTCGTAGCGGCAGGCAGCGATGCCGACGACCTCCGGTTCGTCCCATGAATAGCCAAGCCACTTGCCATCGGCCACGCCCCGTGCGAGCGCCCAGCGCAGCAATCGCTCGTACGCGGCCTGTACGATGCCTTGACGGTAGGGCTCGAGAACCCTGATGTAGGCAACGGTACGGGCTGGAAGATCGCGTATGTGCGCGACGAAGCCGTCCGGATTTTCGCCAGGAAGCGGCGTGGCAAATACCGACTCGCCATCCTTGGTTCGCATGGCATGTGGAAGTTCGTGGTGCCGGTCGCGTCGGAATCGCTCCAGCTCGAAGGTACTTGGGGCGACGCCATACTGCCGCCGGAAACTGCGTGAAAAGTCCGAGGACGAGGAAAAACCGCTATGCAACGCCACTTCGGTCAGCGAGCGCGCGGGTGCGTGCGACATCAGGTAGAGCGCGCGTTCCAGGCGCAAGCGCATGCAGAACTGGTTCAGGGTCTCGCCCAGTGTCGACTTGAAGATGCGATGGAAGTGGAAGGGCGAAAAGCCCGCCACCTTGGCGACATCCTCAAGCCTGGCGGGCCTGGCAAGATCACGGACGATGTGATCGATGGCGCGGTTGACGCGCTCAACGTGGTCTGATGGGTAAGTGGACATGATATCTCGGTTGTGTTCGCAAGATTTGGCAAGCCGGCGTCGATTTTCCTTCCTATGATAGCGCCTGGACGATCGGCTCACGCCGGTCGATTTGACGAAGTAAAGAATGCAGCGCCGCGGCGTGCAGGCTTGTGATGATGATCGGGAGGACGGGATGAAACGAGTGACAGGTATCGGCGGTATTTTTTTCAAGGCGAAGGATGCACCCGCGCTACGCTCCTGGTACCAGCGCCATCTGGGTATCGATGTCCAGTCGTGGGGCGGCACGGCCTTTACCTGGGACGAAGCGAATGGCAAGCCCGGCGCCGGATCGACGATATGGTCCATCGCTCCGCACGATGGCGGACAGTTCGCCCAAAGCGTCGCGCCATTCATGATCAACTACCGGATCGACGACCTGCATGCGCTCGTCGGTGCGCTGAAGGCCGAGGGGTGCAAGGTGCTCGACCGGATCGACGACAACGAATTCGGCAAGTTTGCCTGGGTCCTCGACCCGGAGGATAACAAGGTCGAGCTGTGGCAACCGGCTGACGGTCATTGAAAGCACACGAGGACATCGACTGGCCGACGATTTGGATACCATGGCATGCGCGCGGGTGTGACTTTCACAAGAGTAAATTGAGTCAGACATGGGACGTTCTTCGTTTACGTCGCGCGCTGCTCCACGCCACCGACGTCGGCGCCTGGCGTGCAGCCCTTGGGTGCCGACGTCAGCGGCAGAACTTCAATCGTTCGCGTATAGACGTCGGCTGATCCCGATGGCGGGATGGTCATGCGCTACCTGCTTCCCAAGGTGCATCGGAGCGGGAAGGCGCAGGGTGCCTTCCCACACCGGGGAGTTCCGGCAAAACAGCGCGGCCTGATGAGCAATTTCGCTTTCGCTCGCGAAGCGGCCTGCACGCAGGATGGCGATCTCGGTTACGCCCAGTTGCCGCCAAGGATCACGCAAGAATCGCCCGTCGATGTCGTAGCGCGTATTGAAACGCTGTGAGATGACGCGCGAGTAGTGGTTGGATGGTGAAACGAAGTAATACACGCCACGTCCGCAGCTCGCCTGGTACAGCCCGATCCGGGCGCCGATGTAGCCGGGAGCAACACGATGCCGCACGTTGTCGCCGCTCATCTGGGCCACGTCGGCGTCAGCCCGGACCCGAACTATCCAGGCGTTGGTATTCGCTAGGTCGGGATAGTATTGCCCGCCGCTGTCGCGCAGTCCGTCGAAAATGGAACGCAGCGCGCTGTGGCAAAACACGATAAGGGGCGTGTCGGCCACGTCTGTCGGCGCGAGCAAGGCGCGCGCAACATGGTGCCGTACTTCCTCGGCGGTCATGAGCGTCGAGTGGGCGTGGATCTGGGTGATTCCCGACTGGTAATCCAGCCAGTGCGACTTGTTCGTCCGGGGATCGAGCCAGAAGATTTTGGGAACGCCATCGTCCAGCCGCATCCTCGTGACGACGGGCAGGAATACCGCCGTCCCCTTGGCCCTGATCCGTTCCAGGTACAGGCATACGACAACGGTCTCGTCAGGCAGGGTACGGACGCGCGTCCGCGAGCGCAGGATGCCTGCCTGTCGAATCGCCTCGAGGAGGCTGGCGCTGGCTGCGTAGTCCGGCTGTTCAGGATCGTCCGTGAAGATGAACTGGCTAGTCGCACCGCTTTCCGCGAACAGCCGCCGCAGTTGGAACTTCGGATCGAGTTCAGGTTTTCCCTGGGCGGCGTCAAGCGAGGTCTCGATGATCGCCGTACGGGCGCGCGTGTCCATTAATGCCGGCGCCAAGTGTTGCCGGAACCAGCCTTCGAGCTGCCTCGCATCGACCGGGCGGCACAGCATACCTTCGGCGTCCGGCGGACACGTGTGATGCAAGGTCGGGCGCTGCAGCGCCAACGCGTCCAGGCGCTGTTCATGCTCACCTATCAAGCGATTAACCTTGTCCAATCGCATTGCCGTCTGGGCATGGGCGGTGACGACGAGGATCGGCAGGCTGCCGGCGTTGACCGCTGCGTTCGCTGCTCGCGTCGTTCCCGCACTGCCGTCGGCTCCCGTCCACGTGTCCTTGCGCAGCGATCCAACAACACGTTCTGCCAGCACCGGCTCCGTTCCGGCGACCGTGCTGCGCAGGTGCCAGCATGCCTGGTCGAGAAACAGCGGCCCGGCACCGGAGGCGATCAACGGCGCCGACGGGGCAATGGCGTGGAGCGGACGCAGGTCGCTGTGGGCCGAGAGGTTGTCGATGCCGAGCCTGGGGAAAGATGCCAACTCGAAATGTCCGAGCAGCCGGTCTGCTTGGTGGAGATAATTCGTCTCGTAGTGTCCATCGTCATGGCGTTTGGTGAAGATGGCCAGTTTCGCGATACTACCGTTGGTACGAACCAGGGCATGCCGGGTTTTATGTTTCCACTGGGTCAATATGTGACTCAGGTGTACGCGTATGGCGATATACGGCGTCGTTTCACCGTGGATGAGGACCAGCTTGGGGCGGATGCCGTGCAATGCCACCGCCCGTCTGTCCCCAAACGCCGAGACAATCGGATGGTCCCAGGCCAGCAACTCGCCTTCCGACGTTAGGTGCAAGGACAAGGGGATGGTAGACGTCATCGGCGCAACCGACATCGCCGCGGCGACCAGCCACGGAATCACTTCATACGCCATCGACGCTATTGGACTGCGCGTTCCCAGGATCATTTCAGCCGACAACGCGTAGGGTGCCCCGACTTCCAGCCTGTCCGCGGCGATCGTTGGCGCCGCACCTGCAACCCGGAGCGTGTCCAATGCCCACAGATGCAGTGCGCGGTTGATCACCTCGACCGGCAGCGGATGCAGCGTCACGATGGCCGGTACCGAGCGCTCTTGGGATGGGTCGATATTGATCCAGACGGGGCCCCTGGACAGGATAGCCAGCATTTCCGCCAGGCCGCTCGTGGGCAGGTTGGTCCGGCTCCAGCTGCCCTTGAGCAGGGACCACGCAGCCTGGTAGGCTCGTGTTGCCTGGTAGGCGTACGCGCAGGGAAGTGCGGCCGGCGTGAACCGGAACAGGTTGGTACGAAGCTGACCATGTCTCATGCGGCCTCTGGCTTGTGGGTGGCGATGTAGTTGACCAGCGCGGTCGCAAGCGCCGCGTGGTGGCGGGCAAACTGCGGCCATTTGCCGCTGGTACGGAGAATGCGCACTGTCTCGTCCAGCAGGTCGGCCCACGTCGTCTTGCTGTCGTAGAAGGCGGCATCCGCAAGGTAGCAGGTAACTGCGGTACCGCCGCGGCGAGCCCGGCCCAGGAGCTGGGTCAGCGTCACCAAGATGTTCATCACCGTGTAGTGCCGGATATTCGCAGGCTGCTGGCTGAAGGCGGGCGACGAGTTCCGGATCGTGTACAGCAAAGCGTTGGCGCGTTTGCGTTCCTCCAGCATGGCTTCGCCCGGGGCCTCCGAGGGCAGGACCGTATTGCCCGTCTCGTAGCAAACATGGGCAAGGTTGTTCCCAGGGCGGTCGGACGATGGCAGGGGGCGTACACACACGACGATGCCACCGATGGCGGACTCGCCGTTGGTATTCACGATGTTGTGTCCGCGCGCCATGGGGAAGATCGAGCTGACCAGAATCGTTGCGCCGGCATGCGGTCCGGTAGCAAATGAAGCCAACTCGGCGAAGGCCATTTTCTGGTCTCGTGGCAGGCGCTGGGCGCCGACGTCGGTGCCGGAACTGCGCACAAGTAACACGTCCCGGCCAGGTCCTTCGGGCAGTGCGAACAATGCCGCTGCCAGCTCTTCAGCATCATCGTCGCTGTTTGTCACCAAGAGCAGCCGCGCACGTTGCGCAGTGACGGGGCTGGAGCGCAAGTGTGCCAAGCGCGCATCCAGCCATGGCCACAATTCGATAGCCAGGGAGCGTACTCGGCTTGCCCGCTGCTGCATGGGCGCGCCCGACACGGCGACCGTGGTGCCGACGTGTTCGAAGTTGATGTGCCCAGGCGAATCCGGCACGTCGACCAGGTCCGTTGCCGGCAAGTCGAAGTTGCTCGCGCCCGGGAAGTAGGCGGTCGCCGAAAACCCCACGAAGATGCGTTCGACGCCCGCATAAGCCAGCGCGGTCAGCTGAGGCAGTGCCAGCAATGTGCCGTGCGGGTCGCCGCGCATCGCCACCACGTGCAGCGTTGACTCCCCGGCATCGGATTCCTTGCGCTTGAAACCGTAGACGGTCCGGTGCAGCGGTCCGTTTGGCGTCGGACTGACCGGTTCCGCACCTTTCAGCGATTGCTGCACCTCGCGGGCATGGTCGACGTTCGCCCGGATCAGGGCCGGCAGGTCGTGCTGCAGGTCGCGTAGCTGCTGCTCCAGGAACGCCAGCCGGCCGCGCAACAATAGGGATGCCTTGAGCTTCTCGTGCTCCTTTGGCTTTGTGCCTTTCGCCAAGCGGCTGGCGGCCGCGAGTTCATCGATCAGGACCTGCAGTTCACGCGCCATTGCCTCTGGTGCCCGGGTGCCGTCATTGCGCGCCCAGTAGGCCAGGTTGCCTTGCAGGCCGCGCAGCGCGGACGGCACCAGCTTGCGCTGGTCGAACAAGTCGTCGAGGAGCTCGCGCGACAGCTGCAGCTTGTCCGTAAGGACGCCATCGTCCGCGGTCGGCCAGGTGGTTTCCTTCTTCGGCCATTCGAAGTGGCCGGCCCTGTGCAAATCGAGCAGTTCGTTGACGGTGAGCGTACAGTAGGTCAGCGCCCAGCTGGCCCGGATGATGTTCGACGGCTTCATGTCGTGGATCGGGGTCGCCGGGAATTCGACTTCGTGCCGCAACTTGCCGAGCAGCGTCGTCGTTTGCCGGCTGCCGAGCTCGAGCTCGAAGACGCTGGAACTGATGGCCGACTGCAGCAAACCGTCGATTTCGTCGACAAGAAAGACTTGCGATTTCCTGAGCAACAGCTCAACCGTATGCAGGGGAGCTGGCTCGGCGGGACCGCCTGCGATCGGGATGCGCGTGGTCCCCGCCAGCAGCGCGTGGTGGTTCACGACGACGATATCGGCCTCGATCGCCTGCGCCAGCATGTGTACCATTCCGCATCGGGGGAGCAGTGGGCATGTTTCGAGCCGCTTTGTCCGCTCCCCACCGCGCGCCGTTGCAGTGGACAGATGCAGGGTGAAGCAGGGTTCCAGCCCCGGTTGGCTCCAGCTGTCGTCGCTGGAAAAGGCGTCGAGCAGGCACGCGTAGTGGTACGGGTGTTGATGCACGCGATCGACGAAGTGGTTTTCCGCCATTTCGGGAATGCGCGACTGGGAGTGCAGCGGTGCCACTGTCGTGGCCAGTCCGAGGGCCTGGGCGGATGCATGCAGGGCCGATGCCATGTGACGCACATCGAGTAGGTGGGGGACGGCAATGGTCATCTTTAACCCACGCCTGGCCGCGTCGAGTGCCATCAGCAGCATGACCACGCTTTTGCCGGCACCCGTGGGCGCGTTGACTCGATAAAATGCCCCTGGTTCGGTCTCGATGGCGAGAGACCTGCCGAGCAAGTGCTTCAGTGATGATACGTGGCTGTTGTGGAGCTCGTCCGCTGCGTCGAGCACGATGGCGATTTGTTCAAGGTCGCGCGCGTTCCAGCGCACTGGTCCTGTACCAGGGGCATCATCGAGCGGCAAGCTTGAACGTGAGCTTAGGTAGCTGCGCATGTCGTCCGGGATCGAGAAGACACGCGTGCGTTCCGAGGTGAACTGTTTCAGCACAATGTCGCCGCTTTCGTTCATCCCCCCGACGCGCCGATCGCTTTTCCAATGCATGACATCGCCAAGCAGTTCCCTGATCAGGCGGTCAGGGTCCAGCGGTGCGGCAATCCGATATCGATCCGTCTCATGGATGGTCACATGCCCTGCATGGGCATGTGTCACCAGCTCGAACCAGGCCAAGGGCGTATCGATGAGCAACTGCGCTTCCTGCATGAATGCATTTGGCTGCGCCAATTCATCGGGCCGGTAACGCAGGAATCGTGCAATGACCAGCATGTCGTCGTGTGGCAGCTGCGCCCAGCCGGACCACAGCCGGAGTCTTCCAGCCGAGATCGCGGCCGCATCCGCAAACGTCGGCTGCTTGGCGATGTAGCGTGCAGTGATCGATAGCGCCAAGGCGGTGCACTTTGCCATCAGTGTTTGCATAGGCTTTTCAGTTTCCTGATGCAACCGGTCTCGCTATGGACGCTCACGGAGGCTGGACTTTGTTCGGAAAGAAAACGGACATGTTTCTCCATATAGTCCGGTACCACGATCCACGTGGGTCGCGCTGCATCCAGCGTCTTCAGGTGCGTAGCTAGGCGCGTCGCGGAGCGCCAGGCCTTGGCGTCGATGGTCACCACCGTGCCGTTCACGACGGTTTCGATGTCGGACGCATCCACTCCCGGCCATAGGTCGGCCGGCAAGCCTAAGGCTTCGATGCGTCTTGCGAGGGACAGTTCCAGCAAACCTGGTATGAGGGTGAACTTCCAGATGGGCGGCCGCAACATCAGCGCATCACCTGGAGCGTGTCCGACCAGCTCTTTTGCCGATCCGTTGTTGACGAGCCTGGCGCTCACCCAGCTCCATGCGCCGATTTTGTTTACGCACCAGCTCGACTGGCAAGCGACGGCGGGCGCCGTGATCGTCATCGGCCAGCCGCACACCGGGCACGGATATATCTCACCGTTGCGTTTCAGATGTTCGGGAATGGACATGTACATGTCGCGCACCCCAATACCCAAGGGGACAAGCAGTTCCTGGATGCCTGACGTGCTGTCCACGAGAGGATGTTCGATTACGTACAGGCGGAACCTGCGGTAGGTCTCCTCGCCGCCGTCCTGCAGCCGGCACAGGTCACGCACCCGCTTGATCATGCCTTGCACGTCTTCGATGTAGGCAAGCTCGTCGACCTCGAGCGCAATCTCCAGGCAGGTCGTGGACGGAAACCCCGCGACCTGCAGCGGCCCTGTGTAATCGCCTCGTACCGACGGATCGAGCCATTCTTCGATGGGCAGCCCGAGGTGCTCTTCGACCTCGGCCGGGGTAAATAACCTGGACGCCGGATCGATCCTCCATCGCAAGGCCGCGACTTGGCGCAGCAAAGGCAGTGCGTTCCCCCGGCCGACCGCCAGCCGCTGTACACACGTGACCGCTGCCCGCAGTAGCCGATCTCGAATCGCCGTGTCGTGGCCGTCGGACATCGCCTGCCTCCGTAACACCTGGGAGAACCGACAGCATAGCAGCCAACAACGCGCGTGACCTGGCAAGTCGGGCCGCGGTTGTCACGCCCTGGAACGGATGTAGCGCGGGCGCCACCAGCCGCTGCCTGCGAACTGATCGGCATCGTGCAGGTGAGCGTTATTGTGATGATGCACGGAAGCAGTGCGGATACAGAGTCCGCGCCTGGATGCGTGCCGTCTTTGTCGATGCCATCCCTCGGGCGTCTGTACTTCTCGACCAGAGATACGTTCGTGTTGCCCTGCAACCCGCGACCCGGTCGTGCGCGCGATGAAGACCGTGGGTCTATCAGGCAGGTGTGGCTGATCGGCCGTGATGGCAGTCGTGAATGGCAGCGGCCGGTGTAAGGGGGAGTGATGACACTTCGCTTGGCAGCGTCCGGGCGTGGCATCTGCCCTGCAGCGCAGGGTGGCGCCATGCCTGTTGGCTTGGTCCGTGAGGCATCACGTCGCTTCCATACGCCGCAGGCGATCGCACTGCGCCAACATTCCTTGGAAAATCGTATTGGCCAGATCTGTAGGAAAGTTATCGGGCAGCTGTTTGCCAACCGAATCGATGGCGCCGTCGACGCGACCCAGCACGTCGGCAATGATCTGCTCTGCCGCCTGGCTGCCCAAGCCCGACAGGCGGGCGTGACTCAGCCAATGGCGTCTCTGGATGCTGCCCAGGTTGTAGTGGTTCTGGGTTCCTCTCACCGCCATGGCGAGCTTGGCCTTTTGTGGTGCCAGGCTGTTTGCCCCCGTGCCGATGACGGGGTGTGCGGACAGGACGTCGTAGGCCGGCGTGGACTGGAACCGACTTCCCGGCAGAAGAAACAGGCTGAAGTTCTTTGCGTGCCCATCCGTTGCGGCCAGGAGCCAGAACAAAAGCTGGGTTTTGAAAAAATTAATGCGATCGATGGCAGCCTGCTCGGACCCTAGCAGGATTTCCATGATCGTCGAGATCCCCGGCCCCCCGTCGGCCTGGTACTTGTGCAGTGGCGACGTGCCAGTGGCTTGGCAAAAATCCTCCTGCGGCAGGCGCACGATCCAGGTTCCGTCTCTGGACAACCTCCTGTCGAAGCGTTCAACCACTAGGACTTTCATGTCTTCGAACCGCGCAATGTCGCAGTTTGCTGTCGGCACCCCCAATTCACGTATGAGTCGAGAACAGAGCCATTCGTTTTCGACCGATGTGCGCATGTCCGCCTGCATGGCGCCCACCAGACCCATCGGCATTTTGAGGATGTGCGTGGTCGGCGTGCTGCCAACTGGCTTGTGCCACTGCTCCGCATGCCACAAGAGGGCGCTTTTCTCCTGGGCTCCCGCGATGGACAGACGAAGATCGGTATCGTCATCCGCTTGTCCGGGCAATCGGCCCGACGTAGTGTTTCGCAGAAGCGATGCGACTTGGCTTTCGCTCATGGGTTCGCCCCTGATCGTGAACAGGTCGGCCGGTTCCTCGCCCTCTGGTAAAAGCTGGATGGCGCCTACACAGTCGCGGCCTACAGCTGTCAGCAGCTGGTAGGGTGCGATGCCTTCGCATCGGAAATGCGTCGCGAGTCGGCGTCTGATTGCCTCGCTGTCCGGCAGCAGGTTGTCGAAGTAGTTTTCGACCAGTTGTCCACGGTAGGGGGCGTTATCGGGCCTGAAAGGCAGGGACAGGGATAGTGGCCGTCCTTGTTCGTCGTTCAGCCAATCGTCATAGTAGCCAAGTACGTTCTGGCGTGAAGACGCATCCCAATACGCTGCAGGGGTGCCATTGAGCCAGAGAACCAGACGTTGGGTATGTGCCCGTCTTCCCATTTACCAGTTCTCTTTTTTCATGTTCGGGGGGAGCATCTTGCGGGGCTTGGCTGACGCAGGTTTCTCGACCGGTACTGGTGGGGATGGCGATACCGTATCTTGGAGCCCAATGCCGTTTGACTGACCCGCAGATGTAGGCACCGCGTGCCGGTCCAAGATGATCTCTGCACCGAGTAGTCGCAAGATGGTGAACAGTCTTTCCACGCTGGTTGTCGAGGGATTGACTTCGATCTTGGCATAGCTTTGCTGGGTAATTCCAAGTAGTGCGGCGACTGCAGCCTGTGAAAGACCAGCGTCCTTGCGAAAACCAACAAGGATAGGGCGAAGCTGTTGCAACGTTTTGAGAGGGTATGTCATGTTGGAGCCGGGATAGTAAGCTACAGTATATAAGTTGTATTTGCATATTACAACCCATAAGGTGTAATCACTGTTGACGTTCGTCAAGCCGTCATGAAAGCACCCGAGCAACCAACAACCTTTTCGTTGTAAATCTAGATTACAACTTAAACGTTGTAGATTAGTTTCCGATTGGCATTACCATCCGTCCTCACCTGAGGTATATATACTTCAGGCGAGGACGGGAGAAAATGAAACTTTAATTTTATTACGTTGAAATCCAGCCATGTTACTGGAGTATATATACTCCAGTACCATGGCTGGGATGAGCCAATTCGAGGAGAGCATCCAATGGCAAAAAGCTCGTTCGACATCGCTAAGAACAACATTGCCTATTACTTTTCGAAATCGCAACAAGATATCTGGAAAGCAAGTGATGTGTCTAAGGTATTTAGCAAACAACGAGACAATTGGAAATTGGCCAAAAGCAGGCCTTCACTTCATTTCTTGAAAAGCTTATTGACGCAGGCATCCTCGATAAATTCGAGTTTCCTTTTCCATATCGTTCGGAAAAGCGCTACGCATTGCCGCAGGTGCCCATGCTCGAAGTGCTACAGTCTCTCAAGCCAAACTCTTATTACACGCATGCCACCGCAGCAGTAGTACATGGTCTAATCGGAACAGAAACAGAACGACGGACAATCTACATAAATCATGAACAAAGACCTCATATAAGAGGGGAACTTGCGGATCAGCCAAGGATCGACGCGGCGTTCAAGACCAAGGCAAGGGTTTCCAGCAACGCAATTAACCTGGGTGGTACAGAGATCTGCATGCTGAACGGTATGCACACAGGACAGCTTGGGGTTATTACCGCCGCTACAAGGCTGCACCAATCCCGATCAGCAACGATCAGAGTCACAGGCTTGGAGCGGACACTGATCGATATTGTTGTACGCCCGTCGTACGCCGGCGGCGTAGAAACCGTTCTTTCTGCTTTTCGTAAAGCGCGGGACAAAGTCGATAACGATCTGCTGATGCACACACTCGCACAGCTCGGGCATGTCTATCCATATCACCAAGCGATCGGCTGGTACATGGACAAAGCGGGTTACCCATTGGCAGCACTTGAACTAATCGCTACGCTGCCTAAGCTGTGCAGGTTCTATGTTGCCCACCAGATGAGCCAGCCATCCTACGACGACAAGTGGGCCTTGTACGTGCCCGCCAGCCTTGCATAGGAAGCAGCTGTCAAGCGGTCATGAGTTGAAAAGGTTTAGCTACTGCCCTTTTACATCCGACCTGTCAGCCCGGCCATCCCGACAGAGCAATGCTGGGGCCTTGAATTCAGAAGGTGATCGGACGCCGTGCACTGTGCGACGAAGCTGCAAGCGAACTGATGTGGTGCTAAAGTGTGGTTCTAAGCTAACCCATTGATTCTTAAGAGTAAAAACGGCCTGCAAAGCCGTGTAGACGGGTTCGACTCCCGTCCTCGCCTCCATTCAGCACTATTTCAGAGCAGCTTTCAGCCTTCTTCAGAAAACTTCCGCAACAGCCGACCATTGCTGTCTGGCATTGGTGTGGCGAAAAATGACGCGGCTACAGCGCACAACTCGAGCAAAAGGCGGATGTATCGAGCTACATGGACTGTCATCGCAGCCATATCGCCTGACTCAGCTGTCAGTCAATCCGGCAGTGCTTTCGGCTTGAACGATGGCGCGGCGCTTCGCCGAGGTGTCGTCACTACGCAACTCGTCGAGCAAACGGTCATATATGACCCTGTCATGCTGCGTAGCGTTGGCGACGTTCAAGGAGTCTAGGAAGTACATGCTGGCGCCCGCAGCGGCATCTTCGTTCGTTTCGGTTAGGACCAGCTCCTTGAAGAAATCGACCGTGGTTTCGTTCGCCGGCGTCCTGTTAATCGCATCGACGACCAACGGTTTCTTGCGCTTGTGGTACGCGGGATAGTCTTCGATCATGTGATTTTGGTAGGTCAGGTCACCCGTGTGATCGACGATGGCTGTCTGGAGCTTGTAGGTATCGCCATATGGGTCGTTGCGGCTTTTCTGTTCCGCTTCCTTGACGATGGGCAAAGCCCGTTCTGCATTCACGAAAAACAGCCACTCGACAGACCACGGAAGTTCAGTCACCAGCAACCGGAATACCTCATCCCGTTCATGAGGTGTCAACCCAATGAATGCTTCGCGACTGTAGCCATCGGCTTTTTCACTGCCGGTCGCATGGTACTGCTTCATGAACATGTCGTAGGCGGCGGTCATTTTTTTACTCCGAACAGCGTTTTGGCTGCGTCACTTTGTGGGTCGATCTTCATCTGGCCTAGAGTTTTACCGCCTTCGCCCATGCTGAATACGTTTATCGAAGTAACTTTTTTTGCCTTTAATATCGCCTGGTATTCTCGGTCCATCCAGGTCTGTCCACCTTTCGGGAATTTATCAGGTGATTGAATGATATCGATGGTGCCTTTGGCGTCCTTCGCGTAGTTCTCGGACACTTTCGCCCCACAGGTCCCAGCCGTGCGGCCCGAGGTCTTTCAGATCCCAAGAAAAGACGTCGTTGATGTCTTTCCAACCATCGATCACCTTGCCACCCGCTGTTTCTTCCAGAATGGTCTTGTCGGTATCCTTCGCAATTTGCCGTGCCAGTTCCTTGCGGCCGAACCAGAACATTTTCTCCTTGTCCGATGTTACGTCGAGCCGCGCAACGATCTCATCGAGTGCTGACCGCTTTTCCGCGACTGTCTTGGCATTTTATGCTGCATCAACATGGGGCTTTAGAATTTTTTGAGCTCCTTCAATGTCGCCTGCTTTGGACAGTTGCGTGATGCGCTCGCGGTCGGCGAGCGCGGTCGCATCGGCAACCTCCTGCACTTTCGTGTTCTTCCCCGGCTCTGGCGCTTTACCGGATCGGGTTTGGGGCGGGGCGGCGGAGCAGGAGGGGGCGCCGGCTTCGAAGGCTTTCTCGTGGAGGCGCCGCCGGTCCCCCCGAGGCATCCGGCCTGACCGCCGATCCGCACAAGCGCGTTGCCGCGACAGAGACTGACAAACATGACAGTTTTTTCAAAAACAATAAAAACGTCTAATGCTCCCATCAACAAACCCTAGTGCCAACCGGAGCAGAGCCGCAATGAACGTTATCGCAGGTAATAGCAAGGCTTTTCCTGAAACCATGTTTTCCCAAATGGCCAGCTACCGCTACAAGGTCTTTATCGAGACCCTTGGCTGGGAACTGCAGACCAAGTACGGTGAAGAGCTCGACCAGTTCGATCGCCCCGATACGGTCTACGTTGTATCGCAAGACGATCAAGGGGCGGTCAACGGCTGCGCCCGCCTGCTGCCGACCAGCAGCCCCTACCTGCTCGGCGATATTTTCCCGCAACTGTTGAACGGTATGCCGTTGCCCTGCAACGACGAGGTCTGGGAACTGTCGCGCTTTGCCGCTGTCGATTTCAATAGCCGCACCGCTACCTCGGCGCTGTCGCAGTTCTCGTCCGAAATTGCGGTCAACTTGCTACGCGAGTCGATCGCCTGCGCCGCGGCGCACGGTGCCAAGCGCCTGATCACGGTGTCGCCGGTCGGCATCGAGCGCCTGCTGCGCCGCGCGGGTTTCCACTGCCACCGCGCCGGGCCGCCAATGATCATCGACGGGCACCCGATCTTCGCATGCTGGATCGAAGTCGAACAGCAGCAACACTGATCGCCGGCCGCGCCGACATGCCGTCGGCAGCAGGACTTCATCTCGACACCACCGCACGCCGCCCAGCCGCATCTCCGCGCCGTGCTCCACGCATGCCACTTGAACGAGGATTGAACGTGTTTCGTGCTTATCCGCTGCTCTTTCGATTTCTTGCTTGGGTGCTTTTGCCCATACTTGCGCTGGGTGCCGCCGCGGCGTGGTATTTCCAATCCAGTAAACCGCAGGTCAGGGGTACCGTGTGGACGAAGGGGCTGGCCGCGCCGGTCACCATGACGCGCGACGCCCATGGCGTGGTTCACATCAAGGCCGGTTCGGAACGCGATGTGTACTTCGCGATGGGCTATGCGCATGCGCAGGACCGCTTGTGGCAACTGGAGTTCCAGCGCCACATTGCACAGGGACGCTTGAGCGAACTGTTCGGACGCAAGGCGGTGCGCCAGGACATCTGGCTGCGCACGCTGGGCCTCTACCGCGCCGCCGAAACCGCCTGGCCCGCTCTCAGCGAAGAGGCACGCGCCTCGTTGACCGCCTACGCCGACGGCATCAACGCACTGCTCGACTCGGGGGCGCCGCTGCCGCCCGAGTTCGCATTACTGGGTGCCCGTCCCGAACGATGGCGGCCGATCGATTCGCTGGCCTGGATCAAGGTGTTCGCATTGAACCTCGGCGGCAACCTGAACCAGGAGATCGAACGCTACCTGGCCGGCCAGGCGCTCGACGCCAGCCAGATGCAGGCGCTGTTCGGCCCGTATCCCGAGGGCGCGCCGACCACCGTACCCGATCCCTTCGGCGCAGAGGGTAAGGCGCGCACCAGCAAGGCGCTGGCCGGTCTGCTCGACCTGCGGCAGCGCATGGAGCAGGATATCCAGATCGGCGGCCGCTTTGTCGGCAGCAACGCCTGGGTCACTGCCGGCCGCCTGTCCGAGGGCGGCAAGCCGATCCTCGCCAACGATCCCCACCTCGGATTGCAGATGCCGTCGCTGTGGTATGCCGTCAGCCAGCAGGGCGGGCGCTTGCAGGCGAGCGGCATGTCGCTGGTCGGCCTTCCCATCGTCCTGTTCGGCAAGAACCAGCGCATCACGTGGGGCGGTACCAACATGATGGCCGACGTCCAGGATCTGTTCGTCGAACAGGTGGACGTGGGTGACCCGGGCCGCTATCGCAGCGCCGGAGGCTGGAAGCGCTTCGCCGCCCGTGAGGAGATCGTGAAGGTCAAGGCCGACTTCCCGGTAAGCCTGCATGAGGCGCTGGCGCCGCTCAAGATCCAGGTGCGCGAGTCCGAGCACGGGCCGATCGTCAGCGACATGCTGAATGTGTTCGACCAGCCGGTCGCACTGCGCTGGACCGCACTCGACGCCGGCGACACCACCTATGAATCCTTTTTCCGCCTCAGCTACGCGAGCGACTGGACTTCCTTCAAGGCGGCCCTCGCACTGCACGTGGCGCCGACGCTGAACATACTGTATGCCGACCAGTCCGGCAACATCGGCTACGTCGGGGCCGGGCACGTTCCGGTGCGCGCCACCGGCAACGGCTCCCTGCCGGTGGCCGACGCCGGCGCGCATGGCTGGACCGGCTTCATCCCGGCCGCCGCCATGCCGCAGAGCTTCAACCCGGAGCGCGGCTACATCGTCTCGGCCAATAACAAAGTGGTCGGCCCGGATTACCCATACTTCATCTCGAACGACTGGGCGCCGCCGGCGCGCGCCGAGCGCATCGAGCAGATGCTGGACCAGGAGATCGCCACCGGCCGCCCGATCAGCCTGGCCTACATGGAAAAGATGCAGTCGGACCAGCAGAACCGCGAGGCGCAGCAACTGCTGCCGATCCTGACTGCGTACCAGCCGCGCACCCAGCGCCAGCGCGACGCGCTGCGCTACCTGGCCGCATGGGACGGCAGCATGGGGCTGGACAGCCAGGCCGCGTCGATCTACATGTCGTGGACGCGGCACCTGCGACGCGAACTGTTCGGCGCGCACCTGGCCGGTTACTGGAACCAGGAAGGCAGGGAGAGCTATCTCAGCGCGGTGGTGGCCAACGCCAGCGCCGAGACGCTGCGCACCGCCTTGACCGACGGGCGCCGCCAATGGTGCGGGCAGGCCGGGGCGGCACCGTCCTGCGCCGCCGCGCTCTCCGCCTCGCTCGACACGGCGCTGGACGAACTCACCCGCCTGAAAGGCAGCGACATGGACGGCTGGCGCTGGGGTGCGCTGCACACCACGTGGTTCAGGCACACGCCGTTCAGCGACGTCAAGCTGCTCGACATGGTATTCACCCGCAAGATGGCCAGCGGCGGCGCTCCGGCAACGGTCAACGCGGCCAATGCCAACTTCGAGGAATCGAAGGGCTATGTACAGGGCTTCGGCGCCGCTTTCCGCCAGATTATCCAGCCCGGGACCGGCCGCCACCTGTACATCAATTCGACTGGCCAGTCCGGCCATCCGCTGAGCGCGCATTACGACGACATGGTGGAACCGTTCGGGCAGGGCCGCTACTTCAATCTGGGCGGCAGCGCATCAGCGGGCGCGCAAGCCGTGCTGACACTGGCGCCGCTGCGCTGAACAAGGAACCGATATGAAGCTGTTCGATGCTTTCAGCCAGAAAGCACCCAACAAGGTGTTCTTCTCGATCGTGCTGGGCGCCCTTGCCGGCGTCTGCTACGCCTTCCTGATACCTACCGTGCTCGACAGCCTGGCGCCTGATCCCGGGCGCTACGCCACGGCCGGCAGCAGCGTCGAGACCATAGCCGGGGTCGAGGTCGCCCATTACCGGCTGGCGGCGGTATTCCTGTTGACCTGCGCATTCATCCTGTTCGCGCGCTCGTTCTCGCAGATCATGCTGCTGCGCGTGTCGATGGACGTCGCCACCAGCCTGCGCATCAGGATCTACCACCGGATCGCGAGCGCGCCCATCGTCCAACTCGAACGCATGGGGTCGCCGAAGCTGATCGCCGCGCTGACTACCGACGTCGCCCGCATCGTCATGGGGGCGCGCATGCTGCCCGACCTGTTGATCAGCATCGTCACTCTGGTCGGCATGCTCGGCTTCCTGCTGTACATGAACGCGGCGGTGTTCTGGTTCGTGATGGGGGCGATCGTGTTCGGCGTCGTGAGCTACCAGATTCCGATGTACTTCGGTAACCGCTACTTCGTGCGCTCGCGCCATGTTGCCGATGATTTGCAGGAGTCGATCCGTGCGCTGATCTACGGCGCCAAGGAGCTCAAGCTGAACCAGAACAAGCGCGCCAGCTTCTTCGACGAACTGCTGATCGAGCACGAACGCAAGATCCTCCAGTATGACAAGCGCGGCTTCACCATCGTGCGCGCCGCGATGAACTATGGTGACCTGATCAGCTTTTTCGTGATCGGTGCAGTGACCTTCGTGTTCGTCAATTATCACAGCGTCAGCAGCACCGAGCTGCTGGGCGTGATCATGGCCCTGCTGTATGTGACCGGCCCGGTCACCAGCATCCTGAACTTCATCCCGCAGGTGATCGTGGCCCGCGTCTCGCTCAACAAGGTGACCCAGATCCTCGACGAGTTGCCCGAGGAAGAGGCCGAGCAGCACCCGGTGCTGGATTTCGACTGGCAGTCGATCGTCTTCAAGGACGTGTGTTACCAGCACCCGCATGCGGGCGAGGGAAGCGGCTTCCAGGTGGGGCCGGTCAGCCTGGAGCTGGAACGGGGGCAGGTCACCTTCATCGTCGGCGGCAACGGTTCCGGCAAGTCCACGCTGAGCAAGCTGATGACGCTGCATTACCTGCCGCAGTCGGGCAGCATCCGCTTCGGCGACGTCGAGGTCGATCCGCGCACACTGGTCAGCTGCCGCCAGCAGATCGGCGCGATCTTCACCGACTACTACCTGTTCGACCGCCTGCTGGGCCTCGGCGGCGCCCAGGTGCAAGAGCGCGTCATGGGCTACCTGTCGGCGCTTCAGCTGGACCACAAGGTGACGATCAAGGACGGCCGTTTCTCCACGCTGGCGCTGTCGGACGGGCAGAAGAAGCGCCTGGCGCTGCTGGTTTCGCTGCTCGAGGACAAGAGCCTGTACCTGTTCGACGAATGGGCCGCCGACCAGGATCCCGTGTTCAAGCAGGTGTTCTATCAGACCCTGTTGCCCGAACTACGGGCGCGCAACAAGGCCGTGGTGGTCATCAGCCATGACGACCGCTATTTCGACGTTGCCGACAAGGTACTGGTCATGGAAGACGGCAGGCTGGCGCGGGTCGAACTGGTTTCCGGCGCCACGCGCACCAAGGCCGCGCTAGCCGGCAGCGTGTCGGCCGCCGCCTGAGCGAGTGCCGCCGGGCGCGCCGTCCGGCGCGCCGCTTTCCATCAATCGCATCAACTTCATCAGACTTCGAGGTTTGCATGACCACTACACATGCCCGTTTTCCGCTGACGCTGAGCCAGGCGGACATCTATTTCGACCAACTGCATCATCCGGCCAGCCCGCTGTACAACGTGGGGGGTTTCATCCGCTTCGGCCGGGTGGACGCGGCGCGCATGGCCGAGGCCCATCGCCGCCTGGTACTGGGGCACGACGCGTTCGGAATCCGTATCCTCAGCGACGGCGGCGAGCCGGTCCAGATCCTCAGCGCGGAACGCAGCACCGGCCTGCCGCTGACGGACTTCAGCTGCGCCATTGATCCGGCCGCGACGGCAAGGCAATGGCTGGCGGACCTGTTCGAAACCCCCGTCCCGTTCGAGAACGCCGAGTTGTTCCGCGCCGCACTGCTGAAGATCGGCGCGGCGGAATACTGGTATGTGGGTTTCGCACACCACCTGGCGATGGATGGGTGGGGCTTCGCCAACTGGGCGCGCCAGTTGGGCAAGTATTACAGCGACGGCGCCCTGGAAGCAGCCGATCCGCTGGCGTGGCCCGCGGTGGCCGCGGCCGACCAGGACTACGTCAACGGCGAGCGCTGCGCATCCGACCGGGCGCACTGGCAGGCTTGCCTGGCCGGCGTGCCCGAACGACTGCTGTCGCCCTTGCCGGGCGCCGCCGCCGATACCAGCGCGCGTCACGTGCTGACACTGTCCGCTTCCCAGTCGGATGCCGTGGACGCGATGGCGCACCGGCTCGGCGTCGGGCGCGCGCCGGTATTCGCCGGGCTGCTGTCCGCCTACCTGTACGGCTGCTGCGATCGTAGCGACTTCGTGCTGGGCATGCCGGTGCATAACCGCCCGGCGCATGCGTACAAACAGATGATCGGCGTGTTCACCAGTATCAGCCCGGTGCGCGTGCAGGCCGACCCGCAGGCGAGTTTCGGCGCACTGGTAGGCGCATTGTCCGAACGCCTGCGGCGCGACCTGCGCCACCAGCGCTATCCGCTGGGTCACATCGTGCGCGACCTCGGGCTGCAGGGAGGCAGCCGGGCGCTGTACGACATCGGCTTCAATTACCTCAAGCTCGACAGCAAGCTGGCGATCGACGGGGTCCCGGCCACGCTGGTCTACCTCAGCCACAACCACGAGCCGACGCCTCTCATGGCGACCATCTGGGAATACGGCGACCAGGCCGAATCCGAGATCCAGCTCGACTACAATCTCGGCTACTTCAGCGCCGCCGATATCGCACTGGCCGCGGAGCGCCTGTCGCACATGCTCGACATGCTGCCCGCCATGGCCGACGCGCCGCTCGGCACCATCGAGGTCATGCCGCCGGAAGAGCGCGCGTGCCTGCTCGACCGTTTCAACCCGGCCTCCGCACCCCCGCCGGCGCAGTGCATCCACCAGTTGTTCGAGGAGCAGGCCAGACGCGCGCCCGCGACGGTGGCGGTGGTGTGCGAGGGCGAGGCGCTGAGCTACGGCGCCCTCAATGCACGGGCCAACCGCATCGCGCACCGGCTGCGTGCCGAGGGCGTGGGACCGGACACCCTGGTCGGCCTGTGCGTCGAGCGCTCGGCCGACATGGTGGCGGGCATGCTCGGCATCCTGAAGGCCGGCGGCGCCTATGTGCCGCTGGACCCGGCCTATCCGCGCGCGCGTCTCGAATTCATGGTGCGCGACAGTAACGCACCCGTCGTGCTGACCCAGGCGCGGCTGCTGGACACGCTGCCGCTGGGCGGCGCGCTGGCCCTGTGCGTGGACCGCGACGACGACTTCGCCGGCCGGAGCGAAGCCGATCCGGACGCCGCGGCGGTGGGCGTCACGCCGGCGCACCTGGCCTACCTGATCTACACCTCGGGTTCGACCGGGGTGCCCAAGGGCGTGATGATCGAGCACCGCAACACGGTGGCGCTGCTGGACTGGGCGCACGCGCATTTCAGCGCGGCCGAGCTGCGCGCGGTGCTGGCGAGCACTTCGCTCAATTTCGACCTGTCGGTGTTCGAAGTCTTCGTGCCGCTCAGTTTCGGCCACCGCTGCGTGGTGGTGCGCGATGCGCTGGCCCTGCTCGAGGAGGATTGCGACGTCAGCCTGGTCAACACGGTGCCGTCGGCAATGAAGATGCTGCTGGAGCGGGGTAGGGTGCCGCGTTCGGCCGAAGTGATCAACCTGGCCGGCGAACCGCTGCCGCAAAAGCTGCTCAACGGCCTGTTCGCGGGCACCGGCTGCAGGAAAGTGTGGAACCTGTACGGTCCGTCGGAAGACACGACCTATTCGACCGGCGCCATGTTCACCGGTCCGGTCGAGGGCATCCCCGGCATCGGCCGGGCGGTGTCGCATACCCGGCTGCACGTGCTGTCCGCCAGCGGCAGGCTGCTGCCGGTGGGCGCGGTGGGCGAGCTGTACATCGGCGGCGCCGGGCTGGCGCGCGGTTACCTGAACCGCGCCGAGCTGACGGCCCTGAAATTCGTCGACGATCCCTTCGTGCCGGGCGAGCGCCTGTACCGCACCGGCGACATGGTGCGCTGGCTGGACGACGGCACCCTGGCCTTCCTCGGCCGCGCCGACGACCAGGTCAAGATCCGCGGCTTCCGCATCGAACTAGGAGAAATCGAAACCCGGCTGTCGGCCCAGCCCGGGGTCGCCGAGGCGGTGGTGGTCGCGCACGGCGAGGAAGGCGGGCGCAGGCTGGTGGCCTACGTGGCGGCGCGCGAGGCCGACGCCGACGGCGCGGCGCTGGGGGCGCGCCTGCGCGCGGCGCTGTCCGAGACGCTGGCCGACTATATGGTGCCGGGCGTATTCGTCGTCATGGATGCGCTGCCGCTGTCGCCGAACGGGAAGATCGACAAGCGCGCGCTGCCCGAGCCGGACATGCAGGGAGCGGGAACCTTCGTCGCCCCGGCAACGCCGACCGAGCGCGCGCTGGCCGCGATCTGGCAGCAGCTGCTCGGTTGCGAGCGCGTCAGCACGGAGGCGAACTTCTTCCACATCGGCGGCCACTCGCTGCTGGCCACCCGCATGACGGCGGCGGTCGCCGGCCAGCTGCATGTACGGCTGGCGCTGCGCGCCGTATTCGAGCATCCCCGGCTGGACCGGCTGGCCGCCTTCATCGACGGCAGCCGGAAGGACGCGCACGAGACGATCCCGCTTGCAGGACGCGAGGTGCCGCTGGCCCTGTCGCCCATGCAGCAGCGCATGCACTTCCTGCATGGACTGGCGCCCGACGTGGGCCATTACAACATGCCCGCCGCACTGCGCCTGGAGGGGGCGCTCGACGTGCGTGCGCTGCGGCGGGCGCTGGACGGCATCGTCGGCCGCCACGAGGTGCTGCGTACCGTCTACGACGATGGCGCAACGGGGCTGGCGCAGCGAGTCCTGCAGCCGCATCCGGTCGCACTCGACATGCACGACCTTTCGGCCTGCACCGACCCCGCCGCAGAAGCGGCGCGGCTGGCACGCTGCGAGGCGGCGCGCCCGTTCGACCTGGCGAGCGGCCCGATGCTGCGTACCAGCCTGTTGCGGCTGGGGCCCGGCGAGCACGTGCTGCTGGTGACGTTGCATCACATTGCGGCCGACGGATGGTCGGTCGGCGTCATCGTGCGCGAACTGCGCGTGCTGTACGCCGCGCACTGCGCGGGCGGCACCGACCCGCTGCCGCCGCTGCCGGTCCAGTATGCCGACTATGCCCAATGGCAGCGTAGCCAGGCACGGGGTACGCGCATGGCATCGCAACTGGCACACTTGCGCGCGCGCCTGGACGGGCTGCCGCGGGTGCACAACCTTCCGCTCGACAAGCCGCGCCCGGCGCAGCAGGACTTCCGCGGCCAGCAGCACGTCGAGCATGTCGGTCCCGCCATGCTGGCGCGCCTGAAAGCGCTCGGCAAGGCGAACGACGCCACGCTGTTCATGGTGCTCCAGGGCGCGTTCGCCCTGCTGCTCGGAAGGTGGAGCAACGAAACCGATATCGTCATGGGCAGCCCCGTTGCCGGGCGTACGCACAAGGACACCGAGGGCCTGGTCGGGCTGTTCGTGAATACGCTGGTACTGCGCACCGCGATCGCTCCGGGCGAGGATTTCGGCGCGCTGCTGCGGCAGGCGCGCGCGACCCTGCTGGATGCCCACGCCAACCAGGACCTGCCGTTCGAGCAACTGGTCGATGCGCTCCAGCCCGAGCGCAGCCCCTCGCACGCGCCGCTGTTCCAGGTCATGTTCTCGATGCGCGACGACGATGCCGCGGCGCTGCGTATGCCGGGACTGGAGGTCAAGGCACTGCCCGTGGAGCACGTGCCGGCCAAGTTCGACTTGGAGCTGACCGCCGCCGAATCCGCGGAGGGTCTGGTGCTGGCCTGGAACTCCGCGGCCAGCCTGTTCGACCCCGCGACCATTGTCCGCATGGCCGCCAGCTTCACGGTCCTGCTCCAGGCGATTGCCGACGCACCGGCCATGCCGGTCGGCGAACTGGCGATGCTGACCGCGGCCGACCGCGACCGCCTGCGCGGCTGGAACGCCGCTGGCGGCGCCGCGCCGCCGGCGCAGTGCATCCACCAGTTGTTCGAGGAGCAGGCCAGACGCGCGCCCGCGACGGTGGCGGTGGTGTGCGAGGGCGAGGCGCTGAGCTACGGCGCCCTCAATGCACGGGCCAACCGCATCGCGCACCGGCTGCGTGCCGAGGGCGTGGGGCCGGACACCCTGGTCGGCCTGTGCGTCGAGCGCTCGGCCGACATGGTGGCGGGCATGCTCGGCATCCTGAAGGCCGGCGGCGCCTATGTGCCGCTGGACCCGGCCTATCCGCGCGCGCGTCTCGAATTCATGGTACGCGACAGTAACGCACCCGTCGTGCTGACCCAGGCGCGGCTGCTGGACACGCTGCCGCTGGGCGGCGCGCTGGCCCTGTGCGTGGACCGCGACGACGACTTCGCCGGCCGGAGCGAAGCCGATCCGGACGCCGCGGCGGTGGGCGTCACGCCGGCGCACCTGGCCTACCTGATCTACACCTCGGGTTCGACCGGGGTGCCCAAGGGCGTGATGATCGAGCACCGCAACACGGTGGCGCTGCTGGACTGGGCGCACGCGCATTTCAGCGCGGCCGAGCTGCGCGCGGTGCTGGCGAGCACTTCGCTCAATTTCGACCTGTCGGTGTTCGAAGTCTTCGTGCCGCTCAGTTTCGGCCACCGCTGCGTGGTGGTGCGCGACGCGCTGGCCCTGCTCGAGGAGGATTGCGACGTCAGCCTGGTCAACACGGTGCCGTCGGCAATGAAGATGCTGCTGGAGCGGGGTAGGGTGCCGCGTTCGGCCGAAGTGATCAACCTGGCCGGCGAACCGCTGCCGCAAAAGCTGCTCAACGGCCTGTTCGCGGGCACCGGCTGCAGGAAAGTGTGGAACCTGTACGGTCCGTCGGAAGACACGACCTATTCGACCGGCGCCATGTTCACCGGTCCGGTCGAGGGCATCCCCGGCATCGGGCGGGCGGTGTCGCATACCCGGCTGCACGTGCTGTCCGCCAGCGGCAGGCTGCTGCCGGTGGGCGCGGTGGGCGAGCTGTACATCGGCGGCGCCGGGCTGGCGCGCGGTTACCTGAACCGCGCCGAGCTGACGGCCCTGAAATTCGTCGACGATCCCTTCATGCCGGGCGAGCGCCTGTACCGCACCGGCGACATGGTGCGCTGGCTGGACGACGGCACCCTGGCCTTCCTCGGCCGCGCCGACGACCAGGTCAAGATCCGCGGCTTCCGCATCGAACTAGGAGAAATCGAAACCCGGCTGTCGGCCCAGCCCGGGGTCGCCGAGGCGGTGGTGGTCGCGCACGGCGAGGAAGGCGGGCGTAGGCTGGTGGCCTACGTGGCGGCGCGCGAGGCCGGCGCCGACGGCGCGGCGCTGGGGGCGCGCCTGCGCGCGGCGCTGTCCGAGACGCTGGCCGACTACATGGTGCCGGGCGTATTCGTCGTCATGGATGCGCTGCCGCTGTCGCCGAACGGGAAGATCGACAAGCGCGCGCTGCCCGAGCCGGACATGCAGGAAACGGGAACCTTCGTCGCCCCGGCAACGCCGACCGAGCGCGCGCTGGCCGCGATCTGGCAGCAGCTGCTCGGTTGCGAGCGCGTCAGCACGGAGGCGAACTTCTTCCACATCGGCGGCCACTCGCTGCTGCTGACCCAGATGATCCATCTGGCCGCGCAGCGGGCCGGCCTCGTCATTGGCGTGCGCCAGGTATTCGCCAACCCGACCATCGCAGGCCTGGCCGCGGCTCTCGACGCGGGCGGCGCGGGCGACCGGCTCCGGCACGAGGCCAGCGCCGGGCCGGCGCCGCTGTCGGCTGCGCAGCAGCGCATCTGGCTCGCAGGCCAGATACAGGAGGATGCGGCGGACAACAATATCGTCGGGGCGGTGCGCATGGCACGCCGCATCGAACCCGGCTTGACGCGCGCCGCGTTCGACGTGCTGGCGCGCCGCCACGACATCCTGCGCACCGTGATCGAAGTGTACGAAGATGCGGTGCGCCAGCAGGTACAGCCGGAGCCGGTGTGCGAAATTGCATGGCACGACCTGCGCGGCCGGCCCCACGCCGACGTCGCGCTGGCTTCCCTGCTGCGCGAACACGGTGCGAGACCGTTCGATACCGGCCGCCTGCCGCTGGTGTCGCTGCTGGTGGCGCAGGACGGGGACGACACCTGCGTGGTCCAGGTCAGTATCCATCACATCATTGCGGACGGCTGGTCGCTGGTGCTGTTCTTCGACCAACTGATGGACGCCTACGACGTCCTGGCGGCCGGCACCGGCACGATCGCCGGGACCGGTGCGCCACAGCTGGGCTACCTCGATTACGTCGCCTGGCAGCAGCGCTTCCTCGCGTCTCCCGAAGCGCGCCGCCAGGAAGATTTCTGGCGTGCCTACCTGAAGGGCGCGAGCCAGCAGATCCTGCTGCCGTTCCAGTCGCCCATGCCGACCCGCGATGGCGCGCGCGGCGAGGTGATCCGCCGGCGCGTCGGCGCTTCGACCCGCGCCGGCCTGCGAGCGCTTGCCGGCCAGGCACGCGGTTCGCTGTTCAACGTGATGCACGCGGCGCTGGCACTGCTGCTCGGCCGCGTTTGTGCCGAAGCCGACCTGAACATCGGCATTCCTGTCAGCGGCCGCCATATCGCCGGTTCGGAAGGCGTGCTCGGCATGTTCCTGAACAACCTGCCGCTGCGCAGCCGGATCGACCTGCGGCAGCCGTTCGACGCCTTTCTCGAGGCGCAGGTGGCCAACGCCGCCGAGGTGCTGTCGTGCCAGGACCTGCCGTTCGAACGCATCCTGGCATTGAGCGGTACGGCGCGCAACCCAGCCAGCACGCCGCTGTTCCAGGTCTTCCTGAACATGCTCAGCCTGCCGGACGCGCGCGACGGACGGCGCCTGCTGAACGAGGCGTCGGACATGGTGGGCGCGCTGGGCAGCAAATTCAACCTGAGCCTGTACGTGAGCGACGGCGACGACGACGGTATCAAGCTGTACTGCAGCTTCAACGAAAAGCTGCTGGCGGCGCGCGATGTCGAACTGCTGCTCGAACAGTATGTCTACCTGCTCGACCAGGTGGCGGCCGACGGTGCCCGCCTGTGCGGCCACTACCTGCTCAGGGCCGGCGCGGCCGGGGTGCAGGCGCCGCCGATGCTGGCCGGCGCCACCTTGCCTGACCCGACCCTGCCGATGATCGAGACCGATTGGATCGGGTCGGTGCAGCACAATTTCGGCCAGGTTGCCGCGCGCTGGCCAGCGCGCCTGGCGATGGCATGCTCGGGCCGCACCTGGACCTACGGCGAACTGGATCGCATCACCGGCGTGTATGCGACGCGGCTGCAGGCGCTCGGCGTGCGTCCCGGCGACGTGGTCGGGATCATGACCGAACGCCATGACGCACTGGTGATCGCGACCCTGGCCATCCTGAAGGCCGGTGCGGCCTTCATGATGCTGTCGCAGGCGGTGCCGCCGCTGCGCGTGCTCCAGCAGATCGAGGCGGTGCCGCCGTGCTGCGTCGTCACCCTGGCGCAATCGGCGCGGCTCGACCCGGTGATCGCCGGCCACCTCGATGCGTCCGGCTGCGCGCGGCTGGAAGTGGCGGCCGACCGCGCCCTGCTCGACGACGGGTCCGGACCGGCGTTCGAAACGGTGGCGAGCGGCCCGGACGACCTGGCCTACATCGCCTTCACCTCCGGCACCGAGGGGGCGCCGAAGGCGATCCGCGGCCGCCACGGATCGCTGACCACCTTCATGCCGTGGATGGCGGCGCGCTTCGGGCTGACGCCGGACGACCGCTTCGGCATGCTGTCCGGCCTCGTCCACGACCCGCTGCACCGCGACATGTTTACGCCGCTGTGCATGGGCGCTGCGCTGTACGTGCCGGAGGAAGCCGACCTGGCGTTCTCGCACCTGAACGATTGGCTGCTCGAGCACCGCATCACGGTACTGCACCTGACCCCGAGCCTGGGCACTTTCCTGTGCAGCGTGTGTGAGCGCCCGGTCGGGACACTGCGGATCGCCTTCTTCGTCGGCGAGATCATCACCACGGGGCACGTGCGACAGTTCTGCAAGGCCGCCCCCAACATGCGGGTGATTAACATCTATGGCTCGACCGAGACCGGGCGCGCCATCAGCTACCATGACGTCGACGCCTACCAGGATGCGCAAGCCTACTGCACCGACGTGATCCCGGCCGGCATCGGTATCCGCCACGTCCAGCTGCTGGTCCTTAACGACACGATGACGCCCTGCGGTGTCGGCGAGCTCGGCCAGATCGCCGCGCGCAGCCGCTACATGTCGCTCGGCTACCATGAGGACGCCGCGTTGAATACCGCCAAGTTCGTGCCTAATCCGTACGGCGGCGACCCGGCCGACATCGTCTATCTCACCGGCGACCGCGGTCGCTACCGGCGCGACGGGGTGGTGGAATGCCATGGCCGCACCGACCGGCAGATCAAGATCCGGGGCTTCCGGGTGGAGCTGTCGGAAATCCAGGTGTGCCTTATCCTGCATCCCGCGGTCGCGCAGTGCGCGCTGTCGACCTGGCGCGACGCGCTGGGCGAGACGGCGATCGTGGCCTATGTGGTGGCGGCGCAGGACGGCGCGGCGACGGTGGATAGTATGGCGGCGTTTCTCGCGCAACGCCTGCCGGACTACATGCTGCCGTCCGAGTACATGTTCCTCGACGCGCTGCCGCGCAACGAGAATGGCAAGCTCGACCCCAAGCGGCTGCCGCCGGTCGTGCCGCGCCCGGCCGCTGCGCCGAGCGCGCCCGAGACCGCCTTGGAAGCGCAGTTGCTGTCGATCTGGCAGTCGGTGTTCCGGCGCGAAAGCATTGGCGTGCAGGACGATTTCTTCAAGATCGGCGGCCATTCGCTGATGGCGACCCAGTTGTTCGTGCGGATCGAGCGCGAGTTCGGCCTGCGCATGGATTACAAGAGCTTCTTTGCCGCCAATTCGATCCGCGCCGCGGCCGCGCGCATCGAGACTGCGCGCCTGGCGGCGGGCGTGCGCCGCGCAGGCGCGGGGAGGGCACGCCAGATCACCCTGTAATGGTCGACAGGTCGGCCGCGCCGTCCCGCGCTCTGCGGGGCACGCGGCCTTTTTTCTGTCGACCCACCTGTCAACAGCAGCAGCTATCAAACACCGGAGCACTACCTACAATCCCCTGACGATTGATGCCAAAGAACAATCGATTCATGAGACGAAAGGGATTGGATGGAAACGACGGACCGCTTTGCGAACAACCGATTCTATTCGGCGCGCTTCCAGCAGCTTGGCCACGAATGGGACGCAAACCCCGCGCTGCGCAGGCTGCGCCTGGAACTGGACCGTCCAGCGGTGGCCGAATGCATGCGCGACTATCCGTACGCCGTATCGCCGTGGCCGGTCATCATTTCGGCCGAACGGGTGGCCGAGTTCGAACACCTGATCGTGCGCCTGCCGGCCCTGTACCTGAAGGCGGTCCGGATCATGTTCGGTACCGACGCCGATGCATTCGCGCGTTACCTGAACGAGCCGGCCGTGATCCATGAGATCCTGCTGCGTACCCAGGCCGATCCGCGCCAGATGCTCAACCGCCACGATGTCCTGTATTCGAACGGCCAGCTCAAGCTGATCGAGGTGAACGCGGGGTCGACCATCGGCGGCTGGCAGCTTAGCTGGATCGAGCCCCAGTTCCGCGAGATCCTGGCCAGCGGCGCCACCACCGCGCGCTGGGCCCTGGATTACCGCAACATGGTCGACACCATGTTCGCCGGTTTGTTCGACGCCATCGCGCGCCAGCAGCCCGGCGGCGGCAACGGCAACATCCTGTTGCTGGTGATCGGAGCCGAGCAGGAAGAACAGGAGGCACGGCTGGCGCCGTTCGCCGGCACGTTCGAACGCATGCGTCCCGCGCACTGGCCGCGCGGCCGGATGATGATCTGCACCGACCCGTCCCGGGTGGAATTCGACGGCAACGGCACGGTCAGCCATGCTGGCGAACGCGTGGATGCGGTCCTGCTGCTCTCGCCCGAGGGCGCTACCGTCAAACCGGCCATAGAGCTGCGCCTGGTGAGCGCCCACCTGGCCGGCCGCGTGGTGATGCCGGACAGCCCCTTGTACACGCTGTTCGGCAACAAGGCGCTGATGGCGCTGCTGCACGAGCCGGCGCTGGCGCCGCACCTCGATGCTGGCGAACGTGCACTCGTCGAGCGACACATTCCCTTCACCGCCCGCATGGGCGCCGCCTCGGCGCAGTGGCGCGGCCGCGCATGGGACCTGGGCGCGCTGCTGCTGGCGCACAAGGACGACTTCGTGATCAAGAAATCGCATTCGCTGCAAGGGCGCGATGTCCATGTGGGCAAGTTCTGCGGCAGCGACGAATGGGCAGCGGTGGTCGAGCGCAAGCGCGGCGCCGAGGATTGGCTGGCCCAGGAGTATTGCAGCGCCGACACGGTGGTCGCGCCGGACGCGCACGGCGAGCTGTCCGAATGGTCGTTCATCTGGGGAATCTTCGATGCCGGGGGGCGCTACGGTGGCGCCTTCGTGCGCGGGATGCCCGTGAATAACCGTCGCGGCGTCATCAACTCTGCCACCGGGGCGGTCGAGTTTCCGGTTTTCGAAGAAGCAGCAAAGAAAAACAAAGTCACATTATGAACCGATGGGAGCTGAAATGGACATGCAGGAATTGATTGGGCGCTGCCGTGCCGAGGGCGTCGAACTCGAGGTGCGCGCAGGCGGCCTCGAAGTGTATTTCGACGATGAGCCGTCCGCCGCGCTGCTGGCGCTGCTGAAGCAGAACAAGCAGCAACTGGTGGCCTTCCTGGAGGCGGCGCCCACCGCCGGGGAGGGGGGCGCGCCGGTACCGCGCTTGCGCAACGGCGAGGCGCTGCCGCTGTCGTTCGGCCAGCAGCGCCTGTGGCTGGTCGATCAGGTGGACGGCGGCAGCCCGCAGTACAACCTGTTCAACGCCTTCGAGTTCGAAGGTGCCTTCGACGAAGACACGGCGCAGGCGGCGTTCGACGTGCTGGTGGCGCGCCACGAGCCGCTGCGCACCGTGTTCGCCGAAGCCGGCGGCGTCCCGTGCCAGGTGGTGCGCGACGAGTGGACGCTGGAACTGGTGCGGCATGACCTGGGGCGGCTCGACGCCGCCGCCCGTGCGCCGGCCCTGGCGGCCGCCATTGCCGCCGAAGCCGTCCATGTATTCGACCTCGCCCGGGACCTGATGCTGCGCGTCGTGTGCGTGCGCACCGGGGCCGACAGCGGCGTGCTGATGATCAACGTGCATCACATTGCCGCCGACGGCTGGTCGCTGGCGATCCTGGTGGACGAATTCGTCCGCCTGTACCGCCAGTTCTCGGGCGGCGAAGACGCCGCGCTGGCGCCGCTGCCGCTCGCCTATGCCGACTACGCCGCCTGGCAGCGCGACAGCCTGACCGGCGACGCGCTCGAACGCCATCTCGCCTACTGGGAGCGGCACCTGCACGCGCTGCCGCAGGTCCACGACTTCCCGCTCGATACCCCGCGCTCGGCGCAGCAGAGCAACCGTGGCGCCAGCGTCGCCGGCCGCATCGGGCAGGAGCAGCTGGCCGCCCTGGGCACGCTCGCCGCCGGCCATGGCGCGACCCTGTTCATGGCCCTGCATGCCGTGCTGAGCGTGGTGCTGGCGCGCTACTGCCGCAGCAGCGATGTCGTGATCGGCACGCCGGTGGCGAACCGCGGCCGCGCCGAGCTGGAAACGCTGGTCGGCTTCTTTGCCAACACCTTGGTGCTGCGCACAGAAGTCGACGCCGACGCGTCCTTCGCCACGCACCTGGAACGGGTGCGCGACATTAACCTCGACGCCCAGGAACACCAGGACGTGCCGTTCGAGCTGCTTGTCGAGCGCCTGAACCCGGTACGCAGCCGCGCCCACGCGCCCCTGTTCCAGGTGATGTTCGCCCTGAACAGCGTCCCGGCCGGCACGCTCGCGCTGCCGGGCCTGACGTTGCGCCCGCTCGCGCCGGCTGCCGCCGCCGCCAAGTTCGATCTCGGCATCGGTGCGGTTCCGGCCGGTGGCGCGCTCGACCTGCGCATCGACTACAACGCCGACCTGTTCGACGCCGCGACCATCGAACGCCTGCTCGGCCACCTGCTGGCCACGGTCGACGCCGTGACCGGCGACCCGCACGCACCGGTGGCACGGCTGCGCATGAGCGGCGAGGCCGAACTGCGCGCGCTGCTGGCCGCGCCGGCGGCCGGCGCCACGCTGCCGGACGGCCTCACGCTGCACCGCCTGTTCGAACAGCAAGCCGCGGCGCAGCCCGAGGCGCTCGCGGTCGAATGCGGCGCGGACAGCGTGACCTATGCGGAACTGAACCGGCGGGCGAACCGCCTGGCGCGCCACCTGCGCGCACGCGGCGCCGGCGCCGACATGCCGGTCGGGGTCTGCGTCGAGCGCTCGATCGGCATGGTGACGGCACTGCTCGCGGTGCTCAAGGCCGGCGCCGCCTACTTGCCGCTCGACCCCGGCTATCCGGCCGCGCGCCTGCGCTACATGCTGGAAGACAGCGGTGCCACGCTGGTAGTGACCGAATCGCACCTGGCGGGCATGCTCGGGCTGGCGGCCGGCGCCGCGCTCTGCCTCGACCAGGACGCCATCCAACGCATGCTGGACCGCACCGACGGCACCGACCTCGCGCCGCTGCCGGGGCTGCCCGGCGCCGCGCTTGCCTACGTCATCTACACCTCCGGATCGACCGGGCGGCCGAAGGGCGTCATGATCGAGCACCGCAACGTGGTCCACCTGCTCGACGCGGCGGCGTCGCTGACGGGCGGCGCCGGGGCGGTGTGGCTGGGCCTGACGGCGGTCTCGTTCGACATCTCGGTGCTCGAGATCTTCGGGGCGCTGACTTCCGGCGCCCGCCTCGTGATCGCCCCCGAGCACAGCGGCCAGGCCGGCTCGGCCCTGGATTTCAGCCTGTTCTATTTCGCCAGCAGCGCGGGCGCCGACGGTGCCGATCTGTACCGGCTGCTGCTGGAAGGCGCGAAGTTCGCGGACGATAACGGCTTCGCCGCGGTATGGACGCCGGAACGCCACTTCGCCGCGTTCGGCGGCGTGTTCCCCAACCCTGCCGTGACCGGCGCGGCCGTGGCGGCGGTCACCCGCCGCGTGCAGGTGCGCGCCGGCAGTTGCGTGCTGCCGCTCAACGACCCGCTGAAGGTGGCGGAAGACTGGTCGGTGGTCGACAATCTGTCGAACGGCCGCGTGGGCCTTGCCTTCGCATCGGGCTGGAATCCGAACGACTTCGTGCTGGCGCCGGACCGCTTCAAGACGCGCCACCAGGTACTGTTCGACGGCGTCGATACCTTCAGCGCGTTCTGGAGCGGCCGGCCGGTACGGCGCGTGAACGGCGCCGGCGCCGCGATCGACGTCAAGCTGTATCCGGCACCGGTACAGGCGATGCCGCCGATCTGGATCACCGCGGCGGGCCACCCGGATACCTTCCGCAGCGCCGGTGCGCGCGGCGCCAATGTGCTGACCCACCTGCTGGGACAGACCATGGGCGAGCTGGCCGAGAAGATCGGCGAGTACCGGCAGGCATGGCGTGCCGCCGGCCATCCGGGCAAGGGCAAGGTCAGCCTGATGCTGCACACCTTCATCGCGGACAGCGACGAGCAGGCGATGGCCGAGGTCAGGCAGCCGTTCAAGGATTACCTCGCCACTTCGCTCGCCCTGATCAATGGCATGCGCGCGGAAGTGGAGGGCGGCGACCGCATGGATACCGATGCCATCCTCGAGCTGGCAGTCAACCGCTACTTCAAGAGCGCAGCCCTGTTCGGGTCATCGGAACGCTGCGCCGCCATCATCGACGAACTGACCGCCATCGGTGTGGACGAGATTGCCTGCCTGGTCGATTTCGGCGTGCCCGCCGACACCGTGCTGGCCAGCCTGCCGAAACTGGCGGCGCTGAAGGACAGCATCGGGGCGCGCCCGCGCGGTCCAGCGCCGGCGGTGGGCGAGCTGATCGCCCGCCACGGCGTGACCCATCTGCAGTGCACCCCCTCGCGCGCCGCGATGCTGCTTGCGGACGAGGCCGACCGCGCCGCACTGGCGGGCCTGCACACGATGCTCGTGGGCGGCGAAGCCTGCAGCGCGGCCCTCGCCGGCCAACTGGCGCAAGCCACCGCCGCCAGCCTGCACAACATGTACGGACCGACGGAAGCGACGGTATGGGCCAGCAGCCAGACGATCGGTGCGGGCATGGACGAGGTCCCGCTCGGCATCGCGCTGGCGCACTACCGCCTGCACGTGGTCGACCGCTTCCTCGAGCTGGCGCCGCTCGGCGTGCCCGGCGAACTCCTGATCAGCGGGGCGGGCGTGGCGCGCGGCTACCTGCGGCGCACGGAGCTCACCGCGGAGCGTTTCGTGGAATTCCAGCCAGACCCCGCCCAGCCCGCCGTGCGTGCCTACCGTACCGGCGATCTGGTGCGCTACCGCGCCGACGGCAGGCTGCAGTTCCTCGGCCGCATCGACCACCAGGTCAAGCTGCGTGGCTTCCGCATCGAACTCGGCGAGATCGAGGCGCAGCTGATGGCATGCAGCGGGGTGACGGCGGCGGCGGCGCTGGTGCGCGATTTCGGTGCCGACGACCAGCGCGTGGTGGCGTACGTGGCCGGCCGCAGCCTCGACGGCGCCGCCTTGCGTACGCAGCTGGCGCAGGTACTGCCCGGCTACATGGTGCCGTCCGAGATCGTCGTCATGGACGCGCTGCCGCAAACCGCCAACGGCAAGCTGGACCGCAATGCGCTGCCGGCGCCGGGTGTGGCCACCGAGGCCGCCGTGGCGCGGGTGGCGCCGTCCACGCCGACCGAACGCGCGCTGGCGGAAGTCTGGACCGCGCTGCTCAAGGTCGATCCGGCCCTGGTCGGGGCGGAAGCCAACTTCTTCGAGCTGGGCGGGCATTCGCTGCTGCTGATGCGCCTGGCCGCGGAGATCCGGGAACGCTTCGGGGTCGACCTGTCGATTCGTGAAGTGTTCGAGCTGCCCACGCTGGCGAAGCTCGCGGACCGGATCGACCGGCAGGCCCGGCAGATGGAAGAGGCGGAGAGATTCGGGCGCATGCAGGCGCGCTCGCGGGACAACGAGCAGGAAGTGGTGTTATGAGAACAGAAAACCTCAGCGATTTCATCGACTGGTGCATCGGCCAAAGCATCGGTTTCAGGCTGGAAGACGAGACACTGCGCGTGTCCGCCCAGCCGGGCGTGCTGACTCCCGACGTGCTGGCCGCGATCCGCGCCCGCAAGGACGAACTGACCGCCTGGCTTGCGGGCCAGCAGCCCGCCGCGCGCAGCCTTTCCGCGGCGCGCGTCGAACCGGTGGCGCGCGGCGACGGCAGCCATCCGCTGTCGTATGCGCAGCAGCGCGTATGGTTCATCGACCGCATGGAAGGCGGCAGCGCCCATTACAACATGCCGGGGGCGTTCCGCATCCGCGGCGACTTCAGCGAAACCCTGGCCGAGCAGGCGCTGGCCAGCGTGATCGCACGCCACGAGGTGCTGCGCACCGTGTACCAGGACAGCCCGGACGGACCACGCCAGCGCGTGCTGGAGCAGGCCGATTTCACGCTCGCCTGCCATGACCTGCGCAACCACGAACCGGCGGCGCGCGAAGCGGCGGTGCGCGCCGCACTGGCGGCGGACGTGTCGCGTCCGTTCGACCTGGCCGCCGACCTGATGTTGCGCGCGGCCTTCCTGCGCACCGCCGACGACGAAGGCGTGCTGCTGCTGAACATGCACCATATCGCGGCCGACGGCTGGTCGGTTGGCGTGCTGGTCAAGGAATTCGGCACGATCTACGCAGCCTTGGGCGGCGGAAGCATCCCGGAGGCTGGCGCGCTGCCGGTCCAGTACCTCGACTACGCGGCATGGCAGCGCAGCGGCGCCCATACCGAACAGGTGGAGCGCCAGCTGGCGCACTGGAAGCATGCTCTGGACGGCTGCCCGAAAGTGCATGCGCTCCCGCTTGACAAGCCGCGCACCGCGCGCCAGGAATTCCGCGCGCTCAGCCATCGGACCCGGGTGCCGGCGGCGCTGGCCACGCATCTCTCGGCGCTGGCGCGCCGGCATGACGCGACCCTGTTCATGGTCCTGCAAAGCGCGTTTTCAGCCTTGCTGTCGCGCTGGAGCGGCGAGCAGGACATCGTGCTGGCGGTACCGGTTGCGGGCCGGACCCGCAGCGAATTCGAGCCCCTGATCGGATTCTTCGTCAATACGCTGGTGTTTCGCAGCATCTTGTCCGGTAACCCGAGCTATGTCGAGCTGCTGCGCCAGGCCCGCGACTATGCGCTCGACGCCTATGGCAACCAGGACGTACCGTTCGAGCTGCTGGTCGACGAGCTGCGTCCGGAACGCGACCTCTCCTACAACCCGGTATGCCAGGTCAAGTTTCTCCTGCAGAACCATGAAGTGGCGCCTTTCGAGCTGCCCGGCATGGCCGTGGAGACGCTGTCCGCCGACGAGGAATTCATCCGCTTCGACCTCGACCTGACGATCGGCGAATCGCCGCGCGGGCTGTTCCTGAACTGGACTTACAAGGAAAGCCTGTTCCTGCCCGCGACCATCGAGCGTCTTGCCGCCGCCTTCGGCCACATGCTGCAGGCGATCGCCGACGCGCCGGCCACGCCCGTGGCCGAGCTGCCGCTGCTGGACCAGGCGGGCCGGGAGCGGTGGCTGCGCGACGCGCGCGGCGCCGACGATGTCACGGGCCGCGACCATACGGTGGCGGCCCAATTCGAGCAGGCGGCGGCCGAGTGGCCCGCGCGTACCGCGGTGGTGCACGGCGGCCGCACCCTGAGCTACGCGCAGCTCAACGCCAAGGCCAACCGCCTGGCGCACTACCTGGCGGAACAGGGCGTGGGCGCCGGCCAGCGCGTCGGCATCCATGTCGAGCGTTCGCCGGAGCTGCTGGTGGCCATGCTGGGCGTGCTCAAGGCCGGCGCCGCCTATGTGCCGTTCGAACCGAAGAATACCCGTGACCGCCTGGGCGCCATCATCCGCGACGCCGGCATCGAGTGGGTGCTGGTGCAGCCCGGCATGGCGGACCGCCTGCCGCCGGGCGGCGTCGACCTGCTGATGCTGGACGACGGCACCGGGTCCGGCTGGCTGGACGGCTACCCGGAGGGCAACCCGTCGGCGGACGGTCTCGCGCCGGCGCTGCACGACAGTGCCTACGTCATCTACACCTCGGGTTCGACCGGCACCCCGAAAGGCGTGGAAATCGCCCACCTGGGGCTGATGGACTACTGCGCCTTCGCGTCGCGCCGCTACTACGCCGGGCACCTGGCCGGTTCCCGGGTAGTGACCTCGCACGGCTTCGACATCACGGTGCCCAGCCTGTACCTGCCGCTGCTGCGCGGCGGCACCGTGGAACTGCTCGACGCCGGCGAGGAACTGGCCTGCCTGGCCGCTCGCCTGGCCGATCCGGACTGCGCCCCGGCGCTGCTGCGCATGACGCCGATGCACGTGCGCGGGCTGCTCGAGCTGCTGCCGGCCGCCACACCGGTACGAGGCCGCCATGTGTTCGTGGTCGGCGGCGAAGCCTTCACCCCGGGGCTGGCGCGCGAGCTGCAGCGGCGCTGCCCGCACAGCCAGCTGTTCAACCACTACGGCCCGACCGAAACGGTGGTCGGCTGCGCGATGTACGATATCAGCGCCAACCTCGACGCCATCGACCGCGTACTGCCGATCGGCCGTGCGATGGACAATACCCGGCTGTACGTGCTCAACGCGGCCCTGCAGCCATGCCCGGCGGGCGTGGCGGGGGAACTGCACATCGGCGGCGCCGGCGTGGCCAAGGGCTACTTGAACCAGCCGGCGCTGACGGCGGCGAAGTTCATCGCCGATCCGTTCAATCCGGGCGAGCGCCTGTACAAGACGGGCGACCTGGTGCGGATGCTGGCAGGCGGCGACATCGTATTCATCGGCCGCGCCGACGACCAGGTCAAGCTGCGCGGCTACCGCATCGAGCTGGGCGAAGTGCGCGCGGCGCTGCAGCGCCTGCCGCAGGTGCGCGATGCGGCCGTCCTGGTGGATGGCGAGGGCGAGCGCAAGCGCCTGCTGGGTTACCTGGTGCCGGCCGCGCCGGCCGTGGACGAAGCGGCGTATGTGGCCGCCGTCCAGGAAACCTTGCGCCAGGCGCTGCCCGAGTACATGGTGCCGTCAGGCTTCGCGCTGTTGAACCATCTGCCCCTCACGCCGAACGGCAAGATCGACTCGCGCGCCCTGCCGGCCATCACGGTCGCGGGACAGTGCGGCTTCGAAGCGCCGCGCGATGCAACCGAAGCGCTGCTGTGCGATATCTGGCAGCGGTTGCTGAAGGTGGAGCGGGTCGGCGTGCACGACAACTTTTTCGCCCTCGGCGGCGATTCGATCCTGTCGATCCAGGTGGTCGCCCGCGCCAACCAGGCCGGCCTGGGCATCACCACGCGCCAGCTGTTCGCGCACCAGAGCGTGGCCGCACTGGCGCGGCATGCGGGCGCCGCCCGCCAGGCCGAAGCGCAGGAAGCGGTGCAGGGCACCCAGGTGCTGCTGCCGATCCAGCGCCAGTTCCTGGACGCGTCCGCCCACCACGAACATTACAACCAGTCGGTATTGCTGGAAGCGCCGTCGCAGCTCGATCACGCGCTGCTGGTGCAGTTGATGGCCGCGCTCCACGAGCGCCATGACGCGCTGCGCCTGCGTGTTGCGCGCGGCGCCGGCGCCTGGGAGGCCGGCTATGCGGTGCCGGCCGCGCACCTGGCGCAGGACGCGGTCACGAGCGAGGCGCTGCCCGACGGCGCCGGCGCCGCCACCCGTATCGCCGAACGCTGCGCTGCGATGCAGTGCAGCATCGACCTGGCCAGCGGACCGATGCTGCGCGCGCTGCTGCTGACGTCCGCAAGGCCGGGTGCCGCGCGCCTGTTCCTGGTCGCCCATCACCTGGTGGTGGACGGCGTCTCCTGGCGCATCCTGCTGGCCGACCTCGCGCTGGCATTCGGACAGCTCGCGGCCGGCCGGCCGGTCGCGCTGCCCGCCAAGACCTCGTCCTACCAGGCCTGGGGCGCTGCGGTGGCTGCGCATGCGCCGCGTGCCGCGGCGCAGCTGCCGTACTGGCTCGGCCAGCTGGCGCAGCCGGTTCCCGCCCTGCCTTGCCACCGCCCGCATGGGGCGGGCGCGCCGCGCGCTTCAACCCGCACGGTGCGGATCGAACTCGGCGCGGCCGATACCGAGGCGCTGCTGAAGCGCTGCGGCCAGCGCTACCGTACCCGCATCGACGAACTGTTGCTCGCCGCCGTATCGATCGGCGTGCGCGACTGGCGCGGCGCCGGCGGCCTGCGCCTGTTGCTGGAAGGGCACGGACGCGAGGAACTGTCCGACGCACTCGATACCAGCCAGACCGTCGGCTGGTTCACCACGACCTATCCCGTGACGCTGGCGTGCGACAGCCAGGACACCGGGGCCGTCATCTGCCAGGTCAAGGAACAGTTGCGCGCGGTGCCGCAGAAAGGTTTCGGCTACGGCGTACTGCGCCATATCGCGGGCGAGCCCGCGCTGGCCGATGCCGAGCGCGCCAATCCGGCCCAGCTGGTGTTCAACTATCTCGGGCAGTTCGACCAGTCCATCGATGCGGCCGGTCCCCTGCGCATGGCCCCGGAGCCGACCGGCGACGCCATCGATCCGCGTCGCCTGCGTCCGTGCCCGTTGGGCCTGAACGGGCAGGTCATGGCCGGCCAGCTCGGTTTCGTGCTGGACTACAGCGCGCTGGAATTCGAGCATGCCGACGTGGAACGCCTGGCGCACCTGATCCGGGCCGGCCTGCTGGCGGTGATCGCGCACTGCGCCGACGCCGCCCCCGGCCCGTACACCCCGAGTGACTTCCCGCTGGCGCACGTCAGCGGCGCCCAGCTCGATGCATGGCAGCGGCGTTACCGGATCGGCAAGCTGTACCCGGCCACCTCGATGCAGCAGGGCATGCTGTTCCACACGCTGCTCGACAGCAGTGCCTACGTGACCCAGACCTATCCCGTCATGACCGGCGCGCTCGACGTGCAGCGCTTCCGCGCGGCGTGGGATGCCGTCACCGCGCGCTACGACATCCTGCGTACCGCGTTCGTGGGCCAGGGCGAGCAGTTGCAGCAGCTGGTCTGCACCAGCGTCGAACTGCCATGGAGCGAGGAGGACTGGCGCGATGCGGCGCCGGCCGAACAGGCGGCGCGCCTGGCGCGGCTGCTGGAAGAAGACCGCAGCCGCGGCTTCGATCCGGAACAGGCGCCGCTGCAACGCATCACCCTGGTGCGCCTGGGCGAGGAACGCTACCAGCTGCTGTGGACCCACCATCACATGCTGCTCGACGGGTGGTGCACGCCGCTGGTCTACCGCGACCTGTTGCAGGCGTACCGCCGCCTGCTGGCCGGTCAGGCGCCGTTCACCGCCCCGGCGCCGTCCTACGACAGCTACATCGCCTGGCTGCAGCGCCAGGACAGCGATGCCGCGCGCGACTACTGGCGCGGCTACCTGTCGGCGATCGACGGACCGACCGCGCTGCGCCTGCCGCGGCCGGCGGCCGGCGCGGCGGACGGCGAGCAGCGGATCCATTTCGACGCCGCCGAGACCGCGTCCCTGCAGCGCTTCGCACGTGAACGCCGCACCACCGTCAATACCATGATGCAACTGGCGTGGGGCTACCTGCTGCAACGCTACAGCGGCGAGCAGCACGTCCTGTTCGGCACGACGGTTTCCGGCCGGCCGGCCGAGGTGCGGGACGTGGAAGAAATGGTCGGGCTGTTCATCAATACCGTGCCGGTGCGCGTGTCGTTCGACACCACCCGGCAGGTCGATGCACTGCTGGCCGGCCTGCACGACGCTTTTCAGGCCAGTACTGCGCACGGCTTCCTGCCGCTGACCGAGATCGCGCGTTGCAGCCCCGCCGGTGGCGGCACGCTGTTCGACAGCATCGTCGTGTTCGAGAACTACCCGCTCGATGCGGCGCTGGGCGAGGGCGACCAGGCCGGCATCGCACTCGAGACGCTGGACAGCTTCATTGCCAACGGCTACGGCGTGACCCTGAACGTCAACGACGGTGCGGCACTGCGCATCGGCTGCGCCTACAGCGGCAAGGTGCTGGACGCGACGATGGCGGCGGCCGTGCTGGACCAGCTCAAGCGCGTGCTGCTGGCCATGGCCGGCGGCGCCCGCGATATCGGCGAGATCTGCCTGCTCTCGCCAGCCCAGCGCGACCAGATGCTGGTCGAGTGGAACGGTACGGCGCGAGCCTACGAAGATGGACGTTGCGTGCATGCCCAATTCGAGCAGGCGGCGGCCGAGTGGCCCGCGCGTACCGCGGTGGCGCACGGCGGCCGTACCCTGAGCTACGCGCAGCTCAACGCCAAGGCCAACCGCCTGGCGCACTACCTGGCGGAACAGGGCGTGGGCGCCGGCCAGCGCGTCGGCATCCATGTCGAGCGTTCGCCGGAGCTGCTGGTGGCCATGCTGGGCGTGCTCAAGGCCGGCGCCGCGTATGTGCCGTTCGAACCGAAGAATACCCGTGACCGCCTGGGCGCCATCATCCGCGACGCCGGCATCGAGTGGGTGCTGGTGCAGCCCGGCATGGCGGACCGCCTGCCGCCGGGCGGCGTCGACCTGCTGATGCTGGACGACGGCACCGGGTCCGGCTGGCTGGACGGCTACCCGGAGGGCAACCCGTCGGCGCACGGTCTCGCGCCGGCGCTGCACGACAGTGCCTACGTCATCTACACCTCGGGTTCGACCGGCACCCCGAAAGGCGTGGAAATCGCCCACCTGGGGCTGATGGACTACTGCGCCTTCGCGTCGCGCCGCTACTACGCCGGGCACCTGGCCGGTTCCCGGGTAGTGACCTCGCACGGCTTCGACATCACGGTGCCCAGCCTGTACCTGCCGCTGCTGCGCGGCGGCACCGTGGAACTGCTCGACGCCGGCGAGGAACTGGCCTGCCTGGCCGCCCGCCTGGCCGATCCGGACTGCGCCCCGGCGCTGCTGCGCATGACGCCGATGCACGTGCGCGGGCTGCTCGAGCTGCTGCCGGCCGCCGCACCGGTACGAGGCCGCCATGTGTTCGTGGTCGGCGGCGAAGCCTTCACCCCGGGGCTGGCGCGCGAGCTGCAGCGGCGCTGCCCGCACAGCCAGCTGTTCAACCACTACGGCCCGACCGAAACGGTGGTCGGCTGCGCGATGTACGACATCAGCGCCAACCTCGACGCCATCGACCGCGTACTGCCGATCGGCCGTGCGATGGACAATACCCGGCTGTACGTGCTCAACGCGGCCCTGCAGCCATGCCCGGCGGGCGTGGCGGGGGAACTGCACATCGGCGGCGCCGGCGTGGCCAAGGGCTACTTGAACCAGCCGGCGCTGACGGCGGCGAAGTTCATCGCCGATCCGTTCAATCCGGGCGAGCGCCTGTACAAGACGGGCGACCTGGTGCGGATGCTGGCAGGCGGCGACATCGAATTCATCGGCCGCGCCGACGACCAGGTCAAGCTGCGCGGCTACCGCATCGAGCTGGGCGAAGTGCGCGCGGCGCTGCAGCGCCTGCCGCAGGTGCGCGATGCGGCCGTCCTGGCGGATGGCGAGGGCGAGCGCAAGCGCCTGCTGGGTTACCTGGTGCCGGCCGTGCCGGCCGTGGACGAAGCGGCGTACGTGGCCGCCGTCCAGGAAGCCTTGCGCCAGGCGCTGCCCGAGTACATGGTGCCGTCAGGCTTCGCGCTGTTGAACCATCTGCCCCTCACGCCGAACGGCAAGATCGATGCCCGCAGCCTGCTGGCATTGGGCGGCTTGCTGGGCAGCGGGACGGTGATGGCGGCGCCGTCCGGCCCCACCGAAATCCGGCTCGCCGGGACTTGGTGCGAGCTGCTGGGCCTCGAACAGGTGAGCACGACTGCGAGCTTCTTCGACGTTGGCGGCCATTCGCTGCTGGCAATGCGTCTGATCAATGCGGTACAGGGTGGCTTTGGCGTCGCATTCTCGCTCAAGGCCCTGCTGGCGAATCCGACCATCGCAGCGATGGCCAGCCAGATCGACGCCTCGCTGGCCCGCGCCGGCAATAGCGAAGGCGCCAATGACAACGAAAACAATGTCGAAACGGAGTGGTGAGATGGATGCCGCACAACTGATTGGATACTTGAATGCCAGGGGAATCTTCCCCTTCCTCGACCAGGGAAAACTGAAGACACGTTCGCGCGAAGGCATCGATGCCGACACTGCGGCACGTATCCGGGCCGGCAGGGAGGCGCTGACCGCTTTTCTCGCCGCGCAGGACGACGGTGTGGCGGCATGCGCCAGCGACAGCATTGCGCCGGTCGCGAACGAGACCGAGCAGCCGCTGTCGTTCAACCAGGAGCGTCTCTGGCTGACCAACCAGATCGGGGAGGGCAGCGCCCAGTACAACCTGTCGCAGGCATTGCGCCTGTCGGGACACCTGCAACGCGCGGCGCTGGCGCTGGCCTTGGACGCGCTGGTCGAGCGCCATGCGGCGCTGCGCACCAGTTACCACGAACGCGACGGCGCGGCGATCCAGTGCGTCAATCCGGCCGCGCCGCTGGCCCTGCCGGAACGCGACCTGCGCGGCATGACGCGCGAAGCGCAGGAGGCCGAAGTCGCGGCCGTGGCCGCCCAGCAGGCCGTCCAGCCGTTCGACCTGTCCAGCGCCCCGATGCTGCGCGTGCTGCTGCTCACGCTGGCGGACGACGAACATGTGCTGGTGTTTACCCTGCACCATATCGCTTCCGACGGCTGGTCGATGGGCATCCTGGCGCGCGACTTCGCAACCCTGTACGGCACCTTCAGCGCGGGTGGGCCCAACCCGATGCAGGCCCTCGGGACGCGCTATATCGATTACGCGGCCTGGCAGCGCGGCCGGCTGGAAGGCGAGACCCTGGCTTCCGAGCTGAAGTTCTGGCACGAGCGGCTGGACGGCATGCCCAAGCTGCACGGCCTGCCGCTCGACCACGCACGCCCGGCCCAGCAGCAGTTCAGCGGCCAGCGCGTCGTCCAGACGATCTCTCCATCGGCGCAGCGCCGCCTCAACCAGCTGGCCGAAGCACACGGCGCCACCTTCTTCATGGTGATGCAGGCCGCCTTCGCACTGCTGCTGTCGCGCTGGAGCGGCGAGGACGACATCGTGATCGGCTGCCCGGTGGCCGGACGGACCCACCGCGACCTGGAGCAGGTGATCGGTTTCTTCGCCAACGCCGTCGTATACCGGACCGACCTGGCGGGTGAACTGTCGTTCGTCGACCTGCTGGCGCGCGTCAAGGCCAATGCCATCGAGGTGTTCGCGCACCAGGAAATGCCGTTCGAGACGCTGGCGAAATCGGTCCAGAGCGAACGCAGCCTGGCGTATTCGCCGTTGTTTCAGGTCAGCCTGACCTTGCAGAACAATGCGGAAGCGATCCTCGACCTGCCCGGCCTGCGGGTGTCGAACGTCGAGTTCGACTCGAACAAGACCCTGTTCGACCTCAGCCTGTTCGTGCGCGAAAGCGCCGCCGGGCTCGGGTTGTCCTGGCTGTTCTCGGACCAGCTGTTCGAGCGCGCGACCATCGAGCGCATCGCCGGCAGCTTCGCGGTCCTGCTCGAAAGCATCGCCGAGACCCCGAACGAAGACATCCGCCGCCTGACGATGCTGAGCCCGGCCGACCGCGCGCTGCAGCTCGGCCGGCAGGCGCGCCGCGGCGATGACGAGGGCCTGTGCATGCACCAGCTGTTCGAACGCCAGGCCGCGCAATCGCCCGGCGCGGTGGCGCTGGCCTGCGATGGCGAGACGATGACCTATGCGGAACTGAACGCCGAGGCCAACAAGCTGGCGCGCCACCTGCGCATGCAGGGTGCGGGACGCGACGACGTCGTCGGCCTGTGCGCCGAGCGCTCGGTCGACATGATCATCGGCTTGCTCGGCATCCTGAAGGCCGGCGCCGCCTATATGCCGCTCGACCCGGCGTGCCCGCCGGCACGCATGGCGCACATGCTGGACGAGGCGGGCGTACGCATCGTGGTCACCCAGCAGGCATTGATGTCCGAGCTGCCGCTCGACGGTGTCGCGACCGTGCTGGTGGACAGCCAATGGCGCCGCCTGCTGCTCGCCAAGCTCGACGGCGCCGACCTGGATGGCCCGGCCACCACCCCGGACGGGCTGGCCTACGTGATCTTCACCTCGGGTTCCACCGGCAAGCCGAAGGGCGTCATGATCGAGCACGCCGCCTTCGTGCAAAGCGTCCTTTCGCAGCGCGCCGCGTACGGTGTCGACGCTTCCAGCGTGGTGCTGCAGTACGTGTCCTTTACCTTCGACGTGGCTGCCGCCGACTGGGCGATGGCCTTGACCGCCGGCGCCGCATTGTGCATCGCCACCGAGGACGAACGCCGCGACGCCGGCGCGCTGGCCGGGCTGGCCGCCGCCTGGCACGCCACGCACATGCAGTTGCCCGCGCCGGTGCTGGCGCGCCTCGACGCCGCCGGGTTCCCGTCGCTCGATACCATCGTCGTCGGTGGCGCCACCGCCAGCGCGGCCGCCCTGGCGCCTTGGATCGCGACCAAGCGCTGCTTCAACGCCTACGGCCCGACCGAGACCGCGATTGCTTCCGGCGCTCACCGGATGCACTCCGCACAGGAGAACCGCAACATCGGCCAGCCGTTCCCGCATGTCGAATACCGCGTGGTCGACCGGCGCGGCCAGCTGCTGCCGCGCGGCGTGCCGGGCGAACTGCTGATCGGCGGGTATCCGGTGGCACGCGGTTACTGCGGCCGGCCCGAGCTGAGCGCGGAACGCTTCATCGACGATCCGTTCCGTCCCGGCGCGCGCCTGTACCGTACCGGCGACCTGGTGCGCTACCTGCCCGGCGGCGAGCTCGAATTCGTCGGCCGTACCGACGACCAGGTCAAGCTGCGCGGCTACCGCATCGAACTGGGCGAAGTCCGCGCGGCGCTGCTCGCACTGGACGACGTGCGCGAAGCCCTGGTGCTCGTCGGCGGCAACGAGGACAACCAGCGCCTGCTGGCCTACATCGTGGCCGCGGTGCCTGGCGCCGACCAGGCGGCCTTTATCGCCGCCGTTCTGCAGCGGCTGCAACGCGCGCTGCCGGACTACATGGTGCCGTCCGGCTTTGCACTGCTGCCGGCCTTGCCGCTGACGCCCAACGGCAAGGTCGATACACGCGCGCTGCCGCCGATCGCCGCGCCGGAGCAACCGAGCTACCTGGCGCCGCGCAACCCCACCGAACGGATGCTGTGCGAGATCTGGCAGCTGCTGCTGAAGGTCGAGCGCGTCGGCGTGCACGATAATTTCTTTGCGCTGGGCGGCGACTCGATCCTGTCGATCCAGGTCGTATCGCGCGCCAACCAGGCCGGCCTGGGCATCACCACGCGCCAGCTGTTCGCGCACCAGAGCGTGGCCGAACTGGCGACCCAGGCCGGTGCCGCGCGCGAGCAGGCCAGCCAGGAAGCCGTCGGCGGCAGCCAGGTCCTGCTGCCGATCCAGCGCCAGTTCCTCGGGATGTCGGAGCATATCGCCCATTTCAACCAGTCGGTCCTGCTCGAGGCGCCGGCCGATCTGGATGGCGCCATGCTGGCGGCGATGATGGCGGCGCTGTACGAGCGCCACGATGCGCTGCGCCTGCGCGTGGCCCGGGACGATGGCGGCGAATGGCAGGGCGTGTATGCGCCGCCGTCGGCCGGCCTGGCCGATGCCGCCATCGTCGTCGAAGCGCTGCCGCCGGACGACCGCGCCGCCCATGTCGCGGCACGCTGCGCCGAACTGCAGCGCGGCTTCGACCCGTCCGCGGGCCCGCTGCTGCGCGCCATGCTGCTCACTTCCGGGGATGCCGGCGCGGCGCGCCTGTTCATCGTCGCTCACCACATGGTGGTCGACGGCGTGTCGTGGCGTATCCTGCTGGCGGACCTGGAGCGGGCCTACCGCCAGCTCAGTGCCGGCAAGAGCGTCGCGCTAGGGCCCAAGACCTCGTCCTACCAGGCCTGGGGCGAGGCGGTGGCGCGGCACGCGCCGCAATTGGCGTCCGAGCTGGCCTGGTGGACCGATCAGCTGGCGCAGCCGGTTCCGGCGCTGCCCGGCTACCGTCCGCTGGCCGGCGGCGCGCCGCGTGCCAGCACCCGCGGCCTACCGATCGCTCTTTCCGCGGCTGCTACCGAAACGCTGCTCAAGCGTTGCGGACAGCGCTACCGCACCCAGGTCAACGAACTGCTGCTGGCGGCGGTGTCGATCGCGTTGTACGACTGGCGCGGCGCCGGCGGCGTGCGCCTGATGCTGGAGGGCCACGGCCGCGAAGACCTGTTCGAGGCGCTGGACACCAGCCAGACGGTGGGCTGGTTCACCACCACCTATCCGCTGGCGCTGGCCTGCGCCAGCCGCGACACCGGCGCCGTGATCCGCCAGGTCAAGGAGCAGCTGCGCGCAGTGCCGAACAAGGGCTGCGGCTACGGCGTGTTGCGCTACGTCGCCGGCGAACCGGCCCTGGCCCGGCTGGAGCACGACAATCCGGCGCAGCTGGTGTTCAACTACCTGGGCCAGTTCGATCAGACCGTGAATGCCGCGAGCGCGCTGCGCGCCGCGCCGGAGCCGACCGGCGAGGCGATCGATCCGCGTCGCCTGCGCCATTGCCCCCTCGGCCTGAACGGCAAGGTCGCCGGCGGCGTGCTCGCGTTCACCCTCGACTACAGCGCCCTCGAATTCGATCGCGCCGACATGGAGCGCCTGGCGCACCTGGTCGAAGCGTCCCTCGAAGAGGTGATCGCCCACTGCGCGGACGCGGCGCCGGATCTGTTCACCCCGAGCGACTTCCCGCTGGCACGCACCAGCGCCGCCGAACTTGATTCGTGGCAGCAACGCTACCGCATCAGCAGGCTGTATCCGGCCACGTCGATGCAGCAGGGAATGCTGTTCCACAGCCTGCTCGACAGCGGCGCCTACGTGTCGCAGTGCTGCCCGGTGTTCGACGGCGAGCTCGATCCGGTGCTGTTCCGCGCGGCCTGGAACGCAATCGTGGCGCGCCACGACATTTTCCGCACCGTTTTCGTCGGGCACGGCGAACAGCTGCACCAGCTGGTATGCGCCGATGCCGCCCTGCCGTGGCGGGAAGAGGACTGGCGCGCCTACCCGGCCGCCGAGCAGGCGGCGCGCTTCCGGCAACTGGTGGCCGAGGACCGCGCACGAGGCTTCGACCCGGCGTGCGCGCCGCTGCAGCGCATCGCCCTGCTGCGTCTCGGGCAGACCCGCTACCGGATGCTGTGGAGCCACCATCACATGCTGCTCGACGGCTGGTGCACTCCGCTGGTCTATCGCGACGTGCTCGAGGCCTACCGGCAACTGCTGCGCGGCCAGGAGGCGAGCATCCAGCGGCCGGCGCGCCCATACGAAAACTACATCGGCTGGCTGCAGGCGCAAGACCGCGATGCCGCGCGCGCTTTCTGGCGCGAGTACCTGGCACCGGTCGAGGCGCCTACGCCGCTGGGCATCGCCCACGGTGCGCAGGCCGGCGCCGCCGGCCAGGACGAGCAGCGCGTCGAAATCGATGTCGTGGGCACTGCCGCCCTGCAGCGGTTCGCGCGGCGCCACCAGACCACGGTCAACACGGTGCTGCAGCTGGCCTGGGGGTACCTGCTGCACCGCTACAGCGGCGAGCAGCATGTCCTGTTCGGCACCACCATCTCGGGCCGTCCGCCCGAAGTGGAGGGCGTCGAGGAGATGGTCGGCCTGTTCATCAACACGGTCCCGGTGCGGGTGTCGTTCGACACCGACATGGAGGTCGGCGCGATGCTCGAATCGATGCACACTGCGTTCCAGTCGAGCACCGGCCACGGCCATCTGCCGCTGACGGAGATCGCACAATGCAGCCGGATCGCCGGCGGCAGCGCGCTGTTCGACAGCATGTTCGTCTTCGAGAATTATCCGCTGGATGCGGCGGCGGCCGCCGATGGCGAGCGTCCGCCGTTCCACATCGAGGAATACGCGTCGTTCGAGGAAACCGGCTATAAGCTGTCTCTGAGCGCGAGCCTGCGCGACACGCTGGTCATCAAGTGCCGTTACCCGCGCCGCGACTTCGAGCCGGCCATGATCGCGCGCTTGCTGCGCCATATGGAGCACGTGCTGCAGCAACTGCCGCAGGTGGGTGCGATCGGCGCGCTGTCGCTGCTGTTGCCCGAGGAGACGCAGCAGCTGCTGGCGTGGAACCAGTCGGCGCGCGACTACCCGGTCGACCAATGCCTGCACGAGATGTTCGAGACCCAGGCCTGCGTGCGTCCGCAGCATACCGCGCTGGTATTCGAAGGCAGCAGCCTCAGTTACGGGGAGCTCAACCAGCGCGCCAACCGGGTCGCGCGCCGCCTGGTGGCGCAGGGCGTGCGTCCCGACACGCTGGTCGGCGTGTGCGTCACGCGCTCGCTCGAGATGGTCGCCGGCATCCTCGGCATCCTGAAGGCGGGCGCCGCCTATGTGCCGCTGGATCCGAACTACCCGCAGGCGCGACTCGACCACATCCTCCGCGACAGCGCGATCGGCATCGTGCTGACGGTTGGCCAGGACTTCGGCGCTCGCTTGCCGGCGGACGTCGACTGCATCGACATCGGCACCGCCTCCTGCGCGCCGGAGCTGGCCGGCGACAACCTGGTACCGGCCGCGCTGGGCCTGTCGCCGCGCAACCTGGCCTATGTGATCTACACCTCCGGCTCGACCGGGCTGCCCAAGGGCGTCATGATCGAGCATGCGGGACTGGTCAACCTGATCCACCACGACATTCCGCTATTCGAAATCGAACCCCAGTCGCGTGCACTGCATTGCGCGTCCATGAGTTTCGACGCCGGTACCGCGCACCTGTTCATGGCGCTGTGCTCGGGCGCCACTACCTACCTGGCGGCACCCGACACCGACCTGGTGGAGGCGATGCAGCGCCACCAGATCACCCACGCCGCGTTCGCGACCTCGGTCCTGGAAGCGCAGCGCCGCGAGCACGTGCCCTCGCTGAAGACCATCATCGTCGGCGGCGACGTGTGCCCGAAGACGACGGTCGAGTTCTGGGCGGCGCGCTGCCGCTTCTTCAACATCTATGGCCCGACCGAAGCCACCATCGCCAGCAGTGCCGCATGCCTGACCCCGTCCAGCGCCATCACGATCGGCCGTCCGGTCGCCAACGTCGAGCTGCACGTGCTGGACAGCCGGATGCGCCAGGTCCCGCCGCTGGTGGCGGGCGAGCTGTACATCGGCGGTGCCGGGCTGGCACGGGCCTACCTCAACCGCGACGACCTGACCGCCGAGCGCTTCGTGCACGGGACCGGCGCCCTGGCCGGCAAGCGCCTGTATCGTACCGGCGACACGGTGCGCCGCCTGGCGGATGGCCAGCTCGAGTTCCTGGGCCGCGCCGACGAGCAGGTGAAGATCCGCGGTTTCCGCATCGAACGCGGCGAAATCGAAGCCAGGCTGCTCGAACTGGATGCGGTGCGCGAGGCGGTGGTACAGGTCAAGGGCAGCGGCAACGACAAGTATCTGCTGGCCTACGTGGTGCCGCTCGCGGCGCCGGCGGGGCCGGATGCCGAGGGCGAGCTCGTGGCCGAGCTGAAGGAATCGCTCGGACTGGTCCTGCCGGCGTTCATGGTGCCGGCCCAGTTCATGGTGCTGGAGCACTTCCCGCTCACCGCCAACGGCAAGGTGGACAAGGCGAAGCTGCCGGAGCCGGCATTCGCCGCGCGCGGCTTCGTCGCCGCACGCGGCGCCACCGAGCAGGCGGTGCAGGCGATCTGGCAGTCGGTGCTCGGCCACGGCCCGATCGGCGTGCACGACAACTTCTTCCATATCGGTGGCAACTCCCTGCAGATCTCGCGGCTGGTGTACGAGCTGCGTTCGGCTTTCGCGGTCGAACTCTCGGTCAAGACCCTGTTCGCTTCACCCACTATCGCGGCCACCGCCGCGCTGGTCGACGCATTGCGCGCGACCAGCGCCGATGCGGTCTCCGGCACGCCTGAATACGAGGAAGGAATCTTATGAATGTCGTCGAACTGATGGGCGAAGCGGCGCGCCGCGGCGTGCACTTCTACCTGGATGGCGAACAGCTCGCCTACAAGGCCGCGGCTGGCGCCATGGACGCGGCCTTCCGGCAGCGGACCATCGCCCTCAAGCCGGAACTGGTGCGCCTGCTGAAGGAAAGCCGCGCCGTCGCGGGCGCCATCCAGGTCCAGCCGCGCCCTGCGCAGGCATGCTTCCCGCTTTCGTATGGGCAGCAGCGCCTGTGGTTCATCGAACAGATGGAGGCCGGCGGGCAGTACAACATTCCTTCAGCGCTGTCGCTGACGGGCCGCCTCGACCAGGATGCGCTGCAGCGCGCCCTCGACGAGATCGTGCGGCGCCACGAAGTGCTGCGCAGCGTCTACCGCAGCGTCGACGGCGAAGGCGTGCAGGAAATCGCCGCTGCGAAGCCGGTGGCCCTGGTCCTGCACGACCTGGCGGACCTCGAAGGCGGCGCCCAGGACGAGCGCGTGCGCGCGCTGGCCGCGGCCGCCGCGGCCGAACCGTTCGACCTGGCCGCCGGCGCGGTGCTGCGCGCCTGGCTGCTGCGCCTGGGGGCCGGGCGCCACGTGCTGCTGGTCACCCTGCACCACATCGCCGCCGACGGCTGGTCGATGGGCGTGATCGTGCGCGAGTTTTGCGCCCTGTACCAGGCCTTCAGCGCCGGCCGGGCCAGCCCCCTGGCGCCGCTGCCGCTGCAGTACGCCGATTTCGCCCATTGGCAGCGCGCGCAGGAAACCGGTGCCCGGCTGGCGCGCCAGCTCGACTATTGGCGGGCGCGCCTGGACGGCCTGCCGCAGGTGCACAGCCTGCCGCTCGACAAGCCACGGCCCGCCCGGCAGCGCCACGAAGGGCGCCTGCACCTGCAGACGATCGGCGCCCCGCTGGCGGCGCGCCTGAAGGCACTCGGCAGTGCGCACCAGGCCACCCTGTTCATGGTCTTGCACAGCGCGTTCGCGCTGCTGCTCGGGCGCTGGAGCAACGAGACCGATATCGTCATCGGCAGCCCGATCGCCGGCCGCAGCCACAAGGAGCTGGAAGGCCTGGTCGGCCTGTTCGTCAACACGCTGGTGCTGCGCACGGGGCTGGACCTGGACGCCGGCTTCGTGGACCTGCTCGGCGAGGGCAAGGCGACGCTGCTGGACGCCTACGCGCACCAGGACATGCCGTTCGAGAAGCTGGTCGACGCGCTGCGCCCCGAGCGCAGCCTGGCGCACGCACCGCTGTTCCAAGTCATGTTCTCGATGCAGAACAACGAAGCCGCGGCACTGGAGCTGCCCGGCCTGCAGGTCGCCGGGCTGGGCGGCGGCCCGGTGGTGACGAAGTTCGACCTCGAATTGTCCGCCGCCGAGACGGTGTCGGGCCTTGTCCTCAGCTGGAACTACGCCGACAGCCTGTTCGACGACGCCACGATCGCGCGCATGGCCGACAGCTTTTCCGTGCTGCTGCAGGCGATCACGGATGCGCCGGCGGCACCGGTCGGCACGCTGCCGATGCTGGCCGCCGCCGACCGCGCCCGGCTGGCTGCCTGGAGCGGGCATGGCGTCCCGTACCAGGACAAGGCGTGCGTGCATACTCTGTTCGAGGCGCAGGCCGCGCGCACGCCGGACGCCGTCGCCCTCGCGTGCGGCGCCGATAGCCTGAGCTACCGTGCCTTGAACGAACAGGCCAACCGCATCGCGCACCGCCTGCGCGAGCTCGGCGTCGGACCGGACGTGCTGGTCGGCCTGTACGCCGAACGCTCGACGCCGCTGCTTGCCGGCCTGCTCGGCATCCTGAAGGCGGGCGGCGCCTTCGTGCCGCTCGACCCGTCCTGCCCGCGTGCGCGCCTGGCATTCATGCTGGAAGATTGTGCGCCGCGCGTGATACTGACCCAGGCGCACCTGCGCGGCGTGCTTCCCGACAGCACGGCCGAGGTGCTGTGCCTGGAAGACGCTTCGATCCACGGGCAGCCGTGCGCCGACCTGGCGCCGGAGGCGATCGGCCTGGCGCCGTCGCACCTGGCCTATGTCATCTATACCTCCGGCTCCACCGGCCGCCCGAAAGGCGTCATGGTGGAGCATGGCAGCATCGCCGGCCACGCCGTCGCCGCCCAGCACTTCCATGGCCTGCGCGCCAGCGACCGTATCCTGATGTTTTCCACGCCCAGCGTCGACGCGGCGCTGGAGCTGCCGCTGTGCGCCTGGCAGGCGGGTGCCGGCGTGCGCCTGCGCGGCCGGGAACTCCTGCTGCCTCAGCAGTTCCTGGCGTTCTGCCGCAGCCATGGCATCACCGCCGCCGACCTGCCGCCGGCCTACCTCAACGAGCTGGCCGCCGACGACGCGGCGGATGCCGGAGCGTGGCGGGAAACGAGCTTGCGCCTGCTGGTCGCCGGCGGCGAAGCCTTCCCCGGCGCGCTGCTGGTGCGCTGGCGAGAACTCGGGCTGTTCGAGCACTGCCGCCTGGTGAACGCGTATGGGCCGACCGAAGCGACGATTTCGGCCAGTCTGGGCGAGGTCACGGAGGGCTGCGACCCGGCCGCGGTGCCGCTCGGCGCCGCGCTGCCCGGCCGTGTCTTCTCGGTGCGCGACGCGACCGGCGCGCTGGTGCCGCCCGGTGTCGCAGGCGAGCTGCACATCGAGGGTCCGGCGCTGGCGCGCGGCTACCTGGGACAGGATGCCCTCAGCGCCGAACGCTTCGCCGTGCACGAGGGCGGGCGCCGCTACCGTACCGGCGACATGGTGCGCTGGAACGCGCGCGGCGAACTGCTGTTCGCCGGCCGCGCCGACGACCAGGTCAAGGTGCGCGGTTTCCGCGTGGAGCTGGGCGAGATCGGCGCGTGCCTGATACGCCATCCGGCGCTGCGCGATGCAGTCGTGCAGGTCAGGGGCAGCGGCGCCGCGCGCTACCTGGCCGCCTACGTGGTGCCGGCCGCCGGGGCCGCGGCGGACAGCGGCGCGCTGACCGCCACGCTGCGCGCCTTCCTGAAAGACCAGCTGGCCGACTACATGCTGCCCTCGGCCTACGTGGTGCTCGATTGCCTGCCGCTGCTCCCCAACGGGAAAGTGGACAAGCGCGCGCTGCCGGAGCCCGGATGCGCGGCCCGCGATGACGCGCCGGCGCCGTCCACGCCGACCGAAATCGCGCTGGCGGAAATATGGGCGGGCCTGCTCGGCCTCGGCCGGGTGGCCGCCGACGCCAACTTCTTCGAGATCGGCGGCCACTCGCTGCTGGCGATGCGCATGCTCAGCGCGGTCGGACGCCAGCTGGGCGTCACGCTGCAGGTGCGTGCCGTGTTCGAGCACAAGACCCTCGCCGCCATCGCCGCACTGATCGACAGTGGTGCCGGCGCGGTGGAGGGAGACCAGGCACCGATTCCGCTGGCCGACCGCGCTGGGGCGCTGGCGCCGTCGTTCGCCCAGCGCCGCCTGTGGTTCATCGACCAGCTCGAAGGCGGCAGCAGCCAGTACCATATCCCGGTGGCGCTGCGCCTCGACGGCCGGCTCGACCGGGCGGCACTGCAGTCCGCGCTCGACGCCCTCGTGGCCCGCCACGAAGTGCTGCGCACCACCTACGCCATCGACGACGCCTGCCAGCTGGTGGCGCCGCCGCGTCCGCTGGAGCTGGCGACCGACGACCTGTCCGGACTTGGGAACGACGAGCGGCTGGCGGCCGTGCGCCGGCTCGGCGCCGACGACGCCGCGCGGCCGTTCGACCTGCAGCGCGACCTCATGCTGCGTGCGCGCCTGGTGCGGCTGGCGCCTGAGCAGCACGTGTTGCTGGTGACCCTGCACCACATCGCGGCGGACGGATGGTCGATGGACATCATCGTGCGCGAGTTCGGCGCCCTGTACGCGGCTTTCGGCGCCGGCCGGCCAATGCCGCTCACCGCGCTGCCGCTCCAGTACGCCGACTATGCCCAATGGCATCGCGACCGCCTCGACGGCGGCACGATGGCGCGCCAACTCGATTACTGGCAGGCGCGCCTGCAGGGCCTGCCGCAGGTGCACAGCCTGCCGCTCGACCGTACGCGTCCGCCCGAACAGCGCTTCGAAGGACGCCTGCATGCGCAGTCGATCGGATCCGCCCTGCATGGGCGCCTGGCGGCGCTCGCACAAGCGCATGACGCCACGCTGTTCATGGTGCTGCAAAGCGCATTCGCGCTGCTGCTGGCGCGCTGGAGCAACGAAACCGATGTCGTGATCGGCAGCCCGGTCGCGGGCCGTCCCCATCACGACCTGGAAGGGGTGGTCGGCTTGTTCGTCAATACCCTGGTGCTGCGCAGCCAGGTCGACCTCGATGCCGGCTTCGACGTGCTGCTGGCGCGGTCGCGGGAAGCCCTGCTGGAAGCCTACGCACACCAGGACCTGCCGTTCGAGAAGCTGGTCGACGCGCTCAAGCCGGAGCGCAGCCTTGCGCACGCGCCGCTGTTCCAGGTGATGTTCTCGATGCAGAACAACAAAGCGGCCGAGCTGCACCTGCCAGGCCTGCAGGTCACCGGCATGGCTGGCAGCCACGTGGTGGCCAAGTTCGACCTCGAACTGTCTGCCGCCGAAAACGCCGACGGCATCGCGCTGGTGTGGAACCATGCGGCCAGCCTGTTCGATCAGTCCACCATCGCGCGCATGGCCGACAGCTTCGCGGCGCTGCTGGAAGCCATCGTGGCGGCGCCGTCGCGCGCCGTGGGCGAGCTGGAGATCGTCGGCGCGGCCGACGCCCGCCAGCTGGCCGCATGGAATGCGACCGCGCAGCCGTACCCGGATCGGGCCTGCATCCACCAGCTGTTCGAAGCGAAGGCGGAATGTAGTCCGGACGCGACCGCTTTGGTGTGCGGCGACACGCGCCTGAGCTACCGCGAACTGAATGCCGCGGCCAACCGCATCGCGCATCGCCTGCGCGCCGAAGGCGTCGGGCCGGATACGATGGTCGGCCTGTGCGTCGAGCGCTCGATCGAAATGGTGGCCGGCGTGTTCGGCATACTCAAGGCCGGCGGGGCCTATGTGCCGCTGGACCCGGCCTACCCGCGCGCGCGCCTCGACTACATGCTGCGCGATTGCGCCCCGCGCGTGGTCCTGACCCAGTCGCACCTGCTGGGCGTGGTGCCGGTGGCGGCCGGGCCGGTCCTGTGCCTGGACGACCCGGCGCAGTTCGCGGGTCAGCCGGACAGCGACATCGACGCCGCGGCGATCGGCCTGACGCCATCGAATCTGGCCTACGTGATCTACACCTCGGGCTCGACCGGCCAGCCGAAAGGCGTGATGTCCGAACACGGCGGCCTGGTCAACCGGATCGTGTGGATGCAGGACGCCTACCGCATCGAGGCGTCCGACCGGGTACTGCAGAAGACCCCGTTCAGTTTCGATGTCTCGGTATGGGAACTGACCTGGCCGTTCATCGCCGGCGCCAGCCTGGTGATGGCCAAGCCGGAAGGACACAAGGATCCGGCTTACCTGGCGGACCTGATCGAACGCGAAGAGGTCACGGTGCTGCACTTCGTGCCGTCGATGCTGGGCGCGATGCTCGACAGTGGACGCTGGGGCGGCTGCGCCACGGTGCGCCAGGTGTTCTGCAGCGGCGAGGCGCTTCCGTTTGCGCTGCAGCGCCAGTTCCAGGCATGCCACGGCGCGGCGCTGCACAACCTGTACGGTCCGACCGAAGCATCGATCGACGTGTCGCACTACACCGCCCGCGCGAACTACCCCAACCGGGTGGTGCCGATCGGCCGGCCGATCCGGAACACGGTGCTGTCGGTGCTGAACCCGAAGCTGTGCGACACGCCGATCGGGGTGGCCGGCGAGCTGCACATCGGCGGTGTCGGCCTGGCGCGCGGCTACCTGAACCGGCCCGACCTGACCGCCGAGCGGTTCATTGCCGGACCTGGCGGAGCGCGCCTGTACAAGACCGGCGATATCGTGCGCTTCCTCCCGGACGGCAACCTGGAATACCTGGGCCGTGCCGACCACCAGGTGAAGCTGCGCGGCCTGCGCATCGAGCTGGGCGAGATCGAGTCGCGCCTGCGCGCGCTGGACGGCGTCCACGACGCCGTCGTGGTGGCCTGGGGGAAGGGCGCCGACATGCGCCTGGCGGCTTACGTCCAGGCCGGCATCGCCCCCGCGGACGAGGCGACATTCTGCGCCGCGCTGCAGGCGGGACTGCGCGCCAGCCTGCCCGAGTTCATGGTCCCCGCCGACTTCATGGTGCTCGAGCGTTTCCCGCTCAGCGCCAACGGCAAGCTCGATCGCAAGCAGTTGCCGGCGATCGAACGCGGCAGCCGCATCGCGGCAAGCCACGTGGCGCCGGCCGGCGCGCTGGAAATCCTGCTCTGCAAGCTGTGGGCGGCGGCACTCGGCCTGGCGCAGGTCGGCGCCGAGGACAATTACTTCGCCATCGGCGGCGATTCGATCAAGGCGATCGCCCTGGTGTCGTCGATGAAGTCGGCGGGCGTCCAGGTATCGGTGCGCGACCTGTTCGCCGCCAAGACCGTGCGTGCGCTGGCGCTGCTGGCCGCGGCCGACGGCACTGCGGCTCAGCCGCAGGAGGAGCTCGCGCCGTTCGCGATGCTGACCTCGGCGGAAAACGCCGAACTGGCGGTGCTGCGCGCAGCCCACCTGCTGGAAGACGCGTATCCGCTGACCCGCCTGCAGCAGGGCATGGTGCTGCACCACCAGCTCGACGAGCACGCCGGCACCTATCACGACGTGCTGAACGTGCGCGTGCGCGCGCCGCTGGCGCTGCCCGCCTTCCATGCCGCACTGGACGGCATGGTCGCGGCCCATCCCATGCTGCGCACCGTGTATGCGCTCAATGGCGAACGCCCGCTGCAACTGGTGTACCGGCATGGTGACGCGCACCTCGAAGTGCTGGACGCCGGTACCGGCGGCGAAGCGCATGCGATGGCTTTCATCACGGAGCTGGTGGAACGCGAGCGCCGCAGCTCGATCCGCTTCGAGCAGGCACTCTGGAAGATCATCCTGGTGCGCATCGACGACAGCCAGTTCCAGTTCATCTTCAGCTTCCATCATTCGATGCTGGACGGCTGGAGCGTCGCCAGCCTGAACACGGAGCTGTTCAACCGCTACGCCGCGCTGGCTGCGGACGGCGCCGCGCCGCAGCCGGGTCAGGCACTGCCGTACCGGTATTACGTGCAGCAGGAGCAGCAGGCGCTGGCCGACGATGGCGCACGCGGTTATTGGGCACGGCTGCTGGAAGGCGCGCCGCCGGCGTGGTGGAGCGGACGTCCGCGCGGCGCCACCGCGACCCTCGCGGTACCGATCGGCGCCGCCACCTCCGCCAGGTTGGCGGAGGTGGCGCGCAGCCTGGGCGTGCAGGAGAAATCGGTGCTGCAGGCGGCGCACCTGGTGCTGCTGTCGATGCTGACCGGACAGGCCGACGTGCTCACTTCCGTGGTCGCCAACGGACGTCCCGAGCGTGCCGGTGCCGACTTGACCCTGGGGCTGTTTCTCAACTCGCTGCCGCTGCGCCTGCGCGTGGATGGCCTGCGCTGGCGAGAACTGGTGTGCCGGGTGGAGGAAACCGGCGCCGCGGCCCAGCCTTTCCGTCACTATCCGCTGGCGCAGATCCAGTCCGATTCGCGCATCGACCTGTCCGGATCGCTGTTCAACTTCACCAGTTTCCACGTCTACGAAAACATGGTCGCCCCGCTGGACGCCTCCGTCCAGAACAGCTTCGAGGCGAACAACTACCATTTCGCGTCCGAGTTCGCAAAAGCGGTGGGCGGCGCCACGCTGTTCACCTTGAGCGTGAAGGCCGACGCTGCGCTGTTCCCGCCGGCGGCGCTCGATCGCATCGGCGGCTACTATCGCAACATCCTGGCCGCGCTGGCGAACGATGCCGGCGGCATGGTCGACCGCGCGGCGCTGCTGGGCGAACAAGAGCTGGCGCAGGTGGCAGCGCTGGCCATGCCGGCGCCCCGCACCGCGCCCGACGTGCTGTCCATGTTCGAGGCGCAGGCACGCCGCAATCCTGGGCGGGTGGCGCTGGTGTCGGGCCGGCAGGAGCTCGGCTACGGCGAACTCGATGCGCTGGCCGAACGGCTGGCGGACCGCATCGCCGCCTGCGGCGTCCAGCCCGGCGCGGTGGTGGCGGTGTGCATGGAGCGTACCCCGGCCATGGTGGCCGCCCTGCTGGCGGTGTTCAAGGTCGGCGCCGCCTACCTGCCGCTCGACCCTGCCCACCCGCAGGCGCGCCGCGAATTCATGCTGGCCGACAGCGGCGCCGCGCTGGTGCTGTGCGATGCCGCGACGGCGGCGGGGCAGGGCGCGGTCCGCGTGCTCGAGGTGGACATGGACGCGGCAGAACAGGCCCCGGCGCGCCGGCGCGCGGCGCCGGACGGCACTGGCCTGGCTTACCTGATCTACACCTCCGGCTCCACCGGTACGCCGAAAGGCGTCATGGTCAGCCGCGCCGCCCTGGCCAACTTCATCGACGGCGCCAGCGGCCGTGCCGGCATCGACGCCGATGCGCGCTGGCTGGCGATCACCACGATCAGCTTCGACATCGCCGGTTTCGAGTTGTTCGGACCGCTGACCCGCGGCGCGCGCGTCTGCTTGGCCGGCCCGGACGCGGCGCGCGACGCCGCCTGGCTGTCGGCCACCATCGAAGGGCAGGGCATCAGCGTGCTGCAGGCCACGCCGTCGAGCTGGGCGATGATGCTGGCAGCGGGCTGGGACGGTGCGCCCGGCCTGCTCGGTCTGGTCGGCGGCGAAGCCTTCCCGGCCGACCTGGCGCGCGCGCTGGTGCAGCGTTGCGGCCGCGGCGTGCTCAATTGCTACGGGCCGACCGAGGCGACCATCTGGTCGCACATCGCGCCGGTCGTAGGCGACGGTGCGCCGGTCGCGGTGGCCGGCCTGCTGCCGGGCTACGGCCATTGCGTGGTCGACGCGGGGCTGGTGCCGGTGGGGGCCGGCGTGGCCGGTGAACTGGTGCTGACCGGCCCCTCGCTGGCCGACGGCTACCGCGGCCGTCCCGAGCTCAGCGCGGAGAAGTTCACCCGTGCCGGCGCCGGCGCGCTGGCCGGCCTCCGCCTGTACCGCACGGGCGACCTGGTGCGCCGGCTCGACGGCGACCGCCTCGAGTTCCTCGGCCGGATGGACGACCAGGTCAAGATCCGCGGCTACCGCATCGAGCTGGGCGAGATCGAAAGCCGCCTGCGCGCCTCGACCCTGGTCGGCGAGGCCGCCGTCATCGCGGCCGACGCGGAGGGCACGCGCCGCCTGGTTGCCTGCGTGGTGCCGGCGCCGGGTGGCCATGGCGCCGATACCGTCGAGCGCCTGCGTCGCGAGCTTGCGGCCGTGCTGCCGGACTACATGGTGCCGTCCGCGTTCGTCCTGCTCGAACGCATGCCGCATACCCCCAACGGAAAGCTGGACCGCAAGGCATTGTCGCTGGCGGCCGCCGGTGACGCCGGGGAGTTCGCCGCACCTGCCGGCGAGATGGAGGCACGCATGTGCGCGCTGTGGGCGCACCTGCTCAAGCGCGAGCGAATCGGTGCCACCGCGGATTTCTTCGATGCCGGCGGCGACTCGCTGCTGGCGACCCGGCTGCTGGCCCAGGTCAACCAGGAATTCGGCTGCGGCCTGGCCATCAAGGACGTCTTCAATCTGCGCACCGTACGTGCGCTGGCGCTGCATGTGGAGCTGCTCGTGGCCAGGGCCGCGGCGGCAAGCGCATCCCAGTGCGAATCTCATGAAAAGGAAGAAATCGAATGGTAGTCACTGAACTGAAGCAGTTTTTGCTGTCCTTGCACCGGAGCGGCGTCGACATCTATGTCGAGAACGGCAAACTGATGACGAAATCGGCGCCGGGGGTGATCAGCCAGGAAATCGGCCGCCAGATCCGCGACAATCGCCATGCCCTGCTGGCGCTGCTGCAGAGCACAACCGGCAACGACGCCAGGCCCTACGGCGACATCGTGCCGGTCTCGCGCACCGCACCGCTGCCGCTGTCGTTCGCCCAGCAGCGCCTTTGGTTCATCGACCAGCTGGGCGGCGGCAGCACGCAGTACAACATGCCGACCGCGCTGGCCCTGGACGGCTGGCTGGACCGCTATTCGCTGCGCGCGACCCTCGACGAGATCGTGCGCCGCCATGAAGTGCTGCGGACCACCTATGCCAGCGTCAATGGCCAGGGCGAGCAGCGGGTCGGACCGGCGCTGCCGGTGCCGCTGCCGATTACCGACCTGAGTACGCTGGCGGGCGCGGCGCAGGACGCCGAGGTGCGCCGGATCGCGGCCGCGGAAGCCGGGCGTCCGTTCGACCTGGCGCACGACCTGATGCTGCGCGCCCACCTGCTGTTCCTGGGTCCGCAACGCCACGTGCTGCTCGTGACGCTGCACCACATTGCATCCGATGGCTGGTCGATGGGCGTGGTCGTGAACGAATTCGGGACCCTGTACGAGGCGTTCAGCGCCGGCCGCCGCAGCCCGCTGCCCGAGATCTCGGTGCAGTACGCGGACTATGCGCACTGGCAGCGTACCAGCTGGCAGCCGGACCGGCTCGAGCGCCAGCTGGCTTACTGGCAGCGCCAGCTGGCCGACCTGCCCCAGGCGCACAGCCTGCCGCTCGACCATCCGCGTCCCGCGCGCCAGCAGTTCGAAGGCCGGCTGCACACCCAGGTGATCGATGCCGCCCTGCTCGAGCGCCTGAAAGCGCTGGCCGGTACCCACCAGGCGACCCTGTTCATGGTGCTGCAAAGTGCGTTCGCGCTCTTGCTGGCGCGCTGGAGCAACGAAACCGACATCGTGATGGGCAGCCCCATCGCGGGCCGCAACCACCGCGAGGTCGACGGGCTGGTGGGCCTGTTCGTCAATACGCTGGTGCTGCGCAGCCGCCTGCGCATGGAAGCCGGCTTCGGCGCGCTGCTGGAAGAGGGCCGGGCAATGCTCCTGGATGCCTACGCGCACCAGGACCTGCCGTTCGAGCAGTTGGTCGATGCGCTCAAGCCGGAACGCAGCCAGGCCCATGCGCCGCTGTTCCAGATCATGTTCTCGCTGCAGAACACCGAGCAGGGTTCCTTGCGCCTGGCTGACTTGCAGATCGGCGGCATCGGCGACGGTCGTGTGATCACCAAGTTCGACCTCGAACTGTCGGCGGTCGAGAGCGGCGGCACCCTGCGCTTGGTGTGGAACGGCGCCGCCAGCCTGTTCGACGCCGAGACCATCGCCCGCATGGCGGACAGCTTCGGCGTGCTGCTCGATGCGATCGTCGGCGCCCCGCAAGCGCCGCTGGGCACGCTGGCGCTGCTGACCGAGAGCGACCGCCGGAAGCTGGCCGCATGGCGTTCCAGCCCGGTGCCGTATCCGCAGGATGCCTGCATCCACGAGCTGTTCGAGGCCCAGGCCGCGCGCACGCCCGATGCGGTGGCCGCCGTCTGCGGCGAAGAAGCGATGACCTACCTGGAACTGAACCGGCAGGCCAACCGCATCGCGCACCGCCTGCGCGCGCAAGGCGTGGTAGAGGGCACGCTGGTCGGCCTGTGCCTGCGCCGTTCCAACATGATGATCGCCGCCATGCTGGGCATCCTCAAGGCGGGCGGCGCCTACGTCCCGCTCGACCCGGCCTATCCGCGCGAGCGCCTCGAGTTCATGCTGCAAGACAGCGCACTCGGCATCGTGCTGACCAGCGCCGCACTGCGCCATGCGCTGCCCGCGCACAGGGAAACCGTGTTGTGCCTGGACGATGCGGACCTGCTGGCCGGCCAGCCGCAGGACAACCCTGTGTCGTGTGCCGGCGCCGGCAGCCTCGCCTACGTCATCTACACGTCCGGCTCGACCGGCATGCCGAAAGGCGTGATGGTCGAGCACCGCGGCGTGGCGCGCCTGGCGCTGCCGAGCGACTACGTACCGTACAACAGTGAGACGGTGATGCTGCACCTGTCGTCGGTGTCGTTCGATGCCGCCACCTTCGAAGTGTGGGGACCGCTGCTGCACGGCGGCAAGGTCGTCGTCTATCCGCATATGGTGCTCGACGTCGAAGGCATCAACGAGCTGATGACACGGCACGGCGTGACCACCATGTTCCTGACCTCGGGCATGTTTGACCTGTGGAGTTCGCACCTGCCCGGGGCGGGCACGCTGCGCTGGGTGATGACGGGCGGCGACGTGGTCCCGCCGGGGGCGGCGGCGCGCCTGTATGCGGCAATGGGCGGGGTGCAGATGGTGGCGTTGTACGGTCCGACGGAAAACACCTCGGTGACCACTTTCTTCCCGGTGCCGCGCGACTGGCCGGACACCCGCGCGCTGCCGATCGGCAGCCCGATCGCCGGCACCACCATCGACGTGCTGGATCCTTGCGGCGTCCCGGCGCCCGTGGGGGTGGCGGGCGAGCTGTATGTCGGCGGCGCCGGACTGGCGCGCGGCTACCTGGGGCGCCCGGACCTGAACGCAGCGATGTTTGCCGGCAGCGGCGCCAGGCGCCGCTACCGCACGGGGGACCAGGCCAGGTTCCGCGCCGACGGCAGCCTGGAGTTCCTCGGGCGCCGCGACGGCCAGGTGAAGTTGCGCGGCTTCCGCATCGAAGTCGAGGAAATCGAAGCCCACCTGGTCCGCTCCGGCATCGTGACCGAAGCCTGCGTGCTGCTGCACGGCGAGGGCAAGGACAAGCGCCTGGCGGCTTACGTCGCCGGCGGCAGCCGGCACCAGGACCTGGCGGGTGCGCTGCGTGCCGCGTTGCGCCAGACCATGCCCGAATACATGGTGCCCTCGGTCTTCGTGTCCGTGGCCACGCTGCCGCTCACCACCAGCGGCAAGGTCGACCGCCGTCGGCTGCTGGCCCTTCCGCTGGCCGCTGCGGCGCCGGAGGATGCCACGGACACGGGCGCCGCGCCTTGCGGGGCCGCGGCGCGCATCGCCGTGGTCTGGTGCGTCCTGCTCGGCATGCCGGAAATCGGCATCGACACCCCGTTCTTCGAGGCCGGAGGCAACTCGATCACCCTGATCGAACTGCGCTACCGCCTGCAGGAGGCCGGATTCGAGTTCTCGTTGAAGGAACTCATGGAGCAGCCCACGGTACGCGGCTTGGCTGCGTTGCTCGACGACGCCACGCGCCATACCAGCGCCGCGGCGCTCAAGGCAGTCGTGCGCCTGAACGAAGCGAAGACCGGGCAGCCGTTGTACATCCTGCATCCGTTCGGCGGCGGGGTAGAGGGCTACCGCGTGCTGGCGCGCGGGCTGGAAGCGACCTGCCCCGTGTTCGGGCTGCAGGCGCCGTTCATGTTCGGGCTCGACTTTCCGTTCAGCGAGCTGTCCGAACTGGCGCGCTTCTATGCGGACGCAATCATGGCGCACAGCGCGCTCCAGGTGCATTCGCTGGCCGGCTACTCGGGCGGCGGCAAGCTGGCTGCCCAGGTGGCGCGCATCCTGATCGAGCGCGGACATGAGGTGAACTACGTGGCGCTGTTCGACGCCAACATCGTCGATCCCGACCGCACCGACGACGAGGACGACTATACGCGCCTGTGCCGCTTCTGCTACAGCCTGAACGTCATCAACTCCGCCGCCGAAGTGCCGCAGGAGTGGCGCCAGGCCGGCTATGCCGACCAGCTCGAACACTTTGCCGGGCTGGTGCTGAAAAAGCGCAGCTATGCGCGTGACGAGGTCGTCGTGACGCTCAAGTTCGGGGTCAACCTGCTGCGCGCCGGCTGCACCGATCCGTCGGGACTGCGCATCGCCGGCGCCGTGGCGTCGTTCGTCAGCAGCGGGAACCAGGCCGACGCCGACAACCGCAGCGGTTGGAGCCGGGTGTTCGAGAACGACGTCGACTTCCGTACCGTGAGCGCTACCCACGATAACTTCATGGAACCGGCCGCCGTGCACCAAATGCTCGCCCCGATGGCGGCGGGCCTGGCGCTGCGCGCCACGCCCACGGTCCTTGCAACCCACTAGAACGATATGGAACCCGTCATGACCCAAGAAAAACTGTACCTGCGCGAAGACGTCTACATCGACCCACTGGTCAACAAGTGGTATGCCTGGCCCAACCTGCTGGCACCCATCACCTATGCGATGTACATGACCAAGACCCACAAACGCCTGATGAATTCCTTCGTCAACAATTACGAGCTGCACATCATCGCCAACCAGGACGCCGGCATGGCCGGCGGCGGCGAGTTCGTCAATTGCACGCGCGAGCAGGTGGCCGACGTGCGCAAGCTGATCGACAAGTTTGAGAACGAGCATGGTATTTGCCGCGAACTGTGCGAGGCGGTCAAGCAACTCGATAGCTTGCTGCGCAGCCATACCAGCGGCGAGTCGATCGAACCGTTGTACGAACAGGTGCCCGAACTGCTGAAAGGGTATGTTGAGCTGCACATGGACTTGTACCATCAGCCCTCCTATCGCTTGATCGAAGGGCTGCTGTACCGGAGCCCGTACTATCAGGAGACCATCCAGTCGGTGTCCTTCGGGATCTTGTCTGACACCGAAGCGCGCCCCTTCGTGCTGAGCACGCCGCGCCTGCCGGCGCCGGACAACCTGCAGTTGCACGCCCCGTTCAACGCCCCGCTGTGGGACCGCATCTTCCGTGCCCGCACCGAGCCGGTCACGCGCGAGGAAGCCGAGGCGATGTTCACGAGCGTTCCCACCGAAGGCGGCCTGGACTGGCGCGAGCTGTTCACGGTCGAGGCGCCGACGCGCACCTACCAGGCCCCGGCCGAAGAGGTGCGCCTGGCTTACGTCGGCCATGCCGGCTTCCTGATCGAGACAGCCCGCTGCGCGGTGCTGATCGACCCCGTGATCGCCAACCGCAGTGCCGGCAATGCCGACCAGGTGATCAGCTATACAGAACTGCCCGAACACATCGACTACCTGTGCTTGACCCATAACCACTCCGACCACGTCAACATCGAGTCGCTGCTGCAGCTGCGCCACCGTGTGGGCCAGGTGCTGGTGCCGAAGAACAATGGCGGCAGCCTGGCCGACCCGTCGCTGAAGCTGATCCTGGGCCAGCTCGGCTTCCAGGTGCGCGAACTGGATGACATGGAAACGACGCCGTTGCCTGATGGGCGCATCCTCAGCATTCCTTTTCTGGGCGAGCACGGAGACCTCAACATCCGCAGCAAGACCGCCTGGCTGGTCGAACTGAAGGGCAAGAAAATCTACGCCGGCGCCGATTCGTCCAACCTGGAGCCGCGTATGTACCAGCACATCCAGAGACTGGTGGGCGACCTCGACGTGCTGGCGATCGGCATGGAATGCGTGGGCGCGCCCTATACCTGGCTGTACGGCGCCCTGACCACCGACACCGTCAGCCGCGCCGTGAAGGAATCCCGGCGCTTGAACGGCTCGGACTTCGACAAGGCCGCGCGCATGGTCTCCACCTTCCGTCCGCGCCAGGTGCTCGTGTACGCGCTCGGCATGGAGTCCTGGTACAGCTACTTCATGGGCGTCGACTACGGCGACGATTCGCAGCAGATCATCCAGTCCGGGCGCATGGTCGCCCATTGCGAAGACCTGGGCATCCCCGTCGAGCGCCTGTGCGGAAAACAAACCTTGTGCCTGGCTTGACGCCGGCCTGCAAACAATCCAACGGAGAACCAGAATGAATGCGATGAACGATATCAGCGTAGCGGCACTGGAAGAACTCGGCGGCATGCCCCTGATGCTGCGGCCCGGACTGGACGGGATGCGCCTGATCGAGTGGGCGCAGGCGCGGCGCGATGGCATCGAGGCATTGGTGGCCGCGCACGGTGCGCTGTTGCTGCGCGGCCTGCCGGTCCACAGCAGCAAGCAGTTCGGCGACCTCCTGACCATCCTGTTCGGCGACGCGCTGATCGAGTACAGTTACCGCTCGACCCCGCGTACCGAACTGCGCGGAAATATTTACACGGCCACCGAGTACCATGCCGACCAGTCCATTCCTCAGCACAACGAGAACGCCTATGCCCGCAGTTGGGCGATGCGTATCGGCTTCCTGTGCCTGCAGCCGGCGACCGTCGGGGGCGCTACTCCGATCGCGGATAGCCGCCGTGTCTACCAGCTGATTCCGGCGGCGGTGCGCGAGCGCTTCGAGCGCGACGGCGTGATGTATGTGCGTAACTATTCGGATCTGGACCTGGCGTGGTCAGAAGTATTCCAGACGAGCGACCGCGGCGAGGTCGAGCGTTTCTGCGACGCCAACGGTATCGGTTACGAATGGCTCGAGGACAACTGCTTGCGTACGGTCCAGGTCAATCCGGCCACGGCGTTGCACCCGGTCTCGAAGGTGCCGGTGTGGTTCAACCAGGCCCACCTGTTCCACGTGAGCAGCCTGGACGAGGCTGTGCGCCACAGTCTGGTGTCGGTGCTGGGAGAGAACCGTCTGCCGCGCAATACCTATTATGGTGACGGCAGCCCGATCGAGCCCGAAACGCTGGCGTTGATCCGCGACGCCTACGAGCAAACCAAGGTGCGCTTTACCTGGGAACGAGGTGATCTGTTGTTATTGGATAATATGCTGTACACCCATGGCCGCGACCCCTACATGGGTGAACGAAAGGTGCTGGTCGGCATGGCGCGCCCGCACTGCCACCGCGACGCGTGAACAAGGGCCTGGTGCTGCCGGCGGCGGCACCAGTACAGGGAAAAACCGACGTGGGGTGGCCCGAGCGAGACAGTTCAGTGCGGCTGATGCACCGGGGCGGTGCAGCCTAGCATGACGTGCAAAAGTGTATTGTCTTTCCAGTCTAAGGCGTCAACAAAACTTGCTAGAATAATCTCGGTTTTAAATTGACCAAGGTCAATTATGCTGCTATCTTGCAGCATCAAGTTGCTTCTAGGATTAGAAATTCTAGCAAGGTTAGGGACGCCTCCAAGCCGCCGGAGTTGCCAGTCCCAACCTACCGAAATGGCCGAGCCTTTGCTGTTCATGACGCTCACCCATTCAGTGTAGCCGGTAACGATGTCGTCGGTTGCGCTGTCGGGGTCGTCAAAGCCAGAGAACAGGTGAACGAGTTCAATACGGACGAGTTGTGCTTGGGTGAGACGGATATAACCGTCAACGGACGTGAGAAACATGGGTAGCGTGTTCATCTTGCAGTACGTCATAGCGCAGCGTTGCATGTAAGTAAGTGAGGCGCGCTAGATAGCATAGCGCAATCTTTGATGCTTAGTTGAATTTCGTCCAATTGAATGCGACTGTTGCTGCATCATGCACGGCCGATAACGCGGACGCCATCCATGCACCACATCGAGATGAAACGGTATGAATCTTTTTGATTGGCAGCAAACCGTTTTGCATGATCTGCTGGGCGCCCCCAATGAGGCGACCTTCTTCAAGGTACTGTCGCGCGCCGCCAGCGAGCTCGGATTCGACTACTGCGCCTATGGCATGCGAATGCCGCTGCCGCTGTCGAATCCCAAGGTGTTCATGCTTAACAATTACTCGACTGAATGGCAAGCCCGTTACGTCTCGCAGAACTATGTGGCAATCGACCCGACGGTGGCGCACGGCAGCCGGTCGATTCTCCCGCTGATGTGGTCTGAGGAAGTGTTCGACAACTGCCGTCCGTTCTGGGAAGAGGCGCGTGAGCATGGGCTGGAGGTGGGCTGGGCCCAGTCTTCGTATGACGCCAGGGGCATCGGGGGGCTGTTGACCCTGGCGCGTTCGGGCGAACCGATCTCCGAAAGCGAAATGGGCGCCAACTCGATGCGCATGTCATGGCTGGTGCAGGTGGCGCACGAAGGCATGAGACGGCTGCACACGAGTACTGTACCGGCCATGAAATCGCCGCTTACCACTCGCGAGGTCGAAGTCTTGCGCTGGACTGCCGACGGCAAAACCTCGAGCGAGGTCGGTCAGATCATGAATATTACCGAGCGCACTGTAAATTTTCATGTTAATAACTCGCTTGAAAAATTGGGCGCGGTGAACAAGACTGCCTGCGTCATCAAGGCTGCCATGTTGCGTCTTTTGTAATCGACAGTCATCTGTCAAGCTTTACAGTGCCGGGGAGTGCAGGGGACGGTATCTAATACGGCCTGACCGTGTTACCGCAAGCCTGCCTTTGCGTCCCCTATGTCCCTCTCCGTCTTCATGCAGGCATCGGCCCGGCCGCTGCCCGGCGCCACCGGCCTCGCCTACGTTACCGGGCGCTACTGCGCGCAGGCGTTCACGCCGGCACTGTTCGCCCGCGGCACCATCGACTTCCCGCCCTCGATCCGGGCCAGCGTACCAAGCCGCCAGGCCGAGTTCCTGGCGGGGCGCCTGTGCGCGCGCATGGCGCTGGCGCCATATGGCTTGCAGGACTGCGCGGTCGCAAGCGGCAGCCACCGCGAGCCGCTGTGGCCGTCCGGCATGACCGGCAGCATCACCCACAACGCCAGCCATGCCGCCGCCGTGGCCTGTCCGGTCGACCGGTTGGGCGGCATCGGGATCGACCTCGAAACCGTCGCAAACCCCGATGCGCTGGCTGCCGTGGCCGCATTGGCGGTCAGCCCGCACGAGCACGACTACTTGCTCGGGCTTGCCGGCGGCGGCTCCGCCGACCGGCTGCTGACGCTAGCCTTCTCGGCCAAGGAGAGTTTTTTCAAGGCTGCCTTTGGCCGTGTCGGCGCGTATTTCGACTTCGACGCGGCCGAGGTCCTGGCCATCGACCAGGCCGGGTGCACGATCGCGCTGCGCTGCACCGGGACACTGGGGCCGGGCCTGGAGGCCGGCTCGGTGCACCTGGCCCACTACGCGCTGCCCGACCAGGCGACCGTGTTCACCGCGCTGGCCCTGCCGGCCTGAACTGCGCCTGCGAACATTGACAGTTATACCGTCCGTTGCGATCGGGTCTAATACATCCATGCAAATTATCGGCACCCCTGCCTTTCCGCTTTGTGTCTGGACGCTCACCCTACGAGGAACATCATGAAAACCAATGTCGATCCACGCCTGTCACTGTGCCGTGTCGCGCTGTCCCTGGCGCTTGCCTGTGCACTGGCGCCTGCCGCCCACGCCTCCGCTTCGGGGGATGCGGCCATCCTGATGGAGGCAGTGAAAGCGGGTCGTCCGGAAGTGGTCGCCATGCTGGTCAAGAGCGGGATCGACGTTAACGCCACCCTGAACGGGGAGGGCAGCGCGTTGATCTCGGCCGCCAAGCTGGGCGACGCCACCATGGTGACCGAACTGCTGCGCCTGGGCGCCGACGTCAACCGGGGCGTCGCCGGCGACGGCACTCCGCTGATTGCCGCCGCTGCCAATGGCGACGTGGTGATCACGCGCCAGTTGCTGAAGGCCGGCGCCCGCGTCAACCAGGTCATGCCCGGTGACGAGACCGCGCTGATCAACGCCGCGCGCAGCGGCAAGCTGGAACTGGTCAAGGTGTTGGTGAATGCCGGCGCCGACGTCAACCTGGGCACCGATGCCGACAATGCTCAGCCGGAATGGCGTACGCCACTCAACCAGGCGGCTTCGGGCGACATTAAGAACTACTTGGCCAGCAAGGGCGCACGCTGATTGCGCGGCAACCGACGAGTCTTCGCGCCGCCGGGCGCCGGCTGTGCCAGCGCGGGAAGCGTTCCAATACTGCCTGTCGAGATAAATCATGGATGTGATCAAGAAAAAAGCAACGACGAGTCTCCTGCGCTCGAAGCGCGGGATGTTCGGGGTGGGAGCGGCGGTCCTGCTGCTGACGGGCTATCAGCTGAGCAGCTCAGCTGCCGATGAGAAATTGACACGTTCGAGCGCCCTGTTCGGCAAGGTGCGCTATGGCGAACTGAACGTGCAGGTCGATGGTTATGGCACCTTGCGCTCGGACAAGCAGAAGTTGCTGACGACCACGACCAGCGGTACCGTCGAGGAAATTCTGCTCAAGCCCGGCGCCGTGGTGAAGGCCGACAGCATCATCCTGCGCCTGAGCAATCCGGAACTGGAAAAGCAGCTGCTCGACGAGCAGCAGAAGCTGGTGCAGGAACAGGTCAGCCTGCGTCAGACAAAGCTCAACCAGACCCTCGAGCTGCTGGCCGAAAATGCCAAGCTGGAAGAAATCCAGACCAACTATCTTTCCGCCAAGACCACCCGCGAAGAGCAGGAGGAATGGGCCAAGATGGGAGTGGTTTCCAAACTGTCGTTTCGCGCTACCGAACTGCGTGCAACTGTGCTTGGACAAAACATCGAGGCGGAAAAAAGCCGTCTCGAGCAGCTCAAGCTGGTGCATTCGGAAGTGTTGCGCATCCAGAACGAGCGTATTGCCACCCAGGCCAACCGCTACGAGATCGTCAAGGCCCAGCACGCGATGCTGAACGTGCGTGCCGGCATGGAGGGCGTGCTGCAGGGGCTGTCCGTGGAACTCGGTCAGAGCTTCGGTCCTGGCCAGAAGCTTGCGCTGATCGGCAGCAATGAAGACTTGATCGCCATGGTCAAGGTGCCGCAGGCCGCAGCCGAACAGGTCAAACCCGGCCAGGCAGCGCTGATCGACACCCGCCAGGAAAAAGTTCCAGGAAAAGTGTTACGCGTGAATCCCGCCGTGGAAAACGGCACCGTCATGGTCGAAGTGGCCTTTGCCGAAGCACCGCCGCCGAGCGCGCGCCTCGAGCTGAATGTCGACGCCACCATCTTCACCAACAAGCTGAATAACGTCATGTATGTCGAACGCCCGGTGAATGCGCGTGCGAACGCCACCACGCCGGTATTCCGGGTCAGCGCCGACGGCGGCGGCGCCGACCGCGCCGAGATCCGCTTCGGCACCGAGGCCGGGCGCTATATCCAGGTCGTCGCTGGCGTCAAGCCCAACGACACGGTGATCGTATCGGACATGTCCAAATACCTGAAGCAGACGCATGTCGCACTCGCCGACTGAGTCCCTGCCCAACCGTATGTAGCAAACCCACCGATCAAACAGCACAAGATATGGAGAGCATGATGCAGGACATCAAAATTCAGCTGAAAGATATCACCAAGATGTTTGCCACCGACGAGATGGAGACCCACGCACTGCGCGGTATCGACCTGTCGATCCGGGCCGGCGACTACGTGTCCATTGCCGGACCTTCCGGCTGCGGCAAGTCGACCCTGTTGGCTATCCTGGGCTTGCTGGACACGCCCACGTCGGGCCAGTATCTCATCGAAGGAAAGGACGTGGCCGGCATGTCGCTGGCCCAGAGCGCGTCCATCCGCAACGAGAAGATCGGCTTCGTGTTCCAGGCCTTCAACCTGATCGACGAATTGTCGGTGTACGACAACATTGCCTTGCCGCTGCGTTACCGCAACAAGACACTGAGCCAATCGGAGATCGATGCGCGCGTCGCGAAGTGGCTGGACAAGGTGGAAATGGGGCACCGCGCGCGCCACCGCCCCAGCCAGCTGTCGGGCGGCCAGCAACAGCGGGTGGCGATCGCGCGTGCCTTGGTCGGCGAACCGGCGATCCTGCTGGTCGACGAACCGACCGGTAACCTGGATTCGACCAACGGCGATATCGTCATGGAGATGCTGGCCCAGCTCAACCGCGAAGGCACTACCCTGTGCATGGTTACCCACGACCAGCGCTATGCCGACATGGCCACCACCAAGCTGCACCTGATGGACGGCAAGATGGTGCGCACGCAAGCCGAGCCGGAAATCGCCTACAGCCAAGTTTCCCAGCTGGGTGCCTATGACCGGGTTGAGCAGGTGGCGGCATGAGCGCATTCCTACATGAGGTCAAGCTGGCGCTGGCCAGCTTGCGGCGTACGCCCGGCTTCTTGCTGACGGTCGCGGTGACGCTCGGCATCACGCTGGGCGCCCTGGTCTGCATCGCCGGCGTCAACCGCCTGCTGTTCCTCGAGCCCTTGCCTTATCCGCAGCAGGAGCGTCTATATGTGGCCCAGGGCGTGGTGCTGGACAAGGGCGAAGTGGCCTACAAGGGCCTGCATACCTACCCGGCGCTCACCCAGCTGTATAACCAGCCGGGCGTGTTCGAGCGCGCCGCGCTGATCGACTTCCAGAAGAAGTTCCTGACCAGTGACCCGACCCAACCGCGCCTGAACGTTACCTACGCCAGCGCCGGCTTGTTCGACTTGACCGGCGCCCGCGTCGGACTCGGGCGCGCCTTCCAGCAAGGCGAAGAGGTCGGCAAGGCCAATCCGGTCGCGCTGATCAGCCACCAGGCCTGGCGCGCCAATTTCGGCGGCGATCCTGATATCGTCGGTAAAAAGGTGGCGCTGGATGGTGCCAGCTTCACCGTGGTCGGCGTGCTGGCCGACGATTACGTCGAACCGCAACTGCATTCGCTCGAGCATTCCACCGACATCTTCATTCCTTGGGAATCGAACCCGCGCGACCAGCACGCCCGACAGGACTGGGAGAATTTCGACAGCAACATCCTCATCGTCGGCCGCTTGAAGGACGGCGTGTCGGTGGCCCAGGCCAACGCTGCGCTGGCCGGCCCGCTGAACGAACGCTTCCGCGCCCAGACCGCCGGCATCGCCGCCTTCAGTACAGTGACGGTCGACATCGGCCTGCAGTCGTTCGCCCGCGTCATCAACGGTGACAGTAACACGGTCGCGCTGATGCTGCTGGCCGGCGTGTGTGCGTTGCTGCTGATCGCGAGCGCCAATGTGTCGAACCTGTTCCTGGCCCGCACCGCCCAGAAACAGCGCCAGCTATCGATTCAGGCGTCGCTGGGCGCCCACCGTGGCCACCTGTTCCGCAGCATGTTCGCCGAAGCCTGCCTGGTGATGACGGCTGCGTCCGGCGTAGCGCTGGTCGTCGCCATCGCCGGCTTCGCGCTGCTGCGCCGTTTCGCCCATGGCAAGATCCCGCGGGTACAGGAACTGGCGCTCGACCCGCTGGCAGTGCTATTCGTGCTGCTGGTCGGTGCGTTGCTGGCGCTGGTCTTCGCCGCACTTAGCATCCGCATGGTCAACTACCGCGCCCTGGCCGCCTTCCTGCAAAGCGGCGGCAAGGGTTCCGGCATGCAGATTTCCCAGACCACTCGCAAGGTGCTGATCGCCAGCCAGATCGCGATCGCCGCCGCCTTGCTGGTCGGTAACTTTACGCTGCTGAAGGAATCCGGCGAGGTCCTGGCGCAGCCGGCCGGGTTCGCCACGCAAGGCCTCTACGAAATCGACCTGTCGGCCGGCGAACAGAAGCTGTCCCCCGAGCAGACGAGGCAGCAGATGATGGTGATCGACGCCAAACTATCGGCCTGGCCGGGCGTGAGTGGCGTCAGCTTCGTCGGCGATGGCCCGACCTCGACGGCCGTGTGGGCCAGTACCCTGCACCGCGAACTGGGCGGGAGCGACAAGTTCAACCCGAATACCAACCAGGTGGACGAGCGCTACTTCAAGCTGATCGGCTTGCCCATGGTGGACGGACGCGACTTCAGTGCCGCCGAGTCGAATGACAGGGCCCAGGTCATCATCGTCAACGAGACCCTGGCGCGCGCCATCAACCCGTCCGGCAGCGCCGTCGGCGTCAACCTGTTCTGGAACAAGAAGACCGAACCCTATCGTGTGGTCGGCGTGGTCAAGGACGTGTTCCTGCCTACGGTCGAACCGGTCGGGCGCCTCTACATCCCGGGTCCGACCAACATGAACATGGTCGTGCGTATGAAACCGGGCCAGGACATGGACAAGGCCGCGCTGGTGGCGGCGATCGCCGAGGTCAACCCGACCCTGCGCGTCGTCAAGCTGACTTCGATCAAGGAAGCCTACGGTAAGTTGCTGACGCGCGACGTCACCACGGCCAGCATCACGTTGCTCCTGGCCGTGCTAGCACTGTTCCTGGCGGGCCTGGGCGTGTACGGGGTGCTGGCCTACAGCATCAAGCTGCGCCGCCACGAGCTGGGCATCCGCATGGCCATCGGCGCGGCGCCGCGCACCATCCTCGCCTTGGTGTACCGGGACAGCATCATACCGGTGGCGGCAGGCCTGGCCGTCAGCGGCCTGGCCGGCATGCTGATCTACTCCTATGTCCGCCAGCATGTCGCGCAATATCCCCAGGTCGGGGCCACCCCCATCCTGGTAACGGTGGTGCTGGTACTGTGCACGGTGTCGGTGGCCTGCTATCTCCCGGTACGCAGAATCATCGGCCAGTGGCCGGTGCAGTCACTGCGTGGCGACACCGCCCTGTGATCTACTTGCCACCCTCGTGCTGCGGCGTGCTGACCCTTACGGGTCGCCGCCGTAGCATTTCATTCGATGGGACAGCGTCATGAACACCCTCCCTTGGATCCTGCGTCACCCCATGCGCACGCCGCGCCTGCGCCTGTTTTGCTTTTGCTACGCCGGCGGCAACGCGATCGCCTACCTGCCTTGGCAGGCCGGGCTCGGGCTCGATATCGAAGTGTGCGCGGTCCAGTTGCCCGGGCGCGGCGCACGCACCGGCGAAGCGCCGTTCAGCTGCATGGAATCCCTGATGCGCGCGCTGATGCCCGTCGTCGGGGCACTGGACGAGCTGCCGTTCGCCTTTTTCGGCCACAGCCTGGGGGCGATGGTAGCGTTCGAACTCGCGCGGCGCTTGCAAGGCCTGGGCCTGGCGCAACCGGAACACCTGATCGTGTCCGGGTGCGCCGCGCCGCGCCATCGCAAGCCGCCGCGCCAACTGCACCTGCTGCCGGCAGACGCATTGATTGAAACCTTGCGCGAGTACAATGGTACGCCGCACGAGATCCTGGCCCATCGTGAACTGATGGATCTGCTCCTGCCGACCATCCGCGCCGATTTCGCGCTGGTGGAGACCTACCGCTACCAGGAGGCACCCTTGCTGGCGCTACCGCTGACGGTGCTGGCGGGGCGGTCTGACGACGCCACTGGACCGGCGTCGCGCACGCAGTGGCAGCGCGAGACCCTGGGCCCGTGCCGCATCGAATGGTTCGAGGGCGACCACTTCTTCATCAACGACGCACGTGAGGCCGTGCTGGCCGTCATACGTGCCGCGCTGTTGCACGAGGCGCAAGCACAGGTTCCATCGCATTGACACACCCAGACCGCCGGGGCCGCTGGGGGTAATGCATGCGCATCGGCGCGGCGTGGGTTCAGCGGGTGACATCCGTCCCCGCCTCCGGATAATCAACATGCGGGTCCCGGTCGGGCCCCGCTTTGTTTTCTCGCGTCGGCTTTCGAATGATTGACTTGACGACAAGCAGAGCGTGGTCGATGATTGCCCCGGTTGCGCGGCATGACGCCGCCATCACCGATCTGGAGACGACACAATGAAACGATGTATCCTTGCCGCTGCCGTGCTGGCGGGCGGCCTGACCGGCCTGACCGGTCCGGTGCAGGCTGCCGACGATGCCCAACTGCGCGCGGCGATTGCGGGCAGCCACCGAAGCGCTGCCAACGCGGCGCGCGACAACTGGCGCCATCCCTATGAAACCCTGACGTTCTTCGGCATCAAGCCGGACATGACCGTGGTGGAGCTGTCGCCGGGCGGCGGCTGGTACACCGAGATCCTGGCGCCCTACCTGCGCGACAACGGCAAGCTGATCGCCGCGGGAGCGGCCTTCAACCCGGCCAAGCGCTCCACCGTGGCCTTCAAGCAGAAACTCGACGCCAATCCGGCGGCCTTCGGCAAGGTGGTGCAGGGCGTGTTCGAGCCGCCGTCGACCTACAATTTCGCAGCGCCCGGCAGCGCCGACATGGTGCTCACCTTCCGCAACCTGCACAACTGGATCGACGCCGGCGGCGACGAAGAGCTCAAGGGCGTATTCAAGGCGGCCTACACCAGCCTCAAGCGCGGCGGCGTGCTGGGCATCGAGGAACACCGCTTGCCCGAAGCGATGCCGCAGGATGCGAAGACGTCGAGCGGCTATGTGCACGAGTCCTACGTGATCAAGCTGGCGGAAAGCGCCGGCTTCAAGCTGGCGGCGAAATCCGACATCAACGCCAACCCGAAGGACAAGGCCGACCACAAGGGCGGCGTGTGGGCGCTGCCGCCGACCCTGGCCAACCGCGACCAGGACCGCGAAAAATACCAGGCGATCGGCGAGAGCGACCGCATGACGCTCAGGTTCGTCAAGCCGTAAATCCGCACTGCGCCGCCTGCGGCAGACGCAACGCCGCAGCGAGCAGGCCTCGGCCGGTGTCGGCAGCACATCCGGAAGGTCGCCTTCCGGCGTTCGGGACCCGGCAGCCATCAGCGATGCCGCTGCGCGCAGCGCTGGTTTCTCGCCGCCCGGGATCCCCCGCGAAATATGTGTATACTCGGCATATTTCCGATCCGATCCCATGCCTGCCGATCGACAATACAGAACTTCCACGCTGGCCAGCCGTCTACAGCGCATGCGTCTGCGCGGCGTGGCGGCAGCCCTGCTGGCGCTCTCCGCCGCGCTGGGCGCCAACCACGCCTCGGTGCAGGCAGCCACGCCGTCGCCAGCAGCAGCCGCAACCCCTGCCGCGCTGCCCAAGCTCGACACCGTCACCGCCCACCAGGGCGACATCCAGGACACCGTCGACGCCGCCGGCAAGCTGCAGCTGCACAAATGGGCCGACACCTACGCCGACATCGGCGGCCAGGTCAAGGAGGTGCTGGTCGCCATCGGCGACACGGTCGAGGCCGACCAGCCCTTGCTGAAGATCGCGCCGGCCCTGCAGGCGACCAAGGCCGAAAGCAACCGCGCCCAGATGGCCCGCCTGCAGGCGGACCTCGCCGACCAGCACGCGCAGCTCGAATTCGCCCAGCTGCAGTTCAAGCGCCAGACCCAGCTGAAGGCGCAGAATGCGACCCGCGAGGAAGCCTTCGAATCGGCGCGCATGGGCGCCTCGTCCGCCAGTGCGCGCGTGGATGCGATCACCGCGCAGATCAACGAACTCGAGGCGACCCTCAGGATCGACGAGGAGGCGCGCCAGAAAACGCTGGTCAAGGCGCCGATCGCCGGCACCGTGGTGGCGCTGGCGGCGCGTCCGGGCCAACTGGTCAGTGCCGCGCAGCCTGCCGTGGCGCTGCTGCGGATTGCCGACCTGTCCGACATGACGGTGGCCGCGCGCGTCGCGGAAGACGACGTGACGCGCCTGCGCCCCGGCATGGCGGCGCGTTTCACCACGCCCGGTTATCCCGGAAAACACTGGACAGGCAAGCTGCGCCAGGTGGTGCCGATTCCGGCCGACGGCACCGGCGAGCAGGGCAAGCAAGCCTTTTATATCGTGCTGTTCGAAGTGAAGAACCGGGATCACGCGCTCATGAGCGGCATGAGCGTGCAGGTGCAGTTCGTGGTCGCGCAGGCGCGCGACGCGCTGCTGTTGCCGGCGCAGGGCCTCGGCGCGCCGGACAAGGATGGCCTGTACGACGTCAACGTGCTCGACGACGGCCGCCACGTCAGCGCCCGCAAGGTCAAGCTCGGCGTGCGCAACGCGCAGCAGGCGCAGGTACTTTCCGGCTTGAGCGCGGGCGACAGGGTGCTGGTCGGCCCGGTGCCCGCCGCGCTGGCGGCGCCGGCACCGGCCGTGTCGGATGCCGGCACCAGGTCGCCCGCGCCGGCGGGCTCCTGAGGCATGCCGATGACGCGACACGTCTTCACACCGCGGCGCCTGGGCAAACCGGCGGCATCGTTTCTCCTCTCTGCGCTGGCATGCGCCGTGCTGGCCGGATGCGCCAGCCGCGCCCCCACCGCGGCGGCGCCGCCCAAGGTCGACCTGCCGGCCGGCTGGACGGCCGCGGGAACGTCGAGCCCCCAGGAGTGGCCCGACAAGGATTGGTGGCAGCGCTTCGGCAGCCCCGAACTGACGCGGCTGGTCGACGAGGGCCAGGCCGGCAACCTGGAACTCGCGGGTGCGCTCGCACGCGTGAAACAGGCGGAGGCCGGGGCGCGCATCGCCGGCGTGGCGCTGCTGCCCGCCGTGAACTTCTACGGCGGCGCCAACCGCGCCGTGCCGATCCGCAGCGGCAGCACCAGCACGTCCGCCGACGGCACGCTGCAGGTCTCCTACGAAGTCGATTTCTGGGGCAAGAACCGGGCGAGCGCGGCGTCCGCGCAGGCGTCGCTCGAGGCCAACCGCTTCGACCGCCAGACCGTCGCGTTGACGGTCACCAGCGGCATCGTCTCGACCTACCTGCAGGTGTTGTCGCTGCACGACCGGCTGGCCGTGGCGCGCGAGCACGTCGCGAATGCCGAGCATGTGCTGACCCTGGTGGAGGCGCAGAAGAGCGCGGGCGCGGCCTCGTCGCTGGACTTGGCGCGCCAGCGTTCCGCCGTGGCGCGCCAACGCGCCGATCTACCCGACCTGGCGCAGCAGGAGCGCGAGGCGCAGGCGGCGCTGGCCATCCTGCTCGGCAAGACGCCGCAGACGTTTTCCGTCGGCCCGCTGGGGCTGGATACGATCGTCTTGCCGCAGGTGGCGCCGGGCTTGCCGTCCGAGCTGCTGGTGCGCCGGCCCGACATCCGCCGCGCCGAGGCCAGCCTGGCCGCCGCCGATGCCGACGTCGCCGTCGCGCGCGCCAACCTGTTCCCCAGCATCAGCCTCACCGGGGCGCTGGGCGCGCAGAGCAGCGCCCTGATGTCGCTGCTGAATGCGCCGAACGTGCTGGCCAATGTCGGCGCCTCGCTGGTGGCGCCGATCTTCGATGGCGGGCGCCTGAAGCGCGAGCGCGAGCGCGCCATCGCCCGCAAGCAGGAACTGATCGATGCGTATCGCGCCACCGTGCTGTCCGCGTTGGCGGAGGTGGACACGGCGCTCGGCCAGATCCGCAGCCTGGACGACCAGCAGCGCCTCAAGATGGCCGAACTGGAGCAGGCGCGCCAGGCCTACGACCTGTCAGAAATCCGTTACAAATCAGGCGCCGAGGACTTGATGACGGTGCTCGACACGCAGCGCGCGCTGTCGGACGTGCAGAACGACATGGGCATGCTGAAGCTGAAGCGCCTGCAGGCGACGGTGTCGCTGTACAAGGCGCTCGGCGGCGGCTGGGACGGCGATCCCGGCCACCCCGACGCGCTTCCCGCAAAAACCTGAGCGCTGCGGCGCCGCTGGCCTGCACGCGTCCGGGGAAGCGGCGGCGGCGCGGCGCTTTGCGCAGCGTTCAGGCGCCGCGCGCCAGCGCGCGCCGCTCCGGGCCGGCATGCACGGCGCTGCCGCCCAGCGTCCTTTCCAGGTAGCTTTCCAGCTGTTCCAGCGACTTGCCCCTGGTCTCGGGCACGCAGGCGGCGACGAAGGCCAGCGACGCCACGTTCACCGCGGCGAACACGAAGAAGGTCGCACTGCCGAACTGCGCCAGCGCCAGCGGGAACAGCAGCGCCACCACGCCGTTGAACAGCCACTGGCAGGCCACCGCGGTGCCGGTCAGTACGCCGCGCAGGCGCAGCGGGAACAGTTCCGACATCAGCAGCCAGTACACCGGCGCGATCAGCATCTGCATGAACAGCAGGAAGAACAGGATGCAGGCCAGCGCCACGTAACTCTTAAGCACTCCGTCCGGCATCCACAGCAGCGTGGCGCCCAGCAGCGCCTGGCTGAGGATGACGCAGCAAAGGCCGGCCAGCAGCATCGGACGGCGTCCGTGCCGGCCGATCAGCCAGATGCCGATGAAGGTGGCCAGCAGCGCCACCACGCCGTTGCCGATGGTCGCGGTGAGGGCGGCGCCGGTGCCCAAGCCGGTCGACTGCAGGATGATCGGCGTGAAGTACATGAAGGCGTTGACGCCGGTGAACTGGGCCATGAAACCGAGGCCGATGCCGATCCACAGCAGCTTGCGGATCCAGGGCGTGGCGAACACCGCCGCCCAGCCGGCCTGGTGGTGTTCGGCGGCGTTCAGCCGGGTCATCTCGGCCATCTCGGCCTCCACTTGCCGTTCGCTGGAGCGGATCTTGCGCAGCACGGCGCGCGCTTCGGGCAGGCGCTTGCGGCTGGCCAGCCAGCGCGGCGAGGCCGGCACGAACAGCATGCCGATGCCCAGCAGGACGGCGGGCAGCGCGGCGATCGCCAGCATGGTGCGCCACACGTGTGGCGACGTCGAATAGTGCGCCAGCAGGGCGTTCAGCACGTAGGCCGCCAGCTGGCCGCCGACGATCATCAGTTCGTTCTGGCTGACCAGCCGTGCGCGCCGGCTTGGGCCGGCCATTTCGGCGATGAACACCGGCACCGTGGCCGAGGCGCCGCCGACGGCCAGGCCGAGCACGAAGCGCATCACCGCCATGACCGTCACCGACGGCGCCAGCGCGGTGCCGAGCACGCCCAGCAGGAATACCAGCGACAGGCCGATCAGGGTGACGCGGCGTCCGAAGCGGTCGGCCAGCGTGCCGGCCGCCAGCGAGCCGAAGGCGGCGCCGAACACCAGCGCCGAGGTGACGATGCCTTCGGTGAGCGGGGTCAGGCCGAGGCCGTGGTGCGCCACGGGTGCGCTCATGAAGGGCAGGGCGCCCGAGATGACGCCGGTATCGTAGCCGAAGGCCAGCGCACCCATGGTGGCGACGATGGCGACCCTGGCGACGAAACGCTGTTCCCGGGTGGCGGGCGCCGTCGTCGCGGCGCCCGGAGCTGAGGGTGAAGACATGAACGATATCCTCCTAAAAATAAAACAGGCAATGCAAGGCCGCGCCGGCCGGATGGCTGCTGTCATGGCGTGGCTTGCAGCGCCGTACGCGGCGTCGGCGACGCCGGCGCGTACGATCGGGAAAACGGCCGGCGCCGGTTGGGGCGGCGCCGTGCCTGGGCGGCCAGAATGGCCGTCGGTCGGGATGCCGGCGCTGCGTCGCGATGGGACGGGCCGGCAGGCGCCTGGTTGGTGTTGCGGCGCACAACGGGATCATACCCGCGCACGCTTGCGTTGGCATCCTGATATTTGACGATAAATCGTCAAGGGTCCAGGTAGGGCTCCATGCGCATGTTCGGCAGCGTGAACAGCTCGAAGGCGTGCAGGCCGGGGCGCGGCGCGCTGTCGATCAGGCCGCAGCGGAACAGCACGTGCTGCAGCGCCGAGCGTACCTGGCCGTCCGGGTTCTGGTCGATCACCATGTCGAGCGAGCGCTCGGCCAGGTACTGGCGGTGGCGGTCGAGCATCTCGTGCCCGATCCAGGCGACCTTGCCCGCCATGCCGGCGCCGCGCAGCGCCGGCTCGATGCCGGTCGAGCCGTAGGCGGTGTCGTAGACGCCCACCAGCGGCGCGCGCTGGCCCGGCATCTCGCCCTTCAGCGCGCTGCTCACGTAGCGGTAGCACAGGTCGGGATCCTCGCGCGTTTCCGGCGACACCAGCACCTGCATGGTGGGAAAAAATTCGCGCAGCGCGTCGGCGCAGCCGCGCATGCGGTCTTCGTGCGCGGGCACCGTGCGCAGGCCGGGCAGGACCAGCACGCTGCCCCGGCGCCGCGCCAGGCGTCCCAGCCAGTAGCCGGCGGTGCGCCCGGCGCGCACGTTGTCGATGCCGGCGAAGTGGTGCGGCGGCAGCTCCGGCAAGTCGTTGACCATGGTCGACAAGGCTTCGCCGCGCCCGATCGCCGCGGCCAGCGCCGCCAGGATGCGCGGCGTGCGCGGCGCCAGCGCGACCAGGCCGGCGCGCGCGTAGGGCGGGGCCAGGATGGCGCGCTCGAACGCGTCCTCGTCCTCCAGCCCGATCATCTGCTGGTGCACCACGATGTGGCCCGGCAGCAGGGCCACGGCCTGGCGCACCGCCTGCTCCAGCCGCTGCACGAAGGGCGTGCCGTGGTCGCTGACCAGGATGTCGATGTGCACCAGGCCGTGGCGCGTCTCGGGCAGCACGCGCGGGATCGCCAGCGTGCGCGCGGCCTCGATGACGCGCCGGCGCGCGTCGTCGGATACGCTGCCGCGCTCGTTGAGGACGCGGTCCACGGTGGACACGCTGACGTTCGCTTCGAGCGCGATCTCGGTGAAGCGCGCGCTGCGCTTGCGGCGGAGGGGAGGGGACATGCTGCAGTCATTTGACGGGGTGACGGAACCCGCCATGGTAACGCGGCCGCGCGCATTCCTGCTGGCCGCAGCGGTGCGCCGGCCCGGCGCATGCTTGCCTAGAATGCCATGACCTCAACTCCGCGGGATGCGCCGGCATGACCGAACGACGATCGATTTTCTGGATGCGCCGCGACCTGCGCGCGCACGACAACGTGGCCCTGCACGCGGCGCTGTCCGCGTCCGACCGGGTCGTCTGCGTATTCGTGTACGACCGCACCATCCTCGACGCGCTGCCGCGCCACGACCGGCGCGTCGCCTTCATCCATGCCAGCGTGGCCGAAGCCGGCGCCGACATTGCCAAACTGGGCGGCAAGCTGCTGGCGCTGGAAGGCGATCCGGCCGAGCTCATTCCGGCACTGGCGCGCCGCCACGACGCCGGCCGGGTATTCGCCAACGACGACTACGAGCCGTCGGCACGGCGGCGCGACGCGGCGATCGCCGAAGCCCTGGCGCGCGACGGGCGCGAACTGGTGCTGTCGAAGGACCAGGTGCTGCTGCACAAGGAGGAAGTGCTGAGCAAGGCGGGCACGCCCTATACCCGCTTCACGCCGTACTACAACGCCTGGCTGCAGCGGCTCGGCCAGGACCGCAACATATTGAGCGACTACGACCCGGCGCCCCTGAAGGCGCGTTTCGACGCGTCGGTGCAGGGCCCGTCGAACATTTCACTGGACAAGCTCGGCTTCGACGAGATCGACCTGGAAGCCCTGAGCCTGTATCCCGGCGCCAGCGGCGCGCGCCGCGTGTTCGACGAGTTCACCGGCAAGGTCGACGACTACATGGCCCGGCGCAATACGCTGGCGGTGGCCGGCACCTCGGGCCTGGACATCCACCTGCGCTTCGGCACCATGTCGATCCGCGCGATCTTCCGCGAACTCGGCAAGCGCAAGGACACCCACAACGCCAGCGTGGGCGGCTGGATCCGCGAAGTGTGCTGGCGCGAGTACTTTTCGCAGCTGCTGTACCACGTGCCGCGCGTCGCCGACGGACCCTACCTGGAAAAATACGCGCAGCTGGATTGGGTCAAGGGCAAGCTGGGCGAGCAGCGCCTGGCAGCGTGGAAGAACGCCGCCACCGGCTACCCGATCGTCGACGCGGCGATGACGCAGCTGAACACCACCGGCGCCATGCACAACCGCGCGCGCCTGGTTGCGGGTTCCTTCCTGGTCAAGACGCTGGGCGTCGACTGGCGCGAGGGCGAAGCCTATTTCGCCTTGCAGCTGAACGACTACGACCAGGCCTCGAACAACGGCAACTGGCAGTGGGTGGCTTCGACCGGCGCGGACGCCCAGCCGCCGTACCGCATCTTCAATCCGGCGTCGCAGTCGCAGACCTACGATCCGGACGCCGCCTACATCAAGCACTGGCTGCCGGCGCTGGCGCCGATCGAGGCGCGCCACCTGCACGAGCCGTGGAAGCGCAAAGCGCCGATCCCGGACTACCCGGCGCCGATCGTCGACCTGGCAAGCTCGGTCGAGGAGTGCAAGCGGCGTTACGGCGCCGTCGCGCGGGCGCCGGCTGCCTGAGCGGTGGCCGGGGAGGGCGTCGCGCTGTTCCATCCGCCGCGCTGCGCCTTCACCGTCGTGCGGCCCGGCCCCCACGCCGTGTACACCGCGCCGGCATCGAGCCGGCCGGCCAGGTGCGCGGCCAGCGCCTCCGGCGCCGCGCTCTTCGACGCGCCATCCTCGACGTACGACACCGCCTGGCCGACTTGGTCCAGGCAGCTGACCGCCAGGCCCAGGCGCGCGCTCATCCCGGGCCGGGCCGCGGCGTCGGCGAAGTCGGTCTGCACGGCCCGCACCAGCAGGTCCAGGTCCAGGGGCGCGAAGCGCAGCGTGCCCTGGTAGGCGTTCGGCAGGTTGGTGTCGTCGCGGATGCCGGCATACGGTTTACCTGGCAGTTCGTGCGCCAGCGGCCCGGCGCCGTGCCGCGTCAGGTAGGCGCGCGTGACGTAGGTGACGTCCAGCGCGCCGATCCCGGCTTCCGTGGCCACCTCGAGCGCATTGCGGATGCCGGTGTGCGAGCGCGTCACGTAGGGAAAGGCGCCGCGTTCCTGGTCCAGCAGCAGGCCCTGCGCGCCCTCGAACACCACCCCCTCCTGTTCCGCCAGCATGGCCGGGTGCGCCGTGTGCGTCATGCGGCGGAACCGCATGGCCGCGTGCACGTAGCCCTGCAGCGCGGCGTCGCTGGCCAGCCACGCCGCGGCTTCGCCGTCCGGTGCCGGAATGCCGAGCGCTGCCAGCCGGCGCGGCACGTAGCCGTCGCGGATCGCCGCCAGCCGGCGCAGCAGCCAGCCGGCGCCGTGGCGCAGGTCGGCCACGCTCAGGGCGAACTCCGGATCGAGGCTGCGCTCGACGGTCTCGCCGAAGCCCATGCCGCAACTGCCGTGGCGGGCATTGCCGCGCCGCCGTTCGGCCAGCTGGTTGAGCAGGATGTCGTACAGGGTCGACAGCGGCGCGCGCTCGTCGACGAACACCGGCGGCGGCGCCAGGCCCAGCGCCGCCAGCGCCTCGGCCTCCTTCAGGAACAGGCTCGGGTGGCAGACGAAACGGCGCGCCAGGAAGGTGGCGGCGCCGGCCAGGGTACCGCTGCCGAAGTGCGAGAACACGTGGCGCAGGCCGCCGGGCGCGGTGACGGTGTGGCCGGCCTGGGCGCCGCCGTTGAAGCGCACCACGATCCCGTCCGTGCCGGACCGGGCGGCGAAGTAGTCGGTCATCAGGCCCTTGCCCTCGTCGCCGTAGCCGGCGCCGATGACGGCCGTGGCGGTGCCTGCCATGGCTAGAACCCCACCCGTCCGAGCAGCGCCCTGACCGGGCCGGCCGCCGGCGCGCCCAGCGCATGCGCCACCACCGCGGCCGTGTCGCCCGGCCAGCTCCTGGCCACGCTGTCGCGGTCGCGCCCCTCGTTGACCTCGATCGCCGACACCACCACCTCGGCCAGCCTGCGGTAATCCTTCAGGCGCAGCACGCGCTGGCCGAGCAGCGCATTCCACTTCTTGAGCACGCGCGGCAGGTGCGAGCGGGCGTAGTTGCCTTCCTCGACCACGACGTGGAACACGTGGTAGCTGCGCGAGACCAGCGCCAGCAGTTCGCGCACCGACAGGTCGCGCTGCAGCGTATCGCCGAAGATGGCGGCGGCGTGCGCGGCCAGCAGTTCTTCCGGCGGTTCCTCGTCGCCGACGGTGAACAGGTAACCCTTCCTGCCGCGCCGTTCGAAGCAGTCGATGCGCGTGTGCTGGGCGGCGAAATACCAGGGCAGGTGATAGCTCTCGTGGCGGTTGCCGCCGCCGCCTTTTTCCAGCCAGATCATCTTGAGCTGGTCGGCGATGCGGATGTCGGCTTCGAACTGCGTCACCTGCAGCGGCGCCTCGTCGCAATAGGCGTCGCCGATGCCGCAGGCCAGGATGTGCGGGTCCGTCACCGGCTGGCGCTGCAGGATTTCCTCGACCAGCGTGCCCAGGCCCTCGCGTGCCATGGCGTCGGCGATGATGCCCATCGAACCGGTCACGTCCAGCCCGATGATGATCGCGTTCGACGCCGGGTTGAGCGCGGAATCGCACGACTCGCGCTCGACGCCGTACGGATTCAGGGCCGGGTGCATGCCGGCCGCGGTGAAGATGTCCTCGGTCCGCTTGCCGACCGTTCTTGCCGACGCGCGTTTCCAGTCGTCTGCGTCCCAACGTGCCGATCCCATGATGTTCTCCTTGACGGTGAATGTCGCTTTGCGTGAGCGGCAGTCCGGCGAAGCGACATGCGCCGGCGCTGTCGTGCGGTCAGGCGTGCCGTTGCCGCATCGATGCATTCATCTTAGCATGTTAAGCGTAAAATGCAATAAACAACTAACAGAGATGGCGCTGCTTGTTCGTGGCAAGCGCGACGCGCTGGCGTATGATCGCGGCGTTCATCGCAACCTGCAATCATCATGAAACACTATCCGGACCCGCTGGCGCTGGTCGACGTGGCGCTGTTCACCATCCGCGAAGGGCGCCTGGCGCTGCTGCTGGCGACGCGCAGGAACCGGGACGAGCCGTATTGCGGCGCCCTGGCGCTGCCGGGCGGCGTCATCCACGTCGACGAGGACGAGGATGCGCAGGATGCCGCGCGCCGCGTCGTGCGCACCAAGCTCGGCATCGATCCGCCCTACCTGGAGCAGCTGTACACCTTCTCGGGCCGGCTGCGCGATCCGCGCCGCTGGTCGCTCTCGGTGGCCTATTACTCGCTGGTGCCGCAGCAGGTACTGGAAGCGACGCACATCGAGGGGCTGGAATTCGTGCCGGTGGACGCTCTGCCGAAGCTGCCGTTCGACCACGATGCGATCGCCGCCATGGCGATCCGGCGCCTGCGCGGCAAGTCGACCTATTCGTCGCTGCTGACCTTCCTGCTGCCGCAGGCGTTCACGCTTCCCGAACTGCATGCGGTGTACGAGCAGGTGACGGGTTCGAACACCAACATCGCGGCGTTCCGCAAGAAGGTGCTGGACGAAGGCATGATCGAGCCGACCGGGCAGCGGCGCACCGGCGGGCAGCACCGGGCGCCGGACCTGTATCGCAGGAAGGGCGCCGGATTGCAGGAACTGAAGCGGACGATCTAGCTGGTCCGCGTCACCTTGCTCAGGTGGCGCGGCTGGTCCGGGTCCATGCCGCGCGCGCGTGACAGGTGCGCCGCCATCACGTAGAAGGCCTGGATCGCCACGATCGGGTCGAGGTCGGGGTGGGCGGCCGGCGGCAGGTCGAGGTCGCGTCCCGCCACGTCCGGCGGCGCGGCCAGCAGCACGCGCGCGCCGCGCCCGCGCATCTCGTCGGCCAGCGTCACCAGGCCGGCCTGGGCCGGACCGCGCGTGGCGAAGATCAGCAGCGGGTAGCCATCCTCGATCAGCGCCATCGGGCCGTGCTTGATCTCGGCGCCGGAAAAGGCCTCGGCCTGCAGCGCCGAGGTTTCCTTGAATTTCAGCGCCGCTTCCAGCGCCACCGGAAAGCCGATGCCGCGCCCGACCACCATGATGTTGCGCGCCGGCGCCAGCACCTCGATGGCGGCCGACCAGTCCGCTCGGGCAGCGCGCCGCAGGGCGTCGGGCAGGGCCGCCAGGCCGGCCTGCAGCGCGGCGTCCTGCTGCCACTCGGCCACCAGGCGCGCGCCCGCGACCAGGCTGGCGATGAAGCTCTTGGTGGCGGCCACGCTGCGCTCGCTGCCGGCGCGCAGCGGCAGCGCCCATTCCGCGGCCGCGGCCAGCGGCGACGCGATGTCGTTGGCCAGCGCCACCGTGGTGGCGCCGCCGGCGCGGAAGTAGCGCATCGGCTCGACCACGTCCGGACTCTGGCCGGACTGCGACACCGCGAGCGCCAGCAGGCCCTCGCAGCGCAGCGGCGCCTTGTACAGCGTCAGCAGCGACATCGGCAGCGAGGTCACCAGCCGGCCCAGTCGCGCCATGATCAGGTAGGCCAGGTAGCCGCAGGCGTGGTCCGAGCTGCCGCGCGCCACCGTCACCGCGTTGTGGAAGGGCGTGGCGCGAAGGTGGCGGCCCAGTTGCGCATAGCGCCCGGCGTCTTCGGACAGCTGCAGGGCGACGCGGTCGGCGGCGGACAGGGCTTCTTCGAGCATCAGTGAGGTCACGCTGTTCTCCTCGGATGAAATGGCTGGCGGCAGCGGCCGGGAACGCGGACGCGTTCGGCGCATGCCTTGCCGGGCAACTATAGTAAGGGCCGGATTGCTTGTCAACCGGTATCTAACAGGTATTATCATCGGCCGCGTTGTCGACGGGGTCGGCATCCTGAAAGCGCCTGTGCAAGCTGGTGCGCAAAAAACTGGTATTTAATTGGCTATGGAATACTGGATGCCGGCACATAACGTGCGCCTTGCAGCACACCGGCATGCAATCCTTGATGTTTCCTACCATTACGAACGGACCCAGTGTGAGCACGACCCCAGCCGACAACACCACGCCCTGGTGGCGCGAAGCCATCATCTACCAGGTCTATCCGCGCAGCTACCTGGACACCGACGGCGACGGCGTCGGCGACCTGCCCGGCATCACCGAAAAGCTCGGCTACATCGCCGGCCTCGGCGTCGACATCGTCTGGCTGTCGCCGTTCTTCACCTCGCCGATGAAGGACTTCGGCTACGACATCTCGGACTATTGCGACGTCGATCCGCTGTTCGGCACGCTGGCCGACTTCGACCGGCTGGTGGCGCGCGCCCATGAACTCGGGCTGAAGATCATGATCGACCAGGTGATGTCGCACACCGCCGACAGCCACCCGTGGTTCGTCGAAAGCCGCGCCAGCCGCGCCAATCCGAAGGCCGACTGGTACGTGTGGGCCGACCCGCGCGCCGACGGCAATCCGCCCAACAACTGGCTGTCGGTGTTCGGCGGCTCGTCGTGGCAGTGGGACAGCCGCCGCCGCCAGTACTACCTGCACAACTTCCTGGCCTCGCAGCCGGACCTGAATTTCCACCACCCCGAGGTGCAGCAGGCCCAGCTCGACGCCTTGCGTTTCTGGCTGGCGCGCGGCGTGGACGGCGTGCGCATGGACGCCTGCAACTTCCACTTCCACGACCGCCAGTTGCGCAGCAATCCGCCCGCCACCCGCGCCGACAACATGATGGCGACCGACGTCAACCCGTACGGCATGCAGGCCCACCTGTACGACAAGACCCGGCCGGAAAACCTCGACTTCCTGCGCCGCATCCGCGCGCTGCTCGACGAATACGGCGCCATCTCGATCGGCGAGGTGGGCGCCGACGATGCGCTGGCCGTGATGGCCGACTACACCTCGGGCGGCGACAAGCTGCACATGGCCTACAGCTTCAACCTGCTCACGCCGGATTTCTCGGCGGCGCACGTGCGCACCCAGGTCGAGCAATTCGAGGCGCGCGTGCGCGGCGGCTGGGCCTCGTGGCCGGTGGCCAACCACGACAGCGTGCGCGTGATGACGCGCTGGGGCGGCGCCGACCCCGCGCCGGCGCTGGCCAGGCTGGTGCTGGCGATGCAGCTGTCGCTCAAGGGCACGCCCTGCCTGTACCAGGGCGACGAGCTGGCGCTGACCGAGGCCGACGTGCCCTACGAACTGCTGCAGGACCCGTACGGGATCGCCTTCTGGCCCGAATTCAAGGGCCGCGACGGCTGCCGCACGCCGATGCCATGGACGGACGAGGCGCCGAACGCCGGCTTCACGGCCGGCACGCCGTGGCTGCCGGTGGCGGCGCCGCACCTGGCCATGGCGGTCTCGCGCCAGGAGGAGGATGCGGATTCGCCGCTGCAGTTCGCGCGCCGCTTCATCGCCTGGCGCCGCCGCCAGCCGCAGCTCACGCGCGGCGACATCGCCTTTTTCGATGCGCCGGAGCCGGTGCTGGCGTTGCGGCGCAGCCTGGGCAAGGAGGGGGATGCGCCGGACATGCTGGCCGCGTTCAACCTGTCGGATCGGGACGTATCGTTTGCGTGGCCGGATGCCGCCGATGCCAGGGAGAGCGATGATCACGGCTTGCCGGGCACGCGCAAAGGTGCACGGATAACGTTGCCGCCTTACGGCGCCTGGTACGGCACCGTGACGTAGGGTGGACGGGTTTCCCGTCCACCCGTTCAACCAACGCATGCACCGTTGAACGCGTGGACGGCGAAGCCGGCTAGGCGCCCCCGTCCACCCTACGACTCAGGCACCGCTGACATCCGGCGCGCGCCGGTCGCCGCCGCGGCGCTCGGGCGGCGGTGCCAGGTCGACCGGGCGCGCATGCCAGATATCCTCGGCATACTCGGCAATGGTGCGGTCGGACGAGAAGCCGCCCATGCCGGCCACGTTGAGGATCGCCTTGCGCGTCCACTCCTCGGGCTGGCGGTACAACCGGTCGACCTGGTCCTGGGCGGCGACGTAGGCGGCGTAGTCGGCCAGCAGCAGGTAGTGGTCGCCCCATTGCACCAGCACGTCGTAGATGGACTGGAAGCGGCCCTTGTCGTCCGGCGAAAAGGCGCCGTCGCGCAGTTGTTCGAGCACCTGCCGCAGTTCGGCGTCCTGCTCGACGATCGCGCCCGGCCGGTAACCCTGCGCGCGCAGCGCATCCACCTGCTCGGTGGTATTGCCGAAGATGAAGATATTGTCCGCGCCGACGCTTTCGCGCATCTCGACGTTGGCGCCGTCCAGGGTGCCGATGGTGAGCGCCCCGTTCAGCGCGAACTTCATGTTGCCGGTGCCCGAGGCTTCGGTGCCGGCGGTGGAGATCTGTTCCGACAGGTCCGCCGCCGGCATGATGATTTCGGCCAGGCTGACGCTGTAGTTCGGGATGAACACCACCTTCAGCTTGTCGCCCACGCGCGGGTCGTTGTTGACGGTCGTGGCGACGTCGTTGATCAGCTTGATGATCTGCTTGGCCATGTGGTAAGCCGAAGCCGCCTTGCCGGCGAACACCACGGTGCGCGGCACCCAGTCGGCGTGCGGATCGGCGACGATGCGGTTGTAGCGCGTGATCACGTGCAGCACGTTGAGCAGCTGGCGCTTGTATTCGTGGATGCGCTTGACCTGCACGTCGAACAGCGAGGTCGGATCCAGCGTCAAGCCGAGGTGTTCCTGCACGTACTGCGCCAGGCGCTGCTTGTTGACCAGCTTGGCCGCGCGGAAGCGCAGGCCGAACACCGGGTCGGCGGCGCTCTCGCGCAGGCCGGCCAGCTGTTCGAGGTGGCGGCGCCAGCCGCGGCCGATGCGCTCGTCGATCAGCGCCGACAGCGCCGGGTTGGCCTGCGACAGCCAGCGCCGCGGCGTGATGCCGTTGGTCTTGTTGTTGAAGCGCTGCGGATACATGCGCGCGAAGTCGGCGAAGATCGACTGCTTCATCAGGTCCGAGTGCAGCGCCGACACGCCGTTGACCTTGTGGCTGGCCACCACCGCCAGGTAGCCCATGCGCACGCGCCGTTCCCCGTGCTCGTCGATCAGCGATACGCGCCGCATCAGGTCGACGTCGGCGCCGTACTCTTCGGTGATGCTCTCGATGAAGATGGCGTTGATGTCGAAGATCAGCTGCAGGTGGCGCGGCAGCAGCCGGCCCAGCATGTCGACCGGCCAGGTCTCCAGCGCTTCCTGCATCAGCGTGTGGTTGGTGTACGAGAACACCTTCTGCACGATGGTCCAGGCGCGCGCGAACGGCAGCCCCTGCTCGTCGATCAGGATGCGCATCAGCTCGGGAATCGCCAGCACCGGGTGGGTGTCGTTGAGGTGGATGGCGACGTGCTCGGGCAGCAGGTCGAGATCGTCGTACTTGGCCAGGAAGCGCCCGACGATGTCCTGCAGGCTGGCGGCGCAGAAGAAGTATTCCTGGCGCACGCGCAGTTCGCGTCCGGCAAGCGTAGAATCGTCCGGGTACAGCACGCGCGAGATGTTCTCGGCGCCGTTCTTGGCTTCCACCGCGGCCACGTAGTTGCCGCCGTTGAAGGCGGCCAGGTCGAATTCCCGGTCGGCCCTGGCCGACCACAGGCGCAGGGTGTTGGTGGCGTCGGTGGCGTAGCCGGGCACGATGGTGTCGTAGGCCATGGCCAGCACGTCGTGGGTGTCGACCCAGTTCATGCGCTCGCCGTCCGCCTCCACGCGGCCGCCGAAGCGCACGCGGTATTGCACGTCCGGCCGCGCCACTTCCCACGGGTTGCCGCGCGCCAGCCAGTAATCCGGCGTCTCCACCTGGCGGCCGTCGACGATGCGCTGTTTGAACATGCCGTAGTCGTAGCGGATGCCGTAGCCCATGCCGGCCAGGCCGAGCGTGGCCATCGAATCGAGGAAGCAGGCCGCCAGCCGGCCCAGGCCGCCGTTGCCGAGGGCGGCATCCGGTTCCAGGTCGGGCAGGCGCGCGACGTCGACGCCCAGTTCGACCAGCGCCTGGCGCACGTCGCCCTGGATGCCCAGCGCCAGCAGGGCATTGGTGAAGCTGCGGCCGATCAGGAATTCGATCGACATGTAATAGACGCGCTTGGCGTCCTGGCGCGCCTGCGCGGCCTCGGTCTGCATGCCGCGTTCCAGCAGGCGGTCGTGCACCGCCAGGGCGGTGGCGTGCAGCCAGTCCTGCGGCTGCGCCGCGGCCGGGTCCTTGCCCATCGTGTACGTCAGCTTGCTGGCGATCGAACGCTTGAGGGTGGCGACGCCGTCGGCGGCGTCGTCTTGCTTGAGGTCGGTGAGATTCATTGATTCCGTGCGGTCCGTGGTGATGATCGGCCGCGTGGGCCGTCGTGTTCTTCGTGGGTTCAGGTGGCGATCTGCCGGTACAGCGCGGCATACTGTGCCGCCGCCGTATCCCAGCCGAACTGCTGGCGCATGCCGCGCTCCTGCACCGCATCCCAGTCGGCGCCGCGCGCGTACAGCGCGAAGGCGCGGCGCAGGGCGGCTTCGATGCCGGCTTCGTCGAAGCTGTCGAACACGAAACCGGTTGCCAGATCGTCACCCATGTTTTCAAGCGAGCAATCTACCACCGTATCGGCCAGACCGCCCACGCGCCTCACCAGCGGCAGGGCGCCGTATTTCAATCCGTACAACTGGGTCAGGCCGCAGGGCTCGAAGCGCGACGGCACCAGGATCGCGTCGCCGGCCGCGACCAGGCGGTGCGCCAGGTCCTCGTCGTAGCCGATGCGCACCGCCACCGATTGCGGATGGGCGGCGGCGGCGGCGGCGAAGGCGCTTTCCAGCACCGCGTCGCCGCTGCCGAGCAGCATGATCTGGCCGCCGCGCCGCACGATCTCGGGCAGCGCCGCCAGCACCAGGTGCAGGCCCTTCTGCTCGGTCAGGCGGCTGACCACGACGAACAGCGGGCCGTCGTCGCGGATGGCCAGGCCGGCCTCGCGCTGCAGCGCGTTCTTGCAGGCCAGCTTGCCGGCGCGCGACCCGATCGTGTAGTGCCGTGCGATCAGCCCATCCGTCGCCGGGTTCCATACCGCGTCGTCGACCCCGTTCAGGATGCCGGCCAGGTCGTGCGCGCGCGTGCGCAGCAGGCCGTCCAGGCCGCAGCCCTGCTCGGCGTGCTGGATCTCGCGCGCATAGGTCGGGCTCACCGTGGTGATCTTGTCGGCGAAGTACAGCCCGGCCTTGAGGAACGAGCACTGGCCGTGGAATTCGATGCCCTCGATGTCGAAGAAGTGGGCGGGCAGGCGCAGGTAGCCGAACACGTGGCTCGGGAAGTTGCCCTGGTAGGCCAGGTTGTGGATGGTCTGCACGCTGCCGGCCAGGCGCCGCCCGCCCGCCTGCTCGGCCGCCTTCAAATAGGCCGGCGCCAGCCCGGCATGCCAGTCGTGCGCGTGCACCACCTGCGGCTGCCAGGCCGGGTCCAGTCCCTGCGCCAGCTGCGCCGCGATCCAGCCCAGCAGCGCGAAGCGCTGGGCATTGTCGGCGTAGGGCCGGTTGCCGGCGTCGGCATACGGATTGCCGGGCCGGTCGTACAGTTCCGGCGCGTCGATCACGTACGCAGGGACGGCGCTGCCGGGCAGGGTGCCGCAATACAAGCGGATCGGCCCGGCGCCGAACGCCGGCGCCAGCTCGGCTACCAGTTCCTGCCCGGCGACGCCGGCGCGCAGGGCCGGGAAGCCCGGCACCAGCACGCGCGCATCGCCGCCCGCCTCGACTTGCGCGGCCGGCAGGGCCGCCGCCACGTCGGCCAGGCCGCCGGTTTTCAGCAACGGATAAATTTCGGTACAAACGTGTAGAACGCGCATCATGATTTTCGTGTCCGGCTATCCGTTCAAAGTTTGTTCAGCATGTCCTTGGTCACCAGCACGACCCCGCTGGCGCTGCGGTGGAAGCGCTGCGCGTCCAGTTCGGCATCCTCGCCGATGACCATCCCGGCGGGAATCCTGCAGCCGCGATCGATCACGACCCTGCTCAGGCGGCAGCCTTCGCCGATCTCGGAATTCGGCAGGATCACCGCCTGGTCGATGTGGCAGTACGAGTGCACCCGCACGTTCGAGAACAGCACCGATTGCGACACGTGCGAGCCGGACACGATGCAGCCGCCCGAGACCAGCAGGTTGACCGCCATGCCGGGCTTGCCGCTGGTGTCGTGCACGAACTTGGCGGGCGGCAGCTGCGCCTGGTGGGTCCAGATCGGCCAGTCGGCGTCGTAGATGTCGAGTTCCGGCGAGATCGAGGCCAGGTCCAGGTTCGCCGACCAGAAGGCGTCGACGGTGCCGACGTCGCGCCAGTAGGCCGGCACGCCGTCGCCGTTCGGGATGCACGACATGCTGAACGGATGCGCCACCGCGCCGCCCTCGGCCACCACGCGCGGGATGATGTCCTTGCCGAAGTCGTGGCTCGATTCGGGCAGGGCGATGTCGTCTTCCAGCAGCTTGTACAGGTACTCCGCATTGAAGATGTAGATGCCCATGCTTGCCAGCGTGGTGTCCGGCTTGCCCGGCATGGTGGGCGGATCGGCCGGTTTCTCGACGAAGTCGGTGATCCTGCGCTGGGTGTCGACCGCCATCACGCCGAACGCCGAGGCTTCCGCCTTGGGCACCTCGATGCAGCCCACGGTGCAGTCGGCGCCGGTGTCGACGTGGTCGCGCAGCATCAGCGAATAATCCATCTTGTAGATGTGGTCGCCCGCCAGGATCACCACGTATTCCGGATTGTAGGAACGCAGGATGTCGACGTTCTGGTAGACCGCGTCGGCGGTGCCGCGGTACCAGTGCTCTTCGTTGACGCGCTGCTGCGCCGGCAGCAGGTCGATGAATTCGTTCTGGTCGCCGCGCAGGAAGCTCCAGCCGCGCTGCAGGTGGCGCAGCAGCGAGTGCGACTTGTACTGGGTGACCACGCCGATGCGGCGGAAGCCGGAATTGACGCAGTTCGACAGCACGAAGTCGATGATGCGGAACTTGCCGCCGAAGTAGACGGCCGGCTTGGCGCGGCTGTCGGTCAGCTGCTGCAGGCGCGAGCCGCGCCCGCCGGCCAGCACCAGCGTGACCGCGCGTTCCGGCAGGCGGTGGTTGAGATAGGACTTCCTTCTTTCGGGTTGCCGTTGGGTGAACTCAGTCATGTTGCCTCCGTTGCTTTTTATGATCGATGACGCGCGTGGTAAGAGTAATCGAGGGTCAGGTCCAGGGCGCCGCCAGCAACAGCAGCACGGCGTGCGCCGGCACCTCCAGGGTGCCGTCCGCATCGCGCGGCGCCCGGTCGGGAAAGGCGCTGTCCATGACGACGCGCCAGGCGCCCGCGGGCAGGGTCACGGCGGCCGCCTGGTTTTCCGCGTTCACCAGCAGCAGGCAGGTCTCCCCGCCCGGCCGCGCACCTGCCGGTCCGTCCGCTTGCCCGTCCTCTCGGGTGACGATCGCCTCGTCCGGCGGCGCACTCATGCGGATGCCGATGCAGGCGCCGCCGCCGTTCCACGCCGCCTCGTCCATGGCGCCGCCGTCGGCCTTCAGCCAGGCGATGTCGGGGTGGCCGTCCGCCCCGATCGTACCGTCATACCAGCCGGCGCGGCGCAGCGCGCGCTGGCGCCGGCGCAGCGCGCTCAGCGTGCCGGTGAATTCGGCCAGCGCAAGGTCGGCGCCTTGCCAGTCGAACCAGCACAGCGGATTGTCCTGACAATACGCATTGTTGTTGCCGCGCTGGGTGCGGCCGATCTCGTCGCCGGCCAGCAGCATCGGCGTGCCCTGCGACAGGAACAGCGTCGCCAGCAGCGCCCGCTGCAGGCGCGCGCGCAGGGCCAGCACCTCTTCATTGGCGGTGTCGCCTTCCACGCCGCAGTTCCAGCCCAGGTTGTGCGCATGGCCGTCGCGGTTCTGTTCGCCGTTGGCCTCGTTGTGCTTGTGGTCGTAGCTGACCAGGTCGCGCAGGGTGAAGCCGTCGTGCGCGGTCACGAAGTTGACGCTGGCCGTGGGCAGGCGCGCATCGTGGCGGAACAGGTCGCTGGAGCCGGCGAAGCGGCGCGCGAATGCGCCCAGCGCTCCCGCCGGCTCGCTAGGGCGCAGCCAGAAGGCGCGCATGGTGTCGCGGTACTTGTCGTTCCATTCGAGCCAGCCGGGCGGGAAGTTGCCGAGCTGGTAGCCGCCCGGACCGATGTCCCACGGTTCCGCGATCAGTTTTACCCGCGCCAGCACGGGGTCCTGGCGCAGCGCCGCCAGGAAGGCCGCGCGGCGCGAGAACCCGGCGGCGTCGCGCGCGAGGATCGGCGCCAGGTCGAAGCGGAAGCCGTCGACGTGCATCTCCTCGACCCAGTAGCGCAGCGAATCCATCACCAGTTGCAGCACGCGCGGTTCGGCCAGGTTCAGGCAATTGCCGCAGCCGGTCCAGTTCTCGTACGTGGCCGGATCGTCGGCGCGCAGGTGGTAATACAGCTGGTTGTCGATGCCGCGCAGACTCAGCGTCGGCCCATGCTCGTCGGTCTCGGCGGTGTGGTTGTAGACCACGTCGAGCACGACTTCGATGCCGCGTCCGTGCAGCGCCTTGACCATGTCGCGGAACTCGGCGATCGGCGTGCTGCCGGGCCGGCTCGACCAGTAGCGCCGCTCGGGCGCGAAGAAGCCGATGCTGGAGTAACCCCAGTAGTTCGACAGGCCCATCTGCTGCAGGCGCTGCTCGTCGGCGCGCGCATGCACCGGCAGCAGGCTGACCGTGGTCACGCCGAGCCGCTGCAGGTAGTCCAGCACGGCCGGCTGCGCCATGCCGGCATAGCTGCCGCGCAGCGCTTCCGGCACGTCCGGGTGCAGCTGCGTAAACCCCTTCACATGTACCTCGTACAGCACGGTGTCGGCGGCGCCCACCGCGGGCGGCGCATCGCCGCCCCAGTCGTAGTCTTCGTGCACCACCCGCGCCTTGAGCGCCACCGCGGCATTGTCGCCGGCGTCGTGGAAGCCCGGCTGGGCGCGGTATTCGCCCACCAGCGCGCGCGCGTACGGATCCAGCAGCACTTTGTTCGCATCGAAGCGCTGGCCGCGCCCGGGCGCGTACGGGCCGGCCACGCGGTAGCCGTACACCTGTCCCGGCGCGGCGCCGTCCAGGTAGCCGTGCCAGACGCCGTCCGCGCAGGCCGGCATGGGCAGGCGCGCCAGTTCCCGCGTGCCGTCGGCGTCGAACAGGCACAGTTGCACCGCTTGCGCATGCGGCGCCACCAGGGCGAAATTCACGCCCCGGCCGTCCCAGCGCGCGCCCAGCGGATAGGCGGCGCCGGCGCGCAATGTCGTGGTTGCACTCATCTCTCAGTGCTCCAATGCCAGCATGATCGTCGCCAGCGGCGGTACCGTCAGGCTGAGCGAGCAGGGACGGCCGTGTGCACCCGCCGCCTCGGTCTGCAGGGGTTCGTTGCACAAGCCGCTGCCGCCATAGCGCGTGGCGTCGGTATTCAGGATCTCGGCATAGCGGCCCGGCTGGTCCACGCCGATGCGGTAGCCGTGGCGCGGTACCGGCGTGAAGTTCGACAGCACCACCACCGCGTCGCCATTGGCGGCCTTGCGGATGAAGGAGAATACCGAATTGTCGCGGTCTTCGTGGGTGATCCATGCGAAGCCGCGCGCCTCGACGTCGAGCTGGTGCAGGGCGGGATAGCGCCGGTAGACGGCGTTCAGGTCGCGCACCAGTTGCTGGACGCCGGCGTGCAGCGGCCGTTCCAGGAGGTGCCAGTCCAGGCTGCGCTCGGCGTTCCACTCGCGCTCCTGCGCGAATTCGCCGCCCATGAACAGCAGCTTCTTGCCGGGATGCCCCCACATGAAGCCGTAGTAGGCGCGCAGGTTGGCGAAGCGCTGCCAGTCGTCGCCCGGCATGCGCGCCAGCAGCGACCCCTTGCCGTGCACCACCTCGTCGTGCGACAGCGGCAGCACGAAATTCTCGGTGAACGCGTACGCCAGCCCGAATGTCATCTTGTCGTGGTGGTAGCGGCGGTTGACCGGATCTTCCTGCATGTAGCGCAGCGTGTCGTTCATCCAGCCCATGTTCCACTTGTAGTGAAAGCCCAGGCCACCCATTTCCAGGGGGCGCGACACGTTGGGAAAGCTGGTCGATTCCTCCGCCATCATGACGGCTTCGGGACGCTCGGCGCAGACGACCTCGTTCACCCGGCGCAGGAAATCGATCGCCTCCAGGTTCTCGCGCCCGCCGAACCGGTTGGGAATCCACTCGCCTTCCTTGCGGCTGTAGTCGCGGTACAGCATCGAGGCCACCGCATCCACGCGCAGCCCGTCGATGCCGAAGCGCTCGATCCAGTACAGGGCGTTGCCCGCCAGGTAGTTCAGCACTTCGCGCCGTCCGTAGTTGTAGATCAGCGTGTTCCAGTCCTGGTGAAAGCCCTCGCGCGGGTCGGCATGCTCGTACAGGTGGCTGCCGTCGAAGCGCGCCAGGCCGTGGGCATCGGCCGGGAAGTGCCCCGGCACCCAGTCGAGCAGCACGCCGATGCCCTCGGCGTGGGCGGTCTCGACGAAATACCGGAAATCCTCCGGCGTGCCGAAGCGCGATGTGGGGGCGTACATCCCGGTCGGCTGGTAGCCCCACGAGCCGTCGAACGGGTGCTCGCTGACCGGCATCAGCTCGATGTGGGTGAAGCCGAGATCCTTCGCGTAGGCGACCAGCTGCTCGGCCAGTTCGCGGTAGCCGAGCCAGCGGTCGCCGTCTTCCGGCACGCGGCGCCAGGAGCCGAGGTGCGCCTCGTAGATGCTGACCGGCGCCCCCAGGGCATTGGCGGCCCGGCGCATGCTCGAGGACGGCACCAGCGCCGGCAAGGCGCCGACCCGCGATGCGGTATCCGGCCGCAGCTCGGCGCGGAAGGCGAAGGGGTCGGCTTTCAGCAGCAGCTCGCCCTGCTGCGACTTGATCTCGAACTTGTAGCGGTCGCCGGCGGCCAGTCCCGGCACGAAGATTTCCCACACGCCGGAGGCGCCGCGCGCGCGCATCGCGTGGCGCCGCCCGTCCCAGTTGTTGAAATCGCCGACCACCGACACGCGCCGGGCATTCGGCGCCCACACCGCGAAGCGCACGCCGGCCACGCCGCCGATCGCGGCCGGATGGGCGCCGAGCTGTTCGTAGGGGCGGTGGTGCGTTCCTTCCGACAGCAGCCAGACATCCAGGTCGCCCAGCAGCGGCCCGAAGCGGTAGGGATCGTCGAGCTCCTGCGTGTGGCTGCCCCAGTCGACGCGCAGGCGGTAGGCGAACGGATTCTTGCGGCGCGGGACGCTTGCTGCGAACACGTCGCTGCCGTCGATGCGCTTGAGGGCGGCCAGCCGGCGCCCGCTCTTGACGTCGATGAGGTCGACCGCGGCCGCGCCGGGCAGCAGGGCGCGCACGACCAGTTCGCCATGGTTGCGGTGCATGCCGAGGACGGAAAAGGGATCGTGGTGGTCGCCGTGCATCAGCGCCGCGACGCTGGCCTGATCAAATGTCATGGGTGTCCCGAAAAATGTTTTGAAAGGTCGAAAGAGAAATCCGGATGCAGTCTCGACGACACAACATGGCCAACATTTTTCTTTCGGATCCGGAACCGGCATTGCTCGGGCATGCCGGGTCGCGTGGGTCGGTGCATGACAGGACGCATGCCGGGCACCGGTCCGCATCGGACACCTTGCTGTTTGCATAATAATGGTTTTTTAATTTCTCAGGGGACGTTCGTGAACATGCGTAGCCGACCGCCTCGTTTGCAGCCCTCCATCGGGCCGGCGTCCGGCTGCCGCAGCTCGGGTTGTCAGGCTGGAGACGCGCCGCAGCCATCCGTTATATTGCCGATTGGCACCGGTTCCGCAGTCGATTGCGAACGCGGGCCGACCGCATGTTTCTCTCAAAAAAATGGTTTGCCCTGTTGCGCGAGAACGTCGCCGCCAGATTCCTACCGTAATGGTTCCAGACTATACTTATATTTCCCTAGGTAAATTATTGAACGTGTCGTGAACTTTGAAACCAAGATAAAAAGCTTGTGCACGCTATCTATGGATGGACGAAAATTTCCTGTCTATAACAGTAATGGTGCCCAGATTTATGAGGAAAGAAACGCGACGCTGGTTTTCCTGAAATCAAAAGGTATGTTCGGGATGGACCAGTTCCAGTTGAGGGCAGCCGGACACGATGCACGAAAGATCTTCACGATCAAGTTCGACGACCTGGCAAAGATCGGGAAGGACTTGGGCAATGCTTACATGACGATCAATGGCTACAGGCGCGTGCTCGACGACCCGTATTGGCAACAGTTCTTCCATGTCCGGGAACGGGATTTTACGTATATCGAAGGCGATGCCACGAAGGCCCGGCCGCGCGCGTCCTTGCCATGTTTTCAGTGCGGGCTGGTGCTGCCGGCGGACCTCATCACGATCGACCATTCGAAGCCTCAGGCTGGCGGTGGAGATCATGCCGTCCTGAAGGTGTTGCGAAACCTGAATTACGATCTGACGCATCATCCAGGCGTGGGACAACTCGCTACCGCCCACCGTGACGGCACGTCCGCACCTTTGCACACGAAAGCGGGACGCAACAGCGCGCCAATGCATGAAGGAAAGGCGGAAAGGTACACCCTGACCGATAAGGGCATCACCGTGCTCAGTGTACTGGCGGCGGCAACCAGCTTGAACCAGGTGTACGATGCATGCATGCATTCCGCCTTCAACCTGCGTCCGTATTGTTCCAAATGTAATACTGCCAAAAGTAATGCGATGCAAGACCTTTCGATGGTCAACGATGCATAGCAACGCGCTCGTACTATCCTGATGGTGCCTCCCGGCACCGTGGACATGCCGGCGCTGCCGGGGCCTGTCCGAACCTTGCTGAAGTGGCCGGTTTCAGGCGGGCGTGACGAACAGCGCCGCGTTCAATCTGGCGTTGAAGATGCGCTGGTCCCCGTCATCGAGCTGGACCGTGTTCGGCAAGATCTTGAAGCCGGATTCCTTATAGAGGCGCTTTGCCTGGATCTTGAGCGACTTGATATGGTCGGCGGCGCGGACGTCGTCGTCGGTGCTGCGCGGGGTGGCGGCATGCATCACGTCGTGCACACTCTTGAATGCGTCCGAGTTCATGACGACCGCGGCCATGACTGGGCTGGATTCGACCAGCGAGTGCAGGAAATTGAGGTAGGCGGCCTTGCCGTCGTCGAGGAATTCGGCGGCCGTGTAGTAGGTCGCCTTGAACGCCGGCATGTAGCCGGTGGTCATTTTTGGCACGAGATCCTCGGGCACGGTGACGGGCTCCGCCGGCTCCGACCTCGCCGCCTTGCTGACCTTGGCCCACATCATCCGGGCTTCATCGATGAACGAATTGATGCGTTTGACTTCGATATAGTTGTAGACGATCTTGAAGATCATCTGGAATGCGCCCAATACCAGGCTGGCGATGCTGCCCGCCGCCGCGCTGGCGGTGGCTGCCATCACCGTCGTGTTGACCCCCTTGGCGATGGTCCATGCGGCGACCACCTGGCGGTTGCGGATGCCGACGTCGATGCCCTTGCGGATCAGTGCGAACGCGCCTTCGCTGGTCACCAGCTCTGCCTGCTGCAGCGACAGCGCGGTGCGGGTCCAGGCATCGCTGATGAGGCTGCGCAGGCCGGCATAGATGTCGGCCCCGCCCGATGCGAACTTGGCCACCTCTTTCAATGCGAATGCCGCTACCAGGGCGAACGCCTTGGCGGCCTTTTCCAGCAGGTCCGACGCCGTTTCAAGACCAAAATGATTTCTGAAGATTTTGATCATCCACTCCTTGAAGTCCGCCCATTTTTCCTGCAGGAGCGCCGCCACTTTCTCCTGGATGCTCTCGCGTTTGTATACCGCGACACCGGTGCCGACGCCGGTGCCGACGACGCCCACGCCAATGCTGCTGTAAGTGACAACCTTGTCTTGAAAGATCTGGATGATGTTTTCCTCCAGACCGCTTTTCGACAACAGGCTGTGGGCGCTGCCCCCCATGCCGAGCAAGCCGAGCAGTACGGTACTGGTCGCGCTCCACTCGACCTTGATGTTGGCGATCAAGGTCAGCAGCGCACGCCGGTCCATGCGCCGTTTCGCCGCGTTCGAAACGGGGCTGTCCACGCATAGCCTTTGCAGCAATCGGCAAAGCGAGCGCGTTTTGCTCATGACCATGTTGTTGTCGCGTTCGTTACGGTAGTCACGGCTCAGGCCCGACACTTGGTTGCCCATGTTATAGACGACGCCGCTGTATTTCTCCAAGGCGTTCGCCAGGTTTTCGGCATTGCGCCAATGCATGATGCCTTCCGGACCCGCATATTCGATCCACGCCTTGTAGGCTCGATCGACCGCCTGTAGCCGGTCGCCGCGTGATTTGGTGCCGAACAGCTTGCCCTTGACGTCGGTTGCGGCTAGCCAATCGTTGTAGGTCGGCGGCGGCTGGAAATGTTCGATGGCGCGGAAGCGGTCGTCCAGCATCGCGCTCTCGAATGGCGTGAACGGGGTCGTGGCATGCGTCTTGAGCCACGTGTAGGTGTCGAGATCGAGCTGCTTTGGGGAAGGCATGTTATCGGTTCCTGGGAATCAGCCTATGCCAGGCCGGAGTAAGTGGGCGGATGAACCCGGTTTGCGTCTGGCGCATCGCTCAGCCGTGCGCCGCCGCATGCGCCAGCGCCATCCTGCGGTGCGTGCGCACCATCAAGCGCGACCGCTTCAGGCGGTTGATCATCGCCGTGAACAGCAGCGAGGTCGCCACGAAATACAGGCTGCAGTACAGGTACACCGGCACCATGACGTTGGTCTCGCTGGCGGCGATGACGGTGTTGCAACGGCTGACCAGTTCGCTGACCCCGACCAGCGACGCCGCGCTGGAGGCGACGAAGGAAATCAGGAACACGTTGATCCAGGTCGGGATGAACAGCATGGCGGCGTCGATGTCGCCCTTGCGGTAGTTACGGTACGCAACCACCAGGCTTTCGGCCGTGAACGACAGCGGTGAGGCCGCCAGCCCCAGCACCGCCTTGGCCCAGGGCGGCACCTGCAGCACGATGCCGGCGCCGGGGAGGACGATCTCGTTGGGCAGCACGAACACCGCATAGAAGATCAGCGCCAGCGTCGGCACCGAGCCGAGGATGGTGGAGATGCGGGTGGCGATGGCGGCCGGCTTGGCGCGCGCGCCCACGCGCAGCCAGGCCAGCAGCGCGCCCAGGCTGGAACCCAGCGCCACGGCGCACACGGCGATGAAGACGTTCCAGGCGAACCCCTCCAGCAGGAAGGGCGTCCAGGTCAGCAGCAGGTGGAGGGAATCGGTCATGGCTTTGCCGGCGGTGCCAGGATCAGGCGTTCGACCCGCTCGATGATCAGGGTCCACAGGCGGGTAGTCAGGTAAAAGGTGATCAGCAGCACCGTCATGGTCATGAAGATGTTGCCGTTTTCCGCGATCAGGAGGCTGCTGGCGCTCAGCAGCTCGGGAATCGCGATGGCCGAGGCCAGCATGGTCTGCTTGGTCAGGTTGATCAGCGCCTGCTTGACCGGCCAGCTGGCGTAGTGCGCGCTGCGGTACAGGGTGTGCAGGCGCAGCGCGAAGGCAGGCTCGAAACCGCGGATGTGGCGCGCCGCCTCCAGCAGGGCACGCATCACCAGTCCGGCCGTGTAGTAGCCGGAGCAAAAGGTGGCGACGGCGAACGCGGGCAGCTTGACGCCGAACTCGCGCTGGCTCCAGCCGCCGATGCCGAAGAAGATCAGGTACATCATGATCAGCGGCGGGGTCAGGCGGCCGTAGGCCATGAAGCCGCGCAACAGGCGCGGCGCCAGGCCGGCGCGCGCGTCCACCGCGGTGGCGGCCAGCGTACCCAGCGCCAGCGAGATCGCGATGCCGCTGGCGATCAGCATCATGGTATAGGCCACGCCGCGCAGGAACTGGGTGCGGTCGTAGGGGTCGTAGACGAAGTTCAGGTCGATCCCCAAGTGCTCCTTGAGGCGCAGGCCCAGCGCCTGGATGCCGCCGACCTCGCTGCTGGCGACGTATTCGCTGCTGCGGCAGGCGGCGGTCCACAAGCCGTTGGCGCCGCGGGTGCAGACCGGTTTGCCTGTGGCGTCCGTGGCCGACCACAGCTCGTGCTGCCGGGTCAGCCATTCGTTCGACGTGATGCCCCACTTGCGGTTTTCTTCCAGCAGCCAGCCGCTGCGGTGCAGCTCGGCCGTGATGTCGCCCAGCGCCACGTCGAGACGGGTGCCGCGCTCGTCCCGGGCCATGAAGATCGTCATCGGCTTGATGATGGCATTGCTCAAGGTCATGCTGTAGCCCGACCACTCGGGCAGCTTGAGCGTGTTCTGCAGTACGGCGGTGGCGTACAGGAAGCCGGAACACTGGTCGTCGCGCAGCGCCAGCAGGGCGTCGCGCACGGTCTTGTAGGTCTGTAGCTTGAGCAGGTAGCGCTCGGACATCGGCTTGTTGAAATAACTGCCCTGTACCGCGCAGGTCGTGCGGTTGCGGATCTTGCCCCAGTCGTCGACCGCGTGACCCGGTCCGAACAGGACGTTGACGCTGGTTTCGTTGTAGCCCGGTTCGACGGCGGCGGCGCTCCTGCGCCGTTCCGGGGTGTCGGCGACGGTGGCGATCAAGAGGTCGACCTCGCCCAGCGCCAGCTTCTGGAAGCGGTTCTCGGTGGTGATCCTGACCTTCTTCAAACGTACGCCGAGGCGCTGGGCGACCAGTGCCGCCACGTCGCTTTCGAGACCGACCACTTCGCCGTTGCTGTCGAGATAGTTAAACGGTTTGAAGTCGGTCTTCACGCCCACGCGCAGTACGCCGCTCTTGCGCACCGCGTCCAGGGTCGGACTGTGCGGCGCCTGTTGCGCGCACGCGTTCCACGATAGGAAAAGACCGATTGCCAGCCCCAGGAATCTCGTCAAGGCAGACTGTGAAGACATTATTGTTTTCTCTGGGAAACTCAACGCTTCATGCTACCTGACCGGTTGCTGGCATGCAATAACCACGGCGGTCGGCGTGCGGATATGCCACATTACGCCACATTGCACGAACACAACCGGCATGCTATTTTCGGCCAACCATTGTCTTGGAATCCGATCCCGATGCTGCATCCCCTGGCCAGTCTCTGGCGCCATGCCGTGCGCGTCACGTTCTACGAAGCGGGCGGCCAGGCCGGACATGCGCTGTTCCGGCACGGCGACGCCGGCCAGGCGCATGCGGCGGGCGCACGGCGGCGCTTCACGTCGGCCGACGCCGCCTTTCACTACCTGCGCTACTGGCTGGGCGAGCCGGCCGCCAGCGCCGAACTGAAATGGGTGCTGCAGCGTTCCGGCCCGTCGCTGGTCGGTACGGGCGGCGCGGAAGGCTGGCTGCACGCGCTGGCCGCGCGGCTGGTGGGCGGCGCCATCGTGGTGCTGGAGGAAGACAGCCGCCGGGCCATGCCGGGCCGGCTGGTGGCCGCGCCGTCGGCCGCGATGTCGGCGGCGGCCGTCGCCGCCCTGCCGCCGCTGAGCGCGGTGGCGCCCGCCGTCGCCGCCACGCCCGACCTGCTGCCCGCGCTGGAAGAGGTCAGGATCGAAGGCGCGCAAGTGCTGCCCGAGCTGAACCAGTCGCTGGCCCAGGTGGAAAGCGCGACCGCCAGCGTCGCCGCCGCCGCGCTCTCGCTCGACCCGGCGCCGAGCAAGGTGGCGGCGATCCGGACCGCCCTCGGCGACGCCTCCACGCAGGCCGGCGCCGACCTCGGCCGGCTCTGATGAAGGTACTCGAGCGCGCGCTGGAAGTGCTGCCGCCGTGTCCCGGGCGCGTCGCCGCCGCGGTCGGCGGCGCCGTCGAGGCCATCGCAGCGCAAGGACAGGGCTTCGCCGCCGACGTTTCCGGCTGCGCCGCCGCGCTGGCGGCCGACCTGCCGGCCATCGCCGCCAGGATGCGCGCCATTCCCGGCCTGCTCGATCCGCAACCCATCGTCGACGCCTGCGCCGGCGTGCTGGAACACGCCGCCGCCGACCTGCGCCGGCTCGCCGCCGACGCCGCGGCGATCCCGCAGCGCCTGCTCGACCAGGCGGCCGGCGCGCAGGACCTGGTGGCCTCGGCCAGGACCGCGCTGGGCACCATGGCGACGCTGCTGCCGCAACTGGCCGGCCTGGCGCCGGACATCGCCCCGCACCTGGCCTTTTTCGAAGGCTTGCCGGCGCGCGGACAGGCGCTGGCCGCGCTGGCGGCGCAGGGCGGCGCACTGGTGGACCGCTACGGCGCCGCACTGCTGCCGCTGGCGCGTGCGCTGCAGGACCCGGCCGCCAGCGGCCGCGCCGACGGCATACTGGCCGAGGCGCGGCAGCTGCAGGACGCGACCCAGGCGCAGCTGCGCACCTTGCGCGAACTGCTGGACGCCGGCGCGGGCGACCTGGAGCGCGAGCTGGACGGCGCCATCGCGCTGGCGACCGCGGCGATCGACGCCGGCGCGCAACTGCTGGAGGCGAAGGCCGCTGCGCTGCTGCAGCCGCTGCAGGACCAGGCCGGCCTGCTGGCCGCCGCCGCCGCCGCGCTGGGCCGGGAGGGCGCGGCCTGCGCGGCGCTGTTCGACCAGGGCTGCGTCCAGCTCGACCACCTGGGCGATCTCCTGGCGCAGCCGCTGGGCGAGGCGCGCGCCCGGGCCGACGCCGTCGGTGCCACGATCGCAGCGGCGGGCGCCGACATCGACGCCATGGCGCGCAAGGCGCTGGCGCCGGTCGACGCGCTCGGCCCGTGCGTCGACCAGGTCGGCGCCGCCCTGGGCGCCGTGGTCGAGACCGTCGAGGACGACGTGGCGCAGGTGGCGCAACTGATGCGCGAACTCGGCCAGGAGGCCGAGCAGGTTAAGCTGGTCGTGGGTGCCTTGCCGGGGCGCTTCGATCCGGTGCGCACCGGGATCGCGGCGGCGATCGCCATGCTGGTGCAGGTAAAGGACACCATCCAGCCTTTCGTCAACCAGGCCAGGAGTGCGCTGCTGAGCGCCGACAGCGAGTTGAACCAGGCCGACGACCTGTGCACCCGCGCCATCGAGATCTGCACCCTGTACCAGATGAAGGCGCCGCCGTTGATGCTGGCGCGCACGCTGTTCGTCGGCATCAAGGCAAGCATCCCCGGCCTGCATGCGACCATCGCCGCCGCCATGAAGGCGGTGCAGGCGGCCGGCGCCCAGGCCGGCGCCCTGATGGATACGGCCATCGGCGTGGTGGACGCGTTGAATCCGCTGCTCGACCAGGCGCTGGCGCTGTTGCAGAAGGCGATCGACGCGCTGCTGGCCCTGCTGCAGAAGATGCAGGATGCACTGGCATTGGTGATGGCCGCCGCCGAGGCGGTGCCGCCGGCGCTGCAGGCGGCGGTGGACCTGGCCATGGCCGGCGTCCACGAGGTGCTGGCCAAGGTGCGCCGCGCGGCCGAGGATTGCCTGGACCAGTTGCAGTGCCAGGCCCTGGTCCAGCGCTTGCGCGCCCGGCTGGCGGAGCTGGTGGAGCGTGTCTTCGCGCCGCTGCAGGCGCAGATCGACGCCGCTGGCGGTCCGCTGCGCAAGGTGGTGGAACAGGGCAAGGCGGCCGTGCAGCAGGCATCCGGCGCGGCGCAGGATGGCCTGCAAACGCTGGCAGGCGCGCTTACCGCCGCGCAGCAGCGGGCGCGTACGCCGGTCGACGCGCTGCAGGATGCGCTGGCCGCGCTGCGCCGCCGGGTCGAGATGGTGGGCGCCGACGCGCGCCGGACCGGCCGCGGGGCCGCCGACGCCGCCTTGTCCTATCTGGACGGTGCGGCGCAGGGCATCGCCGGCCTCGACGTGCGTCGCATGAGCGCACCCGCGGCGGCCTGGGCCGCCCATGCCGACGGCTTCGGCGCCGCGTTCCAGGCGGTACGGACGCGGGCGGCGCAGGCCGCCTCGCTGGAGGATGTGCATGCCTGGCGCACCGGCTTGCAGCAGGGTGCCGGCGCGGCGGACGCCGGCGACCGTGCGGCGCAGGCGCTGCAGGACCTGCAATCGGCCGGGGAAGAGGCGGCCACCGGCGCTGCCGCCGAGCGCGACGCGCTGGCGGCGGAGGCCGCGCCCGGCGCACAGGTGCAAACGGCGTTCGATGCCATGCGCGCCGACGCCCAGGGCGTGGCCGACCACGCGGACGCGGCGCTCGAGGCCATGGCGGCGGCGCTGGACGAGGCCGAGGCGCAGGCGCGTACGGTGGGCGACGTCGACCCGGCAACGGGTGAGGCGGAGCTCGCCGAGCTGCGCGCGCAGGCGGACGCCGCCGCGGCCAGCGCCGAGGAAGCGCGCCGGGCCGAGCAGGGCGTGAGCGCCGGCATCGCGTCGGTGCAGGAACAGGTGGCGGCCGCCGCCCGGGATGCCGAAGCCCGCTCCAACGCGTCGAAGGACCAGGCCCAGGCCGGCATCGCCAAGGCCCAGGCGCAGGTACGAACGGCGCGCGCCGCGGTGGATGCGGCGCGCGCCGATGCCATCCAGGCCGAGGCGATCGTCGACGCCGAGGTGGTCAAGCATGGCGGCGCGTCCGGCAGGGCGGATGCCGCCGGCGCGAGCGCGGCGGCGGGCTCGAAGGCGGGAGCTGAGGCGGAGGCGGATACGGGCGCGGCCGCGGGGGCGGGTTCGCGTGCCCAGGCAATCGCGGCTGCGGATGCCGGCGCCGCTGCCGGCGCGGCCGGGGCCGGAGGATCGGCCGATGCGGCCGCCGATGACGGTGGCGCCGATCCGGCGGGCGGCGCGGACGGCGAGGAGGCGACCCGGACCGCGGCGGCCGCCGGCGCTTTCCCCGGAGCGTCCGCGGCCTCTGCCGGTGTGGCAGGAGCGTCCGCCGTGGCAGGCGATGCCACGGGCGCCGGAGACGATGCCGCGGGCAGGGGAGCGGATGGCGCCGGCGAGGCGGGCGCGCCCGCCGGCCGACCCGGCGCGGCAGCCGCTGGCGCTGCGGCCGCGGACGGCGCCGCTGCGGATGGCGCTGGCATTGCCGGCGCGGATGGCGCGGGCACGGCGGCCCACGCGGAAACGCGGTCCGCCGCAACGGGCAGGCGCACGGCTGCAACGGATGCCGGCGCGGCGGAGGCTGTCGGCGCGGTGGAGGACGGCGGCCGTGCCATACCGCCGGACACGGTCGCAGCCAGTGCCGCAGCCGCAGACAGTGCCGCAGCCGCAGCCGCAGCCGCAGCCGCAGCCGCAGCCGCTTCCGGCGTGGATGCCATGCACACGCCATCGGGCGCGGAAACGAGCGGCGCCGCCGCTGCGCAAGCTGCCTCACCTGCAACCGGTGCGGGCGGCGAGGCGGCGGGCGCTGTCGTTTTCGGCGATGCCGGAGAGCTCGGGCCAGAGCTGCCCGCAGCGGCCGATGACGGCGCGATGCCTGTCATTGCCGGCGCCGACGCCGCGGCGGCTGCCGCCACGCCTGCGGCCGGTCCCGCAGCAGCGTCCGCCGTCGCAGATGCAGGCGCCATGCCGGACACGGTTTCGGTGGATTCCGGCGAGCCGCCCGGCTCGGCCGGGCGGCCGGAGCCGGTGGGCGATGCAGATGCAGATGCGGACACGGACGCAGGTGCGACGGCGGCCGCGGGCGCGGCTGCCGCCGCCGACGGTGAGGATGCAGTTGCCGCTACTGACGCCGGCAGCGATGCGTCTGCGCCTGCCGCGGCCGGCGAGGGCGCCGATGTGCAAGCGTCTGCCAGCGGCAATACCGGCGGCGACGCAGCGCCAGGCGACCTCGCATCCGATGGCACGGCGGCGCAGGAACGTGCGGGCGGAGGCGCAGCGAACGCCGCCGCGGCGCCGCCCGGTGTGCCCGCCGTGGCGGCGCCGGCCGCCGCCGCTCCCGCCCCGGCCGGGCAGGCCGGCGAAGCGTCCGCGGATGTGGCGGCAAGCGGCGAGGGCGGCGTATCCTCCGTGCCGCAGCAGGGGCCGGCAACGCCGGCGCCGCCGGACGCAGCGCTGCGCCAGGATGCGCAAGCGGCGCACGGCGATGCGGGCGGCCGCCAGGCGTCGGCGGCGCCGGACGGTGCTGCCGGCGCCGTCGCCGCATCTGGAGGGGACGCGGCCGGGAACACGGCTGTGTCCGCAGCGGATGAGGTGGTTGCGGAGCGCGCACCGGCCGCGGCGGATGATGGTGATGCAGATGGCGCTCCTTCTGCAGCGCATGACGTATCGGCAGCGCGCGCGTCTGCCAGGTCGGACGACGGCGGTGCCGGCGGCACTTCGTCCGCTGCGGACGCGATCGCTGCCGATCGCGTTCCGGCTGCCGCGGATGACGGCGGTGCGGACGACGGCAGTGCGGATGGCGCTTCACCCGCGGCGGACGACGAGGCTGCCGCTGCCGTTCCGCCGGCGGGCAACGATGCGGCTGCCGCCGCTTCTTCATCGGCGCAGGATGTGGGACCGGCGGCTGACTGCCGGCCCGTGCAGGACGACGTCGCCGGGCGCGCTGCCGGGCAGGACCGCGTACTTGCGGCCGGTGCGGCGCCGGCGCCGGAACACGTGCTCGCGGCCGCGTCGCAGCCTGCGCATGCCGGTACGGGCAGCGTCGCTGCGTCGCGCCGGGACCAGAAGGCCGGCGGCGTCCCCCTCCCGTCAGTGCAAGCGGATCCGGCGTCGGGCGCCCGCTCCGCCCGGGAAGTTGCAGGCACCGCGCCTGCAGCGGCACCGCCAGACGCCGCGTCGACCGCCTCTACGCGCACCATTTCCTCGCAAGCGCCGCCGACCACGTCCGCCACGCCTGGCGTCGAGTTGTATCCGCCTGCCCCCGTCGGCGACGCCTTGCGGCATGCATCCAGCGGGGTCGAGGACGTGGCGCAGCCTGCAGCGGCGCTCCCGTCCAATCCGGCGCCGCCCGCCGGCGCCGATGTCGCAGCGCCCCCCGCGGCGGTGGCCGGGTCTTCCAGGCTGGGTCGCTGGCTCGGCAAGTTCAGGCACATGCTGGCCGGGTCGAAGCCACCTCCGCGCTGAGCGGTATTTCCATTTTTTTATCGCCAATTAGCATATTGGATAGAAAAATGTGGCGAAAAAAAGACCGTCGCGCTTTTTTCTTTGCCGGATTCAAAAAACCTTGGCGGCACAAAAAATAACCTACTATCCTTTGTTGATTGCTGGAAATGATTTGCGTAGTACCTGGTGCAGGAAGGGCCGAATCCGGCCGGCGGGGCGAGCTTTTCCTGGTTGTCCCAACCTGCGAATCGTCAGCAGCTTGTCACTCAACGAGGTAGGAATGTCAGATAGTTTGCAAAAATGGGTTGGCCGCAATCGTCCGCCGCGCGTCCAGATCACCTATGACGTCGAAATCGGCGACGCCATCGAGAAGAAGGAGCTGCCGCTGGTCGTCGGCCTGCTGGCCGACCTGTCGGGCCAGCCGCTGGTGCCGCCGCCGAAGCTGAAGGCGCGCCGCCTGATCGATATCGATCGCGACAATTTCAACGAGGTCATGGCCAACATCGCGCCGCGCCTCGACCTGTCGGTGCCGGACACGCTGAAGGGCGAAGGCAACCTGAAGGTCGAACTGAACTTCACCGAATTCGATCACTTCCATCCGGAAGCGATCGTCGCCCAGGTGCCGCGCCTGGCCAAGCTGCTGGAAGCACGCCAGCAATTGCGCGACCTGCTGAGCAAGCTGGACGGCAATGACGAACTCGACGCGCTGCTCGAGAACATCGTCCAGAACACCAACGAACTGAAACAGCTCAAGGAACAGGGACCGGCCGCGGCCGCCGCGGCTGCCGCCATCGCGGCCGCCGCCGCCCCGGAAGGCGCCGCCCCGGAGGCTGCACCGGATGCCGGACCGGAAGCGTCGCCGACCTGATTCCACAACCGTCTACACAGAGAGCTTAATCATGGCTACCACCCAATCCGCGCCGAGCGGCGCCGTCACGTCGACCGAGAGCGGCGACCTGGGCCTCCTGGACCGCATCGTCCAGGAAGGCAAGATGGCGATCGAGCCGTCGCAAGGCGCCTACGCCAAGAAACTGCTGGGCCAGTTCGCCACCCAGGTGCTCGACGAGGGCATGAAGACGGCGCCCGACAAGGGCGTCGTGGCGACCATCAACGAACGCGTGGCCGAGATCGACCAGATCCTGAGCGACCAGCTGAACGCCATCATGCACGACCCGGAATTCCAGAAGCTAGAAGGCTCCTGGCGCGGCCTGCGCGACATGGTGTACGGCACCGAGACCGGCGCCAACCTCAAGCTGCGCCTGCTGAACGTCTCGAAGAAAGAGCTGCTGAAGGACCTGGAAGGCGCCGTCGACCACGACATGAGCGTGCTGTTCAAGAAGGTCTACGAAGAAGAATACGGCACCTTCGGCGGGGCGCCGTATTCGCTGCTGATCGGCGACTATTATTTCGGCCGCCATCCGCAAGACATGGCGCTGCTGCAGCGCCTGTCGAAAGTGGCTGCCGCCGCGCACGCGCCCTTCGTCACCGCCGCCGCGCCGTCGCTGTTCGACATGAGCGAGTACACCGAGTTGGGCGTGCCGCGCGACCTCTCGAAGATCTTCGAAAGCGCCGAGATGGCGACCTGGCGCGGCTTCCGCGATTCGGAAGATTCGCGCTACGTGGCGATGGTGCTGCCGCGCTACGCGGCGCGCCTGCCGTACGGCGCCAAGACCGTGCCGGTGGAAAATTTCGCATTCGAGGAAGACGTCGACGGCCGCGACCACAGCAAGTACCTGTGGGCCAACTCCGCCTATCAGCTCGGCCTGCGCATCACCGACGCCTTCGCCAAGCATAGCTGGACCACCGCGATCCGCGGCGTGGAGGGCGGCGGCAAGATTTCCGGCATGACCGCCCACACCTTCAAGACCGACGAAGGCGACGTGGCGCTGAAGTGCCCGACCGAAGTGGCGATCACCGACCGCCGCGAAAAGGAATTGAACGACCTGGGCTTCATCGCCGCCGTCAATTCCAAGGGTTCCGATTTCGCCGCATTCTTCGGCGGTCAGACCGTCAACAAGCCCAAGGTATACAACCTCGATGCGGCCAACGCCAACGCGGCGCTGTCCGCGCGCCTGCCATACGTGCTGGCGGCGTCGCGCTTCGCGCACTACATCAAGGTGATCATGCGCGACAAGGTCGGCAGCTTCCAGACCCGCCAGTCGGTCGAGGCCTACCTGAACAACTGGCTGAGCTCGTACGTGCTGCTGAGCCCGAACGCCACGCAGGGAGAGAAGGCGCGCTTCCCGCTGGCCGAAGGGCGTGTCGACGTGACCGAGATCGCCGGCAAGCCGGGCGCCTATTCGGCCACCGTGTTCCTGCGTCCGCACTTCCAGATGGAAGAGCTGACCGCGTCGATCCGCCTGGTGGCCGAACTGCCGGCCGCCGCCGCCTGATCGTTTTCGATAGTCTTCGCGCTGTCCGGCGGCATGGCGCCGCCGGACAGCGCCCTACATTCTGGAGCAATGCATGTCTGACGTACTCATCCTCGACCTGGGCACCACCATCGTCGGCAACTGCCAGGTCACCGGCTATGCCGGCAAGATCATCGTGCTGTCGTATTCGCACAGCGCTTCCATCCCGATGCAGATGGACTCGGCCAACACCGAGCGCACCGCCGGCCGTCCGGTCTTTTCGGAACTGAGCTTCTCGAAGATGTCCGACCTGTCGACCACCGAGCTGTACAAGGCCTGCACCCAGGGCACCAAGATCGGCACCGCCACCCTGTACGTGGGCCGCGTGGAAAACGGCAAGTACATGAGCTTCTTCAAGTACGAAATGACCAACGCCATGATTTCCAGCATCTCGACGTCCGGCGGCGGCGGCATCCCGTCCGATTCGTTCACCATCGCGTTCACCAAGATCAAGTGCGACTACACCCAGCAGCAGTCGGATTCGACCGCCAAGGGCACCGGCACCTGGAACTGGAACCTGGAGACGATGAAGGCCGACTGATGTCCGCGGCGGCGCGGCGCGGCGCGGCGCGAGGCTTCGCGTTTCGCCGTGTCCGGTCCATAATGTCACTATGTCGAAAACCATCACCGCAGCGCTGGTTCCCCTGTTCGACCGCCTTGCCGGCGGCGCCTGCGCCTCCCCGGACGGCAGGCTGCTCGACGGCGGCGGGCTGCAGCAGTCGCTGCAGCTGGACCTGATGCGCCTGTTCAACGTGCGCAATGCGATGACGGTGCGCGAATTCCTCGACGGCGATCCCACGGTGCTCGACTATGGCTTGCCGGACATGCTGTCGCTGTCGGCCCAGTCCGACCAGGACCTGCTGACCTGGGCCGGCGTGCTCGAGCGCAGCATCGCCCTGTACGAACCGCGCCTGGCGCACGTGCGCGTGACGGTCACCCCCGACCGCACGCGCCCGAGCACGGCGCGCGCCGTCATCGTCGCCGCGGTGCGCCTGGGCCAGCAGTTGTGCCGGGTCGACTTCGACATGGCGCTGGACGGGCGCAGCGCAGGCATGAAGGCCGCGGCGTGAGCGACGACCTGCTCGAGTACTACCGGCGCGAGCTGGCCTACCTGCGCACCCAGTCGGCCGACTTCGCGGCGCGCTATCCGAAGGTCGCGCAGCGCCTGGTGCTCAGCGGCGGCGAATCGGCCGACCCGCACACCGAGCGCCTGATCGAATCGGTGGCCTTCCTGACGGCGCGCGTGCACCGCGACCTGGACCGCGATTTTCCCACCGTCGCCGGCGCGCTGCTGGACAACCTGTGCCCCAGCCTGACCCAGCCCGTGCCCGCCATGACGGTGGTGCAGATGACGCTCGATCCGACCCAGGGCAAGGTCATGGCCGGCATGCCGGTGGCGCGCGGCACCATGCTGTCGGCCACCGCGGCGGGCGGCGAGAACTGCCGCTTCCAGGTGGCGGCCGGCACCACCCTGTGGCCGCTGCGGGTGGATTCGGCCAGTCTGGAAGACGGGCGCACGCTGCGTCTCGACCTGGCCTGCGAGGGTGGCGTCGACGTCGCCGAGCTGGAACTGGACAGCCTGCGCCTGCACCTGTCCGGCGACCTGATGACGACCATGCCGCTGCACGAACTGCTGGTGAGCGGCCTGGAACGCATCGAACTGCTGGGCGGCGACGGCCGCCTGCACCGCCTGGGACCGGCCAGCCTGGCCGAGGTCGGATTCGCCGAGGACGAGGCGATCCTGGCGCAGCCGAACCACGCCCATCCGGCCTATGCGCTGCTGCAGGAATACTTCGCCTTCCCGCGCAAGTTCCAGTTCTTCGACCTGTGCGGCCTGCGCGGCCGGCTCGGCAGCGGCGCCGGCTTTTCGGTGCGCTTCGTGTTCGACCGCAGCGTCGCCGCGCTGTCCCGGGTCGGCCGCCACACCTTCCTGCTCGGCTGCATGCCGGCGGTGAACCTGTTCCGCCTGACCAGCGAGCCGATCCGCATGGACCGGCGCCGCTACGAATACCTGCTGGTGCCGGACTACCAGCGCGACGCCACCACCGAAGTGCACTCGGTGCTGGCGGTCACCGCGTCCGACCCGCGCGCCGAAGGCACGCTGACCATCCCGAGCGTGTTCGCGGAGTCCGCGCCGGACAATCCGGACGGCCCCGGCGTGTTCTGGTCGCTGCGCCGCGAGATGAGCCTGCGCAAGGGTATCGGCGGCACCGACGCCTACCTGAGCTTCGTCGACCGCAGCGACGTGCACACCCAGCCGGGTTCGCCGGTGGTGTATGCCCAGCTGCTGTGCACCAACCGCAACCTGGCCGAGCAGGTCGGCCCCGGCACCCGCTTCTACGGCGAGGGCGTCTCGACCTCGACCACGATCCGCGCCCTGTACCAGCCCAGCCTGCAGCGCCCGCCGGCGCTGGAAGCGAAGGCGCTGTGGTCGCTGGTGGCGCTGCTGCGCCTGAACCACCGTTCGCTGGTGGACGGCACCACCGGCGTGCAGACGCTGCAGCAGATGTTGCTGCTGTTCGCCGGCGACAGCGCGCGCGACCAGGCGCAGGTGCGCGGCATCAAGAGCATGACGGCCAGGCCGGCCAGCGCGCGCCTGGGCCGCGAACTGTGGCGCGGCCACTGCCGCGGTACCGACATCGTGCTGGAATTCGATGCCGACGCCTTCATCGGCACCTCGCCGCTGGTGCTGGCGGGCGTGCTGTCGCGCTTCTTCGCGCTGTACACCTCGGTCAATTCCTTCGTCCGCCTGGGCGTCACGCGCAACGGCGAACCGTGGATGCAATGGCCGGCCATGAGCGGACGCCAATGCCTGATCTGATCGCGCAGCTGCGGGAAGCGCCGCACGATTTCGACCTGTTCCAGGCCCTGAGCCTGCTGGAGCGCAGCCGCCCGGCATGCGCCCCGGTCGGCACCTCGCTCGGCCTGGACGAAAGCGTGCGCCTGGCGGCCCAGGTGACGCAGGGCTTTGCCGCCAGCGACCTGGCGGCCCTGGTCGACAGCACGCAACCCGGCCCGCCGCTGACGCTGCGCTCGCCGGTGCTGTCGCTGGCCGGCGCGCACGGCCCGCTGCCGGCGCCGTTCACCGAGGCGCTGCTCGAACTGCGCCGCGGTCGCGATCCGAGCGGCCTGGATTTCCTCGACATCTTCAACCAGCGCCTGCTGGGCTTCCTGTACCGCAGCCGGCGCAAGCACCACCTGGCGCTGGCGGGCGGCAGCGTGGAAGGCGCGCCGCTGGTGCGCGCGCTGGACGCGCTGTCGAGCCTGGGCCGCGCCGAGGGTGCGCGCGGGCCGGATGGCGAGCAGGCCTGGCTGCGCCATGCCGCCGTGCAGGGCGCGGCGCCGCGCTCGATGGCGTCGCTGCTGGCCGTGGTGCGCGACCGCATGGGCGTGCCGTTTCGCGGCAGGCAGTTCGTCGGCGGCTGGCACCCGCTGGCGCGCTGCGACCGCGCGCGCCTGGCCAGCCAGGGCCGGCGCGCCGGCGCCGAGTCGCGCCTGGGGCAGGGCGCCAGCCTGGGCGCGCGCGCCTGGGACCAGGGCGGCGGCCTGGCGCTGGATGCGCCGCCGCTGGCGCCGGCGCGCTTCGCCGCGCTGCTGCCGGGCGGGCCGGACCACGCGCTGCTGGGCTGGCTGGTCGGGCGCCACCTGCAGCGCGACATGGACGTGCAGGTACGGCTCGAACCGGCGGCGCGTCCCGTCACCCGGCTGGGCGTGCCGGCCTCCGCGCAAGGACAAACGCCGGCGCTGGCGCCGCGCCTCGGCCTGAGCGCCTGGCTGTGCAGTCCCGGCGCGGGCGCGCGGCCGGCAACCTACCGGCCGGCCCGCTTCGGGCTGGCGAGCGCAGCACCCGAAAGGACTTGAGCAAGATGGACATCGATATCCGCACGCTGCTGGGCAAGCTGAACCCCGAATGCAAGCGCGCCATGGGGCAGGCCGCCGAACTGTGCGTCAAGCAGACCCACTTCAACGTCGAGCTGGAACACCTGCTGCTGGTCCTCCTCGAGAACCGCGCGCCCGACCTGGCGCTGGTGCTGGAACGTTTCGGCATCGACCAGTCGGCCGTGGCGGCGCAGCTGCAGGCCAGCCTGGACGGTTTCAGACGCGGCAACGGCCGTACCCCGGCGCTGTCGGCGCGCTTCATCGCGCTGTTCCAGGAAGCATGGCTGATCGGCTCGATGCTGCTCGGCAGCCAGCAAGTCCGTTCGGGTACCGTGGTGCTGGCGTTGCTCGAGGTCGACGCACTGCGCGGCGTGCTGCTGGAAACCGCGCCTGCGCTGTTGCAGATACCGCGCGATGACTTGCGCCGCGAACTGGCAGGGCTGTTGGCGGCATCGAGCGAGGACGGCGGCACGGCGGCGCCGTCCGCGGGCGTGCCGGCCGCGCCGGGCGCGCCCGGCGCCATGCCGCAGGGCGCGGGCGCCAAGACGCCCGCCCTCGACCAGTACACGGTCGACCTGACCGCCCAGGCGCGCGCCGGCGCCATCGACCCGGTCCGCGGCCGCGATCCGGAGATCCGCCAGATCGTCGACATCCTGCTGCGGCGGCGCCAGAACAACCCGATCCTGACCGGCGAGGCCGGCGTCGGCAAGACCGCCGTGGTCGAGGGCTTCGCCCAGCGCATCGCCCAGGGGCTGGTGCCGCCGGCGCTGGCCGACGCGGTGGTGCGCTCGCTCGACCTGGCGCTGCTGCAGGCCGGCGCCGGCATCAAGGGCGAGTTCGAGAACCGCCTGAAGTCGGTGATCGCCGAAGCGCGCGCCTCGGCCACCCCGGTGATCCTGTTCATCGACGAGGCGCACCAGCTGATCGGCGCCGGCGGCGCCGAAGGGCAGGGCGACGCCGCCAACATCCTCAAGCCGGCGCTGGCGCGCGGCGAACTGCGCACCATCGCCGCCACCACCTGGGCCGAATACAAGAAGTACGTGGAGCGCGACCCGGCCCTGGCGCGCCGCTTCCAGGTGGTCAAGGTCGACGAGCCGGCGCCGGACGCTGCCGTCGGCATGTTGCGCGGCATGGTCGCGACGCTCGAACAGCACCACGGCGTCGAGATCCTGGACGAGGCGGTGGTGGATGCGGTGCGCCTGTCGCATCGCTACATCTCCGGGCGCCAGCTGCCGGACAAGGCGATCAGCGTGCTCGACACGGCCTGCGCGCGTGTCGCCATCGGCCAGGCCGGCGCGCCGCCGCAGCTGGAGGCGCTGGAGCACGAGATCGTGCTGGCCGGCGAGGCGCTGGCGCTGGCGCTGCGCAGGCGCGCACGCGGCGAGGACCAGGCCGCCCACATCGCCGAACTGGAAGCGCAGCTGGCGGCGCTGCGCGCGCGCCAGGCCCGCCTGCGCGACAAGCTGGGCGAGGAACGCCGCGCGGTCGGGGAAATCCTGGCGCTGCGGCGCGAGATCGCGGCCAGGGCGGCGCGCGAGCAGGAGGGCGCCGAGGCCGACCTCGAAGAGCATCGCGCCGGCGGCGACCAGCTGCAGCGCCTGCAGAAGGGACTGGAAACGATCCAGGACGACGACCCGCTGGTGCCGGTCTGCGTCGATCCGGGCATCGTGGCCGACGTGATCTCGGGCTGGACCGGCATCCCGGTCGGCAAGATGATGGCCGACGAGATCCACACCGTGCTGCAATTGAAGGAGCACCTGGCCGACCGCGTGGTCGGCCAGGACCAGGCGCTGGATGCGATCGCGCGCCGGGTGCGCACCTTCCGCGCCGAACTGGACGACCCGGGCAAGCCGGTCGGCGTGTTCATGCTGGTCGGCCCGAGCGGGGTCGGCAAGACCGAGACCGCGATCGCCCTGGCCGATACGCTGTACGGCGGCGAAAAGAACATGGTGACCATCAACATGTCCGAATTCCAGGAGGCGCATTCGATTTCCAGCCTGAAGGGTGCGCCGCCCGGCTACGTCGGCTACGGCAGGGGCGGCGTGCTGACCGAGGCGGTGCGCCGCCGCCCGTACTGCGTGGTGCTGCTCGACGAGATGGAAAAGGCCCACCCGGACGTGCTCGAACTGTTCTTCCAGGTGTTCGACAAGGGCGCGATGGAAGACGGCGAAGGCATCCCGATCGACTTCAAGAACACGCTGATCCTGCTGACCTCGAACGCCGCGCAGGACGTCATCACCCAGGCCTGCGCGCACGGGGCGCGGCCCGATCCGGAACAGCTGGTCGAACGGCTGCGCCCGGCGCTGCTGCAGCAGTTCAGTCCGGCCTTCCTGGGCCGGCTGGTGCTGGTGCCGTACTATCCGCTGGGCGACCGTCAGATCCGCAACATCGTCGACCTCAAGCTGGCGCGCCTGGCCGCGCGCTTCGGCGAGAACCACAACGCGCGCTTCACCTGGGACGACCGCGTCACCGAGGTGGTGACCGCGCGCTGCACCGAAACCGACAGCGGCGCCCGCAACATCGACTACATCCTGACGCAGACGGTGCTGCCGCAGCTGTCCTCGCTGGTGCTGGAACGCATGGCGATGCAGACCGCGTTCAGCGCCGTGCACATGAGCGTGGGCGCCGACGCGTCGTTCCGCTTTGCCTTCCGCGACGATCCGCTGGGGCGTGGACCATGAGGACCGGTTTCGAGCAGGCCGGGGCGTTTCTCTCGGTGTCGTCGCCGTTCGGCGCCAACGACCTGCTGCTGGACGCCGTCGACGGCAGCGAGGGCATCTCGGAACTGTTCAAGTTCAACCTGCACATGCGCTCGGGCAGCACCAGCCTGAGCGCGGCCAGCGCGGTCGGCCAGCCGATGACCGTGACCATGTCGATCCCGGGCGGCAGCAAGCGCTACATCTCGGGCATGGTGGCGCGCTTCGTGCAGAGCGGCTTCGACCGCGACTTTGCCACCTACGAGGCCGAACTGGTGCCGATGCTGTGGCTGCTGACGCTGTCGCGCGACCGCAAGATCTACCAGGGCAAGTCGGTCACCGAGATCGTTGCCGCCGTGCTGGGGGCGTTCTCGATCACGTTCGAGGACAAGACCAGCGCCACCTATAGCGCGCTGGACTACTGCGTGCAATACGACGAGACCGCGTTCGACTTCATCTGCCGGCTGATGGAGCAGAACGGCATCTGCTATTTCTTCACCTTCACCAGCAGCGCCCACACGATGGTGCTGGCCGACGCCAACGGCGCGTTCGCGGATTGCGACGGCGCCGCCGCCGTGCGCTTCTTCCCGCGCACCGGCATGCACAACGCCATCGACACGGTGTCGCGCTTCGCGCACGAGAACACCATCGCGATCAGGACCGCCACCGTCAACGACTACGATTTCCTGCAGCCGAGCACCAGCCTGCAGGGCACCCACGCCGCCACCGGCGGCCAGGGCGAACTGGTGGAATTCGGCACCGGCCACCTGGCCGTGGCGGCGGCCAACGCGATCGCCAAGCTGCGCGTGGAAGCCAGCCAGGCGAATGCCGAGGTGCTGCGCGGCGACAGCTTCTGCTACCCGTTCGGGGCCGGCACCAGGTTCACGCTGTCCGACCATTTCGTCGCCGCCCTGAACGCCGCCTTCGTGCTGCGCCGCGTGCACCACACGGCGCGCGACGAGCTGTACACGAATTCCTTCGAGGCGTTCCCGGCCGCCGTGCCGTTCCGCCCGCCGCTGCTGACGCCGCGTCCGCGCGCGGTCGGCTGCGAGACGGCGCTGGTGGTGGGCCCCAGCGGCGAAGAGATCTGGACCGACAGCCACGGCCGCATCAAGGTGCAGTTCCCGTGGGACCGCGACGGCGCCAAGGACGACAAGAGTTCGCCCTTCATCCGGGTCGCGCAGTCGGTGGCCGGCAAGGGCTTCGGCGCGCTGTTCTTGCCGCGCGTGGGCCAGGAAGTGGTGGTCAGCTACCTGAACGGCGACCCGGAACGGCCGCTGGTGACGGGCTGCGTGTACAACGCCGAGAACGCCACCCCGGTCGCGCTGCCCGCCAACCAGACCCAGAGCGTGCTGCGCACCTGGTCGTCCAAGGGCGGCGAAGCCGGCAACGAACTGCGCTTCGAGGACAAGAAGGACGCCGAGCAGCTGTACCTGCATGCGCAGAAGGACATGCTGGTCGAGATCGAGAATGCCCTGACGACCACCATCGCCAAGGGCGCCGAGACCCATACGCTGACCGAGGGCGACCGCACCGTCGATGTCCAGAAGGGCAAGGAAACCCACAACGTCAAGGGTACGCGCACGCTCGACGTCGGCGGCGACGAAAGCCATACCAACGGCGCCAAGTTCACGCACAAGGTGACCGGCGACTATGCGCTGACGATCGACGGCAAGCTGACCATCACCGTCACCGGCGGCATCACCATGAAATCGAGCGCGGCGGTGGCGCTGGAGAGCGGGACCGGCTTCGGCGTCACCGCCGGCACGGCGCTGAACAACAAGTCGGGCACCGAGCTCAAGAACGAGGCCGGTACCAACCTGACCAACAAGGCCGGATTGAACCTGGTCAACCAGGGCGGCGTCCAGCTCGACAACAAGGCGCCGATGATCAACAGCAAGGCCGATGCGATGCACACCGTCGAGGCCGGCGCAATCCTGACGCTCAAGGGCGCGCTGGCCAAGGTGAACTGATGGACGACGCCGCGATCCGCCTGATCGAGCAGCACGACGACGCCGGCCGCCTGGTGCAGCGTTGCCACATGCGCGGCGGGCTGCTGCACGGGGTGCTGGAAAAATTCGCCGCCGACGGCCGCCTGCTGTTCCAGGCCGGCTTCGAGGACGGCAAGATGCACGGGCCGATGACGGCCTGGACCGAGGACGGCAAGCTGCTGCAGAAGGCGCCGTTCCGCCTCGGCCAGCCGCACGGGATCATGCAGATCTATGCCAACGGCCGCTGCATCTCGCAGCAGACCATGGTGGACGGCGTGCCCGAGGGCGTGACCCAGACCTACGACGAGGCCGGCCACCTGACCGCCAGGCTGACGCTGCTGAAGGGCCAGATCCACGGCCCGGCCGAGTTCTTCCACGAAGGCCTGCGGGTGCGCAAGTCGGTGTACCGCGCCAATCTGCTGGACGGCGAGTCGATCGACTTCGATGCCGAGGGCACCGTGGTGCAGTCGTGCGTCTACAAGGCCAACCTGCTGCACGGTCCGCTGCGCCGCTACTGGCCGGACGGGGAACTGATGGAAGAAACGATCTACCGCAACGGCAAGCCGGTAGGCGCGCCGGCACGCTACGATGCCGGCGGCAAGCCCGTCGGCGTCGCGCAGGCCGAGCCGGCGCTCCTGGAACGGCTGCAAAAACTGGTGAGGGGAAGCTGATGGGACAGCATGCCTGCATGGGCGCGATGATCAAGTGCAGCTTCGGCGCGGCGCCGGGCGCATTGATGGTGTTGCCGCTCAACCGGACGCTCACCGGCGTGCCGGACGCCAACATCATGGACAACAAGCCGATGGTCAACATCCTGCCGTTCGGCACCTGCATGTCGCTGGCGAACCCGATGGTGGCCGCCGCCACCGCCGCGGCGCTGGGCGTGCTCACGCCGATGCCCTGCATCCCGATGACGATGGCGCCGTGGGTGCCGGGTTCGCCCACGGTCTTGCTGGGGAATATGCCGGCGCTGAACGATGCCTCGAAACTGATATGTGCCTGGGGCGGCGTGATCGCCATCAACGCTCCCGGCCAGTTCACCGTCGCGGTCCCCTGACATCCACTCCACTGGTCGTGCACACGAGATGAGTACCGAATACCGTTTTTCACTGACGCCGCGCCTGATCGGGCTGGCGCTGTTCGGCGGCGTGGCCCTGATGGTGCTGCTGTTCGCGCTGGGCTACCAGGTCGGCCGCGGCATGGCGGCGGGCGGGCGCGAGGAAGGTCGCACGGCCGCCGCCGAAGCCGCCGGCGCGCGCCTGCTGCGCAAGGCGGACACCGGCGCGGCCGACGCCGTGTCGCCGTTGAAAAAGGCGCTGCAATGAAGGCGCCGGCGTTCCTCGCCCTGGCCTGCGCGCTGCTGGCCGGCGCGCCTTCATGGGCAGCGCCGGCGGCGCCGGCGGCGGCCCCCGTCGCCGTGCCGGAGGCGCAGGCGCGGCTGGTGAAGGCGGCCGACGGCCGCCTGCTGGCGCCGGACATCGCGCGCATCGTCAACCGCAACGAACTGGTGGTGGCCATGCTGGCGAAAGACAATCCGCCGTTCTTTTCGGTGAAGAAGGGCGTCCTGGTCGGCACCGACGTCGACATGGCCAGGCGCGTGGCGAACGAGCTGGGCGTGGGCCTGCGCTTCGACCGCAGCCCGGCCACCTTCGACGGCGTGGCCGAAGCGGTGGCGGCCGGGCGCGCCGACCTCGGCATCAGCCGGCTGGCGAGAACACTGCGGCGCGGCCAGTACGTGCATTTCTCGAACACCTACATGCGCCTCGGCCATGCGCTGCTGATCAACCGGGTGAAATTCGCCGCCATGGCCGGCGACCGTCCGCTGCAGCAGGTGATCCGCAACTTCGACGGCAAGCTGGGCGTGCTCGCCAACTCTTCCTGGGAAGAGTTCGGCCGCCGCAACTTTCCGCGCGCGCAGCTGGTGCGCTTCGCGACCTGGGAACAAGCGGTCGCCGCCGCCAGGAGCGGGGCCGTGGTGGCCGCCTACCGCGACGAGCTGGAGGTCCAGCAGATCGTCAGGAACGAGCCGGGCCTGGCGCTGAGCCTGCGCACCGTCACCTTCGACGACCTCGAGTCGCCGCTGGCGATGATGGTCGGCATCGGCGACCCGACCCTGCTTTCCTTCGTCAACGAAGTGATCGCGCAGTGGGTCGACAAGCCGACCGTGAGCAGCGTCCTGAAGGCGATCAAATGAACACCGTTGCCGAATTGCCGCGCACCGTGCGGCGCTATCACCGCTGGGCGCTGAGCCCGTGGACCGTGCTGGCCTGCGTGCTGGCCGGCGGCGTGTTCGGCTGGGCCGCACCGGCGCCGGCGCGGGCGCTGGGACCGGTGGGCGTGGTGTATGTCGACCTGCTGAAGATGATCGTACTGCCGTTCATGATCTCGGCCGTCATCTTCAGCCTGCAGAACCTGTACCGCGAAGGCGGCGCCAGTCGCATATTCAAGCGCATGGCGCTGGTGTTCGCGGCGTTCTCGGTCGCGGTCGCGCTGCTGGCCACCTGCACCTCGCTGCTGTTCAACCCGGGCAGCGGCCTGTCGCCCGACACCCGCGCCGCGCTGGGCAAGCTGGTCAACGAAGACGGCGACCGCAGCAATACCGTGATGTCGATGCGCGAGGAAGCGGCGCCGCCGCCATCGCGCAGCATCGGCCAGGTGCTGGAATCGCTGATCCCGCAGAACATCTTCGCCGCCCTGGCCAACGGCGAGACGCTCAAGGCGCTGGTGTTCGCGCTGCTGTTCGGCTTCGCCGCCGGGCAGGTGCCGACCCGGCTGTCGAGCGGCCTGCACGAAGCGCTCGGCACCATCTACCACGCCTGCCAGACGCTGACGCGCTGGGTCAACCTGCCGCTGCCGGCGGTGCTGTTCTGTATGGCGGCGGCGCAGATCGCGCATAGCGGGCTGGAACCGCTGCAGGTGATGGCCGGCTTCGTGGCCACCTTCCTGGGCTTGTCGCTGCTGCTGCTGGGCGCCGGCGTGCTGGTCATCGCGCGCCGCGCCGGGGTGGCGCACGGGGCCGTGCTGGGCGCGCTGCGCGAGCCGTTTGCCCTGGGCGTGGCCACCAGCAACAGCGCCACCTGCATGCCGGCCATGATCGACGGCCTGGCCGGCAAGCTGCAGTTCTCTCGTGCGCGCGTCGAGCTGCTGGTGCCGCTGACGATCTCGCTGCTGCGCATGGGCTCGGTGGCCTATTGCGTGTGCGGCACGCTGTTCATCGCGGCGCTGTACGGCCGGCCGCTGGGCGCGGGCGATGTGCTGCTGCTGGCGCTGGTGTCGATGCTGTCCGGCTTCGCCTCGGCCGGCATGACCGGCATCGTCACGGTGTCGCTGGTGGGCACCACGGCGGCCTACCTGGCGCTGCCGTTCGAGGCAGTGTTCGTGCTGCTGGCGGCGGTCGATCCGCTGTGCGCGATGGCGCGCACCGCCGTCACCGTGGTCACCGGCTGCGCCGCGGTGGCGTCGGTGTGCGACGAACCGGTCAAGCTCTAGGATGGCCATGCGCCAGCTCGCCAAACCCGCCGCCTTCCAGGCCAGAGAGATGCTGCAGCACCCCGCGCTGTTGCTGGGCATGGTGCTGCTGGGCGGCTGGGCCGGGGCCGTGCTGCCGCAGGGGCAGTCGCTGTTCGCCGCCTGCGCCGCCCTGTACCTGCTGCTGATCCAGATGGCGGCCCTGCCGTTCGTGATCCTGGCCGTGTACTTCGGCCTGCAGCGGGTGCCGGCCATTGCGCACGCGCGCCGGCTGCTGGCGACGGTCGCCGGCCTGTCGCTGCTGGGCATGCTGCTGTGCGCCGTGGTCGGCATCCTGGCTGCGGGCGCGGGCGGCGCCGGCAGCCACATGACGGCGCAGCAGGCCGCCGCCTTCGGCCGCCTGACGCTGCGCGCCGAAGGCGGCATGTCCATGGCGCGCTACGGCGCCGACGCCGCGGCGGCGCTGCCCTGGGACATCGGCGCGCTGGTGCCGGACAACCTGTTCGGCGTGCTGTCGCACGGCTCGATGCCGTCGATCCTGATCGGCGTGCTGTGCTTCGGCGCGGCGGTGGCGGCGCAGGCGCCGGGGTCGACGCGCTCGCTGGGCGCGATCCTGGAAGCCAGCTACCGCGCGCTGGAATCGCTGGTCCACTACGTCAACTACTACCTGCCGGTGACGGCATTCATGCTGGCCGCCACCGCGACCGCCGCGGCCGGTGTCGAAGCGATCGTGCTGCTGGGCGGCTTCCTGGCAACCTTCCTGGCCGGCGTCCTGGCCGTCAGCGCGCTGGCGCTGGGCCTCATCGGCTGGCGCTTGCAGACCTCGCCGCTGAAGGTGCTGGCGGCGTTGCGCGAGCCGATCGCGGTGTGCCTGTTCTCGCCGCTGGCGGTGGCCGCCGTGCCGGGCCTGATCGCCGGCATGAGCGAGCGGCTCGGCTACAGCCGCGGCCTGGTCGAACTGTGCGGGCCGATCGCGCCGGTGTTCATGCGCGCCGGCGAAGCCATGTTCTTCGCGGTGCTGGCCATCTTCGTCGCCAACCTGTACGGGGCGCCGCTGGACGCGGTCGTCGTGGCGCGCATCGGCGCGCTGTCGTTCGCCGCCGCCTTGCTCTCGGTGGGGGTGACGGGGGCCAGGTCGGTGGCGCTCGGCGGCTTCGTGCTGGCGCCGCTGGGCTTGCCGCTGGAAGCGGTCCTGCCGGTGTTCATGCTGGTCGAAGTGTTGTGCGAAGGCGCACGCAACCTGCTTTCGCTGCTCATATCGTCCGCGCTGATTGCGCTCGTCGCGGAGGGACTGTATATTAATCGAGCGCAAGATTTCCCTCAGACACCTCTTGAACCCATTCGCTTCGTCTTCAGCCGCAGGCAGCTCGCGGCGCTTTCCGTCTTGATGTGCATTGCGCTGGCGAGCATCTTCTGCGCCGGCGTCGGGTTCGGTTTGCATAAAGCGATCTGATCATTGTGGCGATGACCAACTGGAATGAAACGGCTTTCATCATGACTGCACCGGGCAAGCGCCGCCGCGCCATGCTGGCGCTCGGCCTGGCCGGCCTGCTGGCCGGCTGCAAGACCGTGTCGGGCGCGGTCGACGGCGCCCGCTCGATGGTCGGCCTGGGGCCGAAGCCGTCCACGCCGGACTGGAAATCGCTGGTGCTGCGTGCCGACGACGACGCCAACGCCAACAGCGCCATCGCGCTCGACATCGTATTCGTGCGCGACACGGCGGCGCTGGATGCGATGGCGGTCATGCCCGCCAACAAATGGTTCGCCGGCCGGGCCGACCTGCAGCGCAGCTTTCCCGGGGCGTTGACGGTGCTGTCCTTCGAACTGGTGCCGGGCCAGACCGTCAAGGTGCAGGACGCGCTCTGGCGCGACGCCGCCGGCTGGGGCGTGCTGGCCTTCGCCGGCTACGCCGGCCCCGGCGAGCACCGGGCGCGCCTGATGCTGGATGCGCGCGCCTGCCTGATCGAGCTGCGCGCCCAGGATTTCAGCGCTACCGACCCGACGCCCGGCGCCACCAAATAGACCGAACCAAGCCCATGACGCATACCAAGCTCCCAGACCGCATCCAGTGGCATGAAGGCCTGTTGCTCACCCCCCAGCACTTCCAGCAGGAAGGGGCGCGCCTGGAAGCGCTGCTGGCCTGGCAGTCGCTCGCGGCGCAACCGTACGGCTGGGGCGTGCGCCGCCTGGCGATCGACGAGGCGCTGCTCAACACCGGCCTGCTGCGCGTGCTGCAGCTGGAAGCGGTCCTGCCGAACGGGATGGCGGTCGCCTACGACAGCGCCAGCGCGCAGGGCCATGCGCTGGAGCTGGCGCTGGCGCCGTGGGACGAGGCCATGGCGCAGGGCGAGGTCGACGTCTACCTGGTGCTCGGCAATACCCGTTCGCTCAACCAGCCGGGCCAGCCGGCCATGTTCCGCGGCGTGGAAAGCGCGCCGGTGGAAGACGAGATTTCGCAGGCCCTGCCGGCCGACGTGCCGCGCATGGCGGTCAACCTCGGCCTGATGGCGGGCAAGCTGCCGCCGGCGGCGTACACCGCGCTGCGCCTGGCGACCGTCAACAAGGTCAACGAGGTGGTGCGCCGCGGCGCCTACCTGCCGGCCATGCTGGAGGTGCCGGCCGAGGCGGCGCTGCGCCAGCGCGCCCAGGTGCTGGCCACGCAGATGCGCAACAAGGCGCTGTTCCTGGCGCGCCAGACCGCGCATCCTTCCTCGCGCACCGAAGACCGCCTGGCCATGCTGGAGCAGAAAGGCCGGCTGGCCAGCCTGACCCTCAACCTGCCGTGGCTGGAGGCCGTGCTGCGCTGCCCGGTGGTGCAGCCGCTGCCGCTGTACCTGGCCCTGTGCGCCCAGCTAGGACCGCTGGCCACGCTGCGGCCCGGTGCGGTGCCGCTGCTGCCGCCGGCCTACGACCACGCCGACAGCGGCCCGCTGTTCGATGCCGTGCTGGAGGCGCTGTCGGCCCTGGTGGCCGAGGTCAGCCAGGAATGGAAGACCGTCACCTTCGGCTTCGACGGACGCGCCTTCGCGCTGCCGCTGCAGCAGGAATGGCTGGGCGGGCGCCTGGTGGTGGGCCTGCGCGGACAGCCCGAGCGCGAGGCGGCGCAATGGATGGCGGGCGCGGTGATCGGTTCGCAGACCGTATGGACTTCGCTCACCGACCGCCGCGTGCTGGGCGCCGCGCGCAGCCAGATCGACGAGGCCGCCGAGCTGGGCGTGCGCAGCAGCGCCGGCTACACCCTGTTCGCCATCGAAGCGTCGGACGCCTTCATCGTGGCGGGGCAGGCGCTCCTGATCAGCAATGCCAACGACACCCTGCAGGCCCGGCGCCCGCAGGAAATCGTCCTGTTCGTCCGGGGGTGAGCGCATGAGCCGGCACACCACCGAAGTACGGGTCAGGGCGCCGGCGGGCGCTGCGGCGAACGAGGGCGTGGACCTGGCGTCGAGCCAGTTCCGCGATTTCTACGACGTGCTGGCGCGCGCGGCGCACGCCGTCGTCCGCCTCGGCGAGGACGAGGCCAGGGGCGCGGCCGAGGCGCTCAGCCGCCAGCTGTGCCAGCTGATCGAGCTGCAGTCGCTGGAAGCGCGCCGCGTGGGCGGCAAGGGCGGCGCCGAGGCCGACCTGCAGGGCCGCTTCCTGAAGGCGGCGCTGGCCGACGAAGTGCTGCTCAGCACCGACTGGGCCGGACGCGACTACTGGCGCCACGTGCTGGTCGAGGCCACCCTGTTCAAGTCGAGCTATGCCGGCGAGCGCGTGTTCCAGGACCTGGACCAGCTGCTGCGCGAGCGCGAGCCGGCGCGCCGCAACGTCGGGCGCCTGTACCTGTACCTGCTGTCGCTCGGCTTCCAGGGGCGCTACCGCGGACTGGCGCAGGACAAGATCGCCGAGTACCGGCGCGAGCTGTTCCAGTTCGTCTACCAGCGCCCGGCCGACCTGCAGGGGCGCGACCGCACGCTGTCGGCCCAGGCCTATGAAAGCACGCTGTTGCACCTGACGGCCGGCCGTCTGCCGCGCCTGAACCGCTTCGGCCTGCTGGTGCTGCTGGGGATGCTGATCCTGCTCGGCCTGTCCGAACTGCTGTGGCTGTGGGTCTCGTGGCCGGTGCGCAGCGCCCTGGAGGGAGGCTGAGCATGGGGTTCTTGTCTGATAACATTGCGATCGTCACGCTGCTGGCGCTGACGCTGCTGGTGCTGCTGCTGCTGGGGGTGGTGGTGTGGGCGGCGATGAAGGGCGCCGGCCAGGCCGGCAAGCCGGCCGCGCCCAAGGAGCGCCGCATCAGCAGCGATTCGCTGCGCCAGTCGTTCCGCGTGGCGGTCGAGCTGATCGAAGCCAACCTGGCGGCGCGCGCCGAACGCTACAACCTGAACTGGACGCTGGTGCTGAACGAGGGCAGCCACGGACGCGAGCTGCCGCTGACCCAGTCCGGCCTGCCGAGCGCGCTCAGCGCCGACAGCACCCTGACCGCCAGCGGCCAGGGCATCAGCTGGAACTTCTTCGACCAGGGCGTGGCGATCCAGCTGCAGACCCAGTACCTCGGTTCGCCCGACCCTGCGGACGCCGGCAGCAACGGCACCTGGGACGCATTCCTCGGCTTGTGCCGCAGCTACCGTCCGGACCGCCCGTTCGACGGCATCGTGCTGGCGCTGCCGGCCAGCCTGTTCCTCGGCGCCGACGGCGACGGCGGCGAGGGCGAAGAAGGCCAGGGCCAGCTCGAGGTGATCGCGCGCGCCAAGGCCATCCACCGCCGCCTGTGGCTGGCGCAGAACCGGTTGGCGCTGCGCTTCCCGATCTATATCGCGATCGCCGACTGCGAGGCCATTCCCGGCTTTGCGCGCTTCGCCGCCGCGCTGCCGGAAGCGCTGCGCCGCTCGATGCTGGGCTGGTCGTCGCCGCACGAACTGGCGGCGCCGTACCAGGCGCACTGGATCGACACGGCATTCAACGAGATCGGGCGCAGCCTGTCCGACGCCGGCGCCGAGCTGTGCGCGCTGGAGCCGGCCGGCGCCGACAGCAGCGCCTACTTCCTGCTGCCGGCGCAGGTCGAGCGCCTGCGCGCCGGCGTCAAGCTGTTCGCCGACGAGCTGATGCGCCCGAGCGCCTACCATGAACCGTTCCTGTTGCGCGGCATCTACCTGACCGGCGACTGCAGCGACGCCGCCGTGCTGGCCGGCGCCGGCGCCAGTGCCGGCACGGACGCCGACGCCCCCGCCATGCTGCCCGGCGACGGCCTGCTGCCCCTGGACGGCCTGCCGGCGGCGCTGCCGGACGGCGCGCTGGAGCCGGTACTGGACGAACGCGCCATCCTGGCGCCGGGCCAGCCGGGACAGGCCAGCACGGTGCCGGCCTTTTTGCGCGACATCTTCGAGCGCAAGATCTTCGCCGAGACCGGCCTGGTGCGCTCGGCCTCGTCGCAGCGCATGCGCCGTCCCGCCATCAACCGCGCGCTGCGCTGGGGCGCGCTGGCACTGCCGGCGCTGTGGCTGGCCGGCCTCGGCTTCGGCACCGCGCGCCTGTACACCATGTCGGACCAGATGGTGGTCTACCTGAAGTCCCTGAACCGCGACACCGCCGGCACCCTGCAGGCCGGCCTCGGGCGCAGCGCCGACCCGGCCCGCAGCCGCCAGCGCGCCGTCGACGCGCTGGTCAACATCGAGCGCATGGACGCGGCCCACGTGGGCTCGTTCTTCATGCCGGGTTCCTGGTCCTGGTTCGACGGCCTGCACGACCGCCTGCAGCAGCGCATGGAAAAGGGTTTCGCCGACAACGCCTTCGACCCGCTGCGGCGCGCCACCTACCAGCGCATGAGCGACCTGACCGGGGTGCCGGTCGATCCGGTATCGGGCGGCCTGATCGTCGGCGCCCAGTGCACGCTCCCGCAGAACTGGGCCCAGAACACCAGCGGCGGCGCCAGCGCGCTGAACGTGGAAGACCTGCCCGAGTTCGGCGCCACGCTGCAATACCTGGCGCAGCTGGAACAGACCGAGAAACTGCTGGCGGCGATGATGCGCCTGAAGTCGCCGCGTACCGGCCCGGCCTCGGGCGACGATTTGGCGCTGGTGGTGCACATGCTGCTGGGCGTCGACCTGAGCGGCAACCCGGCGCGCACCGCGGCCCTGTTCCGCCAGGTGGCGCAGAGCGTCCCTTCGTTGACCATCGAGCCGCTGCAGGAGGCCGCGGCCTGCTCGTTCCGCCAGGCCATGCGCGCCACCACGCGCCGCCTGTTCGCCGAGAACGGCATGCTCGCCGCCGAGCAGCAGATCGGCGAAAACGCGCGCACGCTGCTCGACGCCGGGCCGCGTCCGGCCGACCCGGGCGCCGTGCTGCAGGCGTGGCAGCAGCTACGCATCGGCCTGCGCGTGCAGGAACGTTACATGGCCGGCGGCAAGGGCGCCTGGATGCGCGGCGAGACGCTGGCGCCGGGCCCGGCCTGGGACAACATGCTGCTGCGCACCGAGCAGCTGGCCCTGCTGGGCAAGCCGGCCGCCGATGAGGCGCGCCGGCAGGCCGCGGCCGGCTTCCTGCAGTTCCAGTCCGCATGGCAGGCCGCGCTCGGTGCCGATCCGCTGATCGGCGGCATGGGGTCCGGCATCGAATGGTCGGAGACCGCCCACGGCTGGGCGTTCGCGGAAGACCGCAAGGCGTTGCTGGACGGCCTGTCCGGCGTGCTCGGCCAGCCCTGGATGAAATTCAACGCGGCGGTGCGTTTGCCCGAGGTGGCGCCCGGCTCCACCGTGTCGTGGGACGCCACGCGCCTGGACCAGGCGCTGGCGCTGGCGGATGCGCGCAAGCGCTTCCAGACCGACCTGCTGCCCAGGTTCCCGGCGCAGCTGCAGGCAAGCGCCGCCACGCTGGCCGACATGGGCCTGGTGCAGAGCGCGCGCGACCTGCTGTCGCAGGCGTACTTCGTCTCGGCGCGCGAGATCCAGGCGCCGGCCAGCGAAGCCGGGCGCGGACGCGCGCTACGCCTGCGCAGCTGGCTCGAAGACATGGGGGCCGGCGCCGCCGCCGAGGAATTGAACGGCGTGCTGGTCAGGGACGCGCTGTCGCGCCTGCAGGTGCTGGACGAGATGCTGGCGCGCGCCCAGCCGTTCGTGCCGCGCGACCGCGCGTTCCGCGGCTGGAGCGGCGAGAAGGGGCCGCTGCTGGACGCCTTCGGCGCCGTCGACGCCGCCGGCTTGAACGGCTACGTGGCGCAGCAGCAGAGCTTCATCGAGGCGGCCGGCAAGGATGCCGAAGTGCTGCTGCTGCAGATCGGAAATGTACAGCCGGGCAATGCGCTGGTGGCGCGCTGGCAGGCCACGGTGGCCGACCTGCAGCGCTATCGCCTGAAGAGCCCGACCAGCAGCCTGCTCGGGCTGGAACAGTTCGTGCTGAACGGCGCCGTCGACATCGACGCCGGCAATTGCCTCGACAAGCTGTCGGCGCGCGCCGCCCAGCAGCGCGGCGCCGACCTGTTTGCCGAGCGCTTGCAGGCGTTGCAGTCCGGCCTGGCCGCGCGCTGCCGCGAACTGGGCCAGGCCGGTTTCGACGATGCCTGGAACCGCTTCGCCACGGCCTTCAACCGCGACCTGTCCAACCGCAGTCCGTTCCGCGCGGCGTCGTTCGACGCCGCTGCCAGGGGCGAGCGCGCGTCCGCCGCCGATGCCGGCGACGTCGGCAGCGCGCTCAAGCTGTTCGAGCGCGTGCCGGCATCGGTGCAGGCGAATGCCGCCCGCGCCGGCGCGCCGCCCAACCTGCGCAAGGTGAGCGAGCAGATGCAGGCGGTGCACGACCTGCTGGCGCCGCTGTATCCGGCCGAGGACGGCCAGGCCGCCGGCATCGACGTGACCGCCGAGTTTCGCGCCAACCAGGGTGCGGAAGTCGACGGCAACAAGATCATCGACTGGAGCCTCGCCATCGGCGCCCAGACACTGCGCCAGCGCGATCCGGCGCGGCTGCTGCGCTGGGAGCCGGGCATGCCGGTGACGCTGACGCTGCGCCTGGCGCAGGACGGCCCGACCGTGCCGAAGGCGGACCCGGCCCAGCCCGACCTGGCGGTCGAGCAGCGCACCGTCAGCTTCCGCTTCGACGACCCGTGGGCGCTGCTCGGCTTCGTCGCGGCCCACCGCGACGGCGACTCGGGCGCGCGCGCGCAGCTGCTGCGCTTCGAGTTCCCCACCAGCCAGGTGGGCGAGGGCGGCCGCGTGCAGGTGCGCGACGGCCGCGCCAGGGTTTTCGTCCGCCTGACGCTGAGCGCGCCGGGCAAACGCACCGCGCTGGCCTGGCCCAGCGCATTTCCCGTCAAGGTACCGACATGGTAGATACAGAAGACAAGAGCGGACCGGTGCGCGTCGCCGTGTTCGGCAGCTTCCACCGCGGCTTCCACGTGCTGAGCGAACTGCTCAAGGGACCGCTGAGCGCCCGGGTACGGGTGGTCGGCGTGGCCACCGACGACATCGAGGCGGCCTTCGTCAGCCGCGAGCGGCGCGTGTGGTCGTATCCGCACTATCCCGAGGAACGGACCATGGTCGAGCGGCTGGCCGCGGCGCATGGCTTGAGCGCCTACAAGGGCAAGGTCAAGACGGCCGAGTTCTACCGCCTCTACGAAGAGGAATGGCGTCCCGACGTGTGCCTGTCCGCCACGTTCGGCCAGCGCTACGACGCGCGCCTGTTCGGCTATCCGCGCCTGGGCTTCTATAACCTGCATCCCTGTATCGACGACGGCTGGCCGTCCGCCTTCGCCGGCCCGAATCCGTACCAGGCCCTGATCGACGCCGGCGCCGACCACAGCGTGGTCGCCATGCATGCCGTCGACGACGGCTTCGACACCGGCAAGCTGCTGGCGCTGTCGGAACCGGTCTGGATTCCGCCCGGTGCCACAGTGGTCGACCTGCACCGCATCTCGTCGCCGGCCGCCGCCCGCTTCGCGATGCAGGAACTGGAAAAACTGCTGGACGCGGCCGCCTGCGACGGCGCCCGCGCCGCTGCCGCTGCTGCTCGCGCCATCGACGCCGCCGCCGCCATCCCATGAACGATTCCCGCTTTTTGCCGCCGACCGGGTTGCTGAGCAGCGCGCAGCTCGGCGAACTCGACGCGCTGTGCCAGCCGATCGATGCGGACGCGCCGTGCGGACCGCCGATCCGCTTCGACCCGATCTTCACCGAAATCCGCCTGGCGCGCGAAGAGGACGACCCGAACCTGCCGATGGGCGTGTGGGAGCGTCCCTTGAAGCGGGCCGACTGGGCCCAGATCGAAGCGCGCTGCAAGACCACCCTGATGCACCATTCGAAGGACCTGCAGATCGCCGCCTGGCTGGCCGAGGCGTGGACGCGCCAGCACGGCTTCGACGGCCTGTTCCGCGGGCTGGTGCTGGTCGAGCGCCTCTTGGTGCGCTTCTGGGACACGCTGCATCCGCGGCTGGACGACGACGGCGACGCCGAGCTGCGCGTGGCGCCGCTGGAGTGGATGAATGCGTCGCTGGCGTCGACGCTGCGCGTGCAGATTCCGGTCTTGCGCGACCTAGCGCCGGCCAGCCGCTTCACCCTGGCCGACTGGGAGAGGTTGACCAGCGACGAGCTGTCGCCGGCGCGCCAGGAAGAGGCGCGCAAGGCAATCGCCGCGGGCGGCGAGGCGCAGCTGACGCGCGCCGACCTGATCGCCAGCGCCATGGCCGGCCTGGGCGCCGAAGTCGGGCGCAGCACCCGGCTGGTGCGCGGCTGCCTGGAAGCGCTCTCGTCGATTTCCGGCTTCACCGACGACCGCCTCGGCATGGAGGCGCCGAACATGTCGAGACTGCGCGACACGCTGCGCGCGATGGAGCGCGTACTGCAACAGATGGCGCCCGCCGCCGGAGGTGACACGATGGAACAGCAGGACGAGACGGCGGCGCCGGATGCGCAGCCCGGGAGCGTCGCGGCTGCGGCGCCGGCGCCGGTCAAGGCCGGCTGGCGCAATCGCGACGAAGCCTACGCCGCGCTGGAAGCGATCGCCGATTACCTGAACCGGATCGAACCGCACAGCCCCACGCCCTACCTGCTGCGGCGCGCCGTCAACTGGGGCCGCATGCCGCTGCCGGAACTGATGGCCGAGATCATCCGCGAGGAGGGCGACCTGAACCGCCTGGGCCACCTGCTGGGACTGAACGGTTGACGGCAGCGCCGCTCAGCGCGCGTAGCACACGCGCAGCGAGGCGACGTCGTAGTAGTGGCTGGCGGGCGCGATGCGGGCGCCGTCGCAGGCCGGCTTGAAGTCGGTCTCGGCCTCGTTCCACAGCATGCGTACGATGCGCCGGCCATCCGGGTGGCGGTAGACGTCCCACTGCAGGTTGGCGCTGTACGGAGCAAGGTCGGCGCTGCGCCAGCGGTGGGCGGCGGCGCCGTACGTGGCCGCCTGCGGCAGCGGCTCGGACTTGCCGGGCAGGCCGAGCGCGGCGGCCAGCGGGATCATGATCTCGGCATGGGTGAAGCGCAGGTGCACGCCGGGCTCGTCGCCATCCAGTTCGCGCAGCAGTTCGCCGACCAGGCCGGCGGCCATGCGCCAGGTGACGCCGTCCTGTTCGCGCAGGCCCGGTCCTTTTTCATAAAAATCCTCGGCATCCTTCAGGCGCGCCAGCAGGCGCGCGTGCTGCGGCGGCAGGTAGGCGCCGAAGTCGCGGCCATCCAGTTCGCGCGCCAGGCCGGGCGCGATGTCGTGCACCTCGCCCAGCGCCTGCAGGGCATCGACGGCATTCGCGATCACGGCCTTGCCGTCGCCCTGCAGCGTGGTATCGAACCCGCCGGCGCCGGTGAAGGTGACGCTGCCGGTGTTGGCGGTGCGGATGGCGCCGCGTTCCAGGCGCGCCAGGAAGGCCGGACGGAACAGGCGGCCCAGCACCGCGTGCGCGGCCGGCTGCAGGCGCGGGTCGGCCTCGATGACGTCCAGCCTGGCGGCGAGCGCGGGGCCGGCGAGGTAGGCCTGGTAGGCAAGGCTGGCGCGGAACACCTCGGCGCGCCAGCCTTGCTGCGCGTCGCCGCCGGCGCCGCTGTCCGTTTTCGCGTTCAGCTTGTGGAAGTACAGCGTGTAGCGGTTGGCGCCGGCTTCCTGTACTTGCGGCGCCAGCGCCGGCCGCGCCTGCAGCAGCGCCTTGACGTAGGCGGCGGCGCTGTCGCGGGCGCGGTCGACGCCCGAGTGCTCGACCACGATGGCGCCGCCGCCGGCGCCGGCGCCGTCGAACAGCGCGGGCAGGCGCGCGACCGTGCGCCGGGCGAGCCCGCGGTGCTCGTCGATGCCGATCAGCGACAGGTTGCCGTAGCCGGGCTTGGCGACGCCGTCGACGCCGGCGCCCAGCACCGCGTTCGCGCGGATCAGCGCTTCCAGGTCGGCCTGCAGGCGTGCGCCCAGCGGCGTCAGCGCCCGGTCGTCGCGCGCGCGACGGCACAGGTTCAGCAATGCCAGCTCGCCCTTCATGCCGGTCAGGCCGCGCGCGCCGTGGCGCGCCACCAGCTGCAGCTGCACCGGTACGAAGCCGGCCGGCGCAGGCTCGTACGTGGCCGGGTCCTGGCGCGGCGCGTAGGGCAGCTTGGTGCCGCCCACGGTGTCCCGCAGGGTCGCGGACGAAGGCGCGGCCGCGGCCGTGCCGAGGCAGGCCAGCAGCGCCGCGGCGAGCGCGCTCCGGTTCAAGGCGGCACGGGCCGCGGCAGTGCATCTCACAGCACGGTCCCCACCAGGCTCAGGCGGAAGGTGCGCCCGTACTGCTCGTTCTGCACGTTGTATTGCTTGCTGCCCAGGTAGACGTAGTAGCGTTCGCGCGTGAGGTTGAGCACCTCGAAACCGAGCTTGACGCGTGGCGTCAATTGGTAGCGCAGCGAAAAGTCGACCTGGGTCTGGGCATCGACCCAGTTGTCCTGGCCGGCGTCGAGCACGTCGGCGCCGGTCTGCAGCAGGTAGCGCGACTTCATGTTGGCGGCGATGCGGGTGCTCAGCGGGCCGGTCTCGTAGCCGACCATCAGGTTCCAGATGCGGTCCGACTGGCCCGGCAGGGAAACCGAGCGCGAACGCGGCGCGCCGCTGCTCTTGTCGAAGCGCGACAGGCGCGAATCGGAACTGGTCAGGGTGCCGTTGGCGCCGACGATCAAGCCGCTCCACGGGCCGGGCAGGAAGCGCAGCGCCTGGTTGTAGTTGATCTCGACGCCTTTCACCGAAGCGTCGTCGCCGTTGACGAAGCCGGTGGCGGTGGTGAAGCCGGTCCAGGCGCCGCTGCCGGCCAGGTTGGTCTGGTAAGTGAAATCCTTGATCTCCTTGCTGAAACCGTACAGCGACAGCGTGCCGTCGGCGCCGAACACGCGCTCGATGCCGAGGTCGAGGTTGTTCGCGCGCAGCGGCTTCAAGTCCGGGTTGCCGATGGTGGCCTCGGTCGGGCTGGCGTAGGCGATGCCCGGCGCCAGCTGGCCGAAGTTGGCGCGCACCACGGCGCGCGTGAGCGCGGCGCGGATGCTGGTGTCGCCGTCCAAGCGGTAGCGCAACTGCAGGTTGGGTAGCAGGTTCGAATACGACTGGCTGCTGCGTATCGGCGTGACTGCGTTCGTGCTCGACACCTGGTTGCCGTCCGCGCCGAAGCTGGTGTGCTCGCCGCGCACGCCCAGCAGCAGGCGCCAGTCGCCGAAGGTCGTGGCGTCCTGCACGTACCAGGCGCGGATGTTTTCGCGCAGCGCCCAGTCGTTGACGACCGATGCCGACAGGCTGCGCGCCGCGGCTGCGTTCAGGCCGGCCACGCGCGCGCGCACCAGCTCCGGGTCGATGGCCAAGCCGATCCGTTGCGGGAAGTCGACCGGCGAAGCGCTGGTGAAATTCGCCAGCGTGGCGGCGCCCGCGCCCCAGTAATTGGGACTGGACGCGCTGGCGCTGGTGAAGGCCCACTGGTCGGTGTCGTTGGTCTTGTTGCGGCGGCTCGCCTTGGCGCCGAACTTCAGCGTGGATTCGAGCTCGCCCAGCGCGAAGCGGCGGCTCAGGTCGAACTGCGCATGCTTTTCCTGGTCGCGGCTGGCGCGGCTCTGGTACGTGATCGCGTTCAGGTTGTAGCGGCTGGCGTCGTACAAGCCCGCCGGGCCGGCGATGAGCGGCAGTTCGGTGCCGCTGAAGGAGAGGCCAGCCACGCCGTTCTGGCGGAACTGGACGTCGTTGAGGGCATTCGGCTGGTCTTCGTCGGCGTGGCTGACGCCAACGCTGCCGGCGAATTTCCAGTCGCCGGCGCTGCGCTCGCCGGCCAGCACGGCCGAATCGATGGTGCGGACGTACTTGCGCTGGCGCAGGCGGCGCTCGGCGCGCCCGCTGAAGGTGGCGCCCTCGGCCGCCGAGCCGCCCGTGATGTTGCCGATGGTGAGGCGGTCGCGGATCTCGTCGTCGCTGAAGCTGCTGTGGAAGGTCTTCAGGCTCAGGCTCGTATCGCGTCCGGGGCGGTAATCCAGGTTGACGGCAGCGGACTTGTTCTCGCGCGTCGGCCGGTAGTCGCGCAGCTCGACGCCGGCCAGGCGGCCGTTGCTCCAGGCGCCGCCGGTCTCGACGTCATTGGAGGCCAGCTTGCGCCGGTCGGCGCTGGCGCCGATGGCGATGCCGAATCGCCCACCCCCGAAGCGGTCGGCCCACAGCAGCCCGGCCTGCGGACTATGCTGCTTCGCCAGCGTGTTGTAGCCGTCGCCCAGGCTCAGGTTCAGCAGCGGGTTTTTTACATCGAAGGCGGACATGGTCTTGACTTCCACGGTCCCGCCCAGGGAATTGGCATCCATGTCCGGCGTCAGGGTCTTGGTCACTTCGAGCGAGCGTACCATCCCGGCCGGCAGCACGTCGAGCGACACGCCGCGGCGGCCGTTCTCCGGCGCCGGCACCAGCGCGCCGTTGATGGTGACCGCGTTCAGGTCCGGCCCCAGGCCGCGCACCGTCACGTAGCGGCCTTCGCCCTGGTCGCGCTGCACCGAGATGCCGGGCAGGCGCGCCGCCGCTTCGGAGGCGTTGATGTCGGGCAGGGCGCCGATGTCGTCGGCGCTGACCACGCTGACGATGTTGTCCGCGCCTTCCTGTTGCAGGATGGCCTTGCGGATGCTGGCGCGCTGGCCGGTGACGGTGACGGTGTTGTCGGCGGGCGCCTGCTGGGCCTGGGCCTGGCAGGCACACGCCCAGCAGACCGCCAGGGCCAGGATGCGTGGTCGGGGAAGGCGGCGCGGAATCGCTTGCATGGGGCTCTCGGTAAATGCGAAAGCCGCCACTGTAGTCACGCCATGTGACGCCGTGATGACGAAATGTCACGGCATTGCGCCGCCGGACGTCTTACCTCAGTCGCCCGCCGACTTCAAGCCCACCCGCCCGCGCCGATCCAGCGCAGCGCGGCCAGCGACGGCATGAACAGGTACTCCCCGCCGCGCAGCCGGTTGAAGGTGGTGATGCCGTCCACGCGCCGCCGCACCGGGTCTTGCGGGATGGTGAACGTGCCCGGCGCCTCGTGCAGGCCGACCAGCGGATCGCGCTCCTCGCCCAGGTCGATGAAGTTGCCGCGGTTGATCCATTCCTGCTGCAGGAATTCGATGGTGTCGTAGGCGCGCGCGCTGATGAAGATGAAGAAGATGCCGCGTTCTTCCTTGCCGTCGTCGGCCGCCGTCAGGTCCGGGCGCCACTTCGGCCCGAAGGTGGAGGAGCGGCGGATGATGCGGTGGATGTTGACGTCGGTGAGGATGGTCAGCTTGCCGTCGCGCGGGTTCAGGCGGCGCATGTGCGATGCGTGCGGGCAGATGAAGCCGCGCGCGTCGCCGGAAAAGTCGAAGGCGTTGTTGCGCGCCGGGTCGGCGCCCAGGTCCGGATCGTCGCGCTCCGGCGCCAGGTTCAAGGGCGCGCCCGAGCGCCAGCGCCCGACCATCTTGGCCGCCAGCCGTTCCTGCGCATCCGCGCCGTCGGCATGGTCGCGCACAAAATCGTTGAAGGCGCCGGGCCGGCTGGCGTACTTGCGCAGCACCACGAAGGAACCGTTGCGCCCCAGTTCGGGCGGCTGCGGCATCGCCAGCGGCGCGCCGGTCTCGCTGTTTTCGCCCAGGATGAATTCGCCGGCGGCGATGGCGCGTTCCTGGCCCGGCAGCGGATCGACGCCGCTGCCGGCCACGGCCGGCTGCGAGATCGAGTCGCGGAAGCCGAACGGGTTTTTCGCATCGGCGTCGGCGCCGAAGGCGTGGCTGCCGACCAGGGTCACGCCGCGCGAACGCGCCAGTTCGCCCAGCGCTTTTTCACGCGCCTCGGCCAGGGCCGCCTCGTCGCGCGCATAGATGGTCAGCGCCAGGTGGCAGTTGCCCGGCTCGAAGGCCGCTTCCCAGTGTGCGGGCGCGTTGCCGTCGACGTCGCGCAGCTGCGCCGCGCGCGCCGCCATGCCTTGGCGGAAGGGCAGCGGGAAGCTGTCCAGCGACGCCTGCGGCACGCCCAGCGCCTGCAGGCCCTGGTGGCTGAAGGCGGCGCCGATCCAGGCGGCGCGGTCCCCGGTCCAGCCCGCGGCCGAGGGGATGTGGCCGGCCAGGCGGCGCACCAGGTCGCGCCCGCGCGCGGCATCGTCGAAGCGCAGCATGGCGTGCAGGCCCACGTAGGGTTCGGGGCGGCTGCGCAGGATCAGCGCCTGGATGTCGTCCAGGGCCAGCGTCGCGCGTTCGTGCCGGAAGCGCGCGGCCAGGTCGGAGAGCAGGCCCATTCAGTAATCCACGCTTTCCGGCTGCGACAGCGCGGCCGTGAGCGCATCGAGCGCGCGGCGCGTGGCCTCGTCCTGCGGCGGACGCTCGGCCAGCGCGTCGAGGAAGGCGTCCAGCGCCTTTTCCATGCGCTGGTGGCGGCGCGTGTCGACCACCGTCACCTGCGGATTGGCCACGAACCAGCCGGCGGCGTCGATCTGGTGGCCGGCGATGAAGTCCTTCACCGCCGGGCTGGCGATGCCGGGCCAGCCCTCGACGTTGGCGAACAGCAGGTCCATCAGGTCCGGGATCTTGGTGGCGAAGTCGTTGATGTAGCTGTCCCAGTCGCCGTCGTAGGTGGTGGCGAACAGGATGCGGGTGTCGTCGTCGAAGAACACGAAGCGCATGTCGTGCAGCGTCGAGACGCGCTGGGCGCCGTCCATATTGCCGCCGGTGAGGTCGAAGATGCGGCGCAGGCGCTCGGCGCCGCCCGGCTTGAGCGGCGCGATCGCGGTCAGTTCGGAGACGTTGCCGGACTGCCGGCCGGCGCGCCCGGCCGACGCGGCGCTGCCTTTCAGGTCGGGGTTGTGCTCGCGCACCAGCGCCTCCAGCGCGATCTTGCCGAGGGTGGGCGCGTCGTGCGCCACCGCCTCGATGCGGCGGCGCGCTTCCTGCAGCCAGGTTTCGTCCTGCAGGCGCGGGTCGGTGGTTTTGTCGGTCATGCTGCGGTTCCTTTGCGTTGGGTGCGCGTCAGTCCGGGATGTCGGACGGCCGCGAGGGTTCGATGCGCGCGCGCGCGTTCATCCGGTGGCGGTACGCGCTCGAGCGCTCGTAGGCGGCGCGGCGGATGCGCATGATGCCGCCCAGCGGCCGGTGCGCCTCGACGCCGTTCCACGGATTGAACGACAGCACGTCGTCGCCGTGGACGCGGCGCCCGGGGCTGGCGCTGTCCTGCGCGGGAAAGCGCAGGGTGGCGATCGGCCGGTGCGGGCAATCCTCCTCGCGCCACAAGACGGCCGCATCCTCGACCGGCATGGCGGCCAGGTCCACGCACAGCTGCGCCGACAGTTCGTATTCGGCGCCGTGGGCGGCGAAGTGCGCGCTCACGGCGTCGCGCATGGCGGCGTCGTGCAGGTCCGCCACCGGCTGCCCGGCCAGGGCGCGCACCGCGTCCGAACGCGGCGTGAGCGCCAGCTTGGCGATGTGGTCGCCGAAGCGGATCGCCGCCTGCGTATGGTAGGTCTCGCCGAGCGGATGGTGGTGGTCGCGTGCCAGACCTTCCAGCGTGGCACCGGGAGCGATACCGAACGCTTCCAGCAGCTCCTTGGCGCCGCGCGCGGTCCCGGCCACCAGGCGCTGGAAGGTGTCGGGCGCGTGCGCATTGGCTTCCAGCAGCGCCAGCATCTGCTTGTATCTCGGGATCGTGCCGAAGGCCAGCACCGGGAAGTTCACCATCAGGAAATCCTGGTTGGCGCCGCCGATATCGGGCGACAGGCGCGCGCCGTCCACGCCGATCACCTTGATGGCGAAGCCGCGCGGCGCCGGGATCTTGTCCGAATGGATGTCACCGGGCGCCGACGACAGGCGCGCGACCACGGCGTAGGTGCGCGGTGCGGCGAAGATGCCCTGGCGCAATGCCGGCACCAGGCCGGCGTGCACCGTCATCTCGCCCACGATCAAGCCGTTGGACTTGGCGTGCGCGTCGCGGATCGCGTGGCGGTGGCGTTCGAAGGCGCAGCGGTTAGTGGCGGCCATCCGCTCGACGATCTCGTCGATCAGGGCCGCCTCGTCGTCAGCGACGTTTTCGACGGACGGCGCATAGGCGAGCGGCGCCTTGGAGGGGTGCGGATGGGTCGACAGTGGAATCTCCTGAATGTTGCCTTAATGAAAACATCAGGAGTATGGTAGGGGATGATGGGTTGCGCCGCAACCGAGGGCGGGCTCTAGCGTGCCCCCTTGCGGGCAAGGCCTTGGCGCCGCCGGCCCGATCGCAGGCAGCTTGGCGCGCGCAAGCACCGCTGCGCGCAAAGCGCGGCGGCTAATGCGCGCCAAAATTTTTTTTTGCGCGCCTATCGCAGCGCCAGCCGCAACTGCAGCAGGAAGTGGTCGACGTCGGCCAGGCCGGTATAGCGCCCCAGGGTGATGCGCATCGCGCTGCGCGCCAGCGCATCGCCCAGGCCGAGCGCGCGCAGCACGTAGGAAGGCGCGGCGCTGGCCGAGTTGCAGGCGGAACCGGCGGATACCGCGATGTCCGGCAGGCGCTCTGCCAGCGGGCCGCAATCGGCGAAACTGACGTTCAGGTTGTGCGGGATGCGCCGATCGAGGTCGCCGTTGAAGCGCACGCCGGGCAGGGCGGCCAGGCCGTCGCGCAGGCGGTCGCGCAGCGCGCCGATGCGCAGCGCCTCGGCGTCCATTTCCAGGCGCGCCAGCTCGCAGGCCGCGCCCATGCCGACGATCTGGTGGCTGGGCAGCGTGCCCGAGCGCAGGCCCTGTTCGTGGCCGCCGCCATCCATCTGCGCTTCCAGGCGCACGCCCTCGCGCACGTACAGCGCGCCGATGCCCTTGGGGCCGTACAGCTTGTGCGCGCTCAGCGACAGCAGGTCGATGTGCAAGCGCTCGACGTCGATGTGCAGCTTGCCTGCGGCCTGGGCGGCGTCCACGTGCAGCAGCACGCCGCGCGCGCGGCAGATGCGGCCGAATTCTCCGACCGGCTGGATCACGCCGATCTCGTTGTTGACCATCATGACCGAGGCCAGGATGGTGTCCGGCCGCAGCGCCGCTTCGAAGGCGGCCGGGTCGACCAGGCCATTCGCTTGCGGCTGCAGGTAGGTAACCTCGAAGCCTTCGCTCTCCAGCCGGCGCATCGAGTCCAGCACGGCCTTGTGCTCGGTGGCCACGGTGACCAGGTGATTGCCCCGGGCGCGGTTGGCGTGCGCCGCGCCTTTCAGGGCCAGGTTGTTGGATTCGGTGGCGCCGGAGGTCCAGACGATGCGGGCGGCCGGTGCCTCGACGAGTGCCGCGACCTGGGCGCGCGCCTTGGCCACCGCGAAGGCGGCGTCCTGGCCGAAGCCGTGCGAGGTACTGGCCGGGTTACCGAATTTCTCGGTCATGAACACCAGCATTTGCTGGGCGACGCGCGGATCGACCGGGGTGGTGGCCGCGTAGTCCAGGTAGATCGGAAGTGCCGGCGGTTCAGGGCGCGCCGCCGGCGCGGGCAGATCGAGCGGGCTGCGACAGGGCGCCGCTGCGCGGCTGGGAGCGAGGAAGTCGGTCATGGCGGTCAAAATCGAGGTGGCGATGACTTACCTTACCCGCGTTCGCCAGGAAAACCAACGACCGATACCGAGCTTGGATATCGGTTTTTCGTCGCCGGCGCCGCGTTCCCGCCCGCTCAGGCGGCCTGGCGCAAGTCCCTGGCGGCGGCCACCATGTTGGCCAGCGCCGGCAGCACCTCGGCCCACTGGCGCGTTTTCAAGCCGCAGTCCGGATTGACCCACAGGCGCTCGGCCGGGATGCGTCCGGCGGCCTTGCGCATCAAGTCCACGATGTGTTCGCGGCTGGGGATGTTGGGCGAGTGGATGTCGTACACACCCGGCCCAATCGCGTTCGGATAGGCGAAGTGTTCGAAGGCGTCGAGCAGTTCCATGCTTGACCGCGCCGTCTCGATGGTGATCACGTCGGCATCCATGGCGGCGATGGCGGCGACGATGTCGTTGAACTCCGAGTAGCACATGTGGGTGTGGATCTGCGTGTCGTCGCGCACGCCGTTGGCGGCGATGCGGAAGGCGTCCACCGCCCAGCCAAGATAGCGTTTCCACTGCGCGCGCCGCAGCGGCAAGCCTTCGCGCAGCGCCGCCTCGTCGATCTGGATCACGCGCACGCCGGCGCGTTCCAGGTCGAGCACTTCTTGCCGGATCGCCAGCGCCAGCTGCAGGCAGGATGCGCTGCGCGGCTGGTCGTCGCGCACGAACGACCAGTTCAGCATGGTCACCGGGCCGGTCAGCATGCCTTTTACCGGCTTGGCCGTGAGCGACTGGGCATGGGCGATCCATTCGACCGTCATCGTGCGCGGGCGGCCGACGTCGCCGAACAGGATCGGCGGCTTGACGCAGCGCGAGCCGTAGGACTGGACCCAGCCGGACTCGCTGAAGGCATAGCCCTGCAACTGCTCGCCGAAGTACTCGACCATGTCGTTGCGCTCGGCTTCGCCGTGCACCAGCACGTCCAGGCCCAGTGCCTCCTGCTCGCGCACGCTGCGTTCGATCTCGGCGCGCATCGCCGCCCGGTAGGCAGCGTCGTCGAGCTGGCCGGCCTTGTGGCCGGCGCGCGCCTGGCGGATGCTTGCCGTCTGCGGGAAGGAACCGATGGTCGTGGTCGGGTAGGGCGGCAGCCGGAGCAGGGCCGCTTGCCGGGCCGCGCGCTCCGGGTAGGCGCCATGGCGCCGGCCGAAATGCGCGTCGATGCCCGCCACCGCCGCCCGCACGGCAGGGTCGTGCACGCGCGGCGAGGCGCGCCGGCTCGCCAGCGCGGCGGCGTTGGCGGCCAAGGCATCGGCGACGCTGGCGCGGCCCTCGCGCAGCGCGCGCGCCAGCACCTGCAGTTCGTCCAGCTTTTGCACGGCGAAGGCGAGCCAGGATGCCAGTTCGGGGTCGAGCCGCCGTTCGCCGGCGAGATCGACCGGCACGTGCAGCAGCGAGCACGAGGGCGCGATCCACAGTCGCTCGCCGCGGCGTTCGGCGATCGGTTCCAGCCAGTCGAGCACCGCGGCCAGGTCGGTCTTCCAGACGTTGCGGCCATCGACCACGCCCAGCGACAGCACCTTGTGGTCGGGCAGCAGGTTCAGCAGCGGCACGATGTCGTCGCGGCCGCAGACGGCATCCACGTGCAGGCCGGCGACGGGCAAATTGGCGGCCAGGTAGCGGTTTTCCTCCAGCTGGCCGAAATAGGTGGCCACCAGCAGCTTGGCCGGGCAGGCCTTCAGGTGGTGGTAGGACAGGTTGAACGCGTGCTGCCAGTCGAGGTCGAGTTCGGTGACCAGCACCGGCTCGTCGACCTGTACCCATTCGGCGCCGTGTTCGGCCAGGGTGCACAGCAGCTGCGCATACGCGTCCAGCAGCGCCGGCAGCAGCGCCAGCTTGTCCGATCCGTCGCGCGCCTTGCCCAGCGCCAAGTACGTTACCGGGCCGACGATGACCGGTTTCGCCTTGACGCCCTGCGCCCTGGCCTCGGCCAGCTGCGTCAGCAGGCGCGTGGCGTCCAGCGCGAAGCTGGTGGCGGCGCCGAATTCCGGCACGATGTAGTGGTAGTTGGTGTCGAACCACTTGGTCATCTCGCCGGCGGCGACCCCGCCGCAGCAACCGGCGTGGTCTTCGGCGCCTTGGGCCGAGCGCCCGCGCGCCACGCGGAAGTAATTGTCCAGCGCGTCGCCATGGAAGCCTTGCACGCGCTCGGGCAGGTTGCCCAGCGTGACGCTCATGTCCAGCATCTGGTCGTAGAAGGAAAAGTCGCCCACCGGCGCCAGGTCGAGGCCGGCTTGCGCCTGCCAGTGATCGCGGCGCAATGTGGCGCCCAGTGCCTGCAGTGCGTCGCGCGAGGAGTCGCCTTTCCAATACGCCTCCAGGCCGAACTTCAATTCGCGCTTGGCGCCGATGCGCGGAAAGCCCAGGTTATGAACGACTGCCATACAAATTCCATGAATGAGTTAATTCATTCATGATAAGATCCTGATATGGATGAAGTAAAATGGTCATTTTTCACGTATCCATGGATTTCATTCATACATGCTCGAGCGTTCCCATCTTGAGATCCTGGTCGAGGTCAAGCGCCACGGTTCGGTGACGGCAGCGGCCGAGGCGCTGCACCTGACCCAATCGGCGCTCAGCCACAATATCCGCAAGCTGGAGCAGCAGGCCGGCACCGATATCTGGCTGCGCGAGGGCAGGGCACTGCGCCTGACGCAGGCCGGCGAATACCTGCTGGCGGTGGCGCAGCGACTGCTGCCCCAAATGGAGTTGGCCGAGCAGCAGCTGGCCCATTTCGCCCAGGGCGAACGCGGTACGCTGCGCATCGGCATGGAGTGCCACCCGTGCTACCAGTGGCTGCTGAAGGTGGTGGCGCCCTACCTGGCGGCGTGGCCGCTGGTCGACGTCGACGTCAAGCAGAAATTCCAGTTCGGCGGGGTCAAGGCGCTGCTGGGTCACGAGATCGACCTGCTGGTCACGCCCGACCCGATGCTGCATCCAGGGCTGCGCTTCGAGCCGGTGTTCGGCTACGAGCAGGTGCTGGTGGTGCACGAGGCGCACCCCTGGGCCGGCCAGGAAGCGGTGCGGCCGGAACAGCTGGCCGAGGAAACCCTGATCACGTATCCGGTCCCCATCGACCGCCTCGACATCTATAATACGTTCCTGTTGCCGGCCAATTGCAGGCCGCGCAAGCACAAGACCATCGAGACCACCGACATCATGCTGCAGATGGTCGCCGGCGGCCGCGGCGTGACGGCGCTGCCGAAATGGCTGGTGACCGACTACGCGCCGCACCTGCGCCTGCGCACGTTGCGGCTCGGCCCCCAGGGCATCCGGAAGCACATCCACCTGGGCGCGCGCGAGGCCGACTGGAACACCGATTACCTGCACGCCTTCGTGGCGCTGGCCCGCCAGACGGGCCAATAACATCATCTAGAAAACATCATGGAAATCAAGGTCAACTTTCTCGACAAGCTTCGCCTGGAAGCCAAGTTCGACGACTTCACCGTCATCGCCGACCAGCCGATCCGCTATAAAGGCGACGGCTCGGCGCCCGGCCCCTTCGACTACTTCCTGGCCTCGTCGGCCCTGTGCGCGGCCTATTTCGTAAAGTTGTACTGCAACACGCGCGCCATCCCGACCGAGAATATCCGCCTCTCGCAGAACAACATCGTCGACCCGGAAAACCGCTATCAACAGATTTTCAAGATCCAGGTCGAGCTGCCGGCCGACATCTCGGACAAGGACCGCCAGGGCATCCTGCGCTCGATCGAGCGCTGCACCGTCAAGAAGGTGGTGCAGGCCGGTCCCGAGTTCGTGATCGAGGAAGTCGCCAACCTGGACGCCGACGCCCAGGCGCTGCTGACGCTGGCGCCCGGCGCCGATGCGCAAACCTACATCCCGGGCAAGGACCTGCCGCTGGAGCAGACCATCGCCAATATGTCCGCGCTGCTGGCCGGCCTGGGCATCAAGATCGAGATCGCCTCGTGGCGCAACATCGTGCCCAACGTGTGGTCGCTGCATATCCGCGATGCCCATTCGCCGATGTGCTTCACCAACGGCAAGGGATCGACCAAGGAAAGCGCGCTGGCCTCGGCGCTGGGCGAATACATCGAACGCATCAGCAACAACCATTTCTATGCCGGCGCCTACTGGGGACGCGCGTTCGCCGATGCGCCTTTCGTGCATTACCCGGACGAGCGCTGGTTCCCGTTCGGCGCCGACGACGTGCTGCCGCAAGGGCTCCTCGACGACTACAGCCTCGACATCTACGACCCGGACGGCGAGCTGCGCGCCTCGCACCTGGTCGACACCAACTCCGGCAATGCCGCGCGCGGCATCGTGGCGCTGCCCTACGTGCGCCAGTCGGATGGCGAGACGGTCTACTTCCCGTCCAACCTGATCGAGAACCTCTACGCCAGCAACGGCATGAGCGCCGGTAACACCCTGGCCGAAGCCCAGGTGCAATGCCTGTCCGAGATCTTCGAGCGCGCCGTCAAGCGCCAGATCCTGGAAGGCGAGATGGCCTTGCCCGACGTGCCGCAGGACGTGCTGGCCAAGTACCCCGGCATCCTGGCCGGCATCCAGGCGCTGGAAGAGCAGGGCTTCCCGGTGCTGGTGAAGGACGCGTCGCTGGGCGGCACCTACCCGGTCATGTGCGTGACGCTGATGAACCCGCGCACCGGCGGCGTGTTCGCCTCGTTCGGCGCGCATCCGAGCTTCGAGGTGGCGCTCGAGCGCAGCCTGACCGAACTGCTGCAGGGCCGCAGCTTCGAAGGCTTGAACGACCTGCCGCAGCCCACCTTCGCCAGCAACGCCGTGACGGAACCGAACAACTTCGTCGAGCACTTCATCGATTCCAGCGGCATCGTGTCGTGGCGCTTCTTCAGCGCCAGGGCCGACGCCGACTTCGTCGAATGGGATTTCTCCGGCCGGGGCGAGGATTCCAACGCCCAGGAAGCCGCGACCCTGCTCGCCATCCTGCGGGACATGGGCAAGGAAGTCTACATCGCCGAACTCGGCCAGCTCGGCGCCACCGCCTGCCGCATCCTGGTGCCGGGCTATTCGGAAGTCTATCCGGTGGAAGACCTGGTCTGGGACAACACCAACAAGGCGCTGCTGTTCCGCGAAGACATCCTGAACCTGCAGCGCCTGGACGACGAGCAGCTGGCGGACCTGCTGAACCGCCTGGAAAACAACGAGCTGGACGAGTACGCCGACATCGCCACCCTGATCGGCATCGAGTTCGACGAGAACACCGACTGGGGCCAGTTGACGGTGCTGGAACTGAAGCTGCTGGTCCACCTGGCGCTGGGCCAGCTGGAAGAAGCGCACGAACTGGTCGGCGCCTTCTTGCAGTACAACGACAACACGGTCGAGCGCCGCCTGTTCTACCAGGCCGTCAACGTGGTGCTGGAAGTGACGCTGGACGATGACCTGGCACTGGACGACTACGTCTTCAACTTCCGCCGCATGTACGGCGACGCGCGCATGGACGCGGCGCTGGGGTCGGTGGACGGCAGCGTGCGTTTCTTCGGCTTGAGCGAAACCGGCATGGGGCTGGAAGGACTGGACCGGCACCAGCGCTTGCTGGACAGCTACCGCAAGCTGCATGCGGCGCGGGCGAAGGCGGCGGGCGTGGCGGCTTAGCTTCCTGCCGGAGCCTGCGTAACTTGAGGCCGCTTACTCAAGCATCGTCGTCCCCGCGCAGGCGGGGACCCATAGTACGTAAAAGCAATCGATAAATTACCAAGAACTCGAAAGCTTTGGAAGCGTCAACTTCGGATACTCTGCATGGGTCCCCGCCTGCGCGGGGACGACGGTCTTCAGGTCGGCAGTATTATTTGGCGCATTAAAACCGATACCGCACGTTCACCCGCACATTCCTCTCCACCCCCGGATTCACCCATACCGCGCTGTACGAACTGGCGTAATAACGCTTGTCGAACAGGTTCTCCACATCCAGCATCACCCGCACCCGCGCCGACGGCGCATACGAGGCCACCAGCTTGGCCGTGGCGTAGGCCGGCAGCGTGAACCCGCTCGATTCGGCCACGTCTCCCATGCGCGCGCCCACCCAGGTGACGCCGCCGCCGACCATCGCCACCCCGCCGCCGAGCGCGAAGCGCGGCGTCACCAGCACGGTGGCGCCGTGGCGCGGCACGTTGGGAAAGCGGCTGCCGGTGAGGATGGTGTTGTCGCCCTTGGTGACCACGGCGTCGGTGTAGGCATACGCCAGCGACAGGCGCACGTCGCGTGCGATCTCGCCGGCCACGTCCAGTTCCACCCCCTTGCTGGCGACTTCGCCGGCCGGGATCGAGTAATCGGTGTCGCGCGGATCGTAGGTCAGCACGTTCTTCTTGGCGATGCGGTACAGCGCCAGCGTCGTGCTGAGCTTGCCGTCGGCGCGCTCGGCCTTGACGCCGATTTCATGGGCGCGGCTGCTCTCGGCCGGAAAGGCCCGGTTGTCCAGGCCGATGCCGCTGTTGGGACGGAAGCCGCGGGCCGCGCTGGCATACAGCGACAGCGTCGGCAGCGGTTGATACACCAAGCCGGCGCGCGGGCTGGCGGCGCTCAGCGACTGGTCGCTGGTGCGGCCGAAGCGGCGGTTGGCGACGCTTTGCTCGTAGCCGTCGCGGCGCAGGCCGAGCAGGGCTTTCCAGCGGCGCGACAGGTCGACCTGGTCCTGCACGTACAGCGCATGCGCACGCTGCGCTTCGCGCGTCGAGAACGACAGCGCCAGCGGCGCCGCCACGCCGCCGTACACCGGCTGGTAGATGTCGATCGCGTACGGGTTGGCGGCCGACGGATTGCGGCGCAGCTGGATGCGGTCGTCGTCGAAGCGGTAGGCGTCGGCACCGAGCAGCACGTGGTGCGCGACGGTGCCGGTGGCGATCGTGCCGACCGCCTCGATGCGCCCGGAGCGGTCCAGCGCATGCCAGTCGTTGTAGCGGTGCTGGCGCCGTGCCGTGCGGCCGTCCGCCCCAATGTCGTTCAGCTCGGTGGAGTAGCCGCGCAACGCGCTGTCGCGGTAGGACAGGCCGGCCTGCAGCGACCAGTCGCGATGCAGTTCGTGGCGCAGGAACAGCTGGTGCCCGACCGAGCGGATGGCGACCTTGCCGTCGTCCGGCTCGCCCAGGAAGCGCGAATTCGGGATCAGGCCCAGCACGCCGTCCACCGCGACCACGCCGCGGTCGAACGGCGCGCGCTGCTTCACCGCTTCGATCTCGTACGACAGCGTGGTGGCGTCGCCGAGCAGCCACAGGAACGACGGCGCCAGCAGCGTACGTTCGCTGTCCACGTGGTCGCGGAAGCTGCCGCCCTGTTCATGGGCCGCGTTCAGGCGGTAGGCGGCCGTTTGGCCGAGCGGGCCGCTCAGGTCGACGGCGGCGCGCCGGGTGGCGTGGCTGCCGATGCCGGCATCGACCACGTAGGCCGGCGTGAAGGACGGTTTTTTTGTGACGATGTTGACGGTGCCGCCCGGCTCGCCGCGCCCGTACAGCGCCGACGCCGGACCTTTCAGGATCTCGATGCTTTCCGTGTTCGCGCCGTCGCGCAGGCCGTTGTAGCCGCGGCTGGAATTGAAGCCGTTGACCAGGTAGTCCGAGCCGAAGTTCGGATCGCCGGTAAAGCCGCGCAGCGCGTAGCTGTCCCACAGCCCGCCCAGGTTGCTCTGGCGCGAGACGCCGCTGGCCAGGTCGAGCGCATCGGCCAGTGTGGTGGCGCCGGCGTCGGCCAAGAGGTCGGCGGTGAGCACGCGCACGCTCTGCGGCAGATCTGCGAGCGCGGTGTCGGTCTTGGTGGCGCCGGCGGCGGACAGGCTGCGGTAATCCTGGCGCCGGCCTTCGACCACGACTTGCTGGTCTTGCGCGGCGGCGATTGATGGGCAGGCGGCGGTGAGGGACAGGGCGAGTGCGCCGAAGCGCACGGTGAGGCAGGTGGAGCTTGGAATCATCGGCAAGAAGCGGGCGCCGGCATCGGGGCGGGCGCCTGTTGTTCACTATCTGTCTGAAAAGGGGCGACAGTATTGCATACCCGGCCGGGCGGCCAGCCGTTTCGTGGCGGCGACTAGAGTGCCCGGCAGCGTTTCTTCCTGCGTATCGAAACGACAGGAATCGACAGCCGGGCCGTTTTCTACATCATTCCGGCTCCAGGCCGGCGGACTTGAGGATCGCCTTGGCCGCCGGCGACGTCAGCGCCTCGACGAAGGTGCGCGCCGCATCGTGCGCCTTGCCGTGGCTGGCGACGCCGGCCGCGAACACGGTCGGCACTTGCACGCCCTCCGGCACCGGCCCCACCAGCTCGGCCGCCGGCTCCATCAGGATTTCGCTGATCTGCGTGAGCGCCAGCTCCGCTTCGCCGCGTACGACGGCTTCCGGCGCCGTGCCCTTGTGGACCAGCACCGTCTTGGCGCGCATGGCGTCGCCGATCTCCAGCCGCGCAAAGATGTCGTGCAACTGCTTGCCGGTCGCGCCTTGCGCGGTGTAGGCGATCGATGCCGCCGCCAGCAGGCTGCGCCTGAAGCCGTCCGCCGTGCCGATCGCGGGCTGCGGCGCCCCCTTTTTCACGGCGACGCCGAGCCGGCTCTTCGCCACCGTCACGAGGCTGGCGCCATCGAGCTTGCCCTTGCCGGCCAGGTCGTCGAGCGCCTGCCGGGTGAGGACCGCCACGTCGACCGGCGCACCGCCGGCGATCGCCGCCTGCAGTTCGCCGGTGGTCGCCATGCGCAGGATGACCTTGTTGCCGCTGGATTGCTCGTAGGCGGGAACGATGCGGGCCAGCGCGGCCCTGGCGGCGACCGTGCTGTAGACGACGAGGTCGGCGGCCCGGGCCGGTGCGGTGCCGGCGGCGAGGATGACGGCGGATGCTGCTGCGGCGCTGACGAGATTTCGCATTCGCTTCTCCAAAATAAGGTATCGATCGTGACGACGCACACCGGGTATCCCGGACAGTCAAACCACCGCGGCGCTGGATGATGCGGGCCGCCGCGCAAGCAGATCGGACAGGCGTCGAAGACCCGCCTGCAAGCGCACACGGTCCTGGATGCTGCCCAGCGAGATCCGGATCGCGTTGACGACTTCGCTGCCGGTGGCGAAGGCCTGCGCCGGCGTGACCGCGATGCCCTCGCTGTCGGCGGCATGCGCCAGCTGCTCAGCGTTCCAATGCGCCGGCAGCGCCAGCCACACATGCAGCCCATCGCCGGTGCCGCCGTAGTATCCCGCCAGGATATCGCGCGCCATGCGCTGGCGCAGGCGCGCCTCGCTGCGTACGCCTGCCATCAAGCTGCCGGCGGAACCGTCGAGGATCCATTGCGTGGCCAGCAGCGCCGTCAACGGCGCGGCCATCAGCGCGAAGGATCGCAGCGCGTCCAGGAAACGCTCGCGTTCGTGCGCATCGCGTATCAGCACGAAAGCGACCCGCAAGCCGGGCGTCAGGCATTTCGACAGGGTCGAGATGTAGACCACCCGCTCCGGGGCGAACGTGGCGATCGGCGGCGGTGCGGCGTCGGCCAGCAGCCAGTAGGGATCGTCCTCGACGATGCGTACGTCGTAGCGCCTAGCGATGGCGGCGAGTTCCTGGCGCCGGTGTGCCGGCATGGTGACGGTTGTCGGATTCTGCAGGGTCGGATTGAGGTAGACCAGCCCGGGCCGGTGCCGGCGGCACGCTCGCTCGAGCATCGCGGGCACCATCCCGTGTTCGTCCGCCTGCACCGCGACGACGTGCCGGCCGAACTGGGTCGCCGCGGCGCACAAGCCGGGATAACTCACCGGCTCCGCCAGGATGACGGCGCCGGGCGCCGTCAGCGCAAGGATCGATGCGGCGATGGCCGCCTGCGCACCCGGGCAGACCACGAGCTGCCGAGCATCCAGCGGTCCGAACACCGGTTCGAGCCATCTGGCGCCGGCCTGGCGGTCGGCATCGCTGCCCCCGCCCGCGTGGTACGTCATCAGCAACGCACCGTCTGCCCGCATCAGCACTTGCGCCAACCCCTGCTTCAGCAGGTCGTCGAAGTCCACGCCATGCGGCGGCGGCGGGGTGTTCATGCTCAGGTCGAGCACCGAGCTCAATTCGGCTTTCGGCGCCGCGACGTACGTGCCGCGCGCGCCGCGGCCCTCCAGCAGGTTGCGGCGCCGGGCTTCGTCGTAGGCGCGCGTGATCGTGGTCAGGTCGACGTCCAGTTGCGCCGCCAGCCGGCGCTGCGGCGGCAGGCGGTCGCCCGGCGACAACGACCCGTCCGCCACCGCCGCCTGCAGGGCATCGGCGATCTGCAGGAAACGCGGTCCGCCGTGCACGGCCAGGCGCGGCAACCAGGTCGGCATATGTTCCTCTTGGTTGGTCTTCAACTAGGACACTTTGTCCCGATGTATGGAAATTGCTTTCAAGTAGTATGCCTCAATGTAGCGGTTGGAGCAGCGTGTCGGGGCAGTGCGCCTCACGATCGAAAGTGTCAAGTAATAGCCTGGAAATACGTAAAAAAATGGATTGGATTCCCATCGTCTTCGTGACGTTCAAGGCGCTCGTGCTGGTCACGGGTATGTTTTTCGCCATCAAGTGGCATTACGACCAGGGGAAGAAGGGCAGGGAGAAGGAACGGCGCGCGGTGCTGCGGTCGGGGGTGCAGGTGGCCGTGGTGTTCGTGGTGTTGCTGGTGGGGCTGGGGTTTGCGACTTTTGCCATGATCAGATGGCTGGGTATGTGAGCGTAGGGGGGCAGGCAGGTGTTTCGGCTGCATGTCACGCTTTTCCGATTCTACTTGCTGTGCTTTGCTAGGATCGTTTGTAGGCCTGGCACCGCTACACCTGTTGAGTGACGGTAAAAGATATGAGCAGATAACCCAGCCAGCGCTTTTTGCAGCCCGTTGCTGCCATACTCTTCCCGTATCCGATCAAGGAAGTAATCTGTCGCGTCAAGCGTCAACGCTCGACGGTAGCGTTCGCCATTGAGCATGTGGCGCAGGGAACGAATAGTCATGTTTGCCGAGTTAGAATTGAGTCCGTAAGCACGCACTAGGTCATCCCTACCCTTTGTCAAGGTAATATCCCCACGATCCACCTGTCGAGTAACCTCAAAAATTTCCTCCAAAATTTCCTGACTTAGTTTCATCACACTCTTCCTAGTTTTATATGCTCTGTAAGGCGTTTTCCGCTGAGTTAGCGCGGCGACAAGCCGCTTTCGCTCAAAGCGCGTTGCGTGGCCTTGATACCGCTCGCTTTCTTTATATTTTACGTCGTTGATGTCATGGATGGAGCTTGAGAATCTGCATCGTTGATTGCGTGCTGGAATAAGTCCGGGAAATTCGGATCGTCGGCGTCCACCACATACGATGGCGGAAAAGCCGGCTTCCTGGTGACGATGTTGACGGTGCCGCCCGGTTCGCCGCGTCCGTACAGCGCCGACGCCGGGCCCTTCAGGATCTCGATGCTTTCCGTGTTGGCGCCGTCGCGCAGGCCGTTGTAGCCGCGGCTGGAATTGAAGCCGTTGACCAGGTAGTCGGAGCCGAAGTTGGCGTCGCCGGTGAAGCCGCGCAGCGCATAGCTGTCCCACAGGCGGCCCAAGTCGCTCTGGCGTGAGACGCCGCTGGCCAGATCGAGCGCATCGGCCAGCGTGGTGGCGCCGGCGGCGGATAGGCCGCGGTAATCCTGGTGACAGGAATCGGCAGGCGGGCGGCTTTCTACATCATTCCGGCTCCAGGCCGGCGGACTTGAGGATCGCCTTGGCCGAGGGCGACGTCAGCGCTTCCACGAACGCGCGCGTCGCATCGTGCGCCTTACCGTGGCTGGCGACGCCGGCCGCGAACACGATCGGAACCTGCATGCCTTCGGGCACCGGTCCGACCAGCTGGGCGGCCGGTTCCATCAGGATTTCGCGGATCTGCATGAGCGCCAGTTCCGCCTCGCCGCGAACGACCGCTTCCGGCGCCATGCCCTTGCTGGCCAGGTCGTCGAGCGCTTGCCTGGTGAGGATGGCCACGTCGACCGGGGCGCCGCCGGCGATCGACGCCTGTAGTTCGCCCGTCGTGCCCATGCCTAGGGTGACCTTGTTGCCGCTGGATTGCTCGTAGGCGGGAACGATCCGGGCCAGGGCGGCTTTGGCGGCGACGGTGCTTTAGACGATGAGGTCGGCGGCCTGGGCCTGTGGGGAGCCGGCAGCAAGGATAAAGGCAGATGCCATTGCGACGATAATGAAGTTCCGCATTCGCTTTTCCCGAACGAGGCGCTCACAATGAGATTGACAAACAACCGGGTTGCGCTCGGCCTTCAGCTCCCGCAGACACGAGCGGGTCTCATACCGCGCGTGGCATCACGGCCATCTGAGCCAGCCTTGCTCGGCCACCTTGCCTGTCTTGTCCTTGGCGTACAAGGTCACCGATTTCATCTCCGAGACCTTCAATCCACGCGGGATCAGAAACTCGTACTGGCCCTGGTAGCGGTTGCGGAAGTTGCGCGTTGCTAACAGCTTATTCACGTCGATATATTCCGCAATCAGAAATTCGAATACCAAGCCAAAATTGTGATCATCGGTGGCCCACTCGATCGCGCCACCCTTGTGAGACGTGGTCGAAACCATTCCTCCGGGCGAAGAATTACTGTGCGTGTGTGCTAACACGCCGTAAAACGAAACGTCTGGATCGCCCGGCTTGGGCGGCACGTCCTGGCGTACGAACCTTTGTAATGAATCGGCCTTTACGTTGATGCCCGTGCCGCGATAGACCCTGATCGGGGTCTTGGGCTTGGCAAGATATTCCTGGAAGTAGATTTCATCGGATTCGTGAACCTCACCCAGGTCAGCCCTTTGCCGCTGCAACAGCTCATGTTCGGCCATCATATCGCGCAGGCGATCCGCCTTTTTCGCGGCCGACCAGCGCAAGCCCCCTTTCAACTGGACGATGCCCTTGCTCGGTCTGGACGGCGCGGAGGCCGGTAGCGCTGCCGGCAATCCGGTCACAGCCAGCTTGCCCATGCGGTCGGCCTCGGCCTCCAAAGCGTAATCTTCGACGACCGCGAGCCCGCCGCCATACGGATTCTGTACGCGGCCGGCGCGCTGCTGGACCACGTGCGCCAATTCATGGCCCAATAATGCCTGGCCCTGCGGCGAGTGCGGATCATATTGTCCAGGCGCGAAATAGACATGGGAACCCAAAGTGAAGGCCAGCGCGCCGATGGCGCCTGCTTCCGGCCCTTGGTGAACGCGCACGTCGGAAAAATCGGTCTGGAAAACCGTTTCCATTTTCTTTTGGATAAATTCAGGCATAAGCTGCCCTGTACCTAGCCCCGCGGCAACCATGCTGTGCGGCGCCATCGCCGTCGTACCGCTCGCGGTGCGCCGGACTGCAGTCCTGATCAAACCTGCTTGAAAGTTACACTGAATGATTCGATTGCTCACGACGACTCCTCTTCCGGGTCATTGACGATTGATTGCTCAAGTACGGGCAGTCGCCGGCTCGCTCGGCACGTTGCCAAGGATTTTTATAACACTTGTCGTGGTCGAGTGGACACGCCGGCAACGTCCTTACGACCTTCTTTCTCACACCCAGTATATAGGTCAGTCCAGCTTGTATTACTTGGCGGTGGAGCGGCAGCTGCGCATGTGCTGTTACATTATTTCTTATTGGGCAAATGAGACTATCTCAATAACCGTTGACCGATATTTTGATACAGTTTAAGCATATAGTGAATAGCTGAATCCAATTCCGTTGCTACTCATACTGTTTTGATCGCAATGAATGAGTACTTGACCAGAAATAAATGTGATTTTTGGGAACCGGAACCGGAACCGGAACCGGATGCGGTACGAGGCTGTGAGTGTGACGCAGCGTGAACACCGCTAGCGCGAGCCGAGGCAGCAATGCGCTGGTTCCGGCAGCCAAGAACAGATTTATTTTTGGGCGAGTACTTAGAACCTATCTCAGTAGGCAGGGGGTAGCTAATGGCGATGCATGGCAAGCAGGGGCAAGGCGTGAGGACGCCGCATGGCGAGCCATGCAAGGACGAGCAACGCAGCACCTGTTTGGCAGGCGCGCCAGTAGCGACTCCTGACTACTGAGATAGGTTCTTAACATCGCCGGCGACCAACGATCGTCGCGCTGGCCAGCAGGTATGCCGCCACTGCTTACCTCGACGTTTCCCCAGTCACGTGCGGATCCGTGATCCAGCCCTCCACCGGATCGATATCGGCCGGCATGCCGAACCCCTGTTCCCGCCGGCGCCACGCCCAGGCCGCCTGCACCGCGCAGATGAACGCATCCAGCTGGTCCCCACTGGGATCGTCGGCAATCGCATCCGGCGCCTCGACGACGATACCGTAGCGTGCCACCGATTGCGCGCGCAGCGCGGCCAGCAGCGCATGGCGGCTCTCCAGCAGCGCCGGCGTCTGCCTGGCGCGGTCGTCGTTCTTGTAGCTGCGCCGCCCGATCAACTGCCGCGCCACGATGCCGGGATACCCCTCGACGACGATGCGCTGCGGGTCGCCCGTCTGCAATCCCGGAACCGTCACGCCGGAGGCCACCAGCCTGGGCGCGCCTTCGAAGAACATCAGCGCGACCGGCACGCCGTACAGCTTTTGCGGGCTGATCGACGCCGCCAGCCTGTCGGCCGCGCGCCGGTGCTCCTTGTCGCCGACGGGGCGGTCCGCCTTGTACGTTTCCAGGGCCTGGCGGTAGCCGTCCCGGCCGAGCCGATGCGCGGTGGCGACGTAGCCGGCCCAATCCAGCGGCCAGCCGATGCCTTCGACGAAGCGGCGCGCATGCCCGAACGGGAAGTCCAGCGCGGCGATCCAGGGGCCGGGCACGCGCAGCAGGCGCTCGAATTCGGCGAAGGTGGGCAGGGCGTCCATCGCCACGAAGTCGAGGCGTTCGCCGTCCAGGACGCAGCGCGCCAGCGTCAGCGGCTTGCGCCTGGACGGGCGGCTGGTGAAGTCGATGCCGAAGATATCCATCGTTTCAGCGACCGTGCAGCAGGATTTCACGGTGCGCCATGCTGCGCACGATGTCGCCGTCGTGCGTCACCAGCAGCAGCGCGCAGCCGCTGTCGCGCACGTGTTCAAGCAGCATGGCCAGCACGTCCTGCTGCGTCACCGGGTCCAGGCGCGAGGTCGGTTCGTCGGCGAAGATCAGCGCCGGGCGCATCAAGAGGACGCGCGCCAGCGCGATGCGCTGCAGCTCGCCGCCCGAGACCTGGTGCGGCAGGCGTTCCAGCAGGCTCGGGGCCAGGCGCATGCGCGCCAGCATGGCTTCAAGCTGGCCCCAGTCGAGGCGGTGCAGGTCGACCAGGTCGCGCAGCGACTGGCGCAGGCTGACGCGCGGGGCGAAGGCGGCGCCCGGGTCTTGCTGGATCTTCTGGAACGCGGTCGGCGCCAGGCCGGCGGCGCGCGTCACGCGGCCGCGGTCCGGCCGCAGCAGGCCGAGCACGATGTTGCCGAAGCTGGTCTTGCCCGAGCCGCTCGGGCCGCTGACGGCGACGATCTCGCCGGCGCCGATATGGGCGTCGACATCGGCGAACAGCGCCTGACGCCCGAACGACTTGGCGACGCCGTCGATCGTCACGACGGCGCGGCGCGCGTTGGCACCAGCGGCGGGAACCCCGGCGGATGCGCTGGCCGCAGGGGCGGCGCCAGCGTCCGCACGCGTGGGCCAGGCCGCCGGGTCGGCCGCCAGCAGGCGCCGCGTGTAATCGTGATGCGGCGCGGCCAGCACCTGCGCGGCCTTGCCTTGCTCGATGAGCGTACCGTCCAGCATTACCGCCAGTTGCCCGCCCAGCGCGCGCGCCAGCCAGATGTCGTGGGTGATGCACAGCAGGCTCATGCCCTGCGCCTGCGCCGTCTGCAGCAGGGCCAGCACCTCGCCGCGGCGGTCGGCGTCCAGGCCCTTGGTCGGTTCGTCGACGATCATCAGCGGCGCGCCGGCGGCGTGGGTGGCCAGAAAGGCCACGCGCTGCGCCATGCCGCCGGACAGCATGAACGGATACTTGTCGGCCGCATCGGCCAGGCCCAGGCCGCCCAGCGCGCGCTCGGCCAGCGTGCGCGCGCCGGCACGGCCGGCCGATCGGTCGCCGGCCAGCGCATAGGTTTCCGCCACCTGCGCGCGCACGCGCATGGTGGGGTCGAGCGCCTGCCACGGCTCCTGCGGCAGCAGCGCCAGGCGGCGGCCCCAGGCCGCGTGGCGGCTGCGTCCGTCGGCGGCGTCGCTGCGTTCGCCGCCGATCGCTACGCCGCCCGTGCAGCGGAGCAGCGCAGGCAGGTTGCCCATGATGGCCTGCGCCAGCAGCGACTTGCCGGAGCCGCTTTCGCCCAGCAGCGTCAGCACGCCGCCGGGTGCAATCGCGAACGAGACCTCGCGCACCAGCGTGCGGTCGCCGTGCAGCACGGCCAGACGTTCGACTGCCAGCGCGGCGATGGCGGCGCGTCCGTTCATGCGGCCTCCCGTTCCGGCGACAGCAGCAACAGGCCGAGCAGGGTGAGGAACAGCACCAGCACCGGCGCGCCCAGCAGCCAGGGCGCTTCGCCGTAGTAGGGAAGCAGTTCGATCATCATGACGCCCAGTTCCGGCGTGGGCGGCTGCAGGCCGACGCCCACGAAGCCCAGCGCTGCCATCGCCAGCACCGCGCCGGCGAAGCCGAAGCGCATCAGCGTCAACAGCGGCGGCAGCAGGTCCGGCAGCAGGTGGCGGCGCACGATGTGGAGCGGGCCGAAGCCGAGCAGGCGCGCCGCTTCCACATGGCCGCTCGCCAGCAGGATGCGGGCGGCGGCGCGCGTCACGCGGAAGTATTCGACCCACAGCGCCAGCGAGATGCCGACGTACAGCGGCCAGAAGCCGCCGGGAGACAGGGCCACCAGCAGCAACACCAGCAGCAGGCCGGGCAAGGCCAGCACCGCGTCCGCCAGGGCCGACAATGCGCGCTCCGGCCAGCCGCCGCGCCACGCCGCCAGAAGGCCGAGCACGGCGCCGGGAAGCGCCGCCGACAGCACGCTGACCAGGGCCAGCGCCAGCGACAGGCGCGCGCCGTGCGCCAGCCGCGCCAGCATGCTGCGCCCCAGCTGGTCGAAGCCGAGCGGATGCGCCAGGCTGGGTACCTCCAGGAAGCGATCGAGCTGCTGGACGGCCGGATCGAGGCCGACCAGCCACGGGCCGAACAGGGCGAAGGCCGCGATCAGGCCGAGCAGGGCGATGCCGGCTACCTGCGCGCGCGTGAAGCGGCGCCGCGGCGCGGTAATCAGATATTCGGGCGGTAGCGTGGTCATGGGCGGCGACGTGGATCGATGAGGGCGCAAGCGGCGTCGACCAGCGCGTTGAACAGCACGAACAGCAGGCCCAGCACCAGCGCCGTGCCCTGAATCATCGGCACGTCGCGCCCGAAGATCGCGTGTACCAGCGCATGGCCGATGCCGGGCCAGGCGAAGATGGTTTCCACCAGCACCACGCCTTCGACCAAGACCACCAGCTGCACGCCCAGGTAGGCCACCACCGGCGCCGCGACGTTGCGCAGGCCGTGGCGCAGCAGCGCCTGCCGCATCGTGAGACCCTTGGTGAGCGCGAAGGCGAAGTAGGCCGATCCGCGCACGCGCACCATGGCGTCGCGCGCCACGCGGCAGGAGACGGCGGCCATGCCCAGCGCCAGCGTCAGCGCCGGCAGCACGATGCTGCCATGGTCGTCGTGCCCGGCCGCCGGCAGCGCGCCCAGGCGCACCGAGAACAGCAGCACCAGCACCAGTCCGAGCAGGAAGGAGGGCAGCGCGCGCAGCACCGTCGAGACGCCCAGCGTGGCACGGTCCAGCAGGCCGCCCGGCTGCAATCCGGCCAGCACGCCCAGCGGCGGGCCGATCAGCAGCGACAGCGCCGTCGCCAGCAGCGACAGGCGCAGCGTCGGCCCCAGCTGGCGCGCGATCTCGCGCAGCACCGGCTCACTCGTCACCTGCGACACGCCCAGGTCCAGGCGCAGCAGGCGGCCCCACCACTCGGCCAGCGCCGCCGGCCACGGCCGGTCCAGGCCCAGTTCCAGGCGCACCGCCTCGGCCGCGGCGCTGGTCACCATGTCGTAGCCGTAGCGGCCGGCAGCGATGCGGTAGGCCATGTCGCCCGGCAGCAGGCGCGTCATGAAGAAGCACAGGGTGCCGACCAGCAGCGCCACCATGGCGGCCTGCAGCAGGCGCTGCGCCACGGGCTTGAACAGCGTCATGCCCATCGCAGCCCCGCAATCCCGTAGCTGCGCTCGAACGGGTCGATGCCGGTGCCGGCGATGCGGCGGCTGGCGGCGCACACTTGCCGGTACCAGACCACCGGAATCACCGGCAGTTCCGATTGCAGCACGGCGGCGACCCTGGCGCGGTCGGCGTGCATGGCGTCCGGCGTCGGGTAATCACCGGATGCCAGGCGCGCCAGCAGGGCCGGCACCTCGGCATTGCGCCAGCCCATGGCGCCCCAGTCGCCGCCCTCCGCGCCGAAATCCTGCAGCAGCGTGGCGACCGGATCCGGCACGTTGCCGAAGTTGCGCGCCACCAGGCCCATTTGAAGGGCGCCGCTGCGGTGGCCGGCCGGGATATCGCTGGAATTGCCGATCACCACGCGCACGGCGATGCCGACCTGGCGCATTTCTTCCTGCAGCGCGGCGGCGATGGGCGGCAGTTCGGGGCGGTCGACGAAGGTGGTCAGGGTCAGCGCCAGGCGTTGGCCGCCGCGCCGGCGGATGCCGTCGGCGCCGGGCTGCCAGCCGGCTGCGTCGAGCAGGCGGCGCGCTTCGCGCAGGTCGGTGCGCAGCGGCGCCAGGCCGGCGTCGTGCCAGCCGTCCAGCGACGGCGGGAACAGCTGGGTGGCGCCCAGGTCCGGGTCGCGCAGCAGGGCGCGCGCGATGCCTTGTCGCTGCACGCACAGCGCGATCGCACGGCGCACGCGCACGTCGGCCAGGAACGGATGGCCGGCGTTCAGCTTGATGAAGGTGGTGCGCGGCAGCATGGCGCTGACGAGGACCGCCTTCGGGCTGTGCTGCAGCGCGCGGATGCTGGGCGGGTCGAGCGCGAACGCCAGGTCGGCCTGGCCGCTCTGCACCAGCAGCGTGCGCGTCTCGGCGCGCGCCACGCTGATGTAGCGGGCTTTCAGCACGCGGCCGGGCGGGGCCAGGCCGCCGTAGCCGTCGAAGCGCGCCACGTCGAACTGCTGCGGCATCGAGATCGCCGCGATGCGGAACGGCCCGCTGCCGACGATGCGCACCACCTTGCCCGCGGCGTCGAAGGACGCCGGCGCCAGGATCTGGGTCGAGTAGTGCGTCAGCAGCCAGGGCAGCGGCGCGAACGGGCGCGCCAGCGTGAACACGATGGCGCCGCGCTCCAGCGCGATGGCGCGGATGCCCGCCAGGCCCAGCACGCCGGGGCGGCCGGCGGCGCGGCGCAGGCAGGCCAGCACGCTGTCCGGCGTGACCGGCGTGCCGTCGTGGTAGCGGCGGTTGCCGCGCAGCGTGAAGCGCCATGCGAGGCCGTCGTCGGACGTTTCCCAGCGCGTGGCCAGGCGCGGCTGCAGGCGGCCGCGCGCGTCGACGTCGAGCAGCGTCTCCACCACCTCCATGCGCGTGAACATGTAGCCGGCGCGCGAGGGGTCGAGTCCCGTCATCTCCCACGGGCCGACCACGGTCAGCACGTCCTCGGCCGCCGCACCGACGCCGTGCGCATGCGCGTCTTCATCGTCTTCGGCACGGACGGCGCGCCAGGACAGCAGCGGCGCGGCGGCGGTGGCCAGCATGGCGCGGCGCCTGGCGCAGGGTGGCGACGGGAGTGGAAGCGGTCTGGTTTTCAAGAGAGGCAAGCGTGGGCTGGCGTGACGCCGGACGGCCGTGATTATAACGGCAATACATAATGACAAGAACACGCATGGTATGCTCCGTGGTTGACCAACCAGCGCCGAGCGCGTCCGACACCACCAGGCATCCCGCAACACGCACCATGATCCCCGACTTCCTCCTCGACCTGCTGAACGCCATCCCGCGCGACCTGATGCTGCCGCCGGCCAACCTGTTCCTGCTGATCCTGATCGGCCTGCTGATCTGGCGGCGCTGGCCGCGCGCCGGGCGCATCGTCGCCGGCACCGGCCTGGCGGCGCTCGCCTTCTTGTCCACCAACAGCGGCGCGCGCCTGTTCGTGGCGCCGCTGGAAGCGATGACTTCACCCTTGCTCGCGCCCGAGCGCGCCGGCGCGCAGGCGATCGTGGTGCTGGCCGCCGGCCAGCTGGAGAGCGCGCCCGAGTACGACAACCGCGACATCCCCGACTATATCGCCCTTGCGCGCCTGCGCTACGCGGCGCGCCTGCAGCGCCGCACCGGGCTGCCGGTGCTGGTCAGCGGCGGCAACAGCATCGACCCGAAGGCCAAGGGGCCGCTGTATTCCAAGGCCGACGCGATGGCGACCGCGCTGCGCCAGGACTTCGGCGTGCCGGTCAAGTGGATCGAGCCGCGCTCGCGCGATACCGCGGAAAACGGCACCTTCAGCGCGGCGCTTCTGCGCGCGGCCGGCGTCAAGCGCATCCTGCTGGTGACCGACGCCATGCACATGCCGCGCGCGCGCGCCGCGTTCGAGCGCGCCGGCATGGACGTGGTCAGCGCGCCGACGCTGTTCTTCAGCCACCAGCCGCACTCGATGTTCGGCTGGATGCCGAGCGCCGAGGGCATGCGCCGCTCATGGTATGCGGTGTACGAGTGGCTGGGGATCGTCTGGTACCGGGTGCGCTGGGCGGGGCAGCCGGCCCGGGGAGCGGCACTGGCACCGGCCCGGACTGCGCCGGCTGCACCGACACCCGCATCGGTGCAGCCGGCGCCTTCCACGGCCCCGGCGGCACCGGGTACGACGCCGCAGCCAGTTCCGCAACAGTAAGAAACTGCAAAAAAAATGAAAAAAGGGGCCGGCATGCTGGATGCCAGCCCCTCCGGGTCACGCTCCGCGCACGCGCATCACGCCGCGCGTTCGCCCCGCTGCGGCAAACGCCAGTCCTGGCGGATGTAATGGCAGGTATACCCGTTCGGAATGCGCTCCAGGTAATCCTGGTGCTCCGGCTCCGCTTCCCAGAACGGCCCGGCCGCTTCGACCTCGGTCACCACCCTGCCCGGCCACAGGCCGGACGCGTCGACGTCGGCGATGGTGTCCAGCGCGGTCGCCTTTTGCGCTTCGCTGGTGAAGTAGATGGCGGAGCGGTAGCTGGTGCCGCGGTCGTTGCCCTGGCGGTTCGGGGTGCTCGGGTCGTGGATCTGGAAGAAGAATTCCAGCAGGCGGCGGTAGCTGATCCGGTCCGGATCGAACACGATCTCGATCGCCTCGGCATGGGTGCCGTGGTTGCGGTAGGTGGCGTTCGGCACGTCGCCGCCCGAGTAGCCGACGCGGGTCGAGACCACGCCCGGCATCTTGCGGATCAGGTCCTGCATGCCCCAGAAGCAGCCGCCGGCGAGGATTGCGGTTTCTTGTGTCATTCGAATTCCTTTCGTTGGTGGACACACCCCATATGCCGGGCGGCCCGGCATGTTTCAAGAGGGATCAAGGTGTGCCGGCCGCGCTCACGCGCCACACGGTGTTGCCGAGGTCGTCCGCCACCAGCAGCGCGCCGCTGCGGTCCATGGCCAGGCCGACCGGACGTCCCTTGGCCTTGTCGCCTGCCAGGAAACCGGTGACCACGTCGATCGGCTTGCCGGCCGGTTTGCCGTACTGGAAGGGCACGAACACGACCTTGTAGCCGCTCATCGGACTGCGATCCCAACTGCCGTGCTCGCCGACGAAGGCGCCTTCGCGCAGGTTGGCCGGCATCGGGCTGTCCGGCGTGTTGAAGACCAGGCCCAGCGGCGCCACGTGCGAGCCGAGCGCATAGTCCGGCACGATGGCCTTGGCCACCAGGTCGGGGCGCTGCGGCTTGACGCGCTCGTCGACGTGGGCGCCGTAGTAGCTGTACGGCCAGCCGTAGAACCCGCCGTCGCGCACCGAAGTCAGGTAGTCCGGCACCAGGTCCGGGCCGATCTCGTCGCGCTCGTTGACCACCACCCACATGGCCTTGCTGCGCGGCTCCCACTGCATCGAGTTCGGGTTGCGCAGGCCGCCGGCGAAGGTGCGGACGGCGCCGCTGGCGCGGTCCACCTCGAGGATGGCGGCGCGGTCGCGCTCGGCGTCCATGCCGTTCTCGGTGATGTTGCTGTTGGAGCCGACGCCCACGTACAGCTTGCTGCCGTCGGCGCTGGCCAGCAGGCTCTTGGTCCAGTGGTGGTTGATCGGGCCGCCCGGCAGGTCGGCCACCTTGACGGGCGCCGCGGTGATGCGGGTGTCGCCCTCCTGGTAGGGGTAGCGCACCAGCGCGTCGGCGTTGGCGACGTACAGGTCGTTGCCGACCAGCGCCACGCCGAACGGCGAGCTGAGTTTGTCGAGGAAAATGGTGCGCTGCGCCGCAACGCCCGGGCTTGCCGGGCGCACCAGCGTGATGCGGTTGGCGCCCTTGGCACCGGCGCCGCCGTAGCCCTGCACCAGGCCCATGATGATGTCCTTGGGACGGAATACCGGCGCTTCCGGACCGCTCGATTCGACGATCAGGATGTCGCCGTTCGGCAGCGGGTAGATCGAGCGCGGGTGCTTCAGGTCGGTGGCCAGCGCGCTGATCTTCAGGGCCGGCGCCACGGTCGGCGTCTCTCCCTGTTTCCAGGCGCCGGCCGGCGCCACCTTCATCGGCGGCAGCAGGTAGTTCTTCGGCGCCGGCAGCGTCGGCGCGTTGCCGTGCTGGGCGGCCTGGGTGGCCGGGTCGCCGTGGTCGCAGGCGCTCAGCAGCACGGCCGCCGGCAGCATTACCGGCAGCAGCAGGGCGCCTTGCGCCAGGCGCAGGGCGCGCCGCTTCGGTTGGTTGGACGAGGTGCGCATCACAGGGCTCCGGCGGCGGTTGAATGGGTGACGCCGGCGACCGCGTACGGGCGCGGCCAGCCGAACCAGGTGGCCAGCAGCATCAGCACGACCACGACGATCGACAGCGTCAGGCCGCCCGGCACCACCGCCACGTAGCCGTCGCGGCTGTGGATGAAGGCGTTGACGATCGACAGCGCCAGCGCGGCGGCGCTGGTGCCCGCGTGCAGGCGGGCGTAGGGCAGGGTGCGCACGTGGCGGTGGCTGAACCAGGTGATCAGGCCGGCCACGAAGGCGAACCCGGCGACCAGGCAGCCGGCCGCCAGCAGCCATACCGAGAAGGTCTCCCAGATGAAGGTGGTGGTGCGCCAGTAGGCGAGGTCGGTGACCAGGGCGCCGGTGAAGCAGACCGCCGGGAATTGCGCCAGCGTGGCGTAGACCGGCTGGCTGGCCAGGCCGAGGCGCGGCGCGAAGCCGGGCGCGTAGGTGGCGCTACGCATGGCCGGCTCCAGATGAAGCGAAAATGGTAAACATCGTTTTATCCATGGTAAATGTTGAACAGACCCACGGTAGCGGCAACGACGGCCCGGGTCTGTGTGGCATTTCGCTTAGCGCGGCGGTGACAGGGGCGCCGCCTGCCGTGCGCGGCGCCCGTGCGCTTCAGGTACCGGTCCTTGCCTGCGGCACCGGCGCGTCCGGTTCGATCAGGCCCTGGCGCTTGAGTTCGTCCCAGAACGCCGGCGGCACCGTGTCCTGCATCGCGCTGGCGTTGGCCAGCGCCTGCGCCTCGCTGCGCGCGCCGACGATCAGAGACACGGCCACGTCCGGCGCGGCCGAGAACTGCAGCGCCGCGGTGCGCAGGTCGATGCCGAATTGGTCCGCCACCGCGCGCAGGCGGTCGCGCTTGGCGATGTGTTCCTTCGGGATGTCCCAGCGCGTCTCGCCGTAGTTGTAGCGCGGACTGCCGGAGAGGAAGCCGGCGTTCAGCGCCGAGCCGACCACGAAGCCGACGCCGTGCTCGCGCGCCACCGGGAACACCTGGTTCAGGGCGTTGGCGTGGTCGACCAGCGAATACTGCGACGCCAGCAGGCACACGTCCGGATCGGATTCGCGCATCACGCGCAGGATCGGCTCGGGCGTGTTGACACCCAGGCCCCAGGCCTTGATGATGCCTTCGTCGCGCATCTTCGACAGCGCCGGGAACGCGCCCTTCAGGGCGACGTCGAACTCCTCGGTCCACGGGCGCGGCAGGTACTTGTTGTCGGGCGAGATGTCGTGCACGAACACGACGTCGATGCGGTCGATGCCCATGCGCTGCAGGCTGTCCTCGATCGAGCGGCGCACGCCGTCGGCGGTATAGTCGAACACCACGTTGTTGGGCGAGTTCGCGAACGGGAACAGTTCCTTCGACTTGTTGTCGGGCGAGGCTTTCAAGAGCTTGCCGACCTTGGTCGACAGCAGGTAGCTGTCGCGCGGCTGGTTGCGCAAGAAGGCGCCGAAGCGGCGCTCGGCGCTGCCCAGGCCGTACCATGGCGAGACGTCGTAGTAGCGCACGCCGGCGGCCCAGGAGCCGGCCAGGGTCTGGTGGGCGTCGGCGTCGGTGACGAATTCGAATTCGTTGCCGACCGAAACGCCGCCCAGGCCGAAGCGGAATTCGGGCGTGAACAACTGGTGGGCGCGGCTGGTCTTTGCTTCTGGCATGGGCGATCCTTTCGTTGGCGGCATGGGATGTCGATCGACATTTAGTATGCAAGCGGTCCGGTTCGGGAAGCGCACGCGACGCATGCGGCCCGGCGCGCCGCGCCTGGGGGCGAGTCATGGCTACAATGGCGCATCACTTGCCGAGTACCCTATGCGCCCGCTCTCCACCTCCGCCCGCCGCCGCCTGATCCACTCCCATCCGCGCCTGATGGGTTCCCTGCTGCTGGGCTTCGTGGCCGGTGTCTTCTTCCCGCAGACCTGGGGGCTGACCCTCAAGTGCCTGGTCGGCTGGAACGTCGCGGTCTGGATCTACCTGATCCTGTGCGGGTGGCTGGTGGCGCGCGACGACGAGCACCAGATCCGGCGCCTGGCGCAGCACGAGGATGCCAACGCCGTCTTCGCCACGGCGATCATGTCGTTCGGCGCGATGGTCAGCCTGGCGGCCATCATCGTCGAACTGTCCTCGGCCAAGAACGTCAGCGGCGACCTGCGCGTGCTGCACTACGCGCTGACCGCCGGCACCGTGCTGGGTTCGTGGCTGCTGGTGGCGCTGATCTACAGTTTTCATTACGTGCACCTGTACTACCGTTGCGGCGACGGTCCCAAGCCGCTGCGTTTTCCGGAAGACCAGCCCAAGCCCGGCTACTGGGACTTCCTGTATTTTTCCATCACCATCGCGGTGGCGGCGCAGACTTCGGACGTCAGCGTGATGTCGACGCAGGCGCGCAAGATCGTCATGGCGCAGTCGGCGCTGTCGTTCCTGTTCAATGCGGCCATCATCGGCATGTCGATCAATATCGCCGCCAGCGTCGTGGGAGGGTAGCCGGACCGATCATCGGCGTGCGCGAATCGACGCCGGGTCTCGCCGCGGGACCGGGCTTGTTCTACAATCGCAGGGGGCACCGTCCACCATCACGACGACAACATGATCATCTCCTCCGCCACCGATTACCGCGAAGCCGCGCGCCGCAAGCTGCCGCCGTTCCTGTTCCACTATCTCGACGGCGGTTCCGGCACCGAAAGCACGCTGCGCGCCAACGTCGGCGACCTGCAGGACGTGGCGCTGCGCCAGCGCGTGCTGAAGGGATCGGAAAAGCTCGATTTGTCGACCGAGTGGTTCGGGGTCAAGCACGACCTGCCGCTGGCACTGGCGCCGATCGGCCTGGCCGGCATGTACGCGCGCCGCGGCGAGGTGCAGGCGGCGCGGGTGGCGGCCGACAAGAACATCCCGTTCATCCAGTCGACCGTGTCGGTGTGCCCGCTCGAGGAGGTGGCGCAGCAGTCGGCGCAGCCGCTCTGGTGCCAGCTGTACGTATTGAAGGACCGCGGCTTCATGCGCCACTACCTGGAGCGCGCGCGCGCACTGGGCATCAGGACGCTGGTGTTCACGGTCGACATGCCGGTGCCGGGCGCGCGCTACCGCGACGCCCATTCCGGCATGAGCGGCCGCCACGGCCCGCTGCGCCGCGCGCTGCAGGCGATGCTGCACCCGCGCTGGGCGCTGGACGTTGGCCTGCTGGGCCGGCCGCACGACCTGGGCAACATCTCGGCCTACCGCGGCAACCCTACCGGGCTGGCCGACTACATCGGCTGGCTGGCCGCCAACTTCGATCCGGGCATCGACTGGGCCGATTTGCAGTGGATCCGCGACGAGTGGCAGGGGCCGATGGTCATCAAGGGCATTCTCGACGCCGACGATGCGCGCGACGCGAAAGCCTTCGGCGCCGACGGCATCGTGGTCTCCAACCACGGCGGCCGCCAGCTCGACGGCGCCCGGTCCAGCGCGCGTGCGCTGCGCGCCATCGCCGACGCGGTCAAGGGGGACATGACCATCTTCGCCGATTCCGGCGTGCGCACCGGACTGGACGTGGTGCGGCTGCTGGCGCTGGGCGCGGACGGCGTGCTGATCGGGCGCGCCTTCATCTACGCGCTGGCGGTGGCGGGAGAGGCCGGCGTGCGCAATCTGCTGGCCATCTTCGAGAAGGACATGCGCACAAGCATGGTGCTGACCGGGGTGAAGTCGGTGTGCGAGATCGGGCCGGAGATCCTGGCTTGAATTGCTGCCGTAAACCCGTTGCGGCCGTATTGATCCGCTCCATTTGCCCGCTTGACGTGCTCCAAGGGCGCCTCGGCAGCGAAGCGTAATATCGGTCCTGGCGAGGTAGCAAAGAGGTTATGCAACGGCTTGCAACGCCGTCGAGACAGGTTCGATTCCTGTCCTCGCCTGTCACTTCCCCCCAGCCGTCTTCGCAGACGGCTTCCGGAACAGCAATCATCCCAGCCACGGATACGCCGCCAGCCAGCGTCCGAGTTCGTTGTCGTTGCCACAGCGCAGCTTGTCGAAGATATTGGCGCGGTGCGTTTCGACCGAGCGCGGACCGCATGGCGGTACCAGCACCCGGGCGATTTCCTTGTTCGGCTGTCCCAGGCCCACCAGCCGCGCGACTTCCCGTTCGCGTGGCGTCAATTCGTCCCACAGCCGCTGCGCCTGGCCGCGGGCGCGCGCTTCGGCCACGGCGCCGGGCAGCTTGTCGAGCAATTGCTGCGTGTCCGGCTTGGTCACCCAGTCGTAGGCACCGCGCCGCACGGCTTCGAGCGCGGTGGGGATGTCGCCGTGGCCGGACAGGAACAGCGTCACCAGGGGACTGTGCGCCGCGCGCAGGCGTTCGAACACGCCCAGGCCGCTGATGCCGCCCAGGCGCAGGTCGAGGATCACGCAGCCCGGATGGCGCACGTCGACCTCGTCCAGGAAGGCTTCGCCCGATGCGAAGGCCCGCACCGCCAGGCCCTGGGAAAACAGCAGGAGCAGCATCGAACGGCGCAGGGCTTCGTCGTCGTCGACGACGTACAGGGTCAGCGGCAGGTCTTTCATGGCACGGTGGGCAAGGTAAAGGAAAAGGTGGCGCCGCCGCCGGGGCGGTTGTCGACCGTCAGCGTGCCGCCGTGGGCCTCGACGATGGTGCGGCAGATGTTCAGGCCGAGTCCCAGTCCGTCGGGCCTGGTGGTGAAGAAGGGCGCGAACACCTGGTCGACCTGGTCGGGGGGAATACCGGGACCCAGGTCGCTCACCGCCACGCGGATGCCGTGCGCGTCGGGCGCGCTGTCCACCACGATCCGGCGCCGGTGGCGCGGCTGGTCCTGCATGGCGTGCATGGCGTTGTGGATCAGGTTGACCAGCACCTGTTCGAGCAGGACCCGGTCGCCGCGCACTTGCGCCTGCGCGTCCCGCAGCACCAGGCGCAGCGTCATGGCATGGCGCTCGAGCTCGGGTTTCAGGAGACAGCCGGCGTGACGCAGCACCTCGCCCACGGCCAGGCGCTCGTGGTCGCCGCGTTGCGGGTTGATCATGGCGCGTACGCGCTTGACGATTTCGCTGGCGCGACGGGACTGTTCGACGATGTCGTCGAGCGCGCCGGTCAGCATGCCCGGCACGCCGCGCTCCGCCAGCGCACGCGCGGCCACGGCAAAATTGGACAGGGCCATCAAGGGCTGGTTGAGCTCGTGCGCCAGCGTGGATGCCATCTCGCCCGCGCTGGCCAGGCGCGCGCTGCGCTGCAGGCGCACTTCCTGGTCGCGCTGGCGCGCCTCGGCATGCTTCTGGGCGGTGATGTCGACGACCGAGCTCATCCAGCCCCGGTGGACGCCGCCGGCGTCGATCAGGGGCGCGGTATAGACCATGGTGATCACGTCGTGTCCGTCCTTGTGGCGGATGCGCGATTCGAAGCCGTGCGGCGCGGCGCGGCCGCGCAAGGCATTGTCGCTGTCGCGCGCCTGCTTTTCCAGGTCGTCCGGATGCCAGTACGGGTAGGGCGGGTAGCGCCCGAGCAGCTCCTCCGCACCGTAGCCCACCATGGCGCACAGGGCAGGGTTGACGTAGATGATCTTGCCTTGCGGGTCGCGCGCACGCATGCCGACCAGCAGCGAGTCTTCCATGGCCTTGCGGAAGGCGTGCGCTTCCTGCAGGTCGCGCGTGCGCTCCTCGACGCGGCGCTCCAGTTCGAGCCGGGCCGAACGCTGCTCCGCGTAGCGCCGCTCGCGCAGCCGCCAGTACAGCACCGCCAGCAGCAGCAGGGCCGCCGCCAGCGCCGCCAGCGCCAGCGCCAGGCGGCGCGCCTGGCGTACCTCGCGCAGGTCCTCGGTCACGGTCAGCGTCCAGCCGAGTTCCGGCAGCAGCGTGTCGAGCGCGAGAAAATCCGTGTCGTGCGCCGCCACCTGCGTGCGCAGCGTGAATCCGCCCATGCCGTCCGCGGCCTGCATCGTCCACGGCAATGCATCGAAGCGTTCGCGCCGGCCGTACTGGCCGTGCGCGGCGACCCACTGCAGGTCGGCGGCCGACAGCGCGCGGACGCTGCGGAACAGCCAGGCCGGTACCGAACTCAGGAACACGATGCCGCGGCCGTCCCGGAGTACCACCGGGGTGGCGCCGCGCCGCCAGCTGGCTTGCAGCGGTTCCAGGCTGATCTTGATGACCACGACGCCGAGCACCTCGCGCCCCGCGCGCACGGGTTCGGCGATGAACAGGCCGGACTGCCCGGTGGTCAGGCCGAGGCCGTAGAACACGCCGCGCCGTCCCTGTAAGGCATCCTCGACGTACGGGCGCCGGCGGTAGGACTGCCCGACGAAGCTGGTCGGCGCATCCCAGTTGCTGGCGGCCAGCGTCAGCCCGGTGCGGTTCACCAGGAACAGGGCGGCGGCGCCGGTGGTGTTCTGCAGCTCGGCGAAGTAGCCGTTCACGCGCGCGCGCAGCGCCGTGTCGCCCGACGCGTGCAGCAGGCCGCGCACGTCGGGATGGCGGGCCGCGGCATGCGGCAGCAAGTCGTACCGTTCCACCAGGCCGCGCAAACCCAGCACGTGGGCATCGGCGGCCTGGCGCAGGGCCTCGGTCTTGGCCTGCAGTTCGCGTTGCTCGGCCCAGTTGCCCGACGCCGCGATCAGGGCCAGTACGGCGACGAGGGCCACGGCGTTGCGCCAATGGTGTGGTTTGAACGGGAAGGGCATGCAAGTCCGGAAGAGGATCGGAGCAACGATAGCAGCTTTGCCATGCGGGCGCGAGGCTCTCCGTAGTTTTACGGAGCGCGGCGCGCCGGATTTGCGGATGTGCGGCGGGCGTGGGCAGGCCACAATCGGGATTCTTACAATGACAGGAGACAGGGCATGACGACCGAGACGACCCAGACGTTCGCCGGGGCACGGCAAGGCGGCGCCGAGCGCATTTCCGGCACCCGCGTGCGCGCCATTTTCGTCGGCTCCGCCGGCAACCTGGTGGAATGGTTCGATTTCTACTGCTACGCCGCGTTCGCGCTGTATTTCGCGAACTCCTTCTTCCCGGCCCAGGACCCCACCGCCCAGATGATGTCGACGGCGGGCATCTTTGCGCTGGGCTTCTTCGTGCGCCCGCTGGGCGGCATCCTGTTCGGCCACCTGGGCGACCGTCACGGCCGCAAGGTGGCGCTGATGGCGTCGGTGCTGTTGATGTGCCTGGGTTCGCTGCTGATCGCCTGCGCGCCCACCTACGCCGCCGCCGGCATCGTCTCGCCGATCGTCCTGCTGCTGGCGCGGCTGCTGCAAGGCCTCAGCCTGGGTGGGGAATACGGCGCCAGCGCCACCTACCTGTCCGAAATGGCGGAATCCCGGCACCGCGGTTTCTACAGCAGCTTCCAGTACGTCACCCTGATCGGCGGCCAGTTGCTGGCGCTGTTGCTGCTGCTGGTGCTGCAGCACTTCCTGCTCGACGCCGCGCAGTTGCGCGCCTGGGGCTGGCGTATCCCGTTCTTCGCCGGCGCCATCCTCGCCCTGGTGGCGCTGCGCATGCGTCACGACATGCCCGAAACCCAGTCGTTCGAGGCCGCACGCAAGACGGCCAAGCCGATGGGCGGCCTGAAGCAACTGGCGCAGCATCCGAAGGAAGTGCTGCTGGTGATCGGCCTGACCATGGGCGGCACGCTGGCCTTTTATGTCTATACCGTGTACATGCAGAAGTTCCTGCGCCTGTCGGTCGGCCTGAGCGATGCCCAGACGACCGCCGTGTCGGCCGCCTCGCTGCTGTTCGCCATGTGCCTGCAGCCGCTGTATGGGGCGTTGTCCGACCGCATCGGCCGCCGTCCGCTGCTGCTGGGCTTCGCCCTGCTCGGTACCGTCTTCACCGTGCCGCTGCTGACCGCCATCCGCAATGCCAGCGGTCCGTGGGAAGCCTTCGGCCTGATCGCTTGCGCCTGGGTCATCGTCTCCGGCTATACCTCGATCAATGCGCTGGTCAAGGCCGAACTGTTCCCGGCCACCATCCGCGCCACCGGCGTGGGCGTACCGTATGCCGTGGCGGTGTCGGTGTTCGGCGGCACCGCCGAATACATCGCGCTGTGGTTCAAGTCGGTGCAGATGGAGAGCGCCTTTTACTGGTACACCACCGCGGTGATCGCCTGCACGCTGGTGGTGTGCTGGTTCATGCGCGATACCGCCGCGACCTCGCGCATCGATGCCGAGGCGCAGGCGCGTTGACGCGGCGCTCCACCTTGCAGCCCGGATCGACTCAGCTCGGCGGCGGCGCCGCGCACGGCGGCGTACCGGGCCGGTAACCCAGCGACTCCGCCGTGGCGATCGTGGTGGCGCGGTCGAGCCGTACGTTCACGTTCACCATCGGGAACAGCACGCCGGATGTCACCGCATCGCAGGCGCCGGCATTGGCCGTATCGCAGATGCGCGCGCGCACGAAGCGGATGCAATTGGGCGCGTTCGGGTTGGCGGTGCAGATCTGCAGGTTCTGTCCGACGCAGTTGGGAAGCTGGCTTTCGGGGATGTCCTGCAGCGCCAGCGCGCCGCTGCCGTCGCGCACCAGGGCGAGATAATCGATGCGTACGTTGGCATCCGTGATCGGTGGCGCCAGCACCAGTGCGCCCGCCGAGGTGCGCAATACGGCGTCCTGGCGGATGCGCGCCAGCTGCGCCGCATCGCGTGCGTACACGTTCACCGCGGCGGCGGCGCTCCTGCGCGTGACTTCCTGCAGCGTGTTGTAGACGAACAGCAGCCGCATGAGTTCCAGCACGGCGAACAGGAACAGCAGGAAGACCGCGGCGAGCAGCGCGAATTCGACCGCGGTGGTCCCGGCTTGCCGGTGCCCGGGGCGCCGCTGCGGGCGCGTTGTGGTGTCAGATGCCGGCATAATCCATCGTCACGTCAGCGTTGATCCTCAGTCCATAGCGTCCGCTATCGACCACCCCGAAGAAGGTATCGAACATGTTGAAGGTCACCGCGACCCGCACCGTGCCCGGCACCACCCCGGCTTGCGAGCCGCACGGCCGCATGTCGCATTGCACGATGGGCGTGGCGGACGATCCTTCGGGCGCCAGTTCGGCCAGTTCGGTGCGGGCGATGGCGGTGGCGACGTTCGATGCCGCCGCCGACAGCGTCGTCGAGCGCATTTCCTGGCGCGATACCGTGGACAGGTAGCGCGCCGCATCCTGGGCGGCTTTCTGGGCGACGGTGTAGTGCCAGTACACGCGCGCCAGGAACACGGGGAAGGTGAACAGCACCAGCATGACCGGGATCAGTACCGCCGCTTCCACGGCGGCGACGCCGCGCTGGCGCCGCCGGCAACGAGGGTGGCGCGGCCTGGGGGGCGAAGAGGTCGGTGTCATGGGAACAGCTCCACTTTTCCAATCAGCGAGGACAGGGGCAGCACGCCGGCGAATTCGGCGACCAGCCGGTTGCTGTCGGCCGGAACGGTCATGAAGAAGCGCCCGACGGCGAGCGGCGTGGCCTTGACGTTCGCGCCCGCGCTCACCGGGCAGGCCAGCAGCGGGATGTTCAGCACGCGCCGCTGCGCCGTCGCCATTTCCAGGTGCGCCCCGCCGGGCGCGGCATAGGTCGGGCCGCTGGTGGCGTGGTAGGGCGCCGCCGCCGCGGTCGGGTAGCCGGACGCGGTCGGGCCGGACGGATACAGCGCCGGCCAGTCGCCTGGACCGAACGCCGCGCCGGCGGCGCCGGGTTGCAACGGCGCATGGCTGGCTGCGCCGGCATACGCCCACAAGGGGCCGTAGGCGGCCGCGGTGGTGCCCGCGGGCGGCGCCGGCAGGTCGGCGATGGTTTCCAGCCGGCCGCGTACCTGCGTCGTCTGCGCCGCGAGGTTGCCGATGGCCGGCAGCATCCAGGGCGTGCCGCCGGCGGCGTTGTGCGCATACGCCTTGACGTTGAAATCGGGCGGCCCGCCGTTCGGCGTGCACAGGTAGGAGGTGTACTGGTCGAAGCGCGAATTCAGGTGCATGTAGATCGAGTTCAGCGGGCCGTTGGCGGGCAGCGACGAGACCTGGATGGTGCCGCCCGCCAGCCGCGGCATCCACATGTTGCCGGCGCACAGCAGCGGGCCGTTGGTCGAGGGATCGAGCGAAGCGGTCTTGTCGGTGCCGGGCAGGACGTACGGGTTGACCAGGAAGCGCACCGGCTTGTCGCCGTCCGGGTTCAGCTGCATCAGGTCGTAGCTGACGCCGCGCCGGAACCCGTATTCGACCAGTTCGTCGGCCGGGGCGCCCGGATTGGCCCTGGGCGCCGCCGCCTGCGGCGACATGGCGCACACCGCCAGCGGCGTGACGTCGATGTCGATGCGGCCGGCGATGGCGCTGTCGGCCAGGCTGGCGCGCGACAGCGTGGCCGAGGCGATCGACATGAACACGTTGGTCACGTCGCCGGTGCCTGGGCCCAGGGCCGCCGTGTCCACCCTGGCGTAGTACAGCGCCGTCGGGGCGGCCGTCTGCGTGGAGGGGATCCAGCTGCCGTAGCGGTCCGGCGCGCTGGCGAAGCTGAGCGCGCCGTCGCTCCAGGCCACCGGCAGCTTGTACCGGTACACCAGGCGCTCGGCCGCTGCGCGCGCGGCGGCCCTGGCCGCCGCCAGGCCCGCCGTCGTGCCGTTCAACTTGCCCGAGGCCGCCAGCGCCGCCGCCCTGGCGATGCCCTGCAGCTCCACCTTGCGGTTGTAGAGCGGGCCGACATCCATCGCGAACGCGCAGCACGCGATCAGCAGCGACAGGATCGACACGAACAGGACGGCGAAGCTGCCGTCCTGCCCGCGCACGCGCATCGGCGCGCGCGGCTGGTGGGGCGCATGGATTGTCATGGTCTCGGCGACTGGCTTTCAAATAAAGCAATCTTGTCTACAAGGCCATTCTATCGATGCGTGTTTATGCGTAATTGATCTTAACCAAGGTGCATGATGCGCACGGGGGCGGGGCGATCAGCCGGCGTTTCCGGGACGGCAGCACCGGCAGCAGGCGCGGTTGCGCAGGTGCGCCGTCGTCAGCAGCAGGGCGCCGGCGATGCTGAGCCAGGTCTCCGCCGCGTCGCCGTAAGACGGTCCGACCGCGAACACCGCCGTGGCGAGGCAGCCGATGCCGGCCGCGCCCAGCAGCGGCACCAGCGCGCGCCGGTGCGACAGCCAGCCCGGCGCCAGCCCGGCCAGTGCGGCGAACAGCGCGGCGCCGACCATGGCCTGGTGGAAGCCGGATTCGCCGCGTTCTCCGCCCAGCACCGGCACGGCGAGCAGCAGCAGCGGGGCGGCCAGGCAGTGGACCAGGCACAGCGCCGAGGCCAGCACGCCGACCGCATCGCCCAGGCCGCGCAGCTTGTTCATGCGCTCTCCTTCGCCGGGTCGTCGGCGCGCATCAGAAGAAGCGCCGCAGCGACGCGCCCAGCTGCGTCTTCGGCACCGTGGACACCAGCAGCCCGGCCGTGGTGCCGTAGGCGATGTCGCTGGCGAAGCGGTGCGGCTGCAGCACCGCGTACAGCGAACCCTGGTAGGGGCCGCGGTCGTAGGTCGCCTTGACGTCGTAGCGCACGTAGGTCGGCATGGCGCGCAGCGTCGACGGTGTGCCGGCGTAGTACGGGTTGCGCGCGGTGACGTAGACGTCGCCGTTCAGCGTCAGCCGGCCGGCGCCGGGTTCGCCGCGGTACTGGACGCCGCCTTTCCAGGTGTGCGCCGGCACCGACAGCAGGGCGCCGGTGCCGGGCGTCGGGTTGTCGAGCCGGGCGCGCAGGATGCGGCCGTAGCTGAGGTAGGCGCTGGTCGCGCGCGTGGCCTGCCAGCGCGCATCGAATTCGTAGCCCTCGCGCGTGGTGCGGCCGGAAGCGACATACACGTCCGGCGCGGTGTTGACGATCTCGTCGTCGTTGGTGATGCGGTACACGGCGCCGGACAACTGCCAGCCGTCCAGCGGGCGCGCGTCGAAGCCGAGGTCGTGCGAGCGTACCTTGCTCGGCGCGATCGACGCGTTGACGCGCCCGCCCGGCGCGCCCAGCGGCCCCAGATTGCCGCTGGCGCTGATCTGCTCGGCGGCCGGCGAGCGGAAACCCTGCGCCACGTTGGCGAACAGGTCCAGCCGCGGCAACGCACTCCACAGCGCGCCGGCCTTCGGCGTGAACACCGATCCCTGGTAGCCGGTCGACGCCGCCGGCAGCTTGCGGTTGACCAGGTCGTAGTCGAAGCGGTCGTAGCGCGCGCCGCCGTGCAGCTTGAAGTCCGGCAGGATGCGGTACTGGCCCTGTGCGAACACGCCGTAGGTGCGCAGGTTCAGGTACTGGTCGTTGATGTAATTGGCGGTCGGCTGGCGCAGCCGGTACTGGCGGCGGTAGGCGTCGCCCTGGTCCTTGCGCGCCTCCGCGCCGGCGCTCAGCACGGCGGCTTGCCCGAAGGTCCAGGTATTCGCCAGGCGCGCGCCGTAGATGTCGCGCTCGTCGTAGCCGAAGGTGTGCTGGGTGGTGCTGGTGGTGATCGCGCGGCTGCGCTCGAAACCCTCGACGTAGGCGGTGGCCGACCAGCCGGCTTCACCGCCGGCCGGACGGCGGTTGAACACCACGCTCTTGCGGTGCGCATCGCCGAAGCCGGGCAGGTCGTACTGCACCGCGCGCGGATCCAGGCCGGCTTCGAGGGACGGCAGCAGCAGGTAGCCGGCGCCGGCGTAGTCGGCGCGGTAGTAGCTGGCGCGCAGGCTGTAGACGCCGTCGCCGATGGTGCGCGACAGCTTCCAGAAGACGTTGATGCGGTCGTTATGGGCGCCGCGGCGGAAGCCGTCGGTGAGGTAGCGGTCGGCCACCAGCAGCGAGCGCGTGCCTTCGTGCTCGCCGGACAGCGTGAGCGAGGCGCGCCGGCCGCGGTAGCTCTCCAGCGTCAGCGCCGCGCTGGAGGCGGTGGCGGCGCCGCCTTCGCGCGTGGCGATGTCGACCGCGCCGGCGCGGTTCTGGTCGCCGTACAGTGCCGAGACCGGCCCCTTGATCACGTCGATGGTAGCGATCATGTCCGGCGTCAGCCATTCCAGGAACACCGGTCCGTGGCCGGCGCCGCCCTGGCTGGACGGCATGTTCTGCGGCACGCCGTCGACGTACACCGCGGTGTCGGCGCCGTGCGTGCCCTGGGTGGCGAAGCCGCGCATGCGAAAGCCGTTGCCGGTGTCGCCCTGGTCGATGTTGTTGGCCACCACGCCCGGCACGCGCCGGAACACGTTGGAGATATCGCGCCCGACGTTGATGGTGGCGATGTCGTCCGAGGTGATGCTGGTGACCGTGGACGGCAGCGACCTGGCGCCGCTGCCGGCGGCGATGCGCGCCTGTTCTTCCTTGCTGCCGCGGATTTCGACCACCTGGGCCGGCGTGTCGTCGAGTACGTCCTCGTCGGCACAGGCGACGGCCGGGCACCCGAGGGCGCAGCCGAGCAGCACGGCATGCGGGAGGGCGCGCAGCGGCGCGCGGGCGGGTGGACGGGACGGGTGGAAGCGGGTCGGTCGAGGCAAGGTGAAAGCTCCGGTGGAAAAAACGAAAGGGAAGGAAGGTCGCGTGCGTCCGGCAGCCTGCGATGCGGGCGCCGCGGCGATGCCGGCGCCGCGGGGCATGGACGGCACGGCGCGATTTCCTCGATGTGAAAAGCCTGCGTCAGCCGTCATGGCGCGCACGTGCAAGACGCAGCGCCCCCGGCGCCAGCGCGGCGAAGGCGGCGGCCCAGGCCAGCAGGGCCAGCGTGCGCGCCGGCGGCGGCGCCTGGCGCGCCAGGCCGGGCGAGGCGGCGAACAGCGGCACCCGGTCGAAGTCGCGGAAGCCATAGCCGCCCAGGCAGGTGCGCGGGCAGGGCGCGCGCTCGTCGCCGAGCGCGGCGCGCTGGATCGCGCCCTGGAAGAAGTCGCGCAGGCCGCCCTGGTAGGACGCCACTTCGCCGATGAAGTCTTGGTAGCGCGCCGCGTCGTTGCCGGCGACCGTGGCGAAGGCCTGGCTGGCCAGCGTGGCCGGACTGAAGGCGCTCAGGCGCGCGGACAAGCCGGCGCGCGCCGCCTGCGCCGCGGCGAATTCGGCGTCCACGCCGCGCATGGCCAGTTCCAGTTCCTGCGCGCGCTGCAGGCGCGACACGCTGGCGGGGACCTGGTCCAGCGCCGTGCGGCGCGGCTTCCATTGCGGATGGCGGTCGTAGAAGCGCGCCAGGCTGGCGGCGCCGTCGGCGGCCACGCGGTCGCCGGCGTCGCGCAGCGCCTGCACGTAGCGTTCGCGCGCCGGCAGCGGCGCGCCGATGCGCAGCGCGGCGTCGAGCGCGCCCGGCAGCACCACCGCGAACAGCAGCCACAGGCCGAAGCCGGCGAAGGCGGCGCTCGGGCGGTCGGCGGCGAGCGCGCACACCGCCATCGCCACCGCGGCCCAGAACGTGGAGTAGGCCAGCGTGACGGCGCTCCACCAGCCCAGCGCCGCCAGGCCGGCGCCCGTGGCCGGCACGCTGCCGGCGGCCAGCGCCGCCGCGCCGACCGCCGCGACCAGGAGCACGGTCGCCAGCAGGCTGCGCGCGCCGGCCTGCGCCGCCAGCAGCAGGCCCGGGCGCACACCCTGCAGCAGCAGGCTGCGCAGGCGCCGGCTTTCGCGCTCGCGGGTCAGCACCGAGGCGCACAGGGAAAGCAACATCAGCGGCCACAGGTACACCGTGAAATACGCCAGGTCGTAGCGGCCGGCGGCCAGCCGCGCCGGGTGTTCGATCTCGCCGGCGGTGCGCACCGAGTCCATCGATTCGGCGCGCACCCGCACCGTCGGCGGCTGCACGTCGGCCTGGCCGATGGCCAGGCCTGCCCCGGGCAGCAGCGGACGGCTGGCGAAGGCGACGTGTTCGCGCAACGCGTAGCCGCGCACGTCGACCGGCGTGCGGTACCACAGCAGGGCCGCAAATTCGGGCGCGTCCGGATCGGCGAAGTAGCGCGCCGCCAGGTCCTCGGCCGCGCGCCGGGCGCCGCTTTCCTGCGCGGCCGCGGCGCGTTGCGCGGCTTGGGTGTGGCGCTGGAAGCGCACGCCTTCGAACAGGCCGTACAGGGCCAGCAGCAGCGCCGCCGCCATCAGCAGCAGGGCGCCGCGGTCGCGCCGCAGCATGCGCAGGTCGTAGGCAATCAGGGTGATCAGCCGGGTCATCTGGCGCTCCCGAGTCGCAGGCGGTGCAGTGCGGCGGCGGCCAGCGCCACCGCGGCGGCGCACAGCGCCAGCAGCGGCAGCACATGCCGCACCAGCACGGCGCGCAGGTCGAGCGGCGCATAGGCGAAATGCAGCGGCGGGATGCTGCGCCACAGATCTGCGCCGGCCTGGTAGCGCGCGCCCGCGCGGTCCGGGTGGCGCACCACTTCGGCGTTGAGCAGGGCCTGGACCAGGCGCCGCTGGCGTTCGGCGGCGCGCACGAATTCGACGTGGGCGGCGTTGTCGCTGGCGGCCAGCCGGCTCGACAGCCCGGCGACGGCCGCTGCCGGCGACAGCCAGCCGGCCAGCGCCATGGCCCGGTCCTGGCGCGCCATGGCATCGTACAGGCGGCCGTAGTGGCGGTCGAAGATGCGGTTGCCGTGCTCTTCGCCCTGCATCAGGCCGATGCCGCGCCAGTTGACCGGCAGCGCACCGGGCGCGCCCTGCACCGCGTCGGCCACGCCGTAGCGCGCCAGCAGCGCGCGCCTGGCGCGCTCGGCCTCGGCCGGGTCCTCCGGCATGCCGAGTTCGTCGTCGATGCCCTGGCGGAACGCCTGCAACGTCGGCAGCGGCGCCGCCGCCTGCGCCAGTTCGACGGCGGCGCGCGGCAGCACCAGCACCAGCACGGTCCAGGCCGTGAGCAGCAGCGCCAGGCTGGCGTGCAGTGTCGGCGCCAGCGCCGAGGCGGCCGTCACCAGCGCCGCCCAGGTAACCAGGTACAGCAGGTAGCCGGCGCCGAACAGCGCGCCGCGCAAGGCCGCGTCGGCGAACGGTTCGGCGGCGCCGGCCTGCCAGGTCGACAGGACGATCGCGGCGCAGGCCGGCAAGGACATCGCCAGCGCCAGGCACAGTAGCACCGCCGCGCGCGCCGCCGCGATGGCGCCCAGGCGCGCGCCGTTCAGGCGCAGCGCCGGCAGCATGCCGCGTTCGCGTTCGGCGGCGAACATGCCGAAGCCGAGGAATACCATGGCTGCCGGCGCCAGCACCTGCAGCACCAGCGCCGGGCTGAGGCGGAACTGGCGCTCGGCGCCGCCGTCGTCGGCGGCCGGGCGGTACACCATGTCGTTCTGCCTGTGCGCCTCCAGCCAGATGCCGGCGCCGACATACCGTTCGACCCCCGGATCGAGCGCGGCCAGCGCCGGCAGCGGCTTGAACACGTACACGCCGTAGTGCGCGGCCGCATGCGGATCCTTGCCGCCCTGGTGGACCCAGCGCGTGCGTTCGGCGTCGGCCGCGGCCTGGCGCGCCGCGCGCGTCTGCGCCAGGTCGAGCGCCGCCAGCAGCGCGGCGCAGGCGGCCAGCGCCACGCCGATGCCGAGCACCAGCGCCACGCGCCAGTCGCGCCGGCGCTGGCGCCAGTCGGCCTGCCAGGCGGCCAGGAATGCGGCGACGAAGCCGCCGCCGGCGTCAGGCATGGCCGCCGAGGCTGCCGAGGTAGTTGCGTTCGAGTTCGCCCGCATGCAGGTCTCCCAGGTTCCATTCATCGATCAGGCGGCCCGCCACCAGCACCCCGCAGCGGTCCGCCAGTTCCTGTGCGCGCAGCAGGTCGTGGGTGGCCATGATCACGGCCGCGCCCTGGTCCGCCAGTGCCCGCACCAGGGCGCCGAAGGCCACGCTGGCCTCCGGGTCCAGGCCCGAGGTCGGCTCGTCCAGCACCAGCACTTGCGCGCCCTTGGCCAGCGCCATCACGATGCCGACCTTCTGGCGCATGCCTTTCGAGTAGCCCTGCGCCGGCCGGTGCCAGGCGTGGCGCGGCAGGCCGGCCCGTTCCAGCAGCGCTTCGATCTGCGCCGGCGTGGGGCGCCGGCCCAGCAGGCGCATGAAGAATTCGACGTTCTCGACGCCGGTGAGGCGCTCGTAGAGCGCCACGTTCTCGGCGATGTAGGCGGCGTGGCGGATCGCCGCCTCGGCCGGCGCCAGCGTCGATCCGGCCAGCTCGATGCGGCCGCCGTCGGGCCGGACGAAGCCCAGCAGGCAGCCGATCGTGGTCGATTTGCCGGCGCCGTTGGGGCCGAGCAGGGCATAGATCTCGCCCGGCCCGACGCGCAGGTCCAGGCCGTCGACGGCGAGGCGCTCGCCATAGCGTTTGGTCAGTTGCTCGATTCGGATCATGGATGGATGGGCGTGCGCAGGCCAGCGGCGGCTGCGCATGCCGCTTCATTAATTGCAGTTGAGTTGCAATAATAAGCCGCTACCGTTCTTATTGCAAGAAACATGCATTAATGGATTGTTGAAGCGGGGAGCGGATATGAAGGGCAAAGTTGACTATAGACAACTATTTTCGAGGAGCAGGGACTAGACTCGGTTGCCTGGCCGCTCTTCCGAGCGGCGCTTCCTCCCCTGGAAACCATGCGCGATTCGCTCGTCTACCTGGCACGGCGCCGTCCGCCGCGCCAACCCGGCCATATCCGCCTGTGCGTCGGCGTGCTGCTGGCCATCGGCGCCGCCGGCCGCGGGCTGGCCCTGCTGTGCGGTCATGAGGAGTATGTATCGCTGGCCGCGCTGGGCCTGGCGGCCCTGGTGCTGGCCGATGGCGCCAGCGGCATGCGCCATGCCGGCGCCGCATTGCGCAGGGCGATGCTGGCCGGCGCGGCGCAATTGCCGCTGCTGGCGCTGGGCTTGGCGGGCGCCGGCCTGCTGCTGCTGGGGCGGGCCTAGACCCTCAATCGCGCCAGGCGACCCGGTCGCGGCCTGTCTGCTTGGCGCGGTACAGGCAGGCGTCGGCCGCCTCGAACAGCGCGGCTTTGCTTTCGGCGCCGTGCGCGTCCAAGGTCGCACCGCCGATGCTGACGCTGAGCAGCGGTCCCGCGCTGGACGCCTGGTGCGCGATCTGCAGTGCGGCCACCGCGGCGCGCACGTTCTCCGCCACCTGGTATGCCTGGGCGGCATCGGTGTCGGGCAGCAGCAGCGCCAGTTCTTCGCCGCCGTAGCGCGCGGCCAGGTCGGCCGGGCGGCGCAGGCCGGCGCCGGCGGCGCGCGCCACGGCGCGCAGCACGCGGTCGCCGGCCGGATGGCCATAATGGTCGTTGTACTGCTTGAAGCAGTCGATGTCGAGCAGCGCCAGCGACAGCGGCCGGCCGCTGCGCCGTGCGCGCTGCCACTCCAGCTCGAACAGCGCGTCGAAGCGGCGCCGGTTGGCCAGCTCGGTCAGGCTGTCGACGTTGGCCAGCCGTTCCAGCATGCGGCGCTGGCGCACCAGCTGCAGGTGCAGGGCCACGCGCGCCATCACCACGGTGGCGTTGAACGGCTTGACGATGTAGTCGGAAGCGCCCAGCTTGAGGCCGTTGGCCTCGTCTTCCGGGCGGTCCATGCCGGAGATGAAGATCACCGCGGTCTGTGCGGTGTCGGGATCGCCGCGCAGGCGGCGCAGCACCTCATAGCCATCCATGTCCGGCATCATCACGTCGAGCAGGACCAGGTCGGGCATGTGGCGCGCCACCCGCTCCAGCGCCTGCTCGCCGTTCTTGGCCAGCAGCACCGTGTATTCCGGCTTGAGCAGTTCGGCCAGCACCTGGCGGTTGATCGCATCGTCGTCGGCGATCAGCACCTTCTGCGGTTCCGGCGCGGCGCGTCCCGCGCCGTCGCCGAACGCGCTTTCCTCGTAGGCGCCCCCGCTCACGACGGCTGCTCCGCCGTGTCAAGGACTCGTCCCAGCGCCGCCAGGTGCGCCAGCGCGGCATCGTATTCGATGTCGTCGACCGCCTGGCGCAGCGGCGCCAGCAGCGCGATCCGTTCGCTCGCGTCCTGACCCGCCTGCGGCATGCCCTGCAGCGCCGCCTGCAGCGCATCCAGTGCGTCCTCGGCGCGCGCGTCGTCGTCGCGCAGGAAGGTTTCCAGGCGCGCCAGCAGCGCCGCGATGTCCGCGCCGGACGCCGCGGCGGCCGGGGCGGCGCCGGCACCGGCGGCGGCCGGCGGCGCGATGCGCGCCAGCCCGCCCAGCACCGTCTCCAGCGCCACGATCAGGTCCGGCGCCAGCAGCGGCACGCGCTCGTGGCGGCCGGCGCGCAGTTCCTGTTCCAGCGCCCCGGCCAATGCCGCCAGCGGCGCCGCGCCGATGTAGGTGGCGCCCGATTTCAGGTTGTGCGCCAGCGACTGCAGCGGCACGTAGCCGCCGCCGGCGAGGGCGTCGCGCATCGCCTGCGGCGCCGGCTGGTATTCCTGCAGGAAGCCGGCGATGCGGCGGCGCAGGCGCACCGGCTCGCCGCCGGCGCTGGCCAGCGCCCTGGCCCAGTCCAGGCCGTGCACGGTCGGCAGCTCGGCCGGCAGCGCCGCATGCGCCGCGTGCGCGCCGGCGGAGATGGCCGGATCGAGGGCGCGCGGCGGCACGCTGCGTCCCGCCAGGCGCGCCGGATCGATCCACCCGAGCAGGGCGCGGAACAGCAGGTCGGGGTCGATCGGCTTGTCGACGTGGTCGTTCATGCCGGCTTCCAGGCTCCTTTCGCGGTCGCCGGCCATCGCGTGCGCGGTCATGGCGATGACCGGCAGCCCGGCGCGCTGCGGCAGCGCACGGATGCGGCGGGTGGCGCTGTAGCCGTCCACCTCGTGCATCTGGATGTCCATCAGCACCAGGTCGTAGTCGTGCTCGCGCACCATCGCGACCGCTTCCTCGCCGCCGGTGGCGACGTCCACGTGCATGCGCGCCGCGGCCATGAAGTCGAGCGCGACCTCGCGGTTGTTGGCGTTGTCGTCGACCAGCAGGATGCGCGCGCCGTCCAGGCGCGCCAGGTCCAGCGGCGCGCCGGCCACCGTCGCGGCGGCGTCCGCCGGCGCCAGTTCGGGGCGCAGCACCTGCACCAGGCTGTGGTAGAGCAGGGCCGGACCGACCGGCTTGGTGAGAAAGGCGTCCAGCGGCAAGTCGCCTTCCTGCGCCAGCACGCCGTCGCGGGTGCACACGCTGACCATCAGGATCGACGGCGGCGCCCCCAGGCTCGGGTCGGCGCGGATGCGGCGGATGGTCTCGACGCCGTCCAGGCCGGGCATCATGTAGTCCATCAGCACCACCTGGTAGGGCTTGCCGGCGGCGGCGGCCCGGGCCAGGCGCGCCAGCGCATCCTCGCCGGAGACGGCGGCGTCGGCCTTGACGCCGAAGCCGTCCAGCATGTCCACCAGCGCCTCGCGCGCGCCGGTGCTGTCGTCCACCACCAGCACGCGCAGCTGTCCCAGCGCGTCGGCGGTGGGCGCCATGTCGTCCGCGGCGGCGTCGCCGATGCCCAGGCGCGCCGTGAAGCTGAAGCGGCTGCCCACGCCCGGCGTGCTGGTGACGGCGATGGCGCCGCCCATCAGTTCCACCAGCTGCTTCGAGATCGACAGGCCGAGGCCGGTGCCGCCGTACTTGCGGGTGATCGAGCTGTCGGCCTGGGTGAACGACTGGAACAGGCGCGCCAGCTGCTCGGCGTCCATGCCGATGCCGGTGTCGCTGACCGAGAAGCGCAGCACCACGTGCCGTTCGCCGCGCTCGGCCACCTCGACCGCGACCACGATCTCGCCGCGCTCGGTGAACTTGACCGCGTTGTTGGTCAGGTTGATGAGCACCTGGCCCAGGCGCAGCGGATCGCCGACCAGGCGGGCGGGCACGCCGCGCGGCACCGAGAATACCAGCTCGACGCGCCTGGCGTCGGTCTTCAGCGCGGTCAGGCTGGACAGGTGCTCCAGCAGCGCGTCGAGGTCGAACGGCACCGACTCCACCGTCATGCGCCCGGCCTCGATCTTGGAAAAGTCGAGGATGTCGTTGATGATGCCCAGCAGGTGCTCGCCGGCGCCGAGGATCTTGGCGAGGTAGTTGCGCAGCTTCGGATCCGGATCGGCCATCAGGCCGAGGCGGCTCATGCCGATGATGGCGTTCATCGGGGTGCGGATCTCGTGGCTCATGTTGGCCAGGAATTCCGACTTCATGCGCGTGGCCGCCTCGGCGCGCAGCATGGCGTCGCGGATGGCCTTGGTGCGCAGCCCGAGGATGCGCATGAACACCACCATGTCGAAGGTGTTGCCCAGCTGGGTCGAGTGCATGGTCCAGAAATTCGCGTCCATGGTGCCCTTGATCACGAACGACTGCAGGGCGGCGCTGGAAAAGCTGACCGCCCAGCCGACCAGCAGGTAGATGCCGACCTGGTCGCCGCGGCGCGCGCGGCCGAAGGCGCCGGGCAGGCCGAGCAGCATCGGCAGCACGCCCAGGGTGCTGCTGATGGCCACCAGGGTCTGGTCGTGGATCAGGTCCAGGCCGAAAGCGAGGGCGGCGAGCACGCACAGGACCGCGCCGGTCTTGGTCAGGCGCGCATACAGGCGGTCCATGCCGGGGCGGATCAGCGCCTGGCCGACGAACAGGTAGGCGCCGCAGGCGGTGAGCAGCGCGATCACGCCGGTGGCGTGGACGATGGCCCAGTCGTTGCCCTTCCACAGGTAGGCGGCGCCCAGGCCCGACCAGGACAGGTTGTACAGCGCCAGCCCGCCGACCAGCATCGCGTACTTGACGAACAGCGAGTCGCGCAGGTTGATCCACTGGCCCAGGCTGTACAGCAGCAGGCACAAGGTCAGGCCGCCGAGCAGGCCTTGCAGGATCTGCTCGTCCATCGCGCCCTGGTAAAAGACGTCCGGCTTCTGGAAGCTGACCGGCATGATCTTCGGCCCGTTGGTCTCGACCCGCAGCAGGACTTCGTAGGGCACGCCCGGCGCCAGCCGGGTGGCGAAGGCGGGCACCGGGCCGCCCAGCGCGCCGGCCGGCGGCTGGCCGCTGCCGCCCACGGCATGCTGCACCACGCGGCCGCCCTGCGCCAGGTAGAAGTCGACCCGGTTGAGCAGGCCGAAGTCGAGCTTGACGGTCCAGGCGCCGTCGCCGCCGGGCGCCGCCTGCACCGGAATGCGCAGCCATACCGGGCCCTTGTGCATGCCGAGCGTGGCGTAGGCGCCCGTCGGCCTGGCGAAGCGCTGCGGCGCCGCCAGCACGGTCTCGACCGGCAGCACCGCGCCGTCCTCGCGCAGCAGCGTGGCGGCCGGCCAGCCTTCCACGCTGGGCGTGCGCTGGTCCAGCAGCAGGCCGGCCGGCGCGGAAGCGGCGCCGGCGGCCAGCGCCGGCATGGCCCACGCCAGCATCAGCATCAGCATCAGCACCAGCATCAGGGCCAGGACGAACGCCGACAGCGTGCCTGCCGGGCGGGCCGGGCGGGAAGCAGCGGGGCCGGCCTGGAACAGCAGGCGTGCGGGATCGGCGGGACGGACGGCATTCGGCATCGGGTTATCCTTGGGTCGTGGCCGCGCGCGCGCGGACCGTGAAGCGCCGTTCGAGCGCGTTCATCCAGCGCGGCGCCTGCGGGTCGTGGGTCCAGGCGCGCACCACGCCGTCGACCTGGTTCAGCAGCGCGTCCGGCAGCTTGAGCGGACGGGTCTGGTCCATCAGCACGCGCACGGTGAAGTGGTAGCCGACGATGCGGGTGGCCAGGCGCGCCAGCGAGAAGCCGGGGAAGAACGGCCGCGCCAGCCGGTCGATGGCGCGCGTCAGGCCCATGCCGAGCGCGAACGCGATGCGCGCCGGCCGGCCCACGTGGCCGTCCAGCCCGATCGTGCGCGCCACCGCCGCCCCGCACAGGTGGCGCGCCAGCAGCACCGGGAAGGGTTTCAGCAGGCCGGCGGGAATGTAGCGCTGCAGCGCCGCCATCAGCGCCTGGCCCAGCGCCGGGCGCGGGTCGGGCGTGCGCGCCTGGTCGCGGGCGCGCGCCTGGATGGCGTCGAACAGCGCCTGCGCCTGTTCCATGTCCTCGGGCATCAGCTCGCGCTCGATGCCGAGCAGGTGGCCGAGCACGTTCCAGGCGTGCAGGTAGGCCCGCTCGGCATCGTGCCCGGCGCCCACGCCCAGGCGCCGCATGGCGCGCAGGAACACGTAGCCGAAGGTCAGCAGCGTGTAGGCCAGCTCTTCCTGGTTGCAGGGCAGGCCGCGGCCTTCGCTGTCCCAGCCGTGCGCGTACAGCGCTTCCTGCATGCTCGGCCCGCGCGGCGCCAGCCTGGGCAGGCGCGCGAAGCGCGGCGACCTGGAAGCATCGTCGACCACGGCGTCGGTCGCGGCCACGGCCTGTTGCGGCGTGCCGCGCAGGATCAGGTGTCGGATGGTGGCGTGGATCAGGCGCACCTTGATGGCCTGGGCCACGCCGCCGCCGGCGGGCGTGCTCAAGCCGCCGCGCATCATGACCGGGAAGATCATGGCGGCGGTCGAGCGCACCCGGTAGTCGGTATGCTGCTCCAGCTGGCCGGCCGTGTGCAGCACGGCGGCCAGGTCGGGCACGGCATAGCACTCCGGCAGGCTGGCGCAGAACAGCAGGGTGACCGACATCATGCTCATGTCCATGAACAGGCGCTCGGCGCCGGCCAGTTGCCCGGCATCGGCCCAGCCGGGCAGCACGCGCGCGGCGCGCACGTAGTCTTCCAGCGCCGCGGCGACGTGCGCCGGCACCCCGGCGTCGGCGCGCCAGCCGTCCAGGTCGGCGTTGGTGCGCCAGCGCGCGATCTGGCCGTTCAGCAGCGCGATCAGGTCCATGTCCGGGCCGTCGCCGGACCCGGCCCGGGCGCCCGTACCGGGGCCGAGGATGCGCGCGATGGCGGCGTCGGCCAGCGGGTCGGCGCGCCATGACGGGCCGGCGGCCGGCAGGCTGTCGAGTGTTTCCGTGAATTCGCCGTCGCGCATCATGCGGCCTTTTTCATCGATGCCGGCTGCTGTGGCGCGGCGTCGGCCAGCACCCCGCGCCAGCGCAGCAGGCCGCAGCCCGCGCTCAACAGCGGAAAGCCCATCGCGAACAGGGCGATGGTGCGCGCCTCGACCGGATAGCCGAGACAGACCTGGAACAGCATCAGGCCGGCGTAAACGCAGAGCGGCACCAGTACCGGGCCGGTTGCATGCCGGGTGGCCGGTGCCGGCATAGCGTCCGTGCGGTCCGGCGCGCCGCCGCTCAGCCGGAACGCCAGCAGGATCGCGAACGCGACCGTCATCCAGCCGGCGAAGCCCTGCACGGTCTCGCCGAACCAGGCGCCGTCGGTGCGCGCCATGATCCAGGCGCGCAGGCGGTACACCATGTACGGATCGACGCCGAGGTCGTAGCAGGTGACCACCGTCGCGCCCACCAGCGCCAGCAGCGCGTGGCGCGCGGGCGATCCGCGGCCGGCCTCGACCGGCGCCTGCCAGACGATCAGGTTGGCCATCACGTAGCCGATGTAGCTCAGTGCGAACCACATCAGCGGGATCACGACCGGCACCGCGCCCAGGCGCGGCCCGAGCACGGCGGTGTAGGCGTAGCGGCCGAACAGCCAGCCGTACGACGCGCCCAGCTGTTCCGCCAGCCAGCCGATGGCGCAGGCGACCAGCAGCAGGCGCAGGGCGGCGCGGCGTCCCAGCACGCGGGCGGCGCTGGCCCAGCAGGCGCCGGACATCAGCAGCGCGCCGAGCACCAGCACGAAGGTGGTGGCGCCCTCGCGCAGGGCGAGCGCGGCGAGTACGACGGCGGCGATGGCGGCGGCGATGGCGATGGCGCTGCCGGAAAAGCGGCGGAATGCGTCCATCAGAACCGGTAATCCAGGCGCATGTCCGCGGTGCGCGGTGCGCTCGGCACCGTCAGGCCGGAGGCGCTGATGGTCAGCGGCCGCACCTCGTTCTCCAGGTTGCGCACGCGCGCCTGCAGGCTCCAGCGCCCGCCCAGCGGTTCCCAGCCCAGGCGCAGGTCGGACTCGGTGTGGCCCGGCACGCGGAACTGCAGCTGCTGGGTCGGCACGCTCAGCAGGTAGGCGGCGCTGGCGCGGGTGGAAGCACCCGCCGTCAGCACGCCGCCGGCCAGGTCGAAGCCGTGCTCGTAGCCGAGCGCCAGCGTGCGGCCGGGCGCGCGGTCGAGCTTGACGCCGGCCCAGGAATGCAGGCTGTCCGGCATGTAGCTGGTGTAGTGCGCATCGAGCAGCGTGAACGCGTAGGTGACGCGATCGTGCGCCGTCGCGCGCACCTGGCCGTCGGCTTCCAGGCCGCGCACGGCGGCTTCGCCGGCATTCGTGGTCTCGTAGCGCGGGCGGCCGTTGACGACCGTCTCGGCCGACAGCTGCAGGTTGCGGTAGTCGTAGTGGAAGGCGGCCAGGTTCAAGCTCGCGCGGCCGTCCCAGAAGCGGGTCTTGAGGCCGGCTTCCCAGGCGCGCACGGTTTCCGGCCGGTACACCAGGGTATCGGCCGGCACGCCGCTGGCGGCCGGGCAGGTCACCGTGCTGCCGGCCACTACCTGGCTGGCGCCGCTCACGCAGCCGTCGTTGAAGCCGCCGGCCTTGTAGCCGGTGGACACCGAACCGTACAACAGGGTGGCCGGGGACAGGTCGTAGTCCAGGCCCAGGCGCCAGGTGGTCTTGTGCGACGAGATGGCGCCGGCGTTCAGCTCGCGCAGGTCGGTGGCCGGGTTGAAGGCGGCCTTTTGCTGGTAGCCGATGTACCCGTAGCGCGACTTGTCGTCCTCGGTGTAGCGGGCGCCGGCGGTGGCGCGCAGGCGCGGCGCGATGGCGTAGGTGGCCTGGCCGAACACGGCCTTGCTGCGCGCGTCGACCGGGTCGCTGTCGAACACGTAATAGGGCGTCAGGCCGACCGGTTGCAGGTCGCGGAAGTCGTACAGGGCGGTGGCCTTCTCGTGGAACCAGTAGACGCCGGCCTGGGCATTCAGCGGGCCGCTGCCGTTGGTGGCGATGCGCAGTTCGTGCGAATCCTGGGCGTAGTCGGCGTGGAAGTCGTTGCGCGTGCCCAGCGCCACGGTCGGCGCCACCCGGTAGTAGAAGTTGTACAGGTAATCGTGCTCGAAGTGGCGGTGCGCGCCCAGCCAGGAGACGGTGGCCGGGCCCAGGTCCCAGGCCAGTTCGGCCGTCAGGTTGGCGGTCTTCTTGCGCGAATAGCCCTGTTCCGGCACGCTGTTGGGCGCACGGAAGCGGTTGGTCAGGCGCCGGCTGGTGCTGTCGTCGTTCCACACCGGCTTGCCGCTGGCGATGCCGCTGTAGAAATTGGCGTCCGGGACGGCGCTGTCGTTGTTGGTGTCGTCGCGGCCGGCGTCGTAGCGCACCAGCGCCGTCACGCCGTGGCCCGGGCTGAATTTTGCCGACAGGCGCGCGGCGCGGTCGTCGCGGTCCAGGCCCAAAGTGTAGGGCGTGCCCTGGCCGTTGCGCAGGTAGGCATCGTGGCGGTTGGCGGTGACGGCGGCGCGCAGCGCCAGCATGTCGTTCACCGGCACGTTGACCATGGCGCCGGCGTTGCGCGTGCCGTAGCTGCCCACGGTCGCGTTGGCGTTGCCCTCGAAGTAGGGCGCCGGCGCCTTGCTGATCACGTTGACCACGCCGGCGGTGGTGTTGCGGCCGTACAGCGTGCCCTGCGGACCGCGCAGCACTTCGATGCGCTCGACGTCGTAGAACGATACGGTCTGGCTCTGCGGGCGCGCCAGGTAGACGCCGTCGACCATGAAGGCGGCCGACGGGTCGCCCTTCTCGGTGACGTCGGCGTTGGACACGCCGCGGATCGCGATGCGCAGGCCGTCGAACGATTCCTGCAGGTAGACGTTGGGCAGGCGCGCGCCGAGGTCGCCCGCCGTGTCCAGGCCGGCCTTTTCCAGATCGGCCCCGCCGAGCACGCTCATGGCCACCGGGGTCTTCGATTCCGGCGCCGCGCTGCGCTGGGCGGTCACGATGATTTCGGGGATGGCGGCGCCGCTGTCGGACTGCTGCGGCAGGGATTGGGCGGCGGCGCCCCAGGCGATGCTGGACATGGACAGCGCCAGCAGCGTAGGGCTCAGGCGAACCCGTTGATTCTTCATGAAACTTCCTCGTTGTTCTTATCGATGCGCGCACTCTTTCCACGCGCGATGGAGAGAGGGCGGATGCTGGATTGCTTGGCCGGGTTATGACGAGCGGGTCAGACCGGCATTGTAAAAGTTAATTCCAAGGAGAAATAGTGCTCAAAAGCTACAAAGCCCCGAATTAATGGAAAGAAATTACGAACGCAATAGTCTATTTTATTTCCACTTGGAAATCCACTGCCGGTTCAGCGATGGAGAGGGCGGCAGGCGGCGCTATGCGGGATTGATCAGCGAGGTCAGCACCATGTCTTCCCAGCGGCCGTCGATGCACAGGTAGGAGCGCGCATAGCCTTCGCGCTCGAAGCCGAGCCGGGCCAGCAGGGTGGCGCTGCGCAGGTTGCGCGGCAGGTGGCAGGCCTGGATGCGGTGCAGGCCTTCGCGCTCGAACAGGTGGGCGATGCCGGCGGCGGCGACCTCGTGCATCAGGCCGCTGCCCTGCCAGGCCTCGGCTACCGAAAAGCCGAGGTGGCAGGCCTGGAATACGCCCCGGGAGATGCCGGTGAATGCGCAGGTCGCGGCCACGGCGCCGCTCTCGCGGTCGAGCGCGATGAAATGCAGGGCGGTGCCGGCGCGTGCCTCGTCGACCGATTGCGCCAGGCGCTGGCGCGCCGCCTCCTCGGTGAAGTAGGCGGGCGTGCGCGCCGGTTCCCACTGCGCCAGGTGCGCGCGGTTGCGCTCGCGGTAGCGCAGCAGCAGGCCGGCGTGTTCCGGCGCCAGCACGCGCATCACGGTGCGCGCGGTAGGAATGGTCGGCAGGTCGCTCATGGGCCGATTGTAGCGGCTGGCGCCGGGCAGGTGGGAAATGCGCGCCGGCGCACGACTGACGCCGCGCTGAGGCGGGAGCGGCATGCGCTTACGGTTGGACGTCATGCAGCGGATGGCTGCTGCATGCCGGACCGGTTCAAGCGGCGCTACGCTGCACGCGCCAGGCCCGATAAGTCAGTATGGCCCAGATGGCCGTGGCCATGGCCAGCATGGCGGCTACGCCCGGGTGATGGGAGGCCAGGAAGGAGGCGCTGCCGATGGCAAGACAAGCCGTGGCGGCCAGAAAAAGTCTTGCTGACGGCTTGTACTGCATCGACGGTGGTGTGGAAGGCATCGGTGGTCGTTCGTTGTCCGTATTGACGAGGCCTTGCAGTATATCCAGGCGCTGCCCACGCATGTTCACGGATTGTCACGGCAGGCGCCGGTCCTGGCGGTACGGCACTCAGCGGCCGCCCAGCAAGTCCGCGCGCGGATAGCCCCAGCCCGGCACCGGATGCGGGCAGGGCGTGTGCGCCTGCGCCGCCACGTCCAGTGTCGAGAAATTGCGTGCGCCGGGCGGGCCCCAGCGCATGTCGGTGGCCAGGCCGTCGGCCAGCGAAGGCGCGCGTGCGAAACGCATCCAGGCGTTCACGTGGCAGTCGTGCCGCGCCAGGCCGCGCAGCGCCGCCAGGCTTTCGCGCTGCTCGGACAGCCAGGCCAGCCGCGGCGTCGCGTCCGCCGGTGCGCGGCCGGCGATGCCTGCCGGGCAGGACGATACCGGAACGATGGCGGGCGCGATGCTGAGCAGGCCGCGGCGCAGGTGCAGGCTGGCGGCGGCTGCCGTCGTGCCGGCTGCCACGCCGCCATCGCCGCCCACCGCCACGCTGACGAACGACCAGCACAGCGGGTTCGCCGGATAGGCGGACAGGGCGGTGTCGAGCAGGCGCTCGCCCGGATCGAGGCCGTGCAGCGCAGCCGCGACCAGGGTGCGCGCCTGGTGCAGCGCCAGGCCCTGCACCGCGACCAGCGCCAGCGATGCCGCCAGGCCGGCCGCCAGCGCCGCGCGTCCGCGGTGCGCGCGGCCTTCGGCCGGCGCATTGCGGCGTTCGACCCGGGCCAGCAGCAGCGCCAGCAAGACCAGGCCGGCCAGCGAGAGCGGGTGCAGAAAGCCGGCCAGCGTGGCCGCCAGCGGCACCGCCAGTAGCAGGCCGAGGAACAGGCGGCGCCATCCCGGGCGCGGCACGATGGCGGCCAGCGGGATGCCGAAGGCGACCCAGAACACCGGTTCGACGATGAACACCAGGTCGCCGTAGTACCAGCCGCGGTCGAACGGCCAGAACGGATGCACGCCGTAGACGTTGAGCGCATCCATGGACAGGTGCAGCGCCAGGCCCGCGCAGGCGGCGAGCAGGGCGCCGCCGCGCGCGCTGCGGCTTGCCTGAAGCAGGCGGCGCGCGTTCGGCCACAGCAGCCACACCAGGCCCAGCAGCAGCGCCGCTTCGGCGACGGCGCCGACCAGCGTGTGCGTGTGGCCGCGGTGGTGCAGCAGGTAGCCGAGCGGGGCGTCCAGCAGCCTGGTCAGCAGCAAGTCGAGGTCGGGGAAGTTGCTGGCCAGGCCGCCGATGGCGAGCAGCATGCGCTGGCGTGTGCGCGCATGCGTGGCATCGGGCTCGGCCGGCAGGCTGCGGTCGATCAGGGCGCCGACGCCGAGGCCGACGACGGAGTGGGTGATATTGTCCATCCCGCAATCTTAGCCGGATCGCAAGCAGGGCGGCGCCCGCCGCCGCCGGCCTCGGCGTGCAGCCGGCAGGCGTCGGCAACCGGATCGCCGGCAAGCGGATCGCCGACGATCCGGCCGCAGCCAGGCCTCAGCCGGCCAGGAAGCCGCTCAGGCGCGCCAGGTCGATGTTGCCACCGCTGACCAGGATGCCGACCCGCTTGCCGCGCAGTTCGTCCTGCATGCGCCGCGCCGCGGCGAAGCCGAGGCAGCCGGTCGGTTCGGCCACGATCTTCATGCGCTCGGCGAAGAAGCGCATGCACTGCACCAGTTCGTCGTCGGACACGGTCAGGATGTCGTCCACGTCGCGCCGGATGATCGGGAAGGTGAGATTGCCCAGGTGCTGGGTCTGGGCGCCGTCGGCGATGGTCTTGGGCGTATCGATGTGGACGATGGCGCCGCTGCGGAACGATTGCTGGCCATCGTTGCCGGCTTCCGGCTCGACGCCGTACAGGCGGCACTGCGGCGCCAGCGCGCGCGTGGCCAGCGCCGAGCCGGCCAGCAGGCCGCCGCCGCCGAGGCAGACGAAAAACGCGTCCAGCGGCCCGGTTTCCTCGAACAGTTCCTTGGCGGCGGTGCCCTGGCCGGCGATCACGTCCGCATGGTCGTAGGGCGGGATCAGGGTCAGGCCGTGCTTGTCGGCCAGGTCGCGGCCGATCTGTTCGCGATCTTCCGTGTAGCGGTCGTACACCACGACGGTGCCGCCGTAGCCCTTGGTGGCCGCCACCTTGGCGGCCGGCGCGTCGTGCGGCATCACGATCGTGGCGGGCATGCCGAGCAGCCGCGCCGCCAGCGCCACGGCCTGGGCGTGGTTGCCCGACGAGAACGCGACCACGCCGGCGCGCCGCTGTTCCGGCGTGAACCTGGCGAGCGCGTTATAGGCGCCGCGGAACTTGAAGGCGCCCATGCGCTGCATGTTCTCGCACTTGAAGAACAGTTCGGCGCCGAATTGGTCGTTGACGGTGCGCGAGGTCAGCACCGGCGTGCGGTTGGCGGCGCCGGCGATGCGCGCGGCCGCCTGGACCACGTCGTCGTAGGTGGGCAGGTCGAGTGAGGTCATCTGGTGTCTCCGGTTGTTGGATGTCGTTGCAGGCGGCGCGCAGTGCGCGGGGCATGGCCGAGGTTCAGGCCCGCTGCGCGGCGCCGAGATAATCGTCCTTTACCCGCAGCAGGATCACCCCGTGCCCGACCGTGACGTGGTCGCCGATGACCAGGGGCGACCCCTGCGGCTTGTGCGGCGTCCGGTGCGACACGTGGCCCATGGTCAGGTCCTGGATGTTGGAGCAGCGGCCGACCACGATGTCGTTGACGTCGCCGCGCAGCACCGCGTTGCACCACACCGACGAATCGGCGCCGATGCTGACCTTGCCGATCACCTGGGCCGAGGGATGGAGGTAGACACGCTCGCCGAGCGTCGGCGCGGCATCGAGGTAGTGCGAGATCGGCATGTTCTTATGGCTGGACGGGGCGGTTGCTGTGACGCTGGATATTGTGACAAATATCTATCCAGGGTACAAGCGCAGGGTACAAGCGCAGGGCGGAAACGATATGTTGCCGCGATCGAGGCTGTGCGGCCGCGCCGGCTTGCGCGTCAGCCCAGCGCCAGCGCGCCGCAATAGGGGGCGGGCACGTCCAGCGGCAGGCAGGCGATGGCCGCGTCGATGCGGCGCGCGTCGGCGCCGTCCCACTCGGCCAGCGGCAGGCCCAGGCACTTCAGGCGCGCTTCGCGTTCGCTCCAGGCGCGCGCCAGCGCCATCGGGCGCTGCGCGTCGGGCAGGCCGGCCAGGCGCCGCGCCGCGTCCGGTCCCAGGTAGTCGTGGGCGACGGCGCGCCAGTCGGGAATGGCGGCGCTGCGCATGAGGTCGATGCCGACGCCGCCGCTGCCGGCGCCATTGCCGACGCCACCTCGGGCGTTCCCGCCGGCCTGCGTCGTCCGGATCGCCGCCAGCGACAAGTCACCGTCATGGCTGATCGAGAGCGCCACGCGGCGCCTACCGCCATCGCCATCCGGGTCGAGCAGGGCATGCGGCGCCTGTCCCGGCAGCGTGCGCAGGACGATGCGGGCGGGAGCCAGTCCGGTCAGCCGGGCCAGGGCGGCGCCCAGCGCCTGGCGGATCGCATGGCGCGCCGCGTTACGGCCGGCGTCCCGGCCGCGCACGCCGATCACCAGCGCGCCGGGCGCCACGGCGGGCGCGGCCGCCGCATCGCGGCTGCGCCCTTCGATGGGAAAGAGAGGATCGCTGCCGGGCAGGTCAGGCGCAAATCCGCGTTGCGCCTCCCACCAGTGCACCCCCACCGGCGTCATCGGATCAGGCCCGCACCGGCGCCGCCGGCAAGCCGCTCCAGCTGGTCGCCATCGGGATGTGCTCGCCCTTCATCACCAGCGTCAGCGGTCCCAGGCGCGCGTTGTGGCCGACCTTGGCGCTGTACAGCACCGTGCTGCGCGGGCCCACGTACACCTTGCTGCCGATCTCGACACGGTCGATCTTCATCACGCGGTCCTCGAACAGGTGGGTCTGCGGGCAGGACAGGGCGTTCAATTCGCTGTGGTCGCCGATGGCGACGCAGTCAAATTCCGTGATGTCGGTGGTGTCCATGTAGACGCCGCGGCCGATGCGGCAGCCGAGCAGGCGGAACGCCAGCGGCAGCCACGGCGTGCCGCGCAGGTAGCGCATGAAGTTGGGCACGGCGATGCCCTCGTACATGTTGGTCACGCCTTCGGACAGCCACACGAACGGCGTCCACATCGGTTCCGCGCGCTTTTTATAGCGGCCCAGCAGCAGCCACTTGAAGGCGACGATGAACAGGTAGCAGCCGAAGCCGTAGGCCAGGCCGACCAGCGCCAGGTCCCAGATCACTTCGCCCCAGCGGCCGGCGCCGGCGATCGGCATCAGGTCCAGCACCACCGTGTAGCCGACCGCGATCACCACCGCGTGCGGCGCCACGATGCGGAAGGCTTCCACCAGCGTGCGGCCGAAGCGGCGCAGCGGCGACGGGTGGTAGGTCAGGTGTTCCGGGTAGCCGCTGACCTGCTCGCGCGCGGGCAGGTGGATCGGCGGCGAGCCGAGCCAGGTCTGGCCGCCGCCCATGTGGTGGTTCGCCGGCGCGTGCGTGTGCACGCCGACCAGCACGCCTTCCGGCAGCACGGTGCCGTCCGGGATGTAGCTGCCGTTGCCGACGAAGCTGCGGTTCGACACCACGGTCGGTTCCATCGTCATCCAGCCGCCGTCGATCTGCTCGTCGCCCAGCATGACGGCGTCGGCGATGAAGGTCTCGTCGCCCAGCGTCAGCATGTCCGGCACCACGCCCATCGCGGTGGAGATCTCGGCGTCGCGCCCGACCTTGGCGCCCAGCAGGCGGTACCAGAACGGCGCGAACACGGTGGCGTAGATGCCGTGCAGGACGTTCAGGCTCGATTCCTGGATGTGGCTGACCATCCATTTCTGGCAATAGGTCTTGCTGTGCACCGCCGAGCGGCCCGGGGCCAATCGCGGCAGGAAGGTCCAGCGGATGCCGGCCGAGACCAGCATGGTCAACAGAATCAGCACCGCGCTGGCCGGCAGCGCCAGCAGGAAGTAGCGCGTCAGCTGGCCCAGGATGGTGTTCTCGCGCACCATCGCCAGCGCGCCGCGTTCGTCGAACCAGTCGATGAGGACAAAACTCGGGAACACCGGCATGAAGAACAGGGTCGCCACCAGCAGGATGCCGAACACGAAGAACAGCATCTCGCCGGCCAGGCGCGCGCCGCTGGCGTGCGGGCGCGCCGGCAGGGCGGACGTGTCGAAGGCGCCGGCGTCGCGCGCGGGTGAACCGCTCCACACCCGGCCGTCCGGGACGGCGGCGCCGTCCTGCAGCGCCGACTGGCCTTCCAGGTGGCCCAGCTTGCCGACCCGGGTATTGCCTTCCAGGATCGCGTACGAGGAGACGCAGGCGTCGTCTTCCAGCGTGATCTGCCCCAGCAGCAGGCGGCCGCGCTCGACGCGCGCGTTCTCGAAATTCACCGCGTTGCCGATGCTGACGTTGTCGCCGATCGCCAGCAGGTCGGGCGCGCGCAGCGTCAGCGACCCGATCACCACGTCGTGCCCGACTTTCGCGCCGAGCAGGCGCAGCCACCAGGTGTACAGCGACGAGCCGGCCAGCAGGTAGGTCGGCGCCGCTTCCAGCAGGCGGTCGGACAGCCACCAGCGGAAATAGGTCATGCCCCACAGCGGATACGAGCCGGGTTGCAGGCGGCCGGCCACCAGCCACTTGCCGCCGATGGCCAGCACGAATTCCATCAGCGTCGCCAGCAGGAACACGCCGATCGAGGCGGCCACCGCGCGCGCCACCGAGTCGCCCGGGTCGCCGGTAAAGAAGTGATAAGTGAAGAACGGCGCCAGCCACTGCGCCATGCGCAGCGTCACCAGCACCGGCACCGTGGCCAGCTGGGCCAGGCCGCACAGCCAGCGGTGCAGCGGCGGCGGCGGCGTCCAGTCTTCCTCGGCCATGGCGGTGCCGGCGGCCTGGTCCAGGCTGGAGGCGATGGCGCCGATCTGCCGCTGCTGGTAGATGTCGCGCACCGTCACGTGGGCGAAGCGCGGGTCGGCGCGCAGCGCGGTGGCCAGACGCGCGGCGAAGAACGAGTGGCCGCCCAGGTCGCTGAAGAAATCCAGTTCGCGCCGCAGCGGCTGGCCGGGGAACAGCCCGGCCAGGGCGGCGAACAGCGCTTCCTCGCCCGGCGTCTCGGGGGTGTCGGACTCGGACGCGTCGGCGGCCGGCGGCGCGCTCAATGGCATCGCCTTGAGCGCCTTGCGGTCGATCTTGCCCGAGGTCAGGCGCGGCATCAGCGGCAGCACTTCGAAGCGGCTCGGCACCATGTAGGGCGGCAGGCGCTCGGCCAGCGCACGGCGCAGCACGGCCGGCGCCAGCCGCTCGTCGTCCGCGCCGTTCGACGGCACCAGGTAGGCCACCAGGCGGTCGATGCCGTCGTCCTTACGCAGCAGGACGGCGACGGTGCCGACGCCGTCCTGCTGTGCCAGCACCGCTTCGATCTCGCCCAGCTCGACGCGGAAGCCGCGGATTTTCACCTGGTCGTCGGTGCGGCCCAGGCACACCACCTGGCCGTCCGGCTCGATGCGCGCCAGGTCGCCGGTGCGGTACAGGCGCGCATCGTCGTCGCCCGCCGCCCACGGGTTCGGCACGAATTTTTCCGCCGTCAGGTCGGGCCGGCCGAGGTAGCCGGACGACAGGCCGGGACCGGTGATGCACAATTCCCCGGTCTCGCCGCGCGCCAGCAGGCGCAGGCCGTCCGGGCCGGCTTCCGGCGCAATCACCAGCAGGCCGTAGTTGGGCAGCGGGCGGCCGATCGTGATCAGGCGGCCGGGTTCGAGTCTGGCCAGGCTGGCCGAGACGGTCGCCTCGGTCGGGCCGTAGGTGTTGAACATCTGGCGGCCGGGCTTCGAGAAGCGTTCGACCACGCTGTCCGGGCACATCTCGCCGCCCAGGTTGATGATGCGCAGGCCGGGCACGTCGTCGGCGAACAGCGACAGCAGGGTCGGCACCGCGTGCAGCACGGTGACGCGGTTTTCCGCCAGCAGGCGCGGCAGCGCTTCCGGGTCGCCGGCGGTTTCCTTCGGCCCCAGCCACAGGGTGGCGCCGACCAGGTAGGAAATCCAGATCTCCTCGAACGACATGTCGAAGGCCACCGAGAAGCCCTGGTAGACCCGGTCCTGTTCCGTCACCCCCAGCACCTCGTTCTCGCTGCGCAGGAAATGGCAGATGCTGCGCTGGTCGATGCGGATGCCCTTCGGCTTGCCGGTCGAGCCCGACGTGTAGATCACGTAGGCGGGGTCGCCGCCGGCTACCGCGCCGCGCCGCAGCAGGGCGGCGCCGGCGGCGGCCGGGGCCAGCAGGCTTTCCGCCATGTGCACCGGCTGCGGGATGCCGCCCGGATGGTCGTCCAGGCGCGCGCGCATGCGTTCGCTGCTCACCAGCGCCGGCGAGCCGGCGTCTTCCATGCACACCAGCAGGCGCTCGACCGGGGTGTCCTCGTCGACCGGCAGCCAGGCGGCGCCGGCCTTGGCGATGGCGGCCTGCAGTACCAGCAGCTCGATCCCGCGCGGCATCCACAGGCCGACGATGTGGCCGGGCCGGATGCCGGCCTCGATCAGGCGCGAGGCCGCCAGGTCGGCCAGTTCGTCCAATTCGCGGTAAGTGAGATTGCGCGCGCCGGCCACCAGCGCCAACTGGTCGGGGATGCGGCGCGCGGTCGCCTCCAGCAAATCGGCCAGGATTTCGTCGCGCAGCAGCGCCGGTTGGTGCGGCCCATACAGGACGTCGGGGTGCCGGGTCGGGGAAGAGTGATCGTTCATCGGCAACAGATGAGGGTAAGCGAAACGTTAAACAAGGACCGGCGACCAGGAGCAATAATGCTTTCGGTAAATATCCGGTCCGTTATATGGGCGCAGCGTACATGATTTTGATGGATTTCATGAGTGCGTCTGTTTTTTTCCTCACTTAACCAAGTTTTCATCGCCTTTTTGGTGCAAGTCAAAGAAAATAGTTGCCCTGCGTCTACAAAACGATGCAAAGCAACTCATTATTCTAAAGAAGCGAAGGAGTTTTCGTGCGCACCAATTTGCCCGTCACCGACATCGAATACCTGCTGCAGGAGGGCCAGTCGATCGTGTCCAAGACCGACGTCAAGGGCCGCATCACCTACGTCAACCCGGCCTTCGTCGAAGTCAGCGGCTTCGGCATCGATGAACTGATCGGCAAGGCGCACAACGTGGTGCGCCACCCGGACATGCCGCCGGCCGCTTTCGCCGACCTGTGGGCGACCCTGCAGGCGGGCATGCCCTGGACCGGGCTGGTCAAGAACCGCCGCAAGAACGGCGATTTCTACTGGGTGGTGGCGAACGTGGTGCCGGTGCGCGAGGGCGGGCGCACGGTCGGCTACATGTCGGTGCGCACGCGGCCCGAGCGCGCCCAGGTGGCCGCCGCCGAGGCGGCGTATACACTGTTGCGCGAGGAGCGCGCGCAGGGGTTGGCGATCCGCCGCGGCGCGCTGGTGCGCACCGGCGCGCGGGCACGCCTGGCGGCGCTGCGCGACTTGCCGCTGGGACGGCGCCTGGGCATGATGCTGGGCGCGCAGGCGGCGCTGATGCTGGCGCTGACCGCGGCAGCCGACGGCGCCGTGTGGCGCATCCTGGCGGCGGGCGGCGCCGGCTTGAGCCTGCTGGCCTGGGCCGAGCTGCAGCGCTCTGTCGTGGCGCCGCTGGCCAGCGCCGGCGCGGCCGTGCAGGCGCTGGCCGGCGGCGATTTGTCGCAGCTGCCGCAGGCCGGGCGCGACGACGAGATCGGCCGCCTGCTGCTGGCGCTGCGCCAGATGAACATCAACCTCACCGCGATCGTCGGCGACGTGCGCGCCAACGTGGCCTCGATCGAGGATGCCACGCGCGGCATCGCGGACGGCAACCGCGACCTGGCACGCCGCACCGAGGCGCAGGCCGCCAGCCTGGAACAGACCGCCGCCAGCCTGGCGCAGATCGCCGCCGCGGCCGGCCACAACACCGACAGCGCGGTGCGCGCCGACGGCCTGGTCGGCGACGCTTCCAGCGTGGCCGGGCGCGGCGGCGAGGCGGTGCGCGCGGTCGGCTCGACCATGGGCCAGATCAGCCATTCGGCCACGCGCATCGTCGACATCATCGGGCTGATCGACGGCATCGCCTTCCAGACCAACATCCTGGCGCTGAACGCCGCGGTGGAAGCGGCGCGCGCCGGCGAGCAGGGGCGCGGCTTCGCGGTCGTCGCCGGCGAGGTGCGTTCGCTGGCGCAGCGCTCGGCCGGCGCGGCGCGCGAGATCAAGGCGCTGATCGAGGACTCGGTACAGAAGGTCGGCCAGGGCAACGAACTGGTCGGCGCGGCCGGCCAGACCATGCGCGAAGTCGTGGCGTCGGTGCAGGACGCCGCCGCCATCATGCACGGCATCACCGGCGCCTCGCGCGAGCAGAGCCATGGCATCGCCCAGGTGAACGCGGCGATGGGCGAGCTGGACGGCATCACGCGCGAGAATGCGGCCTTGGTGGAAGAAGCGGCGGCGGCTTCGGTGAGCGTGGCCGAGCAGGCGGCGCACCTGTCGCAGGCATTATCGGTGTTCAAGCTGGCGCACAAGGCGGCTGCATGAATCGCGCATGAATGTGAGCGCCCGGCCGTTTTTGATGCAGGTCAAGGAAATTGCCGGGTCGGGTCCATAAACTCTTCGCATGAATTGCCACGCCGCATGTGTAGCGTGACCGACGCAAGGAGTTTATCGATCATGCTGTTAAAAGAGTTTCCGGCCACCGTCGAATTCGACGCCGCGCTGCTGGCGCGCCTGGGCACCTCCGGCCCGCGCTATACGTCCTATCCGACCGCCGACCGCTTCGGCGACGCCTTCGGCTACCCCGAATTCCTGCGCGCGGTGGCGGATCTGCGCACCCGCGGCGGCGCCAAGCCGCTGTCGCTGTACCTGCACATCCCGTTCTGCGACACGGTCTGCTACTACTGCGCCTGCAACAAGATCGTCACCAGAAAGCGCGACAAGGCCGCCACCTACCTGGCCTACCTGAAGCGCGAGATCGCCATGCAGGGCCACCTGTTCGCCGGCATCAACGAGGTCGAGCAGCTGCACTTCGGCGGCGGCACCCCGACTTACCTGTCGGACGCGCAGATGGGCGAACTGATGGACCACCTGCGCCACTGCTTCCGCTTTGCGCCGGACGCGGTCGGCGAGTATTCGATCGAGGTCGACCCGCGCACCGTCTCGCCCGCGCGCGTACACGCGCTGCGCGCCCAGGGCTTCAACCGCATCAGCCTGGGCGTGCAGGATTTCGACGCCGGCGTGCAGCAGGCGGTCAACCGCATCCAGCCGGAACAAGAGACGCGCGCCATCATCGGCGCCGCGCGCGCCGCCGGGTTCCGCTCGGTCAGCATCGACCTGATCTACGGCCTGCCCAGGCAGACCCCCGGCACCATGCGCGCCACGCTGGACAAGGTGATCGCGGCCGACCCCGACCGTATCGCGGTGTACCACTACGCCCACATGCCGCATTTGTTCAAGCCGCAGCGCCGCATCCTGGACGGCGACATGCCGGACAGCGACACCAAGCTGCTGATGCTGCAGCTGTGCATCGAGCGCCTCACCGAAGCCGGCTACGTGTATATCGGCATGGACCACTTCGCCAAGCCCGGCGACGACCTGGCCGTGGCCCAGCGCCAGGGCCGCCTGCACCGCAACTTCCAGGGCTACTCGACCCATGCCGACAGCGACCTGGTGGCGTGCGGCGTGTCGGCCATCAGCGCGGTGGGCGCCACCTACAGCCAGAACGCCAAGACGCTGGACGCCTACTACGATGCGCTCGACCGCAACGAACTGCCGGTGGCGCGCGGCGCGCGCCTGTCGATGGACGACGTGCTGCGGCGCAGCCTGATCCAGCGCCTGATGTGTCAGTTCGAGCTGTCGATTCCCGCCATCGAACAGGCCTTTCCGATCGTGTTCGCGGATTACTTCGCGCGCGAGCTGGAAGAACTGGCCGGCCTGGAGCGCGACGGCCTGGTCAGCCTGTCGCCCGAGTGGATCAGCGTGAGCATGAAGGGGCGCCTCCTGATCCGCAACGTGTGCATGGTGTTCGACCGCTACCTGGCGCGCGGCGAGCGGCGCCATTCGCGCACCGTGTGAGCCTTACATCGACGGCCCGCGCCCGGTTCCCTGTTCGCGCTCGATGCGCTCCTGGCAGGGAATGCAGGTCTGCACGGTCGGCGTCGCCACCAGGCGCGCTTCCGGGATCTCGCAACCGCACGAGACGCAGGTGCCGTAGTCGCCCGATTCCAGGCGCGACAGCGCGGCGTCGACCGCCGCCAGCTGGTCGCTGTCGTGCTCGGCCATGTGTTCCTCGTTATGGCTCAGCATCTCCGCGGCGGGTGCGTCGTCGTTCTGGCCCATGTGCGCCATCGGCGCGATCGCCGGGGGTTCGTCCGGGTCGCCGTCGGTGCGACCGTGGATGGTGGCAAGCAGATCGTCGTGCTGCTGGTGCAGGCGCTTGGCGATGTCGTCTTGAAGTTCTGCGGAGATAGGGGGCATGGGAAATTCCTTTTTAGTGGTTGAGGGGGCGTTCAGCGATACATCAAATGGGCCTGGGTAAATCGGTTTTTCATACACCCGTCCGCTTTCAGCGACACCCGGGAGACGCTCCGCAGCGCTCCTGTTCCCGATCTGAAATTGTCGATTCAGGCCATGGGTTTTCTTTGTTCGGAAACCTAGGCTCCCGATGTGATCTTTCTTGTTTTTCGGGGAGTGCAACCTGGACAACAGTCTAGACCATAACGACAAGATCCTGCGCCAGTTTGCCGTCGCCACCGTGGCGCCCAGCCCCTGGTGATGGGGGCCGACCGGCAGGCAAGCGCCCGCGAGGGCCGCTACCAGGTGCGCCAGGTTTCCACGTTGCGCAGGCGCTCGCGCTGCTGGGCCGCCGAGGCGCGCGTGCGGGCCTGGTCGCGCGCCGCCTTGGCCTGGCCGAACACCGGTCCCCACATCGGGTGGCCGTTTTCTCCCTTGCCGAGTTCGTAGTCGGGATCGATGTCGAGCACCCGGTCGAAGGCCTGGCGGCATTCCGCCAAACGCTGCAGCACGCAATAGCTGAAGCCGGTGTATTTCAGCGCCTCGATGCGGATGGCCTCGGGCGCGGCCTGCAGTTCCGGCCGGGCCAGGCGGGCGATGGCCTGCTGGAAGTCGCCGTTGTCGTACAGCCGGATGCCTTCCAGCATGACGGCGGCGGCGGCACGGGTCTGCTCGCGCGCAGCCTCGTTACCCGGCTGGCCGGCCTGCGCACGCCAGCGCTGCAGCACCTCTTCGGCGCGCGGATGGTCGGTGACCACGCCGGCGACCGGCTGGGCGGCATGCGCCGGTCCGCCGAACATCGGCAGCAGCGTCAGCAGCGACGACAGCGACAGCGATAGCGGCAGGCGGCGAAGCAGGGCGCGGGATGTGGTCATGGAGATATGTTACCCAAAACCCTGGCAGTGCGGCGCGGCGTGACGCATCCGGCGCCGCATGTTGTATTTTCAGGTATTTTTGAGGAAATTGATGATTCCTATTGGAAACCAATCGACAGTCTCCGGCGGCTGTAATACAGTGTCAAGCCTCCTCTAGTTATTGCCGAATAGCATCATCAGTCCGGGTTTTACCGATGTCACCGACGTTCCACTTCTTCCGCGCGCGCAGCGCCGTGTCCACCGCTACGCTGGCTTGCCTGCTGGCCTGGACGCACGGCGACGCACGCGCACAGGCCAAGTGGACTTTCGGCGGCTTCGGCACCCTGGGCGCGGCCCATTCGACCGAAGACCAGGCCGACTACACCGTCAATCCGAACTCGCCCGGCCGCGCCGGCTACTCCAGGGACTGGGCTTACGACGTGGACAGCCGCGCCGGTGCCCAGCTCGGGGTGCAGTTCGACAAGCGCTGGTCGGCGGTGGTGCAGGTAACGCAGGAAAAGAGCGTCGAGAATGCGTACAAGACCTATCTGACCTGGGCCAACGTCAAGTTCCAGGCGACGCCGGAATTGTCGCTGCGCGCTGGACGCATCGCGCTGCCGCTGTTCCTGGCGGCGGATTACCGCAAGGCCGGCTACGCCTTGCCCTGGCTGCGCGCGCCGGTCGAGTTGTACAGCCTGATGCCGATCTCGAACAGCGACGGCGTCGACGTCGCCTATCGCTGGCACACCGGCGCGGTCAAGCACGAGACCACGCTCTCGCTCGGGCGCGCCAGCGCCCAGCTGAACAAGGACGTCAAGGGCAAGGCGCGCAATATCGTCGGCATCACCCACAACGCGGTCGCCGGCGCGCTCACGCTGCGCGTCACCGCGGCGCAATCGCTGCTCGAGGTGCCCGGCGCCGAGGAACTGTTCGACGGCGTGCGCGCCTTCGGCCCGGCGGGCGAGGCGCTGGCCGACCGCTACGACATCGCCAAGCGCCACGTGCGCGTGTTCAGCGCCGGCTTCAACTACGACCCGGGCGACTGGTTCCTGATCGGCGAGAGCGGGCGCATCAACACCGGCTCGCTGCTGGGCGACCAGACCGCGTCCTACCTGTCGGCCGGCTACCGCTTCGGCAGCGTGGCGCCCTACGTCACCTACGCGCACCTGGCCGCCAACATGCCCACCCAGACGGCCGGCCTGCCGCTGGAAGGCCTGCCGCCCGAGGCCGCGGCGGTGGCGGGCGTCATCAACGACCAGCTGAATTTCCAGCTGTCCCAGATCGGCGTGCAGGACAGCGCCAGCATCGGCGTGCGCTGGGACTTCGCGCCGAACCTGGCGTTCAAGGCGCAGGTCGACCGCGTGACGCCGCGCGGCGGTTCGATCGGCACCCTGGTCAACGTCCAGCCGGGCTTCCGCTCCGGCCGGCCGTTCGGCGTGGTCAGCCTCGGCGTGGATTTCGTATTTTGAACGCGATGAACGTCTCGATACGCACCCTCTGCCTGGGCCTCGGTCTCGCGCTGGGCTTGTGCGCCGGCGCCGCGCGCGCGGCCGACCTGGTGGTGATCGTCTCGGCGCGCACCCCGGTGACCACGCTGCGCGCCGACCAGGTCGCCGACATCTTCCTGTCGCAGACCAACCGCTTCCCGGACGGCAGCGAAGCGGTGGCGGTCGACCAGAACCTGGGCTCGCCGCTGCGCGACGAGTTCTACGGCAAGGTGGCGCGCCGTTCGCCGGCGCTGATGAAGGCCTACTGGACCAAGCTGATCTTCACCGGCCGCGGCCAGCCGCCGGCCGAGGTGGACGGCAATGCCGCCATGCGCAAGCTGGTCGCCGACACCCCGGGCATGATCGGCTACGTCGAGCGCGCCGCGCTGGACCCGAGCGTGCGCGCGGTGCTGGTCGTGCATTGACGGCGGCGCCCGGCCGCCGGCCGCGCTGGCCGTAGGCGGCCGCGCTTTTCCATGTTAAATTTCCAATTGCCAAACTTATCCGGTTGGCAATGACAATAACATAGGGAAGAGAGATGCCGACCATGCCATTCCGCCTGCCGCGCGCAGCCTTCGCCGCCCTGGCCGTTCCCCTCACGCTGGGCGCCGCGCTGGCGGCCGGTCCGGCCTGCGCCGCCGTTGCCCCCGTCCAGGCCGCGCCGTCCGCACAGGCCGCGCCATCCGCGCAAGCGGCGCAAGCCGCCGCCAAGCCCAACCGCGCCTTCGACGCCTGGTCCGACCGCTTCGCCGAGGACTGGGTGCGCCACAACCCGCAACTGGCCACCAGCACCCAGTATTTTTCCGGCGCCGAGCAGGACGCGCTCGACCGCCAATTGACGCCGCTTACCGACGCCCAGCGCAAGAAAACGATTGCGCTGGCCAGGACCGGCGTGGCGCGCCTGGACCGCTTCCTGGCCGGCCCGCTGAGCGAGGAACAGCGCACCTCGGCCGCGGTGATGCGCTGGTCGCTGGCGAATGCCGTCGCCGCCGCGCCGTTCGAAGACCACGCGTTCGCCTTCAACCAGTTCGGCGGCGTGCAGGTCGGCCTGGTCAATTTCATGACCAACACCCACCCGCTGCGCCGTGCGGGCGACGTCGACAGCTACCTGGCGCGCCTCGACCAGGTCGGCGCCCGCATCGACGAAGCGCTGGCGCGCGCCCGCGCCGCTACAAAGCGCGGCTTGATTCCGCCGCGCTTCATCCTGGAGCGCGCCCAGGCCCAGGTCGACATCTTCCTCAAGCCCGACGCCGCCAACAACGTGCTGGTCACTTCGCTGGCCCAGCGCAGCGAAAAACTGGCCGACCTGGCGCCGCAGGCGCGCGAGCGCGCCGTCGCCGACGCCACCCGCATCGTCGATGCCAGGATCATCCCGGCCTACCGCCGCGTGCAAGCCTTCATGGCCGAACTGCATCCGGCGACCTCCGACGCGGCCGGCATCTCGCGCCTTCCGGACGGCGCCGCGGCCTACCAGCAGGCGCTCAGGACCTACACGTCGACCACCCTCACGGCCGCCGAGATCCATGCCATCGGCCTGCGCGAGGTGGCGCGCATCGAAGGCGAGATGGACCGCCACCTGCGCGCGCTCGGCTACGCCGGCGGCAGCGTCGAGGAGCGCATGAAACAGCTGGACGCGAGTTTCCAGCCGAAAGGAGAAGGCGACCCGCGCCCGGTGCTGCTGCAGCAGTACGCGGCGATGGTCAAGGACGCCGAGCGCCGCAGCGACGCCGTCTTCAACCTGAAGCCGCGCGCGCCGATCGAGGTACGGCGCGAGCCGCCGCTGACCGAAGCCTCGGCCGCCGCCCATTACTCGCTGCCGGCGCCGGACGGCAGCCGTCCCGGCATCTTCTGGGTGCCGATGCGCGGCCCGACCTTCGACATGATCCGCATGCGCAGCCTGTCCTACCACGAGGCGGTGCCGGGTCACCACTTCCAGCTGGCGATCCAGCAGGAACAGACCAGCCTGCCGAAGTTCCGCGCCCAGCGCATCTTCGGCGGCGGCAGCGCCCACAGCGAAGGCTGGGCGCTGTATGCCGAGCGTCTGGCGGTGGAACAGAACTGGTACGCGGGCGACGTGCCCGGTTTGCTGGGCGCGCTCGGCTCCGAACTGTTCCGCGCGCGCCGCCTGGTGGTCGACACCGGCCTGCACACCAAGGGCTGGACCCGCCAGCAAGCGATCGACTATGGCATCGGCGCGCAGGAGGTCGAGCGCTACGTGGCCTGGCCGGGGCAGGCCAACGCCTACATGATCGGCATGCTGCGCATCGTCGACCTGCGCGCGAAAGCACAGCGCGAACTGGGCGACAGGTTCTCGCTGCCGGCCTTCCACGACGTGGTGCTGCGCAACGGTTCGGTGCCGCTGGATGTGCTGGGGGAAGTCGTCGACCGCTGGATCGCGGTGCAGAAGAGGTCGTAAGCTGGCAGGGTGCCGGCTGCCGCCGACGCGGCGGCGCTGCATGTCATGCAAACCGTTGCGGGAGATTGTCATGCTCAGCCAGCGCACCGCGACCGGCGCCGATCTCGATGCCTTGTGGGACCTGCGCACGCGCGCGGTCCGCATCAGTTGCGCCACGCACTATCCGTCCGCCGTGATCGCCGCCTGGAGCGCGGCGTCGCCGCCGCCGAGCCTGGCGCAATTGACGCTTGCCGGCAGCGTGCTGCTGATGCGGCGCGGCGAGCGCCTGGCCGGCTTCGGCGCGCTCGACCTGGAGACCGGCGAAGTCGATGCCTTGTTCGTCGACCCCGACTGCCAGGGCGGCGGCATCGGCCGCGCCCTGCTGGACGCGCTGGAAGCGATGGCGCGCGAGGCCGGCCTGGCGCGTCTGTTCCTGTCGGCGTCGTTGAACGGGACGCCTTTCTATCGCCGCGCCGGATTTACGGCCTTGCGCGAGCAATGGCACGAGCACCATAGCGGAATCGTCATCAGATGTGTGCTGATGGAAAAAGATTTAATGATTCGTATAAAGCCTGTTATCTGAAAATGACAATAAGAATTCCCGATAATAAATAAACATGCATAATTGATCATTGGGTCATTTTGAATGCTTACATGTGGTTACATCTGTTTAGATTAAATTACTTTAGATTGATAAATACATTTTCCAGTGAAACTGTTATTTACTCTATTTAATAGTCTATTCAATCACACAATGCCCATCTCGAATCTGCGTGTCCTGAGTGCCATTCTGGCATCTTCCTTCGCCTTGCCATCCTTTGCGAGCACCCTGTCTGTCGGACCCGGCAAGACCTATGCCGCACCATGCGCCGCCATTGCCCGCGCCGCGGCGGGCGATACCATCGAAATCGCCGGCGGCATGACGTATTCCGGCGATGTCTGCGCCATCGGCAAGAACAACCTGACGATTCGCGGCGTCAACGGCCGCGCACGCATCGACGCCGCGGGTGCCAACGCCCAGGGCAAGGGCACCTGGGTCGTCATCGGAAACAATGTGGTTATCGAAAACGTCGAGATGTTCGGCGCCAAGGTGCCGGACCAGAATGGCGCCGCGCTGCGCCTGGAAGGCACCAATTTCACCCTGCGCGGCAGCTTCATTCACGATAATGAAAACGGCATCCTGGCCGGTGCGAATACCGCCAGCAATATTCTCATCGAGACCACGGACTTCGGCCATAACGGTAATGGCACCGGTTATACGCATAATGTCTATATCGGCAATGTGGCAAGCCTGACATTCCGCGCCAATTATTCGCACGATGCGAATGGCGGCCATGACCTGAAATCGCGCGCGATCCTGAATACCATCGTCTACAACCGCTTTTCCAGTACGCCCGACGGTCAGACCGGCACCACGGCCAGCGGCAAGCCATCCTATGAAATCGACTTGCCGAATGCGGGCACGTCGTACGTCATCGGCAACGTGATCGAGCAACCGGCCGGCAGCGCCAATCAAACCATGCTCGCCTACGGCGAGGAGGGCGTCACGAATCCGGGCCAGGACCTGTATGTGGTCAACAACACCTTCCTGAACGACGACACGTCCGGCGGTACCTTCGTCATGCCCGGTTCCGGCGTGACCAAGCCGGTGCTGCTGCAAAACAACATCTTTGCAGGCATCGGCACGATGAGCAGCCAATCCGGTTCGCTGGACCGGACCAACTACCGCTCCATCGCCCCCGGGTTCGTCAACCGCATCGCCTACGACCTGCACCCGATCGCCAGCGCGCTGATCGTCGACGCCGGCTCCGCCCCCGGCTTGTCGGCCAGCGGCTTCGCCCTGGCGCCGACGGCGCAGTACGTGCACGCCGCTTCCAGCGAAACGCGCACGGTGTCGGGCAGCATCGATATCGGCGCCTATGAAGCGGTCGCGGCCGTGACCACCACGCCGACTGTGACCTGGACCACCTGCGCCAGCGAAAACGGCGTCTGCCGCTTCTCCGGCACGACGCAGGTGCGCTACGGCGCCAACAACGCGTACGTCACGAAGACCGCGACCGGTTCCATCGCCTGCAACAATGCGACCTTCGGCGATCCGGCGCCGAACGTGGTGAAGTCGTGCCAGTACGCGCGCTAGGCCCTAAACCCTAGGCCATCGGACTGCATTGCTCGGTGCCGGCCGCCATCGCCTTCAGGCGCGCCGGTTCCAGCAAGGTGACTTCGCGCTTGTCCACCTGTAGCAGTCCCATCTTCCTGAAGCGCGACAGCAGCCGGCTGATGCTCTCGATGGTCAGCCCGAGGTAATTGCCGATGTCCTCGCGCGACATCCGCAATTGAAAGCGGGTCGCCGAATAGCCGCGCGTGGCGTAGCGCGCCCCCAGGTTCACCAGGAACACGGCGAAGCGCTGCTCGGCGCGCATGTTCCCGAGCAAGAGCATCACGTTCTGCTCGCGCGTGATTTCCTGGCTCATCATGCGGTGGAAGTGGCGCAGCAGGGCCGGCACCTGGCCGAACATCTCTTCCAGGTTGGCGAACGGGATCTCGCAGACTTCGCTGTCTTCCAGCGCCACCGCGTCGCAATGGTGGCGGTCGCCGCTGATGGCGTCCATGCCCAGCAGCTCGCCGGCCATCTGGAAGCCGGTGATCTGCGCCTCGCCGGCGGCGTTGATCTGGTAGGTCTTGAAGTGGCCGAAACGCACCGCGTACAGGCTGCGGAACGGGTCGCCTGCCTTGTACAGATGTTCGTCGCGCGCCAGCCGGCGACGGCGGCCGATGATCTTGTCGAGGCGGTCGATGTCGGCGTCTTCCAGGCCCATGGGCAGGCACAGCTGGTGCATGCTGCAGTTGGCGCAACTGACCTTCAGCGCACCGACATTCAACGGCGTGTCCGTCTGGACGGGCGAGCGTTCGGCAGGGGAGGCGGCGTGGGTCATGGCGGGCGCTCGGTGGACGTTGGGGGAGCTCGAGGAGCGTAAACACCGGGAATTATAGCTTTCCAGAACCGGTGATGAGCGAACAGCCATGTACAGCCTGGTGGATGCTTGCCACAAATACCAGCTGCTGTGGTATTTCTCCCGCTTTTTGCCACGTCATCGAGTTGCATTCGATAGAACGCGCTTGACGAATTTTTCTTGTTGCTCAGATGGTAACAGTTTTTATACTGAATTTATTTCGATGTCTGCTATGACCCTAAACAGACCTTCACCAATTGGAGCGGAAACGCCCCTGCGGCAATTATTGCAAGAGCATGGAGATAAGCTAGATGCACGTTACAAGCAACGTAAGTGAATCAGTTGCGAAAACCGCACTTGCTACGGTAGACCATCCCTTGCATGCTGAAGTAATCGGCTGGGCAAACTGCGCGAGTGACGTTTTCACACAACCGAAGAGCTTCGTTGATCGCGCGCGCTTTTCCGATCAAGACAGAAGTTTCCTGCACCAGGCTCTGGATGGAGTGCCAACGGTTCTAGTAGTGGCCTATTGGACGTCACCGGACAAGTCCGAGCCGATGTCAGGTTGCGGGAAACTATATTCCTTCCTTCTTCATCCTGAGACCTTCGCAGTTATTCAAACTGACATCAGCAAATGGCGCTCATGATTTATCGGGTAAGTATCGCCAAGATTGAAATGGCCACGGTCTGCTTCGGGGCAACTCCAGCCGTCCTGACGCACATTTCTGTAATCCTCCCGATCATGCTGCCTGACGCAGTCATCTAACCCTTTCGTTCGACAACCCGCGTCTCAGCCGGCATCGCGTGCTGCTCCCCGACGTCCACCGATGTGCTTCCCGGTCCAAGCCCCCTGGCCGACGCGCGGTGCGCCGCCCACGCATGTCCGACGATGATCTTGACCGCCGCCATCAAGGGCACCGACAGGAAAATCCCGGCGACGCCGCCGATCTCATCCCCGACCAGCAAACCGACGATGACCAGCAGCGGCGAGACCTCGACGCCCTCGCTCATCAGGTAGGGATTCAGCACGTAATCCTGGAACACGCGGTAGCCGACGATGAAGCCGGACAGCAACAGCAGACTGTCGAAGCCGGTCACCGCCGCGATGGCGACGCTGCCGACCAGCGCGACGAGCGGTCCCACGAAGGGGATGAATTCCAGCACCGCCGCCACGGCGGCGAGCACCAGTGCATACGACACGCCCATCAGGGAAAAGGCAGTGCCGTAGGCCACCAGGGTCGACAGCGACAGCAGCAGCAGCGCGCGCACGTATTTCGACAGCGTGAAGCTGAGGTCGTTGGTGATCTTGCCCCACAGCGCCGCATACCGCGGCGTCATCCAGCCCAGGACCGTCGTGCGCATGCCCGGTCCTTCCTTGATCAGCAGGAAGCTCAGGATCGGCACCAGCACCAGATAGATCAGGTTGCTGGCCGCGTACAGCACGGTGGTGCCGACGCGCTTGGCGATCGGCACCACCGTGCCCGAGCCTTCCTGGAACTGTTCCTGCAAAAAGCCGATGATCCGGGGGCGAAACGATTCCAGGAAGCGCGGCAACGGGACCTTGTTGAGTGCATTCGGGTCTTTCACCAGTTCGGGAATCTTCTGGCCGAGGTGGGTGGCTTGGTCGACGATGCGCGGACCGAGCAGGGCGCTGGCGATGGCGATCACGCTGATGACGATGGCGAACCCCAGGGCGATCGACACGGTCTGCGGCACTTTTTTCGGCAGCGTGCGTTCCAGCAGGCCGATCAGCGGATACATCAGGTAGCTGAAAAAGACCGCGAACACGACCACCAGCAGGGTACCGCGCGCGACGTACGCGGCATACATCAGCAACAACATGAACGACGCGGTCCACACCACACGGGCGGTGCGCAAGTCGAGACCAAGCATGACGACTCCAGGAAATAGATGGGCAAAGGCCGTGCGGCCTTTTGTCAGGTTTGCAAGCTTACCCGGAATCGGGATGGGCCGGGTGTCGGGGAGAGTGCCGGCATGCCGGCCATGCAAGCGTGCGTGGCTCGTCCGCCGCGCGATCCATGCTAGATTCCGCACTCCACCACCACGGAGAGAGCATGTTCGGCTTGGAAGCTTTGGACCTGGCGCGCATCCAGTTCGCATTCACGATGTCGTTCCACATCCTGTTCCCGGCCATCACCATCGGCCTGGCCAGCTACCTGGCCGTGCTCGAACTGTGCTGGCTCAAGACCAGGCGCCAGGTGTTCGTCGACCTGTACCACTTCTGGCTGCGCATCTTCGCGGTCAACTTCGGCATGGGCGTGGTGTCGGGCATCGTCATGGCCTACCAGTTCGGCACCAACTGGAGTTTTTTTTCCGAATACGCCGGCAGCATCACCGGGCCGCTGCTGGCCTACGAGGTATTGACCGCGTTCTTCCTGGAAGCCGGTTTCCTCGGCGTGATGCTGTTCGGCTGGACCAAGGTCGGCCCCGGCCTGCACTTCCTGGCCACCTGCATGGTGGCGCTCGGCACGCTGATCTCGACCACCTGGATCCTCGGCGCCAACAGCTGGATGCAGACGCCGCAGGGCTACGCCATCGAGGCCGGGCGCATGGTGCCGGTGGACTGGCTGGCCATCGTCTTCAACCCGTCGTTCCCGTACCGCCTGGCGCACATGGCGATCGCCGCCTTTCTTTCCACCGCGCTGTTCGTCGGCGCCTCCGCGGCATGGCACCTGCTGCGCGGGCGCGACGCGCCGGCGGTGCGCACCATGTTTTCGATGGCGATGTGGATGGTGCTGGCGGTGGCGCCGGTCCAGGCGCTGGTGGGCGACATGCACGGCCTGAACACGTTGCAGCACCAGCCGGCCAAGATCGCCGCCATGGAAGGGCACTGGCAGAACGAGGGCGATGCGCCGCTGCCGCTGCTGCTGTTCGGCATCCCGTCGATGCGGGACGAGGAAACGAAGTATGCGGTCGGCATCCCGCGCGTGGGCAGCTGGATCCTCACGCACACCTGGGGCGGGCAGATCAAGGGGCTCAAGGCGTTTCCGAGACAGGACCGGCCGAATTCGCTGATCGTGTTCTGGAGCTTCCGCGCCATGGTCGGCCTCGGGCTGCTGATGATCGCGCTCGGGCTGTGGGGCGCCTGGTCGCGCTGGAAGGGGAGGCTGTATTCGTCGCGTCCGTTCCTGCGCATGGCCATGTGGATGGGGCCGGCGGGCTTGCTGGCGGTGCTGGCCGGCTGGATCACCACCGAGGTCGGGCGCCAGCCGTGGGTGGTGTACGGCGTGCTGCGCACGGCGGACGCGGTGTCGAAACACGGCGCGGCGCCGCTGGCGCTGACGCTCGGCCTGTTCGTCGTCGCCTACGTGTTCGTGTTCGGGGTCGGCATCGCCTACGTGCTGCGGCTGGTGCGCAAGGGCCCGCAGGCGTTCGACCTGAAGCGCGCCGCCCAGGGCGGACCGGGTCGCAAGAAGACGCCGGCCCGGCCGTTGTCGGTGGCCGAGCGCGGCGCGGCCGGCAAGGGCGGCGCCGACGACGACGTCGGCGATGACAGCGGCGATGGCAGCGGCAAGGGCGGCAAGGAGTGAGCATGGACATCGACATCACCACCGTCTGGGCCGCCATCATCTTCTTCGCCGTGTTCATGTACGTGGTGCTGGACGGCTTCGACCTCGGCATCGGCATGCTGTACCCGTTCGTCAAGGGCCGGCGCGAGCGCGACATCATGATGAACACCGTGGCCCCGATCTGGGATGGCAACGAGACCTGGCTGGTGCTGGGCGGGGAAGGGTTGCTGGCCGCGTTTCCGGTGGCGTACTCGGTGATCCTGTCGGGGCTGTACCTGCCGCTGATCTTCATGCTCATCGGCCTGATCTTCCGCGGCGTGGCCTTCGAATTCCGCTTCAAGGCCGACGACCGCGAGCGGCCGGTGTGGGACATCGCCTTCACCGCCGGCTCGACCGTGGCGGCGTTCTTCCAGGGCGTGTCGCTCGGGACCTTCCTGTCCGGGATACCGGTGCACGGGCAGGCCTACGCCGGTGGCCCGCTCGACTGGCTGGCGCCGTTTCCGCTGGCAGCCGGCGCCGGCGTGGTGATCGCCTACACGCTGCTGGGCGCCACCTGGTTGGTGATGAAGACCGAGGGCGACCTGCAGGCGCGCATGGTCAAGCTGGCGCGCCCGTTTGCCCTGCTGCTGCTGGCGGCGATCGCGGCGGTCAGCGTGTGGACGCCGCTGGCCCAGTCGCAGGTGGCCGCGCGCTGGTTCGGCTGGCCGAACATCCTGTTCCTGGCGCCGGTGCCGCTGCTGGTGGGCGGCGCCTTTGTCTGGCTGCTGTGGTCGCTCAAGCGCGATCCGCACCGCAAGCCCTTCGTCGCCGCGCTGGCGCTGGTGCTGCTGGGCTACACCGGCATGGCGATCAGCATCTGGCCCTACATCGTGCCGCAGGCAATCACGATCTGGGACGCCGCCGCGCCGCCGGCCACCCAGCGTTTCGCGCTGGTCGGCACGTTGATCGTGCTGCCGCTGATCCTGGCGTACACCATGTGGAGCTACTACGTCTTCCGCGGCAAGGTGGCCGACAGCGAGGGTTATCACTGATGGATGACGTTCCCGTTTCCCCATCCTGGCCGCGGCGCATCGCCTGGCTGGTGGCGCTGTGGCTGGGCGGCGTGCTGGCGCTGGGCGCGGTGGCGCTGCTGCTGCGCGTGGCCATGCACGCGGCCGGCATGCGCTAGGCCGGGCGCTGGAGGAAGGCGCGCATGCCGCAGCGGACCAGCCAAGTCGACGCCGATGCCGACCCGCGCGCCGATTTCTACGCCTTGCTCGCGCGCCTGCTGCTGTCGGCGCCGAGCGCGGCCTTGCTGGCCGCGCTCGGTGCGGCCGGCCCGATCGTCGCCGCCGGCGAGTTCGCCCTGGAGCAGGCCTGGCTGCAGCTGACGCGGGATGCCGCCGCCGCCGACGCCGCCGCCGTCGCCGTCGAATTCGCGCTGCTGTTCGCGGATTCCGACGCCGATTCCGACGCCGATTCCGACGCCGATTCCGACGCCGATACCGGCCCGCCGCGGCTGGCGCCGTCGGCCCGTTTCTACCCGGACCCCGGCGCGGACGATGCGGCGCCGGCGCGCCTGCGCGCCGACCTCGCCGGACTCGGGTTGGCGCGCGCGCCGCATGCGGGCGCCCTTGAGGACCACCTGGGCATGCTGTGCCGGGCGATGGCGCTGCTGGCCGGCGCCGCGCAGCCGTCCCCCGCGGCGCAGAAGCGCTTCTTCGAGACCTGGCTGCGGCCCTGGTACGCGGCCTGCCTGAGCGATATCGCCGCGGCCGGGGGCGCCGTTTTCTACCGCAGCGTGGCCGTGTTCGCCGACGCCTTCCTGTCGATCGACGCCCAGGCCTTCGCGCTGCTGGACGGGGACGCCGGCGCCGCTGCGTCCGGGGAGTGACGCGCCGCGGCCGGGCGGCCGCCGTGGCGGATGCGCAGCGGCGTGATCATCCGTGCAACTCGGCGGCGCCGTCCAGGCATATACTCGTCGGCAGCAGCCGCACCGACAACGCACAGGAGACGACGATGACACCGACCGAGCGCTTCATCCGCGCGCGCGACTTCCTGCAGCAGCACCGCAGCGACTACGACACCGCCTACCGCGACTACCGCGCGCCCGAACTGGCCGAATTCAACTGGGCGCTGGATTACTTCGACGTGCACGCGCGCGGCAACGATACCGCCGCGCTGTGGGTGGTCGAGGAAGACGGCAGCGATCGCAGGATCAGTTACGCCGACATGGCGGCGCGGTCCGGCCGCGTCGCCGCCTGGCTGCGCGACTGCGGCGTGCGGCGCGGCGACCGCGTGCTGCTGATGCTGCCCAACCGCGTCGAGCTGTGGGAAACCATGCTGGCCGGGATCAAGCTCGGCGCGGTGCTGGTGCCGACCACGATGCTGGTGTCCGGCGCCGACCTCGAAGACCGCATGGCGCGCGGGCGCATCCGCCACGTGGTGGCGCAGGCGTCGGAAGCGCCCAAGTTCGCGGCCCTGGCTGGCGAATACACCCGCATCGCCGTCGGCGCGCAGGACGCGCCGCCGCCCGCCGGCTGGCGCGACTATGCCGACAGCCTGCGCACCGCCGCGGACTTCCAGCCGGACGGCATTACCTTGGCCAGCGATCCGCTGCTGCTGTACTTCACTTCCGGCACCACGGCCAAGCCCAAGCTGGTGCTGCACAGCCACCAGAGCTATCCGGTCGGCCACCTGTCGACCATGTACTGGATCGGCCTGCGCGCCGGCGACGTGCACTGGAACATCAGCTCGCCGGGCTGGGCCAAGCATGCCTGGAGCTGCGTCTTCGCGCCCTGGAACGCCGGCGCCACGGTGTTCGTCCATAACTACGAGCGCTTTTCGGCGCGCGCCTGCCTGGACACCATCGTGCGCTGCGGCGTCACCTCGCTGTGCGCGCCGCCGACCGTGTGGCGCATGCTGATCAAGGAAGACCTGGCGGCCTGGCAGCCGCCGCTGCGCGAACTGGTGGGCGCCGGCGAGCCGCTCAACCCGGAAGTCATCGACCAGGTGGAGCGCGCCTGGGGCATCCGCATCCGCGACGGTTTCGGCCAGTCCGAAACCACCTGCCAGGTCGGCAATTCGCCGGGCCAGCCGGTGAAACCCGGCTCGATGGGGCGGCCGCTGCCCGGCTACCGGGTGGCGCTGCTCGACCTCGACGACCGCCCCGCCGCCGAGGGCGAGATCGCGCTCGCGCTCGACCCGGCGCCGCTGGGGCTGATGCTGGGCTACGAGGGCGACGCCGCCAAGACCGGCGAGGTGATGCGCGCCGGCCACTACCACACCGGCGACAGCGCCACCGTGGATGAGGAGGGCTATTATTTCTACGTCGGCCGCAACGACGACGTGTTTAAGTCGTCCGACTACCGCATCAGCCCGTTCGAACTCGAGAGCGTGCTGATCGAGCACCCCGACGTGCTGGAAGCGGCCATCGTGCCCAGCCCCGATCCGCTGCGCCTGGCGGTGCCCAAGGCGTACGTCGCGCTGCGCGCCGGCGTGGCGCCGACGCGCGAACTGGCCGGCGCCATCTTCGCCTTTGCGCGCACGCGCCTGTCGCCCTACCAGCGCATCCGCCGGCTGGAATTCACCGAGCTGCCCAAGACCATCTCCGGCAAGATCCGCCGCGTCGAACTGCGCCGTGCCGAAGCGGCCGGGCAGCGTACCGGCGTCGAGTTCCGCGAAGAGGAGTTCGCCGAGTGAGCACGATATCGACTGGAGGGGAGGGCGCCATGCCGCAGCAAGCCGATGCACCGGGCGCGGTGTCGGCGCTGTTACACCGCCATTCGCTGCAGGACGAGTGGATCTATGTGCTGAGCGGCGAGCTGACGCTGGTCCACGATGGCGGCGAAACGGTGCTCGGCGCCGGCATGTGCGCCGGCTTCCCGCGCAACGGCACGGCGCACCAGCCGGAGCGCCCCAGCGGCCAATGCGCCGAGCACCTGGCGAGGGGCCGGCAAAGGCGCTAGGATGGAGCCGTGCGGCACCTTTGCTGCAAACCGATCAATAATGGCCGAATGACAAGCAGCGCCGCCTTTCTCCACCACCCCCATCCACGCGACCGCACCCCGTAATGAGTCCACACGCAAGCCCGGCATCGTCCGCCCAACCCGAATCGCAGCAGCCGGCGCCCACGTCGCCGCTGGCCGAAGTGCGCCAATCGCCGGTGCACGGCAAGGGCGTGTTCGCGTTGCGCGCCATCGGCGCGGGGGACCGCATCATCGAATACCGCGGCCAGCGCATCTCGTGGGACGACGCCACCGCGCGCGCCGCCGCGCGCGGCGGCCCGGTCAACCACACTTTCTATTTCAGCCTGGCCGACGGCCGCGTGATCGACGGCGGCCGGCGCGGCAACGACGCGCGCTGGATCAACCACGCCTGCGAGCCGAACTGCGAAGCCTACGAGGACGACGGCCGCGTCTACATCCACGCGCTGCGCGACATCGCCGCGGGCGAAGAGCTGAACTACAACTACGCGCTGGTCTACGAAGAGCGCCACACGCCGGCCCTGAAGCGCCTGTTCGCCTGCCGCTGCGGCACGCCTGGCTGCACCGGCACCATGCTGGCGCCGAAGCGGCGCGCCAGGAAGAAGGCGGGCGGCGCCGGGACGCGCCCCGCCGAAGCAGCCGCCTGAGCCGCCCACCACAACAAGAACCCAGAAAGCCCCGCCATGACACCTGCCGTCCCCGTCGTCCGCAGCCTGCTCGAAACCGATCTCTACAAGTTCACCATGTGGCAGGCGCTGCTGCACATGCACCCGAACGCCACCGGCGAATACGAGTTCAAGTGCCGCAACACGCCTGCGTATCCGCTGGCCGAATTAAAGGAAGAGGTGGAACGCGAACTGGACCACTTGTGCACGCTGATGTTCGGCGCCGACGAGATCGACTACTTGCGCTCGCTGCGCTTCATCAAGAGCGACTTCGCCGACTTCCTGACCCTGTTCCGCTTCCAGCGCAAGTTCATCCAGGTCGACACCGACGGCCCGCACCTGCGCATCCGCGCCGCCGGCCCGATCGTGCACGTGATGGGCTTCGAGATCTTCGTGCTGTACATCGTCAACGAGCTGTATTTCCGCCGCTTCGACCGCGCCGCCGCGCTGCAGGAAGCGCGCAAGCGCCTGGCCCAGAAGGTCGACGAGTTCCGCGCCTTCGAGCAGGAGCCGAAGCGCCAGAACCCGTTCGAGTTCTTCGACTTCGGCGTGCGCCGCCGCTTTTCCGGCGAGTGGCAGGAAGAGGTGGTCGCCACGCTGGCGCGCGAGCTGCCGCAATTCTTCAAGGGCACCTCGAACGTCTACCTCGCCAAGAAATTCAACCTGGTCCCGATCGGCACCATGGCGCACGAATACATGCAGGCCTTCCAGTCGTTCGACGTGCGCCTGCGCGACTTCCAGAAAAAGGCGCTGGAAGACTGGGTGCAGGAATACCGCGGCGACCTCGGCACGGCGCTCACCGACGTGGTCGGCATGGACGCCTTTTTGCGCGACTTCGACCTGTATTTCGCCAAGCTGTTCGACGGCCTGCGCCACGATTCCGGCGACCCGGTCGAATGGGGAGAAAAGGCGCTGGCGCACTACGTCAAGCTGCGCATCGATGCGCGCACCAAGCGCCTGGTGTTCTCGGACGCGCTGACCGTGCCCAAGGCCCTGAGCCTGTACCGCCACTTCGCCGACCGCGTGATGACCGGCTTCGGCATCGGCACCAAGCTGACCAACGACACCCAGTTCGACCCGATCAACATCGTCATGAAGCTGGTGCGCTGCAACGGCCAGCCGGTGGCCAAGCTGTCGGATTCGCCGGGCAAGGGGTTCAGTACCGACGAGACCTTCATCGCTTATCTGCGCCAGGTGTTCGACCAGCGGATTTGAGCCGAAGGCGCAGCCGGCAGCGCTAGGCCGCCACCGCCACGCGATACACCGCATCGTTCGCGCAGGCACGCGTGCCGCCGCGCGGCCGCGCCGGCGCCAGCACCGACAGCGGCTGCTCCGCGGCCAGCAGCGACACCATGGCCGGCACGTCCAGGCCATCGAGCGCCGCCTGGAAGCGCCGCACCAGCTCGCGGCACAGCCTGTCGCCGGACGGCGCCCCGGCCCGGTCCATGTCGCGTTCCTCGTCCGCTCGTTCGCGTAGCCGCCGCCGTGCCCGCGCCAGGTGCTGGCGCGCATTCACGGCCGTGGTGCCGAGCGCCGCGGCGATGTCGGCGTGCTCACACTCGAACACTTCGCGCAGCACCAGCGCCAGGCGCTCGGACGGCGACAGGCATGCCAGCATGCGGCCCAGCGCCGCACCCAGCTCGGCGCGTCGCAGCAGGCCGTGTTCGGGCGGCGGCGCCGCGTCCGCGGGCAGCCAGTCCAGGGTGGCGTGCGCGGCCGCCGCGTCGCGCACCCGCTTGCGCAGCAGGTCGATCGACTGGTGCCGCACCACCGTGGTCAGCCAGGCCGCCGGCGTTTCCAGCGCGTCCTGGTCGGCGCAGCGCCACTTCAGGAAACAGTCCTGCACGATGTCTTCGGCCTCGGCGTCGCTGCCGACGATGCGGCGGCTGATCGCCGTCAGGCGCGGGCGCAGCCGTTCGAACAGGGCGCCGTCGGGGTCGAGGGTGGGCGGCATCGTGAACCTCCTTTGCGGTGATGGTAACGCTCGACGCCCGGCGCAGGAACGATGTGACACGCGAACCCAATATTTTTTCGCCGTCACACCGCACCCGGCCGCAGGCGTCAAGCGCGCAGTCGTCCAACCTTACCGCGAAAGGAATACCATGACTGCGACATCTCCCCTGGGTTTGGGCCTGGTCCCCACCGTCGTCGAACAGACCGGGCGCGGCGAACGCGCCTTCGACATCTATTCGCGCCTGCTGCAGGAGCGCGTGATCTTCCTGGTGGGCGAGGTTACCGAGCAATCGGCCAACCTGATCGTGGCCCAGCTGCTGGTGCTGGAGTCCGACAATCCAGACAAGGACATTTCCCTGTACATCAATTCGCCGGGCGGCTCGGTGTACGCCGGCATGGCGGTGTATGACACGATGCAGTTCATCAAGCCGGACGTCTCGACCCTGTGCACCGGCTTCGCCGCCAGCATGGGCTCCTTCCTGCTGGCGGCGGGTGCGCGCGGCAAGCGTTACGCCTTGCCCAATGCGCGCATCATGATCCACCAGCCGCACGGCGGCTCGCAGGGCGTGGCGGCCGACATCGAGATCCAGGCGCGCGAGATCCTGTACCAGCGCCACCGCATCAACGGCATCCTGGCCGAGCGCACCGGGCAGGCGCTGGCGCGTGTGGAAAGGGATTCGGACCGCGACAACTACATGTCGGCCGAGCAGGGCGTGGAATACGGCTTGATCGATCGGGTGCTGACGTCGAGACAATAGTGCGGCGCCGGGTCAAGATGGTCGCTCTTCGTCCTCCTGAAGGGTGTCTACGACGACATGGCCGACGACACCGGCTTCCTGCGCTTCGCGCCGGTGGTCGAGGCGCGCGCCGGCCGACGCGGCCGTGGCGCGCGCCGTTTTTGTGAATTTCATACTATAGTCGGTTCACCTTTTCGTAACCCACGGCTGATTTCACGTTCTTTCTCCAGAGGAGCTGGATGCTGCTGTAAGGAATGAATCCGATGCATGACCGTTTTACCCCGGAGGCGCTGCCGCCACGCCTTGCCGATCGCATATTCCGGGGTGATGGAGAACTCGCCGCCCTGTGCCGTTCCAAGGCATGGGACCAGACCCCGCTCGGCGCGCTCGACGCCTGGCCTGCCAGCCTGCGCACGGTCGCGTCGATCGTGGTCGCCTCGCCGCTGCCGATGATCGTGCTGTGGGGGCCGGACCTGATCCAGATCTACAACGACGGCTACCGCCAGGTCATGGGCGCCAAGCATCCGGCCGGACTCGGCCAAGCGACGCGCGCCTGCTGGCCGGAAGTCTGGGAATTCAATGCGCCGCTGTACGAGGGTGTGCTGGAGCGCGGCGAATCGTTCAGCTTCGAAGACCAGTTGCTGGTGCTCGAGCGCCACGGCCATCCGGAAAACGTGTTTTTCACACTCGGGTTTTCGCCGGTGCTCGATGAAGAGGGAAGGATTGGAGGCGTGCTGGTGACGGTCGCCGAAACCACCGCGCAGGTGGAACGCGCCGAGGCCGGCAAGGTGCGCGCCGACAGCGAGGAGCGGCTGCGGCTGGCGGTGGAAGCGGCCGACCTCGGCACCTGGGACCTGGACCTCGCGACCGACAGCGCGCCGGTGCGCTCGCTGCGGCACGACCGGATCTTCGGCTACGACCGCCTGCAGCCCGAGTGGGGGCTGGAGATCGCCCTGCGCCACGTGCTGCCGGAAGACCGCGCCACCTTCCGCGACGCCTTCGCCCGCGCCGCCCGTACCGGCGTGGTGTCGTGCGAAGTGCGGGTGCGCTGGCCGGACGGCAGCGTGCACTGGATCGCGCCGCTGGGCCGCACCTATTACGACGAGACCGGCCGCGCGGTGCGCATGACCGGCGTGGTGGCCGACGTCACCGAGCGCAACCGCGCCGAGGCCCTGCGCCAGAGCGAGGAGCGGTTCCGCCTGATGGCCGACGCGGTGCCGCAGATCGTCTGGATCACCGATGCCGACGGGCGCATCGAATTCTTCAACCAGCACTGGAGCGACTATACCGGCCTGGCGTACGACATGGAAACGGCCGCGGACGTGGCGGCCGCGGTGGTGCATCCCGACGACGCCGCCCTCACCATGGAGCGCTTCGCCCACGCCCAGCGCAGCGGCGACACCTTCCTGATCGAACACCGCATCCGCTCCGCGAGCGGCGCCTACCGCTGGTTCCTGGTGCGGGCCGAGCCTTACCGCGACCCGCACGACGGCCGCATCCTGCGCTGGTTCGGCGCCTCGGTCGACATCCACGACCGCAAGCAGGCGGAACAGGCGCTGCACCTGCTGGCGGGGCGCCAGACGTTCCGCCTGGAACTGGCCGACCGCATCCGCGCCTTGTCCGATCCGCAGCAGGTCACGGCCGCCGCCAGTGCGCTGCTGGGCGACTACCTGGGCGCCAGGCGGGTCAGCTATGCCGAGGTCGACGCCGCCGGCGACGCGCTGGTCCTGGCGCCGGGCTGGAGCGACGACGCGGCGGCGCCGCTCCGGCAGCGCCGCTTCGTGCTGGACGATTTCGGCGCGCCGGTGGCCGCCGCCTTGCGCGCCGGCCGGGTGCTGGCCATCGACGACGTGGCCGGGGACGGCCATGCGGCGGCCTGCCGCGACTTCTACCTGTCCCTGGGCGTGCGCTCGGTGCTGGCGGTGCCGCTGACCCGGAATGGCCGGCTGCAGGCGGTGCTGAGCGTGCACCATGCGAATCCGCACAGCTGGACCGCGGAAGAGACCGCGGCGGCGCGCGACATGGCCGACCGCACCTGGCTCGCCATCGACGGCGCCCGCGCCCAGGCCGAACTGCGTGCCGAGCGCGAAAAGCTCAAGGAGGCCGACCGCCGCAAGGACGAGTTCCTGGCCATGCTGGCGCACGAGCTGCGCAATCCGCTCGCCCCGATCGGCGCGGCGGCCGAACTGCTGCAGATGATGCGCCTGGACGAGGCGCGCGTGCGCCAGACCAGCCAGATCATCGGCCGCCAGGTCAAGCACATGACGCACTTGATCGACGACCTGCTGGACGTGTCGCGCGTCACGCGCGGGCTGGTGGAGCTGGACAGTGCGCCGCTCGACGTGCGCCGCATCGTGTCGGACGCGGTGGAGCAGGTCGGCCCGCTGATCGCGGCGCGCCGTCACCGCCTGCTGCTGGAACTGCCGCCGGACGCGGCGCTGGTGCTGGGCGACGAGAAGCGCCTGGTGCAGGTGGTGGCCAACATCGTCAACAATGCCGCCAAGTACACGCACGACGAGGGAGAAATCCGGGTGACGGTGCAGGCGGACGCGGCGCAGGTGGCGATCGCCGTGGCCGACAACGGCATCGGCATGACGGCGGAGCTGTGCGCGCGCGCCTTCGATCTGTTCGCCCAGGCCGAGCGCAGTTCGGACCGTTCGTCGGGTGGCCTGGGGCTGGGCCTGGCGCTGGTGAAGAGCCTGGTGGAGCTGCACCAGGGCAGCGTCACCAGCGCCAGCGGCGGCCCGGGCCAGGGCAGCACCTTCACCGTGCGCCTGCCGCGCCTGGCGGCGCAGGCCGGCCAGGGCGCGGCGGCGGCGGACGGCGCCGCCGCGCACGGGACCGGCGGCGGCCTGCGCATCATGGTGGTGGACGACAACGTCGACGCCGCCGAGATGCTGGGCATGCTGCTGGAGGCGGCCGGCCACCGCGTGGTGGTGGAGCACGGGTCGCGCCAGGCGCTGGCGCGCGCGCGCGGCGAGGCGCCCCAGGTCTGCCTGCTCGACATCGGCCTGCCCGACATGGACGGCAACGAACTGGCGCGGCGCCTGCGCGCCGACCCGCGCACCGCCGGCGCGGTATTGATCGCCGTGACCGGCTATGGCCAGGCGCACGACCGCGAAGCCACGCTGGCGGCGGGGTTCGATCATCACCTGGTGAAACCGGTGGACAGCGCCAGGCTGGCGGCGATACTGGGCGCGGTAGAACGCTCTTGATATTTTTCACATGCGTCGTCCACAGCCAAGCTTTGCAACGCGGTTGAACCGAACGCTTGGCGCTACCGGATGCAAATGCCATTAGCCGGTCTATAATGGGATAAATATTTGTCCTGAACTGGATCGAACGATGGTAGCGAAAACGAAGCAGGGAAAAAACGCCGGGAAATCCTCTGCGACTGCAAACGAACATAGCGGCCAACCGAAAGTGCGTCGTGTGTCTGTGAGCGGTACGGAAGTACGTACGGGAACGAGTGACAGTCCCGTACTCGCTTTCATGGGTACGCCTTTCGACATGATTGCGCAAATGCGCACCGGCACGCCAGCACGCACGATACCGCGCATCGCATCCGTGCTGGGCGTCACTCAGGAAAGGTTGTTCGATCTGCTGCACTTGCCGAAGAGTACTGTAAAAGGGCGCATCAGCGCGGGCGGGCTGCTCTCGGCCACGGAGCAGGATCGCGTATACCGCGCCGAAAAAGTATTGGCGCGGGCAATCGAGGTACTGGAGGACGCGGATGCCGCGCGTGCCTGGCTGAACCGGAACAACCGTTCGCTGGGCGGCGAGATCCCGCTTGCCCTGCTCGATACGGAGCCCGGCTACGAATTGGTGCTCGACACCCTCGGCCGCATAGAATATGGGGTGGTGTCTTGACGACGAGAGGCGCCCAGCCTGTCTGGCGTATCGCCAAGCATACCGCTCAGTACCGTGCAGATGACATGACCGGCGGCGGCGCGAAAATGACAGGCGGGCGCTGGAACGCGAAAGGGCGCGCCGTCGTCTACGCGGCGACGACTGTTTCGTTGGCAACACTGGAAACACTCGCCCATCTCGGCGACAACATTGCGATACGAAATGCTTTTCTGGTACGGATCGACATACCTGCAACGCTCTGGCGTCGCCGGGTCATCGTGGCGCCGGATGAGCTGGATATCACCTGGAAGGCCGAGCCGCCGGGCTCTACGTCGATCACATTCGGTAACGCTTGGCTGGCAAAGACGGACTCGCCGGTTCTATTGGTTCCGTCCGTGATTGTTCCCGAGGAACATAACGTCCTGATCAACCCTGCTCATCCAGCCGTTGCCAAGGTCAACGCTCAGGTCGTGCGCCAATACGTCTACGACCCGCGTCTTTGAGATCGTTCTACGCCAACGTGCGTGCGTGTGCGTAGCCGCACATACGCGACCCGTGCGAATCCGTAGAGTTGCCATATCGGCCATCGTGGCCTTCAGGAGAAGAATATGGATTCGATCAATCGCAACCAACCGGAAGAGAACCGCCGCGACCTCGGCGGCGCCGACGCCATCAAGCGCGTCAAGGACATGACCGACGATGCCGAGAGCTGCTTCTTCGTCACCGCCGCGGCCACCGGCGAAACCAACGGCGTGCGTCCGATGAGCGTGCGCAAGTCCGATGACGCCGGCAACCTGTGGTTCCTGAGCGCGAGCGACAGCCACAAGAACCAGGAACTGGCATCGAACCCGGCGCTGAAACTGTACTTCCAGATCGGCGCCCATTCCGGCTTCCTGGAGCTGGAAGGCAAGGCGGAAGTGTCGCAGGACCGCAGCAAGATCAAGGAGCTGTGGAACCCGCTGCTGAAGACCTGGTTCACCGAGGGCGAAGACGACCCGCGCATCACCGTGATCCGCTTCGTACCGCAGACCGGCTACTACTGGGACAACAAGCACGGCGACGTGGTCGCCGGCGTGAAGGTGGCGGTCGGGGCCGTGCTCGGCAAGACGCTGGACGATTCGATCGAGGGACGTTTGACGTTCTGATCGACGTTTCGATGCTTGAGGCCACCTCGAATAACCCAGTTTTGAACGTCAGCAGGCAATCTGAACCACGATTTAGCGTGCCGCGACTCTCCGACAACGCGATTTTTGATCGCGACACGTACATGAACAGGCTGGTTTGGCAGCCGCAGGCTGCCAAACCGTGGGTTTAGAACGGTGCCAGACCGCGTTCTTTCAAGAATACGAGACGCTTGAGGTTGTAACTGGCAGCCTTCAACTGCAGGACGAAGGTCGTGCGCACGATGCCGAGGCAGCGCACCAGTTTTCCACCCATTTGAGCCAGGGCGCCGAATACATGCTCGACACGGGCTCGCGGTGTGGCGATCGCGCGGTTGCGCCGTTTCTGCGTCTCGGAAATGCCTTTGGTCGCATGGCCGCGTCGTTGAATATGCACGCGCCACCCGGCTTGTTTCAATCTGGCTTCGCGTTCGATACTGGGGTAGCCACGGTCGGCATAGACATCCCGGCTTGTGTTGCTCAGGTCGAGCAATTCCTCGAAGACCGTGGTGTCGGCTACGGCAGCATGGGTGATGGCGATCTTGCGGATCAGCTTGCAACGCTTGTCGACGCTGGCGTGCAGCTTGTACCCAAAATGATTCTTGCCGTGCTTTTTGGTCCACTTGGCATCGACGTCCTTTTGCGCGCGCTTATGCGGTTTCCAGCCTAGCGGCATCGTGCCTTCCTTGACCGTCTCGGCCTCTTCCCGCTTGTTACGTTGAACCGGGGCTTGGACCAGCGAAGCGTCGACGATCTGGCCGCAGCGGGCAAGATAGCCTTGCGACAGCAGCTGTTGCTGGACTTGCTCGAATACTTGATTGCCTACGCCTGCCTGGGCCAAACGGTCACGGAACAGCCAGATCGTCTTGGCGTCGGGGATGCTGCTGCTTTCCGTCAGGTCCAGAAAACGCAGGAAGCTGCGCCGGTCCAGCAACTGATACTCCAGCGCGTCGTCGGCCAGGTTGTAGAGCTGTTGCAGCACCAGGATCTTGATCATCAACACTGTCGGGTATGGCGGACGGCCGCCCTTGGCACGCGACGGACGCGGCGCGGCGGCATCGATGCTCCCCGCCAGCGCCTCGAAATCCACATGCTCGGCCAGGCCCACCAGCGGATCGCCCAGCTTCGCGCGCCGGTCCTCGCGCTCCTGCTCGGCAAATAGACTGATCCGGGGTTTCATCACGGCGACACTCACTGGCTTGGTTCGATCTCAAGATTTTACCCAGCCGGCGTCAGGTCAGCCGAGGTTTTTAGAGGTGGCCTTGAATAAGGCCCGGTTCCGGCAATGCCGAAACCGGGCCTTTTTCGCATCCGTCACCAACACCACCGTCGTCCCCGCGCAGGCGGGGACCCATACCGAGTAACGACATTCGGCGGAGTTGGAATCCCGCTAAATCGACGTTCGTGAAATTCTGGCTAGCTGATTTCTTTCGCCTCAGCATGGGTCCCCGCCTGCGCGGGGACGACGGTCGGGTTTACCGCGGCAGCTTGAATTTCCACAGCTGCGTCGGCAGTGCCGGCGGCGCGTCCTTGTTGAAGAACGCGGAATCCTGGATGCGCGAGGTGGTCACGTACAGCGACCCGTCCGGACCCTGGCTGAAGGTGTCCGGCCAGCGCAGGCGCGCATCCTGCACGATCGTGCGCAGCGTACCGGTGGCGCCCTGCGCCAGGTCGCGCGCCTTGATCGCGTTGTCCTGCATCGAGGTGAGGTACAGGGTCTCGGTGCCGCGTCCGATCCACAGGCCGTCGGTGGGACCGATGTTGCCGAAGTTCTGCACGCTGCCGCTCACGTCCTGGCCGGCCAGGCCGCCCGACTCCAGCACCCTGGTCTGGATGCGGTACAGCGTGTTGCCGGTCAGCGCCTTGTAGTACAGCCAGGCGCCGTCCGAGGAGAGGGCGATGCCGTCCGCGGCGAACAGCACCTTGCGGCCGTCCGGGTAGCGCACCGGCTTGCCGTCGGTGGTCACCACCACGCCTTTCTCGGGCTGCGTGGACGGATGGCCGTCCAGCACGCGCCTGGCGTTGCCGTTCGAAAGGTCGACGACAACCAGCGCGCCGCGCTGGCCGGAATCGGTGAGGTAGGCATAGCGGCCGTCGCGCGAAAAGCGCATGTCGTTCAGGTAGGAGCCGGGAATCGCCACGTTCTGGTCGAAGCGGATCACCTGCGCCACGCGGTTGGTCTTCAGGTCGATGCGCACCAGCTTGGCGCCGTCCGGCACCAGGCCGTCGTTGCCGGGCGCGGCCGGATCGATCACCCACAGGTTGCCGCGGCCGTCCGCCACTACGCTCTGCACGCATACCCAGTGGTCCTGCGGGCTGATCTCGTCGCGCTTGACGTTGCGCCAGGCATTCCATTCGGCGTCGGGGTAGGGCTTGAGCGAGCCATCGGCCATGACTTCCGCCACCGACACCGCCGAGTCCTCGGTCCAGCGCGGGAAATTGACGAAGGTGCGGCCGTTCTCGGCGACCGTGACGCCGGTGACCTGGTGGCCGAACTGCGCCACCTGCTGCAGGGCCGCATGGTTGCCTTTCGATATCGGTGCTTGCGACGCGGCCGTGGCGGCTTGCGCTGCCGGTTGCGCGTGCGCCGGCCCCATGCCGATGGCGGCTGCGGCGAATGCGAGGGCCAGGAAACCCGGGGTGATCTTGATGCTCATGCCTGCCTCCGTGAAGTGGTAAAAATAGTGGATTCGACGGCGCGGGGCCGCTGGGAGGCACGATTCTGGCAGGGTGACCCCGTCTTCGATGTAGGCGCACGCCTGTTCAGATGTCGGAATCCTTCTCGAAGCATGGCAAAAAATAATTGAACAAACGGCATGGAAGACAAACGGACGCAACTTCGGCACGTCGCGCGCGCGTTCAGTAGAATACGGACCTCGTTCACCTCGTTTTCCCGAGACATGCCTGACAAAGCCCTGACTTTCCTCGACGGCGGCGGCAAGACCGCCGAGCTGATCCGCGCCTTCCCCTGGTCGGATACCGCCCTCGGCCCGCTCGAGCGCTGGCCGGCCGGCTTGAAGACGACCGTGGCCCTGATCCTGCGTTCGCCGGTGCCGATCGTCACGCTGTGGGGCGAGGATGGCTACATGATCTACAACGACGCCTATTCGGTGTTCGCGGGCGGGCGCCATCCGCGCCTGCTGGGCACCAAGGTGCGCGAGGGCTGGCCCGAGGTCGCCGCCTTCAACGACAACGTGATGAAGGTGGTCATGCAGGGCGGCATCCTCAGCTATGCCGACCAGGAACTGACGCTGCACCGCCATGGCCGTCCCGAGCAGGTCTGGATGAACCTGGATTATTCGCCGGTGATCTTCGAGCGCGGCGACATCGCCGGCGTGATCGCGGTGGTGGTCGAGACCAGCGCCAAGGTGCAGGCCGAAGCGCGCCTGCGCGAGAGCGAGGCCAAGTTCCGCGCCTTCGCCCAGGCCATGCCGCACCATGTGTGGACCGCGCCGGCGGACGGCCAGCTCGACTGGTTCAACGAGCGTGTGTACGAATATTCGGGCGTGGCCGGCGGCGCGCTGGATGCGGACGGCTGGGCGGCGCTGGTGCATCCGGACGACCTCGAGGCCGTGGTCCAACGCTGGCGCGAGGCGGTGGCGGCGGGGAGCCGCTACGACGTCGAATTCCGCATCCGCCGCCACGACGGCGCCTACCGCTGGCACCTGGCGCGCGCGCTGCCGATGCTGGACCAGGACGGCAAGGTCACGCGCTGGATCGGCAGCAATACCGACATCGAGGACCAGAAGTCGACGGCGCAGGCGCTGGTATCGCTGAACGCCACGCTGGAAGAGCAGGTGACCTCGCGCACCGCCGAGCGCGACCGCATCTGGCGGCTGTCGAAAGACCTCATGCTGATCGCCGACTTCGAAGGACGCCTGGCGGCGGTGAACCCGGCCTTCACCGCCACGCTCGGCTGGCGCGAGCAGGAAGTGCTGGGCACCTCGCTGCTGGAACTGATCCACCCGGACGACGTGCAGTCGACCGTGCAGCAGATCGGGTCGCTCAGCGGCGGCAACCACGTGTTCCGCTTCGAGAACCGCTACCGCCGCAAGGACGGCAGCTATTGCACGCTGTCGTGGACGGCGGTGCCGGGCGACGACCACATCAACGCCATCGGGCGCGACATCACCGCCGATTTGCAGCAGGCCGAAGCCATGCGCCGCACCGAGGCGGCGCTGCAGCAGGCGCAGAAAATGGAAACCATCGGCAAGCTGACCGGCGGCGTGGCGCACGACTTCAACAACCTGCTGCAGGTCATTTCCGGCAACCTGCAATTGCTGGCGCCGCAGCTGGCCGACATGCCGGTCGGCCGCCGTCGCGTGGAAAACGCGCTGGCCAGCGTCCAGCGCGGCGCCAAGCTGGCCAGCTCGCTGCTGTCGTTCGCGCGCAAGCAGCCGCTCGAGCCGAAGGTGGTCAAGGTCGGGCGCCTGATCACCGGCATGGAAGACATGCTGCGCCGCACCCTGGGCGAGGAAATCGAGATCGAGACCGTGATCTCGGGCAGCCTGTGGAGTACCGCGATCGACGTGGCGCAGGTGGAGAACGCGATCCTCAACCTGGCCATCAATGCGCGCGACGCCATGGCCGACGTGGCCGAGGGCGCCGGGCGCCTGACCATCGAGGTCAACAACGCGCTGCTGGACGCCAACTACTGCGCCACCCATCCGGACGTGGCGCCGGGGCAGTACGTGGTGATCGCCGTCAGCGACACCGGCACCGGCATGCCGCCCGAGGTGCTGCAGCAAGCCTTCGAGCCGTTCTTCTCGACCAAGGCCGAGGGCAAGGGCACCGGCCTGGGCCTGTCGATGGTGTACGGCCTGGTCAAGCAGTCCGGCGGCCACATCAAGATCTACAGCGAGGTCGGCGAGGGCACCACGATCAAGCTCTACCTGCCGCGCTCGCGCGCCGCGGAAGATGCCTACGAGGCGCTCGACATGCAGCCGGTGGTGGGCGGCAGCGAGACCGTGTTGGTGGCCGAGGACGACGACGCCGTGCGCGCCACCGTGGTCGAGATGCTGACCGAACTGGGCTACCGCGTGCTCAAGGCGAGCGACGCCAGCGCCGCGCTGACCGTGATCGACAGCGGCATCCCGATCGACCTGCTGTTCACCGACGTCGTCATGCCGGGACCGCTGCGCAGCCCGGACATGGCGCGCAAGGCCAAGGAGCGCCTGCCGGACCTGGCGGTGCTGTTCACCTCCGGCTATACCGAGAACGCGATCGTGCACGGCGGCCGCCTGGATGCCGGCGTCGAACTGATCGGCAAGCCGTACACCAAGGAGAGCCTGGCGAGAAAGATTCGCCACGTGCTGGCCAACGAGAAGCAGAAGCAGGCGGCCAGGGCCAATCCGCTGCCGGCCGCCGTGGCGCTTGACCCTGCGCCCGCCGCGCCGTCCGCCGCTGCGGCGCCGGGCGATGGTACGGTGTTGAAGGTGCTGCTGGTGGAAGACGAGACCACCATCCGCGACAACACGCGCGACATGATCGAGTACCTGGGCCACGAGGTGATCGCCGTGGCCAGCGCCGAGGAAGCGATGCCGCACCTGTCGCGCGATGTGAACGTGCTGCTGACCGACCTGCAGCTGCCGGGCATCCAGGGCACCGACCTGGCGCAGCTGGCCCGGGCGCAGTTTCCGGATATCGCGGTGCTGCTGGCCAGCGGCTATGGCGGTACGGTAGCGATTCCGGGCGTGCGGGCATTGCCGAAGCCGTACACGCTGGAGATGCTGGGGGAGGCGCTGGCGGAGTTGGTGAAACCCGAGAAGAAGGCGGTGGTACTGTAAAGGCCAGGCCAGCTGCCTGATAATGTTTCGGCAGCGCTGCGACCGGCCGGCGGCAGAGAGACCGTCGTCCCCGCGCAGGCGGGGACCCATGCGGCGTTACCGAAGTCGCGCATGCAGACACGTCGCGGTATTGCAACGGTTCGCGAATTGCGTTGCTCACCATGGGTCCCCGCCTGCGCGGGGACGACGCGGATTTTATCTTCTGTCCATCATCGACTTCCCTTACCCCGCAAACACCAGCTTCCACAACTGCGTCGGCAAGGCCGCCGGCGCGTCCGGCTTGAACAGCGCGGAGTCCTGGATGTGCGAGGTGGTCACGTAGATCGTGCCGTCCGGTCCCTGGCTGAAGGTGTCCGGCCAGCGCAGGCGTTCGTCCTGCACCACGATGCGCGGTTCGCCGGACGGCCCGGCGGCCAGGTTGCGTACCTTGATCGCATTGTCCTCGACCGCGCTCAAATACATGTCGTCGGTGCCGCGCGCGACCAGCAGGCCGTCGCTGACGCCGTTCCTGCCGTAGGCTTCCACCTGGCCCGATACGTCTTCGCCGCGCAGGCCGGCGCCGACCAGGGCGGCGGTCGGGATGCGGTACAGGTCCTCGCCCTTGATCGCCTGCCAGTACAGGTAGTCGCCGTCCTTGGACAGCTCGATGCCGTCGGCCGAGAATTCCACGCCGCGGCCGTCCGGGCGGCGCAGCACCTCGCCGTCGACCTTGACGTTGAAGCCTTTCTTCATCTGCGTCGACGGATGGCCGTCCAGCAGGCGCACGGTCTTGCCGGCGCCGATGTCGACCACCAGGATGGCGCCGGTGACGCCGGAATCGGTGATGTAGGCGTATTTGCCGTCCTGCGAGAAGCGCACGTCGTTCAGGTAGGAACCCTGCGGCGCGGCCTCTTCGTCGAAGGCGATGGTCTGCGTTACCTTGTCGGTGCTCAGGTCGATGCGCACCAGCTTGGCGCCCTGGTCCACCATGTGCGATTGCGCCGGCGCCGCCGGGTCGAGCACCCACAGACTGCCGCGTCCGTCGGCGACCACGCTCTGCACGCACACCCAGTGGTCGTGCGGTGTGACCTCGTCCTTTTTCGCGTTGCGCCAGGCGTTCCATGCCTCGTCGGGGTAGGGCACCAGCGAACCGTCCTTCAGTTCGGCCACCGAGATCGCATTGTCCTCGGTCCAGCGCGGGAAGTTGACGAAGATGCGGTTGTCCTCGGAGACCGAGATGCCGGTCACCTGGTGGCCGAAGTCCGCCACCAGCTCGATCGTGCAGGCGCCCTTGGACGCGGAAGTTGAAGTCATCGTGTGTTCCTTTGTCGATGTGGTTGAATGGGGTATCAGGCGGCGCGCCGCTTGACCTGCAGGCCGGCGTCCTTGGGTGCGTCCTGCGCCAGGCGCAGCTGCAGCATGGTCAGCACCGCCGCCTCCTCGGGTTCCAGCTCGTGCAGTTCCTGCACCAGCTTTTGCTCGGCGCGCGCGCGCAGGCCTTCGATCATGGTGCCGTCCAGGTAGGCGTCCAGCACGGCCGGGTGCACGTAGCACTTGCGGCAGACCGACGGCGTGTTGCCGAGCTTTTCCGACACCGATTCGATGGCGCGCACCACGTTCTTCTTGGCCTGCGCCTCGGAGTCGAACTTCTCGAATTCCTGCAGCGCCAGCGCGGCCAGCACCGTGCCGGACCAGGTGCGGAAATCCTTGGCGGTATAGTCTTCGCCGGTGATGTCGCGCAGGTAGTCGTTGACGTCGCCGGAATCGACCGTGTGGCGCTCGCCATCCTCGTCCAGGTACTGGAACAGGTCCTGCCCCGGCAGGTCGCGCGTGCGCTGGATGATGCGCGCCAGGCGCTTGTCGTGCACCTTGACGTCGTGGTGCACGCCGCTCTTGCCGCGGAAGCTGAACTCGACCTCGCTGCCGTCGATCTTGACGTGGCGGTTGCGCAGCGTGGTCAGGCCATACGATTTGTTTTCGCGCGCGTACTCGTCGTTCCCGATGCGCATCATGGTCGCTTCCAGCAGGTAGACGATGGTGGCCAGCACCTTCTCGCGCGGCAGGCCGGGCAATTTCAGGGCGCGGTCGACGTCCTTGCGGATCTGCGGCAGCGCCTTGCCGAAGTTGATCATGCGCTCGTATTTCACCTCGTCGCGCGTGCTGCGCCACTTGGCGTGATAGCGGTACTGCTTGCGCCCGCGCGCGTCGCGCCCGGTGGCCTGCAGGTGGCCGTTGGCCTGCGGGCAGATCCACACCTCGGTCCAGGCCGGCGGGATCACCAGCGCCTTGATGCGCGCCAGCGTGGCCTCGTCGTCGACCGTGTTGCCCTTGGCGTCCAGGTAGCGGAACCCGTCCTTGACGGCCTTGCGGCCGATGCCGGGGCGGTCGTCGTGGACGTAGCGCAGCCCGGCCGCCTTGGCGGCGGTGGACGGGTCGGCGTTCGGGATGGCGTTGCTCTCTTTGTCTGCGGCGGATCGTTCGTCGTTCTTCATTCCTGTCACCTCGGTAAGGCAGGGCCTGCCGAAGGACAGTCTATGCATTTGCGCCGGGCGCACCGTACGGGAACTAACTTTGCGGACACGGCATGCGGATGGCCGTTCCCGCTTGCAGGCATAATCGCGGCAAGCCCAGGAGGAACCATGCCGCACCGTATCCCGAACCGTCGCCCCTTTTCGCCAGGCCTGTACACCGCGGCGCTGCTGCTGGCCTGCACCGGCAGCTTGGCCACGGCCTGCGAGGCGCCGCCGCCGGCGGTGCGCGACATCGACGCCAACGGCTACTACAGCGACAGCCATCATTCGATCGTCGACCCGGCGCTGAAGGCGCGCAACGAGGCCGCCGTCAAGCCGGTCACCGATTACCTGAACGCGGTGGCGCACGCGGCCGACGCCTGGTCGCGCGGCCAGGACCCGGCGCAGGCGCGCTGCGCGCTCGACTGGCTGGCGAGTTGGGCCGGCCAGGATGCGCTGCTGGGCAGGATGACGACCGAGCAGTCGTACTACACGCGCAAGTGGACACTGGCGGGCCTGGCGCTGAGCTACGCGCGCGTACAGCCGGCGGCGGCGCAGGAACAGCGCCGCCGCATCGAGCGCTGGCTGCTGGCGCTGGCCGACGCCACCATGCGCCATGCGGACGCGCACAAGGGCATCCGCAACAACCATTATTACTGGGAAGGCCTGGCGGTGGCCGCCACCGGCGCGGTGACCGGCGACGCGCACAGCCTGGCCTGGGGCCGGCGCGTGTTCGATGACGCGATGGGGCAGGTCCAGCCGGACGGCACGCTGCCCTACGAGCTGGCGCGGGGCGGGCGGGCGCTGGCCTACCACCTGTTCGCGGCGGCGCCGCTGGTGATGCTGGCTTCGATCCTCGACGTGCAGGCGGCGCCGCTGGACCGGTTGGTGGCCTTGTCGGTGGCCGCCGCCGCCGATCCTTCGATCATGGAAAAGCTGGCAGGCGTGCGCCAGGAGCGCCAGGATGGGGTGCCGGGGTGGATCGCCATCTGGCAGCGCCATGGCGGGCGCCTGGCCGCGCCGCTCGTGCCGCCGGCGCGCAACTTCGATGCGCGCATGGGCGGGGACCGGAATCGCGCCAATCCGCTCGAACATGTGCATGCGCTTCCCTGACGCGGCTACCGGCGTTCTTCCCATAGGCCGAAGTCGTGCATCGGGCGCATGGTGTCGTTGAGTCGAAGCGTCTGGTTCGCGCCGCATGCGCCGGGCGCTGAGACAAGAATGGCTTAATGGCCTCGCAGCGTATCGACGAGGCTGTACCGATATGGAGAGTTACGCAGACTCATCCATTTCTCGATTTGCCTTGCTCACGTTCTTGCCAATACCGGTCTTTCGGCTCATCCACCAATACGACAGTCCGCCTGCGAATCCAGATCCACAATAATTCAAGGAATCATAAAGACCAGATTCCATCCAATTGTCTGATATGAACGGTTTGGAAACCTCGATCCAGAAGGGTATGGCACAGATGCATCCGGCCATTCCGAATTGCCACCAGCGTGCCAGACGGAGCTTCCAAAAAATGAGCGTCAGCGGCAAACCGAAGACGATTGCCGTACCTATCGCGACGGGGAAACCGAAAAGCCAGAATATCGGCAACGCACACCAGATTTTCGTGCCGTTTACAAGCCCAACGCCACAGGTCGAGCAGGTCGCAGCTGTTACGCCGATGACGGCTGCGGAAACGAGCGTTGGGACCGGCTTGGGAGTTAAATGCATCGGCTCTTGATCAATACTGTTACTTGGTCATGGCGCACAACCTCGCCACCAGTTCGTCAGCCATATGGAGCGCGTCGCGGCCTTATGGCATAGCGGCGAAACGCTCCCCATCAATGACTTATCCGGCCTGTTCAGCGAGTCGTGACATGAACGAAGGAAACGTGCGGCTATTTCGTTTTGCTGTTCGCGTACACCCACGTATATTCAGCGCCAAACAGGAAGATCTGCGCCGAGTAATAGAACCACGCGATGAGAATCACGAAAGAACCGGCCGCGCCGAAGCCCGAGGCCACGCTCGATTTCGCGAGGTACAGCGCGATCAGGGATTTGCCCACGTTGAAGAGCAAGGCCGTGACTGCGGCACCCATCCAGACATCGTGCCAGGAGATCTTCGCGGTCGGCATGAGCTTGTAGATCATCGCAAACAGCACCGTGAAGATGGCCAGCGATGCGATGAAATTCAATGCGCTTGCCAGCACGCTTTCGGCTGCGCTTCCGCCGCCCAGCCAATCGCCCGCGGCGGCGAGCCCGGCGCTGACGACGAGCGAAAGCATCAGCATGAACGCCAGTCCGAGAACCAGGCCGAAGGACAATACGCGGCTGCGCAACCACCCCCAGATGCCGGACGGTTTCGCTTTCGCCGGCACTTCCCAGATGCGGTCCAGGTCGGTTTGCAGCTCGGCGAAGATCGCCGTTGCGCCCATCAGCAAGAGAACCCCGCCGACGATGCTGGCGACGATGCCGGTGGACGGTTCATGCGCGGCTTGCAGCAAGCCCTGCACGGCGCTCGCGCCTTCCTCGCCCATGATGCCTTGCAGCTGCGCGATGATCGCGCCTTGTGCGGCGTCCTGTCCAAAGACCATGCCGGTGATCGCGATGATGAGGACCAGCAGCGGCGCCAGGGAAAACAGCGTGTAATACGACAGCGCCGCCCCCATGCTCGGCGCGTAATCGTCCATCCAGGCGTTGGCCGCCGCCAGGAAGATCTGCCACTGCCTGCCGATGAAGCTCGATGCGCTGTGTTCGAACTTCGGGCGCGCGGGCGTGGCCGGTTCCGCATCCTTTACCTCGGATGCGCGCTCGGCCATGCGCGGCGGCACATAGCCCGTGTCTTTCCGGACCGGGGCGGATGCGTCGACGCTGGCATCGTTGATGGCCGAGACGACGGACGCTGCCACGGAGACGAGAAAGCTGCCCACCTTCAGCATATTGCCGGCATCGCGGGTGCGTTCCGGCGCTTTCTTGTGTTCCGGCGCTTTCTTGTGTTCCGGCGCTTTCTTGCGTACGGGGGCTTTCTTGCCGAGCACAGGGGCCTTCTTGCCGAACACTGGGGTTTTCTTGCGCCTGACGTAAGCATAGCTGGCTGCCGCGACGCCCAGTACGGCGGCGCCACGCACATACGGAGAGGAAAGGACGTCGGCAGCCTTCGATTTCAAGGTGTCGAATTGCTCTTTCATTCCCGGTTCGGCGGCAACTGCGCCGGTCTGGACGTCACGCATGTCGTGAGCGTTGTTGGTCATATTGTCCTCATCTGGTTGGCATTCGTGCCGGACGGCCTTGGCGGGACGGCCGAATGGTTCGATTCTTCGATTTCTTCGTTGACTTGAGTGCGACGAAGGCCGCTGCCGGCCGCATGCAGTCGTTCGGCCCAGCATAACAGATTGGCAAGCTCGATACCCTGCTCGCGTGGTGTGGCCGGCCACAGCCGGCTCATTGGCGGTTTCTACCCGCATCGGTCCTTGTCATGGCGGCGTCATCCACGCCGGTTACATTGGCGCAGTCTTGCCGCCATAGCGCCATGACAACGACATGCAACCACTTGTGTTGCATGCGAAACCAGTCAACGTCCCGGATAAGCCCATGACTTCACGCCGCCATTTTCTCCGCAACAGCGCCCGCGCGGGCATCGCCGCCGCCACCTACGCCGGCTTTCCCGCCTCGATTCAGCGCGCGCTCGCGATCCCGGCCAACAACGCGACCGGCACCATCCGCGACGTCGAGCACGTGGTGATCCTGATGCAGGAAAACCGCGCGTTCGACCATTATTTCGGCACGCTGCCCGGCGTGCGCGGCTTCGGCGACCGCTTTACCATCCCGCTGCCGGAAGGGCGCAGCGTGTGGCAGCAGCGCCTGGCCAACGGCAGCGTGGTGACGCCGTTCCACCTGGACGGCAGCGTCGGCAACGCCCAGCGCGCCAACGGCACGCCGCACGACTGGAACGACAGCCAGCAGGCCTGGGACAACGGCCGCATGGACCAGTGGCCGCGCTACAAGAACCCGATCTCGATGGGCTACTTCAACGAGAACGAGATCCCGTTCCAGTTCGCGCTGGCCAACGCCTTCACGCTGTGCGACGCCTACCACTGCGCGATGCATACCGGGACCGACGCCAACCGTTCGTTCTTCCTGACCGGCACCAACGGCGCGGTGCCGACCGACACGGCCTTCGTCACCAACGAGTGGGACGCCATCGACGGCACCGCCGCCGGCGTTAATACCGGCTACACCTGGACCACCTACGCCGAGCGCCTGGAGGCGGCCGGCGTGCGCTGGATGAGTTACCAGAACATGCCGGACGAGTGGGGCGACAACATGCTGGGCGCGTTCCGCCAGTTCCGGCGCGCCAACATCGCCTCGGGCTACCCGGTGTCCAGCGGCGGTGCGCCGGGCAAGCCCTACACCAATACCGGCCAGGCCGTGCCCTACCACGCCTACGACGCGGCTACCGACAACCCGAACAATCCGCTCTACAAGGGCATCGCCAACACGCTGCCGGGCACCCAGCCCGAGCAATACCTGGACGCGTTCAAGCGCGACATCCGCGAGGGCAGGCTGGCGCAGGTGTCGTGGGTCAACGCGCCGTCGATCTATTGCGAGCACCCCGGGCCGTCCAGCCCGGTGCAGGGCGCCTGGTTCATCCAGGAGGTGCTGGACGCGCTGACGGCCGACCCCGCGGTCTGGAGCAAGACCGTCCTGATCGTCACCTACGACGAGAACGACGGCTACTTCGACCACGTGCCGTCGCCGTCGGCGCCGTCGCCGGACGGCAAGGGCGGCTATGCCGGCAAGACCACGATGGCGCCGGCCGACCTGGCGCCCGAGTACTACACCCATGGCCGGCCGTTGGGCAGCACCAGGCAGCCGGCGGCCGACGGCCGCGTGTACGGACCCGGTCCGCGCGTGCCGCTGTTCGTGATCTCGCCCTGGAGCCGCGGCGGCTGGGTCGACTCGCAGGTGTTCGACCACACGTCCGTGCTGCGCTTCCTGGAGGCGCGCTTCGGCGTGCGCGAGCCGAACATCGGCGCCTTCCGCCGCGCCGTGTGCGGCGACCTGACCAGCGCCTTCAACTTCGCCACGCCCAACGCCGAAGCCTTGCCGGTGCTGCAGGGCCGCAAGGACCGCGGCCAGGCCGACGCCCTGCGCGCCGCGCAGCAACGGCTGGCGCAGATCGCGCCGCCGGCGGCGCCGCAGCTGCCGCTGCAGGCTGCCGGCACGCGGCCGTCGCGCGCGCTGCCGTACGAACTGGCCACCACCTGCGAGGTGCTGCCCGGCGCCACCATGGCCGCCGTGCAGGTGGCGCTCACCTTCGCCAATACCGGGCGCCAGGCCGCCGTGTTCCACGTGTACGACCGCAACAACCTGGCGGCGCTGCCGCGCCGCTACGCCGTCGAAGCCGGCAAGTCGCTGGCGGATGCCTGGACGCCCGCGGTCGGGGGCGGCTACGATTTGTGGGTGCTGGGACCGAACGGCTACCACCGCCACTTCACCGGCAGCGCGCTGCGCGCCGTCGCCGCGGGCCAGCCGCGTCCGGACGTACAGGTGCGCTGCGACGCCGCAACCGGCGAACTGGTGCTGCGCCTGGTGAACGGCGGGACGGCGCCGTGCACCTTCAACCTGGGCGCCAACGCCTATGCGCCGCTGCGGCAGATGCACACGGTCGCGGCGCGCAGCGAACTGGCGCTGCGCATACCGGTCGCCGCCAACGGCTACTGGTACGACGTCAGCGCCACCGTGTCGAGCCAGCCCGACTGGGTGCGCCGCTTCGCCGGCCGCGTCGAGACCGGCCGCCACACGGTCAGCGACCCGGCGCTGGGCCGAGGCTGACCGGGCGCGGCAGCCGGCATGCCGCCGGCTGCCGCCAATCGAACCAATATCGAACAGGAATTCCATGCATCCTTTTACTGGCAACTTCGTCCGCAATGCCGTCCGCAACGTCGTCGCGGGCGCCGTCATCGCACTGGCCGCGCCCCTGGCCTCGGCCACCGTGCTGGGCTTCGACGACATCGTCGGCCCGGACGGTTTCGCCGCGGTGCCGGGCAACTACGGTGGACTCGACTGGTCGGACGCCGGCCTGTCCGTCTTCACCGGCGAGCAGGCGCCGTTCAGCGCCCATTCCGGCCAGGGCCGCGTCACTACCGACTGGATCGACGGCGGCCCGGCCGCCAGCACCATCCGCTTCCTGGCGCCCACGGTGTTTGGCGGCGCCTGGTTCGCCGGCTATGGCGACAGCAGCGTGCGTTTCGACCTCTACCTGGCCGGGCAACTGGTCGCCAGCTCGGCCGCGCTGCCCTTGTCGGAGACGCCGGTTTTCCTGGCCGCCGGCTGGAACGGCGCCATCGATACGGTCGTCGTGGCGAGCGGCGCCCAGGCGTCGTACGTGATGGACGACCTGAGTTTCGAGAGCGTGGTGGAGGTGCCGGAACCGGGCTCGCTCGCGCTGGTGCTGGCCGGAATGGGACTCGCCGGTGCCGTGCGGCGGCGCCGCTCGAAACACTGAGCCGCGTGGCGGCCGACGGCACTAGCGCCCGGCGCGCGCCGCCTTCAAGCGCAGCACGGCTTCCAGGAAATAGTAATCCGCATAGTTGAGCGGCACGTCGATTTCCGTTCCGCCCGGCTTGTGGCCGGTCGCATGCTTGAGCAGGAAACCGCCGTTTTCCCCCGGCGCGGCCAGGTAGGCGCGCGAGGACAGGCTGCGGATGGTCTGCTCGGCGGCATCGCGGTAGCGCGCCGCCGCCGCGCGCTCGACGAACCCGGCCAGTTCCAGCAGCGCGGAAGCGGCGATGGCCGCGGCCGCCGCATCGCGCGGCGCGTCCGGGATGGCCGGGTCGTCGAAGTCCCAGTACGGCACCTTGTCGGCCGGCAGGCGCGGATGGCCGAGCCAGAAGGCGGCGCTGCGCTGCGCCTGCGCCAGGTAGGCCGGGTCGCGCGTCTCGCGGTACATCATGGTGTAGCCGTACAGGCCCCAGGCCTGGCCGCGCGCCCAGGCCGAGCCGTCGGCATGGCCTTGCACCGTGACGCGCGCGCGCACCGCGCCGGTGTGCGGGTCGTAGTCGACCAGATGGACGCTGGAGCCGTCGGGGCGGAAGTGGTGCTTCAGCGTGGTGCCGGCGTGGGCGACGGCGACCTCGCGGTAGCGCGGCTCGCCGGCGGCGCGCGCGGCCCACATCAACAGCTCCAGGTTCATCATGTTGTCGATGATGACCGGGTAGGCCCAGGCGCTGCCGGGTTCGACGTCCCAGGACTGGATCGCGCCCACTGTCGGATCGAAGCGCGTCACCAGCGTGGTGGCGCCGGCCAGCAGCGCGTCGCGGTAGCGCATGCGTTCGGCCGGGTCGGTGCTCAAGCGCCAGCCGTTGCCGTAGCCGGCCCCCAGCATGAAGCCGACGTCGTGCTGGCGCTTGTCGAATTTCGCCGGCGCGGTGCGCTCGGTGTAGCGCCGCGCGGCGCTGCGCCAGATCTCGTCGCCGGTGGCCTCGTACAGGTACCACAGCGAACCGGGAAAGAAGCCGGCGGTCCAGTCGCCCGCATCGACCGTCCTGATTTCACCGCGCTCGACGGTGCGCGGAAAGCCGGGCTTGTCCGCGACGGCGGACAGCAGGACGCGGTATTGCGCGGCCGCCGTGCGGATGTCGCGCTCGACCAGCGCAGCGACCGGCTCGGCGGCCTGCGCCGCGCCGCAGCCGGCGCCGATGCCGATGCAGCCCATCAGCAGAATGCGATAAACGGTTTTCATCGGGCGCATGGCAATCCGGGAGAGATGAACGGCATCGTGCCGGCCGGGACCGGGGCGGTCAGCCGTAACGGGCCTCGACCAGGTCGATCTCGTGCAGCAGCTTGCGCGCGGTCTCGTCGGAAATCTCGCCGCGGCGTCCCATGCGCAGGATGGTGTCGCGCTCGGCATTGAGGCCGGTCAGGCGGTAGTCGCGTTCGGCATCGCGCGCCACTTCGGGATGCGGGTCTCCTTCGGCGCCCCGGATCGCCCGCAGCCGCTGGCGGTACAGGTTGGCCACGCGGCCGGAGACCTGGGCGTGCAGCTCGCGGTCGCCGGCGTCGGCGCGCGCACGTCCGGCCTTTTCGATGGCCGTCACCGCCGCCGCGATGGCGATGTTGCGCGCCTCGTCCTCGTCCTGTTCGGAGGTCGCTTCATGCGGCACCTCCAGTCCGCGCAGCAGGCGCGGCAGGGCGACGCTGGCCAGCACCAGCGAGACCACGATCACGGCGGCGGCCAGCAGGATCGCCAGGTGGCGCGCCGGGAACGGCGAGCCGTCCGGCAGCACCAGCGGCAGCGTCAGCACGCCGGCCAGGGTCAGGGCGCCGCGCACGCCGGCGAACGAGGTCGCCAGCACCAGGCGCAGGCGCGGCTGGTACACCTGCTGGCCGAGACGGCGCTGGTTCAGCAGCGTCAGGCTGAGCGAGACCCACACCCAGACGAAGCGCAGCGCCACCAGGCCCAGGCTGAGCGCCAGTGCCATGCCGGCCAGCCACCAGGGGTGGAAGGGCAGGCCGCCCGGCGGGTGCAGGGCGCCGCGCAGCACGTCCGGCAGCTGCTCGCCCAGCAGCACGAACATCACGCCGTTGAGCGCGAACTGCAGCGTGTCCCAGATCATGTTGCGGCGGATGCGCGTGGCCGGCGTGGCGATGCCGCTCAGCTCCACGTAGCTCATGGTGACGCCCGCCGCCACCGCCGCCAGGATGCCGGACGCTTCCAGGCGCTCGGCGACCAGGTAGGCGCCGAACGGCATCAAGAGATTGACCAGGATCGGCACGCCCTGGTCTTCGCCGAAGCGGCGCAGCACGAAGGTATGGATGCGCGAGATCGCCAGCGTGACCAGCACGCCGGCGGCGATGCCGCCCAGCGCCACCCACAGGAAGGTGGCGCTGGCCTTGGCCAGCGAGAACTGGCCGGTCATGGCGGCGGCGACGGCGAAGCGGAAGCACACCAGGCCGCTGGCGTCGTTGAGCAGCGATTCGCCCTCGATGATGTGCATCAGGCGCGGCGGCACCGGGATGCGGCTGGTGATGGCCGACACCGCCACCGGATCGGTCGGCGCCACGATCGCCGCCAGCGCGAACGCCACCGGCAGCGGCATCGCGGGAATCAGCCAGTGCATCAGGAAGCCGGCGCCGAGCACGGTGAACAGCACCAGGCCGAGGGCCAGCTCGATGATCGTGCCCTTGTCGCGGAACAGGCCGACCTTGGGAATGCGCCAGCCGTCCAGGAACAGCAGCGGCGGCAGGAACAGCAGGAAGAAGATGTCGGGTTCGAGCGCGATGCCGTGCTTGAACACGCCCGAGATGACCGCGCCCAGCGCGATCTGGATCAGCGGCAGCGGCACCGCGAACGGCAGCATGCGCCCGAGGTAGCCACTGGCGATCACGGCGAGCAGCATCGCCAGGACGACTTCGACCGACTCCATCCCTTGTTCCTTTTTCGTTTGTCAGGGACCGATGATAAAGGTTATTGCTCGGATGGGTCCATTTGCTGCGAAAAACCGTCGTTCCAGGCACTGCCTGAAACGACTCCCCGCGCAGGCGGGGACCCATGCTAAGCATCCACAGTTGCTATTTCTGAAATATTCCAGTTGCTTCAATGGTAATGAATTCTGTTGCTCAGCATGGGTCCCCGCCAAGGGGGCCGCCAAGGCCGGGGACGACGCACCGTGCGGCTGTGGCTACAGCGCCGCCTCGAACTGCACCCGCAGCGCGGCGCGCCGCGGTGTCGCCACCAGGCGCTGTTCGAGCACCGTGCCGTCCGCGTACAGCTGGCCGCCGCGGCGCGTGCGCCGCAGCAGGTCGGGCATCGTCACGCGCCACTGGCCGCCGTTGGCCGGCCAGGCGGCGTAGGCTTCCAGCTCGCGCACGGCGCCCTCGATGGCGGTCAAGGCCGGCGTGACGCGCGCCGTGTTGGCGCCGACCACGTGCAGGTTGACGCCGGCCGTCGGCGCTGGCAGACCCTGTGCCGGCGCCGTGCCGAAGCGTGCGTCGGCGCCCAGGTTGAGCGTGAACGGCGCCTGCGCCGCCAGCCGGTTGCCGGGGCCGGGCAGGGCGTCCACGTGCGACCAGTTGCGTCCGAGGTTGGCGCGCAGGTCGAGCGCCGGCCAGCCAGCAATGGACGCCGCCGCCGGCGCCGGCAAGGGCAGCCTGGCGTCGAACTCGATGCCGCGCACGCTCGCGCCGCCGCCGTTGGCCGGGGTGGCGACCCAGGCGCCGCCGGCGTCGCGCCACAGGCGCTGCAGCACCACGTCGCGGATGCGGCGCGCGTACAGCGAGACGCTGGCCATGCCGCCGCGCGCGAAATACGATTCCAGCGCGGCGTCCAGCCCCCACGCCAGTTCCGGGCGCAGGCCCGGATTGCCTTCGAAGTCGGGGTTGGCCGGGTTGTTGTCGTTGTTGACCGTGTAGCGGCGCGGCACCAGCTGGCGCGGCTGCGGCGCCTTGTAGGTGCGCGCCAGCGCCAGGCGCAGCTGGTCACGCGGTCGGCCCGGCAGCTTCCACACCAGCTGGCCGATCGGGCTGAACACCGAGGACGCCGACGCGACGGCGGCGGAGTCGCCGGCGCCGGTGCGCGTGTCCAGGCCCTCCCAGCGCAGGCCGAGATAGGCCTGCAGGCCGGGACGTGGCGTCCATTCGTCCTGGGCGTACAGGGCCAGCCGGCCGATGCGGGCGTCGTAGGCCTGGTCCAGGACGGCGTACGGCGCTTGTGTGGCGGTGCCGGCGGCGGCGCCGGCGCCGGCCGGCAGGCTGTCGCGCTGCAGACGATTTTCGGTGCGCTGGGTGAGCGCGCCTTCCCAGCCGAGCGCGATGTCATGGCCGTTCCACAGCGGCGCCACGTATTTGCCGCTGCTGCTCGCGCGGCGCTCGGCCGCGCCCGAGCCGACGGCGCGCTCGAACCAGGGGATGCCCGCACTATCGATGCCACGGAACAGGTAGTCGCCCGGACGCCGGTTGGCTTCCACGCCGGCCTTGAGCGCCAGGCGGCCGGCGTCGAAGCGGTGCGCCCAGGTCAGGTCGCCCTTGGCCAGCCGGGTGTCGTACACGCCGCGCCAGCGCGCATCCGGCGACGCGGTCGGCGCGCCCAGCAGCGTGGTCTCCAGCTGGCGTCCGCCGAAGCGGTTGCGCGACAGGTCGAACAGCCCCTGCAGGGCGAGCGTGTCGCCGCCGTCCAGCCTGGCGTCCAGGCGCGGTGCCACGGTCAGCCTGGTCAGGCGCGCATCGTCGCGCTCGTCGAAGCGGCGCCGCGCGACCGGCACGCCGGCGGTCTCGGAACGCTCGTCGATCCGCGGCGTATCGAGCGTGCGCGTCTGCGCCAGGCTGGCGTTGACGCCGACGGCATGGCCGCCCAGGCGCCCCGACCATTGCAGCGCGGCGTTGGGGCTGGTGCGCGCCTGCGCCCGTTCCACCCCGAGCTTGAGGCGCGGTGCGGCGCCGGACCCCGCGGCGCCGGACCCGGCGCCGGCCTTGCGCAGCACGATGTTGATCGAGCCGGCCGGCGACTGGGTACCGGTGTCGGCGCTGGCGCTGCGCAGGATCTCGACCCGCTCGACCAGGTCGGGCGACAGCGTGTCGATGGCGAAGCCGGCCGGCGCCGGTTCGCCGTCCAGCAGGATCTGCGTATAGCCGGCGCCCAGGCCGCGCAGGCGGATCTCGCTGCCGGCCACGCTGACGCCGCTCTGGCGTTTCAGCGCGCCGGACAGGGTGGTGTCGCCGTAGCGCGCCAGTTCCTCGCGCCCGACCACGATGCGGCCGACGCCGCTGTCGCGGCGCTGCGCCTGCGCGTCCGGTGCCTTGATTTCCACCTGCTGCATGGCGGGCGGCGCCGTCGTGTCCTGGGCCAGGGCGGCGCCATCGGTCAGCAAGGGGAGGGACAGCAGCAGGGCGGGCACACGGCGGAACATGGTCGGGATGGCAATGAAAAGTGGCAATCCGGCAAGTATAAACAGCCGCGCGTGCCATTTACAGTCCGAGTGACGAAGCGCCGCCGGCGTGGGACGAGGCCGCCTGCCGGCCTGCCGCCCGTATCCGGCGCCGTAACCCTGGCCGTCGTTTCCGGCACTGCCGGAAACGACTTGCCGGCACTGCCGGAAACGACTTCCCGCGCAGGCGCACTACTGTCCAAGATAGTATTGCTGGCCTAAAGACCGTCGTTCCAGGCATTGCCTGAAACGACTCCCCGCGTAGGCGGGGACCCATGCTGAGTGTCCAGGGTTGGCATTCTTGAAGCGTCCGAGCTACTTCGAATGCGCCGAATTCTGTTGCTCAGTATGGGTCCCCGCCTGCGCGGGGACGACGGGTATGCGCCGCGCCGCCCGTGCGCGCCTCAGCGCTTGATGTTCGCTTCCGCCGCCGCCGCCAGGATGTCCGACAGCTGGGTGGTGTTCACCGGCTTGACCAGGTAATGGTCGAACCCGGCCGCCATCGCGGTCTCGCGGTCTTGCTGGCGGCCGTAGCCGGTCATGGCGATCAGGGTGGCGCCGGCGGCCTGCGGCAGGGTGCGCAGGCGGCGCGAGAGTTCGTTGCCGTCGAAGTCGGGCAGGCCGATGTCGAGCAGGCAGACTTCCGGCACCAGGGTCTTGGCCAGTTCCAGCGCGTCGCCGGCGGAATAGGCCACTTCCACGCGGTGGCCGGCCGAGCGCAGGAACAACTGCAGCGTGTGCACGGCGTCGACGTTGTCGTCCACCAGCAGGATGCGCAGCGGCGCGCCGTCGTCCTGGCCGTCGCGCGCCGCCGGCTGCGGCGCCAGCACCACGTCCTGGGTGTGGCGCGGCAGGCGCACGGTAAAGGTCGAACCCTTGCCGGGGCCGGGGCTGGCGGCATGCACCGCGCCGCCGTGCAGCTCCACCAGGCTCTTCACCAGCGCCAGGCCGAGGCCCAGGCCGCCCTGCGAGCGGTCCGGCGTGCGCTCTGCCTGGGTGAACAGGTCGAACACCCGTTCCACCAGCGCCGGCTCCATGCCGATGCCGTCGTCGGCCACGGTCAGCACGTAGTCGTGGCCGTCGGCCGCCAGCCGCAGGTCGATGGCGCCGCCTTCCGGCGTGTACTTGGTGGCATTGCCCAGCAGGTTGGCCACCACCTGCACCAGGCGCTTGTGGTCGCCCTTGACGTGGCAGGGCAGCGGCGGCAGGTCGATCACCACGCGGTGGCGGCGCGCCGTGATCAGCGGGCGGATCTGCTCGGCGGCGTCGTCGACCACGCGTTTCAGGTCCAGCACCTGGGTCGACAGCGATACCAGGCCGCGCGTGACGCGCGAGACGTCCAGCAGGTCGTCCACCAGGCCGGTCATGTGGTCGACCTGGCGCACGATGATCGAGCAGGTCTGGGTGATCTGGACGTTGTCCGAGTGCAGCAGCTTGAGCAGGTGGGCGCCGGTGCTGATCGGCGCCAGCGGATTGCGCAGCTCGTGCGCCAGCATCGCCAGGAACTCGTCCTTGCGCTGGTCGGCGGCGCGCAGTTCGCGCTCGGCCAGCGAGCGTGCGGTTTCCTTCTTCTGCAGCGCGGACGCCATCCGGTCCAGCGCCTGCGCCAGGTTGCCGATCTCTTCGTTACCGTAGTCGATGCCGGAGCGCGCCTCCAGGTCGCCGGCGGCGATGCGCTCGGCGGTGCCCATCAGCTTGCGCACGCGCTTGACGATCAGCACGTCGCCCACCAGCCAGGCCGCCACCATCGCCAGCAGCGTGGTGGCGGCCAGCGCCAGCAGCGACATGACCTGGTCGTGGCGCGCGGCCGAGATGATGGTCTCGGTCGGGATGCCGATGGTGACGGTGTAGTCGGTCAGCGTCTGCGGGCCGACGCGCACGAAGGTGTGCAAGCGCTCGACGCCGTCCTCGCCGCGGATGGTGACGGCGCGCTGGCCGGCATTGGCGAGGGCATCCTTCATCGCCGCCGAGACCTTGGCACCGAGGTGGCGCTCGGGGTCCGGGCGGCGCGAGATGACGCCGCCGCGCGCGTCGTAGGTCGTCAGCACCGAACCGGCCGGCAGGTTGATGTCGTTGATGTAGGTGTCCAGGCCTTCCAGGTCCATCGCCGCGAACACCACCGCCAGCACCTTGCCGCTGCGGTCGATCACCGGGTAGGTGAGGTTGATGGTGTGCTTCTTGATCACGCGGCCGAACACGTAGTCGCCGGCGATGAAGCGGCGTTCGGAGATGGCGCGGCGGAAGTGGCTGCGGTCGCCCAGGTTGACCGGGTGCAGCAGCGGCACCGCACTGCAGGTCACGTCGCCGTTCAGCTGGATCAGGCCGAAGTTGACGAAGCCTTCGTTGCGGTCGAGGACATCCGACAGCAGTGAGGTGCACCTGGCGGTATCTTTCAGCAGGTCGGGCACGCTGGCCAGGTCGACCAGGATCTGGCGCGCGCCTTCGACCGACTGCGCCTCGTTGGCGGCGGCCATGCCGGTCAGGCGCCGCAGGTTTTCCTCGGACGCCTTGATGGCGTGTTCGCGTTCGCGCATGCCGGAGACCACCGTCATGACGGCCAGCGGCAGGATCGCCAGCGCCACCAGGAGCATCAGCCGGCTGCGCAGGCTGTTCAGCCTGAAATATCCCAATCTGCGGCTCAACCCGGAATCCATTGTCTACTTCTTGCTCTTTGCCGCATAGGCGTCACCAAATTCAACGATCCTGCGAATGCCGTCGCGCAGGGTCGCCACGTCGTCGGAGATATAGCCGAGCCGGATGAAACCCGGCGCGCCCAGCGCTTCGCCGGGCAACACCGCCACCTGCTTGGCCTCGAGCAGCGCTTCGGCGAACCCGGCGCTGTCCAGCGTCAGCCCGCGCACGTCGCCCCACAGGTACGGACCGGAATCCGGGGCGTGCATGACGATCCACGGCGTCCCGGCGAACAGGTCGACCGCCAGGTCGCGCCGCGCGCGGTAGTCGGCCAGCATCGCCGGCGAGGCGCCGCTGGCGAAGGCGGCATCCGCCGCCACCTGCGACAGGTGCGGCGCGGCCGCCGTGATCGGCCCCTGCAGCGTCTGCATCGCCTGCACCACCTCGGCCGGCGCCAGCGCGAAGCCGATGCGCCAGCCCATCATGGCGTAGCTCTGCGACGCCGAAAAGATCGTCACCACGCCGATGCCGCGCCAGTCGCACAGCGCCGCCAGGCTGGTCTGCCTGCCCTCGAATACCAGGTGTTCGTAGCTCTCGTCGACGATCACGCGGGCGCCGGTGCGGGCCACCCAATCCCGGATGCATTCCAGTTCCCGCCGAGTGTACACCTTGCCGGTAGGGTTGTGCGGGTTATTGATGATGACGATCCGCGCCGGCTCCAGGGCCGCCAGGCCTTCCTCGGTGATCTCGTCGGGCAGGTCGGCCAGGATCGGCCGCAATCCGAGCAGCTGGGCTGTCGCCACATACGCCGGCCAATGCGGCTTGAAGATCAGCACGCCGTCGCCCGGGTCGCTCGTCACGTACAGCGCCTCGTACAGCGCCTGCTTGGCGCCGTTGGTGACGATGATCTCGCCGCTGTCCGCCTCGAGCCCGTTTTCGCTGCGCAGCTTGGCCAGCAGATGGCGGCGCAGGCGCAACTCCCCGACCACGCTGGTATAGGGCAGCGTGCGCTGGCGCTCGATGACGCCGGCTACCGCATCCAGTACCACCCTGGGCGCCGGGAAATGCGAGATCGCGATCGAGAAATCGATGACCGGCCGGCCTTCGTTGCGCAGGGTTTCGACACGGCCGTGCATGGCGGTCGTGGCGAGAGGGCGGGAGGAAGCGATCCGTGCGGAAATTTTCATATTCTCCGGTGCAGCATGCGTATTTGGACAGTCGGAACGGCGCAGATCGAATGGCAGAGTGTTTCCTCATTGTACTAAATTCACCGAAATATGCCGCACGCATCAGTGCTCAACGAGACAACTTTGAATCTCCCGTGAAAACCTTGTGAACTCCCGGCAATTGCTGCGAATGGGTGGGTGCCATCGGCGACGATGCCGGCGTGAGCGGCAGGCGTGCCTGCGGGTTCTGCGTGCAAGACATCCGGGCTTGCGCGACAATGGCGGCGCGGTGCATGCCGCGGCCTATGGAGAAAACAATGAGTACGATTCACCTCGACGCCGGCGACGCCCTGCTCGTGATCGACATGCAATATGACTTCCTGCCGGGCGGTGCGCTCGGCGTGACCGGGGGTCATGAAGTCATCGCCCCGATCAACCACCTGATCGAACTGTTCGCGGCCGAGGGCCTGCCGATCGTCGCCTCGCGCGACTGGCATCCGCAGGACCACTGCTCGTTCGGCGCCCAGGGCGGACCATGGCCGCCGCACTGCATCGCCGGTTCGCCCGGCGCCGGGTTCGCGGCCGAACTGGCGCTGCCGGACGACGCCATCGTCGTCTCGAAGGCCGACACCGCCGCGGTCGATGCCTATTCCGCCTTCGGCGGCACCGACCTGGCCGCCCGGCTGCGCGCGCGCGGGGTGGAACGCGTGACGGTGTGCGGCCTGGCCACCGACTACTGCGTGCTGCAGACGGCGAGCGATGCGCTGGAAGAGGGTTTCGACACCCTGATCGTGCCGGAAGCGATGCGCGCGGTGGACGTCGCGCCGGGCGACGGCGCGCGCGCGCTGGACCGGATGGTGGCGCGCGGCGCGGTGCCGGTGCGGCTGGGCGAGCTCGGCATGACCGCGCTGTCGGTGGCCTAGCCTGGCGCCGCTATTGCGGTGCCTGCGCGCAGCAGCACCAGGCAGCCCGCCACGTCGCGCCCGTCCTCGCGCCGCAGCACGGCGTCCTCGCGTTCGACGACCGTGAAGCCGGCGTCCAGCGCGCAGCGCTCGACATAGGCCGGCGCATGGGCGAAGCGGTTCGAGGGCAGGATCGCATAACCGGCGGCGCCGGGCTGCGCCGCCTCCACCGAGAACGCGAACAGCCCGCCCGGCAGCAGCGCCCGGCGCACCTGCCCGAACAGCGGCGCCAGGTCGCCGAAGTAGACCAGCACGTCGGCCGCCAGCGCCAGGCCGGCGCCGGTGCGGCGCTCGTCCAGCCAGGGGCCGATGTCGGCGCAGGCCAGTTCGTCGTAGGCGCCGCCGGCGCGCGCCGCCTCCAGCATGCGCGGCGACAGGTCGACCCCGGCCAGGTGCCGCGCCAGCGGACGCAGCAGCGGGCCGCACAGGCCGGTGCCGCAGCCCAGGTCGAGCGCAGTTTCCACCGGCGCGGCCAGGTGGCGCCGCAGCAGTGCGTCCAGCAGCGCCGGCGTGCGGTAGCCGAGCACCCCGACCAGGTGGCGCTCGAAGTGCGGCGCGTACTGGTCGAACAGGTTCTTGACGTAGTCGGCCGGGGCGGCGCCGGGCAGGGCGCCTTCGCCCAGCGCGGCCAGCGCGAAGCCGATCTCGGCGGCGTCGGCGCCGAGTTCCAGCGCGCGGCGATAGGCGGCCACGGCCTCGTCGCGGCGCCCGAGGGCGCGCAGCACGTTGGCGCGGTAATGCCAGGCCAGGACGTAATCCGGCCGCAGCGCCAGCGCGCGCTCGTAGCTGTCCAGCGCCCGTTGCGGCGCGCCCGCCTTTTTCAGGGCGGCGCCGCGGGCGCACCAGATGTCGGCGCGCCCGCCGGGCGCCTGGTCCGGCCCGGCGCCGTTCGCGCCGGCCGCCGCCTTGCCCGTCGCCGCATCGGCCGCATCCGCCGCACCTGGCCCGGCCGCAGCACCCGCCGCATCCGCCGCCGCCAGCGCGCGGTCGTAAGCCGCCACCGCGTCGTCGAAGCGCTCCAGCGCCTGCAGCGCATTGCCGAGCGCCAGCAGCGCTTCGGTCCAGGCCGGACGCGATCGCAGCGCGCGCGCCGCACTGTCGGCGGCCTCCGCCCAGCAACCCAGTTCCTGCAGCGCGATGGCGCGGTGGCACCAGGCTTCCGGATAGTCCGGGCGCAGGGCCAGCGCGCGCTCGTGGCTGTCCAGCGCTTCCTGGGGACGCCGCAAGCGGCGCAGCGCGTTGCCGCGGTTGTCCCAGGCCAGCGCGTAGCGCGGATCCAGGCGCACCGCCTCGTCGTAGCTGGCCAGCGCCGCCGTGGGATCGTCCAGGTCCTGCAGCGCGGCGCCCAGGTTGCAGTGCGCGCGCGCCTGGTCCGGCCGCACTGCCAGCGCGGCGCGGATCAGGGCCGCCGCCTGCGCCGCATCGCCCTGCTGGCGCGCGATGACGCCCAGTAAATGCAGCGCGTCGAACTGGCGCGGCGCCTGCGCCAGTACCTGCCGGTACAGGGCGGCCGCCGCGTCCAGCCGGCCGCGCTGGTGCAGTTGCAGCGCTTGCCGGAGCAGGTCGTCGGTCGGGGGCGGCGGCATGGCGGCGGTCAACTCCAGCCGAGGTCGGTTTTCGAGCGTACCGGCCGGTCGTCGAGGTGCGCGGTGCGGGTGCCGTCCTTGCCGTTGACGTTCATGGTGAATTTGCGCATGTGTCGGTGTCGGCGGCGCACGGGCGCCGTTGGGTCGGCGGCTGGCCGGATTGCATTGCCGGATGATAAAGACGCACATCGTAATCCAAAGCGCGCCACCGGGAGCAACTATTTTTGCGCGGTTTCCCGGCGCCGCGCACGATTCGCCGCACGACCGGCCCCGTTAGTAGAAATGCCCGGAATATGACATACTGATGCGCCGCCGCTGCGGCGCCATGCCCATGAGTTTCCGGATACCCTTCTTTCCCAAGTCGTCGTTGCGACTGCGCCTCAGCGCCGCCGCCAGTGCCCTGGCGCTGGCCGTGGCCGCGCTCGCCGGCACGCTGGCGGTCGAACTGGTCGAGCGCGACCTGCGCGGCGTGCTGGGCGACCAGCAGATGGCCATGCTGTCCGGCGCCGCCGCCTTCATGGACGAGCGCCTGGATGCGCGCCTGCGCCAGATCGAGATGCTGGGCGCGTCGGTGCCGGCCGATGTGCGCGCCGACCCCACGCGGCTGCAGGCCTGGCTCAGCGAGCACGTGCTCGGCACCGAAAACGACTTCGTCAACGTGGTCGCGTTCGCCCGCAACGGCGACCTGGTCGCCAGCACCTCGTCGATGCCGAGCGCGCAGCCGCTGTCGGCCACCGGGCGGCCGTATTTCGAGGAAACCATCCTGCGCGGGCGCGGCATCGTGTCGGCGCCGTTCAAGAGCCGCCTGTCGGGCGCCCAGGTGGTGCTGGTCACCGCGCCGGTGACGGGGCCGGACGGTGCGGTCGCCTTCGTGCTGGCCGGGCGCATCGACCTCCAGCACGCAAATTTCCTGCGCCAGGTCGACACCCTCAAGCCGGGCCGCGACGGCTACCTGTTCCTGATGTCGGCCGACGGCCTGCTGATCGACCATCCTTCCAGCGAGCGCCTGCTGCAGCCGGTCGGCGCGCTGCCCGGCGCCTATCCGGGCGCGGCGCGCGCGCTGCGCGGCGTCGACGGCTGGGTGGTCGGCAGCGACCGCGGCGGCCAGGCCATCTTCAGCTACAAACGCCTGCCGGGCACCGGCTGGGTGCTGGGCTCGCGCTATCCGCTCGACGAAGCGCTCGCGCCGCTGGCCGGCCTGCGGCGCGAGGTGCTGGCGCTGGCGGCGGCGCTCGGGCTGCTGGGCGCCGGCCTGGCCTGGTGGACGGTGCGGCGCCAGTTGCGGCCGCTGGACCGCTTGCGTCGCGCCGCCGCCGTCATGCGCGCGGACGGGCACGGACCGGGCGCGGGCGGCGCCACGGCAGGCGCGGTCGCCGCGGCGCTGGGCCATGCCGCCGTGGCGCGTGCGGACGGCGCCGGCGTGGCGCCGGGCCGGTCCGCCATGGCGCCGCCGGACGGCGACGCAGCTGCGCTGGCGCAGCGCGGCGACGAGATCGGCGAGCTGGCGGACGCCCTGTTCAGCCTGCAGGCGCAGCGCGCCCGCACCGTGGCGCGCTTGCGCGTCGCCGCCGGCCATCTGCCCGCCATGCTGGCCTACGTCGACCGCGCGCACCGCTACGTCTTCGTGAACGGCGCCTTCGAACAGGCGCTCGGCATCGCGCCCGGCACGGCGCTCGGCCGGACCGTGCGCGAGACCCTCGGACCGGTCGCCTACGCGCGCCTGGAACCGCTGATCGAGGCGGCGCTGCGCGGCCAGGCCGGCCACACCGAGGATGCGCGCGAAGGCGACAGCCCGCGCCAGGCGATCGACTGCGTGCCCGACATCGGTCCCGGTGGCGCGGTCGAGGGGTTCTTCGTGCTGGCCACCGACATCGGCGCGCGCCGCCAGGCCGAGGAGGCGCTGGCCGGCAGCGAGCGGCGCCTGCGCCTGATCGCCGATCACCTGCCGGCGCTGGTATGCCGCGTCGATCGCAACCATCGCCTCGATTTCGGCAACGCCGCCTTCCGCACCTGGCTCGGCCTGGACCCGGCCGCCCTCGGCGGCATGCACCTGGCCGACGCCATCGGCCGGCCGGCCTACGACAGCGCGCGCGTGCGCCTGAAGCAGGCCTTCGAGGGGCAGGTCGTGCGTTTCGACATGGCGCTGCAGGCGCAGGGCCGGCACCGCATCCTGGCCTGGACCCTGGTGCCCGATGCGCAGCCGGATGCCGGGCCGGGCGCTGTGGACGGCGTGGTTGCGCTGGGATACGACGTGACCATGGCGCGCGAAGCCGAGAGCGAACTGGTGCGCATGGCGCGCCTGGATGCGCTGACCGGCGTGGCCAACCGCCGCCTGTTCGGCGCCACGCTGGCGCAGGCGCTGTCGCGCGGCGGCCATCGGCGCGGCGGCGGACGGCGGCCGGGGCCGGCGCTGGCGATCGTCGACCTCGACCGCTTCGGCGCGATCAACGAGGCCTGGGGGCAAGACGCCGGCGACGAGGTGCTGCGCGAAACCGCGCGCCGCCTGGATGCCGCCGTGGATGGCGCCGGCAGCATCGCCCGCCTCGGCGCCGACCGCTTCGCCGTGCTGTTCGACGACGACGCCGGCGGCGAAGCCGGCGCGGCCGGTCGCGGCGCCGCCCTGGCGCAGGCGCTCGGCGCGCCGTTCATGGTGGCCGGCGAGGCGCTGGAGATCACTGCCGGGATCGCGGTCGTGCTGGCGGGCGGCGGCGAGGCCATGCCCGGCGCCGACCGCCTGCTGAGCGCGGCGGAAAGCGCGCTGCGCGAGGCCAAGTCGGGCGGGCCGGGACGCTGCGTGGTGCGCGTGTGCGCCGGCGCCGGGGCTGCCGGTGCGGCGCAGGCGCCGGCCGGCGCGGCGGAGCGCGCCGGCGGCAGATGATTCCCTTTACAAACCGCCCGGATAGGTTTCCGGCGGTTCTTCCGCATGCCAGCCGCCGCCCGGGTCGAGCGGCCGCAGCGCGCTGGTGCGGTCGATGTGGATCACCGCGTCGAACTGGCGCGCCATGCTGGCGGAGAAATAGTGGCTGTGGCGTTCGGTGCGCGGCAGGTAGATCACGCCGATCGCGCGTTCCAGGCGTGGCCCCAGCAGGGCGTCGCGCGCCGCGCCGGGCGTGCGCAAGGGCAGTATGAAGCGCGGGATGCCGGTCTCGTGCAGCAATGCCTCGTAGCTGCCGGCCAGGCCGGGTTGCACCCGCTTGTGCTCGGCCGCGCCATCCCATTCGGACGCGGCGGTGACGAAGCCGTCGTAGGTCGAAAAGCCGATCAGGCGCACCGCATCGCCGTAGGCCTTGCGCGCCAGTTCGCCCACGTTCCATTCGCCCAGCTCGCCGACCTCGGTGGCGCGGGCGTCGCCGATGTGCGAGTTGTGTTCCCAGATCACGATCCTGGCCGGCTCGCCATCTTTCGACAGGCGTGCTGCCAGCGCGTCCAGCGTTTCTGCCATGTGGCTGTCGCGCAGGTTCCATGACGAAATGCGGCCGCGGAACATGGTGCGATAGTATTCCTCGGCATTCTTGACCAGGCGCGCATTCTGCTGGGCGTAAAAGAAGGCTTCCTCGTCGCCGTCGCGTGCCATGTAGTCGAGCGCCCGTGCCTGCATCATGCCCAGCTGCGTGATCACGCCCTGTTCGCACGATTCGGACAAGTCCAGGCTGGCCGTGTAGCCGTAGTGCTGGGTGTCTTCGCGGTAGTGGTCGAAGCAGGCGTAGCGCTCGCGTGCCTGGCCGGCCGCGTGCGGATCGACCTTGTCCAGGTAGGCCAGCACTTCGCCGATCGAGGTGAACATGCTGTACAGGTCGAGTCCGTAGAAGCCGACCGGCGCTGACCCGGATGCCCCGTTGTGGCGGTGCAGCCATTCGACGAACTGCTGCACGTCGGTGTTGCGCCACATCCAGTTGGGAAAACGCTGGAAGCCTCTCAGCGCGTGTTCGGCGTCGCGGTCGCCGCCCTGGCCGCGCACGTAGCGGTTGACGCGATAGGCGTCCGGCCAGTCGGCTTCCACCGCGACGGCATGGAAACCCTTTTCTTCGATCAGGCGCCGGGTGATGCGGGCGCGTTCCTGGTAGAACTCGCGGGTGCCGTGGGTGGCTTCGCCCAGCAGCACGAAGCGCGCGTCGCCGACCAGGTCGAGCAGGGCGTCGTGGTCATGGGCGCCGCCGTCCAAGGGCACGGCGGCGCTGCGGATGGCGGCAATGGTGTCTCGGTCTGCCATGGTGATCCTTTCTCTGGAGCGGCCAACACAACCCCCATGGCTGCGTTGCGTCGGTATTGCCGTGGCGGCGCCGGCGGTCGGTCAATGCAGGAAACGGCCGTTGCCGGAACGGGCTTGCTGCGCGGCGCGGCCCTGGCGCGCGGCATGTCCGGCGCCGCGCTCGATGTCCGGCTCGGCGTCGATGTGGACCGATTTCTCGAAGTCGACGGTCTGGTTCGATGGACCGCGCCGGGCCGGCAGCCGGCCCGGCGGCTGGCCGCCGATCCCGCGCGCCGCCAGGGCGGCGCCGGCCAGGCCGAGCGCCAGTCCCAGCGGCCGCCGTTCGGCCAGGCCGCGCGCCAGGCCGTACAGGCCGAGCAGGCCGCCGCCGAGCACGCCAGGATTGCGCCAGGCCGCCTGCCAGTCGCCTGCGGTGGCGTGCGCCGTGTCGTGCGCGCGCGCGCCGGCGCCGAACCAGCGGCGGCGGCTGCCGTCGGCTTCGCGTCCCGCATCGTGTCCCGCGTTGTGTCCCGATTCGCGGGCCGGCGTGCGCGCGCCTGCGTGTTTGGGCCGGCCGCTGGCGGGCGCGCCGCTTCCGGCCTTGCCGGCAGCCCTGGACAGCACGGCGTCGGCCAGGTCGCTGGCGCGCCCGGCGGCGCTGCCGGCGCGAAAAGCGTGCGCGGCGCGCTCGGCGGCGCGCTCGCGCAGCCGGTCGGCGGCGGCGCCGAGGCGCGCGCCGGCATCGTGCCAGGCATTGCCGATCGCGCCCGAGGTGCGGATGCCGGCCTGGCGCACGGCGCCGGCCGATTGCGCGCGGCGGGCGCTGCCGCGGTCCGGATCGAGCATGTACATCAGGAGGGCGCCGGCGGCGGCGCCGCCCAGCAGCTTGGCAAGGTCAAGACTTGTGTCGTTGGTCGAGAAGTTCACGATGCGGTCCTCCGGTTGGGTGGGAAATCGACGCCGCCTGCGCATGCCAGGCGGTGGCCAGCAAATCCTGCACTTGCGCGTCGGTGGTCTGGTCGAAGGCGTCATACCACTGGCCGACCGACTGGAAGCCCGGCGGCGCCAGCAGGCACACCAGCCGGTCGACCTGCGGCGCCAGCCTGCGCACGGTGTCGGGCGGCGCCACCGGAATCGCCAGCGCCAGCATGCCGGGCCGGCGCCGCCGCGTCACCTGGATCGCCGCCAGCATGGTGGAGCCGGTGGCGACGCCGTCGTCGACCAGGATCACGCTGCGCCCGGCCAGGTCGGGTTCCGGGCGGCCGCCGCGGTAGACGCGTTCGCGCCGCTGCAATTCGGCCAGCTCGCGCGCGGTGACGGCGTCGACCTCGGCCTGGGTGACGCCCATCAGCCCCGGCACGCCCGGCTGCAGCACGCGCACGCCGCCGCTGCCGACCGCACCCATGGCGAACTCCTCGTGGCGCGGCAGGCCGAGCTTGCGCACGACGAGGACGTCGAGCGCGATGCCGAGCCGCCTGGCGGCCGCGAACCCGACCGGCACCCCGCCGCGCGGCAGGGCCAGCACGATGGCGTCGGCCTGGCGTGCATGCCGGCCCAGCTGCTGCGCCAGCAGCCTGCCGGCCTGCAGGCGGTTCTTGAAGCGGCGGATCTCGGTCATGCGGCGTGGGCCTCCTCGACATGCTCGTTTGCCGGTCGGATTGCAGCATACCCGACGCGTTCGCTCGGGCGCCGTACGTTTCCGTTGCGATACGTGCCGCAGCGGCGCCGCAACGGCGCCGTGCGGCGTCCAGACATCCGTTATAGGACGGGCTCCGGGAGGGCGCAAGCGTGCGCGCGCGGCGAGCGGACTAATCCGGCACAGGCTTGACGCATGCCAGCGGATCGGAAAGAGACGGGAATTGTTCGCCTGTACGGCGATGCATGCGGGCGCCGGGGCACCCTCGCGCCCCGGCGCCTTTCATGCCGGCTGCCTCAGCCCAGCTGGCGCCGGTGGAAACGCAGGTGATCCTCGACGAAGGTCTGGATAAAGTAGTAACCGTGGTCGTAGCCCGCATGGCGGCGCAGTTCGAGCGGCTGGCCGGCGGCGCGGCAGGCTTCCTCGAAGGCGTCGGGATACAACTGCTCGGCCAGGAACTTGTCGGCCAGTCCCTGGTCGATCAGGATGCCGGCCGGGAACGGCGCCGTCTGGTGGCGTGCCATCAGTTCGGTGGCGTCGTACTCGCGCCACGCGGCCCGGTCGGCGCCGAGGTAGCCGCCGAACGCCTTGTGCCCCCACGGACAACGCATCGGCGCGGCGATCGGGGCGAAGGCGGATACCGAACGGAACAGGTCCGGGTTGCGCAGCGCCAGCATCAGGGCCCCGTGGCCGCCCATCGAATGGCCGAAGATGCCGACGCGCGCCGGGTCGGCCGGCAATTCGGCCAGCACCAGTTCGCGCAGTTCCAGGATGTGGCTGTACATGCGGTAGTGGCGCGCCCACGGTTCCTCGGTGGCGTCGACATAGAAGCCGGCGCCCGCGCCGAAGTCCCAGCTGTCGGTTTCGCCCGGCACGGCGGCGCCGCGCGGACTGGTGTCCGGCGCCACCAGGATCAGGCCCTGTTCGGCGGCCACGCGCTGGGCGCCGGCCTTGGTCATGAAGGTTTCTTCGGTGCAGGTCAGGCCGGCCAGGTAGAACAGCACCGGCAGGCGCTGGCCCTCGAAGCCGGGCGGCAGGTAGACCGAAAAGCGCATCGGCAGCTTTACTGCGGCCGAGTCGGTCTTGTAGAAGCGCTGGACGCCGCCGAAGCAGGCATGTTCGCTGAGCAATTCGAGCATGGAAGACTCCCGTAACAAAGTCACAAGTATGCCTCGTCGGCGCCGCTGCCGCCATAGGCCGGCCGTCAGCCGTGCCGCCGGACCGCCGGACCGCCGGACCGCCGCAATACCGGTTGCCGGGCGCCGCCGTTCTTCCGCGCAGGGTTTTTTGTTAAGCTGGCACATCGCGCATTAACCGGACGCATCATTCATGACGAAAACATCCATCGCCGCGCTGCTGCTGGCCCTTGCGCCCATCTCGGCCACGGCCGGCGCCCGGCCCGCACCCGTTTCCGCGCCGCTCACGACCCATGCGCTGGACAATGGCACGGTGCGGGCAAGCATCACGGATGCCATCGGCGGACGCCTGCTGTCGTTCGCCCTCGCCGGCAAGGCCAATTTCCTCAAGATCGACACCGCCGCCGGCGACCCGGGCGCCAGGGTCGATGCGGACACGGGGAACGTCGGCTACCTCGGCCATGAAGTCTGGATCGGGCCGCAGAAGCAATGGTGGTCGCACCAGGACGCCAATCCGGGGCGCGCCGCCGCCGGCGCCGAGTGGCCGCCGGACCCGTACCTGAGCCTGGCGCGCTACACGGTCGTGCGGAGCGACCGCGCCGGGATCGCGCTGGCCAGTCCCGCCAGCCCGGTCAATGGCTTGCAGCTGGACAAACGCTACAACCTGGTGCCGGGCAGGCCGAACAGCCTGCGGCTGGAAGTGGACGCCGTCAACCGGCGCCGTGCCGGCGTGGCCTGGGATATCTGGTTCAACACGCGCGTCCATGGCGATACGCGCGTGTACGTGCCGGTGGCGCGCCGCGAGGATGTCGCCCAGCACGCCATCGAACGCGGAGCGGACATCGTGCCGCTGGCGTGGACGCTCGCGGATGGCGTGTTGTCGATCGATATGGCGGTGCCGGAAGCGGGCGGCACGGAAGCGGGCGTCATTGCGCGCAAGGCCGGACGCCGCAACGGCAAGCTGCTGCTGCAGCCGTCCGGCGGGTGGATGGCCGGCTTCCGCGACGGCATGGCGCTGGTGATCCAGTTCGCACTGCAGCCGCGGGCCGCGATCCATCCCGACCAGGGCCAGGTCGAGCTGTACAACGACTATGCCGCGGACGACCCGGGCAACGGTTTGCTGGAAATGGAAGTGCACGCGCCTTACCGGCAACTGGCGCCGGGCGCACGCATGGCCGCCGCCGAGACGTGGACGCTGCTTCCCTACGACGGGCCGGACACGCGCGCGGCGCATCTCGATTTCCTGCGCGCCCAGGCGCAGGCGCTCGGCCTGGCGGGCATCGGCGCCGCGCGCTAGGAAAGCCCCGGCGCCGGCTCAGCCGCCGCCGATGCCGCGCATCACGCGGCCGGTGCCCTCGCATTCCGGACATTTCTTGCCATCCGCCAACTTGCCGGTGCCGCCGCAGCCGTCGCACAAGTCTTCGGCTGCGCCTGGCGTGCCGGGTTCCGCCTCGTCGCCCGGTTTCAGGTCCGGATTGAAAGTCGTGTTCATGGATACCTCGCTGGAAATGGATGACGGAGTCATTCTAGACGCACCCGGGCGGACGCAGCGCACGCGCCGGTCGGCCAGCCCGGCGGATGCGCCGGCATGTCATGACGATTTCATATGGGCTTGTAAAAATAAGCTTGACTTTGGCAAATGCTGGCAAATACTCGTTAGGGGTCAAGCCCGCCATCCACCTTCCGCCATGTCCAACAGGAGTCACGATGAATCCAGATCAATCCGCAGACAGCCTCGAGCAAACCGGCAGCGAGCTTGCCATTTCGTACCAGCGGCGCGATGCGCGCCAAAAAGACATCGTCGATCTCGGCATTGCCTTGCAACAGCGCAGCAATACCATGTCGGCCATCAAGTACATGCGGTCCCAGGAGGTGAGCAACGAGGTGATCGAGCGGGTGTTGACGGAGCCGGGGCGCAGGCGCTCGTGGAGCGTCTGATTCGCGCAAGCCGGGAAGCATGCCGGTATGAACGGGTTGCGGCGATCGCTGCGTGGATGGCGCAGCCGTTTATCCGACAACAACAGTTTTCAGGTAGTTGTTATACACAAAAATTTCCAGTTTGCATCTTGCATATTTATTTGATTTGTGCGCTACTTGACATCGTAACTCATTGATTTTTCGCGTCTCGGCATGTGCACGCGCAACGTGCAATTTGTTGAAAGCCGCATTGCTGCTTGCTTCCGGCGTGTCAAGGGGGTGCTTTTCCACAGTGTTATACACAGTTTTTGTGGATATCTGATCAATGCCTGTGGAAATGGCGGTCCCGTACGATCCATTGGTTAACGTATATCGCTTGCGTATTGCATCGATGTCTTTTCGATACAGCTTCAGGCGATATCGTCTTCCGGGCTTGCAGCCCGCGACTGGATGCATGTACAGTCCGGATAACCCATCCGGATAGCCATGCCTGCCGCTCCCGCACCTGCCCACGCACCCGCCGCCTCGACGGCGCGCGATCCGTTCGCCGAACTCAATCCCCAGCAGCGCGCCGCCGTCGAGCACGACATCGGCGCCGCCGCGCCGCGCCCGCTGCTGGTGGTGGCCGGCGCCGGCTCGGGCAAGACCAGCACCCTGGCGCACCGCGTGGCGCGCCTGATCCAGTCCGGCGCCGACCCGCAGCGCATCCTGCTGCTGACCTTTTCGCGGCGCGCCGCCAACGAGATGGGGCAGCGCGCCGCCGGCGTGCTGCAGCGCGTGCTGGGCCTGTCCGGCCGGCACGGGTCGAGCCAGCCGATGGCCGGCCTGCCATGGGCCGGCACTTTCCACGCCATCGGCGCACGCCTGCTGCGCGAGTATGCCGGGCGCATCGGCCTGGAACCCTCGTTCACCATCCACGACCGCGGCGACGCCGAGGACCTGATGGGCATGGTGCGCCACGAGATCGGACTGGGCGCCGCCGGCGGCCAGAAGCGCTTTCCGCTGAAGGGCACCTGCCTGGCGATCTATTCGCGCGTGGTGAACAGCCGCGAACCGCTGGAGCGGGTGTTGCAATCGACCTTTCCCTGGTGCAGCGAATGGGAAGCGCAACTCAAGCGCCTGTTCGGCGCCTACGTCGACGCCAAGCAGGAACAGAACGTGCTCGACTACGACGACCTGCTGCTGTTCTGGGCCGAGATGGCGGCCGACCCCGAGCTCGGCCCCGAACTGGGCGCGCTGTTCGACCACGTGCTGGTCGACGAATACCAGGACACCAACCGCCTGCAGGCCGCCATCGTCCGGGGCATGAAGCCGGACGGCCGCGGCGTGATGGCGGTGGGCGACGATGCCCAGTCGATCTATTCGTTCCGCGGCGCCACGGTGCGCAACATCCTGGATTTTCCGCAGCAGTTCTCGCGCCCGGCCTGCACCGTCACGCTGGAGCGCAACTACCGCTCGACCCAGCCGATCCTGGACGCCTCCAACGCCGTGATCGCGGCGGCGCTGGAGCGCCATGCCAAGACACTGTGGACCGACCGCGTCTCCAGCGCCAGGCCGCAATTGATCCTGATTCCGGACGAGGCCGAGCAGGCGCGCTGGGTCTGCAACCGCGTGCTGGCTTTGCGCGAGGAAGGCGTCAAGCTGATCCAGCAGGCGGTGCTGTTCCGCGCCGCCAGCCACAGCGCGGCGCTGGAGCTGGAGCTGGTACGCCGCAACGTGCCGTTCGTGAAGTTCGGCGGCCTGAAATTCCTGGAAGCGGCGCACGTCAAGGACTTGCTGGCGCTGCTGCGCTTCGCCCAGAATCCGAGCGGACGCCTGGCCGGGTTCCGCGCGGCCCAGCTGGTGCCGGGCATCGGCCAGGCCACGGCGGCGCGCCTGCTGGAAGCGGTGGGGCAGGCGGCCGATGCCTGCGCCGCGGTGGACGCATTCGCGCCGCCGCCGCGCGCACAGACCGACTGGGACGCGTTCGCCGCGCTGTTCCGCACCCTGCGCGCGCCCGGCCTGCGCTGGCCGCTGGACGCCGAGCTGGCCAGGGACTGGTACCTGCCGCACCTGGAGCGGCTGTACGACGACGCCCCGGTGCGCGCCGCCGACCTCGACCAGCTGGTGCAGCTGGCCGGCGGCCATGGCTCGCGCGAATCCTTCCTCACCGAACTGACGCTGGATCCGCCGGACGCCACCAGCGACCGCGCCGGACCGCCGCTGCTGGACGAGGATTACCTGATCCTGTCCACCATCCACTCGGCCAAGGGACAGGAATGGAAGTCGGTGACGGTGCTGAACGCGGTCGACGGCTGCATTCCGTCCGACATGTCGACCGGCAGCGCCGACGACATCGAGGAAGAGCGGCGCCTGTTGTACGTGGCCATGACGCGCGCCAGGGAACACCTGCAGCTGGTGCTGCCGCACCGCTTCTTCGTCCGCCAGCAGGCGCAGATGGGCGACCGCCACGTCTACGCCCAGCGCACCCGCTTCATCTCTCCCGCCATGCTCAAGCACTTCGATGAGTGCCTGTGGCAGGACGCGGACACGCCGCACAGCCGCAAGCCGATGCCGGACAGCGTGCGCATGCTGGTGCGCGAGCGCGCGCGCAATGCCTGGAAATAGCGCTGATCTCATGGCGTCGAAGCAAGTTATCCCCCATGGTTGAATTTTGTAGGAATTTGCCGCATGAGCACGCCTTGCCCGAAACTGATGCGTGTGCAAGTCCTTGATTCATAAGGGTTCGGAATTTGCCTCTTGAATGGGCAAATTGTTGAAACCCGCATCGATACTGGACTTCCGACTTGTCAAGAGTGGCTTGTCCACATAGTTATCCACAATTCTTGTGGATAGTGGAACAAAATCCATGAAATCAAGAGCTTAGAGAATTGAATAAAGAATCGGGATTCACAATGCAGGTTGAGCTCGATCAAGCCTGATGTTCGTTTTTGGTAACAAAACGCGATGCGATGCGCAGCTCATCGGCGCATGGCGATACGCAAGCGTCCTCGTGGCAAGCCGCATGCGGCGCGCATCGGCATGGCTGCAACCCGCTCAGGCGCGCCGGCGCTCGTCCTCGTCGACGCGCCGCTGCAGCGCCTGCAATTGCGCCAGGAAGCGTTCGGCGGCAAGCGCCGGCGGCCACGGTTCCCACGGGCGGCAATCGTAGACGGCGGCCAGCGGATCGTCGTGCAGCAGCGGCGAGCGGATGCGCAGCGTGCTGCGCACTTCCTGTTCCGACCAGCCGGCCACGTGGATCGCCTCGCCGGCGGCGGCCAGGCGGTCGGCGCGCTTGTGGCGTTCGTGCTCGGCGGCGGTCCAGGCCGGCAAGCCGTAGCGCAGGAATACGGCTTGCTCCAGGCGCCGCGTTAGGGCGCGGAAGCCTTCGCCCAGGAAGGGCTTGATCGGCGACACGGCGTCGAAGCCGAGCAGGCCTTCCTCGGCATCGTGCAGCAGCTCGCGCAGCTCGACCAGGGGCGGCAAGGGTCTGCCAGTGGCGGCGCCGCGGCGCAGCAGCAGCACCGCGATCGAATGCTGGGCCACCGACAGCGGCAGCGGCCAGGCCGAGTGGCCGCCCCAGCGGTAGGTACGCGCCAGGCCCAGCGCCAGGTCGGCGTCGTCCCAGTCGAACGGCGTCGGATTCAGCAGATCGAGCCGCTTGCCGGACGGCATGCGGACCCAGGCGCGCAGCGCGGGCGCCATCTCAACGGTGTGGAAAATGCAGGATCATGCGGCGATTCTACACACTGCCGCGCCGGCTCCCCGCGAGATTGACCTGCCCGAACATCGGGCATGAGGGCGGCACTACACTGGCCTGTGGCCGCGCCGCGCTCCGGCGGACGGCGGCCGAACCGGCAGGAGGGGGCACATGGACGGACAAGCGAGACGCATCGATTGCGACGTGCTGGTGGTGGGCGGCGGCATCAACGGCGCCGGTATCGCGCGCGATGCCGCCGGACGCGGCCTGCGCGTGCTGTTGTGCGAGCAGGATGATTTGGCCAGCCACACCTCGTCCGCGTCGAGCAAGCTGATCCACGGTGGCCTGCGCTACCTGGAACAGTACCAGTTCGGCCTGGTGCGCAAGGCGCTGGCCGAGCGCGAGATCCTGCTCAGGAGCGCGCCGCACATCATGCGGCCCTTGCGCTTCGCCATGCCGCATGCGGCCGGTGGCGGGGACGGCGCCGGCCAGCGTCCGGCCTGGATGGTGCGCGCCGGCCTGTTCCTGTACGACCACCTGGCGCGGCGCGACTTCCTGCCGGGTTCCTGCAGCATCGCCCTGCGCGGCGCGCACCGCGGCCAGGGCGGCGCGCCGCTGGCGGCGGCGCTGGCGGCGCCGCTGCAGCCGCACTTCGCGCACGCCTTTCTGTATTCCGACGCCTGGGTCGACGATGCGCGCCTGGTGGTGCTGGCCGCGCTCGACGCGCGCGAGCGCGGCGCCACGGTGCTCACGCGCACCCGCTGCACGGCGCTCGAACGCGGGCCGGCGCGCTGGAGCGCGACGCTGCGGGGCGTGCAGGGCGCCGAGAGCGCTGAAGGCCTTGTTGGCGAGATCCGGGTACAGGCGCGCTGCGTGGTGAATGCGGCCGGGCCGTGGGCGGCGCGCTTCCTGCAGGCGGCCGTGGGCGGTGCCGGCGCCGCCGGGCTGGAGGGCGCCGGTGGTTCGCTGCGCCTGGTGAAGGGCAGCCACATCGTGGTGCCGCGCCTGTTCGCGCACGACCACGCCTACCTGCTGCAGCAGCCGGACGGCCGCATCGTGTTCGCGCTGCCCTACGAGGAGGCGTTCACCCTGGTCGGCACCACCGACGTCGACTACGACGGCGATCCGGGACGGGTGGCGATCGGCGCGGCCGAGACCGCGTACCTGTGCGAGGCCGCCAACCGCTGCTTCCAGCGCCGCATCGGCCCCGCCGACGTGGTGTGGAGTTTCGCCGGCGTGCGGCCCCTGATCGGCGCAGCGGCGGGCGCCAGCGCCGCGCGCGTCAGCCGCGACTACCGGCTGCACACCGATACGCGCGGCGCGCCGCTGCTGTCGGTCTTCGGCGGCAAGGTAACCACCTTCCGCAAGCTGGCCGAGCAGGCGGTCGACTGGATCGCGCCCGCGCTCGGCCGCCGCATGCCGGGCTGGACCGCACACGCCTGCCTGCCGGGCGGCGACCTGTTCGGGCGCCGCCCGGACGTGCGCGGCGTGCTCGAATTCGACGCCTGGCTGCGCACCCGGCGCCAGCAATACGCCTGGGTCGCCCCGGCGCTGCTGGCGCGCTGGGCGCGCGCCTACGGCACCCGCATCGGCACGCTGCTGGCGCATTGCCGTATGCACGCCGACCTGGGCGAGGAAGTCGCGCCGGGGCTGTTCGAGGTCGAGCTGGACTACCTGCGCCGCCACGAATGGGCGCAGTGTGCGGACGATGTGCTGTGGCGGCGTACCAAGCTGGGGCTGCATGTGCCGGCCGACAGCGTCGGGCGGGTGGACGCGTGGCTGGCCGCCGGCAAGGCGCGCAGCCGGGCGGCGCACATGGCGGCGCCGGGAGCGTCGCTTGCCATGTCCGGACCGGAGCAGCCCCCACGTCGTCCCCGCGCAGGCGGGGACCCATACTGAGCAAGAGAATTTGGTACCTCAGATGCAACCAGAATGCTTCAAAAACACAGACTCCGGGCACTCTGTATGGGTCCCCGCCTTCGCGGGGAATCGTTTCAGGCAGTGCCTGGAACGACGGTCTTTAGGTCAGCAATATTATCTTGGACAGCAATGCGCCTGCGCAGGGGTTGTTTCAGGCAGTGCCTGGAACGACGGCCTCTGGTCCGGCACGCTCCGTCACCGCCTCCCCATCAACGCATCCTGTTCGCGGAACTGGTCGACCCAGGTCGACATCACCCCGCCCGGCGCCACCGTGAACCCGCGCGTCTCGACCGTGCGGCGCCCCTCCTTCAGCACCACGCTGCGGCGCAGGACCGAGGGGTGCGCGAAGTGGCCGGCTTCGGTCACCAGGTAGACGGTCTGCTCGTCTTCCAGTTCGACCAGGCTGATGCCCGGTGAACGCGTCACGACCGCGTCGGGGCGGCCGGTCAGGTCCGCCAGCAGGGCGTCGCGCTCGGCCGGCGTCTGGCGCGAAAAGCCGTAGCCGGCGGTCGGCAGGCCGGCGTCGAACAGCAGCGTCATCAGGTCACTGGATCGCATGGCGGCTCCTCAATCGGGGTGGCGCGCCAGCCAGGCGTCGATTTCCGGCAGGCGCGCCGCGTTGACCTTGACCCGGTCCTGGATCGCCGCGATCGCCGCTTCCACGTCGCCGCGCGCGCCGGCCGCCAGGTTGGCGCCGGCGTAGGCGTTCAGCTTGCCGACCATGGCCGGGTCGGACGAACCGCCGGCCAGGCGCGCGAAGTAGCGGCTGCGCGAGCTGGCGTCGACGCGCCGGTTGATCTGTTCCTGGTGCGCCAGCGCGAAATCGAAGGCCAGGTCCGGATGGCGCCGCGCCACCGCCGAGATCATGGCGGCGCTGTTGGTCAGGCCGGGTTCGTCGGTCAGGGCCAGCTGCAGGGCGCGCTCGGCCAGCGCGCGGTCGGCGCCGAGCGCCAGCTGCACGTACAGGTTGTCGCGCACCAGCGGCGTCTTTTCGACGCGGGCGCTGGCGCGCAGCGCGTCCCAGGTGGCGGCGTCGGCATGCTGCGCCACCACGGAAGTGACCACCTTGCGCAGCGCACCGGGCACCGCCGCCGGATCCTGCTGCATGGCGGCGTAGCGGCGGCGCGCCTCCTGGACGACGTTGGCGTCGCCCAGCTCGCCCAGCACGACGATCAATTGCTCGCGCAAATTGGCGACCGCTGACGCCTCGCCGCTGCGCGCCGTCCAGCCGACCTGCGCCATCACCGGCGCCAGGCGCGCGCGCGCAAACGCGTCGAAACGCTGCTGGCGCGCGGCGTCCGCCGCGTAGCGGTCGTGCAGGCCGTCCAGCACGCTGGCGATGCGCTGCCACACCTGCGGGTCGGCGCCCAGCGGGGCGCGCCTGGCCAGGTCGAGCACGTCGGAGGCCGGCTGCATGCCGGCCATGCCCAGCGCCGTGCTGTCGGACAGCAGGCCGATCTGGTCGATCGGCGCCAGCGTGGCGAACTGGCCGGCCAGCGCCGCGAATTCCTTCGGCGCGTACAGGGTGCGGTAGTAGCCGCTCTGGCCGGCATTCACCACCACCGCGCCGCAGCCGGGCAGGGCCAGGCTGCCCTTGCCGCCGGCCACCAGCGTGCTGGCCGGCTTGCCGTTGCCGCCGATTTGCGCGATCACCGGCACGCGCCAGGCCAGCGGCTTCTTGCCGGGGCGGTCGCGCGAGAATTCTTCCTGGGTTAGCGCCACGGTGGTCTTGCCGCCCGCGCATACCGGGGCGCCCACGCGGATCAGCGGCACGCCCGGCTGCAGCGTGAAATCGTGGGCGATCGCCGTCACCGGCTTGTTCGCCGCCTTTTCGATCTGCCGCCACAAATCGTCGGACACGGTGTTGCCGTAGGCATGGGCCTTCATGTAGGCGCGCACGCCGCTGCGCCAGGCATCCTCGCCGACGTAGGCTTCCAGCATGCGGATGACCGCTTCTCCCTTCTGGTAGGTGATCTCGTCGAAGGCCTGGCTGGCCTGCTCGACGGTCTCGATGTGCTGCACCACCGGGTGGGTGGCGGCGACCGAATCGCGCCGCATGGCGGCGTCGCGGCCGTTCAGCGCGCCCAGGCGGGTGTTCCATTCCGGATGCAGGCGCGCCGTCATGCGGCTTTCCATCCACGAGGCGAAGCCTTCGTTCAGCCACAGGTCGTCCCACCAGCGCATCGTGACCAGGTCGCCGAACCACTGGTGCGCCATTTCGTGGGCGGCGGTGGCGAACACTTCCTGGCGGTCGTGCTGGGTGGAGATGGCCGGATCGAGCAGCAGCGCGTACTCAAAGGTGAAGATGGCGCCCCAGTTTTCCATGGCGCCGAAGAACTGGCTCTGGCCCGGACCGGCGATGTTGTCGAGCTTGGGCAGCGGGTAGCGCACCCCGAAGTAATCGTTGTATTCCTTCAGCACGGCGGCCGAGGAATCCAGCGCGAACCTGGCCTGGTCGAGGGCGCCGCGGCGCGTGATCACGCCCAGCTCGGTGCCGTCGACGCTGGCGGTGGCGCGCTCGAAGTCGCCCACGCCCAGGAACAGCAGGTAGGTCGACATCTTCGGCGACTGGGCGAAGCTGACCCGCTTGCGCCCGTCGGCCAGCGTGGCGGTGTTCGCTGCCGGCATGTTGCTGACCGCCATCTGGCCGGCCGGCACCGTGACGTCGAGCTTGAAGGTGGCCTTGTAGCCCGGCTCGTCCCACGACGGAATCATGCGGCGCGCATCGGAGTTCTCGAACTGGGTGTACAGCGCGCGCTGCTGCTTGCCGCCGGCGCCCGGGTAATCCAGCGAGAACAGGCCGACCGCCTGGGTGCCGATGATGCCGCTGTAGTCGAGCGCCAGGCGGTAGCCGCCCGGCGCCAGCGGACGGGCGAAGCGGAAGGTCGCGGTCTGCGCCTCGGCGTTCACGCTGACCGTGGCCGGCAGCGCGGCGCCGCCGCCGGCCGGGACGATCTCGGCGCGTGAAAAGGCCAGGTCGGCGGCGTTCAGCGTGATGCTGTCCATGCCCCTGGCCAGCGCCAGCGTGATGACGGTGCGGGCGCCGAAGCGGCCGGCCGCCGCGTCCGGCGTCAGCGAGACCTCGTAGTGGCTGGGGACGACGCCGCGCGGCAGCTGGGTGGTGGTCTCGGCCTGCGCCGTTCTGGCGGCGGGCGCGGCGGCGTGGACGGGCAGGGCGGGCAGGGCCGCCAGGGCCAGGGCGACGGCGGTGGAAAGCAGGCTACGGTGCATGGGGTATCTGGTCGATTGATTGTATGTATGTACGTCGCGCTTGCGCCGAGGGCCGCAAGCCGGCTTGCCAATCTACGGGCTGGGACGGCCGGTGTCAATCCGGTATCGGTGGCTGCGCGGCCTGCGCTATGATCGGAACGCGGCCGTGCGCGGCCGCATCCATTCTCGGCGTGATACGACAACGACAAGGAGACCCAGCATGAAACTGTACACCACCGCGCGCGCGCCGAATCCCCGCCGCGTGCTCATGTTCATCGCCGAAAAAGGCATCCGCGATATCGAACCGGTCCAGGTCGACCTGGGCAAGGGCGAGCAGCGCGACCCCGCCTTCACGCGCCTGAATCCGCTGGCCCAGGTGCCGCTGCTGCAACTCGACGACGGCCGCGTGCTGGGCGAGACGCGCGCGATCTGCACCTGGCTGGAAGGCCTGCATCCGCAGCCGAACCTGATGGGCGAGGGGTTCGAGGAGCGCGCCTTTATCGAGATGGCCGACCGGCGCGTCGAGCTGGGGCTGTTCATGCGCATCGCCAATCACCTGCGCCATGCGCACCCGGGCCTGGCGCACCTGGAGCAGCCGCAGTTCGGCGACTTCGGCGCGGCGCAAAAGGACAAGATGCTGGATAGCGCGCGCTGGCTGGACGGGGTGCTGGCGGCGCAGCCGTATGTGGCCGGGGAGCGCTTCACGATCGCCGACATCACGGCATTCTGCGCGCTGGAATTCGCACGCCTGATGAAGTTCCGGGCGGCGGACGCCGGCCTGGCGCACCTGCAGGCGTGGCGCGACCGGATCGCGGAGCGGCCGAGCGCGCAGGTGGTGTGAGCCAAGCGCGTTGATCTTTGCGCCAGTTTGCAAACCGTCGTCCCCGCGCAGGCGGGGACCCAAGCTGACCGTGATCGTATCGAGGTGCTTGCGTAGCGACCGTCGTCATTCAATATGGGTCCCCGCCTGCGCGGGGACGACGTACAGCTTGTCGTGTTCGAAAATAAGGCCGCCAGTACGCGACGAACCAAGAGTAGCAGCGCCCTTCATCCCACCCGCTTGTACCACGGCCTGTCTCCACCCACCGCCTGGTAGGTCCCCGCATGCGCATCCGTCACCGCCAGCGGCCGGTCCAGGCACAGCACGCCGAAGCGCGCCAGGCTGTCGTGGAACAGGCGCAGCACGCGCTGGCGCAGCAGCGGGCCGAAGTCGGGCAGGGCGCCGCAGCACAGGATCGCCTGGAATTCGTTGAATGAGGCGTCGGTCACCAGGCTGTACTGCGACCAGGTGATGGCGCGCCGCAGCTGCGGGCGCAGGCGCGCCATGCCGTCCTCGACCTCGAAGTAGGACGCCAGCGCGGCCGCGCCGCCGGCCAGTGCGTAGCGTTCTTGCGCCGCCGCCAGCTCGGCCACGGGAATCGCGGCGTCCTGCATCTCGCCCACCAGTTCCTCGTTGGCGAGGGTGGCGTGGATGTCGAGCCGGCCGGCCACGCCTTCCTCGGCCAGCACGATCGCCAGCGTCCAGGCCTCGCCCACGCCGGCGCACTCGGCCATCCACACCTTCGGCACCGGCCAGCCGCGCAGCGCCGGCGCCAGCACGCCGCGCAGGCGCGCCGCGTGGCCGGGATGCGCGAACAGCGGCCCCGGCGCCACCGACAGCGCGCGCAGCACGACGGCGGCGGCCGCCGCATCGTGCAGCACCCGCTCCTGCAGCCCGGACAGGGTGGCCGCGCCCTGCGCGCGCAGCGCCTGCACCAGGCGGCGGCGCAGGGCGGCGCGGTCGTAGGCGCGGAAATCGTGGCCGAAGCGCTGGAACAGGGCTTCCAGCAGCAGCTCGGTTTCCAGCTCCTCCACCGCCAGGGCGGCGGCCGGGCCGGTCCACGCGTGTGCGGCGCCCGCCGGCGCCGCCTCGTTCGGTGCCGCCATCAGTGCAGCCAAACGCGCATCATCGACAGCAGCTGGGCCACGTCCACCGGCTTGGTGATGTAGTCCGAGGCGCCGGCGGCGATGCACTTGTCGCGGTCGCCCTTCATCGCCTTGGCGGTCAGGGTGATGATCGGCAGCGACTTGAATTCCGGGATGCGGCGGATGGCGCGCATGGTGTCGTAGCCGTCCATCTCCGGCATCATGATGTCCATCAGGACGATCTCGATGCCCGGGTCCTTTTCCAGCACCTCGATGCCGTCGCGGCCGTTCTCGGCGAACGCCACCTGCATCTGCTGGCGTTCCAGCAGCGAGGACAGGGCGAAAATGTTGCGCAGGTCGTCGTCGACGATCAGCACCTTGCGGCCGGCCAGGGTGCCGTCCAGCGCATGGATCTCTTCCAGCATGCGCCGCTGGGCGTCGGGCAGGCTGGCCTGCGAGCGGTGCAGGAACAGCGCGGTCTCGTCCAGCAGGCGCTCGGGCGAACGCGCATCCTTGACCACGATGGTCTTGGCGTAGCGCTTCAGCCGGGCCACGTCCTGGTGCGACAGTTCCTTGGCGGTGTACACCACGATCGGCAGGTCGCGCAGCGCCGGCTGGCTGCCGATGCGGTCGAGCAGCTCGAAGCCGGTGACGTCGGGCAGCGTCAGGTCCAGCACCATGCAGTCGAAGTCGCGTTCGGCCAGCGCCGCCAAGGCGGCGGCGCCGTCGTGGGCGGTGACGATGTGCACGTCGGCGGCGCCCACCAGGCTCACGATCGCATCGCGCTGGGCCGGGTCGTCCTCGACCACCAGCAGCGCGCGCTTGCCGCCCATCAGGAACTTCTGGATGCGCTTGAATTCGTCCTGCAGCACCTCGCGCGTGACCGGCTTTTCGACGTAGGAGATGGCGCCCTGGCGCAGCGCGCGCTCGCGCTCGCGCAGGGCCGAGATCACGTGCACCGGGATGTGGCGCGTGCCGGGGTCGCGCTTGAGGCGGTCGAGCACGGTCAGGCCGTCGATGTCGGGCAGGTCGATGTCGAGCAGGATCGCCGACGGCAGGTAGTCGCGCGCCAGCGACAGCGCCGAGTCGCCGCGGTGGGTGACGATGCCCTTGAAGTTCTTTTCGCGTGCGAAGTCGAGCAGGGTGGCGGCGAAGCGCTCGTCGTCCTCGACGATCAGCACCGACGGATCGCCCGGCGTGGTGATGCCGCGGTCGTCCATCACGTCGTCGTCGCCGGCGGCGCTGTGCGCGGCGGCGGGGAAGGCGCCGGCGTCCGCTTCCGGCGCGCCGCCCGCGCCAGGGCCGCGCACGCCGGCCGCGGCGTCGGTTTGCGCTGCCGTGCCCGCCCCCACGCCGGCGCCGGTGTCACGCGCGCTCGCCGCGGACGCCGCGGGCGCGGTTGCGGACGGCGCGGCGGCCTGCGCGGCAGCTTGCGGCGGCGCCAGGCGCGCCGGCTGCGGCTGGCGCGTCTGTTCGTAGTTGATGAAGCCGGCGCGGTTGTACGGCAGGTACAGGGTGAAGGTGGAGCCGGCGCCGACGGTCGACTCGACCCGGATCTCGCCGCCCAGCAGGCGCGCCAGTTCGCGCGAGATCGACAGGCCCAGGCCGGTGCCGCCGTACTTGCGCGCGGTCGAGCCGTCGGCCTGCTGGAAGGCTTCGAAGATCAGCTGCAGCTTGTCGGCCGGGATGCCGACGCCGCTGTCGCGCACCGAGAACGCCAGCACCGCGTCGGCGTCCGGCAGGTGCGGGTGCTCCTGGCTCCAGCCGCCGGCCACCAGGCCGATCGACAGCGACACGTGGCCGTGGCTGGTGAACTTGAAGGCGTTCGACAGCAGGTTCTTGAGCACCTGCTGCAGGCGCGTGGTGTCGGTCATCACCGCGCCCGGCAGGTTGTCGGCCAGTTCGACCTGGAAGCCCAGGTGCTTGGCCTCGGCCATGTGGCGGAAGGTGCGGTCGACGTAGTTGCGCAGGGTGGCGAAGCGGTACTCGGCCACGTCCAGCGTGACCGTGCCGGACTCGATCTTCGACAGGTCGAGGATGTCGTTGATCAGGGTGAGCAGGTCGGAGCCGGAACCGTAGATGGTCTTGGCGAATTCGACCTGCTTGCCGGACAGGTTGCCTTCCGGGTTGTCGGACAGCTGCTGGGCCAGGATCAGCAGGGAATTGAGCGGCGTGCGCAGTTCGTGCGACATGTTGGCCAGGAACTCGGACTTGTACTTCGAGGACAGCGCCAGCTGGGTCGCCTTTTCTTCCAGCGCCAGCTTGGCTTGCTCCACCTCGCGGTTCTTGCGCTCCACCTCGATGTTCTGGTCGGACAGCAGGCGCGCCTTTTCCGCCAGTTCCAGGTTGGTCTGCTGCAGCTCCTGGGCCAGCGACTGCGACTGGGTCAGCAGCGATTCGGTGCGGCTGTTGGCCTCGATCGTGTTGAGCACCACGCCGATCGATTCCATCAGCTGGTCGAGGAAGGACAAATGGGTCTCGGTGAAGCGGTCCAGCGAGGCGATCTCGATCACCGCCTTGACCTGCTGCTCGAACAGGATCGGCAGCACCACGATGTTGGTCGGCGGCGCCGCGCCCAGGCCGGACGAGACCACGATGTAGTCGCGCGGCACGTCGGTCAGCCAGATGCGGCTCTTCTCCAGCGCGCACTGGCCGACCAGGCCCTCGCCCGGCAGGAACGAGGTCGGCAGCTTGCGGCTGGAGCGGTAGCCGTAGGAAGCGATCATGCGCAGGCGCGCATCGGTCTCCTGCGAATCCATCATGTAGAACACGCCGTGGTGGGCCGAGATCAGCGGCGCCAGTTCCGACAGGATCAGCTTGGTCACCGCCTGCAGGTCGCGCTGGCCCTGCAGCAAGCGCGTGAAGCGCGCCAGGTTGGTTTTCAACCAGTCCTGCTGCGCGTTCTTCTGCGTGGTTTCTTTCAGGTTGCGGATCATCTCGTTGATGTTGTCCTTCAGGTAGGACATCTCGCCGCGCGCTTCCACCGTGATCGAGCGCGACAAATCGCCGCGCGTCACCGCCGTCGCCACCTCGCCGATCGCGCGCATCTGGTTGGTCAGGTTCGCCGCCAGCTGGTTGACGTTCTCGGTGAGGTCCTTCCAGGTGCCGGCCACGCCGGACACGTTGGCCTGGCCGCCCAGGCGGCCCTCGGTGCCGACCTCGCGCGCCACGCGCGTCACTTCCGAGGCGAAGGAAGACAGCTGGTCCACCATCACGTTGATGGTGTCCTTCAGTTCCAGGATCTCGCCCTTGACGTCGACCGTGATCTTCTTGGACAGGTCGCCGCGCGCCACGGCGGTGGTCACCGCGGCGATGTTGCGCACCTGGCCGGTGAGGTTGGACGCCATGAAGTTGACGTTGTCGGTCAGGTCCTTCCAGGTGCCGCCCACGCCCGGCACGTAGGCCTGGCCGCCGAGCTTGCCCTCGGTGCCGACCTCGCGCGCCACGCGCGTCACTTCCGAGGCGAACGAGGACAGCTGGTCCACCATCACGTTGATGGTGTCCTTCAGCTGCAGGATCTCGCCCTTCACGTCCACGGTGATCTTCTTGGACAGGTCGCCGTTGGCCACCGCGGTGGTCACCTCGGCGATGTTGCGCACCTGGCCGGTCAGGTTGCCGGCCATGAAGTTGACGTTGTCGGTCAGGTCCTTCCAGGTGCCGGCCACGCCGGGCACGTTGGCCTGGCCGCCCAGGCGGCCCTCGGTGCCGACTTCCCGCGCCACCCGCGTCACTTCCGAGGCGAACGAGTTCAGCTGGTCCACCATCACGTTGATGGTGTTCTTCAGTTCCAGGATCTCGCCCTTGACGTCGACCGTGATCTTCTTCGAGAGGTCGCCGTTGGCCACCGCCGTGGTCACGTCGGCGATGTTCCTCACCTGGCCGGTCAGGTTGCCGGCCATCGAGTTGACCGAGTCGGTCAAGTCCTTCCAGGTGCCGGCCACGCCCTTCACCTGGGCCTGGCCGCCGAGCTTACCTTCGGTGCCGACCTCGCGTGCCACCCGCGTCACCTCGGACGAGAACGAGGACAGCTGGTCCACCATCACGTTGATGGTGTTCTTCAGTTCCAGGATCTCGCCCTTCACGTCCACCGTGATCTTCTTCGACAGGTCGCCGTTCGCCACCGCGGTGGTCACGGTGGCGATGTTGCGCACCTGGCCGGTGAGGTTGGAGGCCATGAAATTCACGTTGTCGGTCAAGTCCTTCCAGGTGCCGCCCACGCCCGGCACGTAGGCCTGGCCGCCCAGCTTGCCCTCGGTGCCGACCTCGCGCGCCACGCGCGTCACTTCCGAGGCGAACGCGCGCAGCTGGTCCACCATGACGTTGATGGTGTCCTTCAACTGCAGGATTTCGCCGCGCACGTCCACCGTGATCTTCTTCGACAGGTCGCCGTTGGCCACCGCCGTGGTCACCTCGGCGATGTTGCGCACCTGCGAGGTCAGGTTGCCCGCCATCGAGTTGACCGAGTCGGTCAGGTCCTTCCAGGTGCCGGCCACGCCCTTCACCTGGGCCTGGCCGCCGAGTTTACCCTCGGTGCCGACCTCGCGCGCCACGCGCGTCACCTCCGACGAGAACGAGGACAGCTGTTCCACCATGGTGTTGGCGGTCTGCGCCGCGCGCAGGTACTGGCCCTTGAGCGGATGGCCGTCCACTTCCAGCGCCATGGTCTGCGACAAATCGCCCTTGGCCACCGCGCCGATCACGCGCGCCATCTCGGTGGTCGGGCGCACCAGGTCGTCGATCAACGTATTGACCGAGCTGATGATGGTGGACCAGCCGCCTACCACGCCCGGCACGTCGGCGCGCTGGGTCAGGTGGCCTTCGCGGCCGACCACGCGCGACACCTCGGTCACGGTCTCCACCATCTTCTGCTTGGTTTCGATGATGTCGTTCAGGGTGTCGGCGATCTTGCCGGACACGCCGGTCCAGTCGGACGGCATGCGCACCGAAAAATCGCCCTTTTTCAGGGCCATCAGCGTGGACAGCAACAGCTTGACATCGAGCTGTTCGGCCATGTCGGTCATGTTATTCATTGACGGGGGTTCCTTGGTGGCGCTTGGGCGCGAAGCACAGGGTCATGTAAGGCACGGCAAAAGCGGATGCGGTTCGGGGTGCGACACGGATGCAAAGAAACGAACGATACGCTTGTGCCCGCACAAGTCAAGTTTGCCTATCTGCAACAGCAAATAGATTACCAGAAATTATTTTGTGATTTAGCAATATATGTGATGAAAAATATGTGATTTTAGTGATTTTATCGCGCGGAGCTGCGACGATCCTTCAACTCGTTTCACGGAATGATACTGTTGAGCTATCGAATGCTGCGATTCCAGCGATCGTGATTGAGTTTGGGTTTCATTTTTCGTGCTTTTTGGTTACAACTCATCTAGCATGTGGAATGTCATTACATTAACGACGCGAGGGAATCATGAAGATCGCCCAGTTGGAGCAGCTGTTGCGTCGAGATAATCCGGATGCCTGGGGAGAAGCGCTGTTCGCGCTCGGCCGTGCGTACGGTTTCGACAAGATGTTGTTTCGCTTGACCGGGCCGCGCCATGCGCGCAAGGAATTTAGCTTGGTCCAGAGTAACTACCCGGCCGGCTGGCGCGAGCACTACGATGCCGCGCGCTATGTGTATATCGATCCGATCGTGAGCCATTGCCTGGCCAGCGTGCTGCCGCTGATCTGGGATGCGCAGGTATTTGCCGCTGCGGCGCACCAGGGGCTGTACCAGGAAGCGTGCTCGTACGGCATCCGCTCGGGCGTCAGCTTGCCGATGCACGGGCCGAACGGCGAATTCGGCATCGTGTGCTTTGCTTCGGGCTTGGCGCCGGACGCGGCGTTCGCACGCGATGTCGAGGCCATGCTGCCCGACCTGGCGCTGGTACGCGATTATGCGTTCGCGTCGGGCGTGCGCTTTTGCCCGACCACGCCGGCCGAGGCGGCGCCCAGGCTGACCCCGCGCGAGCTGGAGGTGCTCGGCTGGGTGATGGCGGGCAAATCGTCGTGGGAGATTTCGAAGATCACCGGCTGCGCCGAGACGACGGTGAAATTCCACATGGGGAATATTCGGCAGAAATTCAACGTCAATACCCGGCAACAGGCGGTCGTGAAGGCGATTTCGCTGGGGCTGATCACTCCAGAAGATCACCGTCGCTGAATTTGCCGTTGACGTACAGTTTCAGCAGCAACGCGACCGGCGCCGGCACCGCCAGCCCGTTCTCGAAGCGGCTGCCGCTCGACTGGGTGACGCCGAAGCGGCCCCAGAATTTCTCCTGGCTCTCGCGTTTGCTGATCCGGAACTTTCGCAGATCGTTGAGGGAAGGCGTCAAGGACGCCAGCGGTTTGACACTCCCTGCAACAGGTTCCCACAGGGCTGCTTCGGTAACGAAATCATTAGCCATCGCCGTTCCTTCGAGGAAAAATGAATGAGGTTGAACCGTCTCACCCAGGCCAGTCGGCGACTGATGCCTGCTGAGATCGAATTCAGTATGCCATGCATCATTCATTGCGCATCCTATCTAAACGGCTAGTTCCCAACGGAATCGTGTGGTCATGCACGACGCCGTTATGGTAAATGCATGCCGCCTGGCTGCATATCGTCCCGGCCTCACGCGCGCCCGAGCTGGCGCAGCAGGAACACATAGGTCAGGGCCCACATGGTCGCGGTCTGCTCGTTGTTGGCCGCGCCGGCGTGGCCGCCCTCGGTGTTTTCCCAGTACAGCACGTCATGCCCCTGTTCCTGCATCAGCGCCGCCATCTTGCGCGCGTGGCCGGGGTGGACGCGGTCGTCGCGGGTGGAGGTCGTGAACAGCACGCGCGGGTAGCGCTTGTGCGCCGACACGTTGTGGTAGGGCGAATACTTGCCGATGAAGGCCCATTGCGCCGGGTCGTCCGGGTCGCCGTATTCGCCCACCCAGGAGGCGCCGGCCAGCAGCTGGTGGTAGCGGCGCATGTCCAGCAGCGGCACCTGGCACACCACGGCGTTGAACAGGTCCGGGCGCTGGGTCAGCACGGCGCCGACCAGCAGGCCGCCGTTGCTGCCGCCCATGATGCCGAGGTGGCGCGGGCCGGTGAGCTTGCGCGCGACAATGTCTTCCGCCACGGCGATGAAGTCGTCGAAGGCGTGCTGGCGCCGTTCCTTCAGCGCGGCCTGGTGCCAGCGCGGGCCGAACTCGCCGCCGCCGCGGATGTTGGCCAGCACGTACACGCCGCCCTGTTCCAGCCAGGCGCTGCCGGTGACGCCGCTGTAGAACGGCGCCAGCGACACTTCGAAGCCGCCGTAGCCGTACAGCAGCGCCGGATTGGCGCCGTCGAAGACCGTGTCGCGGCGCCGCACCACGAAGTAGGGCACCTCGGTACCGTCCTGCGAGCGCGCCGTGAACTGGTCGACCGTGTACGGGTCGGCGTCGAAAAAGGCCGGCATGGATTTCAGCAGCGTGCGCGTGTCGCTGCCGGCCCGGCCCAGGTACAGGCTGCTCGGCGTGAGGAAGTCGGTGACGGTCAGGAAGTAGTCGTCGGAGGCGAATTCGTCGACGCTGGAGACGTCGAGCGAACCCATGCTCGGCGCCGCCACGTCGCGCCGCTGCCAACCGTCCGCCGTGAGGCGCAGTTCGACGATGCGGCTCTTGACGTTGTCCAGCACCGTCAGCAGCAGCGCGTCGCGGGTGGCCGTCAAGCCGTCCATCGAGGTGGTGGGAGACGGCGCGAACAGCAGGTCGAAATCGCGTTCGCCGGCCATGAAGCGGGTGAAGTCCATGGCCAGCAGCGCGCCCTGCGGCCAGGTGCGCCCGCCCGCGTCCCAGTCGGAACGCAGCTCGATCACGACCTGGTCGCGCACCGTGAAGGCGTCGGCGTCGAACGGCTTGGGTACCGGAACCAGGGCGCCGGCCTCGCGCAGGAACAGCTCGCTGGTATAGAAATCGACCTGGCGCCGCACGAACTGGTGTTCGAAACCTGGGGTCGGATCGTGCCAGGCCGAGGCCGACAAGTCGTCCGGCTGCGCCGCGTACACGAGCGTGGCCTGTTCCAGCGGCGTGCCGCGGCGCCATTCCTTGACGATGCGCGGGTAGCCGGATTCGGTCATCGAACCCTCGCCGAAGTCGGTGGCCACGAACAGCGTCTCGCGGTCGATCCAGCCGGCGCTGGCCTTGGCTTCCGGCAGCACGAAACCGTCGTCCACGAAGCGCAGCGTGGACAAGTCGAACTCGCGCACCACGTGGGCGTCGCCGCCGCCGCGCGACAGCGACACCAGGCAGCGTTCCCCGCGCGGCTTGAGGGTCGACACGCCGGCCCAGACCCAGTTCTCGTCTTCGTCGCGCGCCAGGGCGTCCAGGTCGAGCACCGTCTCCCATTGCGGCGTGGATTTCGCGTACTCGTCCGGCGTGGTGCGGCGCCAGATGCCGCGCTCGTGCTCGGCGTCGCGCCAGAAGTTGTAGTAGAAGTCGCCGTGGCGGCCGACGTAGGGAATGCGTTCTTTCGAATCGAGGATGGTCTTCAGGCGCGTGCGCAGCGCCGCGTAGCGCGGATCGCGCGCCAGTTCCTGCTCGCTGTGGGTGTTGCGCGCGCCGACCCAGTCGAGGGCGCGCGTGGAGGAGACCTCTTCCAGCCACAGGTAGGGATCGTGCGGAGAGGAGGGGATTGCCGGGTCGGACATGGTGCTTCCTTGTAGTCGGGTTCGCCGATGGCGAAAACCCCATGGTAGCAACAATGGAAAACTGCCGCAGGTCAATGGAATTTCGAGCTCTACCGCAATATGGCCATAAGTAGTATGCTGCCGGCATCCCGTCCAATGCCCCCGTCATGCCAGCCCCGATCACCCCCGGCCTCCTCATCCTGCACGGCAACCAGATGGAATTGCTGCGCGCCGCCGTTTTCGACTGGCTGCGCGACAATCCGCTCGGCCCGCTCGAGGAAGAGCTGATCCTGGTGCAGTCCAACGGCGTGGCCGAGTGGCTCAAGATCGCGCTGGCGGAAGACGTCGGCGTGTGCGCGGCCACGCGCGTGGCGCTGCCGGCGCGCTTCCTGTGGCAGGCCTACCGCGGCATGCTGGGGCCGGAGCGGGTACCGCGCCGCTCGCCCTTCGACAAGGATGCGCTGGTGTGGCGCCTGATGCGCCTGCTGCCCGAGGCGATCGAAAAGGAGAAGTTCGCGCCGCTGCGCCAGTTCCTGGCGGACGGCGACCCGGAACGCCGCCTGCAGCTGGCCGAGCGCCTGGCCGACCTGTACGACCAGTACCAGGTGTACCGCGCCGACTGGCTGAGCGACTGGGCCGACGGGCGCGATCAGTTGCGCCGTCCCGGCGGCGACGCCGTCGAGCTGGCGCACGACCAGTGCTGGCAGGCCCAGCTCTGGCGCGAGATCCACGCCAGCCTGCCGCCCGAGCGGCGCTGGTCGGGGCGCGCCACCATCCACCAGCAATTCATGGCGGCGGCCGAGGACGGCAAACCGCCGGCCGGCAAGCTGCCGCGCCGGGTGGTGTTGTTCGGCATGTCGACGCTGCCCTACCAGACCATCCAGGCCATGGCCGGCCTGTCGCGCTACACGCAGGTACTGCTGGCGGTGCCGAACCCGTGCCAGTTCTACTGGGGCGATATCATCGAAGGGCGCGAACTGCTGCGCGCCGCCTATCAACGCCACCAGCCGCGCAACGGCGCCAGCCTGGCCGACATTCCGCCCGAGCAGATGCACGCGCACTGCCATCCGCTGCTGGCCAGCTGGGGGCGGCAAGGGCGCGACTTCGTGCGCATGCTGGACGAATTCGACGGCGACCACGGCGCCCGGTTCGGCAGCCTGCGCGTGGACCTGTTCTCGGACGACGCGGGCGATTGCCTGCTGGCCCAGGCCCAGGCCGCCATCCGCGACCTGCTGCCGCTGGACGAGCATCCAAAGGCCCCGCCGGCCGCGAGCGACCGCTCGATCGAATTCCACATCGCTCACAGCGCCCAGCGCGAGGTCGAGGTGCTGCACGACCAGCTGCTGTCCTGGTTCGCGGAAGAACGCGACGAACCCTTGCGTCCCCGCGACGTGGTGGTCATGATGCCCGACATCGACACCTTCTCGGCCGCGATCCACGCGGTGTTCGACCAGCACAAGCGCAGCGATCCGCGTTATATCCCCTTCGAGATCGGCGACGTCAAGGACCGCAGCGTGAACCCGCTGCTGGTGGCGCTGGAGTGGCTGTTGCGCCTGCCGCAGCAGCGCTGCCGCCAGAGCGAGGTGCGCGACCTGCTCGACGTGCCGGCGCTGGCGGCGCGCTTCGGCGTGGGCGAGGACGACCTGCCGATCCTGGGCCACTGGATCGAGGGCGCCAGCGTGCGCTGGGGCCTGGACCGGCAGCACCGCGCCGGCCTCGGGCTGGGTTCCGCCGGCGAGCAGAATTCCTGGCTGTTCGGCCTGCGCCGCATGCTGCTCGGCTACGCCACCGGCGCCGGTCCCAGCTTCGGCGACATCGAGCCGTACGCCGAGGTCGGCGGGCTGGACGCGGCCCTGGCCGGCTCGCTGGCCGAACTGGTGGAAGCGCTGCTGGCCTGGCGCGAACAATTGGACGAACACCTGCGTCCGCTGGAGTGGGGCAAGCGCGTACGCGCCATGATGGCGCGCTTCTTCCGCGCCGCCGGCGAGGAAGACCGCCTGGTGCTGAACCAGCTCGACGAAGCGCTGCAATGCTGGCTGGAGATCTGCGCCAACGCATCGTTCGACGAGCCGGTGCCCCTGGCGGTGCTGCGCGAAGCCTGGCTGCGCGAACTCGACCAGCCGGCGCTGACCCACCAGTTCGTCTCCGGCGGCGTCACCTTCTGCACGCTGATGCCGATGCGCGCCGTGCCGTTCCGCGTGGTGTGCCTGATGGGGATGAACGACGGCGATTTCCCGCGCCGCGCCCAGCACGCCGACTTCGATCTGCTGGCCATGCCCGGCATGGGCCGCCCCGGCGACCGCTCGCGCCGCGACGACGACCGCTATCTGATGCTGGAAGCGCTGCTGGCGGCGCGCGACAAGTTCTACGTCAGCTGGGTCGGGCGCAACGTGCGCGACAACACCGAACAGCCGGCCTCGGTGCTGGTGTCGCAGCTGCGCGACTACCTGGCGTCCGGCTGGAACATGGATGCGCAAGCGCTCACCACCGTGCACGCGCTGCAACCGTTCTCGCGCCGCTACTTCGAGCGCGGCGGGCTACTCACCTATGCCGGCGAATGGCGCGCGGCGCACGGGGCGGCGGCAGGCGCCGGCGATGGTGGCGACGCGCCTGCGTCCGCCGTACTCGAACCGTACGAGCTGGAACCGGACTACCGCTTGAAACTGGGCGAGCTGGCCAGCTTCCTGCGCCAGCCGGCGCGCTACTTCTTCCGCCGCCGCCTGGGCGTGCATTTCGACAGCCTGGAAGTGGTGGGCGAGGACGAGGAACCGTTCTCGCTGGATGCGCTCGAACGCTACTTCCTGGAAGACACGCTGCTGGACGACAGCGGCCTGCCCGAGCCGCAGGAAGACGTGCGCCGCGTGCTGGCGGCGCGCGCCGAGCGCCTGGCGCGCGAAGGGGTGCTGCCGATCGGCCTGATCGGGCGCCAGTGGCAGCAGCAGCTGGTCGACGAACTGGTGCCGGTGCGCACGGCCTGGCTGGCGCTGGGGGCGCGCTATCCGCATGAGGCGCCCAAGCTGGCGCTCGCGCTGGAGCTGGCGTGTGCGGACGGGTCCACGCTGCCGCTGGACGACTGGATCGACCGCCTGCGCAGCGACGGCGCGCGCAGCGTGTGGCTGATGCAGGTCTCCAGCAAGGTGCTCGACCGCAAGGGCGCGCCGCGCGGCGACAAGCTGATCGGGGCCTGGCTGCGCCAGCTGGCCGCCGGCGCCATGGGGCATGCGGTCACCGGCTACCTGGTCGGGCGCGACGCCACGGTCGAGATGGCGCCGCTCGACCCGGACGCGGCGCGCGCTGCCCTGTCGCGCCTGGCGGCGCTGTGGCGGGCCAACCTCGACCGGCCCCTGGAAGTGGCCTGCAAGACCGCGCTGGCGCACCTGCAGGGCGGCGATGCGCGCGAGACCTACGACGGCGGCTTCGAGCTGGACGGCGAAGTGATCGACCCCTGCCTGGCGCGCCTGTGGCCGGAATTCGCGCTGCTGGCGGCGTCCGGCGGCTGGCCGGGCGTGGCCCAGGAACTGTACGGTCCGCTGGCCGACTGGCTGGCGGGCGGGGTGCGCGTGCTGCCGTTCGGTGCCGACGCCGACGCCGATGCCGATGCCGGCGCGCACGCGGGAGCGGCGGCATGAGCAACCTGGAACCGCTGGCGTTTCCGCTGCACGGCTCGCGCCTGATCGAGGCCAGCGCCGGCACCGGCAAGACCTACACCATCGCCGCGCTGTACCTGCGCCTGGTGCTGGGGCACGGCAGCAAGGGCGCGGACGGTTCCGCCGCGGCAGGAGACGACGGGCAGGGCGGCATGGGCATGGACGCCGAATTCGATCCCGACTTCGACCTGGCCTTCGACGCCGGCTTTGGCGATGCCGAAGCGGATTTCGCCGCGCGCTTCGACGCCGGCGCCGGCCCGGATCTGGACGGCGCCCCCGCCTGGTCCCTGGACGATGCGGCGGGCGAACCTGCAAGCCACGGCGCGTACGGTGGCGCCCAGGGCGGCGGCGAGGCCGAGCCGAGCGCCTACCTGCGCCCGCTGATGCCGCCCGAAATCCTGGTGATGACCTTTACCCGCGCCGCCACGCGAGAGCTGTCGAACCGCGTGCGCGAGCGTCTGGTGCAGGCGGCGGCGTACTTCCGCGGCGAGGCCCGCAGCGACGATCCCTACCTGGCGGCGCTGGCCGACAGCTATGCCGACGAAGGCGGGCGCGCGCTGGCCGCGCACCGCCTGGTGCTGGCCGCCGAGACCATGGACGAAGCGGCCATCTTCACCATCGACGCCTGGTGCCAGCGCATGCTGCGCGAGCATGCCTTCGATAGCGGCAGCCTGTTCGACGAGGAACTGGTCAGCGACGAGCGCGGCCTGTTCGAGGATGCCGCCCACGATTACTGGCGCCAGCACGTGTATCCGCTCGGCGGCGCGGCGCTGGCGGCGCTGCTGTCCTGCTTCAAGGACGTCGAGGCGCTGAAGCGCGCGGTGCGCGAACTGGTGCCGCGCGCCGACGGGCTGGACCAGGAAGGCGATGACGCCGCGGAGAGCCTGGGCGCGCTGATCGTGCGCATTGAACGCCGGCGCCAGGGCGAACTGGCGCGCATCAAGGCCGGCTGGGCCGAGCGCGCCGACGCCATGGAAAACTGGATCGCCGCCGAACGCGATCGCAATCCCAAGTGCTTCCACGGCAGCAAGATGCGCGCCGACACCCTGGCCAAGTGGTTCGATGCGCTGCGCGCCTGGGCGCTCGATCCGCAACTGCACACCCCGGCGCTGACCGAGGCGGCCTGGAACCGCCTGGCGCCGGACGGCATCGTGGACGCCTTCAGCAAGGGTTTCAGCACCACGGTGCCGGCCTGCTTCGACGCCATGCGGGACCTGCGCGCGGCGCTGGACGCGGTGGCGCCGCTGGCGCATGCGCTGCTGCGCCACGCCGCCGGCCAGATCGCCCGGCGGGTGGCGGAACTCAAGCGGCGCAACCGCCAGTTCGGCTTCGCCGACATGCTGGCGCGCCTGAAGGAGGCGCTCGAAGGACCGAACGGCGCGGCGCTGCGCCAGCGCATCCTCGACCAGTTCCCGGTGGCGATGGTGGATGAATTCCAGGACACCTCGCCCGACCAGTACCGCATCTTCGACCTGCTGTACCGGGTGGCCGACAACGATCCGGCGCGCGGCCTGTTCCTGATCGGCGACCCCAAGCAGTCGATCTACGGCTTCCGCGGCGCCGACATCCACAGCTACCTGGCGGCGCGGCGCGCCACCGCCGGGCGCCACTACCAGCTCGGCACCAATTACCGCTCGACGGCGCAGCTGGTGCGGGCGGTCAACCGCCTGTTCCAGTACGCCGAGGGCGAGGCCGGCGATCCCGGGCAGCCGGGCTACGCCGCCGGCGCCTTCCGCTTCCGCAAGGATGGCGACAATCCGCTGCCGTTCGAGGCGGTGGCGGCGGCCGGGCGCCGCCAGCAGCTGGTCGGCGTGGACGGACCGTTCCAGGCGCTGGCGGTGTGCTCCACCGGGCGCGACGACCTGCGCACCGACGACTACCGCGCGTTCTTCGCCGAGCACTGCGCCGAGCACATCGTCACGCTGCTGAACGACGCCCGGGTCGGCTTCGGCGACCCCGGGGGCGGCTTCCAGCGCCTGGTGCCGGCGGATATCGCCATCCTGGTGCGCGACCGGCGCGAGGCGGCCGCGGTGCGCCATGCGCTGGCGCGGCGGCGCGTGGCCAGCGTCTACCTGTCCGACCAGGACTCCGTGCTGGACAGCGAAGAGGCGGCCGACATGCTGCGCTGGCTGCAGGCGGTCGCCAATCCGCTCGACGGCGCCCTGGCGCGCGCCGCCTTCGCCACCGCTACCTGCGCGCTGCCGCTGGCCGCGCTGGCGCGCCTGGCCAGCGACGAGCAGGCCTGGGAAAACCGCGTCGAGCAATTGAAGAACCTGCACCAGGCCTGGCAGCGCCAGGGCGTGCTGGCCATGCTGCGCCGCTTCATCCACGAACTCGGCCTGCCGTCGCAGCTGCTGGCGGCCGGCGGCGGCGAACGCCGGCTCACGAACCTGCTGCACCTGGCCGAGCTGCTGCAGGAAGCCAGCCGCGAGCTGGACGGCGAGCAGGCGCTGATCCGCTGGTTCGCCGAGCAGATCGACGGCATGGGCGAGGCCGGCGACGAGCGCGTGCTGCGCCTGGAGAGCGATGCCGAGCTGGTCAAGGTGGTCACGGTGCACAAGTCGAAGGGCCTGGAATACCCGCTGGTGTACCTGCCGTTCGCCGTCACCGCGAGGAAGACCGAGCGCAGGAACCGCGCCTTTTTCGAATACGTCGACGACGGCGGCGCGCGCCGCATCGACCTGGGCCTGGGCGACGCGGCATTGGAAGCGGTCGACCGCGCGCGCCTGGAGGAAGACCTGCGCCTGCTGTACGTGGCGCTCACGCGCGCGCGCCACTTCCTGTGGCTGGGCGTGGCCGCGGTGGCCGCCGGCAGGAAGGGCGAGAACCGCCTGCACGAATCGGCGCTCGGCTACCTGTTGACCGGCGGCGAGGCGATCCCGGCGGCGTCGATGGGCGCGCGCTGGCAGCGCCTGCGCGGCGACGTCGACGGCATCGCGCTGCACGACCTGCAGCCGCTGGACGGCTTCACCGTGCTGGCGCGCCAGGATGCGCGCCCGGAACTGCTGCGCGCCGCCCCCTTCGAGCATGCCTTCGAGCGCAACTGGTCGATCGGCTCGTTCACCTCGCTGACCCGGCACACGGTGGCGCCGCCGACGCGTCCGCAGGAAGAGAACCTGATGGAAGAGGCGGAAGCGGGCGCGGTCGAGCCTGTGCGCGTCGAGGACGCGCCCTGGCACCGCTTCCCGCGCGGCGCCACGCCGGGCAACTTCCTGCACGAGCAGCTCGAATGGATGGCGCAGGAAGGCTTCGATCGCATTGACGACGCGGAGCACGGCGCGCGCCTGGCCCAGCGCATCGAACGCGCCGGCTGGGCCAACCGCCTGGACGATGCCCTGGCGTGGCTGCGCGCGCTGGCGACGACGCCGCTGCCGCCGCTGGACGCCGCCCTGGCCGACCTGGCGCGCGAAGGCACGCTGCTGCCGGAGATGGAATTCTGGTTCCCCAGCCGCAGCCTCGACGTGGGCGCGCTGGACCGCCTGTGCCGCGCCCGCCTGCTGGGCGACGTGGCGCGCCCGACGCTGCCCGAGCGCCAGCTGCACGGCATGCTGAAGGGCTTCACCGACCTGGTATTCGAGCACCGGGGCCGCTACTGGGTGCTCGACTACAAGTCGAACGCGCTGGGGCCGGGCGACGCCGCCTACACGCAGGCGGCGATGGCGGCCGGCATGGCCGGGCACCGCTACGACATCCAGGGCGCGATCTACCTGCTGGCGCTGCACCGCCTGCTGCGTGCGCGCCTGGGCGCCGCCTACGATCCCGCCACACAACTGGGCGGCGCGCTGTTCCTGTTCCTGCGCGGGATCGCCAGCCCGGCCACCCACGGCTGCTTCCTGCTGGCGCCGGACCTGGAATTGCTCGACGGGCTGGATGGCCTGTTGGGCGATGGAGAACGCACATGAACCGACGAGCCCGACACGAGCCGCAGCAGGCCGGCCTGCCGGCGGATGACGCCCCGGCCGCAGCCGCAGTCGTAGCCGAAGGCGCCGGCGCGCCCGCGCCCGCGTCGTCACGCGCCAGCGGCGCCGTGGATGAAGGCAACGTCGACACCGGCGGCCCCCGCATCGACGGCATCGGCGGCAGCGACCTGGAGGGCGGCGCAGCCGGCGGCCCTTACGCCGCCTTCTGGCGCGAGACCGAACGGCTGACCGAGGCCGGCGCGCTGCGCCGCCTGTCCGGCGCCTTTGCCCGCTTCGTGGCGACGCTCGGCGCCGGCGAAGGCGCCAGCGGCGGGCGGGGCACATCCGGCGACGGCGCGCTGCTGCTGGCGGCGCTGGTGCTGTCCGAACTGGAAGGGCGCGGCCACAGCTGCCTGCTGCTGTCCGACCTGGCCGGCGACCCGGCCGCGCTGCTCGGCTGGCTCGATGACGACTGGAAGGCGCTGGCGCGCGCGGCGCGTCCGCTGCCGCGCGGCGCCAAGGGCTGGAGCGCGCGCCTGGCGGCGTGCGAGCAGGTGTGGCAGGCGGGGAACCTGGACTATGGCCAGCCGCTGGTACTGGACACGGAGGCCGCCGGCGGCAGCGGCGCGCGCCTGTACCTGCGCCGCTACTGGCGCGACGAGACCCTGGTGGCCGCCAGCATCCGTGCGCGCGCGCTCGACCGGCGCCAGGTCGACACGGCGCGGGTGCATGCATGGCTCGACCAACTGTTCGGCGCGCGCCGTCCGGACGACGCGGCGCAGGGACCGGACTGGCAGAAGCTGGCCTGCGCGGTGGCGCTGCGCGGCGCGGTGGCGATCATCACCGGCGGCCCCGGCACCGGCAAGACCTATACCGTGGCGCGCCTGCTGGCGCTGCTGTTCGCCACCGCGCCGGACGCCGCGCGCCAGCGCGTGGCCCTGGCCGCGCCCACCGGCAAGGCGGCGGCGCGCCTGAAGCAATCGATCGACAAGGCGCTGGGCGAGCTGGCCGAGCGTGTCGGCGCCGCGCTGCCGCTGCGCGAACTGACGGCGCGCATGGGCGCGGCGCGCACGCTGCACTCGCTGCTGGGCGCGCGGCCGGACACGCGCGCCTTCGCCCACCACCGCGGCAACCCGCTCGACGTCGACGTGCTGATCGTCGACGAAGCCTCGATGGTGCATCTGGAGATGATGGCTTCGCTGCTCGATGCGCTGCCGCCGGGCGCCATCCTGATCCTGCTGGGCGACAAGGACCAGTTGGCGTCGGTGGAAGCGGGCGCGGTGCTGGGCGACTTGTGCCACGACGCCCAGGCCGGCAACTACGACGCCGCCACCCTGGACTACGTGAAGGCCGCCAGCGGCGAGGACGTGCCGGCCGCCTTCGCCGGCGCCGGCGGCGCGCTGGCCCAGCAGACCGTGATGCTGCGCCACAGCCGCCGCTTCGGCGGCCCGATCGGGCGCCTGGCGCTGGCCGTCAACCGCGGCGACGTCGAGGCGGCGATCGCCGAATTGCGCAGCGGCGCGCCGCTGCGCTGGATCGAGCGCGCCCAGCAGCAGCATGCGATCGCGCTGGCCGAGGACGGCTACCGGCCCTATCTGCAGCTGCTGCGCGCGACCCTGGCGCGCGCGGCGGACGGCTGCGCCGCGCACGACGACCACGAGCAGCGCGTGCGCGCCGTGCTGCAGCGCTTCGAAGCCTTCCGCATCCTGTGCGCGGTGCGCGAGGGGGAATGGGGCGTGCAGGGCCTTAACGGCGCCATCGAGGCGCGCCTGGAGCAGGCGGGCCTGGTGCGGCGCGGCGGCGACTGGTACGTCGGCCGCCCGGTGATGGTGACCCGCAACGACTACGGCACCGGGGTGTTCAACGGCGACATCGGCCTGACGCTGGACGACCCGGCCCGCCCCGGCTCGCTGCGCGTGTACTTCCTGGAAGGCGACAAGGTGCGCAGCGTGCTGGCCACGCGCCTGCGCCACGTCGAGACCGCGTATGCGATGACGGTGCACAAGTCGCAGGGCTCGGAATTCGCGCACACGGTACTGGCGCTGCCGAAGGAGGGCGGGGCGGTGCTGGCGCGCGAGCTGGTGTACACCGGCATCACCCGCGCCAGCGCCGCCTTCACGCTGGTCACGCCGAGCGCGGCGGTGCTGGGCGAGGCGGTCGAGCGCCGCACCCACCGCGCCAGCGGCCTGCGCGCCATGGTCGAGCGCTAGCCCCGCAAGCCCCGCCCAGCGCAGCGCACGCCAGGCGTGAGCGTGGATTCATGCGCTTTGGGTAGAATGTGCAATCGATGCGGCAAACCTTGGCAATGCACGCGACGTGCGGGGACGAAACCATCTTGGAAGAAGCAGGCGCACACTGGACAGCAGGGCAGGCCGAGGCGTTCACGCGGCTCATGCTCGGCGGTACGGAACAGTACGGCGTGGTGTTCTATGACGACGCGCTGCGCATCGGCGGCATCAACCATGGCGCCCACTACATCACCGGCTGGACCGCGCAGGAATTGCTCGGCCAGCCGTTCGCCACGCTGTTCGTGCCGGAAGACCGCGAGCGCAAGCTGCACGAGCACGAGGCCAACACCGCGCGCCTGACCGGCGTCGGCGAGGACGAACGCTGGCACCTGCGCAAGGACGGCTCGCGCTTCTGGTCCAGCGGCATGAGCGTGCGCCTGCCGGACGGCGGCTACGTCAAACTCTTCCGCGATGCCACCCACCTGCGCGCGCGCATGAAATACCTGGAAAACGTGCTGCAGGAATGCCACGTCCGGCAGGAAGAAAAGAACGTCTTCATCGGTACCATCGCCCACGAGATGCGCAATCCCCTGTCGCCGCTGAAGACGGCGGTCGAGCTGATGAAGCGCGTCCCGGACGCCGGCGCGCGCATGGAGCGCCCGCTCGGCGTTATGGAACGCCAGATCGGCGCGCTCGAACGCCTGGTCGAGGACTTGGTCGACCTGGTGCGCGTACAGGCCGGCAAGATGAGCATCGCCTACGAGCGCATCGGTCTGCAGGCGTGCATGAGCGAGGCCATCGACAGCTGCCGGCCGGCCGCGGACGGCAAGGGCATCGGCATCCACGGGGTGATGCCGTCGGTGCCGATCGACGTCGAGGCCGATCCGCTGCGGCTGCAGCAGGTGATGCTGAACCTGATCAACAACGCCATCAAGTACACGCCGGCCGGCGGCACGGTCTGGGTCAGCGCCACTACCGACCAGACCCATTTCATCTGCAGCGTGAAGGACGATGGCCAGGGCATCGGCGCCGACCTGCTGCCGCGCATCTTCGATGTCTTCACCCAGGCCGACGGCGCGCAGGGCGAGCGCGGCGCCGGACTCGGCATCGGACTGGCGGTGGTCAAGGAAATCGTGGCGCTGCACCAGGGCACGATCGAGGTGCGCAGCGAGGGGCCGGGCAAGGGCAGCGAATTCATGGTGCGCATTCCGCAGCGGCGTCCGCACGGCGGCGCGCCGGAACCCTTGCCGGCGCCGCAGGCGCCGCATTGATTCAACCGCTGCGGGGCGAAGCTAGAGCGCGCAGGCCGGCGTGGCGTCGACCAGCTTCAGGACGGCCTGCACGTCGGCGGGCTTCACCAGGTGGTGGTTGAAGCCGGCGGCCACCACGCGCGCGCGCGTGCTCTGGTCGTTCCAGCCGGTCAGCGCCGAGATGTAGACGCCCGCCAGGCCGGGCAGGGCGCGCAGCGCCGGGGCCACTTCGTAGCCGCTCATGTGCGGCATGCCGAGGTCGAGGAACACCACTTCGGGGCGGAACGAGACGGCCAGTTCGAGGCCTTCCCGGCCGCTGTTGGCCACCGCGGTGTCGTGGCCGTGCGCACTCACGAACATCGACAGCAGGTCCGCCGCATCCGCGTTGTCATCGATGATGAGGACCCGGCGCTTGGGCGCCGCGTGTCCGGAATTCGTAAACATAGTTGCTCGCTGATCTTGCCGGAAGACTGGGTGGTTTGGCTGGGAAGGCTGTCGGCAGACGCCGCTTTGTTAAGCGAATTATACAGTGGCGTCACAAATTTGTGAGCATGAATCCGCTTGCGCCGCGTGCGCCGTCCCGGGTGCCGGTTTCAGGCGTCGGCGTACGCGGCTTCGAGTTCGTTCCTGCGCGGCGTGTCCGCGATGTGCAGGATCAGGGTGCGCTTGAGCGGCCCGGCCGGATGCGCGGCGCGGTGCTTCGAGAACCAGAACACTTCTTCCAGGTCATCGTCCTCGTGCGACGTCGTGATGAATACCTGCTCCGGCGTCACCTCGGCATAGCTGGCGGCTTCCTCGGCCGCTTCCTCGGCGGCTTCGCTCCAGGCGGCGCAGTCCTTGCCCCAGGTCATGAGGAGACGGCAGCCGGATGCGGCCAGCCAGCGCGCCGCCTCCCACTGCCACATCTGGGCGCTCTCGTCGTCGGCCACCAGGATGGCGGCGAAGGGCGTGGTGTCGCGCATCGCGGGCAGTCCGGCATCGGGCGCCAGGTGCAGGTAATCGACGGTGGTTCTTTGCATGGCGGCTGGCGGAAAACGGGAAAGCCGGGATTATCGCATTGCTTGCCGGACGGCGGCGCCCGCATCGGCTGCCGTCGGCATGCGCGCCGATGCCGGCGCGCCAAAGAAAAAAGCCGGAACGGTCGCCCGTTCCGGCCTGGTCCTGTCACCGCGCCGTGATCAGCGGTGGCGGCGGTGGCGCGTCACCAGCGCGTGCTTGACGCGGGCGCGCGCGGCGACGGCCTTGGCACGCGCATTGCCGGCGGCCGCCTTGATGCGGGCGCCGGCGGTGGTGGCCTTGATGCGCGGACCGCCGGCGGCGGCGCGCAGGCGCGGCTTGGCGGGTTCCGGCGCCGGGGCGGCGTCGCCCAGCACGTGGCGGCGGATGTTCAGGGCGTCCAGCACGCGCACCGACGAGGCGCCGGCGTTGAGCAGCACCATGGTCGCGTTCTTGCCGGCGGCTTTTACGCGCATGATCAGGCAGCGGCCGGCTTCCTGGGTATAGCCGGTCTTGGACAAACCGATGTCCCAGCCCTTGGCGCCCACCAGGCGGTTGGTGTTGTGGTACTCGACGTCACGGCCCTTGATGTTGATCAGGTGCTCGGACGAGGTCGTGATGCGCGTGATTTCCGCATAGTTCGAGGCGGCGGTCGCCATCTTGACCAGGTCGGCCGCGGTCGAACGGTTGTTCGGGCTGAGGCCGGTCGGTTCCTCGATCACGGTCTGGTTCATGCCCAGCGCGGCGATCTTGCGCCTGACGGCGGCGGTAAACGCCGGCATGCCGCCCGGATAGGTGCGGCCCAGCGAGGCGGCGGCGCGGTTATCCGACGACATTAGCGCTAGCTGCAGCACGTCGCGGCGCGGGATGGTGGCGCCGACCGGCACGCGCGAGGTGCTGTGCTTGAGCATGTCGACGTCGCTCTTTTCGATTTCGATCGGCTCGTTCATGTCCTGGTGGGCGTCGAGCACCACCATGGCGGTCATGAGCTTGGTCAGGGAAGCGATCGGCACCACGGTAGAGGCGTTCTTTTCGAACAGCACCTTGCCGGTACCGTCTTCCACCACCAGTACCGATTGCGATCCGAACGGCACGGCGAGGGCCGCCGCACTGGAAATCGTCAGCAGTGCGGCAGCGAGGAATTGTTTGATCATGGATGAGTAATTAGGTACGGTTAATGGTCGGGCGCCGATAGACGCGGAGCATCAAAACGTCGGGGCAAGCCGTAGCGTCAAGCTACTTTGCCGATTTTCCATTGAGCCATAGCACCCGGATTGACATATCTCTATGCCTATCTCGGAAAATCAGACCCAATGGCAAGATTCTACAAGAAAAAAAAGCCTTGCGTTGTCGCAAGGCCTTAATTGTGAACGGGAATTTTGAAGCGTACTGCCGCCAAAGCGTCGTCAAATGACCATAATTTGTAGGCAACGTGCATTTTGCTGTATATCCATACAGTTATATTGCCGATTCACCCTGCATATTATTTCCATTTTGAATTAAATGGGCTCAAGATTATTTTGACTGATAAATTTTGTCGAATTCGCCGCCATCGTCGAAGTGTCGCTTCTGCGCAGCACGCCAGCCGCCGAAAGCGTCGTCGACCGTGAACAACTGGATCGGCTTGTAGTTCGCGGCAAACTGCTTCATCACGCTTTCGTTACGCACGCGCATGTAGTGCTTGGCGCCGATCGCCTGTCCGGCATTCGAGTACAGGAAGTTCAGGTAGGCGGTGGCCTGCTTGCGCACGCCCTTGCGGTCGACCACCTTGTCGACCACGGCCACCGGCGATTCGGCCAGCACGGAAATCGACGGATACACGACCTCGAAGTTGTCGCCGAATTCGGCGCGCACCAGGTTGACTTCGTTTTCGAAGGTGACCAGGGCGTCGCCGATCTGGCGCTGCGTGAACGTGGTGGTGGCGGCGCGGCCGCCGCCGTCTAGCACCGGCACGTTCTTGAAGATGCGGCCGACCAGGTCGCGCGCCTGGGCTTCGCTGCCGCCCTTGCGGGTGACCGAGCCCCACGCCGCCAGGTAGGTGTAGCGGCCGTTGCCGGCGGTCTTCGGGTTCGGGATCACGACCTTGACGCCCGGCTTGGCCAGGTCGGCCCAGTCGCGGATCTGCTTCGGATTGCCCTTGCGCACCAGGAACACCATGGTCGAGTAGTACGGCGCGGCATTGTTCGGGAACTTCCTGGCCCAGTCCTTCGCCACCAGGCCGCGGTCGGCCAGCATGTCGATGTCGTTGGCCTGGTTCATGGTGACGACCGAGGCTTCCAGGCCGTCCGCCACCGCGCGTGCCTGCTTGCTGGAACCGCCGTGCGACTGCTTGATGGTTAGGTCTTCGCCGCTGGCCTTTTTCCATTCGGCGACGAAGGCCGGGTTCACATCCTTGTACAGCTCGCGCGCCACGTCGTAGGACACGTTCAGCAGCTCGGGACCGGCGGCGTGCGCGGCCAGCGGCAGCAGGGCGCTGCCCATGCCGATGGCCAGTACCAGGCGGCGCAGGGCGGACATCTTGATCGTCATATCATTTTTCCTGTTAAAAATCATTGAGACACATGCATCATCCATGAGCGAAATGCAAAACTAAAGTACATTTTTATCATATGCATAGACGGTCTTCCTGGATGGGTTCGCCCAAAGCAGAGATGCGGGCTTTGGGTTATAGTCCGGCCTTTGCCGTTAACGGCAACTTTGTCCGGACTCTTTGCGAGCGCATGAAATGAGCATTGACATTCGCCAGGCGACTCCCAGCGACGCGGCGGCAGCCTGCACGGTGCTGCGCAGGTCGATCGAAGAGGGCTGCAAGGCCGATCACGCGCAGCAGCCCGCCATCCTGCAAGCTTGGCTCGGCAACAAGACGCTGCAGAACGTGCTGGCCTGGTTTTCCTCGCCCAGCAATTATGCGGTGGTGGCCGAGCGCGACGGCGAGCTGGCCGGCCTGGCGCTGCTGACCCCGGCCGGCAAGCTGGCCCTGTGCTACGTGGTGCCGGAAGGCTTGCGCGCCGGCGTCGGGCGGCGCCTGCTGGAAGCGGTCGAGCGCGAGGCGCGCAGCCGCAACATCAGCAAGCTGCACATGCACAGCCCGGCCTCGGCCAGCCCGTTCTTCGAACGCCTCGGCTATGTCAATGCCGGCAAGGACAAGGCGTGCTTCGGCCTGGAATGCGATTTCCTGTGGAAGCAGCTGGATGCGTCCACGCCTCCGCTATGCAAGCGTTTCTGTAAATGCGGTGAATAAGTTGTCTAATTGCATTAACGTTCTGTAACACGAACGCATCTTTTTTCCTGTTGTGCGTTGCGCTATAGTGTGCGCCCCACCATGATGAGTTCGTTATGTCTTCCCGTAGAGAGTTTTTCAACCAAGGCCTGCGCCTGACCGCCCTCGGCCTGGTGGCCGTTCCCCTGCTGGATGCCGAGGCCGCACAGCGCGCCGCCCAGGCGAATGCGCCCAGCACCGACATGGAGCCGCCGCCCGACCTGTTCGATGCCCAGGTGGTCGACCGCGACTTCTGGGCCAAGCCGCGCACCCTGACCGTGGTGCGTCCCGCCAGCGGTGAGAAAGCCCAGGTGCTGTACTGGAAGGATGGCGAGATGATCGATTCCGCCTACCAGGAACTGTGCCACATGCTGCGCGACGTCAACGGCAAGGCGTCGATCCCGATCGATCCCAAGCTGCTGGAAACCCTGTGGGCGTCGCAAGCCTTCGTGGCGCGCTACGGCCTGGAAAAGCCGCTCGAGATCCTGTCCGGCTACCGTACCCCGGCGTCCAACAGCCGCCTGATCGAGCAGGGCGTGCCGGCCGCGCGCCAGTCGCTGCACATGTCCGGCAAGGCCGCCGACGTACGCATTGCCGGCCTCACCGAGGAAGTGCTCGGCGGCCTGGTGCGCAGTTTCCGCCACGGCGGCGTCGGCTTCTATTACCGTTCCGGCCCCAGGGGCGGCTGGATCCATGCGGATACCGGCCTGAACCGGACCTGGAAGGGCTGACCGCCATCCACGGCGCCGTCCCCCGTCCCGCGCGCATGCCGGGCGGATAGACGGCGCACGCTTCTTCGCGAATTTGCTATCTTGAAGGGACGGCTCGCGCCGCGCCGGGAAATCGTCGGATTTTCCGTATCAACTTCCGTATCAATCTTCCGGTCACAACGAAAGGGAGGACATGATGGCAAGCGTGAATGCACCAACCATGGAACGGCGCCACCTGCCCGAGCGGCGCGCGTCCGTGCGCGAAGGACATGCAGCGATGTCGGCGGTCGACTACATCGCCATGGCGCTGTTGATCATCGGCGGCCTGAACTGGGCCATGGTCGGCTTGTTCGACATCGACGTGGTGGCGACCCTGTTCGGCCTGGGCAGCCCGGCCAGCCGGGTGGTGTATGTGCTGGTCGGCATCGCCGCCCTGTATTCGATCTATACGGCGGCCAAGATGAGCCGCGCCGACAGGCTCGGATGGCACTCCGGATCGGCCTGATCTCCGATACCCACGGACTGCTGCGTCCGGAGGCGCTCGATTACCTGGCCGGCTGCGACCATATCGTGCATGGCGGCGATATCGGCGGGCCGGACATCCTCGAGCGTCTTGCAGGGCTGGCGCCGCTCACGGTCGTGCGCGGCAACAACGACATGGCGCCCTGGACTGCGGCGCTGCCGCTGACCGCGCGCCTCGAATTCGGGGGCGTGGCGCTGTATGCCGTGCACGACATCGCCGACCTCGACATCGACCCGGCGGCGGCCGGCGTGCGCGTGGTGGTGTCCGGCCATTCGCACCGCCCGGCCTGGGCCGAGCGCGGCGGGGTGCTGTACGTGAATCCCGGCAGCGCCGGGCGGCGCCGCTTCAGCCTGCCGATCGCGGCCGGCGAATTGCTGATCGAGGAAGGCCGGGTGACGGTCAACCTGGCGACGCTGGCGGCGTAGGGGCGACGCGCGTTCCGCTGCGGCATGGCTTGCGGCGCTCGACGGCGGCCAGGCAAGCCGTGCTGGCCCGGCGCGGCAAAATGCCTTAGCATACGCGCCGTTTCCACCATTCTTGCGCTTGCCGCGATCGCCCTCATGAGCCAGCCACCCGCCAACGACAGCGCCGACCGTCCCCGTTTCCGTCCTGTGCCCTGGACCGCGCTGGAAACGCCGCAGGACGTCGAACTGTGGATCGCCGAGCACAACCAGACCATGCAGGAAACCATCCGCCCGCAGGAAACCGGCGTCGGCGTGCGCTTTCGCCTGGCCGTCGGCGGCGACGTTTACATGCAGACCACGGCCGACGCCGTGCTCCTCGACATCGAGCCGGACGCGGCCTGGATCGCGCCGCTGGTGATGGCCGCCACCGGCGCCGAGCAGCCGGCCGGCCAGGTCTGGATCCTGTCCGACGACAAGCTGGTGCAGCTGCTGCTGGGCCTGTCGAGCCTGGTGGAAAGTTCGCTGATCGTCACCGGCCACAATTTCGGCAAGCATGCGCGCCGCATGCTCTGACGTCATTTTCCACTGCTTGCGTCGAACAGGCACGAATTTGATGCCTGTGGATTGATCTTCTTCAAGCTCTGTTCATTCTGCTGCACCCTGTTGTGCATCGGCCGCGCTGCCGGCGCCGCCGTGCGCGCGAACGTTGCATGCCAACGCCGCTTGCCCCATAAAGCGGACGGCAGCGGCAACATGCGCTCGACATGCGCGGCACGACCGTGCTAGGCTTTACCGTCAGGCAACATCATCGCGTCACCAATCCAGCGCAACGTCAATCGATAACCGCTTCGCGAGGTGAGATGGACAAGGACGTGCACATGCCGGCCGCCATGGCCGGGCAGCTCGACAGCGGCATCGGCGCCGAACGGCTGCGCCACGAGCAGGAACAGGCGCGCTACAACGAACTTCACCTGCTGGCGCCGTTCGGCTATTTCGTGGTCGGCATCGACGGCCGCATCCTGCAGGCCAACCTGGCCGGCGCGCGCATGCTGGGCATCGTGCGCGCCGGGACCGAGCGCTGCCATTTCCGCGATTTCGTGCGGCGTGCCTGGCGCCCCGGCTTCGACGCCTTCTTCGAGGCTGCCTTGAACAGCCGCACGCCGCAGCGCCACCGGCTGGAAATGACCTGCGTCGACGGCGGCCTGCCGGCGCCGGTGAAGCTGCTGGCCAGCGCCGACGGCAGCGCCCAGGCCTGCCGCATCGTGGTCGAACCGGTCGAGCCGCAGGACCAGCTGGCCGCGCTGGAACGCAGCGAGGAACGCTTCCGCCGCATCGTGCATTGCGCCGGCGAGGGCATCTGGGAAATCGACGCCTTCGGCTTCATCACCTTCGTCAATCCGAAGATGGCGGCGCTGCTCGGCTGCGATATCGAAGACCTGATCGAGCAGCCGCTGGTGCGCTTCATGGACGAGGAGGGCCGCGCGCGCTTCGAGGCGCACGACGTGCGCCGCCCGCACGCGCAGGGCGAACGGGTCGAGCTGAAGTTCGTGCGCCGCGACGGCGCCGAGCTGTGGACCAGCGCCGCCACCACGCCGCTGTTCGACGCCGCCGGCCACTACCTCGGCGCGCTGGCGCTGGTCAGCGACATCACGCGCCAGCGCGCCTCGGCCGAACGCATCTGGCACCAGGCCAACTACGACGAACTGACCGGCCTGCCCAACCGCCACATGTTCCGCGACCGCCTGCGCCAGGAAATGCACAAGGCCGACCGCGGCGCCGGCTTCGCGGCGCTGCTGTTCATCGACCTGGACCACTTCAAGGAAGTCAATGACCGCCTCGGGCATGCGGTGGGCGACGCGCTGCTGGCCGAGGCGGCGCGCCGGGTCAAGGGCTGCGTGCGCGCTTCCGACACCCTGGCGCGCCTGGGCGGCGACGAGTTCACGGTGATCCTGGCCGGACTGGACCGGGTTGCCAGCGTCGACCGCATCGCCCAGGCCATCATCGACGCGCTGGCGCATCCGTTCGACCTGCAGGGTGAGTCGGCGTCGGTGTCGGCCTCGGTCGGCATCGCGTTGTATCCGGCCGACGCGCGCGGCCTGCCCGAACTGCTGTCGTACGCCGACCAGGCCATGTACGCGGCCAAGAACGCCGGCTGCAACCGCTACAGCTACTTCACGCCCGACCTGCAGGAAGCGGCGCTGGCGCGCCAGGCCATCGCCCGCGAACTGCGCCAGGCGCTGGCCGAGGGCCAGTTCGAGATCCTGTACCAGCCGATCGTCTCGCTGCGCAGCAACAGCGTGCACAAGGCCGAGGCGCTGCTGCGCTGGCGCCATCCGCAGCGCGGCCTGCTGGCGCCGGCGCAGTTCATCCCGTTCGCCGAGAGCAGCGGCCTGATCGTCGAGATCGGCGACTGGGTGTTCCGCGAAGCGGCGCGCCAGGCCCAGCGCTGGCAGCGCAGCATCGCGCCCGGCTTCCAGGTCAGCGTCAACAAGTCGCCGGTGCAGTTCCGGCGCGACGCCGCGCTGTACCAGGGTTGGGTGGAAGCGCTGCGCGAACTGGCGCTGCCGCCGCGCAGCCTGGTGATGGAGATCAGCGAGAGCACGCTGCTGGACGGCGCCGAGCGCGTGGTCGAGCGCCTCGGCAACTACCAGGCGCTCGGACTGCAGGTGGCGCTCGACCACTTCGGCACCGGGCATGCCTCGCTGGCGCACCTGAAGCGCTACGCGATCGACTTCGTCAAGATCGATTCTTCGCTGGCGGCGCTGGCGGAAAGCGACAACAGCGAACTGGCCCTGGTCGGCGCCATCGTCGCCATGGCGCACAAGCTGGGCCTGGAAGTGGTGGCGGAAGGGGTGGAGACGCCGGCCCAGCGCATGCTGCTCAAGGAAGCCGGCTGCGATTACGCGCAAGGTTTTATATTCGGCAAGCCGATGACGGCGCTGGAACTCGAAACCCTGGCGGCGAACCGGATGGGCGGCGCCGCCTGACCCGGCCGCATCCGGCGCGGCGGCCGCGCCAATGAAAAACCGGCGCATCGTGCGCCGGTTTTCGATCACATGTTCGGATAATTCGGTCCGCCGCCGCCTTCCGGCGTCACCCACACGATGTTCTGGGTCGGGTCCTTGATGTCGCAGGTCTTGCAGTGCACGCAGTTCTGGGCGTTGATCTGCAAACGGTCGCGCCCTTCGTCGGTTTTTACATACTCGTACACCCCGGCCGGACAGTAGCGCTGTTCCGGACCGGCGTACTTGGCCAGGTTGACCTCGACCGGCACGTTCGGGTTCTTCAGCGTCAGGTGTACCGGCTGGTCCTCGGCATGGTTGGTGTTCGAGATGAACACCGACGACAGGCGGTCGAAGGTCAGCTTGCCGTCCGGCTTCGGGTACACGATCGGCGTGTATTCCGCGGCCGGGCGCAGGCATTCGTGGTCGGCATGCTTGTGGTGCAGCGTCCACGGCGCCTTGCCCTTGAAGACGATCTGGTCGATGCCGGTCATGATGGTGCCGACGTACAGGCCACGGCTCATCCACGGCTTGAAGTTGCGCGCCACGTGCAGTTCCTCGCGCAGCCAGGATTGCTCGAACGCGGCCGGGTAGGCGGCCAGTTCGTCGTGCTGGCGGTTCTCGCCCAGCGCGGCGAAGGCGGCGTCGGCGGCCAGCATGCCGGTCTTGATGGCGGCGTGGCTGCCCTTGATGCGGCTGACGTTGAGGAAGCCGGCGTCGCAGCCGAGCAGGGCGCCGCCCGGGAACACGGTCTTCGGCAGCGATTGCAGGCCGCCCGCGGTGATCGCGCGCGCGCCGTAGGAGATGCGCTTGCCGCCCTCGAAGAAGTGGCGGATAGCCGGGTGCGTCTTGTAGCGCTGGAATTCCTCGTACGGCGACAAGTACGGATTCTGGTAAGCCAGGCCGACCACGAAGCCGACCGCGACCTGGTTGTTTTCCAGGTGGTACATGAACGAGCCGCCGTAGGTATCGGAGGCCAGCGGCCAGCCGGCCGTATGGATCACCAGGCCAGGCTGGTGCTTGGCCGGGTCGATCTCCCACAGTTCCTTGATGCCCAGGCCGTAGGTCTGCGGATCGCGGCCCCTGGCCAGGTCGTACTTGGCGATCAATTGCCGGCCCAGGTGGCCGCGCGAGCCTTCCGCGAACAGCGTGTACTTGGCGTGCAGCTCCATGCCGAGCTGGAAGGCGTCGGTCGGCTCGCCGTGGCGGTTCACGCCCATGTTGCCGGTGGCGACGCCTTTCACCGAACCGTCGTCGTTGTACAGCACCTCGGCCGCGGGGAAACCGGGGAAGATCTCGACGCCCAGCGCCTCGGCCTGCTGGCCCAGCCAGCGCACCAGGTTGGCCAGCGAGATCACGTAGTTGCCGTGGTTGTTGAGCGCCTTCGGGATCATGAAGGCCGGGGTGGCGTACGACTTGGTCTCGGTCAAGAACAGCACGCGGTCCTCGGTGACCGCGGTATTCAGCGGCGCGCCCAGTTCCTTCCAGTCGGGGAACAGCTCGGTCAGCGCGCGCGGATCGACCACCGCGCCCGACAAGATGTGCGCGCCCAGCTCGCCGCCTTTTTCCAGGACACAGACCGACACCTCGCGGCCCTGCGCCGCCGCCAGCTGCTTCAGGCGGATCGCCGCCGCCAGGCCGCCGGGGCCGCCGCCGACGACGACCACGTCGTATTCCATCGCTTCGCGCGGGCCGTATTGTTCGAGGAGTTCGTTGGTCTGAGTCATTGTCTTGTAGTCTTAAAAAAATTTAAGCACGAGTGTGCACTTTTTTACTTATGTTTGCAACGCCGAGCGCCATTTTAGGGCAAGTCGCCACCTCGGCAATCGAATGAGCGGTGAATTGTGTAATGATTATGCGTGCGCAACGCAGCGAACCGGGTGCCGGCGTCGCCGGACGTGTTCGCGGGAATCTGCAGAAGGGGAGCCGACCGTGGGTATTGAAGTCAATTTCGAAGGAAAGATCGCGATGGTGACCGGCGCGTCCAGCGGGCTGGGGGCGCGCTTCGCCAAGGCACTGGCCGGCGCCGGGGCCCAGGTGGTGCTGGCCTCGCGCCGCCTGGACCGGCTCAAGGAACTGCGCGCGGAAATCGAGGCCGAAGGCGGCGCCGCCCACGTGGTGACGCTCGACGTGACCGACCTGGCCAGCATCAAGTCGGCCATCGCCCACGCCGAGACCGAGGCCGGCCCGATCGATATCCTGGTCAACAATTCCGGCGTGTCGACCACCCAGCGCCTGCTCGACGTGACCGAGGACGACTACGGCTACGTGATGGACACCAACCTGCGCGGTGCCTTCTTCATGGCCCAGCAGACGGCGAAACGCATGATCCAGCGCGCCAAGGGCGACCCCAGGAAGCAGCACCGCATCGTCAACATCGCCTCGGTGGCCGGCCTGCGCGTGCTGCCGCAGATCGGCGTGTACTGCATGAGCAAGGCCGGCGTGGTGCAGATGACCAAGGCCATGGCGGTCGAGTGGGGCAAGTACGGCATCAACGTCAACGCCATCTGCCCCGGCTACATCGCCACCGAGATGAACGAGGATTACTTCGACACCGAGCAGGGCCGGAAGCTGATCGAGATGCTGCCGCGCCGCCGCGCCGGCCGCCCGGAAGACCTGGACGGCCTGCTGCTGCTGCTGGCGGCCGAGGAAGCGCACTTCATCAACGGGGCCATCATCACCGCCGACGACGGCATGACCGCGCAATGAGCGGCGCGGCGCCCGCACGGCGCACGCCGCTGTTGATGATCCATGGCCTGCTCGGACCGATCGATTACTTCGATCCGGCCCGCGGCCTGCCGCAACTGGACATCCACACGCCCGACATGGCCGGCTACAGCTGCCGGCGCGTCGACACCGAGGGTATCGACCTGCCCGGCCAGGCGGCCGCGCTGGCGCGCTACCTGCGCGAGCGCATCGGCAGGCCGAGCTGGCTGCTCGGCCACAGCGTCGGCGGCGCGGTCGCGATGATGGTGGCCGACCTGGAGCCGGACCTGGTACGCGGCCTGGTCAGCGTGGAAGGCAACTTCACGCTGCGCGACGCGTTCTGGTGCGCACGCATCGCGCGGCTGGACGAAGCCGAGTGGGCACTGGAGTACGGCGCCATGGAAGACGCGCCGGCCGCCTGGCTGGAAAAGAACGGCATCGAGGCCGGCGACGAGCGCCTCCGCTGGGCGCGCGAGATCCTCGCCAACCAGCCGTACACGACGGTGCAGTCGATGGCGCGCTCGGTGGTGAGCGCGACCGGTGCCCCGGACTGGCTCGATTTGGTGCGGCGCGTGCTGGTGCGCGGCACACCGCTGGTCCTGTTCGCCGGCGAGCTGTCCGCCGCCGGCTGGGATGTGCCGGAATGGGTGCTGGCGGCGGCGCGCCGGGTCGTGGCGCAGCCGAAGACCGGCCACATGATGATGCTCGAGGATCCGGCGAACTTCTGCCGGATGCTGGGGGCGATCGTCGAAGGGGAGGCCGGCGCCACGCCGCCTCCGGACATGGATGTTCTTAACGAAGCAAGGCAACGATGAGTCAGCAACAAGCAATCCGGCAACACGAGTCCCAGGACAATCCGCAGCAAGACCAGCACCAAGATCCGCAGCAGACTGCGCGCCGGCAGAAAGCATTGCAGGACCTGCAGCACAATCTCAAGCAGGTTCCTTCCCAGGATGCCAGGCCGGTGCACGTGATGCGCCAGGCCATCCGCTGGGGCGACATGGATGCCTTCGGGCACGTCAACAATACTGTCTATTTCCGCTACATGGAAACGGCGCGCATCGCCTTCCTGGAACAGGCGGCGGGCGCCTTCGATGCGGCGGGCGAGGGGCCGGTGATCGTTACCGCCTACTGCAACTTCGGCAAGCAGCTGACCTATCCGGGCGAGATCGAGGTGCGCACCTTCGCCGGCCCGGCCGGCCGCTCCAGCTTCGAGGTGACCCACGAGATCCGCCTGGTGGACGCGGACGGCGAAGCCGGCGACGTGCATGCCGCCGGCGGCGGCAAGGTCGTCTGGGTCGACTACAAGGCGGAAAAATCGGTGCCGCTGCCGGCGGCGCTCAAGGCGATGCTGCCGGCGGCCGCCTGACGGCGGGTCCGGTCAGCGCGCCCCGACCAGCTTGTGCACCAGTTCCGACGAGGTCGACGCCGAGAACTTCTTCATCAGCTTGGCGCGGTGCATCTCGACCGTGCGCGGCGACAGGCCGGTGTCGCGCGCGATGATCTTGCTGGTCTTGCCCTCGACCAGCAGGGCGGCGATCTCGCGCTCGCGCGGGGTCAGCTCGGCCGTCACCGGGCGCTTTTCGCTGACGTCCTCGAAGGTCCAGACGCCGGCGCCCAGCGGCGCGCGGGCGTCGAGGGCACGCCCGTTCACGTGGCACCAGAACAGTTCGCCGTCGCCGCGGCGCATGATGCGCTCGTCCGAATAGCGGCCCTTCAGGTTCATGATCGGGACGATGCGGTCGCCGGTGCGCAGGAACTCGTCCATGGTCGGATACAGCACCGAAAACGATCGGCCATGCAGTTGCGTGCGCTCATAACCGAACATGGCGGCCAGGGCATGGTTGCAGGACTGGATCACGCGGTCCACGGAGATGCACATGCCCACCGGCGCGTGCTGGAAAATCATCTCGTAATCGATGGCGTATGATGCGTTCATGGGATGACGGTCCGACGTTTCCCGGCGAATTTGTTGCCGGTAGTTCTACGGTATTGTGCTTTCGAGGGCGGTATTTTAAGCTCGGATCCGACTCTGCGGTACATAAACAAGAGCGGCTTTGAATCGCTTTGCTTAACGCTTAACTATCAAGGGACGGGTATGAACAAAGTTTATCCTGATGCGCGATCTGCGCTGGAGGGGGTGGTGCAGGATGGCCAGACGATCGCCGTCGGCGGTTTCGGCCTGTGCGGCATTCCCGAGGCGCTGATCCTGGCGCTGCGCGATTCCGGCGTCAAGGACTTGACCGCCATTTCGAACAACGCCGGCGTCGACGACTTCGGCCTGGGCCAGTTGCTGACCACGCGCCAGATCAAGAAGATGATCGCGTCCTACGTCGGCGAAAACAAGGAGTTCGCGCGCCAGTACCTGGCCGGCGAACTCGAGCTGGAGTTCACGCCGCAGGGCACGCTGGCCGAGAAACTGCGCGCCGGCGGCGCCGGCATCCCGGCCTTTTTTACGCGCACCGGCTACGGTACCATCGTGGCGGAAGGCAAGGAAACCCGCGAGTTCGACGGCGACATGTACGTGATGGAACACGCGCTGTTCCCGGACGTGTCGCTGGTCAAGGCCTGGAAGGCCGACCGCGCCGGCAACCTGGTGTTCCGCAAGACCGCGCGCAACTTCAACCCGAACGTCGCCACCGCGGGCAAGGTCTGCATCGTCGAAGTCGAGGAACTGGTCGAGATCGGCGACATCGATCCGGACCAGGTGCATACCCCGAGCATCTTCGTGCACCGCATCGTTCACAACCCCACGCCGGAAAAGCGCATCGAGCAGCGCACCGTGCGTCAAGCCTGACCAGGACGGAGACAAGCATGGCATGGACTCGTGACCAAATGGCCGCACGCGCGGCGCAAGAACTGCAGGACGGTTTTTATGTGAACCTGGGCATCGGCTTGCCGACCCTGGTGGCCAACTACGTTCCCGCCGATATCGAAGTGTTCCTGCAGTCGGAAAACGGCTTGCTCGGCATCGGCCCGTTCCCGATCGATGCCGAGGTGGACGCCGACCTGATCAACGCCGGCAAGCAGACCGTCACCGCGCTGCCGGGTTCGGCCTACTTCAGCTCGGCCGATTCCTTCGGTATGATCCGCGGCGGCAAGATCAACCTCGCCATCCTGGGCGCGATGCAGGTGTCGCAGCAGGGCGACCTGGCCAACTGGATGATCCCGGGCAAGATGGTGAAGGGCATGGGCGGCGCCATGGACCTGGTGGCCGGCGTCAAGCGCGTGGTGGTGGTGATGGAGCACGTCGCCACCGCCAAGGACGGCTCGACCAGCCACAAGATCCTGAAGCAATGCGACCTGCCGCTGACCGGTGTGGGCGTGGTCGATCGCATCATCACCGACCTCGGGGTGATCGACGTGACCACGACCGGCCTCAAGCTGGTGGAGCTGGCGCCGGGTGTGACGGCCGGGGAGGTGGTGGCGGCCACGCAAGCGGAACTGGACGTGTCGGCGGTGTAGGCTTTCAGAGGCCGCTTGACGCCAACGTGAAAAGGAGCGGGGTGCCTGGCTGGCATCCCGCTCCTTTTTCAATGGTGCTGTTGTCCTGTCGCAGTTTATTGCGTGGTCCACACATATTTGACTGGTACCCACGAGCTGACTAGCTGTCCATCCGGCACGGCCGGCTTGAAGCGGCATTTTGCCAGCGCCGTCAGCGCGGCGTCGTCCAAGGATGGGAATCCACTGGATTTATCGACCCTGGAAGCGCTGATCGAACCGTCCGCCTCGGTGCGGAACGACATGGTCACCGTGCCCTGGTGGTTGGCAGCCAGTTCCGTTTGTGGATAGACCGGCTTGGCGCAGCTGTTGAAGTCGATGACCGCACGTGTGGTAGGAGCAGGTGCGTCGGCGTTTGCCATGGCCGGGGCACGGTCCGCTGGCGGCGCACTCGGCGCCTGGGCGCAAGCGCCGCAGATCGCCGCCAGGCCCAGCACGGGAATCGCCGCCTTCCAGTTCAGGGCCTGGGTGTCGGGACGCAACAGTCGTTTGATACGGGTCATGAGATCTCCTCCGTTGGCCGCTTGGGCCAGGTGGTGGGTTGAGAACTGGAGGCGTTCCAGTTCGGACAGGGCCAGCGCCAGGCGCCGGGGTTCGCCCAGCGTACGCGCGGCGATATCGTCGGCGATCAGTTCGCGCTCGCTGCGGATGCGGCGCGAGATCCACCACACGGCCGGGTGGTAGAACAGCAGCGTCTCGATCACGTTCTGCAGCAGGTTGACCAGGTAGTCGTGGCGGCGCACGTGGCCCAGCTCGTGCGCCAGCAGCGCTTCCAGCAATTGCGGCGGCATGCCCGATACCAGCGCCGCCGGCACCAGCACCACCGGCCGCCACCAGCCGGCGGTCACCGGGCTGGACAGGTTGTCGACGATGCATAGCCGTACGGCGCGGCCGACGCCGCAGCGCGCCGCCAGCCCGGACAGGCGCGCCTGCCAGGCCGGGTCGCTGTGCCGGCCGCGTGCGGCCCTGCCGATCCACAGCAGGCCGAGTCCCATGCGCAGGGCCAGGGCGCCGCTGCAGGCGGCCCAGGCGCCGACCAGCAGCGTCAGGTGACTGCCCAGCCAGGCTGGGAGGCCGCCGCCGGCGCCGGCGCGGACATCCGCCGCCGCGCCGCGCAGCGCACTGCCGGCGACCGCGGTATCGGGTCCGGCCTGCAGCGCTAGGATCAGCTGTGCCGCCGGCCAGGCCAGGCACAGCAGCAGGCCGGCGCAGGCCGCCGCGTAGCGCGTCTCGGGCCGGGCATTGCGCAGCAGCGTCAAGGCCACGGCGGTGGCGCAGCCGATCAAGGCACCCTGCCAAACGAAGTCGAGCAGGGCCCAGCCGATGGCCGCCACCAGTGCGGGCGCGCTCATCGCTTGTCCTCGTCCCTCAAGAGCCGCTCGATTTCCTCGCGTTCCTTCTTCGAGATGCCGGTCTTCAGCGCCGCCAGCACCAGTGCCTTGGCCGAACCGGAAAAGGCGCGCTGCATCAGATCCTTCAACAGGTTGGTCTGCAGCGATTCGCGCGCCTGGGCCGGGGCGTACACGTGCGAGCGTTCGCTCTCGTCGCGGATCAGCAAGCCCTTGCCGTGCATGATCTGCATCAGGCGCAGCACGGTGGCGTAGGTGACGTCGGGACGCTCCGCCTGCATGGCTTCGTGCACCTGGCGCGCAGTGCCGGCGCCGAGCGGCCACAGCACCTGCAACAGGTCGAGTTCGGCCGCGGTGGGCTTGGGCAGCGGAGGGGATCTGGCCATGGCAGGCTCCTTGGTGATCGTGTCGACGTTTCTAGACTAATATTTCTAGATTATCCTGTCTACTGAATTTTTCATCGGGATGCTGTTGCGAAAATTAAGTGATTGAACGATTATAGACAATATTGTCTAGATTATCGGAGGTGCAGATGAACCTGCGCGACCTGCGCCTGGCCTGGCGCCAGCTGGCCGGGGAGCCCGTGTATTCCGCCGTCGCCATCCTGGGCCTTGCGGTGGCGCTGGCGGCCTGCTTCCTCCTGTTCGGCCTGGTCCAGCATGCCTGGACCTACAACGCGGCGCTGGCCGGCGCCGGCGAGATCGTCGTGGTCAAGGAACGCCGCAACCTGCTGCCGCGCCCGGACTGGGTCGAAGCCGGTCCGGGACCGCTGGGCGCGGCCGCCGTCGACGCCGGGCTGGTGCGGGCCGCCACCGGGGCGCGTCCGGCGCAGGTGGCGGCGCGCATCGGCGACAGCGGCGATCCGGGCGGCCGCGGCGCCCTGGTCAAGATCGAGCTGGCGGTGGTCGAACCCAACTATCTGGATTTCTTCGGCGTGCACGCGCTGGCGGGCGATGCGCGCGCCGCGCTGGCGCGGCCGGATGCACTGGTGCTGTCGCGCAGCGAGGCGCTGCGCCTGTTCGGCGCCGCCGATCCGATCGGCCGCGTGCTGGCGATCGACGGCGTGCCGTTCGGCGTACGCGCCGTCATTCCCGACCTGCCGCCGAATACCAGTCCCGATTTCGGCATCCTGCTCGGGCGCGGTGCGCACCCCTGGGACCCGGTTCCGGCCACGGCGGACCAGGCCTGGTCGCAGCGCACGCGCACCTACCTGAAGCCGGCGCCGGGCGTAGACGGGCGCCGCCTCGCGGCCGCGCTGGAACGGATCGTCGCCGTGCGGCGCGACTACGTATTCCAGGGCGGCCTCGCCGCCGGCCACCCGAAGCCATACACCAGCATCGCCGTGACGCCGCTCTCGGGCGTGTACGTCGATCCCGACCTGCTGGCCGGGCGCGCTGCCGAACGCTACGGCAGCCCGGCGGCGATCGCCGGCCTCGGCCTGCTGGCGCTGCTGATCCTGCTCTTGGCGGCCACGAATTACGTCAACCTGGCGGCGGTGCGCACCGCCGCGCGCCGGCGCGAGATCGGCCTGCGCAAGGCGCTCGGCGTCAAGGCGCCGCGCCTGGCCGCGCAATTCCTGGCCGAATCGCTGCTGGTGGCGGCGCTGTCGACGCTGGCCGGCGCGCTGCTGGCCCGGGCGGCGCTGCCGTGGTTCGCGCAACTGGTCGGGCAGCCCATTGGCGGCGCCTACGGGCCGGCCGCCTGGACCATGCTGGCCGGCGCCGGGCTGGGCACCGGCCTGCTGGCGGGCGCCTGGCCGGCCTGGATGGCGGCCAGGGTGCCGCCCAGCGTGGCGCTGTCCGGACGCAGCGGCGACACGCTCGAGGGTTTGCGCCTGCGCCGCGTGCTGACGGTGGCGCAGTTCGCCGCCGCCATCGCGCTGGTGGCCTGCACCCTGACGGTGGGCTGGCAGGCGCACCATGCCGGCCGCGTCGACCTCGGCTTCGATCCGCGCCCGCAACTGGTGCTGCAATTGCCGGGCGACCCGGCCGCGGCGGCGGCGCACGCGTTCAAGGCCGCGGCGGCGCGCCTGCCGCAGGTGGCGGGCGTGGCGGCCATGCAGGACGCAGTCGGACGCGACGGCAACAAGGCGGTGATGCTGCTGGCGCGTCCGGGCGGGCCGCCGCTGCCGGTACCGGTCGAGCTGAAGGAGGTGGGCGCCGATTTCTTCGACGTGTTCGGCATGCGTCCGCTGGCCGGCCGGCTGTTCGCGCACCGGGAGCGCAACGCGGTGGTGCTCGATGCGCGCGCCGCACTGGCGCTGGGCTACGCGACGCCGCAGGCGGCGGTCGGCCGGATGCTCGACGCGGACAACCGCATCGTCGGCATCGCGCCCGACCTGCGCTACAACACGCTGCGCGAAAAGCCGGAGCCGATCGTGTACCGCCTGGAAGAAGACCAGCCGGTGCTGACGGTGCGCGTGCGCGGCAGCCTGCCCGAGGCGCGGGCGGCGCTGGAAGCGCTGTGGGCGCGCCATTTTCCCGACGATGCGCCGGACATCGAGACCGCCACCTCGGTATTCGCGGAAAACACTGCCGCCGACCGGCGCCAGGCGACGCTGCTGGCGCTGGCCAGCGGCGTCGCCACCGCGCTGGCCTGTTTCGGCATCTTCGTGCTGTCGGCCTACACCGTCCGTCGCCGCGCGCGCGAGATCGTGCTGCGCAAGCTGCACGGCGCCGGCGCGCGCCATGTCGGCCTGCTGGTGGCGCGCGAATGGCTGCTGCTGTTCGCGGCCGGCACGCTGCTGGCGGTGCCGCCGGCCTGGGTATGGAGCGAACGCTACCTGGCCGGCTTCGTCGAGCGCGCGCCGATGGGCGCCTGGCCGCTAGTGCTGGCCTGCCTCGGCGTCGGCGGCGTCGCCCTGGCCGCCTGCACGCGCCAGGCGCTGGCGGCGATGCGCATGGCGCCGGCGCTGGCCCTGCGCGACTGACTTGATTTCTACAACGATGGAGAACCGATGCAGATGTCGACAACAAGCTTGAAACCGGCCCGCTGGGTGACGGCCCTGGCGCTGGCCACCGCCACGTACGCCGGCGCCGCCGCCGCGCCGATCCCCGCGTATCCGTTCCTGCACGTGAGCGGCAGCGCTTACGTGGCGGCGATGCCGGACATCGGCGCCCTCGACGTCGAGATGCTGGCGCTGGATGCCGACCCGGCCGCGGGCCGCGCCACGCTGGAGGCGCGCGTGGGCGAGGTGCGCGACCTGATGCGCCGGCTCGGGCTGGACCCGGAAGACCTGCAGGTGCGCGAGGTACGCCAGAGCCTGCGCAAGGGGGCGGGCGGCGCGGGAGCGGATCCGGCCGGCGCGCCCGTGTACGAACTGCGCTGCGACGTCCACATCAACGTACGCAATCTCACCGTGTGGCCGCAGCTGGCCGGCAGCCTGTTCGGCCAGCCGAACCTGGACGGCTTCGCCGCCACCTTCGACCTGAGCACGCGCGAACGGCTCGAGGACGAGCTGGTGACGCAGGCGCTGCAGGACGCGCGCCGCCGCGCCGAGGTGATGGCGGCCGGCGCCGGCCGCCGCCTGGGGCCGCTGATGGCGGCCACGCCGGACGCCATCAAGAACCTGGGCACGGCGCTGGGCCTGGAGCGCGCCGACTTCCGCCAGGCGCGCGACCCCGGCAACGTCCGGCCCCAGGCCGACCGCGAACAGCTGCTGATGATCCAGGCGATCCGGCTACGGCAGCCGGTCGACGCGGTCTTCCGCCTGGAAAACCCGGCGCCGCCGGCGCGCGCGCGCAAGAAGCCGTCCTGAACGGGCTTACACGCCGACCATCGACACCGCCTTGGTGTTGAGGTAGGACTCCAGCGCTTCCGGACCGCCCTCGGAGCCGTAGCCGGAATCCTTGACGCCGCCGAACGGCAGCTCGGCGCTCGGCGTGGCCGGCTGGTTAATCCACAGCATGCCGACTTCCACGCGGTTCATCAGCAGCTGGGCATTCTTGATCGAGCGCGTGAAGGCGTAGCCGGCCAGGCCGTAGGGCAGGCGGTTGGCTTCCGTGATGGCTTCGTCCAGGGTGTCGAAGGCGCGGATGCCGGCCACCGGGCCGAACGGCTCGTCGTTGAAGATGCTGGCGTCCAGCGGCACGTCGGCCAGCACGGTCGGTGCGAAGAAGTTGCCGGCCTCGCCGACGCGCTCGCCGCCGGTGGCCACCAGCGCGCCGCGGGCGCGCGCATCCTCGACCACCTTGCGCATCGCATCCACGCGGCGCGCATTGGCCAGCGGCCCCAGGGTCGTACCTTCGAGCAGGCCGTCGCCCAGCTTCAGGCTCTCGGCATGCTGCACCAGCGCACGCGTGAACTCGTCCTTGACCGCGCGGTGCACCAGGAAGCGGGTCGGCGAAATGCACACCTGGCCGGCGTTGCGGAACTTGGCGGCGCCGGCCGCCTTGACGGCCAGGGCGACATCGGCATCCTCGGCGACGATCACCGGTGCGTGGCCGCCCAGCTCCATCGTCACGCGTTTCATGTGGGCGCCGGCCAGCGCCGCCAGCTGCTTGCCGACCGGGGTGGAGCCGGTGAAGGTGACCTTGCGGATGACCGGATGCGGGATCAGGTAGCCGGAAATCTCGGCCGGGTCGCCGAACACCAGGCCCACCGTGCCGGCCGGCATGCCGGCATCGACGAAGCACTGGAACAGCGCCGCCGGCGATGCCGGGGTCTCTTCCGGCGCCTTGCATAGGAACGAGCAGCCGGTCGCGAGCGCGGCGGCCAGCTTGCGGACGATCTGGTTGATCGGGAAGTTCCACGGCGTGAAGGCGGCCACCGGGCCGACCGGTTCCTTCAGCACCAGCTGCTGGGCGGCCGGGTTGCGCGCCGGGACCACGCGGCCGTACACGCGCATGCCCTCGAAGGCGAACCAGTCGATGATCTCGGCGCCGGCCATCACTTCCGCCTTGGCTTCGGCCAGCGGCTTGCCCTGTTCCTGGGTCAGTAGGCGGGCGATGTCGGCGGCGCGCTCGCGCAGCAGGCCGGCGGCGCGGCGCATGGTGGCGGCGCGTTCCGCCGCCGGCACCGCGCGCCAGGCCTCGAAACCCTTCTGGGCCGCGGCCAGCGCCGCGTCGAGGTCGGCGATGGCGGCGTGGGCGACCGCGCCGATCGCCTGCCCGGTGGCCGGGTTGCGCACCGGGATCGTCTTGCCGCCGCTGGCGTCGCGCCATTCGTTGGCGATCAGGAGGCGGGTGTCGGGATAGCTGGAAGTGGTCATCGGTGTCGGTTCCTTTGCGAGGTCAAGCGTGTCAACGAAGCCGACATCATCGCATCCCTGCGCATTCTTTGCCGGGAAGGCAAAAAAAACGCCGGGCGGACCCGGCGTTCGAACGAGGAGGAGGGCGGGGCACGTGGCCCCGAAAACTCAGGCCGCTTCGCGCATCGGGCGCAGGTCGGTCTTGTCGTCCAGGCTCGGATTGGCCAGTTCGGCGGCCAGGCGCTGCTGGTCCAGTTCGCCTTCCCATTTCGACACGACGATGGTGGCGACGCCGTTGCCGATGATGTTGGTCAGGGCGCGGCATTCGCTCATGAACTTGTCGATGCCCAGGATCAGGGTCATGCCTGCCACCGGGATGGTCGGGACCACGGCCAGGGTCGCGGCCAGGGTGATGAAACCGGCGCCGGTGATGCCGGACGCACCCTTCGAAGTCAGCATCGCCACGAACAAGATGGTCAGTTCCTGGGTCAGGGTCAGCTCGGTGTTGGTCGCCTGGGCAACGAACAGGGCGGCCATGGTCATGTAGATGTTGGTGCCATCCAGGTTGAACGAGTAGCCGGTCGGTACCACCAGGCCCACCACCGATTTCGGGCAGCCCAGGCGTTCCAGCTTGCGCATGATGGCCGGCAGCGCGCTTTCCGACGAGCTGGTGCCCAGCACGATCAGCAATTCTTCCTTGATATAGGCGAGGAACTTGAAGATCGAGAAGCCGGTGAAGCGGGCGATGGTGCCCAGCACGATGGCCACGAACAGGAAGCAGGTCAGGTAGAACGAGCCGACCAGCGATGCCAGCGGAATCAGCGACTTGACGCCGTATTTGCCGATGGTGAAGGCCATGGCGCCGAAGGCGCCGATCGGGGCGGCCTTCATGATGATGTTCACCACGCCGAAGATGGCGTGCGACAGGTCTTCGATCAGGCGCGCCACCGGACGGCCGCGCTCGCCCAGCATCGACAGCGAAAAGCCGAACAGGATCGCGATCAAGAGCACCTGCAGGATCTCGCCCTTGGCGAACGCATCCACGAAGGTGTTCGGGATGATGTTCAGCAGGAAGTCGGTGGTCGTCAGCGACTTGGTCTTTTCGGTGTACTGGGCGATCGAGTGGGTGTCGATCGTCGCCGGGTTGACGTTGAAGCCGGCGCCCGGCTTGATCAGGTTGGCGACGATCAGGCCGATGGCCAGCGCGAAGGTCGAGACGACCTCGAAGTACAGCAGGGCCTTGCCGCCGACGCGGCCGATCTTCTTCATGTCCTGCATGCCGGCAATGCCGGCGACCACGGTACAGAAGATCACCGGCGCGATGATCATCTTGATCAGTTTCACGAAGCCGTCTCCCAAGGGCTTCATGTCGGCACCCAGTTTCGGATCGAAGATGCCCAGCAGGACACCCAGGATGATCGCGAACAGTACCTGGATGTACAGGACTTTATAGAAAGGTTTTTTCATGGTTTGTTTAGCTTCATACGCTAATGATAGTGCCGTCATCATCACGCAAAATATCTGCGCCATCTATTGTGGAAAACCGCAACACCAGGGGTGATAACCACACTGCAGTTACGTGAATATCTGTGAGGAAACATCAGCTTGGCGCGCCCGCCGTCACTGCCCGTTGCCGGCGCCGGTCTCACCCGTCGGCGGCTGGCGAAACACCACGCCGCCCTTCATCACGAAGCCGACCCGGCGCAACGCGGCGATATCCGCGGTCGGGTCGCCGTCGACCGCCACCAGATCGGCCAGCGCCTCGGGCCGGATCGCGCCCAGGTCGGGGCGTCCGAGGATGCCGGCCGCGACCACGGTGGCGGCGCGCAGCGCCTCGGCCGGGCGCATGCCCAGGCGCACCAGCCATTCCAGTTCGCGTTCGTTGGTGCCGTGCGCAAACACGCCGACGTCGCTGCCGTTGCCGATGGTCACGCCGAGGCGGCGCGCCAGCCGGAATGCGCGCTCGGCCTGCTGCATGGCCGGGGTCGGCGCGCCGCCGCGCACGTGCTTCTGGAAGTACTCGCCGATGGCTTCGGGGGCGGTCAGGGTCGGCACGTAGGCGGTGCCGCGCTCGACCATCAGCCTGAAGGTGGCCTCGCTGGCGCCGTAGCCGTGCTCGATGGTGTCGACCCCGGCCAGCACCGCCAGGCGGATGGCGTCGTCGCTGCTGGCATGGGCCGCCACCTTGCGTCCGCTCACGTGGGCGGCAGCCACGATCGCCTTCATTTCCTCCAGCGTGAAGGTGGGGCGGGTACTGCCGTCGACGCCGGTGCGGTAGTCGGCATAGAACTTGATCCAGTCGGCGCCGTGCGCGGCCTGTTCGCGCACCGCCCTGGTGACCTCGTCGGTACCGGTGGCCTGCTGGGCGCCGTAGGGAATGTCCATGTCGGGGCGGTAGCTGCGCTCGGCCGGCCCGTAGCTGGCGCTGGCGACGATGGCGCGCGTGGCCACCAGCAGGCGCGGGCCCGGCACCTGCCCCTCGTCGATGGCGCGCCTGATGCCGACGTCGGCGTAGCCGGCGCCCTCGGTGCCGAGGTCGCGCAGCGTGGTGAAGCCGGCCTGCAGGGTGTCGGCCGCATGGCGCACCGCCAGCGCCACGCGGTAGGCGGGCGCTTCCTTGATCACCTGGTCGTCCCAGGTGGTCTCGTTGTACGGATGCAGCAGCACGTGCGAATGCAGGTCGATCAGGCCCGGGATCAGGGTCTTGCCGGGAAGGGCGATGCGCGCGATCCCGGCCGGCAGCGTCATGCTCTGTGCCGGCCCCACGGCCTGCACCCGGCCGCGCGCCACCAGCACGCTCCAGCCGGGATGGGCGGCGCCGTCGCCGGTCCAGACACGGTCCGGAGTGAGCAGCAGCGGCTGCGCCGCGGCGGCGGTGCCGGGTGCGCCGGCCGGCGACTGGGCCTGCGCAGGCGCGCCGGCAGCGAGCGCAAGGGCGAGGGCGATGGGCGCCACGGCAGTGCGCAGGGAGCGCCGGGAAGGGGAGAGAGGATTGGTCCAGGTCGGCATGCCGGTCTTCTTGTCGTTATATAAATGGGAAGCCGCCATCATAGCGAAGCGCTTGCCGCATGTCTGCATGCGCAGCCCTTGTACGCCGGCATTGGCGATGCCAGGCGCATGCACATTCATATTTTCATTGCAAGCTTATCGATAAGAAAATAGACAACTTTTTTTGTGTTTCTACAAATTTACTACATCCAACAAAATACCTTGTATTAATGCAAATCAACCAATAGTATTAAAAAGTTGTATTGATTTAATTGCATCGAGGCAAGCAGTGCCTGCGCAGCATTTGCGGGCCGTAGGAAGTCCAGGTAGCACCGTACCACGACACATAAGAGCTCATAACAGCATCACTAAGTCGAGAGAGGACACTGCATGAAAACGAAGTCGTCGACCTCACGCCGTCAGCGCGTGCCGCAACAGGCGCAGCGCGCCCCGGGAATGACATCCATCGCCCTGTGCGTCGCCCTGGCCTTCGGCGCTGCCCTGCCGGCGGCGCAGGCCCAGGCGCAAGCCGCCAAGAGCGCGCTGAGCCAGCGCGCCGCACCGTTCTGGCAGAGCGCCGGCGTGGTGTCGGACGCGCAGGCCGGTGCCGCCAGGACCAGCGCCGCCGCCAAGACCCCGGCGCTGTCGCTCAAGCGCTACCATGCGGTCACCCTCGACATGCCGGGCATGCAGTCGCTCACCGCGGGCGCGCCGATGGAGCGCGCCGACGGCGCCGTGACCGGCACCCTGACGATTTCGCTGCCGCATCCGGACGGCGGCTTCCAGCGCTTCGTGCTGTCCGAATCGCCGGTCATGGAAGCCGGCCTGGCCGCCAGGCATCCGGAGATCAAGACCTATAAAGGCCGCGGCCTGGACGACCCGAGCGCCACGCTGCGCATGGACATCACCCCGCAAGGCTTGCACGCCTCGGTGCGCTCACCCAACGGCGGCTGGTACGTCGACCCATACTATGTGCAGGACACCAGCGTGTATGCCGCCTATGCGCGCGGCGACCTGGACAACCAGCACGGACCCTTGATCGAAGGCACCGTGGACGAATCGCAGCTGGTACTGTCGCGCAGCTTCTACAAGCCGGGCGATACGGTCGAGGTGCGCGGCTCTGGCTTCGCGCCGGGCGCCAGCGTCAGCCTGAGCGTGCGCGCCGAGACCGAAGGCGCCTCGCAACTGGCCGGCGTGCCGGCCGCCACCGCCACCGCCGACGGCAAGGGCAATATCGTCGCCACGCTGGCCGGTGCCGGCAACGGCACCGGCGCCTTCGAAGTGATTGCCAGCGACGGCAACCGCAGCAGCGCCGCCGCCTTCCACGTGCTGGACGCCAATTCGGCCGACGTCGCCGTGGCCGGCCAGCTGCGCACCTACCGCCTGGCGCTGGTCAGCGATCCGTCCTACGCCGCCTATCGACCCAATGTCGGCAACGTCACTGCGGCCAAGGTCACCCTGATCAACCGCGTTACCCAGGTGTATGAGGAAGAAACCTCGATCCGCCTGGTGCTGATCGACGGCACCGACGCGCTGAACCTGGACACCGCCGCCAAGATGACCGGTCCCGACGGACCGTGCGGCGGCTCGGCCTGTTTCGCGTCCGATATAAGCACTTCGTGCGGCCCCGACATCCTGGCCCGCAACCGTATCGTCGCCGGGTTGCTGGCAGGCGCCAGCAACTTCGACATCGGCCACATTGCTCTGGGCCTGAACGGCGGCGGCATCGCCAGCCTGGGCGTGGTGGGCCGCGCCAGCAAGGCGCAGGGCTGCACCGGCATCCCGACCCCGGTGGGCGACTTCTACGCGGTCGACTACGTGGCGCACGAGATGGGCCACCAGTTCTCCGGCAACCACACCTTCAACGGTGTGCAACTGAATTGCGCCGGCGGCAACCGCAACACCGGCACCTCGGTCGAGCCGGGCAGCGGCTCCTCGATCATGGCCTATGCCGGCATCTGCACCACCGACAACCTGCAGACCCACAGCGACGCCTACTGGTCACAGCGCAGCTTCGACGAGATCGTCGCCTACACCTCGGGTGCAGAAAATAGCCTGAACGAAGTGCAGATGGGCGTGCTGACCGGCTTCGCCACCGACGGGCAACAATTTCAGCTCGCCTATAACGGCAACCTGTCGGCGCCGATCGTGCGCGGCGCCAACTTCACCACTGCCGGCATCAAGGCCGCTATCGAGGGCATCGCCGGCTGGCCGGCGGGCGCCATCGTCACCGTCAGCGCCGTGGGCGACACTGCGTTCACCGTCACCTTCGGCGGCACGCTGGGCGGCGTCAACACGAGTCAGCTGTTCCTGGCCAATGCCAGCGGCGGCGCCAGCGGCTACATCGGCGAGATCATCGCCGGCGGCCCCACCACGCGCCGCGGCACGGTCTCCACGACCGGCAACACCGCGCCCAACGTGACCGCGCCGGCCGGCTACACGATCCCGGTGCGCACCCCGTTCGCCCTGACCGGCAGCGCCACCGACCCGGACGGCGATCCGCTCACCTACATGTGGGAACAGAACGACCGCGGCGCCGCCACCGGCACCGGCCTGATCAGCAACACCAAGCTCAACGGCCCGCTGTTCCGCCAGTTCGGCACCCGCGCCGTGGTCAGCGCCACCGATACCCTGATCTACGATTCGCCGGGCGAGAACCACACCACCGCCGATCCGACCCGCGTGTTCCCGGACATGAAGCAGATCCTGTCCAACAACACCAACGCCGGGACCGGCGTGTGCCCGACCGCGGCCGCCACCCCGACCGCGGCCGACATCGAGTGCTTCTCGGAGTACCTGCCGACCGCCGCCTACGTCGGCGTTCCCAATGTCAATGCCAATCCGGCCTCGCTCAACTTCCGCCTGACCGCGCGCGACGGCCGCGGCGGCGTCAACAGCGCCAACACGCGGCTGACACTGGCGCCGAACGCCGGTCCGTTCCTGGTCACCTACCCGAACACGGCGACGGTCGTGGATGCGGGCAGCGCCCAGACCGTGACCTGGAGCGTGGCCAATACCGACGTCGCCCCGGTGAACACCGCCAGCGTCAAGATCACCCTGTCGCTTGACGGCGGCACCACCTTCCCGATCGTGCTGGCCGAGAGCGTGCCGAACAACGGCAGCGCCAAGGTGACCCTGCCGGCGAACACCAGCAAGACCGCGCGCGTCAAGGTGGAGGCGGTCGGCAACGTGTTCTTCGACGTCTCCAACGCCGACTTTACCATCCGCCTGGCCGGCGACGTGAACGGCGATGGCAGTGTGTCGTGCGCCGACCTGGCGGCCGTCAAGGCGGCCTTCGGCAAGCGCAGCGGACAGGCCGGCTTCGACGCGGCCGCCGACGTGGTCAAGGACAACGTGATCGACGCCCGCGACCTGGCCTACGTGTCGCAGCGCCTGCCGCAGGGCAGCAGCTGCAACTGACCACGTAACGGCGACAGGCAATCCGGCTGCCGCGACCATCGTCGCGGCAGCACCTCATAAGACATGCCCGAAGGGGCGACAAGGAGAATGACAACATGAAGCGATGGAAAACACTTTTCGGCGCCGTCGCGCTGAGCGCGGCCTGCGTACCGGCCTGGGCCGTGCCGACGCTGAGCTTCACCTCGCCCGGCAGCGTGCCGCCCGGTTCGTTCGTCGGCGTGGACGTCGTGATCTCGGACGTGAGCGACCTGTATGCCTACAACTTCTCGATCACCTTCGATCCGAAGGTGGTGGACGTGGGTGGCGTCAGCCAGCAGGGTTTCCTAAGCAGTGCCGGTCCGACCTTCGGCACCACGGGCGAGATCGACAACAGCACAGGCATCATCTCGTTCGCGGGCTATACGCTGGTCGGCCCGCAGGCAGGTGCATCCGGCAGCGGCAGCTTGCTGCACATCACGTTCAACGCGCTGGCGAACGGGGTGTCGTCGCTGAATTTCTCCGACCTCGTGTTCCTCGACAGTAATTTGAACGATATCGCGGTCACCGCGAATCCCGGGTCGGTGACGATCAGCACGATCGACGTGCCGGAGCCGGGCAGCTGGATGCTGGTGGGGATCGGCGCGGTTGCCGCAGCCGCGCTGCGCCGCCGTACCGGTGCCCGTTGCGCCGCCTGCGCCTGAACGCGCAGCGCCGGCTGCGCCGGACCGGCCGCCAGGCCGGCCCGGCTTTTTTTCATTCGTGGTCCTGGCGCGCCTGCTCGATGCCGAGCGCGAGGTCGCCGAGGAAGGCGGCGCCCTTGCCCGACAGCGCGATGTCCGGCACCGCCAGCTCGACCAGGCAGGCCAGCGACTGGCGGAACCAGTCCATGTCGGTGCCCATCAGCGGCAGCGCGTGGGCGTCGTTCAGGTAGTGCACGGCGCGCGCCAGCAGGCCGGTATCGCGCCCGTGGCCGGCCACCAGCGGGGCGAAGTCGGCGGCTTCGCGCGCGAACTTCGCCGCCAGGGTTTCCAGGATGTCGCGCGAGACCTGCGGTTGCCCGGCGGCCAGCACGACGTGCGCCAGTTCCAGGCAGGCCTCGTGCAGGCCGGGGATGTCGACGCCATCGGCGTCGGAGTCGGAATGGAAATCGGTATCTGTCATGGTGGCGCCATTCTAGACCAGACGCCGCTTGCAGGCGTCCGGTCGGGTGCGCGCTTCAGTGGCGCCTTACTGCGCAGTCCAGCCGCCATCCATGTTCCAGGCCGCGCCGCGCACCTGGTTGGCGGCCGCCGAGCACAGGAACACCGCCAGCGCGCCCAGCTCGTCCGGCGTGACGAACTCGCCCGACGGCTGCTTCTCGCCCAGCAGCGCCTTTTTCGCCTGCTCGTTGGGGATGCCTTCGCGCGCGGCGCGGTCGTCCACCTGCTTCTGCACCAGCGGCGTCAGCACCCAGCCCGGGCAGATCGCGTTGCAGGTGATGCCGCTGGCGGCGTTTTCCAGCGCCGTCACCTTGGTCAGGCCGACCAGGCCGTGCTTGGCGGCGACGTAGGCCGACTTCTGGCTCGATCCGACCAGGCCGTGCGCCGAGGCCAGGTTGATGATGCGGCCCCAGTTCTTCTTCTTCATGCCGGGCAGCGCCAGGCGCGTGGTGTGGAAGGCCGAGGACAGGTTGATGGCAATGATCGCATCCCATTTCTCGACCGGGAAATCCTCGACGTTGGCCACGTACTGGATGCCGGCGTTGTTGACCAGGATGTCGACGCCGCCGAACTTCTCCAGCGCGAAAGCCATCATGGCCTCGATCTCGGCCGGCTTCGACATGTCGGCATTGTGGTAGGCGGTCTGCACGCCGAATTCCTGGCCGACGTCGGTGTACAGCTTGTCGATCTGCTGGGCGTCGCCGAAACCATTGAACACGATGTTCGCGCCCTGCTCGGCGAGTGCGCGCGCGATGCCCAGGCCGATGCCCGAGGTCGAGCCGGTGACGAGGGCAGTCTTGCCGCTCAACATGGTGGATTTCATTCGATCCTCATCTGTAAAAGGGGAGTGGAGCCGCATTGGCATGGCGGGCGGGCCGCCAGACTTGGTAGAATTCTAATCGCTGCGCCGAATAATATCTTGCAGGGCTGGGACGATATTGTCGGCGGCGTACGGAAGCGGCCTGGATCGCCGGGCCGGATCGCTGGGTTGGACCAATGAGTCGGCAGATGGAAGAAATGTCAGTGGAACAGAATGTGAACGAAGCGCGGCGCAAGTCGGTGCTGTGCAGCTCGCCGGCCGGCCTGCACCGCATGGCCTACAAGGAATGGGGCGACCCCGCCAACCCGCGCGTGCTGGTGTGCGTACATGGCGTCACCCGCGTGGCCGACGATTTCGATGCGCTGGCGCGCGCCCTGTGCGACCGCTACCGGGTGGTGTGCCCGGACGTGGCCGGACGCGGCCGTTCCGGGCGCCTGCGCGATCCCGAGCTGTACACGGTGCCGCAGTACGTGGCCGACATGGTGACGCTGGTCGCGCGCGTGACCGCCGGCGCCGACGGCAACGCCGATGAAGGCGTGCACTGGTTCGGCACCTCGATGGGCGGCCTGATCGGCATGATCCTGGCGTCGCTGGACGGCACGCCGGTGCGGCGCCTGGTGCTGAACGACATCGGCCCGGTGCTCGATCCGGTGGCGATGGCGCGCATCGGCGACTACATCGGCCAGGACCTGCGCTTTCCCAGCTTCGAGGCCGGCGCCGCCTTCGTGCGCGAGGTATCCGCCTCGTTCGGGCCGCATAGCGACGCCGAGTGGCGCAAGCTGGCCGCCGACGTGCTGGTGCAGGAACCGGATGGCCAATGGGCGCGCCACTACGACATCCGCCTGGCCAGGCCGTTCGCCGCCATCACACCGGAACGCGCGCGCAGCGACGAGGCCATGCTGTGGGCCGCCTTCGACGCGATCCGCTGCCCGACGCTGCTGGTGCGCGGCGAACGCTCCGACCTGCTTTCGCGCGCCACCGCCGAGGAAATGACGCGGCGCGGACCGCGCCCCCGACTGGTCGAGATCGCGGGCGTCGGCCATGCGCCGACCTTCGTGCAGCCGGACCAGATCGCCATCGCGCGCGCCTTCCTGGCCGGCTGAAACATTTATCCACCCAAACCCAAGGAAACCATGGAAATCCAACGACTCCACGTCGGCAAGCGCTTGTCCGAAATCGCCATCCACAACGGCACCGTGTACCTGGCCGGCCAGATCGCCGAAGACACCGCGCAGGACATCGTCGGCCAGACCCGCGAAGTGCTGGGCCACGTCGACCGCCTGCTGGCCGAAGCCGGCAGCGGCAAGACGCGCATCCTCAGCTGCCAGATCTACATCGCCGACATGGCGTATTTCCCCGGCATGAACAGCGTGTGGGACGGCTGGGTCGTGCCCGGCCACACGCCGCCGCGCGCCACGGTCGAAGCGAAGCTGGCCAATCCCGCCTGCCTGGTCGAGATCGTGGTCGTCGCGGCCCAGGCCTGAGAAGCGGCGCGTATGGTATCGATCGTCGCGCTCGGCGACGCCACCACCCAGCTGCTGCACGGCCTCGGCCATGAGGATTGCACGCGGGTCAAGGCCGCCCTCGATTTTGCCTCGGCCACCTACGGCGACAGCCTGGCCACGTCCGGCCAGGGCGCCTTCGAGTTTTCGCTGGCGGTGGGCGGCACCCTGGCGCTGCTGCGCAGCGACGCCGAGACGCGCATGGCCGGCCTGCTGTTCGAGCTGGCCGTGGTCGATCCGGCGCACGCCGCCCAGATCGAGGATCGCTTCGGCAAGGACGTGGCGGCCATGGTGCATGGCGTGCAGCAGCTGATCCGCCTGCGCGACCTGACGGCCAACCAGGCCCCGGTCGGGCGCGGCAAGAACGCCGCCCAGGAAGCCAAGGCGCAGGTCGAAACCCTGCGCAAGATGCTGCTGGCGATGGCATCCGACATGCGCGTGGTGCTGGTGCGCCTGGCTTCGTGCGTGACCAGCCTGCGCTGGTTCGCCGAGCAGAAGCGCTTCGATGCGGTCACCCACGACTACGGGCGCGAGGTGCTGGATTTGTACGCGCCGCTGGCCAACCGCCTCGGCATCTTCCAGCTCAAATGGGAGCTGGAAGACCTGGCGTTCCGCATGATGGAGCCGGAAACCTACAAGCGCATCGCCAAGATGCTGGAAGAAAAGCGCATGCTGCGCGAGAGCTTCGTGCAGTCTGCCATCACGCGATTGCAGGACGAACTGGCGGCGGCCGGCATCAAGGCCGAGGTCAGCGGGCGGCCCAAGCACATCTACAGCATCTATAAAAAGATGCGCGGCAAGGAGCTGGACTTCACGGCGCTGTACGACGTGCGCGCCTTCCGCGTGATCGTGGCCGACGTCAAGACCTGCTACACGGTGCTGGGCCTGGTGCACAACATCTGGACCCCGATCCCGAAGGAATTCGACGACTACATCTCGCGTCCCAAGCCGAACGGCTACCAGTCGCTGCATACCGTGGTCAACGCCGACGACGGTCGCCCGCTGGAAGTGCAGATCCGCACCCAGGAGATGCACAACTTCGCCGAGTACGGGGTGGCGGCGCACTGGCGCTACAAGGAAGAGGGCGGGTCCAACTTCAAGAGCCAGCAGTACGACGAAAAGATCGCCTGGCTGCGCCAGCTGCTGGCCTGGAACAGCGACGTCGCCGGCGCCGTCGCCGGCCAGGAAGAGCTGCAGCGCGAATGGGTCGAGAAGCTCAAGTCGACCACGCTGGACGACCGCATCTTCGTACTGACGCCGCAGGCGCGCGTGCTGGAGCTGCCGGTCGGCGCCACGCCGATCGACTTCGCCTACCACCTGCACACCGACGTCGGCCACCGCTGCCGCGGCGCCAAGATCGACGGCACCATGGTGCCGCTGAACACGGCGCTGCACAACGGCCAGACCTGCGAGATCATCACCGCCAAGGGCGCGCCGGGCAGCGCCGGGCCGTCGCGCGACTGGCTCAGCCCCGGCTATACCGTCAGCAGCCGCACGCGCACCAAGATCCGCGCCTGGTTCCACGCGCTGGAACTGGCCGAGACCCTGGCGCACGGCCGCGGCCAGGTGGAAAAATCGCTGCAGCGCGAAGGCAAGACCGCGGTCAACCTGGAAGCGCTGGCGCACAAGCTGGGCTTCGCCAAGCTGGACGACCTGTTCATCGCGGTCGGCAAGGACAAGTTCAGCCTGCGCCACGTGGAAGCGGCGCTGCACGAGCCGAGCGAGACGGCGCAGCAGGAAGACGCGGCGGTGGTCAACAAGAGCCGCGCCTCCAGCGTCGAGCAGGGCGCCAAGTCGGGCGTGCTGGTGGTCGGCACCGAGGGCCTGATGACGCAGCTGGCGCGCTGCTGCAAGCCGGCGCCGCCCGACCCGATCGTCGGCTTCGTCACGCGCGGCAAGGGCGTGTCGATCCACCGCGCCAGCTGCAAGAACTTCGGCGAGATGGCGGCCAAGGCGCCCGAGCGCGTGCTCGAGACGGAGTGGGGCCGCACCGGCAACGACACCGTCTACCCGATCGACATCTTCATCCTGGCCAGCGACCGCCAGGGCCTGCTGCGCGACATCTCCGAGGTGCTCACGCGCGAGAAGATCAACGTCATCGGCGTCAATACGCAAAGCGCCAAGGGGACCGCGCGCATGGTGTTCACCGCTGAGATCGGCGCCACCGGGCAATTGCAGAAGGCCCTGGCGGCGATCGCCGAAGTGCCCGGCGTGCAGGAAGCGAAACGCACCTGACGTCGAACGAGCGGTGGTGGAGCCCATCCGCGCCACCCTGTATCATGTCAATATGCCGAACTCGACCCTATTGACCACCCCGCCGCGCCATTGGGGCAAGCTGGCCGCGCGCTGGCTCGGCAGCTGGTGGCGCATGCTGCACCTGGGCGCGGTGGCGCTGGTGCTGGCGGCGTCGACGTCCGGCTGGCACCGGGCCGAGCGCCTGGCGGTCTCGCGCCGCATCCACGCCGGCACCTGGCAGGTGCTGCCCTGGTTTACGCTGCTGACCGCGCTGGTCAGCCTGGTGATCATCCGCATCGTGCTGGTCACGGCGCAGAGCTACGGCCTGTCGCGCTATGCGCTGGAGATGGTGGTGCGCGTGCTGGTGCTGGAATTGATTCCGCTGTCGGCGGCGCTGTTCGCCGCGCTGCGCGCCGGCCTGGCCTTCGACGCCGCCGCCATCGGCCTGGACCGCATCGGCGTCGATCCGGCCGCCGTCACCGGCGCGGCCCTGCAGCGCTTGCGGCGCGATCTCGTGCCGCAGCTGGTGGCCGACGCCTTTTCGGTCCTCAGCCTGGCGATGGCCAGCAGCGTGACCGTGCTGGTGCTGGCCTACCTGAACGTGTACGGACTGTCGCCCTGGGGACTGTCCGACTACACGCGCACCGTCGGCCGCGTGTTCGACCCGGTGGTGACAGTCGGCTTCGTCCTCAAGACCGTGCTGTTCGGGCTGGCGGTGGCGGTGATCCCGAGCGCCGCCATCCTCGAACTGCTGCGCCGCCCGCGCCGCACCGGCTCCAGCGTGCAGCCGGGCGCGCTGCGCCTGCTGTTCGTGCTGTTGCTGATCGAGGCCGGTTCGCTGGCGGTGAAATACATCTGATCCAAGGAAGCCCATGGCCGAACCCGAATCCACTCCCCCGTCCGTATCCACCCCGGCCGAGCCGCGCCACGTCGAGGCCAAGGCGCTGATCCTGCTGGCCGTGATCGGCGCTCTCATCGTGGGCTTCTTCCTGTACGTGATGTACGCGCGCGGCGTGTTCGAGCAGACCCAGCGCCTGGTGCTGGTGGCCGACGATTCCGAAGGCGTGATCCCGGGCATGGACATGACCTTCGCCGGCTTCCCGATCGGGCGCGTGCGCCAGGTCGACCTGGGCAACGACGGCAAGGTCAACATCGCGGTCGACATCGCGCGCGACGACGCCAGGTGGCTGCGTACCAGCAGCGTGTTCACGCTGGAGCGCAGCGTGGTCGGCGAAACGCGCCTGCGCGCCTACACCGGCATCCTGAGCGATCCGCCGCTGCCGGACAAGTCGACCCGCCCGGTGCTGCGCGGCGACGCCACCGCCGAGATCCCGCGCCTGCTGGCGACGGCGCGCACGCTGATGGAGAACCTGGAAGCGATGACGCGCGCCGATTCGTCGATCGGCAACAGCCTGGCCAATGTCGAGACCATCACCGGCCGCATGACCGGCCGCTACGGCGTGCTCGGTACCGCGCTCGGCGGCGACGAGGAAGCGAAACAGCTGCTGCAGACGCTGCGCCGCGTCGACGCCATCCTGGCCAAGGCCGACCGCCGCGTGTTCGGCGCCAACGGCGTGATGGACGATACGCAGGCCGCGATCGGCGAGCTGAATGGCATGTTGAAAGATGCCCGCGTGACGCTGCAGAAGGTCGACGCGGTGCTGGCCGAGGCGCAGGCGGTGGGCGCCAACGCGCGCGTCGCCACGCAGGACCTGGGCAAGCTGCGCGGCGAGGTCGACGCCAGCCTGCGCAAGGTGAACCGGCTGGTCGACCAGATCGACCGCAAGTGGCCGTTCAAGCGCGACACGGAGATCAAGCTGCCATGACCATCGCATCCCTTCCGCGCAAGGCCGGCCTGGCGCTGCTGGCGATCGTGCTGGCCGGCTGCGCCGCCACGCCGAAGCCGCCGCCCTGGCAGAACGACGTGCGTGACGCGCTCGACGGCTTCACCGACGCCTGGCTGCACGGCGACGGCGGCGCCGCCGAGGCCGATTTCGCGCGCGCGCGCCGCGCCGCCGGCGCTACCGGCCGCTTCGACAACGTGGCCCAGGCCGAACTGGTGCGCTGCGGCGTGCGCGCGGCGGCGCTCGACTACGACTGTCCCGGCTTCGCCGCCATCGCCCAGGATGCCACGCCGGCCCAGCGCGCCTACGCGGCCTACCTGGACGGGCGCTGGCAGGGGTTGGATGCCGGCCTGCTGCCGGCGCAGCACCGGGCGGTGGTGGCGAGCGGCTCGCTGGCCGGCGTGGCCGATCCGCTGGCGCGCCTGGTGGCGGCCGGCGCGCTGCTCAAGGCCGGCCGCATCGCGCCCGGAGACGTCGGCGCCGCGGTCGACGCCGCGTCAAGCCAGGGCTGGCGCCGCCCCCTGCTGGCCTGGCTGGGCGTGCAGGAACGGCGCGCGCTGGCGGCCGGCGACGACGCGGCGGCGCGCGCCGTGCGGCGCCGCATCGAGCTGGCATCCGGGGAATGAACGCAATCTCTACAAACGCTGGCACAGGCCCCAGGGCAAGGCGCATCGTCTAGTATGGCGAGAAGAATGCAACGCAGCCATGCGGCCCGGACCAGCGTCTGTCAGTCGCCGCGCGGGCGTTTCAGCAGGGCCAGGATGATCACCGTGAACAGCGCACTGGCCACCGCCGTCGCTTCCTTGCCCATGCCGGCGGCCACGCCGATGGCGGCGGTGAGCCAGACGCTGGCCGCGGTCGTCAGTCCGCGAATGTCGTTGCTTTCCTTTTGCTTGAGGATGGCGCCGGCACCGAGGAAGCCGATGCCGGCGGTAACGCCCTGCAGCACGCGCGACAGGTCTTCCACGCGCATGCCGGCCTGCAGCGGAATCAGCACGAACAACGCCGAGCCGAGCGAGACCAGCATATGCGTGCGCAGGCCGGCCGAGGCGCCGCTCGCTTCGCGTTCATAGCCGATCATCCCGCCCAGCAGCATCGCCACCAGCAGGCGCAGCACCAGGCGCGTGATGTCGTCGGCCTGGCCGAGGTCCGAGAATTCCTGCTGCACCGTCGCCCAACTTTGCTCCCACCACATCGGCATCCCTTCGCATGTCCATCATTCCATGCGCATGATGCCAGTCCGGGCCGCCTGGCGGCGCGCCGCTCGCCGCCGCGGCCGGGCAGGGCAGGCGAACGCGCTCAGGCGCCCTTGGCGTCGGCCACCTTGAAGGCATCCAGCGTGGTGCCGCCGGCCAGCGCCTCGGCGATCCATTTCGGCTGGCGTCCGCGCCCGCTCCAGGTCTGGGCGCCGTTGGCCGGGTTGCGGTAGCGCGCCGCCGCCTTCGGACCGCTGGCCCTGGCGCCGGCCGGTTCCAGTCCGTCCGCCTTCGGGCCGGCCAGCGCTTTCAGGCGGCCGCCGCCCTTCTTCATCAGGGATTCGACCGAGATGCCGGCCTCGCTGGCGATCGCGCGGATCTGTTCGCGCGCCTTGCCCAGTTCCTGGCGCTGGCGTTCCTTGATTTCGTTTTCGACGTCGAACTGCAAGCCTTTCAGCTCGGCCAGGTTGTAGTCGGACAGGTTGATCGCGGCCATGGAGGATTCTTTCCGTATGCGTTGTGGGGATGGCCGCATCATGCCGGGTTTCCGGGCGCGGCGGCGCTCACCAGACCGTCTGCAGGGCGCGCGCCGCCGCGCTGCCAGGCGCCGCCGCCGGGCGCAGCGCCGGCGGCAGCAGGTTGTGGATGTGGGTGGCGGCGCGCGCCGCCTGGCCGGTGGCCACCGCGATCTGGTTCAGGCCGACGACCACGTCGCCGATCGCGAACAGGCCGGGCACCGCGGTGGCGCCGTGGCCATCCACCACCAGCTCGCTGCACTGGGCGGTCTCGGCGCCGAGATTCACGGCCAGGCCGGAGCGCGCGTTCTCGCCCAGCATCGGGTAGAACACGTCGGCTTCGAAGGCTTGCCCGTCCTCGGTGTGCATCACCGGCTTCATGGCGGCGTCCAGCGTCACCGACAGCAGCGGCGAATCGACGTAGCGCACGCCGGCCGCGTCCAGCTGGCGACGGTCGTCGTCGGTGAGGATGGAGGCCGAGCGCGGCCCGGCGGGGCCGCGCTCGAACAGGGTGACGTCGGCGCTGAAGGTGCGCATGAACATGGCGTGGCCCACCGGGTTCACCTCGGCGGTGGCGACCGCGATGCGCTTGTCCATGACGTCGAAGCCGTCGCACACCGGGCACAGGCGCACCGAGCCGACGGCGATCGCCTCGCGCCAGTGTTCGACCGGCAGGCCGACGTCGGCCACGCCGGTGGCCAGCAGCACGGTATGGGCGCGGATCGGCTGGACGTCGCGCTGTTCGGACTCGTCCCCGGCCAGGTAGTCGGCCACGAACAGCCCGTCCTCGATGCGCAGGTCGGCGATCTCGCCGCTCATGACCGAGCCGCCGTAGCGCTCCAGCTGGGCGGTCAGGTTGCCGAGCAGCGTGTGGCCCGGTACCCCTTCCGGGAAGCCCGGATAGTTGTGCGAGACCGGGATCAGGCGCAGGCGGCTGTTGCCCTTGTCGACCAGGGCGATGTTGCGGGTGAAGCGGCGCAGGTAGATCGCCGCGGTCAGGCCGGCGGGGCCGCCGCCGACGATCAGCGTGTCGTAGACGGGCGCGCTCAACGGTTCGTGTGGAATGGTCATGGCCCGATTATCGGCAAGGCGGGCGCCATCGGCCTATCGGCGCGCGCGCCGCAGCCGGGTCGGACCGTACTGACACGGCGCTGCGCGCGTGGCCGGCTCGCCGTCCGGTCACAGGTGGGGCAGGGCGTTGTGGGTTTCCGGTTGCAGCGTCACGTGGTCGATGCCGTGCCTTTCCAGCAGCATCGCCTTGACCGCGAACAGCACTTCCGGCCAGCACGCCAGGTCGACGATTTCCAGGTGGCCGATCAGGGCCGGCTCGCCCGGCGACATGTCCCACACGTGCAGGTCGTGCACCGACATCACGCCGTCCACCGCCGCCAGGTCGGCGCCCACCTTCAGGTAGTCGATCCCGGCCGGCACGCTCTCCATCAGGAAGTGGTAGGACTCGCGCAGGATGCCGCTGGTGGACCGGAGGATCAGCAGCGAGACGAAGATCGACAGGATCGGGTCGATCCGCACCCACTGCGTGAAATGGATGATGGCGCCGGCCGCGATCGCCGCCGCCGAGCCCATCAGGTCGCCCATCACGTTGACCAGCGCCGCGCGCGTGTTGATGCTCTGTTCGCCGCGCGACAGCACCCAGGCCACCAGGATGTTGATGGCGGCGCCGATCGAGGCCACCACGAACACGGTCGATCCGCCCACCGGCTCCGGATGCAGCAGGCGCTGCGCCGCCTCGTAGACGATCCAGGCCACCAGCAGCAGCATCGCCAGGCTGTTGACGAAGGCGGCCAGCGCCTCGGCGCGCACGAAGCCGAACGAATGGCGCGCCGAGGGCGGGCGCTTGGCGATCACCTGCGCCATCAGGGCCAGGCCGAGGGCGGCGGCGTCGGTCACCATGTGGCCGGCGTCGGAAATCAGCGCCAGCGAGTTCGACATGACGCCGCTGACCGCCTCGATCAGCGCGAACAGCAGCGTCAGCGCCAGGGCCACGCCGAGCGTTTTCTGGCTCCTGCCCTCGATGGTGTGGCCGTGGACGGCGTCGCCGTCGAGGTGGGCGTGCAGGTGGGCGGAGTCGGACGGCGCGGTGTCGATGGAAGGGTGGGCGGGCTGCTGGGACATGGTCTGGAGAAGATGAGCGAAGAGGATGAGCGGGCCGTCGCGCAGTGTACTGGATTCGCGCGGCGCGCACGATGCGGACATGAGCCTTGCGCATTGCGCCCCGACTCCCTATAATGGCGGCACACGGGCGGTTAGTTCAGCTGGTTAGAATACTTGGTCGACATCCAAGGGGTCGCAGATTCGAATTCTGCACCGCCCACCAGAATCCTCAGCAGTAACGGTAAGAGCGAGAAAGGCACTGACGGTTATGACACCGCGAACTACAACCTGGTTGTGGGAGAATCGCTAGACGCGGTTCGGTGTGCTTTTGTCTTTCGCAAACGCTCGACAACACTGAAGAAAACGCGCCTGGTGCGCGTTTTTTTTCGTCCCGACTTTTCCAGTTTCAATTTTATTAACATCAACGGGCGCAGCGGCGCCGACATGGAGATCACGATGTTGAATGTTCGACTTCCAGACGGCTCGAGCCGTCAATTCGATGCACCGGTGACGGTCGCCCAGGTGGCGACCAGCATCGCGCCCAGCCTGGGCAAGGCGGCGCTGGCCGGCAAGGTCGACGGCAAGGTGGTCGATACCTCGTTCCTGATCGAGCACGACGCCGACCTGGCGATCGTCACCGACAAGGATGCCGAAGGCCTGGACGTCATTCGCCACTCCACCGCCCACCTGCTGGCCTACGCCGTCAAGGAACTGTTCCCGGACGCCCAGGTCACCATCGGCCCGACCATCGAGAACGGCTTCTACTACGACTTTTCGTACAAGCGCCCGTTCACCCCGGACGACCTGAAGGCGATCGAGAAGAAGATGGCGGAACTGGTCAAGAAGGACGAGCCGGTCACCCGCAAGGTGTTGCCGCGCGACGAGGCGGTGACCTACTTCAAGTCGATCGGCGAAGACTACAAGGCCGAGATCATCGCCTCGATCCCGGCGAACGAGGACGTGTCGCTGTACACGAAAGGCGCGTTCACCGACCTGTGCCGCGGCCCGCACGTGCCCTCGACCGGCAAGCTGAAAGTGTTCAAGCTGATGAAGCTGGCCGGCGCCTACTGGCGCGGCGACTCGAAGAACGAGATGCTGCAGCGCGTCTACGGCACGGCCTGGGCGAAAAAGGAAGACCAGGAACAGTACCTGCACATGCTGGAAGAAGCGGAAAAGCGCGACCACCGCAAGATCGGCAAGGCGCTCGACCTGTTCCACTTCCAGGAAGAGGCGCCGGGCCTGATTTTCTGGCACCCGAAGGGCTGGACCGTCTGGCAGCAGGTCGAGCAGTACATGCGCAAGACCTACCAGGTCACCGGCTACAACGAAGTCAAGGCGCCGCAGATCCTGGACGTGACCCTGTGGAAGAAAACCGGCCACTGGGACAATTATCGTGAAAGCATGTTCACGACCGAATCGGAAAACCGCACCTATGCGCTGAAACCGATGAATTGCCCGGGCCACATCCAGATCTACAACGCCGGCCTGCGCTCGTACCGCGACCTGCCGCTGCGCTACGGCGAGTTCGGCCAGTGCCACCGCAACGAATCCTCGGGCGCGCTGCACGGCCTGATGCGCGTGCGCGGCTTCACCCAGGACGACGGCCACGTATTCTGCACCGAAGAGCAGATCGCCGGCGAAGTCACCGCCTTCCACGCCCAGGCGATGAAGGTGTACGACGATTTCGGCTTCGCCAACATCGACGTCAAGATCGCCCTGCGTCCGGACAACCGCATCGGCACCGATGAAGTCTGGGACCAGGCCGAGGAAGCGCTGCGTTCGGCGCTGCGCGGCTGCGGCGTGGAATGGACGGAACTGCCGGGCGAGGGCGCGTTCTACGGCCCGAAGATCGAGTACCACCTGAAGGACAGCCTGGGCCGTCCGTGGCAGGTCGGCACCATGCAGGTCGACTTCTCGATGCCGGGCCGCCTGGGCGCCGAATACGTGGCGGAAGACAACACCCGCAAGGTGCCGGTCATGCTGCACCGCGCGATCGTCGGCTCGATGGAGCGCTTCATCGGCATCCTGATCGAGAACTATGCCGGTGCGCTGCCGCTGTGGCTGGCGCCGGTACAGGTCGCCATCTTGAATATCTCGGATGCGCAAGCATCTTATGTGAAAGAGGTGGAAGCGCGCCTGAAAGCGGCCGGTCTGCGCGTTCACGCTGATTTGCGGAACGAGAAGATTACCTATAAAATTCGCGAGCATTCTGTCCAAAAACTGCCGTACATCCTTGTTGTCGGCGATAAAGAGCGGGACGCCAATACCGTGGCCGTTCGCGCACGTGGCAATGTCGACCTCGGCGTCATGTCGGTCGACGCGCTGCTGGAGCGCCTCCTGGGTGAGGTCGCTTCCAAAACCAAGTGAGGTTCGCCGCGCTTGAGGCAGCTGCCGGAATCATTTAACTTTCAAAGGAAACAACATAGCTACTGACAAGTCGTCGCATCGCATCAATGGCGAAATCAACCACCCGGAAATGCGTCTGAACGGGGTGGACAACGAGCCGCTGGGCATCGTGAGCCTGGCGGACGCGTTCCGCATGGCCGAAGAAGCGAACGTGGACCTGGTGGAGATCGCGCCGAACGCGAATCCGCCGGTCTGCCGCCTGATGGACTACGGCAAGTTCAAGTATTCGGAGCAAAAGAAGGCGCACGAAGCGAAACTGAAGCAGAAGATCATCCAGGTCAAGGAAATCAAGTTCCGTCCGGGTACCGACGAAGGCGACTACAGCATCAAGCTGCGTAACCTGATCAAGTTCCTGGAAGAGGGCGACAAGACCAAGATCACGCTGCGCTTCCGCGGCCGCGAGATGGCCCACCAGGACATCGGTGCGCGCATGCTGGAACGCCTGCGCGGCGACCTGGAGCCGTATGGCCAGGTCGAACAGTTTCCGAAGCTCGAAGGCCGCCAGATGATCATGGTCGTCGCGCCGAAGAAGAAGAAGTAAGCTTCGTTCGCCGCGCCTCGGCGCCGTGACAGTCAAGCCGGGCCGGACCCGGGTTGTGGAGGGGACTCCGCGATCCGGGTCCGGCCGTTTGCGTCGGGGCGGTGCGCTCGCTGGTGCAATCATTCCCGCAACGGTAGCGTTACACGCGCCCGAATCTGTGCTAGAATCTGCGGTTCCCGCGTTTGCTAATGCGGGAAAGCAATACTGTAGTGGACTCGCTTCTGCTGCAGAAACAAGTGAAAGCAGGCATCCAAGAGCGGCGTTGCCGCCACCTGCAATCCTGTTACATATGAGGCTGCCTCTAAGAGGGCAGATGACTATGCCGAAAATGAAAACCAAAAGCTCCGCGAAGAAGCGTTTTCGCGTGCGTCCGGGTGGTACCGTCAAATCGGGTATGGCGTTCAAGCGTCACATCCTGACCAAGAAGACCACCAAGAACAAGCGCCAGCTGCGTGGCACCCGCAACATCAATGCGTCGGACGTCACGAGCGTCTACCGCATGATGCCGTCGGCCGTCTAATCTCACATCACTAAGGAGCGAATATGCCTCGAGTAAAACGTGGGGTTACTGCACGTGCCCGTCACAAGAAGGTTCTTGCACTTGCCAAAGGCTACCGTGGCCGCCGCAGCAAGGTATTCCGTATTGCCAAGCAAGCAGTCATGCGCGCCGGCCAGTACGCCTACCGCGACCGCCGCAACAAGAAGCGCGTCTTCCGCGCACTGTGGATCACCCGTATCAACGCGGCTGCGCGTTCGCACGGCGTGACCTACAGCGTGTTCATGAACGGCCTGAAGAAAGCCGCGATCGAACTGGACCGTAAAGTCCTGGCCGACATGGCTGTCAACGACAAGCCGGCTTTTGCCGCTATCGTGAACACCGTCAAGGCGCAAGCCGCCGCCGCGTAATCGGCCGAGCGACTGCAAGCAAGATCAGCGCCGCGGCCATGCCGCCGGCGCAACAGGGACGGGGCAAAGGGTCAAACCGATGCCCCGTTTTTGATTGTGGCGCCTCCCGCCATCCAAAACAGGAACAGAACACGCATGGATCCGCACGCACAACCCGCGCTGGAACAACTCGTCGCCGCCGCCCAGCTTGACTTCGGTGCCGCGCAAGACGCCGCCGCGCTGGAAAACGCCAAAGCGAAATACCTGGGCAAGACCGGCCAGGTGACCGACCTGATGAAGGGTCTCGGCAAGCTCGACCCCGACCAGCGCAAGGCGCAAGGCGCCCTGATCAACGCCGCCAAGGAAAAGATCGAGACCGCCCTGAGTGCGCGCCGCGACGACCTGGCCAACGCGCAATTGCTGGCGCGCCTGAACGCGGAAAGCATCGACGTCACCCTGCCGGGCCGCGGCCGTTCCACCGGCGGCATCCATCCTGTGATGCGGACCTGGGAGCGGGTCGAACAGATCTTCCGCTCGATCGGCTTCGACGTGGCCGACGGCCCCGAGATCGAGAACGACTGGACCAATTTCACCGCCTTGAACAGCCCGGAAAACCACCCGGCGCGTTCGATGCAGGATACCTTCTATATCGAGGGCAACGACAGCACCGGCAAGCCGCTGCTGCTGCGCACCCATACCAGTCCGATGCAGGTACGCTACGCGCGCACGCATACGCCGCCGATCAAGGTGATCGCGCCGGGCCGCACCTATCGCGTCGACAGCGACGCCACCCATTCGCCGATGTTCCACCAGGTCGAAGGCCTGTGGATCGGCGAAGACATCAGCTTTGCCGACCTGAAGGGCGTGTACCTGAACTTCGTCAAGGCCTTCTTCGAGACCGACGACCTGCAGGTGCGCTTCCGTCCATCCTACTTCCCGTTCACCGAGCCGTCGGCCGAGATCGACATCGCCTTCGGTTCCGGTCCATTGAAGGGGCGCTGGCTGGAAGTCTCGGGCGCCGGCCAGGTGCACCCGACCGTGGTGCGCAATTTCGGCCTGGATCCCGAACGCTTCATCGGCTTCGCGTTCGGTTCCGGCCTGGAGCGCCTGGCGATGCTGCGCTACGGCATCAACGACCTGCGCCTGTTCTATGAAGGCGACCTGCGCTTCCTGAAGCAGTTCAATTAAGCGTCGAGAACAACAAGAAAACCGACAAGTCCACGCAGCGACAAGGCAAACGATTATGCAATTCTCTGAAAACTGGCTCCGTTCCATGGTCGATCCGAAGATGAATTCGGACGAACTGGCCCACCTGCTCACCATGTCCGGCCTCGAAGTCGAGGAAGTCGAGGCGGTCGCGCCGCCGTTCTCGAACGTGGTGGTGGCCGAGGTCAAGGAAGTGGCCAAGCACCCCAACGCCGACCGCCTCAACGTGTGCCAAGTCGACGTCGGCAGCGGCACGCTGCTCAACATCGTGTGCGGTGCGCCCAACGTGCGCGCCGGCATGAAGGCGATCTGCGCCAAGGCCGGCGCCGTGCTGCCGCCGGGCGCCGACGGCAAGCCCTTCGAAATCAAGGTCGGCAAGCTGCGCGGCGTCGAGTCGCAAGGCATGATGTGCTCGGCGAAGGAACTCAAGATTTCGGAAGAAAGCGCCGGCCTGATGGAACTGCCGGAAGACGCGCCGGTCGGCCAGAACATCCGCGACTACCTCGGCTTGAACGATCTCAAGTTCACCATCAAGCTGACTCCGAACAAGGCCGATTGCCTGTCCGTGCTGGGCGTGGCGCGTGAAGTGTCGGCGCTCACCGGCTCGCCCTTGAACCTGCCGGCCTTCCGTCCGGTGCCGGTCACCACCGACGAGACACTGCCGGTGAAAATCTCGGCGCCGGACCTGTGCGGCCGCTTCACCGGCCGCGTGATCCGCGGCCTGAACGCGCGCGCCGCCACCCCGGAATGGATGAAGCGCCGCCTGGAGCGTTCCGGCCAGCGTTCGCTGTCGGCGCTGGTCGACATCTCCAACTACGTGATGCTGGAAGTCGGCCGCCCGTCGCACGTGTTCGACCTGGACAAGATCCACGGTTCGCTGGACGTGCGCTGGGGCCGCAAGGGCGAGTCGCTCAAGCTGCTGAACGGTAATACCGTCGAGGTCGACGAATGGATCGGCGTGATCGCCGACGACCGGGAAATCGAGTCGCTGGCCGGCATCATGGGCGGCGACGCCACCGCCGTGTCGCTGGACACCGCCGACATCTACCTGGAAGCAGCGTTCTGGTGGCCGAACGCCATCCAGGGCCGCGCGCGCCGCTACAACTTCTCGACCGACGCCGCGCACCGCTTCGAGCGCGGCGTCGACTACGCGACCACGATCGAGCACATCGAGCGCCTCACCGCGCTAATCGTCGAGATCTGCGGCACCGGCGAGACGCAGGTCGGCCCGATCGACGACCAAGTCGCCAACCTGCCGCAGCGCAAGCAGGTGGCCTTGCGCACCGCGCGCGCCGCCAAGGTGATCGGCGTGCCGCTCACCGACGACCAGGTGGCCGACATCTTCACGCGCCTGAACCTGTCCTTCACGCGCGAGCCGGGAGCGTTCCTCGTCACGGCGCCGTCGTACCGCTTCGACATCGAGATCGAGGAAGACCTGATCGAGGAAGTGGCGCGCGTGTACGGCTTCGAGAACATCCCGGCGCTGCCGCCGACCGCGCCCAGTGCCATGCTGGTCGAGCCGGAAGACACGCGCTCGCTGTTCGCGATCCGCCACCAGCTGGCCGACCTGGGCTACCAGGAAGTGGTCAACATGAGCTTCGTGGAGCAGGGCTGGGAAGCGGACTTCGCCGCGAATGCCGACCCGATCCGCCTGCAGAACCCGATCGCCAGCCAGTTGAGCGTGATGCGTTCGTCGCTGGTGGGCAGCCTGGTGGCCAACGTGCGCTACAACCTGAACCGCAAGGCCGGCCGGGTGCGCGTGTTCGAGGTCGGCGCCGTGTTCCTGCGCAACGCCCAGGCCGTCGACGGCGCGCTGAGCGTGGCCGGTTTCGACCAGCCCAAGCGGGTGGCGGCGATCGCCTACGGTGCGGCGCTGGACGAACAGTGGGGCGACAAGGCGCGCGCGGTCGACTTCTTCGACGTCAAGGGCGACCTGGAAGCAATGTACGCGCCGCGCAAGGTGCGTTTCAGTAAGATGGAACACCCGGCCCTGCACCCGGGCCGCTGCGCCGCGGTCGAGGTGGATGGCGAGCCGGTCGGCTTCATCGGCGAGCTGCACCCGCGCTGGCTGCAGAAGTACGACTTGCCGCAGGCGCCGGTGCTGTTCGAGGTGGACGCCGAGTCGCTGCGCCGCCGCGCCGTGCCGCGCCATGCCGAGATTTCCAAGTTCCCGGGCGCCACGCGCGACCTGGCGCTGGTGGTCAAGCAAGACCTGCCGGCCCAGGCATTGCTGGACGCCTTCGAGACCGAGCTGGCGTCGAACGAGCTCGGCAAACTCGTGCAAGCCGTTGTTTTGTTTGATGAATACCGCGGGAAGGGCCTGCAGGCGGATGAAAAAAGCCTTGCTTTCCGCTTTAGCTTGCAAGATACTCAATCGACGCTGCAGGATGATGCGGTCGAGGCGATCATGACTGCATTGGCTGCCGCGGCACAACAAAATCACGGCGCTGCCTTGCGCGCTTGATGAGAGGTCACGCGCCTTGACGGGCTTTGGCAGGCCGTCGCGCACATCTTGTGCGCGCATGCGGTCGGCCGGGGCCCCATCCAAAACGTTTGAGCTGAAGGTAATCAAAATTAACAACAACGACGTTGATTCCGCCGTATTCCAGGAGGCACTGGCCGCCGACCTGCATCGTGCGATGCATGTGGCCAGGGTACGGCAGGAAGCGGAAAAGGAATTGCCGACCCTGACCAAGGCCGAGCTGGCCGAACTGCTGTTCGAGCAGGTCGGCCTGAACAAGCGCGAAGCCAAGGACATGGTCGAGACGTTCTTCGACGAAATCCGCAATGCCCTGGAGCGCGGCGAAGCGGTCAAGCTGTCCGGCTTCGGCAACTTCCAGTTGCGCGACAAGCCGCAGCGCCCCGGCCGCAATCCCAAAACCGGGGAAGAAATTCCCATCACGGCGCGCCGCGTCGTGACCTTCCACGCCAGCCAGAAGCTCAAGGGCATGGTCGAGGAAGCCAGTCCCTCGAATGCGGGTGCTTCCTCGCTGGCGCGTGCAGCCTGAGCGAGTTGAACCATGAATGACCGACCGAACAAGATGGAACCGACCGTGTTGCCGCCGATCCCGGCCAAGCGCTATTTCACGATCGGCGAAGTCAGCGAATTGTGCGGGGTCAAACCGCATGTCCTGCGTTACTGGGAGCAGGAATTTACTCAACTAAAGCCTGTCAAACGTCGCGGAAACCGTCGTTATTACCAGCACCACGAAGTGCTGTTGATCCGGCGTATCCGCGAGCTGTTGTACGAGCAGGGCTTCACCATCAGCGGCGCCCGCAACCGCCTGGATGGACGCAACGGCCAGGTCGAAGACATCGACACCGCGCCCGAGGTCGCCGCGCTGCCGGCGTTCGAACCCGAGCAGCTGCGCCAGGAATTGCGCGCCATCCTGCACCTGTTGCGTGGCGGTGCGCCGGCTGCCTGAGACCGGTGGCGGCGTCCGGCATGCGCCAATGAACTGCTCGTATAGCTGAATTCAGGCGAAAGAACGCAGGCATGCGAACTCGGGCGTTCGTACTCCTGTTGTTCTGCACCGCGGAGGTGCTAGAATGTCACTTGCGATATGCTGACTCAAGCGCATGACCTAACGGGCGTGAGGTGTCAGCCTCGGCTCTTTCCTGTACCGGGAAAAATCTAAGGGAAGACAATGATACGCGTTGCCATTTGTGACGATCACCAGATAGTTCGAGCAGGTTTCAAACAGATTTTTTCGTCGTCGGGCGATTTCGAAGTCGTCGCCGAAGGCGCAACCGGGCGTGAGGCCCTCGACATCGCACGCCGCGAAATCTGCGATGTCCTGTTGCTGGACATCGCCATGCCGGACCAGAGTGGCATCGACATCCTGCGCACCATCCGCCAGGGCCAGCCCAACCTGCCGGTATTGATCCTGTCCGGCTATCCGGCGCAGCAATATGCGCTGAACCTGTTCAAGATGGGCGCCAACGGCTACCTCAACAAGGAGTGCGAGGCCGACGAACTCAAGACCGCCGTGCGCACCGTCTACCAGGGCCGCCGCTACGTCAGCTCCCAGGTCGGCGAATTGCTGGCACAGAGTTTCGACCGCGATCCCAACACGGCCCTGCACACCGAGCTGTCGGACCGCGAATTCCAGGTGTTCCTGCGCCTGGCCAAGGGCGCGACCGTGTCGGATATCGGCAATGCGCTGTCGCTGTCGATCAAGACCGTGTCGACCTACCGTACCCGCATCATGGAAAAGATGGGCTTGCAGTCGAACAGCGACCTGACCTACTACGCCATGAAGAACAACCTGCTCGACTGAGCAGGCGAGGGCGGCGCCCTGCCGCCCCTGCTGTCCGGCGCCGCGCTCCCGTGCGCCCGGCAGGCACTGCCACCGGACAGGTGGCCGTTTTCTCTCCCAGTTCCCCCGCATCACGTTTCCGCACATTGCCGGCTGTAACGGCGCCATCTCCTCGTTCCCACGCTGCAGGCAGTTTCGGCGTCGCTGTCGCCCTACTGGCGGGCGACCATGGCGGTTCGAATAAGTTCTCATAAAGAATTGTTTATTTCGCGTCGTCACCATGCCACAATCGTCTGCGATCGCTCGCGCGGCGGTTCGATGCAAAATTTTACGGTCTATAATGAACTAGACGAAATGTTGCGCAAAAGGACTATTCGAGGATGTACTTCACCACCGACCCCACGTTCAAGCCCGGGCGCAGTCTTCCGCTCTACCAGACCTTGCTGTGCGTCGTGTGCGTACTGTTCCTCGTATTGAACGGCATCAGCCTGGTGCGCAACCTCGACGAACTGAAGACTGCCAATACCCGGCAGACCCAGGCCGACCGCGTGTCGGCGCGCCTGCAGTATGTGAACCTGCTGGTGATCGATGCCGAAAGCGGCTTGCGCGGCTATTTCCTTTCCGGTTCCGATACCTACCTGGGGCCGCTGCGTACGGCCGCACGGGAATTGCCGCAGGAATTCGGGGGCTTGCAGAAATTGCTGGCCGACGACCCGGCGCAATCGAAAAACCTGGCGCAGCTGCGCGCGCTGGTCACGCGCCGCATCGACCTGATGCATGAAGGCATCCAGGTGTATCGCCAGGGCGGCTTGCCAGACATCGTGGCGATCGCGCGCGCCCAGGAAGACAAGAGCCGCATGGACGAGATCCGCATGCAGGTCGTCATCATGACGGGCGAGCAGAACGAGTTGCTGGCCGCGCGCGGGGCTGCCGTCTACGAACAGTACCGGCGCGCGGTGCTGGTGGGCGTCGGCATCAACCTCGCGGCGCTGGCCGTGCTGGTGCTGTTCTATAACCTGATCCGTCACGGTTTCCGCCTGCGCCTGCGCGCCGAACATGCGCTGCAGCGGACCAACGACGGGCTGGAGCAACTGGTGGCGGCGCGCACCGAACAACTGTCGGTATTGTCGCGCCACCTGATCCGCGTGGCGGAAGACGAAAAGGCGCGCCTGGCGCGCGAACTGCACGACGAGATGGGCGCCAACCTGACCGCCATCGGCATGTACCTGGCGACCGTCGGCGAGCAATTGAAACCGACCCATGCCGAGCAGGCCGCGATGCTGGGCCGCGCCCGCGCCACGCTGGTCGACACGATCGAGCTCAAGCGCCGCATCATCGAGGACTTGCGCCCGAGCCTGCTGGACAACATGGGCCTGGCGGCGGCCATCCAGAGCTATTGCGACGATTTCGGCCGCGTCACCGGCATCGATTGCGAAGCGCTGATCGATGGCGACGTCGATGGCGCCGGATCGATGCAGGCGATCGCGCTGTTCCGCATCACGCAGGAATCGCTCAACAATATCGCCAAGTATGCGCAGGCGCGCACCGTCATCGTGCACCTGGCGCGCGAGGGCGAAGCCTTGGCGCTGGAAGTCAGCGACGACGGGGTCGGCATTCCGCCGGATGCGATGCGGCGTCCCAAGTCGCATGGCCTGCTCGGCATGCGCGAACGTGCGTTGCTGCTGGGCGGCACCCTGCAGGTGGGGCGCGGCGTGAACGGCATCGGCACCAGCGTGCATGCCTGCGTGCCGATGGTGGCGTCCGGTACCGACGCCGCCGTCGCCGGAGGCGAGGTGCTTTCGGCGGCGCCGCTGGTACGGGCCGCGGCCATGCCGGCGCAGAAACAGGACGGCAATGCGGCGGCGCAGGCGGGCGCTGCATCGTTGGTGGAACCGGGAATGGAATTGCAATTGGCGCTCGGCTCGGGTACTGCGGCGCACTGAAGAACGGCGGGGAAGGAACTGCGGGAGGGGGCGAATGCAACGAGTGGTAATGCAACGCCTGTCCGGCCGAGGCTGCCGGACAGGCGGAAGGGTCGATCAGCGTGCGACGTCCATCAGCAGGCGGTCGTATTCGCTCTTGGCGACCTTGTAGCATTCGCCGGCATAGTCTTCCAGGCCCTGGCGGTTCAGCACGGTGATGTTGCCGCGGCGGTACTGAATCAGGCCTTCGTCCTGCAGCTTGCCGGCAGCGGCGGTGATGCTTTCGCGGCGCACACCCAGCATAATCGAGATCAGTTCCTGGGTCACTTTCAGTTCGTTGCTGGCCGAGCGGTCCAGGCGGTCCAGCAGCCAGCGGCACAGTTTCTGCTCGATCGAGCTGTGGCGGCCGCCGACGGCGTTTTGGGCCATCTGGGCGAACAGGGCGTTGGTATAGCGCATCAGCAACTGTGGCAGGGCGCCGCCCTTGTTGAAGGCGTCGCGCAGGAACTGGGTCTTCAGGCGGTAGCCGTAGCCGGCGCTCTGGACCACGGCGCTGCAGGTGGCGCGCTCGCCCATGAACAGCGACACGCCGACTGCGCCTTCATGGCCGACCACGGCGATCTCGGTGGTGGCGCCGTCTTCCATCACGTACAGCAGGGAAACGATGGCGGTGGTCGGGAAGTACACGTATTCGAGTTTGCTGCCGTATTCGAACAGTTCCTTGCCGAAAGGCAGCGGGACCAGTTCCAGGTGTTCGAACAGGCTTTCCAAGTCAGGACGCGGCAGGGCTGCCAGCAGCTCATTTTGTTGGGTACCGCTGTAGCTCACGACCGGACGCGTCGTGGATTTCAGTTCTTCCGAAGTGGTCGGGAACTGATTCATCGACTGCGTCTTCTTCGCGGTAGCACCAAATTGAGCATTATTCATTTTATTTCCTCGTTATCTCTGACTTACTTCACTGGGCGATTGCTTGGATGGGTTTCCTCATCGCGATGTGTGAAGATTAAAGCTAATGTCATTTGCCGAACATAAGACTGGCTGTCGCCCCCCTGTAGGTGGCGTGCATAATGTTTTGTCAGTCCAGTCCTACTGGAGAAAATCACACAAAACCACGTTTTTCGGTATCTGGAGCGTGGTTTTCCTGGTCGATACTGTCGCGTTAACCCATCCATACTGCAGTCTCGGTGTCAGAATTCCTACACAGGACCTCCTCGTGTGCCCATGTCGTTCCGTATTGTCGAGCTCATGACGCCGTTTTTCCCTGTAGAGAAGGGTTTTCTGCATGCCCGGGCAGCGCTCCCAATCAGTTCACACAAGCCGGTCCGGAGCCGGTAAAATCGAGAGTTTTGCAAGCGCCGCGATGGCCGAAACCATGTCCAACGAAACCGCAGTTACCACCCCCGACACCGGCGACGCCGGCAGCGGCGCCGCGAGCGCCAAACCGGCCGCCCTGATCGCCCGCGAAGTGGCGCGCCGCCGCACTTTCGGCATCATTTCCCACCCGGACGCGGGTAAGACCACGCTGACTGAAAAGTTGCTCCTGTTCTCGGGTGCGATTCAGCTGGCGGGTACCGTGAAGGGCCGCAAGAGCGGCCGCCACGCCACCTCCGACTGGATGGACATCGAGAAGCAGCGCGGCATTTCGGTGGCGTCGTCGGTGATGCAGTTCGAATTCCGCGACCACGTGATTAACCTGCTCGACACCCCCGGCCACCAAGACTTCTCGGAAGATACCTACCGCGTGCTGACCGCGGTCGACTCGGCCCTGATGGTGATCGACGCCGCCAAGGGCGTGGAAGCGCAGACCATCAAGCTGCTCAACGTGTGCCGCATGCGCGACACGCCGATCGTCACCTTCATGAACAAGCTCGACCGCGAGACGCGCGATCCGCTGGAACTGCTGGACGAGGTCGAGTCGGTGCTGAAGATCGAATGCGCGCCGGTGACCTGGCCGATCGGCATGGGCAAGAACTTCCGCGGCGTGTACCACCTGCTGAACGACGAAGTCATGCTGTTCAAGGCCGGCGAGGAAAAGGCCGACGGCGCCTACGAAATCATCAAGGGCATCGACAACCCAAAGCTGGCGGCCATGTTCCCGCTCGAAATGGACCAGCTCAAGATGGAAGTCGAGCTGGTGCACGGCGCGTCCCACCCGTTCGACCTGCAGCGCTTCCTGGCCGGCGTGCAGACCCCGGTGTTCTTCGGCTCGGCGATCAACAACTTCGGCGTGCGCGAGATCCTGTCGGCGCTGATCGACTGGGCGCCGGCCCCGCGCGAGCGCGACGCCACCGTGCGCGCGGTCGAGCCGCAGGAACAGCCGTTCTCCGGTTTCGTCTTCAAGATCCAGGCCAACATGGACCCGGCCCACCGCGACCGCATCGCCTTCTTGCGCGTGTGCTCGGGACGCTTCGACAAGGGCATGAAGGTCAAGCACCTGCGCCTGGGCCGCGAGGTCAAGTTGTCGTCGGTGGTGACCTTCATGGCGTCCAGCCGCGAGCAGGTCGAGGAAGCCTACGCCGGCGACATCATCGGCCTGCCCAACCACGGCAACATGCAGATCGGCGACAGCTTCTCGGAAGGCGAGATGCTGACCTTCACCGGCATCCCGTACTTCGCGCCGGACCTGTTCCGCACGGTGCGTATCCGCAATCCGCTCAAGACCAAGCAATTGCACAAGGGCTTGCAGCAGCTGGGCGAAGAGGGCGCGGTGCAGGTGTTCAAGCCGGTCATGGGCAGCGACCTGATCCTGGGCGCGGTCGGCGTGCTGCAGTTCGAAGTCGTGGCCAGCCGCCTGCTCAACGAGTACGGCGTGGACGCGGTGTTCGAAAGCTCCAGCATCAGCAGCGCGCGCTGGGTGTCGAGCGACGACAAGAAGTCGCTGGCCGACTTCGAGACCGCGCTGGCCCACAACGTCGCCTACGACGCCGCCGGCAACCTGGCCTACCTCGCCACTTCCGGCGTCAACCTGCGCCTGACCCAGGAGCGCTGGCCCAAGCTGCAGTTCCACGCCACCCGCGAGCATGCGGCCAAGCTCGACTGACAGCGTGCGGCGCCGGCGCGCGGCTTGGCCGCCGCGCCGCGCGCCGCTGCACCCCGCTGCACCGGCCGGCATCGCGCCGCGCCGGCATCCTTCACGTCCGGCGCCCCAGCAGCGCCTCGGCGATGCTGCCGATCCAGCACAGGGCGAACACGATGGCTGCCGCCGGCGCCCATGGCGGCGTCTGCTGGGCGTCGATGCGCGCCGCGATCGCGGCCGGGTCCAGCGCCACGGCGCCGCTGAGCACCTGGTCGGCCACGGCGCTGGCCTGCTCCAGCATGACATCGAGGTAGGCCAGGCCGGCAACGGCAGCCGGCACCAGGAATAGCAGGGCCAGCGCACGGCGGCCCAGGTAGAACTGGCCGATGCCAGGAAACAACAGTCCCGACAATAGCGCACCTGTGACGTTTCGCTTCATTTTTCTCCTGAAATTCCATTGTTGAGATGGCGCAAGGGTGCGCGCCCCCGCTCCCGTAGATTGCTTAAATGCACGCTGGAAATAAAGCCGGGCACGACGCACCGGCCCAGGCATGCATCTTCCCGGGAGCCTATCATGATCGCTGCATCGTCCATCCGTCGCACCGGCCTGGCCGGCCCATCGTCGCAGGGAGTGCGCTGACATGCTGTCGCGCCTGCGGATCGGTCCCAAACTGCTGCTGGCTCCCGGCGCCGTGCTGTTGCTGCTGGTGTTGCTTTCCTGCGGCGCCTACATGGCGATGGTACGCCAGAACCAGTCCCTCGACACCATCGTCCAGCAGCGCGCGGTGCACATGCGCGCCGCCTTCGACCTGGTCGCCTCGGCGCAGCGTGCGCATGCCCAGGCCTACCAGGTGCTCACCTGGATCAGCGGCAGCTTCCCGCGCGCGCGCGTGGAGCCGCTGGTGCGCGACGTCCAGCTGCAGCAGGGCGCGGTCAAGCGCGGCTTCGCGGCCCTGTCGCACCTGGCGCGCGGGAGTCCGGGCGAGCAGCGCTACATCGACCAGGCCCAGCGCGCCTGGCTGCTGTACGTGGCGGCGGTCGGCGACGTGCTGGAGCTGGCCCAGAACGACCAGTCGGTCAGCGCCACCGCCATGGTCAAGGCGGAGCGCGCGTTCGCCGTGGTGGCGCAGCGCCTGACCGAGCTGTCGCAGCGCGAGCAGGAATTGTCGGAACTGGCGTCGACCGGCGCCGCCACCGACTTCAAGACCATCTCCACCCTGATGCCGCTGGTGATCGCGCTGTCGATCGCCGCCTCGCTGGCGATCACGATGGCGGTGCGGCGTTCGCTGCTGGGCGAGATCGGCGCGATCGAGGCGGCGGTACACGGCCTGGCCAGTGGCGACCTGACCACCAGGCCGCGCGAATACGGCCGCGACGAGATCGCCGCCACCTCGCGCGCGCTGGACGCCAGCATCCGCAACCTGAACGGCACGCTGCGCACCATCCTCGAGTCGGCGCGCTCGATCGGGCTGGCCTCGCGCGAGATCACGCTGGGGCGCGCGGCGCTGCCGGCGCGCGCCGGCGTGCGCGCCTCGCTGGAACACACCGCGGCCTCGATGCAGGAACTGGCGGCGGCGATGCATTCGAGCGCCGACAGCGTGCAGCACGCCAACCGCGTGACCGAGAGCGCCTCGCTCGCGGCCCAGGAAGGCGGCAGCGTGGTGCACCGGCTGGTGGCGACGCTGGAAAGCGTGCGCCGCAGCGCCGGCCGCATGGAAGAGATCAACGATGCCGTCGAGACCATCCTCGGCAATGCCGGCACGCTGGCGCTGAACGCCGCGGTGGAAGCGGCCAAGGCGGGCGAGCAGGGGCAGGGCTTCGCCCAGGCCGCCTGCGAGCTGCGCACGCTGGCGCGCCGCGCCGGCGCCGCCGCGCACGAGGCGCGCGACCTGGCGCGCCAGGCTGTCGCGACGATCGAGAACGGCAGGGCCTGGGCGGCCCAGGCCGGCACCAGCATGGCCGACCTGGCCAGCTCGGTGCAGGAGGTGGGCGACATCGTCAACCGCATGGGCGACGCCAGTGCCGAGCGCGCCCAGGAACTGGCTGGCGTCAACCAGGCCATCGTGCGCATGGACGAGATGACCCTGCAGGGATCGCGCATGGTGGAAGAGGCGGCGGTAGCGGCGCGCAGCCTGCAGCAGCAGGCGCTGACACTGTCGCGCGCGGTGGCGGCATTCCGGCTGGACGAGGCGACCGGCGCGGAAGAAGGGGAGATCGGGGAAAAGGTGTGCGGACTGGCCGGGACGCCGGGCAAGCGCCCCGGCGAACCCGGCCATCCCTACCTGCGGCTGGCATCCAGCCGCGGGCAGGTGCGGTAGCACCTCGCAAAACCTACTGCGCGTTATTACTCGTAATCGCTGACCGGCGCGCAGCCGCAGAACAGGTTGCGGTCGCCGTAGGCGTTGTCGGCGCGGCCGACCGGCGGCCAGTATTTCTTCTTGCGCAGCGACGGCACCGGGAAGGCGGCCACCTCGCGCGAATAGGTATGCTGCCAGTCGTCGGCGGTGACCACCTCGGCGGTGTGCGGCGCGCCCTTGAGCGGGTTATCCATGCGGTCGTACTCGCCGCGCTCGACCTTCACGATCTCGGCGTGGATGCAGATCATCGCCTCGATGAAACGGTCCAGCTCCGCCTTCGATTCCGACTCGGTCGGCTCGATCATCAGGGTGCCCGGCACCGGGAAGCTCATGGTCGGCGCGTGGAAGCCGAAGTCCATCAGGCGCTTGGCCACGTCCTCGTTGCTGATGCCAGTCGCGTCCTGCAGCGGGCGCAGGTCGATGATGCACTCGTGCGCCACCAGCCCGGCTTCGCCGGTGTACAGCACCGGGTAGTGCGGTGCCAGGCGGCGTGCGATGTAGTTGGCGTTGAGGATCGCGGTCTCGGTGGCCGCGGTCAGGCCGTCGCCGCCCATCATCGCGATGTACATCCACGAGATCGGCAGGATCGAGGCCGAGCCGTAGGCGGCCGAGCTGACCGCGCCGATACCCTGTTCGTCGCGCTGGTAGCCGGTCGAGGCCTGGTTCGGCAGGAACGGCACCAGGTGCGCGCCCACCGCCACCGGACCCACGCCCGGTCCGCCGCCGCCGTGCGGGATGCAGAAGGTCTTGTGCAGGTTCAGGTGGCTGACGTCGCCGCCGAACTGGCCCGGCCCGGCCACGCCGACCAGGGCGTTCATGTTGGCGCCGTCCACGTACACCTGGCCGCCGTGGCCGTGCACGATCTCGCACAGTTCGCGGATGCCTTCTTCGAACACGCCGTGGGTCGACGGGTAGGTGACCATCACGCAGGCCAGGTTGGCGCCGTGCTCCGCGGCTTTCTTGCGCAGGTCGTCCAGGTCGACGTTGCCGTTCTCGTCGCAGGCGGTGACCACCACCTTCATGCCGACCATGTTGGCCGAGGCCGGGTTGGTGCCGTGCGCCGAGGACGGGATCAGGCAGATGTTACGGTGCCCTTCGCCGCGCGACTCGTGGTACTTCTTGATGATCAGGAGGCCCGCGTACTCGCCCTGCGAACCGGCGTTCGGCTGCAGCGACACGCCGGCGTAGCCGGTGACGGCGCACAGCATCGCTTCCAGCTGGCCGATCATCTCGCGGTAGCCGGCGGTCTGGTCATCCGGCGCGAACGGGTGGATGCTGGAGAACTCCGGCCAGGTCACCGGGATCATTTCCGAGGTCGCGTTTAGCTTCATGGTGCACGAGCCGAGCGGGATCATGGTGCGGTCCAGCGCCAGGTCCTTGTCGGCCAGCGCGCGCAGGTAGCGCAGCATCTCGTGCTCGGCGTGGTAGCGGTGGAAGGTCGGGTGGGTCAGGTAGGCGCTGGTGCGCGCCAGCGCCGCCGGGAAGGCGTCCTGCGCGTCCTGGTCGAGGCCGTCGATGTCGAACGACTGGGTCTTGCCGGCGGCTTCGGTGAAGATGTCGAGCAGCAGCGCCAGGTCGTCGCGGGTGGTGGTCTCGTCCAGCGACAGGCCGACGCGACCGGCGTCGATGCGGCGCAGGTTGACGCCGCGGCCGACCGCGATGCGGTGCAGCGCGTCGGCATCCTCGACCGCCACGGTCAGGGTGTCGAAATAGGTCTCGTTGGCCAGCCGGTAGCCGAGCGAGCGCAGCGCGCCGGCCAGGATGCCGACGTAGCGGTGCACGCGGCGGGCGATTTGCTCCAGGCCTTTCGGGCCGTGGTAGATCGCGTACATCGACGCCATCACCGCCAGCAGCACCTGCGCGGTGCAGATGTTGGAGGTCGCCTTTTCGCGGCGGATGTGCTGTTCGCGCGTCTGCAGCGCCAGGCGGAACGCCTTGTTGCCCTGCGCGTCGATGGTGACGCCGGCCAGGCGGCCGGCCATGCTGCGCTTGAACTCGTCGCGCGTGGCCAGGTAGCCGGCGTGCGGGCCGCCGAAGCCGAGCGGCACGCCGAAGCGCTGGCTGTTGCCGATCACGACGTCGGCGCCCCATTCGCCTGGCGCGGCCAGCACGGTCAGTGCCAGCAGGTCGGCGGCGACGATCACCATGGCGCCGGCCGCGTGCAGCTTCTCGACGGCGTGGCGGTAGTCGCGCACGTCGCCGTTCACGCCCGGGTATTGCAGCAGCACGCCGAAGCAGGTCTCTTCGAGCGTTTCCAGGTCGGCGGCGGCGACGGTGCGCACCTCGACGCCGATCGGCAGGGCGCGCGTGCGCACCACTTCCAGCGTCTGCGGCAGCACGTCGTCGGCCACGTAGAACACCTTCGAGGCCGACTTGCCGACGCGCTGGACCAGGGTCATGGCTTCGGCGGCGGCGGTGCCCTCGTCCAGCATCGAGGCGTTGGCGATGCCCATGCCGGTCAGGTCGACGATCACCTGCTGGAAGTTCAGGATCGCTTCCAGGCGGCCCTGCGAGATCTCCGGCTGGTAGGGCGTGTAGGCGGTGTACCAGGCCGGGTTTTCGAAGATGTTGCGCAGGATGACCGGCGGGGTGTGGGTGCCGTAGTAGCCCTGGCCGATCATCGACTTCATGACCTTGTTCTGCGATGCCAGCGCTTTCAGTTTCGCCAGCGCGGCCTGTTCCGGCAGCGGCTCGAAGAACTGGCCCAGGTCCAGCTTTTCCTTCAGGCGGATGTTGGCGGGGACGACGGCGTCGATCAGCGCGGCGCGCGAATCGTAGCCGAGGACGGACAGCATGGCTGCCTGTTCGGTGTCGGACGGGCCGATGTGGCGCGGAATGAAACCGTCGCGTGCTTCGAGTTGGGTCAGGCTGGTGCGGGTCATGGTAGGGGCGGAAAAAGGAGAGAAGCGCATTGCGCGATGCCGTCGTCCCCGCGCAGGCGGGGATCCATGCTGAGTGGCCGTGGTTACTCGGTATGGGTTCCCGCCTGCGCGGGAACGACGATCATTTATGCTGTCGTTGAAACGTCATGGAAGTACGAACAACCAGCGCGCTGCACGGCGCGCTGGCAAACACCATCAGTCCGCGGTCGCCTTGCCGTAGGCGGTGGCGTCCAGCAGGCCGGCGACGGCATTCGCATCGCTCGGCTGCAGCTTGAACAGCCAGGCGCTATAGGCATCGGCGTTGATCGAGTCCGGCGCGTCGGCGGTGGCCTGGTTGACGGCGGTGACGGTGCCAGAGACCGGCGAATAGATGTCGCTGGCCGCCTTGACCGACTCGACCACGGCGGCATCGTCGCCGGCGGTGAAGGTCTTGCCGACCGCCGGCAGTTCGACGAACACGATGTCGCCCAGCGCGTCCTGTGCGTATTCGGTGATGCCGACGGTCAGGGTGCCGTCGGCTTCTTGGCGGACCCACTCGTGGGACTCGGTGTATTTCAGGTCGGCTGGGATGTTCATGCGGGGGCTCCGGATATGAGGGTAAGAGTGAGTGTTCAGTATAAAGTGTTCTTGTCGGGCTTCGCGCCGGATGCCTTTCAGGCGGCCAGCACCTTGCCGTTGCGTACGAACGGCAGCTTGACCACCGACGCCGCCAGCTTCTTGTCGCGGATCTCGACGTGTACGGTGTCGCCTACGGCCACGTCCAGCGGCACGCGCGCCAGCGCGATGGCCGCCTGCATGCTCGGGCTGAAGGTGCCGCTGGTGATCTCGCCGGCGTTGCCGGAACCCGCCACCACCTTCTGGTGCGCGCGCAGGATGCCGCCCTTGTCGCGCAGGATCAGGCCGACGAATTGCTGGCGCTGGCCGTGCAGCTGCAGCGCGTCCTTGCCGACGAAGTCGCGCTCGGCGTCCAGCACCACGGTCCAGGCCAGGCCGGCGTCCAGCGGCGAGATGGTGTCGTCCATGTCCTGGCCGTACAGATTCATGCCGGCTTCCAGGCGCAGCGTGTCGCGCGCGCCCAGGCCGGCCGGCTTCACGCCGGCGCCGAGCAGCGCGTTCCACAGCGCCTCGGCCCGGTCCGCGGGGACGCCGATCTCGAAGCCGTCCTCGCCGGTGTAGCCGGTACGCGCCACCATCACCTCGCCGAACGGGGTATCCTCGACGATGGCGGCGTTGAACGGCTTCAGGTTCTCGGAGGCGGCCCGGGTCTGCGGCAGCACGTCCCACGCCTTGGCGCGCGCGTTCGGGCCCTGTACCGCGATCAGCGCGATGGCGCCGCCCTGCGGGTCGGCATTGATGTCGGAACGGCGCGGGGTGATCTTCAGGCCGCTGCCCGAGGTCTCGTTGCGCTCGCGGATCCAGGCGATGTCCTTCTCGGCGGTGCCGGCGTTGACCACCAGGCGGAACCAGTGCTCGCCGAAGAAGTAGACGATCAGGTCGTCGATCACGCCGCCCTGCGGGTTCAGCATGCACGAGTACAGCGCCTTGCCCGGCGCCTGCAGCTTGGCGACGTCGTTGGCCAGCAGGTGGCGCAGGAACGGACGCGCGTTGGCGCCTTCGATGTCGACCACGCACATGTGCGACACGTCGAACATGCCCGCATCCTGGCGCACGGCGTCGTGCTCGGCGATCTGGGAACCGTAGTTGACCGGCATGTCCCAGCCGCCGAAGTCGACCATCTTGGCGCCGGCGGCGCGGTGTGCGGAATTGAGCGGGGTCGCTTTGAGCGTCATGGATGCATCCTCGGACAGGTAAATGGGGTGCGGCACGCGCGGTCCGCATGCCTTTCGCACCCCTCTGTCCTCGGTACCTGAGAGATAGCGGCGACGCCGCCTGCCCCTTCGGTGGGCCCGTCCGGGCCGCTCTCCAGAGTTGGTCCGCCGCGCGCTGCGCGGCGTCCCCTGACCGGTCCGGTTGCCTGAGAGTTTTCGGGTGATGCCCCTTCGGCGGCAGCCTGTGCTGCGCTCTCCCGGTCAAGACTGCGAAGGATATGCGAGTCGCCCCCGGAAGTCAATCGACCGCCGGCGTGCCGGCGCGGCAGGCGGGGCGCACACGCTTGCGCCGGGGCGCCACGTCCTCTGTAGCGCGTTTTGTTACACTTGCCCCATGAACTTTGTCATAGGAGCGGCACGATGAGCGAAGAGCAAGCAACACAGCGCAAAGCGGCTTATTTCACCCTGTCCGGCGACGTCAACAGCGACATGGTGCACCGCGTCTTCGAAGCGACTTCCATGATGACCGAGGATGGCATCGAGACCGCCCACGTGCTGGTGCAGTCGAACGGCGGTTATGTCAGCGACGGCCTGTGCCTGTACAACTTCATGGCCAACTCGCCGGTCGATTTCGTGATGTACAACGGCGGGGCGGTCGCGTCGATCGCCGTCATCCTGTTCCTCGCCGGCAAGCGCCGCTACGCCAGCGAGACCGCGCGTTTCATGATCCACAAGTCGCATGCCACGGCTTCGCCCGGCTCGCGCCCGGATGCGCTGAATATCATCGTCGAAGGCTTGCGCGCCGACGATTCGCGCACCGAATCGATCCTGCGCAAGCACATGGAGCTGACGACCGAGCAGTGGGGCATCCACCAGTACGGTGACCTGCACCTGAATGCGCGCGATGCCAAGGCGGCCGGACTGGTGAACGACGTCGCCGATTTCGCGCCGCCGCGGGGAGCGCCGCTGCGCAATATCTGACAGGAGGGCAGGCGCTGGAGTTCAACCGGATGGCAGGGCAGGATCGGGATGTGCCGGATACATACCGGCCCGTTCCATCGGCATCCTGCGGGTGAAATGGCTGCAAGACGATGGGGTAATGCCCGCACAGTCCGAGGCGACGCGTATCCGTCCCGCACCGCTGAGCGCTTCGGTCCTTTTGCAGAAACGCGTGGAGACACATACACGGTAAACGTTTACTGCAACTAACCGACATGTGGCGATCTCTCGACATTTACCCGGACAGCGCCTCATATCCTTGCATAGTCGTCATACAGGCCGGTATGGCAAGCCCACAGTCGGACCGATCACATGAACACGAAAAAGCCCGTAGCAGCGACGCACCCGGGCTCCCTCCATGCTGCCTGTCCGGCACTGGTCGCCGACGGCACCCGTAAGCGGCGCCATCCAGCGGTACACAGGCTCAGCGCTTGGCGTCGTTCTTCGCGCTCTGGCGCCCTGCCGCGGCGTGCTGCTCCGACGAGCCGCCTTGCTTGCCGCCCGATGTCGATGCGCTGGCCGAGCCGGCTGCGCCCGACTGCTTGTTGGAATTCTTGTGGCTCTGCTGACCAGCCGCCACGTGCTGCTCGTGGGTACCGCCCTGGACACCGCCCGAGCGCGAGCCGGAACCCGACGAGGCCGATTGCTGGTTGCCGTCGTCCAGCAGCGCATCGTCCTGGCTGGCGCTGTTCTTGCTCGGGGTGTTCTTGTGGCTTTGACGGCCAGCGGCGACATGCTGCTCGTGGGTGCCGCCCTGGTTGCCTGGACGCGAATTTTTGCTCGAAGTCATGATCATTCCTTTATCAAGTTGGGAAATGTCTTGCTTTGCCAAAAGTGCTTCTAAACATCGTGGTTCAGTTGCGTTTCCGGTGCAGCAATGATGCAAGCACGGCCATGGAACGGGTATCGGATCATCTCTTGAGCGCGTGTAGGATTACGACTAAGGTCTGAGAATATCTATTTTGAATAAACCGAAAAAGTAATGTATTTATTCCTCATAAGTAATTTTACGACATCTGAAAAACTGGCATTTACTGATGAGTTAGCTCATCTTTAGCATGATTATTCTTTTTGGAATTATTTTTCTAAATGCATCGGCAGCGAACCCGTGTGGTATCCGTGACAGATTTCTATTGCTAGGTGGAAATTATGTGCCACAATATCGTTACCGCCCGTTTCGCTCCATCAGACCATGACAGCAAGCCCCGTCCAGACCCCGGCCGCAGCCAAGGCCGCGTCGCTGCAGGCGACGCTGGACGCGCTCGCCGTCGTCGTCTCGGATTTCGCCGCCGACCAGGTGGCGGACATGGCGGCGCGCATGGCGGCCGACCTGGCCGACGTCGGCCGGCCCGGCCTGGAGACGCGCGAGGTGTACCGCCGCGTCAAGTCGGCCAAGCTGCTCAAGGAGAACGGGTACGCGTTCGTGCACCTGGCGTCGAATGCGATCGAAGCGGCGCTGCGCAGGGAATTCGACGCCTTCAACCCGCAAGCGGCAGCGCCCAAGGCGGCGGCATCCCTGAGCCTGGTGCCGCTGGAGGAAATCGACGGCAAGCTCGCCTTCGGCGCGCTGGCGCGGCCGTTCGACATCGCCCATTCGGAAGCGCTCGCCACCTTGTCGGTGCGCCTGGGCATGCTGTTCGGACGCGGCGTGCTGCGCGCCGACGCCAACCCGTTCCGTCCCGCGGTACTGCTGGAGGCGCTGGAACAGGCCTGGCGCGAATTCGAACCGGACAGCGAGGCGCATTGCCTGGCCCGGCCGCTGCTGCGACCAAGCATCGTGTTCGATCCCGCGCCCCTGTACGAACGCCTGGCCGATGTCCTCAAGCGCAAGGAAGGCCAGCCCGGTTCGGCCGATGCCTGCCGTTTCCAGAAGACCGATGATGCCGCGGCGGCAAGGGCGGCGCGCGCCAGCGGCCGCGCCGCGCTGGCCGAGCAATTGCGCAAGCTGTTCGGCGACGACGGCGGCGACGAGGGCGTGCCGCTGATCCCGGACCTGCCCGGCATGCCGGCGGGGACTGGCGGCTGGCGTCCCAGCGGCGCGGCCGGATTCGCGCCCGGCGGCGGGTCGGGAGCGGCGTCCGTCGCGGGGTTGCCGGCGGACGGCGCCTCGCCCGGCGGCGGCGTGCCGCAGGCGGGTATGGCGGCCGGGCAGGCAGGCATGATCCAGGCGCAAGTCGACGCCGCGGTGCACATGGCGCCCGGCTTCGTTCCGGCGGCCGGTGCATCCGCCGCCGTGCCGATGGCCGGCATGGCGCCGGCAGCGGGCTTTGCGGCCGGCGTATTCCAGGGAATGGCCGTTGCGGTGCCGGGCGGCGCCACGGCGCCCATGCCGGCGCATGCACTTCTTGCACCGGGGCTGGCGGGGGGCTTGCCGCCGGGCGCGTTGGCAGACCCGGACATGGCCGCAGGCAACGCAGGGAAGATGGCGCAGGGCGCCGCCCCCGCGCCCTATTGGGCGGGCGTGCCGGTGCACGGCCTGGCAGCGGCGGCGGCAGGATTGGCGCCGCCATCCTTCTCGGCGCTGCCGGCCGCCGGCGCCGCGCCGTTGCTGGAACTGCTGGCGCGGATCGAGCCGGCGCTGGCGGCGGGGGTGGGCATGGGCCGGAGTGCGCCGGCGTCGGCGCTGGAACACGGCGCCGGCGGGGTATCCGGCGCAGGCGGCGCGGACGGCGCTCGCCACGACGCTGCCGCTCCAGTCGCGGTCCCGCACAACGTGTTCTATCTCCCGCGCCTGAAACAGAGCCTGCCGCGCGGGGCGCTGTCGCGCGGCGACGCGCACACGCTCGACCTGCTGTCGCGCGTGTTCGAGACCGTGCTGCTCGACGCCAGCATCCCGCCCCAGGCGCGCGAACTGCTGCAGGCGCTGCAGGTGCCGGTGCTGAAGGCGGCGCTGCGGGACAAGGCGTTCTTCTTCGAAGAGGCGCATCCGGCACGGCGCCTGGTCGACCTGCTGTCGCGCATGGGCTGGGCCCAGCACAAGGATGGCGACGACCCGCTGTTCCAGGCGATGCAACGCAGCGTCGAGCGCGTGGCCGCCGCGGGAGCGGCGGAGCAGGGTGCGGCTGCGGACGGCGTTGCCGGCGGCGACGGCTTCGCCCAGGCCGTCGCCGGACTCGAGGCCAGCATCGCCGAGGAAGAAAGCGCGCACGAGCAGGCCCTGGCGGCGCCGGTGGCCAGTGCCCTGAAGCAGGAAAGGATGGCGGTCGCCAGCCGCGCCGCGCGCGCCGCGGTGGCGCTGCGCGTCGACGCCGGCGACCTGGACGACGTGGTCGGCGCCTTCCTGGCGCAGCGCTGGACCACGGTGATGACCTTCGCCTACAGCATCGAGGACGACAAGCCGGGCGCGGTCGGCAACGCCACGCGCGCCATGGACGACCTGATCTGGAGCATCAAGCCGAAGGCGACCCAGGAACAGCGCAAGGCCCTGATCGCGCGCCTGCCGCGCCTGCTGGGCACGCTCAACAAGTGGCTGGACGCGATCCGCTGGCAGGACGCCGAGCGCCTGCAGTTCTTCGCCCGCCTGGCCGAGTGCCATGCCTCGATCGTGCGCGCGCCGATCGAACTGTCGCCCGAGCGCCAGCTGGAACTGGCGGTCGAAGCGGCCCAGCAGGACGCGCTGCGCCGCGTCGAACTGGAAAACGCCGCCGCCGAGCAGGAAGCGGCGCGGCGCCAGGCGATCTCGCCGGTCGACGGCCTGGAACGCGGCATGTGGTGCGAATTCCGCGCCGCCGACAGCGGCCCGCGCAAGGTGCGCCTGGCCTGGGTGAGCCCGCTGCGCACGCTGTTCATCTTTTCCGGCGCCGGCCGCCGCGAAGCCTTTTCGATGACCGCCGAAAAACTGGCCGCCGCCCTGCACGCCGGCGCCGCGCGCGTGCTGGCGCTGGACGGCGTGGTCGGGCAAGTGCTGCAGGAAGCGATGCGCGCCGGCAACGATACCGCTATTGCGTAGGGTGGGCGGCTTCGCCGTCCACCCTACTGGTTGTAAAGCAACAAATGGTATGATGTTCGCTTCATCGATCCAAGAGCCAGCCTGAGCGAACGTGCGCCTTTCCTCCATCAAATTGTCGGGATTTAAGTCTTTCGTCGATCCCACCAATTTCCAGGTGCCGGGGCAGCTGGTCGGCGTGGTCGGCCCCAACGGCTGCGGCAAGTCGAACATCATCGACGCCGTGCGCTGGGTGCTGGGCGAGTCGCGCGCGTCCGAGCTGCGCGGCGAATCGATGCAGGACGTGATCTTCAACGGCTCGACCCACCGCAAGGCGGCCGGGCGCGCCTCGGTCGAGCTGGTGTTCGACAATAACGCCGGCAAGGCGGCCGGGCAGTGGGGCCAGTACGCCGAGATCGCGGTCAAGCGCACCCTCACGCGCGACGGCACCTCCACCTATTACATCAACGGCCAGCCGGTGCGGCGGCGCGACATCCAGGACATCTTCCTCGGCACCGGCCTGGGGCCGCGCGCCTACGCCATCATCGGCCAAGGCATGATCGCGCGCATCATCGAGTCGCGTCCGGAAGAACTGCGCGTGTTCCTGGAGGAGGCGGCCGGCGTCTCCAAGTACAAGGAGCGCCGGCGCGAGACCGAGAACCGCCTGTCCGACACGCGCGAGAACCTGCAGCGGGTCGAGGACATCCTGCGCGAGCTGAACGCCAACCTGGACAAGCTGGAAGCGCAGGCGGCGGTGGCGAACCGCTTCCGCCAGCTGCAGGCCGACCAGGAAGAAAAGCAGAAGCTGCTGTGGCTGCTGCGCAAGAACGAAGCCAAGGCCGAGCAGGCGCGCTGGTTCCTGGAGATGGAGCAGGCGCAGACCGCTCTGGAACAGCAGACCGCGGCGCTACGCCACCACGAGCTGGAACTGGAGCGCATGCGCCAGGCCCATTACGCCACCGGCGACCGCTTGCACGCCGCCCAGGGCGCGCTGTACCAGACCAATGCCGAAATCGGCAGCCTGGAGGCGCAGATCAGGTTCGTGGTCGAGTCGCGCACCCGGCTGCAGAACCAGATCGCCACCTTGTCCGCCCAGGGCGAAGGCTGGCAAAGCCAGGCGCAGGAACTGCAGGAACAGCTGGAAGAAGCCGAGTACCGGCTGGAAGAACTGGCGGCGCGCGCGGAAGGCGCGCAGATCGCCGTGGAAGCGCATGGCGAGCGCCTGCCGGCGCTGGAAGCGGCCTGGCGCACGGCGCAGGACCAGGCCGGCGAGGCGCGCGCGCGCATCATGGGCGTGCGCCAGCGCATCGAACTGGCGGCGGCGCACGGGCGCAACGCGGCCTCCATCCTGGCCAACCTGGCCACCCGGCGCGAGCGCCTGCAGCAGGAGCGCGCCGGCCTGGACCTGCCGGACGCCGGGCGCCTGGACGACTTGCGCATGGACCTCGAGGAAAAGCAGCTGGCGCTGGAAGAGGCCAATTTGCTGCTGGAGGGCGCCGCCGCCAGCCAGGCGGCCAGCGAGCAGGAACGGCGCCAGGCGCACGCCAAGGCGCAGGAAGAAGCCGGCGCCAATGCCAGGCTGGAGGCGCGCCTGGCCGCGCTGCGCCAGCTGCAGGAGCGGGTGCAGACCCAGGGCAAGGTCCAGCCCTGGCTCAGGAAACACGAACTCGACGGCCTGCCGCGCCTGTGGCAAAAGCTCGACATCGAGGCCGGCTGGGAGACCGCGCTGGAATCGGTGCTGCGCGAACGCACCGGCGCGCTCGAGATCAGCAACCTGGACTGGGCGCGCGGCTTCTTCGGCGACGCGCCGCCGGCGCGCATGGCGGTGTACACGCCGGCGACCGGCAGCGGCGCCACGCCCGGGCACCACGGCCTGAAACCCTTCGCCAGCCTGCTCAGGCTGAACGATCCGGGCCTGCGCGGCATGCTCGACGACTGGCTGCTGAACGTGTACGCGGCCGACGATCCCGGCAGCGCGCTGGCCCAGCGCGCGCGCCTGCCCGAGGGCGGCGCCTTCGTTACGCCGAACGGCCACATGGTCACGCGCTCCAGCGTGCGCTTCTACGCCGCCGACGCCGAGCAGGACGGCGTGCTGGCGCGCCAGCACGAGATCGACAACATCGACAAGCAGCTGCGCGCCCAGGCGCTGATGCTGGACGAGGCGCGCATCCGCGCCACCCGCGCCGACGCCGCCGTCACCGAACTGCAGCGCCGCCTGCAGGAGGGCCGGCAGCGCGTGGCCACGCTGCAGCGCGAAACCCATGCCCTGCAGATCGACGTGGTGCGCCAGGGCGAGGTCGAGGCGCGCTACAACCAGCGCAGTGGGCAGATCGGCGCCGAGCTCGACGAGATCGCGGCCCAGGAAGCCGAGGCGCGCCAGGCCAGGGCGGAAGCCGAAGCCCAGTTCGAGGAGCTCGACCTGGAACTGGCCGAGCTGCAGGGCGCGCACGAGGACGGGCAAGCCGCATTCGAAGGCCAGGAGCGCGGCCTGGCCGAAGCGCGCGCGCGCCTGCGCGAACTGGAGCGCGCGGCCCAGGAAGCGCTGTTCGCCGAAAAGACCGGGCGCGCACGCATCGAGGAGCTGCGCAGGAGCGGCGCCACCACCGGCCAGCAGGCGGCCCAGGTGGCGCAGGGCGTCGCCGCGGCGCGCCTGGAACTGGCGGCGCTGGAATCAGGCAGTGTGGCCGAAGGCTTGCAGGAATTGCTGGCGCGCCGCAGCGGCCAGGAAGAAGCGCTGGCCGACGCCCGTCACGAGCTCGACCAGCTGGCCCAGGGCTTGCGCGCGCTCGAAGAGGCGCGCATGGGCGCCGAGCGCAGCCTGCAGCCGCAGCGCGAGCGCATCACCGAGATGCAGCTGAAGGAGCAGGCCGCGCGCCTGAACCAGGAGCAGTTCGCCGATGCCTTGAAGAGCACCGGCGCCGACGAGGCAGCATTATCGGAAAAGCTCGACCCGGACATGAAACCGTCGTGGCTGCAGGGCGAGGTCACGCGCCTGACGAATGCGATTTCCGCGCTGGGCGCAGTCAACCTGGCGGCGGTCGAGGAACTGGCGCAGGCCACCGAGCGCAAGCAGTTCCTCGACGCCCAGAACAACGATTTATTGGAAGCGATCGGCACGCTGGAAGGGGCGATCGCACGCATCGACCGCGAATCGCGCGACCTGCTGCAAGACACCTTCGACCGGGTCAACGGCCATTTCTCGGAATTGTTCCCGATCCTGTTCGGCGGCGGCAATGCCAAGCTGGTGATGACCGGCGACGAGATCCTCGACGCCGGCGTGCAGGTGATGGCGCAGCCGCCGGGCAAGAAGAACGCCACCATCCACTTGCTGTCCGGCGGCGAAAAGGCGCTCACCGCGACCGCGCTGGTGTTTTCGATGTTCCGCCTGAACCCGGCGCCGTTCTGCCTGCTGGACGAGGTCGACGCGCCGCTCGACGACGCCAATACCGAGCGCTTCTGCCGCATGGTGCAGCGCATGTCGGACCAGACCCAGTTCCTGTTCATCTCGCATAACAAGATCGCGATGGAGATGGCCAATCAGCTGATCGGCGTGACCATGCAGGAGCAAGGCGTGTCGCGCATCGTCGCCGTCGACATGGAAGCGGCGGCCAGCCTGGCAGCGGCTTGACGCCGGGATGGTAAATACAGAAAAGCTATTGAATAGATAAATATTGTCAATTTCATATATTGATGGGCCAGGATTTATGATTCCTATCTCCTGAACTGTTTCAATAGGTTTTACGTATGGAATTGATGAAGATGTCGATGGGCCGCGTTGCGCTGTGCACGCTGGCCGCAACCGGTGGCCTGCTGTTGCTGGCGCAAGGCGCGTATGCGCAGCAAGTGATGACGAAGGACAATGGCGCCGCCGTCGGCGACAACCAGAACAGCCAGACCGCCGGCCCCAACGGTCCGACCCTGCTGCAGGACGTGCAACTGGTGCAGAAGCTGCAGCGTTTCGACCGCGAGCGCATTCCCGAGCGCGTGGTGCACGCGACCGGCACCGGCGCGCACGGCAGCTTCGTCGCCACCGACGACCTGTCCGACCTCACCAAGGCAAAGCTGTTCAGCCGCAATACCGTCACACCGGTGTTCGTGCGCTTTTCCACCGTGATCCCGAGCCGTTCCGGCACCGAGACCGTGCGCGACCCGCGCGGCTTCGCCACCAAGTTCTATACCCAGGAAGGCAACTGGGACCTGGTCGGCAACAACCTGCCGATCTTCTTCATCCGCGACGCGATGAAGTTTCCGGACATGATCCACGCGCTGAAACCCGATCCGGTCACCAACGTGCAGGAGCCGGAACGCGTGTTCGATTTCTTCTCGCACATCCCGGAATCGACCCAGATGCTGACCCGCGTGTATTCGAACTACGGTACGCCGGCCAGTTACCGCCAGATGAACGGCAGCAGCGTGCACGCGCTCAAGCTGGTCAACGCCAGGGGCGACTACGTGTACGCCAAGTTCGCCTGGAAGTCCCAGCAGGGCGAGCGCAACCTGCGCCCGCAGGAAATCCCGCTGGTGCAGGGCAAGACCACCAGCCACCTGACCACCGACTTGTACGATGCCATCAAGGCCGGCAAGTTCCCGAAATGGGACTTGACCGTGCAGGTGCTGCGTCCGCAGGACTTGAACAAGTTCGATTTCGATCCGCTCGACGCCACCAAGATCTGGCCGGGCATCCCAGAGCGCAAGGTCGGCACCATGACGCTGGGCCGCGTGCCGGACAACTTCTTCGAGTCGACCGAGCAGGTCGCCATGGCGCCGGGTAACCTGATTCCGGGCATCGAGGCATCGGAAGACCGTATGCTGCAAGGCCGCCTGTTCTCGTACATCGATACCCAGCACCACCGCCTCGGCGCCAACTTCCAGTCGCTGCCGATCAACCGCCCGCTGGTGCCGGTGCTGAACAACAACCAGGACGGCGCCGCCAACATCTCGGGGCGCAAGGGCAGCGTCAACTACCAGCCGAGCCGCCTCGAGGGCGCGCTGGTCGAGGACCCGCAGGCGCGCAGCAGCCAGCTGCCGCTGACCGGCACCACCCAGCAGCAGCGCATCGCCAAGACCCTGAACTTCCGCCAGGCCGGCGACTTCTACCGCGCGCTGGGCGCCCAGGACCGTGACGACCTGATCGTCAACCTGTCCGGCGACCTCAAGCGTGTGAAGAACCAGGATACCCTGAACACGATGCTGTCCTATTTCTGGAAGGCCGACGCCGACTATGGCAAGCGCCTGGCCAAGGCCGTCGGCGTGGACGGCGAGCGCATCGCCAGGCTGGCCGCCGCCCTGCAGGAATAAGCGGCCATCCCCGTGCCGGCATCCTGATTGCGCCGGAAGGGCGCCGCCGGCTACCGAGCCATCCCCGCGGGGATGGCTTTTTTTCGTCCGTGCGCGGCCGAGCGGCGTGGCGCCAATCGTTGCCTTCGTGTTACCCTCGCGTGGTGAATCCATTGTCCAAGCCCTTGCCTGCGCCCGAGCGGATCGGGTGAGCATGCAGGCTTTCGCCAATCGATGAAAATATTGCTAATCGAATTACAACAACTAGACGTATCCAAGGCACAAGCAGCATGACAGATCTCCAAATGAGCCTGATCGGCGTGGGCGGCGTCTTCGTCGTCGCCGTCATCAGTTACAACAAGTGGCAGGAATACAAGGCCCGCAAGAGCGTCGAGCGCGCATTCGCTTCGGACCATGACGACGTGCTGATGAAGAGCGGCATGACCGAGCGTCCCCAGGTCGAGCCCGGCCTGGGCGCGCCGCTCCACGGCGCCGCCGACCACGCCGCCCTCGACCGCCACGAGCCGGTATTCGATGCATCGGCGCCGGGCGCCCTGATGCCGGGCGCCGATGCGCTGGCCGAGCCGGTGCTGCACGCGCCGCCGTCGACGGGCGCCCCGGCGGCCGGCGCCGCCGCGGGTGGTGCGGGCACCGGCGGCGCGCATGGCGCCGAACCGGCGCTGGCGCCCCTGGCCGGCGCCGTCCAGGCGCCGGGCCAGGCGGGCGCGCATCCAGCTGCGACTTCGGCCGCGAATCCGGCCGCGAATCCCGCCGATTCTCTGGTCGATCCCCTGATCGACTGCATCATCCCGCTCAATTCCGAAGGCCCGCTGCATGGCGAGCGCATCCTGCCGGCGCTGCACAAGCTGCGCCGCATCGGCAACAAGCCGGTGCACTACGTCGGCCAGGCCGCCGGCGGCGAATGGACGCCGATCGTGCACGGTGGCGTGTATTCCAGGCTGCAGGCCGGCGTCCAGCTGGCCACGCGCAGTACCGCGCTCAACGAACTCGAATACTCGGAACTGGTGACGCGCCTGCGCGCCGTCGCCGACGAGATTCAAGCCGAGCCGGAAGTGCCGGACATGATCGAGGTGATGAGCGAAGCGAAGAACCTGCACCGCTTCGTCGCCGGCCACGATGCCCAGCTGGGCGTCAACCTGGCCTCGAAGGGCGCGCCGTGGTCGATGCCGACCCTGATCGGCGCCCTGGAAAACCAGGGCTTCGACGTGCGTCCGGACGGCCGCTTCGCCATGCCCGACAAGGAAGCCGGCCACGCAGGCGCGCTGCTGTTCACGCTGTCGACCAACGTCACGCTGGGCGCCGACACCACCTCGCGCCTGACTTTGTTGCTGGACGTGCCCTGCGTGCCGGCCGCGCGCGACGGCTTCGGCAAGATGGTGGCCTGCGCCAAGACGCTGGAGCAGCGCCTGAACGGCGCCATCGTCGACGACTTCGACCAGCCGCTGTCGGACGATACGCTGGAAGAGATCGCCGGCCAGGTACGCGAGTTCTACCAGGAGATGGACGGCGCCGACATCGCCGCCGGCTCGGCGCGCGCGCTGCGCCTGTTCAGTTGAGGAGTCCGACTTGACGGCAACACCGAACGCGGCCATCGATCAAGGGGATCAGGCCGATCCCCTGGCGCGCATGGCCTGGCTGGTCGAGGAACTCAACCGCCACATCTACAATTACCACGTGCTGGACGCGCCGACCATTCCGGACGCCGAGTACGACAAGCTGTTCCGCGAACTGCAGGCGCTGGAACTGGCGCACCCGCAAGCGCAATCCGTCGATTCGCCGACCTTCCGGGTCGGCGCCGCACCGATCCCCGAATTCAGCCAGGTGACGCACGCGCTGCCGATGCTGTCGTTGAACAACGGCTTTTCGGATGAAGACATCGACAACTTCGACCGCCGCGTGCGCGACGGCCTGGACGTGGCGCGCGTGGCCTACGCGGCCGAGTTGAAATTCGACGGACTGGCGATCAGCCTGCGCTACGAAAACGGCGTGTTCGTGCAGGCCGCCACCCGCGGCGACGGTGTGACGGGCGAGGACGTCAGCGCCAACATCCGCACCGTGCGCGTGATCCCGCTGCGCCTGCACGGCCCCGACATCCCGGCCGTGCTCGAGGTGCGCGGCGAGGTGTTGATGTTCAAGGACGATTTCGCGCGCCTGAACGCGCGCCAGCGCGAGGCCGAACAGAAGGAATTCGCCAATCCGCGCAACGCCGCCGCCGGCAGCCTGCGCCAGCTCGACGCGCGCATCACCGCCCAGCGCAAGCTGCGTTTCTTCGCCTACGGCATCGGCGTGCTGGAAGGCGCGCCGCCGCCGGCATCGCACTCGGCGGTGCTGGACTGGTTCGAGCGCCTCGGCCTGCCGGTATCGAAGGAGCGCGCCGTGGTTGAGGGTTGCCAGGGCATGCTGGGCTATTTCAACGACATCGGCGCGCGCCGCAAGACGCTGCCGTACGAGATCGACGGCGTGGTGTACAAGGTCGACCGCGTGGCCGACCAGCGCCTGCTCGGCTTCGTCTCGCGCGCGCCGCGATTCGCGCTGGCGCACAAGTTCCCGGCCGAGGAAGCCTTGACGGTCGTGCAGGCGATCGACGTGCAGGTCGGCCGCACCGGCGCCATCACGCCGGTGGCGCGCCTGGTGCCGGTGTCGGTGGGCGGCGTCACCGTCACCAACGCCACCCTGCACAACGAGGACGAGGTGCAGCGCAAGGACGTGCGCGTGGGCGATACGGTCGTCGTGCGGCGCGCCGGCGACGTGATTCCGGAAGTGCTGTCGGTGCTGCTGGAACGGCGTCCCGAGCCGGCGCCGCCGGTGTATCGGTTGCCGCAGCAATGCCCGGTATGCGGCTCGCACGTGGTGCGCGAGGAAGGCGAGGCGATCGCCCGCTGCTCCGGCGGCCTGAGCTGCGCCGCCCAGAGGAAGGAAGCGATCCGCCACTTCGCCGGCCGGCGCATGATGGACATCGAGGGCCTGGGCGACCGCTACATCGACAGCCTGGTGGAATCGAACCTGATCCACGGCGTGGCCGACCTGTACCGCCTCACGCTGGAAGACCTGCTGGCGATGAAGCGCCTGGCCGACGAGCGCGACGGCACCACGCCGGAAACCGTCAAGCAGGGCAAGATCCCGACCAGGTGGGCCGACAACCTGCTGGCCGCGATCGCCGCCAGCCGCCGCCCGCCCCTGGAGCGCCTGCTGTTCGCGCTCGGCATCCGCCACGTGGGCGAATCCACCGCCAAGACCCTGGCCGACTGGCTCGGCAGCCTGGCGCTGGTGCGGCGCGCGCCGGCCGCGCTGCTGCGCGTGCTGCCCGACATCGGCGGCACGGTGGCGCAAGCGATCGCCGATTTCTTCGCCGAAGTCAAGAACCAGCAGGCGCTGGATGCGCTGCTGGCCGCCGGCGTCGCACCGCAGGGAGAACACGCGCCGCGCGCGCAACTGCGCGAACGCCTCGACCAGGTCGAGCTGCTGGCCGCGCTCGGCATCCCGAAACTGACCGGTCCGCGCGCGCGCCAGTTGCTGGACGGGCGCACGCTGGAAGACCTGGCGCATTCGAAGGTGTTCGGCGTGTTCGGCCTGCCGGAAGCGGTGGTGGCGCCGCTGGAAACCTGGATGGCAGAACCCGCCAACCGCGCCGCCCTGGACGCGGTGGCCGACCTGCGGCGCGAACTGCTGGCGCAGCTGGACGCGCTGCCGCAGGCCGCGGCCGGGCCTGCCGGCGCGCTGGAGGGCAAGACCTTCGTCCTGACCGGCACGCTGCCGACCATGTCGCGCGACGGGGCCGGCGCGCTGATCGAGGCGGCCGGCGGCAAGGTGTCCGGTTCGGTGTCGAAGAAGACCTCGTACGTGGTGGCCGGTGCCGATGCCGGCAGCAAGCTGGAAAAGGCCGAAGCGCTGGGGGTGACGGTGTTGGACGAGGCCGGCCTGCTGGCGCTGCTGGGAACCGATGGCGGGTCGGCGGCATCGAATACGAACGAAGCGAAACAGGTGGAGCAGGAATGAGTGTCATCAAGAAGGCGGTATTTCCCGTCGCGGGACTCGGCAGCCGCTTCCTGCCCGCCACCAAGGCGCAGCCGAAGGAAATGCTGCCGATCGTCGACAAGCCGCTGATCCAGTATGCGGTGGAAGAGGCGGTCGCGGCCGGCATCACCGAGATGATCTTCATCACCGGCCGCAACAAGCGCGCCATCGAGGACCACTTCGACAAGGCCTACGAGCTGGAAGCGGAACTGGAAGCGGCCGGCAAGCAGGCGCTGCTGGAACTGGTGCGCGGGGTCATCCCGAAGAGCGTCAACTGCATCTATATCCGCCAGTCCGAGCCGCTCGGCCTCGGCCACGCGGTGCTGTGCGCCCGCCCGGTGGTCGGCAACCAGCCGTTCGCCGTGCTGCTGGCCGACGACTTCATGGACACCGCCGCCGGCCACAAGCCGGTGCTGGCCCAGATGACCGACCTGTACACCTACGAGCGCTGCAGCGTGCTGGCGGTGCAGGACGTGCCGCGCGCGAACACGCGCCAGTACGGCATCGTCAGCGCCAGCCCCTACCGCACCGACCTGGAGCTGGTGTCCGGCATCGTCGAGAAGCCGCAGCCCGAGGACGCGCCGTCGACGCTGGCGGTGGTCGGCCGCTACGTGCTGAGCGGCGCGATCTTCGACCACCTGGAAACGCTCGGCACCGGCGCCGGCGGCGAGATCCAGCTGACCGACGGCATCGCCGCGCTGATGGCGCGCGAACGCGTGCTGGCCTACCGCTATGCCGGCCAGCGCTACGATTGCGGCTCCAAGATCGGCTACCTGAAGGCGACCGCGGCGATCGGCATGAAGCACCCGGAAACCGCCGCGGCGTATAGCGAGTTCCTGCAGCACCTGTGCAGCGAGGTCAAGCCGTGAGCGTCCGCGAGATCCTGAAAATGGGCGACCCGCGCCTGCTGCGCACCGCCGCACCGGTCACCGCCTTCGACACGCCCGAGCTGCACGCGCTGGTGGCCGACCTGTTCGAGACCATGCGCGCGGTCGACGGCGCCGGCCTGGCCGCGCCGCAGATCGGCGTCGACCTGCAGGTGGTGATCTTCGGCTTCGGGCGCAACGGGCGCTATCCGGATGCGCCGGCGGTGCCGGAAACGGTATTGATCAATCCGCTGCTGACGCCCTTGTCGGACCAGATGGAAGAGGGCTTCGAAGGCTGCCTGTCGGTGCCCGGCCTGCGCGGCAGCGTGCCGCGCCACACGCGCCTGCGTTATGAAGGTGTCGACCAGTACGGCGCGCGCATCGTGCGCGAGGTCGACGGCTTCCATGCGCGCGTGGTGCAGCACGAGGTTGACCATTTGTTCGGCATCCTGTACCCGATGCGCATCCGCGACTTTTCCCGCTTCGGCTTCACCGAAGTGCTGTTTCCCGGACTCGACCCGAAGGCCGACGATTGAACGCTTACCGACATATCCGCCCGCTAGCGCTGGCCGCATCCCTGGCGCTGCTCGCCGGCGGCGCGCAGGCGCAGGCCACTGCACGACCTGCCACCCAGGCCGGTACGCCGGCGCCTGCGGATAAACTGTTTACCTGGATCGACGCCGATCCCAAAGCCGAGCTGTGGCTCGACAGCGGCTTTGCCACCTACCACTTCGACCGCGACAAGAACCTGAACGGCGGCAACCGCGGCCTGGGCGCGGAATACCGTTTTTCCGGCACCATGGCGGCGGTGGCCGGGCGCTTCGTCAACAGCGACCGCGTGTATTCGAACTACGCCGGCGTGATCTGGCAGCCGTGGGCGCTCGGGCCGGTGCGCCTGGGCGCCGCCATCGCCGCCTTCGACGGCTACCCGAAGATGCGCGACCGCGGCTGGTTCCCGGCGCTGATTCCTACTTTTACCTATGAGTACGAGCGTGTTGGCGTCAACGTCGGCGTGATCCCGAGTTACAAGGACCGCCTGTACGGCGGGATTTCGGTGCAATTGAAGGTCAAGCTGTTCTGACGCCGGTTTGCATGTCGTTGCGGCACGGATTATGCCGGCGTCGCCGATCGCCGCATGGACGGCGGCTACACCGCGACAAATCGACCGGCGGCGGTATAGCCGTCCACCCTACGTAGCGATCACGATACCGCGCCGACCAGCGCTGCGGCGTCGGCGGCGATGCGGCGCAGCAGTTCCGTGACCGCCTGCGCCTGGGCTTGCGGGCTGTCGCCGCTGGCCGCCACTTCATACACCCGTTCCTCGCCGCGCGCGGCGTTCACTGCCGCCGCCGCGTTGGCGGCGGCGCTGCCGGCATCGGGCGTGCGTCCCAGCACGCCGAAGCGTACCTTGCCGACCAGCTTGCGCTGGCCGCGCACGTAATCCATGCGCACCAGGTCGACCCGCAGCGAGGCGCGCGGATGCAGCGGCGTGCAATCGGCATCGCACACGCGCCAGCCGGGTAGGCGCTGCTGCAGGGCAGCGGTGAATTCGCGCGAGGCGCCGACCTCGATGCGCTCGGCCCAGTAGGTGTCCGGCCATTCGGCCACGGTGCTGTCGTCGACCTTGTAGCGCACGCGGCGCGCGACCAGGTACTCCGGGATGTCCAGGCGCCCGACCGCCAGCACCGGCATGGCGGCATCCATGCTGCGTGGCGGTGCCGCCGATGCGATCAGCGGCACCGCGCTGGGCAGCGACAGCAGGGTGGCGGGCGGCGTCGAGGCGCAGCCAGACAGCACCGACGCCAGCGCAAACAGGGCACCTAGGGCAGGCAGGCGGCGCGCGGCGCGCGGCGATGGGGTCGTGAATCCGTTCATTTGCTCTTGTTCCCAAAGATGAGGGCGTTCGGTTTTTCTTCCAGCAGTTCGCTCAGCGAGCGCAGGCCGCGCGCGGCTTGCGACAGGTCGCGCACCGTGCCTTCCAGGTCGGAGCGCATCGGCGCGCCCGGCGCGGCCAGGTCGGCCACCCGTTCCATCGCCAGGCGCGCGGCTTCCGATGCCTGGCGTGCTTCGACCAGCGTGCGCTGCAGTTCCGGCTGGGCGCCGGCCACGGTGTCGTTCGAGGTGTTGGCCAGGCGCGTCACGGCTTCCAGGGTCTGCGCCGAATGGTCCTGCACGCGGCGGATCGCCTCGGTGGCGGTTTCCAGGGTCTTGCGCGAGTCCACCGTGGTCGCTTTCAACTCGGTCGATGCGGTGCCCAGCAGGGCCTGCGCAGTGGACAGGGTGTCGCGCACGCTGACCAGGGTCTTCTGCAGGTCCTGTACGGTGGCGCGCATGTCGTTGACGGTATCGCGCAGCGGCAGCTCGGCGACCTGGTCGATCAGGGCGCCGAAGCGGTCGGCCACCGCCGGGATTTCGGGGTCGTGCGCGCCGCCGCCGGTGACGCCGTGCAGTATCGCCGGCGAATGCGGCACGAAGTCGAGCTCGATGCCTTTCTGGCCGGTGACGATGCTCTGCGAGGCCAGGCGCGCGCGCAGGCCGCGCGCCACCAGGGTCGGGATGTTCATGGTGCCGTCCGGCGCACCGCTGATGTTCAGCGCCGACGGTTGCAGCTTGAGCGAGACCGGCACCGTGGTGCGCAGCGAATTGCCGTCGACGTTGATGCCGATCGCGGTCACCTGGCCGATGGTCACGCCGCGGAAGGTCACCGGCGCGCCCACCGATAGGCCGCTGACGTTGCCTTCGTAGTAGACGCTGGCTTTCTGCTGCTTGGTGAACAGGTCGCTGCCGCTGAGCCAGATGATGGCGGCGACGATGACGACCAGGGTGGCGATGACGAAAGCGCCGATCATGAGGGCGTTGCGTTTCATGCGGGTTCCTTTTGTTTGTCGGGGGCGGTTGCGGCGCCGTGATCGGCGGCCGCGCCGGCGCCCGTCGATGCGTCGTCTTCCGGCGGCACTTCGCGCCGCAAAAAGGCGTCCACGGTCGGATGGATGTGCTGTTTGGCCAGGTCGGCCGGCTTGCCGTGGGCGATCGGGTGCTTGCTGTCGGCATCCAGGAAGATGCCGTCGTCGGCGATGGCGAACAGGCTGGGCAGCTCGTGGCTGACCAGCACGAAGGCGGCGCCGGTGCGCTCGCGGATGTCGAGGATCAGGTCGTCCAGCCGGCGCGAGCTGATCGGATCGAGGCCGGCCGAGGGTTCGTCCAGGAACAGCAGTTGCGGCTCGGCGGCGATGGCGCGCGCCAGGCCGACGCGCTTCTTCATGCCGCCGCTCAGGTCGGCCGGAAAGGCGTCGGCCGAGCCCTCCATGCCGACCCATTCCAGCACCTCGCGTGCGCGCTTCTCGCGCGCCTTGTCGTCCAGCTTGGTGCGCTGGGTCAGCGGCAGCAGGACGTTTTCCAGCACCGTCATCGACGACCACAGCGCCGCGCTCTGGAACAGCATGCCGAACTTGGCGCGCAGGGCGTCGCGGCCGGCCTCGTCGCTGTCCCAGAAGTTCACGCCGTCGTAGCAGACTGCGCCGGACGCCGGCGGCAGCAGGCCGACCAGGTGCTTTAGCAGCGTACTCTTGCCGCAGCCGCTGCCGCCCATCACGGCGAAGATGCAGCCTTCATCCACCTTCAGCGAGACGTGCTCCTGGATCAGGCGGTCGCCGAAGCGCATTTCGAGGTCGTGTACGGCGAGCAGGCTCATGGTCGTCCCATGTCAGAGGTTCAATGCGTTGGCGCACAGCGCGAATACCGCGTCGAGCACGATGATGCCGACGATGCTGGTGACCACCGCGCCGGTGGTCGCCATGCCGACGCCGGCCGCGTTGCGCTTGGTGTACAGGCCGAAATAGGTGCCCACCAGGCCGATCAGGATGCCGAAGGCGAGCGACTTGCCGGCGCCCAGCGCCAGGTGGATCCAGGTCAGCGATTCGGACGTGCGCTGCAGGTAGCCGGCCATCGAGATGTCGAGCATCGCCGCCGCCACGCTCATGCCGCCCAGGATGCCGGTCATGCAGGCGAACACGTACAGCAGCGGCATCATGACCAGCAGCGCGATCACGCGCGGCAGCACCAGGAAGTCGATGGCCGGCAGGCCCAGCACCTCGAGCGCGTCGATCTCTTCGTTGGCCTGCATCGAGGCCATCTCGGCGGCGAAGGCGGCGCCGGTGCGGCCGGCGATGACGACCGCGGTGATGATGGCCGCCATTTCGCGCGCCACTGCGATGCCGACCAGGTCGGCCACGAAGATGCCGGCGCCGAACTTGGCCAGCTGCACCGCGCCGACGAAGGCCAGGATCGCGCCCACCAGGAAATTCACGGTGGAGACGATCGGCACCGCGCGCCAGCTGGTGTCGGCCAGCACCCGCACGAAGTCGGCCATGCGGAAGCGCCAGCCGCCGCCGACCGCCGCCACGCCGGCCAGGATCACTTCGCCGAGGAAGGTGACCGGGCGGCGCGCGCCCGCCAACAGTGCATTCATCGCGGCCATCCCTGGTCAGGCGTGCTGGTCATGGACCGGTTCAGAAGCGGACCTTGAGGTAGGCCGACGGTCCGGTCAGGCGCACCTTGAGGTCGGCATCGCGGGTGCCGTTGCGGCTCAGCTGGATGCGCTGGATGCCGTAGTCCGCCATCAGGCCGACGTTCTTGGCGAAGAACCACTCGGCGCCGACGCTGGCGCCATAGATATGGCCGCTCAGCTTGCCGCCGTTCTTCTTGACGCCGGAAACGTCCGCCACCATGCGCAGGTCCGGGGTAAAGGCGTGACGCCAGCCGAGTTCCAGCAGCGGCGCGAAGGCGCTTTCGCTGGCCGAGCCGTCGGCGCTGAAGTCGCGGCTCTGGCGCAGGCCGGCGACCGTGCCGCTGACCGTGCCGGTGGCGCGGGCGTCGACCTTGGCGCGGTAGTAGCCGGCGCCGACGCCGATGCCGAACACGTCGCTGCCCTGGCCGATCCACCATTTATAGGCGAGCTGCGCCAGGTCGAGCTGCAAGTTGAGGTTGGCGTTTACCGCGCCGGCGTAGGGCACGCCCTCGTAGGTGGTGCTGCCGGATGCGGTCGAGCTGTTCGATTTGTCGTAGCGGAAGTAGTCGAACGACAAGCCTTGCGAATCGCCCAGCAGTACGTCGGCCTTGACGCGCGGCAGCGTCACATGGCCCAGTTCCTGGTCCGGGGTGGAGACGAAACCTTGCGGGGTATCGGCGCCCAGATGGATCTTCGGTTCGGTATAAAAGGCGCCGGCGGACAGGCTCACGCGGTCGAGCGCCGCCGACGGTTCGGCTTGTGCGGCGCCCCCGGCGAAGCCGATGGCGGCCAGCGCTAGCAGGGCGGCAGAGCGGCGGTATTGGGACAGGGAGAGGGCGCGACGGGATGAAACGGACATGAATTTTCCTGAAAGTTGAATATAATGCATCACATGCTACAACCATATGATATGCAAAAAATATAACATAACGAGAGAAAACATGCAGAAAGACACCAATCGTGCGGCGGGGGCAATTGACGCCGGCGAAGCGCTGCGCGATTTTTCCGAGCAGGCGCACCGGGTGCTGGCCAGCCGGCTCGGCAAACAGGGGACGTCGGTGGCGCGCGTGAAACTGCTGCTGTTCATCGGCCACCGCGGCGCGGTGCGCTCGATCGACCTGGTGCAGGGACTTGGCTATGCGCCGCGCACGGTCACCGAAGGCATCGACGCGCTGGAGCAGGAGGGCCTGGTGCTGCGCACCCAGGACAAGGTCGACCGGCGCGCCAAGCGGATCGCCCTGACCGAGGCCGGCGCCGCCGCGCTGGCGGTGATCTCGCCGCTGCTGTGCGATTTTGCCGAGCAGATGTTCGGCGTGCTGGATGCATCGGAGCGGCGTTTGCTGGCCGGATTCCTCCAGCGCATGCAGGGCCGGCTGGTGGAGATGGAAGCGGCCGATAGCGGCGCGTATGTGTGATCCGCTATGGCGCGGGGCAATGAAGCGGTGGTTTGGTATATCTGATGCTTCACTATCCGGGAGAATATCAGAAGGTCCGCTTTCTGCTGGGTAGGACCGGTCTTGACAGGTGGCCGATGAATTATTTTAAGGTTGAACATTTTAAGGTTGGCGAACGGCCGAGCGCAGTCAAAAGCGGACCTTTCAGTTAAATATTTCGAAGCTGCTTTATGTTGAAATTGCCAGCGTTACTTGAACCGCATTTCCGATGTGCAGGTTGGCAGGGGCCGAAATCCCTACTAGGACGTAATCTTTTTTAGCGTCCGCCATCGCAAATCGTGATGAATTTGGAGGGTTGACTGTTGAGGAGTGAGGGTTTAGGACAGGATTGAATCGCCCCGGCTTTCGTAGAGGCCGCTTAATGTGAGAAGGCTCCTACGTGAATTTCTGCAGCGCTGGGTCGACAACAGCCGGTCATGACAGTTCGTGAACTTTCCGCTGGAGGTTCCCAAATTCTCACAAGATATCAACAAAATAACGAGGTTTTCCGGTTTTGTCGGTCGCGTAGACGCCTATGGCTTCAAAGCTGTTTTCGCCTTTGCTGGAGAATCCAGGAAATAACCCACGCTATAGATGGCAACCAGTACGTCCGATTCAGCAGGGTTGTATGTCGGATACTCCCCTTCGACAAGCGCCCCCTCGGCAGGGCTCCACTCTTAGATTTTCTTCCGCTCCTCATTGGTTCGTTACGTTAATACCAAGCGCCTTGTATGCCGCCTTAGCGGGGCAAGCCAGTTGCGAGTCCATCAAGTACAGCCGACTAATGTCTTATACTGTACGAAAACCCAGCAACCTGTCCAAAGAATCCATGAAAGCACGTATACTTGTAGACATCGGAATAATTCCATGAATACAACGATTAAGGGCGACGCGTTCGAGCGCAGGGTTTACGATTACTTCCGTACTCAGATCAAAGACGAGCAATTCCACGTCAGGAGCAGTTGCTGCAAGGTCTTTCACAAAAAGGGCTACTATTCAAGGGATCGTGACAGTGAAATAGAATTCGACGTTTCTATAGAAATCTACCTTCCGGGGGCTACGGAATACTCGGAAGTCTGGCTAATAGAATGCAAGCACTATTCCCATTCGGTTCCGGTAAACGATGCTGAGGAATTTTTTGCCAAGGTGCAGCAGGTCTCACCTACAAGCGCGAAGCCTGTAATGGCAAGCAACGCGGCGTTCCAGTCCGGCGCTCTAAACTTCGCGAAGGCGAAAAAGATGGGGATATTACGGCTCTTTAGCACCTCAGATGCGAAGTGGGAGCTGTACAGGTCGCCGTCGGCAAGTGCCGTTACAGCATTTGAAGGCACCTCCGATAAAATACTCGAAGGATTGACTTCGCAACAGTTTGACGGCGCATTCGACTTGTATATGCAGTCTCCCGTGGGGGTGACCAATTCGCTATGGGATTTTGCGGATGGAATGCTAGTTCACTCGCGGCTGAGCGCCGAGCAGCGTCGGGCGGTAGCGAATCCGCGCGGTAGGCCGTCGTGTAGGGTTCCTTACATTGGGAACGATGAACTCGAAGATAAGTGCCTCTGCATACTACGAGAGATCGGCTGGCCCGGAGGAGAGGTTTCGATGGAGGACATTTGCTCCCAAGAGCAGATGCGTAGTGGTCTGCAGGTAAGGACGGAGGCATTTCTGGAAGATGGGAAAATGCGGCAGTCAACCCTAGGGCGAATCTCTTTCTCACCGCTCGAGATACTAGTTTACCGTCAATTGGTTCCGAACTCTGGACGGGAGCGCTTTACTTTGGCGCACGAACTTGCCCACCATCTGCTTTCCCATGGGAAATACATGTCGGGCGAAGCGTGCGACGAAAGCGATTTCAAGTTAAAGCGCGACGCAGATTCCATGTCTCCTGACATCGTTCGGATGGAATACCAGGCAAACGTATTCGCGGCTTGCCTGCTTATGCCCAAGGCCTCCTTCGTTGATGACTTCAAGCGGATCATCGAATGGCTGCACATACCGAACAGAGGTCACGGCGCGCTGTATCTGGACGGGCAACCCTGTAACTACCAAAACTATGAGCGGGTAACTCGCGAGCTGATGTCACGTTATGGCGTATCGCGCGTCGCCACCACGATTAGGCTCGAAAGTCTTGGGCTGCTGCGCGACGTCCGCCCTCAAGCATATACTTTGTAGGAGATTGTGCCTTCGGCACGAGCAGCGAGCCGATCCAACAGATGTCCCTCCTGCTGGCTTTCTCGCTGGTAAACTTCCTGCAGTAACTTGGTCCTCCGATTGTTGGGACGAGAGCGAGCTCGACGTCTTCAAAACGGCGATTTTCGATACTGCCGGATTTTCTATGATGCGCGAAAAAAATCCAGCGGAGGTAGATGCTTTGTTCGAGACAGTGACATCAGTGCCGCACATGCTCAAGCCAGAGCCTGGGGCTAAGCAAATGTGGTGGGGTGTCATGTAGTTCCGCTCTATTCGAGCGGCCGCTTAGGGTCTTTCCCGACCTGTCGTGATCATTGGCGAAATTTTCGCCCCACCGGTTGAAACAGGATCGAGATTTGTAAGTCCCGCATACAAACGACTGCGCTACTTGATTTGCTGGAAGCGCGATGGCGCTGCGGTTACCGTAACCGACCGAAACGGCGTGCAACGCCATAGCAGGCCAGCGGGATTGTCGAAGCCTGAGCGGGACGAGGGGCGCCCCGCAGTGTGCTCAGTCGCTTTTATCTTCTTCGTCGGACTTGTCGCTTCCCTGATAGCGTTCGTTATTCGGGTTCAGTTGATCCGAGCGGTTGTCCTGGCTGGCACTGTGTGCGTCGCTGTTCGGATTCAAGCTATCACTACGGTCGTCGTTCGGTGTCCTGCTCATGATTTCCTCCTCAACGTTGGCCGACACATGGCGGCGACACCGATTCTGCAAGCAATTGCGGACCGGCGTCGCGCGCTAGGTGCAGTCGCGGCTTCAAGGCGGCGGATCGTCCACGCTATTTCGATGGCGGATACGGCGATGTGCCACCCGCGGCAATGAAGGCATCGATGCGCGCCGCCAGCACCGGCAGCGGCACCGCGCCTATCTGCAGCACGGTGTCGTGGAAGGCGCGGATGTCGAAGCGCGCGCCGAGCGCGGTTTCCGCCTTCTTCCGCGCTTCCATGATCGCCATCTGGCCCAGGTAATAGGACAGCGCCTGGCCCGGCCACGAGATGTAGCGGTCGACCTCGGTCTCGATCTCGTGGTCGGACAGCGCGGTGTTGTCGTGCAGGTAGGCCTGCGCCTGCGCGCGCGTCCAGCCCTTGGCGTGGATGCCGGTGTCGACCACCAGGCGCGCCGCGCGCCAGGCCTGGTAACTGAGCATGCCGAAGGTTTCGTAGGGCGTCTCGTAGATGCCCATCTCGCTGCCCAGGCGCTCGCAGTACAGCGCCCAGCCTTCGCCGTAGGCCGAGATGTAGGCGCGGCGGAACGGCGGCACCCCTTTCTGTTCCAGCGCCACCGGCATCTGGAAGGCGTGGCCGGGCGCCGATTCGTGCAGCGTCAGCGCCGGCAGGCTGTACAGCGCGCGCGCCGGCAGGTTATAGGTGTTGACCAGGTAGATGCCGGGACCGCCGCGCGCCGAGGTGTAGTAGGGCGCCTGGTCGGGCGGCACCGGGACGATGGCGAAGCGCTTGCGCGGCAGGTAGCCGAAGTACTGGTCGGCCTTGCCGTCGAATTTCTTGGCGATCCAGGCGGCGCGCATGAGCAGTTCGTCCGGCGTCCTGGCATAGAACCGCGGGTCGCTGCGCAGGAAGGTCAGGAAGGCCGGTAGCTCGCCCTGGAAGCCGGCCTGCGCCATGGTCTGCGTCATCTCGGCGCGGATCTTGGCCATTTCCGCCAGGCCGATCGCGTGGATCCGGTCGGCGCTCATGGTCGTGGTGGTGTACTCGACGATCTTCGACTGGTAATAGGCCTTGCCGTCGGGCAGGCGCTCGGCCGCCAGCGCGGTGCGCGCGTGCGGGAAGTACTCGTCGCGTACGAACGTCAGCGCCGCCGCGTAGGCCGGCTGCACCGCGCCGGCGATCAGTCGCGCGGCTTCGGCGCGCAGCGCGTCCTGGCGCGCCGCCGGGATGGTGGGCGGCATCGCCTTGAACGGCGTCCAGTAAACCGTGTCTTGCGGCGTCCTGGCTTCGGCGACCGCCACCAGCGGCGCCTCGCGTCCCGTCAGGGTGACTTGCGGCGGGGTGAAGCCGCGCGCCAGGCCGGCGCGCATGTTGGCCAGCTCTTCGCCGAAGTAGCGCGGCAGGTCGGCCAGCTGGCGCAGGTAGGTGCGGTATTCGTTCTCGTCCTTCAGCGGGCGCCGGGCGATGTACATGATGTCGGACCAGAACGCGCTGTCGGCATTTACCGGCTGCTCGTATTCGCGGTAGCGCTGGGCCTCGGCCAGGGCGGCGATCTGGGCGCGGTAGACCGCGTAGTTGAGGCGCTGCGGCGCCGACAGCGCGTCCGGGCGGATCGCGTCCAGGCGCGCCAGCACGTCTTGCCAGTAGGCCAGGCGCGCCTGCTGGGTGCCGGCATCGACGCGCGCCAGTTCGCCGTCGGCGGCGCGCGGATTGTCGTCGTCCCAGGCCAGGCGCTGGGCGAGGCGCCATTGCCATTCCTGCTCGTAGATCGTTTTGAAGCGGGTGTCGGCGGGGGACTCGGCTGCGGTGGTCGTGGCGGCGAAGGCTGAGATGGCAGGAGCCAGCGTGCTCAGGAGTGAGATCGAGACGGCAGTGTTTAGCAGAATGCGCTTCATGGAATCATGTATTCATTTTGATAGCAAAAGCGTCGTTCCCGGCCTTGGCGGCCCCCTTGGCGGGAACCCATGCTGAACGTCTGGAATCGCGCATTGTGAAGTGATCGAGCTACTTCACATGATCGACGATCGTTACCGAGCATGGGTCCCCGCCTTCGCGGGGAGTCGTTTCAGGCAATGCCTGGAACGACGGTTTTTAAGCCAGCAATACTATCTTAGGCAGCAATGCGCCTGCGCAGGAAGTCGTTTCCGGCAATGCCGGGAACGACGGGTCAGCGTTTGACCGCGCCGTACGCCTGTCCCGCCTTCCAGCTTGGCATCGCCGGCGCATTCGCCACCGCGTAGCCCAGGTTGAGCGTGAACTGCGCCTGCTGCACCATGCCGGACAGGTCCCAGGCCGGGTCGTACTGGTCGCTCACCTGGTGGTAATCCTTGGTGAAGGCGCGCATGCGATCGGCGCTGCCATGGCCGCCGGCATGCGCGTGGTCGTGCTCGAAGTCGAACTTGCCGTCGCCCGAGAACACCGCCGAACCGACGTTGAAGGCCGGTACGCCCGCCTTGGCAAAACTGAAATGATCGGCGCGGAAGTAGGCGCCGCCCAGGTCCGGCGTCGGCGCCGCCAGCGCCAGGCCCATCGACTTCGCCACCGCGGCCGAGGTCTCCAGCAGCGAGCTGCGTTCGGCGCCGGCGACGCCGATGTCGCGCGTGCGGCCGACGAAGTTCATGCTGTCCAGGTTGAGGTCGGCGGCGGTTTTTGCCAGCGGCCACAGCGGTGCGCGCACGTAGGCCAGGCTGCCCAATAAACCCTGCTCCTCGGCGCACGGCCACAGGAAGATCTGGGTGCGTTTGGCCGGATGCGCCACCGCCGCCTGCGCCATCGCCAGCAGCGCGGCGCTGCCGGAAGCGTTGTCGATGGCGCCGTTCCAGATGTGGTCGGGCTTGCCGTTGTCGGCGTCGATGCCGAGGTGGTCCCAGTGCGCCGAATAGATCACCGCTTCTTCGCGCAGCCTGGGGTCGCTGCCCGGCACGATGCCGGCCACGTTGTACTGCACCACGTTGCGCACCGCGCTTTTCACGTCGGCGTGCGCCGCCGCCCTGAGGTCGACCGGGCGGAGGCCGCGCACCTCGGCCTGGGCGCGCAGGCGGTCCAGGTCCTGGCCGGCGGCGGCGAACAGGGTGCGCGCGAAGTCTTCGCTGATCCAGCCCTGCAGCGCGTTGCCCGCGCCGGCCAGGTGGAACTGCTCGTGCGAGAAGCTGTTGACCGGCACGCTCCACGGATACGAGGCCGATTCGGTGGTGTGGATCAAGAGGATGCCGGCCGCGCCCTGGCGCAGCGCTTCCTCGAATTTATAGGTCCAGCGGCCGTGCCAGGTCAGCGACTTGCCGCCGAAGCGTTCCGGTTCGGCGGCGGTAGGCTGCGGATCGTTGACCATCGCCACCAGCAGCTTGCCTTTCACGTCGACGTCCTGGAAGTCGTTCCAGCGCTCGCTTGGTGCGTCGATGCCGTAGCCGACGAACAGCAGCGGCGCGTCGATGCGGGTGGCGGTGCGCCCGCTGGCGTTACCGAACACGGCTTCCTGGCCGAAGCGCACCGCCAGTTCGCGGCCGCCGGCCTCGAAGCGCAGGGTGCTGGCCGGCAGGGTCTTCTGGCCGACCATCTCGACCTTTTGGCGATAGCCGCCATTCGCCGCCGGCTGCAGGCCGAGCGCGGCGGCTTGCGTTTCCAGGTAGCGCACCGCGAGGTCGCCGCCGCGCTGGCCGGTGCCGCGGCCTTCCAGCAGGTCGTCGGCCAGGAAGGCCAGGTGGGCGCGCAGCGGCGCCTCGGTGACGGCCGGTGGAGCCGGCGCCTTGGAAGCGGCCGCAGGGGCTGCGCTGCAAGCCAGGCTGGCACAGGCCAGGCCGGCCAGGAGGGCGCGCGCCAGGGCGCGCAGGACGAACGGTTGCGGATTCGGATCGAAGGACATGGGCGGCAGCGCAGGAGTGGCACAAGCCTGCGATGGTAGCACCCGCGCGGCCGTGGCCGCCAGGCCGATGCGGCCGCGGCCGCGGCGCGCGCGCGATTTCAACAATTTCAACAATTTCAACAATTCCAAAGTCGCAACCGTCCCATTGGCAAGGTATAATTCGCCGATAAGCGCGGCAGTACAGGACCGCGCGTACAAGAACCCGCTTTCCAAACTCCTGAATGGACAAAGACGATTACACTGCGCCGCCTGCACGCGCCGGCGGCGTCCCGGACGGGACACGTCCGCAGCACGGCGCGCCGCTGGTCCGGCCATGGCTGGACCTGCGCCGCCAACTGGTGCCGCTGATCGGCGAAACCGGCTTCGTCGCCCTGTTCGGACGCAGCCTGCGCCTGCTGGCGCCGGCCCACGCCTGGCTCAGCAGCGACTCGGCGCGCAAGACCGGGGCGCTGCTGCTGGATGCGCTCGAACGCGACCTGGCCACGGTGGATGCCGCCGTGGCCGGGGTGGTGAACGATGAATTGATGACTATTTTTACTCGCCAGCTCAGCGCCCTGATCGGCCCTGGCCTGACAGCGCGGTTGCTGGCGAATACCGTGGCCGACCCCCGGACCCAGACCCGTCCCGGCAGCGTGTTGCAACAGAATCAACAGGAGCACAAGGAATGAGCGACAGAGTGGCATTGGGAAAGTTGAGCACCGGCGTGCCGGGACTCGACATTCTCCTTGGAGGCGGCCTGAGCGAGTTTTCGTTCACGCTGATCGCCGGCGCCCCCGGCAGCGGCAAGACCACGCTGGCGCACCAGATCATGTTCGCGCTCGCCACGCCCGAGCGGCGTGCGCTGTTCTTCACCGTGCTGGGCGAGCCGCCGCTGAAGATGCTGCGCTACCAGCAGCAATTCTCCTTCTTCGACATGGACAAGGTCGGCACCAGCATCCGCTACGTCAACCTGGCCGACGACCTGCGCGCAGGCGACTTCAGCGGTGTGCTGGAGCGCATCATGCAGGAAGTCGAGGATTTCGTTCCCAGCCTGGTGTTCGTCGATTCCTTCCGCTCCGTGGTGCAGACCAGGCGCAGCGGCAACGAGGGCTTGTGGGACGTGCAGAACTTCATCCAGGAGCTGGGTTCGCGCATGGCGACCTGGCAAGCCACCACCTTCCTGATCGGCGAGTACAGCCAGAACGATTCGGAAGCGCACCCGATCATCACGGTGGCCGACGGCATCGTGGCACTGACGCACAACGAGTACCAGGAGACCGTGGTGCGCAAGATGCGCGTCATTAAAATGCGCGGCCAGCCGCACATGGTCGGCTCGCACACCATGCGCATCACCGACGACGGCATCCGCGTGTATCCGCGCCAGCTGGTCACCATGCCGGACGCCTACCTGGGCCACGACCGCGACCCGCGCCGCGTCTCCACCGGCGTGGCCGGGCTGGACGGCTTGCTGCACGGCGGCCTGCCGCAAGGGCACACGGTGCTGGTGACCGGCCCCACCGGCATCGGCAAGACGGTGCTCGGCGTGCAATTCCTGAAAGCGGGCGCGGCGGCCGGCGAGCATGGCGTGGCCGTGTATTTCGAAAAGCACACGGCGCGCCTGCACAATGCCACGCTCAACGACTTGGTCGAGGACGGCAAGATCACCATCATGGACCCGGTGTCGCTGTCCTTGTCGATCGAGGAATTCCTGGACGAACTGGTCCAGAACATCGAACGCACCGGCGCCACCCGGGTGGTGATCGATTCCCTGTCCGAGATCGGCCTGTACCTGGCACCGGAATTCAGCAAGGACCTGCGCCTGTCGGTGTTCCGCACCCTGTCGATGCTGGCCGCGCGCGGCATCACCACGATGGTCATGTCGGGCATCGAGGATGGCCAGCCGGGGCTGCAGTTCTCGATCGACGACCTGTGCTTCCTGGCCGACGCGGTGCTGGTCATGCGTTTCGCCGAGGTCGACGGCGACCTCGGCAAGTTCATGGCGGTGGTGAAGGTACGCAGCAGCGCCCACAGCACCGAATTGCGGCGCTACCGCATCGACACGCACGGCATCCAGATCGACGAGGGCATGATCCGCTACGACGGGGTGCTCACCGGATGGCCCAAGCCGCGCCCGCAGGCGCAGCTGGAGGATTGAACGCAAGATCATGGATAGTCAGCAGGAATTTGCATTGGAGAGGGATCGCGAGAACGCTGCCTTGCGCCTTCGCGTCCGCATGCTCGAGGACGAGCTCGTGCGTGCACGGGCAACGGCCCGCCGCCAGGACGACGAAAAGCTGGAAAACGACGCCAGCCTGGCGCAATTGCGGGAGGCCAACGAGCACCTGATACTGGCGACCTTCAATGCCGAGAACCTGCGCGACGACGCCGAGGCCGTCAACCAGCGCCAGAACGAATTCCTGGCGATGCTGGCGCACGAGCTGCGCAACCCGCTGTCGCCGATCAGCATGGCCGCTTCGCTGCTGGGCAACGTGCCCAGCGCCAGCGTCCAGGTGGTCAACCTGACGCGGGTGATCGGACGCCAGGTGGATCACATGGCGCGCCTGCTGGACGACCTGCTGGACGCGGCGCGCATCAGCAGCGGCAAGATCACCCTTGCGCTGGAACCGCTGCCGCTGGCGGAACTGGTGTCGCATGCGGCCGAGACCATGCAGCCGCGCATCGACGAGCGCCACCAGCACCTGCACGTCGACCTGCCGCACGAGGCCATCACGGTCGACGGCGACCGCGTGCGCCTGACCCAGGTCTTCACCAATCTGCTGGCGAACGCCTCCAAGTACACCCAGGACGGCGGCACGCTGCGCGTGCGCGTTGCGGCCGGGGACGGCGAAACGCTGCTGGTGGTCGAGGACGACGGCATCGGCATGGCGCCCGACGTGCTGCCGCACATATTCGATCTGTTCACCCAGGGGCCGCGCTCGCTGGCGCGCTCCGAGGGCGGGCTGGGCGTCGGCCTGAACGTGGTGCGCAACCTGCTGGCGATGCACGGCGCCACGGTGCGCGCCGACAGCGACGGCCTCGGCAGCGGCAGCCGCTTCACGGTGTGCCTGCCGCTGTCGCGCCTGGCCCGGCCGGCGGCGCCGGCGCTCGGCGCCGCCGCCACGGCTGCCGGCCGCTCCCTCGACATCCTGGTGGTCGAGGACAACGTCGACGCCTGCGCGATGCTGGCCGGCGTCCTGAGCGCCGAGGGCCATTGGGTACGCTGCGTACACGACGGCAAGGCCGGCCTGGCCGCTTTCATGGAACGGCCGTGGGACGTGATCGTGTGCGACATCGGCCTGCCCGGCATGGATGGCCTGGAACTCATGCGCACGGTGCGCGCCGCGCCCGCCGGCGCGGTGCCGTTCGCGATCGCGCTGTCCGGCTACGGCCAGGACGACGACCGTGCGCGCGGCCTGGCGGCCGGCTTCGACCGCTACCTGGTCAAGCCGGCCGGCGTGGCCGAGCTGCGCGCGCTGATCGCGGCGCTGCCGGCGCGCGCCGCCTGAAGCACGCGTCTGCTATGGTGGTCGCAAGACCACTTTTTCGGAAAGAACCGCGATGAACTTCAGCCTTCACTTCCTCGAACACGACGTGTCCATCGCCGAGGACACCTGGACCGCACTGGCGACGACCGGCAGCGACATCTCGCTCGAGAACGTGCGCGCCACCGTCGCCGCCGTGCTGGAACGCGGCGGCGCCTTCACGGTGGAAGACAGCAACGGGCAAGTCGTGCGGCGCATCGAGAGCGCCGCCGACTTCGAAGGCTACATGCAGGACGTCGCCATGCAGCGCCAGCAGTTCCAGCAGACCCAGGCCTGAGGCCCGGCCGGCGTCAGCCCTGCAGCATCGTCCGCAGGCGCGCCACCGCCTGCTCGATGCGTTCGTACTTGGCCGCATACGAAAAACGCACGTGGCGCGCGGGCGCGGCGAAGCCGAAGTCGTCGCCCGGCACGATCGCCACGTGCGCCTCCTGCAGCGCCGCCATGCCGAAGGCCGTGCTGTCGCCCGCCAGCGGGTGGTCCAAGGCGCCGATGTCGGCATACACGTAGAACGCGCCGTCCGGCAGCACCGGCACCTGGAAGCCGAGCGCGCGCAGCGCCGGCACCAGGAAGTCGCGGCGGCGCTGGAATTCGCGCCGTCGTTCCTCGTAGATGGCGATCGCTTCCGGGGCGAAGCAGGCCAGCGCCGCATGCTGGGCGATGGTCGGCGCGCAGATGAACAGGTTCTGCGCCAGCTTTTCGATGACCGGCACCAGCGCGTCCGGCACCACCAGCCAGCCCAGGCGCCAGCCGGTCATGCCGAAGTATTTCGAGAAGCTGTTGACGGTGATGACGTCGTTCGACAGCGCCAGCGCGCTGGTCGGGCGCGTGCCCAGGTCGCTTCCGATCGCGTCGCCGTACGACAGGCCCTGGTAGATCTCGTCGACCACGGCGAAGCCGCCGCGTGCGTGCACCGCGGCCAGCAGGTCGGCGGTCTGCAGCGCCGTCATCGACGTGCCGGTCGGATTCGACGGCGAAGCCACGATCACGCCGCGCGTGTGCGCGCTCCAGTGCGACGCGACCTGGGCGGCGGTCAGCTGGTAGCGCTCGGCCGGGCCGGACGGCAGCAGCACCGGCTTGCCGCCGAAGGCGCTGACGAAGTGGCGGTTGCACGGATAGCACGGGTCCGGCATCAGGACTTCGTCGCCCTCGGCCACCAGCGCGGCGCAGGCCAGCAGCAGCCCGGCCGAGGCGCCGGCGGTGATCACGATGCGGCGCGGGTCGATGTCCAGGCCGTGGGCCGCGGCGTAATGCCCGGAAATGGCGTCGCGCAGGGCCGGCAGGCCGAGCGACTCCGTGTACTGGGTGCTGCCTTTTTGAATCGCCGCCATCGCCGCGGCGGCCACGATGTCGGGCGCCGTGAAATCGGGTTCGCCGACGCTCATGCTGATGACGTCGATGCCGGAGCGGGTCATGGCAGCGGCGGCCTTGACCATTTCCATGACGCGGAAGGGTTCGATGGCGTCGACGCGGGCGGCGACCTGCAGGGCGCGCGCGGAGGGGACGGAAGCGCCGGGGGCGTGGTGCTGGTGGTCTTGCATGGTGGCGGATGCGGCGGCAAAGGGGGAAAGACGCCATCCTAGCGCATCCGACGCATTTGGTGCGGCGCATCATTGGTTTGATCTCGATCAATGTCGTGCAAACTCATCCCGCTAAGGTTGTCCAGTCCGGTTGACACCGGCACCGCTCATGACGAGCAGATCTGCAATTTCTTCCATTGGACAAGCGAGGATTCAGCATGAGCAAGATGGCCTTGATTCTGCAAGGGGGCGGCGCGCTGGGCGCCTACGAGTATGGGGTGGTGACCAAGCTGGTCGAGATGGGCTGGGAGCCGGTGGCGGTGACCGGCGTCTCGATCGGCGCGGTGAACGCGGCGGCCATCGCCGGCGCGAGAGGCGGCGACATCGTCGCCAGCCTGGATGCGATCTGGAACGAGATCACGCTGCGCACGCTGCCGTTCTGGCCGGCCAGCATGCAGGGCAATTTGTCATTGATGGGAAATCCCAACTTCTGGCGCTCGCGCACGGATTACCTGCAGATGGCGAGCTGGAACAGCCTGTGCGACACGGCGCCGATGGTCGCCACGCTGCAAAAGCACCTGGACTTCGAGCAGATGAACGACAGCGGGCACATGCGCCTGGCGGTGACCGCCACCAGCCTGCAGAGCGGCGGGCCGACCACGTTTTCCAACTACCTGGCGCCGGACGCCCACCGCGACTCCGGCAGCCTGCAGGCAATGCAGCAGCGTTTGACGCCGGCGCACGTGATGGCCAGCGGCGCGCTGCCGCCCGGCTTTCCGCCCGTGGTGATCGACGACCAAGCCTACTGGGACGGCGGTCTGTTCAGCAACACGCCGATCGACGCGCTGCTGAACATGCTGCGGCCGGACGAGATCGACGGCCTGCCGATCTTCACCATCGACCTGTTCACCACGCGCAACCTGCCGCTGCCGAAGAACCTGATGGACGTGCAGACCCGGGCGCTGGCGATGCAGTACGAAAACCGCTTCTGGGCGGAATACGGCGGCGAAGCCGGACCGGAAGGGTTCACGCAGATGCTGGAAATCCTCGAGCGCGAGCTGCCGGCCGACAGCATGCTGCGCCAGGACCGCGCCGACCAGCCGCACAACACGGCCGGCGCGGCCTGGAACTGGCTGCAGCGGCTCAGAGCGCTGAAAAACATCCGGGTGATCGAAGGGGCGCCGGCGGCGCCTGGCGGCGACCACGATTTCTCGGAATACGCGGTGAAGGCGGCGTGGGAAGCCGGCCGGGCGGCGGCGTCGCGCCACGCGCCGTCGCAGATGCAGGCGGGACGCTTGCGGGCGGTGGCTTGAACGCTGGCAGTAGGCTCGCTCATGTAAAAGTGCTTCTCCGCCAGGAGCGCGTCGTTCCAGGCACTGCCTGAAACGACTCCCCGCGAAGGTGCACTGCTGTCCAAGATAAGCGTTATCTCTGCTTTAACCCATAGCTCGTCGTCCCCGCGCAGGCGGGGACCCATACTGAGCAACAGAATTTATTACCATTGAGGCAACTGGAACATTTCAGAAATAACAACTGTGGATGCTCAGCATGGGGTGAAGAATGCCAGTGGCATTCTTCACCCTTCGCGGGGAGTCGTTTCAGGCAGTGCCTGGAACGACGGTTTTTAGGCCAGCAATACTGTCTTGGACAGCAGTGCGCCTGCGCGGGGACGACGTTGCTACGCCGCCAGCGGCTGCTCCCCCAGCAGCAGCGCGGTGCAGGCCGCCGCCGGCAGCGGGCGGCTGAAGTAATAGCCCTGGATTTCGTTGCAGTTGTACTTTTCCAGCTCGCGCAGCTGGGCGATGTCCTCGACGCCCTCGGCCACCACCTTCAGGTTCAGGCTGTGCGCCAGGCGGATCACGGCCATGGTGATGGCGGCGTCGTCACTGTCGTGCGGCAGGTCGCGCACGAAGGTGCGGTCGATCTTGAGGGCGTCCAGCGGGAAGCGCTTCAGGTAGGCCAGGCTCGAATAGCCGGTGCCGAAGTCGTCGACCGACAGGCGCATGCCGAGCGCCTTGATGCGTTCCAGGATCTCGACCGCGGCTTCCGGATTACTCATCAGCATCGATTCGGTCAGCTCGAATTCGAGCAGCGCCGGCGCCACACCGGCGGCGTGGACGATGCGCTCGATGGTGCCGGCCAGGTCGTCCTGCTCCAGCTGGCGCGCCGACAGGTTGATCGCCACCCGCGGCAGCGGCAGGCCCTGCGCTTCCCATTCCTTGAGCTGGCGGCAGACTTCGCCGATCACCCATTCGCCCACCGCGGTGATCAGGCCGGTGTCTTCCAGGATCGCGATGAATTCCAGCGGCGGCACCAGGCCGCGCTGCGGGTGCTGCCAGCGCAGCAGCGCCTCGAAGCCGCTGACGCTGCCGCTGGCCAGGTCGAGCTTGGGCTGGTAGTGCAGCAGGAACTCGCGCCGTTCCAGCGCCTGGCGCAGCTGCGCTTCCAGCTGCAGGCGGCGGGCCGCGCCTTCGTGCATGGCGGCGGCGTAGAACTGGTAGTTGTTGCGGCCGTTGTTCTTGGCTTCGTACATGGCCGTGTCGGCGCTCTTGAGCAGCAGCTCGGCATCGGCGCCGTCTTCCGGGAAGCTGGCGATGCCGACGCTGGCCGAGACGAAAAGTTGCTGGCCCTGCAGGTAGAACGGCTGGGCCAGCGCCTCGATCACGCTGCCGGCCAGCGCCGCGGCGGCGTCGTTGCCGGCCAGGCGCGGCAGCACCAGCGCGAATTCGTCGCCGCCCAGGCGCGCCACCAGCGCGCCGTCGCGCGCGCAGGCGCGCAGGCGCTTGGCGGCCAGCACCAGCAACTGGTCGCCGACGCCGTGGCCGAGCATGTCGTTGACGTTCTTGAAGCGGTCCAGGTCGATGAACATCACGCCGGCGCGGTGTCCCTGACGCCCGGCCTCGCCGATCGCCTGCTCCAGCGACAGCGCCAGGTGGCGCCGGTTGGGCAGGTCGGTCAGCGCATCGTACTGGGCCAGGTAGGTCAGGCGGTTCTTGGCGTCGTGGCGCTCGACCGCGGTGGCCAGGATGTTGGCGATGGTGCGCAGGAAGTTGAGGTCGTCGGCACCGAAGCGGCGCGCCCCGTCGCTGTAGGCGCCGATGAAGCCGATCGGATTGTCGGCGCAGATGATGCAGGCATCCACGCCGCTGTGCAGTCCATGCAGGTCGGCCAGCGGCGCCAGCCACGGGCGCAACGGGGTTTCCTGGGGCTGCGGCTGCAACGGTCCGCCCGGGAAGGCCAGGCGGAATCCCTGCGCCGCCGTCAAGTGGCCGGCGCCGGCGCGCAGCGTCACGTGGTATTGCTCGTTGGCGCCGCCCGCTTCGAACGTCGCGGCGCAGGAGGCGCCCAGGCCGCGCATGGCGACGTCGGCGGCGTCGGCGAACAAGTCCTCGATGCCGTCGGCGCCCAGCGCCTTGCGGCCGAATTCCGCGATCAGGGTCTGGCGCGCGGCGTTTTCCACGATCGCGCGCTCGAACTCCTTGCGCTCGGAAATGTCGATGTCGATGCAGATGTAGCGCTCCACCACGCCGGCGGCGTCGAACATCGGCACGACGGTGCGGTGCCACTGGCGCACGCCGTTGCGGCCCGCGACCACCACTTCGCCGTTCCACACCTGGCGGCTTGGCCGCCAGGCGTCGATGCCGGCCGCCTGGCCGACCTCGGCCAGCGGCCGTCCCACCACCTCGGCGCGGGCGAAGCCGCTGTTGGCGACGAACAGCTCGTTGACCTCGACGACGCGGCCCTCGGCGTCGAGCTCGCAGACGATCGCGGCCTGGTCCATCGCGCTCTTGTGCTGCATGAGTGAATTCATCAGCGAATCGATGCGCTGGCCGAACTGCACGCGCATGCTGGCGGCGCTGCGGTTGACCGCCTGGATCGCTTCCTGGATCTCGATCGGGGCGTCGTCGTTGAGGGCGGCCTCCGCCGTGACCACGCCGGCGGCGACGTCGTGCTCGTACGAGCGCAGGCCGCCCAGGTTGTCGAGCCAGCGCCGCAGCAGGGTGCGCATCACCACCAGGCTGAGCGCGAACACGATGCCGGTCACCAGCGCGGTTTCCACCAGCAGCACCCACATCTGGGCGGCCAGCTTGCGCTCGTCGAAGGACAGGCGCACCACCCCGTAGTCCTTGCCGCCGACGTTGGCGACCCGGTTGACGTCGTACAGCTTGGCGGCGATCAGGCCGGTCAGCCATTGCGGCGCCAGGCCCTGCGTGACCTGCGGCGCGCGCAGGCGGATCACGCCGCCGGACACGTCGAGGAACTCGGCGCTCTTGAAGGGCGACTGCAGCAGCATCTTGTTGAGGGTGCGCTGCACGGTGTCGTAGTCGCCGATCACCGCGCTGTCCTCGATGGTCTGGGCGGCCACCTCGACCAGGGTCAGGGCGTTGTCCTGGGTTTCCTCGATGTGCTGGATGAACTGGTAGCGGTAGAACATGCCGAGGCCGGTGCCGAGGAAGATCAGCATGGTCAGCGTGAACAGGCCGAACACCCGCCCCATCAGGGAGCGCGGCAGGAAGGATCGCAGCAGCGCGCGCACGGGCGTGCCGGGGACGGTGGTCATGGTCGGTTCGGCGGGGTCAGCGCAGGTTGGCCGGCGCTTCCGCATAGAACGTGCGGTAGCTGGCGTAATCGGCGTCGCTGGCGGCGACGAAGGATTGCGGCGTGGCCGCATGCACCAGTTCCGCGGCGGCCGCCAGCACCTGCCTGCCTTCGGGGTCGAGGTGCATGCCGAGGAAGGCGCGCGCCACCGCGTGCACCTGTTCGGCCGGCACGCGCGGCGAGGCCATCAGGGCCAGGTCGTTGAAGGGCGCGGAACTCCACAGCACGCGGAAGGACTTGCCCTCGCGGTCGCCCCAGCTGGCGACCAGCTGCGAATTGGCGCCCACCGCCTTGACCCGGCCCGCGAACAGCTGGGTGAACGCGGCGTCGTGGTTGCCGGCGAACAGCACGCTGACCGGCACGCCGCGGCGCAGCAGCTGGGCGTAGGTGACCTTGTAGGCGACCAGCGCCTCCGGTCCCGGGAAGCCGACCGCCGATCCGGCCAGGTCCTTGATGTCCTTGATCGGGGAATCGGCCGGCACCACGATCTGGCCGCGCACCGGCGGCGCGTTGCGGCGTCCGAACACCGTCCACCCCATCTTTTCGCGCTCCGGGCTGAACAAGTGGTTGGTGAAGGCGAAGTCGACCTCGCGCGCCAGGATGTAGCTGGTGGTGTCGGCCGAGGTGCGTCCGAGCTTCAGGGTCAGGCACACGCCGCTCCTGGCCGACACGTAGCGGATGATCGGGTTCCAGAACCCGGCCGATACCTGCAGGTTGTACTGGTTGACGGGCGAAAAATTGTAGCAGGCCGGCGCCGCGGCGAAGGCGGTCGGGGCGGCGGCCAGGCCGCAGGCGAGCCACAGGGCGCCTCTGGACAGGGCGCGTTGGACGGGGGTGGTCATGGTATTGGAAGCGTGAGAGCGGCGCAGGATTGCCGGGAGGATCGCTACCAATATAGCATATTTCTAAAAGGAAATATTAATTGCCTGTTTGCAGAAAGGCTGGAATTGTTTGCCGAAGCGTCCGGCGTGCGCTATTTACCACAGTCGGCGCCCGCCGCTGTGGCCACCACAGCCGCCGCAGCGCGAGCGCCGGCGCAGTGTCAGCGCGCCAGCCAGTCGGCGCGCAGCAGGCGATGCAGCGCGACCTGCTCGCCGTGTTGCTCCTCCAGCCCGATGTAGCGCATGCCCAGCTTGTCCATCACACGCCGCGACGCCAGGTTGTCCGGATGGCGGATCGCGCATACCAGCGGCGCGTCCAGTTCGGCGAAGGCGAAGCGGGCCAGTTCGTGCGCCGCTTCCGAGGCCAGGCCCAGGCCCCAGCGGTCGCGCCGCAGGCGCCAGCCGATCTCGAGCGGATTGGCGCGCTCGTGGCCGAGGTGCTGCACGCAGCCGGCGCCGACCAGTTCGCCGCTGGCGGCTTCGATGAAGGCCCACCAGCCGTAGCCCAGCGCGGCCCGGCGCGTCCGTACGCGCGCCACGGAGGCGCGGGTCTCGTCGATGGTTTCGGGACGCCCCAGCAGATAACGCTGGACGTCGGGATCGCGGTTCATCGCGTGTAGGCCGTCGACGTGGCTGTCGTCGAAGGGTTCGAAGCGCAGGCGCTCGGTGCGCAGGACGGTCATGGCGGCTCGCAAAAGGAAAGGGCGCACCCGCGTGCGCCCTTCGATCTTATTGATGCAATGTCAATTAGTCAATATCGCGACCTTCACTGGTGCGCCTGGTGGGTCGCGGTCAGGCGCCGCACCAGCGGCAGCGCCAGCAGGGCGATCACGGTGCAGGCCAGCGCGCCCAGCCCCAGCTTGTTGAACAGGCTGGTGTAGATCGGCAGCGTCTGCACCGGGTCGGTGACGTTGCTGGGCACGCTGGCCAGGTTGGCGACCACGCCGCCCAGGTACTGCGAGATGCCGACCGCGACGTAATAGGCGCCCATCATGAAGCCGCCCATGCGCTCCGGCACGTAGCGCGCGATCATCGCCAGGCCCAGGCCCGACACCAGCAGTTCGCCCAGCGAATACAGGCCGTAGCCGGCGATCATCACCCAGGACGAGGTCAGGCCGTTCACCGCGAAGCTGCCGGCCACGCCGTAGGCGAAGAAACCGAGGGCCACTGAGAAGAAACCGAGTGCGAACTTGGCGGCGATCGACAAGTCCCTGCCGCTGCGACCCGCTGCCGAATAGAGCCATGCCAGTACCGGGCTCAGGACCATGATCCAGATCGCATTCAGGGCCTGGAATTGCGCTGGCGACCAGGTCCACAGGTGGGCGCCGAACAGGCGGAAGTCGAGGTCGACGTTGCGCAGCGCAAACAGCGAAAGCGAGGTCGACATCTGCTGGTAGAAAATGAAGAAGAACACGATCTGCGCGGTCAGCACCAGCGCCGCGGTCAGGCCGGCGCGTTCGCTCGGCGCGCTCTTGCGAATCAGGTGGACGAAGATGCCGAGCAGGACGATGCCGGCCAGGTAGACGAAGGCGCGCGCCAATGACTGGTATTCCAGGATAACCGCCGCTGCCACGGCGAGGACCACACCGCCGCCGAGCACGGCCAGCAGCTTGCCGACCTGGAGCGGCTGCGTGTCCGGACGCGAGCCGACGTGGGCGATGGTGGCGCGCAGTAGCATCACGTTCAGCAGCCCCAGCACCAGGCCGACGCTGCACACGGCAAAGGCGACGTGCCAGCCCAGTTGGTTGCCGTAGGTGGCGTTCACGTAATCCTTGATCCAGGGCGTGGCGAGCATCGACACCGTGGAGCCGACGTTGACCGCCATGTAGTACAGCGTGAAGGCGCTGTCCAGCTTGGAGTCGTCGCCTTCGTAGATCTTGCGCACCAGATTGCCCGCGTTCGGCTTGAACAGGCCGTTGCCGACCACGACCACGCCGAGGGCGCCGAACACGACCCAGGTGTTTTCGCTCGGCACCGCCATCAGCGCATAGCCGAGCGCCAGGATCATTGCGCCCAAATAGGTCGTGCGCCGCGTGCCGAGCACCTTGTCGCCGATCCAGCCGCCGATCGCCGGCGCCACGTAGATCAGTGCAGCGGCCGCGCTCCACACCAGGTTGGCGCGGCTGTCCTCGAAGCCGAGGCGCTGCACCATGAAGTAGACGATCAGCGCCTGCATGCCGTAGTAGCCGAAGCGCTCCCACAGTTCGATCAGGGCGACGGTGAGGAAGGAGCGCGTCTGCGAGTAGGGCAGGGCGCGCGCGCCGGACAGGGGTGGGATTTCGTTTTTCATGACGCTCCAGGGAATCTTGGACGGGTGCCTGGTAGGCAACCGAGTCGTTCGCGGCGCGGGTGGCGGCCGGCAAGCACCGGATGCTACGCGAGTGGCCGGGTTCGTGCAATGGCCGGGTTCGGGCGGTCGATACGAAAGCGCGCCTGTACTGACAGGGCGCACGCGGCTTTCCGTGGAGCTTTTTCCGTCTGAAATGGACGTGGATTGCCGCCATAAAATACGGATGCCGTATCTCATCCACTGTGCGTCATTTAACGCCTGAGCGACCATTCCGCTGGTAGACTGGTGTCACGTCAAACGATGTTGGGAGGCAGCGATGGCGTGGCTATCACACTTCATACGATATATCGGCATGCTGCGGGATCCCGATCCCCGGTCGAAGCCGGAAACCATCGAAGGCTTGCCGCCGTTCGCGCTGCGGCAGACGGTCGACGCGCTGGTGCGCGGCGGCTGGGTCAAGACCTTCGAATACGACCAGGCCGACGTCTGGATCGACTACGCGCGCGTCGATTTGCGCAACGGGCGCGCCAAGCTCAAGCTGGAATGGGACCAGGAAAGCGGCGGCAGCATCGCCGGCCCGCGCGCCGTGCTGGACGCGCTGCGCGTGCTCGATCCGTGGACGCATTTCCATACGCGGCATTCGTGACATGGCCGCGCAGATCAAAACCCCTCGTCCGGCCGCAGGTAGCGCCACTGTCCGGCCGGCAGGTCGCCCAGCTTGACGCGCCCGATGCGCACCCGCTTCAGGCCGATCACCTTGAGGCCGACCATGTCGCACATGCGCCGGATTTGGCGCTTGCGGCCTTCCTTCAAGGTAAAACTGAGCTGGTCGTCGTTCTGCCAGCGCACCTTGGCCGGCAGCAGCGGCTTGCCGTCCATCCACAGGCCGTGGTTCAGCTTCCTGAGCTCGGTATCCGGCAGCCGTCCCGGCTTGCTGTACTGCACGCGCACCAGGTATTCCTTGTCGATCGCCGTGTCTTGCCCGATCAATTGCTTGGCGATGCGCCCGTCCTGGGTCAGCACCAGCAAGCCGGTGGAATCGATGTCGAGGCGGCCGGCCGGCACCAGCGAGCGCAGTTGGGTCGGGTGGAACAGTTCGGCGGACGGGTCGTCGGCCCAGCGGTTTTCCGGCTTGACCAGCACCACCGCCGGCGTGTAGCCGTCTTCGGCCTGGCCGCTGACGTAGCCGACCGGCTTGTGGACCAGCACCGTCACGCGCTTGGACTGCTCGGCGGCGGCCTGGCGCTCGACCGTGATCTTCTGGTGCGGCAGCACCTTGCTGCCCAGTTCCGACACGACCTTGCCGTCGACCCGGACCCAGCCGCGGGAAATCCATTCATCGGCTTCGCGGCGGGAACTCAGGCCGAGTTCGGACATGCGTTTGGAGAGGCGTACTGGTTCGGTCATGGTTGGTGATTTCTAAAGCGAGTCTAAAGCGAGTCTAAAGCGAGTCTAAAGCGAGATGCGGGATTGCGTCGTTTTTGAGAGGCACAACATGCACGTCGTCCCCGCGCAGGCGGGGACCCATACAGAGCATCTGGATTCGTTCCGCCAGAACCGCCTCGGCGTGTTTGAGTCCACGATGTTGCAAGCTCACCATGGGTCCCCGCCTGCGCGGGGACGACGGCGGCTAGATTTTCAGGGCATCCAGCAACTCGGTTTCCAGCTGCACCTGCGTCCTCTGGTTGGTCAGCGCCGGGCCGTCGATCAGGAACACGTCCTCGACCCGTTCGCCCAGCGTCATCACCTTCGCCGTGTGCAGGTTGATGCGGTAGCGCGCCAGCACGCTGGCGATCGCGTACAGCAGGCCGTTGCGGTCGTTGGCGGCGATCGAGAGCAGCCAGAACTGGCCGCGCTCGTCCGGGCGCAGGTCCACCGTCGGCGTCAGCGGGAAGGTGCGCGACATGCGCGACAGGCGCCCGCGCAGCGGCGCCGCCAGAGCTTCCTGGCGCAGCAGCACCGCGCACAGCTCGTGCTCGATCAGGTTGATGATGTCGCGGTAGCTGCCGGCGAAGTGTTCGTCGGTGATGAGGAAGGTGTCGAGCGCGTAGCCGTCCTTGGTGGTGTGGATCTTGGCGTCGATGATCGAGAAGTTCTTGCGCTCGAAATAGCCGCAGATGCGCGCGAACAGGTCGGGCTGGTCCTTCACGTACACCGTCACCTGCAAGCCTTCGCCGATCGGCGCCAGGCGCGATTTCACCACCGGCGTGTCGCGCCCGAGCTTGTCGTGCAGGCTGCGCGTCTGCCAGGCGATGTCGGAGGCGTCGTGGCGCAGGAAGTAGGCCATGTCGAGCTGCTTCCACAGCGCCTGGTGCGCATCCGGCGCCAGGCCGAACAGGCGCAGCGTGGCCAGCGCCTCCTGCTGGCGCGCGCGCAGTTCGCGGTCGGCCGAGGGCGGCTCGCCGCCCAGCACGCGCAAGGTCACCTTGTACAGGTCTTCCAGCAGCTTGGCCTTCCAGGCGTTCCATACCTTGGGACTGGTGCCGCGGATGTCGGCCACGGTCAGCAGGTAGAGCGCGGTCAGGTGGCGCTCGTCGCCCACCAGTTTCGCGAAGGCGGCGATCACGTCCGGGTCGGACAGGTCCTGCTTTTGCGCCACCTGCGACATGGTGAGGTGCTGTTCGACCAGGAACACCACCAGCTGGGTGTCTTCCTCGGCGATCGCATGGTCGCGGCAGAATTCCAGCACGTCCTGCTTGCCCAGTTCCGAGTGGTCGCCGCCGCGGCCCTTGGCGATGTCGTGGAACAGCGCCGCCACGTACAGCAGCCAGCGGTCGCGGAAATTCGCGATCAATTGGCTGCAGAACGGGTACTCGTGCGCGTGTTCGCTCATGGTGAAGCGGCGCATGTTACGCACCACCATCATGATGTGCTGGTCCACGGTGTACACGTGGAACAGGTCGTGCTGCATCTGGCCGATGATGCGGCGGAAGTTAGGCAGGTAGCGCCCCAGCACGCCCATGTCGTTCATGCGCCGCAGCGCGTGCACCAGGCCGCTGGGCGCCTGCAGCACGCGCAGGAACAGCGCGCGGTGGCGCGGCTCGTGGCGGAAGGCGTCGTCGATCAGCGTGCGCGCGTGCCACAGCGCGCGCATGGTGCGCGCCGTCATGCCGCGGATTTCCGGGTGTTCGGTCATCACCACGAAGATTTCCAGCACCGCCGCCGGGCAGGTGTCGAAGGTGTCTTCGCTGACGATGTCGATGAAGCCGTTGACCTCGTTGAAGCGCGGGTTCAGTGGCTTGGGCACCGAGGGTTGCGGAAACAGCTGGGCCTCGATGTTCTGCAGCAGGATCGTGTTCAGCTGGGTCACCGCCTTGGCCGCCCAGTAGTAGCGCTGCATCAGGTATTCGCTGGCGCGGCGCGCCTCCAGGCCGTGGCCGGTCGAGGTGAGGCCGAAGGTCTCGGCGATCGCGGTCTGGACGTCGAACACCAGGCGGTCTTCGCGCCGGCGCGTCTGCAGGTGCAGGCGCACGCGGATATCCTTGAACGCGCGCTCCTTTTCCATCAGCTGGCGCGCTTCCTCGCGCGTGATCAGGCCGCGCACCGCCAGCTGGCTCCAGGAACTGGCCAGGCCGGCGGCCTTGGCCACCCACAGGATGACCTGCAGGTCGCGCAGCGCGCCCGGGCTTTCCTTGACGTTGGGCTCCAGGCTGAACGGCGTGAATTCGTACTTGGCGTGGCGCAGCCGCATCTCGGCGGTCTTGGCGTGGAAAAAGGTCTGCGCATCCATCGCCGCGTCGTAGCGGCGCTGCAGCTCGGCGAACAGGGGTGCGCTGCCGGTCACCAGGCGCGCTTCCAGCAGGCTGGTCTGCACCGTGATGTCGGCCGCCGACTCGGTCAGGCATTCGTCCACGGTGCGGATGCTGTGGCCGATTTCCAGGCCCAGGTCCCACAGCAGCTGGACGAAGGCTTCCAGCTGCTGCTGCGCGTGCGGGTCGGCCGGGCGCGCCAGCAGGATCAGCAGGTCGACGTCGGAGTAGGGAAACAGTTCGCCGCGGCCGTAGCCGCCGACGCCGACCAGCGCCGCATCCGGCGGCAGGGCGGCGGCGTGCCAGGCGTCGGTGAGTACCCCGTCGACGCTCTGGCGCAGCGCGCGCAGCAGCTTTTCCGGCTTGCCGTCCTTGCGGAACTCGGCGATGAGCAGTTCGCGCTCGGCCTTCAGGCGCTGCTTCAGTTGCAGCGGCTGCAGTTGCGCCGGCTGGGCTGCGGGTGCGGTGTCGTGGCCGGACTGGCCGCTGGCGGTGCTGGTCATGGCGTCGTTACGGAAAGGATGGGCCGGCCGCTCAGGCGGGGACGGCGTTGGCGGCGGCGTCTTGCTGCTTGCGCACGATGGCCGGCGGCGGCGGGGTGCCGGCCGAGGTGGTCAGCACCTCGTAGCCGGTCTCGGTCACCAGGATCATGTGTTCCCACTGGGCCGACAGGCTGCGGTCCTTGGTCTTGACGGTCCAGCCGTCCGGCATTACGCGCAGTTCGGCGCGGCCGGCGTTGATCATCGGCTCGATGGTGAAGATCATGCCCGGCAGCATTTCCTCGCCGGTACCGGGGGAGCCGTAGTGCAGCACCTGCGGCTCTTCGTGGAACACCTTGCCGATGCCGTGGCCGCAGAACTCGCGCACCACGCCGTAGCCGGCCGCGCGCGCATGCTGCTGGATGGCATGGCCGATGTCGCCCAGGCGCCCGCCCGGCCGCACCTGCTCGATGCCCAGCCACATGCACTCGTAGGTGATGTCGGACAGGCGGCGCGCCAGCTTGGACGGTTCGCCGACGAAGAACATGCGGCTGTTGTCGCCGTGGTAGCCCTCCTTGGTGATCACGGTCACGTCGATGTTGACCGTGTCGCCGTTCTTCAGCGCCTTGTCGCCCGGGATGCCGTGGCAGATCACGTCGTTGACCGAGGTGCACACCGATTTCGGGAACGGGGTGTACCCGGGCGGCGCGTAGTTGAGCGGCGCCGGCACCGTGCCTTGCACATTCACCATGTATTCATGGCACAGGCGATCCAGTTCGCCGGTGGTCACGCCGGGTTTCACGAAAGGCGTGATGTAGTCGAGCACTTCGGCGCCCAGGCGGCCGGCGATGCGCATGCCTTCGATGTCTTCCTGGGTCTTGATGGAGATGGTCATGGTTGGTGTTCCTGTGCTGCAATCGATGATCCGGCCATTATATGCGATCGATATGGGATGAATAAGGCCCCGGCGCGGGCGGGGGCGGGGCGCGCAGCCGTGCGCACTTGATATCGCGCCCGATTCCCGCTAGAATCTCGGGTTGCTCGTACCCGTATCGGGCAATGTTGTAAAAACCAACTTTTTATCAAATCGCGAAGTCGGCCGACAAGGGTGCCCGGAAACGGGTGTACCGGCCGTCGTTCAAGAATGTAACCCTGGAGAATTTTATGTCCGTCACTATGCGTGAAATGCTGGAAGCCGGTGTCCACTTCGGCCACCAGACCCGTTTCTGGAACCCGAAAATGGCCCCGTTCATCTTCGGTCATCGCAACAAGATCCACATCATCAACCTGGAAAAGACCATGGCGATGTACCAGGATGCGATGAAGACCATCAAGCAGATCTCGGCCAACCGCGGCACCATCCTGCTGGTCGGCACCAAGCGCCAGGCGCGCGACATCATCGCCGCCGAAGCGCAGCGCGCGGGCGTGCCGTACGTCGACCAGCGTTGGCTGGGCGGCATGCTGACCAACTTCAAGACCATCAAGACCTCGATCAAGCGCCTGAAGGACATGGAAGCGCAAGTCGAAGACGGTTCGGTCGAGAAGATGTCGAAGAAAGAAGCGCTGATGTTCTCGCGCGAAATGGAAAAGCTGCAGAAGTCGATCGGCGGCATCAAGGACCTGGGCGGCGTGCCGGACGCGATCTTCGTGGTCGACGTCGGCTACCACAAGGGTGCCATCACCGAAGCCGGCAAGCTGGGCATCCCGGTCATCGGCGTGGTCGACACCAACCACTCGCCGGAAGGCGTCACCCACGTGATCCCGGGTAACGACGACTCGTCCAAGGCCATCACCCTGTACGCACGCGGCGTCGCCGATGCGATCCTGGAAGGCCGTGCCAACGCCACCAACGAAGTCGCCGAGATGGTCAAGTCGGCCGACGACTTCGTCGAAGTGTCCGAGCAAGCATAATTCCAGAGGCGGGCCACGGCCCGCCGCGGGACCGGAAGGGGCGCCGAGCGCCCCTTTTTTCAAACCGGTGCCCCGCATTTTCGTCCCTATGCAGCGGTGGCGCCGCGACCGGCGCGCCGCATCCGAATCCAGAACGACCAAATTAGGAGAAACAACATGGCAGCTATTACTGCAGCGATGGTTGGCGAACTGCGCGCCAAGACCGATGCCCCGATGATGGAGTGCAAGAAAGCCCTGACCGAAGCCGACGGCGACATGGGCCGTGCCGAAGAGATCCTGCGCGTCAAGCTGGGCGGCAAGGCATCCAAGGCATCGTCGCGCGTGACCGCCGAAGGCGTGGTCGCCGCTTACGTGGCAGGCAACATCGGCGCGCTGATCGAAATCAACAGCGAAACCGACTTCGTCGCCAAGAACGACGACTTCCTGGCCATGGCCAACCTGGCCGCCAAGCTGGTCGCCGAGAACAACCCGGCCGACGTCGCCGCCCTGGCGACCCTGCCGGTCGACGGCAAGACCTTCGACGACCTGCGCACTGCACTGATCGGCAAAATCGGCGAGAATATGACCGTGCGCCGCTTCCAGCGCTTCGAGACCACCGGCAAGCTGGCCTCGTACCTGCACGGCACCCGCATCGGCGTGATCGTCGACTACGACGGCGCCGACGAGCAAGTGGGCAAGGACGTCGCCATGCACATCGCCGCCATGAAGCCGGTCGCGCTGTCGTCGGAAGCCGTGCCGGCCGAACTGATCGAGAAAGAGCGTTCGGTCGCCCAGCTGAAGGCCCAGGAAGACGCCGACAAGGCGACCGCCGAAGGCAAGCAGCCGCAATCGGCCGAGATCGTCGCCAAGCGGATCGACGGTTCGGTGCAGAAATACCTGAAGGAAGTGTCGCTGTTCAACCAGGCGTTCGTGAAGAACGACAAGCAGAGCGTCGAAGCCATGCTGAAGGCCGCCGGCACCACCGTCAAGGGCTTCACCATGTATGTGGTGGGCGAGGGCATCGAGAAGAAGGTCGACGACTTCGCAGCGGAAGTCGCGGCGCAGATGGCCGCAGTCAAGCAGTAATCGAGCAGTAGAAAGACGGGCCGAAAGGCCCGTTTTTGTAGGTTGGTATTTTCCCGGCCACAGGTTTATCGGGGCCGGAAAAAACCGTAGCGAGCGGCGGCAGTTCCGGTCGAGAAGCGCAGCCGTACGGATGTACGGCGAGCATCGCAGACCGGAAATGCAACGCGCAGTAGGTTTTTTCCGGCCCCCACCCGAATTCGAAATACATTTCTTCAAGGAGCCGCACCCATGACAAAACCAGCCTACCAACGAGTCCTCCTCAAACTGTCTGGCGAAGCGCTGATGGGCGACGATCCGTTCGGCATCAACCGCGCCACCATCGAACGCATGGTCGCGGACGTGGCCGAGGTGCAGAAACTGGGCGTGGAGCTGGCGGTGGTGATCGGCGGCGGCAACATCTTCCGCGGCGTCGCCCCGGGTGCGCAGGGCATGGACCGCGCCACCGCCGACTACATGGGCATGCTGGCCACCGTCATGAACGCGCTGGCCCTGGCCGACGCCATGCGCCAGCAGGGCATCACCGCGCGCGTGATGTCGGCGATCGGCATCGAGCAGGTGGTCGAGCCCTACGTGCGTCCGAAGGCGCTGCAGTACCTGGAAGAAGGCAAGGTCGTGGTGTTCGCGGCCGGCACCGGCAACCCGTTCTTCACCACCGACACCGCCGCCGCGCTGCGCGGGTCGGAGATCTCGGCCGAGATCGTCCTGAAGGCCACCAAGGTCGATGGCGTCTATACTGCCGATCCGAAGAAGGACCCGCACGCGACGCGCTACGAGTCGATCTCGTTCGACGAGGCGATCTCGAAGCACCTGGCGGTGATGGACGCCACCGCGTTCGCCCTGTGCCGCGACCAGAAGCTGCCGATCAAGGTGTTCTCGATCGTCAAGCCCGGCGCGCTCAAGCGCGTGATCATGGGCGAGGACGAGGGTACACTGGTACACGTTTAACATTCATTGTTCTAGAAAAGACAGGAGAGCAGCATGTCTGTAGCTGACGTCAAAAAGACCGCCCAGGACAAGATGGCCAAGTCCATCGAGACCCTGAAGGCGGACCTGGCCAAGGTCCGTACCGGCCGCGCCCACACCGGCATCCTCGACCACGTGATGGTGGATTACTACGGCTCGCCGACCGCGCTGCCGATGGTCGCCAACCTGACCCTGATCGACGCCCGCACCATCGGTGTCCAGCCCTACGAAAAGAAGATGCTCAATACGGTCGAAAAGGCGATCCGCGATTCCGACCTGGGCCTGAACCCGTCGACCTTCGGCGAAATGGTGCGCGTGCCGACCCCGGCCCTGACCGAAGAGCGCCGCAAGGAAATGGTCAAGCTGGTCAAGTCGGAGTCGGAAGACGGCAAGATCGCCGTGCGCAACGTCCGCCGCGACGCCAACGAGCAGTTGAAAAAGCTGGTCAAGGACAAGGCGATCTCGGAAGACGACGAACGCCGCGCCTCGGACGACGTGCAGAAGCTGACCGACAAGGCGATCGCCGATATCGACAAGATGGTTGTCGATAAGGAAAAAGAGATCATGACGGTGTAAGATGGCGTCGCAGGGCGCGCATCCGGGCGGATGCGCGCCCGCATGCCCGCGGACCGTCCGCGCCGAGCCCGGCATTTGCCCGCGGCCGGCCCGGGCGGTCCGCATCCTTTTTTCGCCGTCTTGGCCAGATTTATGATTTTCAAAAGTTCGACCACTGCAGTACCCGAAGCGCCATCGGTGCCGCGCCACATCGCCATCATCATGGACGGCAACGGCCGCTGGGCGACCAAGCGCCTGCTGCCGCGCGTCGCCGGCCACGTCAAGGGCGTGGATGCCGTGCGCAAGATCGTCGAGGCCTGCGTGGAGCGCGGCGTCGAGTACCTGACGCTGTTCGCATTTTCCTCGGAAAACTGGCGCCGCCCCGCCGACGAGGTGTCCTACCTGATGGGCCTGTTCGTCAGCGCGCTCGAGCGCGAAGTGTCGAAGATGCACGCCAATAACATCCGCCTGAAGGTGGTGGGCGATTTGTCGCGCTTCGACGCCAAGCTGCAGGACATGATCGCCAACGCCGAGCGCCGCACCGCCGGCAACAGCCGCCTGACGGTCAGCGTGTGCGCCAACTACGGCGGCCGCTGGGACATCATGCAGGCGACCAGTAAAATGATCGCCGCCAATCCGGGCGTCGCCGACTACACCGAGGACATGCTGGCGCCGCACCTGGCGATGGCCTACGCGCCCGAGCCCGACCTGTTCATCCGCACCGGCGGCGAAGAGCGCATCTCGAATTTCCTGCTGTGGCAGCTGGCCTATTCCGAACTGTATTTCACGGATGCCTTCTGGCCCGATTTCTCGCCCGCGTCGCTGGATACCGCGATCGCGTCCTACCAGAGCCGCGAACGCCGCTTCGGCCGTACCGGCGAACAAGTCGCAAAGAAAACCTGATGCTGAAAACCCGGGTCATCACCGCCGTCGTGCTGCTGGCAATCCTGTTGCCGGTCCTGTATTCCAACAATTTCACGGCCTTCGCGCTGGTGGCCACGGCGTTCTTCGGCGCCGCGATCTGGGAATGCTTCCGCCTGTTCAATCCGGGCACCCAGAACGCCCACATCATCGCACTGGTCTGGACCGCCGCCTTCGCCGCGGCGGTGCTGACCGAGCGCATCAATCCGTCGTTCTGGGCCGCGCTCAGCCTGGCGCTGTGGATCGCCCGTTTCGCGCCGTCGCTGAAGACCGGCCTGCCGCAGCTGGGCACGCCGTCGAATACGCTGCTGAGCCTGGTGTACGGCTTCGCCATCGTCGGCTGCTTCGCGGCGATCGTGGTGCTGTTCTCGTTCTCTCCGATGTACCTGCTGTCGGTGATGGCGATCGTCTGGGTCGCCGACATCGGCGCCTACTTCGCCGGCAAGGCCTTCGGCAAGCGCAAGCTGGCGCCGTCGATCTCGCCCGGCAAATCGTGGGAAGGCGCGATCGGCGGCGGCATCGCCGTGATCGTCATCGCATCGGCCACCGTGCTGTTCGGCGGCCCGGCCTTCGCCAATACCTTCGCGGTGCGCGTCCAGCACGGCTTCGGCTGGCCGGCGCTGGTTGCGATCCTGGTGCTGATGAGCGCGGCCAGCGTGGTCGGCGACCTGTTCGAATCCCAGCTCAAGCGCCGCGCCGGCATGAAGGACAGCAGCAACCTGTTGCCCGGCCATGGCGGCGTGCTCGACCGGATCGATGCGCTGATCCCGGTGTTGCCGCTGGCGGCCCTGATCGGCTCCCGGCTGTAAAAGGAGCTTTCAACATGCAACGCATTACCATCCTGGGCGCCACCGGCTCGATCGGCGCCTCGACCCTGGACGTGCTCGCGCGTCATCCCGAACGCTACAGCGTGTACGCCCTGAGCGCGCACGCGCGCGTGCAGGAGCTGGCCGGGCAATGCCGCCGCTTCCGCCCGCAGCGCGCCGTGGTCGGCTCGCCCGAGGCGGCGGCGCAACTGGCCGCATTGCTGCACGACCTGCCGATCGACATCGGCCACGGCGAGGCGGCGCTGTGCGAGATCGCGTCCAGCCCGGACACCGATACCGTGATGGCCGCCATCGTCGGCGCCGCCGGTCTGGCGCCGACGCTGGCGGCGGCGCGCGCCGGCAAGAAGGTGCTGCTGGCCAACAAGGAAGCGCTGGTCATGTCCGGCCAGCTGTTCATGGACGCGGTGCGCGAGCACGGCGCCACGCTGCTGCCGATCGACAGCGAACACAATGCGATTTTTCAATCGCTGCCGAGCCATTACGCGCGCGATCCGAATGCGGCCGGCGTGGCGAAAGTGCTGCTGACCGCGTCCGGCGGCCCGTTCCTGCAGCGCACCGTCGAGACGCTCGAACATGTCACGCCGGAAGAAGCCTGCAAGCACCCGAACTGGTCGATGGGCCGCAAGATCTCGGTCGATTCGGCCACCATGATGAACAAGGGCCTGGAAGTGATCGAGGCGCACTGGCTGTTCGGCGCGCCGGCCGACCTGATCGAGGTGGTGATCCATCCGCAGAGCGTGATCCACTCGATGGTGTCCTACGTCGACGGCTCGGTGCTGGCCCAACTCGGCAACCCCGACATGCGCACCCCGATCGCCCATGCGCTGGCCTTCCCCGAGCGCATCGCCTCCGGCGTCGCGCAGCTGGACCTGACCCAATGGGCGGCGCTGCAGTTCCACCAGCCGGATTTCGGCCGCTTCCCGTGCCTGGCGCTGGCGTTCGACGCCTTGCGCGCGGGCGGTACCGCGCCGGCTTTGCTGAACGCCGCCAACGAAGTCGCTGTCCAAGCTTTCCTGGACCGGCGCATCGGCTTCCGCGACATCGACCGCGTGGTGCGGCGCACGATGGACGCCAGCACATACGGCGACGCAGCGAGCATCGAGGCGGTGATGGCGCAGGATGCCCTCGCGCGCAGCGCCGCCGGCTGCATCGTGGACACGCTGGCACGCGCCTGAAGAGCGCGTGCTATTCGCATGAAGTGCGTCCGAAGGACGCTTGACACCTTGCCTGGAGAAGCATGACCGCTACCCATATCCTGCTCGGCTTCCTGCTGGGCCTCGGCCCCCTGGTCATCCTGCATGAACTGGGGCACTACCTCGTGGCGCGCCTGTGCAACGTCAAGGTGCGCCGCTTCTCGATCGGCATCGGACGGGTGGTGTGGTCGCGCCGCTTTGGCGCCGACCAGACCGAGTGGGCGCTCTCGCTGCTGCCGTTCGGCGGCTACGTCAAGATGGTCGACAGCCGCGACCCGGATTGCGCGCCGCGCGACGCCGCCGAAGCGGCGCGCGAGTTCACCCGCCAGAACGTGTGGAAGCGCATCGCCATCATCGCCGCGGGCCCGATCACCAATTTCATCCTGGCCATCGGCCTGCTGGCGGCGCTGTTCATGGTCGGCAAGGACGAGCCCGGCACGCGCCTGCGCGCCATGGCGCCGGACACCCCGGCCTACGTGGCCGGCATGCGCGGCGGCGACGCCGTGCTGGCGGTGAACGGCAAGCCGGTGCAGTCGTGGAGCGACCTGCGCTGGGAAATCGGCCAGGCCGCGGTCGACAAGCGCGAAGCCGAACTGACGCTGCGTGGCGCGGGCGCAGGCAGCGGCGGCGGGGACTACCGCGCCATCCTGCCGGCGGCCGCGCTGGCGCGCCTGGATCCGGAAACCGATGCGATGACCGCGCTGGGCCTGCAGATGTGGCGCCCGCGCCCGACCGTGGAAAAGGTGCTGCCGGGCGGCGCCGCCGAACGCGCCGGCCTGCGCGCCGGCGACCTGGTGACCGCGGTGGATGGCAAGCCGCTGGCCGACGGCCTGGATTTCATCGCCGCCGTGCGCGCCGCCGCCGGGCGCACGCTGCAGGTGGGCGTGCTGCGCGCCGGCCAGGCGCTGGTGCTGCCCTTGACGCCGGAGCGCGATCCGGCCGGCGGCGCCGGCGTGGTGAAACTGATGGTGGCGCAGGCGCCGCAGATGGTCACGGTGCGCGCCGGCCCGCTGGACGCCGTCGCCAAGGGCGTGGGCCGCGTCTGGGAGGGCAGCGTGACCACCCTCAAGATGCTGGGCAAGATGGTCACCGGGCAGGTTTCGCTGAAAAACGTTTCCGGTCCGATCACCATCGCCCACGTCGCCGGGCAGGCCGTGGACGCCGGTTTCGGCTATTACTTCGAGATCCTGGCCTTCATCAGCCTCAGTCTGGGTGTAATGAATCTGTTACCAATTCCCGTTCTGGATGGGGGCCAATTGCTGTATTATTCGCTGGAAGTTTTGACCGGGCGCCCCATGCCCGCGCGGATCGGCGAGATCGCGCAGCTTGCGGGAATAGGCCTGCTGCTCATGCTGATGGCGCTCGCCGTCTTCAACGACCTGGTGCGGTTGCTTTGAATCGGGCTCCCCGACAGCGGCAAACAACCCCCGGTCAACCGCAAGAACACGAAACGTTGTCCAATGACTGACCGATTGATCTCACGAATGAACTTACATCCTGATCGCTTTGCCCTGCCTGGTTTTGCCCTGCCTTGCCGTCGTCGCAGCCTGATCGCCGCCGCCGTGCTGGCCCTGTGCGCCGGCCACGCCGCCGCCGTCGCTCCCTTCGTCGTGAAGGACATCCGGGTCGAAGGCATCCAGCGCACCGAGGCGGGCACGGTATTCAGCTACCTGCCGGTGCGCGTGGGCGAGACCTTCGACGATGACAAGGGCACCGCCGCGATCAAGGCCCTGTACGCGACCGGCTTCTTCAAGGACGTGCGCCTGGAAGAGGAAAACGGCGTGCTGGTGGTGCTGGTCGAGGAGCGTCCGGCGATTTCCACCGTGGACTTCACCGGCACCAAGGAATTCGAGAAGGACATGCTGGTCAAGGCCCTGCGCGAGATCGGCGTGGGCGAGACCAAGATCTTCGACAAGGCCTCGGTCGACCGCGCCGAGCAGGAACTCAAGCGCCAGTACCTGTCGCACGGCCTGTACGGCGTCAAGATCACCACCACCGTCACGCCGATCGAACGCAACCGCGTGACGATCACCTTCAACGTCGACGAAGGCGACGTCGCCAAGATCAAGGGCATCAACATCGTCGGCAACAAGGTATTCTCGGACAAGGAACTGCGTTCGCAACTGCAGCTGTCGACCTCGGGCTGGCTGACCTGGTACTCCAAGGCGGACCAGTACTCGAAGCAGAAGCTGACCGGCGACCTGGAGGCGATCAAGTCGTTCTACCTGAACCGCGGCTACCTGGAAGCCAACGTCGAATCGACACAGGTGTCGATCACGCCGGACAAGAAGGACATCTACCTCACCATCAACATCACCGAAGGCGAGAAATACACCGTCTCCGGCATCAAGCTGGACGGCGAGATGTTCGGGCGCGAGGCGGAGCTGCGCCAGCTGGTGCTGCTGCAGCCGGGCCAGGCCTATTCGGGCGAATTGCAGGAAGCGTCCAACAAGCGCATCTCGGACCGCCTGGCCAGCTTCGGCTATGCCTTCGCCAGCGTCACCGCCAATCCGGAAATCAACCGCGACAAGCGCGAGGTGGCGTTCACCTTCTTAGTCGATCCGGGCAAGCGCGCCTACGTGCGCCACATGACGATCTCGGGCAACACCATCACCCGCGACGAAGTGATCCGCCGCGAATTCCGCCAGTTCGAAAGCTCGTGGTACGACCCGAATCGTGTAAAGCTCTCGCGCGACCGCGTCGACCGCCTCGGCTACTTCAAGGACGTGACGGTGGAGACGCCGGAGTCGCAGGGCACCACCGACCAGGTCGACGTCAACATCGCCGTCACCGAAAAACCGACCGGCAACTTCATGGTCGGCGGCGCGTTCTCGCAGGCGGAAAAGTTCACCTTCACCGCGTCGATCACGCAGGCCAACTTCGCCGGCAGCGGCAACACCGTCGGCATCGACCTGAACACCAGCAAGTACAACCGCACGATCCAGTTCTCGCAGACCAATCCGTACTTCACCGACGAAGGCATCCAGCGCGCGTTCTCGGTCTACCTGCGCACCTCGCGGCCGCCGGCGATCAACCTCGGTTCGTACTCGGTGCGCCAGACCGGCACCAACATGACCTTCGGCGTGCCGTTCTCGGAAATCGACACCGTGTTCTTCGGCGCCGGCCTCGAGCGCACCACGCTGGAAACCGACGAAAGCTCGCCGACCCTGTACCAGCAGTTCGTGGCGCAGAACGGCGGCCCGTCCACCGGCATCGGCACCGCCACCACCAACGCCATCCCGCTGACGGTGGCGTGGGGCCGCGACTCGCGCGACAGCGCGGTCACGCCGACGCGCGGCCGCTACCAGCGCGCCAACCTGGAAGTCGACCTGCTGGGCGACTCGAAGTACTACCGCGCCATCTACGAACAGCAGTGGTACCGTCCGATCACGCGCTGGATGACGCTGGCGCTGAAGGGCGAGCTCGACTACGGTTCGGGCATCGGCGGCCACGCCTATCCGGTGTTCAAGAACTTCTACGGCGGCGGTATCGGTTCGGTGCGCGGCTACGAGAGTTCGTCGCTGGGCATCCTCGATCCGCGCACCTACGATGCCCTGGGCGGCGCCAAGCGCGTGATCGGCAACGCCGAGCTGCAGTTCCCGTTCCCGGGCAGCGGCACCGACCGCAGCCTGCGCTGGTTCACCTTCGCCGACACCGGCCAGATCTACCAGCAGGGCCAGAAGATCCGCGCGTCGGAACTGCGCTACTCCGCGGGTATCGGCCTGTCGTGGATTTCCCCGGTGGGTCCGCTGAAGTTGAGTTATGCTAAGCCCTTGAACGCCAAGCCTGGCGACCGCCTGGAACGCTTCCAGTTCCAGATGGGCACCGGCTTTTAATCGGAAACGACGGCGGCCGGACCGCTGCCGCGCGTGGCCGCGCCGCAGCAGTCGCGCCTCGACAAGGATTACCTAGAATATGTTGAACAAAGTAATAGCCTCGCTGCCCCGCGGTATCGTGCTGGCCGCCCTGTGCGCCGGTACGGCGGTCCATGCGCAGGCGCAGAGCTTGCCCGGGCGCATCGGTTTCGTCTATACCGAAAGGCTGATGACGGAATCCAAGCTGGCCAAGAACGCCGACGAAAAGCTGCAGGCCGAGTTTTCCAAGCGCCAGAAGCAGGTCGACGACGTGATGGCGCGCTTCAAGGCGGCGCGCGAGAAATTCGACGGCGAGGCGCCGCGCCTGTCCGACGCCGAGCGCACGCGCCGCACGCGCGAACTGCTCGACATGGAAAAGGACTTGCAGCGCATGCAGCGCGAGTACAACGAGGACCTGTTCCAGCGCAAAAACGAAGAGCGTTCGGCGATCGCCCAGCGCGCCTACAAGCTGATCGAGCAGGTGGCCGAGCAGGAACACCTCGACGTGGTGCTGCAGGAATCGATCTGGACCAGCCCGCGCATCGACATCACCGACAAGATCCTCAAGCTGCTGGACAAGTAATCCGGCAGGCAGCCGCCCCTTTTGCGGCGGCACCGGCTGCCGGCGCGGCTCGAGCGCGCCCGGCGTCCTCCTTATCCTCCTTATCCTTCACTATGGAATGACCAAGATGGGCACTCGACTGGGTGATTTGGTCGAACGCTTCGGCGGCCAGCTGGTGGGTGACCCGGACCTCGACGTCCAGGGCATCGCACCGCTGGACAGCGCCGGCGCTTCGCACATCAGCTTTCTCAGCAACAGCAAACTGCGCGCCCTGGCGGCGCAGAGCAGCGCGGCGGCACTGATCCTGGCGCCGCTGGACGACCAGAGCGTGGCCGCCACCTATGCCGGCGCGCGCATCGTCACCACCAACCCGTACGCCTATTTCGCGCGCGCCGCCCAGTACTTCGCGGCGCTGGAAGAGAGCGTGCCGGCGCCCGGCATCCATCCGAGCGCCGTCGTGCACGACAGCGCGCGCGTGGACGCCAGCGCGCACGTCGGCCCCAACGTCACGGTCGAGGCCGGCGCGGCGATCGGCCCCGGCGTGGTGATCGATGCCGGCTGCTTCGTCGGCGCGCACGCCGAGATCGGCGAAGGCACGCGCCTGTTCGCCAACGTCACCTTCCACGCGCGCTGCGTGATCGGCAAGCGCGGCATCCTGCACTCGGGCGCCGTGATCGGCACCGACGGCTTCGGCTTCGCACGCGAGAACGGCGCCTACATCAAGATCCCGCAGACCGGGCGCGTGCTGATGGGCGACGACGTCGACATCGGCGCCAACACCACGGTCGACCGCGGCGCGCTGGCCGACACCGTCATCGAGGACGGCGTCAAGCTCGACAACCAGATCCAGATCGGCCACAACTGCCACATCGGTGCGCACACGGCGATGGCCGGCTGCGTCGGCGTGGCCGGCAGCGCCAAGATCGGCAAGCACTGCACCTTCGGCGGCGCCGCCATGGTGCTGGGCCACCTGGAAATCGCCGACAATGTCCATATCTCCTCGGGCAGCATGGTGTCGCGCTCGGTGCTGGAGCCGGGGCAGTACACCGGCTTCTACCCGCTGGCCAAGAATGCGGAATGGGAAAAGTCCGCCGCCATCGTGCGCAACCTTTCCTCGATGCGCGAGAAAATCCGCGCATTGGAAAAACAGATCAAACAATTGACGGAACAAGCACAACAACAATGACCACGACCGAAGCCAAGACCAGCGACGCCGCCGCGTCCAAGACCCTGAACATCACGCAAATCAAGGAATACCTGCCGCACCGCTATCCGCTGCTGCTGGTGGACCGCGTGGTCGACTACGAACTGGGCAAGACCATCACCGCGATCAAGAACGTCACCGTGAACGAGGAATTCTTCAATGGCCACTTCCCGCACCAGCCGGTGATGCCGGGCGTGCTGATGGTCGAGGCGCTGGCCCAGACCGCCGCCATCCTGTCCTTCATGACGATGGGCGTGAAGCCGGACGAGAACTCGGTGGTGTACTTCGTCGGCATCGACAACGTGCGCTTCAAGCGTCCGGTCGAGCCGGGCGACCAGCTGAAGATGGACGTCGAGATCCTGCGCACCTCGCGCGGCATCTGGAAGTACAAGGCGCAGGCCAGCGTCGACGGCAAGGTGGCGGTGGAAGCGGAACTGATGTGCACCATCCGCGGCGCCGCCCAGGCGCAGATGAGCCCGGGCGCAGCGGCGGCACCGGCGGCGGCGGGGCAGTAATGAGCAGGATCCATCCGAGCGCGATCGTCGATCCGGGCGCCCAGCTGGACAGCTCGGTCGAGGTCGGCCCGTATTCGATCGTCGGCGCCAACGTGCGCATCGATGCCGGCACCCGCGTCGGCCCGCACGTGGTCATCGAAGGCCACACGACGATCGGCCGCGACAACCACATCTTCCAGTTCGCCTCGCTGGGCGCGCAGCCGCAGGACAAGAAGTGGGCCGGCGAGCCGACCCGCCTGGAGATCGGCGACCGCAACACCATCCGCGAATTCTGCACCTTCAACACCGGCACCGTGCAGGACGAGGGCGTGACGCGCCTGGGCGACGACAACTGGATGTCGGCCTACACCCACCTGGCGCACGACTGCCGCGTGGGCAGCAACACGATCTTTTCCAACAATGCGCAACTGGCCGGGCACGTGCACGTGGGCGACTGGGCGATCCTGTCCGGCTATTGCGGCGTGCACCAGTTCTGCAAGATCGGCGCCCACGCCTTCATCGGCATGTACACCAGCCTGACCCAGGACGTGCCGCCGTTCGTGCTGGTCTCCGGCAACCCGGCGGCGGCGCACGGCGTCAACATCGAGGGCATGAAGCGGCGCGGTTTTACGCGCGAGCAGATCAACGCCGTGCGCAACGCCTACAAGCTGGTCTACCGCTCCGGCCTGACGCTGGAAGAAGCCAAGGCGAAACTGGCCGAGGAAGAGCAGGGCGCGGGCGAGGCGGCGCCGCAGGTGCGTGCGCTGCGCGACTTCCTGGATGCGACCAGCCGTGGCATCGTCCGCTGACCTGGATGTAGGCGCAGCGCCCGCGCTGGCGCTGGTCGCGGGCGAAGTCTCGGGCGACCTGCTGGCGGCGCGCCTGATGGCCGGCCTGGCGCCGCGCCTGCCCGGCGTGCGCTATTCCGGCATCGGCGGGCCGCGCATGCTGGAGCAGGGGCTGGTGTCGGACGTGCCGATGGACACGCTGACGGTGCGCGGCCTGCTGCCGGTGCTGCTGCGCTACCGCGAGCTGAAGGGCATCCAGGACCGGCTGCGCGACCGCCTGCTGGCCGAACGTCCGGCCGCCTTCATCGGCGCCGACTACCCCGGCTTCAACCTGGGGCTGGAACAGCAGCTGCGCGCGGCCGGCATCCCGACCGTGCACTTCGTCGGGCCGCAGATCTGGGCCTGGCGGCGCGCGCGCATCAAGAAGATCCAGCGCGCGGTGTCGCACATGCTGGTGATCTTCCCGTTCGAGGAAGCGATTTATCGCGAGGCCGGCGTGCCGGTGACCTACATCGGCCACCCGCTGGCCGAGACCATCCCGTTGCAGCCGGACGTGGCCGGCGCGCGCCGTGCGCTCGGCATTCCCGTCGACGCCACGGTGGTGACGGTGATGCCGGGCAGCCGCATGGCGGAAATCAAGTACCTGGCCGAGCCCTTCGTGCGTGCGGTGCGCCTGCTGGCGGCGCGCGACGCGTCGCTGCGTTTCATCGCGCCGATGGCGGGCGAGCGGCAAAAGGCGTATTTCAGGCAGGTCGTGGCGCAGGCCGGATTGCAGGACGTGCCCTTGACGCTGGTGGACGGCGCCTCGCACGACTGCATCGCCGCCGCCGACGCGGTGCTGGCGGCGTCCGGCACGGCCACGCTGGAGGTGGCGCTGTTCAAGAAGCCGATGGCGATCGCCTACAAGGTGCTGCCGGCCGAATGGATGATCATCCGCCACATGGGTTACCTGCCGTGGATCGGGCTGCCGAACATCCTGGCGCGCGAATTCCTGGTGCCGGAATTCCTGCAGCACGCGGCCACGCCCGAGGCGCTGGCGGACGCGCTGTGGTTCCAGCTGACCGAAGAGAACAACCGCGCGCGCCTGCGCGAGCGCTTTACCGAGATGCACCACGGCCTGCTGCGCGACAGCGCGCGCGCCAGCGCCGACGCGGTGCTGCGGGTGATAGGCCGGTAATGCCAGGCCGCGACCGAACCGATGCGGCAACCACAATCAACGAGCAGCACATGAGCAAGAAAAAGTTCGATTTTTACCCGGGCCTGCCGGCCAGGAACCGTCCGTTCACGGTCGAGGACGTGGTGTGCGGCGTGGACGAAGCCGGGCGCGGTCCGCTGGCCGGGCCGGTCTACGCCGCCGCCGTGATCCTCGATCCGCGCCGCCCGATCGAGGGCTTGCGCGACTCCAAGAAGCTGAGCGAGGCGCGCCGCGACGAACTGGCGCCGCTCATCCGCGAACAGGCGCTGGCCTGGGCCGTGGCCGAATGCTCGCACGAGGAAATCGACAGCATCAACATCCTGCAGGCGACCATGCTGGCCATGCGCCGCGCGGTGGAGGCGCTGCACACGGCGCCGACCGTCGCCCTGATCGACGGCAACCGCTGCCCGCAGCTCGCCGCCGCCATCCGCGCCCACGCGGTGGTGGAGGGCGACGACAAGGTGCATGCGATCTCGGCCGCCTCGATCCTGGCCAAGACCGCGCGCGACGCCGCACTGGTGGCGCTGCACGCCGCCTATCCCGAGTACGCGTTCGACCGCCACAAGGGCTACGGCACCGCGCTGCACCTGGCGCGCCTGCGCGAGCACGGCCCCTGTCCGGTGCACCGGCGCAGCTTCGCGCCGGTGCGCGCGCTGCTGCCGCAGCCGGTCCGGGCAACCGTCGCCGCCGCGCAGGCGGACCTGTTCCAGGGAGCCGCCGCATGAAGAGCATCACCTCGCGCGACAATGCCTTCTACAAGGAACTCAAGCAGCTTTCCACCAGCTCGCAGGCGCGCCGCAAGGCCGGCCAGACGCTGCTGGACGGCGTGCACCTGTGCCAGGCCTGGCTCGACCTGGCCGGCGCGCCGCTGCACTGCGTGGTGTCGGAAGGCGCGCTGGCCAACCCGGAAGTGGCGGCCGTCGTCGAACGGGTCGAGGGCGGGCGCGGCCACGTCACGGCGCTGCCGGACGCACTGTTCGGCGCCCTCAGCCAGGTCGAGCACGGCGTCAACCTGCTGTTCCTGGTCGCCACGCCGCAGCCGGCCCGGCCCGCCGTGCTGACCGAATCGGCGGTATTGCTGGACGGCGTGCAGGACCCCGGCAACGTCGGCTCGATCCTGCGCAGCGCCGGCGCCGGCGGTATCACGCAAGTGTATTGCAGCCCCGGCACCGCGTTCTGCTGGTCGCCCAAGGTGCTGCGCGCGGCGATGGGCGCCCATTTCGTGCTCGACATCTTCGAGAACGTGGACCTGCCCGCGCTGGTGCGCGCTGCCGAGGTGACCGTATTGGCCACCAGCGGCTACGCCGAGCGCCGCATCTGGGACGTCGACCTGCGCGGCCCGACCGCCTGGCTGCTCGGCCACGAGGGCCAGGGCGTGTCGGCCGGGCTGCTGGAACTGGCCACGCACCGGGTGGCGATCCCGCACGCCGGCCAGGTCGAGTCGCTGAACGTGGCGGCCTGCGCCGCGGTGTGCTTTTTCGAGCAGCTGCGCCAGCGCCAGGCATAGACGCGGCCCGGTCGTTCGGGTTACTCTTGGGCAATCAAAGATGGAGCCGAGATGGACAACCCGCATTCGCAACCCGCAGCGCCGCCGGCACCCTTGCATTTCCTGGTGGCGGAGGGCGACCCGGTCCAGCGCCGCGCGCTGATCGCCACGCTGCAAGGGCTGGGCGCCGGCCGCATCACCGACGTGCCGGACGGCCCGGCCGCGCTGCGCACCCTGCAGGCCGGCTTCTGGCCGCGCGTGGACGTCGCCATCATCGACCTGGCGCTGGGCGGCATGGACGGCCTGGAACTGCTGTGCGCGATCGCCGCGCTGCAATCGACCGTGCGCCTGATCGTGATCGGCGACCAGCCGGCCAGCGTGCTGTTCTCGGTGGAGACCCTGGCGCAAGCCTATGGCGTCGAACTGCTCGGCACGATCCCCAAGCCGGCCGGCGCCGCCCGGCTGCGGGCGCTGCTGGCCGGCGACGCGGCGGCGCCCGCACCGGGCGCCGTGCGCCGGGCGCCGGAAGCCGCCGGTCCCAGCCTCAGCTTCGCCGAGGTCGGCGTCGGCCTGCAGCAGCGCCAGTTCGAACCGTTCTTCCAGCCCAAGATCGAACTGGCCACCGGCCAGGTCAAGGGCGTGGAAGCGTTCGCGCGCTGGCGCCACCCCGAACATGGCGTGCTCGGCCCGAGCGCCTTCATCGATGCGCTGGAACAGAACGGCCGCATCGATTTCCTCGACTGGACCATGCTGGAACTGGCGGTGGAGCGCTGCCGCCGCCTGCACGACCAGGGCATCCCGGTGTCGCTCTCGATGAACCTGGCGCCGGCCACGCTGGCGCATCCGAACTTCCTGCGCCAGGCCGGCGCCTGCATGGCGCGCCACGGCCTGCTGCCGGATTACGTCAGCTTCGAGATGACCGAGTCGTCGATCCTGGACTTCGACGCCGGCTTCATCGAGCGCCTGGTGCGCCTGCGCATGATGGGCTTCGGCCTGGCCATCGACGACTACGGCACCGCGCGCTCGAACCTGCAGCTGCTGGCGCGCATTCCCTTCTCGGAACTCAAGATCGACCGCTCGTTCGTCGACGGCGCCTCCAAGAAGCGCCCGATCGGCACCGTGCTGAAATCCTTCCTCGGACTGGCGCACAGCCTGGACCGCATGTCGGTGGCGGTGGGCGTGGAAACGCGCCAGGACTGGGATTTCCTGCAGGGATTGGGATGTACCTATGCGCAGGGCTACCACATCGCCAATCCGATGGCGACGGCGGATTTTCCGGGCTGGCTCGAAGAGTGGCGGCAGTTTTTCTAGACCATCGATATCGGCGGTGATCGCCGGCCCCGGCATCGCCCCGCGCCAACAACGGCGCCCGTCGATTCGAACGCGGTGTGAACGCGTGGACGGCGCCGGCGTGGTCGTGATGCGAACCGTCCGGCGGAGCCGTCCACCCTACGCCCGGTATCGTCCGCGTGCCAATAAACATCGCCGTCAATATTGCGCGCGCGCGCTCGATTCCGGCTTGATCTCCTGGAGGATCGTGGTCGAGATCTCCTCGATCGACTTGGTCGTCGACGACAGCCAGCGGATGCCTTCGCGCCGCATCAGCTGCTCGGCCTCGTTCACCTCGTAGCGGCAATTCTCGATCGACGCGTACTTGCTGCCGGCGCGGCGCTCGTTGCGGATCTCGGCCAGGCGTTCCGGCGTGATGGTCAGCCCGAACAGCTTATGCTTGAACTGCGGCAGCGCCGAGGGCAGGCGGCCGCGCTCGAAATCGTCCGGAATCAGCGGGTAGTTCGCCGCCTTGATCCCGTACTGCATCGCCAGGTACAGGCTGGTCGGGGTCTTGCCCGAGCGCGACACGCCGACCAGGATCACGTCCGCATCTGCCAGGTTCTTGTGCGACTGGCCGTCGTCGTGCGCCAGCGAGAAGTTGATCGCCTCGATGCGGTTCTTGTATTCCTCGGTGTCGACCACGTTGTGGATGCGGCCGATGGTGTGGGTCGACTTCACGCCGAGTTCCTGTTCCAGTGGCGAGACGAAGGTCTGGAACAGGTCCATGTGCATGCCCTGCGCGGCGCGGATCACGCTCGACAGGTCGTGCTTGACCAGTGTCGAGAACACGATCGGGCGCTGGTTGTCGGCCTGCGCGATTTCGTTGATGCGGCGCGCCGCCTCGTGGGCCTTGTCGATGGTGTCGATGAAGGGCAGGCGGATCTGGCGGAAGCGCATCTCGAACTGGCTCAGCACCGCGTGGCCGAAGCTCTCCGCGGTGATGCCGGTACCGTCGGAGACGAAGAGCACGGTGCGCGCCGCGCCCTGGTTGCCTGGAGTGCTGGAGGTGGTCATAGTGCCTTTTTGCTAATATGATGACAAACTTGCAGGCGCCGCGCTGCGAATCGCAATCACGCGGTAAAATGCTCTGCAACGGTTTCAGGAAGTCCGCCATCCGCCGCGCCGCGCCATCGGTGCCGATGCGCGAAGACGACGGACTCCTTTCCGGGATTGTGCTGTACGCAACCAAGAATAACAAGAAACGCCCGGACCTCGCGACACCCGCCGTGCTACTCCGTATGCACCGCCGCGCAGCGTCCATCCGCAGCCCATCCCACCGTACCGGTTTCCATCATCAAAGAAGGTGTTTTATCATGACCAACCTGTCTACCGCAGCATTGAACGTTCCAGATCCACAAGCCGGCGCTGGCGCCGGCGACAACGTCTATGTTGCACCGTTCGAACAACTGCGCATGACCGACGTCGAGTCGGTCGGCGGCAAGAACGCCTCGCTCGGTGAAATGATCAGCCAGCTGGCCGGCGCCGGCGTGCGCGTGCCGGGCGGCTTCGCCACCACGGCCGAGGCGTTCCGCGACTTCCTGCGCCACAGCGCCGACGGCGGCCCCTCGCTGGGCCAGCGCATCGCGCTGCGCCTGGAAAGCCTGGACGTGGACGACGTGCGCGCGCTGGCCGCGGCCGGCGCCGAGATCCGCGGCTGGATCGTCGGCACCCCGTTCCAGCCGCGCCTGGAACAGGATATCCGCGACTTCTACGAGCGCCTGGTGGCCGATTCCGATACCGAGATCTCGTTCGCGGTGCGCTCCTCGGCCACCGCCGAAGACTTGCCGGATGCCTCCTTCGCCGGCCAGCAGGAATCCTTCCTCAACGTGGTCGGCATCGACAACGTGCTGGAAGCCATGAAGCACGTGTTCGCCTCGCTGTACAACGACCGCGCGATCTCCTACCGCGTCCATAAAGGCTTCACGCACGCCGAGGTGGCGCTGTCCGCCGGCGTGCAGCGCATGGTCCGTTCCGACACCGGCGCGGCCGGCGTCATGTTCACCATCGACACGGAATCCGGCTTCAAGGACGTGGTGTTCATCACCTCCAGCTACGGCCTGGGCGAGACCGTGGTGCAGGGCGCGGTCAATCCGGACGAGTTCTACGTGCACAAGCCGATGCTGGAGCAGGGCAAGAAGCCGGTCATCCGCCGCAGCATCGGCTCCAAGCTGATCAAGATGGAGTTCACCCAGGAAGCCAAGGCCGGGCGTTCGGTGCGCACCGTGGACGTGCCGGTCGAGCAGCGCAACCGCTACTCGCTGACGGACGACGAAGTGGTCGAACTGGCCAAGTACGCGGTCATCATCGAGAAGCACTACGGCCGCCCGATGGACATCGAGTGGGGCAAGGACGGCCGCGACGGCAAGCTGTACATCCTGCAGGCGCGTCCGGAAACCGTGAAATCGCAGCAAAAGGCGACCGACGCCCAGCAGCGCTTCCAGCTGAAGGGCAGCGGCACCGTATTGACCTCCGGCCGCGCGATCGGCCAGAAGATCGGCGCCGGTCCGGTGCGCGTGATCAGCGACCCGTCCGAGATGGAGCGCGTGCAGCCGGGCGACGTGCTGGTGGCCGACATGACCGACCCGAACTGGGAACCGGTGATGAAGCGCGCCTCCGCCATCGTCACCAACCGCGGCGGGCGCACCTGCCACGCGGCGATCATCGCGCGCGAGCTGGGCGTGCCGGCCGTGGTCGGCTGCGGCGACGCCACCGACATCCTCAAGGACGGCACCCTGGTCACCGTGTCCTGCGCCGAAGGCGACGAAGGCAAGATCTACGACGGCCTGCTGGAAACCGAAGTGTCGGAAGTGGTGCGCGGCGAACTGCCGCCGATCAAGACCAAGATCATGCTCAACGTCGGCAACCCGCAGCTGGCCTTCGACTTCCAGTCGGTGCCGAACGGCGGCGTCGGCCTGGCGCGCCTGGAATTCATCATCAACAACAACATCGGCGTGCACCCGAAGGCGATCCTCGAGTACCCGCACATCGACGCCGACCTGAAGAAGGCGGTCGAATCGGTGGCGCGCGGCCACGCGTCGCCGCGCGCGTTCTACGTGGACAAGCTGGCCGAAGGCGTGGCCACCATCGGCGCCGCGTTCTGGCCGAAGCCGGTGATCGTGCGCCTGTCCGACTTCAAGTCGAACGAGTACAAGAAGCTGATCGGCGGTTCGCGCTACGAGCCGGACGAGGAAAACCCGATGCTGGGCTTCCGCGGCGCCGCGCGCTACCTGGCCGAGGACTTCGCCGAGTCGTTCGAGATGGAATGCATGGCCATGAAGCGCGTGCGCGAGGAAATGGGCCTGACCAACGTCGAGATCATGATCCCGTTCGTGCGCACCCTGGGCCAGGCCGCCAAGGTGATCGAGCTGCTGGCCAAGTATGGCCTGAAGCGCGGCGAGAACGGCCTGCGCGTCATCATGATGTGCGAAGTGCCGTCCAACGCCATCCTGGCCGAGCAGTTCCTGGAATACTTCGACGGCTTCTCGATCGGTTCCAACGACCTGACCCAGCTGACCCTGGGCCTGGACCGCGATTCCGGCATGGAGCTGCTGGCCAAGGACTTCGACGAACGCGACCCGGCGGTCAAGGCGATGCTGTCGCTGGCGATCAAGGCCTGCCGCGCGCAGGGCAAGTACGTCGGCATCTGCGGCCAGGGGCCGTCGGACAACATCGACTTCGCCGAGTGGCTGGTGGACGAGGGCATCGAATCGATGTCGTTGAACCCGGATTCGGTGATCGATACCTGGCAGAAGCTGGCGGCGAAGTAAAACCGGGCTGACCAGTCGCGCCCTCCGGTCCGTTCGGGCCGGAGGGCTTTTTTATTTCTGTTTTGTAACAGGATCTTGCCTGCAGACGCGAATGCGTTATTCTTTCGGAAATTATTTTCCGAAGGATGCCATGAAACGCCTTGTTCTTTCGATGATCTTGCTGGCATTGTCCAGCGCCGGTTTCGCCCAGGACGCCGCCTTCTGCAAGTCGGTGTGCAATTCGGAAAAAACCCAGTGCCTGGCCAGCGTCGGCAAGACGGCCTACAACGAAGGCCTGCTGCCGGACGGTACGCCGGACAAGAACCCGCTCGCGCGCGTTGCCCAGGTGCAGATGCTTTCCAGCGACAACGGTGCGCTGGAACGCTCGGGCCTGCAGCACCGCCGCATGGCGCGCAACGGCGCCTGCGACGACGCCTACGCGCGCTGCACCCGCAGCTGCAAGGTGGAGACCGACGGCGATGCCGTCGGCAAGGTGGTCGAGCGCCACGGCAAGAAGGACAATTGACGGCAGCCGCCGCGCCGGCAGCGTTCAGGCGCGGCGGCGCGCGCCGTCATGGCGTGCGGCCGCGGCCGCCATGACGCGGTTGCGCCCGGCCGCCTTGGCGGCATACAGGGCGGTATCGGCGCGCGACAGCAGGTCGGCCACGGTTTCGCCCGGCGCCAGGGTGGCGACCCCGATGCTGACCGTGTAGCCGATGGCCGCCGCCGCGTCGTCGGCGCCGCGCTCGACGGACGGGTCGTGCGCCACGCACTGCAGGGCCGCGCGCAGGCGCTCCGCCGTGTGCAATGCGGTATCGGCCGCGGTGGCGGGCAGCAGCACGGCGAATTCCTCGCCGCCCAGGCGCCCGCCGAGGTCGCGGCTGCGCAGCAGCGCGCCGGTGCGCGCGACGATCTCCACCAGCACCCGGTCGCCGGCCGCGTGGCCGTGGGTGTCGTTGATGCGCTTGAAATGGTCGACGTCGAACAGCAGCAGCGACATCGGCGCCTGCGTGCGCGCCGCATGGGCGCGTTCGCGCTCGGCTGCCGCGAAAAAGGCGCGGCGCGAGGGCGCGCCGGTGAGGTGGTCGTGGTCGGCGGCGTGGTTGGCGCGCGCGATGATCTCGGCGTTGGCCATCATGACGGCGCCCAGCGTCAGCGTCGGTATCGACAGGGTGCCGCAGGCGAAGAACACCAGGTCCAGCGTCGGCACGTCCACTGACGGCAGCCAGCCGGCCACGCGTGCGCCGTAAGCGGCGCCGCGCACGAACAGCCCGATGCCGATGCCGAACGCGGCGCCCATCGTGAACAGGTAGGGATAGCGGCGCGGGGCCGCAGGCAGCGCCGTCCACACGCTGCGGCACATCGCCATGCACAGGCCGCCGTGCAGCAGCGACACCACGGCCACGCGCAGCGGGGTGGAGTCGATGCCGACATGCAGCGCCACCACCGTCGCCATGGTGGCCGCGGCGAATCCACCCAGTGCGCGCCACTGCACGCCGCATCCAAGGTGGCGGCGAAAGCCGGCGTACATCATGACCGAGGTGCCGATCATCAGGGCGTTCGCCAGTTCGATCGACAGCAAGGCCGAAATATGGTCGCGTGCGGCGAACAGCGGCATGGCGGCCATCGCCATCGCATTGGCGACCGACCATTCGCGGATGCCCCTGGCGCCGCTGTGCGCCTGCGACGACAGCACCAGCAGCATCACCGCCGACATGGCCATCATGAGCAGGAACAGGCTGGTGGTGCTCAGCATCGGCAGGCGTTCGGGGAGGGATGGGCGGACATAGGAGCGGGCAGCGCGCTACCCGGCTTTCATGAAGGAATTGCCAGATGGTATCAAAATCGGCAGGGCAGCGGTGTTTATCGAACAGCAATCAAATCGGCGCCATCCGGACAAGATTGCAAATTTACAAGACGGCTATTGACTCTGCGCGCCGGGAAGTTACACTGGCCATGCACGCCGCTGCGCTGGCCAGCCCTCGTCGCTCGTTCCGGGAGGCGGGGGTTTTCATCGTTCGGAACGGGAGGAAACCATGGCTGACTGGATGGGCTGGCTGGCGCTCGCCGGCATACTCGTGATCCTCGAACTGTTCATCGGCACCTTTTACCTGCTGATGATCGCCATCGGCTTGGCCGTCGGCGGCGTGGTGGCGCTGCTCGGCGCGGCCCTGCCGCTGCAGGCGATCGTGGCCGGCGTGGTCGGCGTGGCCGCCACCGGGCTGCTGCACCGTTCGCGCTTCGGCCGTCCGGCCCGGCAGGACGCCACGCGCGACCGCAACGTCAACCTGGACATCGGCCAGCACGTGTCGGTGCCGGCCTGGGACAATGGCCGCGCGCGCGTACTGTACCGCGGCGCGCTGTGGGACGTCGAGCTGGGGCAGGGCGCCACGGCGCACCCGGGCCAGTTCCGCATCGTCGAGGTGCTGGGCAGCCGGCTGGTAGTGGCCAATGGCTGAAGCGCCCATGCCGCGGCGGCCGCGGCATGGCATGTTCGTGTGACCGGCCGACCCGTTCGGCCGGCATCGTCGTCAACAACGAGAAAGGCCCGTCCATGTTCTCCTTCGGTAGCGTCGCACTGGTGATCTTCATCGTCGCCCTGGTGTTCGTGTTCAAGACCATCAACGTCGTGCCGCAGCAGCACGCCTGGGTGGTCGAACGTCTCGGCAAGTACCACGCCACCCTGGCGCCAGGACTGAACATCGTGGTGCCATTCATCGACCGCATCGCGTACAAACACAGCCTGAAGGAGATTCCGCTGGACGTGCCGCCGCAGGTCTGCATCACGCGCGACAACACGCAACTGCAGGTGGACGGCATCCTGTACTTCCAGGTGACCGATGCCATGCGCGCCTCGTACGGCTCGTCCAACTACATCCAGGCGATCACCCAGCTGGCGCAGACCACGCTGCGCTCGGTCATCGGCAAGATGGAACTGGACAAGACCTTCGAGGAGCGCGACCACATCAACACCACCATCGTCAACGCGATCGACGAATCGGCCGCCAACTGGGGTGTCAAGGTGCTGCGCTACGAGATCAAGGACCTGACGCCGCCGGCCGAGATCCTGCACGCGATGCAGCGCCAGATCACCGCCGAGCGCGAGAAGCGCGCGCTGATCGCGGCGTCGGAAGGACGGCGCCAGGAAGCGATCAACATCGCCAGCGGCGAGCGCGAGGCGGCCATCGCCCGTTCCGAAGGCGAGAAGCAGGCGGCGATCAACCGTGCCCAGGGCGATGCGACCGCGATCGTGGCGCTGGCCGACGCCAGCGCCACCGCGCTGCGCCAGGTGGGCGACGCCATCCGCAGCCCGGGCGGGGCAGACGCCGTCAATCTGCGCGTGGCCGAGCGCTACGTGGATGCGTTCGGCAAGCTGGCCAAAACCAACAATTCCATCATCGTGCCGGCCGACCTGGGCGACATGAGTGGCCTGATCGCCAGCGCGCTGCAGATCGTCAAGAGCCAGAAGCCGGACCTGATCCGCGCGACCACGTCCACGCCGAATGCCTGAACGCGCCTTGCAGCGGGCGCGCCTGGCAGCCTGGCCTTCAGGCTAGGGCACCGGCGCCGTGGATCGGGCGGCGCCGGCGGGGTCCGCGGGGGCGATCAGCAGGCGCTGCGCAGCCGGGTCGAACAGCACCCGCCGCGCCGCGAAGAAGGGCGCGCCCAGCAGCCCGTCGAAGGGGGCGCCGTCCAGGGACATGGCGCGCGCCTTCATCGCGCCCAGCGCCGCGCCGCCTTCGGTGCGCACGTCGGGCAAGTTGCATGGATCAGGCGCGTCGCCCGCGTCGTCGCATCTGCCTGCGGTGCCCGCCAGGCTGCCCGGGTTGATGAAGTTGAGCGGGGCGCCCGTGTCCAGCACCAGCTTGAGCGGCTTGCTACCCACGCGCAGCGTCACGTAAGGTCCGGTCTTGCCGTGTTCCAGGCGCAGCGACTGCCAGCCGGCGGCGCGCGCCTCGGGATCGGCAAGCGGATGCCGGCCGGGCGCGTAGATGGTCAGTGTGCGCCGTGCGTAATCGAACATCAGCGCGCGCTCGCCGAACGCGAGCAGGTCGATGGCGCCGCCGTTGCGCGCGCGCGTAAGCTCCGCATCCGGGCCTTCGGGTGCGCCGCCCCAGTTCACATGCACGCGTCCACGCACCGGTTCCAAGGCGGTGCGGCCGACGGTCACGCGCCGTGCGACCAGCTTGCGCACCTCGTGCACCTGGCCGAGCAGGTCGGAAAACCGGCTCGTCTCGTCCAGCATGGTGACCGAGCCGGCGTCGTCGATGGTCGCGGTCGGCAGCGAGATGCCGAAGCCGCCGCCGCTGTCGAACATCATCTCGCTGCGCGCCGCGCCGACGGCGACCTGCACGAAAGGCAGGCCGTTGACGAAGCGCAGCGGGACGACGGCGGGCGCTGGAGACGGGGCCGATTGCGCGATGGCGCTGCCGGCGAGGAGGGCCAGCAGCACGGCGGGCAGGCGCAAGGCGGGAAGGCAGGAACGAAGGAAGGGCGGCATGGGTGGCAAGCGATGGGAAAGATGCCATCCTAGCCGCAAACGGCGTTACGGGGGCGAATCGATCGCCGCCGTGCCGGGTAGGGTGGAGAGCTCCGCTGTCCACGCGTTCGACCGGCGTGACTGGGAACAACGGCATTGCGCTGCGAACGTCGGATGAACGCACGGAGACCATCCGTCGAGACATTGACAACGCCGTCAGAAATCCACGCTCGCCGACAGCGTGAACGTGCGCGGCGCACCCAGCACCAGGTAGCCGTAGCCCGGATAGCCGCCCGCCGACGCCCAGTAGCTGCGGTCGAAGGCATTGTCGACGCGCGCGCGCAGGGTCACGTCGCGTTCCAGCACGCGGGCCAGGTAGTTGGCGCCCAGGTCCAGGCGCGTCCAGGACGGCAGCTGCTGGGTGTTGGCGCCGTCGGCGTATTGCTTGGAGGTGGTCAGGGCGCGCGCCGTCAGCGCCAGGCCGGCCACCTGCGGCACGTCCCAGTCGGCGCCCAGGTTCAGCTGGGTGCCGGGCACGCCGATCGCGTCCTTGCCGGCGTTCACGCCGCCGGCGGTGCGGCGCTGTTCGGCGTCCAGCAGGGTCAGGCCGCCCAGCACGCGCAGCCCCTGGGCCGGCATGCCGAACACCGACAGCTCGGCGCCGCGGTTGCGCTGCTCGCCGTTCAGGCCGAAGCGGCGGTCGACCACGAAGCCCAGCGGCTGCGAGGTGGTGAACAGCGCCAGGCTGGCGCCCAGCTTGCCGCCATCGTATTTGACGCCGACTTCCTTCTGGCGCGAGGTATACGGCGCGAACACTTCGCCCTGGTTGACGATGTTCACGCCCGCGGCCACCGGTCCCTTCTGCAGCGCTTCGATGTAGTTGGCGTAGACCGAGACGTTCTTCAGGGGCTTGTAGACGATGCCGGCCACCGGCGTGGTGGCGCTCTTGTCATAGGCCGCGTTCTGGACGCCGCTGTTGTAGTCGTAGCCGAAGTCCTTGATGGTCTGGCGGCGCGCGCCCACGGTCACGCGCACGGCGTCGTCGAACAGGGCGAGCGTGTCGGCCACTGCGTAGCTGCCCAGGATCGACTTGCGCGTCAGCAGCGGCGCGTCCAGGCGGCCGCCGGTGAAGAAGTCGTTCGGCGGCGCAGCGACGTCGACCGGCGCGTACAGGTTCGAGGCCCAGCCGCTGAAGTTGCCCAGGGCGTAGGCGTTGCGTTCCTTGACCTCGAAGGCCGAGGCGGTGACGCTGACGGTGTGCTTGACCGGGCCGGTGGCGAAGTCGCCGCGCGCGCCGATCTCGCCGGTGCGCACCTGGTCGCGGCGCGCATTGTCGAAGCGCGTCATGACGGTGGCGCCGGCGTTGCTGGTGGTGGTCGGCGAGGCCAGCACGTTGGTCTCGTCGCCGTTGCGCGCGCCGGCGGCGGCCCAGGCCACCAGGTTCGGCGCCAGGTCGACTTCGCCGCGCAGCGTGCCGAAGGTGTCGCGCTCGCTGGACCTGGTCCAGGGCTGGGCGAAGTTGCTGTCGCCGTCCGGCGCGCGCGGGACGGCCAGGCCGGCGCCGGTGGTCACGCTCGGGCGCGCGGCGTCCAGCTTGTGTTCCTGGAAGCCGAGGTCGGCCGACAGGCGGTAGGCATCGCCGCGGTAGTCGAGGCCGACCGACAGCAGGTTCAGCTGGCGTTGTTCGCGGTCGACCGCGGTGTCGCCGTCGCGCCGCACCGCGTTGACGCGGATGCCGCCGCGGCGCTCGTCGCCGAAGCGGCGCGCCACGTCGAAGGCGCCGTAGCCCTGGCCGCCCGATTCGATGCCCAGGGTCGCCCGGCTCAGGTCGCTGTTCGGGGCGCGCTTGGGCAGCAGGTTGATCATGCCGCCGATGCCGCCGCTCCCTGGCGTCGAGCCGTTGATGAAGCTGTTGGCGCCGCGCAGCACTTCCACGCGCTCCAGCAGTTCCGCCGCCACGAACTGGCGCGGCAGCAAACCGTATAAACCGTTGTACGCGAGGTCGTCCGAGTTCACCGGGAAGCCGCGGATCACGTACAGTTCCTGGAAATTGCCGAAGCCGCGCGCCACCCGCACCGAGGGGTCGTTCAGCACCACGTCGGCCACGCTGCGCGCCTGCTGGTCCTGGATCAGCGCCTGGGTGTAGTTGGTGGCGTTGAAGGGGGCGTCCATGATGTCGACGTTGCCGAGCAGGCCGAGACGGCCGCCGCGCGCCACCTGGCCGCCGGCATAGGCGGCGGGCAAGCCCTGGGCCGAGGCGTCGGCCGAGGCGCTCACCACCACGGTCGACATGTCGGCCCCGGATTGTTGGCCCTCCACAGTCTGGGCGGAGGCGGCGCCGGCGGCCAGCAGCAGGGCGCCGATGGCGATCGGGGTGAGCGAAGTGAACGGAATGAGCGGCAAGGCGTGGATCTTCATGGAACTGTACATGTTTGATAAGAATGATTCTCATTATAGCCCGCCGCCCTTGCATTCGTAAATGAGAACCATTACTATCCGGGCGCGTGCGCCACAGGTTCGCCTGCGGCCGCGCGTCCCATCCGACGTCATCCCGCCTTCCGATCGCCCCCACATGACTCCCGTACAACTGCGCCGCTGGTCCTGGATCCACAAGTGGAGCAGCCTGGTCTGCACCGTCTTCATGCTGCTGCTGTGCCTGACCGGCCTGCCGCTGATCTACCACCACGAGATCGGCCACCTGCTGGGCAACGAGATCGAAGCGCCGGCGCTGCCCGCCGCGCTGGCCGCCGAAGGCAAGGCGCCGCCGCGCGCCGACATCGACCAGGTGATCGCCGCCGGCAAGGCGCGCTATCCAGGCAAGGTCATGATGTACATGTCGCAGGACAAGGACGAGCCGGCGCTGTGGTTTCTGACCATGGGCGACCATCCGACCGACGAGCACTTCAAGTCGATCGCGGTCGACGCCCGCACCGCCCGCTACGTGGGCGAGCCGCCGATCGAGGGCGGCGGCTTCATGTCGCTGATGTTCCACCTGCACGTCGATTTGTTCGCCGGCCTGTGGGGCAAGCTGTTCCTCGGCTTCATGGGCCTGCTGCTGCTGGCGGCGATCGTCTCCGGCGTGGTGCTGTACGCGCCCTTCATGCGCAAGCTCGACTTCGGCACCGTGCGCCATGGCCGCACCGCGCGCCTGAAATGGCTCGACCTGCACAACCTGCTCGGCATCGTCACGCTGGTGTGGGCGCTGGTGGTCGGCGCCACCGGCGTCGTCAACACCTGGGCCGACCTGCTCTTGAAGGTGTGGCAAGCCACCGAGATCGCCGAGATGACGGAGCCCTACCGGGGCCAGCCGGCGCCCACGCGACTGGCGTCGATGCAGACCACGATCGCGCGCGCCGAGGCCGCCGAGCCGGGCATGGCGGTCGGCTTCGTCGCCTTTCCTGGCACGCCGTTCGCCACGCCGCATCACTACGGCGTCTACATGCACGGCGACCAGGCGCTCACGGCGCGCCTGTACAAGCCGGTGCTGGTGGACGCCCAGACCGCCGAGATCACCGACCGCCGCAATCTGCCGTGGTACCTGACCGCGCTGCTGGTGTCGCAACCGCTGCATTTCGGCGACTACGGCGGCGCCGGCATGCAGCTGCTGTGGGCGCTGCTCGACGTCGCCACCATCGTCGTGCTGGGCAGCGGGCTGTACTTATGGGTCAAGCGCGGACGCTCGGCCAGGGCCGAAGCGAAGGCGCGCAAGGGCGCCGGCGGCGCCGTCGAGACGGCCGCGCCGGCGCTGGCGCGCGGCGGGGAAGGGCGATGAAGACGACGGCGCAGATCTGGGGCATGCCGGTGCTGCTCGGCATCCTGAACCTCGCCGGGCTGCTGGTGGGACTGGTGGGCGACGGCGTGTGGGACCTGGTGTCGGTGGCCGCACTGGCCGTGCCGGTGCTGGTGGGCGGCTGGCACTGGGCCAAGCCGCTCAAGTCGCCGCACTAAGACATGTTCTAAGCGCCGCAGCGGGGCCGCTCAGCGCTCGGCGCGGCCGGCGCGCCGTTCGGGCGGATCGCCTTCGTGGAAGCCGGCCACGAAGACCATCAGCAAATCGTTGTCGATCTTCTCGAATCCCGCTTCCAGCAGGTTGTTGGCGAAGTTGTGCAGTTCGGCCTCGCCGGCCTCCTTGCCGGCATGGTCCAGCGCGCGCCGCGTGATCTTGCCCAGTTCGAATGCCACTTCGGCAGTGGCCGCCTTTGCCGGGTCGCGCATGTTAGGCATCCACGCGGAACGAAGCACGGGAGCGGTGCGGATGATGGGACATGATGTTCCTTCCAAAAAAATGATGACGGGCCGCCGAAGCCGGGCGTTCCCCGGCCTCGCAGGCGATAGCCGATTTTATCAAAATGCCCACTCTGCCGTTGCCGCGCGCGGGACCAAGCGGACGCCGTCGCGGGTTTAATCTTCTGCTAAGCATCGGGCCGTCAATACCACGTATAACTTCGTCACCACAACAACGAAGGAGTCTCGCGGTGAAAACCTGGGTGCGCAACAACAAAGGCTTCCTGGCCTTCCTGGTCCTGTTCGGCGTGTTCCGCACCGCGGTAGCGGACTGGAACCCGATTCCCTCGGCGTCGATGCATCCGAACTTGCTGGAAGGGGACGTGGTGCTGGTCAACCGCGTGGCCTTCGACCTGAAGGTGCCGCTGACCGACGTGGTGCTGGCGCGTACCGGCGAGCCCGCGCGCGGCGACATCGTCACCTTCCGCTCGCCGCAGGGCGGCACGCTCTTGATCAAGCGCGTGGTGGCGCTGCCCGGCGACACCGTCGAGATGCGCAACGAGCGCCTGTACATCAACGGCAAGGGCGCCGACTACAAGCTGGTGGAGGAATCGCTGGATTCGGTCGGCGGCAGCGCGGTGCGCGCGCTGCAGCTGGCGGAATCCTTCGACGGCGCCGGCGGCAGGCGCCGCCATATCCAGGTGCTGCCGGAGATCAGGGCGGCGCGCAACTTCGGTCCGCTGACCGTGCCCGCCGGCGAGTACCTGATGCTGGGCGATAACCGCGACAACAGCGCCGACTCGCGCGTGATCGGCCTGGTGCCGCGCAAGCTGCTGGTCGGGCGCGCCGAGCGGGTGCTGGTGTCGGCCGACTACCAGGGTAACTGGATGCCGCGCACCGAGCGCTTCGGGATGTCGCTGTACCGGCACGAATGATGTCCAGTGCTGGTCCATGACTGTGCGAAGAAGCGGTCATGGACGCTCTGCATGGGTTCCCGCCTTCGCGGGAACGACGATGCGGTCCATTACCCTGTGGCGGGATTGCCGCTACAATCGCGTCCCTCGGACGCTCGCATGGTGCAGTGCCGAATTTTCTTGTGAAGGCATTCCCGTGCAAAGACTCCTGACCGTCATCCTCGCCTGCCTGGGCATGGTTGGCGCATTGGCGATCGATACCTACCTGCCGTCGATCCCCGCGATCGGCCGCCACTTCGCCGTCGGGCCCGTGGCGGTGCAGCAGACCCTGAGCGTGTTCCTGTTCACGTTCGCGTTCATGATGCTGTTCTACGGCACCCTGTCCGATTCGTTCGGACGGCGTCCGGTAATCCTGGCGGCGCTGGCGATGTACACGCTGGCTTCGTTCGGCGCGGCGCTGGCGCCGACCTTCGGCTGGCTGCTGGCGTTCCGCGCGCTGCAGGGATTGTCGGCCGGCGCCGGTTCGGTGATCGGCCAGGCCATCGTGCAGGACCGCTTCAGCGGCGCCGACGCCCAGCGCATCATGTCGCACATCATGATGGTGTTCGGCCTGGCGCCGGCGATCGCGCCGATCCTGGGCGGCTGGCTGCACGTCAGCTTCGGCTGGCGCGCCACCTTCTGGTTCCTGACCCTGTTCGGCGCCGTCATGCTGTTGGTGTGCTGGAAGCTGCTGCCGGAAAGCCTGGCGCCGGACAAGCGCCACGCCTTCCACGGCGGCGCCATTGCGCGCAACTACCTGAAAGTGCTGGGCCACCCGCAATTCCTGCTGCTGTCGCTGGCCGTGGGGCTGGCCTTCGGCGGCCTGTCGATCTACATCGGCGCCGCCGCCGACTTCGTGATGGCCATCCTGCACCTGCCCGAGACCGCGTTCGCCTGGATGTTCATCCCCCTGATCAGCGGCATGGTGATCGGCTCGGCCTGGGGCGGCAAGCGCGTGGCGCGCTACCCGGCCGGCGCGCTGCGCCGCATCGGCTACGGCCTGATGGCGCTGGCCTGTGTGCTGAACGTCGGCTACACCGCCTGGAGCGGCGACCGGGTGGCCGTGCCGTGGGCGGTACTGCCGCTGATGGTGTACACCTTCGGCCTGGCGGTGGCGATGCCGGCGCTCCAGGTGGCGGCGCTGGGCCTGTTCCCGCACAACCGCGGGCTGGCGTCGTCGATGCTGGCCTTCATCCAGATGATGTCGTTCGCGCTGGTCTCGGGCCTGGTGGCGCCGCAGCTGTTCGGCAGCGCCTTCAAGCTGGCGTGCGGCGTGGCGGCGGGGCTGGTGCTGAGTTTTATTGCTTGCCAGCTGGCCGGATGGGCGGCGCGCGATACGGCGCAGGCGCCGGCGGCTTGATACATGGAGCCCCCGTGACGCCGCCGGTTTCTCAGAGTGGACGGCTAGGCCGTGACGTCTGCATTACGGTCAACATGGTTGCCGTCCACGCGTTCAAACGTCGCCGGAAAATTCGCAGATCGGCCGTTACCGATCACCGCGTGGACGGCGCGATAGGCGTCGATACGCGAGCATGCCCGGTATAGCCGTCCACCCTACGTCTGGACGCCTGCAATGGACATGCCGGGCGCTACGACATCAACGCCGGTGCGTCTTCATCGCCTTTTCGACCTCGCGCTTGGCGTCGCGGTCCTTCTCGGTATCGCGCTTGTCGTGCTGCTTCTTGCCCTTGGCCAGGCCAACCTCACACTTGATGCGCCCGCCCTTGAAGTGCAGGTTGAGCGGCACCAGCGTGTAGCCGGAGCGGTCGACCTTGCCGACCAGCTTCTCCATCTCGGCCTTGTGCAGCAGCAGCTTGCGGGTGCGCAGCGCTTCCGGATGGCTCCAGCCGGACACCGTGGTCATCGGGCTGATGTGGGCGCCGAACAGGTACAGCTCGTCGTTGCGGACGACCACGTAGGCTTCCTTGATCTGCACCCGCCCGTCGCGGATGGCCTTGACTTCCCAGCCTTCCAGCACCAGGCCGGCTTCGTAACGGTCTTCGATGAAGTAATCGAAAAAGGCTTTTTTATTATCAACAATACTCATGAAATAGCTAAAATTCGCGCGTCGGTTAAACTATGCAGTACCAACATCATAACAAACGGCTGAGCGATGGCAGTAGTGCACAAATCGGTTTTCCTGGGATATAGCGCCGAACAGATGTTCGACCTGGTGGCAAAGGTCGAAGATTACCCCAAGTTCCTGCCTTGGTGCAGCGGCGTGAAAGTGGTCGAACGCAGCGACGACAAGCTGGTCGCCAGCCTGCAGATCAATTTTCACGGCGTCAAGCAGAGCTTTACCACGTCGAACCACAACCAGCGCCCGACCCAAATGAAGATGCACCTGGTCGACGGTCCTTTCAAAATGCTGGAAGCGGTCTGGAGCTTCAAGGCGCTGCGCGCGGATGCCTGCAAGATCGACTTCGACATGCAGTACGAGTTCTCGAATATCCTGCTGGAACAGATCGTCGGCCCGGTATTCGGCATGATCGCCAGCACCATGGTCGATTCCTTCAGCAAGCGCGCCGAGGCGGTGTATGGCTGAGCAGGCGCAGGCCGCGGACGTGCGCGTGACCGTGGCGTACGCGACGCCGCAGGGCGAGTTCCTGCAGCCGCTGGCGGTGGCGCCGGGCACGACCCTGGGCCAGGCGATCGAGGCCAGCGGCGTGCTGGCCGGCTTCCCGGAGATCAACCTGGTGACCCAGCCGGCGGGCATCTACGGCAAGAAGAAGACGCTGGAAACGGTCTTGCGCGAACACGACCGTATCGAGATCTACCGCGCGCTGGTGGCCGATCCGAAGGATTCGCGGCGCAAGCGCGCTGCCAAGAAGGAAGGTGCCGCCACGTCAGCGTCCGTAGGCGTGGCGGGATCCGCTGCTGCGCCGGTTGCTGCGGCCACGCCGGATGTGTCCGCTGCGCCCGGTCCTGCCGGCGCGGACGACGCCGCTACCGGATGAGCCTGCATTCGTAGGCGTGCGGCCGGCTCGCCTCTAACAACTGTTCAAGAGCAAGCCGCCTTGGCGCGCCGCACGCGCTCCAGCTGGCGCGCCTTTTCCTCGTCCGACATGATGGCACGCTCGCCGTTGGCGTCGACGTGCGCCACGCGCGCCCCCGACGTCAGCTGTGCCTCGTAGTCGCGCGCCGACGCGCATTGCTCGGCGCGCGCCGCCTTGCGCTCGGCCTCCAGCGCCGCCTTCTTGTCCTGCTCGGCACGCTCGGCGCTGCGCTTGCGGAAATCGGCTTCGCGCTCGGCCAGCGACGGCGGCTTGTTCGGTGCCGCCGTGGGCGCACTGGCCGCCTTGGCCGTAGGCGCGCCGGCAGAAGCTGCCGCAGCGTCGCCCGCCGCAACGACGCCGGCGCTGGAGCCGGGCGCCGCTGCCGCCATGCCGTCAGGCCCAGCCGGCGCCTGCAACCCGCGCGGCGCCTTGACGATGCGGCTGGCAGGCGTGCCCGGCGGCGGCGGCCGGTCCGAGAACACGCGCGTGCCTTTTTCGTCGATCCAGGAAGAATACTGCGCGTGGGCCAACTGTGTCGGCAGCATCAGCGCAAGAAGGGCGCCCGCGAGAAGCGGACGCGGCCAGTATCGGATCATGCCGGTTCCTTGAATATTTCCGTAGGTTAAGTCTTTGATTTCGCCACGTTTTTTCCGGCTTGTCAAATCGGCCTCGATCGAGGCCGATCTGCACCGAACGTGCAGCGAACGTGCGTGTCATACCGCTTAGCGGCCTTTTTTGGGCGACCTTGAGAAGAAGACGACGACTTTCTGTATAATTCGCTTTTGCGCCTATAGGAAATCAACTATGCGTCTTCTTCAGAAAGCACTCACGTTCGATGACGTGCTGCTTGTCCCGGCCTACTCGAATATTCTCCCGGCCAACACCTCGCTGCGTACCAAGCTGACCCGGAACCTGTCGCTGAACATCCCGGTGATTTCCGCCGCGATGGACACCGTGACCGAAGCCCGCCTCGCCATCGCCATGGCGCAGGAAGGCGGCATCGGCATCATCCACAAGAACCTGCGCCCGGCGGACCAGGCGCGCGAAGTGGCGCGGGTCAAGCGTTTCGAGGCGGGCGTGCTGCGCGACCCGATCACGGTGCCGCCGACGATGACCATCCGCGACGTGATCGCCCTGCAGCACCAGCACGGCTTCAGCGGCTTCCCGGTGGTGGAAGGCAACCAGGTGGTCGGCATCATCACCAACCGTGACCTGCGTTTCGAAGAAGACCTGGACGCCGAGACCCGCACCAAGATGACCCCGCGCGAAAAACTCGTGTACGTCGACGAGGAAGCGGACACGGCCGAGGCCAAGCGTCTGATGAACAAGCACCGCCTGGAGCGTGTGCTGGTCGTTAACGATAAGTTCGAATTGCGCGGCCTGATCACGGTCAAGGACATCTTGAAATCGCACGAGCACCCGAACGCTTCCAAGGATGCGCAGGGCAAGCTGCTGGTCGGCGCCGCCGTCGGCGTGGGCGACAAGGACAAGGAACGCGTCGATCTGCTGGTGAAAGCCGGCGTGGACGTGCTGGTGGTCGACACTGCCCACGGCCATTCGCAGGGCATCCTCGACAGCGTGAAGTGGATCAAGACGACCTATCCGGAAGTGGACGTCATCGGCGGCAACATCGCCACCGCGGCCGCCGCGCTGGCGCTGGTCGAGGCCGGCGCGGACGCGGTCAAGGTCGGCATCGGCCCCGGCTCGATCTGCACCACCCGCATCGTCGCCGGCGTCGGCGTGCCGCAAGTGACCGCGATCTCGAACGTGGCCGAAGCGCTGGCCGGCACCGGCGTGCCCTGCATCGCCGACGGCGGCATCCGCTTCTCGGGCGATATCTCGAAGGCACTGGCGGCGGGCGCGCACACCGTCATGATGGGCTCGATGTTCGCCGGCACCGAAGAAGCGCCGGGCGAAGTCATCCTGTACCAGGGCCGCAGCTACAAGTCCTACCGCGGCATGGGCTCGCTGGGCGCGATGGCCGAAGGCTCGGCCGACCGCTACTTCCAGGAAGCCTCGAGCAAGGCCGAGAAATTCGTCCCGGAAGGCATCGAGGGCCGCGTCGCCTACAAGGGCAGCGTGCTGGCGATCATTTATCAACTCGTCGGCGGCGTGCGCCAGTCGATGGGCTACTGCGGCTGCGGCACCATCGAGGAACTGCGCGAAAAGGCGGAATTCGTCGAGATCACCTCGGCCGGCATGCGTGAATCGCACGTGCACGACGTGCAGATCACCAAGGAAGCGCCGAACTACCGCACCGAATAAGATCCCCGAAACGCGGCCACACGGCCGCGTTCTTGTATTTGCCATTGAAAAACCACATGCATTCGAAAATCCTCATCCTCGACTTCGGCTCCCAGGTTACCCAACTGATCGCCCGCCGCGTGCGCGACGCCGGCGTGTTCTCCGAAGTCTTCCCCTACGACATCGGCGACGAGTTCGTGCGCAACTACGGCGCCGCCGGTGTGATCCTGTCCGGCAGCCACAACTCGACGCTGGAAGGCGACTCCCCGCGCGCCCCGCAAGCCGTGTTCGAACTCGGCGTGCCGGTGCTCGGCATCTGCTACGGCATGCAGACCATGGCGGCCCAGCTCGGCGGCAAGGTCGAGAACGGCAAGGTGCGCGAATTCGGCTATGCCGAAGTGCGCGCGCGCGGCCACACCAAGCTGCTGAACGGCATCAACGACTTCGTCACCGATGAAGGCCACGGCATGCTGAAGGTCTGGATGAGCCACGGCGACAAGGTGCTGGACATGCCGGCCGGCTTCAAGCTGATGGGCTCGACCGACAGCTGCCCGATCGCTGCCATGGCCGACGAGGAGCGCCGCTTCTACGCGCTGCAATTCCACCCGGAAGTGACCCACACGACCCAGGGCGAAGCCATCATCGGCCGCTTCGTGCACGAGATCTGCGGCTGCAAGAGCGACTGGAATATGCCGGACTACATCAGCGAAGCGGTCGAGAAGATCCGCGCGCAGGTCGGCAGCGATGAAGTCATCCTGGGCTTGTCCGGCGGCGTCGACTCCAGCGTGGCCGCGGCCCTGATCCACCGCGCCATCGGCGACCAGCTGACCTGCGTGTTCGTCGACCACGGCCTGCTGCGCAAGGACGAGGGCAAGATGGTGATGGACATGTTCTCGAAGAACCTGGGCGTCAAGGTGCTGCGCATCGACGCGTCCGACCAGTTCATGGGCCACCTGGCCGGCGTCAGCGACCCGGAGCAGAAGCGCAAGATCATCGGCCGCGAATTCGTCGAGGTGTTCCAGGCCGAGTCCGCCAAGTTGACGTCGGCGCGCTGGCTCGCCCAAGGGACGATCTATCCGGACGTGATCGAATCGGCGGGGAAGGGCAAGAAGGGCCAGACCATCAAGAGCCACCACAACGTGGGCGGCTTGCCGGACACGCTGAACCTGCAATTGCTGGAGCCGCTGCGCGAACTGTTCAAGGACGAGGTGCGCAAACTCGGCGTGGCGCTGGGCCTGCCGCACGACATGGTGTACCGCCATCCGTTCCCAGGGCCGGGGCTGGGCGTGCGCATCCTGGGCGAGGTGAAACGCGAGTATGCGGACTTGCTGCGCGAGGCGGATGCGATCTTCATCGAGGAATTGCGCAAGGCACCGTTCGAAACGCTGCATGTGCCGGGCATCGATGCCGGCAAGGCGCCGGTGAACTGGTACGAGGCGACCAGCCAGGCGTTTGCCGTGTTCCTGCCGGTGAAGTCGGTGGGGGTGATGGGGGATGGACGCACGTATGATTACGTGGTGGCCTTGCGGGCGGTGCAGACGCTGGATTTCATGACGGCGCATTGGGCGCATTTGCCGCATGAGTTGCTGGGCAAAGTCTCGAATCGCATCATTAACGAGGTGCGCGGGATTAATCGGGTTGTTTATGATATTTCGGGGAAGCCGCCGGCGACGATTGAGTGGGAGTGACCGGATTATCTAAGTAACTGATTTTAAACTGAAAAATGAAGAGCCGTTGATCATCAAGTGTGGATGGTCAACGGCTTTTTCATTGTCGGATGGGGCGGGTCTGTGCATGCCCAAGTGATTCTATACGGGTGAATTCAATGGTATTGAGCATGGTGTTGGGTCAGGGCGTTGGCATTGAAGAGTGCCCATACCATTTTTAAGCTCGCTTCCCGCCATGGTATCGGAATGTGCCGAATGGCTGAATACAAAGGGAGGGGCGCACCGTAACCGCGTGCCGATAAGCATGGTATCGGAGGCATCTATGCTCATCGACCTGTACCCCGTAAGCTCAAGTCCAGGGACACCGGCCTGCAACGTAATAGAACGCGACGGTTTCTTCGCTTGTGAGCTCATGTCATGAACGATAGCAGGCGCAGATTCAGACGTGCATCGTGCACCTGATCCGCAATTCGACGACGCTTGCGGCTTGGAAGGACCGTAAGGAACTGGCAGCGGCGCTCAAGCCGATCTACCACGCTGCCAACGCCGAGCTGGCCGAAGCGGCGCTGGATGCGTTGAGGTACCCTGACTTTTTCGGACACTTCCGATTGTTAAACTTGTCGGAAGGAGCGAACACATGAAATTGAAAACATACACGCCTGAGTTCAGGGCCGAAGAAGTCAAGCTGGTGCTGGAACAGGGCTTATCGCAGGAACAGGCCGCCCAGTGGATCGAGGTGCCGAAAGGGACGCTGGCCAACTGGGTGAGCGCGGCGAAGCGCAGCACGGACCCAGCGGCACTACCGGGCAGCCGAAGCGTCGCGGAACTGGAAACCGAGTTGGCAAAGCTGCGTAAAGAACTGGCCGTGGAGCGGATGGAAAAGGAAGTGCTAAAAAGGTCACCGCGTACTTTGCGAGGAAGTCGCTGCCCGGTACGCGTTCATGAAGACGGTGCGACTCAAGTATCCGCTTGGCCTGTTGTGCCGTGTCTTTGAGGTGTCGCGCAGCGGCTATTACGCGGCGCTGGATCGTCCAGCATCGCAGCGTGCGCAGGACGACGAAAAGCTGAAGATCGCCATCAAGGCTGCTCATGTCCAGACTCGCCAGACGTATGGGCCGTTGCGCCTGCAGCCAGAACTGGCCGCACAAGGCTTTGAAGCAGGACGTAATCGGATCGTGCGACTGCGGCGCGAGCTTGGCCTGCGCTGCAAGCAAAAACGCAGATTCAAGGCGACGACGAACTCGAAGCACGCTTATCCGGTCGCATCGAATCTGCTGGAACAGACCTTTACGCCGACAGCGCCAGACGAAGCCTGGGTGAGCGACATCACGTATGTCGCCACTGACAAAGGCTGGCTCTATCTGGCGGGCATCAAGGACGTTTTCACGTGCGAGATGGTGGGCTATGCGCTGGGCGCACGAATGACCCAGGAGTTGACGGCGCAGGCGCTCTGGCGAGCAGTACGCAACAAGCGGCCGGCGCCAGGCCTGATTCTTCATTCGGACCGCGGCAGCCAAGGCGGATTCAACCAGTCGTCGCAACACCTTTATCGAGAGGGTGTTTATGGGACGACCAGCAGGATGGATGCACAAGTTGACAGGGCGAGGAGCAATGCGCTCACCAGGGGCGCCGTCGCATCGCCGAGAAACCGAGCGGCGATTCTGGGAGCAAATAGCGACGGGTATTACAACTGAGAAGGCTGCTGAGGCGGTTGGCGTATCGCAGGCAGTTGGGGCGCGCTGGTTTCGTCATAATGGCGGCATGCCACTTTCCATGTTGAGTCCAATATCTAAAAGATACCTGTCTTTCACAGAGCGAGAAGAGATTGGCCTTCTTTCGTGTCAAGGTATCGGAATCCGAGAGATTGCTCGCCAGATCGGCCGCAGTGCATCAACGGTCTCCCGAGAACTAAGACGTAATGCTGCTACACGCTGCGGCCGACTTGAGTATCGAGCTTCGGTTGCGCAGTGGAAGGCCGAACTCGTTGCTAGAAGACCCAAGCCTTCGAAACTGGTGACGAATCAACGGTTGCACGACTATGTTCAAGGCCGCTTGCAGGGACAGGTTCGCGACGCTGATGGCCATGACATTTCTGGGCCGGAATCGGCACCGTTCATAGGAAGAAACAAGCCACATCGCGGCGACCGTAAATGGGTCACTGGTTGGTCGCCTGAACAGATTTCCAACCGCCTGCGGACTGACTTTCCGGATGACGAATCCATGCGCATCTCTCACGAAGCCATCTACCAAGCACTCTATATCCAAGGCCGAGGAGCTCTTAAGCGCGAGCTGGTTAGTTGTCTGCGCACTGGGCGGGCATTACGCATGCCGAGGACGAGAGCACAAGCCAAAGCCTGGGCACACGTGAGCGAGGATGTAATGATCTCCAACCGGCCTGCAGAAGTCCAAGATCGTGCCGTGCCGGGACATTGGGAAGGCGACCTGATCATCGGTTTGAATCGGTCGGCCATCGGAACGCTGGTCGAGCGATCAAGCCGATTTACCATGCTTGTCCATCTGCCTCGCGAGGAAGGCTACGGTTTGATACCCAAGACAAAGAATGGCCCTGCGCTAGCTGGCTACGGAGCTGTCACAATGGCCAACGCGCTCAGTAATACCGTCGCTGACATGCCGGCCCTTTTGTGGCAGTCATTGACTTGGGATCGTGGAAAAGAACTGTCTGATCACGCGCGATTCACGGTCGAGTCTGGGGTAAAGGTCTTCTTTGCCGATCCGCACAGTCCATGGCAACGCGGCACAAACGAAAATACGAACGGCCTCTTGCGGCAGTACTTCCCAAAAGGTACTGATTTATCTCGGTGGAGCGCCCGCGAACTCCACGCCATTGCCAATACACTCAATTCTAGGCCCCGTAAAACACTTGGTTGGAAGACGCCGGCCGAAGCACTGGACGAGTACCTAAAATCTGTACAACAATATAGTGTTGCGACGACCGGTTGAATCCGCCCAATATTGCGCGGACGACTATCGCAAACTGGTCGAGCAGTTCGGCATGAAGGCCTCCATGTCGCGCAAGGGGAACTGCTACGACAACGCGCCCATGGAAAGCTTCTGGCGGAGCCTGAAAAACGAATTGATCCACTACCAGAGATATGCGACCAGAGCTGACGCGGAGTCCGCGATCACGGAGTACATCGAAATTTTCTATAACCGTCAGCGGCGCCATTCGCGTCTCGGGTACCTATCGCCAGCATCGTTTGCCGAAGAATTCAGCAGACAGCCGCTGGCTGCTTGAAACGGACGTGTCCACTATTGACAGTACACCTCAGCCCGGTCACACGCGAACTCCTGGACAGTCTGGGCCGCTGGGTCAACACCGCGGTTCACCATGAGCCGGTAGCTCACTTGAGCTCGCGGGCAAAGAAGGCCGATGCTTTTTTAGGACGTCCACATCACTACGAAGTTGGCGGTTTTCCTGCTCCAGTTGGCGAATGTGCTGCTGCTCGGGAGTGAGCGGCTGGCCAATGCCTGGCTGGCCTTGCTGCTCAGCTTCGTACTGCTCGATACAACGTCGGATCGCGGTCACACCGATATCCATTGTCTGACTCACGTGCGAGATGCTGAGCCCTTGTTCTTTGACCATACGGACGACCTCGAGCTTGAAGCTGCGTTGGCTGAAGTATTTTTTCATACTCGCAAAAATACGAGATAATGCGCAACGAACTCGAGACGCACCTGGGAGACGAATCATCATTAACCTGAAAGACACCATCGAAAAGGTCCTGCGTAAGGCCACGTCGTCGCGTCCCTATCTGTTCAACGTCGTAACGCTAGAGACCGGCAAGGAAGTCGCGAAGGCTGGTTATAAGCTGAAGGTCTTACGCCGAAACGACGGCTATGACGTGGAACTCGTCACAACCATGCCGCCTGTCACGACGACAGCGTTGAAAATGGGGCCGCTCTACGCCAGGGCGGGAATGGTGAGCAGCGTCGCCTTCGCCAGGACCCAGTACGGCAATGTCACGGATGACATACTTTTCCAGAAACTCTATGACGTGAAGAAGCGGTGGCTCATGTATATCGAAGCGGGAGACTCCAGTACACGGGAGGTCTGGAGCGCTCCCTGCATGATCTGTGGACTGGTGCTTCCAATGAGAAACTTGACCGTCGACCATCAGCGTCCCCAGTCGGGCGGCGAGATCGAGGCGGTCTTGAAGACATTCCGCGCATTCGGCCTGACCATGGAGGGGCCGCGTGGCGGCAAGGGAAAGATAGTATTGCAGCATATTACGGCAGGCGCGCAACTCGAGCCCGTGCTGACACGGCCTGGGCGGTTTGGGCTGGGCGGCTTCAATATCAACGATCGCTATACTTTGAACGACGACGGCGCTGTCCTGTACAGCTTCGTTGTCGATGCGGGTGAAAAGGCCCTGCTGCAGTCGCAATGCATGCATGGCTTGATGAACCTTAAACCAGCCTGCCAAACATGCAATTCGGCGCGCGGCAAAGAACTCAAGTTTGCATAGAAGGGCTAGCTGCCAGGCAGCACCGTCTTGACGGGATGTGCCGAGATGCCGATACTCATCCTTGTTCCAACGACCGGAAATGACCGTATGTCCTTCTTCGTGATACGGCAGGCACAGATGGCAGAATTCGAGCGGCTGGCGCGCGTCGCAACGGTACGGCGCGCGGCGGTGCATCTCGAGCGGCATTTTCCTAAAGAGTGGGGACGGCTGCCGTACGCTGGCCGGCATGCGTTGCTCGACCACTGCGTGGGAACGGCGGCTCGGCTCGGGGCCGGCAAGCATGATGCGCTGCGTTTCGCCACGCTCGCTCTGCTGCACGGCGAAGACTTTACCACGCGTGAGTGGGTGCTGGACGTGCTGGACGATGCCGCCATCGCGCCGGCCGACCGCCTCGCCCATTTACACGCCGAAGCATTGCGCCGCGCGGCGAAGCAGGCTGCCAGCGCCGGCGCCCGTGAGGCGTTCGAGCGTGACTGATTCGATCGAAAGACAGTTGCGCGCAGGAGATGTGGCAGCGGCGCAGATTTCGGCAGCCGCGCCTCCCTTGTCCGCGGTACAGCCGTGCCGCCAGGGAAGCTGGTGCGAGATCCGCCTCGCCGGGGCGGATGGCGTGACGATCGGCGGCGAAACCTACGAACTGGCGAATGGCGCGGCGCGCCCTGTACGCGGGAAAACCCGGGCCGACGGCTCCACCCGCGTCGAAGGGCTCGCCGAAGGCGAATGGACCCTGTCCTTTCCCGGCCTGGACGAAGAGGCATGGGGGCCGGTTGGCGCCACTACTCCGCCCGCCGCGCCGCGTGCCGCGGCCACTACCATCGAGGTTGTCCAGGGTGACTGCGTGCATACGCTCGCCGTGGCACACGGCTTCTTCGCAGGCACCGTCATGGCGCTCGACGCCAACCGGGCGCTGGCTGCGGACCTGCGGGCGGAAGGCATCCTGTATCCCGGCGACATCCTGGCGCTGCCGACATTACGCGTCAGGAAGGTTCCGGTGGTGCTGGAACGGCTCAATGAATTCGAACGCCGGGGCGTGCCCTTGTTCGTACGGATCCGGGTCGAAGGTGACCCCGACGATCCGGTCAAGTACTTGATGGAGATCGATGGCGTGGCCGAGGGCGGGACATTGGCCGCGTATGACGTGGCCGAGGTGGCGGTCGATCAAGGCGCGGCGAAAGGCACCCTGCAACTGAAGGGCGGGCAGGCATTCGCCGTCCATGTCGGCCATCTCGATCCAGTTACCACCGAGTCCGGACTAAAGTCACGCCTTGTCCACCTGAGTTACCTGCTGCCGCAGAGCCAGGACGAGTCGCAAGGTATCGATGCGGCACGCGCCCTGGCTGCCGCCCTACGGCTGTTCCAGGTCAATCACGACCTCGAAGCCACCGGGGAGGCCGACGGTGCCACGCGCGACATGCTGGTGTCTGTTCATGGCTGCTGACCGACCATGAGTGCTGTCTTCGAAAATCGCGGCGTGCCGGTGCCCGGGCCGGAGGGCGCCCTGGTGGCGTCGTATCGCCACGTGGACGATTGCTTGAAGGAAGAGAACTTATACGCGCTTCATGATGCGTTGTGCGGACTGGAACCCTACAAGGATGCACCGGAAGCGGAGGCGGCGCTGTACGAGTACGTGCGGGCCGCCCACGACAAGCTGCTGACTGCGTTGCGCCTGCGCTATCTCGACCTGGTTGCCAGCAGCGGCCCTGGTAACAAAGAAGCACTGCAGGTCCTAGCCAGGCTGCGTGAGGTCGATCCCGCGCTGGCCGAGGATATCCAGGGCGGCTCCGAAAAGACAGAGGTAGCGCGCGAGAAGCTATTCCGCGAGTATTTCCCCGACAAGGCGGGAAAGCATGACTTGAGCGGTTATGCCTCCGAGGATTCGGACGACGGCGAAGAGCGCACGTTCCGCACCTACGACTGCACGCCGGACGCCAACCAGGTACTGCAGCGGGTCAAGAAGGAACAGGTCGACGCCTCAAGAAGGACGGACAAGATCGGGCGCGATTTCGACGAAGCTTGCGCCCCCATCCTGGATGGGCTACGGGCTTGTGCCGATGCGTTGGTGGAGACCGTGACGGCGCATACAGCCCTAGACGAACGGGTCGGGAGCGCAATGGCGTCCTTCGATGACACCCTTGAGACGATGCTGAAAGGTACGGGCGTAACAGAGGATAACAGGAGCGACATCTGCAAGCGTGCGAAGGCCGCATTCGCGCCGGTCGCGGCATTGGCGGACGACATCGAGACGTGTTACAGCCGCGGGAGCAATGCCGTGCGCGACATCGAGAAGATGCTAGCCTCGTCTGCGCCGGACCTAACGACGGTGCGCAATGCGGTATCGCGGGTCGACCGTTTGCGGGACGATTTGTGCAAGGCGCTGGCGCAGCGCGACGCGGCCTACAAATTTGCCGCCGGGTTCCAGCAAACGCTGTGTTCGAAAGAGTTTTCGAACGAGCGCAACAAAGGCGCCTACCTGCGTGGCGCCGTCAAGGATCTGGAGAAGATGGTGGCGGGCGAGGTGCGTAACTCTCGGGAAAAGCTGTCGAGCGGAAGCCTGGCCGACTGGGGCGTGCATTGTTCCGGCATCAAGGAACTGGTCAAGCGATTCGACGACGAAGGCGCCAAGGTCGCCAGACTTGCCGCCGAAGTCAAGGAAGGGCAGGAAATCGGTATCGCGCAGGTCTACCACGAACCTGCATGGACGGTCCAGGAGGAAAAGGATTTCCTGGCCGCGCGCGCGGCCTTCGCCAACCAGGACTTGAAGGCGTTGAAGGCACTCAAGACCCGGTTCTTTATCGCACAATACCGGGGCATTACCTACAATACCTACAGATTCACGCCAATCGAACGGCGCAACAGCCGAGAAAAGTTCGAGACCCGGCTGCCGACCTTCAGTCCTTCCGTGTTTGTCGAGGTCGGGATTTCCGCGGAACGGTATTACGACGGGCAATACGACGAGACCGTGGATGCCAGGCTGCTGCAATACGCCGAGGAGTTACGCGGCGTCTTGCTGGAAAAGCGCAAATCTGGCCCGGTCGAGACGTCGGGTTATCGCTACGAGAATGCGGGCGAAGCGCTGCAGGACCTGTACACCAACAATTACGATCGCTGCTTCGCCCTGATCGGCGAATATCTGCGGCAGCAGGCGACGGCCAGGAGTGGCGAAGAAGCCCCGGGAAAGGCCAAGGGCGACGGCGACGAATGGAAGTTGTGGGACGGCCTGTTCAACGCGGCAAATCCGATGGTCTCGACCGGCGACATGCCGCGCCATGCGCTGAAGTACGCCTATGGTATGAAAGCCTATGGCGGCCATGAAAACGAGATCCTTAATCCGAATTGGGATGCCGACGGCAATACGGTATGGCCATATGCCGGGAAGGTGTTTGCCTACCTGTTCACGCTGGAGGATTATCTAAAGGCAGCGCCCTTGCACGTCACCTCTCTCAACCTGAACGGGAGGATTAAGGTAGCGCTCGCCATCGCCGAAGAACGCGAAACCACATTTCCCGCTTTCATCGAACGTGATCGGGTGGCGGCCGAGCATGTCGCCAAGTACCCGTCCTTCCCTGGCAGCGACGCTGGTGATGGATATGACCCGAAGATCCACCTGCAGAAATACGGATTGGTAAGGGAAGATTTCCTGCAATTCCATGCCGGAGTGCGTACCGACGATGTGCAACGGTCCGGCGCCTACCGGAATATTGCCTCTTGGCTGGTGAATTATCACGAGGCCCGCTTGATCGAGCTCATGCGCCGCATGGCAAAGCAGCGCGGCGGCTTGCTGGTCTACCGCGACGACTTGGGCAACCTGAGCAAAGGACTCATGCCGATCGGGAACATCCATGCGGTGCGCACCGACGCGCACACGGGGAAGACGGTCGCACCCATGGTCATGCGCACCGGTCGCACGAGCGAATTCAAGAATGCCGCCTGGATCACCAAGTTCCTGTCCAGCCGGACGGCTCCTCCAGCACTGCGGACGGTTCTGCAGTTCGACGCCGCTGTAGCGGTCCGCGGCATCGAATGCGACGTGCCAAGCGATGGCAATTGCCTGTTCTACGCTTTGGGGGGGGGGGCTGTACGAAGCGGGACACGGGATCGTCGGCACCGATGACGTGACGATACGAGAAAGGATTTGCGACGAGTATGGGAGATATCCCGTCTTTTGCCTCAGGCAGAAAATCACGCCGGACTACATTGCGGAAATGCGGCAGTACGCTAAGAGTTCCTCGCAGCTCAGCCGCTGGGGATCGGATGCCGAGATCATGATGTTTTGCCGGGTGTACAACGCCAGGGTCACCGTGTTTTCCCCGACCTATCCGGCGCCCGGCTACAGCCTTGTGTTCGAAAACGACCAAGGCCTCGCGCCGGCCTATGACATCGCACTGGTGCACCGGCATGGCAACCATTGGCGCTATCTGAAGCCGCCAGGTTGACCGGTCGGTGCTGTCGCCTCACGGCGCCAGCTTCGCCCATTGGAGTGCGCACTTCGCTCATCCCGGCCCGAGGGCGATGTCGGCATGGTCCCGCACGCGCAGGATGTCGTCTTCCAGGTCGAATTCCCGGGCCGCGGCGCCACCATTGGTCTCGGCGAGCAGCCGCGTCACGGGACCGAGAAAGGTCTTGAATTCCGCGTTGGTACAGGTTGGAATGAAGATGTTCAGCACGCGTGGATCGTAGTAGCGGAACGCCAGCGTCCTGCCATCTTCGGTCTTGACGCGCAAGAATTTCTTCAGGTGCAGGCGCAACTGATCGAGCGTAAGAGCGGCATCGGCGGTGATCAAGATACCCCAGGAGCGCCCCCAGCCCCGGCGCAGCAATTCGCAGGCCGCCTCGGACGAGGCGGGCAGGCGCACGAGATAGGGCGCTGCCGCTTCCAGGCGAGGATGCAGGGGCCCCGAGAACATGCAGACATGTTCCAGCCCGCTGGTGCGGACGAGCGGGACGATGGCGCGGTCGCGCGCGCCGTCCAGGATCCAGTGGACATGCTGGCCATCGCCGTCGGCGGCATCGCGCCAGAGCAGACGGCGAAAGGATTGCTGGGCGCTGCCGTTCATGTCCTGCTTTCCGTGAGAGATTGTTGGGCCGACCGGCGCGTCGTTTCGCAGATTTCGCAGAATGGCGTACCGTGTTGCGCGGCCTGTTCGAGCGTTTCTGCTTGCGCGACATGGTCGGCAGGGGAGGGCGGGTACGTGCTTGCTTCCCGGTCCTGCGGGGTGGGATCGACCGGGACGCGCGCCGCCTCGCAGATTTCGCAGAACGGTGTGCCGTTCCGGGCGGCTTCCTCGAGCACTTGCGCCTGTGCGACCTGCACATCGACTGCAGTTTCGGTGGCTGCCGTCTCGCGCGCTTCGGTGCCTGCATCCGCCTGCATGTCCCATGCCGCCGCCGCGGCCGGTGTCGCTGCTTTCGTCGCGGCGACGGCCGGCGCCTCGTCGACGTCCCGCACAGGCGTCTCCATGAGCGCCGTGGCGCTCAGCGGGGATAGATCGTCGACGCTGTCGGCGGCGGGCGGGCTCGGCGCGATCAGCCGAGACGGTATGGCCCGGTGCGTCTTTTCCTCGACCACCACGATGCTGCCGGCCATGATGCATGTCGCCAGCGCACGCAACCAGCCGTCGGCGCCCGCATTAACGCTCGTCAGCGATGGTCCGGAGCGGCGCAGGGTCGCCTGGAGTTCGGCGCGCGCGGCCGGTTCGCCCAGCCAGTAGCGCAGGTAGGCCGCGGTGGCGTCGGCCGAAGCGAAGCGGCGTCGCACCGCCAGCGATTCCAGTCCAGGTCCGTCCGGCCGGGGCAAGCCACCTCCGGTCAGCGCGCGTGACTCGTAGAACGACACGCGCAGCGGATGACGCCACAGGCTGGCCAGGGGATGTAACATGAAGCGGGGTCCAGACGGGTATTGGAACACGATGGCATGGAGTCGCGAGGCTAGCAGCATAGCGCGCGTCCGGCCTTGTGTCCACATGGCTATAACGTGTACACCTCGGTGAACTTATCAGCCGGGACACAGTGGCTTGCGAACTTGCAGCTGAGCTGTTGTCGACGTCGTATGGCCGAGATCGACGCGGCCGGTTTATACCTGCGATGCCGTGCGAAGTCGTCGTGCGCGGCTACTGAATGGTTGGCCGGATATGTACAGCGAAATCATCTGTGTCAAGGATGTTGCAGCCGATGGCACCGTTCGGACGCTGTAATCGAGGTGGTAAAATCTGTCCAACCGAAGCCACGCGGTTCGTCGACATGAAACCATCTATCGCCTTGCAGAAACACAGGGAAACGATTCGCAAGATCGTGGCCGGTCATCGCGCCTCCAATCCCCGCATATTCGGGTCCGTGCTTCAAGGCTGCGATACCGAGGGAAGTGACCTGGACCTGCTCGTCGACCCGACGCCGGAAACCACGCTTCTCGACATCGGTGCGATCCGGCATGAGCTCTTGCAACTTCTTGGCGTACCGGTCGACGTGCTGACACCAAAGGCGCTCCCCGAAAGTTTCCGGGCCATCGTACTTGCGCAAGCCATGCCGGTATGAGCAAGGACCGGCGGCGCCTGATCGACTATCTGGCGCACATGCTGGAAGCGATCGAGAGGATCAACCGCTACACCGAGGATATGGACGAGCTCGCGTTCCTGCGGAACGAACTGGTACAAGACGCCGTCGTCCGCAACCTTGATATTCTCTGCGAAGCCAGCAACAACATTCAAAAGCATTATCCGGATTTTGCGACGCGGCATCCCGAACTTCCCTTGGCATTCGCATACCAGATGCGCAATGCTGTCGCGCATGATTACTTCAACGTCGACTACGGGATCGTATGGAAGACGATTTACGCGGACCTGCCGGTCTTGTACCGGAAGGTACAGCACGCCGTGGCGAATCCTGACTGACTAAGGTAAGTTTTGCTACTACAGCAGCAACGTTTTCCAGATACGGTATCCGGGACGGTATCGAATGTTTGGGATAAAAGAAAGCGGCGATAATCAAGAGGCTGCCGAGCCGATTGATATTGGAGTGCGGGTAAGGCTTCCCTTGCAGAACTCTGCTTGCCCGGCTTGAAAAGCTTGTTTCGGTGAGTCTTTTACGAGGTTGACAGATTAGAGTTAACTAACCCAGCAAACTAATGGCAATTTGTAGAATTTAATGAAATGGGCGTTGCAGGTCTGAACCAAGCAACGCCCTTTCTGGCCGGCAGCCTCTCCTCGACTCCCAGACTTACATCTTCCAGTGCAACCCAGCCGCCACCGACCGCCCGATCTGCACCGTACCAAAATTACTCACCTGCGCATTCCCCGCACTCCCGAAATGGTAGTACTGCTTCTGCATCTCATTAGTCAAGTTGACCCCGCTGATATCGACCGACATATTGTCGTTGATCCTGTACGAAATCTGCATGTCCACGCTCTTTTCCGGGTGACGCCAGATACCGATCGGATTGGCGAACAAGGCAGCTTCGTTGCCCGCCAAGAAGCCGGAGCGCCAGACCTGGGACAAGCGCGCGCTGAGCGGGCCTTTTTCGTACGCCAGGGTGGCGTTGTAGGAGCGGTTGGACACGCCGAAGAACGGGGTCTCGAGCTGGGCGACGATCTCGCCGGCATCGTTGGCCTCGGGCACGTTCTGTGACGAGGTCAGTCGCGTATAGCTGCCCTGGATGCCCAGGCCGTCCAGCAGGCTCGGCAGGCCCTTCGGGAAGTAGACGAAGCCGAGCTCGGCGCCGCTGATCTTGCCGTTGGAGGCATTGACCGGCGAGTTGATGACGTAGTCGTAGCCGTTCGCATGGTTGCCGCCCGAGGTCGAGTTGCGGAACGGGTCGTCCGCCGGGTCGACGTGCACCTTGTGGCGCAAGTTCACGACCAGGCCATCGATCTTGCGCTGGAACACCGTGCCGTAGATTGCGCTGTCCTTCTGGAAATACCATTCGGCCGTCAGGTCGAGGTTCTTGGCGCGCGTCGGTTTCAAGTCGGGATTGCCGCCGCTGCCCGAGCCATAGCCCACCCGCGACACGTCGTCACCGAGTTGCAGGACGGGATTCAGGTCGCCGAAGTTCGGGCGGCGCAGGGTTTGGCCATAGTTGAAGCGCAGCACCACGTCCTGGGTCGGGTCGTAGATCAGGGTCATGCTGGGCAAGAATTTCTTGGTCGACTTGCTGGCGCCGGACGGCGTGACCACCTTGGTGGTGGCATCGACCTTGTAGAAGGTCATGTCGGTATCGACCTTGACGTAGCGCACGCCGAAATTGCCGCGCAAGCGCCGGCCGAACAGTTCGTTCTGGGTATTTCCCATCACGAACAGGTTGGTCGTCTTTTCGTCGACATCGAAGGTCTTCTGCAGGCTCAGCCGGTCCGTCGTCAGGAAATTCGGGTCGACCGAGTTATATAGCTTGCGCCAGTCGTCGATATGGTCGCGGATATAGTAGGCATTCGGTTCCAGCCACGAGCGTGGCACGTCCGAGATGTCGGTGCCGAAGTTGGCGTTGGTGGAGGCATACGCCGCACCCAGCGAGGCGAGGTTGCGGCCCAGGGTGGCCGATTGGGTGCGGTTGGCCTCCGAGGCCTTGCGGTCGTCGAAGCGCGCGCCGAAGTGGAGCGTCTGCAGCATGCCCCAGTCGGCATCGTAGACGCCCGACAGGCTGGCCGTCGCGGCGCTACCCTTGTTGCGGTTGGCGGTATCGTAGAACTGGGCGACGTTCCACTTGGTCGGGTCGGTCAGGTCGGCATCGTTATTGAAGTGGAACGACGTGTTGTCGCCGCCGTCGTTGAAGTTGACGTTGATGGATGGCGCGACGCGATCGATGCGGGTGGCCGTGAATTCCGAATGGTAGGTGCTGGTCTGGTAGGACAGGTCGCCGTCCAGCTTCAGGCGCTCGCCGATGTCCCACTTGCCGTTCAGCGCATACACGTAGGAATCGGTTGCCGATGTGGTGTAGTCGCCGCTGTTGAAGCCATACACGCTGCCGACCTGGCGGCTCTTGATGATGTTGGTTCCCGGGTAGGTCGTGATCGTTCCCGCCGGGTTGCTGCCGAGATCGCCCCACCAGTCGACGAAGCTGAACAGCAGCTGGTTGAAGGACTTGTTGCGATAACCGTTGTACATCGATTCGAAGGTGTACACCGAATCCCTGTCCGGTTTCCATTGCAGGGCGATATTCGCGGCGGGACGCTGCCGTTCTCCCTGGACGTCGCTCTGGAAAATGGCGTCGCGCGACAGGTAATACGGATACGCCTTGCCGTTGAAATTCAGCGTCGAACCCGCTGCCGTCGGCAATCCGGTATTGGTGCCGGGCGTCCAGATGCTGGTGTCGGTGATGCGCTGCAGCGGCGTATAACCCGGTGGCAGTTCGGCGGCATTCGGGCTGGCGAACGGCACCATCGCGCCCGGCGTCACGCTCTCGTTGCGGTACTTGGTCCTGGAATCCGACAGATTGACCAGGGCGCCGAATTCGCCGGCGCCGGTCTGCCAGCGGTTGCTGTACATGGCGCTGAGTTGCGGGTTCGCCTTTTTCGCGGGATCGAGATAGGTTTCACGCGCCGACAGCGACACTTTCTGGCCCTTGAAATCGAACGGCCGCAGCGACTTGACGTCGACTTGCCCGGCAATGCCGGTTTCCAGCTGGCTGGCGTCGCGCGTCTTGTAGACGTCGATCTGGCGCACCAGGGTCGAGGGAATGTCCTGCAGCGCGACCTGGGTGCCGGACGCGGTGAAAATCGTGCGGCCGTTCCAGGTGGTCTGGACGTCGGGCAGGCCGCGGATGGACAAGGTGCCGACTTCGCCGCCGGTGCGGTTGGTGACTTGCACCCCGGTCACGCGTTGCAGCGCTTCGACGACATTGTTGTCGGGCAGCTTGCCGATGTCTTCGGCAACCACCGATTCGACGACCTGGTCGTTGGTGCGCTTGATCGCCAGGCTCTTGATCAGCGAAGCCTTGACGCCGGTGACGACCACGGTCTGGGTGTCGGCCGGCTCGGCCTGTCCGGCGGCCGCTTGGCCCCACACCGAGGCGCTGCTGAGCAGGCCGGCGCCCATCAGCGCGGTCACGGTGAGCTTCAAGGCGAAAGGACGTGCGGGTACGTGCGATTTCATATGTCTCCTCTGTTTCTAGTTATGGAAAATTCTTTTTGAAATTGGCATTGCACCGAGAACATGTTAGAGATCCTGCAATCATCGAGCCAATGACTTTTCCCGTGTTTCCCATATCGATTTGGAGATCACTCCGGTGTTGTCGCAGCAAAGCCGGGCCGAGGATCAGAACTTGTAGCGCGCCCCCAGCAGGTATTCGCGCCCAGTGACGTGATTCACCAGAACGCTGTTCCGTGCCCGGCTCACGAACTGGTCGTTCGCCTCGTTGGTCAAATTGACCCCCTCGAACGTGAATTCCAGCTTGTCGTCCCATTTGTACGACACCGACAAGTCCACGTTGAAGGTCGCATTCTTTCCCTGCACATCGTTGTTGTTCTGCGCCGGCACCACTTGCAGGTATCCCGAGCGCGACGCCCCGGTCAGGCGCGCACTGAATTTGCCGTCGTCGTAATAAAACGTGGTATTCCACGACGTCGGCGACAGATTCACCAGGTCGTCCTGCACGGTCGCGCTGTTGGCCGCCGTCGCCGAAATCAGATACGCGATCTTCGATTTCACCCTGGTGTAGTTGGCCACCAGCCCGAAGTTCCGGCCCCATGCCGGCAGGAAGGTGAACGGCTGCTGGTAATTCAATTCGAACCCGCGCAATTTGCCGCCCGGCGTATTGGCGAACGAGGTCACGTCGAACACTTCCGAACCGTTGAAGCTGGACGGCAGCAAGGACAGGGGCAGGCCGGTCTGGTTGAACGGCAGCGTCTGGCGGATGCCCTGGATATAGCTGTCGATATTCTTCTGGAACAGGCCCAGTCCGAGGAAGGCCTTGTTCTTGAAGTAATACTCGAACGAGGCGTCCAGCGTCTTGGCGCGGAACGGCGCCAGGGTCGGGTTGCCCGAGTTGATCGTCAGCGTGCCGGAGGTAGCCACGGTGCCGCCCGGGTTCAGGTTGCCCAGCGGCGGGCGCGACATCACCTTGGCGCCGGCCAGGCGCACCAGGAAGTCGGGCGTCAGGCTGGCGGCCAGGTTGAACGAGGGCAGGAAGTCGTTGTAGGCGTTGGTCGCCGTCACGGACGTGCCGCCGCCGGTGGCCAGGTAGCCTTGCGCGGTCAGCCTGGTCTTGACGTAGCGCCCGCCGAGGTTGCCGCGCAGCGGCGTGCCGGCCAGTTCGCTGTCGAAGTCGGCCTGCAGGAACACGCCCTTGTCGTCTTCCTTGACGTTGCGGTTGTTGCCGCGCGCATTGCCGTTGGTGGTCGAGGTCAGCGTGAAGTCGCCGGGGCCGCCGGCCGGGCCGCTTGTCAAGCAATTGCAGTAGGCGTCGTACAGCCTGGTGATGGCCTGCACGTCCGGGACCAGCCAGCCGGTGACGCTGCCGGCCGGCAGGTCGAGGCCGTTGCCGAAGCCGGACAGCAGGCGCGTCACGCTGGCCAGGCTGGTGCCGGCCGGCAGGCTGTAGATCGCTTCGCCGGACGCGTTCGGGCGGCGCGCCTCGTAGGTCTGGAATTTGTAGGTCTTCAGGTCGGCGCCGCCCTTGAGCGTCCAGGTGTCGCCGGCGCGCCAGGCCAGGTCGATGTGGGCCACGTCGTTCTGGTTGATCGAGCCTTGCGGGCGGATGCGGATCTCGCTCGGGGTGGCGCTGGTGACGCTGGCGGCGCCGGCCGGCACGCCGTAGATGCCGAGTGCCCCATTGGTGGCGGCCGGGTCGAACGGGTAGGCGATGACCGGCAGGCGGTCGCTGTTGCGGAAGTCGATCGTGTAGCCGTTGACGTTGGGCGCGTCCAGCGTCACCGTGGTCTGGTTGGGGTTCTTGAAGTTCGACCTGGCGCGCCCGAGGCGCAGGTTCAGGTCGAGCGTGTCGCCGAGGCGGTGCGCCACCGTCAGGGTCGGCTGGGTGAACCTGGTCGACAAGTCGTCGAAGCGGGTCTCGGAGCGGATGTCGACGCCGTTGAAGACGCCGTACAGCAGGCGGCCTTGCGCGTCGTACTGCGCCTGCGCCACCGAGGTCTGCGGCTTGCCGCCCTGCGAGGCCGAGCGGCTGAACGAGATGGCTTCCAGGTAGCTTTCCTCGCGCGTGGCCGAGAGGTCGGCGTACAGCATGTCCAGCGAGATGCGCGTGCCGCGCGTCGGCTTCCATTCGAACGAAGCGGTCAGGCCGACGCGGTCCTGGTCGTGCGTCAGGCGGCCGTAGCGCGGCAGGCGCGGCGTGAAGTTGGCGGCGCTGGAGGCGGCGGTGTAGGCGGCGCTCGCCGCGGCGCTGGCCGGCAGCCGCGTGGCGGTGGGAAAGCCGGCCACCGGCGCGGCGCAGTTGGCCGAGGTGACGCTGCCGCCGAGCGGGGCGCACCAGCCGCCGGAAGAGGGGCCGTTGTCCCAGCGGACGGTCGAGAAGCCTTCTTCCAGCACATTACGCTTGGAAAAGGCGCCCGATACCAGGAAGCCCATCGTGTTGTCGTTGAAGGTGTTGGACAGCAGGAAGGCGGCGCGCGGGTCGGTCTTCTTCGAGATGTCGTTGTAGCGCGCCTTGGCCATGGCGGTGGCGTTGAAGCCGCGCTTGGGCGTGTCGAACGGGCGCATGGTCTGCAAGTCGACGGTGGCGCCGAGCGAGCCTTCCTCGATCTCGGCCGACGAACTCTTGCGTACCGTGAGGGAGCTGAACAGTTCCGAGGCGAACACGTTGAAATCGAAGCCGCGTCCGCGGTTGTTGCCGCCCGAACTGTCGGTGCCGCCGGTGGTCGCCAAGCCCTCGATGCCGTTGATGCGCACGCGCGTAAAATCGGCGCCGAGGCCGCGCACGGTGATGCTGCGGCCTTCGCCGGCATCGCGGTCGATCGCCACGCCGGGCACGCGCTGCAGCGACTCGGCCAGGTTGGTGTCCGGGAACTTGCCGATGTCTTCGGCCTTGACGACGTCGACGATGCCGTTTTCCGAGCGCTTGGCGTTGAGCGCACTCTCCAGCGAGGCGCGCAGGCCGGTCACGACCACGGTCTGGGCGGCGCCCGGCGTGTCCTGCGCCTGGACGGGTAGGCCGATGGCCAGCAGGGCCGAGGCGATGAGGGTGCGCTTGAGCGGAAGCGGGGAACGATGCATGCGGGTCTCCTGTGGGTTTATGTTGGTAGTGCAGCAATGCAAATAAGCCAACGCCATATTGCTGGAATCCCGCGTAAATACAACAATTTTCTGGGAGCGCCGTCGACCGACGTCCGTATGCCGGATGCATATGCAGGCAACCGCATCGTTCGTGGATGGATCGCGTGGCCAAAGCCCCTCATGTCGGCCCAACTACGGTAAATCTGGTCTGGCCACATGGCGTTGTATTCAGGCCACTTCGGTGCGGTGGTTTGATCGGGTCCCTTGACAAGCGCCAGTCCGAACTTCAGCCTTCAAGCTTGCGGCACCGACGACCGAGCCGTTCCCAGCATCCGCTGTCTCCCCAACGAGGATCCACCATGCTGAACACCCTGCGTCCCGATCCCACCTTCCACCCATCGGCGCGCCTGGCGATGGAAGCGCCGGCCGAACTGATCGCCTACACGGTGCTGCTGTCGCCCGACCGCTCCCGTCCAGACGCCCTGGCCGTGGTCGACGTCGACCCGCAATCCGCGGCCTACGGCACGGTCATCCACCGGCTGGTCATGCCGCACAGCGGCGACGAGTTCCACCATTTCGGCTGGAATGCCTGCAGCTCGGTGCTCTCGCCCCTGTCCGGGCATGCCTTCCTGCAGCGCCGCTACCTGGTCATTCCCGGCATCCGCTCGTCGCGCATCTACATCGTGGATACGCAGCCCGACCCGCGCGCGCCCGTGCTGGTCAAGACGATCGAGCCGGACGAGCTGCTGCGCAAGACGGGCTATTCGCGGCCGCACACCGTCCACTGCGGTCCGGAAGGGATCTACATCAGCACCCTGGGCGGGGCCGGTCCGGACGGCACGCAGGGGCCGCCGGGCGTGTTCGTGATGGATTGCGAGAACTTCGAGATACTGGGGCGCTGGGAAATCGAGCGCGGGCCGCAGAAGCTGCACTACGATTTCTGGTGGAACCTGCCGCGCGACTACATGGTGTCGAGCGAATGGGGCCTGCCGCCGCAGTTCGAGAGCGGCATCGTGGCCGAAGACCTGCTGGCCGGCAAATACGGCCACGCGGTGCATTTCTGGAACCTGCGCGAGCGCCGGCACGTGCAGACCATCGACCTGGGCGCCAACCACCAGATGGCGCTGGAGGTGCGGCCGGCGCACGACCCGGCGCGCGAGTACGGGTTCCTGGGCGTGGTCGTCGATACCGCCAACCTGGAAGGGTCGATCTGGACCTGGTACCGCGAGAACGGCCGCTTCCGGATCAGGAAGAGCGCCACCATACCGGCCGAATCGGCCGATGCCGGCCGGCTGCCCGCGCTGCTGAAAGGCTTCGGCGCGGTGCCGCCGCTGGTGACGGACATCGACCTGTCGCTCGACGACCGTTTCCTGTACGTGGCCTGCTGGGGCACCGGGGAATTGCGCCAGTACGACGTCACCGATCCGATGAAACCGACCCTGGCGGGCAGCGTGCGCGTCGGCGGCATCGCCCGGCGCACGGCGCATCCGAACGGCCGGACGGTCGGCGGCGGCCCGCAGATGACCGAAATCAGCCGCGACGGCAGGCGCGTGTACTTCACCAACTCGCTCTACAGCAGCTGGGACGACCAGTTCTATCCGGACGGCGTGCCCGGCGTGCAGCTGATGTGCAAGGTCGGCGCCGGCGGCGGCATCGAGCTGGACCCGGCGTTCTGCGTCGACTTCGGCCCGCATTACCGCGCGCACCAGATCCGCCTGCAGGGCGGCGATTGCTCGACCGATTCGTTCTGCTATCCGTCCGCTTGAACACGGCCGCGCTCTGGCTGGCGGTGGTGGGCCTGGGGCTGTACCACGGCCTCAATCCGGCGATGGGCTGGCCGCTGGCGGTGGCCAACGGCATGGCCGAGCGGCGCGCCGGTGCGGTGTTCGCCACCGTGCTGCCGCTGGGCGGCGGCCACGCCATGGCGATCGCCGTCGCGCTGGCGCCGTTCGCCTGGCTGGGCTGGTACCTGGAATGGAGCCGCGCCATCCGCACCGGCGCGGGCGCGCTGGTGCTGCTGTTCGGCCTTTACAAGCTGGCCAGGCCGCGCCACCCGCGCATGCTGGCGCGCATTCCTCCGGGCCGGCTGGCCTGGTGGTCGTTCCTGATGGCCACCGCGCACGGCGCGGGATTGATGCTGGTACCGTTCATGCTGGGCCTGTGCGCCGCACCGGCGCCCGGCATGGCGGCCGGTGCCGGGGCTGCAGCGACGGGCCACGCCGGGTTGATGGGCCAACTGGCGCGCGCGAACCTGGACACGGCGCTGCTGGTCACGGCGGTGCACGCGCTGGCCAGCATGCTGGCCGGCCTCGGCATGGCCTGGCTCGTGTATCGCCATCTCGGGCTGCGCTTCCTGCGCCGCACGTGGTTCGACCTCGATGCCGTCTGGGGCGCCAGCCTGGCGCTGGCCGGCGCGGCCGGGATCGCGCTGGCCTGGTAGCCGGGCAGCGGCAGCGGCGGCGGCCCGGCTCACCAATCGCGCTCCGCGCCGGCGGCGTCCGCGCTACAGTCTCGTCCAGCACAACGAGGAGGAACAGCATGGCGAACCGAATCGATATTGCAGCGCCCGCATGGGCCATCGCAGGGATAGCGGTGCTGGCGCTGGCCGCGTGCGGCAGCGGGTCGGACACGGCCGGCCCCGTCGCCAGCGCGCCGGCCGCGCCGGTGTCGCCGGGCACGCCGGCGGCGCCCGCCGCACCCAGGATCATCGCCAGCTCGCTGAAGGCGCCCTGGTCGATCGCCTTCCAGGGCGGCACCGCGCTGGTGAGCGAGCGCGATTCGGCGCGCATCCTCGCGTTCGACAGCGCCAACAAACCGTCCGAGATCGCGCGCATCGCCGGCGTGAACGGCAGCGGCGAGGGCGGCCTGCTGGGGATCGCGGTGCGCGACGGCTACCTGTATGCCTATTTCACCGCCGGTACGGTCAACCGCATCGAACGCTACCGGCTCGACGGCACGGCGCCGGCGCTGCGCCTCGGTCCGGCCGAGACCGTCCTCGACGGCATTCCGGCGGCCGGCATCCACAACGGCGGGCGCCTGGCGTTCGGTCCGGACGGCATGTTGTACGCCACCGCCGGCGACGCCGGCAACAGCGCGCGGGCGCAGGACCTGGCTTCATTGGGCGGCAAGATCCTGCGCCTGCGGCCGCAGGGCGGCGTACCGGCCGACAATCCCTTTCCCGGATCGTATGTCTACAGCTACGGCCACCGCAATCCGCAGGGACTGGCATGGGGCGCCGACGGCACCATGTACGCGTCCGAATTCGGCCAGAACACCTGGGACGAGCTGAACGTGATCAAGGCGGGCGGCAACTACGGCTGGCCGACCGTGGAGGGCAGGGCGGGCGACAGCCGCTTCATCGACCCGGTGCAGCAGTGGGCGACCGCGGACGCCAGCCCGAGCGGGATGACCTACAGCCAGGGCAACCTGTACATCGCCAACCTGCGCGGCCAGCGCCTGCGCCAGATTCCGGTGACCGCCCTGGGCAGCGCCACCGAACGCTATGTCGGGCAATATGGTCGTTTGCGCGACGTCGCCGTGGCGCCCGACGGCACCCTGTGGATGTTGACGAACAATACCGATGGGCGCGGTACGCCGGGGCCGGACGACGACCGCATCGTCGCCGTCCCTGCGCTGTAAGTGCGTTGTAACCGCCCGTTGCAACGGAGCGCCGCTGCCAGGAAACGATTTACTTGCCGAAGCGACGCTTCCTGGACGCGTACATCAGGCCCAGGCCGCCGAGCAGCATCGCGGCGGTGGCCGGCTCCGGCACCTCGCCCGGATCGGTCGGGCCGGGCCCGGCGTCCACGTTCGAGATCGTCAGGGTGTATCTTCCGGTGCCCAGGTACTCGGTCAGATCAATAAATCACGCGGTCGGTGGAAGGAAGCTGGTAGCGAAACAGGGCGGCGCAGGCGATGACGACGAGATGGCGGCAACCGATGGCGCAGGAAATCGTCAAATTTAATGTTGTCGCAGAAATATTTCTATGGCAAGGTTATAGGCGTGCCGGGAGCGATCCTCCTGGCATACCCACGCATTCCATAGAAACGGAGCACCTCCATGCAGGCAAAACACCTGTTATCCGGCCTCGTGAGCGCCACGCTCGCCGCCGGCATGACACCGATCTCGGCCGCCAGCGCGGCGCCGGCAGCGTCCACCACCGCCGCTACCGCCGCTACAGGCAGCGCCTACAACCAGCCGCCCAGGGAAATCCTCGACGTCATGCGCGCGCCGCCGCCGCCGGTGCCGTCGCTCAGCCCCACGCGCGACCGCCTGATGCTGGTCACCATGGAGGAGTACCCGTCGATCGCCAAGGTCGCCACGCCCTTCCTGCGCCTGGCCGGCGTGCGCATCGAGCCGGGCAACCGCAGCCAGCACGACACGCCGGGCGGCTACGGCATCCCGCCCTGCGTCGGCGCGATCGACCTGGTGACGGTGGCCGACGGCAGGCAGACCGCGGTCAAGCTGCCGGCCGGCGCCTGCCCGCGCCGCCCGGTGTGGAGCGCGGACGGCCAGCGCTTCGCGTTCGAGAACATCACCGCGCAGGCGGTGGAATTGTGGGTCGGCGACGCGCGTACCGGTGCCGTGCGCCGCTTGGCCGGCGTGCGCCTGAACCAGATGTTCGGCGACCAGGTGCAATGGATGCCGGACCAGAAGACGCTGCTGGTCAAGCTGGTGTCCGGGCAGACGGCGCCGCCCGAAGCGCCTGCGGGTTCGGACGGTCCGGGCATCCAGGAATCGCTGGGCGCCACCGGCCAGAGCAGCACCTACGAAAACCGCGACACCCTGCGCAACCGCCACGACGAACAGCTGTTCGACTACTACGGCAGCTCGCAGCTGGCGCTGGTGGATGCCGCCAGCGGCAAGATCACGCCGGTCGGCAAGCCCGGCCTGTACGAGGCGCTGGACGTGGCGCCGGACGGCCGCCACGCGGTCGTGACCGAGATCCGCACGCCGTATTCCTACGTCACCACCTTCGACCGCTTCCCCAAGCAGATCGACATCTGGGACCTGTCGAAGCATGGCGCCAAGGGAAGCAACCCGGTGGTGCGCCAGATCGCGTCGCTGCCGCTGGCCGACCGCGTGCCGAACCGCGGCGTGCCGGTCGGCCCGCGCGGCTTCACCTGGCGTCCGACCGAAGCAGCAACGCTGGTGTGGGCCGAGGCGCTGGACGGCGGCAACCCCAACGTCCAGGCCGCGGAGCGCGACAAACTGATGCTGCTGAAAGCGCCGTTCAGCGCGGAGCCGAAGGAAATCGTGCGCACCGGCCAGCGCTACGCCGGCCTGCTGTGGAGCGAGCAGCCGGGCACGGCGCTGTTGAGCGACTACGACGTCAACCGCAAGTGGCGCCGCACCTGGCAGATCGATGTCGATAGCGCGCAAGCATCGCGCCGCCTGCTGTGGGACATGTCGAGCGACGAGAAGTACGCCGACCCGGGCGTGCCGGTGCGCCGCATCCTGGCCAACGGCTTCCCGGTGATCCGCCAGCAGGGCGACACCATCTACCTGTCCGGCACCGGATCGTCCACCGATGGCGACCGTCCGTTCCTCGACAGGTTCGACCTCAAGACGCAGACGGCCCAGCGCCTGTTCCGCAGCAGCAAGACCTCGTATGAACAGTTCATCGGTTTCGCGGGCGACGATACCGGCCGCCTGCTGACCTGGTACCAGTCGGCCGCGGAAACGCCGAACGCCTTCGTGCGGACCCTGGGCGCCGCCACGGCCGCGGCGCCGGGCGAGCCGGCGGTCGCGTCGTCCGCCGCGGCGCTGACCCACCTGACCGATCCGGTGCCGCAGGTACGCGAGATCAAGAAGCGCCTGGTGACCTACAAGCGCGCCGACGGCGTGCCGCTGTCGTTCACGCTGTACACGCCGCCCGGCTACAAGGAAGGCACGCGCCTGCCGACCATCCTGAACGCCTATCCGATGGATTTCGCGGACGCCTCCAAGGCCGGCCAGACCACCGGCTCGCAGGCGACCTTCACGCGCCTGCGCCAGTACCGGCTGCTGCTGCTGTCCGGCTACGCCATCATCGACAGCGCCGCCTTCCCGATCGTCGGCGATCCGCGCAAGGCCTACGACACCTACACCGAGCAGCTGGTGGCGGATGCGCAGGCCGCGGTGGACGAAGCGGTGCGCCTGGGCGTGACCGACCCGGACCGCGTCGGCGTGACCGGCCACAGCCACGGCGCGCTGATGACCGCCAACCTGCTGGCGCACTCGACCCTGTTCCGCGCCGGCGCCGCCACCAGCGGTTCGTACAACAAGTCGCTGACGCCGTTCGGCTTCCAGAACGAGCGCCGCTCGGTGTGGGAAGCGCCGGACGTGTACACCAAGGCCTCGACCTTCTTCTACGCCGACAAGCTCAAGACGCCGCTGCTGCTGGTGCACGGCGGCGACGACGCCAATCCCGGCACCACGCCGCTGCAATCGACCAAGCTGTACGAGGCGATCCGCGGCAACGGCGGCACCACGCGCCTGGTGATGCTGCCGTACGAGCCGCACTGGTACGCGGCGCGCGAGTCGAACGAGCAGCTGGTGTACGAAATGCTGCGCTGGTTCGACAAGTACGTGAAGGATGCGGCGCCGGCCGGCGGCGCGGCACCGTAGGGTGAACGGGTTTCCCGTCCACGCGTTCAATTAGAGCGTGCGTCGCCAAGGTGCCGCTGATGCTCGAACGCGTGGACGGCGTAGCCGTCCACCCTACGTTCGCGTTCCGATCGTCGACCGGGGACGGCCGGTTCAGCGCACCAGGCAGGGCCGCTTGTTGTCGAACTTCCACCCCGGCACCAGGAACTGCATCGCCGCGGCGTCGTCGCGCGCGCCCAGGCCCATGTTCTTGTAGGCCTGGTGCGCCTGTTCCAGCGCATCCGCGTCGATCTCGATGCCCAGTCCCGGCTTGGCCGGCACCTTGACCATGCCGCCCTCGATCCGCAGCGGTTCCTTCGTCAAGCGCTGGCCGTCCTGCCAGATCCAGTGGGTGTCGATCGCCGTCACCTTGCCCGGCGCGGCGGCGCCGACGTGGGTGAACATGGCCAGCGAGATGTCGAAGTGGTTGTTCGAGTGCGAACCCCAGGTCAGGCCGAACATCTGGCACAGCTGGGCCACGCGCACCGAACCCTGCATGGTCCAGAAATGCGGGTCGGCCAGCGGGATGTCGACCGATTGCAGCTGGATCGAATGGGCCATCTGGCGCCAGTCGGTGGCGACCATGTTGGTGGCGGTCGGCAGGCCGGTGGCGCGGCGGAACTCGGCCATCACCTCGCGGCCCGAGTAGCCGTCCTCGGCGCCGCACGGGTCTTCGGCGTAGGCCAGGATGCCGTGCTTGTCGCGGCACACGCGGATCGCATCCTTCAGCAGCCAGCCGCCGTTCGGATCGAGCGTCACGCGCGCCTCGGGAAAGCGCTCGTGCAGGGCGACGATGGCTTCCATCTCTTCGTCGGCGCTCAGTACCCCGCCTTTCAGCTTGAAGTCGTTGAAGCCGTAGCGCGCGCGCGTGGCCTCGGCCAGGCGCACGATCGCTTCCGGCGTCAAGGCTTCCTCGTTGCGCAGGCGTAGCCAGGCGTCGCCCGCGTCCGGCTCGGCGCGGTAGGACAGGTTCGTCTTGTTGCGGTCGCCCACGTAGAACAGGTAGCCCAGCATCTCGACCGCGTCGCGCTGCTGGCCTTCGCCCAGCAGCGCCGCCACCGACACCCCCATGAACTGGCCGAGCAGGTCGAGCAGCGCCGATTCCACCGCCGTCACCGCGTGGATGGTGGTGCGCAGGTCGAAGGTCTGCTGGCCGCGCCCGCCGGCGTCGCGCCCGGCGAAGGCGCTGCGCATCCGGTTGAGCACCTTGTTGTAGTCGCCCAGGGTCTTGCCGATGACGAAGGGGCGCGCATCCTCGATGGTCTGGCGGATCTTGTCGCCGCCCGGCACTTCGCCCAGGCCGGTATTGCCGGCACTGTCGGTCAGCAGGACGATGTTGCGGGTGAACCAGGGGCCGTGGGCGCCGCTCAGGTTGAGCAGCATGCTGTCCTGGCCGGCGACGGGGACGACGCGCATGTCGGTGACGACGGGGGCGCTGGAAACGGAATGGGTCATGGTCGAGTCTCGATGGTGGATGCGTGGAGCAGCTTACAAGGCGGGCGGTTTCACCAGCGACGTCACCAGCGTCACGCGCCGGATGTCGCCGACGATGAACAGGTAGCTGACGATGGCCAGCGCGGCATTCACGCCGACGAAGACCAGGGCGCCGGCGAACGAGCCGGTATTCTGCACGATGTAGCCGATGGCGATCGGCGTGGTGATGCCGGCGGTATTGCCGAAGGTGTTGAACAAGGCGCCGCTCAGGCCGCCGGCTTCCCGGGGCGAGGTGTCCGACACCACCGCCCAGCCGAGCGCGCCGATGCCCTTGCCGAAAAAGGCCAGCGACATCACCGCCACCACCAGCAGGTCGGTCTGGATGTAGTTACAGGCGATCATGCTCATCGACAGCAGCATGCCGACCACGATCGGCAGCTTGCGCGCCACCGACAAGGAGTAGCCGGCGCGGCTCAGGCGGTCCGACATCCAGCCGCCGACGATGCCGCCGACGAAGCCGGCGATGGCCGGCAGCGAGGCCACGAAACCGGCCTTCAGGATGGTCATGTGGCGCTCCTGCACCAGGTACACCGGGAACCAGGTCAGGAAGAAATAGGTGAGGGTGGTGATGCAGTACTGGCCGATGTAGACGCCCAGCAGCATGCGGTTCGACAGCAGCTCCCTGATGCAGGCCAGCGTGTCCACCTGGCGCGGCGGCGCGGCGCGCTTGCCGCCGGCCTGGCCGTCGAGGTCGACCAGCGCGCCGCCTTCCTGGATGTAGTGCAGTTCGCCGGCGCCGAGGCGCGGGTGCTGCCTGGGACTGTAGATGGTCTTCAGCCACAGCAAGGCCATCCCGATGCCCAGTCCGCCCATCACGTAGAACACGCTGTGCCAGCCGTGCGTATGCACCAGCCAGCCCATGATCGGGGCGAACAGCACGGTGGCGAAGTACTGGGCCGAATTGAACACGGCGGCGGCCAGGCCGCGTTCGTGGGTCGGGAACCAGCTCGAGGCGATGCGGCTGTTGCCGGGGAAGGAGGGCGCTTCGGCGGCGCCCACCAGCAGGCGCAGCGCGAACAGCACCGCCACCGCGGCGCCGCCGGCGAAGAAGCCGGCGGCGCCGGTCAGCACGGTGAAGGTCGACCACAGGAAGATGCTGAAGAAATAGGTGATCTTGGAGCCGAAGCGGTCCAGCAGCCAGCCGCCCGGCAGCTGGGCCAGCACGTACGACCAGGCGAAGGCCGAAAAGACGAAGCCCATCTGCACCGCGTCCAGTCCCAGGTCCTTGCGGATCTCGGGCGCGGCGATCGAGATCGTGGCACGGTCGGCGTAGTTGATGGTGGTGATCGCGAACAGCATCGCGAGGATGGTCCAGCGCGTGCGCGTCCGGACCCCGGCCGCGCTGGCGGCCTTGGCGGTTTGAACTTGTTCCACGGGTGTCTCCGGTTGTCGGATGGCGTCTTTTTGCACGCCTTGTGGAACGATCATATGCCCTGCACCCGGCACGGCCAAACCAAAGTGTGACGGCATGCATTCAATAATTGAATCGTCAACCGGCGCCGAAGCTCGGCAGTACCCGTTCCTTGAACAGCTGCAGCACCGGATTGGCGTTGTCGCGCCGCCAGGTGCAGACCATTTCCACCGGCTCGGTCGCCATCGGGCGCAGGACGATGCCGTCGAATTGCAGGCGCGCGGCGCCCTGGGCGATCAGCGCCGCGCCCACGCCGGCGCGCACCAGCGCCAGCATGGTGTGCACCTGGCCGATGTGTTCGACGACGTCGGGCACCACGCCGGCCCTGGCGAAGCGTTCGCTCAGCATCAGGTAGAACGGGCGCGCCTCGAACGGCGAGTACATCACGAACGGCTTGCCGTGCAGGCAGGCGAGGGTGGGCGTGGCCGGCCAGCGACCGGCTTCGGCTTCCGGCACCGCCAGCATCAGCGCCTCGGTGGCGATGCGCCGGCTCTCCAGTTCGCGGTTCATGGCGTGCGGGCGCAGCACGCCCAGGTCGAGTTCGCCGGCATTCAGGGACTCGACCTGCACCGTGCTGACCAGTTCCTTCAGGGTCAGCGTCACGCAGGGCGCGCACTCGCGCAGGCGGTGCACGATTTCCGGCAGCAGGCTGTAGCCGGAGGCGGAGGTGAAGCCGATCGCCAGGCGGCCCTGCTCGCCCTTGGCGGCGCGGCGCGCGGCGAACACCGCCTCTTCCGCGATGCGCAGCATGCGCGAGGCTTCCTGGAAAAAGGCTTGGCCGGCGGCGGTGAGGCGCACGGCGCGGCTGTTGCGCTCGAGCAGCTGCACGCCGACGTGGTGTTCCAGCAGGCGGATTTGCCGGCTCAGCGGCGGTTGCGTCATGTTCAGCCGTTCGGCGGCCTTGCTGAAGTGCAGCTCTTCGGCGACGGCGACGAAGCAGCGCAGCTGGCTGAGTTCGAACATCGGTGATTCCTGGGGCGTACAACATTTGTAAGTCATCGTACAACCAAGCGAGCCGATTGGCAATCGCTTGAGATGCGTCATCGTACAACTGTAGGGGTGCTGTGCCTTCGCCGAGTCCGCTGCAGCGAACAAGAAAGCAGTGTCCTGCCCGCAAACCCGGCCGGCACGCGAGGGCCGCCGCTCGCATCCTCTCAAGCCGCCACCCCGGCCCCGAATTCCACCAGCCCGCAGCGCGCCGCCAGGTGCATCAGCTTGAAATCGTTGTCGGCATTGAGCTTTTGGCGGATTGCGGTCAGGTAGTTCAGCACCGTCTTCGGACTCAGGTGCATCACGGTGGCGATGTCCTGCACCGATTCGCCGTGCACCAGCAGGCGCAGCAGCTCGAACTCGCGCGGCTTGAGGTCGTGCAGCGCCTCGTCCCCATCGGCCGGCATGGCGTCCCGCATGTCGCGCGACAGCACGCGCCGGCCCTGCACCACGGCGCGGATGGCGTCGATGACTTCCTCCGGTTCGCTCGACTTGGTCAGGTAGCCGTGCGCGCCGGCCTTGAACGCCTGCGCCAGGTGGCCGGCACCGTCGTGCATCGACAGCACCAGCACGCGCAGCGCGGGCAGGCGCGCCAGCATGCCGGCGATGGCTTCCAGGCCGCTGCTGCCTTTCAGGCTGAGGTCGACGATGGCGACCTTGGGGCGCACGCGCTGCACCAGGGCGTTGGCTTCCTGGACCGTGGCGGCTTCGCCGGCGACGTCGAAATCCGGTTCCGCCGACAGCAGCCGGCGGTAGCCGCTGCGCACGATGGCATGGTCGTCGACCAGGACGATGCGGATCATGGCAGCGCTCCCGCGGGCAGGGTGTCCGGCTGCGCGGCGGCGGCCGCCAGCGGCAGGGTGGCGCGCAGGCGCAGGCCGCCGCCGGGCGCCGGCGCCAGTTCCAGCGTTCCTCCGATCATGCCGAGCCGTTCGCGCATGCCGAGCAGCCCGCCGCGCCAGCGCGGCGCGGCCGGCAGCCCGCGGCCGTCGTCGCGCACTTCCAGCGCCAGGCCGTCGGCGCCGGCGTCCACGCGGATCGCGCAGCGGCGCGCGCCGCTGTGGCGCACGACGTTGGTGACGGCTTCCTGCACGACGCGGTAGGCGGTCAGCGCCGCCGCCTCGCCGATCCCGGGCAGCGCCGCCGGCAGCGCCAGCGTGAAGGCGATCTCGGTATGGCGGCCGCGCCAGCCCTGCACCAGTTCGCGCAATGTCGGCGCCAGGCCGCTGGCGTGCAGGCCGTGCGGGCGCAGCGTCTTGAGCATGGCGCGCAACTGCTCGCCGCAGGTGCGCAGGTCGCGCCGCAGGTCGCTGGCGCATTCGGCCACGGCGGGCGGACTCAAGCGCTGGGCGTTGCGCGCCAGGTGGGTGGCGGTGACGCTCAGCGCGGCCAGGGTCTGGCCCATTTCGTCGTGCAGCTCGCGCGCCAGCGCGCGCCGCTCCTCTTCCTGCACCGCGATCAGCTGCTGCGCCAGTTCGTGCTGGGCGGCGCGGGCGTCGCGCAGGGCGCCGGCCAGGTGCTCGATGGCGTGCGCCACGCGCGCGAATTCGCGCAGCGCGCGCGGCGGGAGGACGGACGCGGGCAGCGCCGGGTCCGGCTCGCCGCGCGCCAGGCGCTGCAGGCTGGCCTCGAGTTCGCGCACCGGCGCCAGCGCGCGGTCGGCACAGTACCAGGCCACCAGCAGCGTTGTTCCGGAAAAGAACAACAGGGTGCTCAATAATTGCACAGTGTTCGCCAGGCGTTCGTCGATTTCCGAATGCGGATTGGGCGCGATGGCCAGCACCCGGGCGCCGATGCGGATCGCCCGTTCGCGCTGTTCGGGCGGCGCCAGGCCCAGCCAGGCCAGCAGCGGATGGGGCGCCGCCGCCGCCGCCGGCGCCGGACCGTCCGCGCTGCGGATGCGCAGGTGGCGCAGCCCGGCGTGCGCCAGGCGCTCGTCCAGGCGCTCGTCCAGGGCGGCGCCGGGGCCGGGACGCTGGCCGGGCTGGGCCCCGGACGGCGGCTCGCCGGCCGCGAGCAGCACGTTCACCAGGCGTGTGGATGCAGCGACTTCGGCGGCGATGTCGCTGCGCAGCGACAGCAGCTGGATCATGGCGGTCATCGCCAGCAAGCCGCCCAGCAGCAGGCCGAGCGACACGATCAAACGGCGGCGCAGGTCCATGGGTCTCCTCGTGTGTGCCATCCCTGTCCGGCTTCTTGCAACATCCATGCCATGCCGCGATGCCGGCGCCGCCACGTCGGGAATTTTTCCCTAGCGGCGGCGCGGCCGTCCTTGGAATAATCGAACGCACAAGAACGCCACGGAGACACGAGCATGAAACAGCGCGCGCAGGGCAGGCATCCACGACAAACCGCGGCCCGGCGGCGCCTGGCGCCGGGCCTGGCCGCCGCCGCCGTCGCGGCCGCCTGGCCCGGCGCGCCGGCGCTGGCGCGAGCGGCCGCCGACGCGCCGCTCGCGCCTGCCGTCACGCCCGCCCCCGTGGCCGCGCCGGCGCCCGCCCTGCAGACCGTGGTCGTGATCGGCACCACGCCCTTGCCCGGCCTGGGACTGGCGCGCGAGCGGATTGCCGCCAACGTGCAGACCCTGGACGGCGCCGCCGTCACCGGCCCCGACGGCGCCAACCTGCCGGACGCCCTCAACCGGCGCCTGGGCAGCGTGTTCGTCAACGAGATCCAGGGCAACCCGTTCCAGCCCGACGTCAGCTTCCGCGGCTTCACCGCCTCGCCGCTGCTGGGCACGCCGCAGGGCCTGTCGGTGTACCTGGACGGGGTGCGCATCAACCAGCCGTTCGGCGACGTGGTCAGCTGGGACCTGATCCCGCGTGCCGCCATCGCCTCGGTCGACCTGATGCCCGGTTCGAATCCGCTGTTCGGCCTGAACACGCTGGGCGGCGCGCTCTCGATCCGCACCAGGGATGGCCTGCACGACCCCGGCACGAGCGTGCAGGCGCTGGCCGGCAGCCACGGCCGCCAGGAAGTCACGTTCGAACACGGCGGCCATGGCGGCCAGGACAGCCGCGGCTGGCACTGGTACCTGGCCGGCAACGGTTTCAGGGAGCGCGGCTGGCGCGACGCCTCGCCGACCCGGCTCGGGCAACTGTTCGCCAAGGCCGGATGGCGCGACGGCCGCAGCGACGTGGCGCTCAGCGCCGCGCTGGCGCCGACCCGGCTGACCGGCAACGGCCTGCAGGAGGGGCGCTTGCTGGCGCGCGACTACGCCAGCGTCTACACCACGCCGGACCAGACCCGCAACCACGCCGTGCTGTTCAACCTGGCCGCCAGCCATACGGTGGGCGACGCGCTGCAATTCTCGGGCAACGCGTATTTCCGGCGCATCCGCACCGCCACCCTGAACGGCGACCTGAACGACGATGCGCTCGACCAGTCGGTCTACCAGCCGAGCGCGGCGGAACGCACGGCGCTGGCGGCGGCCGGTTATTCGGGCTTTCCGGCCAGCGGGGCGACGGCGGCGAATACGCCGTTCCCGTACTGGCGCTGCATCGCCAACGTGCTGCGCGCCGACGAGCCGGCCGAGAAATGCAACGGCCTGCTGAACCGCAGCGACAGCCGCCAGCGCAATGCCGGCGCCAGCGCCCAGGCCACCCTGTCCGGGCGCCTGGCCGGGCAGCGCAACGGGTTCACGCTGGGCGCGGCGTTCGACACCAGCCGCGTGCGCTTCCGCCAGTCGAGCCAGTTCGGCTACCTGAACCCCGACCGCAGCGTGACGCCGGTCGATTTCTTTGCCGACGGCAGCGAGATCGACGACGACGGCACCCCGGTCGACGCGCGCGTCGACCTGGAAGGGCGCACGCGCACCGCCAGCGCCTACGCCACCGATACCCTGAGCGTGGGCGAGACGCTGCACCTGACCCTGTCCGGACGCTACGACCGCAGCACCGTGCGCAACCGCGACCGCATCGCCCCCGGCGGCGGCCCCGGTTCGCTCGACGGCGACCACCGCTTCGGCCGCTTCAACCCGGCCGTCGGCGCCGCCTGGGACGCGGCGCGCGGCCTCAACCTGTACGCCGGCTACAACCAGGGCAGCCGCACCCCGACCGCGATCGAGCTCGGCTGCGCCGATCCGGACAACCCGTGCAAGCTGCCCAACGCCATGGCGGGCGATCCGCCGCTGCGCCAGGTCGTCACCCGGACCTGGGAAGCGGGCGCGCGCGGCACGCTGGCCGGCAATCCGGCCACGACCCTGCGCTGGAACGCCGGGCTGTTCCGCGCCACCAACGCCGACGACATCCTGTTCGTGGCCGACGACGCGGCCGGCTTCGGCTACTTCCGCAACGTCGCCAAGACCCGCCGCCAGGGTGTCGAACTCGGTCTGGACGGCCGCGCCGGCGACATCGGGTTTTCCGCCAACGCCACCTGGCTGGACGCGACCTTCCGCAGCGCCGAACTGCTGAACGGCGCCGCCAACAGCAGCGCCGGCGACGATGGCAACATCGCGGTGCGGCCGGGCGACCGCCTGCCCTTGATCCCGCGCCGCGTGTTCAAGGCGCGCGCCGACTGGCGCATCATGCCGGCCCTGGCGCTGGAAGCCGGCCTGGTCGCGCTATCCGGCGCCAACGCGCGCGGCAACGAGAACGGCGGCCACCGGCCCGACGGCACCTATTTCGTCGGCAGCGGCCGCTCCGCCGGGTATGCGGTGTTCGACCTCGGCGCCACCTGGGAAGCGGCGCCGCGCCTGCGCCTGTTCGTCCAGGTCGACAACCTGTTCGACCGGCGCTACGCCACTGCCGCCCAGCTGAACGCGACCGGTCTCACTGCGCAAGGCAACTTCATCGCGCGGCCGTTCTCGGCGCAGGGCGACAACGCCAGCGTGGTCAATGCGACCTTCTATGCGCCGGGCGCGCCGCGCACCGTCTGGGCCGGACTGCGCTATGCCTTCGGCACGCGCTCAAGGTAAGGCACAGGCGTAGTTGGCGGCCACGTCGATGCTGCCCGTCCCCTTGTAGCGCGGGTAGGCCGGATACTGGCACAGCGGCCGGGTGCGGCCGGCGGTCGCGGCCGCGGTGTCGGTGCCGGTCAGCGTGCCCGGCGCCGTGCCCGTGCTCACCCAGGCGTCCAGCGCGCCGATCGCATCCCACGACGGGATGAAGGCGCCGTCGCCGTGGCCGAGGCCGGGCACCGTGTAGAAGCGCCAGAAGGCGTCCACCGCGGCCTGGCCGCTCTTCGCCACCTGCGCCTTGTAGTAGGCGATGGTGGCGTTCGGGCTGATCACCTCGTCGGCCAGCCCGTGCAGCACGATCAGCTTGCCGCCGCGCGCCATGAACGCGGCCAGGTCCGGGTTCATGGCGCCGACCGTGGCCGACATGTCGACCAGGCGCTGCTGGTACGCGCCCGGCCGGTCCAGGTCGAAGGCCAGCGTGTCCAGGTCCGGATTCCTGGCGATGAAGTATTTCAGGTAACCGTCGCCCTGGGTGTACAGGTAGCCGTTGGCGGCCACGGTCGGCGGGTCCAGCAGCGTGGGCGAATTGCCCAGGCCCAGTCCGGTGGAGAAGTCGGCGCCCTGCAGGATGTTGTAGCCCTGGTGCCGGTCGACGCCGTAGGCCAGCGTGTAGGGCAGCACCAGGTCGTCGGCGATGGCGCGCACGGTGCGGAGCTGGGCGGCCGACAGGCAGCCGTCGCCTTCGTCGGTGCCGCTGCGGCAGGCGAGGGTGGCCAGGATGGACGCCTGTCTGGTGCGGCAGGCTTCCACGTTGGCGACGATGCGGTCGAGCGCGCCGTCGTCGGCGTCGCAGGCATCGACTGCGGTCTTCAGGATCAGGCGCTGCCTGGCCGGGTCGATGTAGCCGGCGCCGCCGCCGTTGCCACCGCTGCCGTAGGCGGCCTGGCCGATCTTGACGCCCTGCAGGCGCACGCCGGAAAAATTGATGGCCGGGGCGTTGGCGATCACGCCGTCGTAGTCCTGCGGGAAGCGCTCGACCGCCGTCATGCCTTCGCGCCCGCCGGTGGAGCCGCCGGCGAAGTAGGACTTGGCGACGGCCCTGGCGTAGCGCAGCCGGATCAGCGCGAACGCCGTGTCGCAGGTTTTCTTGATGTGCTGGTAACCGAAGTTCGAGCCGCGGCTCGCGGCGATCGCCGCTTCGTTGAGCGCGAAGTCGGCCGTGGCGCTGTTACCCACGTGGCCGGAATCCGAGCCGAAGGTGGCGTAGCCCAGCGCCAGCGGGGCCACGCCGGGCGCGAACGAGACCGCGCCGGTGTGACCACCGTGCCGTTGTAGCCGCCGCCGCCCATGTGCACCGTCTTGCCGTTCCACGCGGCGGGCAGGTTGAGCTGGAAATGGATGTTCGGGGTGCCCGCGGCGGCGCCGGCGTCCGGCAGGATGGCGCCCAGCACCTTGCAGTATTCGCCGTTGGCGTTGCCGGCCTCGCTTGCCGCGACCACGGTGGCCGAGGTCACCGTGGCGCCGCCGGTGGGCAGGCCGATGGCGGCAGCGGACACGGTCTTGCCGGCCATGTCGGCGCAGCCCAGGGCTTGCGGCGGCGCGCCGTCGTCGTCGCGGCCGTGGCAGCCCGCCAGCAGCGCGGCGGAACAGGACAGCAGGACCAGGCACGGCGCCAACCGCGCCGGCCTGGAAGTCAGGTGCCTTTGCATGGTATCTCCGAGGTGGGTTATTCCCTGTGCATCAGGGCGAACCCCGTTTTACCATCGGCGCAAAGGATGAGCAAACGCCGGCAAGGGCGGCGGCGTCGATCGCGACAGTTTGGTGGCCACGGCGCGCCGCGTGCGGCGAAATCCTTGCCTTGAGAACTGGAGGCGGCATTGTCCGTGCAGGTTGTAGAATGCCGCCTTCGCCGCGAGACCACCATGACCCAGCCATTTCTCACCATTTCCCGCATCCTGCACGCCGGCTACGTGTTCGAATGCGACGGCGTCCGCATCGCCTTCGATACCATCTTCGAGAACCCGTTCAGCCGCAACTGCCACGCCTTTCCCGGCGTGCGCTTCGACACCGAGGCGATCCGCCGCCAGCGCTTCGACGCGGTGTTCATCTCGCACTTCCACGACGACCACTGCTCGCTCGACAGCCTGGACCTGCTCGACCGCGCCACGCCGATCCACATCTACTGCCTGTTCGACGAGCTGTTCGAGATGGTGCGCCGGCTGGGTTTTACCCATGTCCACCCGCTGCACCTGGACCGGACGGTGGCCGTCGGCCCGTTCCGGGTGACGCCGCGCGAAGCCATGGACGCCGAGGTCGACTCGATGTTCCAGGTGCGCGCGGCCGGCCTGAACGTGCTGAACGTGGTCGATTCCTGGATCGACGAAGGCACCCTGGCGCAACTGGTGCGCGAGGGGCCGTGGGACATGGTGCTGTGGCCGTTCCAGACCATGCGCGAGATCGAGGTGCTGGCGCCGTCGCGCGCCGCCGCCGTCCCGCCCACGCTGCCGGACGAATGGATCGAACAATTGCGGGCGCTGCGGCCGCGCCATGTGGTGCCGAGCTCGTGCCAGTTCCTGCAGGAGCCGTGGTCCTGGTACAACCGCGCCTTTTTTCCGATCTCGTACGCGCAATTCGCGCGCGAAGTGGGAGCGGCGCTGCCGGATGCGCAGGTGGTGCGGCTCGATCCGTCGGTGTCGGTGCGGCTTGACGGCGCGGGCTTGCGGCCGGCGCCGCCGCTGCCGTGGGTGGTCCCGCTCGGCCCGCAGGACGTCGACTACGCCTACGAAGGCAACGCCGCGCCGCCGCCGACCGCCGCCATCGCGCGCCATTTCCCGCCCCTGGGCGAAGCCGAGCGGGCGCGCGTGCTGGACTGGTGCCGCAGCGCGCTGCCGGGAAAATACGGCGAGACCGAGGCCGGCTGCGACTACTTCGAGCGGCCGCGCAACTGGCGCCTGTCCCTGTACGACCATCACGGCCGGGCGCTGCACCTGTGCTACCGCCTCGACGGCGATGCGGCGTTGCTGGAAGGGGAAGGGGAAGGGGAAGGCGAGGCGGACGCCCCGCTGGGCTGGACCACCGAAGTGCCGATCGCCAAGCTGTACGCGGCGCTGGAACTGGGCGAGTCGCTGACCTCGATGTACGTGCGCATCAACGACGCCGTGTTCGACGCCGCCACCGAACGCGACCTGGCCGATGCCGACGTGGTCGACGACCCGCTGGTGCGCTGCCTGTTCGGCGACACCTTCGGCGCCTACCAGGCGGCGCAGTTGAAGCGCCTGCTGGCGCGCTAGTCCACCCGAGCGCCGGCGCCGCGGGAACGGCTACTTGCCGAGCAGGCGCAGCGATGCTTCCCAGTCGGCCGCCCACGGCGCCAGGACCTCGTGCGACTGGAAGGCGCGCTTCAGCGGACCCAGCGGCACGCGGTAGGCGTCGTGCAGTCCCAGCGCCAGCGTGACCGGATTCCACAGCGCGTTGCGCTTCGACTTGCGTACGCTCGCTTTCACACGTGCGCCGTCGTCGCCGAACAGGCCGATGGCCTCGTCCAGCGCCTGCGCCAGGTCCAGCCGCGCCAGGCGCCCGAACGCCGCCAGCACGGCATCCTTGCCGATGCCGGCCTGCGATTCGGTGGCCGCAGGCCTGGCCGGCGCTTCGGCTGCCGGCGGCGCCTCGGCCGCGCGCTGCAGCTGCTCGGCCAGCCGCTCGATGTCCTTTTTCTGGAACCGCAGCGCCTCGAGCGGCCGCCGGAAACCCGGTTCCGGCAGGCGCACGGCGATCTTGTAGGCATCCTTGGTCAGCGTGATCAGCACGTCGCCGGCGCCGCCTGCCAGGCGCGCGATGTCGCCCTCGAAGAAGATCGGCGCCGCGTAGCCGCCGTTGGCCTCGCCGAACAAGTCGGCGTGGGCGGCGTCGTAATCCAGCCAGACATGGGGCGTCAACCCGTGCTCGAGCAGGCGCGCCAGGGTCCAGGGCGAACCGGTGCGCCGCGCCAGCCAGGCGCAGGTTTCGTCGGTGGTGGCGCGGAAGGGCAGGTCGGGAGCGGGCGTCATGGTGGCGGGTAGCGTGGCGGTGATCGAAGGCCGTCATTTTAATGCTGGCCTCATGGTTATGGTGTAACTTGACCCGCAGGGCAGACGCCGCCATCCAGCGCGTACCATATCGAGGATCGACTTTCACCGTGAATTCCGCTTGCTTTTCCGGCGACTTTCCCAGCGCCGCGCCGCCGCCGCGCGGCATCGAATTGCCTGGCGCCGATCCGGCCCAGGCCGGCCGCGTGCGCGACCTGCTCGATGCCCTGGCGCTGGGGCCGTACGTGGCCGAATCTGCGTCCGGCGCCGGCCACGCGTTCGCGCTGGCGGCCGGCGTCGCGCGCGACCTGGTCCCCGGCGGCGACACCATGCACCTGTGCCGCGACCTCGGGCTCGACAGCGCCGCCGGTTCGGCCGGCCTGGAGCGCGAGATCGTGCTGGCCATGCTGGCGGCGCCGCGCCCGCTGCGCTTTGCCAGCGCGTGCGAAGTCCTGGCGGCGCTGGCGATCCGCCGCAACACGGTGCTGGCCGCGCGCCGCACCCGGCTCGCCTTCGGCACCGCCGCCGTGGAGCGCCCGCCCAGCCACTGGACCTACGATCCCGGGCGCGGCTTCACCGTCCTGCCGGGCCGGCCGCTGGTCGAGGCATTGACGCTGGCCACCCAGCCGGGGGCGGGCGACGGCCGCCTGTACGGCTTTTCGTGCTACCGCGCCAGCGAATACGTGCTGCTGCTCGGGATCGCGCAGGAACTGGAACGGGTCAATCCGCCGCTGCTGGCGCGCCTGCAGCGGCAGTGGGAAACGCGCGCGATCCAGTCCGGGGCCTTCCACGACACCTTCCTGGACGAGTACGGATCGATCGACGCGCCGCTGCCGCTGCGCTATTACGTGCCGGGCGACCGGGTCTGGTTCCGCAATCCGGACGCGCGCTCTTCGGACGCGTCCGGCTACGAGGGATCGTGGGTCATCTACCTCGGCAATGGCGAGTTCGCCAATTTCTGGAAACAGGACCAGCCGTACACGTTCGAATCGAAGTGCGTCGAGATGTACCATTGGCGCGACGCCGTCTACCTGGATGCGGCGGGCGATGCGCGTATCGACGAGGCGGTGGTCGAGGCCAGGGTGCGCGAGACCATGGCCGACCCGCAGCGGCGGACGGCGGTGCTCGCGCGCATGGCGCGCCTGCGCGACGGACGCGGCGTCTACGCCGACGGCGGCTGCCTCGACCATTCGCGCGAGTCGGCGCGCAGCGTGTGTCCGGGCAGCGCCCGGATCGCGTTGCCGTCCGCCCGCGGAGCGCCGCATGCTCTACAATAGGCGGTCAAGCTTCCGAAAGATGGCACACATGCTTCACCCCCAGAATACACGGCGCCGTGCGGCGGCCGGCATCGCCTGCCTGGCAGCGCTGCTGGCGTCCGCGGCTGCCGTGGCTGCTGACGTGCCCGCCGCCGGCGCCGCGGCCAGCGTCTACCTCGAAGACCTGACCTCGCCCGAGCTGCGCGAGCGCATCGCCGCCGGCGCCGCTACCGTGCTGGTGCCGATCGGCGGCACCGAGCAGAGCGGGCCGCACCTCGCGCTCGGCAAGCACAACGCGCGCGCGCGCCTGCTGGCCGGACGCATCGCCCAGCGCCTGGGCGACGCCGTGGTGGCGCCGGTGGTCGCCTACGTCCCGGAAGGGTCGATCGCGCCGCCGGCCGGGCACATGCGCTTCGCCGGCACCCTCTCCATCCCGGACGCCGCCTTCGAGGCGCTGCTGGAAGGGACCGCGCGCAGCCTCTGTGCACATGGCGTGCGCGACGTGTTCTTCCTGGGCGACCACGGCGGCTACCAGAAGAACGAGGAGAGGGCCGCGGCGCGCGCCAACAAGGCCCTGGACAGCGGCTGCCGCGTGCATGCGCTGCCGGATTACTACCAGGCCACGCAGGACGCCTACGTCGCCGACCTGAAGCGGCGCGGCTACGGCGACGCCGAGATCGGCCTGCACGCCGGCCTGGCCGACACCAGCCTGAGCCTGGCGCTCGACCCGGCCCAGGTGCGCACTGGCCTGCTGGCGGCCGGCGCCAGGGCCGGCGCGGCCGGCGGCGTGCGCGGCGACCCGACCCGCGCCAGCGCGGCGCTGGGCCAGCTCGGCGTGGCGCGCATCGTCGACGCCTCGGTCGCCGCCATCCGCGCCGCGCGCCAGTCCGGGGCGCGCCAGTCCGGGCCTGTCCAGAAACCATCCAAGCAACAGTAGAGAATCCATCGTGCGATACAAGAAAACAGCCGGCGCCGTCCTGATCCTGGCCATCGTGGCCGGCGGCGCCATCGCCATGCGCGGCAAGGTCGCGCCCCTGTCCGCCTCCCGGGCCGGCGTCGATGCCAAGGGCAAGCCGGACGCCGTGCTGGTCCCGGCAGTCAAGGCCGTCCCAGGCATGCCGCCGGTGGTCGACCCGAGCAACGTCTACAGCGAGATCGGCCCCACCCACCTGAGCCCGGCCGTGCGCGGCGACTTGCAGCGCGTGTACGTGCCCAACCTGCGCACCAACGACGTCAGCGTGATCGACCCGGTGGCGATGAAGGTGGTCGACCGCTTCAAGGTGGGCTATGGCCCGCAGCACGTGATTCCCGGCTGGGACCTGCGCACGCTGTGGGTCGCCAACAACGCCGAGCGCCGCAACGACGGCAGCCTGACGCCGATCGACCCGGCCACCGGCAAGCCGGGCCCGTCGGTGCCGGTCGACGACCCCTACAACATGTACTTCACGCCGGACGGCAAGTCGGCGATCGTGGTGGCCGAGGCACGCCACCGCCTCGATTTCCGCGATCCGCACACGATGGCGATGCAGTACGCGATCGACGTGCCGCAATGCGGCGGCATCAACCACGCCGAATTCTCGATGGACGGCCGCTACGCGCTGTTCACCTGCGAATTCGACGGCAGCCTGGCCAAGATCGACCTGGCCGAGCGCAAGGTGCTGGGCTACCTGAAGCTGAACATGCCGTCCACGCGCCTGAAGGAAGGCAACGGCACGCCCGGCATCCCGGGCGCCGACGAGGTGTGTTCGTCGAAGAAGGGCATGCCGCAGGACGTGCGCATGTCGCCGGACGGCAAGCGCTACTACATCGCCGACATGGAAGCGGACGGCGTGCACGTGGTCGACGGCGACGCCATGCGCCAGATCGGCTTCATCCCGGCCGGCCTCGGCACCCACGGCCTGTACCCGAGCCGCGACGGCAAGTTCCTGTACATCGCCAACCGCGGCACCCACCGCATCCACGGCAAGCGCAAGGGACCCGGCAGCGTGGCCGTGCTCGACTTCGCCACCGGGCAGATCGTCAAGCGCTGGACGGTGCCGGGCGGCGGCAGCCCGGACATGGGCAACGTCAGCGCCGACGGCAAGTGGCTGTGGCTGTCGGGCCGCTTCGACGACGTGGTCTACCGCTTCGACACGACCAGCGGCGAGGTGCGCCAGATCGCGGTCGGCGGCGAGCCGCACGGCCTGACCGTGTGGCCGCAGCCGGGCCGCTATTCGCTCGGCCACACCGGCAACCTGCGCTAGCGCGGCAGCCGGCCCGCCGGCGCGATCCTCAATCGCGCTGCATTCCCTGCGCCATGTGGCCCAGCGCCACCGCCAGGACGGCGCCGCCCAGGCCTTTCACCAGGCCGGGATGCTGGGCATAGAAGTCGTCCATGCGGTCGACCACGCTCGGGTCGTGCCGTTCGGCCTGCTCGGCGATCTGGCGCACCTGCTCCGGCGTCATCTGCGAGGCCTGCTCGGGCGTGATCTGCGGCGCCTGCTGTGGCGTCGCGCCCGCGCCGCCGCCGAACAGGTTGCCCAGGCTGCCGCCGAGGGCACCGCCGGCCAGCGAGGACAGCACGCCGGGGCCGATGCTGCCGAGGATCTGGTTGAGCATGCCGGCGCGCTGGTTCGGATCGCTGTTGCCGAACAACTGCGCCGCCATCTGCGCGAACGGCGGCGTCTGGTCCGAGCGGAATGCCTGTCCCAGGCCCTGCGCCAGCTGCCCTTGCGGCACCGACTGGGCCACCTGGTCGAAATGCCGGTCGGCCTGCTCCGCGCTGGCGCCGCCGCCGGTGAACTGCTGCAATAAGCTGCCTAGATCGAATGACATGCCATCTCCTTTACGGTGGGGATCGTTGACATTTCAATATACAGCAGGCGTCCGGAAATGGCGTTTTCGATACCCGGCCGCCATGGCCGCGGCGAATCGCCGGGATGTCGCCAGGTATGACTCGATTCAATCAGACAAGATAAATATTGCAAATATGTTATCTTGGCGATGTCAATCCAACCTCAACCCATTGCCCGCGAAACGATCTTCCATGCCCACCACCCTGCGCAGCGCACGGCGCCAAGCCGGCTTCACCCTGATCGAGATGGTCGCGGCGACGGCCGCCATCGGCGTGCTGACGGCGGCCGTCCTGCCCAAGGTGACGGCGCTGGGCGGCGCCGCCCGCGAGGCGTCGATGCAGGCGGCGGGCGGCGCGCTGATGACCGTGGCCGCCACGGCCCATGGCCGCTTCCTGGTCCACGGCGGCGCGGCGCAGGCGCTGGAAGACGTGACGGTGCCGCTCGTATACGGCTATCCCGCCGCGGTGCCGGCCACGGCCGCCGCCGCCGGCCTGGCAAAGGGCTATACCGTTTATACCGACGTGTCCGCGCCGACGGACACCACGCCCGCCGTGGCGGCGGGGACGATGTCCCTGGTGCACAACAGCATCGCCGGCACGCCGAGGGCGGTGCGCTGCTACCTGGTGTATACGCAAAGCCCCGGACCGGAGAGTCCGCCGCAGGTGGCAGCCGGCGGCAATACCACGCCCGGCAACTGCGCCTGAAGCGTGTCCTTGCGTGTCGCAGCGAGCACGTTGCCGCAGGGCCGCGCGGTCACGGCCGGGTCGCGCTGCAAGGCTGCTCGGGATCGTTTTGGATGACGATGCGCCGGATCGTGCCAGCGGAGAAGAAAGGCACTTCCGGGCACCACTGCCCGCCGGCGGCGCCTGCCACCTGTTTCCAGCGCGTGGTTTCCGTACGTACGCGGCGCTGCTTTCCAGCCGGGTCGGTTTCCCATATGTCGATCGCAGGTTCCGGCGACATGACCAGCCTGGACTCGCAGTTGCTGAAATCGTCGAACGTCAGCGACAGGCGTTCGCCACGCCGTTCCACCCGGTCCGGATAGTCGATACGTCCATCCTGGTAGGCAGGGATGACGTAGCAATACAATCGGCGCCGCCCGGCCAGCACCGGCAGCCACCTGCTCGTTTCGCGTCCGCTTTCGCGCAGCGCATTGCCGTGCCAGCGGTAGGTCGTCACGCCATGCTCGCAGCAGCCGTTACGCCATTGCGACACGATGGTCTTGTGGGTGGCATCGAATTCGGGCGAGGTGATGGCCTGCAAGGCGGGTGGTGCATCCACGAAGCGTCCGCGCGCGGCGTCGTACAGCCAGGTCCGATGGGGGATGTTGGGACCGGCGGGCGTGGCGGTGGCAATCGTCAGGTCGGGCCATCCGTCGAAGTTGGCGTCGACGATGGCCGGTACGAACAGGCGGCAACCATCTTGCGCGTCGGTAGGCAGCGTCTGGACCGGCTTGCCGTTCCGGTACAGCCGGATGGCCGAGACACGCGGCTCGTCGTCGCAGTCGCCGGCATCGGCAGGCAGCGAGCTGGCGACCAGGCGCATCTGGAATGGAAACGCGGGTTGCGCGTGCAGCCGCAGCGGCAGGACGCGTTTTCCTTCCGGCGAGCGCCAGCTGCCCACCAGGTCCTGGTTTTCCAGCGCGACGCTCCAGCGGCCGGTCGGCGCCGCCGGTCGACGCGAGCGTTGGTCGCGTTCGACCAGTTCGATCCTGTCCCGTACCAGCTTGCCGTCGAGTTGCAGCTGCAAGGGCGCGTTCTCCGAACACGCGCCGTAGCAGTACCGGCCGGACAGGCGGGTATCGATCAGTTCCAGGTTCACCTGGACGTCCTTGTCGCCCAGCTTGCCGGAAAACACGCGGTTCCAGGCCGAGATTTCCACTTCGCCCTTCTTGCCCTCGGCGGCGGCCGTGGAAGCGGGCGCCACCGCCAGGCAAGCAAGGACCAGCATCCATGGCAGACAGTTGCGGCGCGGGCGCGGCGCCGACATGTCCGATCGTGCCGCCGCCTGCGCGCTCATGGGAACACGAACGACTTCACCAGCGTCAGCTCGCCGGCCGCGCGCATCGGCACCTGGAACACCTGGCGTTTTTCGCGCGGGGTGTTTTCGTTGGTGATGATCGCCACCTGCGCCACCGTCAGCGCCGAGGTGTCCTGGCCGCTGCCGAAGTAGTTCACGTAGACGTGGTACAGGCCCCTGGCCGGCGCCGCGCTGGAAAAGATCTCGGGGCCGTAGCCGGTGGTGACGTCGACGTCGAGCGCGCCGCCGTTCGGCATCACGCGGTTGCCGTACCAGGCGTGGCCGCCGTCCGGCGACACCACGTGCAGGTCGAGGTCGGTGCCGGGCGTGTCCCACGACAGCACCACGCGCAGGCGCGCCTGGGTCTTGCCCTGGTAGACGTCGTAGAACTGGGCGCGCGCGCGGTTCTTGCCGTCGGGCGCGCGCACCTCGACCCCGTTGGCGCCGCTGCCGAAGCCGTAGGGGCGGGCGAAGCTGCCGTCCTCGTTCACCTGCAGCGGCATGGCGGTGCCGTTCACCACCAGCGTGGCCGGCTTGTCCTTGGGCGCGCCGGCGATGCGGCCGCGGATCTGCGCGGTCTCGCTCTGGCCCGGCTGCAGGTTCACCGAGGATGCCGGGTAGTTCACGCCCTGCGTGTACTGTTCCGCGGCGCCGGCCGAATTGCGCCAGCCGCCGGCGGGGGCGTCGATTCGCACCTGCGCGTGCGCCGGCGCGTGCGCGCCCGCGGCCAGCAGGCAGGCGATGCCGCACAGTGCATGGCGGCGCAGTTTGTCGATGAGGCGTTTCACAGGCTCTCCAGGTTCAGGTCGACCAGCCGGCGCGCGGTCTGTTCCACGTAGGCCTCGTCCTGTCCGCGCGGATGGCCGCGCAGGGCGATGTGGACGTATTCGTGGGCCAGCGTGATGCGGTCCTCGCGGCCGGACAGGGGGCGCATGAAGATGCGGTTGCGCGATTGTTCGGAATAGGGCGCGCCCAGCGCCAGCTCGCATACGCTGGGCAGCTGCGCCGGCCGTTCGTAGCCCGGCTGGCTGCGCAGCAGGCGTTCCCAGCGCGGCAGCATGGCGGCCAGCCAGTCTTCGTTGCCGTGCAGGCGTCGGCAACTGCGCCCGCCGGCGCCGTCCACCGTCAGCACGGCGCCGGGGTAGGCGCGCGCCAGGATGGCGTCGAACGGGCGGCCGGCGCGCGCCTGCGCCAGCGCATCGCTCCAGGCCAGCACGTTCGGTCCGGGCGTCGTGCCGTGGTAGCGCACGGCGGGGCCGTCGACCACCAGGCGGTCGGTCCAGCGCGCCACCGCCAGCGCCGCCGGCGACGGCAGGTCCGGCCCCACGCGCTGGGCGGCGCTGCTGTCGGCGATGCGCCGGCACGAGCCTTCCGGGCGCGCGTTCTGGCGCAGGTAGCTGCGCGCGGCGATCGCCAGCGCCTTGGCCGCTTCCGGCTCGGCCGCGCCGCCCTCGCGTTCGAGCACGCGCGCCACGTAGTCGTTGACGCCGAAGCGTCCCTGCAGCAGAGGATGGCCGCCGGGACCGCGCGCCAGCGTCATGCCGTCGGCGCGGAAGGCCAGCCGCTGGCCGTTCTCGAACAGCGCCACATGGCGTCCGGCCAGCGGGCCGGGCCGCGCCGGTCCGGCCGGGCCGGTGACGCTGCGCAGCGGATAGCGCGCGAAGAAATCCACCACCACGCAGCCGGCATCGGCCGGCGCGGCGCCGGCGGCATCCGCCGCGGCGACGGGCGGCGGCAGCGCCGCGGCCAGCTGCGGCGCCCAGCCGCGCAGGATGGCGGCGCTGGTGCCGGCGCCGGCGAACCACACCGGGGTGCCGTCGGCCAGCCAGCCGGCGGCGCCGCCCAGCGGCGCGCGCGGATGCCCGGGTTCGTGCCAGGAAAACGTCTTCACGCGCAGGCGGCTGCCGAACCAGCGCACCGTGTCGGCGCCGCGCCCGTCCAGCACCACGCGCAGCAGCGCCGCTTCGGCATCGGCACGGCTGGCCGGCGGCAGGCTGGCCAGTGCGCGCAGCAGGCTGTCCAGGCGCACCGTGCGCTCCGGCGTCAACAGCGCCGGGTCGGCCAGCCAGGCGAATTGCCCGGCGGGCGCCGCGCCGAGGCGACGCGTCCAGTAGCGCCGCCAGGGGTCGCGCGCCAGCATCAGCCGGGCGGGGGAAAAGAACAGGCCGCAGGATTGCGCCAGCGCGGCGTCGCGGTCGATGCTGGCGCCCGCTTCGCAGCAATACACTTCGTCGGGCACATGCCCGCCGCAGCGGTAGTCCGGCATCGGCAGGCCGCTGTCGGCCGCGTACACGTAGACGAACAGTTTCCACAGGCTGCCCAGCGGCACCGGGCGCGCGCCGGCGGCGGCCGGCGCGGAGGCGTGCACCGACGCGGAGGGCGGCCGCGCGCCCTGGTGCAGCTGCAGCGCGGCGACCTCGCCGCCGCGCAGCCAGGCCAGGTCCAGCGTGGCCGCCGCCGGCTGCGCGCACGCCGCCGCCAGCAGGCACGCCGCCGCCAGCGCGCGCGCGCGTGGACGCCATGGGCGCCGCGGCGGCGCGCGGAGCGGACCCGATCGCATCATTCCACCGCTAGCTGGCGCATGGTCTTGCCGCCATCCTCGAAGGCTTTCTGGTCCGGCTGGTACATGCGGTAGAAGCGCGCCGGCGGCAGCACGTAGCGGCCTTTCTGGGCGAAGCGCAGCAGGTGGCGCACGGTGACCGTTTCCGCCAGGGCGTCCACCGGCACCGCGTAGCCGTCGCGCCGCTCGACGTGGCGCGCCCGTTCCAGCGCCACCGGTTCCTTGCCGCCCAGGAGCTTGATGCCCCAGGTGCTGCCTTCGACCGTGGCACCCGGCGGCAGCGCCACTTCCAGCAGGCCGAAGCGGTAGTTGGCATTGGCGGGCGGCTTGAGCGTGATCTCGTCCATGTACAGTTCGTCGGTGCGCAGCGCCTCGCCGGCCTTGACCGGCTCGGTGCGGTAGCCGTCCTTGTCGCGCTGCATGCGCAGGATGCGCCGCTCCACGCCCACCGGCAGCGATTGCGCTTCCGGCGCGCGGCTCTCGTACTCGACCACGGCCAGCGTGGCGGGCAGCGCTGCCTGCGCCAGGCGCAGGCGCTCCGGCACGCCCTTGCCGTTCCAGCGCCAGGCCGGCAGCCCGGTGCGGGTGTCCTGGCGGCGCCAGTCGCCGTCCAGCGCGGCCTCCGCCAGGCCGGCCGGCTGGGCGCCGCCCAGCTTCTTCTGCAGCCAGACCAGCGTCAGCGCGCGGTCCACGGTCGGCATCTCGGCGCGCACCGCGGCCAGGATGGCATCGGCGCGGGTGACGGGCAGCTGGCCGCCCAGCACCAGCAGTGCCTGCGCCACCGGCGCCGGGCTGGCCAGCAGCGCCTGGCGCGCCGCGTCGACCTGTTGCTGCAGCGGCGCCGGCAGCGTGGCGCCGTTCTGCGCCGCCACCAGGCCCAGCAGCGCCAGGCCCATGGCGTCGGCATTTGCGCCGGCCGCCTTGCCGGCCGCCTGCTCCTGCACCGCGCCCAGCACCAGCGAGGCGTTGGCGGAGGCCCGGCCGCGCTGGTTGCCCAGCACCGTTTTCGCCTGTTCGTCGACCAGGCCGGCCGCCAGCGTCTGGGTCGGCAAGTCCATCTCGTGCGCCAGCCACAGTACCAGCGCGCGGTCCAGCAGCGGCTGCTTGAGGCCGTGTTCCTGGTACACCGCCAGCACGTTGTTCCAGTGCTCGGGCGGCAGCTCGATGCGCAGCGCGCGCGCGGCGAGCCAGTCGGCGTAGTAGGCGTAGGCGGTCATCAGGGCGTCGCCGCGGGTGCCGTTGCCCCACCAGCCGAAGGTCGCCTGCGGCCCGGCCATCGCCACCAGGCGCAGGCGCTGCGACTGCAGCATGGCGCCCAGGCGGCCGCGCACCGCCAGCGCCGCCGGCGCATTCGTCGAACCCGCGTTGCCGACGCTCTGCAGCGCCATGGCCAGCGGAATCAGGCGGCTCGCCGTCTGTTCGACGCAGCCGTACGGGTAGGCGATCAGGTCGTCGACGATGCGCGCGAAGTGGCCGGCGGCGTCGGACGCGAACGTCACGCGCACGTCGCGCGCGTCCGCCGGCAGCTGCAGCGCGGTGTCCTGGCCGGCCAGCGGCAGCACCTGCGTGCGCGTGCCGCTCCAGCCGGCCGGCAGCGTGGCCAGCGGGGTGTCGAGGGCGTCCACCAGGCGCCCGTCCTGGCGCACTTCCAGGCGCAGCGCGCCGGCGTTGGGCGGCAGCGCGAACTCGGCATAGTTCACGCCGGGCTTGGCGGCGACGTTCAGCGCCTGCGGCTGCGGCCCGCCCAGCAGCGTCAATGCCAGCGCCTGCTCCTTGCCGCTCTGGTTGAACAGCGCCACGCTGGCGCGCGGGGCGTCGCCGGCGCGCATCCAGTCGGGCGCGGTCCACTTGGCATAAAAGGCCTTGTCCGAGCGCAGGTAAGCGGTGCGCTGGCCGACCCGGCCCTGGGCGTCCATGGCGCGCCCGGTGATGCGCCAGCGGGTGAGGGCGTCCGGCATGGTGAAGCTGACGCGCGCGCGGCCGCTGGCATCGGTGCGCAGGGACGGCGCCCACAGCGCGGTGTCGACGTCGTCGCGGCGCGGCCGCTCCAGCACCTTCACCCCGCGCTCGTTGTAGTTGTGGCGCGCCGGCGCCGCGTCGCCGCGGCCCTGCGCCACGTCGTAGCTGATGAACGACAGGCTAGCGGTGGTGCGCACGTTGTTGCGGCGCGGGTGGTAGAAGAAATCGTCGATGGGCGGCGCGATCTCCGGCTGCAGCACATAGATCATCTCGTCCACCACGCCCAGCGTCACCAGGGTCGACACCGGCTTGCCGTCCAGCTGCGCGCTGACGTCGAGCGTGACTTTTTCGCCCGGCTGGTAGACGTCCTTGTCGGCCTTGAACTGCAGCGCGATGCGCGGCTCGGCGATCTGCAGGCCGGCGTTCTCGAACACGAAGTCGCCACGGCGCACGCTGGCCACCGAGAACGTCATGTTGGGACCGTAGTCCTCGCGCACCGGAATGCGCACGCGCCACTGGCGCGGCGCCACCCGCTGCGCGCTGAACCAGTCGGCGCCGCCGGTGACCAGGCCGTGGTGCTCGACCTTGTCGCGCTCCAGCGTCACCAGCGCCTGGTCGGCCGGTTCCGAAAACGTGACCAGGGCCTCGGCGGTATCGCCCACCGCATAGCGGGCGCGGTCCAGCACGATCTCGATGCTGCCCGGCGTGGTCCTGACGCCGTCGCCGCTGACCCAGTGGCTGGCGGCCGCCACCAGGTTGCCGCGCGCGTCGCGCAGCGACAGCTGGTAGGAACCGGCCTGCGGGAAGCTCACGTCCCAGCCGCGCGCGGCCGGGTCGAAGTCGCCGGCGGTCCTGGTCTGGGTTTCCAGACGCACCATCTCCCAGCGCGTCGGGCGTGCGGCGGCGGCTGCGGCTGCGGCCGCGTTCGTGCTCGTGGATGGCGGCGCCGCGTTCTCCGGCACCAGGTCGAAATGCACGCGCTGGCCGGGGTCGGAGAACTGGCGCGCGGCGCTCAAGCGGTAGCTGGCGGACGCGCGCTCGATCAGCAGTTCGCGCGTGGTCTTGACGCGGTAGGCGGCGCCGTCGGTGGCCAGCAGGGTGACGATGTAACGCGACGGCTGGGTGGCGGCGGGCAGCGTGAAGTCGACGTTGCCGTCGTTGTCGGTCGTGAGTTCCTGGGTCTTCAGCTCCACCGGGAACAGGCCGCCGTAGCGCAGCTCGCCCTCGACCATGGTGTTCTGCTGGCTGCGCAGCGACAGCGCCACGGCGGCGCGCCGCACCGGCTTGCCGTCCGGGTAGCGCAGCGCGATGCTGCCCTTCACCGTCTCGCCGGTCTTGAACTCGGGCTTGGCGGGACGCACGTCGATCTCGAAGTGAGGCTTGACGTATTCGGCCACCCGGAAGGCGGCGCCGTAGGTGCCGTCCTGGTAGCTGAAGCGCAGTTCGTAGCCGCCGGCGCCGGCGCTCTCCGGCAGGCGGAAGCGCGCCTCGCTGCCGCTGTCCGGCGACAGTTGCAGGCGCTGCGTCAGCACCGGGGTGCCGTTCGGGTCGATCACGCTGAGCTCGACCGGGCCGGCGGCGGCCGGCTGCGACACCCGCGCCGACTTGAAGTCGCGCGCCAGGAACTTGACGTTGACCTCGTCGCCCGGCCGGTACAGCGGCCGGTCGGTAACGGCGTACACCTTGGTGTTGTAGATCTCGCTGTCGTAGTAGTAATTCTCCGAGACGAACACGCCGCCCTGCTTGTCCTCGCCGATCACGTAGGTGTGTTCCGGGCTGCCGCGCTCGAACACGGCGATGCCGGCGGCGTCGGTGGCGCCCGATTGCAGGATGCCGGTGCCGTCGCTCCAGGCCAGGCGCGTGCCCGCCACCGCGGCGCCGTTGTCGCGGCGCGCGCTCCACACCAGCATCTGGTTGGACGACACCTTGGTCACCGCCATGGTGTCCGAGACGAACACCAGCGTGGTGGCGCGGTGCTCGCCGATGATGGCTTCCACCAGGTACAGGCCCGGCTTGCGCTGGCCGACCGGGATCATGAGGTTGCCGCCGCCGGACGGCAGGAAATCGCTGCTGGAGCCTTCCAGCTTGACGCCCTTGGGCGGCTCGATCGGCCTGGCCTGCCAGACCGGATAGCGGAAGCTGTCCACCATCTCGAAGCCTTTCAAGGGCTTGTATTGCGGATGGTGCGCGAACACGGTGGGGCGGCCGATGGCGTCGTCGGTCCGCAGCGCCGGATGGGTCTCGGTGACGGCGCGGCGGGCGTCGCCGGTGAAGATGCGGCGCCACAGCAGGCGCGACTTCTTCCACCAGCTGTCCCACAGGTAGCGCAGCGTGTTGGCCAGGCCTTCGCCCTGGTAGTTGCCGGCCACCTCGATGCGGTGCAGGTTGCGCTGCTTCTTCAGGAACTCCAGCGGCTGCGGCACGCGGTAGACCACGATGTCGACGCCGGAATAGGCTTCCAGGCTGGCGCGCGCCATGTCGCGTCCCGGCACTTCCAGGCGCACGCTGGCGACCTCGTTGCTGCCGCGGGTGGCGTCGGACAGCAGGAAGAAGGGCTCGCCCTTGAAGGTGGTATAGCCGCTCGGCTGCTCCCAGGGAATCGGATCGGCGGCGCCGGCGCTGCCCGGCAGGGCCGCCAGCGCAAGCACGGCTGACAGCGCGACCGCCAGCGCCATGGCCAGCGCCGCTCCCGGCTGGCGCGCGCGCCGTGCCAGGCCAGGCATCAAGCCAGAAACGAGAGCCGATACACGCCGGCGAAATTCGGATTGTCGGGCGTTGGTTGCCACCGCGTGTCCTTCCAGTTCATGAGTTGTCGAATGCCGACGGTGCGCAGGCCGTTGTCGCCCGGCGCGACCGTGCCGGTGTGGTAGGCGATCGAGGCGCCCATCCATACCATCAGGTGTTGTTCCGTGCCCTGGTCGTAGAACAGCAGGTCGCCGGGGCGGGCGGCGTTGACCTCGCGCCCGACGGGGCGGCTGTTGTGCTGCACCAGCGCCAGCGCGGTGACGAAGTGGCCGACCGTGCCGCCGGTCTGCACCCAGCGGTTGCGCAGCAGCGCCTGCTGCGGACCGAGGTCGAGCTCGGGCGGCAGGCTGGCGTCGGTGCGCATGCCGTTGGCGCGCATCCACCTGGCGTCGTGCGGGCTGAGCGCCTCGGTGACGGCGAAGCGCACCAGGCCGGCGCAGTCGCGGTGCTGCCAGCGCGGATTCGGCCCGCGCGCGACCTGGTCGCGCACGATGCGCACCATCCAGGCCTGGAACGCGCGGCTCTGCTCGACGCTCAGGCGCGGCTGGGTGCCGGGCAGCTCCTTCAGCGCGGCGGCCGGCGGCGCCAGTGCGCCCAGGCCGGCGCCGCCGGCCGCCAGCGCCAGCAGCTTCAGACAGGCGCGCCGTCCGGGCTGGACGCACCCTTGCCGCGGCGCCGGTGCGCGATCCGGCCGGCGCCCGCCGCTCACCGCGCCGCCTGCCATTCCAGCGGTTCCCACACCACGCCGGACGCCGGCAGGCTTTTGACTACCATGCGGTAGGGCGGATAGGTGCGCAGCGCGGCCAGGCGCGGCAGCAGGTGCGCCTCGGCGGCGCCGCGCAGCACCGGTTCGCTGGCCGCCGGCAACGCCTCGAAGGCTTCCTTCTGCGCCAGCTGCGCCAGCGCGGCGGTGTCGATCAAGCCGACCGTGCGCGGCGCATCCGGCAGGCGGTCGGCGGCGGCCGGTGCCTGGCGCCGCTTCACCGCCAGCACCGCATCGACCAGCTTGCGGTCGGCCGAGAACACCAGCGTGCCGTTGCCGACGGCCAGCGTCGGCGTCAGCTTGCCCTGCGGCGTGTCGATCGTGCGTTCCCAGCGCTGCACGCCGCCGGCGGCGCTGTAGGCCGGGGTGCCGCCGACCAGCGCGCCGAACAGGCTGGCCAGCAGGTCGTTGTCGCCGCTGTGCGTGTAGTTGGCGACGAACACCGGCGTGTACAGGCGCGACGTGCCGTACCAGCAGGCGGCGGCCGGCCCGTCGAAGCGCGCCACCAGCTGCGGCAGCGCGCTGCCGCCCTTGGCGCCCAGGCGTTCCAGCACCGGCTTCATGGCGTTCCAGTCGGCCGGTACGCTGAAGCAGGCACTCGGGTTGTACGGCAGCACGCCCCACAGCGCGCGGTTGTCGTAGCCGCCGGCGCGCAGGCGGTTGCCGTCCACCAGCACCTGCGACTGCCAGCGGCCGTTGCTGAAATCGAAGCGCAGCGCCTGCAGCGCGCCGAAGAACGGCTGGTAGCCAAATGACAGCCAATCGGCCTTGACCGCCACGCTGTGGCCGGCCGGGATGCCCGGCGCCAGGTGGAACTGGCCGTGGAACACGTCCTGGTCGGCGCGCTTGGCCGCCAGCAGCTTGATGACCACCGCGCGCGCATCCTTGTCCTCGCGCTTGCCGTCGTCGCCGCCGTACAGCATGCCCGGATGCGACAGGATCACCATGCGCTCGCCGTGCGCCGCGATCAGGAGCGTCTGCCCGTAGGCGTAGTCGAGCGCGTACACCTGCACGCTGTCGCCGTCCACGCGCAGCTTGCCGGCCACGCGCAGCTGGCTGTCCTTCAATGCCACCTTGCCGGCTTCTTCCAGCAGGCGCGCCAGCTTGCCGCGCGAGACCGCGATGGCGTAGTGGCGCAGCGCGCCATTGCCGTCGCGCCACAGCGCCACCTCGGCCGGCTCGTCCAGCACGCTGCGGATCAGGCGGTCGCCCCAGCCCAGGTCGTGCTCGTAGGCGATGCGGCGCAGCGTGCCCTTCAAGCCGAGACGGTCTTCGCTCTGCTCGTAGTAGAACACGAAGTCTTCGCGCAGCACGTCGCGCGCCAGCGGAATGGTGAGCAAATCGCGCGGCAGCGCCGCCAGGCTGCGCGTAAGCACCAGCGCGTCCGGCCTGGCCAGGTCCAGGTGGAGGCCGTTGACCGGCCCCAGGTGGCCCCAGCCGAACACGCGCCAGGCGGCCACGGCGCCGACGCACACGACGGCGGCGATCAGCGAGCCGCGCAGCACGTTTCTTTTCATGTCGGGAAGGAAGAGAACAAAGTATCGATGATAAAACTTAACAGGAAGCTATTGCTATATGATACATCTTGACGTGGCTCAATCCTAACCAAACTGCAACGCAAAACAGTGCGGAATGTGGCGAAATGTTTGCCTGGATTGCAACTTGTTGGCTTGCCGGAAGGTAGGCCAGCGCCGGTTCCGGGTATCGACCCCCGCCGCAGCCGTGCGCAGTGCGGGAAGGGCGCGATGCTAGTATGGATAACGATGAGTCGATGCAGACGCCGTCGTGGTGGATCGTGTCGTGCGTCCATTTCCCTATTCAGAGAGGTTCCAGCATGCGTCTTCCCATTCCGCGCGTCGCCGCGCTCGCCGTCGCCGGCGTCGTGTCCTGGACCATGTCCGGTACCCCGGCGCTTGCGCAGCCGGCGTCCCAGCCGGCATCCCGGGCCACCGTGCTGCAAGGCGCGCGCATCATCGACGGCAGCGGCGCTGCGCCGCTGGAAAACGGCAGTATCGTGATCCGCAACGGCCGCATCGAATCGGTCGCCAGGGCAGGTGCGGCGCCGCCCGCCGGCGCCACGATCGTCGACCTGCGCGGCAAGACCGTGATGCCGGCGCTGATCGCCGGCCACGCGCACCTGGGGCTGACCAACGGCACCAGCGCGGGGGCGAAAAACGTCACCGAAGACAACGTCGTGCGCCAGTTGCAGAAGTACATGAAGTACGGCATCGGCACGGTGGCGGTGTTCGGCACCGACCACGACTTCATCTACGGCCTGCGCGCGCGCCAGCAGGCCGGCAAGCTGGCCGCGCCGGCGATCCTTACCGCGGGCCACGGCTTCGGCGTGCCCGACGGCGCGCCGCCGGCGAAGATGGGCATCGACCAGGTGTACCGGCCGACCACCATCGCGCAAGTCGACAAGGACATCGCCGAACTGGCGGCCAACAAGCCGGACCTGGTCAAGATCTGGGTCGACGACTTCGGCGACAAGTCGACCAGGAAGATGGACCCGGCGCTGTACCGCGAAGTGATCGTGCAGGCCCACAAGCACGGCCTGAAGGTGGCGGCGCACGTGTTCTACCTGGAAGACGCCAAGCGCCTGGCGCGCGACAGCATCGACATCTTCGGCCACAGCGTGCGTGACAAGCCGGTGGACGCCGAACTGATCGGCCTGATGAAGAAGAACCGGATCTCGTACATCCCGACGCTGGACCTGGACGAAGCCTTTTATGTCTATGCCGACAAGCCCGAGTGGATGGGGCAACCGTTCTTCCGCCAGGCGCTCGACCCGGGCGTGTGGGAGTGGCTGCACAGCCCGGCGTATAAGGTCAAGGAACAATCGCGCAAGGACTTCTCGGTGGCGCAGCGCAACGTGCGCGCGCTGCACGCGGCCGGCATCCCGGTCGGCCTCGGCACCGATTCCGGCGCCACCATCGCGCGCATCCAGGGCTTCGCCGAGCACCGCGAACTGGAGCTGCTGACGCAGGCCGGACTGACGCCGATGCAGGCGCTGCAGGCCGGGACCGCGGTGAATGCGGCGATCCTTGGCGTCGACAAGGAGCGCGGGTCGCTGGCGGCCGGCAAGCAGGCCGACATCTTGGTGCTGGATGCCAATCCGCTGGACGATATCCGCAATACGCGCAAGATCCACGGGGTGTGGCTGCGCGGGGTACTGGTGTCGGGCGAGCGCTGACGCGGGCGCAGGCGGCGGCAGGCCGCACCGCCTTGATTCCCTTCTATCGTTGTTGTCCCTGTCGTCTTGCGGGCCATCGATTTGCCGAAGAATGGCCGGAACAGGTTATCGTGCTTACCTATCGCCGCTGCACGTCACCTGGTGTTGATCGCGGTAATACTCGATTGGCCGCCGATGTACAGGACACCGTTCGACGACAATGCCAGGTTGCCACCGGCGGGGTAGGTCCATACCGGCAAGTGGGTGGCGCGGTCGATCGCGAAGGTCGTGTTTTCGGTACTGACGAAGACGAGGTTGTTCGTCAAAAGCACGTTGCCGCTCCAGCGACCGGCGACCGCAGGCGGCGTCCAGCTCCACGCCAGGCTGCCATCGGCTTCGTTGAGCGCCTGCAGAGCGATCGACTGGTCGCGCAGCACGAAGATGGTCTTGTTGTCGTAAGCGGGTCCCACATGGTAGCTGCCGCCGACCGACCAGCGGATCTTGTTGGCGCCGGTATCGAAATTGACCACGGCTTTGCTACCTGCAATGATCACGTTGTTCGCTGCGCCGAGCATCGGAGTGATACCGTAGAAGCTGAGGTCCTCGAGGCCGAGGACCTGACTGACGGGCGCGCCGGTGATCCGGTCGTTCACGAGCAGGCGGTCATTCTGGTAGTTGTAGACATGGGTTTCGTCGACCGCGGGTGTCCAGTTGCCGACTTGCCTCTCGTTGATGAGCCACCGCTGCATACCGGAATTGGCGTCGAATCCATACATGCCGCCATAGATGCCGCCACCGAGGTAGACACCGTTGCCGAAGACGGCCGGCGCAGGGTAGCGATTCCATTGTTCGGAGACCGTTTTGGCAAACAAAGTGGTGCCGTTGGCGGCATCGAACGCGTAGAACGACGAAGACGTCTGCGATCCGGCGGACATGAAGATCCTGCCGTTGGCGAAGGCGGGGGCATTGGTCGATGGATAGGGCAGGCTGGAGAAATCGCGTCGCCAGGCCTCGGTCCCGTCCTGCTCCTTCAGCGCAAACAGGGCGTACCCGCGCTTTTCCGTGTAGCGAGGATTGGTCGAAAAGTAAATCAGCCCGTTGCCGGTGGCGATGTCCGAAATCCTGAGCTGTTCTGCGCCGATGGCGGGGGTTTCGTGGGTCCAGCGCGCCGTGAACGAAGCCGGCGCCAGCGTGACCGGTACCATGCCGGTATGCGAGGCGTCGCCCTGGAAGCCCGACCAGTCGCGCGCGTTGGCGAGCCCCGAAAGTGCCGTCACGTTCGCGGCAACCGTGCCGCCATTGGGCGAAATGACATCGATCGAATACGGTACCTTGAAAGGCGCACCGGCGATCTGCGTCGTGCAACTGGCGTCCTTGCACACGTTGACGACCACCGCACCCGTGTAGTGGCCGGACGCCTTGGTTGCCGATGGCATGGCCGACACGGCATAGGTGTTGTCGGCGTTGGCGCTGATGTCCGCGGACACGATCACGCCATTGTCGTCGTCGAGCCTGAAATAGAGCGTACCCGCCAGCGTGGTGTTCGGGGAAGCGGTGGCTTTGATGGCGGTGGGATAGCCAGCCAAGTACTTGCCGCTCAATACACCCGGTACGATCGTGAACGGCGCTTGCGCGGCCGGTGGTGCTGGCGTGGTGGCCACCGGGGCGCCACTCCCCGTGCCGACGGCGCCCGCATTGCCGCCGCCGCCGTCACTACCGCCGCCGCCGCAAGCTGTCAGAAGCAGACTGTACGTAACGATGGTGAAATGGCGTGCTGGAATCGAAATGGTCGTTTTCATTGTCATTACAAATGTGTTATTTGGAATGCAACGATGTCACTTCGAAACTGGCGGAAATCTATCCGATCATCACATGGCGGAGGTACTTTATCGTCGGGCGCCAGCATACCCTCGATGTGCGGTACCATCTGCACGATGTGCAAGCCGAAGCGCGTCTCGACCAGTTGCGGCGCCTCGCCGGCCTGCATGCGCGACAGCAGCGTATCGAACTCCGGCACGCACTCGCCGCGCCGAAACTGGCCCGGGCTGCTGCCGCCTCCAAGGCCAGGCCGCGATTTTCGGGCCATACCCGGCAGCCTCCGGCGGGAAAAAATATAATGGATGCCCCCATTATCGATAAGGACTCTCATGGAATTGCTGGACAAACTGCAGTGGCGCTACGCCACCAAGGCAATGGACCCGGCGCGCCCGGTGGCGCGCGACAAGGTCGACCGCATTATCGAGGCGGCGCGCCTGGCGCCGACCTCGTCGGGCTTGCAGCCTTTCGAAATCCTGGTCGTCAACAACCCGCAGCTGCGCGCGCGCATCCGCGAGGTCGCCTGGAACCAGGCGCAGGTCACCGATGCGTCGCACCTGCTGGTGTTCGCGGCCTGGGACGACTACACGCCGGAACGCATCAACGCCATGTTCGACCTGACCAACGAGGTACGGGGCTTCCGTAACGAAGGCTGGGAAGCGTACCGCCAGCAGCTGCTGTCCACCTATCCGGGCCGCGGCGCGCAGGTGAACTTCGAGCACGCCGCGCGCCAGGCCTACATCGGCTTCGGCGCGGCGGTGATCGCCGCCGCGTTCGAGGAAGTCGACGCCACGCCGATGGAAGGCTTCGATCCGGCCGCGGTCGACGATATCCTGGGCTTGCGCGAACGGCACCTGCGCAGCGTGGTCATGCTGCCGCTGGGCTACCGCAAGGCCGAGCAGGACTGGCTGGCCGGCCTGCCGAAGGTGCGTCGTCCGCTCGGGCAGTTCGTGACCGACGTGGATTGAGCCCGCGGTACGGCATGTCCGCATGCTCGAGCGCGTAGCATCACCGGGTGACCGCGATGCAGGTGGGGTTAGCAGCCCATGAAGAGTTACGGCGCCGAGCACGGCGCTTCCTTCCTGGTCGGCGCCCTCGAAAAGGAGGGAGCGCACGGACGGTCTTCCTGCGGATACGGGCCGCAGCCGGGGAGACCGCCATGCCGACGAAGCGTCAGGCAGCCAGGATGCCGGCGTCCGTGCTGCCGGAATCGCGGTCCTGCGCGCAATCGTCCACGCGCCGCACGACCGCATTCTCCGCGTCGCGGCTCCATTCGCACCAGCCGCCGTCGTACACGGCGATGTGCTCCCAGTCCATCAGCCACGCGTAGAAGAACGCCAGCGAGGCGCGCCACCCGGTGCCGCAATAGAACACCGTGCGGCGCCCGGGGTGAATGCCGGCCGCGCCCCACATGACGCGGATGGCCGCGGCCGGCTTCATGCATCCATCGGCGTCGTGGAACTCGCTCATGCTGTTGACGTCGTCGTCATCGCCGGCCCGGCCCCATACCGCCCCGGCGATGTCGCCCCTGGCTTCGATGTAGCCATAGCCCGAGGTCTTGCCGATGAATTCGTTCCAGCTGCGGGTGCTGACCAGCGTGCCGCCGCCATGCCGCAGCAAGTCACGCGTGCGCTGCATGTCGAACAGGTAATCCGGCCGGACCGGCAGCGCCGCTCCGAAATCGGGCACGGCAAATGGGGAGGGCGGGGCGCCGTGTTCGCAAGCGAAGCCGGCGCGGCGCCAGGCGTCGAAGCCGCCATCGAGCAAGCGCACGTCGGCCACGCCAGCATACAGCAGCAGGTGCGCCACGCGCGCCGCCGCCAGCAGGTTGCGCGCGTACAGGATCACGGTGACGTCGTGGCGGATGCCGTGGCGCAGCAGCACCCGTTCCAGTTCGGCATCCGGCACCTTGTTCCACAGCGGACCATGTTCGAGCTCGTTGGTATCGATGTAACCGGCGCCGGGGATGTGGCGATCCACATAGGCATCGATGGCGGCGAATCCGCACTCGAACAGGCGCCATGCGCCGGTCGGGGCGGCGTCGACCGCCGTTCCCGAGACCAGGCCGTGGAGCCAGGCAGGCGCGACGAGTTGGCGCCAGCGGGCCAGGTCGCGGCGAAAGCGGGAAGACGTGGTGGCGGCGATGCTGTTCAACGAGCCGGCCTATCATGTAAAAAATGGGCACTGGATTATAGCGGTTGCGTGTGAGCATCACTGGCTTATTGCTAGCCCATTGAAGCACGGAAATAGATGAGCGACGCTGTAATCGCAGCTGATTGATTTTGGGAATTAAAAATTTATTATAATTAATTTATACTAACTGAATGTCGGTAAACATTACAAATTAACCAGCGTCCGAATTCATACTTTAATTTTTCCCAATAGGAATCAATGATTTAAATCAATTAATGCTTGAAGGCACGGTAATTGCATTCCTTGTTGGCTCACACAACAACAGGGGATTTCCATGGCATTGAGCTCGGTTAAGAATCTGCTGGTCGGCATGTCGTTCTTCGCATGCGCTTCGGCGTTTGCCGTGCCGTTCACGGTCAATATCGCCGGCGCCCAGAGTGTCGGCGAGTTCGGCGATGCGGCCAATACGGTGCGCACCTACAACGTCGGCGCCAATGCGTCCATCACCGCGGTTTCGTATTCGGTCAACCTGACCGCGTTCACGCCGAGTTGGCTGTCCGACCTCGGCTTGGCTTTCACCAACTCGGCCGTCAGCGACGGCGTGATCTTCAACCCCGGTATCGGCGACGACGATCCGGGGACCGCCAGCTATTCGGATGTGGTCAACCTGGTCGCCCTGGGCCTTGACTTCAAGGTCGGCGGCGACGGTATCCTGCGCCTGGAGTTCTACGAGGAATACGACGACCTGGCCGGCGCTGACGGCATCTGGAACTTTGGCACGATCACGTTCGAGGTCCAGCAGGCAGCGCAGCAGGATGTGCCGGAACCGGCCAGCGCGCTGCTGTTGGGAGGCGGCTTGGCGGCCATGGCGTATGCCGGCCGCCGCCGCCGTCGCGCGGCCAAGGCAATCCACTGATCGCTGCCTGATGCGGCGCTGATCCGGCCGCCGCCCGCGGCACTGCTCAAGCGCTGTCCACGGCCACCGGCAAGGCCAGCGATACCGTCGTTCCCTGGCCCAGTCCGGGACTGCATACCTGGATCGAACCGCCGTGCGCCTCGCATACGCCCTTGGCGATGGTCAAGCCGAGGCCGGCACCGACCGGCGCCCGGCCGGGCGCCACCGCGCGCCGCTCGAACGGGTCGAACACGTGCGGCAAGTCTTCCGGTGCGATACCGGCGCCGCGGTCGGCCACTTCCACGTGCAGCGAGTCGCCTTCGACCTCCATGCGCAGGCAGATCTCTTCCCCATCCGGCGTGAATGCGCTGGCGTTGCACAAGACATTGCCCAGGGCTTGCGCCACCCGTTCCGGATCGCAGCACAAGCCGGCGCCGGGGTCGTCGACTTCGACCACCACGCGCTGCCTGCGGGCGCGCACTTCGGGCTCGACCGCATCGAGGGCCAGGGTGAGGATGTCGTCCTTGGTGCAGGTGCGCGGCGCCACCGGTAGTTCGCACAGGCAGTCGACGCGCGAGGCATCGAGCAGGTCGGTGATGAAGCGCGCCAGCTGCCTGGTTTGGCGCTGCACGACGGCCGCCATCCTGGCGACCGCCGGATCGGCGTTCGGCCGCTGCAGGCATCCTGCGACGTTCATGATGGGTGCCAGCGGATTGCGCAGTTCGTGCGCGAGCATGGTCAGGAAATCCTCGCGTGCGCTGGCCGCATCCTGGACGCGCTCTTGCAGGCGGCGTTTTTCGCTGACATCGGTGAGACAGCACAAGGCGCCCATGATGGCGCCTGCGGCGTCGAACACCGGCTTGGCGTGGATGACCACCCGCCGCAACTGGCCATCCTGGCACAGGGCGAGCAGCTCGGTGGGGGCAGGGTGCTCGCCCGCCGCGGCTTGCGCGGCTGGGCTGGCGTCCTTGTCGATGATGCTGCCGTCCAGGTCGCGCAGCGCCGCAAAACCGTCCCAGCGCGATGCGGCGACGCTCGTTTGCGTCTCTCCCCAGATGCGGGTTGCCGCAGCATTGCGGTGGATGACGGCGCCGTCGTGCGCGCAGCAGTAAGCCGGACAAGGCATCTGCTCGATGGCCCATGCGTAGGAGTCGGGCCACCCATTGTCGAGTCGGGCGAAGCTGCGCCCTGGCGAATGGTGTGTCGTGTTCATGATGCGGATGCGGCACCAGGCCGCTGCTGAGTTAGCTAATTGATATTATCGGTCCAGCCAGTTTTTGTTTGCGTAGGACAATCACTGTAGGGAATGTCGGAAGTTGTCCCTCGATCGGCGCAGTTGCTGCATCCGGCATGTCAAAAATAATGCATCGCAGATCTTTAGAATGTGAAATCTCAGCCGATAAGAACTGACAAAGCACGATACGAGAGAGGCAGTCATGGAGCAGGCATTCAGCGGTCGGCGGGTCCTGGTGGTCGACGACAATGCGGACGCGGCCGAGCTGGTGGGTGAAGTCATGTCGCTGCATGGACATGACGTGGTGGTGGCGCATGGTGGCAAGGCGGCGCTCGCCGCCGCCGCCACGTTCTTGCCGGATGTGGTATTCCTGGATATCGGCATGCCCGACATGGACGGCTATGAAGTGGCCTGCGCGCTGCGCCGCGATCCATCGTTCGATACGGCGCGCATCGTCGCCCTGACAGCTTGGGGCGACCTGGCATCGCGCGCGCGCGCCGTTGCCTGCGGCTTCGACGGCCATCTGGTGAAGCCGGCGATGCTCGACAGCTTGATCAACGAAGCCGCGCTGGCGCGTTAATGCCATGCAAGGGAGGGCACCGTCGTGGATCGCCGGCTTGTCGCTGCCATAGCATTTCGAGATAACGGCCACTGCAATTGTTATAGCTGAAAGTTTTCATTCAAGCCATACTTTCGCTTCCGCTGACTCCCGTCGTCGATTCCCCATGCCGCCACTTCGCCGCTCCCTCGTTCCCATCGCCCTGGCTTGCCTGACCCTGTGCGGCGCCGCCGCCATCGCCACCGCCCCGGCCGCCGTCGCTGCCGACGCCGCCGCCGGCGCATCGGTGCGCGAACGCAGCGCCTTCAACGCCGGCTGGCGCTTCGCCAAGGGCGACCAGGCCGGCGGCGCTTCGATGAACGACGCCGCCTTGCGCAGCGGCGCCGACGTCCCCGCCGGCGCCGACCTGTCCGCCGCGCGCGTCGACTACGATGACGGCGCCTGGCGCAAGCTCGACCTGCCGCACGACTGGGGCATCGAAGGGCCGTTCAGGCAGGAATACCCGGGCGACACCGGCAAGCTGCCGTGGTGGGGCGTCGGCTGGTACCGCAAGCAGTTTACGCTGTCGGCGGGCGACGCCGGCAAGCGCATCTACCTCGACCTCGACGGCGCCATGTCGCACGCCACGGTGTGGGTCAACGGCCGCCACGTGGGCGGCTGGCCCTACGGCTACGCCTCGTGGCGCCTCGACCTGACCGATGTCGTCAAGCCGGGCGCCGCCAACGTGGTGGCGATCCGCCTCGACAACCCGAAGGATTCCTCGCGCTGGTATCCGGGTGGCGGCATCTACCGCAACGTCTGGCTGGTCAAGACGGCGCCGCTGCACGTGGCCCAGTACGGCACCTTCGTCAGCACGCCGAGCGTGACGCCGGCCGCCGCCACGGTCGACGTGCAGGTCACGCTGGAAAACCATGGCGCCGACGACGAAGTACAGGTGGCGACCGATGTGTACCTGCTCGACGCCGCCGGCCGGCGCAGCGGCGCCGCGCTGGCGCACCGGGACGTGTCGGCGCCGGCGAAGATCGGCGTCGGCCGCCAGGTGCAGCTGACCCAGGCGCTGACGCTGGCGCAGCCGCGCCTGTGGAGCCCGTCCAGTCCGCAGCGCTACGTCGCCGTCACCACCGTCACCAGCCGCGGCCGGGTGACCGACGTGGTCGAGACGCCGTTCGGCGTGCGCACCATCGCTTTCGACGCCGCGCGCGGCTTCCTGCTGAACGGCCAGCGCCTGCCGATCCAGGGCGTCTGCCAGCATCACGACCTGGGGGCGCTGGGCGCCGCCGTCAACGTGCGCGCGCTCGAACGCCAGCTGGAGATCCTGCGCGAGATGGGCGTCAACGCCATCCGCACCAGCCACAACCCGCCGGCGCCGGAACTGCTCGACCTGGCCGACCGCATGGGCTTCCTGGTGCTGGACGAGGCGTTCGACACCTGGCGCGAACAAAAGACGCCGAACGACTACCACACCCTGTTCGACGCCTGGCACGAGAAGGACCTGCGCGCGATGATCCGGCGCGACCGCAACCACCCCAGCATCGTCGCCTGGAGTATCGGCAACGAGATCCCGGAGCAGGGCCGCAGCGAAGGCTGGAAGCTGGCCGCGCGCCTGGCCGAGATCGCGCACGGCGAAGACCGCACCCGCCCGGTCACCGCCGCCTACAATCACGTCGCCTCCGGCTACAATGGCTTTCAGAATGCGGTCGACCTGTTCGGCTACAACTACAAGCCGGGCGAGTACGCCAAGTTCCACGCGTCCGCGCCGCACATCCCGCTGGTCGGCACCGAGACCGCCTCCACCGTCAGCTCGCGCGGCGAGTACTTCTTCCCGGTCAGCGACGACCAGTCGAAGGGCCAGGCCAACTTCCAGGTCAGCAGCTACGACCTGTCGGCGCCGCGCTGGGCCATGCCGCCCGACGTCGAGTTCAGGGGCCAGGACGACAACCCGTTCGTGGCCGGCGAATTCGTCTGGACCGGCTTCGACTACCTGGGCGAGCCGACCCCGTACAACAGCGACGCCACCAACCTGCTGAACTTCACCGACCCGGCCCAGCAGGGGCGCATGGCGCGCGAGCTGGCGGACCTCAAGAAGATCGCGGTGCCCTCGCGCAGTTCCTACTTCGGCATCGTAGACCTGGCCGGCTTCCGGAAGGACCGTTTCTACCTGTACCAAGCGCGCTGGCGCCCGGACCTGCCGATGGCGCACCTGCTGCCGCACTGGACCTGGCCGGAACGCGTCGGCCAGGTGACGCCGGTGCACCTGTACACCTCGGGCGACGAGGCCGAGCTGTTCCTGAACGGGAAGTCGCTCGGCCGCAAGCGGCGCGGCCCGCGCGACTACCGCCTGCGTTGGGACGACGTCGTCTACCAGCCGGGCACCCTGCGCGCGGTGAGCTACAAGAACGGCAAGCCCTGGGCCGAGGACAGCGTCGCCACCGCCGGCGCGCCGGCCAGGCTGACGCTGGCGGCCGACCGCGCCGCGCTGCATGCGGACGGCGCCGACCTGGCCTTCGTCACCGTGCGCATCGTCGACCGGCAGGGCCGCCCGGCGCCGCGTGCGTCCAACCGCATCCGCTTCAGCCTGAGCGGGCCGGGCCGGATCGTCGCCACCGACAACGGCGATGCGACCAGCTTCGAATCGTTCCAGTCGCCGCAGAGGAATGCGTACAACGGCATGGCGCTGGCGATCGTGCGTACGCGCGCGGGCGAGGACGGCAGGATGGTGCTGACGGCCAGCGCCGAGGGATTGGGGAGTGCGCAGGTGGTGCTGGACAGTCAGCTTTGACCCGCCACGCCGTCGCAACCACCGTCGTCCCCGCGCAGGCGGGGACCCATACTGATCATCCGAAGGTAATATTCCTGCTGTAATCGTACAGCTTCCAGTATGTCGATTTCAGTTAGGTCAGCTTGGGTCCCCGCCTGCGCGGGGACGACGGCGCAATTATGCCGCCGCCGCGTCCCCCGCTGGCGCTGCGACGGTCTCCGAAGTCGCTTCGGCCACCGCGGCCTCCACCATCCGTCCCGCCGCGTCATCGTTGGCCGCCAGCGGCTCGCGCCCCCACTCGCGGTACTCCACCAGCGACGGAATCCGCTCCAGCGCCCCCAGCGGCTCGATGCCCATGCCGTCCAGTTGCGTCAGCAATTCGTCCAGCACCGCTTCGCGCCGCAGCGACCAGGTCGAGGCGAAGCAGCGCCAGAAGGTCCAGCCGGCGCGCTCCAGCACGCGCTGGCGGCCCATGTCGGCTGCCCATTTGTCGGGGCCGTGGAATTCGTCGCCATCCAGCTCGATCGCCAGGCGGCGGTCGTCGGCGCCCTCGATCACCATGTCGATGCGGTAGCCGGCCGCCGGCACCTGCGGGATCACGCGGTAGCCGCGCTCGAACAATTCGGTGTACACGTCGCGCTCGAAGCCCGATTCGCACAGCTCGATCAGGCTCCTGGCCTCGTCGTTGGCCTGTACCGGCTTGGCGAAGTGCTCGACCAGCGTGCGCCGCAGGTCGAGCGTGGACAGTTCTTCCAGCCGCACCGAGCGCACGAGATACATGCGGTCGCGCGCGCGCGAGGCGGCTACGTTGAAGCGCTGGTCGTACATGCTGCCGGACAGCGCGTGGTGGTTGGCGCTGTCGGCCACCATGCTCAGGAAGATGATGTCGCGCTCGCTGCCCTGGAAGATGCGCGCGTCGCCGCACGAGAACTGGCGCCTGGCCAGCTCGGCGGCGTCGCAGCGTCCGCGCACCAGCTTGTCGATCAGCTGCGCCTGTTCCGGTCCCAGCAGCGACACCACGCCCAGGCTGCGCCCGGCCATCTTCGGGTCGCGCAGGATGGCGTCGATTTCGGCGGCGATGAACTCGGCCTCGGACGGGTTCTGGCCCTTGGCCGATCGGAAGCCGTTGGCCACGTACACGTCCACCAGCGGCGGGTCCAGCCGCTCGGACGGTTTCGGGATGCGCACCGGCTGGATGAAATTCTTGTAGAACACGCGGTTGCTGTAGGCGATGATCGGCGGCACGCAGCGGAAGTGCTCGCGCAGCATCACCTTGGATGAGGCGAACACCGACGAGGCGATGTCGTACAGCGACATGTCGGCGGTCAGCACCGGCTCGAACGGCTGGCCGGCCAGGAAGCGGCGGCGCAGGTCGGCGATCTTGGCGGCGGCGATGAAGCCGGCTTCCGGCGACACCTGCTTGTCGTCGCCCACCACCAGGATCTGCTTGCCGCGCAGGATTGCCGGCAGCGCCCACAGGTCGGACTGGCTGGCCTCGTCGACGATCACCAGGTCGAACGCGCCCAGGCTGGCCGGCAGCGTCTCGGACACGCGCGCATGGCTCATGATCCAGCACGGCACCGCGGCCTGGGCGTCGACCATCGCCTTTTGCGCGTCGCGCCGGTAGCGGCCGGCATTGGTGCCGGTGCCCTTGCCGATCTTGCGCATCGCCACGCGGTAGGTTTCCAGTGCGCTCAACACGCTTTGGCCGGCCTGGCGCCGCGTCGCCAGCCAGGCCGATTTCGACACCAGCTCTTCGTATAAACGTGATAAACCCTTTTCCAGGTCGCGCCGGCGCGCCGCCAGCACCTGCATCTCTTCGCGGTCGTCGATGCCTTCCAGGTGCGATTTCAGGCGCGCCCAGGTCCAGGCGTCGCGCCAGCGCACCGGGAACACCGCGTCCTCGCCGTGGGCGTCGACCGGAATCGCCGTCACGCGCGCGGCCAGCTGCGGCGCGCCCTGGCGCTCGATGGCGGCGGCCAGGCCGCGCACCGTCGCCAGGTCGTGCGCCAGGCCTTCGACGCGGCGCACTTCGGCGACGAGGGCGGCATAGTCCGCGTGCGCCCGGGCCGGCGCCAGCTCCGGGTTGCCGAGTTCATCGTCGATGAAGGCGTGAAGGCGCCGCGTGACCGGGCCGCCGCTGCCTGCCAGCCTGTCGCGCAGCTGGGCCAGCGCCGCCGTGGCCTGCGCCAGCTGCTCGCGCGCCAGGTGGCGGCGCAGCTGCTCGCGCACGCGCGCCAGCTCGGGCTGGCGGCCCAGCAGGGCGGCGCCCGGCACCTCGTCGAACACCTGCGCCGCCAGCGCCAGCGATTGCGGGTCGATGGTGGCGGCCAGGCGGTGCGCGCCGCGCGCCGCGTTGGTGATCAGTTCGATCGTGCGCAGCTGCGCCAGCAGTTGTTCCGACCCGGCCTGCAGCTGCGGCAGCGACAGCAGTTCGGCGAAGGCGTTCCAGCGCGTCACGAACGACAGCACGCGCGCGTGCAGGGCGGCGAAGCGCAGCACGTGTGCCCAGTCGGCGGCGGAAGCAGGCGGCAATCCCGCCACGCGCACCGCGCTCACGTGCGCCTTGACGTCGCCGGCGCCGAAGGCGAACAGGCCGAACGGCTTGCCGCTCTCGGCGCCGCGCGCGATCGCTTCCTGCGCCTTCGGCAGTTCCAGCGCCTCGCGCGGCGCGCTCACGGGCTTTTGCATGAACTCGGCGCGCGCGTGCAGCAGCGCGTCGATGTCGGCGAACAGCGCCTCCAGCGAGGCGCGCTCGGTGGCGAACTGCGGCCGGCGCGCCTTGTCGCGCAGCGCGAACACCCAGTCGTAGCCGGATTCCTCCAGCTGCGCCACTTCCTCGATGGCGCCTTCCAGGTTCGCCAGCAGGCGGCGCGCATTCGCCAGCACCTCGGGCGTGACCGGACGCAGCGGCAGCAGGGCGCCGCTGGCTTCGTCGCGTTCCAGCGTGCGCATCGCCGCCAGCACGCCGTGCAGGCGCTCGATGTCGGCCGCCGGCGGCAGCGCGTTCGATGCCGGCGCGTGCACGTGGCAATAGGCCAGGTCGGCGCCCAGGCGGCGCCGCGTCTCGCGCAGCTGCAGCGCGGTGTCGTCGCCGAACGGCGGCGCGTGTTCCGGCGCCAGCGTCAATTCGTCGTCGAACCAGCCGAACTGCGCGCGCCCATGCACCACCAGCTCGGCCATCTTCTGGGCGCGCATCGGCACGCCGTCGACGTCGATGTCGGCCAGTTGCTCGTAGGCGATGTCGTCGATGCGCGCATCGATGCGCGCCATCTCTTCGTGCGCGCGGTCCAGCGCCGCGTGGCAGGTGGCGATCGCTTCCTGTTCCAGCGCCGGATTCAGGTGGGTCAGCTTGTGGATGATCGCCTCGATCGAGGCCTGGAACTGGCGCATGCCTTCCTTGTCGCCGGACAGCAGGGCGACCGTGAGCGGCCGGATCGATTCCGGGATTTTCTCCTGCAGCACCTTCAGCGCCGGCTCGCCCTTCGAGGTGACCAGGATGCGCTTGCCCGAGGCCAGGTAGTGGCTGATGATGTTGGCGATGGTGTGGGTCTTGCCGGTGCCGGGGGGACCCTGCACCGCCACGCCGGCCGAGCGTTCCAGCTGCTGGATGATGGTTTCCTGCTCGCGGTTGTAGGGCAGCGGGAAGTACAGCTCGCGCGGCTCTGCGCCGGCGCCGCGGTTGTCCGCCGCGCGGCCGGAGAGGCCGCGGAAGGCGATCGGTGCGTGCTCCATCACCGCGTCGTCCGGACTGGTGACGATGCTCAGCGGCCCCTGCGGCAGTTCGGCGCTGGTGCCCACGCGTTCCTTCAGGCGCGCGATGTCCTCGATCAGGAAGTGGCTGGCGCGCGGGCGCGCGAACAGCACCCAGGCGTCGGACACCACCAGGTCGGGGCCGGGCGTTGGCAGCGCCTGGGCGCCGGGCTCGTAGCGCGCCGACGAGGCCAGGTTGCCCGCCACCAGTTTCAGGATCGGTTCCACGCCGGCCGGGTCGAACGGCGACACGATGGTGTCGGCGCGCAGGTAGTCGCGCGCGGCGCGGTCGACGTCGCCGATGCCCGGCACGTCGGCGGCGGCGAAGGCATCCAGCTCCAGGCGCGGCCTGGTCTGGCGCGGGCGCACCGCGATCGCGTGCGTGAGCGGGTCGATGTCGAGTTCCACCGCCTGCGTGATCAAGGGGTACTGGAAGTCGGCCGCCAGCGCCGCGCCGTTCGGGTTGCTGCCGGCGATGCGCCAGGCCGCGACGCCGATGCCCCACACCAGTTCCAGCGGGCGCAGCGCTTCCTCGGATTCCAGGCGCGTCTTCAGCGCGAACAGGTCGGCGTACAGCGCGATCGCCTGGCGCCGCGGCAGTTCGCGTGCGGCCCAGTCGCGCCAGTGGGTCGCATAGCTTTCCAGGAACCGGGCCAGGCGCGCGCGGCGCGAGGCATCGCGCTCGGCGGCAGCTTCAAGCCCGACGCTGTCGACGTCGCGGTCGCGCGCGCCGGCCAGCACGTCGTCGCGCACGCTCGGCGCGGCGCCGGCCGGGTTCTCGCCGATGGCCAGGTATTGCGCCAGGCCGGGCTGGGCCAGCGCCGGCGGGCGGGTCGGGTCGAAGCGGGCCACGCGCAGCCACAGCGTGTCGCCTTCGGTATCGGGATCGCCGTCCTCGTCGATGTTGAATTCGACGCCGGGCAGCGTGGCCAGGTCGGCGAAGGTCTTCTTGAATTCGGCCGCCTTCGACAGGGAAAAAGCGGCGGGGTCGATGTCTTTGGCTTGCTCGACCAGATAGTCGAGCAACCCGCTCATCAGCAGGGTGGGAGTGTGCATGGTTCTGGGGTTCCCGGCGGGGCGGATCAGGTAGGCGTCTGTTTCTTGGAAGGCCGCGACAGGCAATGCGCTGGCCGTCCGGCTATTGTAGCGAAATGATGCTAAATAACATCGGATTTCCGCAGGGTATCGTGACAAACGCGGCGTTTTTCGCGCTATTTTTTCGTGCCGTGTTTTTTTCATATCGCCATCCATGAGGTAATGACGAGTACAGCGGCAAGAACTTGATGTATTGACAAACCGGTCCGTCGCGGCGAGGCGCGCAACGGCGCCAGCGGAAAACGGTTTATCGGGTTCTTTTCGCCGGATTTCGATCAACACTTTTCATTGAAAATATTGCTCTTTCAACGATCCAGACGCGCGCCGGAACGTGCGAACCGGATCGGCCGAATGGCTTAGTATTGGCGCTTCGAACTGCATGATCCGCCGCCCGTGCGGCCTTGCCGTGCTCGGGCGGACGAGCCAGGGGATGCGCCATGCGATATTCGGCTTTCCATGCGGGGGCGCCGGCCGGCGCGCCGGCGGTGCGCGGCGTCGAAGACGCGGCGCTGCGTCGCGGCGGCGCACTCGATCGCGCCATCGAACGCGCGCTGCAGGCGGTGCTGGACGAACAGCGGCCCGACGGCCACTGGGTCTACGAACTGGAGGCCGACGCCACCATCCCGGCCGAATACGTGCTGATGGTGCATTTCCTGGGCGAGCCGGCAGACCCGCTGCTGGAAGCGCAGATCGGGCGCTACCTGCGCCGCGTGCAGGGCGCGCACGGCGGCTGGCCGCTGGTGCACGGCGGCGCCTTCGATCCGAGCGCCAGCGTGAAAGCGTATTTCGCGCTGAAGATGATCGGCGATGCGCCCGGCGCGCCGCACATGGCCAGGGCGCGCGCGGCGATCCTGCTGCATGGCGGCGCCGAGCGCAGCAACGTGTTCACGCGCATGCTGCTGGCGCTGTACGGCGTGGTGCCGTGGGACGCGGTGCCGGTGATGCCGGTCGAGATCGCGCTGCTGCCCGGCTGGTTCCCGTTCCACCTGTCCAAGGTGTCGTACTGGACGCGCACGGTGGTGGCGCCGCTGCTGGTGCTGGGCGCGCTCAAGCCGCGCGCGAGAAATCCGCGCGCGGTCGGCATCGACGAACTGTTCCTGGCGCCGCCGCAGCAGCTCGGCCAGGCGCCGCGCGCGGCGCACCAGAAGCGCCTGTGGTTTTCCTTCTTCCGCGTGGTGGAGGCGCAGGTGCGCGCGCTGGAGCCGCACCTGCCGGCACGCCTGCGCCGCCACGCCATCGCGCAGGCGGCCGCCTTCGTGCGTGCGCGCCTGAACGGCGAGCACGGCCTGGGCGCCATCTTCCCGGCCATGGTCAACGCGGTGCAGATGCTCGATGCGCTCGGCGTGCCGCCGTCCGGTCCGGAGGCGCTGCAGGCGCGCGGCGCCATCGAGCGCCTGCTGGTGCGGCGCGCCGGCGAAGCCTATTGCCAGCCCTGCCTGTCGCCCGTGTGGGACACCGCGCTGATGAGCCACGCGCTGCTCGAAGCCGGTACGCCGGACGCGGTGGACGCGGCCTGCCGCGCGCTCGACTGGCTGCTGCCGCTGCAGATCGTCGACCTGCGCGGCGACTGGAGCGCGCGGCGACCGCGCCTGGCGCCCGGCGGCTGGGCCTTCCAGTACGAGAACCGCCATTATCCCGACGTCGACGACACCGCCGTGGTAGCGATGGCGCTGGAGCGCGCCGGCCGCCTGCGCCCGCAGGCCGGCTACGGCGACGCCATCGCGCGCGCGCGCGCCTGGATCGTCGGCATGCAGGGCCGCGGCGGCGGCTGGGGCGCGTTCGACATCGACAACGACTATCCCTACCTGAACAACATCCCGTTCGCCGACCACGGCGCGCTGCTCGACCCGCCCACCGCCGACGTCTCGGCGCGCTGCCTGTCGCTGCTGGCCCAGCTCGACGGCGGCGCCGGCCGGGGCTGGATGGGACGCCCGCCGCGGCGTACGCCGGCGGGACGGGCGCTGGCCTGGCTCCTGCGCGCCCAGGAGCGCGACGGCAGCTGGTACGGACGCTGGGGCATGAACTACGTCTACGGCACCTGGAGCGTGCTGTGCGCGCTCGGGGCCGCCGGACTCGGCCCGGATGCCGCGCCGGTGGCGCGCGCGCGCGGCTGGCTGGCCTCGGTGCAGAACCGCGACGGCGGCTGGGGCGAGGATGCGCGCAGCTACGAGCCGGCGCAGGCCGGCTTCGTGGGCGCCCCCAGCACCGCGTCGCAGACGGCCTGGGCGATGCTGGGACTGATGGCGGGCGCCGCCGCGGGTGCGGCGCCGGGCGGCGTGGCGGAGCGCGCGGCGGGTGGCGCGGCGGATGGCGCTACGGCGGCGGCAGTGGCGCGCGGGGCCGCCTGGCTGATCGCGCGCCAGCGCGCCGACGGCCTGTGGGACGAGCCGCATCACACCGCCACCGGCTTCGCGCGCGTGTTCTACCTGCGCTACCACGGCTACGCGCGCTACTTCCCGTTGTGGGCGCTGGCGCGCTGGCGCAATCTGCGCGCGGGCGGCGCCGGCGCGGCGGTGTTCGGGATGTGAGCATGGACGGCGCCGGCGGCGTGTATGATGCGGGCGGCGACCGGGGCGGCGACGAGCGTGGCGACCGGCGTGGCGGCGGGCGCAAGGCGCGGCCCCGCGCCGGGCGCGACGACGAGCGTGACGACGAGCGCGGCGCCCCGGTCATCGCGGTGTGCGGCCTGGCGTTCGAGGCGGCCATCGCCGCCGGGCGGCGCGTGGTGCCGCTGGTCGGGCCGGGGCCGGCGCGCATCGCCGCCCGGCTCGACGCGCTGCTGTCCGGCCCGGAGCAGGACTGGGCCGGCGTGATGAGCTTCGGCTGCGCCGCCGGGCTCGATCCGGCGCTGGCGCCCGGCACCTGCGTGCTGGCGGTGGGCGTGTACACGCCGGCCTGGCGCCTGGCGGCCGACGCCGACTGGCTGGACGTCCTGCGCCAACGCCTGCCGCAGGCGCGCGGCGGCTGGCTGGCCGGCGTCGACGCGCCGCTGGTCGCGCCGGCCGACAAGGCGCGCCTGCTGCAGGCCAGCGGCGCCGTCGTCGCCGACATGGAATCGCACGCCGCGGCGCTGGCGGCGCGCCGCCACGGCCTGCCGTTCGCCGCCTGCCGCGTGGTGCTCGATCCGGCCGGGCGCAGCGTGCCGCCGTCAGCGCTGGCGGGCGTGCAAGACGACGGCCGCACCGCCTGGCTGGCGCTGCTGCGCAGCCTGGCCGGCGAGCCGCGCCAGCTCGGCGCCATGCGCGCGCTGGCGCGCGACGCCTGGCGCGCGCGCCGCACGCTGCGCCGCGTGCGTGCGCGGCTCGGGGTGGCGCTGGCTGCGCCACCTTACTAGGGAGGGTGCTCCGGTTTCTCGTAGTCCGGCAGCGCTGGTTCCTTGCCGTCTTCCAGCTGCGAGCGGCGCCGGCCCAGGTCGGCGTCGCGCACGAACAGGTATCGGTCGAGCGCCGCCTGTTCCAGCAGGTTGGTGGCGTTCAGGTAGCGCGCGCGCGTGCTGACGAAGTCCGTCACCCACAGGCTGTTGCGCACCCGCGGACGGGCGCGGTTGGCGGGCGCGACGGCCTGGTCGACGCCGAACCCGGCCGCATCGCGCAACGAACTCGGCCCGAACAGCGGCAGCACCAGGTAGGGGCCGCCGGGCACGCCGTAGTGGCCCAGCGTGAGGCCGAAGTCCTGGTCGTGCCTGGCGATCCCGGCCGGCGTGGCCACGTCGAGCACGCCCAGCAGGCCGAAGGTCGAATTCACGGCGACGCGCATCAGGTCGGACATGCCGTCCTCGAAGCGCAACTGGGCGAAGTCGTTGACCATGACGGTGACGTCGCCCAGGTTGGCGAAGAAGTTGTCGACGCCGGTGCGCAGCGGGCGCGGCACGGCGCGGTTCCAGGTGCGCGCCGCCGGCTGCGCGATGGTGCGGTCGAGCGCATCGTTGACGCGCCAGGTGACGCGGTTGAGCGGCTCCAGCGGATCGGCCGGATCGCGTTGCGCCCCGGTGGCGCAGCCGGCCAGGCATGCGGCTGCGCCGAGCACGCGCAGCAGGCCCCAGGGCGTCGTTCCCGCGCAGGCGGCAACCGGCGTCCGTCGCCTGCCGCCGGCGTCGGCCATGGCGGACGCAAGCAGGTCATGTGGGATAGGCATGGTCGCGTTCGTTCCCAGGTTGGTTCGGCCCGGTTTCCGGTTCAATCGTGCGCCGGCCCGTCGCGGCCGGGCCGGTCCGCCTGGGCCTGGCGCGGCCGTCCCAGCAGGACCGGCTGGAAAAACACCGCGCCGACCAAGGTGCAGACCAGCGCCAGCACCAGGAGTTCGCCCATGCTGGCGGTGCCGGGGTGGTGCGACAGCCACAGGCTGCCGAAGGCGGTGGCGGTGGTGGCCGCGCTCAGCACGATGGCCTGGGTCAGCGCATGTTGCAGCAGCGCCGCTTCGCCGCTGCGCCAGGCCATCACGTAATAGATCTTGAAGGCGACCCCGACCCCGAGCAGCAGCGGCAGCGCGATGATGTTGGCGAAATTCAGGTCGATGCCGAGCAGCACGCAGGCTTCCAGCGTCACCAGCCCCGATACCAGCAGCGGCACCATGGTGCGCAGCACGTCGCCGAAGCGGCGGAACGCCAGCCACAGCAGCAGCGTGATGGCCAGCACCGCCAGCAGCGCCGCCTCGATGAAGGCATCGACGATCAGTTGCGCCGCGCCCTGCACGGAGACGGTGCCGCCGCTGGCCTCGGGCGCCTCGCGCAGCACCGCGCGCGCAAATGCGCGTAGGCGGGCGTCGCCGTGTTCGCTGGCGTTGCCAGGTTCGCGGTCGCTGCCATGTTTGCCGCCGCCGTGGCTGACGCCGCCATCGTCGCTGGCGCTGCTTCCGGCGCCGCCGTCGCCGGGCGCACGATCCGTACGCGCCGTGGCGCCGTCGCGTGCATTCCGCCGCGCGCGGGTCGGCTCCCGTGCGGGCCGCGGGCCGACGTCGACCAGCGCGCGGCCGTCCGGCGCGATCCAGTTGCGCCGCAGCGCTTGCGGCAGACCGGCCAGCGTGACCGGCCCGGCCTGCAGCGCCAGCTCCAGCGTCTCCAGCGCCAGCCGCAGCGGCATCGCCAGCGCGTGCTCGGCGCGATCCCGCAGGGCAGGGCCGGCGCGCGCCAGCGCGGCCAGCGCCGCGGCCAGGCGCACGGCCTGCGCCGCGCCCGGTCCAGGGTGATCCAGCGCCGCGTTGCGCAGCGCCTGCGCAGCCGCCCGCAGGGCCGTCACGCGCTGGGCGTCGCTGGCCGCGGGCAAGGGCGCCTGCGCCAGCGCCGGCAGCAGGGCGGCGGCGGCCGTGCCGATGGCGCGCAGCTTGTCGTCCTGGCGGTCCGGCACCAGGTCCGCCACGCTCGTCGCGCTGCCGACCTCGGGCAGGCGTGCCAGGCGCCGCGCCAGCGCCTGCGCCGCGGCCGGGGAAGCCGCCAGCACCTGGATGTTGTCGATGCCGACGCTTGCACCGTTCCCGGCGCCGCCTTCCAGCGCGCGCAGCGTCGCCATCGATTCGCTGGCCGGGTCCTTCAGGTGCAGCGGGTCGGCGTCGAAGCGCAGCTGCCACAGCAGCGGCAGCCCTGCCGCCACCAGCGCCAGCGTGGCGCCCAGCACCGTCCTGCGGTGCGCCTGCAGCGCGCGGTCGAGCGGCGCCAGGCGCGGATAGCCGGGCGCGACGGCGCTGGGCGGCGGCGGCATCAGGCAGATCAGCGCCGGCAGCACCGTCACGCAGGACGGAAACGCCACGAACAGGATGCCGACCCCGGCGATCTGTCCCAGCTCCGCCACGCCGCGGTAGGCGGTCGGCAGGAACGCCAGGAAACCGCACGCGGTGGCGGCCGCGGCCAGGGCCAGCGGCAGCGCGATCGCGCGCGCGGCATCGTGCAGGGCCGCGCCGGTACCGGCGCCGCCATGGCGGCGCCGCAATTCCCGGAAACGCATTCCGAACTGGATGCCGAAGTCGACGCCGATGCCGACGAACAGGATGGCGAAGGCGATCGAGATCACGTTCAGTTCGCCCACCATCAGCACGCCCAGCGCGGCCGTGATGACCAGCCCGCCCAGCATCGTCAGCAGCACCGCCAGCACCAGGCGCCACGAGCGCAGCGCGCGCCACAGGATGCACACCAGCAGCGCCACCGGGGCGACGGCCGTCAGCGCCGAACCTTCCTGCAGCGAGGCGAATTCGTCGTCGGCCAGCGGGATCGGCCCGGTCAATGCCACGCTGGCGTGGTAGCGCTCGGCCAGATGCAGTTCGCGCGCGGCGGCGCGGATCGCCCGGCTCGACGGCGCGCCGGGCATCAGTTCGCTGAAATCGAGTACCGGCCGCACTTCGATCAGGCTGGTCGCCATGCGCTCGCCGCCCGCGCCTGCACCTGCACCTGAGCCGCTGCCACCGCTACCGCTACCGCCATCAGTGCCGCCACCGCTGCGGCTGCCATCTCCATCGCCATCAGTACCGCTGCCGCTGCCATCGCCACCGCTATCTGCGCCGCCACCGCCATCTGCGCCGCTGCCGGCTCTGCCGCCAGTAGCGTCCATCAGTTCCTGCCACGACAGCACCGCCGGCCGTCCCGCCAGCACGGCGTCGACCGTGGCGCCGCTGCGCTCCAGCAGCGGCGCCATGCCGGCCAGGGTCAGTTGGCCGGTCTGCAGGGGCGTCGACAACGACACCGACAGCAGGTTGGCCAGGCCGCGCAGCGAGGGGTCGCGCGCCAGCGCATTCAGCAGCGGGCGCGCGTCCGTCAACTGTCCGGTGAGCTGCGCCACCTGCGGCGCCGGCAGGTAGAGCAAGCCGTTACGCAGGAAAAAGTCGCTACCCGCGCCCAGGTCGACCGCATGGAAATGCTGCGCTTGCTGCCGAAGCCGCCCTGCCAGTTCGCGCGCCGCCCGGGCCGCGAATTCGGGCGCCGGCGCGCGCACCACCACCAGCGTGGTGTCGCTGCGGCCGGGAAAGGCGGCGGCGATGGCGGCATCGCGCCGCGCCCAGCCGGCATGCGGATCGATCAGCTTGCCGACGTCGGTGCTGATCGCGAAGCGGCCGGCGGCAAAGGCGCCGGCGAGCAGCACCAGCAGGGCGAACGCGGCCACCACCGCCCAGGCGTGGCGGCAGGAGGCATCGACGATTTTCGCGATCGGCTCGGTCGGCATCGGCGCAGGTGTGGTGGTCGGTGCCAGTGGACTCCATCGGCCGGCGCCGCGGCGGCGTTTCGGCGGCCACGCGCGGGTGGCTTTGGCGGAACCGGCCGCATGCCGTCCGATTGTCGCGATTAAGGCACTGTCGCCGCGCCGGTGCGGGCGGCGCCGGACCGGCGCCCGATGGAACGCGCCCGTTGCGGGCCGGTCTTACGGAAGTCGCGCACGGTAAGCGGTCCTGCCGAGGCCGGAGCCGAAGCCGGAGCCGAAGCCGAGGCCGGAGCCGAAGCCGGAGCCGGAGCCGAAGCCGGCGCCCGCCGTGCGCGGACGGCCATTCTCCCGTTGCCCGCAAAGGAACTCCGCGATGAAGCCATCGATCCCGCTAATCGCACTGCTGTCGTCGATGCGCCTGCGGTGCCTGCTTCCGGCATCCGCGCTCCTGCCAGCCGCCATGCTGCCGGCCGCCCCGGCCGTGCTGGCCGCGCAGGTGGACGAGCTCGGTCCCGACCAGGCGGTCAAGACCACCATCGACGGCGTCATGGCCGCGATGCGCGCCGATGCCGGGGCGCGCGCGGGCGATGGCGAGCGCATCTATCGACTGGTCCGGGAAAAATTTTTGCCGGGGACGGATTTCATGCTGAGCACGCAATACGCGGTCGGCGCCGCCTGGACCCGGGCCACGCCGGCCCAGCGCGAGGCGCTGTTCCGCCAGTTCCAGACCTTGCTGGCGCGTACCTACGCCACCCAGTTGACCCAGATCAGCGCAGAGGACACGCGATTCACCTATGCGCAGGCCGGCAGGGTGGCGCGCAGCGACACCGACGCCGTGGTCAAGACCACCGTCCACAGCGGCGGCGACACGATGGCCATCGATTACCGCCTGCGCAGGACGGCGGCCGGCTGGAAGATCTACGACATCGACATGATGGGCGCGTGGATGATCCAGGTCTACCGCCGCCAGTTCGCGGCGCAGTTGCAGGCAGGCGGCGTCGATGGCCTGATCAGGTATCTGGCGGCGCACAACGCGGCGCCATGAGGCGGCGCGTCTCGAACCAGTGCCAGGACAGCAGCGCCGGGATGCCGGTCAGCAGTTCGCGCATGCGCTTGACCAGCGCCAGCGACAGGGCGACGTCGCCGCCGACCCCGGCCAGGTGGCCGAACAGCAGCATGGCGGCTTCCTGGACGCCGAGGCCGGCCGGCACCAGGAAGCCGGCGTGGCGCGCGGCCTGGGTCAGTGCTTCGATGGCGACGGCGGCGCCGACGCTCACCGGATGGCCCAGCAGCAGCAGCGCATACCAGGTCTCGGCGCTGCCCAGCAGCCAGGATGCCGCCTGCCAGCCGAAGGCGCGCGCCAGCCGGTCGCGCTGCGCCAGCAGGATCGCGGTTTCGCGGTCGAGGCGGGCGCCGTCGAGGTTCGCCGCGATCTCCCTGCGCAGCCCGAGCCCCACCAGCGCCGCCCGCAGACATCGTACCAGCCGTCCGAACGGCGCCCCATGGCGCAGCAGCAGCCAGGCCAGCAGCGGCAGCGGCACGCCCAGCGCCAGGGCGGCGGCCAGTGTCCCGAGCTGGTCGAGGCCGGCGGCCAGGCGCGCCATCAGCACCAGGCCGGCGCCGCAGAACAGGGTCAGCACCAGCATGGTCAGCAGCACCTCCACGATCACGCTGGCGCCCAGCGCGGCGTTGTCGCGGATGCGCGTGCCGGCCAGGCGCACCCCGACCACTTCGCCGCCGATGCCGGCCACCGGCAGCAGGCGGTTGACGGCGTCGCGCACGCACGCGACCCACAGCAGGAACGGCAGGCGCGCCCGGCGCGCCGGATCGGCCCGCGCCAGCAGCACGCGCCAGGCCAGCGCGTCCAGCGCCAGCGTCGCCAGGCGCAGCGGCAGCAGCAACAGCAGCGCCCAGCCGGCGTGTGAAAAGGCGGACACGACCGCATCCCAGCCCTGCCAGGCGACCAGCGCCGCCAGCACGGCCAGGCCGACGCTCGCGCCCAGCCAGGCCAGCCGGTTCATGCCTGCGGGGCGCTTGCCGCCGCTGCGCGGCGGGCGGCGCGCGTGCTGTGGAAAACTGCCGTGCCCGTGCCCGTGCCCGTGCCCGTGCGATTGCCAGCGCCAGAACCAGAACCGGAGCCGGAGCCAGAGCCAGAACCGGAGCCAGTGCCAGAACCGGAGCCAGTGCTAGAGCCGGAGCCGGAGCCATTGCCAGAGCCAGAGCTAGAGCCAGAGCCAGAGCCAGAGCCAGAGCCGGAGCCGGAGCCGGAGCCAGTGCCAGAGCCAGTGCCAGAGCCAGTGCCCGTGGTGCACGTGCACGTCCCCGGGCTTGCGGGGCGCCCGTCCGCCGGGACAACCGTTGCGGTCACCGCGCTCGGGCAGGCGACGCGGTTCACGGCGGCCGGCCGAGCAGGTCGGCGAATCCGCCGAAGCGCACGCCGCGTTCGCGCAGGCGCGCGCAGGCGGCATGCACGCGCGGCGACAGCAGCGCCGCGAATTCGTCGGCATGGCGGTAGCCGCGCATCGAGGGCGCGATCGCCGCGCCCGATTCCAGCGCCGGATGCAGGTACAACTCGCCCACGCCGGCGGCCGGCAAGGCGTCCAGCGCCGCCAGCAGCGCCGCCTCGCCGAAGCGGCCGGACTGGCGCAGGCCGACCAGGTAATCGTTGTGCGCGACGCCGGCGCGCTCCAGGCGCATGCGCAGCAGGGACAGCCACGGCCGCAGCCACGGCGGCGCGCCGGCGTCGCGCGGCAGGCGCACCGCGCGCAGGCCGAAGCCGCGTCCCACATCGAGCAGCAGCGACAGCACGGTCGGGTGCAGGTGAAAGTGCTTGTGCGCGTTCACGTGATCGAGCGCCAGGTTGGCGCCTGCAAAGGCGGCGAACTGGGCCTCGATCTCGTCGCGCAACTGCCGGCGCACGCGCGGCAGGCAAAAGAAGCGCACCCCGGCGCGCACCATGTGCAGGCCGAAGCGGCCGTCGGCGCCGACCAGGTCGGGCACCAGGCGCGCCGGCAGCACCGGCTGCCCATCGGCCAGCACCAGGTGCAGGCCGACCCGCAGGCCGGCGCAGGCGCGCGCGCGTGCGATCGCATCGCGTGCCGCCGGCGCCCCGACCATCAGGCTGGCTGCCGCCAGCGTGCCTGCCTGCCAGGCGCGCTCGACCGCCAGGTTGACGCTCGGGTGCAGCCCGAAATCGTCGGCGGTGACGATCAGGCCGGGCCGGCGCATGGCGCCCCTCGCGGCCGGCCGCCTTCATGCACCGGACCGGCGCATCCGGGCGCGCCGTCATGAATGGCTGGCGCCATGGCTGCGCAGGAAGCGGAAGAATTCGACGCCCTCGCGCAGGCGCCGCCGCGTCATCTCCCAGCTATGCAGCATCTCGCGCACGATTTCCCAGATCTTCGAGGGGCGGAAATAGAAGCGCCGGTAGAAGCGTTCGACGCCATGGTAGATTTCCTCGCTCGACAGGTGCGGATAGCTTAGCGCCGCCAGTTGCACGCCCTTGTCGCTGACCAGGGGGATGGTCTTGTCCTGCGCGATCCAGGCGTTTTCCACGGCCTGCTCGTACAGGCGGGTGCCGGGGTAGGGCGCCGCCAGCGAGACCTGGATCGTGTGCGGATTGATCTCCTTGGCGAACTCGATCGATTTCTCGATGGTGGCGCGGGTCTCGCCCGGCAGGCCGAGGATGAAGGTGCCGTGCACGGTGATGCCGAGCGCGCGGCAATCGGCGGCGAAGCGACGCGCGATGTCGGTGCGCAGGCCCTTCTTGATGTTCAGCAGGATCTGGTCGTCGCCGGACTCGTAGCCGACCAGCAGCAGGCGCAAGCCGTTCTCCTTCATGATCTTCAGGGTCGAGTACGGCACGTTGGCCTTGGCGTTGCACGACCAGGTCACGCCGAGCGCGCCGAGTCCGCGCGCGATTTCCTCGGCACGCGGGCGCAGGTCGGTGAAGGTGTCGTCGTCGAACATGATCTCCTTCACCTCGGGCATGTTGTCCCTGATCCAGCGTACCTCCGCCAGCACGTTGGCGGCCGAGCGCGTGCGGTAGCGGTGACCGCCCACGGTCTGCGGCCACAGGCAGAAGGTGCAGCGCGAGCGGCAGCCGCGTCCGGTGTACAGCGAGACGTAGGGGTAGTTCAGGTAGCCGATGAAGTAATTGCGGAGGTCCAGGTGGCGCCGGTAGACCGGCGCCACGAAGGGCAGCGCATCCATGTCCTCGACGATCGGCCGCCGCGGATTGTGGCGGATGGCGCCGGCGTGGTCGCGCCAGCTCAGGCCGGCAATCGTCTCCAGCGGCCGGCCTTCGGCCAGGTCGCGGCAGGTGTAGTCGAACTCTTCGCGGCAGACGAAGTCGAGGGCCGGGCTCGCCGCCAGCGATCCGCCCGGGTCGACCGCGACCTTGGCGCCGACCATGCCCAGCAACATATCGGGGCGGCGTGCCCTGGCCAGTTCCGCGAACGCCACGTCGCCGGCGAACGAGGGCGTGCTGGTATGGATGATCACCAGCTCGTACCCGGCGGCGATGGCCAGCGCTTGCTCGACCGGCATGCCCTCGGCGGGCGCGTCCAGCAGGCGGCTGCCGGGTACCAGCGCGGCCGGCTGGGCCAGCCAGGTCGGGTACCAGAACGAGCGGATCTCGCGCCGCGCCTGGTAGCGCGAGCCGGCGCCGCCGTCGAAGCCGTCGAACGAGGGCGCTTGCAGGAACAGGGTCGTCTTCATCGGGGTATCGTTCATCGTGGCCACCTTCAGGACGATTCGTGCAGGGTGGGAGGACTGCGGCTGCGTGCGGCCGCGGCGCCGCTGCCGGCGCGGCGGCGGTCCACCGGCACGGTGCGGCCGCGCCAGCGCGTGGTGGCGCCGCCGAAGCCGGCCAGCCATTCCAGCAGCAGCAGGCCATCGCGCAGCGGTGCCATCAGCAGCGCGTGGCGCAGCCGGCGGCGCCAGGCCGGCGCCGCGGCGCAGGGGGCCGTGCGGCCGGCGCCGGCCATCGGTTCCGCCCGCGCCATCGGCGCCGTGCTCGCCATCGGTGCTGTCCCGGCCGTATCCGCCGTGCCCGACGCATGCGCCGCGCGCGCCGCGCGCGCTGCCGCCGGCGTGCGCGCCACCAGGCCCAGGCGGGCGGCGGCGCCCAGCAGCGCCACGGCGGCGTTGGCGGCGGTCGGCGCCAGCCACAGGCCCAGCGCCAGCATCGGCAAGGTGAAGGTGATGCAGGAACAGGGATAGCCGAGCGGATTGAGCGAGCGGATGGTCTGCATCCAGCGCCGCTCGCGCGCCCACAGCGCGCGCAGGCTGCCTTCGGTGACATCGGTATCGACCACGACCTCGGACAGTACCGTGGCCAGGCCCAGGCAGCGCGTGCGTTCGCCCAGCCAGAAATCGTCGGCCAGGCAATCCTCGAGCGCGGCGAAGCCGCCGACCGCGTGCAGGGTGTCGGCGCGCAGCGCGATGGTGGCGCCGAAGCCGAACGCGCTGGCGCCGCCGCTGCTGGCCACCCGCACCGAGGGCGCGAACCAGGCATCGATGAAGAGGGCGCCCAGGCGCGGCCAGAAGCCGTCCAGCGCGCGCCCGCGGTACAGGCAGGTGACGATGCCGGTGCCGGGGTCGTGCAATGGCGCCGTCACGCGTTCCAGGTAATCCGGGGCCACGGCGATGTCGCTGTCGGCGACGACGAGGAAGGGATGGCGCGCGGCGGCCGCCATGTTGGCCAGGTTGCCGGCCTTGAAGTTGGCGCCGTGCACGCGCGGGTCGACCACCAGCCGGATGTCGAGCCGCGGATGGCGGCGCGCCAGCCGTTCCACGGCGGCGATGGCGGGATCGTCGGCGCGGCGCACGCCGAACACGAGCTGGTAGCACGGATGGGTCTGGACGGCCAGGGTGGCCAGGTTGTGGTCGAGGCGCGGTTCCGCGCCGCACAGGGGCTTGAGGACGGTCACCGGCACCGGCACGGCGCCGGGTTCGTCGCCGGGACCGGCGCTCCGGCGCGGACGCCAGGGCCGGCCGCGGCACAGCAGCGCGGCCAGCGCATACACGGTGGCGAGCAACGTCAGCAGCATGCCGGCGGTGGCCGCGAATGTAGCGGATGCGGCGATGGCGCTCATCGTCGTGTCCATGGGCGCCGTCACTCCGCGGCCGGCGCCGGGCCGGCGTCGCGGCCGCCAGGCGCTCCCGCCAGCCCGGCGCCGGCCTTGCGTCCGCCGATCTCGGCCAGCTTCACCGCCACGTGGCGCGCGTGCACGTATTGCGCGGGACGCTGGCCTTCCAGGGCGATGTCGGGCGCCATCGGCCCGTCGGTGCGCACGCCGGCCAGCGCGACCCGCGCCGCCGCCAGCGGATGGGCCAGGGTGTCCATCACGGCGGTCGCCTCGTAGCCGCTGTGCACCATGCAGTTCGCGCACTTCTCGTAGTTGCCGGTGCCGTAGGCATCCCAGTCGGTCTCATCCATCAGTTCGGCGAAGCTGGCGGCATAACCCTCGCCCAGCAGGTAGCAGGGACGCTGCCAGCCGAACACGGTGCGGGTCGGGTTGCCCCACGGCGTGCAGTGGTAGCGCTGGTTGCCGGCCAGGAAATCCAGGAACAGGCTGGACTGGCCGAAGGCCCAGCGCCGGCCGCCGTCGCCGCGCTTGAAGATGTCGCGGAACAATTGCCGGGTGTTGTTGCGATTCAGGAAATGCTGCTGTTCCGGGGCGCGTTCGTAGGCATAGCCGGGCGACACCGTGATGCCGTCCACGTCCAGCAGCGCCAGCGAATCGAAGAAGCGCGCCACCCGCTCCGGTTCGGCGCCGTCGAACAGCGTGCAGTTGATGTTCACGCGGAATCCGCGCGCCTTGGCGCGCCCGATCGCCGCCAGCGCGCGCCGGTACACGCCGGGCTGGCACACGGCGCGGTCGTGCATGTCCTGGTCGCCGTCCAGGTGGACCGACCAGGTGAAGTAGGGGCCGGGCCGGTACTGGTCCAGCTTCTTTTCCAGCAGCAGCGCGTTGGTGCACAGGTACACGAACTTGCGGCGCGCCACGATCCCCTCGACGATCCTCGCCATGTCCTTGTGCAGCAGCGGTTCGCCGCCGGCAATCGAGACCACCGGCGCGCCGCATTCGTCGACCGCGCCCAGGCATTCGTCGATCGACAGGCGCTGGTCGAGGATCGGCTCCGGATAGTCGATCTTGCCGCAGCCGGCGCAGGCCAAGTTGCAGCGGAACAGCGGTTCCAGCATCAGCGCCAGCGGATAGCGCCGGGTGCCGGACAGGTGCTTGCGCACGACGTAGGCGCCGACCCGGAATTTCTGCAGCAACGGTATCGCCATGGTCCGCTCCCTGTGCGTATGCCATTCGCGCCGGTCGCCGGGCGCCGTCACGCCGCCCGGCCGGCCAGCTCGGACGGCAGCCGGAACTCGACCCGCTCCTCGATCCCGTCCATGGTCGACAGCTCGACCGGCGCCAGCGCGCGCAGCGCGTCGATCACGTGGCCGACCATCGCTTCCGGCGCCGACGCCCCGGCCGTGATGCCGACCGCGGTGGCGCCGGCCACCCAGGCGGGATCGAGTTCGCCGCCGTCGGCCAGCAGGTAGCTGGGAATGCCGCTTTCGTTGCCGATCTCGCGCAGGCGGTTGGCGTTCGAGCTGTTGGGCGCGCCCACCACCAGCAGCACGTCCACCAGCCCGCTCAGCGCACGCACCGCGCGCTGGCGGTTCTGGGTGGCGTAGCAGATGTCGCTGACGTTCGGCCCGACGATGTCGTGGAAGCGCCGCTGCAGCGCCGCGATCACGCCGCGCGTGTCGTCCACGCTGAGGGTGGTCTGGGTCACGTAGGCGAGCGGCGTATCCGCCGGCAGGTCGAGCGCCGCGACGTCGCGCTCGTTCTGCACCAGCAGCACGCGGCCGTCGATCTGGCCCATCGTGCCCTCCACCTCGGCGTGGCCGGCATGGCCGATCAGGATGACGACGCGGCCGGCGGCGGCGTACTGGCGGCCCTGCATGTGCACCTTGCCGACCAGCGGGCAGGTGGCGTCGAGCACGCGCAGCCCGCGCGCCCGCGCTTCGGCCTCGACCGCGCGGCCGACCCCGTGGGCGCTGAAGACCGTCACCGCGCCCGGCGGCACCGCGTCGAGCTGTTCGACGAACACGGCGCCCTTGGCGCGCAGGCCGTCGACCACCGCCTTGTTGTGCACGATTTCATGGCGCACGCGCACCGGCGTGCCGTATTGCTGCAGCGCGCGCTCGACGATGTCGATGGCGCGCACGACGCCGGCACAGAACCCGCGTGGCTGGGCAAGGATGACCCGCATGACGATCCCTTCATCGATGTTCACGACGGTTAGATGGCGCATCCGCCCGGCGGTTCGCGCGCCGCCGCGTTTTTCGGTGTGGCGGGGCCATCTTTGCTGCCGTTTCTTCGCCTGGATCAAACGGACCGCGCATCGGCGGGAACCGGGCGGCATCCTCCATGCTCTATCGCTGCATGGGTACGAAACGATGCTTCGGCGCCGGTGCCGCATGAGCGCAGCCCGGCAAGCATGCATGGAGGCCCGATGGCAGACCTGGTGCTGGTGACGGGAGCGGCCGGCTTCGTCGGCTCGGCGGTGGCGCGCGCCGCACTCGAACGCGGCTATCGCGTGCGCCTGCTGGTTCGCGCCGGCAGTCCGCGCCGCAACCTGGCCGGGCTCGACGCCGAGGTGGCGGTGGCCGACATGCGCGACCAGCCGGCGGTCGAACGCGCCCTCGACGGCGCACGCTACCTGCTGCACGTGGCGGCGGACTACCGGCTGTGGTCGCGTACGCCGGGCGACATCGTCGGCAACAACGTCACCGGCACGGCGGCGGTGATGCGCGCGGCGCTGGCCACGGCGGTGGAACGGGTGGTGTACACCAGCAGCGTGGCGACGTTGCGGGTGGCGCCGTCCACCGTGGCCGCCGCCGAGGACGCGCCCGTGGCGCCGGACGCGGCGATCGGCGCCTACAAGCGCAGCAAGGTGCTGGCCGAGCGCCTGGTGGAACGCATGGCCGCCGAGGAAGACCTGCCGGCGGTGATCGTCAATCCGTCGACCCCGGTGGGGCCGCGCGACGTGCGTCCCACGCCGACCGGGCGCATCATCGTCGAGGCGGCGCGCGGCCGCATGCCGGCCTTTGTCGAGACCGGGCTGAACGTGGTCGGCGTGGACGACGTCGCGCGCGGCCACCTGCTGGCGCTGGAGCGCGGGCGGGTCGGCGAACGCTACATCCTGGGCGGCGACAACCTGATGCTGCACCAGTTGCTGGCGGAAATCGCGGCGCTGTGCGGACGGCGCGCGCCGCGCATCAGGTTGCCGGTAACGCCGTTGCTGCCGCTGGCGCACCTGGCGCAAGCGGCGGCGCGCCTGAGCGGCAGGGAACCGTTGCTGACGGTGGACGGCTTGCGCATGTCGCGCAACCGCATGTTCTTTTCGTCCGACAAGGCGCAGCGCGAACTGGGCTACCGGCCGGCGCCGCACGCGGCCGCGGTGCAGGCGGCCCTGGCATGGTTCGGACAGGCCGGCTATCTCGGCAGGCGCCGGCCTGGATAGGCGCCGGCAGGCTCGGGCGGCGCCGGCCAGGCCTCAGGCGCTTGTTCCACGGGGCGCGCTTCACAGATCCGGGTTCATAACGCTTGGTTCACAGTGCTTGTTTCAGAACACCTCGAAAAACCTGCTGCGCGTTGCATTTTCGGCTTGCGATGCTCCGCTACGGCGGACCGGCCGTACGCTTGTACGGCTGTGCGTCTCAGCCGAAACTACTGCCGCTCGCGACGGTTTTTTCGAGGTGCCCTTCATGGCTCTTGCCTTACAGCGCTTGCTTTGTCGTCCTTGCCCACGACATTTGTTTTGTGGCGATTGCCTCAGCCCGTTCGTGCAGCGCGCCCGCCGCGTCGCGGCAGGCAGCGCAACACCAGGCGGACCAGGCACGGCACCGTGGCCGGCCGCAGCAGGCGTTCGTCGTAACCGGCGAAGCGCCGGTCGTTTTCGGCCAGGCACAGCGCGAGCAGGTCGGACAGCCGCACGTCGCCGGACGCGACCGACTGCGCGCCGTGCAGGGTGAAATTGTTGTCCTGCCCCTTGCCGCGGGTCTGCCCGGCGGCAGCGTCGGCACCGGCACCGCCGCCGCTGCCGACGCTGCGCGCCAGCCCGATCCGCTCCCAGGCCAGGAACGCCCACGCGGCGCCGACCCTGGCCTCAAAGCGCAGCCGCCGCCACCATGGCAGGCGGGCGCGGTGCCAGGCGGCCCAGTTGGCGAACAGCAGGATGTGGCGGCACTCTTCCTGCATCACCGGTTCGAAGGTGTCTACCAGTTCCGGCGGAAACAGGCCGGAGCGCCGCGCCAGCTCGAACAGCCCGAAGGCGAAGAAGCTGTCGATGCATTCGCTGTAGCCGGTGACCAGGTAGGCCCATTCCGGATCGGCCGGCCGGCGGTACGGGGACTCGGGCGCGAGCGCGATGCCGTAGGCGGCCACCATGCGCGACAGCACTTCCTTGTGGCGGTGTTCTTCCCAGGCGTTCAGGGCCAGCGCCGCGCGCATGCCGGGATCGAGCACGGTCCCGGCATAGGCCGCCATGCGCAGGCGCGCCTTGCCTTCGGTCTGTACCGCGATATCCCAGATCGGCAGGGCGACGATGCGCGCCAGCGTGGCCGGCGCCAGGGCCGGCCAGTCGAGCACGGCGGGACGGTAGGGATTGAAGGTGTCGCGGAACATGCGGCAGACGGCGTCACGGTGCCGTGCCGAACCGGGAGCCAAGGGGCCGGCGAGCGGACTGCGCCAGCAGCGCATGCGCATGTCGGCGGCGCGCAGTTGCGCGGCGCCGGCGCCGGCGGTGTCGGGGTGCGGCGGCGGCCGGAAGCCCGGCACCAGGCGGGCGATGTCGAAGCCGTCGCCGGCATCGGCGTACTGGTCCATGCTGCCTCCCATGGGGCGAAACACGTCGCCGTCATGATAGCCGGATGTGCGGCGCGCCGTCGCGCATTCGCCTGCAAGCCGCTCGCATCGGCGCGCCGTTGAAGGATGGATATTGATCGTGTCGCCAGGCGTGCAATACCATCAGCGAAACAGCGCGACGAGCTTGAAAGGTACAACCACGATGCAAACATTCACACGCGGCCAAAAGGGCAAATTGTCGGACCTCGGGCTGCCGCTGCGCCTGCCGGTCGCCGTCGAACTGCAGGCGGCCGGACACGCGCCTGCCCATGCCGTCGATATTTCCTGCTTCGGGCTGGATGCCGGCGAGCGCCTGGCCGACGACCGCTACATGGTGTTCTACAACCAGCTGGCCAGTGCGCGCAACGAAGTCTCTCTGGCGCTGGCGCCGGGGCGCGCCGACTTCCAGGTCGACCTGGAAGCGCTGCCGCCGTCGATCGCCAAGCTGGTGTTCACCGCCGCCATCGACGGCGGCGCGGCGATCCGCAGCGCCGGCCCGATCACGCTGCGCCTCGGCCACGCCCTGGCGTTCACGCTCGACGGCGCCGACCTGGCGGCGGAAAAGGCGGTGATCCTGGCCGAGCTGTACCGTCGCGACGGCCAGTGGCGCTTCGGTGCCGTGGGGCAGGGCTTCGACGGTGGCCTGAGCGCGCTGCTGGCGCATTTCGGCGGCGAGGAAGCGCGTCCGTCCGTGCCGGCGCCCGCGCCTGTCCCGGCATCCGCGCCCGTGGCGCCCGCAGCGGCAGCGTCGACAGCACCGGCGGCCCCCAAGGTATCGCTGTCCAAGATTACCCTCGACAAGCGTGGCGACAAGGTCTCGCTCGACAAGCGCGGCAACGCGGGGTTCGGCCGCATCCGCGTCAACCTCGACTGGAACCAGGCATCCAGGACGCCGGCGCGCGGCCTGCTCGACCGCCTGCGCAACGCCGGCGCGCGCGGCGTCGACCTCGACCTCGGCTGCCTGTACGAACTGGCCGACGGTTCGCGCGGCGTGGTGCAGGCGCTCGGCAACAGCTGGGGCAGCTTCGACGGCCGCCCGTTCATCCGCCTCGAAGGCGACGACCGCACCGGCGCCGTCCAGGGCGGCGAGAACATGCTGGTCAACGGCGACCGCTTCGACCAGATCCGCCGCGTGCTGGTGTTCGCCTACATCTACCGCGGCGTCGCCAACTGGGTCGAGACCGACGGCGTGGTCACGGTCACGCTGCCGGACCAGCCGGCGGTGGAAGTGCGGCTCGACCACGGCAGCGCGTACAAGATGTGCGCCATCGCGATGATCGACAACGACCGCGGCCAGCTGCGCGTGACCAAGCTGGCCGAGTACGTGGCCGACCACGTGGCGCTGGACCAGCGCTACGGATTCGGGCTGCGCTGGAAGACCGGTTCCAAGAACTGAGGCGCGTCCTTGCGCGCCTGCCTGGCGATCCGTTCCACTTCGGCGCGTCAGCAACGACCGGTTCCCTACCGGGATAGGTTCTTAAGCCTAGCCGGCCGGCTGCGCATCCGGCGCCGGCGCCGCCGCCCGCGATGCCTCGGCCGGCAGGGCAGCCCCGAAAAAGGCCAGCAGGCTGCCCGGCGCATCGGCGCCGAAGCAGGCTTCCAGCACGGCGTCGGCGCCCGCCGCGGCCTGTGCGGCGCGCGCGAACATCGGCGCTTCGTAGGCCGCCAGCGCCGCCTCCGGGTCGTCCGGATGCGCGGCGATCGCCTGGCCCAGTTCGGCGCCGTCGAGCATGGCGAGGTTGGCGCCGTCGCCCGAGGGCGCCATCAGGTGCGCGGCGTCGCCCAGCAGGGTCACGCCCGGCACGCGTTCCCAGCGGTGTCCGGCCGGCAGCGCATGGATGCGGCGCACCACGGGCACGCCGTCGGCCGCGCGGACCAGGTCGGTCAGGGCGGGCGCCCAGCCGTCGAAGGCGGCGGCGAGGCCTTCCTTGGCGCCGGCCGGGTCGGCGAGGTCGATGGCGTCGGCCCAGTCGTGCGGCTGCTGGAAGGCCAGGTAGGCGTGCAGCACGCCGTCCGGTTCGCGGTGCGCCAGGATGCCCTGGCCGGGCAGCAGCGCGAACAGGGCGCCGCCGCCGACCGCCTGCGCGCTGGTGGGAAAACGCCGGTCGGCATCGCGCAGGAACGTTTCGACGAAGGTGAAGCCGGCGTAGGCCGGGCGCGCGCCGGAGACCAGCGGGCGCACGCGCGACCAGGCGCCATCGGCGCCCACCAGCAGGTCCACGGCCTGTTGCGTGCCGTCGGCAAAGGCGAGCGCATGGCGGCCGCCGCCGAGCGGGGTGGCCGCGACCAGCTTGCTGCCCCAGCGCACCGTGCCGGCCGGCAGGGAGTCGAGCAGGATGCGGCGCAGTGCGGCGCGCGGCACTTCGGGCCGGCCGCCGCTGCCGTCGTCGGGCACGTCAAGCAGCACGGCGCCGTCCTTGGCGAGCACGCGCGTGGCTTCGCCGCCGCGGTGGATGATGGACGTGAATGCGTCGAACAGGCCGGCCGCCTTGAGCGCGCGCTGGCCGTCGTGCTCGTGGATGTCGAGCATGCCGCCCTGGCTGCGCGCGTCGGCCGCGGCGTCGGCTTCGTACACGGTGGCCGCGATGCCGTGCAGGTGCAGGACGCGCGCCAGCAGCAGGCCGCCGAGGCCGGCGCCGACGATGGCGATGGAAGTGGTCATGGTGGTTCCTTGAAAGAGAGTAGAAATGCATCCACGCTGCGTGCGCTTTGTGGAACGCCGTTCCATTAATGTTGAAACATTGTCGCCGGCATGTCAAGATGCGCCATGACCAGGAACACACGCCGCACCCAGCGCGGGGAAACATCGCTGTCGCGCGACAGCATCATCGAGGCGGCCATCGCGCTGCTGGACGCCGGCGGCGAGGCCGGGCTGACCTTCCGCGCGCTGTCGGAGCGGTTGGCCACCGGCGCCGGCGCCATCTACTGGCACGTGGCCGACAAGGGCGACCTGCTGGACGCCGCCTGCGACGCCGTGGTGGCACGCACCATGGCGGCTGCCGCAGACAGCGCCACGCCCAGGGAACGCATGCGCGCCATCGGCGTCGGCATGTTCGACGCGCTGGATGCGCACCCCTGGATCGGCGCCGAACTGGCGCGCAGCCCGGGGGCGCTGCCGATGGTGCGCATCCTGGAAGGCATCGGCGGCCAGGTGCGCGCGCTCGGCGTGCCGTCGCAGGGGCAGTGGCTGGCGGCGTCCACGCTGCTGAACTACATCCTCGGCGTGGCCGGCCAGAATGCCGCCAACGCGCGGGTGGCGCGCCGGCTGGGCGGGGAACGGCCGGCGCTGCTGGAATCGGTGGCGGCGGCGTGGCTGCGCCTGGACGAGGACGCCTATGCGTTCACGCGCAGCGTCGCCGCGCAGCTGCGCGAGCACGACGACCGCGCCGATTTCATGGCCGGGATCGACCTGATCCTGGACGGCATCGAACAGGCGCGGCGGCCACCGCCGTAATCAACTCAGGCTGCGAGCAGGGTCCTGCCGTCGCAGGCGGCGGCGCAATTGCGGCCGGCGGCCTTGGCGCGGTACAGCAGCGTGTCCGCGGCCTCGACCCATTCCAGCGGGTCGCCGCCTTCGACGGCCGGATGGACGGTGACCACGCCCAGGCTGATGCTGACGTGGCCGCACGGGCTGTCGGCGTGCAGGACGTGCAGCGCGGCGACGGCGGCGCGCATGTTCTCGGCCACGGCGCGCGCGCCTTCCAGGTCGGTGTCCGGCAGGATGACGGCGAATTCCTCGCCGCCGTAGCGCGCCGCCAGGTCGGTCGGGCGGCGCGTGCCGCTGCCGATGGCGGCGGCGACGCGGCGCAGGCAATCGTCGCCGGCCACGTGGCCGTAGCGGTCGTTGTATTTCTTGAAGAAGTCGACGTCGGTCAGGATCAGCGAGCACGGCATGCCGTTGCGGCGGGCCCGCTCGTGCTCGCGCGCCAGCGTGGTCTCGAAGCGGCGCCGGTTGGCCAGGCCGGTCAGGCCGTCGGTGTCGGCCAGCGCCTGCAGCGAGACGTTGTGCCCTTCCAGCGAGGCGCGCGCCAGGCGCAGTTCGGTCTCCAGCGCCTCGCGCACGCGGATCTGGCGCACCATGCGCACGCCGCCCCAGGCCAGCAGCGCCACCGCGAACAGCACCACGCCGCTCATCTTGAACACCACCGTCCACCAGTCGGCCAGGATCTCGTCCCGGGAGCGGGCGATCGCCACCAGCAGCGGAAAACCTTCCAGGTGGCGGTAGCTGTACATGCGCTCGATGCCGTCCAGCCTGGCCACGCGCAGGCCGCTGCCGACCGGGCCGTCCTTCCTGTACATCTGGAACACCACGGTATTGCCGACGTCGGAGCCGACCATGGCCGGGTTGAACGGACGCCGGTAGAGCAGGGTGCCGTCGTCGATGGCGAGGATGATGGTGCCGGTCTTGCCGACGTTGAAGCTGTCGTAGAAATTGCCGAAGAAGCTCAGCCGCAGCGAGGCCATCGCCACGCCGCCGAAGCTGCCGTCCGCGCGGTCGATGCGGCGCGACAGCGGAATCGTCAGGATGCCGGTGGAACGGCTGCGGATCGGCTTGCCGATGTGCAGGCTGCGGTCCGCATGGGTCTGGTGGTAGCGGAAGAATTCGCGGTCGGCGTTGCTGCCGGGGAGCTTGACCGGCAGCGAGGTGGCGATGCGCAGGCCGTCGGCGCCGTACAGGAACAGTTCCTGGATTTCCGGCGCCGCCTTGACGATCGCCGCCAGGCGCGCGTGCAGGTGCTGCTCGGCATCCGCTTCCGGCTTGCCTTGCTCGATGCGTTCGACCATCTCGCCCAGGATCAGGTCGCCGACCTTGAGCGAGCGCTCCGCCTGCGAGGCCAGCGCGCGCGCCATGTTGGCGGTGCTGGTGGCGGTCTCGTCCAACTGTTCCTGGCGTGACACCATCAGGCTCCAGAAATGCAGGCCGAGCAGCAGCAGGCAAAAGCCCGCGATCAGCGCGGCCGAGCGCATGACCAGCGGCTTGCGCTGCCGGTCAAGGTGATCGATGGCGGATGAAGCGGCATAGTGCATGGCGGACCGGAAAGAACGGAAGAGTCGGAAAACAGCATAGCCTTCCGTTCCCGGTAAGTCCACAGTGCAACTTTAATTTCTAAAAATAATTACCGAATTTACTGATTACAGCCGAATTGGTTGTCGTTTAGCAACGGCTTTGATACCCTTTCACGTCGACAGCACCGTATCGTGGCGCTTGCCGGCGATGGTCACGTTGGACAACTTGACACCCTTGACGTTGTACACGAACCAGGGCTGGGCGGCGTTGGCCGGCGTACCGAAATCGCAGTCGCTGATGGTCACGTCGCGCACCGGCAGCACGGCCGGTGCCGGAGACGGTCCGTTGTAGTCCGAGGCCACCGGTCCCAGCAGCACGAACGCCTGGAAGCCGGACAGGCGCTTGCCGTCCTTGCTCACGTTGCCGACCCTGACGTTCGAGATATGCACGTCGCTGACTTCCGGCGGGCGGGTGCGCACGTTGTCGGCGCGCGGCGTGTAGTCGCAGTCGAAGGTGACCACGGCCCCGGCGGCGGTGGCCACGGTGCGCGAGGCGATCGGTGAGCCCGGCAGCGACGCATAGAACGAGGGGCTGGTCTGTACGCCGTTCGGGATCGACACGTTGCGCACGTAGAAATGGCGCAGGAAGCCGCCGCGGTTCATGTTGGTCTTCAGGCGGATCGCGGTGTTGAGCGGATTGGTGGCCCAGTTCTTGTTCTCGAACACCAGGTCCTGCGCGTACACGTGCTGGATGCCGGCCGCCATCTCGCTGCCCAGCGTGACCGCGCCATGGCCGCTCTGCATGGTGCACTTCTGGATCACCATGTTCTGCGACGGGCCGTAGTGCGTGTCCAGGTTCTTGCCGGCCTTGATGGCGATGCAATCGTCGCCGGTGTCGAACTGGCAGCCTTCCACCAGCACCGTGTCGCAGGCTTCCGGGTCGAAGCCGTCGCTGTTCGGCCCCAGGCTGTTGGCGTACACGTTGCGGATCGCCAGGTTGCGGCAAGCCACCGGGTGGTGTTGCCAGAACGGCGTGTGGGTCACCTGGTAGCCCTGCAGCAGCACGTTGGTGCACTCGATCAGCTGGATCATCGGCGGACGCAGATAGTGGCCCAGGCCGAACACGCGTTTTTGCAGCGGCACGCCGGCTTCGGACAGCGCCGGCAGGTAGGCGTCGTCGGCGCGCCACTTGTCGCCTTCGCCCTGGATCAGCAGGCGCTGCGCCTCCGCCAGGCCCGGCGCCACCTCGGCCAGCGACCTGGGGTTGGCGGGATTGGGCTGGTTCTGCGCCAGCTTGCCCGGCGCGTAGCCGGGCGACTTGTCCTGCGCCACCGAATTGATGGTGGCGTTCTTGCCCTTCCAGGTCCACCAGCAGTCGGACGCGGCGCCGAAGGCCTTGTCGCGGCTCACGACGGCGTCTCCGAACGGCACGCCGCCCTGGCCGTCGAGGATGGCGTTCCAGTCGTCGCCGGTGAGGGCGATGTTGTCCTGGCCCTTCGCGTACACCATCGAGGAGAAATTCAGGCAATCGTTGCTCTGCCAGCGCGACACCACCAGCTTGCCGTTGGCGCCGCAGTCGACGTCGCCGTATTTGGCGTAGTCGCGCGGGTCGTTGCTGAAGTAGACGTGGGCGCCGCTCTGCAGGTGCACGTTGACGTTCGACAGCAGCACGATCGGGCCGGCGCAGAACCAGTCGCCCTTCGGGATCAGCACGCGCCCGCCGCCCTCGGCATGGCAGCGCGCGATGGCGGCCTTGATCGCGCCATGGCAATCCTTGGCGCCGGGCGCCGGCGTGTTCAGGGTTGCCTGGTCTTCGAACGAGACCCAGGCCTTCACCGGCACCAGCTTGCACGGCTCGGCGCCGAAGTCGCCGATGCGGTAGTCCATCTTGCGGAACTTGACCGGGTTGGCCAGGCGCGCGGCGATGTCGCGCGCGCGCTGCCACGGATCGCCGGCGTCCTTGGCGGCGGCGTCGCTTGCAGCCTTCGCGGCGGCGGCCAGCGCCGTCAACGGCAGCGCGCCGCCCAGCAGGGACAGGCCGCCGGCGGAGGCGCCGCGCAGCAGGGTGCGGCGGGTGAACGTGTTCTTCATGGGTGTCTCCATCATTCGATCATTCGATTGTATTGCCGTATTCGCCGAGGTAGATGTCGGCGGCGGTAGCGGCGGCGGCGGGGCGCGGGCCTTCGCCCAGCGCGGTGGCCGGGTCGAGGCCGGCGCGTTGCAGGTTGTTCCACCAGTCGTCGGCACCGAACTGCGCCGGGCGGTGCGCCAGCGTGCCGTTGCGGTTCCATTCGGACCACGGCGTGTCCTGGTCGATGTGGGCGCCGATGCGCGAATGCAGGATCACCGCCTTGCCCACCGATTCCAGCGTGCGCTTGCGGATGGTGCCGTTGGGCGCCTTGTACACGTCGACCTCGCCCGGGCGGCAGCTGTAGCCCTCCGTGGCGATGGCGCCGTAGGGCGTGCAGCGCTGGTTGTGGAACCACTGGCGCGCCAGGTAGAACCGGGTGCCCGCCGCCTTGCCGGTGGCGGAACCAGCGGCGCCGTCGGCGGCGTCGCCGGTAAAGCGGCAGCCGTTGAACACGAAGCCGTATCGGGCGCGGCGGCTGGTGTCCGGCGCCAGCGCGTACGAGGCCGCGCGCCCGCCCAGCGACCTGACTTCGCAGTCGTTGAAGTAGGCGATGGTGTCGCCGAAGATGAAGTCGACGTCGCCTTCCACGTACGAGCGGTTGAAGAAGCTGCGCACGGTGCTGGCGGCGTCGCGCGAGTGCAGGAACAGCGTGTCCTGGCGCCCCAGCAGGCGCACGTTCTCGAACTGCACGCGGTCGGCGCCGTCCACGCGCAGCGCCACCGCCTGGTGGTGCACGCGGCTGCCGCCGGTGTTGTCCGGGCAGGCGTCGCCGCTGCATTCGGCCACCGCACCCCGGTTGAAGCCGTTCTCGATGGTGAGGTTGCGCGCCTGGAAGCCGTCGGCGCGGATCCAGGCGGTGCCGGAACCGGTGGTCTGCAGCACCGGCAAGTCCTTCAGGGTCTCGTACATGGCGCGCACGGCCGGCGCCGCGTGGTCGAACTGGCCTGCGTAGCGCTGGCGGTAGGCGGCGCCCGTGGTGGAGGCGTCCAGGCGCGCCGTGATGCGGGTGGCGCGCGCGTCGGCGGCGTCGCTGTACAGCGTGATCGGTGCGCCGGAGGCCGGCACGTACAGCAGTTCGTCGTAGGTGCCCGGCGCGATGCGGATATACACGCGGCGCGTACGCTCGCCGTCCGCGACCGCGCGGCTGACCGCGGCCTGCACGCTGGCGAAGCGCGTGACGCCGTCGGCCGGCGCGCCGGCATCCACCGTGTAATCGGGCGTGAAGCGCGCGCCGGTGGCGAGCGGATCGGCCAGCGGGTCCCACGGGTCGCGCCGCTCGGCGCCCAGCGGCCCGGTCCATTGCAGCACTTCGCGGTAGGCGTAGGCCTTGGCCTGCTCGGCGCTCAACTGCGGACGGCGGTTGCGCGGCGCGTCGACAGGGAAGGGGACGAAGCGCGCGCCGCAATCGATTGCCGTATTGGCGGGCGCATTGAACTGCGTCGGCGCGCCGCCCGCGTCGCTCAGGCGGGCGTGTTCCAGCGTCACCGGCGGCTGGCCGTCGACCACCACGTCGCGCAGGGCCAGGTTCAGCGGATGGGCGTCGTCGTAGCCCTGCAGCAGCACGCGGCCCGGCGTCAGGCCGTGCACGCGCTCCATGCGGATGCCGCTATACGACGGGATCAGGTTGCCGGGCACGCCCTGTTCGTAGTGGGTGGTGATGTCGATCGGCGTGCGTACGGCGCGCAGGCAGACGTCGCGGTACACGATGTCGGTCACCAGGCCGCCGCGCGTGTCGTTGCTCTTGATGCGCAGGCCGGAGGTGGTGCCGTCCAGCGTCAAACCCTCGACCAGCACCTTGCGCACGCCACCGTTGGTCTCGCTGCCGATCGACATGCCGTGGCCGCTGTAGAAATGGTTGTCGACCAGGCTGATGTGCTCGGTGGGGCCGCCGTTGCCGGCCTTGATCGCCACGTTGTCGTCGCCGGTGCGGATGAAGCTGTGGGCGATGGTGACGTTGGTCGAGGAGATCGGGTCGATGCCGTCGGTGTTGCGCGCGTCCGTCGGGGTGTCGATGCGCACGCCCCAGGCGGTGAAGCCGTCGACGCCGTTCAGCGTGACGTGGAAGTTGGGCGAATTCTTCAGCAGGATGCCGTAGATCGTGAAGTCGCGCGCGCGGTCGACCTGGACCAGGCGCGGCACGTTCTGGCGTGTTTTTTCCTTTTGCGCGCGGCGCGCGATCTGCCACCAGGATTCGGTCTTGCCGGCGATGCGCATGCCGCCCTGGCCGTCGATGGCGCCGCGGCCCATGATGCCGGCGCCGCGCACGCCCTCGGCGGTGATCAGCGGGCGGCAGCCGCGGCCGTTCCGGTCGTTGCTGCCGCAGGTGCCGGCGCCACGGTCGAACAGTGCCGGGTCGGTGCTGGCGTACAGGGTGGCGCCGTCGTCCACCACCAGCGTCACGCCTTCCTTCAGCACCAGCGGGCCGGAGACGAAGGCGCGCTTGCCGTTGCTGGCGGCGAGCACCACCGCGCGGCCGGGCGCGCACTTGTCGATGGCGGCCTGGATGCGCGCGGCGTCGTCGCGGCCGGTCTGGCCGGCGCCCCAGGCGCTGGCCGCGCTGGCGGGCGCGGCGCCGGCTGCGGTCGCGCCGCCGGCTGCATCGGCTTCGGCTTCGGCGATCAGCACCGCGCAGGCCGGCGGCACGGCCGGCTCGCGCACTGTGCGCGTGTCCTGCGCGTGCGCCATGCCGCAGGCGGCGCCGGCGGCGGCGCCGAACGCCAGGCCCAGCGCGAGACGCAGGCGCGGGTTCCATGCGCCGCCAGGTGCCGGCGCCGCCTGCCGCGCCGCATCGGGCGTCGTCGCATCAGCTGCCGTCGCATCGAGCGGCGTCGCGGCCGCCGCCGATCGCGGCGTCAAGGCCGGCCCCCATCCTTGAACAACGCGCCGGTGGCCGGCAGCGCCTGCACCATCTCGCGCTCGACCATGCGCGCGAAGAAGTCGGCGCCCTTGGCGCCCACGTGGGTGCGGTCGAACGCGCTCTTGGCGACGCCGGCCGGCTCCAGCTTGTTCAGGTCCGTCGTGCCGTTCGCCGGTGGCGCCGCGGGCGGCGGTGCCACCGCCAGCGTGTCCGCTCCGGCCTGGCCCATCGCCTGCACCGCGGCGTAGCTGTCGGCGTTCAGGTCGAGCAGGGTCGCGCCTTCGCGCTTGGCGGCGCGGCGGGTTTCCTCGGCCCAGGGCGCCAGGTCGTTGTGCAGGTAGGTGCCCTTGAAGGTGCGCCGGGTGAGCGGCGTCACCAGCACCGGCACGCCGCCCGCCGCTTTCGTCTCGGCGGCGTAGCGCGCCATGTTGGCCGGGTATTCGGTCACGAAGTCGGTCGAGCGGCCCGGCTTGCCCGGCTGGTCGTTGTGGCCGAACTGCACCAGCACGTAGGTGTTGCCGAAGGCGGCGCCGTCGCGCAGCAGGCGCTGCACCTCGTCCCAGCGGCCTTCCTCGCGGAAGCTCTTGGTGCTGCGGCCGCCGCGCGCCAGGTTGATGCAGTCGACCTGCGCCGTGAAGCGGGCGCACAGCGCGTCGCCGTAGCCGCTTTTGGTGGCCATGGTCGAATCGCCGACCAGGATCACGCGCGTCCTGGTGCCGGCCGTATCGGCCGCGCCGGCGTGCGTGCACGCGGCCAGCGCCGCGATGCCCGCCAGCGTCGCCAGCGCGGCGCGTGTCATGGAAAAGTGGGTAAATCGTTTCATCTGCCTGCTCGTCTGGATGGTCTCGAAAGGCGCCGCTGGATGGCCGCGCGCCCGTCCGGCCTGCCGGTGAGGGCAGGCGGGACGGGCGCGGGTCATGCGTCGTGGCGCATCGCCGGGTTACGGCTTACAGGAAGTCGTAGCTCACGCGCAGATTGTAGGCGCGGCCGGTGGCGTTGCCCATGCTGCTCAGGTAGCCGTAGCTGTACACCGTGTTGTTGGTGGTCGGCGGCGCCTTGTCGGTCAGGTTGGTGACGCCGAGGGTGACGCGCACCTGCTTCATCGCGACGTAGCCGGCGGTCAGGGCCCAGGTCGAGTACGAGGAGATGTCGCGGTAGTACTGCGACGTGACCGCGGTGTTGGCGTCGTGGTACTTGCTGTTGAAGTTGTTGGTCAGCTGGGCACTCCAGTCGCCGCCCTGCCACGACAGGCGCAGCGAGTGCTTCCAGCGCGGCGTGATGATCGGGTAGCTGCTGGTGGTGCCGTTGCTGGCCCAGCCGAAGCGGCCGACGTTCGACATCCACGGACCGTCTTTCACGAGCTGGTTGTCGAAGCGGGTCAGGTAGGTGCCGTCCAGGCCGAGGCGGAAGGTGCCGAAGCTGGTGCGCGGCAGGTTCCAGTTGCCGGTCACGTCGACGCCGCCGGCGATCTGGCCGCCCAGGTTCATCGTGGTGTTGTCGATGTAGGTCAGCGAATTGTTGGCGCCGCGCACGAACAGGTTCTGGTACTGGGCGTAGTTGGTGAAGTACACCGACTCGGGGATGTTGGCCAGCATGTCCTTCATGTTGACCTGCCAGTAGTCGAGCGACATCGTCACCGCCGGGCTCGGCTCGAACACCACGCCCAGCGTGCCGCCCTTGGATTTTTCCGGCGACAGGTTGGGGTTGCTGCCGGTGAGCTTGTTCAGCTTGGCGTTGCAGACGTCGGCGGCGTTGGCGCCGGCCACGGCGGTGCCGGTGCCCGGGATGGTCGGGGTACGGCTCGGGCACAGCACCGGATCGTCCCAGCGGCCGGAGGTAGTGGTGTTGGCCACGGTGGTGCGTGCGCCGTAGCGGTCGAACAGGGTCGGGGCGCGGAAGCCGGTGTTGGCCGAACCGCGCAGCATGATGGTCTTGGTCGGCTGGTAGCGGAAGCTGATCTTCGGCGTCACGGTGCTGCCGACGTCGCTGTAGTGGTCGACGCGCACCGCGCCGTTCAGGGTCAGCTGCTTGGTGACCGGGGCGTCCACCTCGGTGAAGATGCCGGCGATGGTGCGCGCGCTCTCGCCGTGGCTCGGCACGATCTTGGCGAAGGTGATGTCGGCCGCCTGCGCCAGCTTGGTGTCTTCGTTGGTGTCGCGGTGCAGGTCCACGCCCACCGCCAGCGCCAGGTCGCCGCCCGCCAGCGGCATCAGGGCCTTGCTGACGGTGCCGTCGACGCCGTAGTACGACACCTTGGCGCTGCGGTTGAGCATGCCGTCGGCGGCGATCGAATCGAGGTAGTCGGTACCGGCCTGGTCCTGTACGCCGAACGGGTTCAGGGTGCCGTTGGCCAGGCCGGTGAGCAGGCCGGGGCCCGAGTAGTAGCCGGACTGGAAGTACACCTTGCGCTGCGACAGGCCATAGCTCAAGCCGGTGCGGTAGTCCCAGGTGCCGAGGCGGCCTTCGGCCGACACCAGCAGGCGCTGGTTGATCTGGTTGTCGCGCGTGACGGCGGCATCGGGCACGGCCCAGCTCACGGTCAGCGGCTGGTTGGTGATGCCGGCCACCGCCGGCGTGCCGCCGCTCTTGCCCGGGTACCACTTGCTGGTGGACGGCACGATCGGCTGCAGCGAGCCGACGGCCAGCGCCTGGGTCGGATTCTTGTAGCTGAAGATCGATTCGTCGCCGCGCGTGTATTCGACCGACACGGTGTGGTCGTCGTTGATCTTCTTGGTCGCCTTGAAGTAGGCCGACAGCTGCTTGTTCGGGTACAGCGCGGTGCCGTAGGTGTCGTTGTTCAGCACGCAGGTGTTGTTGCGGCCCTGGATCGAGTAGGGCGCCAGGCAGCCGCTCGCATAATACGGGTTGGCGGCGGTCTTGTTGGCCGAGCTGGTGAAGTTGGCCGGGGTGGCGTAGCCGCCGCTGGCCAGGCTCGGCGCCAGGCCGATCGCGGTCAGGGCCGCGGTGTCCGGCACGAAGCCGACGCGGTCGGCCTGCAGCAGGCGGCTGCGCTGGTGGAAGTCGACGGTGCCGTAGACGTTCCAGCCGTCGCGTTCGATATTGCCCTTGCCGAAGCTGAGGGTCACGCGCTGCTCGTCGCCGCCGCCGCGCCGTTCCGGCTGCACGTACTGGATGGTGGCGTTGGCGCCTTCGTACTCGCGCTTGGTGATGAAGTTGACCACGCCGCCGATGGCGTCCGAACCGTAGGTCGAGGACGCGCCGTCGCGCAGCACCTCGACGCGCGCCAGCGCGCTGATCGGGATGGTGTCGAGGTTGGCGTAGCCGTCGGCGATCGCCTCGTTGGCCAGGCGGCGGCCGTTGAGCAGCACCAGGGTGCGGTTCACGCCCAGGCCGCGCAGGTTGACGTTGGTGCCGGAGCCGGCCTGCGACGGCGCCAGCGAGTTCGATTGCGGCAGCGCCATCATGACGTCGGCCAGCGTGGTCAAGCCCTGCTTGACGAATTCCTCGGCCTTGATGGTGGTGACCGGCAGCGCTTCCTCGGCGGCCAGGCGCTTGATGCTGGAGCCGGTGACTTCGACGCGCTGCACGGCGGCGTCGGGTTGCGCAGCCACGGTCTGGGCGGCGGCCTGCTGGGTCAGTGCCAGCACGCCCAGCGCGATGGCGGACAGGGCGATGGCGCGGCCCTGGCGCGATGGGGAAGGATGGGCGGCGGTGATGCGGGGGGTGTTCATGAAGCTGTCTCCTGATTATTTTGACGACTATCCGGCGCCGCCGTCTCCGCGGCGCCGCTGATGCTTCCTGCCCGATGGCTGCCCGGTCCGCCGCCGTTGCCGGCGTGGCGTCCAGGAGTCATATTGGTCGGACCATTCTAGATTGGTATGTTCACATATGCAATGTGGACAGACCACCTTATCCATGTTTGTGACTTAATTTCAACACTTGCCGGGCTGGGCGCGGGTCGGATCGCGGCCGCGCGCCTGCCGGAGAAGCAGCGCGTCAGTGGTGTTCGCGGTAGCTGGTCTGGCCGCCGTCCTTCGGCACGTAATGGTAGGTGCGCACGCGGTACTCGATGCTGAAGGCCGGGTTGTTCAGCATGCGGATGATCTCGGCGCCGGCCAGCAGCGTCGGCCCGTAGCCGTGCAGGGCGTCGACGCTGGTGGGGCGGTTGTAGTAGTACACCTGGTCGCCGGCGAAGGTGGTGCCGACGCAGGTGCCTTCGACCTGCCCCTTGTCGTTGATGCGCGTGGACAGCCCGGCCCAGCCGGCCTGGGCGACCGAGCCCCAGGTGGACGGGCTGACCCAGCCCTGGTTGACCGCATGCGCGATCACGTAGGTGAAGATGGCGCTGGCCGAGGTCTCGAGATACGAGTCGCTGCGGTCGATCATCTGGTGCCACAGGCCGCTGCCCGACTGCAGCTCGGCCACCGCGCGCAGCGACTTGCGCAACTGGGCCAGTACCTTGGGGGTGCCCGGATGGTCCTTGGGCAGCACGTCCAGCAGGTCGGCCATCGACAACAGCGCCCAGCCGTTGGCGCGCGCCCAGTAGAAGCGCGGCGCGTCCGGGTTGTTGGCGTTCCAGCCGTGCGTGTACAGGCCGGTCTGCGGGTCGGCCAGGTAGGACGACATCTGCAGCACGTTCTTGACGGCGTCGTCGAAGTAGGCGCGCTGGCCGCTCATGCGCCCCAGCTCGGCCAGCGCCGGCACGCCCATGTACATGTCGTCGGCCCACAGCGACACCGCCTGCGGGCGCTGGCGCGCCAGGGTGCCGTCCGCCAGGCGGAACTGGCGCCGCGCGACCCAGTCGCCGCACACCTTGATCTGGGCGGACAGGTCCGGGCCGACCCCGGCGCGGCGCGCGCGCATCATGGCGGCGCACATGGAGCCGGCGTCGTCCAGCGAGCGCGGGTCGAGGAAGCGCGAAAAGCTGTTGGCGCGTTCCAGGTGAAAACGCTGTTCCTGGGCGCGGAAGTAGGGCAGGCGCTCGGCGAAAAAATTGAAATGGCGCGCGGTCATGTCGGTGAAGCGCTTGTCGCCGGTGACCTCGGCCGCCTTGAGCAGGCCGGCGTGCACCACGCCCATCTCGTAGACCTGCAGGCCGAGGTCGCTGTCCATACCGGCCACCACGGCGTCCGCCACGGGCGTGGCGAAATCGGTGACGGGGGCGCCGCCGTCCTTGTGCACGATGCGGGTCGGCGTCTGCGATTCGAGGTAGGCGCGGATGCGCTGCAGCGACGCCGTGATCTCGGCCGCCACCGGCTTCTTGTACGGGACCGGGTAGGTACCCTCGGCCGGGTCGTTGCGGTTCTTGTTGTCGGGGTTGCGGTAGGGGCCGTCCGCGTGGGCGGGAACGGCCAGCGCGAATGCGCATGCGGTGGCGGCCAGCGAGGCCAGCAGTCTTGGCTTCAGATGCAACGTCGTCTCCAGTTGTGTCGTCGAACCTTCCTCGGCCGCGCGTTCGTGCACACCGTCCGGGCTGGTTTCTTTTTGGTCGGACCATTCTAATTTGGTAAGACCGCTTGTGCAAGGCGGATGGGCCGCAGCAGGGCATTTATGTTCGGAATCGTGGCATACTCGACACCATCGCGGCCGCGTGACCGCCCCCGCCGGCACCGCCGCGCTCCGATCAATACGCTATTCGACTGGAACACCGGTATGTCCCGCCCCAAGCCGCACCTTGCTCCGTATCCCGCCGCGCCGCGCGTGAACCGCCGCGCCGCCGTCTCGATGGGCGCGGCCCTGCTCGCCGTGCTGGCGCCGCTGGCGCAGTCCGCGGCGCAGACGGCCGCCGCCTCCGTGGCGGCGCCGGCACCCGCGCCCGCGCCCGCGCCCGAGAGCTATACCGCCGAGACCACCTGGGCCAAGCTGGCCAAGACGTATCCGTTCATCCGCATCGCCAGCCGTGCCGTGCCGGCCACGGTGCGCGCAGTCGAAGACATCACCTATGTGCAGCGCGGAACGCACGCGCTGCAGCTGGACCTGTACCTGCCGGCTGCGAAGGCGGGAGAACGTCCGCCGGCGCCGGCCATCGTCCTGGTGCACGGCGGCGGCTGGCGCGCCGGCCTGCGCAGCAACCTGGCGCCGCTGGCGATCCGCCTGGCCGAACGCGGCTACGCGGCGGCGACCATCGGCTACCGCCTGTCGCCCGAAGCCGGTTACCCGGCCGCGGTGCTGGACGCCAAGGCGGCGGTGCGCTGGCTGCGCGCCCACGGCCAGTCCTACGGCATCGATGGGGCGCGCATCGCCATCGGCGGCGCCTCGGCCGGCGGGCAGGTCGCCAGCCTGGCCGGCGTGACGGCCGACCGCGAGATCGTCGAGCCGGCGGCGGCCGTGGACGCGGCCGATGCGGCCACGGCGCCGGGCAAGGTATCGAGCGCGGTGCAGGCGATCGTCAACATCGACGGCCTGTCCGACTTCACCGCCCCGGAAGCGCTGCGCTACGAGGACGACCCGGCCAAGCAGCCGTCGTCGGCCGGCGCCTGGTTCGGCGGCCGCTATGCGCAAAAGGAAGCGCTGTGGCGCGAGGCCTCGCCGACCTTCCACGTCACGCGCGAGACGCCGCCGATCCTGTTCATCGGCAGCGCCCAGCCGCGTTTCAGTATGGGGCGCGAAGCGATGATCGGCAAGATGACGGCGCTGGGCATTCCCAGCCGGGTCGTGATGGTGCCGGACACGCCGCACAGCTTCTGGCTGTTCGATCCGTGGCTGGCGCCGACCGTGGAAGCGACCGCGGCGTTCCTGGACAAGTACCTGCGCGGCGCGGGCAGCTAGGGCGCGCCGCCGCCTGTGCCAGCCGCGCGGCCGCTACCCGAGGCGGGGGAGGGGCGCCGTGGACCGCGGGCGTGACGATGCACGCGTTTTGGCCGGGCTGCATTGCGGTATCCTCGGCGGCATCCGCCGGGTGGCGGATTAGGAAAGGAAAAAAATGGGTGCTCGCGGCGCGGTCGTCATGGGCTTCTTCGGCGCGGTATTCGCGGCGCTGACGATGCATTTGCAGTGGCAGCTCGGCGGCGTCATGCTGGCGTTGCCGTTCATCGTGTTCCTGGCCATCGGCGCCGCCGCCGCCCATACCCTGCGCTCGGAAGGCGATGGCATCGTGCTTTCCGAACGAACCAGAAAGGCGCTGGTCTGGAGCAGCACCGGCGAGGGCATCGGTATCTTCATCGCAGCGAATGTCGTCGCCAACCTGCACCGTCCCGACCTGCTGCTGCCGGCGATCGCCCTCGTCGTCGGCCTGCATTTCCTGCCGATCGCCCACGCCGCCGCGTTCCGCCCGTTTTATGTGCTCGGCGCATTCCTGCTGCTGGCTGCCGCCATCGGCTTCGCGGTCGCCGCGCCGCTGGGCGGCGACATTGCCGGCATCGCGGCGGCCCTGGCGCTGTGGTGCGCATCGGCGGCGGCCATCGGCCGCGACCGGCAAGTGAAACGGGCGTCGCTGGCGCGCGGCTGAGGCCGGCAGCGCATGTCGCGGCCGACGTTGTCGGCGGCAGCATCCAATATAGAAAAACAAGTTTCTTGGTGCCGCTCAAAAGCGGGTCGCCGGAAAACGCTATTGTTTTCGCTATTCGAGTGGCGATGCATTCCGGTTAGCCAGTTCCAATGCAATCGATCGGCACAGCAAGATAGTTTCAGTATTTCAGTTTTCGCTCGAAATAGTGGAAGCCGATGCATTGTTCACTCAGCAATCCACAGCACGATCTTTACATGCTTTTATGGGGTGTATTCCGCCAGGCCCCTCCGGATGCGTCCGGCGCGCGGCTAGACTCTGCATGGACGATCCTTCCCAGCGCCCGACCCGAAAGTGTATCCATGGACATGCCCGAGCTGTTTTCGACCCTGGCGGAACGCGCGCGGCTGCTGCTGCAGCTGGCGCGCCTGCCGGTTGCCCGGCTGCGCTTCGACCAACGCCTGAATCCCGAGGGCATCCGCCGCACCCACGCCCTGTTCACGCGCCCGCATGCGCGCTACAAAGTGTTCGGCAACAAGACCATGGGCATCGCGCTGGTCGACCTGCGCGCGTTCGAAGGACAGGCCGCCGCTTACCTGGCGTCGGTGCGGCGCAGCGGCCATGCCGGGCCGCAGAGCAAGAAGGCGGCCGCGCGCGGCTACAGCGTGCGCCGCTTCGACCGCAACGAGCACGCCGACGCCATCCACGCCATCCACACCTCGTGCGAGGAGCGCCAGGGCCGGCCGATGGACAGCCAATACCTGGTGAAACGGGACGATTTCGATACCCCGTCCCACTTCGAATGCCACGGCGTGTTCGACGCCGAAGGGCGCCTGGCCGGCTATTGCACGATGGGCCGCTACGGCAATTTCGTCGCCACCGACCAGCTGATCGGCTACAAGAACCAGGACGGTATCATGTACCTGCTGCTGTCGACCATCATCTGCGGCCTGATCGAGGAGGGCGCGGTCGATTACTTCATGTACGACACCTTCCTCGGCGCCAGGCCGGGGCTGCGCGACTTCAAGCGCCGGGTCGGCTTCCGGCCGTACCGGGCGCGCTACACGCTGGCGGGCGCGGACGCCGCCGCGCCGGCGTAGCGCCCGGCAGCGTGTATCGACCGGCGCTCGGCCCCGATCAGCCGCGCGAAAAGGTGCGCGTCACGCGGTCCAGGTGCGCGCGCATGGCCTGCTTGGCGCCGGCCACGTCGTGCGACGCGATCGCCGACAGGATGTTGCGGTGGTCGATCAGGGTCTGCTGGCGCAATTCCTCGGTCTGGAAATGTTCCTTGAGCTTGTGCCACAGGGTGCCGCGCTGGTTCCACAGGTACTCGACCACGCCCACCAGCGCGCTGTTGCCGCTGGCGCGCGCGATCGCCAGATGAAAATTGCGGTCGGCGGTTTCGTTGGCGTCGCGGTCCTGGTAATCCTGCTCCATCTGCTCGACCGCGACCAGGATGGCGTCGATGCCGGCCGCCGTGGCATTCTTGGCGGCCAGCGCCGCCACCTCAACCTCGATCATGCGGCGCGCCGCCAGCACCTCGAACGGGCCGGGGCCGGCCGCCGGGCCGTTCTTGTGCGCCGGCGCCGGCTCGCTCACGTACACGCCGGAACCGCCGTGCACCTCGACGATGCCGCCCAGTTCCAGCGCGATCAGCGCTTCGCGCAGCGAGGTGCGGCTGACGCCCAGCTTGGTGGAGAGGTCGCGTTCGGAAGGCAATCGTTCGCCCGGCTGGATGTTTTCTTCACGGATCAGGTCTTCGATCCGGTTCGAGACGACCCGGTACAGGCGCGGCTCGGCGGAAGTCGCTTCTTGCGGCGCGGTGGTTCTCTTCATCGGTGAATTCGTTCCGGAAAGATTGACGGCGGATGCCAAGAGCCGAATCTTAGTTTGGTCCGGGCAAGGTTGCAAGGGGAGCAACCGAAATGCCGATGAGCTTGAGCGGAACTGCAAATTTTCGAGCGTTGCCGGCGCTGCGCGCTGCTGTCCAAGACAACCTTTATCTCTGCTTCAACCAATAACGCGTCGTTCCCGGCACTGCCGAGAACGACTCCCCGCGAAGGCGGGGACCCATACTGAGCAACAGAATTCATTACCATTGAAGCAACTGGAATATTTCAGAAATATCAACTGTGGATGCTCAGCATGGATCCCCGCCTGCGCGCACTACTGTCCAAGATAGTATTGCTGGCCTAAAAACCGTCGTTCCAGGCACTGCCTGAAACGACTCCCCGCGAAGGCGGGGACCCATACTGAGTGTCAAAAGTTGGTATTTTTGAAGCATTCTGACTGCTTCCAGCTACCAAATTTTCTTGCTCAGTATGGAGGGGATAATGCCAGTGGCATTATCCCCGCCTTCGCGGGGACGACGAGTTATTGGCTAGGAATGATTTTTACGTTACTGCTAGCAACAAAACCTGCTTAAGGCAGAGATAACAATTATCTTGGACAGCAGTGCGTCTGCGCGGGGAGTCGTTTCAGGCAGTGCCTGGAACGACGGTTTTTAGGCCAGCAATACTATCTTGGGCAGCAATGTACGCAGGCGGGCACCCATGCTGAGTATCCGAACTCAGCCAGCCAGCAGAATTTCTTCAATCGCCGCCAGTTCGTCGCCGCCCAGTGCCGGCATCTGCACCGCCCGGACCGCGTCCAGCACCTGCCGCGGCTTGCTGGCGCCGATCAGCACCGAGGTCACCGCCGGCTGGCGCTTGACCCAGCGTAGCGCCAATTGGGCCAGCGACTGGCCCCCTTCGCGCGCGATCGCGTCCAGCCGGCGCGCCACGTCGAGCCGCTCGTCGGTGACGTGTTCCGGCCGCAGGAAGCCCACGCCGCCGGCCGCGCGCGAATCGGCCGGCAGCGCGCCGCCCAGGTAGCGGTCGGTGAGCAGGCCCTGCGCCAGCGGCGAAAAGGCGACGCCGCCGATGCCTTCCTGTTCCAGCACCGGCAGCAGATCGTCCTCGACGCCGCGCACCAGCATGCTGTAGCGCGACTGGTTGACCACGCACGGCGTGCCCAGGCGGCGCAGTTCGGCGGCGGCGCGCCGGGTCTGTTCGCCGTTGTAGTTGGAGATGCCGGCGTACAGCGCGCGCCCGCTGCGCACGATCCAGTCCAGCGCCGCCATGGTTTCTTCCAGCGGCGTGGACGGGTCCGGACGGTGATGATAGAACACGTCCACGTAGTCCAGGCCCATGCGTTTCAGGCTCTGGTCGAGGCTGGCCACCAGGTACTTGCGGCTGCCCCAGTCGCCGTACGGCCCCGGCCACATGGTGTAGCCGGCCTTGGTGCAGACCACGAGTTCGTCGCGGTAGGGCCGCAGGTACAAGTCGAACAGGCGCCCGAAATTGCGCTCGGCCGATCCCGGCGGCGGACCGTAGTTGTTGGCCAGGTCGAAGCAGGTGACGCCGTGGTCGAAGGCGGTGCGCACGATCTCGCGCTGGCGCGCCAGGTCGGCGCCCTCGCCGCCGAAGTTGTGCCACAGTCCGAGCGACACCGCCGGCAGGCGCAGGCCGCTGCGGCCGCAATGCGGATACGGCATCGTGTCGTAGCGGCTTGGCGCCGCCTGCCAGCTCATGCGGCGGCCTGCGCGCCGGTGTCCGCGCGCAGCGTGCCGGCGCCGGCCGCCGCGCGGCAGACGTAGACGGTGGATTGCTTGCCGTCCGGGCTGCGGTAGTCGCGCGCCACGGCGGCCTGCACCCGCTCCACCAGCGCGTGCGGCACCAGCGCCACCACGCAGCCGCCGAAGCCGCCGCCGGTCATGCGCACGCCGCCGTCGGCGCCGATGACATCCTTGACGATCTCCACCAGGCGGTCGATGGCCGGCACCGTGATCTCGAAGTCGTCGCGCATCGAGGCGTGCGAGGCGGCCATCAATTCGCCCATGCGCGCCAGGTCGCCGGCCTGCAGGGCGACGGCGGCGTCCTGCACGCGCGCGTTCTCGCTCACCACGTGGCGCGCACGCTGCAGCGCCACCGGGTCCAGGCCGTCGGCCTGGGCGTCCAGCATGGCCAGGTCGACGTCGCGCAGCGCCTTGACGCCGAAGTGGCGCGCCGCCGCCTCGCACTGCTCGCGCCGGGTGTTGTAGGCGCTGTCGACCAGGCCGCGCGTGACGTGCGAATTGAAGATCATGATGGCGGCGTTGTCCGGCACCGGCACCGGCTGCACGTCCAGCGAGCGGCAGTCGATCAGCAGCGCGTGGCCCTCGACCCCGCAGGCGGAGCTGATCTGGTCCATGTTGCCGCACTTGCAGCCGACGAAGTCGTTCTCGGCGCGCTGCGCCACCAGCGCCATCTCCACCGGCGACAGGTCGAAGCCGGGCAGGGTGGCGAACAGGCGGCACACCGCCACCGACAGCGAGGCCGACGACGACAGCCCGGCGCCCTGCGGCACGTCGCCCCCGATCACCACGTCGAAACCCTGCAGCGCCAGGCCGCGTTCGCGCAGCGCACGCACCACGCCGCGCACGTAGTTGGCCCACATCGGGGCGTCCAGGCGCTCGATCGGCGCGTCCAGCGCGTATTCGTCGACCGCGTCGGCGTAGTCGGCGGCGACCACGCGCAGCGTGCGGTCGGCGCGCGGGCGCGCGGCGATCACGGTGCGGTAGTCGATCGCGCAGGGCAGCACCAGGCCGTCGTTATAGTCGGTGTGCTCGCCGATCAGGTTGACCCGGCCGGGGGCTTGCACCACGATCGGTGCGGCGCCGCCGAAGGTGGCCTGGAACACGTCGGCCACGCGGGCCGTGAGGGTTTCGTTCGTCATGCTGTCGATGAGCTTATAGGTTACAGGTTGCGGTTGATGATTCAGGAGTGGGCGGCGGCCAGTTCGGCGTCCAGGTAATGCACCTCGTCGGACTGCTCGCGCAGGCGCGCGGCGGCCTGTTCCGGGGTCAGGTCGCGCTGCGACTCGGCCAGCATCTCGAAGCCGACCATGAACTTGCGCACCGTGGCCGAGCGCAGCAGCGGCGGGTAGAAGTGGGCGTGCAGCTGCCACGGCTGCTTGTCGTCAGCCTCGCCGGCGGGGGAATAGGGCGCGCCGTGCCAGCCCATCGAATACGGGAACGAGGTCTCGAACAGGTTGTCGTAGCGCGTGGTCAGCTTTTTCAGCGCCAGCGCCAGGTCGGCGCGCTGTTCGCGGGTCAGGTCTTCCAGGCGCGATACCGCGAAGCGCGGCAGCAGCAGCGTCTCGAACGGCCACGCCGCCCAGTACGGGACGATCGCCAGCCAGTGCTCTGTTTCCACCACCACGCGTTCGCTGCCGGCTTCGCGCTCGGCCACGTCGAGCAGCATCGGGCGGCCCTGCCTGGCGAAGTAGTCGCGCTGGCGCCGGTCCTCGGCGGCCGGCAGGTTGGGCAGGAAACTGCTGGCCCAGATCTGGCCGTGCGGGTGCGGGTTCGAGCAACCCATCACCGCGCCCTTGTTCTCGAACACCTGCACCCAGCGGTAGGTGGCGCCCAGCTCGGCCGCTTGTTCGCACCAGGTATCGACCACGCCTTCGATGGCGGGCACGGACAGCAGCGGCAGCGACTTGCCGTGGTCGGGCGAGAAGCAGATGACGCGGCTGACGCCGCGCGCGCTCATGTTCTGGAACAGCGGGTCGCCGGCCTGCGCACCGTCGGCGCCGCCTTCACCCGTACCCGCGCCGGCTTCGGCATCCGGCGTGTCCGGCATCAGCGCGGCGAAGTCGTTCTCGAACACGAAGGTGCCGCTGTAGTCGGGATTGCGCTCGCCGTTGACGCGCAGGTTGCCGGCGCACAGGTAGCAGCTGGGGTCGTGCGCGGGCAGGGCGCTGCGGTCGACCTTTTCCTGCTGGCCCTGCCAGGGGCGCTTGGCGCGGTGCGGCGATACCAGCACCCATTCACCTGTCAGGGGGTTGTGGCGGCGGTGCGGATGGTCCGAGGGATTGAACATGGGATCTCCTTGTACTGTGTGCTGGATATGGCAATTATTTGGCGGCAAAGCTTAGCCGTGCGACAGGCGCCAGTCTACTGCGAGTTGCGCATCGAGGTATGCCGTTTCGATATACCGGGCGCGCCTGCCGCCCGATCGCTTCGCCATGGCGGGCCCGGCATGCCGGCACGCTAGCGCCCGCCGGTCGGCAGCAGGGCGTGCACCGCGATGTCGGGGAGCGGGCCGCCGGCGACGGCGAGCTCGAGGCGATCGGGCGGCGCCGCGAAGAAGTGCAGCAGCGTGGCGCAGCCGGTGCCACCGGCCGCGAACAGCTCCAGCGAGCAGCGATCGAACACCAGGCGCAGGTCGAGCGGCTTGCCGTCCGGCGGCGGCGCCCACGACATCTTGTCGGTGAAGAAGCGGTGCCGGAAGCCCCGGGCGTTGCCGCGGTCGACCCACACCGAGCCGACCGCCGGGCCGGGATCGTAGCCGACTTCCAGGTATTCGCCGGTGCCGTTGGCCAGGCGCAGGCTGGTGACGGTGTCCGGCGCGCACGCCAGGCGGATCTCCAGCGCCGTGTCCGGCGGCAGCGCCGTGCTGGCCCGGCCCGGTCCCTGCGCGATGACCTGCCTGCGCGCCGCCTCCAGGCCCAGCGGTTCCTGCACCAGCTTCCAGTCGTCCGCCACCCGGCGCAGCGACAGCCGGCGCGGCAGCGTCATGGCGCCGCGCCATCGGCCGGTGGGCAGGTCGTTGGCGTACTGCCAGTTGTTCATCCAGGCGATGCCGACCGGCGCGCCGTCGACGCCGGCGAAGGTCTGCAGCGCATAGAAATCCTTGCCGAAGTCGGCGAAGCGGGTGGCGCCGTCATCAAGCACGAAGCGGCGCCCGTCGAAGCGGCCGACGAAGTACTGCACCGTGCTGCCGCCCTGCGGCGCGCCCGGATTGATCGACAGGAACAGCACCCAGCGCGTGCCGCCGCCCGCCACCGGCAGCTCGACCAGGTCGGGGCACTCGTAGTCGATGCCGTAGACGCCGGCATGGGCGAACTCGCCGGCCGCGCGCCAGTCCTTGAGGTTGCGCGAGCGGTAGAACATGACCCGGTGCTCGCGCGAGCGCACCACGCACATCACCCAGACCTTGCCGGGCGCGTGCCAGAACACTTTCGGGTCGCGGAACTGGTCCGAGCCGACGTCCAGCACCGGATTGCCGCGGTAGTCGGCGAAGCTGCGGCCGCCGTCGCTGCTGTAGGCCAGCGCCTGCACCTGGCGCGTGGCCGAGGCGCGCGTATAGACCGCCACCATGCCGCCGCGCCCGTTGCCTTCACCGCGTTGCGCGAGCAGGCCGCTGCTGTTGGCACGGTCGATCACCGCCGAGCCGCTGAAGGCCATGCCGTCCGCCGTCTCGCGCAGGGCCAGCGGCAGCACCTGCCAATGCAGCAGGTCGCGGCTGACCGCGTGGCCCCAGTGCACGCGGCCCATCTTCGCTTCGAACGGGTTGTGCTGGTAGAACAGGTGCCATTCGCCGTCGGCGAACACCAGGCCGTTGGGGTCGTTCATGAAACCCTGCGGCGGGGTGAAGTGCAGCACCGGGCGGTAGCGCTCGTCGGCAGATGGGACCGGCGCCGGCGCCGGCGCTTGCGCCCAGGCGCCGCGCGCGGCGGGCAGGCCGGCCAGGGACAGCAGGGCGGTCGAGGTAAAGGTACGGCGTGAGATCATGCGTGCTTCCCGGATGGTTGGACGCGGCGATTCTAACCGAGGGCCGGCCCGCGTAATGACACGGCTGGCATCAACGCTCCAGGAAGGCGTCCATCCCCGGTCCCGGCTTGCCGCGCTGGTCGAAGGCGCCCATGCCGTAGTTCTTCCAGCCGTAGGCCTCCGGTTCCCAGTAGAACACGCCCAGCGCCGGCCCGTTCCTGACCGCGCGCGCCCTGGCGATCAGGCTGGAAACGATGGCGCCGGCCTCGGGGTCGTCCCAGGGCGCGCCGACCTCGGTCAGCATCACCGGCTTGCCGTAGCGCGCCACCAGGTCGTCCATGCTGGCGGTGCAGGCGGCCACCGCGCTGCGCCAGGTGTGGCCCTTGGCGGTGGTCGGGTACGACGAGATGCCGATCACGTCGAAGGGCGCGCCGTGCTTTGCCAGGCCGTCGAAGTTCCAGCGGAAGGTGGCGTTGTCGTGGCAATTGTCGACGTGGACGATGACCTGCGCCTGCGGGAACACATCCTTCACCGCGCCGTAGCCGCGCTTCACGAACAGCGCGTAGTTGGCCATGTTCGTGCTGGCGCGTCCCTCGGGCCACAACAGGCCGTCGCGCGTCTCGTTGCCGACCTGCACCCACTCGGGCGCGATGCCGGCGGCGCGCAGCGCGAGCAGGCTGGCGCGCGTGTGCGCGGCCAGCGCATCGGCCAGGCCGGCCGCGTCCAGGTGCGCCGAGGCCGCCGGCTTGGTCTGCTGCTGCGGATCGGCCCAGGAATCGCTGTAGTGGAAGTCGAGCATGATGCGCATGCCGGCCGCCTGCGCGCGGCGCGCCTTGGCGATGGTGTCGGCGATGCCGTTCCAGCCATCCTGCGGATCGACCCAGATGCGCAGGCGCACCGCGTCCATGCCTTGGTCCTTGAGGATCGCGAACAAGTCGCGCGGCGCGCCGTTGCGGTCGCGGAAGACATACTGCGCGGCTTCCATCTCCGTGACCCAGCTGATGTCGGCGCCCTTGGCGAAGGCCGGCGCGCCGGCGGCGGGCGCGGACGGCGCGGACGGCGCCGGCAGGCTGGCGCAGGCCGCCAGTTGCAGGCCGAGCGCCAGGGCAGTCAGGGCAGTCAGGGCACGCAGCGGATGGCGGCTGGCAAGGCGGGCAAGACGGGCAGGGGCGGCGGGCGTGCTGGATGGGTTCATGGGCGTCGGTGTGCGTGGGTGGAAGCGCGGTCCGGACGATGCGATCGGGTGCCGGCCGGACCGCGGCAGCGCGCATTGTAGGGACAAGGGCCAGCGTGCGTCCATGCGATCTTTCGTTGCAGGCATGTAAAAATCGTATGGCTGGTTTGACCGTGCCCGGGCCGCCAATTATCATTGGAAAAATTATCTGCAGTAAATATGTCCGATCCCCGTCCCGACCGCTCCGACCGCTTCGTGCGCGCCTACCTCAAAACCCGCCACCTGGTGCTGCTGGTCGAGCTGGGACGGCACGGCTCCATCATGCAGGCCGCCCAGGCCGCCAACCTGACCCAGCCGGCGGCCTCCAAGCTGCTCGGCGAACTCGAACACGCGCTCGGCGTGCCGCTGTTCGAACGCCTGCCGCGCGGCGTCGAACCGACCTGGTACGGCAAGGTGCTGATCCGCCGCGCCGGCGCCTCGCTGGCCGAGATGGACGCCGCCTACCAGGAGGTGATGGAACTGGCCTCCGGCTTGCGCGGCCGGGTCGCGCTTGGCGCCATCCTGACGCCGGCCAGCACGCTGGTCCCGGCGGCGGTGACGATGCTCAAGGCGCGCCACGCGCGCGTCAACGTGTCGATCGAGGTCGACAGCAGCGCGGCGCTGGTGCGGCGCCTGCGCGCCGGCGAACTGGACATCGCCATCGGCCGCGTGACCGACCCCGCCGCCATGGCCGCCGCCGACGAACTGCAGTTCGAGCCGCTCAGCGACGAGCCGCACTGCCTGATCGTGCGTCCCGGCCACCCGCTGCTCGGCGTCGGCCCGGTCGGCCTGGACGAACTGGCGCGGCAAGGCTGGATCGTGCCGCCGCCGGGCAGCCTGGTGCGCGACTGCATCGCCTCGCTGTTCCTGTCGCGCGGCGTGGAGCAGCCGGCCGAGACGGTGTCGACCTCGTCCCTGCCGGTGGTGACGGCGCTGCTGGCGCGCAGCGACATGGTGGCGCCGATGTCGGTGGAGCTGGTGCGGCCCTACCTGGACAGCGGCCTGCTGGCGGTGCTGCCGTTCGACCTGGACTTGCGCATGGATATGTACGGGTTCATCACGCGGCGGCAGCACCGCTTGTCGCCGGCGGCGGAGGCGATGCTGGGGGTACTGAGGGAAGCAGCGCGGGCCACGGCGTGAGCGCACGCCGCTTTATCCATCCTCGCGCTGGGCGGCATGTTTCAGCATCGCCAAGGCCTGGACGGCCGGATAATCCCGATGCGTGGCGAAGCGATGACGGTAATAGGCGTTCCAGTAGCTGATCGCCCTTTGTTCGAGGACGTGGCAGTGGTGTGGGTCGAGCCGGAAAAAATCCACGTATTTCGCTTCGATCCCTTGCTCGAAACGTTCATGGATCGGCTCGACGATCTCGATCACGTATTCGCCGAGCAGTTGGACGATAAACGGTACCGCCCAATCCGGTTCGCTCGCCAGGAGGCGACGCAGGCACACCTCGCGGATCGATCCATCATGATGCCGGGATCCCAGGCACTGGGCAATGACACCCGCCTCGCCCGGCTCGTCCAGCGCCGCGAGGACCCGCTTCGCATCGTAATACACGCGATACGGAATGGCGAGAAACGCGTTTTGAAGCCGGACGGAAACGACGGTCTCCGAAGGGGCGTGCATCTGACCCTGCGCGAGCATGGGCGCCACGCGCTGCACGTGTCCGGCCAGGACTGCGGGAAAAGCCCTGGTTTCGGCAACGTCAGCGACGCCGATGGATACGAAAGAAAAAATCATGTCGCTCCATATTGTCGATCAGCGGCCGATCTCCAGCCGGTACGCCGGCACCACCTGCACCTTGCGCAGCGCCGCCACCTGCGCCTGCCCGCCGAACGCCGGCCGGTGCTCGCGCGGCAGGTAGATCGGCGCATCGGCGCGCAACGGCAGCACCGTCAGCATCAACGGCCCGAAGCGCGAAGCTCCCAGGTTCCCCAGCCCGAACTGCCAGCGCTGGCCGTTGTAGTACCAGTCGTCCACCATGCGCGTGCCGTCGAACAGGCGCGCCACGTCGCCGCTGAAGTCGATGTCGAGCAGGTCGTCGGCGCCCGGCCGGTCGCCACCGAAGGCCAGTTCCCATGCCGCCGATGCGCCGAAGCTTTCCGGATCGGGCAGCAGGGCCGCCTTGGCGGTGCCGCCGATGCGCACCGGCGCCGCCGGCTGGGCCGCGCGCACCTGGCGCATGGTCACTGTCGTCGAGCGCGCCGGCACCGACGCTTCGAGCACCTGGAACAGGCCGTCGCGGCCGGACGAACGCAGCGCGGCGCCGCCGGTGGCCGCCGGCTGGTCCAGCGCCGGGTACACCGCCGCCCTGAAATTCGGCTGGCCGAGGCTGCGCAGCACCAGGCGTCCGTTCTCGACGTAGGCCTGGCTGTCGCTCAGCACCAGCCGGCGCCGGCCCTGGATGTCGCCCACGATCAACTGTCTCGCCTGGTCCTGCGCCAGCACCAGCACCGTCACCGGCTGCTTGCCGGCGCAGGCCAGCGTCAGCGCCGCGTCCAGGCCTGGGCGGATGCCGTCCACGGTCAGCTGGCCGCCGGCGTTGTCGACATGCGCACCGGTGCCGGCATGCACGCAGTCGCGCGCGCTCGCGCCGAACGCGAATTCGACCGGCACGCCGGCCTGCGCCGCGAACACGTAGACGCTGCCCTGGCCGCCGGCGCCGTCTAGGCGCGCCACCGGCTGCGCGGTCGCATAGCGCAGCCGGTGGCCGTCCATGTCGAAGTTCACCGGCCAGATGAAGTAGCTGCCGCTGGCCAGGTCGACCGGCTTGCGTGGCAGCGTCACCGCGCCGCCCGGCAGCTTGACCGTGAAGCGCACGTCCTTCTGGGCCGGGGTGGGGTACTGGCGCACGTGGCCGTTGTAGAACAAGAAGGCGGCGTCGCCGCGGCTACGCACCGACAGGCGCGGCGTGGCCAGGTCGTCGGGCGCGCGCGGCGCCACGTCCGGCTTGCGCACGGTCATCGGCGCCAGGCGCGCGCCGAAGTCGTGCAGAAGAAAGTGGAACGGGCGCAGCCAGGCCAGCACCGGGCGCTGCTGGCCGTCCGGTCCGAGCGGGGCGTTGAAGTCATAGTTGATGGCCGGCGTGTCGTTGTAGCCGCCGGTGCGCGTGCTTTCTTCCATCGTGGTGCCCATCACCGGATTGCGCCCGCCATGGAACATGTAGTAGCCCATCAGGTTGACGCCGGAACCCAGCTGCACCGGCAGCATCGCCGCGATGTCGTCGGGCGAGACCAGCGTGCGGCGCCGGTACATGGCCGGCAGGCCGGCGCCGTATTCCGCGCCGAGGAAGGGCGTGCGCGTCATGTCGGTCTCGGCGGTGCCCTGCTGGGTGGCATGGGTCTGGGCGCCGAGGTCGCCGCTGACGCGGCTGTCGAAGCGGAAGGCGTAGGTTTCCTTGGGCGGCAGTTCGCGCGTGCTGGTGCCCCACGGTTCGTCCGGGTAGCTGCCGAACACCGGTGTCACTTCGCCGGACGGGTACAGCGTCTGGTCCCAGCCGGTGACGGTGTAGTAGGGCACGTCGATGCCGGCCTTCAGCACCAGTCCCTTGAGGGTGCGGATGTGGCCGGCGCCGCGGCCCGGGCCGGCCAGGTTGTATTCGTTCTCGATCTGCGCGCCGATCACCGGGCCGCCCTGTTTCCACAGCAGCCCGTCGAGCTGGCGCCCGATCTCGTTGTAGAAGCGCGCGACATAACCGAGATATTGCGGATCGTCGCGCCGGGTCGGCATGGCGTCCACCACCCAGTCCGGCACGCCGCCGTATCTCACCTCGGCGTGCGCCCAGGGGCCGACGCGCACCACCACCTGTAATCCCGCCTGTTGCGCCAGCTGGACGAAGCGGCGCAGGTCGCGGTTGCCGCTCCAGTCGAAGCGGCCTTCGTTGGCTTCGTGGTGGTTCCAGATGACGTAGAAGGCGACGATGTCGATGCCGGCCGTCTTCATCTTGGCCAGCTCCGCTTCCCAGCTGGCGGCCGGCACGCGCGAGTAGTGGAATTCGCCCATCACCGGCAGCCAGGGCTGGCCGTCGCGGGTGAGGTACTGGCTGTTGATGCCGAGGACGTGGCCGTCGGGGGAGCGCGCGGTGCCGGTCTGGATGGTGTTCATCAGCGGCGTTGCGGCGGGGGCGCTGGCGTCGATGGTGAGCAGGCGTTCGGCGTGGGCGGCATGGCACAGCAGGGCGGTTGCTAGGCAGATGGCGGTAACGCAGGCGGTGCGGCGGACGGTGCGGCGGGTGGCGGGGCGGAAGGATGGGTACATGGATTCTTTTCGTGGTGCTGGAGGACAGGGGTGCCGATGCTTGCAGCCGAAGCGAGCATCAAGCCGTCGTCCCCGCGCAGGCGGGGACCCATACTGAATTTCCAGAGTCGTGCAACCAGAAGCATCGCGGCTCATCGAGGATCACGAGTTCCGATGCTCGGCATGGGTCCCCGCCTGCGCGGGGACGACGTGGCGGCGGCGAGGCCGTGGCGGATCAGAACTTGTACGACAGCCCCAGATTGTAGCGGCGCCCGTAGTTCATCACGTTCTGCACGTACGCATTCCCCGCGCGCGTCTCGATCACCTTCTGGTTGGTGATGTTGTCCAGCCCCAGGCGCAGCTGCAGCTGCGGCGTCAGGTATTGCGAGAAGTTGGCGGTGACGTACAGTTCCTTGGCGTTCTCGATCAGGTAGCTCGGGTCCCATTGCGGCATGCGCACGTAGGGGCTGTGGTAGTTGGCCGAGAGGCGTGCCTCGAAGCCGTTCTTTTCGTACCAGAGCGTGGCGCCGGCGTTGTGGCGCATCAGGCCGACCATCGAGAAGTTGTTGACGTACTCCTTGATGTTGCTCTCGTTGTACGAGTAGTTGGCCGCGATGCCGAGGCCGTCGAACGGCGCCGGCAGCATGGTCAAGGCTTGCTGGTACACCAGCTCCAGGCCGTGCACGTCGCCGCCGGGGCCATTCACCGAGCGGCTGATCACGGCGGCGCGGCCGTCGATGGTGGTGTTGTCGGTGGTGATGCCGATGTAGCTGCCGATGTGTTTATAAAACACGCCGGCCGACAGCAGCGCGCCCTTGTCGAAGTACCACTGGTACGACAGGTCGGCCTGGTTCGACATCATCGGCAGCAGGCCCGGGTTGCCGGCGCTGCCCGACAGCGGCTGCTGCGATCCGGCCGTGGTGTCGACCGAGATCTGGCGCGAGGCGCGCATCTCGTCCAGCGGCGCGCGCGACATGGCGCGTGCCACGCTGAAGCGCAGCTGCTGCTTTTGCGCCTGGTCGAGGTTGAAGATCAGGTTCACGCTCGGCAGCACGCGCGTGTACGAAGTGCCTTCCGAGCGCTCGGTCGGGGTGCCGCCGTTGACTTGCCCCATGCCGGAACCGGTCTGGCTGGTGTGCACCACGCGCACGCCGGCGTTGCCGCGCATGCTCTTGCCGAACACATCGCCGTCCAGGTCGGCCTGGGCGTACAGCGCGCTGGTGCGTTCCTTCACGCGCCAGCCGGCCAGCAGGTCGGTGGTGGTCTGGGTGCGGCCGGCCGGGTCGGTGGCGCCATTGCCGAAGGTCGAGGCCACGGTGCCGTCGAAGTCGCGCAGGAACAGGGCCGGGAAGTAGCCGGGGATGCTCACCGTCTCGTAGGCGGAGGCGGGAATGGCGGCACCGGCCGGCGACAGGTTCCAGGTGGTCTGGCGGTAGCTCTTTTCGCGGTCGGCGAAGCGCGCGCCGAACTTGATGCGGTTGACCAGGCCCAGCTCCAGCGGACGCGCCGCGCTCAGCTGCGCCGAGTTCAGGCGGTCGTCGACGTGGCCGTCGTTGTCGACGTACAGCGAGGGCGTGCCGAAGAGGGCGGCGTTGCCGGTGTCGCCGGTGAACGCATAATTCTGGTGGTCGATGCCGGTGAACGACCAGTTCAGGGTGCCGTTGCCGCTGTACTGGCGCACGTCGGCCCACTGGCTGTCGCGGCTGGCGCGCGAGGTGGCGATATCCGCCTCGATCTTCCAGTCGCCGGCGTTGAACTTGCCGTTCAGGCCGCCGGCCAGGTTGTCCATGTTCTGGAACCAGCGCGTGCTGTGGGTCGAGACCGAGGCGTCGCGCAAGGTGCCGCCGACCACGTAGCCGTTGCGGATGTCGAGATTCGAGAAATTGCCGCTCTCGTAGCCGTCCCAGTTGCCCAGGTCGCTGCTCCAGTGCTGCACGCTCGGTTCCAGGATCTTGTCCTTGGCGTAGTAGACGTCGGCGGTGATGAAGGCGTCCGGACTGGCCTTCCATTCCAGCTTGCCCAGCACGCTGCTGCGTTCGTTGGTGCCGCGCTTGATCTCGTCCTCGAAGCCCCACGGCGTCTTGTCGACCTTGCCGTCGCCGTTCAGGTCGACGGAATGGTCTTCGTTGAAGCCCCAGTGGCGCTTGCGCTCCTGCACCGACGGCTGCTTCTGGTAGCTGAAGGCCAGCGCGGCGCCGACCGTCTTGTCGGCGAACTGGTCGATCCAGATGCCGCCCAGGCGCGGGCGCACCGAGCGGGTGCCGACGTCCTTGGCCAGCGGGTAGTACAGCGCGTCGGCCTTGATCGAGGCCTGGCGACCGTTGTATTTCAGCGGCTGCACGGTCTGCAAATCGATCGTGGTGGCCACGCCGCCCTCGACCAGGTCGGCATTCTGGGTCTTGTAGACCACCGCGCCGCTCAGCGACTCGGACGGGAACTGCTCGAAGCGCACCGCGCGGCCCGGTTCCGACGAGGCCAGCTCGCGCCCGTTGAGGGTGGCGCCGATGAAGCGCTCGCCCATGCCGCGCGCCACGATCTGGCTGGCGTTGCCGCGGTCCAGGCCGGCGGACAGGCCAGGCAGGCGCGCCAGCGATTCGGCGATCGTGGTGTCCGGCAGCTTGCCGATGTCTTCCGACGACACGACTTCGACGATGCTGTTGGAGTTTTCCTTGACCGACAGGGCGCTGCGCAGCGAGGCGCGGATGCCGGTGACGGTGATCTGCTGGACTTGCGCGGTCGAGGTTGCGGCTACGGCATCGGCGGCCTGCGGCGCGTCGCCGGCTTGCTGGGCCAGGGCAGCGGGCACGGCGGGGAACAGGAACAGGGCGCGCACCAGCGCGGCCATGCGGGTTGGCTTCATGGGTCTCCTCGGGGATCTATTATTCGATATGGGTAAATTGATTGCGCTGATTGAGAAATAATCAATTTACTGATCGAAATTCTAGGCGGGTGAACCACCGGCTAACCAATACGATTTCGTTATGTATTTATACGAACTTCGTATAGCTTCAGCATGACCGTGCTTTTTTGCTCAGGTGCGCTGGCCGTGTGGCGCCGCTGGCGGCGCCAGCGGATCGAGCAGCTGCCCCGCCAGCGTCTCCGCCACCGGCGTGCCGGTCCCGCACTCGGCCGGCCAGTGCCGTGGCAGGTAGTGGGTGCCGAACACCCGGTCCAGCACGGGCAGGGTGGAAGCGTAGTTGCGGTTGATGTGGTCGCGCCGGCTGTGGTGCCAGTGGTGGAAGGCGGGCGTGGTCAGCAGCCATTCAAGCGGGCCGAGGCGCCAGCGCAGGTCGGCGTGGATGAAGAAGCCCCACATCGAACCCACGACCAGCAGCAGCGCCGGCGCGCCGCTGCCGGCCACGCCCGGGCTGGCCAGGCCGAGCAGGTACAGCGGCACCAGGCCGAACAGCCGCGTCACGACCATGTCGACCGGGTGCGCGCGGGTGTTGGCCAGGAAGCTCAGGTGCTCGGTGCTGTGGTGCAGGGCGTGGAAGCGCCACAGCCAGGGCAGTTCGTGGCTGAGGCGGTGGCCCCAGTAGAAGCCGGTCTCGGCGACGACGAAGCCGATGGCGAGGCGCAGCCAGTAGGGCAGCGCGCGGATGGCGTCGGTGAGCGCGGCCGGCACCAGGTGCTGGGCGGCGGCGGCCAGCAGCGCGGTCGGCACGCCCAGCAGCACGACCGGCACCATGCCGCTGATGAAGTACCAGGCCAGGTTCTGGCCCAGGTCGCGCCGCGCCGATGCGTCGTGGCGCGCGCCGAACCAGCGTTCGAGCGGGACGAACAGGGCGGTCAGCAGCACCAGCCAGACGCACAGGCGCAGCGCGGTTTCAAGAAACTCGTGGAGGGAAAAGTGCATGGAAGAGGCGCCTGGCGGATGACGGCGTGGCGAGGATGCCGGCAGGTGCGTCAAGGCGTACACGACGAACGGCGCGCCGTCGATGCGCCGTCCGCGTGCCGGGCCTGTGCGCCCGGCGTGCCTGCCTCGTTACGCCGGCTTGCGGGCGACGCCGCGGCGGCGGTAGGCCAGCGCGCCCACCAGGCCCAGGCCGCCCAGCAGCATGCTCAGCGACGACGGCTCGGACACCGCGCTCGACGGGTTGGTGGTCGAGGCGGCATTCATCGACACGTTATCGAGCAGCATGAACGGCGGCGCGCCGGTCGAGCTGCCCTTGGCCAGGAACCACAGCGCCTGGTTGACGCCGGTGGCGGTGAAGGTCATGGTGGCGTTTTTCCAGCCGCTGAAGCCGCCGTCGGCGATGCTCAGCGCGGTGGTGGCCTGGCTGGGGCCTGCGGTGGAAGTGCCGAGGCCGACCTGCCAGTAATCGTCGACGTTGGGGCCGCTGAAATTGGTCTGCTGGGCCAGCGCGTATTCGAATGTGACCGTGTAGGTGCTGCCCACCGTCAGGCCGTTGACGTACTGGTACAGCACGCCCGGGTAGTACAACGGATCCGAGGCGAAGAAGTTGCCGCCGTCGGACGAGCCGCTGAAGCCGTTGTTGGTGCCGCGCAGCTGCAGCACCGAGGCGCTGGTGGTGGCGGTGGCGGCGTTCAGCACGAAGTTGTAGCCGCCGTCGCTGCCGTTGTAGCTGGTCCAGCCGGTCAGGGTGGTGCGGTTCGAGGCGCTGCTGGTGCCATACGACAGCTGCTTGTTGGTGCCGTTGGTGGTCGACTCGAAATTGCCGTTGACGATCAGGTTGGCGTGGGCGACGCCGGCGTGCATGGCGGCGGCGGCGGACAGGGACAGCAGGACGGACTTCAGGCGCATGGGACGGGCTCCAATGAATGAGTGACGGACAGTTGAGGAACTGCCGCCGGCGGCGATTCGGCCGGCGGGAGTTCGACGCGTGACCGTCGTCGAACTGGAATTCAAGCGCGCAAGTTGCGAATTGGCAAAATTAATTGCGCTGAGGATATTCTAGCAGAACTTTCTTGTTGTAAATCAACTCTGCGCGAAAGTGTTGGAAACACATCGGATGCCCGCGGCAACACGCGCCGCCAAGCGTGCGGACCCTCCCTGGGTATCTTGACTATACTGCAAGGATGGATCTGCCGCCCTCACCGCCACCGTCACCGACGCCGTCGCCGCGCCTTGCATGAAACCTGCGTTCTCACGATCGGCGGTGCTGGTCGTCAAGCTGATCCTGCTGGCCATTCCGCTGGCAATCGCCGCCGGCGTGGCGCTGGCGCACTGGCGTATGACGCCGGAATACGCGCAGTTCGAACCGGTCGGCCAGCCGATCCCGTTCAGCCACAAGCACCACGTGGGCGACGACGGCCTCGACTGCCGCTACTGCCACACCTCGGTCGAGAAGTCGAATACCGCCGGCATGCCGTCCACGCAAGTCTGCCTGACCTGCCACTCGCAGCTGTTCCTGGATGCGCCGGCCCTGCAGCCCCTGCACGACAGCATGCGCACCGGTAAGCCGGTCGCCTGGACGCGCGTGCACGACCTGCCGGACTTCGTCTACTTCCAGCACGATATCCACGTCAACAAGGGCGTCGCCTGCATCAAGTGCCACGGCCAGGTCGACCAGATGCCGCTCACCTGGCGCAACGCCTCGCTGGAGATGCAGTGGTGCCTGGAATGCCACCGCAACGCGCCGCAGAACGTGCGACCGCTGAACGAGGTGCTGTCGATGCAGCCGGTGCGCTCGCTGTCGCCGGACGAGGTGCGCCAGCTGCAACGCATGTACAAGCTGCGCGACGCCAACGCGCTCACCAACTGCTCGGTGTGCCACCGATGACCCTGAAACGCTCGATTCCGATCCTGCCGCTGGACGACGCCAACCGCCGCCGCGTGCTCAAGCTGATGGCGGCGTCGGCCGCGCTGGGCGGCAGCGCCTGCAGCGGGCCGCCGGCGGAACGCATCCTGCCCTACGTGCGCATGCCGGAGGGAACGGTGCCGGGCCAGCCGCAGTTCTACGCCAGCGCCTTCGTGCGGCGCGGCTTCGCGCACGGCGTACTGGTGGAGGCCAACGAGGGGCGGCCGACCAAGATCGAGGGCAATCCCGAGCATCCCGGCAGCGGCGGCGCCAGCGACGTGTTCATGCAGGCCTCGGTGCTGCAGCTGTGGGACCCGGACCGCTCGCAGGCGGTCTTTCAGAATACCGAGTTCGGCGGCCAGCCCGGCACCTGGGCCGGTTTCGCGCGCGCGCTGGACGAGCGGCGCGCCGCCTTTGCGCGCGACGGCGGCGCCGGCCTGCGCATCCTGACCGGCGACGTCACCTCGCCGACGCTGGTGGCGCAGCTGCGCGCGCTGATGGACCTGTATCCGAACGCGCGCTGGCACGCCTGGGAGCCGCTGCACGACGATGGCGCCGCCGCCGCCGCGCAACTGGCCTTCGGGCGCGCCGCCGACACCCTGTACCGGCTCGACCGCGCCCAGATGGTGCTGGCGCTGGACGCCGACCTGCTGGGCGACTGGCCGGACGCGCTGCGCAACGCGCGCGACTTCACCGCCGGGCGCCGCGCCGGCGCCGCGCCGGGCAGCGCGCGCTTGTATGCGATGGAAGCCAGCGCCTCGATCACCGGCGCCTTTGCCGACGAGCGCCTGGCGCGCGCGCCGCGCGAGATCGAGCGCTCGCTGTGGCGCATCGCGGCGCGCCTGGGCGCCGTGGCCGACCCCGGCGCCGCGCCGGACGCCGCCACGGCGCGCTGGGAACGCGCGGCGGCGACCGCATTGGCGGCCAACCGCGGACATTGCCTGGTGGCGGCCGGCCCGAGCCTGCGCCCGGCGGCGCGCGCGCTGGCGCACCGCCTCAACGACGTGCTCGGCAACACCGGCGTTACTTTGCTGCACATTGCGCCGGTGTCGAGCGCGGCGCCGCAGCACGGCGCCGCCATCGCCGACCTGGCGCGCGACATGCATACCGGCGCGGTCGATACGCTGCTGGTGCTGGGCGCCAATCCGGTGTACACGGCGCCGGCCGACCTCGACTTCGGGCAAGCCATGCGCCGCGTGAAGCTCAGCGCCCACCTGGGCCTGTACCGCGACGAGACCGCGCACCAGGCCACCTGGCACCTGCCGCAGACCCACTGCTATGAAATGTGGAGCGACGCGCGCGCCCACGACGGCACGGCGTCCATCGTGCAGCCGGTGATCGCGCCGCTGTACGGCGGCCGTTCCGAGCATGCGCTGCTGGCCATGCTGCTGGGGCGCGAAGGCGCCGGGCCGGGCGCGGAAGAGTATGCGGCCGTGCGCCGCACCTGGGCCGAACACGCCGACGGCGACGCCGGGCTGTCCGTGAATGGGCGCGAGGATGCCGACGCAAACCGGCGCCAGCACCCCGGCGTGGACGGCGGTCGCGCCGCGCCCACCATCCTCGGTGCCGCCACCGCGGTCGCCGGCGGCGGAGCAGCCGATCCGCGCTTCGACGCGCGCTTCGAAGGCTTCTGGCAGGAGGCGCTGCGGCGCGGCGTCATCGACGGCAGCGCCGCGGCGCCGCTGGCGCTGAAGGCAGGCGGCGAGATCGGCCCGCCGCCGGCGCGCCTGGACGCCATCGAGATCGTGTTCAAGCCCGACCCCGGCCTGGACGGCGGCGAATTCGCCAACAACGCCTGGCTGCAGGAGTGGCCGCGCCCGCTGACCCAGCTCACCTGGGACAATGCCGCGCTGCTCGGCCCCGGCACGGCGGCGGCGCTGAAGGTGATCGATGGCGAACGCCTGCGCATCGAGGTGGCCGGGCGCACGCTGGAGGCGCCGGTGCTGGTGCTGCCGGAGCAGGCCGACGGCGTGGTCACGCTGCCGCTGGGCTACGGGCGCGCCGCCGCCGGCAACGTCGGCAACGGCGTCGGCTTCGACGCCTACCGCCTGCGCAGCCTGGCGGCGCTGGATGCGCCGGCCGTGGGCAGGCTAACGCGCGCCGCCGGCTTCCACACCTTCGCGCTGCGCCAGAAGGAAGACGACATGCACGGGCGCTCGATCGTGCGCCTGGCCGACCTGCAGGAATTCACGCGCAAGCCCGCCTTTGCCAACGCGCTCGAACGCGACCGCGTGCCGGAACATTCGCTGTACCCGCAGGTGCCCTACAAGGAACACAAGTGGGGTATGGCGATCGACCTGAACGCCTGCATCGGCTGCGGCACCTGCACGCTCGCCTGCCAGGCCGAGAACAACATCCCGACCGTGGGCAAGGAAGAGGTGCTGCGCGGGCGCATCATGCACTGGATCCGCGTCGACCGCTACCGCGACCGCGACACGGGCCGCAAAGGCGCGGGAGGACGCCCGCGCACGCTGTTCCAGCCGGTGCCGTGCATGCATTGCGAGCAGGCGCCGTGCGAGGAGGTCTGTCCGGTCGGCGCCACCGTGCACGACAGCGAAGGCCTCAACGTGCAGGTGTACAACCGTTGCGTCGGCACGCGCTTCTGTTCCAACAACTGTCCGTATAAAGTCCGGCGCTTCAACTTCCTGCAGTACGCCGACGCCTCGCGCGAGCAGATCAAGGCCAGCCGCAATCCGGAAGTCACGGTGCGCCGGCGCGGCGTGATGGAAAAGTGCACCTTCTGCCTGCAGCGCATCACGCGCGCGCGCATCGATGCCGAAAAGCTGGGACGCGGCATCCAGGACGGCGAGGTCGTCACCGCCTGCCAGGCCGCCTGTCCCACGTCCGCCATCGTGTTCGGCGACCTCAACGACAAATCCAGCGCGGTGGTGCGCGCCAAGGCGTCGCCGCTCGACTATGCCTTGCTGGCCGAACTGAATACCCGCCCGCGCACCACCTACGCGGCGCGCGTGGTCAACCCCGATCCGGAGCTGGAATGAGCGCGTCCAAGGAAAACACGGCGCAGCACGCGGCCACGCCCGCGGAAGCGGCGCGCCGGCAGCCGGTCTCGCACGACAGCGCTGTGATCAAGGCGGGCTGGAACTACGCCACCGTCAGCGACAAGATCGCCAACGTGGTCATGAACCAGCCGTTCGGGCGCGGCTGGTGGCTGGCGTTTTTCCTGGCCAGCATCGGCGTGTGCGGCTATTTGGTCGGCATGGTCTGGCTGTTCATGAAGGGCATCGGCATCTGGGGCGTCAACATCCCGGTGGCCTGGGGTTTCGCGCTCAGCAATTTCGTCTGGTGGATCGGCATCGGCCACGCCGGCACCTTCATCTCGGCGGTGCTGCTGCTATTGCGCCAGAAGTGGCGCACCTCGATCAATCGCTTCGCCGAGGCGATGACGCTGTTCGCCGCCAGCATCGCCGGCATGTACCCGATCCTGCACCTGGGCCGGCCCTGGTTCTTCTACTGGCTGGTGCCGTACCCGAACGTGATGAATGTCTGGCCGCAATGGCGCAGCCCGCTGGTGTGGGACTTCTTCGCCATCAGCACCTATATCCTGGTGTCGCTGCTGTTCTGGTACATCGGCCTGATCCCGGACCTGGCCCTGCTGCGCGACCGCGCCGGGCGCATGGGCCGGCGCGGCATGCAGGTCGCCTACGGCCTGCTGGCGCTGGGCTGGCGCGGCGAAGCGCGCCACTGGGCGCGCTACGAGCACGCCTACCTGTTGCTGGCCGGCCTGGCCACGCCGCTGGTGGTGTCGGTGCACACCATCGTGGCGCTCGATTTCGCCTTCGGCAACACGCCCGGTTACCATTCGACCATCTTCCCGCCGTACTTCGTCGACGGCGCGCTGTTTTCCGGCTTCGCCATGGTGCTGACGCTGGCGATCCCGCTGCGCTGGGCCTTCGGCCTGCAGGACTTCATCACCAAGCGCCACCTGGCCAACGCCGCCAAGGTGCTGCTGGTCACCGGCTGGCTGCTGGCCTACGGCTACGGCGCCGAGATCTTCACCGCCTTTTACAGCGGCGACGAAAACGAGATCTACATGACGCTCAATCGTTTTCATGGTCCCTATGCACCGGTCTACTGGACCATGATCGCCTGTAACATCGTCATCCCGCAACTGCTGTGGCTGCGCCGCGTGCGCCACAGCGTGCCGCTGCTGTTCGCCATCAGCCTGGTGATCAACCTGGGCATGTGGATGGAGCGCTTCCTGATCGTGGTGTCCTCGCTGCACCGCGACTACCTGCCGTCCGCCTGGGGCATCTACCACCCGACGTTCTGGGACTGCCTGCAGCTGGCCGGCTCGATCGCCCTGTTCGTCTGGCTGTTCTTGATGTTCGTGCGCGTGCTGCCGGCGATCTCGATGGCGGAGATGCGCGAACTGGTGGACGAGAATGCGAAAGGGAAGGCATGAGCACGCCGACTGAACGCGAGCCGGATCGCCAGCCGGGCCGGGAGGCAGGGCGGGCCGTGCCGCAGCCGCAGGGCGCGCCGCAGCACGGCGAGCCGGCCCGGCCGCACCCGCAGCCGCCGGACGTGCCGGAACGACACGTCAAGGACAGCGCGCCGCCGGCGCCGCAGGCCGCGCCGCAGCACGGCGAGACCAGCCCGGAGCCGAAGGAAGAGCAGGAACAGCCGGCACCGCAGGGCGCTCCAGCGCCGCAGCCGGGGCGGGATGCGCCGCTGTACGGCCTGCTGGCCGAATTCCCGGACGGCGACGCGCTGCTGGCCGCCACCCGCGCCGCACGCGCGCACGGCTACGCGCGCGTGGAAGCCTACGCACCGTTCGCGGTCGAGGGACTGGAAGAGGCGGTCGGCATGAGAAGCAACCGCATTCCCCTGATCACGCTGCTGGGCGGCGTCGCCGGCGGCGCCGCCACCTATTTCCTGCAGTGGTACGCGGCGGTGGTGGATTACCCGATCAACGTCGGCGGCCGGCCGCTGCACAGCTGGCCCGCCTTCATTCCCGCCACCTTCGAGATCACCATCCTGGGCGCGGCGCTGGCCGCGGCGGTGGGCATGCTGGCGCTGAACGGCCTGCCCAGGCTGCACCATCCGCTGTTCGAGGTCGAGGAATTCGAGCTGGCCTCGCGCAACCGCTTCTTCCTGTGCCTGCCGGCGCGCGATCCGGCCTTCGACCGGACGCGCAGCAGCGGCTTCCTGCGCTCGCTCGATCCGCTGCTGGTGCGCGAGGTGCCGGCATGACGCGCGCCGCGCTCGCTCTCGCTCTGCGCCCAGCCGGCACCGGACGCCCGCTGGCGGCGCCGGGTGCGCGCCCGCTGCCGGTCGCGGCCCTGGCCTCGATGCTGCCCTTGCTCGCGTCCTTGCTGCTGGGCGGCTGCGAACGTGCCAAGCAGGACATGTACGACCAGCCCAAATACAAACCGTACGCCGCCAGTCCGCAGTTCGACGACGGCCTGGCCGGGCGCACCGCGCCGGCGGGCGCGGTGCCGCAGGCACGCGGCGCCTTCGCCGGCAGTTCCAGCGGGCGCCTGGGCCGCGAGGCGGTGCTGCGCGACCAGCAGGCGGCGCAGGCACAGGCGATCCCGTATCCCATCGACATGGCGCTGCTGCGGCGCGGCCAGGAGCGCTACACCATCTATTGCACGCCCTGCCACAGCCGCGCCGGCGACGGCGACGGCTATATCGTGCGGCGCGGCTTCCCGGCGCCGCCCTCGTACCACATCGCGCGCCTGCGCGACGCCAGCGACCGCCACCTGTTCGAGGTGATCAGCAACGGCTACGGCATCATGTACCCGTACGGCGACCGCGTGGAGCCGGCCGACCGCTGGGCCATCGTCGCCTACATCCGCGCGCTGCAGTTGAGCCAGCACGCCGAGGCGGCCGCGCTGCCGGCGGCCGTGCGCGCGCGACTGCCGGCCGGAGGCCGGCCATGAACCTGCGCGCACGGGGGAGCGTCATCCGCATCGCGGCGCTGGCCGGCCTGCTGGTTGCCGGCGCCGCCGGCTGGCTGGTCGATGCCCGCGCGCTGCTGGCCTGCTGGCTGGCGGCCTGGTGGTGGTGCGCCGGCATCCTGATGGGCGGCCTGGCCAACGTCTGGCTGCACAACCTCACCGGCGGCGCGTGGGGAGAGGCGATCCGCGCGCCTCTGCTGCATGCGGGACGGCGGGTGCCGCTGGCCTGCCTGCTGCTGTTGCCGCTGCTGGCCGGGGTCGAGCTGCTGTACCCGTGGGCGGCGCCGGGCGGCACCGCGCACTGGCGCGAGCTGCTCAGCGCGCCGGACTTCAAGCTGTGGTGGCTGTCGCGCGGCTTCTTCACCGTCCGCGCGCTGGGCTACCTCGCGCTGTGGAGCCTGCTGTCCTGGCTGGCGCGGCGCCCGGCGCTGGCGCGCTCGCAAGGCTTCGCAGCGCTGGCGCTGCTGGCGTACGGCGTCAGCGTCAGCTTCGCCGCGCTCGACTGGATCATGTCGCTGCAGCCGGAGTGGCGCTCCAGCGTGTTCGGCTGGCTGGCCGGTTCGGGCCAGATGCTGGCCGGGATGGCGTTGGCCATCGTCCTGATCGACCGCGAGCGTTGCAGGAAAGCGTTGCCGGACCTCGGCAACCTGCTGCTGATGTACGTGCTGCTGTGGGCCTACATGGCCTACGTGCAGTACCTGATCATCTGGGGCGCCGACCTGCCCAACGAAATCGCCTGGTACGTGCGCCGCCGTACGCCGTTGTGGACGGCGGTGGCCTGGACGCTGGCGGCGTTCCACTTCGCCGCGCCGCTGCTGATCCTGCTGTCGCGCCGCGCCAAGCGCGCGCCGCGCCTGCTCGGGCTGCTGGCGCTGGGCTTGCTGGCGGCGCACCTGCTCGACTGCTGGTGGCTGGTGCTGCCGGGCGCGGCGCCGCTCTCGCTGCACTGGCTGTGGATGGCGCCGCTGCTGGCGCTGGGCATGGGGGCGCTGCTGCTGCCGGCGCCGGCGCCCACGCTGCCGCACGAGAAGCAAACGGACGAGGAGCGCGCGCATGCCTGAACAGGATCGCAAGCCGGTGCAGCAGGCGCCGCACCAGGAATCCGGACAGGGGCGGCCGGCGCAGGACCTGCCTGAGGAGCCTGCCGAGGAGCAGGCGCGCGGCCGGGAACAAACGCCGGAACGCGGGCAGGAACGCGGGCAGGAACGTGGGCAGGAACGTGGGCAGGAGCGGCGCCGGGCGGACGCCGCGGGGCGCGAGCCGCGTGACGCCGGCCACCCGGACGACATCGACCTGCGCGCCGTGGCCTGGGGCGGCGCCATCATCGTCACCGGCATCGTGTTCGCGGTGGCAGTGTCGTGGTTCGGCCTGGGGCTGCTGTGGCCGGGCCACGGCCACCATCCGCCCGACGCGGTCGGCGCCGCGCCCACCGCCCGGCCGCGCCTGGAAACGGCGCCACAGCCGGAACGCGCCGCCTACGACCGCGAAAAGGCGCAGCTGGTGGACGGCTACGGCTGGGTCGACCGTGAGGCGGGCATCGCGCGCATTCCGGTCGAGCAGGCGATGCAGCTGATGGCGGCGCGGCCGCGGCCGCGGCCGGGGACGGGACAGGCGCAGGCGCAAGCGGAAACGCCGGCGTTCGCAGGCGCGCCTGCGGACCGGCGGCCGGACCGGCGCGGGGACGAGCGCAAGAAGGTGCGCAAGGATGAGCAGAAGGATATGCAGATGAGCACGGCAAACGGGCCGGGGGAGCAGGGCAGATGAGGCGCAGCACCGACAATCGGAGGGCGCGGCGGGTGGCGACGGATGGCGTGCCGGCGCCGGCCACGTGCGGCACGGCAGTGCCGGACACGGAGCGCGGCGTGCGGGCGTGCAGGGCGCCCCGCCGGCTGCGGGCCGCCGGGCTGGCGCTGGTCGTGCTGTCCGGCGCGGGCACCGCCCTGGCCGCACCGCCGCTGGCGCTGCCGCCGGCGCCGCAGGCCGCGTTCGCCCCGCTGCCGGGCACGCGGCTGCCGCTGGACGCGCGCTTCACCGACGACGACGGCCGCGCGCTGCGCCTGGGCAGCCTGTTCGGCGCGGCGCCGGTGGTGCTGGTGCCCGGCTACTACACCTGCCCGAACCTGTGCTCGACGTTGTTCGAAGGCGTGCTGCAGGCGCTGGCCTTGAGCGGCCTGCCGGGCGATGCCTACCGCCTGGTCGGCTTTTCGATCGACCCGGACGACAGCGCCGCGCGCGCGCTGGGACGCAAGCGCGCCTACGCAGCCATCCTGCCGTCCGGCGCCGGCCTGCACCTGCTGAGCGGCGCGCCCGGCGCGGCCGCCGATGTCACGGCGCTGGCCGACGCAATCGGCTACCGCGCCAGCCGCGACGCCGACGGCCAGTTCGCGCACGCGGCCGGCTTCGTGGTGGCGACCGCCGACGGCCGCATTTCTGCCTTCTTTTCCGGTGTGCGCTTCGACCCGGCCTCGCTGCGCGCGGCGCTGGAAGCGGCGCGCCTCGGACGCATCGGCAGCGCAGCCACCCGTGGCGGCGCCGACGCCGGCAATGCTGCAGCAGCCGGCACGGTGGCCGTCAACGCAATCGACACAGCCGACGCAGCCGGCCCCGGCCTCGGCCAGCGCTTCCTGATGCTGTGTTCGCACTATGCCCCCGCCAGCGGCCTGCACTCGGCCGGCGCATTGTGGGCGGTGCGCGCCGGCGTGCTGCTGGCGCTGGCGGCGCTGCTGGCCTGGGCCTGGCGCCGCCGTCCGCAGGGAGCGCGCCCATGAACCCGATGCACATCCTGCCGGCCAGCGCGTCCGGCTCGGCCGACCGCCTCGATTCGCTGGCGCTGAGCATGCTGCTGCTGACCGGCTTCGTGGCGGTCACCGTCTTCGTCCTGATCGTGGTGATGTGCGTGCGCTACCGCGCCGGCACGAAGGTCAATCGCGTCAATCCGCCGGCCGGCAACCGCGCGCTGGAAAGCACCTGGATCGCGATCCCGATGCTGATCTTCTTCGGCGTGTTCGCCTGGGCCGCGATCGATTACGTGAAACTGTACGATCCGCCCGACGACGCCATGCCGGTGTACGTGGTGGCCAAGCAGTGGATGTGGAAGGCCGAGCACCGCAACGGCAAGCGCGAGATCGGCGAACTGCACGTGCCGCTGGGTACGCCGGTGCGCTTGCTGATGACGTCGCAGGACGTGATCCACAGCTTCTTCGTGCCGGCCTTCCGCATCAAGCAGGACGTGCTGCCGGGCCGCTACACCGCGGCCTGGTTCGACGCCAAGGCCGCCGGCGAATACCGCCTGTTCTGCGCCGAGTTCTGCGGCACCGACCATGCCGTGATGGGCGGACGCATCGTGGTGATGCCGCCGGCCGCGTTCGCGCGCTGGCTGGAAGAAGGCCCGCGCCAGCCCGGCATGGCGGCGCGCGGCTACGAGCTGATGCGCAGCTACGGCTGCACCGGCTGCCACGCCGCCGGCTCCAGCGTGCACGCGCCGCTGCTCGAAGGTTTACTGGGGCGCGAAGTGCACCTTTCCGACGGCCGCACCGTGCGCGCCGACGCCGCCTACGTGCGCGATTCCATTTTATTGCCGCAGAAGGACGTGGTGGCGGGCTACGCCCCCGTCATGCCATCCTTCGCCGGCCAGATCGCCGAGGAAGACCTGCTGGCGATCATCGAATACCTCAAGGAGAGCAACCATGACGAGCGCAACCGGGACCGATAGCGCGCCCCCCGACGCCGCCGACCAGCCGCGCGCAGTCGATCCGCCCGACCAGCCCAGCTACCTGGCCGACGGCCATTCGCTGCGCTCCTGGCTGGGCACGCGCGACCACAAGCGCATCGCCATCCTGTACGCGATCGCGATCACGCTGTTCTTCTTCATCGGCGGCATGGCGGCGGCGCTGATCCGCTTCGAGCTGGCCACGCCGCAGGGCGACCTGGTCACCGCGGAGACCTACAACAAGCTGTTCACCGCGCACGGCGTGATCATGGTGTGGCTGTTCCTGATCCCGTCGATCCCGCAGGTGCTGGGCAACTTCCTGGTGCCGCTGATGATCGGCGCGCGCGACCTGGCCTTCCCGCGCCTGAACCTGGCCAGCTGGTACACGTACATCGCCGGCGGCATCTTCACGCTGGGCGCGCTGCTGCTGGGCGGCGTGGACACCGGCTGGACCTTCTACACGCCGTTCTCGTCGATGTTCTCGAACTCGAACGTGGTGATGGCGCTGCTGGGTATCCTGATCCTCGGCTTCTCGTCGATCATGTCGGGCCTGAACATCATCGTCACCGTGCACACCATGCGCGCGCCCGGCATGAGCTGGTTCCGCATGCCGTTGTTCATCTGGGCCAACTACGCGACCTCGATCATCCTGGTGCTGGCCACGCCGGTGCTGGCCATGACACTGCTGCTGGTCGGCATCGAGCGCGTGTTCCAGGTCGGCATCTTCGACCCGGCGCTGGGCGGCGACCCGCTGCTGTTCCAGCACCTGTTCTGGTTCTATTCGCACCCGGCGGTGTACATCATGGTGCTGCCGGCGATGGGCGTGGCCAGCGAGATCATCCCGTGCTTCGCGCGCCGTCCGGTGTTCGGCTACCGCTTCATGACCTATGCGATCCTCGGCATCGCCGTGATCGGCTTCCTGGTCTGGGGCCACCACATGTTCGTTAGCGGCCAGTCGGTGTACGCCGGCATGGTGTTCTCGCTGCTGTCCTTCCTGGTGGCGATCCCGTCGGCGATCAAGGTGTTCAACTGGACCGCCACGTTATATAAAGGCTCGATCACTTTCCACGCGCCGATGCTGTACGCGCTCGGCTTCGTCGGCCTGTTCACCATCGGCGGCCTGACCGGGCTGTTCCTGGCCGCGCTGGCGCTGGACGTGCACCTGTCCGACACCTATTTCGTGGTCGCCCACTTCCACTACATCATGGTGGGCGGCTCGGTGATGGCCTACTTGGGCGGCATCCACTTCTGGTGGCCGAAGATCACCGGGCGCATGTACTCGGAAGCCTGGGGCAGGGTGGCGGCCCTGCTGATCTTCTTCGGTTTCAACCTGACCTTCTTCCCGCAATACCTGCTCGGCTACGGCGGCATGCCGCGCCGCTACCACAGCTATCCGCCGGAATTCCAGGTGCTGAACGTGCTGTCCTCGGCCGGCGCCTCGCTGCTGGCGGTCGGCTACCTGCTGCCGCTGATTTACCTGACCTGGTCGCTGTTCAAGGGCAAGCGCGCCGCCGCCGACCCGTGGCGCGCCACCGGCCTGGAATGGCAGACCGACTCGCCGCCGCCGACCCACAACTTCGCCGAGCAGCCGATCGTCACGCGCGGCCCGTACGCTTATACGCCAACGCCATGAGCGCCGCCTCCACCTCCACCGTGGCGGCCGAGGAGCCCAATCCGGCCTCGCCGCATGCCGAACAGGTGCCGGCGCCGGCATCGGCGCCGCACGCCGAGCAGTTCCGCACGCGCGAGCGCCAGGAACTGGCCGCCACGCTCGGCGTGTGGATCTTCCTGTCGACCGAGCTGCTGTTCTTCGGGCCGCTGTTCTTCGGCTACCTGTACCTGAGCACGCACTATGCGCCGGCGGTGCACGCCGCCAGCCGCCACACCGACCTGCTGCTCGGCACCGTCAACACCGCGCTGCTCCTGACCAGCAGCCTGTGCATCGCGCTGGCGGCGGTGAAAGCCAAGCCGGGCCGCGAAGACAGCCGCCCGACGGTGCGCCTGATGGGCATCGCCATGCTGCTCGGCGTCGCCTTTTTGGCGATCAAGGGCTTCGAGTGGCACAAGGAGTACACGGAAGGCCTGTTCCCCAGCGTACATTTTGCGCCGAAGGAGGGCGGCAGCCCGGCCCACGTGCACGCGATGCAGCTGTTCTTCCTGCTGTACTTCGCCATGACCGCGCTGCACGCGCTGCACCTGGTGGTCGGCCTCGGCCTGTGCGGCCTGGCGGCGTGGGCGCTGCGGCGCGGCAAGGCGCGTGCCGAGCACATCGAGCTGGTCGGCCTGTACTGGCACTTCGTGGACGCGGTGTGGATCTTCCTGTACCCGCTCCTGTACCTGGCCGGACGCGCGGGAGGCTGAGATGGACGATGACAAGAAGACGCGCAAGCAGGACGCGCGCAAGGATGAAGTGACGCTGGTGCTGGTCTGGATCGCGCTCGTGCTGCTGCTGGCGGCGAGCGCCGGGCTGGCGCTGCTGCGGCTGGGCGCCTGGAGCGGCCCGATCAGCCTGGGCATCGCCGCCGTCAAGGCGGCACTGGTGCTGTGGTTCTTCATGCGCCTGCGCTCCAGCCACGGCCTGATCTGGACCGCGGCGATGGTCGGACTGGTGGCGCTGACGGTGCTGTTCGGCCTGTCCGGCATGGACTTCGCCACGCGGCCGCTGCATCCGGCGCCGATGCAGGGGCCGGTGCAGCTGGCGCCGCTGGTGCACGGATAATGTGGACCCGACAGCGATGAATCGGCGTTCACTCATGGCCGCGCTGGCCTCGGCGGGCATCGCTGGCTGCACCAGGCCGGACTATGCCGGCACGGTGCGACTGACCGAAGGCAATCGCGTGGTCGAACTACGGATTCCGGTCGCGTACTTTACCGGCTACGATCCCAAGCCGGACATGCCGTTCGTTTGGGTCTATTTTTCCTATCCGGATTTGCGGCCGGAGGCTTTCCCGGGCGATACCGGCAACGTCATCGCGCTCCTCATCGAAAATATCGGCATGCAAAGGACGCGCGCCGAATTCGCGTTCGGCAGGAGCGGCCTGCAGGTCGAAGCGCAGGATTTGCCATTGAATGCGCAAGCCGACATGGCTTCGCTGCGCCGCTTGCAGGGGCCGGTGCACAAGGGAGAAGTATCGGAAGAAGTGTTTGCACTGACGGCACAAGGGCACATCATCCGTTATTCGACTACCGACGGCATGAACGCGAGTGCCGATCGGCGCTATTCGGACGCCATCGAGTTGTGTTATGTCTTGCATCCCGGCTTGCTGGCCCACAAGGCGTCGGTCGACCAGGCCGTGACAGCCCTGGTCGATGGTTTCCTGGACAAAAATGCGCGTCCGTTTCATGCGCGCATGGCGGTGCGTACTTTCACGAGTGCGTAGCCGAGCAGGTTGCGCTCTTGCCATTCGCGCGGCGATACGGTCTTCGCCGCCTGTCCTTCCAGCCCGATGTCACAGACGGCATCTACCGGGTTGGCTTCTACCAGCACGTCGTCGCCGGTCGACAGCAGGAACCGGTGCAGGTACCGGTGATTCAATCGATCCGCGCTCATGGCCAGCCCCGCGTAAATATTGCGTCCGCATTCAATCGTACAGCATGCGAAGCCGCGCAGTGCCAGAATGGTAACGGACGCGCCGAGGCATGTTCTTTCCAGCGGCGCTGCCTTTTCCCGTCAACACATTCGTGAGGAATCGATTGCGCCTGCCACTCATCCCCCCGGCCGAACTCAACGCCGAACAACGGCCCTTGTACGACGAAATGCGCAAGGGTATCGCCAGCAACTTCAACGCCTTCAAGGTCGAGCGCGAGGACGGGGCCCTGATGGGCCCGTGGAATCCGTGGCTGCACGAGCCCGCGATCGGCAAGGCGATCTGGGATTTGACCCTGGCGATGACCGCCAATGCCGCCTTGCCCGACAACGTGCGCCAGATCGCCATCCTGGTGGTGGGCGCGCGCTACAACGCCGCCTACGAGCTGTACGCGCACGTGGCGGTGGCCGAGCACGAGGGCATGTCGCCCGAGCGCCTGGCCGCGCTGGTGGCGGGCGTCAAGCCGACCGACCTGAGCAAGGAAGAAAACGTCGCCTTCGACTTTTCCCACGCGCTGGCGCGCGGCGGCGTGCTGCCGGAGCCGCTGTACCGGCTGGCGCTGGGCACCTTCGGCCAGCACGCCACCAACGAGCTGATCTACCTGGTCGGGCTGTACGCGCTGGTGTCGACCACGCTGAACGGCTTCAACGTGCCGGTGCCGGAACGTGAATAGACGCGACGACAGCGTATTGCACGAGGGACGGCGCGCGCCCGCCGAGCCGCCCCGTCCGTGCGCCACCGATTTCCAGAGCATCGCGCTGGTGCTGCAGGGCGGCGGCGCGCTCGGCGCCTACCAGGCCGGCGTGTACGAGCGCATGCTGGAGCAGGGCATCGAGCCGACCTGGATCTCGGGCATCTCGATCGGCGCCATCAACAGCGCCATCATCGCCGGCAACCCGCGCGCGCAACGGGTGGCGCGCCTGCGCGAGTTCTGGGAAGGCGTCAGCGCCGCCGGCGACGGCGTGCTGGGCGACCAGTGGAACGCCCTGGCGCTGGCCGACGTCTGGCGCGCCTGGCTGAACCAGGCCGCCGCCGGGCGCGTGCTGGTGCAGGGCGTGCCCGGCTTCTTCGAGCCGCGCCTGCCGCCGCCCTACCTGGCGCCGTTCGGCAGCGGCGCCACCAGCTACTACGACACCGCGCCGCTGCGCGCCACGCTCGAGCGCCTGGTCGATTTCGAGCGCATCAACGCGCGCGAGACGCGCCTGAGCATCGGCGCGGTGAATGTCCGCACCGGCAACTTCGCCTACTTCGACAACGCCGCCGACCGCATCGGTCCCGAGCACATCATGGCCAGCGGCGCGCTGCCGCCCGGCTTCGACGCGGTCGAGATCGACGGCGAGCGCTACTGGGACGGCGGCATGGTGTCCAACACGCCGCTCGACTGGGTGCTGTCCTCGCGCGCGCGCCTGGATACGCTGGTGTTCCAGGTCGACCTGTGGAGCGCGCGCGGCGAGGTGCCGAGCGACTTGGCCGGCGTGGCCACGCGCATGAAGGAAATCCAGTACTCGAGCCGCACGCGCAGCGCCACCGATGCCTTCCGCCGCACCGAAAAGCTGCGCACCGCGTTCAACGAACTGCTGGCGCAGATGCCGCCGGCGCTGGCCGCCACGCCGCAGGCGCGCCTGCTGGCCGAGGCGTCCGGCCCGGCGTTGTACGGCATCGTCGAGCTGGTGTACCGCTCGCCGACCTACGAAGGCCAGTGCAAGGACTTCGAGTTCTCGCGCCGCACCATGAACGACCACTGGCAGGCCGGCTATGCCGACGCCGCCAGGACGCTGGCGCACGACGAGATCTTCCGGCTGCCCGCCGCCGCCGACAATCCGGCCGTCTACGATTTCCTGACGGCGCCGGCGCAGCCACTCCCTCAACCCGCATGAACCAAGCTACAAGGAACCGACATGAATTTGAATGACAAGGTCGCCGTCGTCACCGGCGCCGCCAGCGGCATCGGCAAGCAGATCGCCAGGACCTACTTCGACAACGGCGCCAAGGTCGCCATCGCCGACCTCGACCTGGCCGCGGCGCAGGCGGCGGCGCGCGAACTCGACCCGTCCGGCGAGCGCGCGCTGGCGGTGGCGATGGACGTCACCAGCGAGGAGCAGGTCGAGGCCGGCATCGCCGCGGTGGCGGCCAAGTTCGGCGGCATCGACGTGCTGGTCTCGAACGCCGGCATCCAGATCGTCAACCCGGTCGAGTCGTTCGACTTCGGCGCCTGGAAGAAGATGCTGGCGATCCACCTGGACGGCGCCTTCCTCACCACGCGCGCCTGCCTGAAGCTGATGTATGCGCAGGGCCGCGGCGGCAGCGTCATCTACATGGGATCGGTGCACTCGAAGGAAGCCTCGAAACTCAAGGCACCGTACGTGACGGCCAAGCACGGCCTGGTCGGCCTGGCCAAGACGGTGGCCAAGGAAGGCGCCGCGCACGGCGTGCGCGCCAACGTGATCTGCCCGGGCTTCGTGCGCACGCCGCTGGTGGAAAAGCAGATTCCCGAGCAGGCCAGGGAACTGGGCATCAGCGAGGACGAGGTGGTCAAGAACGTGATGCTGAAGGATACCGTCGACGGCGAATTCACCACCGTCGACGACGTCGCCCAGACCGCGCTGTTCCTGGCGGCGTTCCCGACCAACGCGCTGACCGGGCAATCGATCGTGGTCAGCCACGGCTGGTTCATGCAATGACGTGATCGAAGGACCGGGCCGCGGCCCAGTCCCGGCGAGGCGGCGCCATGCCGGCGCCGCCGTGCGGATCACAGCGTGTAGCTGGCCGCGAAGCCGAACTTGCGCAACTGCGGATTCGACGTGTAGCCGTCGCGCCAGCGGATCGGAATATCCTTGTCGGCGATATTGTCGACGTAGAAATTCAGGCGCACGTGGTGGATGCCGCTGTAGGTCAGGCTGTAGTCGAAGGTGGTGTTGGTGCCCACGCGCTCGCAGTTGGCCAGGTATTCGGCGGCGACTTTTTGCGTGGCGCAGTAGGTCGGCGACGAGATGCTGTTGTTGCTGTAGCCGCTGGAAAAGTTCCCGGTCAGGCCATGGTCCCAGTCGCCGTGCTTGACGTAGGCGCGCGCGCGCAACTTCAGGCGCGAGCCGACGTCGTAGGTGCCGCTTTCGTTCGGATAGTAGGCGTTGTTGGCCACGTTGAATTCCTGGAACTTCCACAGGTAGTTACCGTCCAGCTTCAGGCGCACGTCGACGCCGGCCACGCGCACGCGTCCGGACGCGTCGAAGTCGAAGCCGGAAGCGCGCGTGCGGCCGCTGTTGACGTACGGGTTGTAGACCAGCCCCAGCTTGCCGACGCCGCCGTAGTTCAGGGTGTTGCCCGGCGCGTACTTGCGCACCAGCGCCAGGAACTCGTTGTCGTTGGCGGTATTGTCGACCCGGATCAGCTGGCCGGCCGGCAGGCTGGCTTCGCCGTTCAAGATGTCGGCCACGCTGCGCGTGCCGATCTCGTTGCGGCGCTCGATGAAGTAGTAATCGAGGGCCATGGTCCAGTTCTTGACCGGTTCGAACACGAAACCGGTGGTGACGGAACGCGAGGTTTCCGGCTTCAGATCCGGGTTGGATGCGACGAAGCTGGGCAGCGAGGTCAGGCACTCGTTGTTCTGGAAGGTGTTGGCCTGCGCCTTGTCCGCCGTGGTCGCGCCCGCCGCGCCCTGCACCAGCTTGTTGAGCTGGGTCGCGATCGGGCAGCGGCGCGGGTCGACCACGCTGGTCGCCACCGAGCTGCGGCCCAGGCCGTTGCCGGACTCGACGATGTTCGGCGCGCGGAAGCCGCCGGACGCGGTGGCGCGCAGCAGCAGGCTGTCGCTGACGTTGAAGCGCAGGCCGAGCTTGGGCGACACGTGCGCCTCGGCATTGTCGGTCTTGTCGGCGCGCAGCGCGGCGTTCAATTCGAGGTTCTTGGTCAAGGGCGCCACGGCTTCGGTGAACAGCGCGTACTGGCCGACCTGGTCGTCCACCTGCAGGCCGAAGATGCCGACCAGTTCGCCGTTCAGCACGTTGTCCGAGCTCTTCATGCGGTAGGCGTTGCTGCGGATGTCGGTGCCGACCGCGATATTCAGCGGGCCGGCCGGCAACTGGGCCACGGTGCCCGACACGGTCGCATCGAAGAATTTCACCTGGGCCTTGCCGTCGGTGGTGCGCACCGGGAACATGGTTTCCAGCAGCGCGCGGTCGTTCTGCTGGCCGAACTTGTAGGTGCCGTTGACGATCGCGTTGGTGTAGCCGGTGGCGCTCACCGCGCGCGTGGCCTTGGTCGCGGTCGAATTCATCCAGCCGGCCGCCGACTTCCAGTCGAAGCCGGCGATGGTGCCGCTCAGCGCCAGCATCACGCGCGATTGCTCGGCGTCGGTGCGGTTGAAGTTGAAGCCGTCGCCGGTGTCCAGCAGGCGCGCACGGTATTCGGTCGCCACCGAATACGGGTTGTTCGGGTGGCCGACCGGCAGTTTGGGATAGGAGAACGGGCCGACCATCTTGCCGGCGTAGACGTTGTACCAGACGCTGGTGGACGTGGTCGAGCCGCCGTTATTGGTGGCGAACGGCGCCACGATGTAGTCGGTGGTCGCGGCGGAATGGGTGATTTCCAGGTTGGCGTCGATCTCCTTGCCCAGCTTGAAATGGGTGTTGCTGACCAGCGCGTGGCGCTTGTTGTCGGTGGCCAGGCCGGTGTACGGCAGCAAGTCCCATTTGCACAGCTTGTCGCTCGGGTCGATGGCGTCGGCCGGGCAGCCGGGCGCGGCGACGATGTTGGTGCTGCTGCGATAGTAATTGCCGGTCGGCGAATAAGTGCTCTTGGCGTCCCAGGTCGAGCGCCCCGGCGTCAGGCGGTGCCAGTCCGGATAGTGGCTGCGCAGGTCGCCGGTGCTGTAGCCGTCGGTCTTGTAGCCTTCCACGCTCAGGTAGGTATTGAAGCCCTGCTGCTCCAGGTCGCCGTAGCCGAAGATGGCGGCCACGTTGCGGTTGCGCATGTCCTTGAAGTGCTGCGCTTCCTTGTACTGGGCGCGTATGCGCGCTCCCTGGAAATTGTTGCGCAGGATGATGTTGACCACGCCGGCGATGGCGTCGGAACCGTAGATCGCCGAGGCGCCGTCCTTCAGGATCTCGATGCGTTCGATGGCATCGCTGGCGATCGCGTCGAGGTTGGTGAAGTTCTGCTGGGCGCCGTCGGCCAGGCCGTACGGGGCGATACGGCGGCCGTTGACCAGCACCAGGGTCGACACCTTGTTCAGGCCGCGCATGCTGATGCCGGACGCGCCGGTGGCGAAACCGCCCGACCCGCCGGTGGCGGAACTCAGGTCGGTATTGATGGCCGCGGTGCTGGTGAGGATCTCGAGGGCGGTCGTCTTGCCGATCTTTTCGATATCGTCGCGGGTCAGGACCTGGACCGAGCCGGCCGCTTCCGCATCGGTGCGCTTGATGCTGCTGCCCGTGACTTCGACGCGCTGCATCGGCGTGGTGGGCTGGATGTTTTCCTGTGCGGCGGCAACGGCAGGAAAGGCCAAGGTCAACGCCAGTGCGACGGCGTTCTTTTGCAAGGTGCTCTTGTGCTTCACAACGACTCCCGGGTGATGGTTTTATTGTTGGATCGCACGCATCGGCCGGGCAGGCAAGGTAGGCCTGCCGGTGATCACGGACGTACATACTTTTGCATAGCATTTCTATAATGCAAAGTTGTAAATTCCATTTCCGGGATTTATCGGTTACTTCTCGTTACATGTGTTGTGATTTGACTACAAAGTGCGCAGGTGCTTGATCGGATTCCGAATAAAGTTGAGCGTTTTGCGCATAAGCTGCGCGAAAACGGGCGCCGAGTGCGAGTTTCATGCTTGGAATTGCTCGATTACGGTGGGCACAGGCCGACGGTATGATCGGCCTGACGGCTAGAGTACCCAACGTATCCATGCTGCCGGAGGCGGCTAACGCCCCCGTCGTCGTCAGGATTTGTCCTTGGGCAGGATCGCGCTGAGCACCTGGCGCGCCACGCCTTTCAGCATCGAGCCTTCGCTCGGGTCGCCGTGCAGCAGGGTCGAGGTCAGGTTCTTGGCCTGCTCCAACGTGATGTGCGAGGGCAGCGGCGGCACTTCCGGATCGGTCTTGAACTCCAGCACCACCGGCTTGTCGGACGCCAGCGCCTCGGCCCAGGCCGCGCCGACCTTGTCCGGATCGTCGCAGAAGATGCCTTTCAGGCCGACCAGCTCGGCGAAGCGCCAGTACGGCACGTCCGGCAGGTCCTGGCTGGCCTCGAATTTCGGGTCGCCTTCCATCACGCGCTGCTCCCAGGTCACCTGGTTCAAGTCCTGGTTGTTGAACACGCACACGATCCAGCGCCCGTCCTTCCACTCGCGCCAGTACTTGGCCACCGTGATCAGCTCGGCCATGTTATTCATCTGCATCGCGCCGTCGCCGACCAGCGCCACCACTGGGCGCGACGGATGCGCGAACTTGGCGGCGATGGCGTACGGCACCGCCGCCCCCATCGACGCCAGTCCGCCGGACAGCGAGCACATCATGCCGCGCCGCACCTGCAAATCGCGCGCATACCAGTTGGCGCACGAGCCGGAGTCACTGGTGACGATGGCGTCGTGCGGAATGCGCGGCGACAGTTCCCACACCACGCGCTGCGGATTGACCGGGTTGGCCGGCGCCAGCGCGCGCTCTTCCAGCGTCTTGTGCCAGTCGCGCATGCCGGATTCGATGCCGTCGCGGAAGTCGCGGTCGGCCTTCTGCTCCAGCAGCGGCAGCAGCGCGCGCAGGGTCTCGGCGCTGTCGCCGTGCAGGTTGACCTCGGTGGCGTAGCGGATGCCGAGCATGGTCGGCGAGATGTCGATCTGCACCGCGCGCGCCTTGCCCTCCTTGGGCAGGAACTCGACGTAGGGGAACGCGGTGCCGACCATCAGCAGCGTGTCGCAATCGTTCATCATGTCCCAGCTCGGCTTGGTGCCCAGGATGCCGATCGAGCCGGTCACCCACGGCAGGTCGTCCGGCAGCACCGCCTTGCCCAGCAGCGCCTTGGCGGCACCGGCCTGCAGGCGGTCGGCCACGGCGATGATCTCATCGGTGGCGCCGAAGGCCCCGGCGCCGACCAGGATCGCTACCTTCTTGCCGGCATTGAGCACCTCGGCGGCGCGGCGCAGGTCGACCTCGTACGGCACCACGCGCGGGCGCGTGTAGCCGACGCTGGAGGTGACGCTGGCGTGCGCGTGCGGCGGGTCCTCGTACTTCTCTTCCTGCAGGTCGTTGGGCAGTATCAGCACGCCGACGCTGCGGTTGCCCAGCGCGGTGCGGATCGAACGGTCGATCAGGTGGCGCACCTGCGACGGCACCGAGGCTTCCTGCACGAAGTCGGCGACGTCGCTGAACATGCGCTCGAGGTTGATTTCCTGCTGGTAGTGGGCGCCGCGCGCGGTGCGCGCCGCCTGGCCGGCGATGGCCAGCACCGGCTGGTGGTCCAGCTTGGCGTCGTACAGGCCGGTCACCAGGTGCGAGGCGCCGGGGCCACCGGTGGACAGGCACACGCCCAGTTCGCCGGTGAACTTGGCGTGCGCCGCCGCCATGAAGGCCGCCATTTCCTCGTGCCGCACCTGGATGAATTCGATCTTGCCCTTGGCGCGGGCGAGGGCGCCGATCACGCCGTTGATGCCGTCGCCGGGATAGCCGAAGATCTTCTTGACGCCCCATTCCACCAGCCGTTCCACCACGAAATCGCCCACCGTCTTGCTCATGTCCGCTCCAATGCCAATCGATTATTCGAGTTGTCAGGCTAGCAGGAGGGTCGTATTGGCGAGCGCACGATACCGCAGGACATCGCCCGTTAAGGATGAGCAAGGAGCAGGGGTGCGGACGTACTGGGCGGATGTTCTGGATTGGCGGTGGATGCGACGGGCCGATCCGGACCGGTCATGACAGTGTATGACTTTTTGCGGACCGCCAGCCTGCTATGCTTGTCCGGACGGCCGCATGCGGTCGATACCATATGATGTCGAAGAAAGGATGAAAACGTCCAATGGCAATACGCAATCGCATGAACCACGTCGCGGCAGGTCTGCTCGATTCCTTTTACTCGCGCTGCAATGCACTGGACGGGTTCTGGGCGTTGGGCATGCTCTACCGGGAAGTGCAGGAAGCGCCATACCTCGTCACGCTCGATCTGCTGGCGCGAACCGCCACGCCGGCGGGACCCGGGGCGGATTCGATTGCAGCGCGTTATGCCGACTTCCTCGGCAAGGCCCTGTCGAAGAAGTATAGTGGACCCCGAATTTGAGACAGTGGTTTAAGCTGTCGTCCGCGAAAGGATGACAGCGAATGAGTGAAGGTAAAAAACGCAGGGTGCACAGTGCCGAGTTCAAGGGCAAGCTCGGGCTGGAAGCGGTGCGCGGGGTGAAGACGATCAACGAGATCGCGCAGGAGCACGACGTGCATCCGCAGTTGGTGACGCAGTGGAAGAAGGAGATTCTGGAGAACGCCGGCGCGCTGTTCGACGTCAAGCGCGGGCCGAAGCCGGTGGACGAAAGCAGTCCCGAGGACAAGCTGTACAGCGAGATCGGCAAGTTGAAGATGCAGGTGGATTGGCTCAAAAAAAAGCTTGGGGAATGAGTCCTGCCGAGCGGGCACGGTGGATTGCGCGGGAAGACGCGATGCCGCTGACCATGCAGTGCGAACTGGCCGGCGTGCCGCGTTCGACGGTGTATCGGCGGCTGGAAGCGGTAACACGCCAGGCATGCATGAACGAGGAAGACGACCGATTGCGCGCCCTGATCGACGAGGAATACACCGGCCGGCCGTTCTACGGTAGCCGGCGCATGGCGGTGTTCCTGCGAGGTCGAGGGCACCAGGTCAATCGCAAGCGCGTGCAGCGCTTGATGCGGGAAATGGGTCTGGCGGGCATGGCGCCGGGGCCGGCGACGAGCAAGCCGCATCCGCAGCACAAGGTCTATCCATACCTGTTGCGCGGGGTAGCAGTCACGCGACCGAACCAGGTGTGGAGTACGGATCTGACCTATATCCGCCTGGCGCGTGGCTTTGCCTACCTGGTGGCGATCATCGACTGGTACTCGCGCCGGGTACTGGCCTGGCGCATCAGCAACAGCATGGACGCGTCGTTCTGCGTGGACTGCCTGGAAGATGCGCTGCGCCACCACGGCAGGCCGGATGTATTCAACAGCGACCAGGGCGCGCAGTTCACCAGCGACGCCTTTACCGGCGTGCTCAAGCGCGAAGGTGTGGCGATCAGCATGGACGGACGCGGGCGGGCGCTGGACAACATCTTCGTCGAGCGCTTGTGGCGCAACGTGAAGTACGAAGACGTGTACCTGAAGGGTTATGCCAACATGCCCGAACTAACAGTCGGCCTGGCGCAGTACTTTGTGTTCTACAACGCCGAGCGACCGCATCAGGCGTTGAGATATGAGACGCCGGATCATGTCTACCGCGCCGGTGTCGGAGGCGGTGCGCTGATCGTCGACAGGTTCGGCGACGCGGGCCTAGAGCAAGAAAAAATCGGCAGTACGGGGCAGCGCCGGGCAGCTGCTGAAGTGGAAACGGACACAGCTTAAACTAGCCGGCTGAGTGTCTTGACTGATGGGTCCACTTTAAAGAACCTGCGGGCCGAGGATCTGACGCAAGCCAGGGTGACGATCCAGTTCAAGGCCGATGTTCCCGGAGGGCGCTTTCAGCCGCACTGGATCGGCGATCCATTCATCTGCACGGTGATGCTGCGCCGGTCGAATGTCGAGTCGATCTACACGGCATTCGGCAAATGCCTGCCCAACGATCCATCGTTGTTCAGGCGAGGCGGAGGCAAATATTTCACGTGATACGACAATGGGACAAGTTGGCAAAAGCGTCGATGCGCACGGTAAGCCAGTGGCTGCAAGCAAATACATGCCATCCCGAAACCAATTGCTGGTAACGTGGTTTCTATTGGGCATGTTGCCCGCGCAGGCAATTCCGCCGCCGCCGCCGTCACCGCGTCTGCTGCGTAAAGCGATGATGACGGTCGAGGTTCGATTAATCGAAGCGAGTCATGGTCGAGTCAGCAAAATAAGCGAGCTTTGCAAGGTCCGCGGGAAGATCCCCGTCTATGCCGACGAAGGTAATGCCGCGGGCGCCAATGGATGGGACATTCCGGGCTGTCGCATGCCGAGGGATGGAGAGGATCTCAATGTCCATGTATCAGGGGCAAAGGCTATTTCGAAGGACTTTACTGCTTACGCGACTGCGTCCGTTGCCGTGGTGACGCCAGATGCCGTGCCGCTCTGTTCGATATGCGGGCCGCAGCCGCTGGCCGTTTCGAGCGCGGAAATCCGGGTGAGCGGTAGCCACAGGTCAATGAAGTTCAGCTTGAACGCGAACCCCGTGTCCATCTTGAACGCCAGGCCGACCGTATGGCTCGAAGCGCACGTGGAGATCATCGACTAAGTTGGTGGTCGTGCATTGTCGGCGGCTCATCCTTCAAATTCGCTGTCATCGGTTGTTTCGCACAGCGGGGCATGCCTTGATGACAGCGATGCGGATCGCCGGTCCAATCGCTGTGCAACGGAAGATGGCCGGTAACGGTAGTTCGATTTTTTTAATTTCTGCTGCAAATGCCGGAATACATGTCAAAAAACAGAATGACTTCTTTACTCAAGTTCTTCTGCAAGAAAGCGAAGATTGAAGGATCTCGGACCCTGCAAGAGGTACGAGCCAGTGAACATTCGGGTGCACGCAAGCTGATTTATGCAGATGGAGCGGTTGGTGTACGGCACATCGACACTGGCGAGACGTATTGGATCCCATGGTGCCTGTTTCAAAACGTTCAAGTACTGATGAAGGAGCCGTACACCCCGGGGCACTATGTGTACGACGTCATGGCGGAATTTCATGCCGTGGACATCGGCTGGGAAGACGACGGCGTCGAAGGCTTTCTGGAAGCCATGAAGGCAAACTTGGAAAACTTCGACATTGCATTAGCCAAGAAAGCGATCGAGGGACTTGGTCGAGACAGGCCATCTACGACAATTTACGTGTCTCCGAGCTATCCTGACGATATAACGGCGCGCAGGGCATGAAGCGCTCGCCATCCTCGCGCTACGTTGAATCATGCCAACCGGCCCTTGTCGGGCATGGTGACATCCATTATCGACGATTGAGGCACACCGGCTGCGCCCGCACGTCGCAGGCGCAGCGTACTTCCCATCACGGTATGCCGCGGGATCACTCGACCCAGCTGAACCCATCCCGCGCCAGCAGCGCGAACGATTCCGCCGGCCCCCACGAGCCGGCCGCGTAGCCGTGCGGCTTCTCGTCCAGCGTCTTCCAGCCCTCGATGATCGGATCGGCCCAGGCCCACGCCGCTTCCAGTTCGTCGCGGCGCATGAAGTGGGTCAGGCGGCCGCGCACCACGTCGATCAGGAGGCGCTCGTAGGCTTCCGCGCGGCGCTGCTGGAAGGCCGACTGCAGGTCGAGGTTCAGCGCCACCTGCTGCATCTCCATGCCGCTGCCGGGCTGCTTGGCCATGATCTGCAGCTTGATCGCTTCTTCCGGCTGCAGCTCGATCACCAAGCGGTTGGCCACGCCTTCCTGGCTGCCCGGGAACAGCGGGAACGGCGGATTCGCGAACTCGATCACGATCTTCGACGACTGGCGCGTCATGCGCTTGCCGGTGCGCAGGTAGAACGGCACCTTGGACCAGCGCCAGGTGTCGACGTAGGCGCGCAGCGCGACGAAGGTCTCGGTCTTGCTGCCGGCCGGGACGTTCTTCTCTTCGAGGTAGCCCGGCACTTCCTGGTTGCCGCTGGCGCCGTGCTTGTACTGGCCTCGCACGGTGTCGCGCGCGATGTCGGCCAGGCCCATGCGGCGCAGCGAATGCAGCACCTTCAGCTTCTCGTCGCGCACCGCGTCCGGCGCCAGCGAGGTGGGCGGCTCCATGGCGACGATGCACAGCAGCTGCAGCAGGTGGTTCTGCACCATGTCGCGCATGGCGCCGGTGCCGTCGTAGAAGCCGGCGCGGCTGCCGACGCCGACTTCCTCGGCCACCGTGATCTGCACGCTGGAGATGTTCGGCGCGCGCCACAGCGGTTCCAGGATCGAGTTCCCGAAGCGCAGCACCATCAGGTTCTGCACGGTTTCCTTGCCCAGGTAATGGTCGATGCGGTAGATCTGCGATTCGGCGAAGTGGGCGCCGACCGCCTCGTTGATCTCCACCGCCGAGGCCAGGTCCTGGCCGAGCGGCTTTTCCAGCACCACGCGCGCGCGCGCGTCGACCAGGCCGGCGGCGGCCAGCTTTTCGCAGATGGTGGTGAACAGCGAAGGCGCGGTCGACAGGTAGAACACGCGCTGGGCCCCGTCGCGCGAGGCCTGCGCCAGCGCGTCGAAGGCGGGGGCGGCCTGGACGTCGAGCTTGACGTACTCGAGCAGCTGCAGGAAGCCGTCCCAGGTCTTGGCGTTGAAGTTGGCCTCGGCGATGAAGCCGCGCGAATTGGTCTCGACGTGGTCCAGGTAGGCCTGGCGGTCGTAGTCCTGGCGGCCGGTGGAGAGGATGCGCGTCGCGCTCGGCAGGTTGCCGTGCAGGTAGGCCATGTACAGCGCCGGCAGCAGCTTGCGCATCGCCAAGTCGCCGACGCCGCCGAAGATGATCATGTCGAGGGGGAGGTCGCTGTCTTGCGGGGTCGGCTGGGTCGGTTGGGTCATGTCGTTCCGTTCATGATGATTGGTGGGGAAAGCGCGGCCGTCGTGCCGCTCCATCGCCCCATAGCGTAGCAGATGCGCGGCGCCGGTGCGAACCACGGCCGCAGCGGCTCAAGCGGCGGCGCCGGGCAGGGTCGCGAAATAGCGTTTCAGGTGGTCGAGCGCGGCGCGCACCTTGGCCGCTTCGCCGTCGCGCCGCGCCGTCAGTGCCGCCACCGGCAGCGCCGCCAGGCGCCACGCCGGCAGCACCCGCACCAGCGCGCCGCGCTGCAGGGCCGGGGCGGCGTCGGCTTCGGCCAGGTGGGCGATGCCCAGGCCGTGCTCGCACATCTGCTGCAGCGCGACCTGGCTGTTGCTGGCGATGCGCGCCTGCAGCGCCACGCCGTGTACGGCGCCGTCGGGCGCGGTCAGGTCGAGCGCCATCGTTACCGCGCGCGACGACGCGGCCGGCGCCGCCACGGCATCCGGCGCGGCCGCCGGGCCGGTGCGCGCGCCCGCCTGCGGCGCGCGTCCCAGCGCCAGCCACTGGTGCGCCGGCAGTTCTTCCGGGGCCAGCGGCGTGCCGTGGCGCGCCAGGTAGTCCGGCGCCGCGCACAGCACGGTGCGCAGCTCGCACAGGCGGCGTGCGGTCCAGCCGGAATCGGCCAGGCGCCCGGCGCGCACCGCGATGTCGATGCGCGCCTCGATCAGGTCGATCATGGCGTCGTCGACCAGCAGCCGCAGGCGCAGCAGCGGCGCGTCGGCCAGCAGCGGCGCCAGCGCCGGCGCGATGTGGCCGGCGAAGCCGACCGGGGCGGCCACCCGCAGTTCGCCGCTGGGGGCGTCGCGCGCCAGCTGTAGCGAATCGGCCGCGGCCTGGCCGGCATCGAGCAGGCGCCGGCAGTGCGGGTAGTAGCGCTCGCCGGCCTCGGTCAGCGCCAGCTTGCGCGTCGAGCGGTGCAGCAGCGTGACGCCGCCGCGCGACTCCAGCGCGCGGATGGCCTGGCTGACCGCCGAGGGCGTCATCTGCAGGCGGCGCGCGGCGGCGCTCATCGAGCCGGCGTCGACGGTTTCGGCGAATACCGCCATCGCTTTCAGGTCGTCCAACATCCTGGATATTGCCTTTCCATCGTTAAGCTGCGCTTCAAGCTGTTGGCGATGCCAACCGGCTTATCGCATGCGTCCATCATAGCTAACATGCATGGCTCATCCATAAGAGCCGCGAACACGAGCCGCATGGCGGCGTTGCATTCGTCTCGCCGTACTGGCGTGCTGTCTTCGACAATGCGTCGGTGGGCCGCGCCCCTTGCCCTGCGGCTCGTGTTAGCGGCTCCAACCATAAGGAATCACCATGAACATCGCCCTCATCGGCGCCACCGGTTTCGTCGGCGCCGCCGTCCTGGCCGAGCTGCTCGGCCGCGGCCACCGGGTCACCGCCATCGTGCGCAACGTCGGCAAGCTGGCGCCCGCGCCGGGGCTGACGGCGCTGGCCTGCGACGTCTACGACAGCGAGCGCGTCGCCGCCGCCGTGCGCGGCCACGACGCGGTCATCTCGGCCTTCAACCCCGGCTGGGACGAGCCGGACCTGTACGCCCTGTTCCTGCGCGGCAGCGCCGCCATCGAGCGCGGCGTCGAGGCGGCCGGCGTGCGCCGCCTGCTGGTGGTCGGCGGCGCCGGCAGCCTGTTCGTGGCGCCGGGCGTGCAACTGGTCGACACGCCGCAGTTCACCGACCACGTGCCGGCCAAGGTGGTGCCGGGCGCGCGCGCCGCGCGCGATGCCCTCACGGCGCTGCGCGCCAACACTGCGCTCGACTGGGCCTTCCTCAGCCCGCCGGCGATGCTGGCGCCGGGCGCGCGCAGCGGCCGCTACCGCACGGGCGGCGACGACCTGCTGATGGATGGCACGCGGCCGGCCGGCATCTCGGTGGCCGACCTGGCGCTGGCGGCGGTCGACGAGATCGAGCAGCCGCGCCACGTGCGTGCGCGCTTCACGGTCGCGGCCTGAATGGGCGCGATCGGGGCGTAGCGCGGACGGCTATCGCGCTCAGGCCCGTGCGTCCTCCAGCGGCGGCCATGGCGCGCCGTCGGCCACGTGCCCGATCCAGCCCGGCGCGTGCGCGCGGTCAACCACCAGCGCCACGCTCTGGCGGCAGAAATACGGGCAGCCGCCGATCGGGAGGATGTCCAGGCCCAGGTCGCGGATCAGGCGGTCCGGCAGGTAGGCCAGCGCCTGCCCGGTGCGCACCAGCTTGCACAGCAGCGCCAGGTCGTCGCTGCGGTAGCGGATCGTGCGCGGGAAACGCTCGTCGTGCCAGCCGTCGCTCGACACGCCCGTTTCCAGCTGCGCGAAGGGCGGCGTCAGCAAGGCCGCGAAGTCGTGCGCGACAACGTCCTCGATCGCGGCGCCGCCGGGAAAGCGCGCCGCATGCAGGGGATGGGCGGCGCCGATGGCGACGCGGAACTCGGTGTCGCCCAATGCGCGGCTGGCCAGGCGCGCGTCCAGCCCTTCCAGCACGCCGCCGGTGACCAGCGCCACGTCCGCGTCGCCGTTGACCAGCGCGCGCAGCGCCTGCGCCTCGCTCATCTGCTCGATGCCGACCGTGGCTTTCGGATAGGACTGCGCCACCCGCGTCGCCAGCGTTTCCGCCCAGTGCACGTGCAGCAGCGCGGGCGCCGCGATGCGGCAGGCGAAGGCGTGCTTTTCGCCGGCGAAGTCGAACTGCACCTGGCGGGCCTGGGCCAGTAGGGCCGCGGCGCGCGGGCGCAGGCGCTCGCCATTCAGGTTCAGCCGCAACGCGCGGCCGTCGCGGTCGAACAGCGTCACCTGCAACTGCTCTTCCAGGCGCTTGAGCGATTTCGACAGCGCGCCGGGCGTCAGGTGCAGCTGTGCTGAGGCCGCCGCCAGGCTGCCGTGGGTGGCGATGGCGAGGAAATGGCGCAGGGTTTCGAGGTCGGGCATGAGGGCGATGCGTGAATGGCGGGAAACGATTATGTCATTTTTATCGCTTTTCGGGAAAGATCGGGCGGCCGATAATTTTTCGCACATCGACCACAGGAGCGAACATGACCGCCACCACCTACACCAACCGCCAATGGATCTACGCCAGGCAGCCCACGGGCCGCGTCGGCGCCGACCATTACACCTTGCGCGAGACGCCGATCGACGACCGTCTGGCCGAGGGCGAAGTCCTGCTGGGGGCGCGCTACCTCAGCGTCGACCCCTACATGCGCGTGCAGCAGCACACCCGCCGCACCTACGACGCGCCGCACCCGCTCGGCATCGTCCAGCAGGGCGGCGCGGTGTCGCAGGTGCTGGCTTCCAGCAGCGCGGCGCTGCGGCCCGGCGACTGGGTGCTCGGCTACAACGGCTGGCAGACCCACGACAAATGCCACGCGTCCCAGCTGCACAAGCTCGATCCGGCGGCGGCGCCGGTGACCAGCGCGCTCGGCGTGCTCGGCATGCCGGGCCGCACCGCCTGGTTCGGGCTGATGGAAGCCGGCCGGCCCCGTCCCGGCGACACGCTGGTGGTGTCGGGCGCGGCCGGCGCGGTCGGATCGCTGGTGGCGCAGTTCGGCAAGCGCGCCGGCTGCCGCGTGATCGGCATCGCCGGCGGCCCGGCCAAGTGCGCCTGGCTGACCGGACGGCTGGGCCTGGACGGCGCGGTCGACTACAAGGCATTCGCGAGTACCGAGGCGCTGGCGGCCGAGGTGGCGCGCCAGAGCGGTGGCGTCGACATCTATTTCGACAACGTCGGCGGCGCCGTCAGCGATGCCGTCATCCCGCTGATCAAGCTGCGCGCGCGCATCGTCGTGTGCGGCACCATCAGCCAGTACGAAGGCGGCATCGATGCGCCCGAACTGGCGCCGCGCGTGCTGCAGCACCTGCTGTTCCAGCGCGCCACCGCGCAGGGCATCCTGGCGCGCGACTTCGTGCACCGCATGGACGAACTGCGTACGGTGGTCGCGCCCTGGGTGCGTTCCGGCGAGGTGTTCCTCGACGAGACCGTGGTGGAAGGTTTCGAGCGCCTGCCGCACGCCTTGAACATGCTGTTCGAGGGCGCCAATACCGGTAAATTGCTGGTGAAGGTGGCGTAGGCCCGCGCCGCTGCATCCCGGCGGCGCGCCCGAACGCTCACCCGCTTGAGTTTTATGCGCGCGCCGTCCGGCCGGCGCCGGCCGCGGCTACCATGCTGGAAATAGGGGAGGAAGGATGCCGCGCCGATTGCTGTTCCCTGGTCCGCTGCTCGCGGGTTGGCTGTTCCTGGTGTTGCTGGCTGCATCGCTGCTCGCCGGCGCCGCGGCGCGGGCCGCCGCCGCATCGCCCGCCGCCGCGCTGCCCGCCGGCTACGCCACGTCTTGGATACGCGCCACCGGCGCCGCCGCCGACTTCCCGCTGGCGACCGGCGCCGGCGCGGCCGCGCTGCTGTCCGACCCGGCCGATGCCGCCGTGGTCGGGCACGCGCTGCGCGACCTGGCCGCCGACGTCGAGCGGGTGAGCGGACGCCGCCCGGACCTGCGCGCGTGGCATGTGGCGCCGGCGTCCGGCGTAGCGACGCCCGGTCCCGTGGTGCTGGTCGGCACGCTGGGCAAGAGCGCGCTGGCCGATGCGCTCGCGGCCGGCGGCAAGATCGACCTGTCCGGCCTGCGCGGCACATGGGAAAGCTTCGTCATTGCCACCGTGGAGCGGCCGCTGCCCGGCGTCGAGCGCGCGCTGGCGATCGTCGGCAGCGACCCGCGCGGCACCGCCTTCGGCGTCTACGAGCTGGCGCAGGCGATCGGCGTCTCGCCCTGGCACTGGTGGGCCGACGTGGCGCCGCCGCGGCGCGACGCGCTGTACGTGGCCGCCGGCCTGCGCCGCTTCGGCCCGCCGTCGGTCAAGTACCGCGGCGTGTTCCTCAACGACGAGGATTGGGGCCTGCAGCCGTGGGCCGCGCGCACCTTCGAGCCGGAGCACGGCGGCATCGGCCCCAGGACCCATGCGCGCCTGTTCGAGCTGCTGCTGCGCCTGAAGGCGAACACGCTGTGGCCGGCCATGCACCCCGGCACCCCGGCCTTCAACGCCGACCCGGAAAACGCGCGCCTGGCCGATGAATGGGGCATCGTCATGGGCTCCTCGCACGCCGAGCCGATGTTGCGCAACAACGTGGGCGAGTGGACCGCGCCGGCCGCCGCCTACGACTACCAGGCCAACCGGGACGGCGTGCGTGCCTATTGGGAACAGCGCGTCGCCGCCAACGGCCGCTACGAGAATCTATACACGGTCGGCATGCGCGGCATCCACGATTCGGCCATGCAGGGACCGAAGGACACGGCGCAGCGGGCGGCGCTGCTCGAGCGCATCTTCGACGACCAGCGCGCGCTGCTGGCGAAACACGTCGACCCGCAGGTGGCGCGGGTGCCGCAACTGTTCGTGCCGTACAAGGAAGTGCTGGCCCAGTACCGCCAGGGCTTGCGGGTGCCGGACGACGTCACCGTCATGTGGACCGACGATAACTTCGGCTACGTGCGCAACTTCACCGCGCCGGCCGAGCGCGGGCGCGCCGGCGGCTTCGGCGTCTACTATCATCTGTCCTACCTGGGCGCGCCGCTGTCCTACCTGTGGCTGGCGACGACGCCGCCGGCGCTGGTGTGGGAAGAACTACGCCGCTCATACGATGCCGGCGCCGACCGCGTCTGGATCGTCAACGTCGGCGACCTCAAGCCGGCCGAGATCGGCACCGAATTCTTCCTGCAGCTGGCCTGGGACATCGACCGCTGGCGCGCCGACAACCTGGGCGACTACCTGCGCCATTGGGCCGCGCGCGAGTTCGGCGCGGCGCAGGCGGACGCCATCGCGGCCATCATGGCGGACTGGTACCGCCTGAATTTCCGGCGCCGGCCGGAGCACCTGCAATGGTGGCTGCCGAAGCAAACGCCGCGCGCCGCCGCCTGGGATGCGGGCGAGGCCGACGCGCGCCTGCTGGCCTTCGCGCGCCTGCGCGAGCGGGTCGAGGCGCTGCAGCCGGCGATCCCCGCCGCCAACCGCGATGCCTGGTTCGAGCTGGTGGCCTACCCGGTGCAGGCGGCGGCGCTGGCCAACCAGCGCTTCATCGAGGGCGAGCGCTTCATGCGTGGCGAGCGCGATAGCCAGGCCGCGGCGCTGGCCGCCGACCTGCGCCTGCAGCGCCTGACGGCGTATTGGGACGGCGACCTGGCCGGCGGCAAGTGGCGCCACTTCATGCGCGAGGAGCCGGCCGACGGGCAGTGGCCGTCGTTCCGCTTGCGGCCGTGGCGCCTGCCGGCGTATGCGGATACGCCTCCGGCCGCGCCGGCAGCGGCGCAATCGGCAGCAGCGCGACCGGCACCAGCGCAATTGGCAGCGCCGATGTCGATCGAGGCCGAGCGTTTCGATCAGCGGCGCGCGGCGGGCGCCGCCGCCTGGCAGGCGGTGACGGGCCTGGGGACGAGCGGCGAGGGCGGCGTGACGCTGGTAGCCGCGCCGCCGCGCTATCCTGCATCGGCAACCGGCACCGCCTTCGCGCCCGGCGCCGCCGCCGCATCGGGCGCGCCGGCGGATGTCGCCACGCCGCAGCAGGTCGCCCGCGATGCCGCGCGCCTCGACTACCGTGTCACCCTGGCGCGCGCCGGCAAGGTGACGCTGCGGGTCCAGCTGCTGCCGACCCATCCGAGCACGGGCGCGCTGCGTTTCGCGCTGGCGCTGGACGATGGCACGCCGAGGGTGGTGGAACTACCGAACCGGGATGGCGACGCCGTGTGGGCCCAGGGCGTGCTCGACAACAGGCGCCTGGTGCCGGTGGACCTCGGCGTGACGAGTGCCGGCGCCCACACGCTGCGCCTGTACGGTATCGATGCGGGCGTGGTAGTGGACCGGATGCTGGTGGATGTGGTGGAAGACGGCACGGTGAGCCAATGATGCATGCATTCGATTGTTCCGTCGTCCCCGCGAAGGCGGGGACCCATACTGAGCAAGAGAATTTGGTACTCAGAAGCAATCATAAAATTTCCAAAGATGGCAACTTTTGGCGCTCAGCATGGGTCCCCGCCTTCGCGGGGACGACGGTTTTTAGGTCAGCAATATTATCTTCGACAGCAGTGCGCCTGCGCGGGGAGTCGTTTCAGGCAGTGCCTGGAAGTCGTTTCCGGCAGTGCTGGGAACGACGGTCTTGAGCGCGGCGATAGTATGCTGGACAGCACCGCGCATACGTACGAACGACGCCTCAGAAATATTTCACCCACCCCTTGCCGCTGCTGCGCTTGTAGTGCCCGAACCAGCGCGTCGGCCAGTACAGCGCCAGCGGCAGCAGGGCCGCGATCGTCCACACCTGCCAGATGTGGGCGACGTCGGCGCGCGCCACGCCGGCGGCGCCGGCCGCCAGCTTTTGCAGTGCCAAGAGCGCGTACAGGTGCAGCAGGTAGTAGAACAGCGGCGCGCCGCCGAACGCGGCCAGCACGCGCGCCGGCGCGGCGTCGATCCGTTCCAGCCAGGCCAGCAGCGGCAGGCCGCAGCCCAGCGTCAGCAGCAGGAAGTCGAGGGAGGGCGGGTACTTGGTGAAGTTCAGGAAGCCCATCGCCGTATGCAGCGCATCGGCCTGCGCGGTCCACGGCGCGGCTTCGCCGTACAGGTTGAAGCCGCGCAGCACCAGCAGCAGCGCCAGGCAGGCGGCGCCGATGGCGAGCAGCCGGCGCCGCCGCAGCGCCGGCGCGGTGGACGCCGCATACAGCGGGCCGGCGGCGTAGCCGAGCAGGATCACGCCGATCCAGGCCAGCACCGGGTAGCTGACCTTGATGCGCAGCGCGCCGTCCAGCAGGAAGCCGCGCTGCTCCAGCACGGTCCAGGCGAGTTGCGCCGGGCTGCCGGGCGCGAACGACAGTCCGGACAGCGCGTTGTGGCCGCCGACGATGACGGCGCCCAGCAGCGCCAGCAGCGGCAGCGGCAGCCGGTGCAGCAGGGCCAGCGCCAGCATCGCCAGGCCGATCGCCCAGATCACCTGCAGGTAGACCACGGACGGCAGCAAGGTGCCGGTCCAGGCGAAGTTGACCGCCACGATCTCCAGCGCAATCAGCAGCAGGCCGCGCTTGACCAGGAAGCCGGTGGCGTCGCGCGGCCCGGCGGCCGGGTGCGCGTACAGCCAGGCCGACAGCCCGGTCAGGAACACGAACATCGGCGCGCAGAAGTGCGCGGCCAGGCGCGAGAAGAACAGCGCCGGGCCGGTGGCGGCGAGGTCCATCGGATCGCTCACCTGGTGCTGCAGGAAGAAGGTCTCGCGCACGTGGTCGAGCGTCATCAGGAGCATCACCAGGCCGCGCGCGACGTCGATCGAGGCGATGCGCTTGCCGGCGACGCCCGCATGCACGGCGAGCTTGTCCAGTCGTTCCATGATGGTTCCTTCAGTAACGGTACGACAGCGTCGCGTTGGCCGTGCGCGTGCTGCCCGGCGCCACCCACAGCTGGCTGTACGAGCTGGCGTAGTAGCGGCGGTCGAACAGGTTGTCGACGTTGAGCGCCAGGCGCCAGCGCGGCGCCGGCGTCCACGCCGCCAGCAGGCGCGCGGTGGTGTAGCCCGGCAGGCGGAAGTCGCTGGAGGCGGCCACGTCGCCGAAGCGCTCGCCGACGTAGCTCACGCCGGCGCCGAGCGAGGCGCGCGCGTCGCCGGCCACCAGCAGCAGGTTGGCGCTGTTCCTCGGCACGTTGGGGAAGCGGCTGCCGCTGCGGATGGTGTTGTCGCCGCGCGTGACCCTGGCATCGGTATAGGCGTATGCGCCGGACAGGCGCAGGCCGCGCCGCAGTTCGCCGGCCACGTCCAGCTCCACACCACGGCTGGCGACTGCGCCGGCCGGCAGTGCGTAGTCGGTATTCAGCGGATTGGTCGTCAGCACGTTGTCCTTCTCGATGCGGTACAGCGCCAGCGTGGCCGACAGGCCGTCCGGCACGTCCAGCTTGGCGCCGACCTCGTGGGTGCGGCTGCGCTCGGCCGGGAAGGCATTGTTGTCGATGCCGATGCCGCTGTTGGGGCGGAAGCCGCGCGCGCTGCTGGCGTACAGCGCGGTGCTCGCGGTGGGCTGCCACACCAGGCCGGCGCGCGGGCTGGTGGCGTCCAGCGACTGGCGATTGGTGGCGCCGGTACGGTGGTTGACCACGGCCTGGTCGTAGCGGTCCAGGCGCGCGCCCAGCAGCGCCTTCCAGCCGCGGCCCAGGTCGAGCTGGTCCTGCGCGTACACGGCGCGCGCGTGCTGGTGCTCGACGGTGTCGATGGACAGCGCCAGCGGCGCCGCCACGGTGCCGTACACCGGCGCGAAGATGTCGATCGCGTACGGGTTGGCGGCGGAGGGATTGCGGCGCAGCTGCACGCGGGTGTCGTCGAAGCGGTAGCCGTCCACGCCGAACAGCAGCGCGTGGCGTACGCCCCACGCCGTGGCGCTGCCGACCAGTTCCAGGCGCGCCGAGCGGTCGGTGGCGGAAAAGTCGCGGTGGCGGCGCTGGCGCCGCAGCGTGCGGCCGTCGGCCAGCAGGTCGTTGGCTTCGGTGGAATAGCCTTCCAGCGAACTGTCGCGGTAGGACGCGCCGCCCTGCAGCGACCAGCCCTCGGCCAGTACGTGCTGGACGAACAGCTGCTGGCCGACCGATTGCACCGTCATCGGGCCGTCGCCCGGCTCGCCCAGGAAGCGCGTGACCGGCAGCGCACCCAGGCGGCCCTTGATCGCCGGGACGCCGCGGTCGAATGGCGTGCGCTGGCGCGTGGCCTCGATCTCGTAGGACACCGTGGTGTCGGGCCCCGCCAGCCACAGCAGCGACGGCGCCAGGTAGGAACGCTCGGTGTGGACGGTGTCGCGGAAACTGTCGCCGTCCTGGTGCGCCAGGTTGACGCGCCAGGCCAGTGTTTCGCTGACCGGCCCGGTGAGGTCGGCGGCGACGCGGCGCGTGTCGTGGCTGCCGTAGGACAGGTCGAGGCCGTACTGCGGCGCGAAGCGCGGCTTCTTGGTGAGGATGTTGACGGTGCCGCCCGGTTCGCCGCGCCCGTACAGCGCCGCCGCCGGTCCCTTGAGGACTTCGATGGCCTGGGTGCCGGCGACGTCGCGCCGGCCGTTGTAGCCGCGGCTGGCGCTGAAGCCGTTGACCAGGTAGTCGGCGCCGAAGTTCGGGTCGCCGGTAAAGCCGCGCATGGCGTAGCTGTCCCACAGGCCGCCGAGGTCGCTCTGGCGGGCGATGCCGCTGGCCAGGTCGAGCGCGTCGGACAGGCTGGTGACGCCGGCGTCGCGCAGCAGGTCGGCGCCGAGGGTGCGGGTGCTCTGCGGCAGGTCGAGCGGCAGCGCGTCGGTCTTGGTGGCGCCGGCCACGGCCAGCGTGCGGTAGGCGCTGCGCTGGCCGGTGACGACGACGCTGTCGGCGGCCGGGCCGGCAATGTCGGCTACAGCGGCGGCTGCAACGGCGTCGTCGGCGGCATTGGCGACCAGGGGCCAGGCGAAGGGCAGGGTGCCGGCGGCCAGCGCCAGGCACCGTAGAGAGGTGTGCTTCATGTTCGTTCCTGCAATGGCCGGCAAGGCGCGCCATGGCGCCGCCGGCGCATGGATGCGCGGACGGCTGCCAGGGCGTGCGCCGGCAGGTAAATGCGAACGGCCGCGTGCATTGCACGAGCGGGTGCGATGCCCGGATGCGAAGCGCGCTCGCACTGCTTCGCTCCCGCTGCATGTGCGTGTGCGGCCGCTGTGCGCCCCGGAGGGCGCGCGACGTGTCAGTACCGGTGCGGGAGGCGGGGCGGGGCCTGCGATGGCGGACGCAGGTGATCGGGCGCGGCAGGCGCCGCGTGGGCGGCGCGCGCGGCGCCCAGCACGTGCAGCAGTGTGAACGCCGACGGCAACACCGCCAGCACCGCATCCGGCGGCGCCGCGTGCGGCTGGGCGTGCAGCGTGCAGGACACGCAATGCTGTGTCTTGGCACCCGGCTCGTGATGGTGCTGGGTGCCGGCGAGCAGCTGGAACAGGAATACCAGCCCGGCCAGCCACAGCACCAGCCGGCCGCGCGCGGCGGCAGGTCGGAAGTGGCATGGCGGGGCGGCGGTCATGGCGGCGTGATGCGGTTCGGTCCGGAAAAACGCGATTCTACTGGAAGTGCTGTATTTATTGAAGGCGGCCGCGCGCCGACGCATGCATTATGCCGCTCCCGCATGGCGCGGAAAGCGCAAGCTGAACACCGTCCCGGTCTCCGGGCGAACCTCGGCATGGGCGCTGCCGCCATGCAGGTGCATGATCACGCGCACGATCGGCAGGCCCAGGCCGACCGAGCTGGTGCTGGCGCGCGCGGGATCGGCCTGGTAGTAGCGGTCGAACACGCGCTCCAGGTCGAAGGAGGGCACGCCGTCGCCGCGATTCGCCACCGCGATCGTGATCCAGGGGCCTTCGGTGCGCGCGTCCAGCCGCACCTGGCCGCCCGGCGGCGTGTAGCGGATCGCGTTCGACATCAGGTTGTTGACGGCGCGGCGCAGCAGCACCGGATCGGCGAACAGGGGGTGTTCCGGCATCGGGCCGAGCGTCATCTGCACGCCGCGGTCCTCGGCCAGCAGCTCGAAATAGTCGCCGATCTGCGCCAGTTCGCGGCCCAGGTCGAGATGCTCGCGCGCCAGCGCCAGCTGGGCGTTCTCGGCGCGCGCCAGGAACAGCGTGTTCTCGATCATGCGCGCCAGCCGCTCGTACTCTTCCTGGTTGGATTCGAGCAGCAGCTGGTAGTCCTCGACCGTGCGCTCCTGGCCCAGCGCCACCTGGGTCTGCATCATCAGGGCGTTGACCGGCGTGCGCAGGTCGTGCGCCAGGTCGGCGGCGAAGCCCGACAGGCGCTGCACGCCTTCTTCCAGGCGGTCGAGCATGTCGTTGAAGGCGGTCGCCATCTCGCGCAGCTCGGCCGGCATGGCGGCCGGGTCGAGCCGCGTCGCCAGGTGGTGGGTGTGGATGTCGTTGGCCTTGGCGGCCATGCCGCGCAGCGGGCGCATGCCGCTGCGCACGGCCCAGAAACCCAGCACCGCGGCGAGCAGCGTGCCGGCGCCGACCGTGGCGAGCAGGTCGGCGCGGTAGTGTTCCAGGATCGCCAGGCGGTCCGAGCGCGCGCGCAGCAGCAGCACCCGCACCTGGGTGCGCGCGCCGCGTCCGCCGTAGTCGGCCAGCATGGCGAGCACGTGCGCCGGCGCCGGCCCGCCGTCCACTTCCACGATGTCGTCCAACGCGGGCGCGCGCGCCAGCGGTACCGGCGCGTGCGCCGGCAGGCGCATCTCGTCCTCCACGGTCGACGCCAGCACCTGGCCGTCCGGCAGGGACACATGCAGCATCACGCCTTCCTGGCCGATCATCGGCGCCAGCACCGCTTCCAGCTGTTCCTGCGGCATGCGCCCGCCGGCCGGCAGCGTGCGCAGCAGCTGGCGCACCAGCACGCCCTTGTTGAGCAGGTCGGCATCGTCGCGCTGTGCCATCTGGACCTCGAGGGTGCGGTACAGGTAGGCGTCGACTACCCCGAATACCCCGGCGGCGATGGCGGCGAACAGCAGGCACAGGCGCAGCGAAATCGACAGCGGCGTGCGCGTCACGCGCGTTCTTCCAGCAGGTAGCCCATGCCGCGCACCGTGTGGATCAGCTTGGACGGATGCGGGTCGTCGACCTTGGCGCGCAGGCGCTTGACGGCGACGTCGACGACGTTGGTGTCCGAATCGAAGTTCATGTCCCACACCTGCGAGGCGATCAGGGAACGCGACAGCACCTCGCCCTGGCGCCGCACCAGCAGCTTGAGCAGGGCGAATTCCCGCGGCGTCAGGTCGAGCCGCGTGCCGGCGCGCGAGACGCGGCTGCGCAGCAGGTCGACCTCGAGGTCGCTCACCCGGATGACGTCCGGCTCGCGCGTCGGCGCCCGGCGCAGCAGGGTGCGGATGCGCGCCAGCAGTTCGGCGAAGGCGAACGGCTTGACCAGGTAATCGTCGGCGCCCAGTTCCAGGCCGCGCACGCGGTCGGCGATCTCGTCGCGCGCGGTCAGGAACAGCACCGGCGTGTCCTTCCGTTGGCGCAGCTCGCCCAGCACGGCCCAGCCATCCATCTTCGGCAGCATCACGTCCAGCACCACGAGGTCGTAGTCGTGTTCCAGCGCCAGGTACAGGCCGTCCGGGCCGGTGCGCGCCAGGTCGGCGTTGAAACCGGATTCGCGCAGGCCCCGGTTCAGGTAGTCGCCGGTCTTGGGGTCGTCTTCAACAATCAGTATTCGCATCTGTTCTCCATTGCCGCGATTGGCCGCCATTGTGCCGTACCCGGCCCCGCTTGCGGATGACGAATCCGACCGGGATCTGTCATGCAATTGTCATAATCGGGTCATGCTCGTGTCAGCGCCGGGATTCTAGACTACAGCCATACCAACCGAGAAGGAGAAACACCATGAAGCGCTCGACCCGTACCCTGATCCTCCCGCTGATCGTCGGCGCCCTGTTCGCCACCGGCGCCGCCAGCGCCTCGAATGTCGCCCCGGCCAAGCACAAGCACGCCGACTACGGCACCCACGTCAAGCATGCCAAGCATGCGCACCGCACCGTCGTGGTCCATGAGCGCACCCGCCACGTGAACGTGACCAACGGCGAGACCGTGCAGTTCAACGTCAACGGCCAGCAGTTCGCCTTTGCCTTCGACAACTGGCCGAACAAGGACGTGGTCGACCTGTCGGTGATCGCACCGGAAGGCGTGACGACCCCGAACGTGCGCGTCTACATCGCGCCGAATCCGGCGACCCAGGGTTGATCGGTCGGGCGCCGCTGCAAGGATCTTGCGGTGGTGACCGTCCTGTTGGCCGATGCAGCAGGCCCGTCGCGGGCCTGCTGCCTTTTGTCTTTCGCGGCGCCCGGTCAGGGCGTGCGTGCAGCTTCGAAAAGACGCTTGTCGACCCGGTGGCCGACCTTGACGACCATGGGTTCGGTCAGGATCGCGCCCTGCAGTTTCTCGACGATCGTGACCCGTCCCGCCACCACGATCGGCCTGCGCCCCTGGCACAGGGTGCCGGGCTGCAGGTCCACGGCACATTGTTCGGTCAGCAGATTGTCCGTGTCCGGTCCGAGCTTCATGCACTTGACGGCGAACCCCTTTACCACCTTGCGCTCGGTGTAGGCGTCGTCACGGCCCTGTTCCCGAGGCGGCGCTTCGTCCGGGGGATTCGTGTAGGCGGTGCCATCCTCGCCGGCGCCGCTGCGGTAGACGCTCCCGTCGCGCGTCACCTCCAGCGCCCAGGCCTTGCGTTCGCCCGATTCGCAGGTCGGTGTTTCTCCTTCCGACGCTACCTTGTAGGTGAAGTATTCGTTCTTCACATAGGTGGCGGCGCCGTCGCCGACATACGTATCGCGCTGGATGACATATCCCGGCGATGGCGGCACGAGCGGTGCAGGCGGCGGCAGGGATTTGCTCTTGCGGATGCCGGCGCACAGGTCATAGGATTCCCGGTAGAGCTTGTGATAGTCGTCGATGGATTCCGGTCGCTGGACCGTCACGATTTCATACGACGTCCCCCTGGCCGGCGCCGGTGCAACCGCTCGCGTGTTCCGCACGTGCGCTTCGGCAGCCGCATCGTGCCTGGAGCAGGCGCTCACGGTGGCGCAGACGACGGGAATCAAAAGCCGCGCTGCTCGCATGGATTTTTACTTGCCGTGATCGGCGACCAGAGGCAGCCCGAACTGTTTGCGGCAGCTATTGCGCATCGCCAGTTCTTCGGCATGCGATTCCTGCAACGTTTTCCTGGACGTCTTGCCCGGATTGGCCTGCATGTCCAACGCCGCCTTTTGCGCCCGCGCGCCGAATTTGGCCATGAAGCAGTCGCAATACGCCGGCAGTTTGGCATTGCCTTTCAAATCCGATTCGCCGTGTGGCTTGGGAAAATTCGCCGACTGCAGGCACATGTTCGCGCCAGTCATGTCCTGGATCGTCGGTGACGCTGTTTGCGCTTGGGCGAACGGCAGGGCGGCGCTGATGAGAACAGCCGCGCTGCACGTGGAAGCAAGGATTTTTTTGAGCATCGTGTTCATTTCATTTCCTTTCCTTTCTTTTCATTACAGCTGACGTTGCAAAAACTTCGGCATTACACCATGCTTTGACGATTTGAAACCTCGCGTGCGGCCGATCTGGCAGGCGAGAACTCTCAGTCGGTATGGCGGTGGGCGCTGCTGCGGACATCGCAACTCGGTTCATTGCTGGCTTTGTACGAACCCTGGTCCTTGAAGTACAGCTGATAGTACTTTCCCTCCAGTCGTACATAGTGAAAGTCGCAGTGCGCTTCGAAGGTGACGCCTTTGTCTTCGAAAGACGCAAGCTGGGCGCGCCATGATTCAAAGGGTGGCTGGATAAGGTCCGAGCGCAGTTCCTGCACAAATGCCTTGTCCGGATCGACTTCAATATTTCCCATCGTTTCGCCTGCCAGCATGCCGATCACGTGCAGTTCATTGGCCGCATGGCGCAACAGATAGTCGTGGATCGCGCTATCCACGCCCTGCCTGGTGAGAGGGTTTGCCAAGTCAAGTTCATGCGTCTCGTCACCGATTTTTACCCGGGTCAGCTTGGCCTTTATCGGCAAGCCGTATGGCCGTTCCGCTTCGCGGTATTCAAAGCCATACTTCCTGAAAGCGGCATCCATCTCTTGTGGTGTTGAAGCGCTTGCAGCACCGGCCACGGCGAGCAAGGCGAGGGCAGCCGCGGCTGACATTAGAAAGCTGAGCAGTTTTTTGAGAGTCAAAGGCATCGTTTCCTTGTGTCGGGACTGACCGGTTGTAGGCGTCACCTGCGTGTTTTCCTATCTATTTGCGATCGCCTCCGACGCTAAGCGGACGCTAGATCACCGTCATCCAGCGAGATTTGTCGAGCGCGGCAATGAATGCGTCGATACAGTCTGGCGTTAGATCGAAAACCGCCCGATAGCCGCCCTTTTGATGGACCTCCAAAGAGAGCAGGTTAACCACGCCCGGAGCCATTTATAGAAAACGCCGGAGCGCGGTAGAACTGTGGTCATCATCTCCATGTTGACGCATGAATCGTTGAGACTGACGCATGGACGCAACTCCCTGGCTGGTAGGTCATTTGAAGTGTCCGCTTTAGGCCGATCTACTCTCTCTGGCCAAGCATAGCAGGTTGCCAACTTGGAAAAGTCACGCATAGTCACGAAGGACGGGAATCGACCCGAAGCGGACGTTGTAGGAGGCGCTTATAGCTGGTTTTTCTGTCGAATCAGATCAGGTCTTGTTCCGCTGATATTTCACGAAATGCATGGCTAACCGCGCCGAGTTTGGATTGCCTCGCTCTGATAGCGCCAAATCTTCCAATAGCGACAGCAGCGACTGATCCCCTACGTGTTTAATGCCCCTGTTGAGCAGACGGTTGATCATCGTTAGGTTAAATTCACCAGGGCTGCGCCGCACTGACTCAACCAATGGAGATTCGTAGCCGCCCGCGCGCTCTAGTAAATGGACAATTCCCCAGAACGACTCGAATCCGTCGTCATTAGGGAAGCGCTCGAATACGTCGAGGAGTTGGCGCACGTCATTCGAACTCAAAATATTGGCGTCAAGGACACCAATTGCATCGACTAGTTCCTTGAGTTGTCTTTCGTCCTCCGGGTTGTCGAACCAACGTAGATCCAACTCTGCCATATTAAATCCTCAATGAAGGTTTGAAGCCGCTTTGTAAGCTAAATGGCTACGTTGAATGTCCGCTTCTGGCCGATCTCGGCCGTTCGACACAGCATAGCAAGTTGCACGGCCAGAGAGTTCACTGACTGTCACGACCGGCAGCAACCGACCTAAAGCGGATCTCCGCAGGCAGGCTTGCCCTGACGATGCCAGAAGCTAAGTGGCAAGTGCCTGACGAGGTGTTATGTAGGGCCGCACTTCCCAGCTTGTTGCCGCAGTTGGATCCAAATGAAATGAACTGCAGCGGTGACGATTGGAACAGCGATAACGCTGCCGAATATCGTCCCTAAATTAAACGCGCACCACACCCACCAAGAGCCAAAGAAAGCTGCCGTCCAGAACAGAAGCCCTAAATGGTACTTAACACCGCTTACCGTCTGTACCGCCAGACTAAAGTACTGCCATAACGCTAGAACAATTCCTATAGCTAAAACGATTCCTCGAGACCCTTCAGCAGGCGCATATTCAAGCATCGAGAAACCGGTGTAAGAAAAGATCAGCGCACCAACGGAGCCCGCTAGGAAACTTGGCAGACCGCACAAAACCGCTTCGATTTCTAGATAGGTGGACTTCATGGTCTAATTTGATTGAACATTGCTTGACATTCGCGGTTATGGGCACCTCGAAAAACCGTCGCGAGTGGCAGCAGTTTAGGCTGAGAAGCGCAGTCGTACAGGCGTACGACCGGTCCGCCGGTGCGAAGCATCGCAAGCTTAAATGCAACGCGCAGCAGGTTTTTCGAGGTGCCCTTATAGCCACCGGGATGGCTGTTGTGGAGTGCCCTATACCTGTCAGACGCTCGAATTTGTGAATGCCGGCTTCTGGCCTAAAGCAATTTTTTATATAGTTAACAGGGTGAACCACGTCGAAAACAGTGAATAGGGCGCCTGTCAGGTTTCGATCTCGTCGATTTGGTCCAGCATAACATGTTGTGTAATTGGAAAGGCAGGTTCACCGAAAATGGATGTGCAGCGTTCCCGGCCCAAAGGCGCCCTACGGTTTGCCCTGTGGACCGCGGCACTGGACCTCGCCCTCATGTGCGCAACGCTCGGCTTATCCTGGACATTGCACGCGCTGCTTCCATGCCGCACGTGCGGGCAATCGACTTGTCATGCACCGTACTCGGCGTCGACTGGGCCGGGCTGATGTACGGCGTCGGCATGGCGGCCTGGGTGTGGATTGCGGCCCAGTTGCTGTTCGTCCCGCTGATCCTGCTGGCGCTGCTCATCGCCGCCAGCGAATGGACCCGGGCCAGGACCAAGGCGCGCTCGTCCTGAGCGTCGCGCGGTTCACCCATCCACGGCCGGCGCGCGCATCAACCGCACCATGCACCCCACGCACAGCAGCGAAAACAGCGCGCCGCTGACCAGCGTCAGCCGGTACGCGTGCCCCGACCAGTCCAGCAGCGGCCCCTGGCAGGCGCTGACCAGGATGCCGCCGAGCGTCACCACCACGTCCTTGCCGGCGTTGTAGCGTACGAACTCGGCGCGCGGGAACAGTTCCATCGGCAGCGACGACGCCGCCGTGAAGTAGGCGCCGGACAGGAGCACGTGGGCCAGGTAGAACGGCCGGAAGGCGGCGGCGTCGTCGACCAGCAGCCAGCCGCATAGCGCCGTCGCGCAGTACAGGCCCATCAGCGCGCTCGACAGGCGCAGCGCGCCGATGCGGTCGGTCAGCCAGCCGATGCCGAAGGCGGCGGCGATCGACACCGCGTAGGCCAGCGCCGTCAGCGCGCCCAGCTCCGCCTTCGGGATGCCGAGCGACAGCGCGTAGCTGATGGAAAAGGTGTTGAAGGGACTGAACGTGACCGCCGCCAGCATGAACGCGGCCACCGCCCACAGGTGGCGGCGCTGGCCGAAGCGTACGCTCGCTGCCGCCCGCGCGATGGCACTGCGGGCGGGCGCCGCCGCGACCGCATCGGCATCCGGGGCCGGCTGCGACGGCGCTTCCCTCACCATCGCGCACATCAGCGGCGTGGCCAGGCCGAAGATCAGCGCGATCGCCACCAGGATGGCGAATTGGCGAGTATCGGTTAGCGCCAGCAGCCACGAATTGAAGGCGATCGCCACGCCCAGTCCGACCACGCGGAAGGCCGCGTAGAAGCGGCCGATGCAGCGGCGCGGCATGACGTCGTTGACCAGGCCGGTGAACAGGGCGATGGTGGCGACCGCGGCGCAGTCGAACACGGTCCAGAACGCGCAGAACCAGCCGAGCTGCAGCGGGCGCAGGCCGGGCGACCAGTTGCCCAGCGCGGCATGGCTGGCGCCGGCCAGCGCCGGCGCTGCCGCCACGCCCAGCATCGCCAATGCGCCGATGGGGGCAGTGAGCATCAGGAACGGGCGGCGCCGGCCCCAGCGGCCGCGATGGCGGTCCGAGCGCATACCCAGCCAGGGGACCAGGAACAGGCTGAGCACCGCCGGCAGCGTGGACAGGATCAGCGAGACGCCGGTGTCGGACGCGCCCAGGCGGTTCAGCGCCACCAGCGCCGTCGACAACGCCCAGCGGTCGCGCATGGCGATGCCGAGTTCGCCCACCAGCAGCCAGCCGGCCAGCGCCAGCAAGCCCCAGCCGCCGTGGCGCAGGGTGCCGGCACGCAGTGACGCCGACGAGGGCGCAACCACGGGCGCAGACAACGATGCCTGCAACTGCGCCGGCTGCGCGCCGTCCGTCATGCTATCCGCACCGTCCGCCGCGCAGTCCGGCGCATCGCCCCGCGTGCTGCGCGCGGCTGCAGGCCGGCTCCCGATCGGTAGCTGCGCCATGCGCGGCGCTCAGGCCGCGGGCGCGGGGCCGGTCGAGTTGCGCACCACCAGCCGCGTCGGCAGGGCGATCTTGACCGCGTCCACCTGGCGGCCGTCGATCAGTTCGACCAGTTCGCCGACCGCGCGCACGGCCATGGTGTCGAACGGCTGGCGGATCGTGGTCAAGGTCGGGAACACGTAGCCGGAGGTCGGGATGTCGTCGAAGCCGATCACCGAGACGTCGTCCGGCACCTTGAGTCCGCGGCTGCTGATGGCGTCCATGGCGCCGAAGGCCATCTCGTCGTTGGCGGCGAAGATGCCGGTCGGCGGGTGGGGCAGGGCCAGCAGGCGCTGGGCCGCGGAAAAGCCGCCCGGCTGCACGAAGGCGCCGTTCTCGACCAGCGCCGGGTCGGCTTCGATGCCGGCCGCCGCCAGCGCGTCGAGGTAGCCGCGCTCGCGCTCGCCGCTCTGGCCGCTGCCCGGATTGCCGGCGATGAAGGCGATGCGGCGGTGCCCCAGCGCTAGCAGGTGCTCGACCGCGCTGCGCGCGCCGATGCGGTTTTCCGGCACCACGCAGGGCAGGTCGAGGCGGCGCGCATCGAAGCTGACCAGCACGCAGCGCGCCTTTTGCTGCTCGATGACGTCGAGGTAGCCATCGTCCGCGGTCGGCATCAGGACCAGCATGCCGTCGCAGAGTTTACCCAGCATGTCGCAGGTGGCGGCGTGGCCGGGGCGGTCGAAGCGCTCGGCGTTATACACCAGCATGTCGTAGCCGCGGCGGCGGATCTCGTCGCCGATCGGGCGGATGATCTCGTGCAGGACGACCGGGCCGTAGTTGTTGACGAACACGCCGATCAGCTTGCTCTTGTCGCCGCGCATGCGGCGCGCCAGCATGTCCGGCGTGTAGTTCAGCTGCGCCGCCGCCGCCATGATGCGTTCGCGTGCGCCGTCGGACACGTAGCCTTCGCCGCGGATGGCGCGCGAGGCCGTGATCGGCGAGACGCCGGCGAGCTTGGCGACCTCACTCAGTTTGCTGGCTTTGCGCATGCGTCGGGTCCGTGGAAATCGTCATGGTAGCGGCATTTGGCGCCGGTTTGTGGTGACGATACCACGCCATTTCTTCCAGTGTTGCTACGGCGCCGCAGACGGTGAACAAACGATCAAGTTTTTGCTCGTTTGAACATCGTCGATTGAAGTCGGCAAATGCTACTGGTAACGTAACCATATGCTCGTCAATACAACACGACACGGAACGACCACCCGGGCATGGCGGATCGCCGGCAGTTCAACGGAGACAAGATGAAAAAGAAAATACTGGCAAGCCTGTTGCCGCTGGCGCTGGCCGCGGCCTATGGAAGCAATGCGGCGGCGCAGGAGGCCGGCACTGCCGGAGAGCAGGCGGCGCCGGCCGGCGCCCAGGATCTGTCGGCCGCCGGCGTCCAGGCGGATGCGGCGGCAAGCGCGCCCGGGTCGCCTCAGACCGTCACGGTCACCGGCTTCCGCTCCAGCCTGCAAAAGGCGCTCAACCTGAAGCAGCAGGCGATCGGCGTGCGCGACTCGATCGTGGCCGAGGACATCGGCAAGTTCCCCGAGGCGAACGTGGCCGAATCGCTGCAGCGCGTGCCGGGCGTGATCCTGAACCGCGACGACAGCTCGGGCGAGGGCCAGCGCATCTCGATCCGCGGCCTGCCGACCGAATATTCCGTCACCACCCTGAACGGCGCGCCGGTCAACACCACTTCCACCAGCACCATCGGCAGCGCCGCGCGCGGCTTCAACTACGACGTGTTCGCCTCCGAACTGTTCGGCCGCATCGACTTCTATAAATCGCCGCTGGCCGAACTGACCGAGGGCGGCCTGGGCGGCGTGGTCGATCTGCAGTCGCCGCGTCCGTTCGACAACCCGAAGCGCACCATCCGCTACGCGCTCTCGGAGTCGTACAACACCATGTCGAAGAAGGCCGATCCGTCCGGCTTCGCGCTGTACTCGAACACCTGGGGCAACTGGGGCGTGCTGGCCGGCGTGGCGCATTCGGAAAGCGTCAACAACCGCTCGGGCTTCGAAGCCACCGGCGGCTACAACAGTTCCTACAACGGCAGCCGCAGTCCGATCCTCGGCAACTTCGCGCTGGCGCTGGACTACGCCGACCCGCGCGCCAACCTGTCCGGCTACACGCGCGACCAGATCGACCGCGCCTTTTTGCCGCGCATCTACCGCTTCTACGGTTCGTCCAACGACCGCACCCGCGACGGCTTCGTCGGCTCGCTGCAGTACAAGGACGAGCGCTTCAACCTGAGCCTGGACACCATGTATTCGCAGCTGAAGAACAGCCGCGACGAGATCTACTACGGCATCCTGATCCGCAACAGCAAGACCACCGACCGCACGGCGCCGGCCGGGCAGGGCAACCACAGCGGCCTGGTGCCGATCAACGTCCACATCGATCCGGCCACCAACCTCCTGACCGGCACCTTCGGCAATACCTCGTACAGCAGCGGTGCCACCTACGGCGAGGACGAGACCAAGTTCGGCTACGTCGCGGCCAACGGCCAGTGGAAGGTGAACAGCAAGCTGGCCTTGAGCGGCCAGCTGAGCGCCAACCAGAGCCGCGCGCTGAGCTACCAGGACACGCTGTCCGGCCAGATCTTCGGCGTCGACTCGACCATCGACTACGGCTCCGACCACGTGTACCCGTCGCTGTCCTCGCCGGTCGACTACACCAACCCGGCCAACTTTTCCGGCTTCGGCATCGCCACCAGCTGGACACGCGAGACCGACAAGGGCAAGCAGGGCCGCCTGGTGGCCGACTGGGACTACGATCTGTTCGGCGACTGGAGCGGCCACCTGAAGGGCGGCGTGGTCTACGTGGAGACGACGAAAGGCATCAACAAGCGCAACGCCAGCACCGCCATGACGGCCAAGCTGAACGGGCTCGGCGCGGCCGGCATCAGGAGCGGCATGACCGCGACCCTGCCGATCTCGAACCTGGACATCGGCTCCGGCTGGCCGAGCCGCTTCGGCACCTTCACGCGCGGCTACACCTATTCGACCTTCGATCCGCTCGCCTTCAACACCGATGCCGCCTTCACCCCGGCGCAGAGCTTCGAAGCGACGGAAAAGGTCAGCACCGGCTTCATCCAGTCCGACTTCAAGGGCCGCGTGCTGGAGCGCGAGCTGCGCTTCAACGTCGGCGTGCGCTACTCGCACACCGAACTGGATATCGACAACTACAAGAAGACCGGCAGCGGCGGCGCCTACCTGCCGAACCGGGAGCAGGGCGCGTACAGCAACCTGCTGCCGGCCGCCAGCGCCGCCTTCGACCTGACCGAGGATTTGATGTGGCGCGCCTCGTACGGCAAGACCATCAGCCGCGCCTCGCTGTCGATCATCGCGGCCCAGACCGTGATCCCGAACCCGTTCGACAACGGCGCCACCGCCGGCAACCCGAACCTGAAGCCGCAGCAATCGAAGAACCTGGATACCAGCCTGGAATGGTACTTCAAGCCGGGCAGCCTGCTGTCGGCCGCGTACTTCCGCAAGGAGCTGAGCGACGCCACGGTGTCGAGCACCACCAACACCACCTTCGGCGCCCTGGGCCTGCCGGACAGCTCGCTGGGCGCCATCTTCCAGGATGCCAACGGCCGCGTCGACCCCAGCCTGCCGATCGTGTTGCGCACCTACAGCAACGCCGGCAAGCAGACGCTGAAGGGCTACGAACTGGCCTACCAGCAGGCTTTCACCTTCCTGCCGGACCCGTTCAAGGGCTTCGGCGCGCTGGCCAGCTACACCCACATCGACCCGTTCAACAGCCAGCGCTGGATCACCAACGCCGGCAAGGAGATCAAGGTCAACTCGGTGCCGAAGTACGCCTACAGCGTGACCACCTACTACGAGCGCGGCCCGCTGGCGATGCGCCTGTCCTACAACTACAAGGGCCGCTCGCTGCACGGCGACAACCCGAAGAACAACGGCGACGACCTGATCCGCTGGCGCGCCGCGCGCGGCTACCTGGACGGCAATATCAGCTACCAGCTGACGCCGAACCTGGAACTGCGCCTCGATGCGCTGAACCTGTCCAACACGCTGTCCTACGATTACTTCGAGGATGCGAGCGGCCAGTACGGCAGCGGCAAGCGCACGCGCATGGACTATGCGAAGTACGACGGCCGCACCATCAAGATCGGCATCCGCGGCAAGCTGTGACCCGCCCACGCGACGCGGCCGCCGCCATGCGGGCGGCGGCCGGTATGATGCCAGTTCTCCATCGTTGGCGAAGGAATGCGGTTAGATGAAGCACACTCTGTTACGCGCCGCCGCGGCGGGCTGCTTGGCCGCCTCGTGCGCGGCGGCGCTGGGCGGCTGCGCCGGCGCGGCCGGGCCGCAAGCGGACAGCCACCGGCATCCGGTTGCCGGCGCGGTCGAACTCTCCATTGTGGGCCCGGGCTGGGCAGCGAATTCGGTCAACGCCGTGGTGTTCCGCAAGAACGCGCTGGCCAGCGACGGCGTCGACCAGTACATCGCGTACTACGACGGCGACGGCGTGGTCACGCTCGGCAAGCGCAAGCTGGCCGGCGGCCCGTGGCACGTGCAGCGTACGCCCTACCGGGGCAATGTGCGCGACGCCCACAACACCATCAGCATCATGGTCGACGGCGCCGGCTACCTGCACCTGGCCTGGGACCACCACAACAACGCGCTGCACTACGCCAGGAGCGTGGCGCCGGGCAGCCTGGCGATGCGCACGGCGCCGATGACCGGGCGCGACGAGGGCTCGCTGTCTTACCCGGAATTCTTCCGCCTGGCCGATGGCGGCCTGCTGTTCTTCTACCGCGACGGCGGCTCCGGGCGCGGCAACCTGGTGCTGAACCGCTACGATCCGACGACGATGTCCTGGACCCGCCTGCACGCCAACCTGATCGACGGCGAAGGGCGGCGCAACGCCTACTGGCAAGCCTGCGTGGACGGCGCCGGCACCGTCCACGTGTCGTGGGTGTGGCGCGAATCGCCCGACGTGGCCAGCAACCACGACATGGCCTATGCGCGCTCGCGCGACGGCGGCCTGACCTGGGAAGACAGCAGCGGCAAGCCGTACGCGCTGCCGATCAAGGCCGCCGGCGCGGAGTACGCCGCGCGCATCCCGCAGGGCAGCGAGTTGATCAACCAGACGTCGATGGCGGCCGATGCCCAGGGCCGGCCCTACATCGCCAGCTACTGGCGCGAGCCGGGCAGCGCGGTGCCGCAATACCGGGTGCTGTACAAGACCGCCGACGGCGGCGCCTGGCGCCGGCTCGACCTGGATTTCCGCCGTACGCCGTTCTCGCTGAGCGGCGCCGGCACCAAGGCGATTCCGGTGTCGCGCCCGCAGCTGCTGGTGCGCGCGCGCGGCGCTGGCGACGCATCCCGCGCCGGTGCGCCGGTCGGCGCGCTGCTGGTGTTCCGCGACCGCGACCGCGGCGACGGCGTGTCGGCGGTGCGCATCGACGACGTCGCCGCCGGCCGCTGGCGCGTCGAGGACCTGGACACGGCGCCGCTGGGCGCCTGGGAACCCAGCTTCGATACCGAACTTTGGCGCCGCGACGGCGTACTCGATCTGTTCCTGCAGGCGGTGCGCCAGGTCGACGGCGAAGGCCTGGCGGACGCCGCGCCGACGCCGGTGCGGGTGCTGCGCTGGCGCCCGGGCTTTTGATCTTCCAATCCATGACTGACTGGACCGCATTACTTATGACGAGACGACTCCGCCCGAACACGACGCCGATCGTGGCCATGCTCGGCATCGCCGCGCTGGCCGCCGCCTGCGGCACCTCCCCCAAAGCCGCCAGCCCCGATGCCGGCCCCGGCGCCTCCGCAGGCGCGGCCTCGGCGCCGGCCGCCGGATCGCCGGCCGCCGGATCGCCGGCCGCAGGAATGCCCGCTGCCGCCCCGCGTCCGACCCGCGCCCAGGCCTTGGCAGCGCTGGAGCGCGCCAACCGCTACTGGCAAGCGCACAACCCGCCCGAAAAATGGCCGTTCTGGGACGTCGCCGCCTACCACACCGGCAACATGGCCGCGTATGCGCTGACCGGGAACGCATCCTGGCGCGCCTACTCGACCGCGTGGGCCGAGCACAACCGCTGGCGCGGCGCCTCCTCCGACGTCAAGGCCGACTGGAAGTACACCTATGGCGAGACCGGCGACCACGTGCTGTTCGGCGACTGGCAGGTGTGCTTCCAGACCTACGCCGACCTGTACAACCTGGACCCCGTGAAGGATGCGCGCAAGATCGCGCGTGCGCGCGAGGTGATGGAATACCAGATGGCGACTTCCAACCGCGATTACTGGTGGTGGGCCGACGGCATCTACATGGCGATGCCGGTGATGACGCGCCTGTACGCCATCACCGGCGAGCGCCGCTATCTGGACAAGCTGCAGGAGTGGTTCACCTATGCCGACGAGCTGATGTACGACCGCGAGGCCGGCCTGTACTACCGCGACGCGCGCTATGTCTATCCGAAGCACGCCAGCGGCAACGGCGGCAAGGACTTCTGGGCGCGCGGCGACGGCTGGGTGTTCGCCGCCTTCGCGCGCACGCTGGCCGACCTGCCGCAGGACCATCCGGTGCGTCCGCTGCTGGTCGCGCGCTACCGGCGCATGGCGGCGGCGCTCAAGGCCACGCAGCAGCCGCAGGGCTACTGGACGCGCAGCCTGCTCGACCCGCAGTTCGCGCCCGGTCCGGAGAGCAGCGGCACCGCCTTCTTCACCTACGGCTACCTGTGGGGCATCAACCACGGCTATCTGGACCGGGCCGACTACGCGCCGGTGGCGCTGCGCGGCTGGGACTTCCTCAGCCGCACGGCGCTCGGGCCGGACGGCAAACTCGGCTACGTGCAGCCGATCGGCGACCGCGCGATTCCCGGACAGGTGGTGAACCAGGATTCGACGGCGCCGTTCGGGGTCGGCGCGTTCCTGCTGGCGGGGACGGAAATGGTGCGTTTTCTCGACCGCTGACCCGACCGGAAACGATGCGCTTCCCCAACCGATAAATCAACCCCGTCGTCCCCGCGAAGGCGGGGACCCATACATCGCATCGAACATCGTCATATTGGACGCACCACGGCATGTTTGCGTATGTGACGCCGGATGCTCGGCATGGGTCCCCGCCTGCGCGGGGACGACGGTATCACTTGGCATCCAAATGACGACCAATCTTCCCCGCCGCCGCCTACTGAAAACCACTGCCGGCGCCACCGGCGCGGCCCTCGGCGGCGCGCTGCTGCCGCTGTCCGGCTCCACCCATGCCGCCGCGCACCGCTTCGCCATCGGCGACAAGGACTTCCTGCTCGACGGCAAACCGCTGCAGATCCGCTGCGGCGAAATGCACTTCGCCCGCGTGCCGCGCGAGTACTGGCCGCACCGCCTGAAGGCGATCAAGGCGATGGGCTTGAACACCGTGTGCGCCTACCTGTTCTGGAATTACCACGAATGGCGCGAAGGGAAGTTCGACTGGTCCGGCCAGCGCGACGCGGCCGAATTCTGCCGCCTGGCGCAGGCGGAGGGCCTGTGGGTGATCCTGCGTCCCGGTCCGTACGCCTGCGCCGAGTGGGAGATGGGCGGCCTGCCGTGGTGGCTGCTCAAGCAGCCGGGCGACGCCTTTCTGCGCACGCGCAGCCCGGCCTTCATCGACCCGGCGCGGCGCTGGCTGCGCGAGGTCGGGCGCGCGCTCGGCCAGCAGCAGGTGACCCGCGGCGGCCCGATCTTGATGGTGCAGGTCGAGAACGAATACGGCTTCTTCGGCAGCGATCTGGACTACCTGCGCACGATGCGCCGGGCCGTGCTGGACGCCGGCTTCGACGTGCCGCTGTTCCAGTGCAATCCGACCAACGCGGTGGCCAAGACCCACATCCCGGAACTGTTCTCGGTGGCGAACTTCGGTAGCGACCCGCAAGCCGGCTTCAAGGCGCTGGCGGCGGTGCAGCAGGGGCCGCTGATGTGCGGCGAATATTATTCCGGCTGGTTCGACACCTGGGGCGCGCCGCACCGGCGCGGCAGCGCGGACGGCGCGGTGCGCGACATCCAGGCCATGCTGGGGGCGAACGGCTCGTTCAGCCTGTACATGGCGCACGGCGGCACCACCTTCGGCCTGTGGGGCGGCTGCGACCGGCCGTTCCGGCCCGACACCACCAGCTACGACTACGATGCGCCGATCGGCGAGGCCGGCTGGACCGGCGCCAAGTTCGACGCCTACCGCGCCGGTATCCGGCCGTTCCTGGCACCGGGAGAGGTACTGCCGGCGGCGCCGGCCAGGAACCCGGTGATGACGATCGCGCCGTTCGCGCTCACCGAATCGGCGGCGGTGCTGGCCAACCTGCCGGCGCGCACGATCCGCGACGCCTCGCCGCGCCCGCTCGAAGCCTACGACATCAGCCGCGGCCTGGTGAGCTACCGCACGACGCTGCCGGCCGGCCCGGCCGGCACGCTGGAAGCGGCCAGGGTGCGCGACCTGGCCTGGGTGTTCGTCGACGGCCGCCCGGTCGGCACCATGGACACGCGCCAGCGCCGCTACAAGGTCGAGCTGGCGGCGCGCGCCGCGCCGGTGACGCTGGAGATCCTGCTGTACACGATCGCGCGTGTGAACTTCGGGCGCGAGGTGCACGACCGCAAGGGCCTGCACGGGCCGGTGACGTTCACGCCCAAGGCGGCGCAGCCGGTCGCGCAGGCGGTCGAACAGTGGGAAATCCGCGCCATCGACTTCGACGCCGACGGCGTGCTGCCGCCGCTGGCCTTCAAGCGCGGCCGCGCCGCCGGGCCGGCGTTCTGGCGCGGCGGCTTCGAGGCCGGGCGCGGGCTCGACACCTTCCTCGACATGTCCGGCTGGGGCCAGGGCATCGTCTGGATCAACGGCCGCTGCCTGGGCCGCTACTGGAGCATCGGGCCTACCCAGACCATGTACCTGCCCGGACCGTGGATCCGGCGCGGGCGCAACGAGGTCGTGGTGCTGGACCTGACCGGCCCGCGCGAGGCACGCATCGCCGGCCTGGCCGAGCCGGTGCTCGACCGCCTGCGCCCGGAACTCGACCTGGCGCGCCCGCCCAGCAGCGCGCGCCTGCAGCTGGACGGCGTCAAGCCTGCGTTCGAGGGCGAGTTCGCGCCGGGCGCGGCGACCCAGGACGTGCGCTTCGCGGCGCCGGCGCGCGGCCGCCAGTTCTGCCTGGAGTCGCTCGACGCCTTCGACGGCAAGCAGTACGCCGCGGTGGCCGAGATCGCGCTGCTCGGCCGGGACGGCAAGACGCTCGACCAGTCCGACTGGACCATCGCCTACGTCAGCAGCGAGGAAGCCAGCAAGGAAGACGGCGGCGCGCTGAACGCGATCAACGGCCAGAACAGCGACTACTGGCACACGGCCTACGCCGGCGCCGCTGCGCGCAATGCGGTACATCCGCACCGGCTGGTGATCGACCTCGGCGGCGACGCCGAGGTGGCCGGCCTGCGCTACACGCCGCGCCAGGGAGAGGAGGGCGTGACCGGGCGCATCCGGCGCTTCCGCGCCTACGTCGGCGAGCGCCTGGTGGTGGGCAACTGATACGAGGCGGCGGTCCGCGTCCCCGCCGACGACGAAGACAAAGACGACGACAACGATAACGAGAACGACAGGAGACCCGATGAAACGACGCGACTTCGTACGCAATATGGCGGCCGGTTCGGCCGCCGCAGGCCTGGCCGGCGCCGCCGCTGCCGCTGCCACTGCCGCCGTTGCCGGCCAGGCCTCGGCCCAGGTCCCGTCCTCTGGCGCCGCAGCGGCCGCATCCGCCGGCGGCGCCGGCGAGCGCGCCTGGATGGCCGGCCTGCTGCAGAAAATGGCCGAGCCGGTGCTGGCGGCCATGTCCAGGGGCGAGCTGCAAAAGACCTTCCCGCTCGAACTCAGCCCCACCTGGGACGGGCGCGACCGCCGCGTCGCCTACCTGGAATGCTTCGGCCGCCTGATCGCCGGCGCCGCCCCCTGGCTGGCGCTGCCGGACGACGACGGCGCCGAGGGCAGGGTGCGCAAGCGCCTGCGCCAGATGGCGCTGCAGAGCTACGTGAATTCGGTCGACCCGGCCAGCCCGGACCGACTGCTGTGGAAGGGGCCGGGCCAGGCGCTGGTCGATTCGGCCTACTACACCAACGCGCTGATGCGCGCGCCGCAGGCGCTGTGGGAACCGCTCGACGCCGCCACCAAGGCGCGCATCGTGGCCGAGATCAAGGGCCTGCGCCGCATCGAGCCGCCCTACATCAACTGGCTGCTGTTCGCCGCCATGAACGAAGCCTGGCTGCTGTCGATCGGCGAGGAAGCGGATCCGATGCGCATGAACGTCGCTATCCGCAAGATCAACGAGTGGTACGTGGGCGACGGCTGGATCAAGGATGGCGAGGCCTTCCACTTCGACTACTACAACGCCTTCGTGATGCAGCCGATGCTGGTCGAGATCCTGGAAGTGCTGGTCAAATACAAGGGGCCGTTCTGGAACGCCAAGCCGGCCGACCTGCTGGCGCAGGCGAACAAGCGCATCGGCCGCTATTGCGAGCACCTGGAGCGCTTCATCTCGCCGCAGGGCACCTTCCCGCCGATCGGCCGTTCGCTGACCTACCGCAGCGCCGCCTTCCAGCCGCTGGCGCTGCTGGCCTGGCGCAAGCGATTGCCGGCCAGCCTGCCGGAAGGGCAGGTGCGCGCCGCGCTGGGCGCCGTCCACCGCGCCCTGTTCAGCGACCCGACCAATTTCACGCGCGACGGCTTCCTCACCATCGGCTTCGTCGGCCACCACCCGGAACTGGGCGACTGGTATTCCAACAACGGCAGCATGTACATCACCTCGGCCAGCTTCCTGGCGCTGGGCCTGCCGGAGCAGGACAGCTACTGGACCAGCCCGGCCCAGGACTGGACCCAGAAGAAAGCCTTCGCCGGCCAGCGCTTCCCCAAGGACTACCCGGTCGACTACTGATCTCAAACCGCGTAGGGTGGACGGCTCTGCCGTCCACGCGTTCAACCACCGGCAATTCAGACGCGATTCGGGGTCAGAGCACAACTCCACGGAGAGCAGCAATTCGGGGTCGGAGCACAATTCCACAGTTCAAGCCGCTGCACCTTCTCGAAATGTTTCTTGAGCTATTACCAAAAATTTTGCTCTGACCCCGGTTTGATGCCAAACAAGCCAGCGCAATCTCTCATATAGGTGCAACTAACCGACAATATCGAAAAACACAAAAAAGCAACCACCAGACCAGTGGCCCAACATATCGCTTCCGTCATCCGCGCCGCGCAGCCTCGATCGCCGCCACGTCGATCTTGCGCATCGTCATCATCGCCGCGAACACGCGCCGCGCCACCGCCGGGTCCGGGTCGGCAAGCCCATCGGTCAGCACGCGCGGTGTGATCTGCCACGACATGCCCCATCTATCCTTGCACCAGCCGCATTCGTTTTCCTCACCGCCATTGCCGACGATCGCATTCCAGTAGCGGTCGGTCTCGGCCTGGTCCCCGGTCGCCACCTGGAACGAGAACGCCAGCGTATGCGGCACGCCCGGCCCGCCGTTCATGCCGATGCAGGGTATCCCGAGCACCGAGAATTCGACCACCAATACGTCACCGGCCTTGCCGGAAGGGTAGTCGCCGGGCGCGTGCCGGACGGCGCCAACGGCGCTGTCTGGAAACGTTTCGGCGTAGAACCGGGCGGCGTCCAGCGCGGCGCCGTCGTACCAGAGGCAGATCGTGTTCTTGCTGACCATGTTTGTTCTCCAAGAATGACAAAGGGATCAGGGGACAGACACGTCACATTACCCGTTTTGCCGAGCGCCCGCCGGCTTTTCGGCGCCTTGCGGCGTGGCATGCACGCCAACCGCATCACCCCGGCCGCGACATCTTGAACAGCTGCTCCGGCCCGATGCTGAAATAATCCGCCGGCCCGCCGCCGCGCAGGATCGGCGCGGCCGCGGCGGTGTCGTACACGCCATCCTTCAGCAGGCTGCGGTCGATATGCACGCCCACCACCTCGCCCAGCACCAGCCAGGTCGGCACCGTCGCGCCGTCGGCGCGCTGCAATTGCACGATCTGGGTCAGCCGGCATTCGAACGACACCGGGCTTTCCGCCACGCGCGGCGCCGCGATCAGGCGCGAGGCCGCCGGCGTCAAGCCGGCCAGCGCGAATTCGTCGACCTCGGGCGGCGCCGCGGTGCAACTGATGTTCATCTGCTCGGCCAGCGCGCGCGTCGCCAGGTTCCAGCCGAACTCGCCGGTCTGCTCGATGTTGCGCAGCGAATCCTTGTAGCCGATGCTGGCGAAGCCGATGATCGGCGGCGTGTAGTTGAAGGCGTTGAAAAAGCTGTAGGGCGCCAGGTTGAGGATGCCGTCGCCGCTCCTGGACGAGATCCAGCCGATCGGGCGCGGGCCGACGATGGCGTTGAAGGGGTCGTGCGGCAGGCCGTGGCCGGCGCGCGGTTCGTAGAAATGGATGGTGTCGCTCATGCGGGCTCCTCGGGTGAAAACCGCACGATAAACGATTGCGCCGATGTGCGTACGTCCGGGTCCGCTACGCGCGCCGGCGCGGCCGCTCACGGCGGATCGGAAGATGCCGCCTGCGTGGATGCGCCGGCATCCGCTTCGCCATCGGCATCGCCCTGCTGGCGCCGGCGCCGGCCCATGTTGGCGGCCACCACGCCCACGCCCAGCAGTGCCAGGCTCAGCATCGCGCCCACCGAGGGCGCCGACAGCCAGCGCAGCGGCTGGCCCGGCGTCTCGCACGGTTCCTGCTGCGGCGGGTCGGACGGGCCCTCGCTTTGCGCCGGTGCGGCGTCCTCGCCGGCGAAGAACGCGACCAGCGTCGCGGTGAAGGCGGCGACGTCCTGCGGACCGCGGCCCGACAGCCAGCGCCCGTCGCGCACCACGTCCTGGTTCAGCCAGGTGGCGCCGGCGTTGACCAGGTCGTCGCGGATGCCGGGCCAGGCGCTCAAGGTGCGGCCTTGCAGCAGCCCGATCGAGGCCAGCAGCAGCGGCGCCTGCGACAGCGTGGCGACCGGCTTGCCGGCGGCGTCGACCTGGCGTACGAAGTCGCGCGCGGCGTCCGACTGGCGCAGCGAATCGGGCGCGATGAATCCGCCCGGCAGCAGCAGGCCGTCGTAGTCGGCCACGCGCGCATCGCCCACCGCCTTGTCGACCCGCAGCAATTCGCCCGACTGGTGCACGTGCATGCCGCGGATGCGGCCGCCGCGCAGGGCGATGACCTCGACCTGGGCGCCGGCCGCCTTCAGGGCCGCCACCGGCGTTTCCAGCTCGGCCTGCTCGAAGCCGTTCGCCGCCAGCACGGCGATGCGCTTTCCCGCGAGTTTGCCCGGTTCGCCCATGATGCCCTCCATTGCGTCCACCCCGTACAGAGTTGCTGGAGGCGGCTTTGGTTCCGGCCTGCCGCGATTGCCGACGTTGCGGCGGCGCGCCGGATGAGGCAATGTTGTTGCCGCAAAAACGTCGTCCCCGCGCAGGCGGGGACCCATGCCGAGTAACCGAAGTCAATATGCACGCACCTCGATTCCGTTACTGTCAGCTTGGGTCCCCGCCTTCGCGGGGACGACGGGGAGATTCGCGGCAGCGTCAATGGCTTGCCGCGGGTACTTCACCAGCTGCTTACCACCAGGCGATATACACCGCCGCCACCAGCACGCACACGATCGCCGAACCCACGGCGAAGCCGCCGTCGACGCGGAACATGCGGCGGTCGATGACCATGCGCTTGGCTTCGGCTTCGCTGCGGTTGCCGCTCAGGCTCAGCAGGACCATGCCGGCGACCACAAGCAGGAACACGATCAGCATGCGGTCCAGGAACGGGATCTCGTACACGCCGGCGCCGTTGTCCACGGCGAAGCCGATCGGGGCCAGGAAGTGCAGGTCCATCATCCCCGGCAGGAACTTCAGGACGATCGAGAACACCAGGCCGCCGACGGTGGCGAACATCGCCGCTGCGGACGTCGTCTTCTTCCAGAAGAAGCCCAGCAGGAACATGGCCAGGATGCCCGGCGAGACGAAGCCGGTGTATTCCTGGATGTACTGGAAGCCGCCTTTCTTGTCGATGCCCAGCATCGGCGCGATCACCACCGCCAGGATCATCGCGACCACCACGGTGACGCGGCCGATCCACACCATGCGCTGTTCGCTGGCTTCGCGGTTGAAGTTCTTCTTGTAGATGTCGAGGGTGAAGATGGTGGCGATCGAGTTGGCCTTGCCGGCCAGCGAGGCGACCACGGCTGCGGTCAGGGCGGCAAAGGCGACGCCTTTCAGGCCGGTCGGCAGCAGGGCCAGCAGGGTCGGGTAGGCGCGGTCCGGATTCAGCTCGCCGCCCTGGCGCATGGCGTCGCCCAGCGCGCCGCTCTTGTCCAGCGCGTAGGCGGCGATACCCGGCAGCACCACGATCACCGGCATCAAGAGTTTCAGGAACGCCGCGAACAGGATGCCCTTGCGCGCGGTCGGCAGGTCGGCGCCGAGGGCGCGCTGGGTGATGTACTGGTTGCAGCCCCAGTAGTTCAGGTTGACGATCCACATGCCGCCGATCAGCGTCGACAGGCCCGGCAGGTCCATGTAGTTGGCATTGCCGCGGGTGAGCACCATGTCGAAGTGTTCGCCGGCGCGCTTGAACAGCTCGCTGGCGCCCTGCACCGAACCGTGGCCGCCGCCCAGCTTGGCCACCAGGTCGAGCGCGATCCAGGTGGTGACCAGGCCGCCGACCACCAGGCACAGCACCTGGATCACGTCGGTGTAGCCGATCACCTTCATGCCGCCCAGTGTGATGATGGCGGCGAACACCGCTAGGAAGATCATGCAGGCGAACACGTTCAGGCCGGCGATGCTGGAGATCGCCAGCGCGCCCAGGTACAGGATCGAGGTCAGGTTGACCACGACGTACAGGCCGAGCCAGAACAGCGCCATCGTGGTGGCCACGGCCTTGCCGTAGCGCTGCTCGAGGAACTGGGGCATCGTGTAGATGTGGTTCTTCAGGTACACCGGCATGAAGAACACGGCGACGATGATGAGGGTGGCCGCCGCCATCAGTTCGTACACGGCGATCGCCATGCCGATGCGGTAGCCGGAGCCGCTCATGCCGATGAACTGCTCGGCCGAGATATTGGACGCGATCAGCGAGGCGCCGATGGCCCACCAGGTGAGGGAACCTTCAGCCAGGAAGTAGTCGTGCGAGGCGCGCCCGGAGGTGCTTTTCTTGCGCCGGTATACCCAGATGCCGTAGGCCGCGACGACCACGAAGTAGACCAGGAAGACGAATGAATCGAGGGTGGAAAATGGAGTCATGAATTATGCGCTCAGGATGTCTCGGGGCGCATGGGTGCGGGCGGCCCGTGCGCTTGTTATGTCGTCGGCCGGCCTCGCGAAAGGCCGGCCAGCGCGCCGCCAGGAACCTGTCCTGGGGCAGCCGCTGCCCGCCGTCATGTAATCGATTACATACAGCTTATCGAAAATACCATATGTTGCCGGGCCGAACAAAGTTTTTTTGTATTCCCGCCATCATCATAGCGATAATTCGATCGCGCGCCGAACTAATCGTCATGTTTGCGCAACGGGGCCGGGCGCGGCGGCGTTGTCCATCGCCGGCATTGTAGGGGAGCTTTCTGGCGGCAGACCGCGGCGGACCGAAACGCTCATACACTTGATTCGAACACGGTTTCGAGCCGGTCACAGGCGCGGTTCGGTCGCGCGCATGATCGCGGCGCGAGCACGAGCCCGGCGCGCGCATGCGCCGTCGTGCGCCGCCGCCGCGTCCGCGCCGCCATTGCCTGTAGCCATGAATTGCGACATGATGGCGCTCCGCCGGCCCGGCCCGGCATGAAAAACACAAGGAGCATCGCGCCATGAGACACCGCATCCCGTTCGCCGTATTACCCATCACCGGCGCCCACGGCGCGCGGGGCCGCCGTCCTGCGGCCGCAGCGCTGGCCGCCGCGCTCGGCCTGCCGCTGCTGCTGGCCGGGTGCGCCACCGCGGGCGCCGGCGCGGCCGCCGTGCCGGCAGGCGGCGCCGGGCTGCAGGTGCGTCTCGACACCGGCACGCTGGAAGGGCGCGCCGGCGCGGACGGCGTGCGCGCCTTCAAGGGCATCCCGTACGCGGCGGCGCCGGTGGGCGCGCTGCGCTGGCAGGCGCCGCAGGCGGCGCCGCGCTGGGACGGCGTGCGCCGGGCCGATGCCTTCGGCGCGCGCTGCATGCAGCTGCCGCTGTTCGCGGACATGGTGTTCCGCTCGAACGGCGTCAGCGAGGATTGCCTGTACCTGAACGTGTGGACACCGGCGGCGCCGGCCGCCACCGGCGAGGGACAGGGCTTGCCGGTGCTGGTGTACTTCTACGGCGGCGGCCTAGTGGCCGGCGACGGTTCCGAGCCGCGCTACGACGGCGCCGCCATGGCGCGCCAGGGCATCGTGGCCATCACCGTCAACTACCGCCTCGGCCTGTTCGGCTTCCTGGCGCATCCGGAACTGAGCGCCGAGTCGCCGCACCGGGCGTCCGGCAACTACGGCTTCATGGACCAGGCGGCGGCGCTGCAATGGGTGCGCCGCAACGCCGCGGCGTTCGGCGGCGACCCGCGCCGCGTCACCATCGCCGGCGAATCGGCCGGCTCGTATTCGGTGAGCGTGCAGATGGCCTCGCCGCTGGCGAAAGACCTGATCGCCGGCGCCATCGGCGAGAGCGGCGCGCTGCTGGGCATGAACGCGCTGCCGACGCTGGCCGAGGCCGAAGCCGCCGGCCGCCAGCTGGGCAACCAGCTGGGCAACCAGCTGGGCGCGCCGACGCTGGCGCAGCTGCGCGCGCTGCCGGCGCAGGCGCTGCTGGACGCCGGCACGCGTCCGGATGCGGTGCGCGCCGGCGCCATCGTCGACGGCTACGTGCTGCCGCAGGCGCCCGCGGCCATCTACGGCGCCGGACGCCAGGCCCACGTGCCGCTGCTGGCCGGCTGGAATTCGGCCGAGGGCGGCGCGGGCAGCATCCTCGGAGACGGCAAGGGCGGCGCCGCGCCCACCGAGGCCGATTTCATGGCCGGCCTGCGCCGCCTGTACGGCGCGCGCGCCGCGGACGCGCGCCGCGCCTACGCCGGCGACGTGGACAGCGCAGCGCGCGAGCTGGCCAGCGACCGCTTCATCGGCTTCGGCACCTGGCGCTGGATCGACCTGCACGCGCGCAGCGGCGGCCAGCCGGTGTACCGCTATTACTACACCCAGCCGCGCCCGGCCAGCCGCGCCGGGGCGCCGGCGGCGACCGGCGCCGCCCATTCGGTGGAAATCGAGTACGTGCTGGGCAACCTGGACGGCAATCCGGTGTATGCCTGGACGCCGGCGGACGTGGCCTTGTCGCGCCAGGCGCAGGCGTATTTCGCCAACTTCGTCAAGACCGGCAACCCGAACGGCGCCGGCCTGCCGCACTGGCCGGCCCTGGACCGGCGCGGCGCCGGCAGCGGCAGTGCGCTGATGGTGCTGGGCGTGCCGTCGCACGCGGTGGAAGCGGCCGATGGGGCGCACCATGCATTCCATGAAAGCATGGGGCCACGTTGATGCGCAAGGAACCGCAAGTGCGCGGGCTGGACGCATGAGAAATTCGGCGGTATGCGAGGGGCATGTGAAAAATACCGTCAAGTCAGTAAAATCGCTACAAGACGGTTGCACCCGCCGGTGCTAGTATCGGTTAAATATTTGCCCAAATGGAATTTTAACTGCGGCTGCCGACGGTGGCCGCGCTGCAGGACCTAGCGCGATGGCCGGCACCAGCGGCCGGCCATCCCGAGCCGATGTACCTGGCGCCAGGCGGGCAAGCCTTTACTTTCCCGACTTATGGCCGACTTCCTTTATCGTCTGCATGCACTGCGTCCGCGCGGCCTGGCCGGCTACCTGGCCCTGGCGTTTTCCGCCCTGTCGATCGTATTGACGGTGGTCGTGGTCGCCGTGGTCGAACGGGAAGCCAGCCGGCACGTCACCCAGACCATCGGGCATGGCTTGGGCGAACTGGCGTTGCAGGCATCCGACAAGCTCGACCGTGGCATGTTCGAGCGCTACCGCGAGGTCAGCCTGATCGCCCGGCGCTTTTCGCGCGCCGACGCCGATCTCAGCCACGACGGCCTGCGCGCGCTGCTGGACGACGTGCGCGACACCTATTCCTACTACAGCTGGATCGGGCTGACGGACCTGCAGGGCAAGGTGATGGTCTCGGCCGGCGGCCTGCTGGAAGGCGCCGACGTCTCCCGCCGCCCATGGTTCAAGGAAGGCGGCAGCGGCGGCCACGTGGGCGACGTGCACGAGGCGCTGTTGCTGGCCAGGCTGCTGCCGCAGCATGGCAGCGAGCCGGTGCGCTTCGTCGACGTGGCCTTTCCCATTTACGACCTGGACGGCCGGCCGACCGGCGTGCTGGGCGCGCACCTGTCGTGGCAGTGGGCGCGCGACGTCGAGCGCTCGATCATCGCGCCGCTGCAGAGCCAGCGCAACGTCGATGCGTTGATCGTCGGCGCCAACGGCACCGTGCTGCTGGGGCCGCCGGAGCTGCTGGGCGCGCGCATCGACGTCGGCAGGCTGCGCGTGCGCCATCCGGGCGCGCAATCCGGCTACGCGCTGCAGCGCTGGCCGGACGGCAAGACCTACATGGTCGGCTTCAGCCGCTCGCGCGGCTACGCCGATTACCCCGGCCTGGGCTGGACCGTGCTGGTGCGCGAGGACCTGGACAGCGCCTTCGTGCCGGTGCGGCGCCTGCGCAGCTACGGCCTGTGGAGCGGCGTCGCGCTGGCGCTGCTGTTCTCGCTGGCCGGCGTGTTCCTGGCGCGCTGGATCACGCGCCCGCTGATGCAGCTGAAGCGGGAAGCGGCGCGCATCCAGGATGGCGACGGCACCGCGCTGACGGCGCGCATGCGCGGCTACGACGAGGTGCAGACGCTGACGCGCGCCCTGAACAACCTGCTGCTGGTGCTGCAGCGGCGCCAGGCCCAGATGGAAGAGCTCAACCTGACGCTGGAACAGCGCGTGGAAGACCGCACCCAGGCGCTGGCCCAGGCGCTGGCCGCGGTGCAGCGCAACGAGCAGCGCATCGCCACCATCATCGAGACGGCGCAGGACGCCTTCATCGGCATCGACCTGCGGGGGATGGTGATCGACTGGAGTTCGCAGGCGGAGCGCCTGTTCGGCTGGTCGCACGGCGAGGCGCTCGGCCGCTCGCTGGGCGAGCTGGTGGTGCCGCAGCGCTTCCAGTGCAGTTTCGCCAAGGCGCTGCAGCGCTTCCACGACACCGGTCACCTCGGCATCTTCGAGCGCCGCGCAGAGCGCATCGTGCGCGACCGCCGCGGCAACGAGCTGTCGGTGGAAATGACGGTGCGCCTGGCCGGCGCCGACGGCGCGCGCTTCTTCAGCATCTTCGTGCACGACATTTCGCTGCGCAAGAAGGTCGAGCAGATGAAGAACGAGCTGGTGGCCACCGTGTCGCACGAGCTGCGCACGCCGCTGACCTCGATGCGCGCCTCGCTGTCGCTGCTGGCCTCGAATGCCATCGACGGCGTGCCGGACGACGCGCGCGAACTGGTCGACATCGCCCACCGCCATTGCGAGCGCCTGGTGCGCATGGTGAACGACATGCTCGACGTGCAGAAGATCGAATCGGGCAAGGTCCAGCTGAACCGCAGCATGCAGCCGGTGCTGCCGGTGGTGCGCGACGCGGTGGCGGCGATGCAGGGCTACGCGCAGCAGGCCGGCGTCGAGATCGTGTGCGGCGGCAGCTGCGACGAGGCGCTGCGCGCCGAGGTCGACGGCGACCGCCTGACCCAGGTGATCACCAACCTGCTGTCGAACGCCATCAAGTTCTCGCCGCCGGGCGAGCGCGTCGTGGTCGAACTGGGCCGCCACCGCGAGGGCCTGCGCCTGGCGGTGCTGGACCGCGGCCCCGGCATCCCGGCGGATTTCCGCAGCCAGATCTTCGGGCGCTTCGCCCAGGCCGACGACGAGGGCGTGCGCCGCCAGGGTTCGGGGCTGGGCCTGTCGATCAGCAAGACCATCGTCGAAGAGCATGGCGGACACCTCGGCTTCAGCGACCGCGAGGGCGGCGGCACCGCGTTCCACGTCTACCTGCCCTTGGCGGGAAGCGAATGACCCGGCCTGGAAATGCCGAAAAGACCAACGCTGTTGCCTTGATGCATCATATTTGTCGGATTTATCGGAATTTCTGTTTTCGCATTTGCCGAATTCAATGTTTTCTGTCATAGTTGTCGTACGGCAATTAATGCCCGGTTCACTCGTACAGGAGACATCATGTTGGCACCGACCTTCCGCAAGTTCGTATTCGGCGCAATCGCCGTGGCAATGCTGCCGGGCCTGGCCAGCGCCGCCGCTTACAGCAACGGCAGCCAGACGTCGAGCTTCGACGTCACCATGAAGATCGTTGCCGACTGCACCATCGCCGCCAACGGCCTGGATTTCGGCCAGACCCAGGGCGTGCTGGCGCGGACCGTCACCGCCTCGTCGGCGATCAACGTCACCTGCACCAACACCACGCCGTACAACGTCGGCCTGAACGCCGGCACCGGCGCCGGCTCCAGCGGCACCGCGCGCTACCTGAGCGGCACCGGCGCCAACACCAACACGGTGCGCTTCAACCTGTACCAGGCGCCGGGCGCCACCCTGTGGGGCAACACGCAGGGCACCGACACCATGGCCGGCACCGGCAGCGGCGCGCTGCAGACGCTGACCGTGTACGGCGAAATCCCGGCGCAGGCGTCGCCGGCGCCGGACAGCTACAAATCGACCATCACCGCCACCGTCTACTTCTGACCCGCATGCCGTTCGTGCAGGATCGCACCGTCATGGCCATCCCGACCCCGCACCCTTGCGCGCCCGCCGCGCCGCAGCCGCCGGCGCCGCTGCGCGCGCACCTGTTGCGCTACCTGGCCGGTTGCCTGGCGGCGACGCTGCTGGCGGCGCTGCTGGCCTGCATGCTGGCGCGCCCGGCCGCCGCCGCCAACCTGCAGATCTCGCCGGTCTCGATCCAGTTCGCGCGCGGCCAGGGCGCGGCCGGCATCACCTTGCAGAACCAGGGCGACGATGCGCTGTTCGGCCAGGCGCGCGTGTACGTGTGGGAGCAGCGCGACGGCCAGGACGTGCTCACCCCCGCCACCGACCTGGTGGCCAGCCCGCCGGTGATGGAGATCGCCGCGCGCAGCAGCCAGACCATCCGCCTGGTGCGGCGCGGCGCGGCCGCGGGCGGCGACGCTGCCGAGCGCAGCTACCGCATCCTGATCGACGAACTGCCGCGCGGCGAGGAAGCCGGCGGCGTGGCGATCCGCCTGCAATACTCGGTGCCGGTGTTCGCCGCTCCCGCCGACGCCGGCGCCGCGCCGCGCCTTTCCTGGGACGTGTACCGCAAGGACGGCGCCTGGATGCTGCGCGTGCGTAACGACGGCGCCCTGCATGCGCAGATCGGCGCCACCGTATTGCGCGGCGCCGACGGCAAGGACCTGCAGGTCAGCAAGGGCCTGCTCGGCTACGCGCTGGCCGGCAAGACGCGCGAATGGCGCCTGCCGGTGGACGGCGCGCTGGACATGGGCGCGCCCGGCGCCGCGCTGGCGGTCAGCGCCAGCGTGAATGCCCAGCCGGTGAGCGCCAGCGCCAGCGTGCGGCGGGAGTGAGCACGGCGGCGTGGCGGGCATGGCGGCAGGCGCGCGGCGCCGGAGAGCGGACGGCGGCGCGGCGCGGCGCCGCATGGCGGCCTGCCTGCGCCGGCTGCGGGCGCTGCCGGCGGCGCTGCTGCTGTTGCCGGCCTTGTGCGCCGTCGGCGCCTTCTGTCTCTGCTTCTGCGCGCAGGCCCGCGCCGCCGCGCTTCCCGAGCTTGCGCCGTCCGCCGCCGATGCCGCCAATGTTGCCGGTGCCGCCGATGGCGCCCGCGCCGCCGCGCCGCAAGGGGCAGCGCCCGCGGCCGAACTCTACCTGGAAGTCAGCGTGAACGGCGCCGCCAGCGGCCTGGTGCTGCCGTTCCGCCAGGGGCCGCACGGCCTGACGGGGAGCGTGCAGGACCTGCGCGAGCTCGGTTTGGACCCGCAGCTGTTCGGCGTGGCCGGCCAGGAGCGCTTCGCCCTCGACGCGGTGCCAGGGTTGACCTATGCCTACGACGCCGCCGCCCAGACCCTCGACCTGCGCCTGGGCGACGCCCTGCGCAAGCCGCTGCAGTTGCGCGCGCGCGCCGACACGGTGCGCCCGCGCGCGCCGGCCGTCCTCGGGGCGGACCGGGGCCTGCTGCTCAACTACGACCTGTTCGCGCAGCCCGGCGCCGGCGCCCGCGTGGCGGCGCTGAACGAGCTGCGCGTCTTCGGCCCGTCCGGGGTGTTCAGCAGCAGCGGCAACGCCATCCTGCATGGCGGCAACGGCGGCAGCGGCCGCGGCTGCGGCTACGTGCGCTACGACAGCGCCTGGACCTGGTCCAGCCCGGACAGCCTGCAGACGCTGCAGGTGGGCGACTTCGTCACGCCGGCGCTGGGCTGGACCCGTTCGCTGCGCATGGGCGGCATCGAATGGCGCCGCAACTTCGATCTGCGCCCGGACATGCTGACCTATCCGCTGGCCGCGCTCAAGGGCTCGGCGGTGGTGCCCAGCAACGTCAGCCTGTATGTCAACGGCGTCGAGCAATTCAATGCGCCGGTGCCGGGCGGGCCGTTCGTGGTCGACCAGGTGGCGGGCCTGAACGGCGCCGGCCAGGCCACCATCGTCACCCGCGATGCGCTCGGGCGCGCGGTGTCGCAGTCGGTGCCGCTGTACGTCGACACGCGCCTGCTGGCGTCCGGCCTGTCCGATTTCGCCTTCTCGCTGGGCGCGCTGCGGCGCGACTACGGCATCCGCTCGTTCGGCTACGGCGGCGCGCCGGCCGCCACCGGCTCGCTGCGGCGCGGCTGGTCGGATGCGCTGACGCTGGAAGCGCACGCCGAACTGGGGCGCGGCCTGGCCAATGGCGGCGCCGGCGCGCTGCTGCGCCTGGGCGCCAGCGGCGGCGTGCTGAGCGCGTCGCTGGCCGCCAGCGGCCGCAACCAGGGCGAGGGCCGCGGCCAGGGCGGCGTGCAGGCCGGCATCGGCTACCAGTACGTGGCGCCGCGCGTGGCGCTTGACCTGCAGAGCCGGCGCGCCAGCCGCGCCTACGCCGACCTCGGCACGCTCGAGGGCACGCCGGTGGCGCGCGTGGACGAGCGCGCCAGCCTCAGCGTCGGCCTGCCGTGGGCCGGCAGCGCCAGCGTCAGCCTGGTGCACTACCGGGCGCCGCTGTTGCCGTCGTCGTCCCAGGGCGGCGCCGCGGTGCGCCTGGTGTCGGCGGCCTATTCGCGCAGCGTCGGCCACGGCGCCTTTCTCAGCCTGGGCGCCTACCAGGACCTGGCGCGGCGCGCCACGCGCGGCCTGCAGGCCACACTCAGCATCGCCTTCGGCGAACGCATCGCGGCGAATGCCGGCGCCAGCCGCCAGGGCGGGGCGCCGGGCGCGTCGCTGGGCCTGGCACGCGCGCCCGATTTTTCCGGCGGCTGGGGCTGGGCCGTGCAGAAGGGCAGGAGCGGCGCGCTCGATGTCGCCCAGGCCCAGGTCCAGTACCTGGGCAGCGCCGGCCAGCTGACCGCCACCGCGTTCAGCGCCGGCAGCACCCGCAGCAGCTCGCTCGGCCTGAGCGGCGCCGTGGTGGCGATGGACGGCGCGCTGGTGGCGGCGCGCCACGTCGGCAACGGCTTCGCGCTGGTGTCGGCCGGCGTCGCGGACCTGCCGGTGCTGCACGAGAACCGCGTCATCGGCCGTACCGGCGCCGACGGCCGCCTGCTGGTGCCGGACCTGGTGCCGTATTCGAACAACCTGATCGCGATCGACCCGTCCGGCCTGCCGGCCGACGTGCGCCTGGATGCGGCCTCGCTGTCCGTGGCGCCGCGCGCCGGCGCCGGGGCGGTGGCCGCCTTCCGCGTGGCGCGCTACCGCGCCGCCACCGTCATCGTGCAGGACGCCGGCGGCAAGCCGCTGCCGGCCGGGACCCCCGCGCGCCTGCTGGGCGGCGGCGTGCCCTCGCTGGTCGGCTACGACGGCGTGGTGTTCCTCGACGGCCTGGGCGACGACAACGAGATCGTGCTGGGGCAGGGCGCCGGCGCCTGCAGCGTGCGTTTCACGTACCGCCCCGGCGCCCCCGGCGAGCTGCCGGCGATCGGCCCGCTGCGCTGCGTGCCGGCCGCCGGATCGCCGGCCGCCGGATCGCCGGCCGACCAGCAACCGGGCAATCGAGCGAACGCCCAACCGAACGAGGAAGCGAAATGAACCGATGTTTCAGCGTTGCCGCAAGCGGCGCGCGCCGGCTGGCGCTGCTGTGGCGCGCGCTGGCGCTGGCGGCGGCCTGCCTGCTGCTGGCGCCGCAGGACGCGCGTGCCGACAGCTGCAGCGCCACCATGACCGACGTGGTCTTCACCGGCGTCAGCCCGGTGTCCGGCAACGACTACTATGCCAGCGGCGTGCTCAACGTCACCTGCACCTGGACCGCGCTGACCGGGGTGCCGCCGCTGCTGCTGTTTCCCAACGTGGCGGTGTGCGCCAGCCTGGGCGCCGGCAGCGGCGGCGGCGCCGGCAACCCGCGCTGGATGACCAACGGCAGCGCCCAGCTGCCGTTCAACCTGTACACCGACAACACCTACGCGGCGGCGTCGATCTGGGGCGGCAACGGCCTGGCGGCCAGCGCCAACGGCTTCAAGGCCAGCATGGGCGGGCTGCTGGCGCTGGGCGCCATCACCCGCAGCTTCACCGTGTACGGCAAGATTCCGGGCAATGCGCTGGCCGGCGTGCGTACCGTGGCCGGCGCCGACACCCTGTACACCGCCAGCTTCGCCGGCGCCGGGCTGCTCAGCTATGCGTTCTACGGTTCGGTGCCGGCGCCATGCACGGCCGGCGCCACCGCCGCGTTCGCGTTCCAGGCCAAGGCCACCGTGGTCAACAACTGCCTGATCAACACCAGCAACCTGGCCTTCGGCGCCAACAGCCTGTTGCGCGGCACGGTGCGCGCCAGCGCCGCCATCAACGTCCAATGCACCGCCAACGACGCCTACCAGGTACTGCTCGGCGGCCTGGGCGGCGCCGTATTGGGCCGCAAGATGACCAACGCAGCCACCGGTGACACCATCGCCTACACCATCAGCACCACGCCGAACGGACCGCCATGGGGCGACGGCGCCAATGGTACCGCGGTGTATTCCGGCACCGGCACCGGCGCCGTGCAGGCCATCATGATGTACGGCGCGGTGCCGGCCCAGGCCACGCCGCGGCCGGGCGACTACAAGGACAGCGTGATCGCCACGCTGGTGTTCTGACGGCGCGCCGGCGCAGCGCGGTCCCGGCCCGCCCAGCTCAGGCGCGCTGGTCGAGCACGGCGCGCACGCGCGCCGCCAGTTCCTCGATGGTGAACGGCTTGCCGACCAGCTGGATGTCTTGGCGCGGCGCGCCGCCCGCCGTGCCGCCCCCGAGCGTGTCGCCGGTGTAGCCGGTGGTGAACAGCACTTTCAGCGCGGGACGGCGCGCCAGCGCTTCCTCTGCCAGCCTGCGGCCGTTCATCTCCGGCATGATCAGGTCGGTGAACAGCAGCGTGACGCCGGGATGCGCGTCCAGCAGGCGCAGCGCGGCGGCGGCGCCGTCCGCTTCCAGCACCCGGTAGCCGAGGCCGCCCAGCATGTCGACCGACAGCGCGCGCACCGCCGCCTCGTCCTCCATCACCAGGATGGTCTCGCCGGCCGAGCCCTGCGCCATGGCGGCCCCCGTGGCGCCGTCTGCGGCCGGGCGCGCCTGCGGATCGGGCGCGCCGGCGTGGCGCGGCAGGTAGATGCGCACCACGGTGCCGCTGCCGGGCGCGGAATCGATCTCGACGTGGCCGCCCGACTGCTTGACGAAGCCGTACACCTGGCTCAGGCCGAGGCCGGTGCCGCGCCCGACTTCCTTGGTGGTGAAGAAGGGCTCGAAGGCCTTGGCCAGCACCTCGGGCGTCATGCCGGACCCGCTGTCGCCAACCGCCAGCATCACGTACTGGCCGGACGGCAGGCCGGGGTGCTCGGCGGCCCAGCGCGCGTCCATCTGGAAGTTGGCGGTCTCGATGGCCAGCCGGCCACCGTCGGCCATCGCGTCGCGCGCGTTCACCGCCAGGTTGAGGATGGTGTTTTCCAGCTGGTTTGCGTCGACGTGGGTGTGCCACAGGCTGCCGGCCAGCGCGGTCTCGACGCGCACGTGGGCGCCGAGCGAATGCGCCAGCAGGTCCGACATGCCGGCCACCAGCTGGTTGACCGAGAGCGCCTCCGGCTTGAGCGCCTGCTGGCGCGAAAAGGCCAGCAGGCGCTGGGTCAGCTGGGCGGCGCGCTTGACGCTGGTCCTGGCCATGTCGACGTAGTGCAGGGCGCGCGCGTCGCCGTCCGCCAGGCGTTTGCCGAGCAGGCCGAGCGCGCTGGAGACCACCGCCAGCATGTTGTTGAAGTCGTGCGCGATGCCGCCGGTGAGCTGGCCCACCGCTTCCATCTTCTGCGCCTGGCGCAGCGCTTCCTCCATGCGCACGCGCTCGGCCACGCCGTCCGCCACGCGCCGCTCCAGGGTGTCGTTCATCTCGCGGATGGCGCGCTCGGCGCGGTGGCGCTGGGTGCCGTCCTGGAACAGCACGGCGACCTGGCGCCGCTCGGGCGGTTCGATGCGCAGCGCCGACAGTTCCAGGTAGCGCCCGGTGCGTTCGAGCTCGCGTTCGAAGCGCACCGGCTCGCCGGTGAGCAGCACGCGCCGGTAGGTCTCGACCCAGCCGTCGGCCTCCAGCGGCACCATCTCGCGCACGCGCTGGCCGACCACGTTCTGGATGCCGGCGTTGGACGCGTAGGCCGGATTGGCCATCACGTGCACGTAGTCGCTCAGCGGACCGTGTGGGCCGTCCAGGAACTCGATCACGCAAAAGCCTTCGTCGATCGATTCGAACAGGAAGCGGAACAGGCGCTCGCTTTCGTGCAGCGCGCGGTCGGCCGCCTTGCGCTCGGTGACGTCGAGCATGGCGCCGATCATGCGCAGCGCGCGCCCGCCGGCGTCGCGCAGCACGGTGCCGCGGTCGAGCACGTCGGCATAGCTGCCGTCGGCGCGGCGGAAGCGGTAGGCGCCGGACCAGGCCGTGCCGGCGCCATCCAGTACCGCCCGGGCGCTGTCGTGGATGCGCGCACGGTCGTCCGGGTGGACGTGGTCGAGCCACCAGCCGAAGCTGGCCAGCTCCAGGTCGTGGCCGAACAGCGTGTGCAGCGCGCGGTTCCAGACCACGGTGCCATCGGCCAGGCGCCAGTCCCAGATGGCGTCGTTGGAGGCCAGGCGCGCCAGCCGGTAGCGCTCCTCGGTCTCGCGTTCGGACGGGGATAGCGCATCGGCGGGCGCATCGTCGCGCACGGCGGCAGCGGCCGGCGCCGGTGCGGTGTCGTGCAGCGTGCCGAGCAGGCCGCGCACCGTGCCGTCGGCGTCGCGCAGCGGGGAACAGGACAGGGTGGCGCGGCGTGCCGCAGCGTGGCCGTGGTCGCGGCCCTGCGGCGCCAGCGGCACGCCGTCGTGGCGGGCCGCGCGTCCCGCCCGCACCCCGGCCGCCAGCGCGTCGAGCGCCGGCCAGCCGTCCGGCCAGGCTGCCGCCAGGGGCATGCCGGGCGCATGCCGCCGGCCGCCGTCGAATATCTCCGCGCAGGCCGGATTGCACAGCAGCGCCAGTTGGTCGCCCCAGGCCAGCCACATCGGTTCGGCGGCGTCCAGCACCAGCGTCGCCGCGAAGCGCAGCGCCGGCGGCCAGCCGGCCGGATCGCCGAGCGGCGACGCGTCCCAGCCGTGCGCGCGCAGCCAGGGCGAGCGGGGCATGCCGTCCGGGTGGAACGGCGCCGATGACGCTGGATCGGGGGCGGGGCTGGGCAGGGGGCGACTATCGTTCATCGGCGTTCAACGGCTTATTCATTGCGGCTGCATCGAAAGTGTCGATGATACATCGTCTTGCTTGGAAGCATGTGACGGCATGTATCCGCTTCAGGAAGCCTAGCCCGCTTACCGGCTGTGCATCGGTATCGAAGCCGATGTAGTGCCGGACATACGCGCGCAGTCGGCGCAGGACGATCCGCAGGGTGCGTTGCCACTATAATGCTTGTCGACAGGACAACGACAGGAGAAGCCATGAGCGCATGGCGTTTCGCAGTGTTCGCAGGATGGCTGGCCAGCGCTTGCGCCCAGGCGCAGTCGCAGTCGCCAGCCGTGCCACAACGACGCGGATCCGGTGTACCACGCCGCGCCGCTCGACCTGATGGGCCGCTTCGTGACCGATCCGAAGCTGGTCGGCGGCGTGCGCGTGACGCCGTTCCTGGGTGTCGAGACCGGTTATGCAAGCCTGGTCGATCGCGGCACGGTGTTCGTCGACTACCGCCGCGCCGACGGCATCACCGCCAGGCAGGGCACCACCGGCTTCAGCAGTTACCTGGCCGGTACCGCCACGCTGCCGCTCGAGCGCGGCCTGGAGGCCTACGGCAAGCTGGGCGTGTCGTTCAGCGAATTCAACCATCATGAGTTGGGGCCGGTCCCCAGGCCGGGTTCGTTCCGGGAGACCGATACCGGCGCGTATGCCACGGCCGGCGCCAGCTACAGGCCGAGCGACAAGGCTACGCTGAGCGGCGCCTTCGAGCGCCACGGGGACAGCGCCAAGTGGGGCGCGAATACCAGCAGCAATGGCCTCAAGGCGAAACTGAAGCTCGGCTTTTGAACGGCGCCGTTCAGCGGCCCGGGGCCTGTCCCAGCGGCGTCAGGATCACGGTGCCGGGCGTGGTGACGGTATTGCTCAGGGCGATGTGCACGCCGATCCTGTCCGCATGCGCCGCATCGCGCGGCAGGGTCACGCCGATGGCGCCGAACGGCGGCGCGGCAGGGGCCGCACCGGGCGAACGCAGGCGCTCGCTGCGGTCCAGCGTGCCCGCCGGGTAGGTCTCTCCGCGCGGCATGGTGGCGGCGAGCAGCGCCAGGCGGTCGCGCAGCGTCTGCATGCGCGCCGGCGCCACGTTGCCCTTGCCGGCAGCGAGCGCGACGGTTGCCGACAGCGTGGCGCTGTCGACGGCCGCGGCGCCGCCGGCGAACGGGCTGTGCACGGGCAGTGCCAGCACGTCGTTGGCTGTTACCGGCAGCATGTCGCCGGCGTGCGTGCCTGCGCAGGCGGCGCTTGCGGCCAGTATGCCGGCCAACACCCGGCGCGCACCGATTCCTGAAAAGAAGAACATGGTTTTCCTGAACATTGCGTTCGCCGGGACGGCGACGGCAAGATAACGAGAACACCAACTTTACTTTATGTAGGGAAACTTTTGTGAGAAATGTTGTGATCGGGCAACGCCAATGCCGTGATCGCCGGCATTGCCGGAAGAGCGGGGGAAGCGCGGTGGATCAGAAGGAAATCTGCCAGACGGCGCCATGCGCCTGCGTGTCGCCGGCGACGGCCGCTGCCGGTGCGGCGCTGCCGGCCGGTACGGTGGCCTGGTCTGCCTGCGCGGCGACCTGGAACGGCACGTCGCGGCCGCAGGCCACGGTCGGCTCGGCGCCGTCCGGGGCTTTCACGGTGCAGCTGGACTGGACCGTGAAGCTGACCTGCATGGTGGCGCCGGCCGACGCGGCCCCGGCGCTGCCGGCCAGGAGCAGGGTGGACAGCAGCAGCGCTTTCAGTACGATCCTGCTCATGACACCACCCCTTTCCCTTGCCGTCGACCGGTCCGTCGGACCCATGAATCGATCATATCCTAAAGTTGCATAAGGTAAATTTTAGGTGTCGAAACGCTTACGCTGGCTATGCAACTGGCAATTTTCCGGATTTTCCGCTTCCCATGGGTGCGGTGTAGGAAGGCACCGACAAGACACAAGCGCCGGCTGCAAGACGGTGCCCGGCGCAGCACATGCCTGCCACTTTTGCCGGATTGCAAGCACAACCGCTAAGGCTAGAGGATTTCCTCTAATGATGAGGAAGCGGAAAGGGAGGCAGGGGAAATGAAAAAGCCACTCTCGGATGCCGATGCCGCTCATCCTTGGAGGCGGCTTTTCAGGGAAACTTCAAGCGCCGTCCAGCAGCGTCCCGGCGGCCTCGGCCAGGCTCTGCGGACTGAATGGCTTGACCATGTAGCGGTCGGCGCCGGCTTGCAGGCCGGCCTCGACGTCGCTTTGCTGGCCGCAGGCCGACAGCAGCAGCACCTTCGTATGGCGGGTGGCGGCGTCGGCGCGCAGCGCGCGGCACACTTCCAGGCCGCTGCCGCCCTGGCCCAGCCAGACGTCCAGCACCACCAGGTCCGGCTTTTCGGCGCGCACCATCTCCAGGCCCTGGGCGGCGCTGGACGCCAGCACGATCCGGCCCAGCGAACGCAGCGTCAGGCGGATCAAGAGGCGCAGGTCGTCCTGGTCCTCGACGATCAGGATGGTCTTATCCATGGAGGGCCTCCGTGCGCAGCCACAGCGTGACCGTGGTGCCGGCGCCTGGCGTCGAGGCGATCTCGGCCTCGCCGCCATGCAGGTCGACGATCTCCTTGAAGATGGTCATGCCCAGGCCGCTGCCCTGCACGTTCTGCTTCTGGCCGGCGCGATAAAAGGCGTCGTAGACGTGCGCCAGCTGCTCCGGCGTCATGCCGATGCCGCGGTCGGCGACGCGCACCGCCACCGTCGGGCGGCCATGGCGCTGCACCGCGTAGGCGGCGAGCGTGATCGGGCTGCCTTCGGCGGAATACTTGATGCTGTTGCTGAGGATGTTGGTCAGCGCCAGCTGCATCCGCTGCGCATCGGCGGCGATCTCGGGCAGGCCGGGCTGCAGGTCGAGGCAGATGCGCTGGTTCTGGCCCAGGCCGTTCAGGCCGGCCAGGGTCTGCTCGACCAGTTCGGCCACCGCCACCGGCGCGATGTGCAGGCCCTGCACGCCGCCGGCCTCGATGCGCGCCAGGTCGAGCAGCTGGTTGATCATGTCGACCAGGCGTCCGGCCTGGCGGTGGATGATGTCCAGCAGCTCGCGGCTGGTGGACGGGTCGAATTCGCGCTTGAGCAGCAGTTCGGAAAAGCCGAGGATGCTGGCCATCGGGGTGCGCAGTTCGTGGGTGGCGGTGGTGAAGTGCTTGCGCCGCAGCTCCTCGGTGGCGCGGTAGCGTTCCTCGGCGTCGCGCTGCAGCGTGACGTCACGCACGATCGCCGCCACGCGCTGCTGCGCGCCCAGGCGCATCGGCGACACCTTGAGTTCGAGCGGGAAGGCCGAGCCGTCCAGGCGCCGGCCGCCGCCCTCGGTCGGCCGGGCGTCGCCGGCCGGGTCGCCGTCGCCCAGTGCCAGCGTGCGGATCACCTCCGCCGTGCCGCCTTCCAGCAGCGCCACCGCCGAGCGGCCGGCCAGGGCGCCCTGGCTGGCGCCGAAGATGCGCTCCGCCGCCGGATTCGCGGACAGCACCTTGCCGTCGCCGTCCAGCATCAGCACCCCGTCCGGGATATTCTGCAGCAGCACGCGGATCCAGGCTTCGTCCTGGCGCCGCCGCTCGTTGGCGCGCTGCAGTTCGAGCGCCGCCACTTCGTTGACGAGGATGTTGGCCAGGTCGCGCAGCAGCGCGCGCTGGCCGTCGTCGAGCGTGCGCGGCTTGTCGTCGAGGATGCACAGGGTGCCGATGCGGCTGCCGTCGCGCGTGGCCAGCGGATAGCCGGCATAGAAGCGCGCGTTGGGCGCGCCGCACACCATCGGGTTGGCGGCGAATCGGGGGTCGTCCAGCGCGTCGGCGACTTCCATCACGCCGTCCTGCAGGATCGCGTGGGCGCAGAAGGAGCTGGAAAGGTCGGACTGCTCGACCGCGACGCCGATGCGCGACTTGAACCACTGGCGCTCGGCGTCGACCAGGCTGACCAGGGCGATGGGCACGTCGAACAGGCGCGCCGCCAGGCGGGTGACGCGGTCGAAGCGCTCTTCCGGCGCGGTGTCGAGGATGTCCAGGTCGAGCAGGGCTTGACGCCGCCGCGCTTGATCCGGGGGCAGGGAGGATGCCGGCATGGATTGGCCAAAGTAAAGGGCATTCGTGGCAGTATGCCACCGGAATGCATTAATCGGAGAAAAGCCTGGCGGGAGGCGTGCGCGGCGCCGCGCGCCGCACGGCGCGCACCGCGGCAGCGCGGGATGGTTCAGGCGGGAACGGACAGCACGCGCTCGACCGCGCTGCGCAGGCTGGCGAACGGCACCGGCTTGGAAAAGAACGGGATGTCGGCCGGCAGGCCCATCGACGCCACGGTAGCGCGGTCCAGGCCGCTGACCACGATGATCGCCATGTCGGCATAGGCGGCATCGGTGCGCAGCGTGCGGATCATGCGGAAACCGTCCATGCCGGGCATGCTCAGGTCGCTGATCAAGAGGTCCGGCCTGGTCTCGCCGATCTTGATCAGCGCCTCGAAGCCGTTGGCCGCCTTGACCATGTCGGCCGGCAGGTCCCAGCCCGCCATTTCCAGCTCGTACAGGCGCAGCATGGTGGCGTCGTCGTCCACCACCACCATCTTCTTGCGCGCCTGTTCCGGCGCCGCCGCCGGCGCCAGCGGGGCCAGCGCCTCGCGGCGCTGCTCGAGCAGGCGCCCGATCGATTCCATGGTGATGCGGCGGTGGCCGCCGGCGGTCTTCCAGGCTTGCAGGATGCCGCTTTCGACCCACAGCTGGATCGTCCGGTGCGATACACCGATGACGCTGGCCGCCTGCTTGGTCGAGCAGAATTCGGATAATCCGGAGACGGGCTCCAGCAGGGTGGTATCGGCGGCGGTTTTCATGGGTTTCGATTTTACGGGATTGTGGCTTTGTGTCAAGTTCCCACAGGAATCTTTTACACAAACCGACGTCAATACAACCGGGCGGCATGCGCGTGTGGCGCGCCGTGCACGGTGCCCGGCGCGAAGGCGCGCGCGGCGGGCCTCACTGCACCACCACGGTGAAGCTGACGCTGCCCATGCCGCCGGGCTGCAGGGTGCCGCCGAAGCGCCATTCGAGCGCGCCGGCGCCGCCCGCGGCCGGCTGGGCGGCCACCGCGCAGGACGACAGCCCGCTGCCCAGGGCGCCGCAGCCGCCGGCGGTGTACACCGTGAACGCGGGCGTGGCGTCGGTGACCTTGAGGTCGGTGAGGTTGGTGGTGCCGCTGTTCTGGTAGGTGATGGTGTAGGTGATCGTGCTGCCGGGCGTGGCGTCGGTCCGGTCCACCGCCTTGGTCAGCTTGAAGTCGTCGCAGGCCTGGCAGATGCCGTTGACGGTGACCGTCATCTGGCCCAGGCCGATGCCGAGCAGCTGCAGCAGCGGATCGGCCACGCCGCCCAGGATCGGCGCCACCACCGGGCCGACGGCGCCGGTGACCACGGTCTTGAGCACCGGCGAGACCACGCTGTCGAGCAGGCCCAGCGAGGGCGTGGTGCGCAGCGCCAGGTTGTTCACCAGGCTGCCCGCCAGGTTGGTGGCGAAGGTGGTGCTGCTTCTGACGGTGCGCGTCTGCGGGAAGCTGCCGCTGAAATTCAGGCTGGTGGCAAACGGGGCGTCGCCGCGCGCGCTGCTCTTGACTTCGAGCGCGAAGGTGCTGCCGTTCAGGACCAGGGAGCCGATCTTGCCGTAGCCGAGGTCGGTGGCGGCGTTGAGGACGCGGCTGCGGTTGAAGAACACGCTGTCGTCGATGCTGCCGAGGTAGCCGTCGGCCACGCCGGGCGCCGCCTGCACCGTCACCGCCTTGCCGACCGCGTCCACCGCGCCCAGGCTGCCCTCGGCACGCGCCACTTCCAGGTACAAATCGAGCTGGGAAATCGCGATGCTGGCGCTGCGCACGCCGGGCAGCACGGTCAGCGCCGAGGTGGCCGGGCTGAGCGTGACCAGGTCGAGCTTCAGGTGCACGCGGATCGCCGCCGAGTGAAAACTGGTGCCGTTCGGGCCGCACACGTAGACCGGCGGCTCGATCGCCTGCGCGTAGAGTTGCACGGCATTGATCACGCCGGCCATGCCGAGCGCGCCGCCGGAAATGCCGACCGGGGCAGGCGTGGTCAGCACGTTGCGGGTGTTGTACAGCTGCACCAGGCCGCTGAGCATGTCGAGCGCGTTGATGGTGCTGCCCGCCAGCGCGCCGCTGTCCACGCTCACCTTGAGCAAATCGCCCACGCGCACCGTGGCGGCGGCGCCGCCCAGTTGCGACTGCAGGTTGGCCAGCGCGCCGGCCAGGCTGGTTTTCGCCTGGGCGCGCGCCGCCGCCTGCAGCGCCGCGCTCACCTGCGCCAGGGTGGCGCCGGCGCTCAGCGCCTGCGATGGGGTCGACACGCCGGTCGAGGCCTGCAGCGCCGTCAGGAAGTCGAGCAGCCTGACGTCGCCCTGGGCCACGGCGTTCCAGTCCGCCACGCTGAGGTTCAGGCTGGTGCCCAGCAAGCCGCCCAGCAGGGGGTTCAACAGGGCGCCTTGCGTGGTGCTGACGCTGGCCAGGCGCGGCCCGGCGCTGACGCAGGCGCCGCTGACGCAGGCGGCGCGCGCCGGCACCGCCAGCAGGGCAAGCAAGACCAGCAGCGCGCCCAGCGCCAGCACGGTCCAGCCCAGGCGGCGGCGCTGCGCCAGCAGGGCCGGCAGCGACCGGGTCGGCAGCGGGCGCGCCGGCGGGGACAAGGGCGGCACCGGCGGTGGGCAGCTGCGGGCGCGCGCGGCGCGGGACGTGGTCGGTTTCATGGCGGACTTCCTCGTTCTCGTCATTGCTTGGCGGCGGCCGTGGGCAGCAGGCCCTCCAGCAGGCGTTCGTCGAATTTCATGCGCAGGCGTACGTAGGCGCCGCGCGCGGTGGCGTCGGCACCCGCCAGGTCCGGCTCGCGGAAGCCCAGCAGGTTGTAGCCGGCCGAGATCCAGGTGTTCTTGCGCAGCTGGTAGCCGGCTTCCAGGCCGGCGCCGAACTGGCGCCCACGGGTGCCGCCGTCGACCAGCGCGCGCACGCTGGCGCCCACGTCCCAGCCGCCGCGCAATTCCTGCACCAGGCGCGCCGCCAGCAGTTGCGCCTTCGAGCGGGTGTCGTAGCCGCCCGAGCGGTCGTGCGCCAGCTTGGCGGCGTAGCGCGCGCTCAGCAGGGTCTCGCGCAGCGGCTGCCAGTTGGCGGTGACGCCGATGCTGTGCACGGCGCGCTCCAGGTTGGCGATGCCGGTGTCGCGCTCGACCTTGTACTCGTACTTGGCCAGGCCGTTCCAGCCCAGGCTTTCCAGCGCGCGGTAGGCGACGCCGCTCTGCAGCAGCTCGTTCAGGCGCAGGCTGTCGTTGGCGCGGCTGCGCGTGGCCGCCAGGGTGTTCTTGCCCAGCAGGCTCCAGCTCTCGCTCAGCCGGTAGGCCAGGCCCAGGGTGTGCAGCAGGCTGTCGCTGTCCACCGCGTGGCGCAGTTCCAGGCGCATGTTGGCCTTCCAGTCCGGGCTACGCGCCACCTCGACGCCGGCGGCCAGGGCCACCGCTTCGTTGGCGGCGGCGCCGGCCAGCACTTTGACGCGCTCGAAGGCGGTGTTCAGGCGCACGCCCCGGGCCACGCTCCACAGGTTGCGCAGGCCGATCGCGGCCTCGGCCTGGCGGCCGTCGCTGCCGGCGGCGCGCGCGCGGTACTCGGAAAACATGCGGCCATCCTTCATGTAGTCGGTATCGACGCCGAACACGGTGGCGTTGCGCTGCTGGCCGTCGTTCAGCGCATAGTTCGAGCCCAGGCTGCTGATCAGCTCGTGCCGCCCGTACAGGCGGCTGCCGCCGGCCAGGCGGTAGTCGCCGCCCAGCGCCACCATGCGGCGGCCGTTGTCGTGGATGTCCTGCTCGGCCTCGACGAACACGCCGGCCTGCGGCAGGTTCGGCACCTGCGCCGCCAGCTTGGCGCGCACGCTGGTCAGATCGGGCTGGGCCAGCACGGTGCTGGCATTGCCGGCTTCCTCGTGGGCGCGGCGCACGCCGCCCTCGACGCGGATGCCGTTGCCGAAGGCGTAGGCGGCGTTCAGTTGGCCGCCGTCGCGGCTGGCGCCGGTGACCAGGTCGGCGCTGTGGATGATCTCGCCGCCGAAGCTGATGCGCTCGTCGGCGCGGTACACCACGCGGGCGCCGGCCTCGGCGCGGCCCTTCGGCAGGCTGGCCGCCGGGTTGTCGAAATCGACGCCGGCGCGGCCCGCATACACGTGGCTTTCCAGCTTGCCGTCCTTGCGGGTGGCGTCGATGCGCGCGGCGCGGCCGTCGGCGTGCTGCTTGTCCATGTGCGCCGCCTCGACGGTGATGCTGGTGTTGTCGTCGGGGCGCACGGTGGCGTTGACGCTGGCCAGGGTCGTGGGCGCCGCCGGGTTGCGGTCGTCGACATAGCTGGCGCCGACTTCGGCGAGCTTGCCGATGCGGTACTGCACGGCGCTGCCGGCCACCCAGAATTCCGGGCTGCCCTGGTCGATCTCGTAGCTGATGCGGATCGTGATCGGGTTCAGGTCGGCGTCCAGGCTCGGCACCGGGGCGCGCAGCAGGATGCGGCCGGTGAGCGGCTCGATGTCGTAGTCGGCGTAGCGCGCCAGCACGCGGCTGGACAGCAGCACGCCGGGGCGGTTGCGGTCGCGCACCATGATCTCGATGCGCTCGCTGTTGATGACCATCACGCCGCTGCCGGTGAGGTAGGGGCCGGAGGTGCCGTTGGCCGGGATTTCCTCGACCATCTGGCGCGTACTGTCGTGGCTGGCGAACGAATCCACGCTCAAGCCGCCTTCCTCGTAGTGGTGGCGCAGGCCGTTCAGGGCGCGGTTATAGGCGCCCAGGTTGCGCGCCGGGGTTACGCCGGGCGGGGTCATGTCGCCGAACAGCAGCCACGACTTGTTGCGGTCGGCGCGCAGGTACAGGCGGCTGGTCGACTGGGCGTCGAAGCCGCGCTGGGCGTTGTCGCCGGCGGTCGGGTAGAACGCGGTCGGATCGAGGTCGCGGAACAGCTTCTGCTCGACCACCTTGTCGGAATCGTAGGCGGCGGTCAGCAGGATGTCGTCGCCCACCTTGCCCTTGGCGAACATGGCGGCGTGGGCGCCGACCTGCACCGCGTTCGGGCCGTCGCTGGTCGAGAAATGGCGCAGCTGGTCCTCGAAGCCGGCGAAGCCGCGCGCCGGATTGCCGACGTTGCCGGCGATGCGGTTCAGGCTGACGGCGCCCTCGACCACGCCGGCGGCCACCAGCGGACGCAGGTCGGGCACGAAGTCGACGCGGCCGGCGGCTTGCACGGCGCCGCTGGATGCGCGGATGGCCGCTTCGCCGGGTTCCTGCGGCGCGCGCAGGGCCAGTTCGGCATGGCCGCCCTCGACGAACAATTGCAGGCCGGGCTGGTGCGGATCGAGGTCGGCCTGTTGCCATTCGCCGCGGCCGGCTTCCAGGGTCAGCGCGGTGCGCTCCATTACCGGCACGCCGGCGGCGTCTTCCAGGTCCACGCGCAGCATTGCCAGGCTCTTGCCGTCGGCCGCCACGCCCGGCTTGTCGAACGCCAGGCGGATGCGCGCCAGCGCGCCCGGCGCGACCACCGTGATGCGGCGGCTGCCGCGCGGGTTGCCGAAGCCGTCGCGCTGGCTCACCTCGAGCACGTTGGCGCCGGCCTCGAACGCGACGCCGACGAATTCCCAGCTTTCCAGCTGCTTCGCCGCCACCGTGCTGCGCTTGCCGATGCGCGCTTCCGGCACCGGCTTGCCGTTCACCGCCAGCGTGAAGGTGACGCCGGCGCCGCCTTTCACGCGCACCGTTGCCACGGCGCGCGCCAGCACGGCGCCGTCGTCCAGGCCGACGAAGGCCAGGCTGTTGTCGAGCGATTCGAGGTCGGCCTGGGAAGCGGCCTTGGCCGACGCGGTGGCGGCGGCCGCGGCCGGGCGTTCCAGCGCCTTGGCCGCGCTGTTTTCCATGTCTTTCGCTGCGGCGCGGCGGGCCGCGATCGCCTCGCGCAGCGCCGGGCTGCAGGCGTGCAGCGCGAAATCGGCCTTGGCCAGTTCGCCCTCGTGCACGTCGACGAAGCGGCTGGCGGCGTCGCCGCCGTTGCGGTTCGACAGCGCCGCCAGTGCGGCGCCTTGCGGCAGGGTGGCGCCGTCGACCTTGGCGACGTGGGTGCGCGGACGCACTTCGGCGAAGCTGTAGCGGCCGTCGGCGTCGGTCTGGGCAAAGCTGCCGTCTTCGAGGTAGACGCGCACGCCCGGCACGCCCGGTTCGCCGGCATCGCGCCGGCGGTTGCCGTCGCAGTCGGCGAACACGGTGCCTTCGATAAAGGCCTTTTCGCTGAACACGCCGGCGCTCACCTTGACCTTGGCGGCGGCGGTGCCGCTGCTCAGCGCCAGCGGCGCCGCGCTGGTGGCGCGGGCGCGGTTGATGCCGTCGCCCTGCAGCGCGCCGGCGCCGATGCGCACGCGGTAGCGCAGCACCGCGTCGCTGGCGGACGCCAGGCTGCCGATGGCGAAGCGCAGCGCCGGGCCGCGCGTCCCGTCAGGGTCGGCGGCCTGCACGCCGCCCAGCCGCACGCTGCCCGGCACCAGGCTGAAGCCGGCCGGCAGCCGGTCCTCGACCTCGACCCCGACCAGCGCCTGTTCGGCGGTGTTGTGCACGCGCAGCGTGTAGTCGACGAAGTCGCCCACCTCGGCGGTGGCGCGCGAGGCCGCCTTTTCCAGGTACAGGGCGCCCGGCACCGGATCCAGCGGCAGGTCCAGCATCACCGCGCCGGTGGACGCGCTGACGACGAAGTCGCCGCCGTAGGAATACGATGCGTAGACGTCGTGCTCGCCGGGCAGGTCCGCCAGCGCGACCCTGGACGGGAAGCTGTAGTTCGACGGCGGCACGATCGTCACGTGGTACAGGCTGGGCGGCACCAGCGGGAAGCGGTAGACGCCGTCGGCATCGGTGACGACCGAGCTCGGCGCCGCGGTCACGCCGTCGGTCTCGAACACGGTCGCGGCGCCGCCTGCCAGGCCGCCGTTGCCGGCGCCGGTGACGTCGATCAGGGTCACGCGCGCGCCGCCCACCGGCACGCCGGTCTTGCTGTCGAAGACCACGCCGGTCGGGTCGATCAGGATCGAGGCGGTCGACGTGCCGGTGCCGCAGCTCTTGATGGTGGCGGTCAGGGTGTCGTTCTTCTTGATTTCGAGGGCGCCGTCCTCTTCCCGCGGCGCCTCGTCGCCGACCTGGCTGGCGACCAGGCTGCCGGTGATGTGGAAGATGCCGGTGTCCGGACCGGTCTCGGTGGCGGAGTAGGATTCGGTGTCGTGGCCGAGCGTCGAGTGGATCGCGATGACGATGGTTTCCGCCACGGCCGGGTCGTTGTTGCAGGCCGGCGCGCTGGCCTGCACGTACAGCGGCTGGCCGGCCAGCCTGACCTGGGCCGCGGTGCGGTAGTCGGAACCGGTGAAGTAGGTGATGCTTTCGCCCTGCATCGCCGTCACCTGGTTCGACTGCAGCGTGCCGTTGCCGCGCGCCGCGTCGGCGTAGCTGGCGCTGGCCTGGTTGGTCACGCTGGCGCAGGCGATGCCGTACGCGCAGCCGAGCACGATGAGGAGGACGTAGAGGGCGAGTTGGCGGAGCTGGCGCGTCATCATGGCGTGGTCTGGCGGATGCGGTGGCGAGGGCGGTGGGCGGAAGCGGGCGGCGCTGCTACCTGGACGAGGAGCCTCCCCGGCCGCGCGAGCGCGGCCGGGGCCGGCGCAAGGGTTACGGGTTGATGCGCACGCCGAACGACATCTTGGCGGACTGGCCCGGGGTCAGCACGCCGACGGTGGCCTGCACCGCGCCGGTGTTGCCGGCGGCCGGCGCCGTGACGATGCCGACGGTGGTCGCGGCCGGGGTGGCGATGTGGTAGGTCGTGTTGGCCGGGATGTTGTCGCTGATGACGATCGCGCTGACGTTGCCGCTGCCGCCGTTGGTGGCGGTGATCTCGTAGCGGATGCAGGCGCCCGGGATGGCGCCGGCGCTGATGTTGGCGGCGCTGAAGGCGGTGTCGGCGACGCCGTCGCAGTTGGCGTCCAGCGCTTGTGTCTTGGCCAGCGCCAGCTGGGCGCTGGCGGCGACCACGGTGACGGCGTCGTGGATGCGGTCGCTGGCGTTCGAGGTCGGCGACAACGCGCGGAAGTACAGGTCGGTGGTGGCCGGGGTGGCGCCGGCCGGCACCACCACGTCGGCGTACACCGCGACGTTGGCGCCGGCGGCGACGGTGGCGCTGGTGATCACCGAGCCCGCGGCATCCTTGAACACCACGCTCCAGCCGCTCGGCAGCGTCAGGGCGCCGAAGGCGGCGTCGGTGCTGGCCTGCAGCGCGAAGGTGTCGGCCGCGGCGCCGCCGTTGTTCAGGTACAGGGTGAAGCGCGTGGTGGCGCCGGCGGATACGGTGTTGGTGACCACCGCGCTGGCTTCCACGCCCGGGCCGGCGCCCGGCGCGCCGGCGCCGGCGGAGTTGGCGGTGATGTCGATGGTGGCGCCGTTGCCGACGGTGGTGGTGTCCGTGGCGCTGGCGTTCACGCCGGCGTTGAAGGTGCTGGTGGCGGTCACCACCAGGCTGTTGGCGGCGCCGGCAGTGGCGCCGGCGGGCAGGGTGGCGACCGCCACCACGTGGAACACGGCACCCGGTGCGATGCTGCCGGTGGCGGTGATCGGGGTGGCGTTGTCGGCCACGCCGTCGCCGTTGGCGTCGGCGTAGAACACCACGCTCGTCATCGAGAACGCGCCGCTGTTGGTGGCGGCCAGCGTGAAGGTGTCGGCGCCGTTGCCGTTGTTGGTGATGGTGTGCGCGTAGGTCACCTGGGCGCCGGCGGCGGCGCTCTTGGCCGAACCGGCGGACAGGCTGACGCTGGCCACCTGCTGGACCACGGTCACCACCGTGTTCGAGGTGGCGCTGCGCGCCGTCAGGGTCGAATCGACGTAGGTGGCCGAGGCCTGGTTGGTGATCGACGTGCCGGCCGCGGTGGCGGCGTGCGCCTGCATGCCGTGGGCGCAGGCAAGGCCGATGGCGAGCGCCAGGGCGCGGCGTGGAGCGATGGAGCGTTTCATGGATTACGAGCCTTTACGAACGGTTGGTGGTGACGGGTGCATCGTCGAGACGCATGCGGGAACTGACGGTGACGCTGCGGCCGGGCGCCAGTTCGCCCAGCTTCCAGCGCAGGAAACGGTATTCGGACGGGGGGACGGTCTCGACCTGGCGCCTGCCGTCGCGGACCACGGTCCGGGTCAGCGGCGCCGGCGCGAAGTGGGCGCCGTCGAGGCTGGCCTGGAATTCGCCCGGGGAGGCGCTGCCGGGCAGGTAGTGCATGCCGCCCTGCGGCACCGGCAGCGTCGCCAGCACGTCGCGCGCCGCGCCGGCGCCGGCATTGCGGTAGGTGACCTGGTATTCGATGGTGTCGCCCGGCAGCGCCTCGGTGGTGGGCACCAGCTTCTGGCCGCCGGCGCCGGCGACGACCTTGAACGCATGCAGGGCGACGACGACGTCGTTGGCGGCGGCGAAGACACGGGTGGCTGCGAGCTGCAGCACGACCATGATGACGATGACGAGATAGCGGTTCATGACACTCCTGTCGGTTGAATGCCGTCCTGGATCGGATCGGCGGGGATTTGCTGTTTTTGCTGCTTTGTTCAATTTCGGTAGATTACTGAATTTGCTGATTCAAGACAATGATTATTTCGACTAGGTAATGTTGTGTTGTGGCAATGTGACGTTTTCGCGTCAGGCTGCGCATGGCGTGCGCGCGCAGCCGGACGAATGACAGCGGCAGGGGCATACCAGGGCGAGGAAGGGGAGCCGGCGGGAGAGAGGAAACGAAGCGCTGCGCAGCAAAGTCAGGGCGCAAAAAAAAAGACGCCGCTTGATGCGGCGTCGTTCAGGGGGTGTGGCGGAGAGGGCGGATCAGGTGCGGAAGGCGTTTTCCACGGCCGCCCGCAACTGGCCGAACGGCACCGGCTTGGAAAACACCGGAATGTCGGCCGGCAGGCCGAGCGACTTGATGGTCGACACGTCCAGCCCGCTGACGATGATGATGTGCAGGCCCTCCTGTTGCGGATTGGCGCGCAGGCTGTTGACCATGCGGAAGCCGTCCATGCCGGGCATGCTCAGGTCGCTGATCAGGATGTCGGGACGCTGCTCGCCGATCTTCAGCAGCGCCTCGAAGCCGTCGCCGGCCTTGATGATCTGCAGCGGCAGGCCCCAGCCCGCGATTTCCAGCTCGTACAGGCGCAGCAGGGTGGCGTCGTCGTCGACGATCAGCACCTTGGTCAGGCGCGGTGCTTCCCTGACGGGTTCGGCGGCGGCGGGGGCAAGCGCCTGGCGCCGTCCGGCCAGCACGTGTTCGAGCGACGCCGCCGCGATGCGCCGGTGGCCGCCCGCGGTCTTCCAGGCCTGCAGGGTGCCGGCCTCGACCCACAATTGCACGGTCCGGTGCGACACGCCCAGGATCTTCGCCGCCTCGGCGGTCGAGTAAAACTCCTTCGGCGTTCCGATGTCGTGGAAAGCGCCGCTATTCTTGTTTGTCATAGTTCAGTTCAGCTGCATGGTTCGTTCGTTCTCCACATGGCCAAGCAAGACGCGCGCCTGCCATGCTCGGTACCGGGACGGTGCAGCTGGCGATTCGGTCTTACCGCGCGCCATGACGACGTTGCGAAGTGAGAATGTGTGAATATTTAAGTATATATCCTTACACGAGACATTACGTGCAGGAATTGTGTAACTTTTGTCTACGCGATTCAGGCATGTCTGATGCATATTCGCATCGCTTTTACCGGATTTGCCGAGATGGCTATTGCTTTGCGGAAAATTCTCTGACATTATCGAATTTACCGAATCCGACAGCGTCCGCGCCCTGTCCGCAATCCGCACCATGGCGCACCCCATCCACTCCCAGACCGGACTATGCAACCGACTCCGCAAGCCCCGCACGGCGCCGTGCACGAAGTGAAGGCCATCCACACCGCCCTCAACCGCGCCCAGGCAATCATCGAATTCCGCCTGGACGGCACCATCGTCCACGCCAACGAGAATTTCCTGGCGCTCACCGGCTACACGCTCGACGAGATCGCCGGCAAGCACCACGCGCTGTTCTGCGAAGCCGGCCTGGCGCAGACCGCGGAATACCAGCAGTTCTGGCGCGAGCTGGGTGAAGGCACCGTCAAGCGCGCCGAGTACAAGCGCTTTGCCAAGAACGGCCGCGAGATCTGGATCAACGCCTCTTACAACCCGGTGATCGACGCCAACGGGCAAGTCAGCAAGATCGTCAAGTTCGCCACCGACGTCACCCAGGAAAAGATGCGCGCCGCCGAATTCCGCGGCCTGGTGCAGGCGATCCACAAGTCGCAGGCGGTGGTCGAGTTCGACATGGACGGCCGCGTGATCGACGCCAACGAGAACTTCCTCAAGGTAATGGGCTATTCGCTCGACGAAGTGCGCGGCGAGCACCACCGCGTGTTCTGCGAGGACGAGTACGCCGCCGGCGCCGCCTACCGCCGCTTCTGGCTCAAGCTGCAGCGCGGCGAATTCGACAGCGGCCGCTACAAGCGCATCGGCAACAACGGCCGCCCGGTATGGATCCAGGCCACCTACAATCCGATCTTCGACCTCAACGGCAAGCCGGTCAAGGTGGTCAAGTTCGCCACCGACATCACCGAACAGGTGGCGCTGGAGCAGATGGAGGCCGAGCGCGCCGCCGCCGAGCAGCGCAAGGTGGCCTGCCTGCTGGACCAGGTGGCGCGCGCCTCGCGCGGCGACCTGACCGGCGCCACCGAGGTGTGCGGCGACGATTCGCTCGACCAGCTGGCGCGCGGCGTGATGAAGATGATCGTCGACCTGCGCGGCGTGATCGGCCAGGTGGTCGGCGCCGCCGGCCGCCTGTCGGATTCCTCGCGCACCATCGCCGAGCGCTCCAACGTGGTGGCGGCCAGCGCGCAGGCGCTCGGCGCCACCGTCGAGGAGATGAACGCCTCGGTGGACGGCCTCACCGCGTCGATCGGCACCATCGCGCGCAGCACGCAGGACGCCAACACCATGGCGCAATCGACCCAGAACGAGGCGGAACTGGGCGCCAAGGCGGTGTCCAAGTCGATCGAGGCGATGGCGCTGATCAACCAGTCGTCCGAGGACATCGGCGAGATCGTCAAGGTGATCGGCGAGATCGCCAGCCAGACCAACATGCTGGCCTTTAACGCCGCCATCGAGGCGGCGCGCGCCGGCGAGCACGGACTGGGCTTCTCGGTGGTGGCCGACGAGGTGCGCAAGCTGGCCGAGCGCTCGTCGCAGGCGACCAAGGAAATCTCGAAACTGATCAACGAATCGGTGCGCCGCGTGGCCCAGGGCAGCGACATCTCGCGCCAGGCCAGCGACGCCTTCGATCGCATCGCCGCCGGCGTGGCCAAGACCTCGCTGGCGATCGCCGACATCTCGCGCAGCACCGGCGAACAGTCGCTGACCGCCAAGGAAGTGGCGGTGGCGATCGCCTACATCGCCCAGGAAACCGAGAAATCGGCCGGATCCTGCGACAGTATCGCACGCTCCACCGAGGGCCTCAATGAAAATGCCGAGGCGCTCAACGGCATCGTTTCCGGCTTCGTGGTGTAAGCGCATGGACGCGGTCCTCGAACTCGACGGCGGCGACCTGGCCTCCCTGATCGGGCTGGTGCGCCAGCATACCGGCATCGCCATGAACGAGCACAAGCGCGTGCTGCTGCAGGGCCGCCTGCGCCCGCGCATGCGCGCGCTCGGGCTGTCCAGCTACCGCGACTACATCGCGCGCGTACGCGGCGGCGGCACCGAGGTGCAGGCCTTCGTCGACCTGGTCACCACCAACGACACCGCCTTCTTCCGTACCCCGGCGGTGTGGGGCTACCTGGAACGCGAATTCCTGCCGCAATGGCTGGCGCGCTGCGGCGACGTGGTGCTGCAGGCCTGGTCGGCGGCCGCCGCCAGCGGCGAGGAAGCGTATTCGCTGGCCATGCTGTGCCGCGAGTTCCAGGAAAGGCACCCGCAGTTCCGCTTCCAGATCCACGCCACCGACATCTCGGGCGCGGTGCTGCGCACCGCCGCCGCCGGCCATTACGCCGGGCGTTCCGTCACGCGCCTGGCCGAGACCCATCCGGCGCTGCTGGCCAAGTACCTGCGCCCGGAAGGGACGGGGCAGCGCGTGCTGCCAGAGCTGCGCGAGCGCATCCGCTTCGGCGAGCACAACCTGCTGGCGGCGCCGTGCAGGGTGGCGCGCTTCGACCTGGTTCTGCTGCGCAACGTGCTGATCTATTTCGACGAAGAGCACCAGCGTCGCGCCCTGCACGGCGTGCGCGCCGCCATGGCCCCGCACGCGCGCCTGCTGCTGGGCGAGCAGGAATCCATCACCCGCATCGACACCCCGTTCGAGTTCGAACGGATGCACGTCTACCGCATTCGCAAGGAGCATGCATGAGCGCCATCGCCATCGAACATACCCGCCACGTCTGGAGCGGCCAGCTGCAGGTCGGACGCGACGGCGACGTCCTGAGCGCCTTGCTCGGCTCCTGCGTCGGTATCGGCATGATCTGGCGCGCGGGCGGGCGCTGCGCCCTGGCGCACTGCCTGCTGCCCGATGCGTCGGCATGCGGCGGCGGCGCCGACGACATCGACGGCGCGCGCTACGTCAGCGCCGCCGTGCCGCGCCTGCTGCATGCGCTGGGCGTGCGCCGCGAGCAGTACGGGCAGGTCGAGGTGGTGCTGGCCGGCGGCGCCAGCATGCTGGGCGGGCTGCGCGGCGCCGATGGCGTGGGCCGGCGCAACGTGGCGGCGGCGCAGGCGCAGCTGGCGCAGCGCGGCCTGCGGGTGGTGCACCTGGACGTCGGCGGCCACCAGGGCCGGCGCCTGAACATCGATTGCGCAGGCCATGCCTATACGGTGCTGCGGGTGGGCGAGGGCGCCCAAGCCCGCGGCGACGCCGATGCGGCGGCCGGCATGCGCGCTGCAGCCGAGGTGCGCGCGGCGGCCGGCGCGCGCGGCGCCGCCCATTGCGCCGCCCATTGCGCCGCCCTGGCGCGCAGTACGGCACGCAGTACAGCACAACGTACAGCGCGCGTGCGCGCCCTGGCCGGAGCGTGCGCGTGAACGCGCCGCTGACGGCGGCCGGCGCCGTGGCCGGCTACGCCGCCGCGCCCGAGGTGCGCCGGGCCGCGGCCGCGCTGGACGCGGCGCGCGCCGCCGCCGCGCGCGTGCTCAGCGACGCTGCCGGCATGGAGCTGTTCGGCACCTTCCTGCTGGACGGCCAAGAATTCGCGCTGCCGGCGGCGTCGATCCGCGAAGTGGTCGGCCTGCCGGATCGCATCATGCCGATCCCGCTGTCGCCGCCCTGCCTGGAAGGCATCTTCACGCTGCGCGGCGCCGCCATCCCGGTGCTGAACCTGGCGCGCATCTTCGATGCGCAGGCGCCGGGGCCGCGCCCGGACCAGCGCATCGCCATCCTCGACCACGACGACGTGCAAGTCGGCCTGCTGTTCGACGCCACCGGCGAAGTGCTGCGGGTGCGGCCGGAGCAGCGCAGCAGCGTGCACTACACGCCGGCGCCGGCGGAGGTGGACATGCGCGATGCGGGTCCCGGCGCCGGCGGCGTCATCTGCGGCGCGCTGCTGCTGAACGACGGCGCGCGCCTGGTGCAGGTGCTGGACGCGGCGGCGCTGGTACGGGTCGACAACGTGCCCCAGGTGCGTTCGCTGGGCGCGGCCGCGCGCAGCGCCGAGCGCGCCCGCTTCCTGCGCCAGGCCGAGGGCCACAAGTGCATCGCCTTCGGCGCGGGCGGGCTCGGGTTTGCGCTGCCGATGCTGGCGGTGCAGGAAATCCTGCGCGTGCCGGAACTCAACGCATCCGTCATGTTCGGCACGCTGTGCAAGGGCTGGATCAACCTGCGCGGCAGCGCCGTCGGCGTGGTCGATTTCGGCGCGCTGCTGCAGTGCGCGCCGCGCACGCCCGACGATGCCGCCGCCGCCGAGGCGCGCCGCATCGTGGTCGTGCGCGTGGGCGAGGAGCGCCTCGGGCTGCTGGTCGACTCGGTCGACGACGTGCGCGCCTACTTCGACAGCGACATCCTGCCGGTGCCGATGCTGGGCACGCGCCGCGCCGCCATGTTCCGCGGCTGCCTGCCGCACGCCGAGCGCGGCGATTTGCTGTTCCTGTCGCACGAGCGCATCTTCAGCGAAGGCGAGGCGGCGGAAATCTGCGCCGGCCACCGCCGCCTGTACCAGCAGCAGGCGCTGGACGCTGCCCGGCAAGCCGCGCGCGGCGCCGCCGCGGCCCGGCGCCGGGTCTACCTGGCGTTCTCGGTGGACGCGCCGTGGGCCGCCGACATCGGCCAGGTGCGCGAGATCGTGGCGCACGGCGCGCCGCTGGTCCGTGCGCCCGGCATGCCGGCCTTCGTGCACGGCATGGTGCAGCTGCGCCAGCAGATGATCTGCGTGATCGACCTGCGTACGCTGTACGGCATGGCGCCGCTGGAAGCGCAGGCCGGCGAAACGACAGCCGGCGAACCCGCGGCCGGCGAACCCGGCGCCGAGCGGCGCGTGCTGGTGCTCGAGCACGAAGGCGAGTGCTACGGCGTGGTGGTCGACCGCGTCGACAGCCTGCTGACGCTGCCCGACAGCCAGCGCCGCCCGGCCCCGCGCCTGGCGCGCACCGGCGATCCGGCCGCCGACATGCGCCGCGACCTCGACGAAGTGCTCGAAGTCCCCGGCGAGCACGGCACCGACACCGTCGTCAGCCTGTTCGACAAGACCCGCTTCTTCGCCACCCTGCGCGCCCGCCTGGACGAGTGAACGGTAATTCGGGGTCAGAGCACAATTCGGGGTCAGGGCACAATTCGAGGAAATTTTCCCAGCGGTGTCTTGCATTGACGCTGCCAACTGGATGGCGTCGTGCAGGGCAAGCGCTACCTGCATACTGTCGCCTCCACGCTGCCCGACGATGGCGGCGTGGTCAGGAAACCATGTTTCTACAATGTGCTCCGACCCCGAATTGTGCTCTGACCCCGAATTTCAGGGTTTGTATTTCGGGCCGTTGTTGAGAAACACGCCGCCCTGGTACACCAGCGTGATGTCGTCGGGGTCGCGCCAGTCGACCTGTCCGGCATAGACCTGGTCGGCGAACTGCGCCGAGCTGTCCTTGGGCGCGTAGCCCAGGAAGCGCGAATGGCGCGCGTCCCACCATTTGCCGTCGTTGTCGGAAATGCCGAAGGTGACGGTGTGGCCGACGCGCGGTGTCAACAGCGAGCGGCGCAGCAGCTGGACCAGGTCGTCCAGGCTGAGCCAGGTGGCCAGCTGGCGGTGATTGGTCGCTTCCGGAAAGCAGTAGCCGATGCGGATGCACACGGTCTCGATGCCGAAGCGGTCCCAGTAGTAGCGCGACAGCGATTCGCCGAACACCTTCGACAGCCCGTAGTAGCCGTCCGCGCGCGGCGGCATGGTGGCGTCGACCGTGTCGGTGGTCTTGTACATGCCCATCGTGTGGTTCGAGCTGGCGAACACCACGCGCCGGATGCCGAGCTTGTGCACCGCTTCGTACAGGTTGGCCATGCCGAGGATGTTCGCCTGCATGATCGGTGCGAACTCGACCTCGGTGGAGACCCCGCCGAAGTGCAGGATGGCGTCCACGCCCTCGCACATGGCCAGCACCTGGTCGCGCTCGGCCAGGTCGCAGCGCACGGTTTCCTCGCCCGGCCCGGCCGGGCCGAGGTCGGCGATGTCGGCCAGGCGCACGATGTCGGCAAATTGTCCCAGGTGCGGGCGCAGGCGCTGGCCCAGGCCGCCGGCGGCGCCGGTCATCAGGATGCGTTTGAAGGGTTTCGTCATCGGTATCGCAGAAAGAAAGGATGATTCAGCCGCCGAACGGCGTTTCCGGGATGCCGGTCACACCCGGCCGCAGCAGCAGCGTGGCGCCGGCCCAGCCGCCCTGCGGCGCGCCGCCGCCCGCCGCGGACGGATCGATGGAAGTGACCAGCAGCGTGTCCAGCCCGGCGCCGCCGAAGCAGCACATCGACGGCTTGGCCATCGGCAGCGCGAGTTCGCGGTCCAGGTGGCCGTCCGGCGTGAAGCGCAGCAGGCGGCCGGCGTCGTTGGCGGCGATCCAGTAGCAGCCGTCGGCATCGACGGTGGCGCCGTCCGGCCGGCCGGGGTAGGCGTTCATGTCGACGAACAGGCGGCGGTTGTGCGGCACGCCTTCGACGGTGTCGTAGTCGAAAGCCCAGATCAACTGGCGCGACGGGTGCGAGTCGGACAGGTACATGGTGCACCCGTCCGGCGACCAGGCCAGGCCGTTCTGCGTGACCAGGCCCTCGGCCAGCGGCGCCGACAGGCCGCGCACGGCGTCGTAGCGGTACAGCAGGCCGTCGGCGCGCGCGGCGCCCATGTCCATGCACATGGTGCCGCTCCAGAAGCGCCCCTGGCGGTCGCAGCGGCCGTCGTTGAAGCGCCGGCCCGGGCCCAGCGTCGGCGGCGCCGCCAACAGCGTGGCGTCCAGCGCGCCGTCCGGCGTTAAGCGTAGTGCGAAGATGCCGCTTTCCATGCCGGCCACCAGGCCGCCGCCCGCGGCCGGCGTGACGCAGGCCACCATCTCCGGCGCGGCGAAGGAAGCCACGGCGCCGCTTGCGGCATCCAGGCGCCACACGCGCCGTGCCGGAATGTCGACCCAGTACCAGGCGTTTTCCAGCGCGCTCCAGGCCGGGCTTTCGCCCACCGCGCAGGCCGGTGCGTCGACCCGCTCGATGCCGCGCCAGCCGTCCGCCACGGCCGCGTGCTCAGCGCGCATTGGCCAGCTCCGTCGCCGGCAGCGTCGGCAGCGTGCGGTTCGGCACCAGCAGCTTCATCACGCACCAGGCGACCAGGTAGGCGGTGGCGCAGAAGGTGAACATGATCATGTAGCCGGTCTGGATCTGTCCGAGCGCGCCGTAGTAATCGAACAGCAGGCCGCCCAGCTTGGTCACCAGCACGCCGCCGATGCCGCCGGCCAGGCCGCCGATGCCGACCACCGAGGCCACACTGTGCTTCGGGAACAGGTCCGAGGTGGTGGTCAGGATGTTGCACGACCAGGCTTGGTGGGCCGAGGCGCCCACGCCGATCAGGAGCACCGGCAGCCAGTAGCTGATCGCGCCCAGCGGCTGCGCCAGCAGCACCACCAGCGGGAAGAAGGCGATGCGCAGCATGGCCTTCATGCGCGCCTCGAACACGGCATCGCCGCGGCGGATGAACACCGAGGGCCACCAGCCGCCGGCGATGCTGCCGACCATGGTCATGCTGTACAGAACCGTCAGCGGCAGCACCATGTCGGTGGTGCTGATGCCGTAGGTGGTGGACAGGTATTTCGGCAGCCAGAACAGGAAGAACCACCACACGCCGTCGGTCAGGAATTTGCCGGCGGCGAAGGCCCAGGTCTGGCGCATGCCGAGCAGCTCGCCCCAGCCCGGCTTGCGCTGCGGCGTGTCGACCAGCGGCGATTCCTGGGTCTGCTGCACCACGTCGGCCTGGATGTAGGCCAGCTCGGTCTTGCTCAGGCGGCGTTGCTGCGCCGGCTCGTCGAAGAAGATCGCCCAGAACACCATCCACAGGAAGCCGATCGCGCCGATCCAGATGAAGGCGGCCTGCCAGCCCCAGATCGAGGCGATGATCGGCACCGACAGCGGGGCCAGGATGGCGCCGATATTGGCGCCGGAATTGAAGATGCCGGTGGCGAACGAGCGCTCGGCCTTCGGAAAATATTCGGCGGTGGCCTTGATCGCCGCCGGGAAGTTGCCGGCCTCGCCGATCGCCAGGATCGCGCGCGCCACGATGAAGCCGGCCACCGATACCGGCACCGCGGCCAGGCCGATCGACGTGAACAGGCTGTTGACGGCTTCGCCGACCGCGATCGAATACGCGTGCGCGACGGCGCCCAGCGACCACACCAGGATCGCCAGGTGATACGACAGCTTGGTGCCGAGGCGGTCGACGATGCGGCCGGCGAACAGCAGTGCCACCGCATAGATGAACTGGAAGGCCGCGGCGATGTTGGCGTAGTCGGTGTTGGACCAGCCGAATTCCTTGGTCAGCGATGGCGCCAGCAGGCTGAGGACTTGCCGGTCGAGGTAATTGATGGTGGTGGCGAAGAACAGCAGGCCGCAGATGGTCCACCTGTAGTTGCCGATAGCGTTCCGGGTCATGGTCTCGTCTTTATCGTTGGTATTGCATGACGTGGGTCGCGGGCGGCGTCTCCTCCACCCGCGGGCGCGCACGATGACGCGCCGATGTACTGCCGCTACTGTAATGCGCTTGCGCGCGCAATATCGCTCAAATCGGTGATCGATCGGCGCGCGCGGCGCCGCCCGCGGACGGCGCCGGCAGGACTTACTGCGGGCCTTGCGTCAGGATCAGCTTGTGCAGCATATCGCATTCCTGCTCGGTCAGGTCGGTCAGCGGCGGGCGCACCGGACCGCCGTCGTGTCCGACCAGGCGCGCGCCGGCCTTGACGATGCTGACCGCGTAGCCCGGCTTGCGGTTGCGGATTTCCAGGTAGGGCAGGAAGAACTCGTCCAGCATGCGGTTCTGGGCGTCGTGGTCGTCGCCGGCCACGGCCTGATAGAAGTCCATCGCCAGCTTCGGCATGAAGTTGAACACGGCCGACGAATACACCGGCGTGCCCAGCGCCTTGTAGGCGGCGGCGTAGACTTCGGCGGTCGGCAGGCCGCCCAGGTAGCTGAAGCGGTCGCCCATGCGGCGCCAGATCTGCATCATCAGCTCGATGTCGCCCAGGCCGTCCTTGAAGCCGATCAGGTTGGGGCAGCGGTCGGCCAGCTTCTGCAGCGAGTCGGCATTCAGGCGGCACTGGGCGCGGTTGTACACCACCACGCCGATGCTCACCGACTTGCAGACCGCTTCCACGTGCGCCATCAAGCCTTCCTGGCCGGCTTCGGTGAGGTAGTGCGGCAGCAGCAGCAGGCCCTTGGCGCCCAGGCGCTCGGCTTCCTGCGCGTACTGGATGGCGGTGCGGGTCGGGCCGCCGGTGCCGGCCAGGATCGGCACCTTGCCGGCGCAGGTGTCGACCGCGGTCTTGATCACGTCCGAATACTCTTCGCGCGTCAGCGAAAAGAACTCACCGGTGCCGCCGGCGGCGAACAGCGCGGTGGCGCCGTACGGGGCCAGCCACTCGAGGCGCTCGGCATAGGTGCTGGGGCGGAAGTTGCCCTCGGCATCGAAATCGGTGATCGGGAAGGACAGCAGGCCCGAGGACAGGACTTGTTTCAATTCTTGCGGATTCATGGCATCTCCAGTGTCGTGATATGCGGTGGCAGGTGCCGGCCTGTCGTGGGTTGCCGGCGAGTTAAGTTGTAAGTCATCGTACAACTGAACGCGTGCCGAGGCAAGGAAAAATCGTGCCGTCGCCATCGATGTGGCAATCCGGCTGTATGCGGCGCCGCCCGCCGCAGCGCAGGGGCCTTCGGCACCGCGCCGCGCCCGCGCCGGACCGCTGCCTTAGGCCTGGCCGAGATTCGCTTCCAGCCGCTGCTGTGCCAGACGCAGCCGTTCGCGGCTGTTCGAGAGGTGGGTGCGCATCGCCGCGCGCGCCGCTTCCGGATCGCGCCGCAGGATCGCGCTGCAGATGTCCTCGTGCTCGCGGTTGACGCGGTCCAGGTAGTCGGCCGGCCGTTCCAGCTGCAAGCCGGGCGTGTTCAGGCGCGCGCGCGGGATCAGGGCGTTGCCGAGCTGACCCAGCATCTCGACGAAATACCGGTTGCCGGTGGCTTCCGCCACCAGGCGGTGGAAACGCACGTCGGCCTCGACCGACGCCCGGCCCTGTTCCATCGCGCGCCCCATGTCGGCCAGCGCCTCGCCCAGCGCGATCGCCTGCGCGTCGCTGCGGCGCGACGCCGCCAGCCAGGCCGCCTCGGTCTCCATGCTGATGCGCAGTTCCAGGATCGCCAGCACGTCGCGCACGGTGACGATGCTGTCGGCGTCGATGCCCAGGCTGCTCGGCTGGCGCTCCAGCACGAAGGTGCCGATGCCGTGGCGCGTCTGCACCAGGCCGGCCGCCTGCAGGTGCGAGATCGCCTCGCGCACCACGGTGCGGCTGACGCCGTGCTGTTCCATGATCGCGGACTCGGTCGGCAGCTTGTCGCCCGGTTTCAGCAGCGACTGGCGGATGCGCTCGTTGATGTCCTCGATGACGCCCTGGGCCAGGGTGCGGTGCTTCTTGCGACCGGCGTGGGCGGGAGAAATGGAGGTATTCATGCGGGGAAGGATGGTGGCCGAGACAAGGCCATTATACCCTCGCCGATATCGTCTGATGTCTGATAAGTTGCTACTGGTGGAACACTTGTTCGGGAACGCGTTCATGAGGGAAGGGAAGGGAGAATCAGTCGCCACGTGCCGCACTCATTCCTCACTAATTGTCCTAAGGAATTTCTGTTCAGGGCGTAATTCTTTTCCTACTCTAGCTCAGGGAGTGTACTGACATATGATTGTCTTTATTTTGTTACCATGAATTAACGATCTGTCAACGGTCTATTTGCGCGTGTCATGATGACTTGTTTCTAAAAAATTAGCAGAATCGCATGGGGCAGTCTCAAGAACCAACTGCAATACTGGGGATAATGAGTTGACTATTTAAATCAATCGTAGATATTCTTTTCAGGTAATTTTATTTAATGACTAAAGTCGCGCTAAAAGCTGTTCTTTTCGACATTGACGGTACGCTTATCGACAGCAACGATGCGCATACGCGAGCATGGGTTCAAACCCTTCAAAGCCACGGCTATTCTGTCGGTTACGAGCAGATCAGGCGTTTGATCGGCAAGGGATCCGACAAGGTTTTCGCTGAGGTACTCGGCATCGAGTCGGACTCGGCGCTCGCGAAACAGATTACCAAAGACCGCACGCAGTTATTGCTGAGCAGCTTCATCCCGAACCTGGACCCTGCACCAGGCGCCAGGCCGTTGGTGCAACGCATGAGGTCCGAAGGCCTGCGTCTGGTCATTGCGTCGTCCAGTGGAGAAGAGCTGCCGGCCCTGCTCGCGCAGGCCGGCCTGCGTGACCTGCTCGACACGGCGGTCTCTTCCGACGAGGTAAAAGAGTCCAAACCCGACGGTGACATCATCGAAGTGGCCTTGAAGAAGGCCGGCGTTCAACCCGACGAGGCCGTGATGGTGGGTGATACCCCCTACGACATCGCAGCAGCCAAGGCAGCCGGGGTCAAGTGCATTGCACTGCGCTGCGGGGGGTACTGGGACGATGTGGCCTTGTCCGAGGCGGCAGCCATCTTCGATGATCCCGCAGCCTTGTTGCGTCATTGGGCCGACTCGCCGCTGGCCGGCTGATTCGATGACGACTTTCGAAATCCTGCTCGGCCTGGTGGCATTCTGCGTCCTGCTTGCGATGGTGGCGCAGCGCCTGGATCTGCCGGTGGCAATTCCGCTGGTATTGGGCGGCATGGGCCTCGCCCTGATACCGGGTTTGCCTGCGGTCGAGCTGGATCCGGAACTTGCGCTGGCCCTGTTTCTGCCGCCGCTCCTGCAGGTCAGTGCCTACCGCACGGATTGGCCTGCGTTCCGTTCGAACCTTCGACCGATTCTTTTACTGGCGTTCGGCGCTGTCCTGTTTACCGCAGCCGCGGTAGCCATCGTGGCGCACTTGCTGGTGCCTGGACTTCCGTGGTGGGCTGCAGCAGCGCTGGGTGCCATCGTGGCGCCGCCCGATGCCGTTGCCGCCAGCTCGGTCCTGAAGAAATTCAAGCTTCCCAAGCAGATCGTCACCGTCCTGGAAGGCGAAAGCCTCATCAACGATGCGTCGTCGCTGGTCCTGTACCGTTTCGCTGTCGCGGCGGTAGCAGCGAGCTCGGTGAGCTATGCAAGCGGCCTGCTCCAGTTCTTTGGCATGGGAATCGGCGGCATCGCCATCGGCTGGCTGATCGGTCGCCTGGCGATGTGGGTTTTCAGCAAGATCGATGACACGATGCTCGACATCACGACCAGCATCCTGGCGGGCTTTGCAGCCTACCTGGGCGCCGAGGCGCTGCACACATCGGGCGTCCTGGGGGCGGTCGTGTGCGGTCTCGTACTGGGCCGAAAGCAGCATGCGGAGTTCACCGCCCGTACCCGACTGGAACTCAACGCAGTCTGGAACTTTATCGAGTTCTTGCTCGCCAGCTTGATCTTCATGCTCATCGGCCTGCAGATGCGGGGCATCGTCGAGCGGCTTGCGAACGAGAGTGCCACTACGCTTGCCCATCTTGCCTTGCTCGCACTTGCCGTGTCGGCGACGCTCATTGCCAGCCGCTTCGTCTGGGTGTTCATCACGGGCTGGCTGCCGGGCGCGTTCTCTCGCGGCGGGGCCGCGCAGCCGACGGCGCCGCTATGGACGCACCATGCGGTCGTGTCGTGGGCTGGCATGCGAGGGGTGGTCAGCCTGGCCGCGGCGCTTGCCCTGCCGTCGAACTTTCCCGCGCGGGATGTGATCGTCTTCCTGGCGTTCTGTTCGATCTTTGCGACGCTGATCGTCCAGGGCACCACGCTCGGCTGGCTGGTACGCAGACTCGACGTGATCGAGCCGGAGCAGGTGGCTGCCGAACCGACGGAAGCGCTGGCCCGGGCAGAGATTGCCGACGCCGCACTCGAAGCGGTCAAGGAACACCTCGAACCAGACGCCAGCCCGGAGCATTCGGCCGCGGCATCCGCACTCGTCGACGAGTACGAAGCCAGGGCCGAGCGGGCGGCTGACGAGAAAGAAGCCGAATCGCCCGAGAACGCCGAACACTTCAATGCGCAGAGACGCCTGCGGCTGGTGGCAATCGAGGCCGCCCGGGAGAAGCTGTCGGAGCACACGGACCAAGTGGATGCAGATACGCACCGCTCACTTGCAGAGGAATTGGACCTCGAGGAGCAGCAAATCAGAAGCGCAATGACCAAGTCCGGCGAACTTGCAAGTGCCAGCCTGCAAAGCACGCGAAAACTGCAATGATGTGCCCGCGCTTTCCTGGAGGCCGGAGCGCGACGATGCGTTCCTGCGACGCTTGCTCATCGCCGCAACGCGGAATGTACAACCACCGCCTCGATCAAGGGAGCCATGCATGATCAATAACCTGCAAGAAGTAAATTTGCTCGGCTTCGATGTCTTCGGCACGGTCGTCGACTGGCGCAGCGGCGTCGCGCGCGCCGCCGAGCCCATCCTGCGCCGCCACGGCATCGCGCTCGATCCGCTCGCCTTCGCCGACGAATGGCGCGCGTTGTACCAGCCGTCGATGCAGCAGGTGCGCGCGGGCGCACGGCCGTGGGTCAAGCTGGACGTGCTCAACCGCGAAAGCCTGGAGACGGTGCTGGCGCGCCACGGTGCGGACATCAAAGCCATGCCGGACGCCGAACTGGCCGAGCTGAACCGCGCTTGGGAGCGCCTGGATGCCTGGCCCGATGCGGTGGCCGGCTTGACGCGCCTGAAGCGGTACTAGGCCATCGCGCCGATCTCCAACGGCCACATCGCCGGCATGCTGAACCTGGCGCGCTTCGCCGGCCTGCCGTGGGATGCGATCCTCGGCGCCGAGATCGCCGCCGACTACAAGCCGCAGCCGCAGGTCTACCTGAAGTCGGTGGCCGCCGCCGGGCTGGCGCCGCCGCAAGCCGCGATGGTCGCGGCGCACAACGCGGACCTGCACGCGGCGCGCGCGGTCGGCCTGCGCACGGTGTTCGTGGCCCGCCCGCGCGAACACGGGCCGGGCCAGACCAGCGACCTGCAGGCGGATGCGCAGTGGGATGTGGTGGCGGACGACCTGGAGGCGCTGGCGGATATCCTCGGCTGCGCCTGACGCCGCTGCCGGGCGCCGCGCGGCGCTGTCATGACCACAGCCGCCGCAGCAGTGAGGGCAGCGGTTCGCAGAGGCGGAATGCTAGTGTTCCAGCCCGTCCAGCTTGCCGAAGCAGCGCCGCTGAAAACTGCTCAAGCCATCGCTGACCAGCGCATCGTTCTCGCCCAACACATGGGCGTCGACCAGCATGCGCAGCTTGGCGATGCGGTCGCCCTGCGCCAGCGCCTGCGCCAGGTGCGCGGCGCCGGGCTGGCCGGCGGCGGCGATGGCCTCGGCCACGTCGCGCGGAAAATCCCAGTGCAGCGCGATCGCCGCCGACAGTTGGCGGGACGCGTCCAGCAGCGCCGGTACGAAGGCCGGTGCGAAGCCGGGCGCGCCGGGAAGAAGGCCCTCGCTGCGCAGCTGGCCGGCCAGGCGCAGCCCGATCACCAGTCCCAGGTTCTGCATCAGGCCGGCCAGGTAGCACTCGAACACGCCGGTCGACAGGCCCGGCGCCATCAGGCTGGCGGCGAGCGCGCATTTCACCGACTGGTCCCAGACGCGCGGGATGGCGTGGCGCACGAAGCGGTCGGCCGGCATGTTGATCACGGGGCGGAAGGCGATGCGCGCCAGCAGCATGCGCAGGCCGTTCTCGCCCAGCATCACGATCGCCGCCTCGGCATTCTTGACCGGGGTGATCGGCCGGTAGTAGGCGCTGTTGGCTTCGCGGATCACCTCGGCCACCAGCACCACGTCCTGCGCTACCTGGCGCGCCAGGTCGGCGGTGGAAGCGCCTTCGTCGGCCAGGCTGTGCAGCAGCTGCGGCACCACCTCGGGAACGCGCGGCACCAGGCCGGCGGCGCCGGCGGGGTCGCGCGCCAGCGCGTGCAGGCGTTCCAGCAGGACCGCGCCGTCGCCGCCGCCGGTATCCGGCTCGCCCGACGCGGTCAGCCAGCGGTACCAGGCCAGGTCGACGCCGGTGTCAGCCGGGGCTGCCGCCGCCGTGTCCGCGACGGGCGCCGGCGCCGTGCTCGCCGGCGCGCCGCCGTCCGTACCCCCGATGAGCCGATTGAGCCACTTCTTCATTTGCCACCCGCATCCGTGCCGCCGAAACAGCGGCCATTGTAGCGCGCCGCGGGTCCCGATCGATCACGATGGTGAGTGATTCGCGCACCGGACCCGAAAGCGGCGTCCAGGACGATCCGCTGCGGATGGCCGGCTGCTACCATTCCGGCGCCGGCCCCGTGGCGATCCGCGTCCGCCCGGCTTCACCGATGAATGGATGCCCATGAAACTGCGTCTCGTCCCGCTGCCGCGCCTGTCGGCTGTCCTGTCGACCGGCCTTCCGGCCATCTTCCTGGCCGGCGCCGCCCTGGCCGCCTTGCCGGCCCACGCCGGGCGCGCGCTGTACGACTTCAATCCCGGCTGGAAGCTGATGGTGGGCGACCCGCCCGACGCGGCGCGCGCCGGCTTCGACGACGGCGCCTGGAAAGCGGTGACGCTGCCGCGCGCCTGGAACGAGGACGACGCCTTCGCCAAGGACATCGCCGACCACTCGACGGGCGTGGCCTGGTACCGCAAGCACTTCGCGCTGCCCGGACGCGAACCGGGGCAGAAGGTGTTCCTGGAATTCGAAGGCGCGCGCCAGGCCGCCGAGGTGTACGTCAACGGCAAGCGCGTCGGCCTGCACGAGAACGGCATCAATGCCTTCGGCTTCGAGATTTCCGGCGCCCTGGTCGAGGGCGACAACGTGGTGGCGGTGCGCACCGACAACCGCTGGGACTACCGCGAGCAGGCGACCGGCCAGCGCTACCAGTGGGCCGACAAGAATTTCAACGCCAACTACGGCGGCCTGCCCAAGAACGTGCGCCTGCACGTGACCGATCCGCTGCACCAGACCCTGCCGCTGTATGCGTCGCTGGGCACGGTCGGCGTCTACGTGTATGCGCGCGACTTCGACGTGCGCGGAAAGAGCGCCACCGTCTGGGCCGAGTCCGAGGTGCGCAACGACAGCGCGCAGGCGCGCACCTTCGCCTACGAGGTCGAGCTGCGCGACAAGGACGGCAAGGCGGTGGCGCGCTTCGCCGCGCCCGCGCAGACGCTGGCCGCCGGCGCCACCGCCGTGGTCAAGGCGGGCGCGCCGGTGCAGGGCCTGGAATTCTGGAGCTGGGGCTACGGCTACCTCTACGACGTGGTCACCACGCTCAGGGTGGACGGACGCGCGGTGGACAGCGTGAGCACGCGCACGGGTTTCCGCAAGACCGCCTTCGGCAACGGCACGATCGCGCTGAACGACCGCGTGATCCAGGTGCACGGCTATGCCCAGCGCACCTCGAACGAATGGCCGGCGCTGGGCATGTCGGTGCCGGCCTGGCTGAGCGACTACGGCAACGGCGTGGCGCTGGAGGGCAACGCCAACCTGTTCCGCTGGATGCACATCGCGCCGTGGAAGCAGGAGGTCGAATCGTTCGACCGCATCGGCCTGATGCAGGCGATGCCGGCCGGCGACTCCGAGGCCGACGTGACGGGACGCCGCTGGGAGCAGCGCATCGAAGCGATGCGCGACGCCATCGTCTACAACCGCAACAGCCCGAGCATCGTGTTCTACGAGAGCGGCAACAAGGGCGTCAGCGCGGCCCACATGCGCGAGATGAAGGCGCTGCGCGACCGCTACGACCCGTACGGCGGGCGCGCCGCCGGCAGCCGCGAGATGCTGAGCAGCGAACTGCAGCAGGTGTCCGAATACGGCGGCGAGATGCTATACGTGAACAAGAGCGCGCGCATGCCGGTGTGGGCGATGGAATATGCGCGCGACGAGGCGGCCCGCAAGTTCTGGGACGACCTGACGCCGCCGTTCCACAAGGACGGCGACGGCCCGCTGTACAAGAACCAGAGCGCGGCCGTCTACAACCGCAACGCGGACAGCTTCGCGCTGGAAGACGTGGCGCGCTGGTACGACTACTGGCGCGAGCGGCCCGGCACCGGCACGCGCGTGTCCAGCGGCGGCGTCAACATCATCTTCTCGGACAGTAACACCCACCACCGCGGCGCCGAGAATTTCCGGCGCAGCGGCGAGGTCGACGCCATGCGCATCCCGAAGGACGGCTATTTCGCGCACCAGGTGATGTGGGACGGCTGGGTCGACGTCGAGAAGCCGCGCGCCCACATCGTCGGCCACTGGAACTACGCGCCGGGCACGGCCAAGCCGGTGCACGTGATCTCCAGCGCCGACAGCGTGCGCCTGACCCTGAACGGCAGGGAAGTGGGAAAGGCGCGCCAGAGCCAGCGCTTCCTGTTCACCTTCGACGCCGTGCCGTGGCGCGAAGGCGAACTCAAGGCGGTCGGCTACGATCGCGCCGGCCGCCCCGTCTGCGAGGCGGTGCTGGCCACGGCCGGCAAGCCGGCGGCGTTGCGCCTGACCCGCATTGCCGCCCCGCACGCGCTGCGCGCCGACGGCGCCGACGTCGCCCTGCTGCAGGTGGAAGTGGTGGACGCGCGCGGGCGCCGCAACCCGGTGGCGCTGGACAGCGTCGCCTTCGACCTGCAGGGGCCGGCCGAGTGGCGCGGCGGCATCGCCCAGGGACCGCACAACCACATCCTCGACCGCACGCTGCCGGTGGAAGGCGGCGTCAACCGGGTGCTGGTGCGCAGCACCACGCAGGCCGGCCGCATCGTGGTGCGCGCCCGCGCGCATGGCCTGGCGCCGGCCGAACTGGCCTTCGAGTCGGCGCCGGTGGCGGTGAGCGGCGGCCTGGCCCGGCCGGCGCCGCCGCCGCCGCTGCGCCTCGATCGCGGCCCGACCCCGGCCACGCCGTCGTTCGCCGTGTCGCGCGTGGCGGTGCCGGTGGCCGGTGTCGAAGCGGCCAGCAACGCCGGCGAGGCGGGCCGCTCGTTCGACGACGACGAGACCACGCGCTGGACCAGCACGCCGGGGCAGGGCGCCGCCATCACGTATCGGCTGGCGCGCCCGGCCCGGCTGAGCGAGGTGGTACTCAAGCTGACCGGCTGGCGCGAGCGCAGCTATCCGCTGGTGGTGTCGGTCGACGGCGAGGAAGTGTATCGCGGCGCAACGCCGAAGAGCCTGGGCTACGTGACGCTGCCGCTCAAGCCGCGCATGGGCGGCGCGGTGCGCATCGCGCTGGATACCGATGCCGCCGCCAAGCAGGATGGCGGCGAGGAATTCAAACTGACCGAGGTGGCCAACCAGGCCAATGTCGATAGCGGGGCGCAGCAGGCGGGCAAGGGGACGCTGTCGATCGTCGAGGCCGAGTTCTACGAGCAGCCCTGAAGCGTAGAAAGGTGGATGCATTCCATGCCGCCGCGCTGTAGCAAGGCGGCGGTTGCAACCGCCTGCCGGGTCTGCGGCCCGAGTATGGCGAGTGATACGACGCCGCCTTCGTCATCGATCCGGGTAGCGACCGGATCGACGCGGTGCTTACCGACGTGCTGACGGCATTACACATTGATATTCATTACTAGTTTCTAGAACCTTCGATACCCCGACCGACATGGACAATGCGCCGGCTTCGCTGGATTTCTCGCAGGGCGCCTACGCGTACACCGCGACGGCGCGCTACGGCCTGTACGGGAATGGCGATTTCCTGAGTGTCGTCCTGGGGGGCGATGCCCTGGTCATCACCTTCACCGGCGCCAACGTCGATGCGATCGGCGGCAATTTCTACAACACCGGCTTCGATGAAGAATTCCAGGCGCTGGCGATCACCATCGCCCTGAGCGACGGCACCAGCACCACCTTCGCGCCGACGTCGATCGCCGACAGCTACCGCGGCTTCACCAGCGACGTCGCCATCCGCTCGCTGACGATCTCGAACGGTATCTTCTCCAGCTTCGTCACCGTCGACAACCTGACGGTCGGCACGGCCCTGGCCGGGCCGGGCGCCGACGTGCCCGAGCCGGCCAGCCTGGCGCTGATGGGCGCCGGCCTGGCCGGGCTGGCGCTGCTGCGCCGGCGCCGCACGCCAGCTTCGTCGGCCTTCTAGGCCTCCTATGCTATCCCGTCCGGCTGCTTTGCTTATCAGCCGCGGCGAATTTGAAACCGAGGATTCATTGGTTCTGCGGGCAAAACCCCGGTGCTAATCTGGCCCCGGCCGTGCGCACCAGCGCCGGCCGTCCACGCCGGAGAGCCAATGACGCAGCACCCGAAACAGCACCCGAAGCAGATCCGCCTCAACGCCTTCAACATGAACTGCGTCGGGCACATCCACCACGGATTGTGGAAGCACCCGCGCGACAATTCGGTCGACTACCACAAGCCGGCATACTGGACCGAACTGGCGCAGCTGCTGGAGCGCGGCCTGTTCGATGCCGTGTTCCTGGCCGATATCGTCGGCGTCTACGACGTGCTCGGCGGCGGCATCGAGGTCACGGCGCGCGAAGCGGTCCAGCTGCCGGTGAACGACCCGACCTACGTGGTGCCGATCATGGCGCAGGCCACGCGCCATCTCGGCTTCGGCGTCACCGCCAATCTCACCTACGAACACCCGTACCTGTTCGCGCGCCGCATGGCGACGCTGGATCACCTGACGTCCGGCCGGGTCGGCTGGAACATCGTCACCGGCTACCTGGACAGCGCCGCGCGCGCGGTCGGCCTGAAGCAGCAGTTCGACCACGACGACCGCTACGACCGCGGCGACGATTTCCTCGACGCCTTTTATAAGCTGCTGGAAGGCAGCTGGGAGGACGGCGCCGTGCTGGCCGACCGCGAACGCGGCGTGTACGCCGATCCGGCGCGCATCCACCGCGTCTGGCACGAGGGGCCGTACTACAAGGTCGACGGCGTCTACAACCTGACCGCGCCGTCGCCGCAGCGCACGCCGGTGCTGTTCCAGGCCGGCGCCTCGCAGCGCGGCAACCGGTTCGCCGCGCGCCACGCCGAATGTGTATTCACCGGCGCGCCCGACCGCGCCGGGCTGGCGCGCATCGTCGCCAACATCCGCGCGCTGGCGGTGGAGGCGGGCCGGCGCGCCGACGACGTCAAGGTGTTTTCCAGCCTGTCCGTGATCGTCGACCGCAGCGCCGCCGCCGCCCGCGACAAGTACGAGGACTACCGCCGCTATGCCAGCGCCGAGGGCGCGCTGGCGCACATGGTCAGCGGCACCGGCGTCGACCTGGAACGCTTCGGCCTGGACGAGGAAATCACCGACGCCAAGCTGGAAGCGCTGTACCCGGACCGCCTGCGCCGCGTGGGAGAAGCGCGCGCCGGCCGCTTCCCGCCGGGGACCACGCGCCGCCAGCTGCTGGCCGCGCGTCCGTTCGGTTCGCAGCAACAGCCGCTCGTCGGCACGCCGTCGCAAGTGGCGGACGAGATCGCCCGGCTGGTCGAGGAGACCGGCGTGGACGGTTTCAACCTGACCCGCACCGTGGCGCCGGAAAGCTACCGCGACTTCATCGAGCTGGTGATCCCGGAATTGCAGCAGCGCGGTCTGTACAAGACCGCCTACGAAGAAGGCACGCTGCGCGAAAAACTGTTCGGCGCCGGCCAGGCGCACCTGCCGGCGCGCCACCACGGCGCCAGCCATCGCAGCTGGCAACGGAGCGCGGCATGAACGCGCCTCGGCACGACGGCGGCGAGGGGTCCGGCGCCTGGCGCGAGCGCGGCCTGGGCGGACGGCCCGGCGCCAACGATGCGCCGCCGCTGCTGCAGGTGCGCGGCCTGGAGGTGTACTACCCGGACGGCGCGGCCGTGCACGGCTTCGACCTCGACGTGCACGCCGACGAGGTGGTGGCGCTGGTGGGCGAATCCGGCTGCGGCAAGTCGACCGTGGCGGCCGCCATCGCCGGCCTGCTGCCGGCGCGCGCGCGGGCGCAGGGCACGATCCGCTTCGAGGGCCGCGAATTGCTGGGCGCGCCGGACGCCGTGCTGCGCGATCTGCGCGGCAGCCGCATCGGCATGGTCTTCCAGGAGCCGATGACTTCCTTGAATCCGGTCCTGACGATCGGCGTGCAGATCGGCGAGGTGCTGCGGCGCCACTGGAAGCTGTCCGCGGCGGCGGCGCGCGCCCGCGCCATCGAACTGCTCGACCTGGTCGGCCTGCCCGAGCCGCAGCGGCGCATCGACGATCATCCGCATCACCTGTCCGGCGGCCAGCGCCAGCGCGTGATGATCGCCATCGCCGTCGCCTGCGAACCGCGCCTGCTGGTGGCGGACGAACCGACCACGGCGCTCGACGCCACCATCCAGGCGCAGGTGCTGGAACTGCTGGACGGCCTGCGCCGCCGCCTCGGCATGGGGCTGCTATTGATCACGCACGACCTGGCGGTGGTCGGGAAGTGGGCCGACCGCGTCGCCGTCATGCGCGGCGGCGCCAAGGTCGAGGAGGGCACGCGCGAGCGCTTGTTCTTCGCCCCGCAGCACCCGTACAGCCGCGGCCTGCTGGCGGCCTCGCTGCACGTCGGCGCCGGTTGCCACCACGGCACCGTGCGCCTGACCGAGATCGGCGGCGCGGACGAGGGCATCGAGACCACGCCACGGCAGCCGCATGCGGCGCCACCGGCGATCCGGGGCGCGGCCGGAGCGGATGCCGGCGCCGTTGCGGCGAACGCCTCGCAAGCGTCCGCTGCCGGACCGGTGCTGGCGGTACATAACCTGGTCGCGCAGTACTCGTCGCGCTACGGCACCATCTCGGCGGTCAAGGACGTGTCCTTCGAGATCGCCCGCGGCGAGACGCTCGGCCTGGTGGGCGAATCCGGCTGCGGCAAATCGACCCTGAGCAAGACCATCGTCGGCCTCAATCCGGCCGTAGGCGGCCAGGTGATCCTGGACGGCACCGACATCGCGCCGCTGCGCGGGCGTGCCCTGCGGCCGCACCGCAGCAAGGTGCAGGTGGTGTTCCAGGATCCGTACGCTGCGCTCGACCCGCGCCAGCGCATCGGCGATGCGCTGGACGAGGTACTGGCCGTGCAGCGCGTGCGCGACCGCGGCGAACGGCGCCGGCGGGTGGCGGCCATGCTCGACGCGGTCGGCTTGCCGGCGAGCGCCGCGCGCCGCTATCCGCACGAGTTTTCCGGCGGCCAGCGCCAGCGCATCGGCATCGCACGCGCCCTGATCCTGCGGCCGAAACTGCTGATCTGCGACGAGCCGGTGTCGGCGCTGGACGTGTCGGTGCGCGCGCAGATCCTCAACCTGTTCGTCGACCTGAAGCGCGAGTTCGGCCTGTCCTACCTGTTCATCTCGCATGACCTGGCGGTGATCGACTACATGGCCGACCGGGTGATGGTGATGCAGAAGGGCGAGGCCGTGGAGACCATCGCGCGCGAGCGGCTGTTCACGGACGCCGCGCATCCGTACACCCGTTCGCTGATCGCCGCCGCGCCGCGCTGGCCGGAATCATCAACGCCGGCCCAGGCGCCCGCGCCAATGCCGGCGCCGCTCGCCCGCTTCGCCTGAGAGGACCGCATGGGCCCCTACATCCGCCGCCGCCTGCTGCAATTCATCCCGATCGCCTTCAGCATCTGCGTGCTGAACTTCCTGCTGATCCAGCTCGCCCCCGGCGACCTGGCCGAGATCGTCGCCGGCGAAACCGGGCAGGGCGACGCCGGCGCCGACAATGCCGCCTACGTGGCCGAGCTGCGCAAGTCGTTCGGGCTGGACCAGCCGGCCTGGATGCGCCTGCTCGCCTACCTGGGCCGGCTGGCGCGCTTCGATCTCGGCTATTCGCACCGCTTCGGCGCGCCGGTGGCGGAGCTGGTCGGCGCACGCATCGGCGCCAGCGCGCTGCTCGGCCTGTCCAGCCTGGCCATCGCGGTAGTGGGCGGCGTGCTGCTCGGCGTGCTGTGCGCGCGCCGCCGCAACGGCCGCCTCGACCGCCTGGTGTCGGCGCTGATGGCGCTGTGCTATTCGGTGCCGGTGTTCTGGCTGGCGCTGATGCTGGTGGTCGCCTTTGCCGTCAAGCTGCAGTGGTTCCCGGTCGGCGGCATGCAGGAAGTCGGCATCGAGGCGCAGGGGCGCTGGGCGCAGGTGCGCGACGTGTTGTGGCACCTGGTGCTGCCGGTGGCGACCTTGTCCGTGTATTCGCTGGCGGTGTACGCCCGCTTCACGCGCGCCTCGATGCTGGATGCGCTGCAGGAAGACTATGTGCGCACCGCGCGCGCCAAGGGCTTGTCGGAAGCGGCGGTGCTGCTGCGCCATGCGCTGCGCAATGCCGTGCTGCCGGTGCTGACCCTGGTCGGCGCCCACTTCGGCGAACTGCTGGCCGGCAGCATCGTGGTCGAGACCGTGTTTTCCTGGCCCGGCCTGGGCAAGCTGACCTACGACGCCGTGCTGGGCCGCGACACCAGCCTGCTGCTGTCGATCCTGTTCCTCAGTTCCATGCTGGTGCTGGCCACCAGCCTGGCGCTCGACATCCTGACGGCGCGGCTCGATCCGCGCATCGACCTGCAACGCTGAAGCCATGACGACGAATCCACGACGAATCCACGACGATGAGCATACCGCAACCGATCCCGGCGTCCGTTTCCGCGGCCGCCTCCCTGTCCGATTCCGCGCCGGCGCCGGCGACGCCGCCGTCCCCGGCGCGCCAGACGGCCGCCTTCCCGGCGCAGGCGCGGCTGGCCCTGGCGGCGCTGCTGCTGGTGCTGCTGGCCGCCGTATGCGCGCCGCTGCTGTACCCGGGCGACCCGCTCGACATGACGCTGCCGCCCTACCTGTGGCCGGGCCAGGACTGGCGCCACCCGCTGGGCTCCGACCTGATGGGGCGCGACCTCGGCGCCGGCCTGGCGCACGGCGCGCGCGTGTCGCTGCTGGTGGGCGCCGCCGCCGCGGCCTTGAGCTTGTCGATCGGCGTGGCGGTCGGCACGCTGGCCGGCTGGCATGGCGGCTGGATCGACAACGCCCTGATGCGCGTGACCGACTTCTTCCAGATCGTGCCGCGCTTCCTGCTGGCGATCGTGCTGGTGGCGGCGCTGGAGCCGTCGCTATGGGTGGTGGTGCTGGCGCTCGGCGTGACGTCCTGGACCCACACCGCGCGCGTGGTGCGCGCCGAGGTGCTGGGCCTGCGCAACCGCGAGTACGTCCAGGCCGGCATCGCCGCCGGCATGGGCCAGGCGCGCATCGTGCTGCGCCACGTGCTGCCGAACGCGTTGACGCCGATCCTGGTCAGCACCTCGATCGTGGTGGCCGGCTGCATCCTGTCCGAGTCGGCCCTGGCCTTCCTCGGGCTGGGCGACCCCAACCTGCCCAGCTGGGGCGCGATGATCGCATCGAGCCGCGAGGCGATCCAGAGCGGCTGGTACATGATCGCCATCCCCGGCGCCGCCGTGACGCTGACCGTGTGGTCGCTCAACGTGCTGGGCGACGCCCTCAACCAATACTTCAACCCCAAGCTGAGAGACCGAGCATGACACCACCCATCACCGCCATCGGCCCGGGCAGGGCGCACCTGATCCGCGACGACGAAGAGGCATTGGCCGTCGCCGCCGCGCTGGCCGCGGAGTTCGCGCCCGGCGCCGCGCAGCGCGACCGCGAACGCCGCCTGCCGCTGGCGGAACTGCGCCGCATCCGCCAGAGCGGCCTGTGGGGCATCACCGTGCCGCGCGAATACGGCGGGGCCGGCGTGTCGTACGCGACGCTGGCGCGCGTGATCGCGCTGCTGGCCGCGGCCGACGGTTCGATCGGCCAGATCCCGCAGAACCATTATTTCATTATCGAGATCATCCGCCACGAGGGCAGCGAGCAGCAGAAGCGCTTCTTCTTCGAGCGCGTGCTGGCCGGCGACCACTTCGGCAACGCGCTGGTGGAGCCGGACGTGCGCAGGCCGGAAGACCGCAAGGTCAGCCTGACCCGCGACGCGGGCGGCGAAGGCTGGCGCGTCAGCGTGCGCAAGTTCTACTCGACCGGCGCGCTGTTCGCCGAGTGGGTGCCGGTGGCGGTCGGCGACGCCGACAGGAAGCACTGGCTGGCGATCTATCCGCGCGACGCCGAGGGCTTGAGCGTGATCGACGACTGGGCCGCCTTCGGCCAGCGCACCACGGCCAGCGGCAGCGTGCTGGTGGACGACGCGTACCTGGCGCCGCACCTGCTGGTGCCGCACACGCTGAATGCCGACCATGTGAAACCGGTGGCGCCGATCGGCCAGGTACTGCACGCGGCGATCGACACCGGCATCGCGCGCGCCGCCTTCGAGGCGACGATCGCCTTCATCCGCGCGCGCAATCCGCTGCCGCCGGATGCGCCGCCCGGCACGCCGTGGGAAGAGGACCAATTGAGCATCCGCGAGGTGGGCGAGCTGGCCGTGGCGCTGCATGGCGCCGAGGCGCTGCTGGAGCGTGCCGGCCTGGCCATCGACCGTGCCTGGCAAACGGCTGCCGCGCACGACTGGACGCGCGCGGCGGTGGCGGTGTCGGAAGCGCGCGCCGCCTCCACCCACGCGGCGCTGCTGATCACGAATAAACTGTTCGAACTGGCCGGTACGCGCTCGACCGCGCCGGAACACGGCCTGGACCGCCTGTGGCGCGACGCGCGCACGCACACGCTGCACGATCCGGTGCGCTGGCGCCTGTTCGACGTCGGCAACTACTACCTGAACGGCAAGGCGCCGCTGCGCCGGCCGAAGTATCTGGAGCAGCCGCAGGCGGCGTCCGCGCATCCGGTGCCGGCACCGGCGCCCGATGCGCAGGCCGTACCGGCGCAGGCAACGACCGCGCCGGCGCCGGTGCGCGCCGCGGCGGCGCTGTGAGGAGGGCGCATATGCAGCGAACCGGCATCAATCCCGTTTTCGATTCCCTGTCCGATCCGGCGCGCCGGCGCCTGCTGCGCCTGGCCGGCGCCGCGCTCGCCGGCGGCGCGCTGCCGCGACTGGCGCACGGGACGGCAGCCGCGCCTGCGCCTGCCGCGCCTGCGCCGGCCAAGGCCGCGCCGTCCGCCGCCACGCCCGAACGCGGCGGCACGCTGGTGGCGCTGGCCTTTCCGGAACCGTCCACGCTCGCCTTCCACGTCAACGGTTCCAACCCGAACCTGCTGGTCACCTCGAAGATCTACGACCGCCTGTTCGTCAACGGCAACGACGGCAAGCTGGTGCCGCGCCTGGCGCTGTCGGCCGAGGAATCGAAGGACGGGCTGGCCTGGACCATCCGGCTGCGCCGCGGCGTGACTTGGCACGACGGCCACCCGTTCGGCGCGGACGACGTCAAGTACTCGATCGAGACCATGTGGCCGCGTTCGATGAACAGCAGCTTCACCGCCGTCATCGAACGGGTGACGGCGCCGGACCCGCTGACGGTGGTGGTGCGCCTGAAGGAACCCTGGCCGGTGCTGGTCAACTACCTGGGCAGCAACAGCGGCGTGATCATGCCGCGCCACCTGTACGAGGGCACCGACCTGGTCACCAACCCGTGCAACAACCGGCCGGTCGGCACCGGGCCGTTCGTGTTCAAGGAATGGCAGCGCGGCAGCCACATCGTCCTGGAACGCAACCCGAACTATTATCTCCCTGGCTTGCCGCACCTGGACCGCATCGTCTGGAAGGTGGTCAACGATTCCGCCAGCCGCGCGGCGATGCTGGAAACCGGCGCCGCCCACTACGCGGCGCGCAACCCGGTCACCTTCAGCGACGCCGCGCGCCTGCGCCAGCTGCCCGGCCTGGCGCTCGACACCGCCCAGTACGAGCCCAGCACCTACTGGCTCGAATTCAACCTGCGCGACCCGCTGCTCGGCAAGCCGGCGGTGCGCCAGGCCATCGCCCACGCCATCGACCGCGCCGCGCTGGTGCGCACCGTGTGGGGCGGCTACGGCGCCGCGCTCGATGCGCCGGTGCCGTCCGGCCTGCCGCAGTACGTGGTGAAGGACGCCGCGCGCTATCCGTTCGACCCGCGGCGCGCCGAGCAATTGCTGGATGCGGCCGGGCTGCCGCGCAAGGCCGGCGGCTGGCGCTTCCGCCTGGTGCACGACTTCATTCCCTTCGGCGACGACTACCGCCGCACCGGCGAGTTCGTGCGCCAGGCGCTGCGCCGCGTCGGCATTGATTGCGTGCTGGGCGGCAAGGACTTGTCGACCTGGACGCGCGACGTGTTCACCGGGCGCCAGTTCCAGATGATCAGTTCCTGGGGCAGCTGGATGCCCGATCCCCAGAGCAGCTTCGACATCCGCTACGGCAAGCGCGGCGACCGCGTCGGCGTCCCTTGGAGCAAGGTGTCCGGCTACAGCAACGCCGAGATCGACCGTCTGCTCGACCAGACCCGTTCCGGCGTCGATCGCGCCGCGCGCGCCGTCAACTACCAACGCGTGCAGCGCATCGTGCAGGCCGACCTGCCGGTGCTGCAATTGCTGGAAGTGCGCTTCTTTTCGGTGGTCGGCAGGCGCGTGCACAACATCGACGAGTTTCCTTACCAGACCCGCAATAATTTCGCGAATGTGTGGCTGAGCAAGGCATAGGTCTGCCGTTCGCCAAGCCGCGTCCATGGCGCGGCTGTCACTTCGCGTCTTTTTATCATGACAACCATCTGTTGCGATTCGTTCCCTGAATGATCGGAAGTACTTTATTTCTGTTTGCTAATCACTGAGGCTGCCCTTATCATTTCATCCGCAATCTTGTTGCGAATGCATGGTTCTTGAACACTTGATAACAATGACAACGAAGACACCCGCGGCGGGCAGCCGCTTCGACCAGCAACAGGACCTGCAGGCGATCGACGCGCTGCGCGGCTATGCCGTGTTGCTGGTGATCTGCATGCACGTCTTCATCCATGTGCCGACGCTGGCCTGGCCCGTCAAACGCCTGCTGCTGCTCGGCCACACGGGCGTGCAACTGTTCTTCCTGGTGTCGGCGGTGACGCTGCTGATGTCCTGGAGCCGCGATACCGGACATGCGTTCGGCGCCCGGGCGCGCCAGTTCTTCGTCAACCGCTGGTTCCGCATCGCCCCGCTGTATTTCCTGGCGATCGCCTTCTACTGGTTCTTCGAACAGCGCACGCTGGACGAATTCAACCTCGCGCGCCTGGTCGGCACGCTGCTGTTCTATAACGCCTGGTCGCCCTACCTGCTGCCGACGATCGGCGGCTGGATGCCGGCGCCGGGCGGCTGGAGCATCAGCGTCGAATTCATGTTCTACCTTGTGTTTCCGCTGCTGGCCATGCTGGTCACGACCATGCGCCGCGCCGTGCTGTTCGTGGTGCTGGCGTACGCGCTCATGCTGGCGGCGTCGGTGTTCGGCCAGGGGCTGTATCCGGAAGTCGGCGCCGAGGCGCGCGACCGCTTCCTGTTTTTTTGGCCGCCGAACCAGCTGGTGGTGTTCGCCATCGGTTTCCTGCTGTACCGCGCGGTCAAGTCCGCCGCCGTGCAGGACTGGGTGCGGCGCTCGCGCCTGGACGCCGGCGGCGCCACGGCGCTGCTGGTCGCGGCGCTGCTGGCGGTCCAGTTCTATCCCGGCAAAGGGTGGGAGCTGCTCGTGTTCCTGTTGCCGCAGCACCTGTTGCTGACGCTGCTGTTCGCGGGCTGGGCGCTGTTCATGCTGCTCAAGCCGCGGGCCGCGGTGGCGCCGGGCACGGTGGTCGAGATCGGCAAGATGAGCTTCAGCATCTACCTGATCAACTTCGCCGCGCTGGCATCGGTCGAGACCCTGCTGTCCATGCTCTGGCCGTTCGGCGTGACCGGCATCCTGTCCGTGGTGTACGCGGCGATCCTGTTCGTGCTGGCGACGTTCGCGTCGTACCGGGTGGCGCGCTTCACCTACCGCTACGTGGAGCGGCCGTGCGTGCGCTTCGGCAAGGCGCTGCACGGCGCCGACCGGCATGCCTGGCTGTCCATCAAGACCGGCGATCGGCGCGAGGGCCTGTAAAGCGTGGCGCCTCGACGCGCATGCTTATGCCCGTCAAATGGCATCCCGCATAGGGCGTCGAAGCCGCGCGGTTGATCCGGCACGGGCGGCGCATCAGATCGTCGCAGGCTCCGCCAGGTGCTCGGCCTGCAGGCCGGGCGCGAACATCTCGATGAAGCGGTGCGCGAAGCTGGGCAGGAATACGCCGTTGCGCACGCCCAGCATGGTGGTGCAGGTGCCGAACAGCTGGCCGTCGGTGTCCAGCACCCGCAGGCCGTCGCGCGCCAGGTCTTCCAGCGCCATCTCGGCCACGATGCCGACGCCGAGCCCGCGCCGCACGTAGGTCTTGATGACGTCGGCGTCCATCGCCGTCAGGCGCAGGTCCGGTACCAGGCCGGCGGCGCTGAAGGCGGCATCCACGCAATGCCGTCCGGTGAATTGCTCGTTGTAGGTCACCAGCGGATAGGCGGCGATGTCGGCCAGCGTCACCGGCGCGCGCGCCAGCAGCGGGTGGCCCGGCGGGACGATCACCACGTGGCGCCAGGTGAAGCAGGTGTAGGCGCGCACGTCCGGCGCCCCGTCGAGCGCTTCGCTGGCGATGCCGATGTCGGCGTCGCCGTCGCTCAGCATGGCGGCGATCTGGCGCGGCGTGCCCTGGTGCAGCTCCAGCGCCACCTTCGGAAACGCCCGGTTGAATTTCTCGACCACGCCCGGCAGCGTGTAGCGCGCCTGCGTGTGGGTGGCGGCGATCACCAGGCGGCCGCTGTCCACGCCGGCGTACTGGCTGGCATAGCGGCGCAGGTTTTCCGTCTCCAGCAGGATGCGGCGCACGATGTCGACGGCGCCGTCGCCCGCACGGGTGACGCCGGTCAGGCGCTTGCCGGAGCGCACGAACAGCTCGATGCCCAGCTCTTCCTCTAGATCCTTGATCTGCTTGCTCACGCCGGACTGCGAGGTGTACAGCACGGCCGCCACTTCGGTCAGGTTCAGGTTGTTGCGGACGGCTTCGCGCACGAAGCGCAATTGCTGGAAATTCATTCTGGCTCCATTAAATACCTATTGGGCACCTCGAAAACCGTCGCGAGCGGCAGCCAGGGTGGTCGAGAAACGCAGCTGTACGAGAGGTACAGCGAGCATCGCAGACCGCCCTGGCAACGCGCAGCAGGTTTTTCGGGGTGTCCATTCTCATCTTCATCAAAAAGTACGGTTTTGCCAACGAATCCTTCCGAATATGGTTACTCAAACCATGCCGCATGGGGAAGCTGCGCAGGTTGCGCATCGGATGGATATGACGTTTCTCCTGCAAAGCATCGCAGTTTTGATTGTTTGTGCGGCGCAGCAGGATTGGCTAACGTGCGGGGACCGTTTCATCCACCCCACCATGAAAGCAGACATGAGCAGACAAGCGACCCCGGCGCAGCAGGCCGCCATCCGATCCGTTACCGCACATCCGGCCCGCGCCGGCCGCCACGCCCCGCAGCGCGCCTTGCGCTGCACGGCGATCGGCGCCGCCGTGGCGGCCATGTGCATGGCGAGCGGGATGGCGGCCGGCGCCGTGGACGCGGCGCCGGCACTGGCGGCGGCAACGCCGGCGGCGGGCGTCGACAATGGCGCCGGCGTGGCCACGGCGAGCGCCGCAACGGCCGACGCCGGCGCTGCCGCGGCGCCGGCGGCCGACGCGTTGCCGCCGGAAGGCGCGGGCGGCGTGGTCCACGTGCGCGGCAAGGCGCTCAGCGGCGCCGACAAGGCCAAGCTGCGCCTGGACGACATTCCCGGCGGCGTCAGCGTGGTCGACGCCGCGCAGGTCGAAAAGGGGCGCGTGTTCACCAACGAGGACGTGCTGGCCTTCCAGCCCGGCGTGTACGCGCAGGCGGCTGGCGGCACCGACGGCATCAAGATCTCGATCCGCGGCTCGGCCATCAACCGCGGCACCAACTTCTTCCGCTCCGGCACCCTGTTCCTGTTCGACGGTCTGCCGGTCACCGGCCCGGGTGGCACCCCCTACGAACTGTTCGAGCCGCTCGGGCTGTCGCGCACGGAAGTGCTGCGCGGCGCCAACGCCTTCGACGCCGGCGCGCTGATGCTGGGCGGCGCTATCAACTACGTCACTCGCACCGGCCAGGACGCGGCGCCGTTCGAGGCGCGCGTGGAGGGCGGCAGCTACGGCTACCGCAAGGCCTACGTCAGCTCGGGCCAGGTGATCGGCAAACTGGATTACTACGTCGCCGCGGTGGACGCGGAGCGGCGCGGCTACCAGGCGCTGTCGCACGGCGAGTCGCGCGGGGTGATCGCCAATCTCGGCTACCGGTTGGCCGACGACGTGCAGACCCGCTTCTACTTTCGCTGGCGCCAGACCGACAACGAGCAGCCGGGCGCGCTGACGGTGGCGCAGGTGGAAAGCGACCCGCGCCAGGCCAATCCGGTGGCGGTGCAGCAGAATGCCCACCGGCGCCAGCCCGGCTCGACCTGGATCGCCAACAAGACCACCTGGAATATCGACGCCGATTCGACGCTGTCGGCCGGCCTGGTGTACCACAACTACCCGATCGACCAGGAACTGTCGGTGAACGCCGGCCGCTGGGGCTTCGCCGACGCCTCGGCCGTGCTCGACTACGAAACGCGCGGCATCCTGTTCGGCCGCGCCAGCAAGACCAAGGTCGGCCTGCTCTACACCGGCCACCTGCACGGCTGGCTCGACACCTATGTGCGCATCCCGGCCGCCGCCACCGCGGCGCTGGCGACCGGCACGCGCATCCGCCACTCGAACTACGACGGCGCCGACACCACGCTGCACGCCGGGAACGACCTGGAACTGGCGCCGCGCCTGTGGCTCACCAGCGGCGTCTCGGCGGTGCACACGCAGCGCCAGACCGCGGTCACCTTCCCGGTCACGAACGAGGACTACCGCCGCACCACCAACGCGCTGGCGCCGCGCCTGGGCCTGCGCTATACGCTCGACAACGACGTGCAGCTGTTCGCCAACGCCAGCCGCAGCATCGAACCGCCCAACAGCTGGGCCTTCCTCACCACGCCGCCGACCTTCACCAGCGGGCCGGCCACCGGCCTGGCACGGCGCGGCCTCGATTTGAAGGACCAGGCAGCCAACACGCTCGAACTGGGCACGCGCGGCCAGGCCGGCGCGGCCAGCTGGAGCCTGAGCGTGTACCGTGCGCACGTGCGCAACGAACTGCTGTCGGTCGAAGTGGTTCCGGCCACGGCCACCACCGCCGCGCTGACGGCCGAATCGAACGCCAGCCCGACCATCCACCAGGGCGTCGAGGCCGGGCTGGAATCGCGCTTGTGGGACGGCGGCGCGGCCGGCAGGCTGAGCACGCGCCATTCGTTCACGCTGAACGATTTCCGCTTCCGCCGCGACGCCAGGTTCGGCGACAACACGCTGCCCGGCATCCCGCGCCGCTGGTACCAGGGAGAACTCCAGTACGAGCGCCCCAACGGCCTGTATGCGGGCGTGAGCGTGCAGGCGGCCTCGCGCATCGACGTCGACTACGCCAACTCGTTCAAGACGCACGGCTACGCCATCCTCAACGCCAGCCTCGGCTACGACCACCCGAGCGCCGGCTGGAAGGTGTTCCTCGACCTGCGCAACCTCGCCAACAAGCATTACGTGTCGAGCGTGGCGCCGGCCTACAACGATGCCGGCACCGACCAGCGCCGTTCGGCGCCGGGCGAGGGCTTCGGCATCTACGGCGGCCTGTCGGTCGCGTTCCGCTGAAAGGAGGCACGCCATGAACATCGACCGAATCCCACTGCCGCCGCCGCAGCCGCCGCAAGCACCCAGCGACGCCGAACTGGCCGCGCGCTTCCGTCCCGTGTTTGCGCGCATCGCCGCCGGCGCCCTGGCGCGCGAGCAGGAGCGCCGCCTGCCGTTCGAGGAAGTCGAATGGCTGCGCGCCGCCGGCTTCGGCGCGCTGCGCATCCCGCAGGCCTGGGGCGGCATCGGCGCCAGCCTGCCGCAGTTCTTTGCCCTGCTGGTGGAACTGGCGGCCGCCGATTCCAACCTGGCGCACCTGTTGCGCGGCCATTTTTCCTTTCTCGAGAGCCGCCTGAACCACGAGGACGAGGCCACGCGCGCGTTCTGGTTCCCCAAGGTGGTGGACGGCGCCCTGATCGGCTACGCCATGGCCGAGCAGACGGCCGGCTCGACCATCGCCACCACCATCACCCGCGCCGGCAACGGCTGGCGCCTGGACGGCAAGAAGTTCTACAGCACCGGCACGCTGTACGCCGACTGGATCGTCGCCACCGCGCTCGACGGCGCGCAGGTCGTCAGCCTCGCCTTTCCCGCGACGCTGGCGGGCGTGACGCGGCTGGACGACTGGGACGGCTTCGGGCAGCGCATGACCGCCAGCGGCACCACCGTGTTCGAGGACGTGGCGCTGGGCGACGAGCACATCGTGCGCCGCTTCGACGGCAAGCCGCCGGGCGGCTACCACAAGGCCTTTTTGCAGCTGGTGCTGCTGGCCAGTATCGGCGGGGTCGGGCGCGCGGTGCTGCAGGACGCCGTCGCGTTCGTGCGGCGCAAGACGCGCGCCTTCGACGTGGCGGGCGAATCGCGCCCGCGCCACGACCCGCTGGTGCAGCGCGTGGTCGGGCGCCTGGCCAGTTTGTCGTACGCGGCGGACAGTTTGGTGGCCGGCGTGGCGCGTTCGCTGGAGGCGGCACGCGCACGCATCGTCGACGGCAGCGCCGACGATGCGCTGTTCACGGCGACCGAGATCGAGGCGTTCCAGGCGCAGCAGGTGGTGATCGACCTGGTGCTGCAGGCCAGTAACCTGCTGTTCGAGGTCGGCGGCGCTTCCGCCACCAGCGAGGCGCGCCGGCTGGACCGCCACTGGCGCAATGCGCGCACGGCGGCCTCGCACAACCCGGCCATCCTGCGCGAGCGGATGATCGGCGACTATCACCTGAACGGCACGGCGCCGGCGCAGGGCGGGGCGGGGGCGCCGCCGGCGCGGGAAGAGGAAACGGCGCCGCCGGCGCCGGTGGATGTTCAGCCGCGCGACGCCGTCACGTAGCCGGCCTTCGCGGCGCGCGCGCGGTAGTCGTGCGCCTTCGCCTCGTCGCGGCGCCCGAATTCTCCCGAGTTCCAGCCATCCGCCAGGATCGCCAGCGCCGGCACGAAGCCGAATTCCGCGGCCTTGGCATACCACCCGGCCGCACGCGCCGGATCGGCCTCGACGCCGATGCCGCGCTCGTACATGCGCGCCAGCATGAAGGCGGCCTGGACCTGCGCGCTCATCAACTGCGGATGGGCGGGATCGAAGCGCATGCGCTGCTGCCGCGGATCGAAGTAGCCGCCCGCGAGCCGGTCCAGCCAGTACACCGCCTGCCTGCCGTCCGCCGGGACACCCTGGCCGTACAGGTGCATCTGGGCCAGCATCAGCGCCGCTTCCGGATAGCCGACCTGGGACCAGGCCGCGCGGAACCCGGACAGTGCGCCGGCATGGTCGCCACGGTCGTAGGCATCGAAGGCGTGCGCCAGCGCTGCGTACGCGCCGGCAGATCCCTTGTCGACGACGGCCGGCGCGCCGCCGGTGCGGCAACCCGTCATCGATACGGGCACCGTCGCGGCGCCGCCAGCGGCCGGATCGAGTGCGGGATTGTAGGGGCCGAGGAAGGGACAGCCGCCGGAGGTGCGCCCGGTCAGGGTCGCGCTCATGAGGCGGTCGTGCGGCGCCGGGGGCGCGACGGTGTCGCGGATGGAAAGCGGCCGATTGTCGATGAGACTGGACGGGGCGCTGAACGACGGTTCTCCGGTGCGGTCGGCGGCGCCCGCGGGCAAGGATGCGGCCAGCGCAATCGTGAGCGCGAGCGGCGCCGGCGCCAGGGTACGCCGCGGGCGGCGCAGGGCATTCTTCATGATTCCTCCTGTATCGTTGTCGTTGGATGGGGAACATGCTGCGGGTCGAGTATAGCCCTGCACCGGCGGGCGTGTATCGCTCAATCGGATGAGTGTTTTGCAGGCGATGGACCGGAGCCCATGCGCCGGCCCCTACACTGCGCAGCATGGAACACATCAAAGCTACCCGCCGGGCGTCCCGGTACGCATCCTGGTGCGCGTGCATGCTCGCGGGCGCGCTGACCTGGCCTGCGGCCCACGCCGCCGACACCATGGACCTGTCCGGCACCTGGCAGTTCGCCCTCGACCGCGACGACCAGGGCGTGGCGCAGGGCTGGATCGACCAGGCGCTGCCGCAGCGCATCCGCCTGCCCGGCATCCTCAACGCGCAAGGCTACGGCGACGAGATCACGGCGTCCACGCCCTGGGTGCTGTCGCTGTACGACCGCAACTGGAACCTGCGCGACGACTACCGGGCCTACACCGCGCCGGGCCGGGTGAAGGTGCCGTTCCTGAGCCAGCCGCCGCGCCATTACCTGGGCGCCGCCTGGTACACGCGCGAAGTGGATGTGCCGCGCGGCTGGCAGGGCAAGCGCGTGCAGCTGTGGCTGGAGCGCCCGCGCTGGGGTTCGAGCGCCTGGATCGACGGGCGCGAGGTCGGCAGCGTGCGCAGCCTGGTGGCCGAACACGCCTACGAACTCGGCACGCTCGCGCCGGGCAAGCACCGCATCGCGGTGCGCGTCGACAGCCGCCTGCTGATGGCCTACCGGCCGGATGCGCACAGCGTGTCCGACTCGCTCGGCATGAGCTGGAACGGCATCGTCGGCAAGGTGGAACTGCGCGCGACCTCGCCGGTGTACATCGACGACGTGCAGCTGTACCCGCGCGTCGCGGACCGCAGCGTGCTGGTCAAGCTGCGCATCGGGAATACCGGCGCGCCGGCCGCCAAGGGCAGCGTCGGCGCAACCGTGGGCGGCAAGACGCAGCGCATCGCGGTCGCGTGGGACGAACGCGGCGGCGCCGCCGAGTTCCGCGTGCAGTACCCGCGCGATGCCAAGACCTGGGACGAGTGGCAGCCGGCGCTGCAGAAGCTGGCGCTGGCGCTGGCCGGCCCGGCCGCCGACGACCGCCGCACCCTGTCGTTCGGCTTCGTGCAGATCGCCGCGCGCGGCACGGATATCCTGGTCAACGGCCGTCCGACCTTCCTGCGCGGCACCCACCACGGCGGCGACTTTCCGCTGACCGGTTATCCGCCCACCGACGTCGACTACTGGAAGAAGATCTTCGCGATCAACAAGGCGTGGGGCATTAACCACATGCGCTTCCACTCGTTCACGCCGCCGGAAGCCGCGTTCCAGGCGGCCGACGAGGTCGGCATCTACCTGCAGCCCGAGCCGGGCATGTGGAACAACGTCTCGCCCGGCACGCCGATGGAAGCCATGCTGTACGACGAGACCGAGCGCATGATCCGCGCCTACGGCAACCACCCGTCGTTCCTGCTGCTCAGCCCCAGCAACGAGCCGTCCGGGCGCTGGAAGGAAGCGTTCGACAAGTGGATCGCGCATTACCGCACGGCCGACCCGCGCCGCCTGTACACCAACGGCACCGGCCACACGGAGCCGAAGGTGCCGGACGTGGACAAGGGCACCGATTACCTGGCGATCCAGCGCATCGGGCCGAAGCCGCTGCGCAACAAGACCGGCTGGTTCGGGCGCGACTACGCCGCCTCGCTGGAAGGCATCACGGTGCCGGTGCTGTCGCACGAGACCGGGCAGTGGGTGGCCTATCCGGACTTCGGCGTGATCGACAAGTTCACCGGCTACCTGCGGCCGGGGAACTACGAGATCTTCCGCGACTCGGCGCGCAGGCACGGCGTGCTGGACAAGAACCGCGACTTCGCGCTGGCCTCCGGCGCATACCAGCTGCTGTGCTACAAGGAAGAGATCGAGGCGATCCTGCGCACGCGCGGCATGAGCGGCTACCAGCTGCTCGACCTGCACGACTACCTCGGCCAGGGCACGGCGCTGGTCGGCCTGCTCGACACCTTCTGGGAACCGAAGGGCTACGCCACCGCCGCGCAATTCCGCCGCTTCAACGGCGAGACGGTGCCGCTGGCGCGCGTGACTAGGAACGTGCTCACGGCAAGCGAGCGCCTGGACGTGCCGGTGGAGATCGCCCACTACGGCGCGCGCCCGCTGTCCGCTGCACGTCCGTACTGGCGCATCGAGGATGACAATGGGCGCGCGCTGCTGTCGGGCCGCTTCGCGCCGCGCGACGTGCCGATCGGCCTGAACACGCCGCTCGGGCGCATCGACGTCGCGCTGGATGGCTTGCCGGCGCCGGCGCGCTACACGCTGGTGGTGGGGCTGGAGGGCGGCAAGGATAGCAAAAGCGCGCCGATCGCCAACGATTGGCATTTCTGGGTGTATCCCGAGCCGGGCGCCGCCCCGGACGTGGCGCAAGCGCCGGACCAGGGCACCGGCGCGCGCAGCGCACCGGCTGCGGACGCCGCCGCATCCGCCGTGCTGGCCACGCATTCCTGGGCCGAAGCCGAGCGCCGCCTGGCGCAGGGCGGCAGCGTGCTGTACCTGCCGCGCAAGGCGGACCTGGACTGGACCTCGCCGCCGCTGGCCGACGTGCCGGTGTTCTGGAACCGCCTGATGAACCCGGGTTGGGGCCGCATGCTGGGCCTGTGGATCGATGACAAGCACCCGGCGCTGGCGCAGTTCCCGACCGCGTCCCACTTCGACTGGCAATGGACCGAACTGGTGAACGGCGCGCGCGCCATGAACGTGGAGCGCCTGCCGCGCGGCCTGCAGCCGATCGTGCAGCCGATCGACGACTGGAATCGGAATTACAAGCTGGGCGCGCTGTTCGAGGCGCGCGTCGGCCCGGGAAAATTGATGGTGTCGACCTTCGACCTCGACGGCCGCCTGGCCGAGCGCCCGGTGGCGCGCCAGCTGCGCCGGTCCCTGCTGGCCTACATGGCGGGCGACGCCTTTCGGCCGCGCACCGAGGTCGACCCGGCCGCCTTGCGCGCCGTGCTGTTCGACACCCGCGTCATGAAGAAGCTGGGCGCGCGGGCCAGCGGCTGGCCGGACGCCGCCAACGCCATCGACGGCGATCCGAATACGTATTCACTCGTCGCGGTCAAGGGCGACACGCCGCGTCCGCAGCCGGCATTGACCATCGCCTTTCCGGCGCCGGTGCCGTTCACCGGGCTGGTGCTGATGCCGCGCCAGAACCACCGCGAGCACGAGGGCGACGTGCGCGAGTGGCTGGTTCAGGCCAGCGACGACGGCCGCGACTGGCGCGACCTCAAGCGCGCCACGCTGGGTTCGACCTTCGATCCGCAGACGGTCGACTTCGGCCGCAGCGTCAGTGCGCGCTACCTGAAGTTGACGGCGCTGTCCGGCTTCGGCAACGACCGCGCCAGCGCGCTGGCCGACGTGGCCGTCGTGTATGCGGGACCGCCGCTGCCGGAAGAAGCGGGCGAGGTCGACTACCAGCGCTCGCGCTCGATGTCGGCCGATGTCGACGAGGCGGGGATGGACGAGCGCAAGCCGGGGCGGCGCAAGTAGGCACGGGCTCGGCGCCATATGCATTCTGGGCCAAGGACCCGTCGTTCCCGCGCAGGGTGAAGAATGCCACTGGCATTCTTCACCCCATACTGAGCAATAGAATTCGTTGCAATAAAAGTCACGCGAATTTTGACATATACCGACTTTGGAGACTCAGCATGGGTCCCCGCTTTCGCGGGGACGACGGTCTTTACGTCAGCAATATTATCTTGGACAGCAATGCGCTTTGGCGGGGAGTCGTTTCAAGCAGTGCCTGGAACGACGGTCTTGAGGTTAGCAATATCGTCTTGGACAGGCCCGCTCAGGCGCGCTTGCCGCTCCGGCGGCGCCCCAGCAGCAATGCGGCCAAGCCGGAACCGACCAGCGCCAGCGACGCCGGTTCCGGCACTTCCGCCTGGGCGGCATCGGTATTCACCGCGAACACGCTCAATCCGGCCATGGCGTCGCCGGGCGACACCGCATAGTTCCAGCCGGTCCAGCCGTACGGGTTGGCGGCGGCGCTGGTGTTCCACGCCGTGTCGAAGTCGCTTTTCCAGGCGTACTGGCTGCCGTCGCCGTACCAGCCCCAGACGATGTCGCCGGCGGCGGCGCCCATGACGGCGGCGTCGCGGGCGAAGCCGGCCGGGTCGGCCGGCGCGGCGGCGGTGAGCGTGGCCAGTTCGGCGGCGCTGGCAACGTGCCAGCCGGCAGGCAGCAGGGCTGTGGCGGCGCCGTAGTCGAGCCCGTCGTACTGGGACAGGGTGCGCCACAGGTAGCCGGTGGCCGTGTCGCCGAAGCTGCCGTCGTCGTGGGTCACCAGGGCGGCGCCGGCGAGCGGGCTGGCCAGCGCCATGGCGGTTGCGGCGGCGGGGATGAGGATGCGCAGGGCTTGCATGCCGGGAGTCTCCTTGTTTTCGCTAGTGGTTACAGCATGTCGAGCGTGTCGTAGACCCAGCTCGGGCTCAGGTAGCCCGTGCCGCCCGAGCCGGAAGCGACGTTGATGGTCAGGGTATTCGTGCCGGCGACGAAGGCGCTGGCCGGCACCGCATAGGTGAACAGCTTGTTGTTGCCGCGATAGTTGCCGACCGTGACATTGCGCGTGCTCGGCTGCGTGGATGCCGCCGGCACCGCCGAAGTCCAGCCGTTGACGCTGATCTGCGGACGGCCGCCGCCGCTGGCGGTGGTGATGCCGATGCGGATGGTATGGTTGGCGACCTGCTCCGGCGCCAGTACGAAGGTGACCCGGGTCGGGTTGTTGGCCGCGACCTTCCATTGCGCGGCCGGGAAGGTCGTGGCCGGCGCGCCGATGGCGTAGGTGACCGGCCCCCAGGAGGCGTTGCGGGTGTCGGACGGGTGGCGCAGGTTGATGCTCGTGCCGTTGAGGAATTCCAGCGGCGTGCCGTCCCAGGTGCCGATGCGCCAGACGGCGGCCGCCTTGTCCGGATCGGCGTCGAGCGTGCGCACGGGCAGGGTGCTGGTGGCGCCGGCCGCCACGCTGACGCTCTCGCTGTACAGCTCGAGCTCGTCCTTGAACACGGTCATGGTGTAGGCGCCCGGCTTCATGGCGGGCGTGGCGAAGGCGCCGTTCGGGGCCTTGGCTACCGTCCAGTACTGCGCCGTGTCGTTCTTGAAGGCGACCGTGAAGCGGTGCGCCAGGTCGAAGCCGAGCAGGCCGCGTCCGTTGACTTTGCCGCGTCCGCTGGCCGGCACCCAGCCGGACAGGTTCTGCGATTCCATCCAGGCCATGTCGGGAATGCTGGGCGCGGCGCCGTCGGTGAACACCAGCGCGTACGGGCCGTGGAAGCCCATGCGCCAGGCTTCGGTCTGGGCGTGGCCCGAATTCATGTAGTTGTAGACCTCGGTGTCGCCGCCGCTCTGGTTCTGGATGTCGCGGTAGAACGGGCCGCCGGAACTGCTCTCGCGGCTGCCGTAGACCATGTAGGCGCCGACGCCGGCGCCGGTCACGCCGCGCACCGACAGGTCCATGGCGCGCTGGTTGCCGTAGTACTTCGAGGTCGAGGTGCCGTCGGCGTAGCCGAACACGTCGCTGCTCTCGATGGCGCCGGTGCTGCCGGCATTGTTCGATTCGCGCGGCACGCCGGTGAACACGCTGCCGTTCAGGCGCGTGATCCAGCGCAGCTCGCCCACCGAGGGCTCGGCGGTGACGTAGGTACCCATGTAGACGGTGTTGTCGCCCTGGCGCACCAGGAGGTAGTGGACCAGGGTGGCGGTGGTGAGCGTGATCTTCGCGACCCCATTGGCGACCGCGTACGACACCGCCGCGCCGATGCCCGACGAGATGTGCGATCCCTTCGACTGGCCCTGCAGTTCCGGCCCGCCCTTGTAGTGGATCGAGGTGATGTCGCCGCCCGCCTGCCTGACCTTGAACACCAGGCCGGCGCCGCTGTCGACGGTGAGATAGCCGCCGGCCTCGCCGATGCCGAAGGTGCTGGCGGCGTCCTGGCTGCCGCTTGCCGCGATGGATGCCGAAGAAACCGACGAGGCGCCCGCCAGCAGGCGCGTGCCGGACGAGTCGGCGCCGGATATGTCGCCGCCGCAGGCAACGAGCAGGCCGGATGCGGCGATCAGGCTGGATGCGATGAGACGGGTGGACCGGACAAGGGACGGGTGATGCATGGGATCTCCTCCGTGGTGTGCCGCACTGGGCATCTTGTGGGTGACTGCACGGAAGAGGATAGCAGCGGCGTGCGCGCTGCGATCCGGGGCGGCAGCGGCGCCGCCAAAAAATCACGGCGCTGAGCGCGCCGTGCCGGAAGGATCGAATCGGAGCCGATCAGTACGGCCCGCGGATATGCTCGCGCACGTTGTCGCGGTACACCTGCGCCAGCGCGGCGTGCAGTGCATCCGGCAGCGGCGCCAGGCTGGAAGCGCTCACGTTGCCCTGCACCTGCGCCGGCGAACTGGCGCCCGGGATCACCACCGTCACCGCCGGGTGATCGAGGATCCAGCGCAGCGCCATCTGCGCCATCGTCATCCCTGGCGGCACCAGCGCGGCCACGCGCTCGGCCGCTTCCACGCCGCGCTGCTGGCCCAGGCCGGCGAAGGTCTCGCCGACGTTGAACTGCTGGCCGTCCTGGTTGAAGTTGCGGTGGTCGTCGGCGCGGAAGGTGGTGGCGCGCGTGATCTTCCCGCCCAGCAGGCCGCTGGCCAGCGGCAGGCGCACGATGATGGCCACGCCCCGGGCCGCCGCGCGCGGCAGCAGTTCCTCGGCCGGTTTCTGGCGGAAGATGTTGAAAATCACCTGCAGCGACGCCAGCCCGTCCTGTTCCAGGCAGATCATGCCTTCCTCGCTGGATTCGACGCTGGCGCCCCAGCGTTGGATGAGGCCTTCCTGCTGCAGTTCGCGCAGCCACTCGAACACGCGACCCTGGCGCAGCACCTCGGTCGGCACGCAGTGCAGCTGGGTCAGGTCGAGCCGTTCCACGCCCAGGCGCTCGATCGAGCGCAGGGTGGCGTCGCGCAGCGCGCCGCGCGTGTAGCCGTCCGGGTAGATGCCGGCGCGTCCCAGCTTGGTGGCGATGGTCAGATCGCGCGGCCGGCGCTCTGCCAGGTACGCGCCGATCGAGCGCTCGCTGGCGCCGTCGCCGTACACGTCGGCGGTGTCGATGAAGCGCACGCCGGCGGCGTAGGCCTGCTCCAGCGTCTGGCGCGCCACCGCGTCGTCCCAGTCGTCGCGCCAGCCGCCGCCCAGCTGCCAGCAGCCCAGGCCGATCTCGGGCACGCGCAAGTCATCCTTGCCGAATTGTCGCAGGTGCATCGTCATCTTTTCGTCTCCAGTGAAGGTCAGGCTGGCATCTTAGCCGTCTTCGTGGAACCGGTGCGCCGGCGACGCCGCCGAACCTTTCAAGACTTCGCCGCCGGCTTCAGGATGGCATCGGCCTTGGCGCGGTCCTGCGCCGTCAGCTTGGGCGCCAGCGCCTTCAGCGCGGCATCCGCGCCGGCGTGGCCGGCCGCCTTGGCCAGGCTGAACCACACCCAGGCCATGGCCTGGTCGGCCGGGCCGCCTTCGCCGTTGGCGGCCATCGCGCCCAGGCTGAACATGGCGTCGGCCTGGCCCTGGCGGGCGGCGGCGTCGAACAGCTTGCGCGCGGTGTCGAGGTTCTTCGGCACCTGCTCGCCTTCGTAGAAGAAGGTGCCGAGCGCGAATTCGGCGTCGCCGTTGCCCTTCAGCGCGGCTTCCTTGTAGTAGACGATGGCGCGCTTCGGATCGGCCGGCACGCCTTCGCCCAGGTCGAACATCCGTCCCGCGGCGAACAGCGCGCCCGGATGCCCGGCGCGGGCGGCGGCGTCGAACCAGGCGCCGGCCTGCTTCAGGTCGCGCGGCACCGCGCCGTCGCCGCTGCCGTCCCCTCGATAGTACAGCCTGGCGAGGTTGTACTGGGCGCTCACGTAGCCGGCCCGCGCCGCGTCCTGCAGGTAGGCCTGCCCCTTGCGCGCGTCGCGCGGGCCGCCGTAGCCGGCCAGCCAGGCTTGCCCCAGGATGTCGCGCGCCGGGACGAAGCCGAAGTCGGCGGCGCGGGCGTACCACTTGCGGGCCTGGTCCGGATCGGGCTTGATGCCGATGCCGCGTTCGTGGATGCGCGCCAGCATGAACGCCGCTTCCACCTTCTCGGTCATGAACTGCGGCTCCTTCGGATCGAAGCGCAAGCCGTCGCTGGCCGGGTCGAAGCGGCCATCCGCCACCAGGCGCAGCCAGCGCACGGCTTCCCCGGTATCCCTGGGCGTGCCCATGCCGTACAGGTGCATCTTGGCCAGCGCCAGCGCCGCCTCGTCGTAGCCGATCTTCTTGTAGGCGGCCGTGAGCAGCGCCAGCGCGCGCGCGTAGTCGCGCCTGTCGAGCGCTTCGAAGCCCTGCGCCAGCGACTTGTCCTTGCGCAGGATGGCGTTGCGGCCGGCGGCGAAGCGGCGGTCGCCGGCGCCGCATTTCACCGACGGGGCGTTCGGATCGGGCGCTCCGGGAATCGCGCCGATCGAGGAAGGCAGCCGGGCGTTCGACACGTCGCCGTCCGGCGCGCGGTCGGAAAAGCGCCTCGGGTCGCCGGCCGCGCCATTCGAATTGGCGGCGTCGCCGTCCGGCGCCAGGTCGGAATAACGCGGGGCATCGTTGGAGATGCTGTCTTCCATGCCGAAGTCGGCCATGTAGGCGAGGGCGACATCGTCCTCGGCCGCGTTAGGGGAGCTCATGAAGGCGCACGAGGAGGCGTACTTGCGCGACAGGACGCGGCTCTTGGCGGCGATGACGGTATCGGCCTGGGTGGCGCCGCCGCGCGCGCCCTTGATCACGACGCTGGCGGCGCCCTGGGCGGCGGCGGTCTGTTCGGCGGCGGCTGGCGCAGTCGTCGGGGCGGCAGCCATCTGCGCCTGCGCCAGGCCGGGCAGGGGCAGGGCACCCAGTGCGGCGATGACCAGCGCCAGCCGCGTCCTGTGCATCGATGGCGTCATCTCGTGTCTCCCGTTCGTGATTGGCATGGTGCCGGTTGCGGCGGCTGCGCCGAGTGTAGCGGATGGCCGCCGGGCCGGAACCCGCGGCGGCGATCAAGATGATGATTCTTTCCGCGGGGAGGGCGGGAGCGACGGCGCGCTCGCCTAGAATCGGCGCCACCCGCACAGCCGCCCCCTTTCCATCCCGTTCGCCCGGAGCCGTTCATGAAAGCCATTTTGCACCGCCTGTCGATCCTGCTGCTGGCCGGCCTGGCCTGCATCGCCGCCGGTTGCACCGTCGGCGGCGGCGCTGCGCCCACCAAGGCGGCTGCGGACGATGCCGGCCCGGTCGCCGCCAAGCCGCTGCTGCGCGACCCGGTGTTCGACGGCGCCGCCGACCCGGTGCTGGTGTACAACCGCGAGCGCGGGCGCTGGTGGATGTTGTATACCAACCGCCGCGCCACGGCGCAGGGCTTGCCGGGCGTGAGCTGGGTGCACGGCACCCGCATCGGCATCGCCGAATCGCCCGACGGCGGCGCCCACTGGGACTACCTCGGCACCGCCGACATCGAACTGCCGCCGACGATGGGCGGTGCGGACGCCACCCACTGGGCGCCGGACATCGTGCGCGGGGACGACGGCCTGTATCACATGTTCCTGACCGTGGTACCGGGCGTGTTCCAGGACTGGAAGCACCCGCGCACGATCGTGCACCTGACCAGCAGCGACCTGCGCGCCTGGCACCATGCGCGCGTCGTGCCGCTGGCGAACGAGAAGGTGATCGACGCCTCGCTGGCGCGCCTGCCGGACGGCGGCTGGCGGCTCTGGTACAACAACGAACTGGACGGCAAGAAGACCTGGTACGCCGACAGTCCGGACCTGGAACACTGGACCGACCGCGGGCGCGCGCTCGACCAGCGCGGCGAAGGCCCCAAGGTGTTCCGCTGGCGCGGCGCCTGGTGGCTGATCCTCGACCTGTGGCGCGGCCTGGGCGTGTACCGCTCGAGCGATGCGCTGCACTGGCACGCGCAGCCGGGCGCGTTGCTGGCGGAACCGGGGCAGGGCGCCGACGACGGCGTGATCGGCGGGCACGCCGACGTCGTGGTCAGCGGCGAGCGCGCCTGGCTGTTCTACTTCACCCATCCCGGCCGGCGCGGCGCGGATGCCAAGGCGGACGGCCCGGCGCAGCGCCGCAGCGTGATCCAGGTGGCCGAGCTGCAGGAAGCCGGCGGCGTGCTGGGCGTCGAGCGCGACCGGCCGGCGCACATGCGCCTGCTACCCGAAGCGCCGCCGAAAAACAACGATCGCGCCGCGCGCGCCGGTGCCGCGGCGCCCTCCAACTGATTCGCCTTCCAGCGCCCAACCGCGCAGCATCTGCGCACTGTCTGCGCATTTCGCTCATGTTGGTGAGTGTTTTCCGGGGGCATGTCACTTCGCGGTAACGAGGCCATACACTAAAAAAAACACCACCTGCGTGGTCATACAGTGGTCCGGGACATGCCGCATCGCCGGGACTACATAAAAACTGCCGTCACCGACGGCAAAAGGGAGACAGTAAATGCGTGAAATCAAACAAGGATTCCGTCCGAATCGCCTGAGCTACGCCGTCTCGGTGGCGCTGGCTTCGCTGGTGGCCAGCCAGGCTGCGATGGCGCAGGAAGCCGCGCCGAATCCGGGCAGCGCCGCGCCGGAAGTGGCGGCGGCGACCCCGGTGTCGAAGGTGATCATCAGCACCCGCCGTTCGCAGCAGTCCAGCATCGAGCGCAAGAAAAATGCCGCCACCGCGGTCGATTCGATCGTGGCCGAGGATGTCGGCTCGCTGCCCGACCGGAACATCGGCGAGGCGATCTCGCGCATGGCCGGCATCGCGCTCGACCGCGGCGACTTCGGCGACGGCGTCAGCGTCGCGGTGCGCGGCAACGGTCCGGACCTGACCCGCGTCGAGATCGACGGCATGGCCGTGCAATCGGCCGGCGGCACCGACCTGAACGGCGGCGGCAGCGGCCGCGGCACCGAGTTCCGCCAGTTGTCCGCCGACCTGATCAAGAGCGTCGACGTGGTCAAGGGCTCCACCGCCGACATGGTCGAAGGCTCGCTGGGCGGCGGCATCATCGTCAAGACCCGCACCGGCCTTGATTTCAAGGAACCCTTCGTCTCGGTGCGCGTGGCCGGCCAGCAGAACAACCTGAACAAGAAGTGGGAGCCGGACACCAACCTGATCCTGTCGCGCAAGTTCCTGGACGACCGCCTGGGCGTGCTGTTGAACACGTCGCAATCGACCATGCTCAACGAACAGCACCAGCAGCAGGTGGCCACCAGTTCGGTGGCCGGCTACTCGCGCTCGGTCGACTTCGACAACTCGCCGCAAAAGACCTTCACCTACAATCCGGCCACGCTGAATGCGGCCGATGCCGCCACCAACATGCCGGTGTTCAGCTCCGGCAACTTTAATTCGGACACGCCGCTGCAGATCCTGCAGAAATCGGCCGCGGCCCAGAGCAAGGCCGACTGCTACACCGCCTATCCGCAACTGACCACCGCGTCGCCGGTGATCGCCAGCCTGAGTGCATCGAACAAGACCGGTGCGATCAATGCCAGGCAGAACGAGGTGCTCAGCTGCCTGAACCAGTGGAACGACTACACGCCGTCGCTGGTGCGCTCCAGGGTATCGACCCAGCTGCAGAAGACCAAGAACCTGGACCTGCGCGCCGACTTCAAGGTCAACAACGACCTGACCGTCTACGCCAAGGGCAGCTACTCCAAGTTCACCGCCGACAACAAGACCTCGTACCTGAGCCTGGGCGGCCTGGCCACCAACACGGCCGGCAGCCTTGTCGACACCAACGGCCGGCGAGCCGTGACCCCGGCCGGCGTCGCCTCGGGCTACTACCTGTATCCGGGCAATGCCAGCTACCTCAGCGGCGGGCTGGTGCAGGGCTTGACAGCCAACGTCGACCCGTCCTCGGTGAAGGTGGACGCCAGCCACCACGTGACCGAGCTCACGACCAACAACAACGCGGCCGGCATCGACCAGCTGCACGACACGGTCCAGACGGTCAGCAAGTATTTCCAGACCGGCGGTACCTGGCAGCGCGGCGCGTTGAAGGCCGAATGGCTGGTCGGCGACGCCAAGTCGGATTTCCAGCGCGAGACCAAGCGCACCTCGTTCGCACAGTACTACGGCACCTCGACCATGAGCGTGACGCCGCAGGGCCTGTGGAACTACACCTTCCCGGCCAACTCGACCTTCGACCTGTCGAACACCGCCAACTACGTCAAGTTGAACGCGCCGGTCGCCACCGCGTTATCGACCGCCAGCGCCACCGTGATCAGGTCGCTGCCGGCGTACACCGCGACCCAGTCGCCGCAGTTGACCTATTCGCAGCCGCAGCTGACCTACACGCCGCAGATGCGCGATACCGAGGAGCGCACCGCCAAGCTCGACCTCACCTACGCGGCGCCGGACTCGATTCCCTTCTTCACCCGCTTCAAGGCCGGCGGCAACCTGCGCGACACCTTTGTCAACGCGTATGGCGGCGGTGGTTACGTGGCCAGCACCAACCCCCTGGCCGTGGTGCCGGCGGCGTACATCCGCAGCACGCTGGTCGGCTGCCAGGACACCGCCGGCTCGCTGGCGGCGGGCGGCAACAAGTGCCCGTCCGGCTTCGTGCCGAGCAATGCCTACGCCAGCGCCAACTCGGGCGTGGTCTACGTGAGCCCGGCCCAGCTGCAGGACATCATCGCCCAGTCCACCACGGGCAACGCCACCGCCACCTCGTTCTTCAACGGGGCCAAGGGCATCAGCACCGGCGCCATCACCAACTGGCCGGCCATCGACGTCGACAAGGTGTTCGCGCTGTCGGGCGTCCCCAACATCAACCTGAACTGCCTCAAGGAGTGCGTCGGCAGCGACGGCAAGACCTACCAGCAGCCCGTGTCGAAGATGAAGGAACGCTCCGAAGCCGTGTACCTGATGGGCGACTTCAACCTCGATCACATCCCGTTCAGCGACCGCAAGCTGCCGTTCGGCTGGGAACTGGAAGGCAACATCGGCTACCGCTACATCCGCACCAAGGTGCACGGCATCGGCGCGATGACCTTCAACTCGATCTCCAAGACCGCGGCCTACGACCCGGCCAATTCGACCGCGGCGGCCGGCATCAGCACCACCACGATCACCACCAACACGGTGGTGGACGGCACCTCGCACGACTTCCTGCCGATCTACAACCTGGCGGCGTGGGTGGTGCCGGACCAGGTGGTGCTGCGCTACAACCGCGCACGCACGGTGGCGCGTCCGCCGGTCGGCTACCTGGTGCCGCAGGGGACCTGCACCTACGACCAGCGTCTCGACGACGGCGACGTCGACCAGCGCTGCTCGTCGACCGTGGGCAACCCGGACTTGCTGGCGCAGAAGAACCTGAACCAGAACTGGAGCGCCGAATACTACCCGAACAAGGACACCTCGGTGTCGCTGGCCTACTTCAAGCAGCAGGGCATCATCGGCCCCGCGCTGGCGCAAAGCGCGTACGGCAGCACGCTCGGCATTTCGCTGGTGGACCCGGTCACCGGCGTCTCGCTGGGGAACATCCCGTTCGACTATTCGGTGTGGACCAACGCCGTGCCGACCACGCGCAAGGGTTGGGAGTTCGGCGCCAGGACCGCCTTCACCTTCCTGCCGTCGGTGCTGCGCTTCACGGGCTTCGACGCCAACTACACCAAGCTGGCATCGGTGACCTCGACCCAGAACATCGTCGACCTGCTCACCGGCACCGCCTTGCCGCCGCTGCGCGAATCGAAGTTCCAGTACAACTGGGCGATCTGGTACGACGACGGCCGCCTGCAGGCGCGCATCGCGGTGCAGGGCGTCGACGCCTACTTCAACAACATCGCAGGCTCGACCGGCAACACCCTGAACAACTACCCGAACGCCAGCGGCAATACCCGTGCGCCGGCCTACAACCCGGGTTCGCCGAACTTCAAGGACGCCACCCGCTACGTCGACGCCAAGATCTCCTACAAGATCAACCCGAACTTCGAGGTGTTCGTGGAAGGCCGCAACCTGGGCAACGCCATCGACAGCCGCAGCCAGGGCTCCTACGTGCCGTTCTCCGACGGCACGCCGAGCATCCTGGACTACAGCTACTCGGGGCGCCGTATCATGGCCGGCATCAACTTCCGCTACGGCGGCTGATTCCAGCAACGGCAGTCGCATCGCGCTTGCAACGCCGGCCCTCGTGGCCGGCGTTTTTCGTTTCGCTCACCGTCCTGATTCTTTCGTCCAGGGCCGTCGATACGCGGCGACGCACGCATAGAATCGATCTCCATCACGTCAATACAACAGGCCCGCAGGGCCGCTCCAGGAGACGAACCATGCCCATCTTGCGCGCCGCCGCAACGGCCGATCGCACCCATTCCTTCCAACCCTTCCAACGGCGCCGCAGCGCCGCGGCGGTGGCCGCCGTGCTGGCGCTGCTGGCCGCGCAGGCCGCGTCGGCGCAGCAGGCGGCGGCGCCCGCCACCGGCGATGCGCCACCGCCGGCAACCGCGCAGGACGCCGTCCCGGCCGCCAGCGTGGTGCGCGTGGCCGGCACGCGCCAGTCGGTGGCCTCGGCCATCGACCGCAAGCTGCGCGCCAGCACCGTGGTCGATTCGATCGTGGCCGAGGACATCGGCCAGTTCCCCGACAAGAACGTGGGCGAGGCGCTGTCGCGCGTCACCGGCGTGCAGTTGTCGCGCGATTTCGGCGAAGGCTCGCAGGTGTCGATCCGCGGCGTCGAGCCGGACTTGAACCGGATCGAGATAAACGGTATGTCGGTGCTGAGCACCAACGGCACCGCCGGGCGCGGCGCCGAGCTGCGCGAGCTGGCCTCGGAGCTGATCGGCTCGATCGACGTCTACAAGGGCATCACCGCCGACATGACCGAGGGCGGCGTCGGCGGCACCGTCAGCATCAACACGCGCAAGCCGCTCGACTTCAAGAAGCCGACCATCGGCGGCACGCTGTCGGCCGAGCAGTCGTCCAGCCGCGGCGGCGTGCAGCCGCGCGCCAACCTGTACATGGCCGACAAGTACCTGGACGGGCGCCTCGGCCTGATGGCCAACATCGTGTTCGACAAGGTCTATACGCGCAACGACTATGCGCGCAACACCTCGTGGCGCTTCCTGCAGGACTGGGACAATTCACTGGAAAAGACCGTGGTCAGCCGCGACCCGCTGCTCGCCGCCATCGGCGCCAAGAGCGGCTGCTCGGCCACCACCCTGGACGCGACCCAGCGCGCCGCCTGCCTGGCGCAGTGGAACGACTACTCGCCCGGCATCGCCCGCTACGGCATCTGGACGCGCGACCACAAGCGCTCGTCGGCGGAATTCACCGCGCAGTACAAGGTCAGCAACGAACTGAGCGCCTGGACCAGCTTCCAGGCCAACACCCAGCGCCAACTGCTCAACGACCGCAACTTCGGCACCGACTTCGGCGCCGTCTCGCGCCTGGCGAATGCCGGCAACGCGCCGGTGTACGGCGCCAACGGCGTGCCGACCGCGGCCGGCAGCTGCGTCACCCCGGCCACGACGCCGGACAGCATGGTGGTCAGCAATCACTACGTGACCTCGTACACGGTCGGCAACTGCCTGAACGTGGCCGGGCAGGGCGGGCAGGGCGCCTTTTCCACCTCGGCGCGCGCCTTCAAGCTCGACGTCGATTCGCGCTATCTTTCCGGCGGCTTCAACTACAAGAGCGGGCGCCTGGACGTCGATGGCTTGTTCAACACGGCGAAGTCGACCTACAACAGCGACAGCAACAACATCGTGCTGACCCAGAACGCGCCCGGCCTGAAGGTGACGCTGGACGGCAAGGGCATCCCGCACTTCACCTTCCCGGCCGCCTACGACCCAGAAAACGCGTCGTCCTATGTGCAGGCGCAGCTGCAGTACCGTCCGACCGAGACCAGGAACAGCGAAGACCAGGCCAAGCTCGATTTCAGGTACCGCTTGAGCACGCCGTTCTTCAAGCGCGTGCTGTTCGGCGCGCAGGCGCGCAAGGCCGACTCGAAGCAGTACGGCGCCGGCGGCTACCTGGCCAGCGCCGGCAGCAACCTGTCCTCGACCGCGGACGACGTCAACGTGCTGAGCGCGAACGTCAACCAGACGGTCATCTACGACCCGCTGTATCGCGGCAGCGCGCAGCGGCCCAACGACACCCAGAGCTTCATCAACGGCAGCTTCGCCACCCGCTACGTGAACGCGGCGCAGATGGCGGCGCTGGTGAATTCGCTGCGCGAGCGCTCGCCCGGCACCTTCTTCAAGGGCTACGGCGGCCTGTCGAACCTGCCCGCCGGCTGGATCGCCCCGTCCTACGACGCCGCCGCGCCCAACTTCGACACGTCGCGCTTCAACCACGGCTACCTGTTCAGCGCGCCGGGCAGCGACGGCCAGACCTACCCGCAGATCCCGGCTTTCTCGGTTGGCGAGCGCATCGCCGCCACCTACCTGCGCCTGGACTACGGCACCGAGCTGTTCGGCTACGACATCGACGGCAACGTCGGCATGCGCTACACCCGCACGCGCGACAACGCCGCCGGCCTGTTCAAGCTGCAGCAGCGCGTCGCCACCTCGCTCGGTTCGTCCAGCTATAGCGACGTCGTGCTCAGCAACGTCACCACTGCGGTGAACAACACCTACAACGACGTGCTGCCGAGCTTCAATGGCACGATCTGGCTGATGCCCGACAAGTTCCTGGCGCGCGTCGGCTGGGCCAAGGCGATGGCGCGCCCGCGCATCGACCTGCTGGCGCCGAACGCCACCTGCACCCGGGGCAGCGGCCTGGCGCAGTTCGGCGGCGACGGCACCGACGACTGCACCGCCGGCAACCCGTCGCTGAAACCCTACCGCTCGACCAACACCGACTTCAGCCTGGAGTACTACCCGAGCGCGGACAGCCAGTTGAGCGTGGCACTGTTCAAGAAGGACATCTCCAGCTATGTGCTGGAACGCGTGCTGGTGAAGAACGTCGACCTGTTCGGCAGCGGCGACCGCTTCGACGTGACCCAGCCGGTCAATGGCCAGGGCGCGACCACGCGCGGCATCGAACTGGCCGCGCGCAGCGCCTTTACCTTCCTGCCGGGCTGGCTGGGCGGCTTCGGCGGCGACGCCAACTACACGCGCATGGGCTATACCTATGCCAGGGGCAACGAGCGCCTCAACATCCTGGACGGCAGCGTGCTGCCGTACCCGGGCATGTCGCGCAACAGTTACAACGTCTCGCTGTGGTACGACCGCGGCCCGATCAACGCGCGCATCGCCTACAACTACCGCGACCGCTTCTTCACCGGCGCCAACGACGTTTCCGGCAACCCGAATTTCCAGGAAAAGACCGGCTTCCTCGACGCCAAGATCCAGTGGCGCTACAACGAGCACGTGACGCTGTCGCTGGAAGGGAAGAACCTGACCGACCAGGCGCAGATCACCGATGCCGGCGACCTGTTTCGCATCAACGAGCTGGCCTTCTCCGGCCGGCGTTATTTCGTGAGCCTGTCGATCAAGAACTGAGCCGCACCGCTTGCGTCTCCCCGTTGCGCCGGTTCTCCGATGGAGGGCCGGCGCTTTTTTGCGTCTTGCGCCGCGCGCTTGCCAGGGCACGATTACAATCGCCGCAAGGAGGAAGTGCGATGCTGGACCAACTACGCGACCTGGCGCGCCCGCCGCCCGGCATGGCCTTCGATTTCAGCCGACCGGCCGGCGAACCGGCGCTGGCGCCGGCGCACGGCGTGTCCTGGCGCGTGTTCGCCAATCCGGTGGCGCTGTTCATCGGCGGTGTGGCGGCGGTGCTGCTGGAACTGGCCGAACCGTCGGTGCGCTCCGGCGTATGGGACCACAGCGGCTTCCGCCGCGACCCGGTGCTGCGCCTGCGCCGCACCGGCTTCGCCGCCATGATGACGGTGTATGGCCCGCGCTCCGACGCCGAAAGGATGATCGCGCACGTGGCGCGCATGCACGCGCGCGTCACGGGTGTCACCCCGAGCGGCATCGCCTACCGCGCCGACGACCCGCGCCTGCTCGATTGGGTGCAGGCCACCGCCGGCTTCGGCTTCGCCGAGGCCTACCACCGCTACGTGCGCCCCTTGTCGGCGGCCGAGATGGATGCCGCCTTTGCCGAAGGCCGGCCCGCCGCGCGCCTGTACGGCGCTACCGGCGCACCATGCTCGCGCGCCGCCTGGGACGCGCTGCTGGCGGCCACTGCGCCGGGGCTGGAAGGGTCGGCGATCCTGGCCGAGTTCCTGCGCATCATGTGCGCGGCGCCGATCCTGCCGGCGCCGCTGCGCCCGCTGCAGCGGCTGCTGGTGCGCGCCGCCGTGCAGATCGTGCCGGAACCGGTGCGCTCGCTGCCGCAGTTGCGCGGGTACGGGCTGCGCGCCGGCGAGGCGGCACTGGTGCGCGTGCTGGCACGAGTGGCCGGGCTGCTGCCGCTGGGGGACACGCCGCCGCGCCAGGCGGCGCGGCGGGTTGCGGCAGGCTGGCAGATGCCGCCACCGTGATCTGCACGGTGGCGGGCGGCTCTCCGCATCACGCGCGGCGCGGTCCCGTCAACGCCGGCACGATCTCGCCCAGGCGCGCCACCTCGTAATGCGCCACCGCCTCCGAGGCGTTGGCCAGCCCGCCCGGATTGAACCAGCAGGCGTCGATGCCGAAGCGGTTGGCGCCCAGTATGTCGGCGTCCAGGCGGTCGCCGATGATGACGGTCTTGTCCGGGTCGAAGGCGCGCGCCATCCTGGTGGTGAATGCGAAGAAGCGGCTGTCCGGCTTGGCGAAGCCGCAGGCCTCCGACGTCGCCACGAACGAGATGTGGTCCTGCAGGCCGGAACTGGCGATGCGGCGGTGCTGGATGTGGTGCACGCCGTTGGTGATGATGCCGACCTCGCCGAGCGCAGCCAATTGTTCGCATACTTCGCGGGCGCCGTCGACCAGCACCACGGTGTCCGACAGCGATTCGAGATACAGCCCGCTGGCGGCGTGCGCATCCAGGTCCAGGCCGTGCGCGGCGAAGGTGCGGCGGAAGCGTTCCACCTTCAGGAAGTCCTTGGAGACGGCGCCCAGTTCGAACTGCCGCCACAGCGCCAGGTTGATCGCCTGGTAGTCGCAGAACAGCGGTTCCAGGCCATCGGCCAGGCCCAGTGCACACAGCGTGCGGGTGAAGGAAAGCCGTTCGGAGGCCTTGAAGTCGAGCAGGGTGTCATCCAGGTCGAACAGGAAGAGGGCGTGCTTCATCGTGCGGCGTTCCATCGTGGCGCGGGTCGGCGATGATAGCACGGGCGATCGCCGCCGGATGCGGGCCATTGGCGTCGGGCCGGTGCGCTGGAACGCCGCAGGATGGTTCGCCGGGCGCAGCGCTCAGCGTCGTGATTGTTTGGCGGCAGGGCATGATGGGCGCGGATCGATCGCATAGAATGACTCGGATGCGTCTCACTTTGTGTCTCGTTACGCCAGCCATCCGACCATGGCTGGCATTTTTTTTGGAGCTTCCATGATCCGCATCCCGCGTTTCCCCATGGCGCGTGTCGCGTCCGGCATCCTTCTCGCCGCCGTCCTGGCCGGCTGCGCCGCCGACCACGCCCCCAGCGGAGCCGACCCCGGCGCCCGGGCCGAGGCCGCCGAACCCGTGTTCGCCAACCCGCTCGTGCGCCAGCGCGCCGACCCGCAGGTGAGCCTGTCCGCCGATGGCTGGTATTACCTGACCGCCACCGTGCCCGAATACGACCGCATCGAGCTGCGCCGCGCGCGTTCGCTGGACGAGTTGGGCAAGGCCGAGGCGAAGACGGTCTGGCGCAAGCACGCCAGCGGCGAAATGGGCGCGCACATCTGGGCGCCGGAACTGCACCGCATCGACGGCAAGTGGTACCTGTACTTCACCGCCGGCCGCGCCGAGGACAAGTGGGCGATCCGCCTGTACGTGCTGGAGAACGCGTCCGCCGATCCGCTCGACGGCGCGTGGATCGAGCGCGGCCAGCTGAAGACCGGTTGGGAATCGTTTTCGCTGGACGCCACCACCTTCGCCCACCGCGGCCAGCGCTACCTGGTGTGGACCCAGCGCGCGCCGGATGGCAGCAAGGGCACCAACATCTACATCGCGCGCATGGATAGCCCACTGTCGATCGCCGGGCCGGCCATTATGCTGACGAAACCCGAGTATGCGTGGGAAAAAGTGAAATTCGACGTCAACGAGGCGCCGGCGGTGCTGGTGAAAAATGGCCGCGTTTTTCTCACCTACTCGGCCAGCGCCACCGACGCCAGCTACGCCATGGGCATGCTCACCGCGCGCGCGGATGCCGACCTGCTGGATGCGACATCGTGGTCGAAGTCGCGCGAGCCGGTGTTCAAGTCGAGCCCCGCCAACGGCCAGTGGGGACCGGGGCACAACAGCTTCACCACCACGCCGGACGGCAAGACGGACATTCTGGTCTACCACGCGCGCAACTACCGCGACATCCCCGGCGATTCGTTGAATGACCCGAACCGGCATACGCGCGCGCAAGTCATCCATTGGCGCGCCGACGGCACGCCGGATTTCGGCGAGCCGGTGGCGGACATGAAGCGGTGAAAACGGCACACGCGGTGATACGCGGCGTCGTATCCGCCCCGTGCGCATCAATACTTGTAGTTCAACCCCAGCACGAACGAGCGTCCCGAATGCACGTACAGCAGCGTGTCGTTGCGCTGCGTATCGCGCCCGTAGCGCAGCGGCGTGTCGGTCAGGTTCTGCCCCTCCACCGAAAGACGCAGCTGCGGGGTCAGGTTGTACGAGATGCTGGCGTCGACGTTGGTCGAGCCGTCCACGGTGGTGTAGTCGTGGCCGTTGACGTCGCCCAGCACCGCCAGCAGGTAGCTGGAGCGGTGCGCGGCCGACACGCGCGCGCTGAACTTGGCGTCCTCGTAGAACAGCGTCAGGTTGTGCGCGCGCGGCGACAGGCCGGTGAAGTTGGCCACCTGCGTCAGCTGTTCGTTGGCGGCGGTGCGCGGGTTGTCGACGCGGGTGATGTAGGTGATCTTCGACTTCACCGCGGTGGCGTTGGCCAGGAAGCCGAAGTTGCTCCAGAAGCCCGGCAGGAAGCTGAACGGCGCCTGCAAATTGAATTCCAGGCCGTTCAAGGGGCCGCCGGCGGTGTTCACCTTGCGGCTGACCACCACTTCGGTGCTCGGCAGCGTCGGGCACACCGGCGTGCCGGTCAGCGAGCAGCCGCCGAACACCAGCAGGTCGTTCGGCAGGCCCAGCGACGAATAGGTGGCGCGCTCGGACACGGTCTGGATGAAGCTGGCGATGTCCTTGCGGAAGTACCCGAGCGAGACCATCGCGTTCTTGGCGTAGTACCACTCGGCCTGCAGGTCGTAGGTCTTGGCGCGGATCGGGTCCAGGTTCGGGTTGCCGATCGAGACCGATTGCGCGATCTGCGAGACCGTGGCCGACGGCGCCAGGTCCACGTACTCCGGGCGCGACAGCGTCTTGCCGGCCGAGAAACGCACGAACACGTCCTTCGGCAGCTGCGCCGTGAGGTTGAAGGCGGGCAGCCAGTCGCGGTATTTCTTGGTGCCGGTGTTCGGCTGCAGCTGGCCGTTCACCGCGATCAGCGCCGTGGACGTGGCCTTGGTGTCGGCGCCGCGCACGCCGACGTTGCCGCGCCAGCCGATGCCGAGCAGGTCGTAGTTGAAGTCGACCATGCCGTACAGCGCGTCGATCTTTTCCTCGACGCGGCGGTTGGCCTGGCCCAGCACGTTGTACTCGGAGCCCGGCACCGCTGAACAGTGGCACTCGATGTTGTACACCGCCAGGAACTTGTTCAGGTCGACCGCCGCCCATTGCGACGGCACGCCGCTGCCGCCCAGGCCGTTGCCGAAGCCGGTGATCTGGCGCGAGATGCTGGCCATGGTCACGCCGGACGGCAGCGTCAAGCCGTTGCCGCCCGAGCCGATCTCGAAGTTCGACCAGGTATTGGTGCGCTTGGACAGGCCGAAGCGGCTGGTCAGGTGGTCGTTCATCTCCCAGCTCAGGTTGACCTCGGAGGTCTTGAGCTTGTTGGTGGTGTCCAGGTAGCGGCCGACGAACTGGCCGTGCACGGTGCCGTCGGCATCCTGCGGCGCGAAGCCGAAGCTGGCCGGATTGGCGATGTCGGTGCCGAAGTTCAGCGTCGGCACGTTGCGGTTGTTGCGGAAGTCCCAGGAAAAGTTGTTGACGTTGGGCGCGTCGAACTGCACGGTGGCGCGCATCGGCTCGTTCAGGTTGGCGTTCGAGGCGCCGGTCAGGAAGTTCAGCTTGACGGTGTCGCTGAACTTGTGGCTGCCGGACAGCACGTGCTGGCGGAAGGTGGTGTCGTACACGTCCAGCAAGCCCTCGGTGCGCACGTCGACGCCGTTGAAGCGGCCGTAGTCCCAGCTGCCGTTGCCGTCGAAGTGCGTTTCCAGGATCGAGGTCTGCGGCTTGCCGTTGGCCTGCGCCAGCGTGCGGCCGAACGAGATCGCCTCGATGTAGTTGTCGTAGCGCTTGTTGGCGAATTTCCCGTACATGAGGTCCAGGTTCACCTCGGTGCTCGGCGCCGGGCGCCATTGGAACGAGCTGGTGATGCCGGTGCGTTCGTAGTCGGTCTGCGAGCGGCGGTAGCGCGGGATGCGCGGGGCGTAGGCGCCGGAACCGGCGGCCGGCGTCGCCACCGTGCCGCCGTAGTTGTCGGTACGGCCGAACACCGAATTGTAGGCGGCCGGGTCGGAGGTGCGCGGCACGCCGAAGCCGCAGGCGGTCGGGGTGATGCCCTTGACGGCGCTGTTGGCCGGGTTCTGGGCGGCGCCGAGCGGCGAGCAGAAGCCGCCGTCGGCGCTGGCGCTGAGCAGCTCGACCGCTTCGTAGCCTTCCTCGGTGGCGCGCCGCTTGGAGTAGGCGCCGGAGACCAGCGCGCCGACCTTGCCGTAGGCGGTGTCCCAGCGGTCCGACAGCAGGGCGGTCACGCGCGGCTGGGTCTTCTTCGACAGCTGGTTGTAGAACTCCTGGCCGCCGACGCTGACGGTGCGGCCCTTGAAGTCGAACGGGCGCGCGGTGCGCAGGTCGACGGTGGCGCCGAGCGAGCCTTCCTCGACCGCCGCCTCGGACGTCTTGCGCACTTCCAGGCTGTTGAACAGTTCCGAGGCGAACACGGAGAAGTCGAAGCCGCGCCCGCGGTTGGTGCTGCCGTTGATGTCCGATGCGCCGGTGGCGGCCACGCCCTCGATGCCGTTGATGCGCACGCGGGTGAAGCCGGCGTTCAGGCCGCGCACCGTGATCTGCTTGCCTTCGCCGCCGTCGCCGCGCGCCAGCGCCACGCCGGGCACGCGCTGCAGCGACTCGGCCAGGTTCGCATCCGGGAACTTGGCGATGTCCTCGGCCTTGATCACGTCGACGATGCCGTCGGCGTTCTTCTTGGTGTTCAGGGCGCTGTTCAGGCTGGCGCGAAAGCCCGTGACGACCACCGTTTCCACCGCCTTGGGCGCGCTGCGCGCGGCGTTGGCGTCGACCGGGTCGGTGTTGGTATCAAGGGGTGCGGCCGTGCTGGATTGCGGCGCGGCGGCATCGGCTGCGGCGGCGCTCTGCTGGGCGTGCGCCTGCAGCGATGCCAGCATCGCCAGCACGCCCAGGCTGACCAGGGTGCGGCGGCAGCCGGTGCCGTGGCGCGTTCCGGCGCGCGGCGTGGGTTCGTGGGCAGGTTTCATGGTGCGGTATCTCCTCGTTCTTGTAATGCTCCCGTCGATGCGGGCGCTGTTGTCGCGACTGAAGGAACGGCGTGGCGCCCGGCGGCGCGGGGCCGGCGCGGGCGGTCGTCAAGCCTGGCCATGCGGCGGGCGCCGCGGCCGGTCCGGCGTGCTGCTTGGGGTCCGGAAGCCGGCGCGCTGCGCCGGTATTGACGCGTCGATGGTAGCCGCAACCCGCCATCGAAATCCGCGCCGCATTCCCGCGGCGATGGAATAATCATGTTGTTGAGCGCTTGCATGGCATTTGGCCAACACATGCGCGATCGCGGCGACAATACGCGCCATAACGATCATCAGGAGACGAGCCGGTGCCGAGTTTTGCTTCGAACGATGCGTCGCCGTCCGCGTGCGGCGCGGCAGGTGCGGATGCCATGCAGGATGTGATGCAGTGCGTCGCCGCGCCCACGCGCTTGGCGCTGCCGACGCGCTTGGCGCGGCTGGTGCGGCTGGTGCTGGCCGCGCTTGCAGGCACGGCGCTCGGCGGCGCCGGCGTGGCGCAGGAACTGGGCATTCCGCAGGCCTCGGATGCGGCGGCGGTGCAAGCGCGGCCAGTGCAAGCGCCGCCGGCCGCGCAGGCCGTGCGGGCAGCCGGCGTCGCGGCGGCGCCGCTGGCGGGCGCCAGGAACGAGCCCAGGCAGGTCAGTTGGGACCGGTACTCGCTGCTGGTCGACGGCAAGCGCATCGTGCTGTGGTCAGGCGAGATCCATCCGTTCCGCCTGCCCGACCCGGCGCAGTGGCGCGACGTCATCCAGAAGATGAAGGCGCTCGGCTTCAATGGCGTCTCCTTCTATTTCGACTGGGCCTACCATTCGCCGGCGCCGGGCGTCTACGATTTCACGGGCGTGCGCGACATGGAGCGCGCGCTGGCGACCGCCGAGGAAGAGGGCATGTACGTCATCGCCCGTCCCGGCCCCTACGTGAACGCCGAACTGTCCGGCGGCGGCTTTCCGGGCTGGATGCTGCGCAACAAGGCCGAGGCGCGCACCGACGATCCGGTCTACCTGGCCGCCATGGACGAATGGATGACCCGGATTAACGCCATCATCGCGCGCCACCAGATAACGAATGGCGGCGGCAACGTGATCGCCTACCAGCTCGAGAACGAGCTGGGCAAGGTCGAGCCCAAGCACGCGCGCATGATGGAACACCTGGCCGCCAAGGCCAGGCGCGACGGCATCACGGTACCGATGTTCCACAACGCCGCCGGGCGCCTGCCCGACTGGACGCCGAAGGGATCCGGCGCGCCCTGGACCAATCCGGGACCGACCGACCTGTACGCCTTCGACGGCTACCCCGGCGGCACCTGCGACGTGCACGCCGACCCGCGCGGCCCGGCGCGCGCGCCCGACTGGGGCATGTATGCGGCGCCGGGACCGAAGTCCGGCGCGCTGTCCTCACCCGCCACGCCGGGCTTCCTGGCCGAGATCGGCGCCGGCTGGTTCGACTACTGGGGCTCGAACGGCACGTATGACTGCACCGCCCAGCGCCAGGGCACCGGCTATCAGCGCGTGTTCTACGGCACCGACCTGATCAATCGCATCACCATCCACAACCTGTACATGGCCTTCGGCGGCACCTCGTGGGGCTGGCTGCCGGGGCCGATCGTGTACACCTCGTACGACTACGGCGCGCCGATCGCCGAAGACCGCGGCCTGCGCCCCAAGGCGCTGGGCCTGAAGCAGCAGGGCATGTTCGTGCAGGCGGCCGAGCCGGTGCTGGCGCGCATGGACAAGGGCGCGCCGGTCAAGACGACCAGCGACAGGGTCAAGGTCTACCACAACGTCAACCAGGAACTCGGCGCGCACGTGCTGTTCGCCGTGCACAGCCCGTCCGACCTCACCGGCGACGACCGCTTCCGCTTCGACCTGGCCACGCGCGACGGCAGCTACACGATCGAATCGCGCCTGAACGGCCAGGACGGCAAGATGCTGCTGGCCGGCGTCGATTTGCAGCGCCAGCGCCTGGTGTATTCGACCTCCGAGCTGCAGGCGCAATTCCGGAACGGCGCGCGCGACATCGTGCTGCTGCAGGGCCGCGGCGGCGAGCAGGCCGAGACCGTGCTGCGCTACGCGGGCGCGCCCAAGGTCGAGGTGCTGGCCGGGCAGGTGGCGTCCAGGTTCGACGCCGGGCGCGGCGATTTGCGCCTGGCCTACACGCACGGGGGCCTGGCGCGCGTGCGCATCAGCGGCGGCGGACGGGCGCCGCTGCTCCTGCTGCTGGCGGACGAAGCGACCAGCCAGCGCTTCTGGCTGCAGGATGTAGGTAAAGGCGCGGACGCCGGCAAGGTGCTGCAGCTGACGCCGGCGCTGGTGCGATCAAGCACGCTGGCGGGCGGCACGCTGGCTCTCACCGGCGACACCGCCGAGGACAGCACGCTGGAAATCTGGGGGCCGGCCTTCGCCGCGCTCAGCTTCAACGGCCAGCCCCTGGCTTTCCGCGCGCAGCCGGACGGCAGCGTCAGGAGCGGCGTCGTGCCCGGCCCCGCGCGCGTGGCGCTGCCCGACCTCGGCCGCGCGGCCTGGACGCGGCGCATGGACAGTCCCGAGGCGCAGCCCGCCTTCGACGACAGCGCCTGGGCCAAGGCCGACCGGCGCGCCTCGGCCGCCCAGACCTGGACCCTGCCCGAGCGCGGCCAGCCGACCCTGGCGATGAGCGACTACGGCTTTCACCACGGCGACGTCTGGTACCGCGGCCACGTCGACATCGGCGCCGTCCGCGCCGACCGGCTGGAACTGTTCTACGGCGGCGGGGGCGGCGGCATGCTCCAGGTCTGGGTCGACGGCCGCTTCGCCGGCCAGCACGAACTCGACACCGGCCGTTCCTTCCCCGAGACCACCGACAGCGTCAAGCTGGCGCTGGGCGACCTGGCGCCGGGCCGGCACGTGATCGCCGCCATGGTGCGCAACAACTCGCACAACTGGGACCTGATGGCGGACGACGCCCACCGCGAGGCGCGCGGCCTGATATCGGCCTCGCTGACGTCGAAGGGCGGGCGCCGCTTCGCCGTGCCGATCGAGTGGCGCATCCAGGGCAACCGCGGCGGCGAGGACATCTTCGATAAGCTGCGCGGGCCGCTCAACAACGGCGGGCTGTACGGCGAGCGGGAAGGGTGGTACCTGCCGCTCACCGGCGCCGCTGCGACGGCGGACGCCGGCTGGGCCGCGGCCAGGGCGGAGGATGCGCCGCCGGCGCCCGGCACCTACTGGCTGCGCACCCGCGTCAAGCTGGACCTGCCCGAGGGCCACGACGTCCAGCTCGGCCTGGCCTTCGGCGACGCCGCGCAGCCGCGCTCCGCGCGCGAAAACCGCGCGCTGATCTTCGTGAACGGCTGGAACATGGGCCAGTTCATCGCCCACGTCGGCCCGCAGCGCACTTTCGTGATCCCGCCGGGCATCCTCGATCCGCACGGCGACAACACCATCGCGCTGGCGGTGACCACCGACGGCAAGCCGGAGAATGCGCTGGAGCCGGTGCGGCTGGTGACGCTGCGCGCCGTGCGCGGCGGGGTGGCGCCGGCAAGCGTGACGCCTGGCGGAGGAGGCGGATAGCGGGTATGCTCGTCAATACGTCCGGATTCGAAAGCGAACGACCATGCGCCGGAGCGCCGGCATGATCGAATTGCTGGTCCTGCCGGTCGCTACGACACCGCCCGCTTTTGGGAAATCGTCCGGTTGAATTCCAGCCAACCGACGCCGAGCTCGGTGACCGTGTAGCCGTTGCCGATGCGCTGCATGAACAGGTTCGATTCCAGCCAGGTCCGGATTTCCTCGCTCATCGGGATCGCGTCCACGCCGCTTTGAATGCGGTCGAGCGCGCGTACGCAGGCGAAGTGCTTGAGCGCCTGCCGCCCCTTTGCAGTGATCGCAGGCTTGCCGTCCTCGTCCAACTGAATCAGCGCGAAACGCATCAAATCGGCCGGACACTCGGCGATCGTGATTCTCTGCATGCCGGTATCCACTTCGAAACGAAGGCGGTACAGGATTGCCATGCCGGCCGCGTCGAGCGTGACGGCTTCGTCATCGTCGACAGCCGGCCTGTCACGCCGATCCGCAGGCATGGACGGCATCTCGTCGGTACGGCGCCGCTGCACGCGGCGGTCTTCGGGAATGGCCAATACGCGCTCGATCAGTTCCTCGTCGAGACCGTTGCGCAACAAGAGATTTTTCGCGGCACCGCTGCCGAAGCCGCGCCGCATGGCGAACATGGTGCGCAAGATTTTTGCGGTGACGCCATCGGTACGCCGGTCCGCCGAGCGTCGCTCGGGATGAGGTTCAAGAGTCATGGTAGTCGAAAGGCCTGTCGATCACTGATCATAGCAAAAAATCATCGAACTCGAGGGGCGGGGCCTTGGATGGGATCGTCCCGGCTAGGTACCGCACATGGACGCTCGAAAACGCCGATGCGCGTGCGACATTTGCCGTCCCAGCCGTAACAGCGCGTAACGTTACTTGAGTGCTACTTATGCCGATGCCTTGCAGGCGCGATGATGGATTCCGTGTTCAAGACCTCGTGTCATGTTCACCCACCCATCCGCGGCATCGACCGCTCATTTTTTATAGAGACAATCATGGCCCAATATACTATTCAGGTGTATAACCAGTCCGGTTTCCCGAAAAGCTACGTCGTCTTTTCGGAACCGCCCACCGTGACTTCCGCCGGTTCGCAGGTGCAAGTGTTCACCAACGCGTGGGTCACTTTCCCCAGCGTGCGCAATGGCGGCATCGACACGCTCGTGTATACCGACATTATTGACGCCTACTGGGGCACTGTTCCGGAAGCGTTGTCGCCTTCCGTTGTCGTGCACCAAGGCGGGGTGGCGGCCGTCAATACCAGTTCCCGCGACGGCGTGGTATTCCAGGGAACCTCTCCCGCGGGTTTCGGCACGACGACCGGTGGCGTCGCGAATGCCGGCGCCTTCGAGATCAAGGCGAATACCGATTTCACAAGCGACTTCAACTACGTGTTCGGCATGGCCAAACCGACCGGCACCGGTATTCCAGCGCCGGTGGCGACCTTCGCTGCCGAGCCTAACGACACCTTTGAGATCATTCCAGTCGTTAAGTTCTACGTTGCTGACGGGGCATTCACCCAAGGCGAAATCATCGACGTGAAGGCTTTCACTACGGTTCCGGCAGAAATTGATTTTACTGGGAAACCGCAAATGACTGCCACCGTCATCCAGAACGCCAATGGATCGTTCGCCGTCCAGTATTCGTAAGATGAAGTGCCGGGTGGCTCGACCCGCCCGGCCACCGTATCGGACATATCGAGGAGAATCGTATGACATTGGATTGGTCACACGTGAGGAAGTTGAAACACCCGATCCAGACAACGGGTCTGGACGTGATCTTCAGCGGCCATGGCACCTTCGAATACACGGGCGAAACGATCGTGCCGGAAGGGTTCGAATTCTGGGTGCTGGCGCCGCCGGGTGCGACGATAGCGGATGCGACCGGCCAGGCGCTGGAAAATCGTGACTTGATCAGTATGCTGGGTATCAAGAACCCGAGTAGTAATGTTCTGGTCAGCGATACGCCGGTGCATTATGCGGCTGGAGAAAAGGCGCCGAATTACCTGCTCCATCCGCCGCGCGGTATCCATCTCAAGCCGGGTGGACCACATATCATCGGGGTCGAAAGCCCGACGTCGCTGTCGGCATTGTGGCAGCGTGCTGAGCCATTCCGAATAGAAGGTGGCATCGTTCGCTGTTTCTGGGCTGCATGCACCGCTATCGAGCACGCGAAGAACCCGTTAGTACTGGCTAGATAAATTAGGCGGCGACACGTACGCGATGCCGGGCAGAGCGCCGGCATCGCGTAGCGATCAACCAGGGCGGTTGATGATTTGCGGATCGGACAGCAGAATGCCATTGCCCGGTTGGGACAGCATGAGCGACACCGAGTACACATTCGGCTCCTTGTTGCCATTGACGTCATTAATCGAGAGCATGTATCCATTGCCACTAATCTGTGGCGCCCCGAAGGCGTCCTGGTTGGCGGGCAAAATTTGCATCCCCCAGAAAGTAGTGTCTGCAGGCGCTTCGACCAGCTGATAGCTGATCACCGCGTTCGACGTATCGATGTTGACCTTGTCGGGTATGTAAGTGAAGTCCAGGTTGCCGTCGTCGTCGGTCCGTATCAAGACCTGGACTTGGTAGAAATTTGTTTGTACATGTACCGGTTGAATCATTCTATTTCCTTTCGATCGTCGGTCAAGTGAAGTGCTTCGAGAAATCTCGGATCGTGAAACCCGATCTTGTCCAGCCTGCCGAGAAAAGGCGCAGCGCGCTGGGGCGTTCTGAGACAATATTGGGCGCGTACCCAAGCCGAGAGGATGCGGAAATCGAGGCTGGTAGCCACCGAGGGCGCGAACAAGTCTTCTACTGCCCGGCACGCTTGTTCCGACTCCGCGGTAGCGCCCAGCGCCTGTTCGATCTGTGCCTGCACCAGCAGCGCCGTTGCCAGCGCATCCGCTATCGATGTATCCGCCGGGGCCGTCGTATGCTGGTGGCTCAACGCGGCCAGCGCCGGCGCCAGCGTCGCGCGAGCCTTCGCAAGCTGGCCGTGTCCGCGCTGCGATTGCGCTTTGGTGACCAAGGCCGAAGCGGTTAGTCTCGCCAGAGTCGTGTTGCGTGGCTCCTGGGCGAGAAGCCGGTCGAAGGCCAGGTACAGAGCATCCAGGCGTTCCGGGCTGGCACGCCCGTCGGTTCCGGCTATGTCCAGCTCCAGCAGTTTCAATTCGGCGTTGTTCATGTCCATGCGCCAGTTCCGGTTGCTGGGATCCAAATGCACGAGCCGGCCTAGAAGAAGTGCGCTACGTTCCAGCAGGATCATGGCCTCGCGCTTCTTGCCAGCAACCATGTACAGCTCTGACTGGTGCCAAAGGGCGAACGCATACCGATGCATCCATAAGCCATTTTGTGGAACGGCATCCTGCAATGGTTGCAGCAGCGCCTGCTCGCGCCGGAACAGGCGCATGGCGCTATCCAGCTCGCCGAGTCGGGTTTTGGTGCTGGCCAACCAGGAAATGCTGTCGGCCAGGTCCGCGGTCAGGGTGGGATCGCCACGCTTGCGTTCCAATGCCCGCGACTTCAAGGCCACCGATGCGGAAAACTCGGTGGCGGCAAGCGCGAGTTTGCCGCGTTTCAGGGCCGTGCTTCCGAGGCTGTTATGCGCATAAGATTGCTCGATCCAGGTGTCCGGATCGCTGGGGGCCAGTTGCGCTACCTGATTGCTGAAGTCGAGGTAATCCTGGAATTGCCGAGACGCGGCGTCCCATTCGCCATGGTCAAAATGTATCTGGCCGAGCCAGAAGGCATTCGCACCCAGATTCGCGAGCACCTCCCGGTTCGACGGTTGCATACGCGCCAGTTCGCCGAGAATTTGGCGTGCCGCGAGCAGGGCTGCCGTGGCGGCAGCCGGATCCCCGCGTGCGATCTTGACCTCGGCGATCACCTGCAAGGCTTTTGATCTTTGCGTCAGCGCTACCGGGCGTGCCTGCAGCCGGCTCATGTCGGACAGGTAAAGCAGGGCGCGCTCGCTCACGCTGTCGAGCAGGTCAAGCCTGCCGAGCGGCCTGACCTTGTCGACCAGTTCGCCCAGCATGTAGGTGACCAGCCCTTCCGCTTCGCCACGATGTCGTTCCGCACGCCGTTGCGCAGCGAACGCGGCAACGCCGAGCGCTCCGGCAAGCAGCGCCAACGTAACGACCAGAACCGAAATCAAAAGGCGTACCCGTTCGTATCGTTCGACTTTTCTGACCGATGCGGCGATGAAGTCCAGTTCGAGTCGATCCAGGTCCAGTTCGCGCTGACGAACCAGCGCCTTGGCCTGACGCGCTTGAATTCCTGGTGGCAACAGAAGACCGCTGTCCATGCCGTGTTCGCGCCAGCGCGCCGCCTGGGCGCCGATACGGGTACGCAGCCGGAGCGATTCGCGATGTTTCTCGATCCAGTCTTGCGCGCGCGGCCATCGACGCAACAGCGCTTCATGCGCGACGCCGTAAGTGGGAGTGCCGGCGATGAAGTCGGTTACGAACAATCGTGCTTCGACAAGCGCTTTGACCAGATCCTGCTCGGCACCCGCTTTCAGCGATGCCCATGGCGCATGCCTGGCGGTGACGGCGGATTGGTCGTCGGTCAGCATGACCAGCCGCGACAACACCTGCGGCAGGGCATGGACTTCCGCCTTGCTCAAGGTAGCGATCACTTCTTCCGCACGGACGCTGATCGCTCCTTCGATGCCGCCCAATTCATGGAACACGGCAAGCCGCAGCATATTCTGGTTGTCGCGACGTCGATAAAGTTCCTGTAGACAATATTCCAAAAGCGGCAAGGCATCGGTTCCCCGATGCGTCGCATGGCATAGCAGGTCGTCCAGGCTGGCACCGCTTGTGGCGTCCGTTTCAAAGCGTAATCCTGCGGCGTGGGCCGGCTGCCGGATGATGCGCGCCATTTCCAGCGCATCCGGAGGATTCAAGTCGTAATGTCCACCGCGCGCCTTGAGTGCACGCATTGCCGCGAATCCCATTACATGATGATAGAAGTCATTCCGGCAGGCAATAATGGCGATGATACCCATTTGCCCAAGTCGTTCGATGCATTCGAAGAATGCTGCACGTTCCTTGTCGTGCAGATGTCCGATCCGGAAGATCGCCTCGAGTCGGTCGATGAACAGAAAGATTCTTTGCCCTGCCAGCGCACCGCCGAGATGCGCTTCGACCCAGGCGATGTCTTCTGCTAGCCGCAGTGCGAGCGATGCAGCGCTCTGATCGTGGAACAGCGGTTTGCCGTCGATCTCGCAGTCGAGCAAGACGCTGCCGAGACCCGCGAACAAGCTTGCGCCACCAAGGTCGGCACAGTCGAAAGTCAGCCATGTCCGGAGCCGAATACCAGCTTCGCGTCCTTTCGACAGGTGCGCCAGCAACCCAGCCTGCACCAGGGACGTTTTGCCGGACCCGGACGGCCCCAGCACCAGCAGCATTGCGCATCCCCGATTCAATTGGGCGAGCAACATCTGCTTCAGTACGTGGGTCGCACTGTCTCGTCCGCAGAAAACGGGGGCATGTTCGGGTTCGAACGCTTCCAGCCCGCGAAATGGCGATCGATCGCGCCAGAGGGGATCGGATGTTTCGTGCGCCAATGGCGATATATCGGCAATTGTGCGGTAGCCGCGTTTTCTGATCGTTTCGATATAACGCGGACTCACGGCGGAATCGCCGAGCGCGTGTCGCAATTGGCTCAACGCCTTGTGTAGCGAATTATCGCCTTGGAAAGCATTGGCCCAGCAGCGTGCGACGATTTCATCGGCGGAAATCACCTGATTTGGTCTTTCGCACAAAAAGGTAAGTAAATCCATTGCACGTGGCTCGATCTGGCGACGTATTCCGTTCCGGAATATGGCATTCGCACCGGTTTCGACATGCCAATCGCCGAACCGGAAAGCTGGGAAAACCTTCTTTTCCGTTGATCTTGACATCAAATGCCTTTTGAATCAACAACTTGCAGGGTAAGGTTTTCGGAAGGCAGAAAATGCCCGGCGTGCATAAAGTATACGTCAGACGCTTTTCTCTTTGATGTTACCTCTGCTGGAGAATATTATCAATACTGCTATTTTTTCGATGCGGCAACCTGTTGCCGGGGCTGGCGCGGCGACGCCGATACCGCCGGGAGATGGACAAGTCGAAATCGCCGTCGAGGTACAGGCGCAGTTGGAGCGATTGTTGAATAGCCCGCATTTTTTTAAAGCACGTCGCGCCGGACCGTTATTGCGTTATATGGTTTCTGCACTATATAGGCCTAGTGCCGAAAAGATTGGTGAATTCGAGATCGGAATCGAGTTGTTCCGACGTGATCCGCGAACATATTCTCCCGCGGACGATCCGGTGGTTCGGGTACAAGTTGGCCGCCTGCGCAGGCGCCTTGAAGCGTATTACGAATCGGATGGAAAAAATGATCCGGTACGCATCACGATTCCGGCCGGCGCGTACGTGGCGCATATAGAACGCTTCAGCGTGGATATAGAGAACAAACGGCTTGCATTCGTGCCGAACGCCTGCACGTCGGACCGTGGCGGGTGCGATTTCATCCATGGGCTGAATGACGAAATCATCCATCGGCTGCATCTGGAACTCGGCGCAGACTTCGTGATGCTACCGGCGTCGAGCCCTGGGCTGGAGCCGGGCGGGCGGGCGCGTACTGCGGGTGTTACGCATGTTTTGGAAAGCAGCGTCCGGGTAGACCGTACGAGTGCACGCGCCAATCTGCGTCTGTTCGATATAGCCATGGCCACGATCGTCTGGAGCGATCAGTTCGACCTGGACGGTGATCTATCCATCGCCAGGCAGGAAGTGGTGGCCGAGTCATGCTGTCGCGCCGTGCGCGACTGCCTTAGGCCCGCCGCCGCGTGATCCCGGGGAAGGGCGCTCAACTACCGAGCCGCTAGATGACGTTCTTGTTGGCTGCGCGCATTCTTCAATGGCTGTGCTTCACCTGGGTGTACTCAAGTGGAATGATCGACGTGAGCTGGATCAGGTCCACAGCGGGCGCACCGGCGTGATCCCCGGCGGCAGGGCTCGCCATTCCGCCGGGTAGTCGCCCTGACCGAAATGCGGGACTCCGCTTACATGGTGGCCGGTAATCGGCATGGCACCGACCGGGTAAATATGGGCATGGCCGGAGGTGGCCGTCATGCCGTGGTTGGAAAAATTGATTTCGGCAACACAGATGCCTTTATGATCGAAGATCAAATTGCGTGGGGATTGCATGTTCGCGTTCACTTCCGTTACGAGCTGGTTGGTCCGAGCGGGATGGACGAGGGTCTGAACGATGGCGTTGGGCGCTACTTGCACGGATACGACAGGACTGACATTGGTCAGCACGCGCAGCACATTCTTTATCCAGGTGGCATTAACTTCTCGCAGGGATACTAGGGTCGGTAATGTCATATTCCCCACCTGCTGCAACTCGAGGGTACTCAGCCCCAGCATGATCGATTTGAGCTGGTCCGGATAGAAACCCTGAACCAAGCGGACAAAGTGGACTTGGCCTAAGGTATGGAACAGAGCATAGAGCTTGTCTTTACCGCCACAGGTTGCTTCATATTGGGCATAGGGCTTGGGAGCAAGGGCAAACAGGGCAATAAAGTCGGTCCGCGAGAAAGGCATATTGGACTCCGCAAAAGAGGTCGTAGCCGCAAACGCACAGCACGTTGGGAAGATTGTTATCTTAGCACGTCTTTTCCGGCAGGCCGGGATCCTATCTATAGCGTCTTCCATGGCGATGCCCGGGTTGCACAGCATTTCGCGCAAGCGGCAATCAAGAACCTAGCTCAATATACTGAGATCGGTTCTTAATGATGTTTTTACCGCCCGTGCTCTTGCCGACTATAAGTTTTCACATGGATCTGGCAAATAAAAACGACCGCGACGAATTCGAATCGGTCCGGCTCGACGCTTGCCGTGATATCGACCGATGGCTGAACCAGGATTGACGCTGTTTATGCCCGCAGCGCATCCAGCCAGCGCCGCCGGTACGCATCCAGCCCCGCTATCGGCAGCGCCGCCACCGGCGTGCTCGAACCGGGCGCCGGGCGCGCGCGATGGCGCAGCATCCAGCCGCCGCAGGTGGTGCCGCTGGCATCGTCCGAATAGCTGACCGGCTGCCCCGGCCGCAGCGCCGCCAGCACGGGGCCGAACCACGGGTTGGCGGTGAAGCTGCCTTCCACCGCGACCGGTCCCGCCGCACCCAGCGCGTCCAGGCAGTAATCGGTCACCAGCACCGTGTACAGCGTCGCCAGCGCATAGCGTTCGCGCGCGTCAAGCGGCGCCGGACCGTCGATGCGGCCCGCGCGCCCGGCGAACGGACCGCCGGTGGCGGCAAAGCACGGCAGCGCCAGCGTGCCCTGCGCGACCACGCGTTCGATGTCGTCCAACGCGCAGGTTTCGGGATCGGCGCCGGCCAGCTCGCCGAACTCGCGCCCGCCCATGAAGCGCATGCACGCCACCGGCCGGCCCAACGCGTTGGTGTTGGCCAGCATGTCGGCGTCCTCGCGCAAGCCGTCCAGCGGCATGCCGAAGGCGGCGGCGATGATCCAGGTGCCGGTCGACAGGACCGTGCGCGGCGCAGTCGATGGCATATCGGCGCCGTCCTGGTCCAGGTAGCGCAGCAGCGAGGCGTTGCTGTCGTGGATGCCGCACAGGACCTGGCAGGCGCGCGGCAAACCGGTGGCATCGGCCACCTCGGCGCGCAGCGTGCCGAGCGAGGCCCAGGCCGGCGCCAGCGGCGGCAGCAGGCGCTGCCAGCCCATGCGCTCGACCAGCGACGAATAGCGCTGGGTGTACGGGTTCCACAGGTCGGTATGGCAGCCCAGCGACGTCGCCTCGCCGGCCGCCGCGCCGCACAGGCGCCAGGCCCAGTACTGCGGATACATCAGGATGTGGCGCGCACGCGCGACGTCGTGCGGGAACGCCTGCTGCAGCCAGGCCAGCTGGCGGCCCAGGTTCAGGCCGGCCGGCAGCAGCGGCGAGCAGGTCTCGTCGTAGGCGGGGCGCACGGTTTCGTAGGCGGCGCCGGCGCCGGCAGCGTCGAAGTCGAACGCGAACTCGTAGTCGGGCACCGGCAGCACCAGGCCGTGGGCGTCGACCAGGGCCGCGGTGGCGCCGTGCGTCACCGGCACGATGGCCGAGACGCTGGCCCGCGCGGCGAACTCGCGGCAGGTCGCCAGCAGCCATTGCCACAACCCCTCGGTGTCCAGGTGCGGATACGGGCCGTCGTGCAGCACCGCGTTGGGACGGCGCCGCTCGGCCAGCAGCGCGCCATCGCCGTCGAGCAGGGCCAGCTTGGCGTTGGTCTTGCCGATGTCGAGGACGATCAGGGCGTCGTTCGTGTGCATCGTCACGGGCGCCTCACTTGGGCGCATCACTTGCGCGCCGCGCGCGCACGCAGCAGGCGCGGTAGCGCGATCGTCACCAGCAGCAGCACCCCGACCACGATGGTCATGTAGATGCCCGGGATGTTCGCCAGCGACATGCCGTAGGTGGCCACGCCCAGCGTCAGCACCGCCAGCAGCACGCCGCCGATGGTGCCGGCGCCGCCGGCGATGCTGACCCCGCCCAGGATCACCATCGTGATCACTTCCAGCTCCCAGCCGGTGGCGATGTTGGGGCGGGTGCTGGCGATGCGGCCGGTCAGGAAGAACGCCGCCAGGCCGGCCATGGCGCCGGTGAGCATGAACAGCGCCAGGCGGTAGCGGTCCACGGCGATGCCGGAAAAGCGCGCGGCGTCCGGGTTGTTGCCGATGGCGTAGATGCGGCGGCCCCACGTGGTGGTGTGCAGCACCAGCGCGAACACCGCGGCCAGCACCAGCAGCACCACGAATTCGCGCGGCACGATGCCGAAGAAATAGCCTTGTCCCCAGTCGGCCATCAGCTGCGGGTAGCCGGTAAAGGCCTTGTCGCCCAGGACCACGCTGGCCAGGCCGCGGTACAGCGACACGGTGCCGATGGTGACCACGATCGACGGCAGCGCGAAGCGCGTGACCAGCACGCCGTTGAGCAGGCCGCAGGCGCTGCCGCAGGCCAGCGCCACCAGCGGCAGCGCGGCCGGCGGCACGCCGGCGTGCATGGCCAGGCCCATCGCCACCGAGGACAGCGCCAGCGTGCCGGCCACCGAGATGTCGATCTCGCGGCAGATGATCAGCAAGGCCATCGGCAGCGCGATCATCGCCTTTTCGCTGAAGTTGACGGTGCCGTCCAGCAGGTTGTAGAGGTCGAGGAAGTGCGGCAGGACGATGCTGTTGGCGGCGAACACCAGCACCAGCAGCAGCGCCAGAAGCGCCTCCCAGCGCCCGAACAGGTCTTTCAAGCCGCGCGTCTCGCGGTCGAGGATGGTATAGCGCGAGGTCGACGGCGTCGACGGCTGCGCGGGTTGGACGGGGTCGGTCGGCAGGGCGGTGCTGTTCACGCGGCGCTCCATGTTGTGTCGGTCTCTTTCAGTGGGCACGCTGTTCGAGCGCGTTCTTGTGCAGCGGCAGGATCTGGCGGCTGCGCTTGCCGTTGCCGCGCGCATTGACCAGCACCGCCGCCAGGATCACCAGGCCGGTGAGGGCGCTCTGCCAGAACGGCGACACCTGCAACACCGGCAGCGCGTTGCCGATCACGGTCAGGAACAGGGCGCCCAGCAGCGCGCCGGTCACGCTGCCGACGCCGCCGGCGATGCTGACGCCGCCGATCACGCAGGCCGCGATCACGGTGAACTCGAAGCCGTAGGCGACTTCGGTGTAGGCCACCGCATAGCGCGCCACCCACAGGTAGCCGCACAGGCCGGCCACCAGGCCGGACAGGCCGTAGGTCCACAGCAGGCGCCGCGCGGTCGGGATGCCGATGGTGCCGGCGCAGTGCGGCGCGTTGCCGATCGCGTACAGGTCGCGCCCGAAGCGGGTATGCCTGGCGATGAACAGCATGGCCAGCGTGACGGCGGCGGCGATCCACACCAGGTTCGGCATGCCGAGCAGGCGCGTCAGCGGAAAGGCGACGAAGTTGGCCGGCATCTGGTGGGCCGACACCCAGGTGCCGCCGGACAGCACGAACACCAGGCCGCGGTACACGCTCATGCTGCCCAGCGTGATGACGATCGGCGGCAGCGCCAGGGTGCCGACCAGCCAGCCGTTGACCAGGCCCAGCGCCAGCCCGACCGCGCACGCGGCCAGCACCGGCAGCGCCAGCGGCAGTTCCGGATGGCGCGAAGCCAGCATCGCCGCCACCATGCCGGACAATGCCAGGTTGGACGCCACCGACAAATCGACGCCGCGCGTGACGATCACCAGCATCTGCGCCAGCGCCAGCATCACCAGCAGCGTGCTGTCGGTGACCAGGTTGGCCAGCGATGCAGCCGACAGGAACACCGGCGCGCCCACGCCCACCGCCAGCACCAGCGCCACCACCATCAGCGCCAGCAGCGGCTCGCGCTGTTTGAATAGACCGTTCATGCGCTTTCCTTTCGTTCCGCCGGGGCGCCGGCATCGAGTTCGAGGCCCGACGCCGCCGCCACCACGATTTCCGGCGTGGCCTCGCCGCGCGCGAACACGCGCCGCACGCGGCCCTGCTGCATCACCACCACGCGGTCGGCCATGCCCAGCACTTCCGGCAGTTCCGACGACACCAGGATCACCGACAGGCCGCGCGTTACCAGGTCGCTGATGAAGTGGTGCACGGCGGCCTTGGAGCCGATGTCGATGCCCTTGGTCGGCTCGTCGAGGATGATGACTTTCGGGTCGGTGGCCAGCCACTTGCCCAGCACGACCTTCTGCTGGTTGCCGCCCGAGAGTTCGGACACGTGCTGGGTCAGGTGGCTGGCCTTGAGTTCCAGTTGCTCGGCGAAGTGGCGCGCGATGCGGCACTCCTCGTTGCGCCGGCCGCGCAGGAACAGGCCGATCCGGGACAGGATCGGCAGCGTGACGTTCTGCACGATCGGCAGGCTCAAGTGGGCGCCGTGGTGCTGGCGGTCTTCCGGCACGTAGGCGATGCCGTGGGCGATGGCCTCGGCGGGCGTGGAGATCGTGATTTCCTTGCCGTCCAGGCGCACGGTGCCGCGCACGTGCGGCGTCATGCCGAACAGCGCCTGCATCACTTCCGAACGGCCGGCCCCGACCAGGCCGTAGAAGCCGAGGATCTCGCCGCGGCGCAGCGTGAACGAGACGTCGTCGAACTCGGTCGGGTGGCGGAAGTGCTCGACCTCCAGCAGCGGCGCGCCGATGGGGGCCTGCGCCTTCGGGTAGGCGTCGTGCACCGCGCGCCCGACCATCAGCGCCACCAGGTCGGCTTCCGTGATGGCGGCCAGGTCGCCGTCGGCGACGAAGCGGCCGTCGCGCAGCACGGTGTAGCGGTCGGCGACGGTAAAGATCTCGTCGAACTTGTGCGAGATGAAGATGACGGCGGTGCCGGCCGCGCGCAGCTGTGCCACGATGCGGTACAGCTCGCGGATCTCGCGCTGCGACAGGGCAGCCGTAGGTTCGTCCATGATCACCACGCGCGCATCCTGCGACAGGGCGCGCGCGATCTCGACGAAGTGGCGCTGCGCCACCGACAGGTCCTTGACTCGCGCGCGCACCGGCAGCGACACCTCCAGGCGCGCGAACAGCGCCTCGGCCTCGGCCTCGATGCGCGCCCAGTCGATGCGGCCGCCCTTGGCGGTCGGCTGGCGTCCGACGTAGATGTTCTCGGCCACCGAGAGTTCGTCGAACATCACGGTTTCCTGGTGCACGGCGGTGATCCCGGCGCGCATCGCTTCCTGCGGGCTGCCGAACGCCACCGGTTTGCCGTCCAGCAGGATGCTGCCGGCGTCGGGGCGGTAGATGCCGGTGAGGGTTTTTACCAAGGTCGACTTGCCGGCGCCGTTCTCGCCGATCAGCGCCATGACTTCGCCGGCGCGCACGGTGAGGTCGACGTCGTTGAGCGCGTGGATGCCGTTGAAGCGCTTGCAGATGCCGGCCAGCTGCAGGACCGGTGCGCCGGGGGCGGCGCCGGCGGCGGGTGCGGAGGCGCTGGAGGGGAGGGTGACTGGCATACGGTTTATATGGTTTTAAGCAGCTGTGGATGACAGGCGGCTGGCGTGTAAGCAGTGACGTAATATTTTTTGTGTCGTAGTACGCACGTCGTCCCCGCGCAGGCGGGGACCCATGCTGAACGTGCAGCATGGCTGGCGCTGACGATGCCGGTTACGCGGTATGGGTTCCCGCCTGCGCGGGAACGACGTGCCTTCGGCGAGCGCGGCTCACATGGCAACGCTCGATTTGCCGGAGCCTCAAAACATCTTCGCAAACTTCTCGACATTCCCGCTGTCGTACGTGAACGGCGGCCCCAGCGCCGCTTCGCCGTTGGCATCCAGCGTCACCTCGCCCAGCCGGCCCACGGATACCTTGGCGCCCGGCGCCGCCTTGGCCTTGCCGGTCACAAATTGGTCGGCCGCGAAGGTGGCGGCATAGCCCAGGTCGATCGGGTTCCAGATCGCGAATTCCTTCACCGCGCCGCTTTTCACGTGGCCGGCCATCTCGGACGGCAAGCCGAGCCCGGTCACGTGCACCTTGCCGACCAGGTGCTCGTCCACCACCGCCTTGCTGGCGGCGACGATGCCGACCGTGGTCGGGGCGATGATCGCCTTCAGGCCGGGGTGGCTGCGCAGCAGGCCGATCGCCTCGCGGTAGCTCTTGTCGGACTGGTCGTCGCCGTACACGGTGGCCACCAGCGTCAACTTGGCGTAGTCGGGCTTCTGCAGCACGTCCTTCATCACGCCGATCCAGATGTTCTGGTTGGTGGCCTGGGCCGAGGCCGACAGGATCGCGATTTCGCCGGCGCCGCCGATGGCATTGGATGCCATCTGGATCTGCTTCTCGCCGATCAGCCGGGCGTTGGACGGGTTCAGCTGCATCTGCCGGCCTTCCGGCGCCAGGCCGCTGTCGAACGACACCACCTTGATCCCGCGCGCCATCGCCTTCTTGGCGATCGGCACCAGCGCATTCGGGTCGTTGGCCGAGATGACGATGGCGTCGACCTTCTGGCTGATCAGCGAATTGATGATCTCGATCTGGCCTTCGGCGCTGGGCGTGGTCGGGCCGGTGTAGATGACGTCGACGTTGCCGAGCTGTTTCGCCGCTTCGTCGGCGCCCTGGTGGGCGGCGTCGAAGAAGCCGTTGCCGAGGTTTTTCACGACCATGGCGATGCGCGTCTTTTCCGGCTTCTTGTCGCAGCCCGCCATACCGGCCAGCATGCCGGCGGCGCCCAGCGCCAGCAGCAGACCCTTTACACGCAGACGCTTGCTTGCGAAATTCTCGTTGCTCAATGCGATGTCTCCGTGTGGAACAGGGCCGCCGATTGCAGGTCGTAGGCAGGATTGAAATGGGGCGAACACAGGTCGGGCGCCACCGCGTCGGGCGGCACGGTGACCACGTTTACGCCGTACTGTTCCAGCAGCTGCACCGCGCTGTCGGACGCATTGGTGTCGGTGATCACGTGGGCCACGCGGTCCAGGCCGCACAGGATCAGGCCGGCCTTCTTGGCGAACTTGGAGCTGTCGGCCAGCACCACCAGTTCCTCGGCCTGGCTGATCAGGCGCTTCTCGGCCTGGATCAGGAGCGGATCGGCTTCCATCAACCCCAGCAGCGACAAGCCGTACACGCTCATGAACATCTTGCTGGCGTAGTGGTGCTGGGTGATGTCGTTGTCGAACGGCGAGAGGATCACGTTCTGTTCGCGGTAGACCTTGCCGCCCGGGACGATGATCTCGTTCTCGCTCGAGATCAACAGGCGTTCCGCCATCAGGAAGGAATTGGTGAGGATCTTGCACTGCCGCTCGGACAGGAACTCGGCCATCATGAAGGTGGTGGTGCCGCCGTTGATGATGATGGTCTCGCCGTCCGCGCACATGGACGCCGCGTGGCGGGCGATGGCGCGCTTGCGCGCCGCGTAGCACTGGATGTTGTTCTGGAAGGTTTCGCTCGAGAGCGCGAACTGGCGCTTTTTCGGCAGCAGGTTCTCGGCCCCGCCCCGGGTGCGCGTGAGCAGGTTGCGCGCAGCCAGCCAACTGATGTCGCGCCGTACCGTCGCCGGGGACGCATTGAGCCATTCGACAAGCTGTTGTACCGTCGCTGCCTGGTGTTCCGCGAGCAGCTTCAGCAAACGCTTGCGGCGTTTGTGATTTACCATTTTTGTCTCCTGATTTGCCGTCTGTTGTATTGCGGCTGCGCTAAAGTCGTGCCAAAAAGGAACGCTTTGCTTCGTTGCAGATTAATCAGGATGCAATGGCGAGTCAATCAGCAATTGATCAATTGATTGATTATTTTTTTTCGCTGCGACACCGATATGCGCAATTCGATCATCGAAATGATTATTCGATTCTTCGTCACCAAGTTGACTATTTCTGAGTTGACACTGATTACTCCGCTGATTTCTACTTGTTCGGGTTGCCATCGGCCTGTTTCCACTCGAGGCTGACAGGCGAAAGGATGTCGAGAGATTCGTCAAATCGAATTTCCGGAGCGGTAATCGAACAACGCCACTACCCGTGGTGGCATTATTTCTAAAACGGAGACTGAGAATGAGCGACACCAAGGCGCAAGAACCGATCACGTCACGCTGGGACGAGGGGCTGGCGGCCGGCATGAGCGAACCCGAACGATTGCTGTACCGTTCGAACCTGCTCGGTTCGGACCTGCGCATCACCAATTTCGGCGGCGGCAATACCTCGGCCAAGGTCATGATGGAAGATCCGCTCAGCGGCGAGCAGGTCGAGGTGCTGTGGGTGAAGGGCTCGGGCGGCGACCTGGGCAGCATCAAGCTGGACGGCTTCTCGACGCTGTACATGGACAAGCTGAATGCGCTCAAGCACCGCTACCACGGCCTGGAACGCGAAGACGAGATGGTGGCCTACCTGCCGCACTGCACCTTCAACCTGAATCCGCGCGCGGCCAGCATCGACACCCCGCTGCATGCCTACATCGCGCGCAAGCACGTCGACCATATGCACCCGGATGCGGTGATCGCGATCGCAGCCTGCCAGAACAGCCAGCAGATCACCGAGCGCGTGTTCGAGGGCGAACTGGGCTGGCTGCCGTGGCAGCGTCCGGGCTACGACCTGGGCCTCAAGCTCGAGCAGTTGTCGCAGCAGCAGTCGCATCTGAAAGGCATCATCCTGGAAGGGCATGGCCTGTTCACCTGGGGCGATGACGCCAGGTCATGCTACGAGAACACGCTGGCGATGATCAAGCGCGCCGAGGATTGGCTCAACCAGAATATCCGCCAGCCGGTGTTCGGCGGGCAGAAATATGCTCCGCTGCCGGCCGCCGAGCGCGCCGCCGTCGCCACGCGCCTGATGCCGCTCCTGCGCGGCAAGATCAGCAAGACCGAATACAAGCTCGGCCACTTCGACGACAGCGACGCCGTGCTGCAGTTCGTCGGCAGCGCCGACCTGGCCCCGCTGGCGGCGCTCGGCACCTCGTGCCCGGACCACTTCCTGCGCACCAAGATCCGTCCGCTGGTGCTGGACTTCGATCCGAGCGCGCCCGACTTCGAGCGCCTGGTGAGCGGACTGGATCAGGCGCTGGAAGACTACCGCGCCGACTACACCGCCTACTACGAGCGCAGCAAGCGCGCCACCTCGCCCAAGGTGCGCGACGCCAATGCCATCATCTACCTGATCCCGGGCGTGGGGATGCTCTCGTTCGCCAAGGACAAGGCCACCGCGCGCATCGCCGGCGAGTTCTACGTCAACGCCATCAACGTGATGCGCGGCGCGAATGGCGTCGATACCTACGTCGGCTTGCCGGAACAGGAAGCCTTCGACATCGAGTACTGGCTGCTCGAGGAAGCGAAATTGCAGCGCATGCCCAAGCCGAAAAGCCTGGCCGGACGCATCGCGCTGGTCACCGGCGGCGCCGGCGGCATCGGCCAGGCGGTGGCGCGCCAGCTGCTGCAGGAAGGCGCCTGCGTGATGCTGACCGATATCGACGGCGAGGCGCTGGAAGAAGCGAAAAAGGACCTGGTCAAGGTCGCCGGCAAGGATACGGTGGCCACCGTGCAGGCCAACATCACCAGCGAAGAGGATGTCGCCGGCGTGCTGGGCGCGACCGCCCTGCGCTTCGGCGGCGTCGACCTGCTGGTGTCGAACGCCGGCATCGCCTCGGCCGCGCCGCTGGACGAAACCACGCTCGACATCTGGAAGCGCAACCAGGACATCCTGGTGACCGGCTACTTCCTCGCCAGCCGCGCCGCCTTCACGATGATGAAACAGCAGGGCCTGGGCGGCAGCATGGTGTTCGTGGGCAGCAAGAACGGCCTAGTGGCATCCGCCGGCGCCTCGGCCTACTGCACCGCCAAGGCGGCCGAGCTGCACCTGGCGCGTTGCGTGGCGCTGGAAGGCGCGGAATTCGGCATCCGCGTCAACGTGGTCAACCCCGACGCCGTGATCCGCGGCTCGCGCATCTGGGACGGCAAGTGGAAGGAAGAACGCGCCGCCTCCAACAAGATCGGCACCGACGACGTCGAGGAGTTCTACCGCAAGCGCAGCATGCTCAAGCGCAGCGTGCTGCCGGAAGACATCGCCGAAGCCGTGTACTTCCTGGCCAGCGACAAGGCGGGCAAGAGCACCGGCAACGTGCTCAACGTCGATGCCGGGAATGCGGCGGCGTTTACGCGGTGACGACGGGGGGCGCGGTACATGGAACCGGCGCCACCGGTAGGGTGGACGGGGGCGCCTAGCCGGCTCCGCCGTCCACGCGTCCAACCAACACATGCACCGTTTGAACGCGTGGACGGCATAGCCGTCCACCCTACGCCGCGATCGAATATGACGAAATATCCGGTTGACGCGAAGCACCCACGCCGTTGTATAGTCATCATGCAGTGATATATCAGAACGAACGCGGTGGACCCACCCGGTCACGCCGCGGCATAACGAGGAGACAAGGAATGACGAAGTCGAGTGCGCAGTTGATCGACCAAGGCCTGCTGGCCGACCACAACGACAAGCTGGCCGCCCGCGTCCAGGCCGATTACGACGCGTTGGGCAGCATGCTGGCGCGCCGCGGCCAGGACATCGAGCGCCTGACCACGTTGGCGCAAGGCTTCGCCGTGGCGGTGCCGAGCTGGGGCGCCGGCACCGGCGGCACCCGCTTCGCGCGCTTCGCCGGCCGCGGCGAGCCGCGCAACGTGTTCGAAAAGCTCGAGGACTGCGGCGTGATCCACCAGCTGACGCAAGCCACGCCGGCGGTGTCGCTGCACTTCCCGTGGGACAAGGTCGGCGATGCGCGGGAACTGCGCCAGGCCGGAGAAGCGCTGGGCCTGGGCTTCGACGCCGTCAACTCGAACACCTTTTCGGACGCCGTCGGCCAGGAACACAGCTACAAGTTCGGCAGCCTGACCGCCAACAGCGCCGCCGCGCGCGAGCAGGCCATCGCCCACAACATCGAATGCATCGAACTGGGCCGCGCCATCGGCTCCAAGGCACTGACCGTGTGGGTCGGCGACGGCGCCAACTTCCCCGGCCAGCACAACCTGCGCGGCGCGCTGGAGCGCTACCTGGACAGCATGCGCGCCATCTACGCGGCGCTGCCGGACGACTGGAACGTCTTCATCGAGCACAAGCTGTTCGAGCCGGCGTTCTACGCCACCACCATCGCCGACTGGGGCACCAGCTTCGCCTGCGCCACCGAGCTCGGACCGAAGGCCAAGTGCCTGGTCGACCTGGGCCACCATGCGCCCAACACCAACATCGAGATGATCGTGGCGCGCCTGGCGCAGTTCGGTAAACTCGGCGGTTTCCACTTCAACGACAGCAAGTACGGCGACGACGACCTGGATTCCGGCTCGATCAACCCGTTCCAGCTGTTCCTGGTCTTCAACGAGCTGGCCGACGCCGCCGAACGCGACGGCGCCGCCTTCAAGCCGAGCTACATGCTGGACCAGTCGCACAACGTGACCGACCCGATCGAGAGCCTGATGAGCAGCGCGGTCGAAGTGCAGCGTGCCTACATCCAGTCGGCGCTGGTCGACCGCGCCGCGCTGGCCGGCCACCAGCAGGGCAACGACGCGCTGCAGGCGGCGCAGACCCTGAAGGCCGCGTTCCGCACCGACGTGGGTCCGATCCTGGCGATGGCGCGCATCCGTTCCGGCGGCGCCGCCGACCCGGTGGCGGCGTATCGCGCCAGCGGCTACCGCGACCGCGCGGCGAGCGCGCGCCCGGCCAGGGCGGGGGCGAGCAGCAGCGGGATTGTTTGATGCGCCGCCTGGCTATCAAATAATTTGTCGACCCCAAGACCGTCGTCCCCGCGTAGGCGGGGACCCATGCCGAGCTGGCTGAAACGCAGGTGCGCGAACAGTGTCTGGCGCTACCGGAACCATCGTCTCTTGTCGATGCTTTAGCGCGAATCCAAGTTTGTATAAGTGGTAGCTCAGCATGGGTTCCCGCCTGCGCGGGAACGACGTGGTCGCACATCCGACATCTGCCTGTCCACCAGGAGAACCTCCTACATGACCCCGCGCCCCCCGCGCCAGCCGCTCGCCGCCCGTGCCGTCCCCTGCGCGCTGGCCGCAGCGCTGCTGTGCCTCTCGCTCGCCCACGCCGCCGACCCGGCCGCATCCGCATCCGGCCCCACCGTTTCCCATACCCTGTCCGAAGTCGCCGCCCACCTGGCCGTGCCGCCCGACGACGCCAAGCCCATGATGCGCTGGTGGTGGTTCGGCCCTGCCGTCGCCAAGCCCGAATTACAGCGCGAGATCGCCGCGATGAAGGCCGGCGGCTTCGGCGGCTTCGAGATCCAGCCGGTGTACCCGATGGAACTCGACGATCCGGCGCGCGGCATCCGGAACGTGCCCTACCTGTCGCCGGAGTTCCTCGATGCGCTGGGCTTCGCCAACCGCACCGGCCGCGCCAACGGCCTGCGCGTCGACATGACGCTGGCCAGCGGCTGGCCCTACGGCGGCCCGCACATCGGCGTCACGCAGGCCGCGGCGCGCCTGCGCATGGCGAGCGTGGCGCTGCCGGCGGGCAGCAGCGCCTTTGCGCCGCCGCTGTTGATGAGCGGCGAAAAGCTGGTCGCCACCTTCGTCGGCGACGGCAGCGACGCGCGCGGCCTCGACACCACCAAGTTGAAGCCGGCCGCGCCGGCGGCTGCGCGCAACGGACGCGGCGCCATCGCCGCGGCGCCGCGCGACCGGGTGCTGGTGTTCTACATCGCCAGCCGCACCGGCCAGCAGGTCAAGCGCGCCGCACTCGGCGCCGAAGGCTTCGTGATGGACCACCTGAACCGCGGCGTGGTCGAGCACCACCTGCGCACGGTCGCCGAGCCGCTGCTGAAAGCCTTCGGCGACCAGCCGCCGTACGCCGTGTTCTCGGACAGCCTGGAGGTCTACCAGACCGACTGGACCGACGACTTCCTCGACGAATTCAGGAAGCGCCGGGGCTACGACCTGACGCCTTACCTGCCCGTCATCTTCAGCGGCCAGGGTCCGGACGCCGGCGGCGCGCGCCACGACTGGGCGCTGACCCAGACCGAGCTGGTGAACGAGCGCTACCTGACCCCGGTCGACGACTGGGCGAAAGCGCACGGCACGCGCTTCCGCTCGCAGACCTACGGCGAGCCGGCGGTGTCGATGTCGAGCAACCGCCTGGTGGCGCTGCCGGAAGGAGAGGGGCCGCAATTCCGCGAATTCTCGTTCACGCGCCTGGCCACCTCGGCCGGCCACCTGTACGGGCGTCCGGTGATCTCGGCCGAGAGCTGGACCTGGCTGCATTCGCCCGCCTTCAGCGCCACCCCGCTGGACATGAAGGCCGAGGCCGACCGCATGCTGCTGCAGGGCGTCAACCTGTTCGTCGGCCACGGCTGGCCCTACACGCCGCCGGGCGCGGTGGAGCCGGGCTATTCCTTCTACGCGGCGGCCGTGTTCAACGACCACAACCCGTGGTGGAACGTGATGCCGGACGTGACCGGCTACCTGGCGCGCATGAGCTACCTGATGCGCCAGGGCGAGCCGGCCAACGAGGTCGCCGTGTTCCTGCCGAACGACGACGTGTATGCGGCGCTGGTGCCGGGCAAGGTGTCGCTGTCGGCCGAGATGCACCGGCACGTCACGCCGGAACTCACGGCGCAGATCCTCGACGCCGGCCAGAACCTCGATTACGTCGATGCCGAATCGGTGCTGGCGCTGGGTGTCAAGCACCCGGTGCTGGTGCTGCCGCACGTGACGCGGCTGGCGCCGGAAGTGCTGGCGAAGTTGCAGGACTACGTGCGCGGCGGCGGCCGCATCGTCGCGGTGGGTACCAAGCCGTCGCTGGCGCCGGGGCTGCGCGATGCCGCCCAGGTAGGCAAGCGGGTGGCCGCCGCCGCCGGGGCGCTGTTCGCCTCGAAGAACGTGCAGCTGGTCGCGGACGACGGCGCCGTCGGTGCGGCGTTGCGTAAGGTGCTGGCGCCCGACCTGCAGCTGTCCAACGACGCGGCCGACATCGGCTTCGTGCGCCGCAAGCTGAAGGATGCCGACATCTATTTTGTCGCCAACACCGGCAACCGGCCACTCAAGGCCAGCGCCGGCTTCCGCAGCAAGCGCGCCGTGGCGAGCTGGATCGATCCGGACAGCGGCAAGGTGACGCAGGCGGACAACGCCCCGGTGCTCGACCTGGCGCCGTACGAGTCGCGCGTGATCGTGTTCAGCGATGCGCCGCTGCCTGCCACCGCGCCGGCGCCGCGCCTGGCGCCGGCCCGGCTGGTGGCCGACCTCGGACGCGACTGGACGCTCGCCTTCCCGGACGGCGCCAAACCGGCGGCGGTGCAACAGCTGCATTCCTGGACCGACGACGCCGCGACGCGCTATTTTTCCGGCGAAGCGGTGTACACCAGGGAAGTCACGCTGGATGCCGCCCAGCTGCAGGGCCAGCGCCTGGTGCTCGACTTCGGCCAGGGCACGCCGCTGGCCAGCACGCCCAAGGTCCCGGCCGGCATGCGCGCCATGCTGGACAGCCCGGTGCGCGAGGCGGCGCAGGTAATCGTCAACGGACGGCGCGCCGGCGCCGTCTGGCGTCCGCCGTACGCGGTCGACGTCACGCCCTACCTGGCGCCGGGACGCAACCGCATCGAGGTGCGGGTGGCCAACCTCGGCCTGAACGCGCTGGCCGGCCATGCGCTGCCCGACTACCGCCTGCTGTCGGCGCGCTACGGCGAACGCTTCAAGCCGCAGGACACGCAACTGATCGCCCCGCAGCCGTCCGGCATGCTGGGACCGGTCAGGCTGATGGGGGAGAAACGCCTGTGAACACCGGCATGCACATTATCGAAGAAGGGGACATCGCATGAAGCACATGATCGCACTGGCGGCCATCGCGGCCGCCGCCTGCGCGCCGCACGGCGCGGCGACCGCGCAGAACTACCCGCTGCCGACGCCGGCCCAGCAAGCCATCGTCGACAAGGACACCAGCCGCCACTTCGGCGACGCCCCGGCCGCCGCCGGCCCCTACGCCACCGACCTGTCGCCGGCGCTGGAGCCGGCCGCCATCGACAAGGCGCTGCGCAAGGTGGCCGACTGGCAGCTGGCGCGCTCGCAGCCGCACTGGGACCGCATCTGGACCTCGAGCGTGATGTACGTCGGCTTCCTGGCCGCCTCGAACGCCACCGGCGACCCGAAGTACCGCAACGCCATGCTGGACATGGCGCGCCACTTCGATTTCCAGCTGCGTTCGCGCCTGCCGAACGCCGACGACCTGTCGATCGGCCAGGTCTACCTCGACCTGTACCGGCAGGACCGGCAGGCGTCGATGCTGAACCTGACCAAGCAGGAGATGGACGACCTGCTGCCGCTGGCCACGCTCAAGCCGGGCGACGCGCGCATCCCCTGGTGGTGGTGCGACGCGCTGTTCATGGCGCCGCCGGTGTGGGTCAAGCTGTACAAGATCACCGGCGAGCGCAAGTACCTCGACTATGTTCACCTGAACTGGAAGCGCACGTCGGACCTCCTGTACGACAGGGAAGAGCACCTGTACGCGCGCGACGCCGGCTACAAGGACAAGCGCGAGGCCAACGGCAAGAAGGTGTTCTGGTCGCGCGGCGAGGGCTGGGTGATGGGTGGCCTGGCGCTGATCCTGGACGACATCCCGGCGGACGACCCGCAGCGCGGCTTCTACGTGCAGCAGTTGCGTGAGATGGCGGAAAAGATCGCGAGCATCCAGGGCGCGGACGGCCTGTGGCACGCCGGCCTGCTCGACCCGGCCAGCTACCCGCTGCCGGAAATCTCGGGCTCGTCGTTGTTCGTGTACGCGATGGCCTACGGCGTCAACCGCGGCATCCTGGACGCGAGCAAGTACCGGCCGGTGATCGCCAAGGCCTGGGCCGGCATGCTGAGGAACGTGTACGCCGACGGCCGCCTGGGCAACATCCAGCAGACCGGCGCCGAGCCGGCGTTCTACCGGCCGACGTCCAGCTTCAACTACGGCGTCGGCGCCTTCATGCTGGCGGCGTCCGAACTCAAGGCCATGGCCGCGGGGGGCAAGCGATGAAGGATCCACAGGATGTGACGCGGGAAGCGTGGCCGGCGGCGCCGGTCGGTACACCGGCGCGCACGCGCGCGTTCCGCATGAAGCTCAAGCCGGGTAGCGTCGACGAGTACCGGCGCCGCCACGACGAACTCTGGCCCGAACTGGAAGAAGCGCTGCTGGATGCCGGCATCTACGATTATTCGATCTTCCTGGACGAGGAAACCCTGCATCTGTTCGCGGTGCTGAAGCTGCGCCCCGGCGAGACCAGCGCCGCGCTGCCGCAGTTGCCGGTGATGCGGCGCTGGTGGGACTACATGGCCGAGCTGATGGAGGTGGAGCCGGGCAACCGGCCGAAGGAGTGGGCCTTGACGCCGATGTTCCATTTGCCGTGAACGATCCTGCGGTTCCCATTCCGCCGCCCGAACCGTCGTCCCCGCGGAGGTGAACTGCCCTAAGGAAGTTGGACAGGAAAACCGTTCAACTTTCGAAGGATCAGATGTTCAAGTATCTAGACGAATTCAAGCACAAGGTAGTGCTGGAGTACTTCAGCGGTACCATGGGTTTCCGCCGTTTGTCGGCGCATCACGAGGTAAATATTGGATCGGTCAAACGATGGGTAGCGGCTTATCGTTTGCATGGGATGGAAGGAATCAGCCGCAAGGTAACGCGCTATGATGCCCAGTTTAAGCTGTCGGCACTACAGTACATGTGGGACAATGGATTGTCGATGAAACAGACGGCAGCCATCTTCAATGTTCGCAACCCGACCAGTATTGGGATATGGGAGAGCCGCTATAGCAGCGGTGGCTTGGAGGCATTGGCCAAGCCGCACAATCACGCTCGCCAAATGAAAGCACCTACGAAAAAACCTGCCGCCAAACCTGATGCCGAACGTACGCTTGATGAGGTGCTCAAGGAAAACGAGTACTTGCGTATGGAGGTAGAGGTTCTAAAAAAGCTGCAAGCCTTAGCTCAAGCACAAAAGCAGCCCGCGCCCAAAAAGCGCAGGTAGTGCATGAATTAAGGCAAAAATACCCAATTGTTACCCTGCTCAAGATCGTCAATCTTCCCAAGAGCAATTTTTACTATTGGGACAAGGCCAGGCAAAGGCCAGATAGACACGAAGGCATCAAACAGCTTATCAAGATGACGTTTGATGCGCACAAAGGGCGTTACGGCTACCGCCGCGTAGCAAGCGCCTTGGTACAGGCAGGTAAAAAAATTCATGCCAATACCGTCCAACGGCTGATGCAGGCAGAAGGATTGAAGTCGTCACAACGAGTTAAACGATATAAATCGTATAAAGGTCAAGTAGGCATAGTCGCGCCAAATGTGCTCAAGCGGGAGTTTACTGCAGGCGAACCTAACCAGAAATGGGTCACTGACGTCACCGAGTTCAAAGTAGGGCAAGACAAGCTGTACTTCTCACCAATCAAGGATTTGTTTAACGGGGAAATCGTTGCGTATTCATTCGATACACGGCCAGTGTTCACCCTGGTAACTTCAATGCTCACGAAGGCACAGCAAAAGCTGGGCATCAATGAAAAACCAATGCTTCATTCGGACCAGGGCTGGCATTACCAGATGACTCAATACCGCAAGATGCTGAGCGACGCCGGCATGGAGCAAAGCATGTCCAACAAAGGTAACTGCTACGACAACGCGTCCATGGAAAGCTTCTTCGGCATCTTGAAGTCAGAGTGTTTCCACAATCACAAATTTGCCAGCATCGATGACCTAAAGAAGACCATCGTGGATTACGTGCAGTATTACAATCAAGACCGGATCAGGATCGGCCTTGGCGGCATGAGTCCTGTTCAATATAGACTAGCACACGCCAAGACCGCATAATCCCCCTGTCCAACTTTCTTAGGTCACTTCAAGGCGGGGACCCATGCTGAGCAACAGAATTCGGTGCATTAGAAACAACTCGAGTGCTTCAAAAATACCGACTCCGGATAATCAGTATGGGTCCCCGCCTGCGCGGGGACGACGGCGTGCATGTGGGGGGGGCCGGATCACTTCACCGGATCCAGCAACCCCTTGTCCTTCAACCATTCCTCCGCCCGGCGCGGCCAGTTGGATGCGGTGCCGAGCCCGGCCCGCATCCCCATCCCGTGCGACCCATGCTCGAACAACACCATCTCCGCCGGCACCCTGGCCCGCGTCAGCGCCTGGTAGAACAAGATGCTGTTCTCGACCGGCACCGTGGCGTCTTCCTGGGTATGGACCAGCAGCGTCGGCGGCGTGCGCGCCGTCACCTGCTGCTCGACCGACATCAGCTTCACCGTGGCGGCATCCGGCCGGGCGCCCAGCAGCGCCTTGCGCGAGCCGGCGTGCACGGCCGGGCCGTCCATCGTGATCACCGGGTACAGCAGCATCAGGAAGTCCGGCCGGGCGCTGACCGCGTCCAGCTCGGCGCCGGTGCGGCCCAGCGGATGGTCGAACAGGGTGCCGGCGCTGGCCGCCAGGTGGCCGCCGGCGGAGCTGCCCATCACGCCGATGCGGTCGGCGCGCACGTGCAGCTCGGCCGCGTGCCGCCGCACCATGCGCACCGCGCGCAGCACGTCCTGCAGCGGCGCCGGGTGGCCGAATTCGGCCATGCGGTACTTCAGCACGAAGCTGGTCACGCCCAGGGTACTCAGCCATGCGGCATACTGCTCTCCTTCGCGCTGGGTCGACAGGCGCACGTAGCCGCCGCCGGGGCAGATGATGACGGCGGTGCCGTTGGGCCGGTCGACCGCCGGGCCATACACGGTCAGCGTCGGCACGCTCACGTTGGACGTGCGCCCGTCCTCGTTGCGCTCCGGTCCCAGTCCGGGCCTGGCGCCGGGCACGCCTTCGGGCCACAATGGCATCACGTCCGGTGCGGCAGCCTGGGCCAGCGGAAGGGCGGCTGCGAACAGCAGGGCGAGGGCAGGTCGTTTCATGGGTGTCTCCATTTTTTGAACAGGATAAATAGTATGTCCATTTTAAAGCCGACGCTGTGTCATCTGGCGATTTCCTGTGCGCTGCTCGCAGGCTGCGCCGCACATCCTGGCCAGCCGGACGCCGCGCCCGCGGCGCCCGCAGCACAACCACGCATGCCCGTGACCCTGTTCGGCGCCGGCGGCGATCTCGCCGGCCAGTTCGCCACCCTGGAAGCGGTCACCGCGCCGGCGGCATCGCTGCAGGACATCGTGACGCCGCTGCCGGGCGGCGGCGTGGCGCTGGCCGGCAAGCCGTCCGGCTTCATCGCCACCCGCGCCGTCTACGGCAATTTCCGCCTGCATGCCGAGTGGCGCTGGCCGGGCAAGCCGGGCAACGGCGGCGTGCTGCTGCACATCGACAGCGGCCCGCGCGACGGCGTCTGGCCGCACAGCCAGCAGGTGCAGACCAAGCACGGTTCGGTGGGCGACCTGCTGCCCATGGCGAAGGCGGGCTTCGCCGAGCCGCTGACCAGCGCGCCCGGCGCCTACCCGGCGATCAAGGCGCACACCGGCGCCGACAGCGAGCGCCCGGCCGGCGAATGGAACAGCATGGACGTGGTCAGCCGCGACGGTTCGATCGAGGTGACGATCAACGGCGTGGCGCAGAACCGCGTGAGCGCCAGCGACCCGCGCGCCGGCCGCATCGGCTTCCAGTTGGAGGGAACGCCGTACGAACTGCGCAACGTGACGATCGCGCCGCTCGATTGAGGGGGCGGGTCCACCATGACGGGGCCATCCTGTCCAAGCCGACCATCAAGCTGATTATTTACCTCATGCCGATCCTGCTCGTCTTCGCCGCGTATTTCGCCCTGTGGCCGGTACGCGCTGGGGCACCACGCAGGAAGCGGCGCTGCTGGACGTGCTCGAACAGTCGGCCACTGGCCGCGTGCTGGAAGTCGATCCGGACACGGGCCGGGTGCGCGTGGTGGCAAGCGGTTTCAGCCTGGCCAACGGCATCGCCCTCAGCCACGACGAACGCAGCCTGCTGGTGGCCGAGAGCGGGCGCTATCGCGTATGGCGGATCGACATCGGCGCCGACCGGCTGGACATCCGCGCCATGCCGCCCGGCGCGCGCATCTTGCTGGACAACCTGCCCGGCTTCCCGGACAACCTGACGCGCGGCGCGGCGGGCCGCATCTGGGCGTGAGCGAAAGCGCGTGCTGCTACTACGTCCATAACGTCGACGGCGGCTACCTCGGCTGGCTGCCGAAACCGGACGGCGCGCGGCGTTGAAGCGGGCCGGGCGACGCCGCGCCGCGGCCGCTCAGGCTCGTTCGATGACCGCCGTCGTGAAGGGAGACAGGACGCGCCATCCCATCGATTCGTACAGGGCGCGGCCGTCGCCGGTGGCCACCAGCACGCGGCGCGCATCGCCGTCGCGCCGGCGCCCGCCCAGTGCGGCCACCAGCGCCGTGCCCAGGCCGCGCCGCCGGTACGCCGCTTCGGTGGCGATGCGGTCGAGGATGAATACGCTGCCATGTTCGGCGGCGTAGCCGCTGGGCGCCAGCGCGCCGTCCGGTGCGCTGATCCTGGCGGAGGTATTCACGCCATCGCCGGCGCTGTCCAGGCGGTAGCCGGCCGGGAGCGCAGGCGTCATGTTCCATGCGCCGTCGTGCGCCATCAGCCAGCCCTGCGGCTGCAAGCGCCAGCCATGCGGCAGCAGCGCCAGCAGCTCGGCGCCCGCGCCGCAGACCTTGATGAACACGCCGGGTTCGCCGATCGATCGCGCAAGCGCGCGGATGCCGGGCTGCGGGCCAGGGAAGACGTAGCGCCGAAGTTCGGCATCCGAACCGGTATCGAGCCGCATGCCGCCGCCGGCCAGCGGCGCCGGTTGCGGCAAGCCGCGCGCGATGGAACGCGCGCGCAGCCAGTCCGCAAGCAGGGCGGGATCGACGTGATCGGCGTGGGCGGCGAGCATGGATCAGCCCTCCGCCCGGATCGTGTTGCGGATCACGCCGATCCCGGTGATCTCGGTCTCCATCACGTCGCCGTGCTTCATGAATTCCGGCGGCTTGCGCGCGAAGCCGACGCCGGACGGCGTGCCGGTGGCGATGATGTCGCCCGGTTCCAGCGTCATCCCGCGCGACAGCTCGGCAATGATGCGCGGGATCTTGAAGTACATCTGCTTGTAGCCGGCGTTCTGCTTTTCGACGCCGTTGACGCGGCAGACGATGCGCATGTCGTCCAGGCGTACGCCGGCGGCGGTGACGATCCATGGTCCCATCGGCCCGTGTCCGTCCAGGCTCTTCCCCTTGAACCACTGGCCGCCGTGGCGCTTCTGCTGGATGTCGCGTTCGGTGGTGTCGTTGTACACCGCGTAGCCGAACACGTAATCCATCGCCTGGTCTTCCGCAATGTTGCGGCCGCGCCGGCCGACGATCACCGCCAGTTCGGCTTCCCAGTCGGTCTGGGTGGAGTTGGCGGCATCCTGCGGAATCGGGTCGAACGGGCCGTTCATCGTGTGCGTGGCCTTGGTGAAGAACACCGGGTGGTCCGGCAGCGTCTCGGTGCGCTTGTCGGCGCGCGCGTTCTTGCCTTCCTCGAAGTGGTCCAGGTAGTTCCAGCCGACGCAGTAGATGTTGCGGTCCGGGCGCGGGATCGGCGACAGCAGGCGCGCCTGCGCCAGCGGCAGCAGGGGCGCCTTGTCGCGCAATGCGCGCGCGGCCAGCGTGCGCACCTGTTCGAGGCCGGCGTCGCCGCTCTTGATCAGTTCCAGCATCGAGCCGGCGTCGAAGCCGAGCTTGGTCTTCTGGCGCGCGGCCTCGGCCTGCAGGTCGATCATCCGGCCGTCGTCCAGCACTACCATGACGGCCTGCGCGCCGTCCGCGCCCGGCACGCAGGTGGCCAGGCGCAGGCCGACCCTGGCCGCCAGCGGCGGTACCGATTTCACTTGCGCGCCGTTGATGCCGCCCGGGCTGTGTTCCTGCTCCCGGGCCTGCGCCTGCGCGCTTCCCGCGCCCGCGAGCAGGCTGCCGACGGCGGCCGAGGCGCTTGCCTTCAAGAGATTGCGGCGATGGTTGTCCATGTGTGTCTCCTCGTTCCGGAAAGGGATGGTCGCTTCATTGTCGTCCCGGGACGCGGCAACTGGCAAACGGATTCGCTTGGCGGCCCGCGATGACATCCCTACAATGGACCGGCTACCAACGATACGCTGCCACAGCGCGCAGACCGTGACCCCTTCCTTCATTGCCGTTGCGGCCCTGGCGGCCATCGTCATGGCGGCGCCGCCCGCCGCAGTGTCGGCCGCGCCAGCCGTCGCCACCTACCCGGCGCAGGGCGCCGCCGGCGTCAATCCCGACGTCCGCCTGGTGCTGCGCTTCCCGGGCGCGCCGACGCTCGGCACGACGGGGCAGATCCGCATCTACGATGCCGCCGACGACCGCCTGGTCGACACGCTCGACCTGGCCATCCCGGCCGGCCCGGCCGAGCGCGCCGCCGGGCCGTACCCGTCCTACCTGCCGGCGCCGTACGACTACGGCGGGCCGCGCCGCACCAACGCCGACACCCGCGCCGGCACGCCGTCCGCGCCCGGCCTGCCGCCGGCGGGGAGCGACTACCAGCTGAGCATCATCGGCGGCTTCACGGACGGTTTCCACTTCCACCCGGTGATCGTGCGCGCCGACAGCGCGATCATCACGCCGCATCACAACCTGCTCGCATACGGCAAGACCTATTACGTGCAGGTCGATCCCGGCGTGCTGGCGCTGGACGACGGCAGCTTCGCCGGGCTGCGGGGCAAGCTGGCATGGCGCTTCTCGACCAGGGCGCGCGGGCCGGCGCCGGACGCCGGGCGCGTCACCGTCGCCGCCGACGGCAGCGGCGATTTCGACACCGTGCAGGGCGCGCTCGACTTCGTGCCCGAGCAGCACGCCCGGCGCGTGACGATCTTCGTGAAGAACGGCGATTACGAGGAAATCGTCTATGCCCGCAACAAGCACGGCATCACCATCCTCGGCCAGGAGCGCGACAGGGTGCGCATCCACTACGCCAACAACGAGGTGTTCAATCCGCATCCGCCCGGCGTCGGCACCAACGAGCTGCCCGGCACCTTCCCGTCGCGGCGCGCGGCATTCGCGCTCGACCATGTGCACGACGTGGCGCTGGTCAATCTCACCATCGCCAGCACGCTGGAAGGGCAGGCCGAAGGGCTGCTTCTCAACGGCGAGCGCAACCTGGTGAGCGACGTGACGGTCATCGGCGCCGGCGACGCGCTGCAGGTCAACGGCAGCACCTACCTGCAGCGGCTGCGGCTGGTCGGCGGCGGCGACGCCATCCTCGGCCGCGGTCCCGCCTTCTTCCGCGACTGCGAGATCGAATCGCCCGGCCCCTTCATGTGGATCCGGAATACCCAGGCCAACCACGGCAACGTGTTCGTCGACTGCGCCTTCCGCGCCCGCGGCGGTGCGCTGGCGGTGCTGGCGCGCCTGCCGGACAACAAGGGGAAGAACTACCCGTACGCCGAAGCGGTGCTGCTGCGCGCCACGCTGTCCGGCATCGCGCCGCCCGGCTGGGGGCCGCTCGACGGCGCCACCGCCGGCGTGCGCTTCTGGGAATTCGACAGCCGCGGCGCCGACGGCGAGCCGGTCGACACCGGTGCGCGCCATCCGGCCTCGCGCCGCCTCGACCGCGACCGGGATGCGGCGCTGATCGCCAGCTACGGCGACCCGGCCTGGGTGCTCGGCGGCTGGCGGCCGGCGCTGGCGCCGCTGATCCTGCGCCAGCCGCAGGCGGCCAGGGCGGGCGCGGCGATCGAGGTCGCGGTGGCGGCGGTGCCGGCGCCGCGTTACCAGTGGCTGCGCGACGGCAAGCCGATTCCAGGCGCCACCGCGGCGCGCATCGTGGCGCGCCAGGCAGGCATGTACGCGGTGCGCGTACGGAACGCGGCCGGAACGCTGACCAGCGCTGCCGTACGGATCGCGCCGCGCTGACATCGCACCCAGCGCGAGCCGGCGCGCCCGCCCCCGCGCCATGCCGCTCCGAATGCATGTTCTACACCGCGCCGAGCGGCGCCGACGCGCGCGGTTGCGGGGCATCCAGACAGCATTTTTCTTTAAACAACTTTACACGATGCTGCATTGCAATTTTCTCTATTAAATTCGATAATATCAGTAGTGTATTTTTTATCGGTCTATCTTACCGAAGCAACGTAAGGTAAAAATCATGGTCGCGAGAAGCAATATCAGTCGCCGCATTTCGATGCTGCGCACGTTGCTCATCGTCTCGGTCGTCTTCCTGCACATGGGGACGCCGCCGATGGGCGAACTGAACCGCCTGGAAGCATGGGATGTCATCTTGTATTTTTTCCAGGACCGGGTCGGCCGCTTTGCCGTTCCCACCTTGTCCGTCATTTCGGCCTACCTGCTGTTCGCCGCCGGTTGCGATGTGAAACCGTGGAAACTGTATAAACAGAAATGCCGGACGCTGGCCGTGCCTTTCCTCGTCTTCAACGTGCTGTTCCTGGCCTTGAACTTCGCCATCGAATACACGACGGGGTAGGCGCCGCTGTTCCCGCTGCTCGGCAGCAGCCGCTTCGACGTCGTCAATCGCTTCACCGGCATGTTCGGCGCGCCCTTCAACAGCCCCTTGTACTTCTTGCGCGATCTCTTCGTACTGGTGGCGCTGGCGCCGGTCTACGGCGTGTTCCTGCGCCGCTTTCCCGCCATCGGCCTGGCCATCGTCGCCGTCGTCTTCCTGCTGGACCTGGACGGCTACCTCATCCTGCGCAACAGCACGGCGGTGCTGTTCTACATCGGCGGCCTGGCGGCGGTGCAGCGCTGGAACATCGAAGCGTTCGATCATGCCGCATGGTCGCTGCTGGTGCTGCTCGGCGTAATCTGCGCGGCCACGATCTACCTGGGCATGGAAGACATCACGCCGATCTACCTGGTGGCGCCGTTCGTGGTGTGGCCGGCGTCCTCGCTGCTGGTCGGCACCGCCATCGGCGCATGGGCGGAACAGCACAGCAAGTACAGTTTCTTCGTGTTCCTGGCCCACTATCCGCTGGTGCAACTGTTCCGGATGCACGAGCACCGCGTCAGCGACGTGATGCTGCACGCTACCTACATGGTGGCCGCCACCACTGCCATCGTCCTGGCGCTGGTGGTCGTGCATCGCATACTGAGCCGGCTGGCACCACGGCCGTTCGGCGCCGCCATCGGCGGCCGCATCAAGCGTTCGGCCCCGGTGCCCGGCGACGGGCCGGCCCTGCGGTCATTCATCAACGGCTGACGCCCGGCGCAGGGTGCGGCTCACGGCGCCGGCCGCTTCAGCCACGCCTCCGGCACCGGGACGATGCAGATGTTCATGGTGCGGCCATCCTGCGACAGCATCGCCGACTGGATCTCGATCCTGGTGCCGTCGGCATTGAAGGTGGGGTGCGGGTGGTCGGCGGCGGTGGTCTTGTGGCCGGTCGTCAGCATCGTCATCTCGCGCGTGCGGCGGTCGATCAGGTACACGCTGCGGCTGAAATCGTCGCCCACCGCCCAGCGCCCGTCGCTGGAACCGTGCACGTGCCACAGGCCGCTGCCGGACGGCGTCTGGCCGGCGATCGTCATCTGGCGCGTGCGCAGGTTGACGATCGCCAGGCCGCTCGGTTTTTCGCGCGTGCCGGCCGGGCCCCAGGCATCGTCCTGGCCGGGGTTGGCGCCCTCCACGCCGGTGGCGGCGCCGGCCACCGTGGCCGCCGCGCCGGGAATCTGGCGGTGGCCCATGATCGCCATCGCCACCTCGTCCTTGCCGATCACCGCCTCGTGCGTCACCCATTCGTACGGCGCCTCCGGGTACAGCGGGCGCAGGCCGCTGCCGTCGGCCAGCACGGTCCAGGTGCGCTGCGGCGACTTGCCGCCGGTCTCCCAGCAGAACACGATCTCGCCCGGGTTGAACAAATTGGCCTGGATGTGGCCGATCTGGAACGGCACCGACACCACGTGGCGCACCTCGCCGGTACGGACGTTCATGCGCGCGATGCCGTTGGGGCCGGCGCCCATGTTGCGCGGCCCGAAGTTCGGCTCGATCTTCGCGCCCGGCGCCAGGTGGCGCGCCGCTTCCGTTTTGCCGACGCGGAAATACACCCATTCCTCGCCGGCGTCGAGCGCCATGTCGCCGCCGGCCTCCAGGCTGTCGGGCAGGATGCCGGCCACGCGCTGGTAGCTGGCTGCCGGCTGCATCTTGCCGGCGGCGCTGTCGGCGAACACGCGCGCCAGGTCGACCTCGACGATCTGCAGGCCGCCGCCGCCGGCGTCCTTTGGCTTGCGCATGAAGTACAGCTTCATCGACTTGCGCGCCAGGTTCAGCATGCCCTGGTAGCCGCCTTCCGACACCTGCACGATGTCGCCGCTGGCTTCGTTGACCGCCAGCGCTTCGCCGTCCGCCAGGCGCGAGCGGAAAATCACCCATTTGCCGTCGGCGCTCCATTGCGGGTGGGTCGGATAGATCTTCGAGTCGCCGTGCGGTTTCGAGGTCAGGAAGGTCAGCATGGTGCCGGTCACCGGGTCCCGCACCACCTTGCGTTCGGAGGGGAAGCGCTTGCCGATCTGGGCGGAAGCGGTGGCGGACAGCAGGGTGGCGCACAACGCGGCAGACAGCACGGCGCAGGTGTAAAGACGGGAAGGCATGGTCGTCATCCGGGGCGGGTTGGAATGCGCCATTGTCTCCGCGCCGCCCGCCGCGTGGCGGCGCCGCATCGCTCATCTTGGTGATTCTTTGGACGGCCGCGGCCGGCGGTGACAGCCGGCTCGCATAGAATCCAGGTTCCGCAAGCCGAGAGATTCCCATGCGCGTCCGCTCCTTCGCCTTCCTTCCGATCCGTGCGTGCGCGCTGGCCGCCGCCATCGCCATCGCCTGCAATGCCGCCGCGGCGCAGACGCCGCCGCCGCCGCCGCAGCCGGCGGCGCCATTGCCGGCTGCGGTCAATACGGACCCCGCGCGCGCCCAGGTGGCGCTGCCGGAGCCGGCCAACCCCGCGCTGCCGTCGATCGTGCTGATCGGCGACTCGACGGTGCGCAACGGCCGCGACGACGGCCAGGGCAAGGGCCCGGCCGGCCAGTGGGGCTGGGGCAATCCGCTCGCGGCGTATGTCGATCCGGCCAAGGTCAATGTCGTGAATCGCGCGGTCGGCGGACTGTCCAGCCGCACCTACCTGACCAGCGGCCACTGGCAGCGCACGCTCGCCTTGATCAAGCCGGGCGACGTGGTGCTGATGCAGTTCGGGCACAACGACGCCGCGCCGCTGAACGACGACAAGCGCGCGCGCGGCACCATCCGCGGCACCGGCGAGGAGGCGCAGGAGATCGACAACATCCTGACGAAGCAGCACGAGACGGTGCACAGCTACGGCTGGTACCTGCGCCGCTTCATCGCCGACATCCGCGCCAGGGGGGCCACGCCGGTGGTGGTCTCCCCGATTCCCCGCAAGGCTTGGGACGAGCAGGGCAAGGTACGCCGCAACCGGGCCGACTATGCCGGCTGGGCGCAGCAGGTGGCGCAGGGCGAGCGGGTCGCCTTCATCGACCTGAACGAACTGGCGGCGCGCCGCTACGACGAGCTCGGGCACGACGCGGTGATGAAGCTGTTCCCGCTCACCGTGCCGGACGAGCACGTGCACACCAACTGGGCCGGCGCGCAGCTCAACGCGGACATCGTCGCGGCCGGCCTGCGCGGGCTGGGCGACGCGCGCATCGCCGGCTTCATGCATCGGGATGCGGGCATGAAGGAGGGCGCGAACACGAACGTCGCGAGCATGAAGGAAGACGACCGGCCGGTGGTCGACGCACGCGCCGTGCGCGAGGAAAGCGCGCTCGATCCGTCGCTGCCGACGCTGTTCCTGGTCGGCGATTCGACCGTCAGGAGCGGCGGCCAGAACGGCGCCATCGGCTGGGGCGAACGCATCGCACCGTTCTTCGACACGCGCAAGATCAACGTGGTCAACAGCGCCATCGGCGGGCGCAGCAGCCGCACCTTTTATACCGAAGGGCGCTGGGACCGGGTGCTGGCCCGGCTCAAGCGCGGCGACGTGGTGCTGGTCCAGTTCGGCCACAACGACGGCGGCCGCATCGGCGACCCGGCGATGAAGAACCGCGCCTCGGCGCCCGGCATCGGCCCGGAAACGGTCGAGGACACGCGGCCGGACGGTAGCAAGGAGCAGGTGCACAGCTTCGGCTGGTACATGGCGCGCTACGTGAACGACGCCCGGGCCAAGGGCGCCACCGTGATCCTGGCCTCGCCGGTGCCGCACCGCGACAAGTGGCAGGAGGGGCGCGACTTCGCCACCTTCGCCGACTGGGACCGGCAAGTGGCGCAGGCCAACGGCGCGCTGTTCATGGACCTGACGCTGCTGGTGGCGGACGGCTACCGCCAGGCCGGCGCGGCGAAGGTCGACACCTTCTTTTCCGACGCCCGCACCCATACCAACGGCCAGGGCGCCGACTTCAACGCCGCGCGCGTGGCCGCCGGCCTGAAGGCCTTGCCGGGCAATCCGCTGGGCGCCTATTTTGCCGGCCCGGCTTCCGATAAGGCATCCGGCACGACGGCGGCGCATCCATGACGACCGCACCGACGACGAAGAACGTACGGCGCCAGTGCGGCAGCCGCGCGACCGGCTTGCGCGCGCGCGTGGCGGGCGCCGCCTTGCTGTGCGCATCCGCTGCGCTGGTGCCGGCGGCAGCGGCCGCGCCGCTCGAGGCCACCGTCAATTGGGTCGGCGATGCGCCGGCCGTGCGCGGCGGCGTCAGCTGGGGCGTGCCGTTCGCGCAGGGCGCGGCGCATAAGGAGCAGGCGTTCACGTTGCGCGGACCGGACGGCAAGGCGCTGCCGCTGCAGAGCTGGCCGCTGGCGTACTGGCCCGACGGCTCCCTCAAGTTCGGCGGCTTCGCCACGGTGACCAACGCGCCCGGACCCTACGTGATCGCGGCGGCGGACACGGCGCAAGCCCCAGCCGCACCCGCGGCGGCACTCGGCGTGGTCAAGGGCGACGGCTTCATCGACATCGACACCGGCGCGGCCCGCGTGCGCGTGGGCATGCGCGGCGCCGACCTGGTGCGCTCGATCACGGTGGCCGGGCGCGAAGTCGCGCGCAACGGCCGCCTGGTCGGCTTGCTGCAGCAGGGGCCGGACCCGGAAGAGGGCGCCATGCCGGCGCGCGCCGCCTTTGCCTCGCAGATCGACAAGGTGACGCTCGAGCAGTCCGGCCCGGTACGCGCGGTCGTCAAGATCGAAGGCAGGCACAAGCTGGCACGAGGCGGGCGCGCCTGGCTGCCGTTCTCGCTGCGCCTGTATTTGTATGCCGGCGACCCGGCCATCCGCGTGGTGCACACGTTCGTCTACGACGGCGACCAGCGCAAGGACTTCATCCGCGCGCTCGGCCTGCGCTTCAGCGTGCCGCTGCGCGAGGATGTCTACAACCGCCACGTCGCCTTCGGCGGCCAGGACGGCGGCCTGTGGATGGAATCGCTGCAGCCGGGCGACCTGAACGCCGATCCGCGCCAGGTGGCCGGCCGGCGCATCGACGGCGGACGTTTCTACGGCCACAAGGACAAGGAACAGCTGGCCATCTGGAGCGATTACCGCCTGACCCAGCCCAGCCCGAACGGCTTCAACATCGTCAAGCGCACCGGCGCCGCCAGTTCCTGGGTGTTTGCCGATGCCGGCAGGCGCGCATCGGGCCTGGCCTTCGTCGGCGACGTCTCGGGCGGCCTGGCCATTAGCGTCAAGGACTTCTGGCAGAGCTACCCGAGCGGCTTCGACGTGCGCCATGCCGCTTCCCCGGGCGCGGACGACAAGCCGGGCACGGGTGCCGGCGTGGCCGAGCTGACCGCCTGGCTGTGGTCGCCCGATGCGCCGGCCATGGACATGCGCCACTACGCCACCCGCGCGCACGGCCTGGGTGCCACCTACGAGGACGTCCAGCCCGGCAACTCGGTGGCCTACGGCGTGGCGCGCACCAGCGAATTCACGATCACGCCCACCGCCGCGGTGCCGGCGCGCAGCGAGCTGGCGGCGCTGGCCAGGGCCGGCGGGGTGCGCGCGCTGCTGTCGGCGTCGCCGGCGGCGATCCGCGCGGCCGGTGTGTTCGGCGTGTGGAGCCCGGTCGACCGTTCGACGCCGGCGCGCGCCGCGGTCGAGGACAAGCTCGATGCGGTGCTGGCCTTTTACCAGCGCCAGCAGGACGAGCGCCACTGGTACGGCTTCTGGACGTACGGCGACTTCATCCACAGCTACAACTTCAAGCGCCACGTGTGGAACTACGACCACGGCGGCTACGCCTGGGACAACACCGAACTGGGCACGCCGCTGTGGCTGTGGGCCAGCTACCTCCGCAGCGGGCGCGCCGACCTGTTCCGCACCGCCGAGGCGCTGGCGCGCAACACCAGCGAGACCAACGTCTACCACCTGGGACCGATGCTAGGTCTCGGTTCTCGTCACAACGTGGTGAAATGGGGCGACGGCTCCAAGGAAGGCCGCATCAGCCAGGCCGCGCACTGGCGCCCGTTCTACTACCTGACCACCGACGAGCGCATCGGCGACGTGATGCGCGAGCAGCTGCAGGCCGACCGGGCGATGGTGCGCTACGATCCGATGCGCCTGGCGCAGCCGGTGCTGCCGCAAGACCCCAAGTACCCAGGCCGCATCCGCCTGGGGCCGGACTGGTACGTGCTGGCCGGGAACTGGATGACCGAATGGGAGCGCAGCGGCGACGTCAAATGGCGCGACCGCATCCTGGCCGGCGTCGATTCGATCCTGCAGATGCCGTACTGGCTGCGCTCCGGCGTGCGCAACGGCCTGAACCCGGACCTGGGCGGCGGCAGGATCGGCCCGCTGAAGGGGCGCGGCAGCATGACCGTCGGCTACGACCCGGCCAGCGGCAAGCTGATGCCGATCCCGGACCCGGTCGAGCATGCGCAGGTGCCGGTGCTGTACAACCTGTCCACCATCCAGGGCGGCGCCGAGGTGATGTTCGAGCTGGTGCCGCTGCTGGGCCGCAAGGACTTCGCCACCGCCTGGCTGCAGTACGCGCGCCTGGGCGAAGCGCCGGCCGAGGTGCTGTTGAAGGACAAGACCACCGGCATCGAAGGCGCCGGCGCCGAATACGTGGAAAAAGCGCAGGGCGGTCCGCGCCTGGCGGCCTACGCGTATGCGCAGACGAAGAATCCGGCGTTCGCCCGCATCGCGGTCGCCAACATGGCGCGCTGGCGCGGCGCGGCGCCGGTGGCGCTCGGCGGCGCCGACGTCCTGAATCCGACGGACGAGGCGGCCGGCGTGTCGACCAACGACGCGGCGCAGAGCGGGCTGACCATGATCGAATCGCTGGCGCTGCTGGGCGATGCCTTGCCGGATGAGCTGCCGCCGGTGCCCGCGGTGGCGGATCGCGGCGGCGCCGGCGCGCCGCCGGCAGCGGGAGCGGCCGCGGGGATGCCGCCGCGTGTCGCCACGCCGACGGCCGGCCCGGCCGGACAGCGATGAGGGCGCCGCCGCCGCATCGGCGCCGTATCGGCACCGTCGCCGTGCTGGTCGCCTGCGCCGCGCTCGCCGCCGCCTGCGCCGGCGTTCCGTCCGGTCGCTCCCAGGCCGCCGGCGCCCAGGCGCCTTGCACCGACTGGGGCCGGCGCGGCGCGCTGCTGTTCGCCGACGACTTCAACGACCCCTTGCACGGCTACGTGGCCGAGTACGCGCGCAAGCCGGGCAACGCGGTCGCCACCCGCGACGGCCGCCTGGTCATCGACGTCGATTCCGGTGCCACCGTCTGGTTAGAGAAGCCGCTGTCCGGCGATGTGCTGATCACCTACACGCGCCGCGTGGTGGTGGACGGCGGCAGGAACGACCGCCTGTCCGACTTCAACCATTTCTGGATGGCGCGCGACCCGCGCAGCGCCAACCTGTTCACCCGCAGCGGCAAGTTCGAGGACTACGACGACCTCGAGCTGTACTACGCCGGCGTCGGCGGCAACACCAACAGCACCACGCGCCTGCGCCGCTACGGCGACGGCCAGCGCCTGCTGCTGGCCGAATACAAGGATGCCGCCCATCTCTTGCTGCCGAACCGCGACTACCGCGTCGAGATCGCGGTGGTCCGCGGCTGCACCCGCATGCTGGTCGACGGCGAGCAGTGGTTCGCGTACCGCGACCCGCACCCGCTCACCCGCGGGTATTTCGGCTTTCGCACCACCTGGTCGCGCCAGTCCATCGACGACCTGCACATCTACCAGCTCAAATGAAGGAGACCGATCCGATGAATGTCCGCTTCCCGCGCCAGAACGCGCGCCATCCGCTGCGTGTGGCCCTGGCCGCCGCGCTGTCCGCCTTGGCGCTGGCGCCGCTATCGGAGGCCGCCGCCCAGGCCGCGCCGCCGCCGCAGGAAAAGGGACCGGCCGCCGCCGACGCCATGCTGCACGCGCTGGAAGTACAGTACCCGACCCCGTACCGCGTGATGGAGGCGGCCGAGGTCAAGGCGGTGCTGGACCGCGTGTTCGCCTATCTCGACCGCGTGACGCCGGCGGAAGTGGTCGACCCCCGCGGCGCGCCGGTCACCGATTTCGCGCGCGCCGATCCGGATGCGGTGCTGAAGCCCGGCGACTTCCGCCTCACCAGCTACGAGTGGGGCGTGACCTACACCGGCATGCTGGCGGCCGGCGCCGCCACCGGCGACCGGCGCTACCTGGATTACGTGAACAAGCGCCACGATCTGCTGGCGCGCCTGACCAAGGCATACTACCCGGCGGTGCGCGCCGATGCCGACCGTGCGCGCGCGCCGATCAAGAGCTTCCTGAATCCGCACGCGCTGGACGATGCCGGCGCCCTGTGCCACAGCTTCCTGAAGGCCAAGGTGGCCGGCGCCACGGTCGACTACACGCAGATGATCGGCATTTGCGGCGACTTCGTCACCAAGCGCGAATACCGCCTGCTGGATGGCACGCTGGCGCGCGGCGGCCCGGACGGCAAGGGCGGACACAAGATGCGACCGTTGCCGGACACGCTGTGGCTGGACGATATGTTCATGGGCGTGCCCACGATGGCCTACCTGGGCAAGACCACCGGCCAGCGCACCTACTACGACGACGCGGTGAACCAGGTGCTGCAGTTCTCCAAGCGCATGTTCAACCCGAAGCTCGGCATTTACATGCACGGCTACGTGGAAGGCATGCGCGACCACCCGGAGCTGCACTGGGCGCGCGCCAACGGCTGGGCGGTGATGTCGATGGTCGAGGTGCTGGAAGTGCTGCCGAAGGCGCATCCGGGCTACAACGCCGTGCTGGACCAGCTGCGCGCCCACATCAAGGGGCTGGCGGCGTACCAGACCAGGGAAGGCTTCTGGCACCAGCTGATCGACCGCAACGAGACCTACCAGGAAACCTCGGCCACCGCCATCTATACCTACGCCATCGCGCGCGCCGTCAACCGCGGCTACGTCGAGCCGCAGATGTACGGACCGATGGCCAACCTGGCCTGGAACGCGGTGGCGGGCAAGGTCACCGCCGAGGGCCAGATCGAGGGCATCTGCGTCGGCACTGGCATGGCCTTCGACCCGGCCTTCTATGCCTACCGGCCGACCAGCGTCAAGGCGGCGCACGGCTACGGCCCGGCGCTGCTGGCCGGCGCCGAGATCATCGAGATGAACCGGAAGTACAAGTTTGGCCTGAACGACAGCGGCCTGATGTACCAGGGCGTGCGTTGATCCGGCGGTAAACGATATAAAAGATAAAGCGGAGCGGAGACGAACCATGAAACGCAAGCACATCGCCCTGGCCCTGTGCGCGGCCGGGCTGGACCAGGCCGCCGCCATGCACGCGGCGCATGCCCAGGACGTGCTGGAGACCGGCGCCAGCAAGCCGATGCCGGCCGAGTGGATCGACATGGACACCGGCCACAAGGTGCGCCGCCTGTCCGGCCCCACCGGTCCGATCTCGAATTGGTACTTCCACAACAACCCGTTCATCGCCGGACAGGGCGCGGGGGATGGGCATGGCGACCGCATGGTGTTCAGCAACGAGGTCGACGGCGTCAGCCAGATCTTCACGCTCGACCTCGCGACCGGCAAGACCGAGCAGGTCACCGCCGATCCGGCCAGGAAGCGCGTGCTGCCGATGATCGCGCGCGCAACGCGCGAAGTGCTGTACCAGGCCGGCGACACGCTGTACGCCACCGGCGTCGACACGCACAAGACGCGCAAGCTGTACACCTTCCCGGCAGGCCAGCGCGGCGGCTTCGCCACCATCAACGCCGACGGCACCGTGCTGGCCGGCAGCTACGCCGCGCCCGAGCAGGGCGAGATCGCGCGCAAGTATCCCAAAAAGAGCGATTTCTTCGACCGCATCTACGACGCCCACCTCCTCAACAGCATCTTCACCATCGACATCGCCAGCGGGAAGATGAAGGTGGTCCACGAGGAAAACACCTGGCTCGGCCACATCCAGTTCTCGCCGACCGACCCCGACATCCTGATGTTCTGCCACGAAGGCCCGTGGCACAAGGTCGACCGCATCTGGCGCTACGACCTGAAGGACAAGACCACCACGCTGATGCACAAGCGCAGCATGCCGATGGAGATCGCCGGCCACGAAGGCTTCGCGCCGGACGGCAAGTCGATCTGGTTCGACCTGCAGAAGCCGCGCGGCCAGACCTTTTATTTTGCCGGCGCCGACGTGCGCACCGGGCGCGAACTGGCCAGCTACGGGCTGACCGCCAACGAATGGTCGATCCACTATGCGATCTCGCCGGACCGGAAGCTGTTCGCCGGCGACGGCGGCGACCCGACCCAGGTGGCCAAGGCGCCGGACGGCATGTGGATCTACGCCTTCAGGCTAGACGCGGCCGGGACGCGCTTCGTGTCCGAGAAGCTGGTCAACATGAAGGCCCACGGCTACCGCGCGCTGGAGCCGAACGTGCACTTCACGCCGGACGGCAAGTGGGTGGTCTTCGGCGGCAATTTCGAAGGGCGCAACGAGACGTATGCGGTGGAGGTTGCCAGGACGCCGGTGACAGGCGCGGCGCCGGTGGTTCAGGCACCGTCTCCAGCTGTCAAGTCATCCTGAGCGGTACCAGCAACCGTCGTCCCCGCGAAGGCGGGGACCCATAGCGAGTGTAAAAAGTTGGTATTTTTGAAGCATTCTGATTGCTTCCGGCTACCAAATCTTCTTGCTCAGTATGGATCCCCGCCTTCGCGGGGACGACGAGTTATTGGCTAGGAATGATTTTACGTTACTGCTAGCAACAAAGCCTGCTTAAGGCAGAGATAACGATTATCTTGGACAGCAGTGCGCCTCCGCGGGGAGTCGTTTCAGGCAGTGTCTGGAACGACAGTTTTTAGGCCAGCAATACTATCTTGGACAGTAGTGCGCCTTTGCGGGGACGACGATGCATGCGATAGCGGGTGTTATCGGGTTCCCGTATTCGACGCACGCAGCTTCGCCACCAGCGCCGCCGGCGCCGCGAACGCCGTCCCGTGGCGCATGCGCTGCGCCGTGCCCTCGTCGGGAAAACGCATCTGCGCGGTGACGTCTTCCCAGCGCGTCAAGTCGCCGCCGCGCGCGCGCAGGGCGCCGTAGTGCCTGGCGGTGTAGGCGTCGTAATAGACGATGACGTCCGCGCCGACCTGCAGCGCGGTCGGGCCTTCGGTCCACAGGCCGGGCGGCGTGATCGGGCCGCCGGGCTTGCCGAACGGTCCCTGCAGCGACGCCGCTTCCACCAGTTGCAGGTATTTTCTCGGCGGGTTGCGCGTCTCGTCCTTCACCAGCAGCCAGTCGCGCCCGCCGGCGCGCAGGAAGGTGGCGTCGATCACCGAGAAGCCGGGATCGTAGAACAGCCGCGTCGGCGTCAGGGTGGCGAAATCGCGGGTGGTGGCGGCGTAGATGCGGTGGTTGTACTTGTTGCGGCCCGCGGCGTCGCCGCCGGCATCGGTGTCCGCGAAGCGCCCCGGAATCGTCGACGACCAGAACAGCACGAACTCGCCGCGCCGGCCGTCCCAGGCGATCTCGGGCGCCCAGGCGTTCAGTACCGTCGGTTCGTGCGCCATCACCGGCAGGTAGCGCTGCGCCGACCAGTGCACCAGGTCCCTGGACGACGCATAGCCGATGCCGGGTTCGTTCCAGCCGGCGGTCCAGACCATGTGGTAGGTGCCGTCCGGGCCGCGCGCGATGCACGGGTCGCGCATCAGCTTCGACACGCCGACCGCGGGCTTGAGGTAGCTGGCGCCGCCGTTCAGCTTGTCCCAACGGTAGCCGTCGCTGCTGGCGGCCAGGTGCAGGCCGTCTTCGCCGTTGCCGGTGAAGTAGGCGAACAGGTAGGCATCGCCCTCTGGCGCCGGCGTCGGTTGCGCTGCCGGCGCGGGATGCGGGCCGCGCGCGGGCGGATGCGCGCACGCGGCCAGCAGTGCCGGCGCCAGCGCCGCCGTCAGCGCCAGCAGCTGGCGGCGTCGGCGATCCGGCACAGCGTCGGCTCCTGCGGCTTCTGCGGCCGCGGCAGCATCGGTCGTCCGGTCCGGCCGGCTCACTTGTTGGCCTCGTCGCCCAGCGGCCGCTCGTGCGTCACCTGCGGGCTGGGCGGCACCGAGAATGCCGCTACCGGATCGGGGCGGCTTGGGTCGAACCGGAAGCCGTCGACGACGAATGCCGCCACCGGCAGGCGCGCCGCCTGCAGGCCGGTGACGATCGCCTTGGCCAGCTCGTAGCTGCCGTAGGCGTTGTGGTGCGTGTTGTCGAGCTTGCCCGGCGCCGGCTCTGCGAAGGCGCGCTTCGAGCCTTCCGGGCCGAGCGCTTCGTACAGCGTCCTGCTCATCGCGTTCAGGTCGATGAAGGCCACGTCCAGCTCGCGCGCCGACTGGCGCGCGGCCTCGGCGTAGTCGGCCAGCGACGGCAGCACCTTCCCTTGGGCGTCGAAGCCGCGCCGCTCCATCGGCGACACGATCACCGGCACGCCGCCGCGCGCGCGCACGGCCGCGACGTGGGCCTTGATCTCGGCCTTGTACGTGGTGAACGGGCCGCCCTTGCCATCCTTGATCTGCTTCTGGTCGTTGTGCCCGAACTGCATGACGACGGTGTCGCCCGGCCGCAAGCTGCTCAGGATCTTGTCGGTGCGGCGTCGCGCCAGCGCGTCGCGGTAGGTCTCGCCGGATTCGCCGTGGTTGGCCACCGCCACGCCCGGCTTGAAGAAGCGCGGCAGCATCTGGCCCCAGCTGGCGTACGGTTCGCCCGGCTGGTCGCAGACGGTGGAGTCGCCCAGCAGGAACAGCGTCGGCACCGCGGCCGGGGCGATCTCGATGTTGCGCACGGCCGGATGGCTGCCATTGAATTCCAGCGTCAGGCGCCGGTCCCAGGCCCAGGCTTCCTGCACGGTTTCGCGCGGCGCCTTGAGCCTGACTTCGCCGGCCTCGATGCCGTTGGCGGCGGCAATGCGCGGCGTGCGCACGTTGACGGTGAAGCGGCGCGTAACCGTCTGCCCCGGCGCGGTCTGCACGTTTTCCAGCATCAGTCGGCGCAGCTCGGCCTTGACCGTGGTGCTGGCGGCCGCCTTGTCGTCGCCCAGGGTGACGGTGACGTCGTAGTTGCCTTCCGCGAGATCGACGCTGAAATAGGCCGGGCCGCCGGGCGCGGCGCCGGGTTCGAAGCCGTAGCCGCGCGCGTCGCTGTACAGCGTCGCCGGTGCGACGGCGGTGAAGCCGGCCGGCGCAGTGTCGGGCGCGAAGGCGAACTTGGATTGGCCGGGGGTACTCGCCGGCGCCGCCGCGGCGAGCGTCGAGATGGCGAACGACAAGGTAACGAGCGACAAGGCGGCGGCAAAGGCCGCGCTGCGTGGCCGGGGCGGAAACGGTGAGCGGGAGCGTTGCATTGGCATCCGGAAGCGAAGAGGAACGTGTTCCCATTCTATGCACGCCAGGTCCGCAGCGTCCGCACCGGGCGAAAGAATCAGGGAAGTGATCGTTGCGCGGCGCGGCCGTGGCCGGCCTAGCGCTCGAACGCCCCCAGGTCCGGCGCCTTGCCCTTGAACGGCAGGCCGACGTCGACGCCCGCGTCCACCAGGCGGCTGCCGGCGCGCGGGCGGAAATGCGGCAGCACCGGCAGGCTGCCGTCGGCCTGGCGCGGCGCGTCCCAGCCCTGGTGCGACACGTCCTCGAAGTCGGCCGCGCCCGGCGCCAGCTTCAGGTCCCAGGAATTGGCGACGGCATCGGCGCCCGCCACCTTCAGGCCGGCCGGCGACGCCGACAGGTTGTTGCGCAGGGTGCCCAGGTAGACGGGCGAACCGTCCGGCGCGATGCCGAGCATGTTGAAATCGCTGCCGTTGCCGAACGCGGTGTTATTGAAAAAGTCGAGCGCCACCGGATGGTGGTTGGCGTAGAAGCCGGACACCTTGTTGTCGAAGGCGACCGAGAAGCGCACCACGTGCCTGACCTTGGCCGGCGCGTACTTGCCGCCGTAGCCGCCCGCCTTGATGCCGTTGCCGTTGCCGGCCGGGAGCGGCGTGCGCGTGCCCGGCAGGTAGCCGTGGTCCCAGGCCCACGAATACTCGATCGTCACCGGGGAGTAGGCGTTGATCAGGTCGAAGCCGTCGTCGGTGTTGGCCCAGGCGCGGCAGCCGCGGAACACGTTGCCGGGGTGGCCGGCGCTGACGTGGGCGCCGAAGCCGTCGGCGCTCTGGCCGGCGCCGTTCGAGGTGTAGGGATCGTAGTTGTGGTGCGAGTCGCTGTTGAGCACCAGGTTGTCCGCCCCGTCCTTGATGAACAGCCCCGGTCCCATGTTGTGGTGCAGGTCCAGCTGCTCGTAGACGCCGTGGCTGGCGTCGATCCACACGCCCCAGGATTCGTGGTTCAGGCGGTTTTGCGGCTGCTGCGGCGCGCCGGTCACCTCCAGCCCCTTCAGGTGGATCCAGTCGGCGGTGACTTCGATGCCCTTGACGCGGCAATCGTCCTTCATGCCGGCGAAATCCAGCACCGGCGTCTCGCCCGGGTAGGCCCAGTAGCGGATCGGCTTGCCCTCGCTGCCGCTCTTGTCGAGCACGATGGCGCTGACCGTGGCGCGGCGGCTGGCGCAGGACGTGGTGGCGGCGCTGTAGGCATACCTGCCGCCGCGCAGGTAGACCGTGTCGCCGGGCTGGGCCGCCGACTGGGCGCGCGCGATCGATTGCCACGGCGCGTCGCTGCTGCCGCGCGCGCCGTCGCTGCCGTTCGGCGCCACGTAATAGGTGGCGGCGCCGGCGCTGCCGGCAACCAGGAACAAGACGAGGGCGAACGCCAGGCGGCGCGGCGGCGGCACGGATTGCATGGTGGGGCTTTCGGTTGGGCGAGACGCGATCAGCCGCCGCTGGCCAGGCTGACCGTCACCGGCGCGCGCAGGCGCGCGGCTTCGTCGGCGACGTAGCGCTGCCACTGCTCGCGGCTGGTGATCTCGCCGGCGCGGGTCCAGGCGCCGCCGACGTAGTAGCGCAGCGGCTGGCCGGACGTTGCCGGCGCCAGCACCAGCGAATTGCGCGCGTCGGTGGCGAACGGCTGCGCGGCGCCCGCCGCCGCCGGCACGATGACGGCCACGCCGAAGTCCTCGTTGCTGCGCTGGCCGACCCACTGTACCAGCGAGCCGTCCGCCTTGTTCTCGACCGCGCCGACCTTGGCGTCCTGGCCCTTGTCGGCCGGGGTCTTGTTCAGGCCGATGCCCACCGTCAGGCGCGGCGCGCCCGCGAACGTGAAGGTGCTGTCGATCCGGTCCAGGTAGTGGCCGGCGTCGACGGTGAAGCGCTTGACTTCGGACACCCTGGTGCCGGCGGCGTCCCAGCCGTCGTAACTCAGTTCGAAGATGGCGCGCACCGGGCCGTTGGCGATCACCTTCCAGGACTTGTAATTCCCGCCCACGTACAGGGTCTTGCCGTCCCAGATGCCGGTGCCGCCGGCGCCGCGCGAGCCGCCGACGTTGTACATGTCGATGCCTTCGCCTTCGTCGTGGTGGTAGTGGTCGTGGCCCTTGTTGTACCAGCGGTCGACGATCGGGTAGGGCACGCGCTTGAACCAGATATCCAGGCCGCTGGTGCGCAGCACTTCCTTGCCCGAGCCGGCCGGCGCCGGGGCTTCCAGCGCCGGGCCGTAGGTGCGGTGCGCCACCTTGTCGTTTTCCCAGGCGAAGTCGTCGAGGCGCTCGGGCACGTAGCGCGCGAACACCTTGGTCGGGAACGGCTGGGTGATGGTGTCGGTCTTTTCGACGGTGAAGGTGGCGGACTTTTCGCCGGCCTGGAAGTCGTGCTGGAAGATCAGGTCGCCGTAGGCCACGCCGACGTTCTGCGGGTCCTTCGCTTCCGGCGCCACGTTGGTCACCTGGTAGGGCAGCGCGCGGCCGGCAGCGTCCTTCACCGCCAGCTTCTGCACCAGCGCGTGCGGGAGCGCGGCGTTGATCTTCGACCAGGGGACGACGATGGTCTCGGACGGGCGCGCGATGTCGAGCGTGTTGGTGACGGTGATGCGCAGCGGCGCGCCAGAGGACGCGGTATCGGAGGCGGATGCGCCGGCGCAGGCCAGGCAGGCAGGGATGGCGGCGGCGAGCAGGGAAAGACGAAGATTCATGGGCAGTGGCATGTTGGGCTGGGCTCTTCTGATGGATCGATCCGAAAAATGTTCGCGCATGGCCGGCGGCGTTCAGGGAACGCGGACCGGCTGGCGCGCGGGCGGCTGCATGCCGTCGCCCAGGTAAAAGCCCGGGTGCGGCGGCTGATTGTAGCCGGCATTCTGGCCCGCCACCTGCACGCGGTACTGCGGATCGTGCATCAGGGTGACCAGGCGGTGCGGCGTCGGCGCGGTGGTGGAGAACACCAGCAGCGCGTCGTCGTCCGTGTTGCGCCAGACGACTTCCTCGCGCCAGTCGCCGAACAGGTCGGCCGACAGCACCGGTACCGCCTTGGTGCCGTTGATCGAGGCGGCGCCGACACGGGACGCGTCCAGCAGCGCTTCCAGGCGCCCCGTCTTCGGATTCCACTTGTCGATGCGGGCGCCGTCCAGCGATTCGCGCAGCAGGTCGCCGTCCCACCACACGCCGAAGTTGATGCTGCGCGGGCGTGCCGCCGAGATCTGCTTGCCGGAAGCGCTCATCAGGCCGCCGACCGACGCCCAGCACTCTTCGCCGGGGAAGGCGGGGTCGATGTCCATGCAGGTGCCGCGGCCGACGTCGTGGTTGGCGCCGTCGACGCTCCACAGGACCTTGCCGGTGGCGGCGTCGTGCAGTTCGGCGCCCATGCCGCGGTAGCAGGACGGCGTTTCGTGCACCATGTAGACCTGCAGGCCGGCGCGGTTCGGGTCGAGCTTGCCGACGTGGAGGGCGTCGCCGTGGCACAGGCCGGTGCTGTACAGCAGGGTGCCGTCGCTCCGGATCGTGGCGGCGCCGTAGACCAGGTCGTCCTTGCCGTCGCCGTCGACGTCGGCCACCGACATCCAGTGCGCGCCCTGGTGGTTGGCGGCGGCGCCCGGCCCGCTCGGGCCGCCGGCATCGCTGTCGAACACCCAGCGGCTGCTCAGCTTACCGTCGCGCCAGTCCCAGGCGGCCAGTACGGCGCGCGTGTAGTAGCCGCGCGTGAACACCGCGCTCGGGCGCGTGCCGTCCAGGTAGGCCACGCCGCCGAGGAAGCGGTCGACCCGGTTGCCGTAGGCGTCGCCCCAGGCGGCCACCTCGCCGCGCGCCGGCAAATAGGGCGCGGAGGCCAGCGCGGCACCGCTGCGGCCGTCGAACACGGTGAGGAATTCCGGACCGGCCAGCACGTAGCCGTCCTTGTTGCGGTAGTCGGCCGCGGCGTCGCCGATGACCTTGCCCCGGCCGTCCACGCTGCCGTCGGCGGTCTTCACCATGACTTCGGCGCGGCCATCGCCGTCGAAGTCGTAGGCGAGGTAGGTGGTGTAATGCGCACCGGCGCGGATGTTGCGGCCCAGGTCGATGCGCCACAGGCGCGTGCCGTCCAGCTTATAGGCGTCCAGGTAGGTGTTGCCGGTGGTGCCGCGCTGCGAGTTGTCGTGGGCGTTGGTCGGCTGCCATTTCACCAGCAGTTCGTAGACGCCGTCGCCGTCCAGGTCGGCGGCCGCGCCGTCGTTGATGGTGTAGCGGTAGCGCTGGCCGTCCGGCGTCACGCCTTCCGGCGGCTTTTGCAGCGGCACCGTCAGCCACGGCTGGCGCCAGGTGGCGGCGCTGGCGGCCGCGGCCTGCTCGACGCCGTCCAGCACCGGCCGCACGCTGTAGGTCGCGTCGGCGCCGGCGTTCGGGTCGCTGAAGTTGGTCAAGGCCAGCGGCGCGGGGTTCAGCTTCTTGCCGTCGCGGTAGACGTTGAACGCCAGGCCGTCCGCATCGGTGGCCAGCAGCCGCCAGCCGACGAAGTTGCCGGCATCGGTATGGATCGCCACCACGCCGCGGTCGAGCTTTTCCATCTGGCGCGCCGGCATCGCCGCGTGCGCCGCGCTGGCGCCCGCCAGCAGCAGCGCTGCCAGCAGTCCGGGCAGGAGCGGGTGGTCGGTCTGGGTATGGTTGGCCATGGCTGGACGTTGTCGGATGGAGCGGAAGATGCGGAAATGCGATTCGAGTATCGAATCCGCATCCGGCAGTGTCAACAACGCCGGGGCATGGCGCCCCAGATAATCACCCGCTTGAGCGAACGCCTGCCTGCGTAAACACGCGCGTCAGCGCACGAATGTCAATGCACGGATGGATAGCGCAGCCAGTCGATGCGGCCCAGGTTGGACAGCATTTGCGGCACCACGTGGCTGCCGTCGTCGGGCGTGTCGTATTCGTGGGTGAAATACAAATTACCACGGTACAGCGCGATCAGGACGAACGGGCTGCCTTCGAAGTATTCGGTCGTCAGCAGGTCGCGGATCGCCTCGTCGGCGACGTCGGGATCGGCGGTGGCGGTTTCCGTCCAGAGCAGGATGTCGCCGTCGACGGTGCGAACGTACACGCGATAGGCGGCGGCGCGCCGTTTGCTTGTTTTCATGATGAACTCCGGGAAGCGAGTTGGTACGTAACTGCTGGTTCTTATCTTACGCAACTCAGGAAATTGATGGCGCGGAAATAGAATGGCTGGGCCGGCACCGCGCCGGACGAGGAAACGGGCGACGATCGCGTTTCCGGTATCGTTTTGAATGATGTGTCGAATAAAAATCGAGGATTGGTGTTATTTCCGGCTGGCCGGCATCATGGGCCGGTCCAGTGCGCCGCACGCGCGCTGCCCCCAACGATTGCAAGGATCCGCATGCACCACATTCTCTGGCCGCAAGGCTACCTTCCCGGCATTGCCGACAATTTCGCTTCCAACGAAGTCATCCACGCAGGCCTGGATGCGGCCGCCGTCTGGCCCTTGCTGGCGGATGCCACCCGCTGGCCGGCCTACTATGCCAATGCGGCCGACGTCGCCTTCGACGGCGGCGCCGGACCGCTGCTGGCCGCCGGCACGCGCTTCCGCTTCAGTACCTTCGGCTTTCCCGTGGAAGCGCTGGTGACCGAATGCGTGCCGCCGGCGCCGGGCCGGCCGGGGCGCCTGGCCTGGCATGGCTGGGTTGAAGGCGATGCCGCCGCGCGCCTGGACGTGTACCACGCCTGGCTGCTGGAAGACCTCGACGGCGGTCGCGTGCGCGTGCTGACCCAGGAAACCCAGAACGGCGCGCCGGCGCGCGAGCTGGCCCGCACCAGGCCGAACCCGATGATCAACGGCCACCAGGACTGGCTGGATGGCCTGGTCGGCGCCACGCGCGAAAACGATGCCGGCCGCGCGCTGTCCGACGCGCTCCTTGCCGCGCCGCGCGCCGGATCGGACTGATTGCGTGCCGGCGCCGTGCTGTCGCCAACTAGTAAAGTCCGCCACAAACTAACAAATTTCGCCACAAAACAATAAAGCTTGCCACAACAACCGCAGCTAAATTTGCTCACTGGCAGCTTGTCCAGGTTGCAACGAGGTCGTACACTAAGCCTTATCGACAGTCAGCTATCGGCCAGAAGCGGACCGTCGCGCGTCTAGTAAGCGCCTGAATGAAGTTTCGTGTTAAATCCTTCGATTCTGAGCAATTGCGGAACTCGCTTGCAGCTTACGCTCAGGGTACGTTGACTCGTGCTGCATTCATAGATTTACTGGCCAATAGAATCAGTGCGCTTGGAGGCATGTCGCTCACTGTTACCGGTGAACTTCAGCAGCACAAACATCTTATCGAGACTGGAGCCTATTTTGATGAAGGAGGGTTCGAGTTCCTACCGGAGTTGGAGCAAGAGCGCTTGCTCTCTTGGATTCACCAACTCGAGCGCTTTATGGCAGATATCCAAGCCAACCTTGCGACGGCTACCGTGTTCATGCCGTACACGATTTGGCCATTGCAACTCACGCGTCATGAACGCGGGGCATAAGCACCATCGCTTGTGCGATCCGTGTCTCGAAGTCGGCGTTGTTCACTGACTTATTCCAAGCACAATCTTGCCCCGCGTTCGACCGCCTTCAGACAGCGCAAACGCCTCTTTGACCTCATCGAGCGTCAACACTGTTGCCACGTGAGGCTGCAACTTCCCTGCCTCCACTAAGTCTCGGATCGCAGTCAGCTGCGCCGCATTGGGCTTGCAAAACACGCGCCCGACGCCAACTCCACGCCGGCCGTCTTCTTCGGTCGGAAACTCAACTGAAGTCACCAGAAAGCCTCCATGCTTGAGCGTCCCAAACGCACGTTGGAAGGTGTCGCCCCCCACGGTGTCGAACACGACGTCCATGTCGCGTGCCACTTGTTCGAACGGCTGCGCAGTGTAATCGATGAACGTGTCCGCACCAAGGCTCCGTACGAAGTCGGCATTCCGTCCGGACGCTATTGCCGTAACATGTGCACCTGCGGTTTTCGCGATCTGCACCGCCAGCGACCCTACGCCGCCTGACGCGCCGGCAATGAGCAGCCGCTGTCCGCGTGTTAGCTTGGCTACGTCGAACAGTGCCTGCCATGCCGTTAGCGCGCCGAGCGGAATGGCGGCCGCGGCGATGAAGTCCAGGTCGGCCGGTATGCGCACCATGTCGGCAGCGGGCGCTATCGCATAGTCGGCAAAGCCGCCGTCCTTAATGATGCCGAAGACAGCGTCCCCGACGCTGAACCCGGCGACGCCTGCACCGACCTGCTCCACCGTGCCGCTGATTTCGCCGCCAAGATGAATCGGTAGCGTCATACCCATGCGCTGGCCGACGCCGCCACGAATTTTCCAGTCGATCGGGTTCACGCCCGCCGCCCGCACTTTCACAAGGAGTTCTCCCGCCTGTGGCGCCGGCCTGGCCACGTCGAACACATTCACCACACTGTTGTCGCCATACGACTCGATTACGACTGCACGCATTGTACGCTCCTGTTGATTCACCAAATGATGTTGCGATCATAGAGGAAGCGTTTTACGATGTGGCGCCAACCTGCATCGCCGACAAGCCACCATGCCTTACCCAGCTTTTACCCTACATCGTGCCTACAAAACACGCGGCGCTGGCGAGCCGATGCACGCGCACGACGAGGCGCAACTCACGTTCGCGGCCACTGGCATGGTCCAAGTCCACACGGGTGCCGGCCGCTGGCTTGTGCCGCCGCAGCTCGGCGTCTGGATCCCGGCCGGGGTGCAGCATCACGTCGAGGTTCTCAGCGATGCCGAGCTATGGATGGTGCATTGGGACCCCGCCGCCGCGCGTGCATGGGCACCACCGACGCGGCTCGATCGCGCCTTCGCACTACGTATCACACCGTTGATGCGCACGCTGCTTGCGGTCGCGTTCAACAGTGCGATGAGCGCCGACAAGACCGAACTGGTGGTTCGCCTAATGCTTCACGAATTAACTGAGACCGCACACGCGCCAACCTTCCTACCCTTGCCCACTGGCGCAACAGGCAAACGCATCGCAGCGGTCGCAGCCGGCGACGTGCGCAACCGGTTGAGCGTCGCCGAGATCGCGTCGCGCGCCGCGACTTCGGTGCGCACGCTGAGCCGGGTGTTCCTGACCGAGACCGGGCTAACGTTCAAAACTTGGCGCCAGCGCGCCCGGATCGTCCATGCAATGGACAGCCTCGCGCGCGGTAAGGCGATCGCGCAAGTGGCGTCAGAACTCGGCTTTGCCAGCACAGCATCGTTCTCGTCCGCCTTCCGCCAGGTGACGGCGACAACGCCCAGTGCTTTCCTGGAACCGTCTGCATGAATCTCGAAACCGGCGCGAGTGACCGGATCCGGCCATGAGCGGACGTGCAGTCGCGCAGTTGCCAATTTCACCCTTGGTGACAGGAGCATTTTCTTCAAAAATGGTTTGGCTAACGCTATGAAAAAGACTTGGCAACAGCTAGTAAAGGAATCGTTCACTAAAACGCGTGACGAACGATATGCAGAGATGTCCAGGAACGAACGAGTGGGCTATTGGATCTTTGGTCTCATTGTAGTCGGGATAGTGTGCGTAATGTGGCTGTCTCGGTCCCAGACTTGACCGTCTGCTCCGGGTCGAAAGCGGACGTTACCGAAGCCTACGTGCCGTGCAAGTTGTGGCAAACTTTATTGCTGCATGCGCCCGATGCCCAACCATCTTTTACGATTTTGTGGCAAACATTATTTGCGAGAGCATCATGCTGCGATCGACCTGTCTCATAAGAGAGGCTGTGGCAAATTTTATTATTTGTTCACACGTGCCTCGGACCGGCCCGGCGCCGGCGTCAAACGGCTTGCCCGGCCGGGCGCCAGGCCGGATCGGCGCAGGCAGCGAACAGCAATTCGCGCAGCCAGCGCCGCGCCGGGTCGGCGTGGGTGCGTTCGTGCCAGGCGGCCGTCTTGACGAAGCCGGGAATGGCGAGCGGCGGTTCCACCAGCGCCAGGCCCGGCACGCCGTCCACCAGGCGCCGCGGCAGCACCGCGAGCAGGTCGCCGGCGGCCAGCAGTTCGGGCAGGATCAGGAAGTTCTGCACCGACAGGCTGACCGTGCGCCGCAGGCCGAGCCGCGCCAGCGCGGCATCGGTCACGCCTTCGAAGCTGCCGCCGTCGTACGACACCAGCGCATGTTCGAGCGCGCAGAAGCGCTCCAGCGTCAGTGCGCCCGGGCGCGACGCCGGATGGCCGGCGCGCATGGCGCAGACGTAGCGTTCCTCGAACAGGCGGCGCGCATGCAGGTCGGGCGGCGTGCTCTCCGGCGTCAGCAGGGCCAGGTCGACCTGGCCGCGTTCCAGGCGCGCCTGCACCAGCTCGGGCGGCCCCGCTTCCAGCGCCACCAGCGCCACGCGGATGTTCGGTGCGCGCGGCTTGAGGGCGGCCAGGAACGGCGCCGCGACGGCGCGCAGCGCGTAATCGGTGGCGGCAACGGTAAAGGTCAGCTCGGCCCGGGCCGGCTCGAACACGTCCGGCTGCAGCAGCGCCCCGATCCCGCCCATCACGGCCTTGACCGGCAGCGCCAGTTGCAGCGCGCGCGCGGTCGGCACGACCCCGCGCTGGGCGCGCACGAACAGCGGGTCGCCGAACACGTCGCGCAAGCGGGTCAGCATGCCGCTCATGGCCGGCTGGGTCACGCCCAGGCGCGCGGCGGCGCGCGTCACGCTGCGTTCGTCGATCAGGGCGTCGAGCGCCTTGAGGAGGTTCAGGTCGAGATCGTGGAGGGTGCGCATGCGGTGGGGTGCATGGTCATGCCGGCGCCATCGCCAGCAGCGCTGCGCGCACGCGGCGGTTTTGCCGCATCCCGCGGCGCGAAAACGCCGCCACGCCGGCCGCCAGCGCCGCCAGCATCGCCAGCGCGGCGAGCGCACCGCCGAACAGCAGGCTGCCGGCCAGCAACGGCACGGCGAGGAGCCACAGCAGGTCGAACTGGTGCATGACGATGTCCCACGCCGGCATGGCCAGCGTCACCCGTTGCGTCGCCAGGTCGCGCGTGCCCAGCACGGTGGACCAGTCGCCGGGCCTGCCGAAGGCGACCCCGAACACCGCGCCGGCGCGCGGCACCGGCCGGCCTGGCAACTGGACGCCGTAGCTGCTCTTGCCGCCGCTGCGGAAACTGAAACTGCCGCGCCGCGACGGCGCATCGAACACTTCCTCGAAACAGATCCGCTCGACCTGCATGGCTGGCTCCTGGAAAAGAATGGGAACGGCAAGTCTACGCCAAGCTCGCCGCGCGCGGCTGCGCTTGCGCCTGACGGACACTTCGGTTCCAGCGCAGCGTGCGTGCTAGACTTTCCGTCCATCCCAGGCAGCCATGCACATGACCGCACCCGCCATCGCGAACGTCGACATCCGCAGCTACCGCGAAGACTGCGGCGCCGACCGCCATGCGTTCGCCCAGCTGGTGCTGCCGCTGTCGGGCGGCCTGCTGCTGGACACGCTGGCGGCCGACGCGCCGCAGCCGCGCGCGCGCCTGGCGGTGCTGAAGGCCGAGGTCGAGGCCCGGCCCGGCCTGCCGTGGACCACGGCCTCGATGGCGCGCCTGGCCGGCCTGAGCGTCAGCCGCCTGCATGCGCTGTTCCGCGAGGAGCTGGACAGCACGCCGCACGCCTGGCTGCTCGGGCGCCGGCTCGACCTGGCGTGCCGGCTGCTGGCCACCAGCGCCGGCCCGGTCGCCGCGGTGGCGCTGGCCGCCGGCTTTTCCGACCAGAGCGCCCTGACGCGGGCGATGCGGCGCGAGCTGGACGCCACGCCGGCCGCCTGGCGCCGCCGCAGCCGCAGCCGCGAGACCGGGTCAGGAAAACAGTAGGAACGGCCAAGACAATGCGGCCCGAACCGTCCAGAATCCCGGCTTTACGGAGGATCGGCATGGTCGGCAAACACGAGTCGGGCGGCATCGGCGCGGGGACGGGCGTGCATACGAACACGGGCATCGGCACGGGCAAGGGCATCGGCGCCGGCATCGGCGCCGGCGCGCTGTGGGGCCTGGTATTCCTGGCGCCGCAACTGGCGCCCGGCTTCACGCCGCTGCAACTGTCCGCCGGGCGCTACCTGGCCTACGGCCTGGCGGCGGCGGTGCTGATCGCACCGTCGTGGCGGCGCCTGGCCGCCGTCCTGGCCTGGCGCGACTGGTGCGCGCTGGCCTGGCTCGGCTTCACCGGCAACATCCTGTACTACGTGCTGCTGGCGCAAGCGGTGCGCGGCGGCGGCGTGGCCATGGCGGCGCTGGTGATCGGCCTGCTGCCGCTGGCGGTGACGCTGGTCGGCAGCCGAGAACACGGCGCCGTGGCGCTGCGCCGGCTGCTGCCGTCGCTGGCGCTCGGCCTGGCGGGGCTGGCCTGCACCAGCCGGCAGTCGCTGGCCACGCTGGGACGCGACGCGCTGCCCGGGCTGCTGTGCGCGCTCGGCGCGCTGGTGTCGTGGACCGTGTACGCGGTCGGCAACAGCCGCCGCCTGGCCGGGCTGCGGGCATTGTCGCCGCACGACTGGAACCTGCTGACCGGCGTGGCGACCGGTATCGAGGCGCTGCTGCTGGCGCTGCCGGCGTTCTTCCCGCATCTCTTGCCGGCAGGGGTGGGACCGGATGCGCCGGTCCACGCCGCGGCGGACTGGCTGCGTTTCGCCGCCATCGCCGGCGGCGTCGCCATCCTGTGCTCGATCGTCGGCAACGGCCTGTGGAACGTCGCCAGCCGCGCGCTGCCGCTGACCCTGATGGGACAGATGATCGTGTTTGAGACCATCTTCGCGGCCGGCTATGGTTTCCTGTGGGAGCGGCGCTGGCCGACCGGCCTGGAAGCCGCCGCGCTGGCGCTGCTGGTGGCGGGCGTGGCCTCGTGCGCGGCTGTGCACCGTCGCGACGGCCGTCAGCCCGACGGCTGACGACGGTGCATCGCCAGCACGCGCTGGCCGGAAGCCAGGTAGCCGGCCAGGCGCCGGGCCAGGAATGGCGGCAGCGATTCCGGCGGCGCCGGCGAGAAGCCGGCGCAGGCATAGAACGCGACCAGGTGATCGTAGGGCAGGCACCAGGCGTCGCCGCGGTCGAGGTACGGAATGCAGTGATCGAGCAAGGCGCGGCCGATGCCACGGCGCTGGAAGGCCGACGCCACCTGCATGCCGCGCAAAACGGTCACGCCGTGTTCGGGACATAGCCGCACGGCGCCGGCCAGGCAATCGTCCATGCTGGCTGCCAGCGTAAGGTCGGCCGATGAGACGCCGCCGCCATATCCCGTCACCCGATAGAACGCATCGATGCGGGCCAGTTCGCCCAACGCTATGGTTTCAATCCGGATCATGATGGTGTCAGTGAGATGATAAAAGAACCTGTGGCCGCCATTTTGCCATGCGCCGCTCAAGGCACCGGTGGGGCTAGGGGCAGCAGCGTGGCCCGCGCCGCGCCGATCAGCGCCGCGCCCAGCCGCTCCAGGCGCGCCGGCTGGATGCGCCAGGCGTGCCAGTACAGCGGCACGTCGGCGTGCAGTCCGGGCGCCAGGTCGATTAGGTCGCCGGACGCCAGCATGGCCGCGCATTGCTCCAGCGGCAGCATGCCGTAGCCCAGGCCGAGCCGGATCGCCTGCACGTACGGGTCGCTGGCCGGCACGTAATGAAACGGATAGGCGCCTTCCGGCAGGCCGGCGTGCCGCAGCAGGAACTGGGTCTGCAGCGTGTCCTTGCGGTCGAACACCATCACCGGCGCACGCCGCGCCGCCTCGCGTTCCAGCCCGGCCGGGAACCAGCGCCGGGCGAATGCCGGCGCCGCCACCATGCGGTAGCGCATCAGGCCGAGCGCGCTGACGGCGCAGCCGCGCATCGGCCGCTCTTCGCCGGAAATGCAGGCCACGGCCTGGCCCTGTTCCAGCAGCGCGAAGGTGTGGCCCTGGTTGTCCAGCACGAACTCGACCAGCAGGCCTTCGTCGATGAGCACCGGGGCCAGCACCGGCAGCAGCCAGGTCGCCAGCGTATCGTTGTTGACCGCCAGCGTCACCCGCACCGGGCCGGCGTCCTGCGCCAGGTCGGCGCTGAACTCCGCTTCCAGCAGCGCGCGCCGGCGCAGGAACTGCAGCAGGCGCATGCCCGGCGCGGTCGGCCGGCAAGGACGGGTGCGCATCAGCAGCGGCGTGCCCATGTCCTGTTCGAGCGCGCTGATGCGTTGCGACACCGCCGACGGCGTGATACGCAGTTGCAGCGCGGCCTGCTCCAGGCTGCCGTTGTCGACGGTGGCCAGGAAAGCTTCGCTGCGGCGCGGATCGATTTTCATGGATGAGCGTTTCTTAATCGGGATTAGATTGCATTAATATAATTGATCTTCGGACGCGCCCGGGCGATCCTTGCGGTTTTCACGGCCGGGAGGGCATCGATGTTGTCGCAACAGGTATTCATGCAGGGCTTGGGCCTCGGCGCCAGCCTGATCATGCCGATCGGCGCCCAGAACGCGCACGTGATCCGCACCGGCATCCGCGGCCGCCACGTGCTGCTGACCGTCGCCACCTGCATCGCGGTGGACGCCGCGCTGATCGCGCTAGGCGTGTCCGGCTTCGGCGCGCTGGTACAGTCGGCGCCGGCGCTGCTGGCCGCCTGCCGCTACGGCGGCGCCGCCTTCCTGCTGTGGTACGGCCTGCGCTGCCTGGCGGGCGCCTGGCGCGGCAGCGCAGGCGCGCCGCAGCCGGCGGACGCGGCGCGCCAGGGCGATGCCGGCAAGGCGCTGGCGGCGGTGCTGACGATGTCGCTGCTCAATCCGCACGTCTACCTGGATACCGTGGTGCTGCTGGGTGCGGTCGGCAGCGGGCTGGCGGACGGCCATCGTGCGTCGTTCGCAGCCGGGGCGATGACGGCGTCGTTGCTGTGGTTTTCCGGACTGGGCTTGCTGGCGCGCCATTGCGCGGGGCTGCTGGGGCGGCCGGCGGTGTGGCGCGGCATCGAGGCGCTGACCGGGGCCGTCATGCTGCTGATGGCCGTGCTGCTGCTGCGCGATTGATCCGTGTTATGGCATTGGCCCCCGTGTCCGCCTGGGTCTTTTGGCATGCCTCAAGGCGCGATGCGGACACGTATCTCCTTTTGAGGGAATTCCCTAGAATGACCTGACGCGCCCTGGCACGATCGACGGGATGCGTCTTGACAATCCGCACTTGTACACAGCAATTTTCCAAAAAAAACAGGAGAGAGACATGGAAAACGAGGACAGCGTGCAGCCGGACCGCAACCGTGAAGCGCCTGCGCGCCGGCGCTTCCTGCAGGCCGCCGCCGGTGTCGCGGCATTGACCGGCGCGGCGGGCGCGACCAGCGGCCGGGCATTTGCCGCCGCCGACGACGGCCGGCATGGCGCGGACGGACGTGGCGACTGGGTGACGACCTGGTCCGGCGTAGCGCACGGCACCTACCCGACCGGCACGGCCATCCTGCAGCCGAGCCTGGCGTTTGCCTTTCCCGATGGCGCGACCAGCGCCGTCGACCAGAGCTTTCGCATGATCGTGCGTCCGACAGCCTGGGGCGATACCTTCCGGTTTCGCTTCAGCAACGTCTTCGGCACCCAGCCGCTCACGCTCGACGACGTCCATGCCGGCCTGCAGGCCAGTGCCGGCACGATCGCGGACGACACCAACCGGCCGGTTTCGTTCCAGGGCGGGCGGCGCCGGGTGGTCATCCCGGCCGGCCAGCTGCTGTGGAGCGACCCGGTGGCGCTGGACGCCACACGCGGACCCGACAGGTTGCTGCTGTACGGGCGCAAGCTGGCGGTCAGCTTCCACGTGGTGGGCAGCAGCGGGCCGATGAGCTGGCATTCGAAGGCCTTGCAGACCAATTACCTCAGTGCGCCGGGCGCCGGTGCACACGGCGGCGAGGAAAGCGACGAGGCTTTCCCGTACACCAGTACGTCCTGGTATTTCCTGGATGCGGTGGATACGCGCGGGCTGCGCAATGCGGTGACCGTGGTCGCGCTCGGCGACTCGATCACCGACGGCACCGGCTCCACGCTCAACGGCGACGACCGCTGGCCCGACGTGCTCGGGCGGCGGCTGCGCGACGCCTACGGCAACCAGATCGCGGTGGCGAACGCCGGCATCGGCGGCAACCGCATCCTCACGGATGCCGGCGCCGGCGGGCCGCCCGCACTGGGCCGCCTCGAACGCGACGTGCTGGGCTTGTCCGGGGGGAGCGCCGTGATCTGGTTCGAGGGCATCAACGACCTGAGCGCCGGCGCCTCGGCGGCATCGCTCATCGACGGCATCCGCAGCGGCGTCGCGACGCTGCGCGCGCGGCGGCCCAGTATCAAGCTCATCCAGGCCACCATCACGTCGAACCTGGGCAGCGCCAGCGGCACGCCCGAACTGGACGCGCGCCGCCAGGCCGTCAACGCCTTCATCCGCAGCGCCGGCATCTTCGATGCGGTGGCCGACTTCGACGCCGCCACGGTGGATGCGGCTACCGGCCGGCTGCGTCCCGCGTTCCAGCCCAACAGCAGCACCGCCGCCATCGATTTCCTGCATCCCAACCGCGCCGGCTACCTGGCGATGGCGCGCACGATCGATCTCGACCTGCTGGCGCCGCCGTATGCCGTACGCCGGCGCAAGAATCAATAGCGCACCGCCTTGCAGCAATAAAAACGGGCGCAGCACCCACTCGCGTGGAGGCTGCGCCCGGTTCGCATGACGCCGGCGGCAATCGCGCCGGCAGGTCTTACTTGGCGGCGTCCTGAATCTTTTCGCCGGCACGCTCGACCGCACGGCCGGTGGCTGCGGTGGCGTTGCTCACGCCGCGCTTGGCGTCGGCGGCGGCTTCGCGCGATTCCTGGCGCATTTCGGCGCCGGCGTTCTGCATCTTGTCGCCGGCGCGCTCGGCGGCGTTGTCGATGCGGTCGCCGGCACGGTCCATGGCGGCGCCGGTACGGGCGGCGGCATTGTCGATCTTGTCGCCGGCGCGGTCCATGGCGGCGTCGGTGCGGGCGGCGGCGTCACGGCTGGCTTCGGCGGTACGCGCGGCGGCGTCGTCGACCGACTTGCCGGCGGCCTGGGCCGGGCCCATGTTGGCGTTGTTGGTGTTGTCGGCCTTGTGGCAACCGGTGGCCAGCACGGCAGCGGCAAACATGAGGGTGGAGAGGGTGATCTTGTTCATGGTGAGCTCCTGTAATGACGTTGTTGTTTTTTATAGTACACGTTTTGGCAATATAACGCGTCACGATTGGCGTGCGCGCCCTTGTACGCTCCTGTCCCGTGAGAATGTGCGCACCTTTCAGGCATGCCGGAATGGCATCATTCCACTTTGCCCGCCTGGCAGCAACACCATGCGGGTTCAACCCATCGGGAGGAGAATACGTGCCGTCATTATCATCGATCGGGCGATTCGCAGGCGCCGCGCTGTACATGATGGCCTACGATGCGCGCGAGCCGAACGCCGTGCACCGCCTGATGGCCGGCTACGCGGACAGGGGCAGCGATGCCGGCATGGCGTTCTGGTGGGCGGCCAAGAATCCGGTGCGCGACCGCTTTCCGGCCCAATGCATCCCCAAGGCGAATCCGGAAGCCGACCCGGACGGCTTCAACGGCGAACTGGAACGGATGCCGCCGGCGGTATTCGCCGCCTGCAGCTACCTGTTCGCGGTGGTGGGCACGGTGTCGGTGCAGAGCGAATACCCGCCGCTGGCGCTGTACCACGGCGTATCCGGCAGCGTCGCCATGGAATTCGATCCCGCCAGCGGCCGCATCGCCTGGCGCCAGCAGGACGTCAACATGGCCGAGCGTCCCACCCGCATGGTGCGCGACCTGGCCAGGGAAGAACTGGACGATCCGCGCAAGATACGCGACAGCCTGGTTTCGTACATGAAGGCCAGGGGCGATGCCGCCCTGGCGCGCCACCGCAAGCCGCTGCCGGCGCTGGACCCGGATTACGTCTACCGGACCACGTTCGTGTTCGACCTGCACGCCGATTGAGCGCCGCCGGCGCCCAGGCCGGTGTGAGCGCGGTCCGGAAACTCGCCGCGCGCCAGGTGCGCGCCCAGGCGCGTGCCGAGGCACAGCAGGGTCAGCGTCGGCGGCAGGCCCCACGGCGCCGGGATTACCGCGGCGTCGCACACGTACAGGCCGGGCGTGGCCGTCTGCAGATCGCTGTCGACCCGTTCGCCGATGCGCACGCTGCCGCCGGGGTGGGCAGCGAAGTGGTGGCTGGCGAACACGTGGTGCGCGCCGGCGCGCGCCAGGATATCGCGCGCCAGGCCGATGCCGCGCGCGAAGCGGGCGCGGTCCTCGGGGTGCAGCGTCTTGTCGACCCAGTGCGGGCCGATGCGCCCGCCGATGCGGTCGCGGATCTTGACCATGACCGTCAGCGTGCGCGCATGCGCCAGCAGGCGGTCGACGCGGCCGGCCTGGGCCGCGAACGCCGCGTACATCGGCTGCGGCAGCGTCAGGTCGGCCAGGGAAATGCCGTCCTCGTGCAGGGCGGCGCCGGCCGCCATCGGCACTTCGGCGCCGCCGCGCTCGTCCCTGGTGGGGTCGGTTTCCAGGTCGTCCACGCTGCCCATCACCGCCACCACCGGGTCGCTGAAAAAGGCGGGGGACTGGTCCAGCAGGCCGGAGGCGTGCAGCAGGCGCGGGCTGCCGATGCCGCCGGCGGCCAGCACCACCAGCGGCGCGCGCAATTGCTGCAGGCGGCCGTCGATCTCGGCCTCGACGCCGGCGGCGCGGCCATCCTCGACCAGCACGCGCGTCACGCGCGCGCGGCTGCGTACGCGGGCGCCGTGGCTGCAGGCATCGTCGATGAAGTCGCGCGCGCTCCACTTGGCGCCGAACGGGCACCCGTACACGCAGCGCCAGCAGCCGCTGCGGCAGGATGCAGGGCGGATCAGCTTGTCCAGCTTGTGCCAATCCAGCCCGCTGGCGCGCGCCGCCGCCATGATGCGCCGGGCCATCGGGCCCACCAGCGCGTCCGGCAGCGGCGCCATCGGCAGTTCGGCGCGCAATTCTCCCAGCGCCGGCGCCAGGTCGATGCCGTGGGCGGCGAACATGGCGGCCGGGGGCGGGGCGGCGGTGGCGAAGTTGATGGTCGAGGTGCCGCCCAGCGTCAGGGCGCGCACCAGCAGCGACAGGTCGCGATGCAGAAAGGCGCCCTTGCCGGGCACCGCCGCCATCGACGCCATCTGGCCGAGGGTGCCGCTGAGCGCCTCGGCGCCGCCCTGTTCCAGCACCAGCACGCGTGCGCCCGCACGCGCCAGGGCGCGCGCCGCGCCCGCACCGCCGGGGCCGCTGCCGACCACGATGGCGTCCGGCGCATCCGCAAGGGGAGAGGCCGCCGCGCCATGCAGGCGCACGGGATGCACGCGCCGGTTCATGGCGCGCCGTCCGCGCGGCGGCGCGGCGGATTGGCTGGCAGGGATGGGCGCATGATCTTCCTTTCGCCCGCATTGTAGCCCCAGCCGCCGCGGCGCGCCGGTTGCTGCGGGCGCTCGGCTTGGGGCGGGCGCGCCGTCAGCGCGGCTGCAGGCGCCGCTGCGGCGCGTGGCGGCGTTCCTGCGCCGCCGGTCCAGGCGCCGTGGCATCGAGGGCGGCAGCAGCCGCGCGCCGCAGCGAACGCCGCAGGGACCGCTGCGTGAGCGGCCTGGACAGCAGCGCCACCCCGCGTCCGACGCGCGGCGCAGGCGTGCGCCTGTCGTCCAGCAGCAGGGCGATCGGCGCGCCCGGCGCCAGCCGCGCCAGTTCGCCCAGCAGCGAACGGCGGTCGTCGGCGTTGGTGTCGGTGCAGGTCAGCATGGCATCGAAGCGGATCGCCTGCGCCGTGTGCAGCGCCGCCTGCGGACTGTCGGCGTGGGCGACGACGTAGCCCAGCGCCTGCAGTTGCGCGGCGGCTTGCGTGCGCGCCGTATGGTCGTATTCGAGCAAGAGTGCGGATTTCATGGTGTCGTCCTCCTTGTGACAGGGATGGCGGCGGACTCGACATTGTTCAAGTGACAAGTTGTAACAATTGCGGGTGCTACGGGTGCTGGCGGCGCCCGCTGCCGATTTGCTACACTCGCGCTTTTCCGCTCACGAGACGTCGACCATGGCGCATCCGCCCGAACTGCGCACGCAAGCCTTGCACTGCCTGCTGCTGACCGATCCGGCCGCCAAGACCGCCGCCGTGGCCGCCCTGGCGCAGGCCTGGCACGCCGGCGCCTGTACGCTGGCGACGGATACTGTGCTGGCCGAACCGGCGGACATTCCCGGCCGGCCGAGCAGGCCGGCGCTGGTGCCGCCGCGCCTGCTGGGACGGCGCTCGATGGCCACCGTCGAGGGGCGCGCCATGCTGGTCCACGCGCTGGCCCACATCGAGTTCAATGCCGTCAACCTGGCGCTCGATGCGGTGTGGCGCTTCGGCGGCATGCCGGCCGCCTACTACGCCGACTGGCTGCGCGTGGCCGCCGAAGAAGCGGCTCACTTCGCGCTGCTGGCGGCGCATCTGCGCACGCTCGGCTACGAATACGGCGACTTCCCCGGCCACGACAGCCTGTGGGAAATGGTGGCCAAGACCAGCGGCGACGCGCTGGCGCGCATGGCACTGGTGCCGCGCACGATGGAGGCGCGCGGCCTGGATGCGATCCCGCCGCTGCGCGCCAAGCTGGCCCAGGCCGGCGACGTGGAGGCGGCGCGCATCCTCGACATCCTGCTGCGCGACGAGGTCGGCCACGTCGAGATCGGCAACCGCTGGTACTTTTACCTGTGCGCGGGAAGCGGGCTGGAACCCTGCGCCACCTACGACGCGCTCACCGTGCAGTACAAGGCGCCGGTGTTGAAAGGCCCGTTCAACGTCGACGCGCGCCGCCGTGCCGGCTTCACCGAGGCCGAACTGGCGCGTTTCGAACGAGACCCGATCGCGGGCGGGCGCCTCTCCCATGCCTGCGACTGACGCCGCCGCCGACGCCGCCGCCGACGCCGCCGGGCCGCACGGGGACAGCGGCCAAGGCTTCCTGCTGACGCGGCACTGGCGCGACGTCGATGACGGTGTGGAGATCGAGTGCTGGATCGCCACCGACGCCGGCCCGCGCCGCCTGCGCCTGGCGCCGGCGCCCGCGGTCGCCTTTTTGCCGGCCGAGCAGGAAGACGCGGCGCGCGCGCTGCTGGGGCGCGAACGCGGCGTCGAACTGCGCCCGCTGGCGCTGGCCGACTTCCGCCACCGTCCGGTGCTGGGCCTGTACTGCCGCCATTACCGCCAGCTGCTGCGCCTGGAAAAGCGCCTGCGCGAACACGGCGTCGACGTCTACGAGGCCGACGTGCGCCCGCCCGATCGCTACCTGATGGAGCGCTTCATCACGGCGCCGCTGGCCTTCGGCGGCACGCCGGCGCCGCACGATCCGTCCCTGCTGCTGGATGTGCGCCTGAAGCCGGTGCCCGACTACCGGCCGCGCCTGCGCACCGTCTCGCTCGACATCGAGACCACCATGCAGGGAGAACTGCGCTCGATCGGCCTGGAAGGCTGCGGCGAGCGCCGCGTCTACATGCTCGGCCCGCCCAACGGCGACGCAACCGGGCTCGATTTCGACCTGGACTACTGCGACAGCCGGCGCATGCTGCTCGATCGGCTGGAGGCGTGGATGGCGCGCCACGACCCGGACGCCGTCATCGGCTGGAACGTCATCGGCTTCGACCTGCGCGTGCTGCAGCGCCAGGCCGAGGGCATGGGGCATCCGCTGCGGCTGGGGCGCGGCGGCGCACCGATGGAATGGCGCGACACCGGGCGCGAGGAACGGTACTTCGCCGGCATGCCGGGACGGCTGGTCATCGACGGCATCGAGGCGCTGCGCGCGGCCACCTACAACTTCCCTTCGTTCAGCCTGGAGAACGTGTCCCGGACCCTGCTCGGCGAAGGCAAGGCGATCGGCAACCCGTACGACCGCATGGGCGAGATCGACCGCATGTTCGCCGAGGACAAGCCGGCGCTGGCCACCTACAACCTCCAGGATTGCGTGCTGGTCACGCGCATCTTCGCCAAGACGGGGCTGCTCGACTTCCTGCTGGAGCGCGCCAGCGTGACCGGCCTGGCCGCCGACCGCAGCGCCGGCTCGGTGGCCGCCTTCGACCATCTGTATATGCCGCTGATGCACCGCCAGGGCCTGGTGGCGCCCAACATCGGCGACGTACCGGGCGAGGACAGCCCCGGCGGCTTCGTCATGGATTCGCGCTCGGGCCTGTACGATTCGGTGCTGGTGCTGGACTACAAGAGCCTGTATCCGTCGATCATCCGCACCTTCCTGATCGATCCGGTCGGGCTGCTCGAGGGTCTGCGCGCGCCGGAGGAAGACACCGTGCCCGGCTTTCGCGGCGCGCGCTTCTCGCGCACGCGCCACTGCCTGCCCGGCATCGTCACGCGCGTGTGGGCCGGGCGCGAAGCGGCCAAGCGTGACGGCAACGCGCACCTGGCGCAGGCTTTAAAGATCATCATGAACGCCTTCTACGGCGTGCTCGGCACCACCGCCTGCCGCTTCTTCGATGCGCGCCTGGCCTCGTCGATCACGCTGCGCGGCCACGAGATCATGCACCGGACGCGCGCGCTGATCGAGGCGCGCGGCCACCAGGTCATCTACGGCGACACCGATTCCACCTTCGTCTGGCTGGGTCGTCCGCACAGCGACGCCGAGGCGCTGCGCATCGGCCGCGAACTGGTCGACCACGTCAACGGCTGGTGGCGCGCGCACCTGCGCGATGCCATGGGGCTGGACAGCGCGCTCGAGCTGGAAGTCGACACCCATTTCCGCCGCTTCCTGATGCCGACCGTGCGCGGCTCGGAAGAGGGCAGCAAGAAGCGCTACGCCGGCCTGGCCACGGCGCCCGGCGGCGGCGACGAGTTCGTCTACAAGGGACTGGAAACGGTGCGCACCGACTGGACCCCGCTGGCGCAGCAGTTCCAGCAGGGCCTGTACGAACGCATCTTCCGGCGTGAGCCCTACCAGGACTGGCTGCGCGGCTACGTGGCGCGCACGCTGAACGGCGAGCTGGACGACCTGCTGGTGTACCGCAAGCGCCTGCGCCGCCCGCTGGCCGAATACGAGCGCAACCTGCCGCCGCACGTGCGCGCGGCGCGCATCGCCGATGCCTGGCACCTGGCGCAGGGCCGTCCGGCGCCGTACCGCAACGGCGGCGCCACGATCGCCTACGTGATGACGACCGGCGGGCCGGAGCCGCTGGAAACGCTGCAATCGGCGCCCGATTACGAGCACTACCTGACGCGCCAGCTGGAACCGGTGGCGGATGCGATCCTGCCGTTCCTGGGCGACGGCTTCGACAAGCTGACCAGCACGCAGGGCGCGTTGTTCTGAACAGGCCCGGCCGGGCGACCCGCGCCGTCAGAGGCGGAACGATTTCACCAGCGTGAGTTCGCCCAGGGCGCGCAAGGGGATGACGAATTCTTCCCTCCGCTCGCGCCCGGTGTTTTCGTTGAAGATCAGGGTCACGCGCGTGGTGATGATCGGCCGTTGGCGCGTGGAGGCGTCGAAGTGGTAGCCCTCGCTGCCGAAGTTGCCCCAGTAATTCACCCAGACCTGGTAGGCGCCGCGCATCGGCGCGGTCATGGTGAACATTTCCGGACCGGGGCCGTCGACGCTGTCCACGTCCAGGCCGCCGCCGTTGGTGAGCGCCGGGTGCATCCAGTAGGCGTGCTGGCCGTCCGGCGTGACCACGTGCAGGTCGATCTCGGCCTGGTTGTCGTCCCAGGCGGCGATCACGCGCAGCACCGGCTGCGGGCGGCTGCTGTCGGCCTCGTAATACTGCACGCGCTTGACCGCCTTGCCGCTCGGCGAGCGGATCTCGACGCTGTTGGAGCCGCGCCCGAACGTGTAGCCGCGCGCGAAGCGGCCCTCGTCGTCGGTGTACAGCGGGGTCGGGTTGCCGTTCACCACCAGCGTGTGGAACGGGCGCTGCTTGCCGGCCGCGGCCAGGCGGCCGCGGATCATGGTGCGGTTGCGCTGCACGCCGCGGTCGATCAGCGCATACGGATAGTTGACCGCCGGCTCTTCCGAGCGGTCGACCAGGCCGGCGCGGTTCCAGCCGCCGGCGGGCGTCTCGAGGGTCTGGCTGGCCGCCGGCAGCAGCGCCGCGAGGCCGAGCAGGGCGGCGGAAAGGGTACGCATCAGCATGGTCAAGGATCCTGGAGAGGCGGGCGCCGGCACGACGCGGGACAGGGTGAGCGAGCTCTCCTTCAGCGTGCCGTGATATTGGCTGTATGTCAATGGACGCGTGGTCTCGCCTGGATCCGGCGTTCGACCAGCGTCCCCGTGCCGGTGACGTGGTCGATGGCCTCGAGCAGCGCATTGATACGCTCGGCCGGGACGCTGCCGCCGAAGCAGCCGGTATACAATTCCACGCTTTTATTGCGTTTTCCCCGTCCCCGGTTCACATGCAGAACGAGTGTCGACTGATCGGTCATCACCGACGCGCAACCGTCGGCCTCATCCACGTAGCGGTCGCGCATGTCGTCGATGTGCGCTTCGCGCAGGGCGTGCGCGATCCGCACCAGGCTGGCCCGGTCGATACGGAACTCTTCGGTACCGCCCGTTTGGGCGAAGATCGGGCCGGAATGACGCACCCGTCCATCGGAAAAAATCCTGACTTCGAACACCGGGCAGTCGAATATGCAGCCCCGGTTGTCCACGGAAAGGGTCTCGAAGTCCGTGAAGGGTTCCGGCGATGTATGTCCGGGCAGGCCGGAGTCCGAACAAACGAACAACAGCAACGCCACGGCGACGCCGACCCATGTGCGATTCATTTGCATGGCCGTGGTGCAGACAGCGCGTCGAAGTCCGCCTGGCTCATCATGGCAGGCATCGGTTCCTCGATGCGGCGGCCGTTTGCGTCGAAGCGCCACGGCTTGGGCGGACGTTCGTTGGGACAGGCCGGCACCGCAGCCGGCAGCGACGCCGCCAGGGCGAACAGGCGCTCACGCAGCGGCTCGCGCACCACGTTCGCATCGATCCACAGCTGGATGTCGCGCCGCCCCTGCACCCAGGACAGGTGCGAGACGGCCGCGCCCGACGGCGCTTCCATCACGAACAGCCGCGCCGCCAGCCCGTTGACACGCTCCGGCTCGTCCTTCGGGTCGCGCCACGAACTGACGCCGTCGGCGGACATGTCGTGTTCCTGCAATGTCAGCACATGTCCGTCCGGCAGGCGGAAGCCGCGATAGACGATCGACGCCACGTCGCCGACGGTTTCGACGCGCCCGCCGAGCGGCTCGAACCGGGCGAACGGCGTATGCGTAAGATCGATCGGCTGGAACGCCAGCTTGCGGGTCACGCTCTCGATCGGCCGGAATGACATCTCGAAACGTCCGAGATCGCCCGGGCACACGCGCTCGTAACCATTCCTGCGCGTCTCGATATCGTGGGCGGCCGCGTTGCGTGAGCGGTCGACGTTGCACCGGTAGACCGTCACGCCGGTATGGACGAGCGTGACGCACGCCGCGGCGACCGCGAGCCCGCCGCCGATGAGCAGCCGCCGCCGCGCGGGAGAAGAGGCGACCGTGGAAGGCGGCTGCTGCAGGAGGATGCCGATACGCCGGCACAGCCAGGCCAGTCCCAGCGGCAGCGCCGCCATCGTGGCGATGTTCAGCAGCGCGGCGACCACCGGCGCATGCATCCACAGGATGGCGCCGAATGCATACACCAGGGCCGCCAGCAAGATCAGGATGTTGGCGGCGTGCCCGATCGCGCGCAGCAGGATGCCGACACGCCTCCTCGTCCGGCCGTGTTCGCGCTCAGGCATTCGCACCGCCCGTGCGGATCATCGAATAGCGGTGAATATCGTCGCGACGCCGCCAGCCGCGCCGCGTCCAGTAGCGGTTGGCGGCGTCGTTGCTGGTGAAGACATCGATGTGGGTCTTGCCGATGCCGAGCGCGGCCAGGCCGTCCAGGCAGCGCCCGACCAGCGCGTCGGCGATGCCGCGGCCGCGGTAGTCCGGCGCCACGATCACGTGCTGCAGGTAGCCGCGCCGGCCGTCGTGGCCGCACAGGGCACAGCCGATCACCCGGCCGGCGTCGATGGCCAGGAAGCTCAGGCCCGGGTTGCGCGCCAGGTAGCGTGCGGTCGTCTCGCGCGCGTCGGCGTCGCGGATCGAGACGCCGGGCGTGGCGCGCATCAGCGCCATCACGTCGTCGTAGCGGTCGATGCCGTAGACCAGGATTTCCATATAAATCGTTTTCGCTTTGCGGTGCGGCGGTGATCGAAGCCGACCATTATAGAACGCTCGCCATGCCGAAACGGCATGCAGGAGGGCCCGCCACCGCTGACGAACCTGAAAAAACTTTGCCGTTCCGTGATGTTTGGTGAGTATTTACGCGCATTGCCAATTTTATAATCTGGGCGCGAAACGGCACGCATGAATGCCGGATATACACCGACCACTACGCACATGAATAAAAAAATCCTCGTTGCCGCGCTCCTGTCCGCGGCCTTCGGCGCCGCACAGGCGCAAACCGCCGTCGTCGAACCTTCGCCGGCCCGCTTCCTGGTGGGCATGGGCCTGAGCGGCGGCGGCGACAAGCTCGTCAGCGCCCGCTATACCGACGGCGACACCGTCAACCTGCATGGCGGCGGCCTGATCTACTTCACCGCCGGCGTCGACTACCGCTTCACGCCCGAGTTCTCGCTGCAGGGTACGGTCAACTACCATGTGGACCAGGCCAATGCCAGGAACGGCGACATCAAGTTCCAGCGCTTTCCGGTCGAACTGATCGGCTACTACCATCCGAACCCGTCCTGGCGCGTGGGCGGCGGCGTGCGCTATGCGGCCAGCCCGAAACTGAGCAGCAGCGGCGTGGCCTCCGGCCTGGACGCGAAGTTCGACGACGCCACCAGCGCCGTGGTGGAAGCGGAATACTTCAGCAGCCCGAACGTCGGCTTCAAGCTGCGCTACGTGAACGAAAAATACAAGTCGCGCGGTTTCGAGGACGTCGACGGCAGCCATGTGGGTATCTCGGCCAACTACTACTTCTGAGTTTTCCATGGCGCCTGCCGGTGCGGTCCGACCGGCAGGCACATCGATTCGTGTCGACCGAAAAGGGAGAAGCACTGGATGTTCAAGGAAGCCATATTGGTCGTCGCCGCTTCGGCCGGCATGCTCGACGCCGCCGCGGCGCAGCCGACAGGCGACCAAGGATTGCAGAAATTGCTGGAGCGCGGGCGCAGCATCCGCAACATGACGGTATGCAGTGACTTGAAACGCGCCGACGAATCCGGCCCGCGCGACGCCAAGGACCTGGCGTTCGTGCAGGACGGCGCGATGGCGAACGAACCTGCCTGCCTGATCCTGCTCGGACGCTGGAGCGAGCGTGGGCAGGGCGTGCCGAAAGATGCTGCACAAGCCAGGACGCTGTACGAGCGCGCCGCGCCGCTGGACCCCATGGGGCACGCAGCGCTGGGACGGATGGCCGAGCAGGGTGTCGGCGCACCGGTGTCGTATGCGCAGGCTTGGGACCAGTACAGCCAGGCGGCTGCGAACAACGATGCCGGCAGTCTGGTGGCGCTGGGACGCATGGCGGAACACGGCTTGGGCCGCGCCCCGAGCGAGCGCGAAGCCGTCGACTACTACCGCCGCGCTGCGCGCCGCTGGAACGAGCAGGGTTGGCTGGAACTGGATCGCATCCAGTCGGCGCGTGCTGTCATGACGGACAGCGAAGCGAAGCTGGAGCAATCGCGTTGGCGTTCCCTCCTCGGCACTCGGGTGGCAGACGTCGGTGAAAGAACGGGCGCCACCTCGTCGTTCAAGGACTTTCCCTACGAAGTGATCTTGCGCTTTGCATTCCGGCGCGGCGAGCATGCACCGCTCTGGGTCCGCGTCGCATCGCCGTCCAAGGATCCCGCCTTCGACCAGGCATTGCAGCAGGCAGCGGCAAGTGTACGAATGCCGCCAGCGCCGGTTTTCAGCAAGGACACATCGTACGAGGTAGAGCTGCCCATGCGTTTCAAGCAGGACAAGGACGAACCGGGCGATGCAGGGAAAAAAACCAGGTAGGACGTCCGCCAGCGAGGGCGGACGCTTGGCAGCGCATCGCACCCTTGCCCTTACAAGCATGACATCTGCCCCACACCATGCCACAAGTGTCGTTACATTGCCCCCCGCCATAGGGCAACCTGCGTATTCACACTGCAGAATTCCCCCGTTTTACGCATCAAACCATCTAGCCAGCAGCGCATTTTTCGCGCATATTACCGGGTTCGCGCGTTCGCTTGAGCGCAGATCATTGTAATTACGGGAAGATCGCGCAATTTTCCACCCCGTTTTTGGAAAACCAACCATGCTGCTGAACCTGGTCCGCGTCGCGCTGCGCCGTCCCTATACTTTCGTCGTGCTGGCGCTGGTGCTGCTCATCATCGGGCCGCTGGCGGCGCTGCGCACGCCGACCGACATCTTCCCCGAGATCCGCATGCCGGTGATCGCAGTGGCCTGGCAGTACACCGGCCTGCCGTCGGACCAGATGGCCGGGCGCATCTCGACGCTGTTCCAGCGCAGCCTGACCACCACCGTCAACGACATCGAGCACATCGAGGCCAACACCTACGCCGGCATCAGCGTCATCAAGATTTTCTTCCAGCCGGGCGTCGACATCGCCGTGGCCAACGCCCAGGTGACGGCGATCGCGCAGTCGGCGGTGCGCCAGATGCCGGCCGGGATCACGCCGCCGCTGATCCTCAACTACAACGCCGCCACCGTGCCGATCCTGCAGCTGGCGCTGTCGGGCAAGGGCCTGTCCGAGCAGCAGCTGTTCGACCTCGGCTTGAACACGCTGCGCACGCCGCTGGTGACGGTGCCGGGCGCGGCGATCCCGCTGCCGTACGGCGGCAAGCAGCGGCAGGTGCAGATCGACGTCAAGCCGGAGGCGCTGGCGGCGCGCGGCCTGTCGGCGCAGGACATCGCCAACGCGCTGGCGGCGCAGAACGTGCTGACGCCGGTCGGCACGCAGAAGATCGGCAGCCTGGAATACACGATCCAGCTGAACAACGCGCCCGCGGCCATCGAGGAGCTGGGCCGTTTGCCGATCAAGTTCGTGAATGGCGCCACCGTGTACATGCGCGACGTCGCCGACGTCCACGACGGCAATGCGCCGCAGACCAACGTGGTGCACGTCGACGGCGGCCGCTCGGTGCTGATGTCGGTACTGAAGAACGGTTCCGCCTCCACGCTGGCGATCGTCGACGGCGTGCGCGCGCGCCTGGCGGCGATGCAGGCCGGCCTGCCGGAGGCGCTGAAAGTGGTGCCGATCAACGACCAGTCGGTGTTCGTGCGCGCCGCCATCAAGGGCGTGGCGCTGGAAGGCGCGATCGCCGCGCTGCTGACCAGCGTGATGATCCTGCTGTTCCTGGGCAGCTGGCGCTCCACCGTGATCATCGCGGTGTCGATCCCGCTGTCGATCCTCGGTTCCATCATCGCGCTGGCCGCGACCGGCGAGACGCTCAACCTGATGACGCTGGGCGGGCTGGCGCTGGCGGTCGGCATCCTGGTCGACGACGCCACCGTCACCATCGAGAACATCAACTGGCACCTGGAGCAGGGCAAGGCGGTGGAGCCGGCCATCCTCGACGGCGCCCAGCAGATCGTGGCGCCGGCGCTGGTCTCGCTGCTGTGCATCTGCATCGTGTTCATCCCGATGTTCTTCCTCGAAGGCGTGGCCGGCTTCCTGTTCGTGCCGATGGCGAAAGCGGTGGTGTTCGCGCTGGTGTGCTCGTTCATCCTGTCGCGCACGCTGGTGCCGACCATGGCCAACTGGCTGCTGCGCGCCCACTCGCCCGTCGAGGAACACCACGCCGTCCCCACCAATCCGCTGCAGCGCTTCCAGCGCGGCTTCGAGGCGCGCTTCGAGCGCATCCGCGGGCGCTACCATGGCATGCTGGAGCGCGCGATCGCCGGGCGCAAGCTGTTCCTGCCGGCGTTCGCGGCCGTGGTGGCGCTGTCGTTCCTGCTGGTGCCTTTCCTGGGCAGTAACTTCTTCCCCGCGGTCGATTCCGGCCAGGTGCTGATCCATGCGCGCGTGCCGGTCGGCACCCGCATCGAAGAGACGGCGGCGCGCTTCGCCGCCATCGAAAAGGCGATCCGCGGCGTGATCCCGGCGCGCGAGATCGTCACCATGGTCGACAACATCGGCATGCCGTCCTCGAGCATCAACGTCACCTACAACAACACCGGCACCATGGGTTCGCAGGACGGCGATTTCCAGATCGCCCTGGGCGAGGAACACGCGCCGACCGCGGAATACGTGCGCAGGCTGCGCGAGGCGCTCCCGCGCCAATTCCCGGACACGACCTTCTCGTTCCCGCCGGCCGACATCGTCAGCCAGATCCTGAACTTCGGCTCGCCGGCGCCGATCGACGTGCAGGTGCGCGGACGCGACCTGGACGGCGACTACCGCTACGCCCAGCTGCTCCTGAAGCGCATCCGCGCGATTCCCGGCGTGGCCGACGCCCGCATCCAGCAATCGAACCGTTCGCCGGTGTTCAACGTCGACATCGACCGCACCCAGGCCGGCCTGCTGGGCCTGTCGACGCGCGACGTCACCAACAGCATGGTGGTCAACCTGGCCGGCAGCAGCCAGGTGGCGCCGACCTACTGGCTCAACCCGGCCAGCGGCGTGACCTACCCGATCGTGATGCAGACCCCGCAGCACCAGCTCGATTCGCTGTCGGCGCTGGGCGAACTCCCGGTGGGCAACGGCAGCACGGCCAACGCCGCCACGCTGGGCGCCATCGCGCGCTTCCAGCGCACCAACGGCAGCGCGCTGGTCAGCCAGTACGACGTGGCGCCGATGGTGCAGATCCACGCCACCACGCAAGACCGCGACCTGGGCAGCGTGGCCGCCGAGATTCGTAAGGTACTGGCCGATACCCGTGCCCAGGCGCCGAAAGGCGCCACCGTCGAGATGCTGGGCCAGGTGCGCACCATGGAGCGCGCCTTTTCCGGCCTGCTGTTCGGCCTCCTGGGCGCGGTCGGCCTGATCTACCTGCTGATCGTGGTGAACTTCCAGTCCTGGCTAGATCCGGCCGTGATCGTGGCGGCGCTGCCGGCGGCGCTGGCCGGCATCGTCTGGATGCTGTTCGCCACCCACACCACGCTGTCGGTGCCGGCGCTGACCGGCGCCATCATGTGCATGGGCGTGGCCACCGCCAACAGCGTGCTGGTGATCAGCTTTGCGCGCGAGCGCCTGCTCGAACTGGGCGATTCCGCCGCCGCGGCGCTGGAAGCCGGCTTCGTGCGCTTCCGCCCGGTCCTGATGACGGCGCTGGCCATGATCATCGGCATGCTGCCGATGGCGCTCGGCCTGGGCGAGGGCGGCGAGCAGAACGCGCCGCTCGGCCGCGCCGTGATCGGCGGCCTGGTGTTCTCGACCTTCGCGACGCTGGTGTTCGTCCCCGTCGTCTTCAGCCTGGTCCACGGCCGCGCCAAGCGCCATGCCGCGGGCACCGGCGTTCCACCCCAATCCGGAGTACCGATCCATGCCAACTAAATCCTCGCGTCCGCTGCTGCTCGGCGCCATCGCCATCCTGCTCGCCGGCGGCGTGGTCGCCGGCGGCCTGTACTCGCGCCACAGCCAGGGCCGACAACTGAAGGAAGGCGCGGCCGAGCGTTCGGTGCCGACGGTCAGCCTGGTGGCGATGCAGGATGCCCCGTCCAGCGGCCTGGAACTGCCGGCGCGCATCGAAGCCTGGGCGCGCGCCCCGATCTACGCCCGCGTCAGCGGCTACCTAGCGGGCTGGAACGTCGATATCGGCGCCCCGGTCAAGGCCGGCCAGGTGCTGGCGCGCATCGATACCCCGGACCTGGACCAGGACCTGAAGGGCGCGCAGGCCCAGCTGGCGGTGGCGCGCACCGGCCTCACCCTGGCCGAGGGCACCGCCAAGCGCTGGCAGAACCTGGTGGCGCAGAACGCCGTCTCGCGCCAGGAAGCCGATGAGAAGCAGAACGATTTCATGTCGCGCCAGTCGAGCGTGCAGGCGCTGCAGGCCAGCGTCGAGCGCCAGCAGGCATTGAAGCGCTATACGGCGCTGACGGCGCCGTTCGACGGCGTGGTCACCGCGCGCAATACCGACGTCGGCGCCTTGGTGAGCGTAGGCGGCGCCGCCGGCAGCGAGCTGTTCGTGGTGTCCGACCTGCGCCGCCTGCGCGTGTACGTGCAGGTGCCGCAGCGCCAGGTGGCGTTGGTGAAGCCCGGCACCAGGGCCGAGGTCAGCGTGCCGGAACGTCCCGGCCGGACCTGGGCCGCGACGGTGCAGTCGCAGTCCCAGGCGATCAGCGCCGGTTCCGGGACCATGCTGGTGCAGCTGGCGGTCGACAACCCCAAGGGCGAACTGCTGCCCGGCGCCTTCGCCAACGTGCGCTTCGACGTGGCGGCGCCGGCCGACGTGGTGACCGTGCCGCCGGGCGCGCTCATCCTCGGCAAGGACGGCGTGCGCGTGGCCACGCTGGACGCCGGCAACCGGGTGCGCATCAGGCAGGTGCGCATCGGGCGCGACATGGGCAACGCGGTGGAGCTGGGCGGCGGGGTGGGGCGCGCCGACCGCATCATCGACAGTCCGCCGGACGGCATCGCCGAAGGGGATTTGGTGCGGGTGGCGCAGGCGGCGCCAGCGGGGCGCAAGGCGGGGTGAGGGTGCGGATCAGAAAAGCCGCAGGCTGGCGCCGATGTACAACAGCAGCGGCACCAGCAGGACGATGCATACGAGCCACCTGACGATCCTGGCGACAGGGGCGTGCACGCCGGCATGGCGCCGCACCAGCACGGCCGACCACGCCGAGCTCGCGCCGCTCACCACCAGCGCCAGCACATAGCCGAAGAACAGGACGCCCATCATCAGGAATGCGTCCGAACCACCCGTCTGGCCGGGATGCCGGCGCGCGTACGATATGATCGCGGCTACCCAGCAGAGTCCGATCGTCGCAAGCCGCGCGCCCATCCCCGCCGGAATGGCATCCCATGCGCCGGGCAGCGGGTCGAGCACGCGGCGCTCGGCCCAGACCGGATCGGGAATGTCGACACGCACGAGGTAGCGATTGAACGGCAGGCCGCCGCTGCGGAGGGTGTGGACGGTTTCCAGGGTCGCCAGCGCGATGTTTTCGGCACAGTACAGGACCGGCGTGCCCTTGCTGTTCCAGCGTCCGCCGGTGATCTTCGCACCCGTGCCCGTCAAATCGTCGGCTGCATACGATGGCGCCTCGACGGCGATGCGCCAGGCCGCGACGGTCACGCGTACGCTCCGCTCTGGCTCGTCGCCAGCAAGTCCGCGACCAGCTTTTGCCCTTCGAACGTATCCATGTAGCTTGCCGGCGTCTGGCCCCCGAGTGCGGGAAGCGGCCTGGCAAGCCAGTCCGACCCCCAGCGCGCCGCATCGAAGCCGGCCGGGTCGCCCGACTGCTCGACCATCGTCTGCACCAGGCCGATCAAGGCTTCCACACCCAGCACCCGTTCCGATTCGTCCCTGGACAGCACGGCGGCATCCCGTTCCTTGCGGCTGATCGTCGCACGCGACAAACCGAGACTCGACAGCAGGCTGTCCTTGCTCATCCCCATGCGGACCGACAGCCGGCCGACCGCCGCCGCTGGCGGGTTCCGGGGCGCGTCCGGCAAGCTCGTGCGGCATCTGCTAGACTGGCCGGGCCGGCGTGCGCGGCTTCATCCGGCGCGCGCGGCATCGACCGTTCGGAACGGCGCGGCCTGCATCGGCAGCCGGCGCCGTCCGGTTCCATCACCATCAGCAAGAGAATCCAACATGGAAATCAAAGCCTACGCGGCCCAGTCCGCGACGAGCGCGCTCGCGCCCACCACCGTCCCGCGCCGTGAAGTCGGCGACAACGACGTCGCCATCGACATCCTGCATTGCGGCGTCTGCCACTCCGACCTGCACGCCGCGCGCGGCGAGTGGCCGGGCATGCGCTATCCGCTGGTGCCGGGCCACGAGATCGTCGGCCGCGTCAGCGCGGTCGGCGCCGGCGTCACCAAGCACGAGGTCGGCGACATCGTCGGCGTCGGCTGCATGGTCGACAGCTGCCGCCACTGCCACCCCTGCGAAGAAGACCTGGAACAGTATTGCGAAGGCCCGCACGGCTTCAAGCAGACCTACAACGGCTGGCTCGACGGCAGCGGCGACAACAGCTACGGCGGCTACTCGGCCGGCGTGACGGTCGACCAGCATTTCGTCCTCAAGATCTCGCACCAGGCCGGCGACCTGGCCGCGGTGGCGCCGCTGCTGTGCGCCGGCATCACCACCTGGTCGCCGCTGCGCCATTGGAACGCGGGTCCCGGCAAGAAGGTTGGCGTGGTCGGCATCGGCGGCCTGGGCCACATGGGCATCAAGCTGGCGCATGCGCTGGGTGCGCACGTGGTGGCGTTCACCACCTCGCCATCGAAGATCGCCGATGCGCGCGCGCTGGGCGCCGACGAGCTCGTGGTCTCGCGCAATCCGGAAGAGATGGCCGCGCACGCCAGCAGCTTCGACTTCATCCTCAACACGGTCGCGGCGCCGCACAACCTGGATGCCTTTTTGACCCTGCTGAAGCGCGAAGGCACCATGACCATGGTCGGCGTGCCGGAGAATCCGCACCCGTCGCCGAGCGTCGCCAACCTGATCTTCAAGCGCCGCCACCTGGCGGGTTCTCTGATCGGCGGCATCGCCGAGACCCAGGAAATGCTGGATTTCTGCGCCGAGCACGGCATCACCGCCGACATCGAGCCGATCGCCATGCAGGACATCGAAACCGCCTTCGAGCGCATGCAGAAGAGCGACGTCAAGTACCGCTTCGTGATCGACATGGCGACGCTGTAAGGCTTGCGCTATCCTGTCGGGGCGCCCGCGCCGGGCGTTACCGACAGGAGCCGGCAGCATGTTCACTTCGCAATACGTCAGCCGCGTCACGCTGTTGCGCGAGCGGGTGCCGTCCTTCGATCACTACCCGTTCTCGCTTCCGGCGATCCGTCCGCTGCGGCACCTCGACCTGCATCCCCGCATCACCTTCGTCATCGGCGAAAACGGTTCCGGCAAGTCGACGCTGCTGGAAGCGATCGCCGTCTCGCTCGGCTTCAACGCCGAAGGCGGCTCGAAGAACTTCCGCTTCGGCACGCGCCACTCCCACTCGATCCTGCACCGATACCTGCGCGTGGCGCGCGGCATCCGCACGCCGCGCGACGGCTACTTCCTGCGCGCGGAAAGCTTCTTCAACGTCGGCACCGAGATCGAGAAACTCGACGAGGGCCCGGGCGGCCCGCCGATCATCGATTCCTATGGCGGCCGTTCGCTGCACGAACAGTCGCACGGCGAATCGTTCATGGCGCTGGTCGACCGGCGCTTCGGCGGCAAGGGCCTGTACCTGCTGGACGAGCCGGAGGCGGCGTTGTCGCCGCAGCGCCAGCTGGCGCTGCTGTCGCGCATGCACGACCTGATCCTCGACGATTCCCAGTTCATCATCGCCACCCACTCGCCGATCCTGATGGCCTACCCCGGCGCCCTGATTTACCAGTGCGGGGCGGGCGGCGTCGAGCGCGTTGCCTACGAGGACACCGAGCACGTGCAAGTGACGCGCAGCTTCCTGGCGCATCCGCAGCGCATGCTCGACGTGCTGTTCGACCGTAGCGAAGCCGACGACGGCACGCAGTCTTCCTAGTTCCATTCATGTGCGTGACAAAGCGCGTCTTTTCAAAAGTTAAATTTTGTTAAACTGGCATGTTCTGGACCGGCGGATCGATGTGCGTGCCGCCGGGATGGCGGTGGCGTCGGCGCATCCGGTGCCTGTCGAATTCGTGAAGGATCATCATGAAGCATCTTGCAGGGTGGTTGGCGGCGTGGTTGGCCGTATCTTGCCTGGCGGCGGCGTGCAGTACCGGCGAAGGGCCGCCGCTGGGCGATTTCCCGGCGATCGAGAAAATCGCGACCGACCAGCCGTTCACCCTCACCGCACCCGGTTCGCGCAGCCCTGCCGCCTTTACCTACACCAGCAGCAACGCGGCGGTGGCGACCATTGACGGCGCCACCGTCACCATCAAGGGCGTCGGCACCAGCACCATCACCGCGTCCCAGGAGCGCATCGGCAGCTACGGGCCGACCGCCAAGTCGACCACGCTGACCGTGACCCTGACTCCCGTGGCGTGCCCCGCCGGCCAGGCGCGCGTGAACGGCAGCTGCCAGGCGGTTCCGGCCTGCGTCAGCCCGGCCAAGCTGGACCAGGCCAGGAACCAGTGCATCGCGCCTGGCTCGTCCGGGGATACGGTTACGGTCTTGTCCACCGGCTTGACCTGGCGCGGCGTCACCGATGCCGATACCTGGACCAATGCGCGCGATTTCTTTACCGGCTCGGTGATCGACAGCGTGGGTGGATGGCGCCTGCCGACCCAGGCGGAACTGTCGGACTTGTACGTTTCCGGGGCATTCGCCGGCCACAAGTGGGCGCTCGGGAATACCTGGACGTCCACGCCGGGCACCACGGGGCAGGCGTCCAGCCATGTCGTCGTGGCGCTCGATGCAGCGTCGACGGGGGAGCGGATAGCGTCGACGGCGCAGCGGCTGGATACCCTCGGCGCCTACGTCAGTTGCGTGCGCTGACGGGTCAATTATCCAGGTAGCGCCGGTAAAAGCGCCCGCCCAGCCGGGTCAGCACCTCGTAGCCGATGGTGCCCGCCTGCTGCGCGACCGCATCCACCTGCTGGTGCGGGCCCAGCAGCTCGACCGGCCGGCCCGCCATCAGCAAGGCTTCCGGCACGCCGGTCACGTCCAGCGTGATGCTGTCCATCGACACCGTGCCGGCGACCGGCACGCGCATGCCCTCGATGAAGGCGAAGCCGCGGTTGGTCAGCGCGCGCAGCCAGCCGTCCGCATAGCCGATCGACAGGGTGGCGATGCGGCGCGTGCCGTCGGCCACCCAGCGCGCGCCGTAGCCGACCGCGTCGCCGGCCTGCACGGTGCGCACCTGCACGATGCGTGCCTGCAGCGACACCGCCTGGCGCAGCGGATTCATCGCGCCCGGCTGCGGGTTGATGCCGTACAGGGCCGCGCCCGGCCGCACCAGCTCGTAGTGCCAGGATGGTCCCAGGAACACGGCCGAGGAGTTCGCCAGGCTGGCCGGCATGGCGGGAAAGCGCGCGCGCAAGGCCTCGAAGCGCGCGTGCTGGAGCGCGTTGAGCGGGTGGTCCGGCAGGTCGGCGCAGGCCAGATGGCTCATCAGCAAGCGCGGTTCGAATGCCTGCAGCCATTCGGCCGGCTCGCCGAGGGCGGCCAGGTCGGCACCGGACATGCCCATGCGCGACATGCCGCTGTCGACCTGGATCGCGGCCGGCAGGCGGCGCCCGAGCGTGGCGGCCAGCGTGCGCCACTCGCGCGCCTGGCCCGCATCGTTCAGCACCGGCACCAGGCCGTGCGCCAGGAAATCCGGCGCGGTGCCGGGCATCGGGCCGTGCAGGACATAGATGGCGCTGGCGGCCGGCACCAGCGGCCGCAGGCGCAGGGCTTCGTCCAGGTGCGCGGTGAAGAAGGTGCGGCAGCCTTCGCGCACCAGGGCCGGCGCCACCTGCGCCATGCCCAGGCCGTAGGCGTCCGCCTTGAGGACGCCGGCCACCTCGGCGCCGCCGGCGCGTGCGCGCAGCAGGCGGTAGTTGGCGCGGATTGCGCCCAGGTCGACCGTCAGCAGCGCGCCGGCGCGCGCGGCGGCCGCCAGGTCCGGCGCGCCGGCATCGTCGATGCGATCGCCCATCGTCGAGTGCGAAGTCACACCCTGGCCAGGGCAGGGCGGGCGTGCGCGCCCCGGTCGCCGGCGTAACGGAACACGGCCAGGTCGTCGGCCGGAATCGCCGGCAACCTGCCGCCCACCAGGTCGGCGATCACGCTGGCCGAGCCGCAGGCCATGGTCCAGCCGAGCGTGCCGTGGCCGGTATTCAGGAACAGGTTGCGCAGCGGCGTGGCGCCGACGATCGGGGTGCTGTCCGGCGTCATCGGACGCAGGCCGGTCCAGAACTTCGCTTGCGCCACGTCGCCGGCGCCCGGGAACAGATCGTTCACCACCAGTTCCAGCGTCTCGCGGCGGGCCGGATTCAATGCCTTGCTGTAGCCCGCGATCTCGGCCATGCCACCCACGCGGATGCGGTCGTCGAAGCGCGTCACGGCGATCTTGTAGGTCTCGTCGAGGATGGTCGACACCGGCGCGCGCGCGGCGTCGACGATCGGCACCGTGATCGAGTAGCCTTTCAACGGATACACGGGCACCTTGAACTGGTCGCGCAGCAGCAGGCGCGAATGGCTGCCCAGCGCCAGCACGTAGCGGTCGGCGCTGAAGGTGCCCTTGTCGGTCTGCACCCCGACCACTTCGCCGCCGCGCAGGTCGAGCTTGCGGATCGTGGTGTCGAACTCGAAGCGCACCCCGAGTTCCCGCGCCATCTGCGCCAGGCGGCTGGTGAACAGCTGGCAGTCGCCGGTCTCGTCGTTGGGCAGGCGCAGGCCGCCGACCAGCTTGTCGCGCACGTGGGCCAGGGCCGGTTCGGCGCGCGCCAGCTGTTCGCTGGCGAGCAGCTCGAACGGCACGCCGGCCTCCTTCAGCACCTCGATGTCCTTGGCGGCACCGTCGAACTGCTGGCGCGTGCGGAACAGCTGCAGCGTGCCCTGCTGGCGGCCCTCGTAGCCGATGCCGGTTTCCTGGCGCAGCCGGCGGATGCAATCGCGGCTGTATTCGGCCAGGCGCACCATGCGTTCCTTGTTGACGGCGTAGCGGTCGGCGGAACAGTTGCGGTACATCTCCCACATCCACTGCAGCTGGAACAGGCTGCCGTCCGGGCGGATCGCCAGCGGCGCATGGCGCTGGAACAGCCACTTGAAGGCCTTCAGCGGGATGCCCGGCGCCGCCCACGGCGAAGCATAGCCCGGCGAGATCTGGCCGGCGTTGGCGAAACTGGTCTCCAGCGCCGGACCGGGCTGGCGGTCGATCACGGTGACCTCATGGCCGGCCCGCGCCAGATAATAGGCGGTGGTGACGCCCACCACGCCGCTGCCCAGCACCAAAACGCGCGTTGCTCGCATAGCTGTTCCTGATCTTCCTGAAAATACGACGGGATTGGTAAAGATTGCCATGGTAGCGCCAGTGGAGCGATAATTGTTTCGGTTGTTATTCGACTTTTCAGTGAAAAATCATGCGCGTTCAAAAGGCGTCGAGCCGCGTACTCGACCGGATCGACCTGCACATCCTGTCCATCCTGCAGGACGACGGCCGCATCGTCATGAAGGACATGGCGGAAAAGGTGGGCTTGTCGCTCACGCCCTGCATCGAGCGGGTCAAGCGCATGGAGCGCGACGGCGTGATCGCCGGCTACCACGCGCGCATCGCGCCGCAGGCGCTCGGGCTGCAGATCCTGGTGTTCGTCGAGATCACGCTGCACCAGAAATCGGAAAAGGCCTTCGAGCGCTTCCGCCGCGCGATGCTGGCGATTCCGGAAGTGATGGAGTGCCACCTGGTGTCGGGCGATTTCGACTACCTGATCAAGGCGCGCATTCCCGAGATGACGGAATACCGCCGTCTGCTCGGCGAGATCCTGCACGTGGCGGACGGCGGGCAGTCGAAGAGCTACGTGGTGATGGAAGAGGTGAAGGAAACGCTGGCGTTGTCGGTGATGCGCTGACCAGTGGCGCCATTGCGACGTTTTCCTGTGCCCAGACGTGTTTTCGGCCCTTGTTTAGCGTGTTGCGATGAACAGCGCCAGCGTTTAGCGAATGCATAAAAAGCTGTATTGACACTCGTTAATCCACGGTTATAAATTGGATCGGCAATCAATCCGATCGAAAAACAATTTCGGCACCGTGGAGACAACATGAGAACGACCCGCAAGACCGCCATCGCCCTCGGCGTGGCGCAGCTGCTCGCCTGCACCACCACCGCCGCGGCTCAGGCGGACCCGCAAACCACCCAGGACCAAGCCGGCCAGCCCGGCGCGCCGGCTGCCGGCGCCAGCGTGGTGGTGGTCAGCGGCCAGCGCGCCGCGCTGCAATCGGCCCAGCAGCTCAAGAAGAATGCCGACGAGGTGGTCGACTCGATCGTCGCCGCCGACATCGGCAAGCTGCCGGACCGCTCGGTGACCGAGGTGCTGCAGCGCATCCCCGGCATCACCATCGACCGGCAAATGTCGCGCGGCGACCCGGAACACTTTTCGGTCGAGGGCTCGGGCGTGACGGTGCGCGGCCTGACCTACGTGCGCTCGGAACTGAATGGCCGCGACTCGTTCTCCGCCAACGGCGGCCGCTCCCTCAACTTCGAGGACGTGCCGCCCGAGCTGATGGCCGGCGTGGACGTCTACAAGAACCCGTCGGCGGAACAGATCGAGGGCGGCATTTCCGGCCTGATCAACCTGCGTACCGCGCTGCCCTTCGACTTCAAGGGCGCGCACGCGGCACTGTCGGTGGAAGCGATGCACTCCACGCTCAAGAAGGGCAAGCCCGATCCGTCCGGCTCCATCATGTTTTCCAACCGCTGGAAGACGCCGCTGGGCGAGTGGGGCGTGCTGGTCGACCTGGCCTCGAGCGAGAGCGGCACCCGCACCGACGCCTTCCAGGTCGAGCCCTACTATCCGCGTTCGGACGTGGTGTCCGGCAAGACGGTCTGGATACCCAAGGGCGCACAGTGGCGCACGCTGGACTTCGACCGCAAGCGCCAGGGCGCCTACGCCGCGCTGCAGTGGAAGCTGGACAACAACCTGCGCAGCCACCTCACGTACTTCAAGTCGAAGTACCGCATGAACTGGGGCGAGCAGGCATTCTTTGCGTCCTCCAGCCCGTACGACATCCGCGTGACCGACGCCACCTACGACAGGAACGGCGCGCTGCTGACCGGCACCCTGACCGACCCGGTCAACAACGGCATTCCGTTCGGCGACGCCGCGCGCGCCGCCACGCGCCGCTCCAGCACCACGGATATCGCCTGGAACGTCGAGTGGAAGCCGGCGTCCGACTGGACCCTCACCTCCGACCTCCAGCGGGTGAAAGCGGTGACCAACGGCTTCGATTCCACCGTCGGCCTGGGCGTGCTGATGCCGCGCGAGCGCCTCGACCTGCGCGCCGACCTGCCGCAACTGGTGTTCGACGCCGCCGACAAGGCTTACCTGGCCAATCCCGCGAATTATTACTGGGGCTCGACCATGGAGCACCTGGACAGCAGCAGCGCCATCGAAAAGGCGTGGAAGGGCGACGTCAAATATGCGTTCGACCACCCGCTGCTGCGCGACGTCCGCTTCGGCGTGCGCCTGACCGAGCGCAGCGCGCTGACGCGCAACTCGGACCCGAGCTACAACTGGACCGCCATCACGCAGCCGTGGCAGGTCGGCTGGGACATCCTGAAACCGGCCTACCTGGGCGACCCGCGCTTCGCCGGCGCGGCGGTGGTCAACGCCTTCCCGAATTTCTTCAACGGTAAGGTGTCGGTGCCGGCCATCGTGTTCCCCGATTTGTCGCTGGCCAGCGGCTATCCATCCACCTACGAGGCGCTGCACAAGTTCCACGACATCCTGTGCGCCGAGCGCCTGGCGGCGCAGGGCGGCGGCGGCTGCACGCCGTGGAAGGCGGCCACCTTCGGCGGCGACAATCCGTCCGGCACCAACGACCAGTCGGAACGCACCAAGGCCTTCTATACGCAGCTGCGCTTCGGCGTCGACGACTGGCGCTGGCCGGTCGACGGCAACCTCGGCGTGCGCTACGTGAAGACGGATTCGCATTCGCGCGGCTACCTGTCGTTCACCCCGACCACGCCGAACCTGCCGGCCAATTACCGCTACACCGGCGTGCCGTTCCCGACCATCCCGGCCTTCGCGCGCGCGCTCGACTATGAAAACGGCTACCACAACCTGCTGCCCAGCCTGAACCTGCGCCTGAAGGCCAGCGACACGCTGCAGTTCCGCCTGGCCTACGGCACCTCGATGTCGCGTCCCGACTTTTCCCAGCTGCAGGCCTACACCACGCTCAGCCAGGACGTGAGCGGTCAGCTCAACGACGCCACCCAGGTGCTCAACATCACCAACGTCAGCCGCACCGGCACGGCGTCCGGCAACCCGCTGCTGAAACCCATCACCTCGCGCCAGCTCGACCTGACCGCGGAATGGTATTTCGCCCAGGCCGGCTCGCTCACGCTGGCGGTATTCGGCAAGCGCCTGAACGACGTCATCATCGACCAAAGCACGATCTACCGGTTGCCCGACACGACCGGCAAGCAGCAGGACTTCATCGTCACCTCGCCGGTGAACGGCGCGCGCGGCACGGTGAAAGGATTCGAGGTCGGCTACCAGCAGTACTACGACGGCTTGCCGGGCTGGCTGCGCGGCCTCGGCGTGCAGGCCAACTACACCTACGTGGACAGCCGCCGCAAGCTGTACACGCCGGTGTATTCGGCCTACTGCTCGGGCGGCAGCACCGGCCTGGACAACGTCAACCTGAACATGAACGGCTGCGACATCGACGGCCGTTCGTTCGGCGACCTGCCGCTGCCCTACCTGTCGAAGAACACCTACAACTTCACGCTGCTGTACGACCGCGGCCCGTGGTCGGCGCGCCTGGCCTGGAGCTGGCGCTCGAAGAACTTCATGAGCACCACCAGCAACGGCACGCGCGGCTCGGACGGCACCGACACCAATCCGGCCAGCGCCACCGCCGGCCAGCACAACGTGGCCTGGGGCTTGCCGCTGTGGGCGGACGCGTACGGCCAGCTCGACGGCGGCGTGTCGTACAGCGTCAACGAGCGCATCAAGATCGACTTGCAGGCGCAGAACCTCACCGATGCCAAGTACCGCCAGCTGATGACCCAGCACATCGGCGACAAGGGCCGCGCCTGGTTCGTGACCGGGCCGCGCTACAGTATCCGTCTCGGGTATTCGTTTTTCTGAACAGGGCGGTGAGCGAGCGCATGCGGACCGGCCCGGTCCGCATGCGCCGCGCCTGCGCTGTCGCTTTTTTTAAACGAAACCGCAGAAAAACTGACAGATTTGCCGTAAGGCTTACACAGTGCCCGTATTCACGACTAGAATTTCCCAAAAGAATCATATTTTCTCGGGAAGACACATGAAATCGGTACAGCAAGAAGTCGACGAACGCAGCAACCTCACCGGCACCAACAAATTCGAGCTCCTGCTGTTCCGCCTCGGCGGCGACGACAAGGGCGAACACAGCGAACTGTTCGGTATCAACGTCTTCAAGATCCGCGAGATCGTCGCCATGCCGACGATCACCAAGGTGGCCGGCGCGCCCGAGCACGTGCTCGGCGTGGTCAACCTGCGCGGCCAGATCATCCAGGTGCTCGACCTGCCGGGTATTGCCGGCGTCAAGCCGGTGACCGGCCTGAACATCATGCTGGTGACGGAATTCGCGCGCACCACGCAAGCCTTCGCGGTCGAGAGCGTGGAAGAGATCGTGCGCCTGGACTGGACGCAGGTGATGTCGGCCGAGCGCAGCGCCGCCAGCGGCATGGTGACCAGCATCGCGCGCCTGGAAGCGCAGGACGGCCACCCGCCGCGCCTGGCCCAGGTGCTGGACGTAGAGACCATCCTGCGCACCCTGAACCCGGACGAGGGCACGGAAAACATCGCCCAGGCGGTGGGCGCCAAGATCGCCCTGAAACCCGGCTCGGTGATCCTGGCCGCCGACGACTCGGTGGTGGCGCGCAGCCTGATCGAGCAGGGCCTGGACGCGATGGGCCTGCCGTACGTGATGACCAAGAGCGGCAAGGAAGCCTGGGACCAGCTGCAGGTGATCGCCGCCACCGCCGAGCGCGAGGGCAAGACCGTGTACGACCGCATCGCACTGGTGCTGACCGACCTCGAGATGCCGGAAATGGACGGCTTCACGCTGACCCGCAACATCAAGTCGAGCAACCGTTTCGGCAGCCTGCCGGTGGTGATCCACTCGTCGCTGTCGGGCACCACCAACGAGGAACACGTCAAGAACGTGCGCGCCGACGCCTACGTGGCCAAGTTCTCGGCCGAGGAACTGTCGCGCACGCTGCGCACGCTGCTGCGCGGCTGAAGCGCGGCGGATCGGAAGATGCCGCGCCACCATGGCGCGGCGGGCTGGACGGCTCGTGATATAGTCACGACAACATTCGCCACCCGGTCCGCCATGTCCCAGGCATTGCTCGCCCAGATCGCCACGTCGCTTGTCCAGTTCAGCGCTGTCACGCGCCTGCTCGAGCTGAGGTTTTCCGGGGACGAGGATGCGCCCGATCTGCTGGTCGAAGCCTTTGCCGCCGACGATGTCGTGCACGGACTCGGCGCCCGCGACGTCATCGCGTTGTCGACCGATGCCCACCTCGAGCTGGCGCCCCTGCTCGGCCGCCAGGCGACCCTGGAAATCAGCCTGGCCGACGGCACCCGCACCCGCTTCAGCGGCGACGTCACCCGCGCCGCGCTGCTGGGGAGCGAAGGCGGCTTCGCCCGCTATCGCCTGCGCCTGACCCCATGGCTGTGGCGCCTCACGCAGACGCGCAACAGCCGCGTATGGCAAGACAAGCGCGTCACGGACATCGTCGACGAGGTGCTGGCCGCGTTTGCGCCGCTGGCGCAGTGGCGCTGGAGCGGCGAAGTCGACGGCTTCCTGTCCGCCGTGGCGGCGCGCAGCTATTGCTGCCAGTACCGCGAATCCGATTACGACTTCATCCTGCGCTTGCTGACCGAAGAAGGCATCGCCTGGCGTTTCGAACAGGTGGAGGATGGACATCGCATGGTGCTGTTCGCCGACAGCACCCGCGTCGAGGCGATTCCCGAGGATGCGAGCAGCGCCGCCGGCGGCGGCATCCGCTTCCACGGCGCGCGCGCCGGCGAACGGCGCGACACCATTCAGGCCCTGCATGCGCGCCGCCGCCTAGTGTCCGGCATGACCACGCTGCTGAGCTACGACTACAAGGCCAAGAAGTCGGTGGGCGCCGGCGTGGCGGCGCGGCGCCGGGCGCCCAACCTGCCGTTACTGGAAAGCTACGATACATCCGGCCAGTACAGCGAGACCAATGCCGCCGAAGCCGCGCATCACGCACGCGTGCGCATGGAAGCGCGCGAGGCGCCGGCCGACGTGTGGCAGGGCCGCTCGACCGTGCGCACGCTGGCGGCCGGCACCCGCATCGGCGTGACCCAGGGGCCGCTGGCGGCGTTCGGCGCCGGCACGGCGCCGGCGTACACGGTCTTGGAGGTGACCAGCATCGGCGTCAACAACCTGCCGGTGGCGGCGCAGCAGGGATTGGCGGAGCTGTTCGGGCCGATCCCTGAACTGCTGGAGGAAACCCTGCGCGATAGGCTGCAAGAGGCGCCGGACAGGCGCGCCTGCGCATCCGACGAGCTGCCGCTGGCGATCGCCCAGGCGCGCGAGTCCGGCTACGCCAACCTGTTCGAAGCGGTGCCGGCGGACGTGGTGTGGCGCCCGATGTTGCCCGGCAGCGACGGCCGCAGCCACCCGAAGCCGACCGTCTTCGGCGCCCAGAGCGCGATCGTCATCGGCGCCGATGGCCAGGACCAGCCTGGCGGCGCCGACGAACTGTATTGCGACGCGCTGGGCCGCGTGCGTATCCGCTTCCACTGGCAGGACGAGGGCAATGCCTCGTGCTGGGTGCGGGTGGCGCAGCGCGCCGCCGGCGGCGGCATGGGCAGCCAGTTCCTGCCGCGCATCGGCCAGGAAGTGCTGGTGCAGTTCATCGAGAACGACATCGACCGCCCGCTGGTCGTCGGCGCCCTGTACAACGGCCAGGGCGAAGGCGGATCGGCGCCGACGCCGGGTGGCGCGGCCGGAGCGGACGCCGACCCGGCCGCGCTGTTCGGCGCCGCCGCCGACCACATGCCGTCGGGCCAGGGCAACCTGGCAGGCGGCAACGGCCCGCTGTGGCACGGCGCCTCGGCCGACAGCGGCGGCCACCGCAACCCGGCCGCGCAGTGGGGCGTGCGCAGCAAGGAATTCGGCGGGCAAGGCTACAACCAGCTGCTGTTCGACGACACCGACGCGCAAGGCCGCGTGCAGCTGCGCTCGACCCATGCGCTCACCGAGCTGACCCTGGGCCACCTGGTGCACGCCGCCGACAACTACCGCGGCAGCCTGCGTGGCCAGGGCGCCGAACTGCGCACCGACGCCCACGGCGCCGTGCGCGCCGGCGCCGGCCTGCTGGTGTCCAGTTACGGCATTGCCCACGCGGCCACGGCGCGCGAGCCGGCAGGCGACAACCCGGCCGGCATCGCGCTGCTCAAGCAGGCCGTCAAGCTGGCCGAGACCTTCGACAAGGCGGCCAGCACGCACCGCACGGTGGGGCTGGCGGTGCACCAGGGCGCGGCGAAGCCGAACGCCAGCACGATCGACCCGGACGCGGCGCCGCTGCCGGCCCTGCTGAAGGCGGTGTCCGGCATGGTCGGCGACGCCGGGCTGGAGGCGGCGCGCGCCGACGCCGCCGCCAAGGACACCGCGCCCGGCGCCGGCAAGCTGCCGCACCCGACCGATCCGGTCGTCGCCATCAGCGCCAGGGCCGGGCTGGCCGTCACCGCGCAGACGGACGTGCAACTCGTCAGCGGCGAGGCGGTGGCGCTGATGAGCGGCGGCGACAGCCAGTTCGTCGGCGGCGGGCAGCTGCGCACCCAGGCGATCCAGGCGATCGGCGTGCTCGGCGGGGCGGTCGCGCCGGGCGAGAACGGCATCGGCATCCAGGCGATCGCGGCGCGCGACGCCATCGATGTCCAGGCCCAGGCCGACGTGCTGGACGTGCAGGCGCGCGACGACGTGGCGATCGTCAGCGCGCAGGCAGCGGTGGAGTGGGCGGCGGCGAAGCGCATCTCGCTGTCCACGGCCGGCGGCGCGAATATCACGATCGATGACGGCAATATCACCGTTCAATGTCCCGGGAAGATCACAATCCACGCGGGCAAGAAGAGCTTTACCGGTCCGGCCAGCATCGGTGCTGACATGCCGACGTTGCCGCGCGGCGTGCTGAATTTCGATGAGAAGTTCCAGTTGGTCGATCCGGTCGGCGATCCGATCGCGAATATGCGCTATGAAATTCTTAAGGAAGATGGCGGGAAGATTGCTGGCGTGACGGATGGTGAGGGGATGATCCCACTGCAGCACGGAATGAGGCCTGAGCGGCTGGATATACGGATTCTGGGCAGGCCCCCCTATCTGGATAATTGAAGGCGTTGACAGCGAACCTATGGCTTACGTACCCAAAGATAAAGTTAGAAACCAACTTGCACGTCCAGGTGAGAATGGAACGCCGACATTTTCCTGGACTTTAACCGACACCAGTATATCGAACCCGGTAAAGCTGATTTTGCCGCCTGTTCAGAGCCTACCAATAGTTTTCGTACCTGGCATCATGGGGTCGAACTTATGTTCTCTTAAAAATCAACCCGTGTGGCTGTTAAACAGCACAAAAGGGGTGCCAATTAGACTTGCGTGGTATTGGGCACGGAAAGGCGCGGGTGTCCGCCAAAAAACGTTACATCCGTCGCGAACGAAGGTGTTTGAGGGTGGAGACGTCCCGTCGGACGGTGTCGGTTCCATTGCAAACGAGACTATTTACCGAGAACGCGGTTGGGGCGAGATTGCAGAAACAAGCTATCATTCTTTCCTACTGTGGCTGGAGCAGAAGCTGAATGGCCATAGCTCCAATCCAGCCGACTGGGACGACTTTTTTTATACGGCGATGAGTGCAGTGCCGAAGCCGGGCGATCCGTCACCGGAGAAAAGACTTCACCCAGGAATTGTTATGCAGATGGTTGGCCTTCCACCTCATGCGGAAAATGGCCATTTTACTGCTCCGATCATGTCGGAAGAATTGCTGAAACGTGCGAAATGGAGATTTCCGGTATATGCTTGTGGATATAATTGGCTGGATTCGAATACTGCAGGAGCAGAGCGTCTCGAAGAGCGTATCGATAAAATTATTTTGGAAAATAATCACGGTTTGTTCAAGTGCCAGCAAGTTATCTTGGTAACCCATTCGATGGGTGGACTGGTGGCACGTGCTTGTGTCGAACGGCCGGGCGTCGCTGGCAAGGTTGCTGGTGTCCTTCACGGAGTGATGCCCTCGGTAGGAGCGGCGGTCGCATATCGCCGGTGTAAAAGTGGCATGCGCGATGAAGACTATGCTGCATCGATTGTTATTGGACCGAGCGGCCCGGAAGTCACAGCAGTATTTGCACAAGCACCTGGAGCACTTCAACTACTGCCATCCAGCGAGTACGGCACGAATTGGTTGCAGATAAAGGATGACACCGGAAAGATTCTGGCCAGCCTGCCGAAGTCCGATCCGTATACTGAAATCTACTTATGCAAGAACAAGTGGTGGGGTTTGGTAAAGAACGAATGGCTCAACCCCAAGAGCGGCACAGCCATAGACTGGGAAGAGTTTGAGGGAAACATCAAGCAGGCTCGTCGCTTTCACGAGCGATTGGCAGGGAAGTTTCACTTCAACACATATGTGTTTTACGGTGCAGGCATTGGTGCTCAAGCTAGTTTTAAAAACGTTACTTGGACCTTAAGAAAAGGTATCGATCCACAAGATGGAAAGCATGTCACGGCGGCCGATGCCGTCTCTCTGGATTACAGGGATACCAGAGATGAAGGAGGATCGACCATCTACGTAGGTGGTCACAAGGTAGAAGAATTCATCGCCGTGGGAGCGCCACCTTACATGACGCCGATGTCGTATGAAACAAGTCATTGGAAAATTATATGCGAGAAGCAAGATAGCAATGGTGATGGAACTGTCCCGAGTATATCCGGTGCCTCTCCACGCTCAACAGGAAAGGATTCGGTTCGCCAGCAATTTCGACTACAAGGATTTTCTCATGAGCCGGCATACCAGGATCCAGTAGCCAGATGCGTAAGCCACTATTGTTTGACAAAAATAGCCGCGCTTGCAAAGGAATTCAAGTGAATTGGTTCAAGCGTATGCTTCTTTTTGTTGTATGGGTGTCCGTATGTTCAGCTTGTAGCAAGCACCAAGGGGGACAAGTGGAAAAAATCGCGATGAAAAAACATCGTATCGGTAGACTTATGCTAGATCTGCCAGAGGAATTCGTTATTGATGAAGGAGCGTCTACGATAATTGTGCCAAAGCAAGAAAATCCTCTGCAGTCCAAAATGCGGATCGAGGTTATTTCCGGACACACGAACGTGCAGGAATTCATGGCTGCTGTCGCTGAGAGAAAATCAAAATTGTCCAAATCGGGTACTGAGGTGGAAAATGCTTTGAAAATGTCTTCGGTCCAGCCCGGCCACTCTATATTGTTCAGAATAATGAAGGTCGATGACGTATATATTAGCGAACTCGATTGTCTGGCTGGAGAAGCCTATATTCGTATTACAGCGAATTCGTATCATGGAAAATTCGAACAGGCTGAAAAATCTTTGTTGCACTTCGTGTCGAAAATTGTCCAGGTAGATGATGCCACGGGGGATGACTTCTGCATCGGACCTGTTTGTATCAAAGGCGCCAATGAGACCGAGAGCGCCGAATTCGTATTCCGAAGTACGAGTCGGCCTGACCTGCGAGTCGACATTTCTGTTGATACATATAAGCGAGATTCAGATGACGCCTTGCTGACGCGCATGGCAAGTGAAGATTCGCTGGTGAAGGTGTTCGATTTGAAACATCGTGTATTGCGGAAAGGCGAGATAATGATTTCAGATATGCACATGCAGGAATGGCTCGGTGCCGCAAAAATGGGCAAGCGTGATGATGAACTTGAATATGGGTTTTCACTCGAGACTGTCAGCTCTCATCCCGATACCGTCAAGCCGTTCATCCATATCGAGTTCGTTAGCGGGCAGTATGATAAGGGTGGGAAGAAGCAACCCAATTCTCTGAACGACGCACAGGCGCTTCAAATGTGGGATAAGATCACAAGATCAATTCAGCCTGTTGCGAAATAAAGCGGTTGAGATACCATTGCTCGCATCTGTTCGAAACGCCTGGCGAAATCCAACGGTTTGCCACTGGCTGGTTGTGGACCTACAATCACGGCCGGCCTAGCATGGCGCTCGGCGGTATCACGCCAAAACATAAACTGACGCTTGCCTCTCAACCTCTACTTTTAGCGTGCTCTAAAAATGGGGGATTATCCGGGATGACTTCACTAACCTGCGCGTGCTGAAGAAAGAGCGTACGCTCGTCAACGCCTACGTCGAGGAAAACGTGTTCAAGACTTGCGAGATGCGGTTTTGACGAGACGAGCGTGCTCTATCGGTACCAACACCGGACAGGAACGACCTGCGCCCAGGGGGCATTGCCGCCAGCCGGCGCCGGTCACGACGCCCCCGGCGCCATGAGGGTCAGGTATACCAGTGCATGGTCGCCATTCAGGCAGGTAAAACCGGAGACCTGGCGCCCGCTCTTGACGACCTTGCTCGACCATGCGCGGCAGTCCTGCGCCGACTGCAGCTCGAACTCGCCTCCCTTGTGTTTGGCCAGCAGCGTCCTGTACGGCGTCGACAGCCACATCCGCGCCGCTTCCGGCGCGACGAACGGCTTCCCGCCGTCGGCTGCTTCGAGCCGGCGCCAGTCGCCCGGTGCGATCCGCAACTCCGCCACCAGTGTCACGTAGTCGGTCGGCCCCGGCGCGCCGCCGGTGTGTTCGGGCGTGCCGAAGATCTCCCATCGGCCGGCCGTGAACGCGGACGGCAGTTGCACGACTGCGCGCAGGGCCGCCAAGTCGCTGGAAGCGCCAGGGTTCCTGGATTTGCCTGAAAAAAGCACCAGGCCGAGGACCGCCAGCACGGCCACCGCCGAGCATGCCGATCGGAGTGGCGCCGAGGCCTTCACCGGTGGGCGCGTTCGACCGCCACCGCCTGCCACACGCCGTCCAGATGCCGCTTGTAGGCCGCCATGCGCGGCTGCAGCAGCGCCTGGTCGTACCGGCGTTCGCCGCCGAACGGTTCCTGGCCGGGCAGGCGCACCAGCGACTCGCCGCGGATCGCCAGCTTGGTGGCGCCTTCGCGCAGGATGATCTTCACCGTGGACGGCTCGATGCCGCCGCCGCAGAACAGGTGATACGGGATCGTCACTTCGGCGCGTCCGTCGCCGTTCAGGTCGGTGACCGCGACCGCACGCGCGTAGAAATCCGCTTCCGAATCGAGGTCGGGACAATCGACGGCGTCGCGCACGGTCCACTCCTGCTTCCAGCCCGCGCCGGCGCGGCCGTGGCGTGTCGCGGCCAGTTCGATGTGTTCGATGCGGCCGGAGCGTGGCTGCGAAGGAGAGGGTCCGGCCTTGCGCGACAGGACCAGTATATGTTCGCCATCCTTGTCGGCGATGCTGCGCGCCTGCACCAGGCGCCCCGCGAATAAGATGTGGTGCTGCGCCAGCCATGCGGCGTCGACCGGCACCGCCCGGATCGCGGGCGCGGCGGCGCAGCAGACGTGGGCCGCCGTCGACAGGGCGGCGCCGGCCAGGGTAAGCGAAGGACGGAGCATGCCGCTTCCTATTGCGCTCGCATTACTGGCACATGCACAAGTACCTTGCAGATCCCCAGATCGAGCACGCGCGGCGACGCGATCTTCGCGTCCGGATGGCGCCGCCCATCCGAGGATTTCGTAATGGGTAAGCATGAATGGGCAAGGAAACGGATACGAACTATTTCGTCAAATTGAAGTAATCCTCCGGACTCGCGCGAAGGATGAACGGATTGGCTTTTTCCGGATCGCCGGAAAAATTCCCTTTGCATTCAATCGTCGCGATCGACTTGCCCGATTCGACGATTTTCAGGAATGGCGAACCTCTCATAGGATCGTTCAGGATATATGAAAAATTCCCCCGCTTGAACCAGATGACGGTGCTCTCATTGCTTGCGCCAGTGAGGGTAGTACGGTTGAAATAGCTTTTTCGATCATTGCGAACCGGGCGATACACGAGTTCAGGCTTGTTCCTGATGCCGTATCTGTACTCCAGGAATGGATCGGCGGCCCCCGGTTTCGATGCACAATACGAGAGCGTCTTTTTTCCGGTGCTGCATGAATAAAGGATTTCCTCGCCGGTGGTGCAGTTTGTGGTGGTTCCGATATTGCTGGAGTTTACGCGACAGGATGCGAGCGAGAGGCAGGCAATGGAAAAATAGATGGCAGTCGTCTTGTTCATCATTGAGCGGTTTACTTGAAAGCTGGGTAGGTTAGCGTCCGAAAGTTATGCTGTCGCATATCGAGGTGTTTGAGCGCTGGATTGATTTTTTCGGTGACCTTTTCCACCGCATTGTCGGAAGCGCCCTGATCGGCGCGCTCGTACACCTTGTTGGCCACCCAAAACCAGACGGCCGAGCGGATATTGAAGGGAAAGTCGACGATCTTCTCCGGCTGCGATGTGAAGTCGGGGTGTTCGCCATCCCATAGCGAGCGATACCCCGTGTTGAACTCGGCATAGTTGCTCGCACCTGTCAGCTGGAAGATGCCGCGGCCCCGGTATTTCCATCCTTCCCCGGTCTCGGGAGGGCCATTGCCTGCCCGGCTCCCGTAAGCATGATTGGCGATCGCCTCCTGATTTGCCGGTTGTAATACGACGCGCCTTCTTCCTTCAAGCCTGTCGATGCGGCCATGCCGGGCAGCCACGTCAGGATGAAGCCGGTAATACCTGAATGTGCTTTTCAAGGTATCGACCTTGTAATTCAAGCTTTCGACATTCGCTTTCAGGCCGGCGCCGGCTTCTTCGCGTGCCTGGGCGAAAAAATGGGCGCGACGGTAGATGGTATCGAGTTTGTAACGCGGCAAGTCACGGTTCAGCTCGTCCTTTACCTGGGTAAGGTATGCTTCCTCGGCCAAGGGAAAAATGTTTTTTAATTGGGAATACGTTATTTCATCCGGCAAGGGGCGTTCAGATCGGGCGAGCGGCGCTTTGCTGCTGTCTTGATCCGGCTTTGGCGTAACGCCTTGGTTGTCAGTGGGTGACGGTCCTGGCGGTACGGATCTCGGCGGCGCAGCCGGCGCGGATCCGGCCTGTCCGGCCGATTTGGGATGCGGCTTCGTTGCACCCGGCTGTTTATAGGTCTTCATGGTCTCATATACCAGCTGGGGTGTTCCAACCACCGGCGTCAGCGTGTCGATGAGCTTGAAACCCTTGCGTTTTCTCGACCAGGCATGCACGCGAATGGGGTGCAGGGATGCCGGCGAAACGAGTACGTGGTTGTCCGTCGTGGTCGTCGTTCCCCTGATTTCCTTGCCCTCGTACTGGATCAGGTAGGCGATGCCATCCGCAGGCTCCATATAACGTGTAATGAAGCGGATCATGACGGAACCGGGCTTCGATGGTTCCGAAAGCTTCTTGAAAACCTTGAGGAAATCTTCCCACGTCGTCATTCATCATCCTCGGACGGCATGTGCGTATAGGATGTCCACTCGTTCTCCCCGATGATGATTTCGATTTCTTCCGGCTTTTCCGTGAAAATCCGGGTCGACTGGTATGCGGAATCGATGTTGCCGGCAGCGAGCAGTTCAGGCTTCTCCCCGGCCGTCCATATTTCATACGATGCGCCCATCAGTTCAGGATCGTTCCGCAACATTGAACCGATATCGATCTGTTGACTGAAACGCGAAGCGGACACCAGCGGCACTGCGCTTGCTGCCAGTTCGCTCGGCAGTGGTGCAAGTTCCGTATAGCCGTGCGCGCCGCCGTCGAACACGTGCTGCACCCCCTTCACCGTGAAATGCCCCGGGCAGGCGAAGGTGATGTCGCCGCCCTCCAGCGTGACCGACGCCTGCCCGGCCTGCAGCACGATCTTCTTGCCGGCCTTGACCTCGATATCCTGGTTCACCGAAATTACCGTGACCGACTGGTCGGCCAGGATTTCCAGCTGGTCGGTATGGGCCTGCAGCGACACCGGCCCGTTGGCGGCGATGGCCTGGATGCCGCCTTCGTGGCTGAACCAGGTCGCCGCGCTCGCCGCCACCGCAGACACGGTGGCGCCGGCCGCCAGGTGCAGGTCGCCGGGCGCGCTCCACTGCAGGTGCTGGCCGGCGAACAGCACGGTGGACGCGGGCGTGGCCCAGTTGACGCCGGCGGCCGCGTCCAGCGCCACCAGCGGCGCGCCGAAGCGCTCCACCGGCGCCTGCGTATCCAGTTCGCGCGTGCCCGGCTGAGCCTTGAGCGCCGGCTGGCCATTGACGTCGCCTCCGTACTTGCCCTTGATTGTCGGATCGAGCAGGTCGGCGGTGGCGGCGTGCGCCGCCTGGGCGTCCTTGCTCGACAGCGCGTGCTGCGTCGTGGCGTCGTCCAGCAGCGCCTGCGCCAGCTCGTGGCCGGCGCGCAGCCGCGCCAGCGCTTCGGCCGCGTCCATCTGGGTCGAGACGGCATCGCTGCGCGCCGCGGTGGTCAGCAACACGCCCTCGGCGCCGCGGGCCACGGCCCAGGCGTCGGTGCGCAACTCGAAGCCGCTGCCGCGGTAGGCGCCGCGCTGGCTCGATCCGGGTGGCTGCCGGACCAGGTAGCCGAGATTGAGTTGCGTGGCCGCGCTGCTGCTGGCCAGCCTCGTGCGCACCTGGCCGGGCGTGTCGTCCAGCTGCCACTGGTTCCAGCCGGCGCCGTCGAAGGCGTGGCTGTGGATGCCGGACAGGGTGCCGGCATGGTTGGCGCCCGAGTCGACACCGGCGGAAAACGGCGGCAAATCGGCGCCGGTGTACAGCTGGGCCACCACCAATGGCCGGTCGACGTCGCCTTCGATGAAGTCGACCAGTACCTCGGTGCCGATGCGCGGCGTGAACTGCGAACCCCAGTTGGGGCCGGCCAGCGCCTCGGCCACGCGCACCCAGGTGCCGGCGCGTTCGTCACCGGGGGCGCTGCCGCTGTCGTCGGTATCGTGGAACAGGCCGCCGGCATTCGGCGCCTGGCCGCGCTGCCAGGGAAACTGGATCCGCACCCGGTGCTCGCGGTCGGTGGTGGCCACCGCATTGGCCACGCCCACCACCAGCGCGGTCTGCGGTCCCGGCGCGGTGATCGGCGCCGGCGCGGCGGTGGCGGCCGGGACGATGGCCACGCTGTCGCGCACGCAGCCGAAGCGGTTGCGGTAGGTGCCGTTTTCCAGCGCGCCGGCAGCCGCGGTGCGGATCTGCGCCGTGAAGTTGTTGCGCGCCTCGTGCTCGGCCCACAGCACCGTGAAGCCGTTGTCGCCATCCGGATAACGTGCGTGCTGCGTCAAACTGAAACGGTGGCCGGCGGCCAGGCGCCGTACCGCGCCGGTGCCCTCGAACAGCTTGTTGTCCAGCTCCAGCGCCTGCAGCATCAGGCCACTGTGCGCGCCGGGCGTGCCGCCGTGGGGCGCGCCGCTGGCGCTGCGTTCGCCGCTGCCGTCGTAGACCTGCGCCGCCGGCAGGTCGCCGGCGTCCAGGCTGCTGGTTTGCTCGGCGGCCGGGGCCAGCAGCTGCGCCGGATCCCAGCTGCCGATGGCGACCGTGTTGGCCTGCGCGCGCCGGCGTGCGCCGAAGCGGTCGATGGCATCGTCGCTGTCGGCCGCGCGTACGCCATGGAAGCGCAGCGCGGCGTTGCCCGGCATGTCCGGCAGGCGCGCGCGGCTGTCGAAGATCACCAATCGATGGCGCGCCTGGCCGTCGGCGCTTTCTGACTGGTCATCCGGCTGGTCGTGCTCGAAGCGCCACGACAGGCCTTCCGAGGCCAGCAGGCGCACCAGGAAGTCGAGGTCGCTTTCGCGGTACTGGGTACAGATCGCGCGCGGCGCCAGGGCTTGCGTGACATCGAAGGCGAAGCGCACCTGCGGGTAGTCGGCCAGCAGTTCGGTGACGATCCGGCACACGTCCTTGTCCTGGAAGATCCAGCTGTCGCGGCGCAGGCGCAGCAGCGCCAGCGCCGGCTCCAGGCGCAGCCGGTAGCGCGCCACGCCGCCGTCGGCGCCCAGCCAGGCCGCCTCCGTGCACAGGCCGTGCCAGGCGCGCCGCGAACCGTCCGGCTGCAGCAGCGTCACCGTCAGTTCCTCGCCGAGAAAGGCGTCCAGGTCGAGGTCGGTGGAGGTGCTCAGGGCGTCGACCTCGAACGCATACAGTTCGTTGACGCCTTCGCGGCCCTGCACGCGCTCCGCCATCAACGCCTGCGGCAGGGCGCCGTCCTGGCTGCCGGCCAGCGTGACCAGGCGGTCGCGCTGCGCCAGGCCGGTGCCGAACAGCGCGTCGAGGGCCGGCATGGCGGACGGCAGGGACGCCGACGGCAGCGGCGTGTCCATCAGGGCAGCGTGATGGTCAGGTTGGCGGCGCGCGGCGCCATCTTGACCACGTCGTTGTAGGCATTCATCCGGGTCTCGCTGGTGCGGCCGAGCGAGGTGCGCAGGCCGATGAAGCCGAGCACGCAGATCAGGCCGAACACCGAGCCCAGCACCCACAGCGGCAAATCGCTGCGCAGCTTGTGGATGACCTGGTCCGGCCGCTCCGCGTGCGGCGCGAAGCCGCCGCGCTTGCCCTTCAGGTGGGCGATCTCGTCGCCCAGGCGCGAGGTCAGGTAGTTCAGCTTTTCGGTGCCTTCCAAAATGTAGCGGCCCTGGAAGCCGAGCAGCAGGCACATGTGGAACACCTCGAGTGCCTGCAGGTGGGCGCCGCCGCGCGTGCGCAGCTGCTCCAGGCGGTTGAAGAAATTCTCGCCGGCGAGCTGGTCGCCGAACAGCGCCAGCTGCAGCGGACGGCGCTCCCAGGCCTCGCGGATGGTGAAGCTCGATCGCAGGATGATCTCGTCGACCGCCGCGCAGAACGCGTACTTGGCGGCGTCGATGTCGTCCGGCGACGCATTCTGTTTTTTGGCGTTGCGGCCGAAGTCGTCCAGGAACTGGGTCATCCTGTGCGCGAAGGCGGCGTCGTCCTGCGGCCCGCTGCCGTTCTTGAGCATGAACAGGGCGTAGAAGCCGTCATACATCAGGTCCAGCAGCGTCTGCGGCGCGGATTGTGCCGGCGCCGGCGGCGCGGCGCCCATCAGGGAAGGTGCGGTTGCGGTGCTCATCCGGTGGTCCTCGTTGGTTGAATCCTCGTCGTGCCGGCGCGCGTCAGGCGGTGACCGCCACCAGGTCGAGCCGGGCGTCCGACATGCTGCCCGGGACGTAGATCGAGATCGACTGCGCCTGCAGCATGCGTTCGTACATCTGTCCCTTGGCCTCGATGGCGAAGTACACCGCGTCCGGCCGCACCGGCACCGCCGGCGGCACCTGCGGCGCATGCACCAGGCGCACGCCCGGCATTGCCGACAGCACGAATTTCTCGACGTCGTCCGGCGCGCCGACCTTGAAGCGCAGCGGCACCACGTCCACCAGTTCGCTGGCCGGCAGGCCGGCCGACACCGCGAGATAGAAGGTGGTCTTGTCGTCGATCTTCTGCGAATCGAGCATGCCGTGGTGGTACGACGGTTTCACTTCGCGCAGTGCGATGGCGAAGTACTTCGACGAGATCACGGTGTCCAGCAGTTCGCGGATGATCTGGTGCAGCGTGGCGAAGGCCGGACCCGGCTCGGCATGCTTGTAGGGCGGCAGGTCGGCCAGGGTCCAGCTCTTGGAAAAGGTCATCAGGCTGCCGGCCAGCGCCAGCAGCTGTTCGTACAGGCGCTCCGGGTGCAGCGCCGGGTGGTGGAAATAATGCGACAGCGTGGCCGAGGCGGTGCTGGCGGTGTGCAGCAGCCAGAACGAGGACATGTCGCCGGAGCGGAACTCGATCACGTGCTTGCTCGGCTCGCGGTGGTGACCGTACAGCGCGCTGACCTTGGCCTGCAGCGCATCCACCAGGCGGCGCAGCTGCAGGAACAGCAGCGGCGAACTGCGGACCGACAGGCAGGGCGGCACGAACGACGCGTCCAGCTCGAAGCCGCCGCTGGCGGCGCGGCGCAGGCGCAGCAGCGGCACGTGCACGTAGGCGTCCAGCGGCTCCGCATCCGACACCAGGCGCACGGTCTTGCGCAGGTAGGACAACTGGGCCGCGGCGGCGCCGGTGTACAGGTCGGGCGTCTCGCGTTCCAGTTGCTGGAAGCGCACCGCGCTGGCGTCGCTGCCGGCGGAAGCACCGGCATTGCCGCCGATGTTGCTGCTGAAATTGCCCCCGAACGGCTTGAAGCCGGGCATGGCGGCGTGGTAGGTCACCGTCTGCACCGACTGCGGCAGCTGGCCCAGGTCGACCGCTTCCGGCAACTCGTCGGCGCCGGGCGCCGACACCAGCTCGCCGTCCTGGAAGCGCAGCGCCAGTTCCAGCAGGCGCAGCGTGTTGTTGGCGAGCGCGTCGCGGTCCACCTGCAGCGTGCCCACGCCCCACGCGTACGGATGGAGCAGGCCGGCCGTGTGGTGCAGGCGCTCTTCGTGGTAGCGGTCCTGCTGCTGGAAATGCTGCGGACGCAGGAACAAGCCTTCGCCCCAAAGAATCTTGCCGCTCATGCCGGGTAGGTCTCCTGGGTTGGAATAATCGATTGGCTGAACAGTAACATTTCTTTCGAATGGATTGCGCCCAATTGGCGAATGCCATTTCATAGACGTTTTTTATCGTTTGTCCAATTCCATTTGGTGGAAATCCGTGAGTTTTATGCGATACGCATGAAATAACCGATTGTCACGCCGGCTTTTTCATTATCCGGAAGCCGCGCACGATTCATCGAATCGGAAACCTGCGCTGTTTGGAATCTGCTAGTATTAAAACGATCAGTTGTTGATTATATAAGCACCATTTTCAATATGAGCTTTGAGGACAGCATGATTCGAGCAATACCATCGGGCGCGATCGGAAAGATTATCGGCGCTATTCTCTGCGGCGCCCTGCTCGGCGCTTGCGCCAGCACCACGCCGTCCGCCGTCGCCCAGAAAAAGGGCGGCCCGTCCATGCAGGAATTGCTGGCGCAAGCGGCCCAGGCCAACGGCGCCGGCCAGAAGGAACAGGCAGTCACGCTGTGGAAGCAGGCCGCCGCCGCGAATCCGGCCGACAAGGCACCGTGGAGCGGCATCGCCCAGGCCCGTTTCGATGCCGGCCGCTATGGCGACGCCATCGTCAGCGCCCAGGAAGTGCTGGTGCGCGATCCGAGCGACCGCCTGGCCAACAGCATCATCGCCATCAGCGGCCTGCGCCTGTCGACGCGCGCGCTGGCCGATCTGAGCCGCCAGAACAACCTGTCCGGATCGATCCGCACCGAGTCGCAGGACCTGGCCAAGCTGCTGCGCGAAAGCCTGGGCGAACAGGTCTTGATTCCGCCGCCGGCGGCGACTTCCGCGGCGTCGGCGAAAGCGCCGCCGCCGAAAGCGCGCAAGGGAAAAGCGAAATCGGATGAAGGTTCCAGCGCCGATCCTTTCGGAGCACTTAAATAAAAATCGTGTTTTAACCATTCCAGGAGGTTTTATGGCAAAAAACTCCAGCGTTCAAAAGAAACTGCAAAAAATCCGGCCGCCGCGCGTGCAAATGACATATGACGTGGAAATCGGCGACGCCATCGAAAACAAGGAATTGCCGATGGTGGTCGGCGTGGTCGGCGATTTCGGCGGTAAATCGGCGGTTCCGCAAAAACGGCTGAAGGACCGCAGTTTCGTCGGCATCGACCGCGACAATTTCGACGAAGTGATGAAAGGCGTGGAACCGCGCGCCGCCTATCGCGTGAATAACGAATTGTCGGCAGAGGGCGGCCAATTCGCGGTCGACCTGACATTCCGCTCGATGGACGATTTCCGGCCGGAGGCGGTGGTGCAGCAGGTCGAGCCGTTGCGAAAGCTGCTGGACGCGCGCACCAAGCTGGCCGACCTGCGCAACAAGCTGGCCGGCAACGACAAGCTGGAAGACCTGCTCAACGACGTGTTGAACAGCACCGAGAAACTGGCCGAGCTGGGCCATAAACCCGCGAAAGAATGACCATGTCCGTGCAATCGAACGCCGCACCTGCCGCCGCCCACGCCGCGCCCGAAGCCGCCGCCGAACCGAACCTGCTCGACCAGATCGTCGAGCAGAGCCGGGTGGCCAAGTCGAGCACCGAGCACGCGCGCGCCAAGGACTTGATCGCCGAGCTGGTGAACCAGGTGATGGAGGGGACGGTCGTGGTGTCCGACAACCTGGCCGCCACCATCGATGCCCGCGTGGCCGAGCTGGACCGCCTGATCTCGGCGCAGCTGTCGGCGGTGATGCACGCGCCCGAGTTCCAGAAGCTGGAGGGCAGTTGGACCGGCCTGAACTACCTGGTGCGCAACAGCGCCACCGGCCCGAACCTGAAGGTCAAGATGCTCAATGCCTCCAAGCGCGAGCTGGTCAAGGACTTCCAGAGCGCGATCGAATTCGACCAGAGCACCATGTTCAAGAAGGTGTACGAGGAAGAATTCGGCACCTTCGGCGGTGCGCCGTTCGGGGCGCTGCTGGGCGACTATGAAGTCACGCGCCAGCCGGAAGACATGTACTTCATCGAGCAGATGTCGCACGTGGCAGCGGCCGCGCACGCGCCCTTCATCTCGTCGGCCTCGCCCGAGCTGTTCGGCCTGGAAACCTATGCGGACCTGGGCAAGCCGCGCGACCTGTCGAAGGTGTTCGACACCGTCGAATACGCCAAGTGGAAGTCGTTCCGCGAATCCGAGGATGCGCGCTACGTCGGCCTGACGCTGCCGCGCTTCCTGGGCCGCCTGCCGTACAACCCGGCCGACGGCGCCACCACCGAGGGCTTCAATTTCGTCGAGGACGTGGACGGCACCGACCACCAGAAGTACCTGTGGTGCAATGCCGCCTACGCGTTCGGCACCAAGCTGACCAATGCCTTCGAGGACTTCGGCTGGTGCGCGGCGATCCGCGGCGTGGAGGGCGGCGGCCTGGTCGAGGACCTGCCGTCGCACACCTTCAAGACCGACGAGGGCGAGGTGGCGCTGAAGTGCCCGACCGAGATCGCCATCACCGACCGCCGCGAAAAGGAGTTGTCGGACCTCGGCTTCATCTCGCTGGTGCACTGCAAGAACACCGACTACGCCGCCTTCTTCGGCGCGCAGTCGGCGCAGAAGGCGCGCAAGTACAACACCGACGCCGCCAACGCGAATGCCTTGCTGTCGGCCCAGCTGCAGTACATCTTCGCCGTCTCGCGCATCGCCCACTACATGAAGGCGATGATGCGCGACAAGATCGGCAGTTTCGCCGCCGCCTCGAACGTCGAGGATTTCCTGAACCGCTGGCTGACGCAGTACGTGCTGCTCGACGATAACGCCAGCCAGGAACAGAAGGCGCAGTTCCCGCTGCGCGAGGCGTCGGTGCAGGTTTCCGAAGTACCGGGACGTCCGGGAGTCTACCGTGCGGTGTCGTTCCTGCGCCCGCACTTCCAGCTCGACGAGCTGTCCGTCTCGCTGCGCCTGGTCGCCGAACTTCCGGCGGCGACCAAGTCCTGAACTGTAGTCATTTCACATCGAAAGGAACAACATGGCAATCGACGTCTATCTGCAAATCGACGGTATCAAAGGCGAATCGGCCGATACCGCCCACAAGGACTGGATCGAAGTCAAAGGGGTCCAGTGGGAAGTCCTGCAACCGAAGTCGGCGACCGCGTCGACCGGCGGCGGTCACACCGCCGAGCGCACCGAGCACAAGGACATCGTGGTCTCCAAGCTGGCCGACCTGGCCACGCCGATCCTGCTGCAGACCTGCTCGTCCGGCAAGACCATCCCGAAGGCGAAGCTGGAATTCCTGCGCGCCGACGGCCAGGGCGAGCGCGTCAAGTACTTCGAGATCGAGCTGGAGAATGTCCTGATCGGCAGCGTGTCGCCGTCGGTGGCGCCGGGCGACATCCTGACCGAGGACGTGTCGCTGAAGTACTCGAAGGTGAAGTGGAAGTACACCCAGCAAAAGGTGGGCGGTGGCACCGGCGGCAATACCTCCGGCGGCTGGGACCTGTCGGCCAACAAGGTCGCCTGAGCGGGGCCAGGTAGATGCCGACCAGGGGATACACGCCGGGCCTGTTCGACCGCTTGATGGAGCGCTCGTCGGGTCCGGCCGCCCCGGCGGCATTGCGCGTCTCGATCGAGGAGATGAAGGATGCAGTGGCGCGCGACCTGGAGGCGCTGCTGAACACGCGCGCGGTGATGCCCGAAGAAGCGTTCCAGCGCCTGCCCGAGTGCAATCGCTCGATCGTCAACTACGGCCTGCACGATTTCGCCGGCCTGTCGCTGTCGAGCAGCGACGACCGCGCCTTCATCTGCCGCAGCCTGGAAGCGGCGATCGCGCGCCACGAGCCGCGCCTGCGCAACGTGCAGGCGCGCCTGGAACTGCGCGACGACGCGGTGAACCGCCTGAACTTCGCCATCACGGCGCTGCTGGTGGTCAGCAGCAGCCACGAGCCGGTGAACTTCGACGCCGTCCTGCAGCCGTCCAGCCTGCACTACACCATCAGCAAGGCGCGCCGCGCGGCGGTCACGCCGACCTGACCGCACCACGGAGCGCATTTGGAGCAATTACTACCGTACTACGAGCAGGAACTCGGCTTCCTGCGGCGCTACGCGCGCGAGTTCGCCGAGCGCTACCCGAAGATCGCCGGCCAGCTGCAGGTCGGCGGCGAGGTGTGCGAAGACCCGCACATCGAACGCATGATCGAGTCGTTCGCGCTGCTCAATTCGCGCATCGCCAAGCGCCTCGACGACGACTATCCCGAATTCACCGAGGCGCTGTTCGAGGTGCTGTACCCGCACTACCTGCGCCCGTTCCCGTCGTGCTCGATCGCGCGCATGGATTTCGCCGGCACCGCCCAGATGACGGCGGCCGGCGAGATCGCGCGCGGCACCCAGCTGACCACCCGTCCGGTGCGCGGCGGCGCCTGCACCTTCCGCACCGCGTATCCGGTGACGGTGGCGCCGCTGGCGCTGAGCCGCGCCGTCTTTTCGCCGATCGTCGACGCGCCGGAAGCGGTGCGCCTGCCGCCCGGCGCCGGATCCGCCATCGCCGTGACGCTGGCCGCCACCTCGGCCCAGGCGCCGCTCAGGCAGTTGAACCTGCAGCGCCTGCGCGTGTTCATCGACGGCGAACCGTCGTTCTGCGCGGCCCTGCGCGATGCCCTGTTCATGCGCGGCGTGGCCGCCTACGTCGAGGCCGACAACGACGGGCGCTGGCTGCGCCTGCCGGCCATCCCGGTGCTGCCGGCCGGCTTCGGCGAGGACGAAGCGCTGATCCAGTTCTCGGCGCGTTCGCACCCGGCCTACCGGCTGCTGACCGAATACTTCTGCTTTCCCGAGAAGTTCAACTTCTTCGACATCGACATGCACGCCGTCGGCGCGCTGGTCCCGAGCGGCTGCCGCACGCTGACGCTGCACCTGGCGCTGGGCGGCCTGCGCGCCGATTCCGCCGGCGCGCGCCTGCTGGGCAACCTGTCGGCGGCCAACCTGCTGCTCGGCTGCACGCCGGTGGTGAACCTGTTCCGCCAGCACGGCGAGCCGATCCGCCTGACCCATACCGCCGCCAGCTACCCGGTGCTGGCCGACGCGCGCCGCGCCTACGGCTTCGAAGTGCAGTCGATCGATTCGGTGCACCTGGTGAAGCAGACCCCGCAGGGCGAGTCGATCGTCGAGTTCCGGCCGTTCTATTCGCTGCGCCACGGCCAGGCGCCGGACAGGAGCGGCCATTACTGGATCATGCGGCGCGACGCGCTGCTGGCCGAAAAGAGCCCGGGCTACGAAACCCAGATCTCGCTGGTCGACATCGATTTCGACCCGGCCGAGGTCGAGACCGACACGCTCAGCATCGAGCTGACCTGCACCAACCGCGACCTGCCGGCGCTGCTGCCCTACGGCACCCGCGGCGGCGACCTGTTCCTGGAGGGCGGCTCCAGCGTGCGCAGCATCGTCTTCCTGCGCAAGCCGACGCTGTCGCAGCGCTTCGACAACGGCCGCGGCGCGCACTGGCGCCTGATTTCGCACCTGTCCCTCAACCACTTGTCGCTGTCCGGCGGCGGCGTCGACGCCTTGCGCGAGATGTTGACGCTGTACGACCTGCCGCGCTCGCCCACCTCGCAGCGCCAGATCGGCGGCATCGCCGCGGTCGAGCACAAGGCGGCCACCGCCTGGTTGCCAGGTAACCCGTTCGCCTGCCTGGTGCGCGGCATCGAGGTGCGCCTGGCGATCGACGAGGAAGCCTTCGTCGGCAGCGGCATCGACGCCTTCGCCCACGTCGTCGAGCGCTTCCTGGGCCTGTACGTGCATGCCAACAGCTTCACGCAACTGGTGATCGTGTCGAACAAAACCGGAGGGGAACTGCTGCGATGCCTGCCACGAAGCGGCGATTTGAGCCTGCTGTAATCGAGCGCCTGTTCGCGCAGCCCTACCGGTTCCAGTACTTCCAGGCGGTGCGCATGCTGGAGCTGTGGCTCAAGCGGCGCGGCGTGCCGGAAGAGGGTGCGCTGGCGAACTTCGTGCGCTTCCAGAATTCTACCTCGCTCGCCTTTCCGGCCAGCGAAGTCGAGGCGCTGCGCACCGAACCGGCGGGCCTGGCGCCGCAGCCGCAGGCGCTGGCCGCGGCGCTCCAGCGGGCCGAGCTCCATTACTTGCGCCTGACGCCGGCCTTCATGGGCTTCCTGGGCGGCGCCGGGGCGCTGCCGGCGCACTACACCGAGCGCATCGCGGCGCACGCGCTGTTCGAGCGCGACGACGGCCCGCGCGCCTTCCTCGACACCTTTTCCAGCCGGACCCTGTACCTGTTCTACCAGGCCTGGCGCAAGTACCGGCTCGAACTCAAGTACCACGGCAGCGGCAAGGACGGCTTCCTGCCGCTGCTGCTGTCGCTGGCCGGTATGGGCCACGCCTCGCTGCGGCGGCGCATGTCGGACCACGGCGACGGCCTGCTGGACGAATCGGTGGCTTATTTCGCCACCGCGATGCGCCAGCGCCCGCCGTCGGCGGTGCACATGGCGCGCGTGCTGGCGGAATACTTCGGCCAGCCGGTCGCCATCGAGCAGTTCGTCGGCCGCTGGTACGACGTGCCGCCGGCGCAGCAGACCACGCTCGGCATGCATAACGCCACGCTGGGCGGCGGCGCGCTGGCCGGCGACCGCGTCTGGCAGCGCGACCTGCGCCTGCGCCTGACCATCGGCCCGCTGCCGCTGGCCGACTACGAAGCCTTTCTGCCGGGCGGGCGCGCCGCGCGCGCCTTGTACAACATGCTGGCCATGTTCACCGGCCTGGCGCTCGAGTACGAGGTGAAGCTGGTGCTGCGCGCGGCCGACGTGCGCGGGGTGGCGCTGAACGACGGCCGCATCGGCGGGCGCCTGGGCTGGGACGGCTTCCTGGTCGACGGGCCGCAGAGCGCCGACCGCGCCGATGTCTGCTACGAGATCCAGGCGGCGCATGCGGCCGCCGCTTGACCACGACCATAACGACGCTAACGACGACAACGAGGGGAGTCCATGAGCATCAACCTGAAGACGCTGATCGGCAAGCTGAACGACACCACCCGCGCCGCCGCCACGCGCGCCGCCAGCCTGTGCGTGGGGCTGGGCCAGTACGAGGTCGACATCGAGCACCTGCTGCTGGCGCTGCTGGAACAGCCGGCCAGCGACCTGGCCGTCGTCGTGCGCAGGAGCGGCATCGACCCGGCGCGGCTGGAAGCCGACCTGCACGCGGAAGTGGAAAAGTTCAAGGGCGGGAACACGCGCACGCCGGTGTTTTCCGAGCGCCTGCCCAGGCTGTTTGAGCATGCCTGGCTGATCGCATCGCTCGACCTGCAGGCCGGGCAGCAAGCCAGCATCCGCAGCGCGCACCTGCTGCAGGCGCTGCTCACCGCGCCGGAACTGGCGCAGCTGGCGCAGCGCGCGTCGCCGCTGTTCGCGCGCATCGACCTGGACGGGCTCAAGCATCACCTCGACCGCATCGCCGAGGGTTCGCAGGAGGCGCCGGCGCTGGCGCAGGCGCCGGCCGCCGGCGATGAGCACGGCGTGGAGGGCGGCGACCCGGTTGGCGAACTCGGACGTGCCGCCGCCGCGCGCACGCCGGCGCTGGACCAGTTCACCACCAACCTGACGGCGCGCGCGCGCGAGGGCAAGCTCGATCCGGTGATCGGGCGCGACGCCGAGATCCGGCTTGTGATCGACATCCTGATGCGGCGGCGCCAGAACAACCCGATCCTGACCGGCGAGGCCGGCGTCGGCAAGACCGCCGTGGTCGAAGGCCTGGCGCTGCGCATCGTGCAGGACGACGTGCCCGAGGTGCTGCGCGGCGTCGAGATCCACACGCTCGACATGGGCCTGCTGCAGGCCGGCGCCAGCGTGAAGGGCGAGTTCGAGAACCGCCTCAAGAACGTGATCGACGAGGTCAAGAAAAGCCCGCACGCGATCGTCCTGTTCATCGACGAGGCGCACACGATGATCGGCGCCGGCGGCCAGGCCGGCCAGAACGACGCCGCCAACCTGTTGAAACCGGCGCTGGCGCGCGGCGAGCTGCGCACCATCGCCGCCACGACCTGGGGCGAGTACAAGAAGTATTTCGAGAAGGACGCGGCGCTGGCGCGCCGTTTCCAGGTCGTGAAAGTGGAGGAGCCGAGCGAGGAAGTCGCCAGTGCCATGCTGCGCGCCATGGCGCCGCTGATGGAACAGCACTTCGGCATCCGCATCCACGACGAGGCGGTGACGGAAGCGGTGCGCTTGTCGCACCGCTACATCAGCGGGCGCCAGCTGCCGGACAAGGCGGTCAGTGTGCTGGACACCGCCTGCGCCAAGGTGGCGCTGGGCCAGAACGCGACCCCGGCGCGTATCGAGGACTTGTCGCGCCAACTGGAGCGCGTGAATGCCGAGGACGCCGCCCTGGCGCGCGAACAGGCGGCGGGCGAGGGTACGCATGCGCCGCGGCGCGCCGAGCTGGCCACGGCGCGCACCGCGGCCGAGGAAGAACTGGCGGTGCTGCGCACGCGCTGGGAAGGCGAGCGTGGACTGGCCCGGCGCATCCAGGCGGCGCGCGCGCGTCTCGATGGCACCGACGCTGAAGGCGCCGGCGCGGACGGCGCGACCGACGGCGCCGCGCCCGACGACCTCGACGTCCTGCGCGCCGAGCTGCGCGCGCTGCAGGGCGAGGCGCCGCTGGTGCCGCTGCAGGTCGACGGCCACGCGGTGGCCGCCATCGTCGCCGGCTGGACCGGCATCCCGCTCGGCAAGATGGTCACCGACGAGATCAGGACCGTGCTGAAACTGCGCGACCTGCTGCAGCAGCGCGTGCTGGGCCAGCCGCATGCGATCGAGGCGGTGGCGCAGCGCGTGCGCACCGCGCGCGCCAACCTGGAAGACCCGGACAAGCCGAAGGGCGTGTTCCTGTTCGTCGGCACCTCGGGTGTCGGCAAGACGGAAACCGCGCTGGCGCTGGCGGACGTGCTGTACGGCGGCGAAAAGAAGCTCATCACCATCAACATGAGCGAATACCAGGAGGCGCACAGCGTGTCCGGCTTAAAGGGTTCGCCGCCGGGCTATGTCGGCTACGGCGAGGGCGGCGTGCTGACCGAGGCGGTGCGGCGCAACCCGTACAGCGTGGTGCTGCTGGACGAAGTCGAGAAGGCGCACCCGGACGTGATGGAACTGTTCTTCCAGGTGTTCGACAAGGGCGTGATGGACGACGCCGAGGGCCGCGAGATCGACTTCCGCAACGCCATCATCATCCTGACCTCGAACGTGGCATCTAGCGCGCTGATGCAGGCCTGCCTGAACAAGACCGCCGGGGAACTGCCGACGCCGCAGGCGCTGGAAGAACTGGTGCGCCCGGCGCTGATGAAGCAGTTCAAGCCGGCCTTCCTGGGCCGCCTGAAAGTGGTGCCGTTCTACCCGATCCCGGACGACGTGCTGGCCGAGATCATCCGCCTCAAGCTCGACAAGATCGGGCGGCGCGTGGCGATCAACCACAAGGCCGAGTTCAGCTACGACGACGCGCTGGTGGAGGCGGTGCTGGCGCGCTGCACCGAGGTCGATTCGGGGGCGCGCAATGTCGACAACATCCTCAACGGGACGCTGCTGCCGGAGATCGCGGAATCGGTGCTGGCCAGGATGGCGGAAGGGGTACCGGTGGCGAAGATCAAGGTGGGGGCGGGGAAGCAGGGGCAGTTCAGGTACAGCGTCAAATAGAGCGGGCTGGCGTATGCGAACCGTCGAGAACTGGTGACAAGGTATGACCGCGTTCGCATCGCTTGAGGATCTCGATTTCGATTACCAATACATCGAGGACGAGCGTGTCGTGATGACGGTTGGTGTTCGTGCCACATTCTACTTCTGGGGTGGGCACAAGGCAGCGACGAGAAGCGCCTTGGTCGAATGTATCGAGGCGTATGAACGACTGTATGGGGCTGAGCTGGATTGGGCCTTCAATGCCGATCGCGGCACGATCGTGGCCATCGGAGCGATGACGCCGCTACATTCGTTAGTGCAAGCAATGGATGAAGACGACCAGGTCGAGTGGTTTGCCGCCTCGGGCGACAGCGAAACCGCAACCGAGTACCATATCAGCGCCTTGACCGAGCGGGGCTGGCAGAACGGCCAAGTGTCGGTCGTGAGTTTCGTCGTCCCGCGCGAACACGCGTATGTGCCGGAAAAACGGGGAGCGCTGTTCAAGCTGCTCGACCTGTTCGCCGACCGGCTGGCACCGTTCCATGGGCATGCGGGGCTGGCTGCTGTTTCGACATATGAGCAGTATCTCTACCAGAGCGACGAAATCGATCTCGCCAGTCGTTATCTCGGCGTCTTCATCGAAGACATATTCCACAGCAATTGGGCACAGACCGGCTTCACGAGCATCGACTGGCGCACCTTTGTCGGAAACACCCTGGCTGAACGCGTGGGGGGCATATCGGCATTGACGGACCAGCTTCGTGCTGCCGGCATTGCATTCAGCTCTGTGCCGTCGGGTGTCTTCATCAATGCTGGGGATGACCCTGAAATCGTTCCGGTGGGAAGCGAAGTGCCAAGGACGCTTGCCATCATCAATGCCATACTCCGTCCTCTGCGAAGCGGGAACGTGGGGTCGATGGGGTTCGGCTCGATCGATGGCGAACGTCGTTTCGACCGGTACACGAGCGATCTCTGGGTACGTCGTTACGACGTTCCTGGTGTCTGGCCTCCAGCGACCTTCATTGGACTGCCTCGTGCACCCGCAGGCGCTGCCCCGCGCAAGCGCGTCAGACTCGAGACCGGCCACGCATGCAGCATCCACGGCCGGTATAGCGATACCGCATCTCGAGCGGCCGATGCAGACGATGCGCTCCAGCTTGTCCTGCTGCCGGGCGATATAGCGCCGTATGTGCTCAAGCTCGGTCTGCACGGCGAATATCTCAGCCGCGAAGCCATTACATGGGAGCTGGTAGCGGAGCTGTAAATTGCCCTTCATCGCATTGTCGCGGACATAGCGCCACTATGCCGCCGCCCGCTCATCCAGTAGATTGAGCCGCGCCAGCAGCCCTTCGACCTCCGCCGCCGGCAGCGGCCGCGCAATCAGGTACCCCTGCACCTCGTTACACCCCAGCGTGCGCAGGATCGCCAGCTGCGCGCGCGTCTCCACGCCCTCGGCCACCACCTGCATCCCGAGCGCGTGCGCCATCGACAAGATCGCCTGAAAGAACACGTTGCCTTACCTGGAGCGCCCGAGTTCCGCGGTGAACGAGCAGTCCACCTTGAGCACGTCCATCTTCGTGCGCTGCAGCTGCAACAGCGACGAATACCCGGTGCCGAAATCGTCCAGGTGGAGTTGCACCCCGAGCGCCCGGATCGCCGCCAGTTCGGCCGGGATCGTGTCCTGGTCGTCCATCATCGCCGATTCCGTGATCTCGACTTTCAGCAGGCGCGCCGGTACCCCGTGGCGCGCCAGCGCGGCCGCCAGTTCGCGCTGCACGCCGTCCGGTACGATTTCCAGGAACGGATTTTCGATGATTTGACTGTGAAAGCCCTCAAACAGAATGCCAAAGCGGCTCCCAAGCCGCCGGTACAGCTTCGGTGGTATTTTCAACAGCCAGTTTCCTACAGGTATATGCAGCGGATTCTACAAGCTGCTGCTCCACAAATAGGCGTCGTCTACCAACCATGAATCCCAATCTGAATCATCAACTCGAAGTCCGGTTCGACAGCACCGGACAGCATGCCACGTCATTCGACTTTCATTTGCGTCTGATAAGCAGATTTTTGCGTTCCGTCGCACGATTCGACCCATTGCTCGAAGAGCGCCAGTGGCTGATTGCAACCGGCGATAGGGAGACATCGCATCTCTACCCGGTATTCGATGCGGACGGCCCTACTACTGCGGCGCTTGCAGTGCTCCACCAGTACGCCAAGGCAAGCGAGGTCGTCAGAAACCTCACACTCTGGAATGGCCAGGAAGACCGTGCCAAAGGCGCATCGATCAGCTGCCAATTTGGCCGCCAGGACGGCGTGGCCAGCAGTTTCAGGCTGTCCATCAGGTCTCCCAGGGGGCGGATGCGGCTGGGCGAATGGCGCCAAGTGGCAGAAGCGATTGCTTTTGCGGCAACGATCTTCGAGCCGCTGTATGCCTCTGTCGCGACCATGTACTACGACGCGGTTTTCAAGGACCGTGCCGGCGTCGGCTGGATGCTGTATCTGCCTCGAATGCTGAGCGTCCAGCAAGTGCCTGAAGCACATGCTTTGGTGCCTGTGATGATCAAGGATGAGCAGGAAAAGGACAAACAGATCGGCACGATCGTCGTCAGCGTCACCGACGCGCCGTTTTCGGACGACGATCCCGGTCATGTGGAGAAAGCGCATGCCATTGAAGTGCGCCTGGTCGACCAGGATCTTTTGCCTCGCTTCGTCGATCTATGAGCGAAACATCATCCGGCAGCCGCTGATGAGATGTCCAATGCGGCTCGGGCAGGCGCGGCGCGCCTGGCGGTGGTATGCTGGCGGCATGACTACCGATTCCGACATCCAGCTGTCCGGCCCGTTCCAGGCCAAGGACGGCAACGGCCGTACCCTCGACGTCAAGTCGATCCGCATCTTCGACGAGGGCTACGGGATCATCGACGTGTACGTGGACTTCGGCGCCAAGCTCGATCCCGGCGCCTGGAAGGACACGGTGCTGGTGCGCGCGCTCGTCGACCGCCTGCGCGCGCTCGGCTACAAGGGGCCGGACTTCGGCCACAGCGACCCCGGCCTGCAGGACAGCCGCCTGATCGTGCTGGAGGCGCCGGAAGAGTTCGCGCCGTTCGCCAAGAGCCGCGGCTGGAAGAACCTGGCGGAAGAGTTCGACGAATAAGCCGCGGCGCGGCACGAGTGCGAGCCGGGTGCCCGCCGGGCGCCCGCTCAGCGGTTGAAGAATTCGCGCGCCACCGCTTCGCTGGCGTCGACGTACTGGCCTTTCGAACGCAGCTTGCGCTCGCTGTGGAACATCGGGATGTCCTCGTCCTCGTTGAAGCGGCTGACCTCGAAATCGAACGGGGTCTTGCGCGAGCCGTTGGCGTCGGCCGCGGCGCCGACCTTGGTGGCCTGCACCGCGTACAAGTGGTTGGCTTCGACATAAAAGCCGATCGACTGCATGTTGGCGTCACCCGACTCGTAGTTGCGGAAGTTGTAGCCGAGGCCTTTTTGGCCGGGCGCGGTGACCTGCATCCAGGCCTCGCCCGGCGCCGCCGGCACCAGGTACAGCGTGAAGGTATCGAAGCTGCTGGCGGTGCCGTTGCCGATCATGCCTTTCACGATGCGCAGCGACAGCTTGCCCAGCTTGACCGTGTTCACGCCATACACCGGCTTGACCTCGGCGCGCGTTCCGGACGTTGCCGGTGCCGCCGCCACTGGTGCCGCCCATGCCGCTGCCGCCGGCAACCCCAGCGCGCAGGCGGCGCACAGCGCCGCGACGGTCCGCAGCCGACGCGCCGTTTCCTTCCCATGTGCTTGCGCGCGCACGGCGCCGGTGTCAGTCGCCAAAGCCGCTCTCCGAGAATTCCGCCTTCTGCCCGCCCTGGGTGAACACGTACACGCTGCGGCCCGCCTTGCGGTCGCTGCGCACCTGCAGCGTCAGCGCGGCGCCGTCGACGCTGAACGCCGCCGGCATGCGCGGCTTGCCGAACTGCGCGGCCACCACCGGCGCCGAGAACGGCGAGGCGTCGTCGGGGTTGGCGGCGTTCGCGGCCAGCGTCTTCATCAGCGGCGTCCAGCGCGACTTGTCGGCGCTCGGCTGGGCGGCGTAGACGTACTGGTAGCCTTTCACGCTCTTCATGTGGGCGACGAATTCGGGATCCCTGGCGTACTTGGCCAGTTCGCTGTTCAGGGCCAGCGGCGTGGTGTTCCTGACTTCGAAGCAGCAGGCCACGGTATACGTGCCGGACGAGCCCTGCAGCGCGCTGAACACGGTGGGCGCGGCCAGCTTGCGGTTGGTGAGGATGTAGACCGGCCGCGCGCTGACGCTGGCGCCGTCGGCCATCACGGGCACCTGTTGCACGACGCCGACGGCCGGCAGGCCATCGGCGGAACAGCCGGCGGAGGACAGGGCCAGCAGAGAAAGCAGGAAGAGTGGTTTCATGGGTCGAGGTTCAATGCCCGGTATCGGACCAGTGCATGTTTTCTTGTGGGAAGTAAATGACGCCGTAGCTGGCGCCCAGCGCGACCAGCGAGGAAAACCCTTTGGCGGTGACGTCGTTGCCGTCGGCGTCCTTGAAGATCTTGCCGACATAGCCGCCCAGGTGCATGTCCAGGGCGCCGCCGAAATTGTGGCGCGAGCGCTTCGGGCGCCCGACCTTCTGCGACTTGGCATGCGGACGGATGCCGTAGCCCTTGCACATCTGTTCGGCCGCTTCCTTGGCCTTGGCGGCGTCCGGCTTGCCGTCGGCGCCGCGGTGGGTCCAGTCGATGTCCACGCCCGGCCAGGACGGCACGTCGGCCGGGTCGGTGCCGCGGCAGATCATGAAGGCCCAGTACATCAGGTAGGAGCGCTCGATCGGCCGGTACACGGCGCTGATGCGCACGCTGGCGCCGCCGGCCTTGAGCGCGGCGATGAAGCTGGCCGCCTTGGGCCGGAAATCCGCGTTCAGGCCGGACAGCGTGTTGTTGCCCATGAAGCGCTTGCACCAGGCCGGGCCGCTGGCTTCCTTGACTGCGCTGCTGAGCACCGTGATCGGATGGTTCTTGTCGGTGCGCTGGCGGTCGACCTGGACGGCGGCCGCCGGCGCCCGCCGCGGGGCAGGGACCGGTGCGGCGGCGGCGGTGGGCGAGGGGCGCGCCGCCGGCTTGGCGGCGGGCGTGGCGGCGGGTTTCGCAGCCGGCGTGGAAGCCGGCGCCTGGCCGCCGGCCGCGCTCTTGCCCGGAATGCGCAGGTGCTGGCGCTGGAAGATCCGGTTGCGGTCCGCGATGTGGTTGGCGCCGGCCAGCGCGTCGATGCTCACGCCGTACTTGCCGGCGATCGTGCCCAGGGTCTCGCCCTGCTTGACGATGTGGACCAGCGGCGCCGTCTTGTCCTTGGTCTCGTGGACGTCGGTGTTGCTCTTCATGGCGAAATACGGCGCGATGAAGGTATAGGCGCTGGCCTTGCCCGCATCGACCAGCTCGCCGATCTTGTCGCCGACCTGGTCCAGGTACAGCGACAGGCCGTCGCCGAACAGTTTCGGATACACGGTCGGCAGTGCGCCGCCGGCATCGGTCTTGAGCGTGACCGGCGTCCTGGCGCCCTTCAGCTCGACCGACTGGGTGGCCAGCGGCTGGCGCAGCTTGTCGCGCAGTTCCACCGTGCTGGGTTTGCCGAGCGGGACGATCTTGCCGGGTATCCAGCCTTCCTTCTTGGCCATGGCGCCGGCCAGCTTCTTGAACTGGTCGTCGGTCAGCGCATCCAGGCGCGTCTCCTTGTCGACCCCGGCGGCGGTGCTGACCGAGGCGATGTAGGCGTCGGTATCGTTTTCCTCGCGCGGGGCGTAGCGCTCCATCATCGCCGCGATCGAACTGCCGCCGTACACCTCCTTCAGCAGGCGGATGCGCTCGGCGTCGCCGGTGGCGCGGTCCGGGAAGATCATGAAAAGGCTGTTCTTCTTCGAGGTGCGCTGGGCCAGGCCGATGTAGGTGCTGACGATGCGCTTGCCCGGCTTGGCCAGGTTGCCGGGATTGTTGGTGCGCCAGGCGAACGAGCCGCCGATGTACAGCGTCTCCTCGCCGTTCTCGTCGAAGTAATGGACGGTCTTCTTTTCCCGGTAGTAGGTGGCGCGTACGAACATGGGCGTGTCTCTCAGCGGGCCGGGCCCGGTGCGGGCGTGGTGCCGGCGGCGGCGCGGGTGGATGGCGTCATTCTTCTCCCTCTTCGATACACTTGAGGATGTCGGCGTCGGCGAAGACCAGGTGGTCGAGCAGGCTGCGCTCGAACGCGCGGCCGGCGTCCGAACCGGCGCCGCCTTCGGCCGCGTCATCGTCGCCGCTGCCGGCGTCCGCGCCGGCGCCGTCTTCATCCGCGCCGTCGGCGGGATGGGCGGCGGCGACGGCGTCCTGTGCGGCGTCGCCGCCGTGCGTATCGCCATGCTCCTCCTCGTGCCCGCCGCCGCAGCCGCACACGTCGTCGTCGTGCTCGACCCTGGTCCAGTCGCCCGGCTCGCCCAACAGCACGGTGTAGTCGCGCTGGGTCTGGTGGTACACGCGGCCGGTGGCGCCGTTGTCGTCCAGCGTGCCCTTGGCGATCAGCTGGCCGGTGTGGTCGATGAAGCGGTACGGCACCGCGCCGCCGCCGGCCGCCATCAGGTCCTGCAGCGGGCGGTCGACGATCACGCGCGCGCTCATTTTGGCGGGGACGGTTTCCAGGTCGAGCGCGCCGGGGCGGTCGAAGGCGAGCTGCGGGCCGTAGGCGCGCTGAGGTCCGGTCAGTTCCTTGACGCTGGCCTTGAACTCGACCTTGCCGGGGCAGTGCAGCATGATGTCGCCGCCCGCCAGTTTCAAGTAGGCGCCCTGCGCCGTCATCAAGACGTGGTCCCTGGCGGCGGCGGTGACGCTGCCCTGCACGCTGGCCACGGTGACGGTCTTGTCGGCGGTGAGGCGGGTGGCGCCGCCCTGGCTTTGCGTGCTCAGCTTGCCGCTGGCGGCATGCAGGCGGATGCCGGTGTCCTGCACCGGGCGCGCGCCGCCGGCCGCCTTGCCGTGGGTGAACAGGCCGATGCCGGCCTTGACCGCGTGATGCAGCGATCCCTGCGCCGCCAGGTCGATGTCCTGGCCGGCGCCGATGATGCCGGTGGCGCCGGCGGCGAGGATGGCGCTGGCGGGCGTCACGGCGACGATGCCGGCGGGCGCGCTCAGCTGCAGCTGCGGCGCGTCGAAGGCGGCGGCGCTGCCCATGCCGCCCGCCGGGGCGTCTCCTGCGGCGGCTCCTGTGGCGCCGGCGCCGGCCTGTGCAGCGGCGCCCGCCTCGGCAGAAGCCTCGATGGCCTCGCCCGCCGCCTGCAGTGCCGCCAGCGCCGGCAGCTGGTCCGCTTCGGCTTCGCCGGCCAGCCTGGCGTTCTGCTGCTGCGCCGTGCGCGCCAGCGCCGTCGCCAGTTCGCGCGCGGCGTCGATCTGGGTGCGCGCGGGGCGCGCATCCATCTGTTCGCCGCCGGCGCCGGCCTGGGCGTCGCTCGAAGCCAGCAAGCCGAGGCGGGCGCGCACGGCGAGCGCGTGCGCCGTCTTCAGTTCGGCGCCGAAGCCGGTGCCGTCCAGGCGCCGGTTGTCGGTCTGGTGGCGCAGGTGGCCCAGGTTCAGTTCGGCGCTGCCTTCGTGTGCGCGCGCATGCTGCTGCAGCGAGACGCGCGCCTGTCCGGCGCCGGCGTCGAACACCAGCTGGCCGTAGGCGCCGGCGCCTTCCGCACTGGCGGCCAGCGCCTGGCTCTTGAGGCCGGACAGCAGCGCCGGATGCGCGTGGCCGCCGGACTCGCCCGGGAACCAGGCGCCGGCATTGCCGGTCGCCGCCCCGGCGCCGGCGGCGACCTCGTTGTGCTGGGCATCCTGTGCGCCGGCGCCGTTGTACACGGCGCCGATCACCACCGGGCGGTCGATGTTGCCGTCGATGAAATCGACCAGCACTTCCTGGCCGACGCGCGGCAGCGCATGGCTGCCCCAGTTGGCGCCGGCCACCGGGGCCAGCGGCGCCGCCACCCGCACCCAGGTGCCGGCGCCGTCGTCCGCCGGCGCACCGGTATGGCCGTCGGGCGCCGGGTGGGCCAGGCGGTTGTGGGCGGCGCCGCCGCGCTGCCAGTGGAACTGCACCTTGATGCGGTGGTCGCGGTCGGTGTGCACCGGGGCGCCGGCGGCGCCCACCACGATCGCCGTCTGCTGGCCGTGCACGGTCGGGCGCGGATGCAGCAGGCGTCCGTGGCCGTCCTCGCTTGCGCTGCGGTAGGGCAGGTCGGCGGGGATGGCGTCGAAGCTGTTGCGGTACACGGGGCGCCCGGCGATGCCGCGCCCGCTCGCATGCGGGCCGGCGGCAAGGACGCCGGCGCCGAGGGCGGCCACCGGATCGGCGCCCAGGCGCCGCGCCAGCGCGCCGTCGACATCGGCGTCGAGGTTGTTGTGGGCCAGGTGGCGCACGCGCACCAGCAGGAAGCTCGCGCCGTCCAGGCTGGGATGGCCGGACAGGGAAAAGGTGGTGCCGGGCGCGAAGCCGCGCAGCGTGCCGGCGCCGGTGTGCATCGCGCGCGCCGCGTCCAGCGCCTGCAGCTGGCGCTCGGCGATGCGCCGGCCATGCTCGCGCGTGGCGTAGGCATAGGCGCCGGGGGCGTCGGCGCTGCGCAGTCCGGCGCCCGCTGCACCGTCCACCGCGGTGCCCGCTGCTTCCACCGCGCGCACGCTGCGGCTGCGGTAGTCCCAGCTGCGCAGCTCGACGGCGTTGGTGCCGAGCCGGGCCTCGCTGCGCCAGCGGTCGACGCTGTCTTCCTTCATCACCGCGCCCGGCTGGGTGAAGCGCGCGACGGCGTGCGGGTTCGGACGGAAGGCGTGGTTGCTGTCGGCGATCACCAGCGTGTGCGCGCCGAGCGCGCCCGCGTCCGCATCGCCCCGGTGCTCGAAGAAGCCGAACAGGCCTTCCTCGCTCATCAGCCGGCGCACGAAGGCGAGGTCGCTTTCCTGGTACTGGGTCACCAGGCTGCGGCGCGGGTACAGGGCGCGGTCGGCTTCGATGCGCCAGGCCGGCGCCAGCCTGCCGCGCCCGGACCAGGCGCGCAGCACGGTGTCGATCACCTCAAGCACCGAGCGGTCCTGGAAGGTGCGGCTGTCGCGGCCGAGCGCGAGGAAGGCCGTCCACGGTTCGATGGTCAGGCGGTAGCGCGCCAGTGCGCCGTCGGCGCCGCACAGTTCCGCCGCCGTCACGTGGCCGTGGAACGGGCGCAGCTCCAGCCCGGGGCCGGCCGACAGTTCCAGCAGCACCGGCTGGCCGATCAGCGTCTTGAGGGCGATGCCGGCGTCGGTGGACAGGCACGACAGCGCGAAGCGGAAGCCGCTGTCGATGCCTTCCGCGCCGCTCAGCGCTTCGGCCAGCAGCCGGTCCGGCCCCAGCGGCGTGTGCAGGCGCAGCAGCCGGCTGCCCTGGGTGAACCCGGACAGCGCCGCCGCCACGGCCTGGACGGCGGCAACATCGGAGGAAGTGGACATGCCCATGTCGGTCAATGCGCTACATGTGGATCGATACCAAACATTACATCGTAGAAGCCGGCCCAGGGCAAGAGCGATTCGCCCAGCCCGCTTGGTCCCGGCCATCATCCTCAGTTCGAGGGCGGCACGCCCAGCAGTTCTTCGATATGCGCCAGCGAACCCTGGTCCTTGATCACCGAGCGCAGCCAGGTATGCAGGTCCTGCTCGCCGGCGTTGGCTGCTTTTTCGGCGAAATACGATACCGGGCTGTGCGGCTCGGTTTCGCGGAAGAACTCGGCCACCGCGCGCAGCTGGGCGATGGCCTGGGCGCGCGAGCGGATCGGGCCGGGGGCGCCGGCCGGCGCCGGCTGGGCGTCGGCGCCGGCGCCGGCAGCAGCAGACGATGGCGCTGCATGTGCGCTTGCATCCGCCCCTGCGCCCGCGTCGGCCGCTTGGGCAGCGGCGTCGGGCTGCGCCGCCACCGATGGCGCGGCGCCGGCCGGCAGCGGCAGCGCGTGCAGCATGCCTTGCACCGCTTCGCGCGCGCTCGAAAAACCCGGGCTGTCCTGGCCCAGTTGCGCGTCGGCCGCTTGCTCCAGGCGGCCCAGCGCGTCCAGGCAGTACTGGGCGTCCGCATGGAAGGCGGCCGTGAACCGGGATGGATTGGCGCGCCGCGCCGCTTCCATCTCGGCCAGCCGGGGCAGGCCTTCCGGCTCGATGCCGCTGCTGGCGCGCTTTCTCGCCGCCTCGAAGTCGATGGTCGACCAGCCGCTGCCCGGACCCTGGCCGCGGCCCTGGGTCAGCGGCGCCTCGCGCACCAGCGCGCGCGTGCGCGACAGGATCCAGGCCAGGTTGCCGATGCGCTGTTCCTGGTCGCCGTCCTCGGCTTCCGGATACAGGCCTTGGTCCCAGTAGCGCTCGACCAGGCCGGCCAGCAAGGAAAACCCTTCGCCCAGGCCGCGCAGCTGGAACTGTTTCGCTGCCGCTTCCGCCAGCCACACGGCCAGGCGCAGGTCCTTGGTCTTGCCGGCCAGGAGCGCGCTGCAGCGCTTGACCACGAAGTCCCAGTCGGCTTCCTTCAGTTCCGTGACCCATTCGCCCTGTTCCAGCGAGGGATCGTCGAACTTGCGCGCCTGGGCAATCGCGTCCAGCTCAGCGGAAAACGCCATGTCGGCGCCGCACGGCTGGTCGGGGCTGATGGGGAGGAGGAGTTCTTCTGCGTTGAACATGGTGTCCTTGTGTCGGGTTACTGCGCCATGCGGAACTCGATACGGCGGTTGCGCGCGCGTCCGTCCGGGCTGTCGTTGCTGGCGACCGGGCGGTCCGGTCCCTGGCCGCTGGCGCTCAGCAGTTCCTCGGCGATGCCGTGGCCCGCCAGGTAGGTCTTGACCGTGGCGGCGCGCGCCTGGCTCAGGTTGATGTTGCTGGCGCGCAGGCCGGCGCTGTCGGTGTGGCCGATGATCTCGACCTTGCGGCCCTTCAGCTTGAGCATGGCGGCCACCATCTCGTCCAGGATGGCGCGCCCGGCCGGGGTCAGCGTGGCTTGCCCGCTGTCGAATTCGATGGTGCGGTTGGCCAGCGTGTTGTCCAGGATGGCCTGGTCGGCGGCCGACACGCGCAGCCCGTTGTCCACCGTGTAGGTCGGGTTCAGGCTGCCGGCCACGTTGCCGGCGATGCGCTGGCGCAGCGCCTCGCTGGCGACCTCGCCGCGCAGGCTGACGCTGCTGCCGTCCACCTTCAGCTGGCCGCGGCTGATCTGGCGCAGGTCCTGGGTCAGCAGCTTCTGCACGTAGCCATTCCAGTTGGCCGGCGCCGCCACCTGGCCGACCGCGACCTGGTCGACCACCTTGTCGGCGCCGTACAGCTCGCGCAGCTTGGCCAGCACCGCGGCCTTGGTGGCCTCGTCCGGCACAGTGCCGCTGGCCACGACCTGGCCGGGTTGCGGCGCTTGTGCAGCGGCCGGTCCGGCGGCGATCAGGAGGGCCGCCGCAGCGGCCAGGGAAAGAGAGAGAAGTCGCATGGTCAGGTCCCGATGAATGCCGTGCCGACCGATTCCAGCGCGGACTGTAATGACAGGTCGCCGCGCGCCAGGTAGGTGGACAGCTTCTTGATGGCGTAGTCGGTATCGACCTGGTCTTCGACCCAGTCGAGTTCCTCGAAAGCGATGTGGTGATCGAGCCCGGCGTGCGGATCGACGATGGTGCGCAGCGTCAGCGCCGAGGCGCCGGAAAAGCCCAGCACCAGCACCGGCCGGTTCTCGATGCGCGTGACGAACAGCGCCAGCTCGAAGTCGGCGCGCGCCAGGAACGGTGTCACCAGGTGCATCCAGAACGCCGCCACCAGGTTGCGGTACATCGGGTCCGCCGGCAGCGGCAGCACCAGGCTCTTTTCGAGGCGGCTGGAACTGCTGGCCAGCACCGGCTGCAGCAGCATCCCGAGCGCCAGCAGCACCTGGCGCGCGCTGCCGCGGAAACCCGCCTGCGCCAGCATCGCATCCAGCGCGCCCAGCGTCTGCAAGGCCAGGAAATCCGCGAAGGCGGCGTCGTAGGCGGCGCTGCGCAGGTCCAGTTCGACCTGCTGGGCGGCGGCCGACTGCAGCGCAGCCGCCGGGTCGCTGGCCGCGCGCACTTCGTTGGTCAGCGCTTCCAGGCGGCTCCACAGGCGCGTGAACACCAGCGGCGCATTCGGCACGAACAAATTCGGCTCGGCCACTTCCATCGCCCCCACCATCAGGAACGGATAGCGGCGGCTGGACTCGTCGCTGCTGGGCACGATGTGGCCGCCGATGGCGTGGCGCCGGCGCGGGCCGACGAAGGCGAAGTGCAGCGGCGGCGCGGCGTCGTAGACCAGCTTCCAGCGCGCGTTGGCGCTCATCAGGTCCATCGCCTCGGACAGCCAGTCGTCCAGCACCTTCATGAGCGCGGCGCTGGCCCCGCCCTTGACGAAATCGCCGCGGCTGGGCAGCTTGCCGAAATAGCCGACGCCGACGGGGGTGACGGCGCGGCTCATTGCGCGGCTCCGGCGGCGGCGACCGTGGCGGGCGCGGGCTGCGCCGGTGCCGGGCCTGGCGCCGGGGCGGTCACCGCCTCCGGCAGGCGCAGGCGCTTGAAGCCCTGGCCGGGCTGGGCCGCCTGCGCCGGCGCCGGCGCGCTGGGCAGCACCTTCAGGTTGGCATTCACGGTGACGCCGCCGTTCTGCCAGGCCAGCTCGAAGGCGCCGTCCGGACGGCGCTTGCGCTGGGCCGCCTCGATCATCTTCTTCAGGCCGAAGTGGCCCGGTTCGTCCAGCACCACCACGTTGCGGCCTTCCGCCGTCAGCGCGGTGATCTTGGCGCCCGGCACGCCCTGGGCGTTCGGCCACACCATGTGCACCCACGGCTGCGGCTGGCCGCGCCAGCGCAGCGCCTGGCCGTCGATCTCCAGCGTGAACTCGGTGGCGCCGGCGGCGCCCAGCGCCTGCACGTCGAAGCGGGTCTGGGCCTCGCCGCCGGCGGAGGCGGCGGCATTGGCCACGCCGCCGGCCGCCAGCGGGGCCACCCAGCCGGGGAAGCCGGCCACCACCGCCGGCGCCAGCGTCACGCCCATGCCGGCCCAGGTGCGGCTGCTGAGGGCATCGCCGCGCCGCACCACCAGCGGGCCGACGGTGGTGTTGAAGAACTTGGCGATGGCGCCGTCCGGACCGAAGATCTCGCCGATCTCGGCGTTGCTGGCTTCGGCCTTGGATTCGGTCGAGAACGGATACTTCACTGCCAGGTTCTTGCCGAACGGCTGCAGCACCTGCGCCGCCCACACCTTGTTGATTTCAAGCTCGGCCGGCTTGACGATCACCGCGAAGGTCTGCATCAGCGGGCGCACCAGCACCGGCCGCAGCGCCGCGCGCTGGGCATCGGTCATCCCGACCAGCATCTGCTCGTCGACGTATTTGAGGGCGTCGGCCAGTTCCGAGCCGCTGCCGTCCAGCGTCTGCTGCATCAGCTGCTTGGCGCCGGGGCCGGGGTCGCCCTGGTTCTTGATGCCGTTGAAGCGCCCGCGCAGTTTGGACAGGTTGTCGATGTAGCCGCGCAGCGGCGAGGCGTCCTTGTCGCGCGCCACCACCAGGCGCGCCACGCCGGCGAACTCGCGGCCCACCGGCCCCAGCGGCAGCGCCGCATTCTGTGCTGCGTTTTGCGTTCCAGTGGTCGGGCCGAGGTCGACGTTCACCTGCGCCGGCTTGCGCCGCAGGATGGTCTCGCGGAACCAGGCGCTCACGCCGCCCTGGGCACGCTGCAGGCCGGCGCTCACCAGCGACGGGTTGTCCCACGAAGTCTGTTCGTACACGGTGGTCAAGAGGCGCGAGATCGGCGAATTCTGCGGGTCGCCCAGGCGGTTCATGGCGGCGGCGGCGCCGTCGAAGCCATTCAGGTCGCGGATGGTCACGCCCTGCATGAACTTTTGCCATTCGCGCGCATACTCGTTCTTGTACAGCTCGACCAGCGACTTCTGGATCTGCTCCGGGCTGCCTTCCAGCGTCAGGTCGTCCTTCGACGAGGTCTTCAAGACCCAGTCGGCGCTCTGCAGTTCCCGGTTGGCGGCGTCGCGGAAGGCGTCCTGGACGAACCCTTCCCAGGCCTGGCGCGTGAAGCTGCCGGACACCGCATAGCTGCCCAGCACCAGTTCCTTGTCCTGCTCGCCGACGATGCGCGCCACCGTCACGCCCGGATAACGGGTGGCGGCGCGCGCCTTGACGTCGGCGTACACGCGCTCGCGCGCCGGCAGGCCGCGCACCACGCGGCGCAGGTTGTCGCGGGTCTGGTCGACCAGCGCCAGGCGCGGCTCGATGCCGGGCCAGGACGGGTCGTTCACCTGCGCCAGGTAGAACGAGATCATGCGCTCGGCGCTGCGGATCATCTGCTCGCGCGGCATGGCGCCGCGGTTGCGCTCCAGCCAGCCGCGCCAGAAGCGGGTCAGCTGGTCGTTCAGGTGGGCGGCCTCGGCGCGCGATTTATCGGCCAGCATCAGGTAGGTTTTCAAGGCGTTGTAGGCATCCTCGGCGTTGGCCGGCGAGGCATCCTTGAATTGCTGGGCGCCGCTGTCGACCGTGGCGGCGTTGTCGGCGCTGACGGCAGCGGGCGCCGCCGCCGCCGCAGATGCGCCGGCGGCCGGCGTCGCAAGCGCCGCGCCGGCGCCGGAAGCCGCCGCCACCGGCTTGGTCATCGGCTGCAACTGCGCCGGGTTGGCGTTGACTTCGCCGAGGAAACCTTCCAGCGACTGCGCCACCGGTTTCAGCATCACTTCGCGCACGCCGTTGAAGTATTCCTCGCGCAGCTTGCGGTTCAGGATGTCGCCCTGGTACAGGCCCATGCCGAGCGACAGCGGGCGGTGCCCGGCGTAGCCGTCGAGCTGCTCGATGCGGTCCTGCAGCACTTCCAGCGCCTGGAAGCGAGACTGCAAATCCGGGCTCTTCGCCTGCAGCTTGACCGCCTGGTCGAGGTCGGCCTGGACGTTGGCGACCAGCTGGCGGTTGTTCATGTAGGACCAGCTCCAGCCGGCCAGCGACAGGCCGACCAGCGCGGTGGCGGCGAAGAAGGCGGCGTAGCGCAGGCGCATCTTGGCCGGGCTGGCGTACTGCGCCACCAGGTCCTTGTCGGCGAAGATCACGCGGCGGAACAGGTTGAGCAGGAAGTAGCCCTGCTGCTGGTGCTGTTCCTCGTGCGCGGCCGGCTGCAGCTGCAGGTCGAAGCGCTGCGCCACGCGCGCCGACGAGGCGGACACCGTCTCGCCTTCCTGCAGCGCGCTGGTGAAGTAAAAGCCGCGGAACACCGGCTTGAACTGGAACGGGTTGTCCTCGAACAGCGTGGCGACGAAGGCGCGCAGCGCCGGCTTGATCGAGCTGAACTCCAGCGGGAAGGTGAACACGCCGGGCGGCATGCGCTCGCGCCACTGCAGCGCCATGTTGGCCAGGCTGAGTTCCTTGAGGCCGTCGTACAGCTCGTCGAAGCGGGCGTCGAAGGCGTCCAGCAGCTGCTCGCTGGCGGCGTCGGGGGCGTAGGGCAGGGTGGCGCCCCAGATCTTTTCGCGCTCGCCGCGCTCGCTGTCCTGGAAGAACTCGGTGAAGCCGTTGATCAGGTCGGCCTTGGTGAACACCACGTACACCGGCGCATGCACTTCCAGGCGCTCGGTCAGTTCCTGCACGCGCTGGCGCAGGTTCTTGGCCAGGTTGATGGCGAACTCGGGACGGTTGCGGGTCAGCTCGGCGATGCTGACGGCGATGACGACGCCGTTGATCGGCGCCTTGCGCCGGTGTTTCTTCAGCAGGTCGAGGAAGCCGAACCACTCGGCGCGGTCGTGCTCGACCACGGAGTAGCGGCCGGCGGTATCCAGCAGGATGCCCTCGGTGGTGAAGAACCAGTCGCAGTTGCGGGTGCCGCCCACGCCCTGCACCACCTTGCTGTCGGCGAACGGGAATTGCAGGCCGGAGCTGGCGATGGCCGTGCTCTTGCCGGCCGCCGGATTGCCGATGATCATGTACCAGGGCAGCTCGTACAGGGCGGCGTCGCCGGACAACTGCCCCAGCTTGGATCCCTTGATGGTGGCGATCGCTTCCAGCAGGCGCTTGCGGATCACTTCGGTTTCCTGGCGCTGGGTGGCGTCCGGCGCCGGCGCGCTGGCCGTGGCACCGGCGGTGCCGATCTGCTGTTCCAGCATGTCGCCGAGCCGGGCGCCGGCTTGCCGGCGGCGCCGGCGCCGCCACAGCCAGACGGCGGCGCCGGCCAGCAGCGCCAGGCCGAGCACGATCCACGGCAGCGCGGGCGGCCATTGCAGCAGGCGCGCCGCCAGCAGCAGCAGGGCGGCGAACGCCAGCCAGCCGATGACGATCAGGCTGGTGCGGTTGGTCAGGAAGTCCCGGAATTTGTGCATGGTGATGGTCGGTGGTGGAAACGTGGATTCAGGTAAGGGTGGGCACTGCCGCCGGCGGGATGGACCCGTCGGCGGCGGCGGGATTGTGGGTGCGATCGTCGGCGGCGCTCGGGGCGACCACGGCGGCGGTGCGGTGGCGCGCATCCAGATTGCCGAGGCACAGGACCGGCGCAGCGTGTTCCAGCGCGGCGTCGGCGGCCAGCGCCAGCGCGGCCAGCAGCGGCACCGGCGCGCAGGCGCCGCAGGCGGCGCCGGTGGCGGCCAGGTCGGCGGCCGGATCGAGATGGGGCAGTTCGTTCGATGCCAGCGCCATCGTTTCCATCACGCGGCTGCTGCGGGCATCGGTGTCGGCGGCCAGCATGGCCACCTGCTGCGGCGCGCAGCGGGCGGTTTGCAGCGCCTGGCGCGCCAGCGCGCGCAGCGGGGCGGCGTCGACGCGGCGCGACGCGTCCAGTGCCGGGTCGCGCGGCGCGCCGGCAAAGGCGCGCAGCACGGGCAGCACGTCGGCGTCCGGCGCCAGCAGGCGCGCCTGCACCGGGTCGGCCAGCAGCAGCGCCGCCGCGCCTTCGCCGGGCACCATGCCCTGCGGGGTATCGGCGCCGCACAGGGCGCCGGCGCCGGCCAGCGCATCGATGCTGGCGGCGCCGAGCATCGATGCGCCTGCCAGCACCAGCGCCAGCCGCGCTTCGCCGGTGTGCGCCGCCAGCGGCGCCAGGATGGCGGCCAGGTCGGCATCGTCGTGCGCGGCGCCGGCGGGTGCGTGTGCGGGTGGGACGTCGGCCGTCGTGCCGGCGGCGGACGCGCGGGCGGCCACGGCCAGGCGCTGCGCCGGCCAGCCGCCGGCGACGAGCTGTCGCGCGATAAAGGCGTCGGCGGCGGCGCGCTGGGCCGGGCTCCAGGCGCCGCCCCACAGGCAATGCAGGTGCAGCAGCGGCAGCGGGGCGGCGGCGCGCGCATCGGGACCAGCATTGGGACCGGCAGCGGCAGCGGCGCCGGCATGCTGCGCGCCGCTCTTGCTGCCGCCACGGCCGCCGTGGATGTGCGGGTGGCCGCCCAGCACCTGCGCCAGTTCGGCCGCGGCCGCGCCGGCCAGGGCCAGCGCGCGCCACTGCGCGTCGCTCAGGGCCGCGCCGGCTGCGATGCCGCCTGCAGGCGCCATGGACGCGAAGGCGTCGCGCACCGCGCCGTCGTCCAGGCCGGCCACGCGTGCGCTCAGTACCGGATAACCCTGCCGGTCCACCAGTTCCGGATCGAGCGCCGGCTGCACCCCGGCCGCCAGCGCCTCGCGCAGCGCGGCGGCGCTGTCGCCGTGCGGCGTGCGCAGGGCGCTGGCGACGATCGCCGGCCCGGCGGGAAGGGGCGCGGCGTCCGCAGCCGGCATGGGTGCAGCGGCGGCGGCCCCGGCCGGCACGGCCGCCGTGGCTGCCGCGGCGGCGGCGGCGGCGCGCCGCCGCGCGGCGCGCACGCCCCACGCCAGCGCCAGCACGGCCAGCGGCAGCACCAGCAGCCACAGCGCCAGCTCGGCGCCGTCCGGCATGCGGTTGCCGGCGCGCCAGTACCAGACCGCGCCGCCCCAGCTGGCGCCGAACGCGCCGGCCGTGCCCACCGTGTTTTTCAGCCAGGACGCCACGTCACACCATGTCCACGCTGTTCTGCTGGCCGGCGATCAGGGTCGCGCCGCAGGAAGTCTTGTCGCCGTGGCGCGCGACCGCGCGGCCGTCCACCAGCATGGTCGGGTCGCCGGTGGCGATGGTGACGTTGCTGTGGCGCGGGCAATTCACGCGGTCGCCCACGCGCGCGATGCCCTTGCCGCCGCTGTCGCTGAAGGCCGAGGCTTCGACGACGGTGCCGTCGTGCGAGGTCTTGTCGCCGAGGCGGATCAATGGTGCTGCCATGCTTGCACTCCTATCGTCTCATCACGCCGGGCATGCGCAGCTCGGTATGCCCGAAATCCATCATCTTCCAGCGCCCGCCCCAGGTCAGGCCGAGCGATTCGGCCACCTGGCCGTACAACTGGTAGCCGCGCAGCGCCCACGGGTCCTTTTCCGAGATCACCAGCTTGCCGTCGCGCAGGAAGGCGCAGTCGGCGGCCAGGCCGTACTGGTGCCAGCTCTGGAAGGCGGCCGCATTGGTCACGCCGGGGCCGAGCGCCGCCAGCGCATCCTGGCGCTGCGGGCTGCGGTAGCCTTCCAGGATGGCCATTTCGTAGCCGTACTGCTCGCGCATGATCTTGAAGACCAGCAGCAGGCGCTGGGTATAGGCGGCGTTCATCAGCGCCCAGTCGCGGCTGGCCGAGACCAGCAGCGGCCGTTCCTGCGCCACCTCGGCCGAGGCGAACACCAGCGGCGGCAGCGCCGGCGGCGGCACCAGCTGTTCGCCCTGCAGCAGGTCGGCCACCTGGGTATTGACTTCGCGGGTAGAAGGTTCGTAGGCGGTCAGCGCCGGCTTGCGCGCCAGCGTCAGCGCCAGCAGCGGCGGCACGCACACCAGGGCGGCGCCGGCGCCGTACAGCAGGGCGTGACGGCGCAGGAAGGCGCGCAAGGCGCCGGCCGAGGCCATGCCGCCGGCGCCCAGCGCGCGCGCTTCGCGCAGGCGCCGCTGCGCCAAGGCACCGGCGCCGCGCTGCAGACGCTGGCCGGCGCCGGCGAGGACGTTCAGCATGAATTCGCGACCGGCCGGAAACAGGATCATCCAGCTGATCAGGCAGGCCACGACGAAATAGACGGTAATTGCCAGCACCCACACAGCGCACTCCCCGAGCGACGTTGCTATATCTTAGGTAACCCAAAACCATTGCCCAGAAGTATAACTTAGTCATATGACAACCCTGCGCACAATTGAACGGTTGGTGGCGCAGCCGCTGCCGGGCGGGTGTGCCGACACGAATCGGCAACATGGTTTTCAAACTTCTTGTACATTACGGGAATTGATAAGGAGCTAACTTGCAAGACCAAGGCGATCGCCCGGTCCGCTCGGCCCGGCCCACACTGCTGTCCAGCGAGCCGCAATCGGGCCCGCAGCACCAGCGTATCCTGAGCGCGCTGGAGGGCGCGCCCGCTGCCGTGCCGGCCGCGGCGGCGCGTGCGGGCGCCACCGCCGAGGGCGTACTGCGCAAGCCGCGCACCTTGCTGTGGAGCGGCCTCGGCCTGGGTGCCCTGGCGGCGGCCGGCCTGTTCTTTATGCCGGCCGACGACGAGGAGCGCGCGCCGCACGAGGCGGCGGCGCCGTCCCCGGCGCGCGCGGGGGCTGTGCCGGCGCTTGCGGCGGCGGTGCAGCCGGGCGCGCCGGCGGCGTCCAAGGCATTGTCTCCGGCAGCGGCGTTGCCGACGGGCGCAGCGGCAGCCGGGCTTGCAGCGCCGTCGGCCGCTACAGCAACACCGGCCGCTACAGCAACGCCGGCCGCTACAGCAACGCCGGCCGCTACAGCAACGCCGGCCGCTGCAGCAACGCCGGTCGCTACAGCAACGCCGGCCGACGCGCCGGCGCCGGCGTCCGCCGCGCCGGAATCGGCCAATCCGCTGGCTGCGCTGGCGCCCATGCCGGTCCATGCCCCTGCATCCGCGCCTCCCCACCACGACCAGTTGACCCAGGCGCTGGAAAAGCCGTCGAAGCAGCCGCGCCGCGCGCAGCCGGCCGATGCCGCGGCCAAGCCGAAGCCACGGTCCGAAGAGGGCCGGGCGGGTGCGAAATCGTCCAGGCATGCAGCCCCATCCAAGGCGGCGCCTGCCAAGCCGACATCTTCCAAGGCGGCGCCGTCCAAGGGAAGCACGACGTCGCGAAGCGCGCCGAAGGAGCAGGACAGCGACGTCGCGCTGCTGGCGGCACTGATGAGCCACATGCAGGCGCGCCCGAAACCGGCGACGCCGGCCGAGCAGCTCAAGGTGTGCCGCCAGTACAACGCCGCCGGCGAGGCCCAATGCCGTGCACGCCTGTGCCAGGGTGCGGCGCGCAAGGAGCCGGCATGCAGGTCGGCAGCGCTGGCCAAGTCCGCAGCCGACTGATTTTTCGACCGCAGAGTGTGGCTGGCGGGACCCGAATTACCGTTCCGTGTGATGATATAAAGAAATATTTGTTACAATAAGGAAATACAAATATTTTTCGCAATGTCGTCAACGTCCACATGGGATCCGTAACTCAGAGCATGACGCTGCCCAAGCGTTTCTACCTGCCGCGCTGCATCGGCCTGGGCCTGGGTTTCTGGCCGGTCTACGCCTGCCTGCCGGCGCTGCCGTATCACGGGCCGGTACTCGGCATGCTGCTGCTGTACTGCTTCGGCTGGCCGCACCTGGCTTACCTGCTGGCCAGGATCGGCGCGCGCCCGCTCGACACCGAGCGCCGCAGCATGCTGGTCGATGCGCTGGCCGCCGGCTTCTTCGCCGGCGCCATCGGATTCAATCCGATTCCGTCGGTCGCGATCGTCGCCATGATCTCGATGAACAACATGGCGATGGGCGGGCCGCGCTTCACCGGCATGGGGGCGCTGGCCAGCCTGGCCGGCGCCGCGCTGGCCTGGCTGGCGCTGGCGCCGCCGTTCGCCGGCGCGCTCAGCCAGCTGCAGGTGGCCGCCTGCCTGCCGCTGATGATCCTGTATCCGGTCTCGCTGGGCTACGTCTGCTACCAGAGCGCGATGAAGCTGGCCACGCAAAAGCAGCAGCTGCGCCGGATGAGCAAGACCGACCACCTGACCGGCCTGACCAACCGGGCGGCATTGAACGACATCCTGGACGAATCGTTCAGCTCACCGGAGACCGCGATGAACGACAGCGTGATCGCGCTGATCGACGTCGACGGCTTCAAGCAGATCAACGACAGGTATGGCCACCTCGCCGGCGACCGCGCGCTGCAGAAGGTCACCGAGATCATGCGCGCCTGCGTGCGCGAGCAGGACACCGTCGGCCGCTACGGCGGCGACGAATTCTGCGTCATTTTGCGCCAGGTGGACCGCCCGGAAGCGGCGCGCATCCTCGAGCGCATGCGCGCGCTGGCGCAGCAGAACAGCTGTGCGCAGGACGGCGAACGGCTGCCGACGCTGAGCATCGGCGCCGCCGCCTACGGCCCCGGCGCCAGCAGCGGCGCGATGTGGATCCACCAGGCCGACCAGGCCATGTACGAAGCCAAGCGGGGCGGGCGCAACCGGGTGGTGTTCGCCGCCTGACGGCGCCGCCGTCGACTGCCCGGCGCGCCGGTCAGCGCGCGAAGCTCGGGCGCTTCGGATCGTAGGTCCAGCAGGGTACCAGGTAGCGCATCGCCATGGCGTCGTCGCGCGCGCCGCCGGACACGCGCTTGTACAGGTCGTGCGCCTGTTCGATGCGCGCCATGTCCGGCGCGATGCCCAGGCCCGGCGCCTGCGGCACCTGCACGCGTCCGCCCGCGATCCGCAGCGGTTCCTTCGTCAGGCGCTCCTGTCCCTCCTGCCAGATCCAGTGGGTGTCGATCGCGGTGATGTTGCCCGGCGCCGCCGCGGCGCAATGGGTGAACATCGCCAGCGACACGTCGAAGTGGTTGTTCGAGTGCGAGCCCCAGGTCAGGCCCCAGTCGTGGCACAGTTGCGCCAGGCGCACCGATCCCTGCATGGTCCAGAAGTGCGGGTCGGCCAGCGGGATGTCGACCGCGCCCAGCAGGTGCGAATGGGCCATTTGCCGCCAGTCGGTGGCGACCATGTTGGTGGCGGTCGGGATGCCGGTGGCGCGCTTGAACTCGGCCATGATCTCGCGCCCCGAGTAGCCGTTTTCCGGTCCGCACGGGTCTTCCGCATAGGCCAGCACATGGCCCTGGCCGCGGCAGGCGGCGATGGCCTCGGCCAGCGACCAGGCGCCGTTCGGGTCGAGCGTGGCGCGCGCCTGCGGGAAGCGGCGCTTGATCGCGGCGACCGCCTCGACTTCCTGTTCCGGGCGCATCACGCCGCCCTTGAGCTTGAAGTCGGTGAAGCCGTAGCGGTCCACCGCGGCCGCGGCCAGGTCGGCGATGGCGCCGGGCGTGAGCGCTTCCTCGTTGCGCAGGCGGTACCAGCCATCCTGGCCGCCGCCGTCGGGCGCAGTACCATCCGGATAAGCCAGGTCGGTGCGCCGGCGCTCGCCGATGTAGAACAGGTAGGCCAGCATCGGCACCTCGCTGCGCTGCTGGCCGTTGCCCAGCAATTCGCACAGCGGCACGCCCAGGTGCTGGCCGAGCAGGTCGAGCAGTGCCGCCTCCACCGCCGTGACCACGTTTTCCAGGCGCAGGTTGATCTCGTGCGGCTGCTTCATCACCTGCGCCTCGGCGCTCGAGGTCACCCGGTGGCTGGCGCCGGCAATCGCCGCGCGCAGCGCGTTCAGGGTGCGGTTGTGGCGCGCGATCTCGGTGCCGGTCACCAGCGGCACCAGCTTTTCCAGCGCCAGCAGGATGCCGTTGGAACCCGGCACCTCGCCCATGCCGACGTGGCCGGCGCTGTCTTCGAGCAGCACCAGGATGCGGGTGAAATACGGCGCATGGGCGCCGCACAGGTTCAGCAGCATGCTGTCGCGCCCGGCAACCGGGATCACCCGCATGCTGGTGACGACGGGACTGGCTGCGCGCTGGATGGGATTCATGTCGTGGTCTCCTGAAAGTTATTATGAGCAGCCGGCTGCGCATTGTTATATCGAGGACATTTTATTCGTTGCCCCTAACAATCTTCTAAACTAGAATGATTGCGCAAACATTTGCTGGGTCATTATCCATTGAAGGAGCAACGATGTCGAGTCGATCCATCCTGGCCGCGAGCGTGGCCGGCGTTCTCCTGGCAGGCTGCGCCAGTGGCGGGGGCGGTGCGCCCGGGGCGGGGTCGCCGGCCGCGGACGGCATGCACTGGGTGGCGTCGTGGGGCGCGGCGCAGCTGGTGCCGGAGGGCCAGAACGCGCTGCCCGCCGAGCAGTGGCGCGACGCCACGCTGCGCCAGGTGGTGCGCGTCTCGGCCGGCGGCGACAGCGTGCGCGTCCGCCTCAGCAACGCCTTCGGCACCGCGCCGCTGGCGATCGACGCCGCCAGCCTGGCGCTGTCCGCCGGTCCCGGCCAGGCGGCCCTGCGCCCCGGCAGCGTGCGCGCGCTGCGCTTCGGCGGCAGCGCCGCGGTTACCATCCCGGCCGGCGCCGAGTACCTGAGCGACCCGGTCCGGCTGGCGCACGCGGCCGGCGCCGACCTGGCGATCTCGCTGCATTTCGCGGCCGAGCCGGCGCGCCAGACCGGCCATCCGGGCGCGCGCGCCACCAGCTTCGTGGCCCGGGGCGAGCAGACCATGGCGCCCGACCTGGCGGACGCCGCCCGGGTGACGCGCTGGTACCAGATCGCCGGCGTCGAGGTGCTGGCGGCGCCCGCCACGCACGCGGTGGTGGCGATCGGCGACTCGATCACCGACGGCTACGGCGTCGACCCCGACACCAACGCGCGCTGGACCGACCACCTGGCCACGCGCCTGCGCGCTTCCGGCATGGCTGGCGTGTCGGTGGTGAACGCCGGCATCGGCGGCGGACGCATGCTGCGCGACGGCCTCGGGCCGAACCTGGCGGCGCGCTTCGAGCGCGACGTGGTCCAGCGTCCCGGCGCCACCCACGCCATCGTCATGATCGGGGTAAACGATTTCGGCGTGCCGCACCGCGCCGGCGAGGACAGCCCGGCCGCGCGCCGCCAGCTGCTCGAAGACCTGGAACAGGCGCAGCGCCAGATCGTCCAGCGCGCGCACGCGGCCGGCATCTGCGTGCTGGGCGCCACCGTCACGCCGTACGCCGGCAGCGGCTACTACAAGCCGGGCCCGGAAAACGAGCAGGACCGGCAGGACTTCAACCGCTGGATCCGCACATCCGGCACCTTCGACGGCGTGGTCGACTTCGACGCCGCGCTGCGCGACCCGGCCCGTCCCGACTACCTGCGCAAGGAATTCGACAACGACGGCCTGCATCCGTCGGCGGCCGGCTACCGGGCGATGGGGCAGGCGGTGCCGCTGGACGCGCTGCGCGGCTGCCGCCACGCGCCGGCCGGCCGCACCTAGCCGGCCGCACCTAGCCGGCCGCACCTGGCCGCGCCTCGCCGCTGCGCCGGGCGCGCCGGCCGCCTGCGGCGCACCGCGCCGCCGCCAACCGCTTCATGAACAGGCCGCGACAGACGGCCGGGAGAGAACGATGAGACACGTAGTCAACCGCGGCCCGCGCAAGACGGGTTCGCACGGCCGCGGCCTGCGCACGGCCATCCTGGCAGCGCTGCTCGCCGCCGCCATGGCCGCCGCGCCGTCCGCCTGGGCGCTGGGCGAACGCCCGATCGTCGGCTTCGACATGGGCAAGCCGGGCGTGCTGCTGGCCGCCGACGGCCGCGCGGCGCGCCTGGTGCTCGACCCGAACGAGCACGCCGGCGTGCGGCGCGCCGCCGCCGATTTGCAGGACGACATCGCCCGCGTCAGCGGGCAGCGGCCAGCGCTGCTGCAGGCCCTGCCGGGCGCGGGCAAGGGCGCGCGCAAGGGAGCGGACGGCACCGCCGCCGCCGCCGGCGACCTGGTGCTGGTCGGCACCCTCGGCAAGAGCGCGCTGATCGACCGCCTGGCGCGCGAGGGCCGCATCGACGCCAAGGCCTTGCGCGGCAAGTGGGAAGGCTACCTGGTGCAGGTGGTGCGCAACCCGCTGCCCGGCGTGGCGCGCGCGCTGGTGGTGGCCGGCAGCGACAAGCGCGGCACCATCTTCGGGCTGTACACGCTGTCCGAGCAGATCGGCGTCTCGCCCTGGCACTGGTGGGCCGACGTGCCGGCGCAACGGCACGCCGTGCTGAGCGTGGCCGACGGCACCCGCGTCACCGACGCGCCGGTGGTGCGCTACCGCGGCATCTTCCTCAACGACGAGGCGCCGGCGCTGTCCGGCTGGGCCCGGGAAAAGTTCGGCGGCTTCAACGCGCGCTTCTATGAAAAGGTGTTCAACCTGATCCTGCGCATGCGCGCCAACTACCTGTGGCCGGCGATGTGGGGCAACGCCTTCTACGACGACGATGCGCAGAACGGCCGCCTGGCCGAGGAGATGGGCGTGGTCATCGGTACCTCGCACCACGAGCCGATGATGCGCGCCCACGCCGAGTGGGCCAGGTACGGCAAGGGGCCGTGGGACTACCACCGCAACGAACGGGCGCTGCGCGACTTCTGGCAGCAGGGCCTGCGCCGCAGCAGCGCCTTCGAGCGCGTCATCACGCTGGGCATGCGCGGCGACGGCGACGAGCCGATGTCCGAGGAATCCAACGTCGCGCTGCTGCAGCGCATCGTCGGCGACCAGCGCGCCATGATCGCGCAAGAAACCGGCAAGCCGCTGCCGCAAGTGCCGCAACTGTGGGCGCTGTACAAGGAAGTGCAGGACTACTACGAGAAGGGCATGCGCGTGCCGGACGACGTCACGCTGCTGTGGTGCGACGACAACTGGGGCAACATCCGCCGCCTGCCGACGCGCGAGGAACGCAAGCGCAGCGGCGGCGCCGGCATCTACTACCACTTCGACTACGTGGGCGGGCCGCGTTCCTACAAATGGATCAACGTGACGCCGCTGCCCAAGGTGTGGGAGCAGATGCACCAGGCCTGGCGCCATGGCGCCGACCGCCTGTGGATCGTCAACGTCGGCGACTTGAAGCCGATGGAAGTGCCGACCGAGTTCTTCCTGAACTACGCCTGGAACCCGGCGGCGTGGCCGGCCGCGCGCCTGCCGGACTACCTGACACTGTGGGCCACGCGCGAGTTCGGCGCGCAATTCGCCGGCGAGGTCGCCGCACTGGTCGAGGGTTACGCCCGGTACAACGGCCGGCGCAAGCCGGAGCAGCTGGCGCCCGACACCTACAGCCTGGTGGACTACCGCGAATCCGAGCGCGTGGTGGCCGACTACAACGGCCTGGCCGAGCGCGCCCGCGCGCTGGCGGCGCGCCTGCCGGCGGAGAAACGCGACGCCTTCTTCCAGCTGGTGCAGTATCCGGTGGAGGCCTCGGCCAACCTGAACGAACTGTACGCGACGGTGGGACGCAACCGCCTGCACGCGGCGCAGGGCCGCGGCGACACCGGTGCACTCGCCACGCGTGCGCAAGCGCTGTTCGCGCGCGACGCCGCGCTGGCGCGCCGGTACCAGCAGGACATCGCCGGCGGCAAGTGGAACCACATGATGGCGCAGACCCATATCGGCTACACCGGCTGGCGCGATCCCGAGACCGACATCATGCCGGAGGTGCAGCATGCGCCGGCGCCGGCCGCCGCCGGAACCGGCCTGGGCGTGGCGGTGGAGGGCAGCACCGCGGCCTGGCCGGCGGCGAGCCTGCGCCTGCCGGCGCTGGACCCGTTCGCGGTCCGTCCCACCTACGTGGAGGTGTTCAATCGCGGCGGCGCGTCGCTGCCGTACACGGTGCGCGCCGACCAGCCCTGGGTCGTGCTCGGCCAGGCCGGCGGCACGCTGGCGGCGCAGCAGCCGGCGCAGCGCATCGACGTCGGCGTCGACTGGGCGCGCGCACCGCGCGATGCGCGCGCGGCAATGCTGACGGTCGTCGGCGCCGACGGCAAGGAAGTGAACGTCGAGCTGCCGCTGCGCCACGCCGGCCAGCGTCCGGCGGCGCCCGCTGCGATGGCGGGCGGCGCGGCGCCCTTCGTCGAAAGCGGCGGCGTGGTCGCCATCGAAGCCGAGCACCATGCGCGCGCGCTCGCGCCGCAGGGGCGGGAATGGCTGCGCGTGCCCGGCCTGGGCCACACGCTGTCCGGCATGACCACGCTGCCGGCCGAGGCGCCCGCCGCCACGCTGCAGGACGGCATGCGCCTGGAATACGACGTGATGCTGTTCGAGCCGGGCACGGTGAGCGTGCAGGCCACGCTCGCCCCGACCCTGAAATTCCGTCCCGGCGCCGGCTTTCGCTACGCGGTCTCGTTCGACGACGAGGCGCCGCGCATCGTCGACGTGCACGCCGATACCTCCCTCAAGCATTGGGAAACCATCGTCTCGGACGGCGTGGCGCGCTTCGCGTCGGAACACGCCATCGCCCGGCCGGGACGGCACGTGCTGAAGTTCTGGGCGCTCGATGCCGGACTGGTGCTGCAGCGCCTGGTGATCGACGCCGGCGGCCTCAAGCCGAGCTACCTGGGGCCGGAGGAGAGTGCGCGCCTGCCGTGACGGCTGCGCGCGCCGCGGCGCGACGCCCGTCCGTAGCGACAACGGGTCACCCGGCAATCCCGACAAATTATCTCGAATATGATTTCTTAATAGAAATTCTGGCTTACACTGCGGTATCGGATCATGGAATCGGTGCATGCAGGAACGACTGGAACGGGAACGGGCATTGGAAGCGGGCGGCGCGGTCGCGGCCGGGCAGGGCGAGGCGGCGGGCGGCCGCCGTTCGATCAAGGCGCTGACGGCCGGCATCCTGGCATTCGCCTGCTGCGCCCTGCTGGCGCTGGAGGCATGGAGCAACTGGCATGCGCGCCGGCTGCAGCTGGCGAACGCCGGGATCACGACGGTCAACACCGCGCGCGCCCTGGCCGACCAGGCCGGCGCCACCTTCAAGATGGCCGATACCGTGCTGGTCGGCCTGGTGGACCGGGTCGAGACCGACGGCTGGTCGCGCGCCCAGGTGGACGAGCTGCGCGCGCTGATGACGCGCCACATGAAGGAATTGCCGGCGCTGCAGGGCCTGTTCATCTACGACCAGGACGGACGCTGGATCGTCAATTCGGCCGGCCGCGCGTTCGACGGCCGCAACAATGCCGACCGCGATTACTTCCGCCATCACCGCAGCCACCCCGGACGCGGCGTGCACGTGGGCGCGCCGATCGTCGGCCGCACCAGCGGCGCCTGGGTGATCCCGGTGTCGCGCCGCATCGAGCGTGCCGACGGCAGTTTCGCCGGCGTGGCGCTGGCGACCATCCGGGTCGATTACTTCCGCGCCGTGTACGAACGCCTCGACGTGCGGCGCGACGGCGGCATCGTGCTGGCGCTCGACGACGGCATCCAGCTGCTGGGCATGCCGTTCGCGGTGGTGGATGTCGGCCGCGACATCGCCGCCTCGCCGGTGTTCGCGCGGCTGGCGGCGGCGCCGCGCGACGGCGGCCTGCTGGAAAGCGCCGGGCAGGGCGTCACGCGCATGGTCGGCTTCTCGCGGGTGGCCGGCTTCCCGCTGGTGGTGTCGGTGGCGCGCTCGAAGGACGACGTGCTCGCCAACTGGCGCGCCGGCAGCGTGGCCGCCGGCGGCGTGCTGGTGGCGCTGATCGCCGGCCTGGCGCTCCTCGGCCGCCAGGTGATGCGCCAGATCCGCTTGCGCGACCGGCTCGAACGCGAACTGCTGGCGACCAAGGCGGCGCTGGAAACCAGCAATGCCTCGCTGGCGTCGCTGGCCTACCTGGACGGCCTGACCGGCCTGTTCAACCGGCGCTACCACGACCTCGCCCTGCAGCGCGAATTCCAGGCTGCGCGCCGCGAGGGGCTGCCGCTGGCGGTGCTGATGCTCGACGTCGACCACTTCAAGGGCTACAACGACCGCTACGGCCATCCTGCGGGAGACGCCTGCCTGGCGCGGGTGGCGCGCTGCATCAAGGCCTGCCTGCCGCCCGCACGCGCGCTGGCGTCGCGCTACGGCGGCGAGGAATTCGCGCTGGTGCTGCCGGCCACCGGCCTGGCGGCGGCGCTGGCGCTGGCCGACGCCATCCGTGACGCGGTCGCCGCCTGCGCCATCGAGCACGGCGGCGCGCCGGCGGGCGTGGTCAGCGTGAGTATCGGCGTGTGCGCGATGGCGCCGCAAGCCGGCGGCGGCGAGGCGGCCGACTGGGTGCGGCGCGCCGACGCCGCGCTGTACCGCGCCAAGGCGGCGGGACGCAACCGGGTGGAGGCCGCGGCGTGAGGCGATGGTGTCGGCAAAGTTGCCACATGTAAACACGCATTCGCTTGACGCCCCGGAGAGGCAACTTTATCCTTGCGCCCGTCCCGTCCGCCCTGCAGGAGCCAGCCATCAAACCGTTCACCCTTGCGCGCAGCCTGTGGCCGCTGGCCGCGCTGTTCGCGTGCGCCGGCGCGCACGCCACCCGTCCGATGGTGGTCGACGACGCCACCATCACCGCGCCCGGCAACTGCCAGGTCGAGAGCTGGACCCAGCACACCACCGGCCAGCTCGAGTACTGGGCGGTTCCGGCCTGCAACCTCGGCGGCAAGTGGGAGCTGTCCGCCGGCGGCGGACGCATCGGCCCCGGCGGCAGCGCCGCTGCCTACCGTTCCGGCGTGGTGCAGGCCAAGACCGTGTTCAAGGCGCTCGAGGACGACGATGACGATGACGACGACGACAAGGCGGGCGGCATCGACTGGGCCGTCGGCCTGACCATCGCCAACCAGTTCCGCCAGGGTACCGGCGCGATCGGCGATTTGTCCGTGCTGGTGCCGTTCACCGTGTCGCTGCTGGACGGCAAAGTGCTGGCGCACGCCAACGCCGGCTGGCTGCACCCGCGCAGCGGCAGCCGCCAGGACGGCTTCCTGGCCGCCGGCGCCGAATGGAGCGCTACCGCGCGCACCACGCTGACGCTGGAAGCCTACGGCAGCCGCCGCGGCCACGGCTACGAGCAGGCCGGCGTGCGCTACGCGCTGATCCCGGACCGGCTGGCGCTGGACGCCGGCGTGGGCGACCGCATCGGCCATGCCGGCGCCGAGCGCTATTACACGATCGGCTTGACGCTGACGGCGCAGGTGCTGCGCTGAGCGCAGGATAATCCGGCCCGGCGTCCCTGCGCCGGCGTGCGGTGACAAAGCGCGCATGTTCGGAAGGGCGGATCCGCTATCCTGGCGTCTTGCCGCACTCGCGAGGAGGATGCCGTGACGAGAATTGCCCTGTGCGTGATGCTGGCCGCCGCAGCGACGATGGCGCCGGCGGCGTATGCCGACACCTCGCCGGACTTCGTGCGCATCGCCTGCGTGCCCGAGGCCGGGCTGCTCGACGTGGAGTACCGCCGCCTGCACGACAGCATGGCCAGCGACCCGGCCGGGCCGGATGGCCGCCGCGCCGTCCTCGCCGCGGCGGGTTTCCACGATCCGCACGACCTGCGCGTGTCCTGCACGCTCGGCACGGCGACCTACACCGTCACGGCGCAGCAGGATCCTGCCTCCAACCTGCTGTGCGGCGGCGTGCCGGAAATCCACCTGAGCCTGGCGCGCAACGGCGAGCGCGTGCTGTCCGATGTCGTGTTCGGCGACAGCTGCCGGCGCCTGCCCTCGGTGACCGGCATCACCGTCGGCGACGGCCCGGCCGCATGGCGTGGCCGCGAAACCAGGGTGTGCTACCGGGACGGCGAGGAAGACGGCACGCCGGCTTGCGACTGGACCTCCGGCGGCCAGCCGGCGTTCGACCGGCGCTTTCCTGTCGACCAGGCCCGTTTGCGCGCCATCGTCGGCGGCCGGGAACGCCGCTGAAGCGGCAGCCGGCGCCGGAATACCCCCGCGATGCAGGACATTGCCGCGCTGTTCCGTTATATTGCGCATCCATCGGGCGCTGCCGAATGACAGGACGGCGCCCGCACCCAACGGAACCAGACCATGAATCCACACGCCTTTCCCCCCGAGCAGATCGACGGCGTCTACCGCGCCATCCGCGAGCGGCGCGACATGCGCCACTTCCTGGGGTCGCCTCAGAAAACGGAAAATAAAGCACGCTAAGGCTGAAGGCGAACGACCGGGTTCGACCCAAAGCGGTCTTAGCTTTTGATTTCTGCGGCTATCGACTAGATGCGAGGCAGACTGTCGAACTCGTTAAATTTCGACCTGTGACTGAAGAATCGGCCGCAGGCCACCACGCGCCGCTTGTCCGGCTATACGGCGCAAGCGAAATATATTTTTCGATGCTGTAACCAGCTTGGGGCTAGTACGAACTAGTAGAGAGATGGAAACGTCGACCGTGGACGAAATGTTGTTCAAGTTGAAGTATAGGCATGTGCATGGTTGCAACGACGCGTTTGCTAGTTATCTCAGCCAGTGCGAAAGGGCTCATATGCTCCACAACGGTGTTGTCAATTTCACTTTCGGCGGAATCGCAGTGTACCGGCCGAGCCAGGCGACTGCCGTCGACCTGCGCGCTCGACTCGACCGCTATCAGAAGCAGCTGTCCGAATGCGTCAACTGCGTATCGGCTAAGACACCGGAGGGAAAGACGGATATCGCTGCAGTCAGAGCGAAGATCGACGAATTGCAACGCGCAATGGCTGGATCGGCAACGCGCGGCGACGGCAATGCGCAGACAAGATCCACTCAGGCCTTGGTGCCGACGCCGACTGGGCCGCTTGGCAATCGTATCGACACGTATGCCTGAAGTGCCCGGATGGGAGCTTCCTTGCGATTCGTGTGTGCCAACGTACATTGCACGCGCCTAACCTACGAGAGCATCCGACCAAAGCCGTGAAGAGACACGATCCAGGAGCCACCATTTCGGACACCGGCATGTGTTGTTACACGGCCTGCGCCGGGTGCCGCCGTTTGCATTACCAAGACTTTTTCGCATAACGGAAAGTGCAAGTCGATGTGAATCGCCCTGACTTTTATGGGCGCCAGCCAGTGTGAGTCAGATCAGCATGGCTTTGAGCGGTCGTCGGGGCACCAAAGTATGTTTCCAGCTTTGCAGGGCTTGTACCGGTAGTTCGGTACCGGCGCTTCTGGGCTCGTCGGGCAGATGATCCACGTCAGCACACCTCGTGCTAACTAAGGTAGGCTTAGCGGAGAGAGGGATTCGAACCCTCGATAGGCTATGAACCTAGCGAGCAGGGGAGTACAGGGGAGCCAGCGGGACCGCTCCCTAGGGAAAACGTACTGCTTTCTCCCCCGCTGAGCCCGCTGAATCCCCTCAATAAACCCACGAATAAACCCAAGCAAGTTCTGCCCACGCGGGGCTGGTCACGGTCGCGACGGCCGACAACCATAGCATGTTCGACGGCCTCGATGCCGACGTGGTGTGCACGCTGCGCCTGCGCGCCTGGGTGATCCCGTCCTGGCACATCGCACATCCCGACATGCTTCAGCTGGAACGGATGTTCAGCGAACGCCTGTACCCCGGCCCGCGCGACGTGTTCGCCACCACCGTCATGCGCGAGAACCTGCTGGCGAACGGCCGCCTGACGAACAAGCTGCGCAGGGACGATGGACACGTGGTAGTGCGGGTCGCGCCTGGCGGCGCCCGGTTTCACGTGGCCGTCACCGACACCCGCGACGAGAGCGACCGGGTGCTGCTGGCGACAGCGCAGCAAGCGGCGTGACGCTATCGCGGGATCGATTGGCGGGCGGCCGTTGGTCCGCCTACCAGGTGGTCTGGATCGTATTGCCGCTGTCGAGGGTCGCCATATCCTTGAACGGCGTCCCGCTGTTGGTCACCGTATTGCCGCTGATCGTCCAGTTTTTCGGACCCCCTGCCGGTTCCGTACCCTCGGCGGCGTTATCGCTCAGATAGACCGCAACGAAGCCCGGTACGGTGTTGTTGGAAATGGCGTTGTTCCGGACGACCGTGCCGCTGCTGCTGCCCAACAAGATGCCGCGCGGAGAAACGGGAGCGAGCGAGGCATTGTCGCGAATCGTGTTGCTCTCGATGGTCGTGAGCTGGGTACCGTATTCGACGGAAATGCCCAGGGTATTGCCGACCAAATCGTTATCGTGGATCCAGTTATACACGCCGGTCTTGTCATGGCCGCCGCCGGAATTGCCCAGCGCGATCGCCGCCCGCTGCGAATTGGTCACGGGGTTGCCGGTGACTTCGTTGGCGTATTCGTCTTCGCCGTGCAGATCGATGGAATCGAGCCGGGTGCCGTCGAAGTGGCTGTTCGTGATCAGGTTATTGTGCGCCCAATATTGCACGATCACGCCGTGACGGATGTACGGAGCGTCGGTGGTATTGTTGTCCAGCTTCACGAAGTACGTGTCTTTCAGCGGGTCGCCCAGGAAGGGGTTGGTCGCGGCGTCCACGTGCGTATCGCCCATGATGACGAATCCGTAGCCCGCGCCGCCCCCGCCGACGTCGGTGGCATTCCGGGCGATCGAACTTTTTACCAGGATATCGTGCGAGCCGCCGCCGATGCGCACGCCGATGCGGTCGAACTTCTCGCACACGACGCTGTCGATCGTGACGTTGTAGGTATTTTTGCCGGTCGCGATCATGTTGAGCGGCCCCCCGGCGGACGGATTGTTGTTCACCGTATCCGTGGAATACGTGCCCGTCCAGGTCGACGTGAACGTCAGGTGGCCCACCACGATATCGTGCAGGCCCATGATGGTCATCGCCGATCCCGTCAGGGACAGGCTGGATTTGATGATGGCGCCGTCGCGGCTTTGGCCCATGATATGGACGCCGCTCTTTTTCAGCGCAATCGTGGAAACGTTGTACGTACCATTGGGAAAATAGACGGTGCTGCCGGGTGCGACATCGGCAAGGACGGCATCGATCGCCGGCTGGTCGCTGGTCGCGTTATCGGCCAGATCGATGCTCTTGCCTAATTGCGCGGCCCGGGTGACGACATTCACGATCGTCGGCGCCGCGGCGGGCGTCGGAATCACGTGAACGCTGCCGTCCGCTTCGCGCAGCCCCGGATTGCCGGCCGGGACCGTGGTAACGGTCGTCGCCAGCATCCTTGCCGCTCTCGTGCCGTCGGCCATGCCATCGGCCGTGCCCCCGCAACCGGCAAACAGCATTGTGGCGCTCAGACCGATACCCAACATCCTGACTTTCAGATTTCTGACATGCATTGCCGCCTCCAATAGATTCGTTTGTTTTAAGAGAACACGCTGTGTCGACTGAACCAGATGAACGACTCGACACCTTCACGAACACCACGCGCTTACGACGCGAGGCTTACTGCTTGAAGTAGGGCTTGATCGACGGTATCGCCGCCGTGAATTCCGCCTCCACCATCCTGGCGAACAAGGCCGCACCCTTGGGGCCGACGTGGGTATAGTCGAACGCCCCTTTCGGCGCGCCGACGACCTCGACGCGGTTCGGATCGGCAGGGGACGGCGCGCTTTCCGGCGGCGCCACGGCCAGCGTGTCGGCTTCGTTCGGGCCCATCGCCTGCACCGCGGCGATGCTGTCGGCGTGCAGGTCGAGCAGCGCCGCGTTTTCGCGGGCGGCGGCCTTGCGCGTGGCCTCCGCCCAGGGTCCGAGCGTGTCCTTCAGATAAGCGCCCTTGAAGCTGCGCCGGGCTAGCGGCGTGACCAGGACCGGCACGCCGCCAAGCGCCTTCGTCTCGCTGGCATAGCGCGCCATGTTCGGCCCGAACCCGGTCACCAGGTCGGTCGAGCGCTCGCCCTTGCCCGGCTGGTCGTTGTGGCCGAACTGGATCAGCACGTAAGTGGCGTCGAACGCGCTCCCATCGCGCAGCAGCGTCTCGACGTCGGCCCAGCGGCCTTCGTTGCGAAACGTCGACGTGCTGCGTCCACCGCGCGCCAGGTTGATGCACTTGACGCTGGCAACGAAGCGGGCACACAAGGCGTCGCCGTAGCCGCTTCCGCTTGCCATCGTCGAGTCGCCGACGAGAATGACGCGGATCGGCTGGGGTAGTTCTGCGGCGCCGCTCGGACTGCCCGCAAGCGCTGCCGCGAGCGACACGACAACGGGGAAAAGGCGGAATGTCATGGGATCTCCTGTCTGGTCTGTTTCCTTGATTGCCGGATGCGATGTCGATCAGCATACGAGCCAATCTACAGGATCAGTACGGTTAGTGCAACGATTTAGTATATCGTTCTAGTTCAAAGGAGCGCGTGGTGTTTTCCGGCGCGATGGGGCGCAAGCCGCCATCCCGGTGCCGCCTGGCGCCGGTGCAGGGCTAGAACAGGAACCGATGTTTGGCGTGGAAGTCAGCGTGCGGGCGGCGCGGTCGACGCCCGCACGATCAGCTCCGGCGCGAACAAGGCGCCATCGGGCGCGGAGGCGGGAGCCAGGATGCGCTGGACCGCGGCGTCCGCCATGGCCTGGACCGGCTGGCGCAAGGTGGTCAGCGCGGGATCGTGCGCCGCCGCGAAGAAGATGTCGTCGATGCCGATCAGCGAGTAATCCCCAGGGATGCGCTTGCCCAACTGCTTCAGCCCGACCCCGACGCCGATCGCCATCATGTCGTTGATGGCGATGACCGCGGTCGGCCGGGAGGCCGCTGACAGGATGCGCGTCGCGCCGCTGCGGCCCATCTCGAAGAGCTGGGTGTCGCCGTGCGGGTCGCTGGGCAGGTCGGAAGCGTCGGTGACCAACACCTCGCCATTGACGCCGGCGTCGGCGACGGCCTGCTGGAAGCCGCGCACCCGTTCCTGGCGGTTCAAGGTAAAGGGCGGGGGGGTCAGCAGTGCGATCGCACGGTGACCGAGCCCGACCAGATGCGCCACCGCCATCGCGGTCGCCGCCGCGTTGTCCATCGAGATGGTGTTGACGTGGGCGTGGCGCTCGTCGGTGGGCTTGATGTCGAAGGCCACCACCGGGCAGCGCGCGGCGACCGACGCCAGGTGGTTGGTGTCGCTCAGCGCCGACCCGGTGATCACGCCTTGCACGCCATAGGCCAACAGGTCGGCGGTCAAGGTGCGCTCGCGCTCCGGATCACGAAACGTGCTGAAGGTCATGACATGACAGTGGTGGCGCGCGGCAGCGGCCTCCACCGCGCAAGCGAGCGCCCCGAAGAACTGGTTGGCGAGCGACGGGACCAGCAGGCCGACCATCGCGGCGACGCCGGTCTTGAGCTGGCGTGCGGCGATGTTCGGCCGGTAGCCCAACTGCTTGATCGCCCATTCGATCTTGGCCTGGGTATCCGGGCGCATCTGGCCCATCCGGTTGTTCAGGTAGTTCGAAATGCTGGACGGAGATACGCCCGCCAGACGCGCGACGTCCTGGATCTTTGGTTCGCTCATGGTTTTTCAATCGGCTCGACACCCGGCGGACGCAATTGTCGCCTGGACACATGCATTATAGGTCATGGGATAGGTAAAACGATGCAGCGAGTCCATGCAGCTGCACTGCCGGGCGCGAGCAGGCACCGTCCAGCCACGCGGCGGCCTCCATCGTCTTGTTGACGCGAAAGAAGTTTGGAAGTAACCTGCCTGCACTATACTAAATCGTTACAGTAAAGCGTTTTAGTGATGCGGGCATTGCCTATCCACGATTTGAAAGAAACAATGAATGAACGTACTAGATCGATACGTGGTGATCGGCCATCCGGTCGCCCATAGCAAGTCACCCCAGATCCACACCGCGTTTGCCGAGCAGACGCGACAGAATCTGACCTACGAGCGTCTGCAGGCCCCGCTGGACGGCTTTGTCCCCACCGTGCGCGCCTTCATCGAGCAGGGCGGCAAAGGCATGAGTGTCACCGTCCCCTTCAAGCTCGAGGCGCGCGCATTGGCCGACACGCTGACCGAGCGCGCCCGCGCCGCCGGGGCCGTCAATGCCTTGCGGATCGTCGATGGACGCATCCTCGGCGACAACACGGACGGCGCCGGCCTGGTGCGCGACATCGAACATGGCGCCGGCGTCGCTCTGCGCGGCAAGCGGGTCTTGATGCTCGGCGCGGGCGGCGCGGCGCGCGGCGCCATCCTGCCCCTGCTGCAGGCGGGCGCCGCGTCGCTGACGATCGCCAATCGCACGGCGGCGAAGGCGACCGAACTCGCCGCGGCGTTTGCGGCGCACGGCACGGTGCTGGCCCGCGACTTCGATGCGCTGGACGGCGGCTTCGACGTGGTCATCAATGCCACTTCGGCCAGCATGGACGACCAGTTGCCGCCGATAGGGCCGGCCGTGTTTGTGCCGGGCAGCCTGGCTTACGACATGATGTATGGCAGCCGGCCGACCGTGTTCCTGCGTTTTGCGGCCGGGCACGGCATCGCCACGCGCGATGGCCTCGGCATGCTGGTCGAGCAGGCCGCGGAAGCATTCCAGTGGTGGCGCGCCGTGCGCCCCGACACCGCGCCCGTCTACGCCGCCCTGCGCGCCCAAACCTGAACCACCTCTCCACAAACCTTCAACCGGACCAAAACATGACTCAAGCAATATCCCTAAGCACTTTGGAGACGCTCAAGACCATCAACACGGCCACCCTGACGTCGCTGTTGTACAAGCGTGGCTTTCGCAATGTCTTCATCCAGGGCGCGCGCCCGCTCAAGCCCGGGCAGCGCCTGGCCGGACCGGCGTTCACGCTGCGCTACATCCCGGCGCGCGAGGACCTGGACGGCCTCGAGGTCTTCCGCGACCCGCGCCACCCGCAGCGCGTGGCGGTCGAGGAGATCCCGCCCGGCGCCGTGCTGGTCATGGATTGCCGCGGCGACGTGTCGGTGGCGTCGGCCGGCAGCATCCTGGCGACGCGCATGCAGGTGCGCGGCGCGGCGGGCATCGTCACCGACGGTGGATTGCGCGACGCCAGCGGCATTGCCCGGCTCGACATGCCGGCCTGGTGTTCGGGCCCCTCGGCGCCGACCAATCTGATCCGTCACCACGCGCTGGACATCAACGCGCCTATCGGCTGCGGCGGGGTTCCGGTGTACCCGGGCGACATCATGGTCGGCGACGACGACGGTGTAGTCTGCATTCCCGCCCACCTGGCCGAGGAGATCGCGCGCGACGCGGTCGAGATGGAGCGCTTTGAAGATTTCGTGCTCGAACAAGTCGCAGGCGGCGCAACGATCATCGGCCTGTATCCGCCGACGGCCCCCGAGACGCTGGCGCTGTATGACGCCTGGAAGAAAGCGCGCTCTGCCGAATAACGCCGACACCCGGGCGCGCGCAGCCGGGGCGGGCGCAGAGCCGCACCCCGGCCTTTCGCCGCGGCGAGCGTGTGCCGCGCCCATCACCCGAGAATAGCGATGAGTCACATCACAAACACACAGGGCATCGACTTCGTCGGCG